>OZ245872.1:0-857500 GCA_965229345.1 Burkholderiaceae bacterium
CCGGCTTCGACACCTGCCGCCGCATCAAGGAAACACCGGCCTGGGCCCATGTGCCGGTAATCTTCATGACCGGGCTGTCGGAAACCTCGAACGTGGTCGAGGGCTTCGCGTGCGGCGGTGTCGACTACGTCGTCAAACCGCTGCGCGCGCAGGAGGTGCTGGCACGGCTGCACACCCATGCACGCAATGCCCGCATCACGCGGATGGCGCGCGACGCGGTCGACGTGGCCGGCCTCGGCGTGGTGTTCGTCGATGCGCTCGGCCGCATCGCCTGGCGTTCGCCGCAGGCAGCCGTCTGGCTGCAGGCACTGGAAGACGGCAGCGGCGACGGCAAGCTGCCGATCGCCCTGCGTGCGGCGCTCGATGTCGCGCTGGAGGCCGACAGCACGCAGGTGGTCAACACCCGAACCGACCCTCCCCTGTCGGTGCGCAACATGGGCACCGCCATGCTGGGTGAAACCATGCTGCTGCTGGAACTTCAGCGCGAAGACACCCAGGCCTCGTCGCGCCTGGCCCACGCGGCGCTGACCCCGCGCGAGACCGAGGTGCTGTCCTGGCTGGCCAAGGGCAAGACCAACCGCGACATCGCCGACATCCTCGGCATGAGCCCACGCACCGTCAACAAGCACCTCGAGCATGTGTTCGAGAAGCTGGGCGTCGAAACCCGCGCCGCCGCCGCGGCCCTGGCCAGCGGATGCCTGCCATGACCCGCGCCGCCCGTGGCCCTCTGTCCTGGCCTGAGGTCAATCCGCCCGGCCATGATCTGCCCGGAAACCCTCCAGCGCGCGGACGCGGGCCAGCACCTGGGCGCGGCCGAAACGGTGCTCGATGGCCTCGCGATTGGCCTGCTGGAGCCAGGCGCTGAGCGGTTGCCAGGCAGCGACCGGGTCGGTGCCCAGCAGGTCGATGGGAAACACCACGGCGCCCAGCTCGGTGAAAAAGCCGAACAGCGGGTTGGTGCGCTGCAAGAACACCTTGGCGCCCCGGTACAGCCCCGAGCTGATATTGCCCACCGCCTTCTGCCGGCGGTGATTCATCACGATGAACCCGCAGCCGGCGATCCGTTGCTGGTAATCGGCGATCGTCATCCAGGTGCGCAGCGACACGAATCGATCGCCAAACATCTCGCGACCGGTCTGCTCGATGTGGTCGGCATAGATCGGGTTGCCGTAGCTCAACGGCACGACCAGCCGCGAGGTCGCCGGCAAAGCGTCGCGCAGCACATCGAAGACCTCGAGGTGGTTGTTGTGCGGCGACGCCGACTGCCCCAGCAGCACATCGGGCCCGCGCATCGGGCAGCCCCCCTGCGCGAAGGTGTCCTCGACGGTGAACGACGGCAACGCATGGTAGGTGGCCTTCAGTTGCGGCAACGCATCGCGCACCATCGTGACTTCGGCCGGGTTGACGCTGAACACATCGACGCGCCCGGCCACCGAGGTGACGTGCGGTCGCATCACCTTCAGCTGACGCTGTTTCAGTCCCAACTGGCTCAGCAGCGCCTCGGTCTTGTCGAACCAGTAGCCGCCGATGCTGTTCGACAGCAGCCCGTAGTAATCGAAACCGTAGCCGATCCAGACCACCAGGCTGCCTTTCGGCGCCCCGCGAAGTGCGCGCGCATGGTGCTTGGTCATCGAGTGGACCACCACCATGTCGGCGCCACGCAGTTCGGGCATCAACCACGGCAGCAGAAAGAACATCGGATGTCGGTAGCGGACCCTCGCCTCGGGCTTCAGAAACGTCTGCTGGTACTTGGGGAGCCGGCAAACGACGAAGGTGTTCGCGCCGGGAAACGCCTCCTCGAACAGTGAGCGCGCCAGCGGCAGGAACTTTTCGTCCTGGGCCAGGTGGACGATCTTCATGCGGCGCGCTCGGCCTCGGACAGTGCCGCAGCGAAGATGTCCGCCACCGCCGCCACGTCGACACCGATCCACAGCGGCATGCGCAGCAGCCGCGCCGAGAGGTCGTCGGTGACGCTCAATTCGCCGTGGGCGCGCCCGAAGCGGCGGCCTGCCACCGACGAATGCAGTGGCACGTAATGGAACACCGGGCTCGCGCCGCGCTCGCGCATGCGCTGGATGACAACGGCGCGGTCGATCGCGCGCGGCAGCAGCAGGTAATACATGTGGGCGTTGTGGGTCGCCCAGGACGGAACCACCGGTCGCCGCAGCCGCCCTGTTCGTTCGTGGTCGGCGAATAGCTCGTGGTAGGCATGCCACAGGTCGAGCCGCTGTTGCGTGATCGGCTGTGCCGCCTCGAGCTGCGGGGCGAGGAAGGCGGCGACCAGCTCACCCGGACCGTACGACGAGCCCATGTCGCACCAGGTGTACTTGTCGACCTGGCCCCGGACGAACCGGCTGCGGTTGGTGCCCTTGTCGCGCAGCATCTCGGCGCGCTCGACGAATCGCGGGTCGTTCAGGAGCAGTGCACCGCCCTCGCCGCACATGATGTTCTTGGTCTCGTGGAAGCTCAGACATCCGATCTGTCCGATCGAACCCAGTGGTCGCGACTCGAAGCTCGACATCAGCGCCTGTGCAGCGTCTTCTATCAGCAGCAGGCCGTGCCTCTGCGCGATGCGCGCGATGGCATCCATGTCGCAGGCCACACCGGCGTAATGCACCGCGACGATGGCCCGCGTTCGCGGCGTGATGGCCGATTCGATCAACGTCTCGTCGATGTTCAGCGTGTCGGCCCGGATGTCCACGAACACAGGCACGCCACCTCTGAGCACGAAGGCGTTGGCCGTCGAGGTGAAGGTGTACGACGGCATGATGACCTCGTCGCCCGGGCCGATGTCGGCCAGCAGCGCGGCCATCTCGAGCGCGGCAGTGCATGAGTGCGTCAGGAACGCCCTGGGCGAGCGGGTCAACCCGGCAATCAGGGCTTCACAGTGCTTGGTGAACTGCCCGTCGCCCGCGAGCTGGCCGGCGCTGTGGGCTTCGGCCATGCGGACGAACTCGAGTCCGGTCAGGTGGGGGCGATTGAAGGGAATCATCGTCGCTGCACCGATCGGCGGCTCAGATGCGGCGCAGGGTCTGGACGCCGCCCTCCCGCCGCGGCGTGCCGGTGGCCCGATAGACGCCCTCGGGCTCGCAATCCGACAGGATCACCGCCCCCGCACCCACGACGCATCGGGCGCCGACGGTGATGTGGTCTCGCACGGTGGCGCTGGCGCCGATGAAGCAGCACTCACCGATGTCGACCGCACCCAGCAGCTTGCAGCCGGCCGCAAGAAAGGCGTGGTCTCGAACCACGGCGTCGTGGCCGATGTGGACGTGTGCGCCCATCTGGAGGTCGCAGCCCAGCGTTGCGAACGGCTTGATCACGGTGAGCTCGCCGATGAAGGTGTTGTCCCCGACGGACACACCGCTGGCCACGACCGCGGACGCGTGCACATAGCTGGCCAGCGTGTAGCCCTTCGCCTTGGCCTCGACGTACTTCGAACGCCGGCCTTCGTTGACACCGTTGTAGCCAACGGCGACGTACAGATCGAACTGGTCCGGCGGGGCGGCGTCAGTCAGGGTTTCGAAGGGCAGCACCGGCAGCCCGCAGAACGACGGCTCGGTGATGTACTGCGCATCGGCGGTGAAGGCGACGACACGGTGATCGGGGCTGGTGCTGAAGTAGTGGTGCATCTGCTTCGCATACGCAGTGATCCCGAAGATCACGAGGTCACGTCTCATGGCTCAGTCCTTGTGGGTGTGGCGCAGGTAGCGCGCTGCGTGGTGCCCGCAATTGAACAGCAGATCGACCACCGACACCTGGGGTTCGAACTCGCCCCAGAGCTGTGGATACGGCGGGTAGCCGTCGTAGTCGAACCACTCGACCGCCAGGCCTCGCTCTGCGAACGCCGACTCTCGCAGGTAGGCCCGCGCTGCAGGGCCGCTGACGTAATGCGTGGCACCCGCCTGCATGCAAATGTCGACCAGCCGCTGCGTGGGATCGCTGGCCGCTGATGGGTAGGACGTCGAGTCGACCAGTCGCGTGCCGATGCCCAGGAACCGGGCGATCGCCGCAATGCTGTGTCGGTTCCAGTCGCTGAGCTTGCGCTGAGGCTCGCCGACATAGAACGGCGAGAGCAACGCGACCGCTGCGGCCGCGTGCGGCGCACGCGCATGGTTCAGCGTGATCGCCTTCCAGTGCAAGGCCCGCCAGCGGTCGCCAGCGACCTCGATGTCGCACACCGGTGTGCGGTGCCTGAAATCGAACCTCACCGGCACCGTCAGCCACTGCAGACCGCGCGGCGTCTTGATGCGGTTGCGGTTGCGCCAATCGCCCCTGGTGTACTGAACCTCGTCGTAGAACACGAACTCGTCCACGTACGCCATCAGATCGAAGTAGCCCTTCCATGGCAGGTAGTTGCTCTGCAGGATGGCGATTCGCTTCATGGGGGGTGCGTTGTAGGACCAAGCTGGCATCGGTCTTGTATGCAAGCAACCTGTCACGCAAAGTTACCATCTTCCATCGCTCAAGCGCACCGACTTACCCCATGGAACTGACCCCCCGCGAAAAAGACAAGCTGCTGATCTTCACCGCCGCGCTGCTGGCTGAACGCAGGCGAGCGCGGGGCCTGAAGCTGAACTACCCGGAAGCGGTGGCACTGATCAGCGCCGCGATCATGGAAGGCGCACGCGACGGCAAGACGGTGGCCGAGCTGATGAGCGACGGCAAGCTGGTGCTCACGCGCGCCGACGTGATGGACGGCGTGGCCGAGCTGATCCCCGAGATCCAGATGGAAGCGACCTTCCCCGACGGCACCAAGCTGGTGACCGTGCATCAGCCGATCACCTGACCACTCCGACACGAGGAACTTCGATGAAAACCTTCGCTTTGCTGCTCTTGGCGCCCTCGCTGGTGTGGGCACACACCGGCCATGGCATGGGTGATGGCTGGCACTGGCATCCGTCTGACACCTGGGGCTACCTGCTGATGGGCGCGGTGGTGGTGTTCGCCATGTGGGGGAGGCGCAAGAAGTGATCCCCGGCGAACTGCTCACCGACGGCCCCGACCACCCGATCAACGTCGGGCGCCGCACGATCACCGCCGTGGTCGAGAACCGCGGCGACCGGCCGATCCAGGTCGGCTCGCACTACCACTTCGCCGAAACCAACGGCGCACTGGCGTTCGACCGAGCGGCCGCGCGCGGCATGCGGCTGAACATCGCCTCGGGCACCGCGGTGCGCTTCGAGCCGGGTCAGCAACGCACCGTCGAGCTGGTTGATTTCGCCGGAGACCGGCAGGTCTACGGCTTCCGAGCGCAGATTCAGGGCGCGCTCTGAGCGGCCCATCCCCACACGATTTCGCAGGACCCCCATGGCCACGATCCCCCGCCGCGCCTATGCCGAGATGTTCGGCCCCACCACCGGCGACCGGCTGCGGCTGGCCGACACCGAACTGATCATCGAGGTGGAGGCCGATCACACGCTGCGCGCGGGGAGCTATGGCGAAGAAGTGAAGTTCGGCGGCGGCAAGACGATCCGCGACGGCATGGGCCAGTCACAACGCGTCAACGGCCCGGGCGCGCAGGAGGCGGTGGACTGCGTGCTGACCAACGCGCTGATCCTCGACCACTGGGGCATCGTCAAGGCCGACATCGGCCTGCGCGGCGGGCGCATCGCGGCGATCGGCAAGGCCGGCAACCCCGACGTGCAGCCGGGCATCGACATCGTCATCGGCCCGGGCACCGAGATCATCGCGGCCGAGGGGCTGATCGTCACTGCCGGTGGCATCGACAGCCACATCCATTTCATCTGCCCGCAGCAGATCGAAGAGGCGCTGATGAGCGGCGTGACCACGATGCTGGGCGGCGGCACGGGCCCCGCCACCGGCACCTTTGCCACCACCTGCACGCCGGGTCCGGCCAACATCAGCCGCATGCTGCAGGCCGCTGATGCCTTCCCGATGAACCTGGGCTTCTTCGGCAAGGGCAACGCCAGCCAACCCGCGGCGCTGCGCCAGCAGATCGATGCGGGCGTGATCGGCCTGAAGCTGCACGAAGACTGGGGCACGACGCCAGCGGCGATCGACTGCTGCCTGACGGTGGCTGAAGAGACAGACACGCAGGTCGCGATCCACACCGACACGCTCAACGAAAGCGGCTTCGTCGAGGACACGATCGCCGCGTTCAAGGGCCGCACCATCCACACCTTCCACACCGAAGGCGCCGGTGGCGGCCATGCACCGGACATCCTGAAGGTGGTCGGCGAAGCGAACGTGCTGCCCAGCTCGACCAATCCGACGCGGCCGTACACCATCAACACGATCGACGAGCACCTCGACATGCTGATGGTGTGCCACCACCTCGATGCCTCGATCGCCGAAGACCTGGCCTTCGCCGAAAGCCGCATCCGCCGCGAGACCATCGCCGCTGAAGACGTGCTGCACGACCTGGGTGCGATCAGCATGTTCAGCAGCGACTCGCAGGCGATGGGGCGCGTCGGCGAGGTGGTGCTGCGCTGCTGGCAGACCGCGCACAAGATGAAGGTGCAGCGCGGTAGTCTGCCCGGCGATTCGGACAGACACGACAACACCCGCGCCAAGCGCTACATCGCCAAGTACACGATCAACCCGGCGATCGCGCACGGCATCAGCCACGAGGTGGGCAGCATCGAGGTCGGCAAGTGGGCCGACCTGGTGCTGTGGAAACCGTCGTTCTT
The DNA here is from genome assembly GCA_965229345.1 of Burkholderiaceae bacterium. GTDB lineage: Bacteria > Pseudomonadota > Gammaproteobacteria > Burkholderiales > Burkholderiaceae_C > PBB1. Next base: position 6,654 of record OZ245872.1, read on the forward strand.
CGGCGTCAAGCCCTCGCTGATCCTGAAAGGCGGCTTCATCGCCGCGGCCGCGATGGGCGACCCGAACGCCAGCATCCCGACGCCGCAACCGGTGCACTACCGGCCGATGTTCGGCGCCTATGGCGGCGCACTGCACCAGGGCTCACTGACCTTCCTGAGCCAATCCGCGATCGATGGCGGCGTGCAGGATGTGCTGGGCCTGCACAAGCGCATCGCGGCAGTGAAGAACTGCCGCACGGTGCAGAAGCAGCACATGGTGCACAACCACTACGCGCCGAAGATGGAGGTCGACGCGCAGACGTATCACGTGCGCGCTGACGGTGTGCTGCTGACCTGCGAGCCAGCCTCGGTGCTGCCGATGGCGCAGCGGTACTTCTTGTTCTAGCCGCGCGGGTCATCCGCGGTCGTGTATCGGCGCGTCAGGCGCGCATTCGACGGCGCACGCCCAGGAACAGCAAGCCCAGACCGGCCGTCATCAAGCCCAACGATGCGGGCTCCGGCACGGCGGACACCTGGCTGATCTTCAACGAGATGCCGCCCGCGTTGTCGGGCACGTAATAGTCGCGCAGCGTGAAGGCCAGGGTGGTCGTGCTGGCCAGCTCGAAGGTCGTCGAGAAATTCTGGACGCTGGGCAGTGCGGCCACCGCCACGGCGGACGAGCCACCTCCACCTTCACCATAGAGCAGCACTTTTCGAGTCGCATCGTCGGCCATCACGAACGCCCACGCCCAGCTGGAAGTGCCGACGTTGTAACTCCAGGCGGTGAAGCTGGCGCCTGGCAAACCTGCGGCATTGGTGATGGCATACGTTCCAGGGCCGAGGGTGAGTTGCACCGGCGTGCCGATCAGGTTGATGTGCTGGCCCGGCACCGGCGCCGGATCGCTGCCGCCGCTGTCGTAAGTGAAGCCGTGGCTGCTGTCGATGTTGACGATGGACTGCGCCTGGGCGAGCAGGCTGCTGGCGAGCAGCGCGGCGGCGGCGAGATGGGGTCCGAACTTCATGGGTGATCTCCCTGTGTGCGGCCAGAAACCGTAACGGCAGGGCTGGCCTCCGCCAACCCCCTGAATGAGTGGTCATGCTGCGTGCACGGCTGATGCCGCTGAGCTTGGGCTCAGCCCTCGGCCGATCCGCACGAAAGTCTGCATGCCGGCAGACTCGACTCGACAGATCAGGCCGCCGCCGGAAACGCGATCAGGTGGTCCAGGTCGAGGCGGATGCCGATGGCTTCGCCGATGCGGTGGTTGTGGTGCGAGGGCACCATCGACAGCACGCGGGTGCCGCTGGCGAGTTCGAGCGTGTACAGGATCTGCGCGCCCCTGAACGCCTTGTGCCGCACGATGCCCTGGGCGGCACTGGTGTCGTCGTGGACCACATCGTCGGGGCGCAGCAGCACGTCGATCTGGCTACCGACGGGGCACGGCCGGCCATCGGGCGCATAGCGGATGGCCTCGGCGGCCGACACCGCGCCGATCTCGATCGTCAATTGCCGCTCGGCCACCACCGTGCCGCGCACGAAGACGCCTTGACCGATGAAATCGGCCACGAAGCGGCTGGCCGGTCGGTGGTACAGGTTGTAGGCGGTGTCGATCTGCTGGATGCGCCCTTCGGACATCACCGCCACCTCATCGGCCATCGCGAAGGCCTCGTTCTGGTCGTGGGTGACGAACACGGCGGTGGTCTGCGTGGCCTTCAAGACCTCGCGCACCTCGGCGGCCAACTGTTCACGCAGTTCGACATCCAGGTTCGAGAACGGCTCGTCCATCAGCAGCAGCCTTGGCTGCGGCGCCAGCGCCCGGGCCAGTGCCACGCGCTGCTGCTGACCACCGGACAGCTCGTGCGGGTAGCGCTGCGCGTGCGCGCTCAACCCGACCATCTCGAGCAGGCGCTGCACCCGCGCCTGGTCGTCGGCGCCGCCACGCGTTCCGAAGGCGACGTTGCGCTCGACGCTCAGGTGCGGGAACAGCGCGTAGTCCTGAAACACCATGCCGATGCGGCGCTGCTCCGGCGGCAGGTGCCGGCCCGGCCCGCTGACCACCTCGCCCGCGATGCGGATCTCGCCCCCGGCCAGGGGCTCAAAACCACCGATGCAGCGCAGCACCGTGGTCTTGCCGCAGCCGGAAGGGCCGAGCAGGCAGCAGATGCTGCCGGCAGACAGCGACAGATCCAGCCCATCGACCGTGGTGCGCGCACCGTACGCATGGCGCACGCCGTTCAGGCTCAGGACAGGGAAGGAGGTGGGGGGATTCATCGATGAGGCCGCGGGCATGGCGGCGTGGCGCCTGCCGCACGGGCCGTACACTGCCTGCGAATCAATCGCGTTCACGACGCGCCGCGATGATATCCCCCGCATGACCGCCGCCCTCGCCTCTCCGCCGCCCCCGCCCGCCGGTACCGTGGCCCAGCCGGGTCGCCGGCCGATCGGCTGGCTGAGCCTAGCCGCTGCCGCGGTGGCGCTGTTCATCGCGCTGCCGATCCTCTCGGTGGCCACGAACATGTTTTCAACCGGCACCGGCGACACCTGGGCGCACCTGGCGGCCACCGTCCTGCCCGAGTACATCGGCGCGACGCTGTGGCTGTGTGTCGGCGTCGGCACGCTGGCCGCGCTGGTCGGCGTGGGCGCGGCCTGGCTGGTCACGCATTTCGATTTCCCGCTGCGCCGCAGCTTCGAATGGGCGCTGGTGCTGCCGCTGGCGATGCCGGCCTATGTGATGGCTTACGCCTACACCGATCTGCTGCAGTTCGCCGGGCCGTTGCAAAGCGGGCTGCGCGCGGCGATGGGCTGGACACGCGCCGATTACGGGTTCCCCGACGTGCGCACGCTGGGCGGCGCGGTGGTGATGTTCACCTTCGTGCTGTACCCCTACGTGTTCATGCTGGCGCGCTCGGCCTTCATGGAGCGCGGCGTCGCGGTCATGGAGGCGGGCCGCTCGCTCGGGCTGTCGCCGTGGCAGGGCTTTCTGCGTGTGTCGCTGCCGATGGCACGGCCGGCGGTGGCGGCCGGCGTGGCGCTGGTGTTGATGGAAACGCTGGCCGACTACGGCACGGTGTCGTACTTTGCGGTGCAGACCTTCACCACCGGCATCTACCGCGCCTGGTTTTCACTCGGCGACCGGGTGGCTGCCGCGCAGTTGGCGATGTGCCTGCTGGGCTTCGTCGTGCTGCTGCTGGCGCTCGAGCGGCAGTCGCGTGGCGCAGCCCGCTTTCATGGCGGCGGGCTGCGCCGCCAGCCGACCCGCGGCGCACCGCTGACCGGCTGGCGAGCCGCGCTGGCCATCGCCCTGTGTGCGCTGCCGATCGTCATCGGTTTCCTGCTGCCCGCCGGCGTGCTGCTGCACATGGCCGTGACCGAGGGCGACGCGCAGTTCGGCGCCCGCTTCTGGACGCTGGCCCGCAACAGCGTGGTGGTGTCGGGCCTGACCGCCGTGCTCGCGGTGGCGCTCGCGCTGCTGGTGGCCTACGCCAGACGGTTGGAGCCTCGGCCGCTGACCCGCGCGGCGCACTGGGCGGCGGGCCTCGGCTATGCGCTGCCGGGATCGGTGATCGCGGTCGGGTTGCTGATCCCGCTGTCCCGGCTGGACAACGCGCTGGCGCAGTGGCTGCAGGCCAGCTTCGGATGGCAGACGGGATTGCTGTTCACCGGGACCGTGGCTGCGCTCGTGTTCGCCTGCCTGGTTCGCTTCATGACCGCCGCGCTGCAGACGGTCGATTCGGCGCTGTACCGCGTCACCCCGCACATGGACGACGCCGCGCGCAGCCTGGGGCTGTCACCGGCACGCACGCTGCATCGCGTGCACCTGCCGCTGATGCGGCGTGGCCTGCTGACGGCCGGGCTGCTGGTGTTCATCGATGTGATGAAAGAGTTGCCCGCCACGCTGGTGATGCGCCCGTTCAACTTCGACACGCTGGCCACCCAGGCCTACACGCTGGCATCGGACGAGCGGCTGGCCGAAGCATCGACGGCCACGATCGCGATCGTGGCCGTGGGTTTGTTGCCGCTGATCGTGCTGTGCCGGCAGATCGCAAGCGAGCGGCGATAGCCGCGACCGGGCTGAGCCTCGGCGCGCCTCGCCCCGATCAGCGCCAGCCGGCGCGGTCGTAGATGCGCTGGGCTTGTGCCGCGTTAGCGGCCAACTGACCGATCGGCAGTGCGTCCGGCCTGAAGGGGCCCAGTGCTTCGAGCGCGGGATTCTTCACCGGCGCCGTCTTGACGACCGGCCATTCGTTGTTGCCATCGGCGAAATAGACCTGTGCCGAATCACTGGCGAGGTATTCGAGGAACTGCCGCGCGGCCGCCGGGTTGGGCGCGTGCCTGGTGATGCCGGCACCCGAGACGTTGATGTGCGCCCCCCAGGTCTTCTGGTTCGGCCAGACCACACCCAGGGCCTGTACCACCTGCTGATCTTCCGGCTTGGTCGAGCGCATCAGGCGGGCGAGGTAGTAGCTGTTCGAGATGGCCACCCCGCATTCGCCCGCGGCCACCGCCTTCAACTGGTCGGTGTCGCCGCCCTTGGGCGCACGGGCGAAGTTGGCGACCAGGCCGCGCGCCCATTCCTCGGTCTTGGCCTCGCCCTCGTGCGACAGCACCGCGGCCCCCAGCGACAGGTTGTACGGGTGCGCGCCCGAGCGCACGCAAAGCTGGTTCTTCAGCCGCGGCAGCGCGAGGTCTTCATAGGTCTGCACCCACTCGGGGTTGACCGTGGCCTTGGCATAGACGATGACCCGCGCGCGGGTCGAGAACGCCGCCCAGTTCGGGGTGCGCAGCGCCGCCGGAATGCGGGCCTCGATCACCGACGACTTGAGTGGCTGGAACAGTCCGGCCTTGTCGGCGATCTCCAGGCGTGCGGCGTCGACCGTGATCAGCAGATCGGCCGGGCTGCTGGCGCCTTCGTTCTTGAGCCGCTCGAGCAGTTCTTCTTCCTTGCCATCGAGCCGGTTGATCTTGATGCCGGTCTGCTTGGTGAAGTTGGCATACAGCGCCTCATCGGTCTGGTAGTGGCGCGCCGAGTAGATGTTGAGCACGCCCTGTGCATGCGCCAGCGGGGCGATCAGCAACGCAGACAGCGCGCCGGCAGCGACGATGCCGGCACCGAACAGGGATGGCAAACGGATCATGGGCAGACCTCGGTGTGTCAGTCGTGGAAAAGAAACTCAGGACGTCGTGGAAGAACTGTATACGAAACCATTCTCATTAACATTCCATGTATTTGCACGAAAGTCGATGGTCAGGTGCGGCGCCAGACGCCGCGATCGGTGGCGCGGCCCGCCCCACTCATGCCAGACTCGTGGCCTTCTCAACTGATGACGCCGCGCCGCAGCCGCCCACCGACATGTCCACCCTGCTGACCATCAACAAGCTCATCACCCAGGGACGCGGACTGAGCCGCGTGCTGCTGGCCCGCGCCGCCACCGTGTCACTCGACTGGGACGTGCGCCAGAAAAGCCGCTTCGATGCCACCGACTCGCAGGGCCGCGCGCTGGGCGTGTTCCTTCCGCGTGGGGCAGTGGTTCGCGGCGGCGATGTGCTGGTCGCCGAGGACGGCTCGCTGATCGCGGTGCAGGCCGCGCCACAGCCGGTGTTGGTGGTCACGCCCTGCAAGGAGCACGGCTCGAGCTTCGACCTGGTGCGAGCCGCGTACCACCTGGGCAACCGCCATGTGCCGCTGGAGTTGAAGCCCGACCACCTGCAGCTCGAACCCGACCATGTGCTGGCCGATCTGCTGCGCCAGATGCATTTGACGGTCACCGAAGCACAGGCACCGTTCGAGCCGGAAAGCGGAGCGTACGCACCGGGCGCGACTGCGGGCGGACACGACCATGGGCATGGCCACGAGCCTGCGCATGACCACGGCCAAGCGCATGGGCATACACACGGCCCTGGCTGCGGCCATGACCACAGCCACGACCATGCCCCGGCGCCCGCGGCCCACGCCGCCCCGAAGACCATCCCGATCCAGGGCGCCGCCGCGCCCCACGTACACGGGCCGGGTTGCAAGCACGACCACTGATGAGCGCGCTCCGGGCGCGTCTCGGCGCGCGGTCACTGCAGCGCCGCACGCATCGGCGGCCGGCGGCGCAGGCGCCCAAGCTGACGCCCGCCTCGCTGCTGCAGCTGATCTGGCTGGCCTCGCCCGCGCTGCCCGTGGGTGGGTTCAGCTACTCCGAGGTGCTGGAAGCCGCGGTGAACGCCGGGCTGACCACGACCGAGGCCGACACCAGCCGCTGGCTGCTCGATCAGTTGCACCTGGGTTTGGCGCGCAGTGACCTGGCCCTGGTCGGGCGGGCCCATGGCGCCTGGCAGCGCGGCGATGTGCCCGAGGCGGCGGCCCTCAACACCTGGGTGCTGACGACGCGAGAAAGCCACGAGCTGCGCCAGCAGACCGAACAGATGGGCCGCTCGCTGGTCGAGTGGATGAAGAACCGGCCGCTCGATGCGCGCCACACCGAGCCGCTGCAGGCGCTGGCGGCGCTGCGCCCGGCGCCGACCTGGCCCGTGGCCTTCGCACTCGCCGCATGGCAGACCGGCGCGCCCTGCCGCGACACCCTGCTGTGCTTCGCCTTCGGCTGGGCCGAGAACATGGTGCAGGCCGCGCTGAAATCGGTGCCGCTGGGCCAGCTGGCCGGGCAACGCCTGCTGAGCGCGCTGGCCGCCGAGATCCCCGATGCCGTCGATGCGGCGATGCGGCTCGGCGATGCTGAACGGCAGGTGTGCACACCGATGCTGGCCATCCTGTCGGCGCAGCACGAAACCCAGTACTCGCGGCTGTTCAGGTCCTGAACTTGCTGCGACCACCCGACCCTTCCACACCCCGCACGCCACCATGACCGCACTGCACGCCATCGCCCACCGCACCAAGAAACTGCCGCCGTTGCGCGTGGGCGTGGGCGGCCCCGTGGGTTCGGGCAAGACCACGCTGGTCGAGATGCTGTGCAAGACGATGCGCGAGCAGTACGACCTGGTGGTGGTGACCAACGACATCTACACCAAGGAAGACCAGCGTCTGCTCACCGTGGCGGGCGCGCTGCCGGCCGAGCGGATCATGGGCGTGGAAACCGGCGGTTGCCCGCACACCGCGATCCGCGAAGACGCGTCGATCAACCTCGAGGCGGTGGACCGCATGCTGGAGAAATTCCCCAATGCCGACATCGTGTTCATCGAGTCCGGCGGCGACAACCTGGCCGCCACCTTCAGCCCCGAACTCAGCGATCTGACGATCTACGTGATCGACGTGGCCGCCGGCGAGAAGATCCCGCGCAAGGGCGGGCCCGGCATCACCAAGAGCGACCTGTTCGTCATCAACAAGATCGATCTGGCGCCCTACGTCGGCGCCAACCTGGACGTGATGCAGGCCGACACCACCCGCATGCGCACCACCGCCCAGGGCCTGCGCCCCTTCGTCATGACCAACCTGAAAACCCACCACGGCCTGGCCGACGTGGTCAGCTTCATCGAACGCAAGGGGATGTTGGCGGGGGCGGCTGGTGGCGTGCAGCTTTCAGATATTCAGCACAACGCCGGCCAGATGTAACAAAGTCCGGATTTGTCCGAAAAATTAGTACCGTTTCGCATCAGCCTTTTCGGAGAAAACGACGATGCCACAAGCACTTGAGCGCGAATCGGTCGGCGGTATTAAGGGGACAGCGCCGATGTTAGGGCGCAGTTACTGTTTTCTTACAACACGTTGGGCGTCATAGGAGAAGACCGTGGCGGACATTGGGACAGTGACAGCAGTTCTCGCGAACCTCAAGGTTGCGACAGATATCGCCAAAGCGATTCGCGAGTCGGACTTGTCAATTGAGCGAGCCGAACTTAAGCTGAAGTTGGCCGACATGGTCAGCGCGCTGGCAGACGCAAAGGTCGAAGTCACCGAAGTTCAGCAGGTGTTGGCGGAAAGAGATAAGACGATCTCCGAGTTGCAAGAAGCCTTTCAGAGCAAGGACCAACTAGTCAAAAGGTACGACGGTTACTACGTCCTCAACGCCGCTGGCAAACCCTGCGGCGAACCCTACTGCGTATCGTGTTGGCAAGTTCGCCACAGGCGCTACAACCTCCAGTACGCAGCAGGCGACAGAACAGTCAAAGCTTGCGTGTCCTGTGGCGCCAGATACAACGCCCGGTTGGCAATCACCATCGGCCCAGACGGCGCAGATGCCGCCTAACCGCTCCATCGAGCGGACAATTTCTGGCGCGCTTCGCGCGCCCACAGTTGCCGCTCATGTCGAACGTTAGGCGGCAACTTGCCGAAGCGGCTCCGAACAGATTCTTAGTGAGGTTTTATGCAGAAGTTCTTGAAAGTCCTGAAGATTGTTGTTGGCGTGCTATTCGGGCTTTCCGCACTCTCTCAGCTTACCTACCTTCCACACTTCGGCATTGACATACATTTCGGTATCGCGCTCTTTCAAGGTGTCGTCGCATTCTTCCTGCTTCGAAGCGCCTTCCGCAAACAAGCCCCCGCGCCAGAGATCAAGTGAAAGCTACGACCTCAGCGCGCACTGAGGCGAGAGTGAGGGCAAGTGCTGGTAAGAGTCACTGCGCTGCCGCCAAAGCTTCTCGCCATCGCCGCGAGCACCGGCACCCGCTGCAGCGAGGTCGGTAGCATCTATTGCCGTCATGCGCGTCTCAACCTCTTCGCCGCCTCGTATATGGACTCCCCCCACAAAGGCAAAGGTCTGATCGATTGGAGCTGACTGAGAGAAACACCTGCAGTCGACTATCCGGCATCTGAAGTGGGATCTTTGAAGTCCCGTGCCGACATGGAATCTGCATCACTGCGGCGCCACACGCTGCAAGCGGCAGGCAAAGCTGCCGGAAGAGTTATCGGCGTCGCGCGGTGTGGGAGGGCTCCCGGCTGGCCATGATGGTCGATCAAACCCATCGCACCAAAGCACCAAGAGCCGGCCGTCGTGCCTGCGCAAGCCAACAAAAGCCATGCCTGGAGCGCTGCGGCGGACCGCTGTGTGGAGTGAAGTTAAGAAGGAGGGCCGAATCGGTTCCACTGCAGCGCGCAGTTGGTGATCCGGCCCGGGTGACATGAACGGAACGCAGCGGCCCGCCGCAGCGCTCACGCGCCACCCGCCGACCGCCAACAAGTCAAGCAGCCATCACCTCACCCATGTGGATCGCCCCGAGTGTGGCAAGCTACAGGCTCGCACCAGGAGGTCCGTATGCCTCGTCCCGCTGACTCCCTCGAATCTCTCGCCCAAGAAGTACTCCAGCTCCCGCCGGAAATTCGCACCAAGCTGCTCGACCGCGTGGTCGAAAGCCTTGATGCCGATCGCGCTCGCGATGCAGCATGGGATGCCGTGGCGGCCCAGCGCGATGCCGAGGTCGATTCAGGCGCGGCACAGCCCACGGTCGTTGCCCAGGTGCTGGCCCGCCTCCGGGCAGAACTGGAGTGAACCCGTCTGTCCACCCTGGGGCGGAACAAGAGCTGACAGACGCTTTTCGCTTCTACAAGCGTGAGGCTGGAGCAGGCGTTGCGCGGCGGTTCCTCGCTGAATTCGAGCGCATCACTGCGCTCCTTCAAGAGTTTCCGCACCTCGGCACGCGCACGGGTGATGAGCGACGCTCTTACCCATTGACCGGATTTCCGTACTCAGTCATCTACCGGCACGTCAACACCGACATCCGAATTCTGGTGGTCCGCCACCAGAGCCGCGACCCGAGTCATGGGGAACTCCGCTCGTAGCGACCAGCGTCCCAAGAACACCCAGGGCATCGACCGCAAATGGGTCAGGCAGCCATCACCTCACCCATGCGAATCGCGCCACCGGGCACCCAGCCCGGATTGAACGACAGCGGCCCCGGCGGAAACAACATCACCACGGTCGAGCCCAGCAGGAAGCGGCCCATCTCCTGGCCGCGCGCCAGGGTCACATCACACGGCGCGTAATTCCATTCGCGCAACTGACCGGATCGCGGCGGGTTGACGACACCGTGCCAAGTGGTCGCCATGCTGCCGACGATGGTCGCGCCCACCAGCACCATCACGAACGGCGCGGTGTCGCCATCGAACACGCACACCACGCGCTCGTTGCGCGCAAACAGCCCCGGCACGCCGCGCGCCGTCGTCGGGTTGACCGAGAACAGCTCACCGGGCACATGGATCATGCGGCGCAGCTGGCCGGCCGCGGGCATGTGAATGCGGTGGTAGTCGCGCGGGCTCAGGTACAGCGTGGCGAAGTGGCCGCCGTGGAATTCGCGGGCCAGGGTGGCGTCGCCCCCCACCAGCGCGGTCGCGGTGTAGTGGTGTCCCTTGGCTTGCACCAGCCGCTCGCCATCCAGCGGCCCGATCTGGCTGATCGCGCCATCGACCGGGCACAGCCACGGCGCATCGGCCAGCGGGCGGGCGCCCGGCTTCAGCGCACGGGTGAAGAACGCATTGAAGCTCGGGTACTGCGCGATGTCGGGCTCGGCCGCCTCGGCCATGTTCACGCCGTAGCGGCCGACGAACCAGCGGATCAGCCGCGTCGTCCAGTCGCCGGCTTCGGCACTGGCAATGCGCCCGGCGAGCGCGGTGAGGGCCTGCTTCGGCAGCAGGTATTGCGGCAGCACCGCCAGGCGATCAGACATCGATGAAAAAGAGAAAAGGGAAAGCGCGGCGCGCCGAAACTCAGTGGATGCGGCCGAGGCCGCTCAAGGCTCGGATCGCACCCGCACCGATCGACGCACCGAAGCGCTTGGCCAGCCGCTCGGCCACGTTTTCCTTGGGCGTGTAGTCGATGATGTCTTCGGCGTGCACCACCTCGCGCGCCACATAGTCGAGGTTGCCCAGGTGGTCGGCCAGGCCGAGCTTGATGGCTTCCTCACCGTTCCAGAACAGGCCCGAGAAGGTGTCGGGCGTTTCTTTCAGCCGCTCGCCACGGCCTTCCTTCACCACCGCGATGAACTGCTGGTGGATCTGGTCGAGCGTGGCCTGCAAGTAAGCGCGCTGCGGGTCGGTGAGCGGCGAGAACGGGTCGCCGATGCCCTTGTTCGCGCCAGCCGTCAAAAGCCGCCGCTCAATGCCGTACTTTTCCATCACGCCGTTGAAGCCGAAGCTGTCCATCAGCACGCCGATCGAGCCGACGACGCTGGCCTTGTCGGTGTAGATGTCGTCGGCCGCGGCAGCGATGTAGTAGGCCCCCGAGGCGCACATTTCCTCGACCACCGCGTACACCTTCTTGTGGTGCAGGGCCTTCAGGCGCTTGATCTCGTCGTAGACGATGCCAGCCTGCACCGGGCTGCCGCCGGGCGAGTTGATGCGCAGCACCACCGCCTGCGCACCATCGTCCTCGAAGGCATTTTTCAGTGCGGACACCAGCAGCTCGGCGCTGGCTTCGGTGTCGGCGGCGATCTCTCCGCGCACTTCCACCAGAGCGGTGTGCGGGCCCGTGGGTGCACTCGCGTGCAGCCGATCACTGAGGAATGTCCAGGCCAGCGCGGCGAACACCACCAGCCAGAGCAAGCGGAAGAACATGCGCCAGCGACGCTCGCTGCGCCGGTCCTGCAGATAAAGCCGCACCAGCTGTTCCGCCGCACTGTCCCATCCATTGCGCGCAGGCGAACCCGAGACGGAGGCACGCGAGGCAGAGGTGTCGTCTTCGGAACTCATGGGGGGCTTTCTTCGGTGCCGTCGTCGCGAGGCAACGCGACCGGCCAGGGCTTGATGTCTGAGGAAGGATACCAATACACCTGCGCGTCGCGTTCCTCGACACGCAGCGCCGAGAGGCGCCCGCCGACGCACGGCCCACCGACGCAGCGCCCGTTGAGCGGGTCGTAGGTGGCGCCGTGGATCGAGCAGATGATCAGCTCGCGGTCGCGGTCGAGGAACTTGCCTTCCTGCCAGTCCATTTCGGTGGGCACGTGGGCGCACTGATTCAGGTAGGCCACCACCCGGCCCTCGAACCGCATCACGAAGGCACCCACCTTGCGGCGCCACTGCTGCACCTCGAAAACCACCGCGTCGCCGCGCTCGACCAGCGCATCGGAGGCACACAACAGCACGGGCTCGACGGCCGGATCGATCGCAGGCATGGGGCTGTGGTTCGGGGCCGGGGCCGGGGCCGAGCGTGTCAGGCCGACTGCGCCAGCCAGTCGTGGAGCTCGGCCATCGAATGAACGATGTGCAGGGGCTCGAACGCGGCGAACGAGGCCGGCTCGTGGGCCCCGTAGCTGACCCCGACACTCGGCACGCCGGCGTGCATCGCCATCTGCAAGTCGTGGGTGGTGTCGCCGATCATCAGCGTGCGCTCGGGCGCGATGCCCACTTCGGCCATCAGCTCCTGCAGCATCTGTGGGTGCGGCTTCGAGCGGGTTTCGTCGGCGGTGCGGGTGGCATCGAACAGGCCTTTCAGCTGCACCGAGTGCAACACATCGTCCAGGCCGCGCCGGGACTTGCCGGTGGCTATGCCCAGGCTGTGCTGCCGCTCCCGCAAGGCATGCAGCATTGGCAGCGCGCCGTCGAACAGACTGAGCTCGTTCTGCCGGGTCATGTAATGGTGCTTGTAGCGGGCGCTCAGCTCGGGGTAGCGCTCGGGCGCCAGGCCCGGTGCCGCGTGCTGCAAGGCTTCGGTCAGTCCCATGCCGATCACATAACTCGCGTCCTGCACGCTGGGCACCGGCAGCGCGAGGTCGGCGCACGAGGCCTGGATGCAGCGGGCGATGAAGGCGGTCGAGTCGTACAGCGTGCCGTCCCAGTCGAAGACGATCAAATCAAAACGGCGGGGTCGGTTCATGGTGTCGATGTCTTTACAGCGGCTGCCGGCCGAGGCGTCAGCGCCTGCAGCAAAGCCGCGCATTCTGGGGGCAGCGGTGCCTGCAATTCGATGACCTCGCCACTGGCGGGGTGCTGAAAGCTCAAGCGCCGCGCATGCAAAAACATCCGGGCGAACCGCAGCCCGGGGATGGCGGTGCCGCGGGCCAGCGCCCGGTTGGCATCGAAGTCGCCGTATTTGTCGTCACCGACGATGGCGTGGCCTTCGTGCAACAGGTGAACCCGGATCTGGTGGGTACGGCCGGTCTTGATCGTCACATCGAGCAGCGTGTGCGCGGTGTAGGCCTGGACCACCTTGACCAGCGTGATCGATCGGCGGCCATCGGCGTCGTCCGCATCGACGGCACGCACGCGCCGCTCGCCGTCGGCCGATAGAAACTTGTGCAGCGCCACATCGATGACCTTTTTCGACGCCGGCCAGGCGCCCAGCACCAATGCCGCGTAGGTCTTGCCGGTTTCGCGCTGACGAAACTGCTCCTGCAGCGCCAGCAGCGCCGAGCGCTTCTTCGCGATCAGCAGCAGGCCGGACGTTTCCTTGTCGAGCCGATGCACCAGCTCCAGGAATCGGGCCTCGGGCCGCGCCCGGCGCAGCTGTTCGATCACCCCGAAGCTGACCCCGCTGCCACCGTGGACGGCCACACCGGCTGGTTTGTCGACGGCGATCAGGTGCTCGTCCTCGAACACGACCGGGAATTCGCGTGCCGGCGCCGGCGCGTCGTCGCTGCGATCAACGGCGTGTTCCGAGGTGCGCACCGGCGGCACCCGAACCTCGTCGCCCAATGAGAGGCGGGTGTCAGCCGCCGCGCGGCCCTTGTTGACCCGAACCTCGCCCGAGCGAATCACCCGGTAGACATGGGTCTTGGGCACGCCCTTGAGCAGCTTGATCAGGAAATTGTCGAGCCGCTGACCTTCCGACCCCTCATCGACCCGCACGCGCGACACGGCAGGAGCCGACGGCGCCTTGGCTGCAGAAGCAGCCCCGCGCCCGTTTTTGGCCCCTATAATGATTTCGACCACGTTCGCGCTGTAAGTGTTTGATTTTCCTGAGTTTACTCGCGCACTTGCTGCGTGAACTGGCGGTCGGGACAGGAGTTCCGGCCATGCAGTGATGCAACGCACTCCACGTGCGACGGGCCCCGTCCCCGAGTGACCGGGCAGTCCAGATGGGTTGCGGCAGAGAAAACGAAGAACGAGCCTCCGAAGCGATGCTTCGGAAGAAACCTAGGTTTTCAGGTTGCAGACCGACGTACGCCGACCCCCGGGTCGGCCGAAAGCGGGCTGTGGCCCGCGTCCAGTGACCCTGCGGATGTCGCCTTTCCACAGCCCTTCCTCGCGCAAGATGCGCCGTTCTGCGATGGCCCCGGTATCGGGCTGCGGATCGGCTGCCGTGTGGCGTGTGCGGGCCGTGGGCGTACGACCGGCCCCGTTGGCCCACGCGCTTGCGCCCCTCGGCGCACAGCCCGACGGTCAGCCTCAGGCTCCGCAGTAAGCACTGACACGCCAGCGCCAACGCTGCGCCAACGACCCTCGAGGTTGTTCGCAGTCCAGGGCGATTCCTGTCGGGCTCTCTGAAGTTTCTCGTGCATCGATGAGTCGGCACCGCTGTCGGGTGCCGGCATGTTGATCGAAACGCCGACCCCCGGGCCGGCGGCACAGGAGCACCCATGAAACGCATGTTGATCAATGCGACGCAGCCCGAAGAGCGTCGCCTCGCCATCGTCGATGGCCAGAAATTGCTGGACTTCGAAACCGAGATCGAAGGGCGCGAGCAGCGCAAGGGCAACATCTACAAGGCGGTCGTCACCCGCGTCGAGCCGTCGCTCGAAGCCTGTTTCGTCGATTACGGCGAAGACCGTCACGGTTTCCTGCCGTTCAAGGAAATCTCGCGCAACTACTTCCGCGAAGGCGTCGATGTGCGCACCGCGCGCATTCAAGATGTGATCCGCGAAGGCGACCCGCTGCTGGTGCAGGTCGAGAAAGAAGAACGCGGCAACAAGGGCGCGGCGCTGACCACGATGGTCAGCCTGGCCGGCCGCTACCTGGTGCTGATGCCCAACAACCCGCGTGGCGGCGGTGTGTCGCGCCGCATCGAGGGCGAGGACCGCGAGGAGCTGAAGGAAAACCTCGACCAGCTCGAGTACCCCAAGGGCATGAGCCTGATCGCCCGCACCGCCGGCATCGGCCGCAGCGCGCCCGAGCTGCAGTGGGACCTGAACTACATGCTCAAGCTCTGGACCGCCATCGACGGCGCGGCCAAGGCGGGCAAGGGTGCGTTCCTGATCTACCAGGAATCGTCGCTGGTGATCCGCGCGATCCGCGACTACTTCACCGCCGACGTCGGCGAGATCCTGATCGACACCGACGACATCTACGAACAGGCGATGCAGTTCATGACCCACGTGATGCCGGAGACGGCATCCAAGGTCAAGCGCTACCGCGACGACGCGCCACTGTTCTCGCGTTTCCAGATCGAGCACCAGATCGAGACCGCGTTCTCGCGCACGGTGAACCTGCCCTCCGGCGGCGCGATCGTCATCGACCACACCGAGGCGCTGGTTTCGGTGGACGTGAACTCGGCGCGCTCGACGCGTGGTTCCGACATCGAGGAAACCGCGACCCGCACCAACCTCGAAGCGGCCGACGAGATCGCGCGCCAGATGCGCTTGCGTGACCTCGGCGGCCTGATCGTGGTCGACTTCATCGACATGGAAGAGTCGAAGAACCGCCGCGAGGTCGAGACCCGCTTGCGCGAAGCGCTGCGTCCGGACCGCGCCCGTGTGCAGTTCAGCAGCATCAGCAAGTTCGGCCTGCTCGAATTGAGCCGCCAGCGCCTGCGCCCGGCGCTGTCCGAAGGCAGCCACATCACCTGCCCGCGCTGCAACGGCACCGGCCACATTCGCGACACCGAATCCAGCGCGCTGCAGATCCTGCGCATGGTGCAGGAAGAGTCGATGAAGGAAAACACCGCCGCGGTGCACGTGCAGGTGCCGGTCGAAGTGACCAGCTTCCTGCTCAACGAAAAGCGCACCGAGATCACCAAGATCGAGCTGAAGCAGCGCGTCACCGTGCTGCTGGTGCCCAACAAGAACCTCGACACGCCGAACTACCGCCTGGAGCGCCTGCGCCACGACGACCCACGTCTGGAGAACCTGCAGGCCAGCTACACGATGATCGAAGAGGCCAGCGAGGAAACCGGTGTGACGCGACGCGAGAAGACCTCCGCGAAGCAGGAGCCGGTGATCAAGGGCGTGCTGCCTGAAACGCCTGCGCCCGTGGCCATCCAGAAACCCGCCGCGGCGCCAGCGCCGGTCGCCCCCGCTGCAGCGCCGGTTGCTGCACCCCGTGCGGCGGCAGCGCCTGCCGCCGGTGGTGGCTTCTTCGGCTGGGTCTCGCGCCTGTTCGGCGGAGGCACGCCCGCGCCGGTGCGCACACCGGCCGCCGCAAAGCCGGCAGCGACGCCGACCACCACGCCGGAAGGCCGTGGTGAACGCGCAGACCGGGGTGATCGCGGCGGACGCGGTGGACGTGGCGGCCGACGCGGTGAGCGCAGCGCCGAAGGTCGCTCGGAAGGCCGTGGTGAGGGCCGCGAGGGTCGTGGCGGACGCAGTGGGCGCAGCGAGCGCCCCGACGATGCGGCAGATGCCAGCCCGGCGCGCGAGGCCCGTGGACCACGCGCCGAAGGCCGCGGCGAACGGCCGGAACGCGGCGATGCCCGCCCTGAATCTCGCGGAGAGTCGTCTGCCGAGGCCCGCGAAGGCGGCCGCCGAGGCGGCCGTGGCGGTCGCGGAGACCGTCAGGAACGCGATGCACGCGCCGCCCCCACCGGCAACGAGGCAGCCACCGATGAATTGCCCTTGGCCGCAGCGGCCTTCGTCGATTCGCAGCCTGGCGTGGCCGCACCCGGAGCCGACGGCGCCGAAGGCACGGAAGCCCGTGAAGGTGGACGCCGCCGCCGCCGTGGTGGACGCGGTGGACGTGATCGCGATGCAGCACGTGCTGAACAGCCCGAAGGCGAGATCGCTGCCGAACCCGTGGCGTCGACAGACACCGAGGCCCCGTTGGCCGACAGTGATGAACCGACGTCAACCAGCACGGGCGACACACCCGACAGCGCACCGCGTGAAGGCCGCCGTCGCAGCCGTGGTGGGCGCAACCGCCGCGATCGGAGCGATCGCGACGAGGTCCGGGCCGATGGTGTCGCCGCTGAGGGCGATGCCACAGGCGCCGAAACCGCAGCGCATGGCGACGCCGACGTGCCGGCGAGCGAGTCCAGCGCGCCTGCTGCACCGGTGGCCGCGTCCTACGACGCAGCCACCCCGGCAGCCGCACCCGACGCCATGCCCTCCACCGCGCCCGCGGTCAGTTCCTGGGCCGCCGAGCCGGCACCGGAACCCGTGGTGACGGCGGCGGCACCCAGCGTACCGGCTGCCGTCGCCGCGCCTGCCGTGGTGGCGGTACCGGTGGCGGCGGCAGCTCCTGTCGCTGCCGCCTTCGTGCTCGAAACCGATGCCTTGCAGGCCGTGGCCGAGGGCGCTGGCCTGCAGTGGGTCAATTCCGACGCCGAGAAGATCCGTACCGCGCAGGAGGCGATGGCCAGCGAGTCCAAGCCAGCGCATGTGCCGCGGGAACCGAAACCCGTGGCGGCGATCGACGAAGGCCCGCTGGTGCTGGTCGAAACGCGCCGCGACCTGTCGCAGGTGAAGCTGCCGTTCGAGGTTCAGGACGGGACGCCACCGACCGCCTGATCCCGCGATCGATGTGAAAACGGCGCACCGAGGTGCGCCGTTTTTCATTCAACCCATCACCCGTTCAGGGCAGCCGCTCCAGCGCCCGCTGGTAGACCGGGTCGTGCATCAGCTCGTCCCAGGTTCGGGGTGCGGTCTGGGGCAGCAACGCCAGCCGGCGCTGCTCGCTGTCCAGATCGGCCTGCCAGTGCCCCCGGGCTTGCGACGCCAGCAGGCCGTCGAGCAAGGCGTCGACCGCAGCGCCGCCATCGACCGACTGGTTGCACAGCAGCACCAGGTCGCAGCCGGCATTCAAGGCGACCTCGGCCGCATCGGTGTAGCTGACATCGACCCCGGCGATGCGCCGAGCACCGGCCATGCTCAGGTCGTCGCTGAACACGGCGCCGGTGAAACCGAGTTGCTGCCGCAGGATTTCCTTGAGCCATCGCGGCGAGAAGCCCGCCGGGTTCGCATCGACCTTGGGATAGACGACATGCGCGGGCATCACGCTGGCGAGGCTGGTGCTGAGCCACTCGTAAGGCCGCGCGTCATCGGCCAGGATCGCCCTGAGCGAACGCTTGTCGACCGGGATCTCGGTGTGGCTGTCGGCCTTCACATGGCCATGCCCCGGAAAGTGCTTGCCGCAATGCGCCATGCCCGCCTGCAACAGCCCCTGCATCAGGCTCTTGGCGAGCAGCGTCACCACGCGCGGATCGCGGTGGAATGCCCGGTTGCCGATCACGCCGCTGGCGCCGAAATCGAGGTCGAGCACCGGCGTGAAGCTGAGATCGACGCCGCACGCACGCAACTCGGCCGCCAGCACGAAGCCGCTGGCGGTGGCGGCATCGGTGGCGCCCAGCGGGTCGTGCATCCACTGTTCGCCAAGCACCTGCATCGGCGGCAGGTGCGTGAACCCATCGGTGCGAAAGCGCTGCACACGACCACCTTCGTGGTCCACGCAGATCAGCACATCAGGGCGGATCGATTTGATCTCGGCCGTCAGCTCGGTGAGCTGCTGGCGGTCTTGCCAGTTGCGGCCGAACAGGATCAGGCCGCCGGTCAGCGGATGCTGCAGGCGCCGCCGGTCAGCGGCGTCGAGCTGCAGGCCCTCGATGTCGAGCACGATCGGCGCGTGCGCGCTGGGCAGCGCGGGCGCCGAGGTCGCGCGAGGGTTCGCCTTGGCAGAACGGTTCTTCTTCATGTGAGGGTCTCGACGACCACGAAGCTGGTCGCGTAATCGGTTTCATCGGTGATGCTGACATGCGCCTTCAGCCCGCGCGCCTCAAACCAGGCCGCCAGTTCACCGTGCAGCACGATGTGGGGCTGGCCGCTCGGCAGGTTCAGGATCTCGCAGGCACGCCAGGTCATCGGCATGCGCAGGCCCAGGCCGATCGCCTTCGAGAAGGCCTCCTTCGCCGAAAAGCGTGTGCCGAGGTAGCTGATGCCGCGCGCTTCGACCCGGGCGCGCCGGGCGCGAAACACCTGCAGTTCCTGCGGGCCCAGCACCTTCTCGGCGAAGCGCTCACCGCGTCGGTTCAGCGTGGCGGCCATGCGCCGCAGGTCGCAGAGGTCGGTACCGATGCCGTAGATCATGTGGAACCCTGTGCCCGATGAATACAGCGCAGGTAGTCGCGCACGGTCTCGGCCAGACCCAGTTCCAGCGCATCGGCAATCAGTGCGTGGCCGATCGACACTTCTTGCACGCCAGGCACGGCGCGCAGGAAGTCGGTCAGGTTGTCGCGGTTCAGGTCATGGCCGGCGTTCAGTTGCAGGCCCTGAACCAGCGCCGCGTCGGCCGTGGCGCTGAAGCCGCCCAGCACAGCGGCCTGGTTGGGCGTTCCATGCGCCCTGGCATAGCTTTCGGTGTACAGCTCGACGCGCTCGGCGCCCAGTGCGCGCACCGCTGGCATCGCCTGCGGCACCGGGTCCATGAACAGGCTGACCCGCACGCCCAACGACTGCGCCTCGGCGATCAGCGGCGCCAGCACGGCTGCGTCCTGCGGCAACCGCCAGCCGTGGTCGGAGGTGGCCTGGTCCATCGCGTCGGGCACGAAGGTGCACTGGTGCAGCGGCAAGCCGCGACGCTTCACCTCGCGGATCACGTCCATCAGGTTGTGCAGCGGGTTGCCTTCGATGTTGTATTCGGCCTGAGGCCAGTCCTGCATCAACGCGGCCAGATCGAACACATCATGGCTGCGGATGTGGCGTTGGTCGGGTCGCGGGTGCACCGTGATGCCGTGAGCGCCCGCCTGCAGTGCCAGCGTGGCGGCACGGGTCACGCTCGGGATGCCGAGCTCGCGCTGGTTGCGCAGCAAGGCCACCTTGTTCAGATTGGCCGACAGCGCGGTATGTCCACGGTGCGCATCGAGTCCGGTGGTGAGCAAGGGGTTCATGACGGGCGGGAATCCGAGCCGAGGGGTGCAGCGACCGCAGGCGCTGGCGACAACGGTGCCAGGCTTTGCAGGCCCAGCATCACCTGCCGCGTGCGCAACACCGACGAACCGAGATGATAGTGAAGCAACCCGCGCAGCAGGCCTCGCCATTCCGGCAAGGCGCTGGCACAGGCCTGCTGAAGTGCCGACACGCTGCCGTGCAGCAACGCGGCCTGCATGCCGACGAGCTTTGCGCCCGACACCGACGCGTCATCGGGTCGGGCCGGGGCCACGCCCGCCTCGGGCCGCAGGACGTAGCGGCCCTCGGGATCGACGGCGTCCAGCGTCAGCGTGACGAGACTCAGATCAGGCAGCACACCGATCTGCTGCAGCAGCGAGATCTCGAACGCTCGCAGGGCCGACTGCACACGCACGTCGTCGCCACTGCCGAGTGCAGGCAGGGTGTGCGCGTAGGCGTCGAACAGCAGCGGATGGGCATCTTGTCGGGCGAGCAGCTTCATCAGCAGCTCGTTCAGATAGAAACCGCTGAACAGCGCCGCACCCGTCAACATCGCGGCACCTCCGGCCCAGTCGGCGCCGCGCAAGGTCTGGATCTCGCGCGTCGGGGCGTCGGCCGTCTCGGCTTTGGGTGGACGGCCGAGCGACAGATGCACCCGCTGAAACGGCAGCAGCACCGATCGCAGCTGCGAATAGGGCCGCTTTGCGCCTTTGGCTGCCACCACCAGCCGGCCCTGCTCGCGCGTGAAGACATCAAGGATCAGGCTGGACTCGCTCCAGTCGTAGCGGTGCAGGACATAGGCCGTCAACAGCGATGGCGCTTTGGCCAATCGACGCGTCGTCACCTATTCACTCGTATCCGTAGCTGCGCAGGTGTTCCTCGTCATCCGCCCAGCCCGACCGCACCTTGACCCACAGTTCGAGGAACACCGTGGCACCCATCAGCTTTTCGAGCTCCTGGCGTGCTTCGCTGCCGATGCGCTTCAGGCGCTCGCCGCCACCGCCGATGACCATGCCCTTGTGCGCATCGCGCTCGACCACGATGCTGGCGGCGATGCGGCGCAGGTTGCCTTCTTCCTCGAACTTGTCGATCACCACGGTCGAGGTGTAGGGCAATTCGTCGCCCATCAAGCGGAACAGCTTCTCGCGGATGATTTCGCTGGCCAGGAACTTGTCGGTGCGATCGGTCAGCGCATCTTCCTCGTAGAACCAGGGCTGCTTCGGCAGGTAGGGCTCGACGATGGCCAGCAGGCGCTGCACGTCGGCGTCCTTCTTCGCGGTCAACGGCACGAACTCGGCGAAGGCATGTCGGTCCTGCATGCCCTTGAGCCAGGGCACGAGGTCGGCACGGCGATGCACCGCATCGAGCTTGTTGGCGATCAGGAACACCGGCTTCGCGAACTCGCCGGCCGGCATCAGCGACAGCACCTTGGCGTCATCGAGGCCGAAGCGGCCCGCCTCGACCACGAACAGCACCACATCGACATCGGCCAGCACGCTGTGCACCGTCTTGTTCAGCGTGCGGTTCATCGCCGCGGCGTAGCGCGTCTGAAACCCGGGCGTGTCCACGAACACGAACTGCGAAGCGCCGACGGTGCGGATGCCGGTGATGCGGTGCCGTGTGGTCTGCGCCTTCGCCGAGGTGATGCTGACCTTCTGCCCGACCAGCGCGTTGAGCAGCGTGCTCTTGCCCACGTTCGGGCGGCCGACGATGGCGACCAGACCACAACGCTGGCTTTCAGGCTCGACGGCGGCGGACGGTTCTACAGGTTCGGTCATGGACAGGCAGTCATGGAATATCTCGGCGCGACACGGCAGCTGCCGGACAGCTCAGGAACGCAGCGGACTGCCCGGCTGATCGGTGGCCTTCAAGGCGTCGAGCATACGGCGCGCGGCTTCCTGCTCGGCAAGGCGGCGCGAACGACCTTCTCCGGTGTGTTTCAGGTTGAGCGTCGGCACGTCGCATTCGACCTCGAAGGTCTGCGCATGGGCCTGTCCGCGGGTCGCGCTGATGCGGTAGCCCGGGACCGGCAGGCGCCGCGCCTGCAGCCACTCCTGCAGCTCGGTTTTCGCGTCCTTCGCCCAGCCGCCGATGTCGGTGGTGTTGATGACATCACCGAACAGCCGCTGCACCAGCGCACGGGCCGAGGCGAAGCCGCCATCGACGAAGGTGGCGCCGATGATCGCCTCCAGCGCGTCAGCCAGGATCGAGGCGCGCTGCGCACCGCCGCCACGCGCTTCGCCGTCGCTCAGACGCAGCACCTCGGGCAGGCCTTGCAGCACCGCCACCTTGTGCAGGCTGTCTTCGCGCACCAGGTGCGCACGCACACGGGTCAGGTCGCCTTCGTCGGAGCCGGCAAAACGCTCGTAGAGCAGGCTGGAGATCGCCAGACTCAGCACGGCGTCGCCGAGGAATTCGAGTCGCTCGTTGTGATCGGCACTGAAACTGCGATGCGTCAGCGCGAGCGCGAGCAGGCTGGGGTCGGCAAAGCGGTGACCGAGGCGGCGCTGCAGCGCGTCGAGACGAGGGTCCATCGAGGCGGGAGGATCGAGCGTCAGACGGCGTCGGGCCGACCTAGCGGGATCGGCCTTCGTACTTGATCAACAGGAACACCGGCGCCATCAGCTCGATTTCCTTGTTGTAGGCGAAGCGGATCACGATCCGGTCGTTCTCTTTGGTGATGTCCAGATCCTTGGCGGAAATGGCCTGGATCGAATACTCGATGTCCTTCTGCTTCTCGAACGCAGCGCGAATTTCAGGCACCGTGTTGCCGCCCTCCAGCGCCACCTTGTTGACCGCCTTCTGGATCGTGAAGAACTCATTGAGCGTCGGCAGCACGCGTACCGCCAGCAGCGCGATGGACCCGACGATGATGGCCCAGAACAGCAGGCCCAGCAGTGTGATGCCGCGCTGTGGCCGCCCTACCCGATGCCGCTTGCTCATCATGCGTTGATGCTCCAGGTGATCCGGGTGTGCCGCACACCCCGCGTCGTCAGCTATTTTCGGTGAAGTCACGTTCAATGAAAGAACCCGATTCGGCTCACATTGCCGAAATTCATCCACACCAGGAAGGCGCGACCGACGATGTTTTCATCAGGTACGAAGCCCCAGTATCGGGAATCTTCGGAATGATCGCGGTTGTCGCCCATCATGAAATAGTGGCCCGCCGGCACCTTGCAGGTCACACCCTCGACGGTGTAAGTGCAGTTTTCTCGGAAGGCATAGTCGTCGATGGCGCGCGCATAGCTCGGCATGGACCGATCGACAAGGATGCGGTGGGACTGGGCACCCAGGCTCTCGGTGTACTGCTTGTCATAGCGCAGCGAATCTTCGTTGTAGAAGTCCGGCAAGGGCTGTGACGGCACCAGCTGTCCGTTGAGATAGAGCAGCTGGTTGCGGTAGGAGATCTCGTCGCCCGGGATGCCGACGACCCGCTTGATGTAATCGACGCTCGGGTTGCGCGGATAACGGAACACCATCACGTCGCCGCGCTGGGGATCGTGGTTCGGGATGATCTTCTTGTTGATCACCGGCAGCCGGATGCCGTAGTAGAACTTGTTGACCAGGATCAGGTCGCCGACAAGCAACGTCGGAATCATCGAGCCCGATGGGATCTTGAACGGCTCGAACAGGAACGAGCGCAGCAGGAACACGACCAGGATCACCGGGAACAGTCCGGCAGTCCAGTCCAGCCACCAGGGTTGAGCCAACAGCGACTGGCGGGCTTGGCTGACGTCGCCGTGGCCGTCCACCTTGGTGATGCCTTGCGCGGCAAGCTGCGCGCGGCGGGATTCCGCCTCCGCCTCGATCGCGTTGGCCGCCGCCAGGCGGCGCGGCGCGAAATAGAAGCGCTCGACCAGCCAGTACGCCATCGTCACCACCGTCAGCACCAGCAGCAGCAGCGAGAAATTGCCGCTCCATTTGCCGACGTACCAGCCACCCAAAAACACAATCAGGCAACCGTAGAGCAGACCGGTCAACGTACTCATCAATCTTCCACTTGGAGTATGGCCAGGAATGCCTCTTGAGGCACCTCCACCGAGCCGATCTGCTTCATGCGCTTCTTGCCCGCTTTCTGCTTGTCGAGCAGCTTGCGTTTGCGCGAGATATCGCCGCCGTAGCACTTGGCGATCACGTTCTTTCGCAGTGCCTTGATTGTCTCACGCGCGATGATGTTGGCCCCGATCGCGGCCTGGATCGCGACGTCGTATTGCTGGCGCGAAATCAGCTCGCGCATCTTGGCCACCACCGCGCGGCTGCGGTACTGGCTCTGGCTGCGGTGCACGATGATCGACAGCGCGTCGACCTTGTCGCCGTTGAGCAGGATGTCGACCTTGACGACGTCGGCGGCGCGGTATTCCTTGAACTCGTAGTCCATCGACGCATAGCCGCGCGACACGCTTTTCAACTTGTCGAAGAAGTCCAGCACGATCTCGGCCAGCGGCATCTCGTAGGTCAGCATCACCTGGCGGCCGTGGTAAGCCATGTTCATCTGCTGGCCGCGCTTCAGATTGGCCAGCGTCATCACCGGACCCACATAGTCCTGCGGCATGTACAGGTGCACCGTGACGATCGGCTCGCGGATCTCGTTGATGCGGCCGAGATCGGGCATCTTCGACGGGTTGTCGACCTGGATCACGTCGCCGTTGCCGAGCTGCACTTCGTAGACGACGCTGGGCGCGGTAGTGATCAGGTCTTGGTCGAACTCGCGCTCGAGGCGCTCCTGCACGATCTCCATGTGCAGCAGCCCTAGGAAGCCGCAGCGAAATCCAAATCCCAGCGCCTGGCTCACCTCGGGCTCGTAGCGCAGCGACGAGTCGTTGAGCTTGAGCTTTTCCAGCGCATCGCGCAGCTGGTCGTACTCGCTGGCCTCGGTCGGGTACAGCCCGGCGAACACCTGCGGCTGGATTTCCTTGAAGCCGGGCAAGGCCTCACTGGCCGGGCCCAGGTTGTTCGGCAGCTTCTTTTCCAGCGTGATCGTGTCGCCGACCTTCGCCGCCTGTAGCTCCTTGATGCCAGCGACGATGAATCCGACCTCGCCCGCATTGAGCCGGTCGCGTGGCACCGACTTCGGCGTGAACACACCCAGGTTGTCGGCGCCATAGACCGCATCGCTGGCCATCATGCGGATGCGCTCGCCCTTGATCAGCGTGCCGTCGACCACACGCACCAGCATCACGACACCCACGTAGTTGTCGAACCACGAGTCGACGATCATGGCGCGCAGCGGTGCGTCGGGGTTGCCGCGAGGCGGCGGCATGCGGGTGATCACGGCCTCGAGGATGTCGTCGATGCCCATGCCGGTCTTCGCGCTGCAGGGGATGGCGTTGTCGGCATCGATGCCGATCACGTCCTCGATCTCCGACTTAGCGTTCTCGGGGTCGGCGTTCGGCAGGTCCATCTTGTTGAGGACCGGGATCACCTCGACACCGAGATCGAGCGCGGTGTAGCAATTGGCCACCGTCTGAGCTTCCACGCCCTGGCTCGCATCGACCACCAGCAACGCGCCTTCGCAGGCCGACAGCGAACGGCTCACTTCGTAGGAAAAGTCGACGTGCCCCGGCGTGTCGATCAGGTTCAGGTTGTAGACCTTGCCGTCGCGCGCCTTGTACTCGAGCGCCGCCGTCTGCGCCTTGATGGTGATGCCGCGCTCGCGCTCGATGTCCATCGAGTCGAGCACCTGCGCCTCCATCTCGCGATCGCTCAAACCACCGCAGCGTTGAATCAATCGATCGGCGAGCGTGCTCTTGCCATGGTCGATGTGGGCAATGATCGAAAAATTTCGGATGTGATCCATGCGTGCTGCGATGTAGTTTGCGCGAGTCTCAGTTCGAAGGCACAACGGCGAAGCCGTTGCAACGAAGACTCATATCGCATAGCGATGTGAAGCCGCAAAGCGGCGTGTCGCAGTCAAAAAAAAGGCACGTCGAACGATTGACGCGCCTTCCAACAAAAATGTTTGGCAACTGCTTGTTGGGATTTCATTGTAGCCAAAAGCCTGTCCGTAGAACCGCGCCAGTGCTTGTTTTGCGTTCGTTGCGCATCGCCAACAGAAAACTTATGCACATTTTATACACAGCCCGGTTTAGCAGTTTTCATGCCTTGCGGCCCTGCCACACAGCCTCAGCGTCTCAAGCCTCCGCGCCGGGGCATTGGATGCCCATAGGTAGATTGGAGATGGCGATCAACTCCAAGAATGTGAGCGCACACAAACATTTTATGAGCAAGATTCACCGGGCGGGACGGATCACGATGTAGTTGACCCATTCGCCCCGCTTGACCAGCAGCGTCACCGATTTCGGCTTGTCCAGCTTGCTGATGGCCGCCTCGAACTGCTTGACCGTGGTGATTTCGGTCTTGTCGATCGACAGGACGATGTCACCCTCCCGGATGCCTGCCTTGGCCGCCGACCCCTCGACGGCCTCCACGCGCACGCCGCTCTTGACCTTGAGTTCGGCTTTCTGACCTTCGCTGAGGTCAGACACCGCCAGACCCAGCAACCCGATCACCGACGGAAGCTTGGGCGCATTTCGCTCGACCGGCGCGCTGCGGGGTCGCTCGGCTTCCAACTCGACCACGGTCACGCTCAGCTCCTTGGACGAGCCCCGGCGGAACACCTCGAGGGCCGCCTTGGTGCCTGGCTTGGCGCTGCCGACGATGCGCGGCAGGTCCCCAGCCTTCTCGATCACGCGGCCATCGAACTTGGTGATGATGTCGCCTGCTTCCACGCCTGCCTTGTCGGCCGGCCCACCGGCTTCTACGCTGCGAACCATCGCACCGCTGGGTTTGCCCAGGCCGATGGATTCCGCGACCTCTTTGGTCACCTGGTCGATTTGCACGCCGATGCGGCCGCGGATCACGCGCCCGGTGGCACGCAACTGGTCGGCAACCCGGATCGCTTCATCGATGGGAATGGCAAAGGAGATGCCGATGAAACTGCCCGACCGGCTGTAGATCTGCGAATTGATGCCGACCACCTCGCCCCGCATGTTGATCAAGGGGCCGCCGGAGTTGCCCGGATTGATGGCCACGTCGGTCTGGATGAAGGGCAGGAAGTCGCCAGTGTCTCGCGCCTTGGCGCTGACGATGCCTGCAGTCACGGTGTTCTCGAGTCCGAACGGCGAACCGATGGCGATGACCCACTCACCGACCTTCAGGCGGCTGACATCGCCCACACGAACCGCCTGCAGGCCCGTGGCCTCGATCTTCACGACAGCGACATCGGTGCGCTTGTCAGCACCGATGACACGCGCCTTGAACTCGCGCTTGTCGGCCAGCGTGACGAAGACCTCTTCAGCGCCCTCGACCACGTGCGCGTTGGTCATCACAAAACCATCGGCATTCAGAATGAAGCCGGAACCCACGCCGCGTTGCTGTGGTTCGTTCTCCTGAGGTGCGGGTTGCTGCGGCGCGCGCCGCGGATTTTGCTGGCCGGGAATCGGGACCCCGAAGCGCTTGAAGAACTCGAGCATGTCCTCGTCCATCTCCGGTGCGCCGCTGCCACGCCCCGCGCGCTGCCGCTCCGTCGTACGGATATTGACCACCGATCCACCCACGTTCTCGACCAGCACCGTGAAGTCGGGCAAGGTTTGAGCCCGTGCGGCGGGGTGCGTGCCCATGGTCAGCGCGAGCAGTGTCGCCAGCGAAACGGCGACTTGACGCCACGTTCCCAGGCTCATGGGGAAAACGGGGGGGCGGCCAGCGCGGCTCCAGAGGATTGGCATCTGCATGTTCAGTTCTCTTGTTTCAAAAAGGAATTCACCGACCGCTTCGCGTCGGCCACGCACAACAACCTACTTGTTCCGATCCACCGCGTCGTAAAAGGCCCGCAGCGTCACCCTGGGCACATCGCCGACCACGGTGATCCAGAAGTCGCCCTGGCGGCTCATCAGCGTCTGGGTGGCCCCGACGACCGTGATCGCCGGTCGCGGATGGCGATCCGCGTTGTACGGCTCGATGAACAACGACACGTTCGTGATGCCGTCGGAAAACACCGCCTGGATCAACTGGCCGGAAGCCGCCTTGCGGTCAGCAGTGGCCATCACGTCGAGCGGTCGGCGGATGCAGCTCAGCTGCCGGAACCCTGCCACCGTCTTGCGCAACTTCCAGCCTTCGGCTTCGAGGCGAGTCGGTGTCAATTGCGGCTTCAGGACGCGATAGCCTGCCAGTTTGCGTATCGGCAGCAAGACCATGTCGGGCTGGGCGCGCACGCCAATGTCCACGTCTGAAAACGCCGAGGTTTCCAGCGTCTCGCCGAGTGCGTTGAGGATCTCGGCGCGCAACAGCAAGCCGCTTTGCTTGTCGGTCCAGAGGCGATACCCGTATCGGAACTCGTCGCGCGGCTTGAGCATCAGCACATGGGCATCGTGACCTGCGACGCGCTCGGGCGACTGCAGGCTCACATCGTAGAAATCAGCGACATGGTCGTCAGCGTCCTGCAGCAAGGATGGAAACGACTTCACGACATCGCGCTGCTCGACGAGGGCGACCTTGTCGAAGGGCCACACGGTGTGCACCACGCCGTTGTGCCGCAGCACCTGACGAGCCTGACCGTCCAGCGGCTCGATCCGCTCGAACTGATCTGCCCCGTCGTAGAAGTGCGAGATGCGCGCGCTGGTCATCGCGCCAGGCGAACTGACGACGAAAGTCCCCTGGAAATTTCGCTGATTCGCCGCGTTGTGGATGCGGGTGAGCCATTCCCTGACTTCGTGCGGCTCGACGGCCATGCCAGGTGCTGCGCACGCTGCGCCCGCGACCAGCAGCAGCGTCAGCGACACCATCAGCCTCGACCCGGCCGAGGCGACGCGCGACCGACGCCGATCCGCGGCGTTCGAGTTCAATGGATCACCGCTCGGGAACTTCGACAGCCGCATTGCGCAACAGACCCGAAGTCGGCCCCAGCACCGAGGTACCAGCGAACTGCTTGTGCGCGAGCAGATACCGATCCAGACGCGGATCGCGAATGACCTGTCCATCGAAGACCAGCTCCATCCCGGCCGGATAGACGTCGGATGGTGGCACGGCCTCCTCCGTCCGGCTGACCTTGATCATTGCTTCAGAGGCGTGGCCTGCGGGTGCCGCGGCCAACAGCGGCCGGGCATCTGTGGTCGCCGCGGGATTCTGAACACCGACGACGGCCCCGACCACCATCACAAAGCCGGCCGCCAATGCCACTGGCCACGCCCATGCACGCGCCGACCGCGCAGGGACTGCAGGCGTGACAACCCCAGAATCCGGCGCGGGATAGATCACCGGACGAGGAGCCAGGACAACCGGTTCCGCTGCCATCCGCTTGCGAAAATCGCGCAGGAACTGCTCGTCACTCGCACAGGAGCGAGACAGATCCTCGCAGCGCATGACGTCGCCGATCAGGTTGTAGGCATGCCAGGTATCGCGGCTGTGCGCATCGGTTCGCCATTCCGAACAGATGCGCTCGACCGCGGCGCCCTGCAACTCGCCGTCGAGCAATGCCGACAGTTCTTCGCTCCGTGCGCGCGCCGGGTCGGAACCAGAACCCGAATGATCTGCCATGACAATCTCCCGTCCCACCCCGACACATGTCAACCGTGGCGCCGACCGAAGTCAGCACCCGCCCATGATCACCATCGCTCGCCGACCCGAGTGTCCAATAAAGGTCGCAAACGCAGCGCAATCGACTCCCGGGCGCGGAAAATTCGCGACCGAACGGTGCCGATGGGGCAATTCATCAATTCTGCAATTTCTTCATAGCTCAACCCTTCGATCTCGCGCAGCGTGATCGCCTGGCGCAGATCTTCGGACAGCGCATCGATGGCCGCGTTCACCGTCATGGCCACTTCCTTGCTTGCCAGCAACGATTCCGGCGTTTCGCCGTCGGTTAGTTCGTTCTCGGTGCGGGAAGTTTCATC
Source organism: Burkholderiaceae bacterium (assembly GCA_965229345.1). Lineage (GTDB taxonomy): Bacteria > Pseudomonadota > Gammaproteobacteria > Burkholderiales > Burkholderiaceae_C > PBB1. The sequence continues at coordinate 36,408 of OZ245872.1, forward strand.
GTCGTCATCAGGGGAGGCCCTTGCCGACTCCGTCACCAGCAGATCTCGCTTGAGTTCGCCCAGCGCCTTCTTCGCCGTATTGACCGCAATCCGGTACAGCCAGGTGTAGAACGCGCTCTCACCGCGGAATTGAGGAATGGCACGGTAGGCGCGAATAAAAGTTTCCTGAGCAATGTCGGGCACCAGATCGACATCCCTGACCATGCGGCCGATCAGGCGCTCGATGCGACGCTGGTACTTGACCACCAGCATTTCGAACGCCTTGACGTCTCCCTGCTTGACCCGATCGATCAGCGGCGCGTCTGCGTCGGGCGCAGCCATGTGATCAGCCACGCTGGGCCTGCCGGTTCATCACCGCCCGTGCTGTCTGTGCGGCGCCGCGAGCGTGCACCGCGCAGCGAAGTGACTGCCATTGGGCCTCGATGCCCCGCCGCTGTACAGGCAGCCAGCCACTCCGCCAAGGATATGGTGGCGAGGCATCGGCTCGGTACTTCAGCAGCATCCACCCGCCAAGGTCCAGCATGACCCGAACGCCGCAGGCGTCCATCTCGCTCGCGCCGCCATGGGGTTCGGCGACGTACCAGCGCTGGGTATCCCACCGCAACTCGATCGGATGTCGCCGAACCAGGCTGATCACGCCACCCAGCCCCACCACGGCGAGCACTGGCAGCACCCCAGTGCTCCAAGCGGCAGGCTCGTCATGCCACGTGAGCAGCCAGCCGGCTACGGCAGACACCAGGGCGACAGTGAGCAGTCCAAGCGCCGCGTTCCAGATGCCGAAGCACCGGATCGTCACCTGCAACGCCGACGCCGACTGCATGACGTCGCCGCGAACCGTCAGGCACGCTTGAAAACAAGCGTGCCGTTGGTTCCCCCGAATCCGAAGTTGTTCTTCACCGCCATGTCGATGCGCATCTCGCGCGCGGCGTTGGCGCAGTAATCGAGATCGCAGTCGGGATCCTGGTTGAAGATGTTGATGGTGGGCGGCGCCACCTGATCACGCACCGCCAGCACGGTGAACAGTGATTCGATGCCGCCCGCCCCGCCCAGCAGGTGCCCGGTCATCGACTTGGTGGAACTGACTGCCAGTTTGTAGGCGTGATCACCAAAGGCCAGCTTGATCGCGTTGGTCTCGTTCACGTCGCCGAGCGGCGTCGAGGTGCCATGGGCATTCAGGTACTGGACCTGGTCGGCAGACACGCCTGCGTTGCGCAAGGCCGCCCGCATCGAGCGCTTCGGGCCATCGACACTGGGCGCAGTCATGTGATGCGCATCGGCGCCCATGCCAAAGCCCGCGAGTTCGGCGTAGATCTTCGCCCCGCGCCGTTTTGCGTGCTCGTATTCTTCAAGCACCATCGCCCCAGCGCCCTCGCCGAGCACGAAGCCGTCCCGGTCGCGATCCCACGGGCGCGATGCGGTGGCGGGGTCCTCATTGCGGGTGGACAACGCCCGCGCAGCGGCGAACCCACCGACACCCAGCGGCGACACCGTGGCTTCAGCGCCACCGGCCACCATGACGTCGGCGTCGCCGTATTCGATCATGCGGCCGGCCTCACCGATGCAGTGCAGGCCGGTGGTGCAGGCCGTCACGATGGCCAGGTTGGGCCCCTGAAAACCGAACTTGATCGACAGATGACCCGAGATCATGTTGATGATCGAGGCCGGCACGAAGAACGGGGAGATGCGGCGAGGGCCCCGGGCCGACAGTTCCGCATGGGTATCCTCGATCAGCGGCAAACCGCCAATGCCCGAGCCGACGAGGCAGCCGATGCGTTCGGCCTGCTCCTCGGTCAATTCGTCATTGGTCTTCAATCCGGAGTCACGCACCGCCTGGATGGACGCAGCCATGCCGAACTGCATGAAGACGTCCATGTGGCGGGCTTCCTTCGCAGGGAAGTAATCCTCGACATTGAAGTTCTTCACCTCGCCCGCAAAACGGCACGAGAAGCTGGACGCATCGAAGCGTGTGATGTTGGCGATGCCGGAACGGCCCGCCAAGATGTTGGCCCAGCCCTCGGTGACCGAGTTGCCAACCGGGCTGATCAAACCCAGTCCGGTGACCACAACGCGGCGCCGGCTCATTGAAATCCCCAGGGTGGAACGAGCCCGCTGGTCGTCAAGCAGGCTGGATCAGGCGAACATGGTGGACGGAAATGCATGCAATGAAGGCCCGGACTCAGGCCTTTTGGTGCTTCAACGCGTAATCGATCGCGAGTTGAACCGTGGTGATCTTTTCGGCTTCTTCATCAGGAATCTCGATACCGAATTCATCTTCGAGGGCCATCACCAGCTCGACCGTATCGAGTGAATCTGCGCCCAGGTCGGCGACGAATGCCTTCTCGTTGGAGACATCGGATTCGGGTACGCCCAATTGCTCGGCGATGATTTTCTTGACACGGGATTCGATATCGCTCATGACTCCTCCAGGAGTGTTGTCTGAAACAGCCCGGGATTCTAAAGGTTGCACCATGTCTCCTCGCGGAGACGGTGCACCCTTCGACCGGCCGGGCACAACCGGGTCGATGGATTGAGTGGCGGGTGACGCTCAGTTCATGAACATGCCGCCGTTGACATGCAGCTCGGCGCCGGTGATGTAGCCCGCAGCATCTGACGCGAGGAAGGCCACCGCGTGGGCCACATCGTCGACGCTGCCGAGCCGGCCGAGCGGGATCTGCGTCAGCAAGGCGTCCTTCTGTGCGGCGGGCAGCGCGTCAGTCATGTCGGTGGCGATGAAGCCCGGCGCCACGCAGTTCACCGTGATGCTGCGGCTGCCGAGCTCACGTGCCAGCGAGCGGGTCATGCCAGCCACGCCCGCCTTGGCCGCGGCGTAGTTGGCCTGCCCAGCGTTGCCGCTGGCCCCCACCACCGAGGTGATGTTGATGATGCGACCATGCCGCTGCTTGACCATGGGCCGGATCACGGCGCGGCTGAGGCGGAACACCGCGCTCAGGTTGGTGTCGATCACCGCGTCCCAGTCGGCATCCTTCATCCGCATAGACAGGTTGTCGCGGGTGATGCCGGCGTTGTTCACCAGGACGTGCAACGCACCGTGGGCTTTCAGCACGGTCTCGACGGTGCGGTCGACAGCGGCTGCATCGTTCACATCCAGACAGACACCCATGCTGCCTGGAAAGGCCGCCAGCGCCTCGCTGACGGCCTGCGCGCCGGTCTCGGTCGTCGCGGTACCGATGACGGTCAGGCCACGTCGCGCCAGCTCCAGCGCAATGGCCCGCCCGATGCCGCGGGAGGCGCCAGTCACCAGCGCAATACGGGTCGTTGTTGGTTCTGTCGTCATGCCAGCACTCCACGCACATCGGCCATCGAAGCCGGATCGAACAGCGCCCCCGAGTTCGCCTCGGGGTCGATGCGCTTGACCATGCCGGCGAGCACTTTCCCCGGACCGCATTCGATCAGGTGAGACACGCCCCTCGCACGGATGGCCTGGACGGTTTCGAACCAGCGCACCGGCCCGAAAGCCTGTCGGTACAGCGCATCGCGGATGCGCATCGGGTCGGACTCGGCCATCACATCGATGTTGTTCACCACCGGCAGAACCGGGGCGTGGAAACTGACCGATGCCAGGCGCTCCTTCAGGCGCTCCGCCGCAGGCTTCATCAGGCTGCAATGGAACGGTGCAGACACTGGCAACGGCAAGGTGCGCTTGGCGCCTGCCGCCTTCAGCAGCTCACAAGCCTTGGTGACGCCGGCGTGCGAGCCGGAGATGACTGTCTGTTTCGGATCATTGAAATTGGCCGCCTCCACGACTTCGCCGCTGGCCGCTGCAGCCTCTGCGCAGCCCGCGCGCACCGCGTCCGCATCGAGCCCGAGGATCGCTGCCATCGCACCCGCGCCGACAGGCACCGCTTCCTGCATGGCCTGTGCGCGAAAGCGCACCAGCGGCAGCGCGTCTGCCAGGCTCAATGAACCCGCGGCCACCAGGGCGCTGTATTCGCCCAGCGAATGACCGGCCACCACCACGGGCGCCAACCCGGTTTCCGCCACCCAGGCCCGGTAGCAGGCAATGCCCGCCGTCAGCATCACCGGCTGGGTGTTGGTGGTCAGGTCCAGTTGCTCCTTCGGCCCCTCTCGGACCAGCCGCGCGATGTCTGTGCCCAAGGCGTCAGAGGCCTCAGCCAGCGTCTGGGCGACCGTGGGGTGGTCGCCCCAGGCATCGAGCATGCCCACAGCCTGCGAACCTTGGCCAGGGAAGATGAAAGCGAACGAAGTGATCGGCATACAAAAGAAAAAGGGAAAGAACCGGGGCGGCGCGGAAGTCGCCTAGAAGTCCAGCAACACGGCGCCCCAAGTGAAGCCACCACCCACGCCTTCGAGCATCACCGTGTCGCCACGCGCGATGCGCCGGTCGCGCACTGCGACATCCAGCGCCAGCGGAATCGACGCGGCAGACGTGTTGCCGTGGTCGGCGACGGTGACGATCACCTTGTCCATCGACAGCTTCAGCTTGCGTGCGGTGCTCTGCATGATGCGAATGTTGGCCTGATGCGGAATCAGCCAGTCGATGTCGGCTTCGCTGCGACCGGCCTTCTCCAACACCGATCGGGCCACGTCTTCCAGCACACCGACTGCCAGCTTGAACACCGCCTGCCCATCCATCTTCAGCAAGGGATCGCCGCGGACCTTGCCTCCGGCGACCCCGCCTGGGGTGCACAGGATGCCCACATGCTGGCCGTCGGCGTGCAGCTCGCTGGCGATCAGGCCAGGGGTGTCGCTGGCCTGCAGCAACACGGCGCCGGCGCCGTCACCAAACAGCACGCAGGTTCCACGGTCATCGAAATCCAGCAGACGCGAAAACACCTCTGCGCCGATCACCAGGGCCTTGCTGGCCGCACCGGTACGGATCATGGCGTCGGCCACCGTCAGCGCATACACGAAGCCGGAGCACACCGCCTGCACGTCGAAGGCCGGGCAGCCGGCGATGCCGAGCTTGTGCTGCACGATGCAGGCCGTCGACGGAAACACCATGTCCGGCGTCGACGTGGCCACGATGATCAGATCGACCGATGCTGCGTCGCAATCGGCCGCCTCGAGCGCGCGTTTCGCGGCAGCCACCGCGAGATCACTGCACTGCTCTGCCTCGGCCACGAAATGGCGTGCGCGAATGCCGGTGCGCTCGACGATCCATTCATCGGACGTCTCGACACCGCGCAGGGCCAGCTGAGCAGCCAGATCGGCATTGGTCAGCCGTTTGGCAGGAAGGTAGGAGCCGGTTCCTGCGATGCGGGAAAAGCGCAGCGCGGGTGCGGCTGCAGTGACGACGGAGCCGTTCATGCGGTGAGGCGGGGCGCAAGCATCTTGGGAGGATCGTTGTCACCGGAGAGCGAACTGGCCGGCATGGCCTGGAGCGTGTCGCGAATGCGATCGTGCACGTTGTCGAGCAACCCGTTGCGGGCGGCATCATAAGCCCGGTTCAACGCCTGCTCGAAGGCAAACGCATCGGCAGAGCCGTGGCTCTTGAACACCAAACCCCGCAGGCCCAGCAATGCGGCACCGTTGTAGCGACGGTGATCCACGCGGGCCTTGAATCGATTCAGCACCGGCATCGCGGCCAAGGCGGCGAGCTTGGTGAAGATGTTGCGCTTGAACTCCTGCTTGATGAAGTCCGAGAGCATCGCCACCAGCCCTTCGGCCGTCTTCAAGGCGACGTTGCCGACAAAGCCGTCGCACACCACGATGTCAGCGGTGCCCTTGAAGATGTCGTTGCCCTCGACATTGCCGTGAAAGTTCAAGTGCCCACTGGCCGCCGCGGCGCGGAGCAACTCCCCAGCCTGCTTGATGGTCTCACTGCCCTTGATCGCTTCCTCGCCGATGTTCAGCAGGCCGACGGTCGGCTGCTCCTTGCCCTCGACCGCCGAGACCAATGCACTGCCCATGACGGCGAACTGCAGCAGGTGCTCGGCGGTGCAATCGACGTTGGCCCCCAGATCGAGCACGGTGGTGTAGCCATCACGCTGGTTCGGCATCACCGTCGCGATGGCGGGTCGGTCGATGCCTTCCAATGTTTTCAGCACATAGCGAGACACCGCCATCAGCGCACCGGTGTTGCCTGCAGACACACAAGCATCCGCCGCTGAGGCACCTGCGCTGTCGGGCTTGACCAGATCGACAGCCAGACGCATCGACGATTGCTTCTTGCGCCGCAGTGCGACTTCGATGGCGTCGTGCATCTCGACGACCTCCGGCGCGTTCACCAGCCGGCATCGCGGCCACTGGGCGGCGGCAGCCAACGCTTCGGGTCGGCCGACCAGGATCAACTCGGCTTGCGGGTGCTGGGCGAGAAACGCCTGGCAGGCCGGCAGGGTGACAGACGGACCATGGTCGCCGCCCATGCAATCGACGGCCAGACGCACCTGACGGCGTGAGACACCCTGGTTCATGTGGTTGAAACAGCGATCACGGTGACGCTTACCGGTTGAGGGGCCGCGGGGGCCCGATGGGGCCAGGCACAAATGCGAAGGCCCGGCATTGCAAGTGTGCAGCGGCCGGGCCATCGGTGACAGCGGGTCATCGATCTAGGCGCTGCGGCGGCGCAACGCTTTCGATCGATGGCGCGTCAGGCGCTCACGCGTCGGCTTTGGTCTTGAAGATCTTGCGACCGCGGTAAAACCCGTTGGGGCTGATGTGGTGGCGCAGGTGCGACTCGCCGGTGGTCGACTCGATTGCGGTTCCAGGCGTGTTCAGCGCGTAGTGGGACCGATGCATGCCGCGCTTGGAAGGCGACTTCTTGTTTTGCTGGACAGCCATGTGAATCTCCGCATACGTTGGTGGTGGCGCCCGGTGGCGAACCACTGCGGGACGGGCTCCTGTCGAGAGCCTGCGGGCAGTGGGCCGCGGAACGACCCGCGGGGGCAACACCTGCCGAAAAGCCCGCCAGTATATCAGCAGGCCCGATCAGTTGGGGAGTGACTTTCGCTTCAGATCGCCCAACACCGCAAATGGGTTGGCACGCTCCTCGAAGGGCTCGGGGTCGGCGGGCGGGCGCAGAGGCTGAGGGCAAACGGAATGACGGGGCACCAGCGGCAGCCCCAGAAGCAGCTCATCCTCGATCAGCTCGATCAGGTTCAGGGTGCGGCTGAGCGCCAGCACGTCGTCTTCGCTGTCGGCATCTATTTCGGCGGCCAGCGCCTCGCCAGAGACAAACTGAAAGCTGCGATCCACCTGAGCATCGACTTCCACGGCCTGCAGACAACGCTGGCAGACCAGAGCAAGCCGCGCCTTGCACGCCAGATGCAGCCAGATCTCTGGCTCACCACCACGGCGGACGCGAGCTTCGCCGGCAGCCCGCCAGTCCACCACCTCGGTACCCGCAGGCTTGGCATCCGGGTGGGCTTCTGCACACAGCCGATCCAGCGCTGCCAGAGGCCACACGCCTGAGGCCGTGCCGCTCTGTTTGGCGAACGTGGCCACATCCACGCTCAAGGGGTCGAAGGCAGACTCGGTCATGCCTCAAGTTTACGGCGCAGGCGCTCCATGCCGCAGCAAGTCCGATGGGACAATCCAGCGCATGCAGATGCACGCGCCGCTGATCCTGGCATCGACCTCGCCATACCGCCAGGAACTGCTGAGGCGGCTGCGGCTGCCGTTCGAGGTGATCGCGCCAGAGGTCGACGAGTCGCCCCGTGCCGGAGAGGCGCCGGCGGCGCTGGCAGCGCGCCTGGCGCTGGCCAAGGCCCACGCGGTGGCATCCATGCATCCACGCACGGTGGTGATCGGCTCGGATCAGGTCGCCGATCTGGATGGCGTGGCGTTGGGCAAGCCAGGGCACCACGAGATGGCGGTGCAGCAGCTGCGCACGATGCGCGGTCGGCGGGTGGTCTTTCACACCGCCGTGGCAGTGGTGAGGGCCGAGGACCACTTCGAAGCGAGCGACCTGGCCCGTGTCTCCGTGACTTTCCGCGCCCTTTCAGACCCCGAGATCGAGCACTATCTGCGCGCCGATCGCCCATACGACTGCGCAGGCAGTGCGAAGGTCGAGTCGCTGGGCATCGCCTTGCTGGAGTCGGTCGAGTCCGATGACCCGACCGCGCTGATCGGACTGCCGCTGATACGCACCTGCGCATTGCTGCGGCAAGCGGGGATCGATCCGCTGGGGCACGCCGCGCCATGACGGGCACGCTCTACCTGGTGCCCAACACGCTGGACTTCGGCATGTCGCCCGCCGAGGCAGGCGCCCGCGGCTTGCCGGATCTGCAGGACGTGCTGCCCTTGGGCGCGATCCGCATTGCGGCCCGTCTTCCGTGCTGGGTGGCCGAGAACGCCAAGACCACACGGGCGTTCCTGAAGCGGGTGAACGAGGTCGTTCCGCTGGTTCAGCCGCTGCAGGCGATCACGATCACCGAGCTGCCGAGGGCCCACAAAGGCGCTGAGGCCACGCCCGCCCGCTCGCTCCATGAATTGTTGGCGCCCGCGCTCGGCGGTCATGACATTGGCCTGATCTCCGAAGCCGGGATGCCGGCCATCGCCGATCCAGGGGCCGCGCTGGTGCAGGCCGCGCACACCTTGAACGTGCGCGTCGAACCGCTGTCGGGGCCGAGTTCGCTGATGCTCGCGCTGGCCACCAGCGGATTGAACGGCCAGAGCTTTGCCTTCGTGGGCTACCTGCCGGTGGATGGCACTGCGCGCTTGGCGCGCATCCGAGAGCTGGAAACCCTCTCGCGCCGCGCGCAGCAGACGCAGCTGATGATCGAGACGCCCTACCGCAACGCCGCCTTGCTGAGCGCCTTGTTGAGTGCGTTGAGCGGCAACACCCGGCTGGCCGTCAGCTGCGGTCTGACGTTGAGCCAAGGCTGGAACCGCAGCGACACGGTGGCCGCCTGGAAGGCCCGCCCCGCGTCGATCCCGAACGACACGCCAGCCGTGTTCAGCCTGCTGGCCTGACAGATCGCCGGGCGAAGCTCACTCGCCCTGCGTCGCCGTGGTCTTTTCGCCGAACAGGGCAGCGACCCGCCGCTTCGGCTTGATATTGGGCGACAGACCGCGAGGCGCACTGGCCAACGTGGCCGAGGATGGCGCCGACTCCCAGGCGGGTGGCGCGCTGGAGCTGGGTTCGTAGGGACGATCAAAAAATGGATCGGAAGAGGCTTTCCGAGCGCTGTCACCCGAGCCGCGGTGCGGTGTGCGCGGGGACTGGCTGCTGGTCACTGGCTCGGCATCCGCCGCCGGTTGGTCAGCGAACTCGCGACGAGCCCGTTCCGGGCGGGGTTCGCGGCGCGCAGGCGCTTCGTCGAGCTCGATCGGCTCGAGCTCGATCTTCTTCTTGATCAGCTTTTCGATGTCGGCCACCAGCCGGGCGTCATCGCGCGACACCAGCGTCACGGCCAGCCCCGAGGCCCCCGCACGCCCGGTGCGACCGATGCGGTGCACATAGTCCTCGGCGTTGAAGGGCACGTCGAAATTGAACACCGCCGGCAGGTCGGCGATGTCGAGACCACGGGCTGCAACGTCGGTGCACACCAGCACATCGACCTCGGCACGCTTGAAGGCCTCGAGCGCTTTCAGCCGCTCGTCCTGTGACTTGTCGCCATGCAGCGCGTTGGTGCGCAGGCCGTCGCGCTCGAACGAGCGCGCCAGACGCGCACAGCCCAGCTTCGAGTTGACGAAGACGATGGCCTGGGTCAGCGCGCGCTCGCGGATGATCTTCAGCACCGCAGCCCGCTTGTCGTCGGTGGCCACACTGAAGAAGCGCTGCTCGACGTTGGTCGCGGTCGCGTTCGGCCGCGCCACCTCGACCAGGATCGGGTTCTGCAGATAGCTTTCGGCCAACCGCTTGATCTCCGGCGAGAAGGTCGCCGAAAACAGCAGCGTCTGCCGTTGCTTGGGCAGGTAACTCAGGATGCGCTGCAGGTCGGGCAGGAAACCGATGTCCAGCATGCGGTCGGCCTCGTCGAGGACGACGTATTCGACCTGCCCCAGATTGCAGTTCTTCGCCTCGATGTGGTCGAGCAACCGGCCTGGCGTGGCGATCAGCACCTCGACGCCGGTCTTGAGTTCGGCCGTCTGCGGCTTCATGTCGATGCCGCCGAAGACCACCATCGACCGCAGCTTGGTGTGTTTGGCGTAGCTCTTGACGTTGTTGGCAACCTGGTCGGCGAGTTCGCGCGTGGGCGCCAGCACCAGCGCGCGCACCGGGTGGCGGGCAGGCGACGCGCTGCTGTTTTCATGCTTGAGCATCTTTTGCAGCAGCGGCAGTGTGAACGCGGCCGTCTTGCCGGTGCCCGTTTGCGCGGCACCCATCACGTCACGGCCTTCGAGGACGATCGGGATGGCCTTGGCCTGGATCGGCGTCATCTGGGTGTAGCCAGAATCGACCACGGCACGCAGCAGTTTGTCGTCGAGTGCCAGGGTGTCGAAGCGCACCGGTGCGGCGACCGGTGCGGCGGCCGAGGTGTCGGGGCTGGCTTCTTGGGGGGTTTCAGTCATCCTCCGATTATCGCCGCGGGCGTCTGCCGAGAGAAATCGTTCAAAAGCGGCCTCTAGAATCATTTGCAACGGTGGCGAGACGCGCCGACACGGTCCCAGACTCCCACACAGCTCCCATGATCCTCGTGACAGGCGGCGCCGGCTTCATCGGCTCGAATTTCGTGCTCGACTGGCTGGCGCAATCCCCCGAGCCGGTGCTCAACCTCGATGCACTGACCTACGCGGGCAACCGGGAGAACCTGCGCTCGCTCGACGGTGACCCACGCCATGTGTTCGTTCATGGCGACATCACCGACCGCACGCTGCTCGACGGCCTGTTCGCCACCCACCGCCCGCGCGCGGTGGTGCATTTCGCAGCCGAAAGCCACGTCGATCGCAGCATCCACGGGCCCGGCGCTTTCATCCACACCAACGTGCAAGGCACGTTCACGCTGCTGGAAGCGGCGCGGAGCTTCTGGCTGACGCTGCCCGAGGCCGAAAAATCCTCGTTCCGCTTCCACCATGTGTCGACCGACGAGGTCTACGGCTCGCTCGGCCCGAACGACCCGCCGTTCACCGAAACGAACCTCTACGAGCCGAACAGCCCCTATTCGGCCAGCAAGGCCGCCAGCGATCACCTGGTGCGCGCCTGGCACCACACCTACGGCCTGCCGGTGCTGACCACCAACTGCAGCAACAACTACGGGCCTTTCCATTTCCCCGAGAAGTTGATTCCGCTGCTGATCGTCAACGCGCTGGCAGGCAAGCCGCTGCCGGTCTACGGTGATGGCCGGCAGGTGCGCGACTGGCTGTACGTGAAGGACCACTGCGCCGCGATCCGTGTCGTGCTGGACGGTGGCCGGGTGGGCGAGACCTACAACATCGGCGGCTGGAACGAAAAGCCCAACATCGACATCGTGCACACCGTGTGCGCGCTGCTCGACGAGATGCGCCCGGATGCCGCCGGCCCTTACCGCCGACTGATCACCCACGTCACTGACCGCCCCGGCCACGACCGGCGTTACGCCATCGATGCCCGCAAGCTCGAACGCGAGCTGGGCTGGAAGCCTGCCGAGACATTCGAGACCGGCATCCGACTGACGGTGCGTTGGTACCTCGATCACGCCGACTGGGTGGCACGGGTGCAAAGCGGCGCGTACCGCGAATGGGTCGACGCCAACTATTCAGCGCGCACCGCCAGCAACGGTTCACCATGAAGATTCTGCTGTTCGGCAAGAGTGGTCAGGTCGGCTGGGAACTGCAGCGCGCACTGGCGCCGCTGGGCGAACTGATTGCGCTCGATGCCGACAGCACCGAATGGCACGCCAACTTTGCCGACCCCGAGGCGCTGGCCGCCACCGTGCGCGCCATCGCGCCGCAGTGGATCGTCAATGCCGCCGCGCACACCGCGGTCGACAAGGCAGAAAGCGAGCCCGAACTGGCGCGTTCGGTCAACGCCGCAGCCCCTGGCGTGCTGGCCCGCGAAGCAGCGGCCCTGGGCGCGACGCTGCTGCACTACAGCACCGACTATGTGTTCGATGGCAGTGGCAGCACGCCCTGGGTCGAAGACGCTGCGACCGGCCCGTTGAGCGTGTACGGCACCACCAAGCTGGCAGGCGAAGACGCCATCCGTCGCAGCGGCTGCACCCACCTGATCCTGCGCACCAGCTGGGTCTATGCAGCGCGCGGCGGCAATTTCGCGAAGACGATGCTGAAGCTCGCGGCCGAACGCGACGCCCTGAAGGTCATCGACGACCAGATCGGCGCGCCCACCGGCGCCGACCTGCTGGCCGACATCTCGGCGCATGCGCTGCGCCAGCTCGCGCGACAGCCCGAGCTCGGCGGCACCTACCACGCCGTCGCTGGTGGCCAGACCAGCTGGCACGGCTACGCACGGCACGTGATCGAGCACGCGCGGGCTGCGGGACGTTCGATCCGGGTGGCACCGAGCGCGATCGAAGCCGTGCCGACCAGCGCATTCCCGACGCCTGCCCGGCGGCCCCTCAATTCGCGCCTCGATACCCGCAAGCTGCAAGACCGCTTCGGCCTGCGCCTGCCCGCGTGGCAAACGGGCGTCGATCGCCTGCTGGCCGAAATCCTGTGACCTCATCCCCGGACGCGCTCCCCGCATGAACACCCCCAGCCGAAAAGGCATCCTGCTGGCCGGCGGTTCCGGCACCCGTCTTCATCCCGCAACGCTGGCGATCAGCAAGCAGCTGCTGCCGGTCTACGACAAGCCCATGGTCTATTACCCCCTCAGCACGCTGATGCTGGCGGGCATCCGCGACATCCTGTTGATCAGCACGCCGCAGGACACCCCGCGCTTCGAGGGTCTGCTGGGGGATGGCCACCGCTGGGGCGTGAACATCAGCTATTGCGTGCAGCCCAGCCCCGATGGGCTGGCGCAGGCCTTCATCCTCGGCCGCGACTTCGTCGCTGGCGCGCCGAGCGCGCTGGTGCTGGGCGACAACATCTACCACGGCCATGACCTGCAAGGCCTGCTGTCGGCCGCCCACGCGCGCACCAGCGGTGCCACGGTGTTCGCCTACCACGTGCAGGACCCCGAGCGCTACGGCGTCGTGGCCTTCGATGCGAACAAGCGAGCGCTCAGCATCGAGGAAAAGCCCAAGTCGCCGAAGAGCAACTATGCAGTCACGGGCCTCTATTTCTACGACCACCAGGTCTGCGACATCGCGGCCGACATCCAACCGTCGGCACGCGGCGAGCTGGAAATCACCGACGTCAACGCGCGCTACCTGGCGCAGGGGCAGCTGAGCGTGGAGATCATGGGCCGTGGCTATGCCTGGCTCGACACCGGCACCCACGACAGCCTGCTCGAAGCCGGCCAGTTCATCGCCACGCTGGAAAAGCGGCAGGGCCTGAAAGTGGCCTGCCCCGAGGAAATCGCCTTCCGCTCCGGCTGGATCGACGCCGCCCAGCTCGAGGCGCTGGCGCGTCCGATGCTGAAGAACGGCTACGGCCAGTACCTGATGCAGATCGTCAACAACCAGGTGTTCTGATGAAGGTGACCCCGACAGCCATCGACGGCGTGTTGATCCTCGAGCCCAAGGTGTTCGGCGACGAACGTGGCTTCTTCCTCGAAAGCTTCAACCAGCAGGCGTTCAATCAGGCCGTCGGCCAGGACATCGGCTTCGTGCAGGACAACCATTCGCGCTCGGCTCGCGGCGTGTTGCGCGGACTGCACGGACAGCGCGCGCCGCATGCACAAGGCAAGCTCGTGCGCGTCACGCAAGGCAGTGTGTTCGACGTGGCGGTGGACGTGCGAGCCGACAGCCCCACCTGCGGCCAGTGGGTGGGCGTCGAGCTGAGCGGCACCAACCACCGGCAGCTGTGGATCCCACCGGGTCTCGCCCACGGCTTTCTGGTCACCAGCGACAGCGCCGACTTTCTCTACAAGACCACGGCCTTTTATCGCCCCGAGGCCGAGTTCTCGATCCGCTGGGACGACCCCACACTGGCCATCGCCTGGCCCTTGAACGGCATCACGCCGGCGTTGTCGGCCAAGGATGCCGCGGCGTTGCCGTTCGGCCAATGACCGGGCGATGCAGCTGATGAACGCAGAGGACACGGGCCCTCAACGTCTCGCATGAGTTTTCTGCTGCTGAGTTTCACGGTATCGCTGCTGAGCACGCTGGCGGTGCTTCGCTCCGTCGATCGTCACAGCAGCCTGTCGGCCGACACGGAAATCTCGGGGCCGCAAAAGTTCCACGATCGGCCGGTGCCGCGCGTGGGAGGCACCGGCGTGCTGCTGGCCTTGTTCGCCGGGGCACTGCTGGCAGAGTTCACCCGGCCGGCACTCAGCGAGCCGCTGTGGCTGCTGCTGGCAGCGGCGCTGCCGGCGTTCCTCGGCGGACTGGCCGAAGACCTGACCAAAAAGGTGTCTGCGTCGCGGCGGCTGATCGCCGCGGTCATCTCGGCCGCCCTGGCAGTGTGGCTGCTCGAGTCGGTGGTGCGACACACCGCCATCCCCGGGGTCGACACGCTGATCCAGTTCGAGCCATTCGCCATCGCGCTGACCCTGCTGGTGGTGACCGGTGTCGCCAACTCGATCAACATCATCGATGGCTTCAATGGCCTGGCATCGATGTGCGTGCTGATCATGCTGATGGCATTGGCGTACGTGGGGCTGCAGGTGCAGGACCGGCTGGTGCTCACGGCCGCCTTGATCGCGGCGGGCGCGGTGCTGGGCTTTTTCGTCTGGAACTTCCCCGGCGGGCTGATCTTCCTGGGCGATGGCGGCGCCTATCTGCTGGGCTTCATGGTCGCCGAGCTGGGGGTGCTGCTGATCGTGCGCAACGCCGACGTCTCGCCGCTGTTTCCGCTGCTGATGTGCGCCTACCCGATCTTCGAGACGCTGTTCTCGATGTACCGGCGCAAGGTGCTCAAGGGCGTGGCCTCGTCACAGCCCGATGGCATCCACATGCACACCTTGATCCACCGCCGTCTGGTGCGGCAGATGATCGGCGAGGCTGCCTCGAACCGGCTCACTGCACGCAACTCGATGACGTCACCCTACCTCTGGCTGCTGTGCAGCCTGTCGGTGATCCCGGCAGTGCTCTGGTGGCGCAACACCGCCGTGCTGACCGGCTTTCTTGCGCTGTTCATGGTGTCGTACGTGGTGCTGTACTGGCGCATCGTGCGCTTCAAGGTGCCCAAGTGGCTGATGCCCGGCCGTTGAGTCGGCAGCGCGCCGTTCAGCGCGGCTGGTATTCGGGAACGAAACGGGCCAGCGCCGCGCGCTGATCGGCAGGGGATCGCCCCTGTTGCGGCTGCGCCAGCCACTGCATCAGCTCGTGCGTCCATGCCTCGGTGGCCTCGTCGTTGAGCCGCGCAATGCGCAGCCGCGGATGGGCCGAGGGCTGCGTCAGGTCGTCGTCGGCCAGCAGTTCCTCGTAGAGCTTCTCGCCGGGCCGCAGGCCGCTGAAGACGATGCCGATCTCGCGCTCGCGGTGACCCGCCAGGCGGATCAGGTCGCGCGCCAGCTCGACGATCTTCACCGGCTCGCCCATGTCCAGCACATAGACCTGCCCGCTGCGCGCCAGCACCGCCGACTGCAGCACCAGCCGCACCGCCTCGGGAATGGTCATGAAGTAGCGGGTGATGTCGGGATGGGTCACCGTGACCGGGCCACCGCGCGCGATCTGTTCCTTGAACTTCGGAATCACGCTGCCGCTGGAGCCCAGCACATTGCCGAAACGCACCGCCGAAAACACCGTGGCCGAGCCCCGTGCGGCCAGGTGCGACAGCACCCGCTCGGCCGCGCGCTTGCTGGCACCCATCACATTGGTCGGGTTGACCGCCTTGTCGGTGCTGATCATCACGAAGCGCTCGACGCCGCTCTCCATCGCCGCCAGCGCGGCATGGTGGGTGCCCAGCGTGTTGTTCTGCAGCGCGGCCCAGGCGTTGTCGTCTTCCATCAGCGGCACATGCTTGAACGCGGCCGCATGAAACACCAGCTGCGGCCGGTGCACGGCGAAGGTGGCTCGCAGATGGGCCAGGTCCTTCACATCACCCATCAGCCGCACCAGCGGCAGGCTGGGGTGCAGTTCGCCCAGTTGCTGCTCGATCTGGTACAGCGCGAACTCGCTCAGCTCGTAAAGCACGAGGCGGGAGGGCCCATAGCGGGTGATCTGCCGGCACAGCTCGCTGCCGATCGACCCTCCGGCGCCGGTGACCAGCACCGTCTTGCCCGACACCAGCTCGGCGATGCCGGCCTCGTCGAGCACCACCGGCTCGCGGCCCAGCAGATCGTCAGGTTCGATCGCGCGGATGCGCTCGACACGCGCGCTGCCCGATTGCAGCTCGCTGACCGAGGGCACCGTGAGCACCGGTAGCGCGGTGGCGGCGGCCAGCTCGATCGCGCGGCGCCGCTGGGCCGCGGTGGCGCTGGGCAGCGCGGTGATGATGTGCGTGGCGCCGGCGATCACGCGTGGGTCGCTCAGCTCGTCAAAGCGGCCCAGCACCGGCGCACCGGAGATGCGCGCGCCGCGCTTGGCGGGGTCGTCGTCGAGCAGACCCAGCACCGTCCAGCCCTGCTGCGGGAGCCCGGCGACCAGCAACCGCGCCGCTTCGCCGGCACCCATCACGATGGCACGGCGCACATCGCCACTGCGCTTGCCATTCGCACCGGTGATCTGCGCACGCGCGTGCTCGTACAGCATGCGGTAGGCAATACGCACCATGCACAACCCCATCAGGGTGACGATGGGATGCAGGGCCAGCACCGCACGCGGCACCTGGTAGAGCTGCAACATCAACACGCCCGCGGCACACAGCGCACCTGCGATGGCGCAAGACCAGGTCAGCCGCTTGACCTCACCGAATCCCGAGAAGCGCCACATGCCGCGCGGCACGCCCGCGACCGAAAACACCACCAGGTAAGTCACGATCACGCCCAGCAGCACCCAGCCGTCATAGCTGGGTCGCTGGCTCCACCAGCGCTCGAAGCCGAGCCGGAACAGATAAGTGAAATTCCAGCAGAGCGCGATCACCGCGGCGTCGATCAGCAGGGTCAGCGGCCGGCGATGCGGCCGCCAGCGGGCCAGAAATCGATCGATGCGATGCCAGATCATGGAGCTCGATTATGTTGGCGCTGTCGCATGCGGCGCGCTGCACGTCGCCGTCATCGGGAGGTCGGCGCGCCGGTCCACAGCGCGCGCAGCGTGGCCGCGATCACCCGCAAATCGCCGATGACGCTGGCCTCGTCGACGTAGCGTGCCGACAGCTGCAGCTTGGCAGGCATCACCGCCTCGACATACTCCCGCTCGGGATCGGCCGCACGCGCCAGCCGCGCCGATTCATCACGGAATGCCAGCGATGCGGGGTCGGTGATGCCGGGGCGCACGCTGAGCACCTTGTCCCGGAGAGACTGCGGGTACAGCGCGACGTAGCGCGGCACCTCCGGGCGCGGGCCGACCAGGCTCATGTCGCCCGCGAACACATCGATCAGCTGGGCCAGCTCGTCGAGCTTGGTGCGACGCAGCAGCGCGCCAACGCGGGTGATGCGGGGATCGGCGCCGATGGTGATCTGGGGGGTGACTGCCTCGGCATCAGCGTCTTGATGCGTCATCGTGCGGAACTTGTGGATGCAGAACGCCACGCCGTGACGCCCGACACGCACCTGCCGAAAGAACACCGGCCCAGGTGAGTCCAGCTTGATCGCGAGGGCCATCAGCAGCAGGACGGGGCTCAGCAGCAACAGGCCGAGACCGGAGGCGCAAAGATCGAGCAGCCGCTTGGCCATCGATGGGTCGAGGCGATCAGCCCAGCAGCGCGCGCACTGCGTCGATCACGCGCTGCACCTCGGCTGGGCCCATGCGGGTGTACAGCGGCAGGCTCAGCATCCGCTCATAGGCGCGCTGGCTGTGCGGAAACTGTTGCGGTAGCAACTGGTACCGGTCGCGCCAGTAAGGCTGCAGGTGCAGCGGGATGTAATGCACGCTGCAGCCGATGCCGGCGGCGTACAGGCCTTCGATCAGCTCATCGCGGCTCAGCGTGGCGTCGTCGGCCAGGCGCAGCACATACAGGTGCCAGGCGTGCGTGTCGCCGTGCAAGGGCAAAGGGGGCGTGATCACCGGCAGATCGGCGAAGGCCGCGTCGTAGCGTGCCGCGATGTCGGCGCGCGCTTGCTGGAACGCGTGGGCTCGCTTCAGCTGATGGATGCCGATCGCCGACGCGATGTCGGTCAGGTTGTACTTGAAGCCGGGCGCGATGACCTCGTAGTACCAGCTCGGCACCTTCGCCGTGAAGCGGTCGAAGGCGTCGCGGTTGATGCCGTGCAACCGCATCACCTGGATGCGCTTGGCCAGCTCGGCGTCGCGCGTCACCACCATGCCGCCCTCACCGGTGGTCATGGTCTTGTTGGCATAGAAACTGAACACCGTGGCGTCGCTCGCCAGCGTGCCGACCAGTCGACCGTCACAGGTGGTTGGCAGTGCGTGGGCCGCGTCCTCGATCACCTTCAGGCCGTGGCGTCGTGCCAGTGGCAGCAGCGTGGCCATGTTGGCCGCGAGCCCGGCGTAGTGCACCGGCATCACCGCTTTCGTTCGGGGCGTGATCGCCGCTTCGACAGCCGCCACATCGATGCACAGGGTGGCCGGGTCGATGTCGACCAGCACGACGTCGGCGCCCAGGTAGCGCACCACCTCGGCGGTGGCGGTGAAGGTGTGCGTGGTGGTGATGACCTCGTCGCCGGGGCCGATGCCCAGCGCTTCCAGCGCCAGGTGCAAGCCGGCGGTGGCCGAGTTGACCGCCATCGCGTGCACGCTCGCATCGCCGAGGAAGGCACTGAAGTCCTGCTCGAAGCGGCGCGTTTTCGGGCCGGTCGTGATCCAGCCCGACTTCAGCGTATCGACCACTTCGGCGATCTCGTCGTCGCCGATGTCGGGCAGCGCGAAGGGAATGAACGGGCTTGAAGGCGTGGTCGTCATCGGGGTTTGCCGATCCAGCAGAGCAGATGGGTGCGCAACCACGGCAGCGCGCACAGCGCCTGGCACACACTCGGATGAATGCGGGCGGCGCGGCGGCTGATCGGTGGCGCCAGCGTGACACGCCGCGCATCGATGCGTGCACTCGGGAACAGCGCCCGCACCCGCGACAAGGGCACGCCACGCACGTCCGGATTCCTCGGGTTGTTGTAGGTGAAGTCGTACCAGAGCACCGCACCGCCGGGCGTGACCCAGCGCCACATCGCATCGGCCAGGCGCTGCTGGAATGCGTCGTCGAGCAGCGAGCTGAATACCGTCGACTGGTAGACCAGATCGAAGCTGGCCTCCGCGAAGGGCAACGCCAGGGCATCACCCTGGTGCACCTCGGTGGCGGCAGGCAACTGCCTGCGCGCTGCCGCCGCACGCTCGGTCAGCAGCTCGTTGCCGACCAGCCGGCCGGCATCGAACCCGAGGCTGGCCAGTTCGAGCAGGTTGCTGCCGTTGCCGCACCCGACTTCCAGCGCGCGCAGCTGGTCGAGCGGCTGGGCGGTGTGACGCGAGAGCAGCTCCAGCATGGCACGCTGCCGCTGTTGCCGAGCGAGCGTCACCTCCGGACGAAGCGGGCTGTACAGGTCGGCGCCCACACCGCCCGCAGCCCGCCGGGCATAGCGCTCGGCCACCGCCCTGGGTTCGTCGTGGTGCTGGAGTTCGGTGGTCACGAGTGAATTGTCAGCGCGTGAGGCGGGTGGCCGCTTTGCCCGGTGAGCGTTGCAGCAACCACCCGACCAGCGCACGGCCAAAGCCCAGCCCATAACCCAGGTGCATGCAGACGAAGGCCGCAGCGATGCCCAGGGTATCGCGCAGCCGATGCGGCGGGCTCGCTTGCCTGGCAGCGCTCGCAAGCGCTGCCATGACGTACACCGCCAGCACGCCCGCCAGCGCCGTGCGCGCCAACGTCGACCACGGCGCCAGCGCCGCCAGCACGACAAGGCATGAGACGAAGGCAAACGGGGCGAGATGCCGCGGCGACGCCGGCAGCCGGTGCTTGCGGATCACTGGAACCTTCCAGTACCCGTATTGATAGAACTGACGGAAAAGGGCCACGAACGAGGCGCGCGGCGTGTAGGTCGAGCGGATGGCCGCGCTCTGCCACACGACCCCACCCGATCGCACGATGCGCAGGTTCAGCTCGTCGTCCTGGTTGCGCACCAGCGACTCGTCGAAGCCACCCAGCCGCAGCAGATCCTCGCGCCGCCATGCACCCAGGTAGACGGTGTCGACAGGACCGCTGAAATCGATGCGACGCGACGCCGCGCCGCCTGAACCAAAGCGGCTCTGGAAGGCCAGCGCGATCGCCGCCCGGGGCCAGCCTACACCCACGGGTCGCCAGGGTCCGCCGACGCAGGTGGCACGGGTCGATTCCAGTGCCGACAGGCAGTGGGCGACGTAGTCGGGCGCGTACGAGGTGTGCACATCCATCCGCACGATCACCTCACCTTGTGCCACGGCAATCGCGCGGTTCAACCCACTCGAGACGATGCGCTGCGGGTTGTCCAGCACCTGCAGCCGGACATCGGCGGCGCACAGGGTCGACAGCAGCTCACGGGTGCCGTCGTCGCTGAGTCCATCGGCAATCAGCACCTGCAAGGCCCACTCGTTCGGCAGGGCCTGCCGCAGGACATCGGCACAGAAGGCGGCAATGTGCATGCGCTCGTTGCGACACGGCACGATGACGCTGACGCGGCGCGCGGCCATGCTCATGCGGGCCTCACTCGCGGCAGATCGCCACGCAGCAGTTGCTCATACAGTGTGGCCATCGCATCCATCTGCACGGCGCGTGCGCCCTCGGCCTCCATGCGGCGGCGATTGCCCTCGCCGATGCGGCGGGCCTGGGCGTCGTCGTCACTCCAGGCCTGCAGGGTCGATGCCAAGGCCTGCGCATCACCCACCGGCACCAGTGCGCCGTCGCCAGCATCGAGCCACTGGCGATTGGCCGGCAGGTCGGAGGCCACCACCGGCAGTCCGCAGGCCATGCTTTCAAGCACAGACACTGACGTGGCATCGCTGGATGGCACCGACACCGACACCTTGCAAGCTTGCAGCACCGCGCTCATGCCGGCATCGTCGAGGCGGCCGTGGAAGGTGACCCGTTCGTCGAGATCGAGCGACTTCACCAGTGCGCGCAGGTCCGTCTCCTGCGAGCCACCGCCGAGCAGGTGCAGGTGCGCGTCTGCACCAGACGGCGTGCGCACCAGCCGAGCCAGCGCCTGAACCACCACGTCGATCCGGTAGTTCGGCTCCCACGACCGCAGGCTGACGATCTGGAAGCCCGCCTTGCGGTCCCAGTTCGTGGGCCTGAACCGCGTGAGGTCGGCCCCCCAGTGAATCTGGTGCAGCGGTGCGGTCGGTCGGTAGCATCGCATCGCGTCCAGCAAGTCCAGCGAGTCCCCGGTGATCAGGTCGGCACGGCGCAAGGTCCAGCCGGTCAGCCAGCGCAGCAGCGCATGTCGTCGGGGGGTCACCAGAATGTCGCTGCCCCACGCCGTCATCACCAGTGGGCGCCGCGCACAGCGTGCGCCCAGGTAACCGTAGGAGGTGATGTAGTGCGCGTGAACGACGTCGGGCGCCAGAGCGGCAATCATCTGGCGCGCAGAAGCGACACGCGACAACCAGTCGACGGAGCGCCGCACGGGTGCCAGCACGTGCTGCTCGACGCCGTCGATGGGTTCGGGACGCGCGGTCACCACCGAGACCCGCCAGCCGCGGGTCAGCATCTCGCGGGCCCAGCGCCGGACATGAACGCTGTTGGCGTCTCCAAGGAGGCACAAGTGGCGCGTCATGGCCGCTGACCCAGCCCCAGCAGATGGGTGCGAAAGAGACCGATTGCATCCAGCGCCTGCATGCCAGGTTCGCCGAGCACGGCACCGATGCGCTTGAGCAGACCGAGATCACTGCTCAATCGTTGCCAGTGCCAACAAACACCCGGGAACAAGGCCTGGACCTGCGCCACGGTCACCGGCCTGAGATGCGGGTCGCTGCCCCGCATGCGCGCCGCGTCGTACCAAAGCACCCAGCCACCTGGGCGCAGGACGCGGGACATCTCGGCGGCAGTGGCCTGGCGCATCGCATCGTCGACGATGGAGCTGAAGACCACGTTCTGGCACACCAGGTCGAAGCTTGCATCGGCGAAAGGCAGGCTCGCCCCCGAAGCCTGGGTCAGCACAGCAGGCGTGTCGCGATGCGCTGTCAGCAGGCGTTCGCGCATCAAATCGACACCGAAAAGCTGCGAGGCACACGCGCCCCAGCGCAAATGGTTGGCGAACTCGACGCCGAGTCCACAGCCCACATCGAGCAGGCGCAACCCATTCAACGAAAGACCACAGGCCGACAGCGCACGCATCACTGCTCGCTCTCTTTCCTGGGCCAGATGCAGCACGACCGGGTTGCGCAAGGTCCAGAAACCTGTCAGCGACGACGACGCGTCTCGCTGGCGATAGCGGGCTTCGATGCGATCGAGCTCACTCACGGTGTGCGGCCTGACATTTCCGAAGGAACTGGGCCAGCTCTGCCGTCAGCGCCCGGCGCTCGAACCGCTCGATGCGGGCGGTGGCTGGCGGCAAAGGCCCTGCGCCTGCGCGCATCATCTCGTGCAGTGCCTGAGCGATGCGGTCCGGACGGGTCTCATCGGCCACCCAGCCAGCGGCATGTTCGCGCACGAGGTTCGCCGCATCGCCCTGCTCGTCACCCAGCAGCAAGATGGGCCGGCCCGCGCGCAAATACTCGAATACCTTGCCGGGCAAGGTGCCCGCCACCACCGCGCTGGCCTTCGGCCCGGGGCCTGAGCCGACCACGAGCAACAACGCGTCGGCGGCCAGCATCTCCGCGAGCGCCTCCCGGTGTGGAACATAGGGGCGGTGTTCGATGACGCCGGGGTGCTCTGCGTCAAAGCTCGCCAGCCGCTCGGAAAAGCGCTGGCCCATCTGGCCGACCAGGCGCAGCACGAGCGGCCGAGCCGAGGGCGCCGCTGTCCGCAGATAGGCGGCCACACCGTCGAGCAAGGTGCCCGGATCACGTGGTCCGTAGAAGCTGCCGGTGTGCACCAGCCGAAACACGCCATCGTCGCGCGGCTGGGTGGGCACTGCATCGAAATCAGCCTCGTCGTAGCCGTTCGGTATGCACACCACTGGACAGGCCGGGCCCAGGCTCCGCACGAATTGCCGTTGCCATCTCGGCGTGACCGTCACGATGCCGGCGGCACGCTTGAGCCAGGCGGCCTCGGTACGCCGGTCAATCGCGCGGCGCCAGTCCGGCGCGAGGTAGCCTGGGTTGTCCGTCCACAGATCGCGGTAGTCGGCGACCCAGGGCAGTCCCGAGTGCTGCGCCAGCCGATCCGCCAATGCGTGGGCCGACATCGGTGGCGCTGTGCTGAAGATCAGCTCGATGCGCTCATCGCGCAGCAGCGCCAGAGCCGGCTCGAACGCCCGTCGAGCCCAGCCCCCCTTGTCGTCAGGAAAGCTGACGGCTGCATGGGCACCCAATACCGCATCGCGCAGCCAGGGACGGCGACGTGCGACCACCGGTGCCACTGAGGGCCGTGTCGCCGCACCGGCCGCACGCCGGGTCAGCAGCCGTTGCAGCAGCGACCGGTGCTCGATGCGATGTACTGGCAGGCTTGCCGGCACTTCGGCCAGCAGCGACTCGTCGCGCGTGTAGCCCGGGTCATACCCCGCCAGCACCACCGGCTCGACACCGAACTCCGCCAGGTACTTGCTGAACTTCAGCGCACGCTGTACTCCCGCTCCGCCCATCGGGGGGTAGTAGTAGCTGATGAGCAGCACCTTCACGCGGCAGTCGGCGCCGAATTGGTCAGCACCCAGTAATCGCAATAAGGCAACTCAGTGAAGGCGCGGGTGTACAGACCGGCGGCCTGCAGGATGGCCTCGATGTGCGCGCGCTGAACCTGGCCATCGCCAATCTCCCAGCAGTGATGCGGGTCGATCCAGATCCGGCGGCGGATGAACCGGTTGTAGGCCTCGCCGAGATTGGTCAGTCCGACTGGAAAGCGCCACTTCAACAAACGTTGCCGGGGCGTCACCACCAGCATGTGCCCCTTGCGGTGCGGCAGTGTCAAAAACAGCAGCCCGTCAGGCCGCAGGTAAGAGCGCAGATGTGCCAGACACGTCGGCAGATGCTCACGAGGAATGTGCTCCAGAACCTCCGTGCAGACCACCGCATCGAAACGCGCCTCCAGTGCAGGCTGCGGGTCCAGCAGGTTACCCAGCACGTCGGGTTGCAGCCGGGGATTGATGTCCATCACGGTGGTGCTGCGCACAAACGGCTCGGCGCAGCGGCGGACCACGCCATCACCGGTACCGACTTCGAGAAGATCACCGGTGACATACGCCCCGATGTCCTTGAACACATGGTAGTGGCGCGTCCAGGTGTAGAAATCGAGGTGCGCCAGGTAATCTCGACGGTCGAGCTGGTACTGATCGGCAAAGCGGGAAGGCGACGTAGGGTTCATCGAAAGTCGCTCAATGGGCCGAGCGCCAGATCTGGGTACGTATCAATGACCGAGGCATCACCACGTCCAGGAGGACGTGAATCCCGACCAGCAGCGACAAGCTGACCATCAGTGCAGCCCACTGCATTGTCGCGAATGACGAGGTCACTGACTTTGACACGAGCGCGGCCAGCAGGGCCCCCAATGCGATCCGCGCTGCGGTGATCCACGGGAACTGCGGCTTTGCCGTCCGCCACGGCCCGGCGTAGGCCATCACCGCCAGCAACGTGTTCGACAGGGCCGCCGCGGTCGCTGCGCCGGACAAGCCGAATCTCGGCACCAGAAGCCAGTTCGCCCCCCCGTTTATCAGTGCGGCCAGCAGCATGAGCACGACCATCTGCGACCCTTGTCCTGCCAGCAACCGCAGGTACAGGGCAATCTGGTACAGACCGAAGCTCACTGCGGCCGCGCCCAGCATCAGCACCACGTCCACGGGGGCGCGGTATGCGCCCGTGGTGAGCAGCGGCATCAGGACATCTGACACGCACACCAGCCAGAAGATGAATGGCAGCGCGACGAACAGGAATGCACACGACGCCTTGGCGACGAGCTCAGTGGCCCTGGCCTGTTCGCCTTGTGCCCACATGCGCGAGAGCACCGGAAACAAGGTGAATCCCAGCACGGTGTAGACCACGCCAACCACCGACACGACGGTCGTGACCGCCGCGTAGACCGCTGTCGCCTCGAGTCCCAGCTGATGGGTGAGCACGAATCTGTCCGCGTAGGCATGCGCAGACGACATCACCGACATCAATACGAGCGGCGCGCAGAACCCGAGCATCACCCGCCATGTGATCTGTGCATGTGCCACTGCCCCCTCGGGTTCTGCTCGACGGGATGGTGGGCGACAGCAGGCAACTGCGGACCCCACGATGACGAGGATCAACTGAAGCGCAGCAAGCAGAGCGAATGCGACTTCGAAACGCAGCTGCAGCGGACCCAGCGCAAGAAGCATGAAGCCGAACCGTGCACTCCCCCGCATGACCAGAAGCGCCGCAATGCCCCGCATCTGGAAGGTTGCGCGCAGGTATGCAACGAGTACATCGAACAGTACGTCGGCAGCCAGCACGATCAGCGCAACGGCAACGAACCGGATGTGCGTCACGCCACCGAACAGCGCTCCGGACGCCTGGACCGGCAAGAACCAGCACGCCAGTGCCAAAAGACCCCACAGGCCTGTGGCCAGCACGAGTGAGCGGCGCACCCACCGCCGCCTTTGGGCGTCGTCCGGGTCAGCCGACAAGAAACGCACGATTCCAGTCGGCAGGCATGCCAGCAGCAACGGCACCAGCACGCTGGAAACCACCGCCACCTGCGCCCAGATTCCGTACTCTGCTTCAGAGAGGCGGCGGGTCAGCAAAGGCAGCAGCAGCAACCCCAGGGCCCGCTCGACGAGCACGGCCGAGCCGTACCACAGCGTGTCGGATTTCAGGTCGACTCTCAACTAGAACCCAAGCAACTCGCCTCGTACACCGGTGCGACCGGGCACGGGCTTCCGGTACGGTGACGGCAGCGGATCAGGCGCCAACCAGGTCGCCAGCCAACCCGCACACCCCGTCTCTCAGCACATACCGCTCGCCCGTGGCCGGGCACGAGGCCACGCCATCGCCCTTGAGCGGCAGGGCCAGGGGTTCGCCGTGCCGGCTCATCCAGCCGATCTGGCGTGCCGGCACGCCGACCACCAGCGCGTAATCGGGGACATTGCGGCTGACGACCGCACCGGCGCCGATGAAGGCGTAGCGGCCGATGGTGGTGCCGCAGACCACGGTGCAGTTCGCGCCGAGTGTGGCGCCCTGGCGGATCAGCGTCTTGCACAGTTCGGCATCTCGCGACACCGCAGCGCGCGGGTTGAAGACATTGGTGAACACCACGCTCGGGCCGCAGAACACATCGTCTTCGAGCGTCACCGCGTCGTAGACCGACACGTTGTTCTGGATGTTGACGTTGCGGCCGATGCTGACTTCGTTGCCGATGTAGACGCCCTGGCCCAGTGCGCAGTCAGCGCCGATGCGGGCCCCTGCGCACACGTGCGCGAAGTGGGACACCCGAGTACCCGCGCCGAGTTGCGCCCCCGGGTCGACCACGGCAGTCGGGTGTATCAGCCCCATCAGCGTGCGCGCCGATCACGGCGGCGGGGCCAACCCACAGCGCCAGCGCGAGCGGTCATCGCGCAGTGTCGACAAGGACGTGTTTGAACATGTCGCTGATTTTAGGCATGGCAGCGCCGCCTCCTGGCGCCCAAGGCCCCAACCTAAAATCGACGACCGCCTTCACCATCGCCTCCATGACCGCAGACCACGCCCCTTCCGCGCCGCCCTCACCTGCCGTTGCCAGCACGGCGGCAGACGAGAACCAGCTGATCACCGAACGCCGCGAGAAGCTGGCGGCGGTACGCGCATCGGCGCAGGCCGGTGGAGGCGTCGCCTTCCCGAACGACTTCAAGCCCGCGAACCGCGCTGCCGAACTGGTCGCCGCCTACGGCGAGCGCAGCAACGAGGAGCTCGAAGCGTTGAACCTCACGGTCAGCGTGGCGGGCCGGATGCTGCTGAAGCGGGTGATGGGCAAGGCCAGCTTCTGCACGCTGCAAGACGGCTCACTCGGCGCCACCGGCGGGCGCATTCAGCTGTTCGTCACCAAGGACGCACTGGGCGAGACCCCCTACGACGCCTTCAAGCACTGGGACCTGGGCGACATCCTCGGCGCCGTGGGCACGCTCTTCAAGACCAAGACCGGCGAGTTGTCGGTGCGCGTGACCACGCTGCGCCTCTTGACCAAGAGCCTGCGACCGCTGCCCGACAAGTTCCACGGCATGACCGACCAGGAACAGAAGTACCGCCAGCGCTATGTCGACCTGATCACCGACGACGCCGCCCGGGCGCGATTCACCGCTCGCAGCAAGGCGCTGAGTTCGATCCGCCAGTTCATGGTCGACCATGGCTTCATGGAAGTCGAAACCCCGATGCTGCACCCGATCCCGGGCGGCGCCAACGCGAAGCCCTTCGTCACCCACCACAACGCGCTCGACCAGCAGATGTTCCTGCGCATCGCGCCCGAGCTGTACCTGAAGCGCCTGATCGTCGGCGGCTTCGAGCGTGTGTTCGAGATCAACCGCAGCTTCCGCAACGAAGGCATCAGCGTTCGGCACAACCCCGAATTCACGATGATGGAGTTCTACGCGGCGTACTGGAACCACCACGACCTGATGGACTACACCGAGCAGGTGCTGCGCCATGCGGCACGCGGCGCGACCGGCTCGGCGACGCTGACGTATGGCGGCAAGACCGTCGATCTGGACGCCCCATTTGCCCGGCTGACGGTGCGCGATTCACTGGTCGCCTATGCCGGCCTCAGCACCGAAGAAGCCGGCGATGCCGCCGTGCTGCACGCCAAGCTGAAGGCCCTGGGCGAAGAACCACCCGCCCACTGGAAGCTGCCCGAACTGCAGTTCGGCCTGTTCGAGGCCGTGGTCGAAGAACAGCTGTGGAACCCGACCTTCATCATCGACTACCCGGTCGAGGTGAGCCCGCTGGCCCGCGCGTCGGACACCGACCCGTCGATCACCGAGCGCTTCGAGCTGTTCATCACCGGCCGCGAATACGCCAACGGCTTTTCCGAGCTGAACGACGCCGAGGACCAGGCAGAACGCTTCAAGAAGCAAATGGCCAACAAGGACGCCGGCGACGAGGAAGCGATGTACTACGACGCCGATTTCATCCGCGCCCTGGAAATCGGCATGCCGCCCACCGGTGGCTGCGGCATCGGCATCGACCGGCTGATGATGCTGATCACCGACAGCCCGAGCATCCGCGACGTGATCCTCTTTCCTTCCCTCAGGAAGGAGTCGTGAGGCTCCCGGCGCTGCGCGAGCAAGCACCGTAGGGCATCACCCACTTCGGTTTTTCCCGTCCCACGCATAGCATCTCATCAACGCTCGCCCAGTCAGACCGCCCCTCGTCCCTACAAACCCTCACGCCCTGACCATGAGCGTCTTGTCAGCAACGGCGACCTTTGCGCGTCAGGTAGGGCTGGGGTGGCTGGCCAACATGGTCAAGGGTTGGGTCAGGCCAGATCACCGGGTCTATGTCGCCCCACGGGGACCGGCACAAAAGCTGCCTGCCAGCAACTTCGCGCCGACCGAGTTGTTGGCAGCCGTGGAGAAGGACCAACCGAGCAACGACCTGTTCGATGCCTGGATGACCATTCCCAGTGGCCACAAATGGCTGCACTACTTCGAGAACTACCAGGAGCTGCTGGGGCCTCTTCGGGAGCGTCCGATCAGGATGCTCGAGATCGGCGTGTACAGGGGAGCGTCCCTCGCACTTTGGCGCAAGTACCTTCATCCTGCCGCGGTCATCGTCGGCATCGACATCGACGAAGGCTGTCGCCAGTTCGATCGGCCGGCAGAGGGTGTACACGTGAGGATCGGCAGCCAGGCCGACCCGGCATTTCTTGATCAGGTCGCGCGCAAGTTCGGCCCGTTCGACGTGATCATCGACGACGGCAGCCACGTCGTGTCTCACATGATCGCCAGCTTCGGTCATCTGTTCCTGCCCGCATTGGCTGACGACGGCATCTACATCGCCGAGGACACGCACACGAACTTCTGGCCCGAGTACCGCGACCGACCGTATTCCTTTGTCGACATGTGCAAGGACTTGGCTGACACGATGCACACCCACTACGCCCTACAGCCCGGCGAGCCTGCCTATCGGATGGGAAGCTCCCACCGTCGCGCATCCTTGACCGTGCCTCGGATTGCCGCGCACATCAAAGAGATCAGCTTTCGAGACTCGATCGTCGTGATCCGGAAAAAGGCCGCGGGTCGGCTCCCTGGCAGCCAGCACAACTAGCGCGGCACGGCGCTCCAGGGGCTGGCGTTTTCTCAGTATTCAAACCCCTGAAAATATCACGAGTATGTTTACTTAATAAATATGGGGACGACGGTGCTTTCACTCGGCCTGACCATCCCCGGTGATTCAGTGACAGGCACACCGGCATCTTTCAAGAGAGAAAAAGCCTTATCACTGTCTTCGACGGTAATAGCAATTTTTCCGACGTCAGAAAACAGCTGCAATTGACGCCCAAGACCGAACGAGTACAGAGCAGCTCGATCAATTCTGGTAAATGGAATTACCAAGTCTTTTTGATACCGGCGCGCGACGTGATGCCAGCCGAGAACCCATATTTCATTTTTCTTGTGAACATAAACGCAATCCTGAAATACAGCAGTGCTCGCGCTCAATGCTGTTACGCCATAGGTACAGCGCCCGTGATATCTAATGTCACTGGCGTCAGCTGAAACATCCTCTGCGAACTTTTGAGAGAAATTGCTGGAGTTGTACGGCACGGTTGCACACGCACCCAATACCCCAGTCAGCAGCACTAGAAATACGATTTTCATCATCTCAATTCCCAAGAAAAAATATCTTCAAAAAGCTTCTTCCGAAGAGCCATTGTTCACATCAACCGCAACATCGAAAAGAAAAAGCCGGCCGCTCAAGGTTCTGCTGTTGCAGAAGGCAAATGATCAGCGCTGCTTGAACACCGGCTTGCGCTTGTTGACGAAGGCGTCCATGCCTTCCTTCTGGTCGTCGGTGGCGAACAGCGAGTGGAACATTCGGCGCTCGTGGCTGACGCCATCGGCCAGGGTGCCTTCGAAGGCACGGTTGACGCACTCCTTGGCCATCATGACGCTCGGGCCGCTGTACTCGCAGACGCTTTGCGCGGCGGCGAGCGCCACGGTGAGCAATTCGGCCGCCGGCACCACGCGCGACACCAGACCGGCCCGCTCGGCCTCCGCCGCATCCATCATCCGGCCGGTCAGCACCAGGTCCATCGCCTTGGCCTTGCCGATCGCACGCGGCAGTCGCTGGGTGCCGCCGGCGCCTGGAATGATGCCAAGCTTGATCTCGGGCTGCCCGAACTTGGCGGTGTCGGCCGCGATGATGAAGTCGCACATCATCGCCAGCTCGCAGCCGCCCCCCAGCGCAAAGCCCGCCACCGCGGCGATCACCGGCTTGCGCACGCTGCGCAGCGCCTCCCAGTTGCGGGTGATGAAGTCACCCTTGTAGGCCTCCATGTAGGTCAGCGTGGCCATCGCGCCGATGTCGGCGCCAGCCGCAAAGGCCTTCTCGCTGCCGGTGATCACGATGCAGCCGATGCCCTCGTCGCCGTCGAAGGCCTGCAACGCCGCGCCCAGCTCGCTCATCAGGCCATCGTTCAGCGCATTGAGCTGCTTGGGCCGGTTCAGCGTGATCAAACCGGTCTTCAGCGGGCCGTCGCCCACGGTGTCGGTGAGGATGAATTCGTGGGGCATGGCGGTTCTCCGTAGACAGGGCTCTTGGACCCCACTTTAGGGCGGGTTCACTGGGTCAACTGCGGCCGTCGCTTGATCATCAGGTCGATGTAGGTGTCGGTGTCCTGCTGGATGCGGATGCGCACCGGCAGGTACTGCAGGCTGGGAGCGAACCATACCGTGGCCGACAGCTCGTCGCCCTTGCGCGATTCGCGACGCGGTTGCAACGGGATGGCGTCGATCGGTCCGATCGGGGTGTACACCGACTCGGACTCCCGGATGTCGTAGGTCCATACGCTCATGCGCCGCGGAAGCGCCAGCGGCAACTCGATCGTGCCCCCCGGTTTCAGCAGCTGGGGTTGCCGTGTGAACAGGTAGGTGAGCTGCACGAACTGGCTGGCCGTGTCCTGCACGCCGGGCACGCGCTCGACACGCTGTCCGTTGTTGAGCAGCACCGACTCCGGTTCCAGCGTGACGCTCGCGCGCTTGCGGTCCTTGAACGCGGCCTTGCTCTCCTCGTCGTAGCGCTCGGGCACCAGCCCGGCGTCGCTCAAGCGACCATCGCTGCTCATCCGGCGCGAGTACAGCGGTGCGAACGAGGCACCAACCACCACATCCAGGTGCACCTGGTAGCGCTCGCCGACACGCACCCAATCGACTTGCGCGCTGCCGTAGACCTCGCCGCGGTAGTTGCCGGTCAACTCATAGGTGATGCGGGTGGAGGGCGGCCAGCCGAAGGCTTCGATGCTCGGCGCTGGAGCCGATGCGGGCGCCGATGCGGGGGCGACAGCTGCTGCCGTGGGCAGCGACGGCGCAGGTTCTGCGACGGAGGCGACTGCCGGCATGACCGGGGCCGAGGCCGCAGGCGCGGGCGCACTCGCAGGCGGGTCTGCTGGCGCTGCCGCCAGCACCGGGGCCGTCTCCGGCGCCGACGCGGCCGCGTCGGGGGCCGAGGCGGCCGCAACCGCCGGGGTCGCCTGCCGTGGGGGCCGCGGAGGGGCGGCCGGTGCTGGTGGGGGTGGCACGGCCGCTGGCGCAGGCGGCGTGCTGAAGGCCATGTCCTGCACCGCCACCAGCTCGATGCGCGCCGGCTTCTTGCCCTGGTCGAAGTCGATGACGCTGTCGTTGATGCTGCGCATCACGCACGCGTGCATCACCAGAACGGCGGCAACGAGTGCCACGCGGCCCGCGATCCGCCTGCGGCCGGCCACTGGGGCTTGCGCCATGGAGGTCATCGCGGGTGTCGAGCCTGCTGCGGGCGTCAGGCGCCCAGCCAGGCGCTGCGCAGCGCGAGCGCGGCTCGGGGCGCCTGGACGTCAGCCGTCAGACCGACCACACCAGCGAGCACGCTGGCATCGGGCACATCGATCGACAGCCTGAGCAGACGCTGATCGCGCGACACCAGCAGCACGCCTGGCTGCCCGGGCGTGAGCAGCCGCAGTACATCGTCGAGCCGGCGCAGCCGCCACTCACCGAGCCCCAGCACCTCGTCGCCGGCCGACAGACCAGCGCGTTCAGCCGCACCGCCGCGCAGCACATGGGTGACCTTGATGCCGGTCAGTGCGCTTTCACTGACGCGCATGCCCAGGCGCTGGGTCAGCGTGGCCGGTGGCGTCTGCCATTGCACGCCGAAGCGCTGGAGCAGATCCTTCAACGGCAGGTCACCGGTGCCGTGCACCCACTCGCGCAGCTGGCGGGTCAGCGCATCGGCCTGCGCCGGGCCGGCGACCTCGCGCAGCACCTCGACAACATCGCCCTCGGTGATCGGGCCACCGGCGCTGCGTGCCCACAGGCCGCGCATCACGGCATCGAGCGTGGCTGAGCGGCGTGATCCTGCGGTGCGCAGGCTCAGGTCCAGCGCCAGCGCGACCAGCGATCCCTTGGTGTAGTAGCTGATGGTCGCGTTCGGCGTGTTCTCGTCGCTGCGGTAGTACTTCACCCAGGCGTCGAAGCTGGCCTGCGCCACGCTTTGCACCTGCCGGCCCGGCATGCCCAGCACGCTGGTCACGGTCTTGGCCACCGCCTTCAAATAGCGTGCGTCGTCGATCAGCCCTGCGCGGCGCAGCAGCAGGTCGTCGTAATAGGAGGTGAAGCCCTCGAAGAACCACAGCAGCTCGGTGTAGTTTTCGCGGGTGTAGTCCAGCGGTGCGAAGTCGCGCGGCTTCAGGCGCTTGACGTTCCAGGTGTGGAAATACTCGTGGCTGATCAGGCCCAGCAAGGTCACGTAGTTGTCGCTCTTTTCTTCGGGGCGCGCTCCCCGGGCCGCGTGGGCAGCGGGCACCCGCGGCAGGTCGCGCCGCGAGGCGATCAGGGCCGTGCTGGCGCGGTGCTCCAGCCCGCCATAGCCATCGTCGACGCAATTCAGCAAGAAGACATAGCGCTGGAACGGAATGTCCGCACGCTTCGGCGCGTCCCCGTGCCAGAACGCGATCTCGGTCTCGCAGATGCGTTTCGTGTCGGCGAGCAGCCGGGTGCCATCAAAGTCGGGCAGCGCACCGGCCACCACCAGCTCATGCGGGACACCGTGCGCCTTGAATTGGCCGCGCCAGAAACGGCCCAATTCGAACGGGTGATCGACCAGTTCGTCGTAGTCGGGTGCTTCGAACGCCATCGCGCCGGTCGCGTGCATCGAGGTGGCGACCTCCCAACCGCGCGGCAGCGCGCGCAGCTCGATGCGATGCGGCTCGGCCTCGCGGCCTTCGACGCGCAGACACAGGCTGGTGCCGTTGAAGAAGCCGCGCTGCGCATCCAGGAACGCTGCGCGCACCGAGGTATCGAAGGCGTAGACCAGATAGCTCACCACCAGCGCGCCGCGCTCGCTGCACTCGGCCTGCCAGGTCGCCTTGTCGAGCTGCGTCAATGGCACAGGGCGCGACGCCGCGCGGCCGCCCTGCCTGGCTTCGAGCCCGCTCAAGTGGCGGGCGAACTCGCGCACCAGGTAGCTGCCCGGAATCCACACCGGCAGGCTCAGCCGCTGCCGGGCCGCCGGTTGGGGCACGGTCAGCGTGACGCGGTACAGGTGGGCGTTCGGATCGTGGAGTTCAATGCGGTAGGAAATCATGGGCGTATCGAAAGCAGGTCGGTGAGTGTTCGGTGTGGCAGCGCCAATGTTGCAACGTCAGTGCCGCAGTTCATCAGGCAGCGGAAACACGCTCTGGCAGGCGATGCAGACGAACAGCTTGCGCCCACCGAGCGTGGCGCGCTCGACGGTGGCGCCGCACTCTCGGCAGGGCTGCTGCGCGCGGTCGAACACGAAGAATCGTGCCGCCTCGAAGCTCGCCCCCTGCTGACGCTGCACACGGTACAGCGCCATCGGCACGCACACCCCGCCGGTGCGAAAACTGCGGTGGCTGATGTCGCGCACCGCCTGGGCCAGCCGGTGCCGCTCGGCATCGCTGAGGTCGCCCAGGCGACGCCACGGGTTCAACCTGGCAACAAAAGCGATCTCGCTGCGCAGGTAGTTGCCCAGGCCGGCGAGCACCTGCTGATCGAGCAGCGCATCGGCAATGCGGCGGCGCGGAAACTGCGCCAGCCGCGCGGCGATGTCGCGTGTGGTGGTCGCATCGTCGAGCACCTCGGGGCCGAGCTTGGCGATGTAGGGATGCGCCCCTTCTTCGCCGTAGCGCAGCCAGGCGAAATCGGTCGCGCTGTACAGCACCGCGCGCTGCGCAGGCGCTTCCAGCACCAACCGAATGGCCCGTGCGCGCAGCGGTTCATCGGGCCGATCGACCACCCATTCGCCGTACAGCTGGTTGTGTGAATACAGCAGGTCGCCGGTGGAAAAGCGCGTCAGCATCGCCTTGGAACGGGCACTGACCGACTCGACGGTGGCGCCTCGCAGCGCACGTTCCATCGGCGCCAGCGCAGGGTGTGCCAGCGTCATGCGCAGCGGCTGGCCGGCGATGCCACGGTGCACCGCTTGCGCCGCACGGCGGATTTCCGGACCTTCGGGCATGGCCTGCCGCAGCGCTCAACTGCCGGCCGCGCCAATGAAGCAGGCCAGGCTGGCAACGACGGTGAGCCGGAACCGCAGGATCAGCCAGGCACCCGACAGCTGCACCGGGTAGACGCGGCGATCCACCAGGTAACACACGATCAGCATCACGCCTAGCACGACCAGACCGGCATACGCGGGCATCACCACCGCGACCCAGGCGACCAGCGAGGGCACGACACCCCAGACGAAGCGCGACGGGTCGGGTGGCTGCGCCCGGAAGCCGAAACCCCAGTGGATGCCGCCGAGGAACGAGACGATCACGCCGGCATAAGCCGACAACGCCGCAGCGACATACGGATGCGCATCGGGTCGCACGATCCACAACAGCAGCGCGCCGATCACGAACGGCAGCAGGCCCGCATAGGCCAGGCGCAAGGTGGCCCGGTCCGGCTGATTCGTCGATGCCGGGGTCAACGTGGCCTGGGAGGTACTGCTCAAAAAAGCTCTCCGTTCAACTGCGTCTGAAGCGAGCGTGATTGTCGCTTGACACTTTCGTAGAACACGCTGAACGAGCGGCACATCGTCTCGGGGCTGGGCAGCAGTCGCGGTGCGGCCTGCAAGGTGGCCAGCGCACCGAGCGCCGCGTCGTAGCCGGGCATCGGGGCCCGCACCGCCGTCACCCTGCCGGGCCCCGGCCAGGTCGGAGCGCCCGCCGTCCACGGCACGGACGACGTCAGATCACCGACGAACACCGCATCGGTGACCTGCCCCAGCCGCCGAAGCACCCAGCGCCAGCGGGTTTCGCTCCAGGGCAGCAAGCCATGCGAGGGCGTGTGGATCACGCCCAGCCGCCACGGGCCGCCGGCACCGGAACCCGCACCGCCCTCACGCTCACCCATGGCCCACGGCGTGACCAGTTCGATCTCGCGCTGTCGGGGTACCGCGCCAGCACGCAGTGGCTTCGTGGCTTCGGCAACCCAGTCGGCATGCGGTGCAGCCCACAGCGCAGGTTCACTCACGCCGTCGTGCAGGCCCGGCTCAGGCCCGACATCGCCGTTCTGCCGCGCCACGCGCTCCAGCGCTTCGTAGTCCTGATCGAGCACCGTGCCCTTGCCTCGCCAGGCCTGGGCCTGTCCGTGGGGCGCGTACTTCGCCACGTTGTCCGCGTTGAACAGATAGGGCTTGCTCGAGAAGGTGCCAGCGACCCATTGCCAGCTCAGGTGGTTGCTCGGCACATCGCCATCGAGCAAGTGGCCGATCATCCAGTCGGCGCCGGCGCGCCAATGCACCTTGCGCAGATGCACTGCGTAGCTGGCGATCCACATGCGGGCATGGTTGTGCAGGTAGCCCGTGGCGTAGAGCTGGCGCACCGCGGTGTCGATCACCGGCACGCCGGTGCGGCCTTCGCGCAGATCGGCCGGCAAGTCGGGTGCATAAACCACAGGCCCCACCGCAGAGGGCCGCATGTCGCTCAGCACCTGCTCGCCGCACCGCGCCCACACATGATGAAAGAACTCGCGCCAGGCGAACTCGAACATCAGCTTGTCCTCGTAGCCCAGCCGATGCTTCTGCATCACGCGGGCCACCGCGGCACGCATCCCGATCACGCCATGGGTGAAGTAGGGCGAGAGCCCGGTGACCGCCCCATCGAGCGCATTGCGGGTGCGCGCGTACTCACCCGGATGCACCGCGTCGAGCCGGCGCAATGCCTCCGCGTGCGTGGGCGCGAAGTTGAAGAAGTCTTGCAGCTGCGGGATCAACCGGGCTTCTTCGCAGAGGCCAGCAACTGCTTCTCGAGGTCACCGAGACTCATCGCGCCCGGCACGCGCTTGCCGTCCTCGAACACCAGTGCCGGCGTGCCATTGACCTTGTGCTTGCGCCCAAGAGCCGCATTGCGCTGCAGTGCCGAGCTGTCGCAGTCACCCATCATCTTCGGCGGCAGCGTGCCATCCACCATCCAGTCGGCCCAGACCTTGTCGCGGTCCTTGGCGCACCAGATGTTGCGCGATTTGTCCACCGAGTCGTTGCCGAGGATCGGGTACAGGAAGGTGTAGATGGTGACGTTCCTCGCCGCGCGGGCTTCGCGCTCGAAGCGCTTGCAGTAGCCGCAGTTCGGATCGGCAAACACCACCAGCTTGCGACTGCCATCGCCTTGCTTCGAGACGATCGCGTCCTTCAGCGGCAAGCTGGCGAAGTCGATCGCGGTGAGCTTCGCCACGCGCGCTTCGGTGAGGTTGGTGCGGGCCTTGGTGTCCAGCAACTGGCCTTCGATCAGGTAGTTGCCGTTGTCGTCGGTGTAGTAGATCTCGGTGCCGATACGCACTTCGTACAGGCCTGCGATCGGCGACTTCGTGGCCTCGTCGACCTTGCCCAGGTCCGGCAGCCGTTCAGCCAGGGCCTTGCGGATCTCGGCCTCACCGGCGAAGGCCGGGGTACCCACCACCATCACGGCCAGCAGCGCCCACGCCGCCTGCACGCCAGCGCCACGGCGGGCCGCCCGGCAGATCGATCGAATCAATGTCATGGCCATGGGGTGGAGCTTTCAGGTGAGCAGATCAGATGAGGCGCCGCGCGCCCAGGTGCAGTCTCAGGAATCCAGTGCCTGCGCGGTCAGC
Source organism: Burkholderiaceae bacterium (assembly GCA_965229345.1). Lineage (GTDB taxonomy): Bacteria > Pseudomonadota > Gammaproteobacteria > Burkholderiales > Burkholderiaceae_C > PBB1. The sequence goes on from OZ245872.1 coordinate 73,681, forward strand.
CAGCGCTTGAGCGGCGTCAGCCGATTGACCAGAGTCAGGCCCTGGTTGCGAAGTTCCCGCACCAGCGGTGCCGGGTGGGCAAAAAGATGCATCAGGCCGTCGGTGATCTCGACCATCGCACGTGTGGGCAGCAGGCGCTCGCGGGCGTAGCGGCGCAGCAGCTTCTCGTCGCCGAGTTCGCGCCACGGCTCGCGCGCTGCCAGCACCGCGGTCAAGGCCGCGACATCGGCCAGCCCCAGATTCAGCCCCTGGCCGGCCAGCGGGTGCACCACGTGGGCGGCGTCACCCACCAGAACCCAGCCGGCTCCGCACCAGGTGGCCGCTTGCGCGCGGGTCAGCGGCCAAGCAACGCGCTCACCGCTCAGCTGCAACTCGCCGGCGGCTCCGGCGGTGGCCTGCATCAGCGCGGCATTGAATTCGGCAGGCGCCATCGCCAGCAACTCGCCAGCGCGCGCATCGGGCACCGACCACACCAGCGCGTACGAGTGCAGCGGCTGCGGCGCATCGAAAGGCAGCAGCGCCAGCACATCGGGCGAGCCGAACCACTGCCGCGCCGTGCCCGCGTGCGGCTTGGTACTGACCAGCCGCGCAGCCACCGCGCGCTGACCGTAGGGCCGGCGATCGAGGGGCACGCGGTGGGCGTCGCGGGTGGCCGAGGCCTTGCCCTCGCAGATGGCCGTCAACGGCGCGGTCGCGGCCTCGGCCTGGGCGCCTGCCAGCACCGTCACGTGCGGGGAAAACCGCACCGCTGCCGCCAGCTCACGTTCGAGCAATGCCGCGTCGACGATCCAGGCCAATTCGCCCACCCGTTGCTCCCACGACGAGAACTCGAGCGCCGCACCGGGCGCATCGCCCTCGACACGCATCTCGTGCACCGCAGTGGCTGCATGCGCCGGCAGCGCGTCCCAGACCTTCAGGCCGCGCAGCAAGGCCACCGAGGCGGCATTCAGCGCGAACGCGCGGACATCAGGCCCACGCGCCGCCGCGGCGGGATCGGCCACCAGCGCCACACGCAAGCCGATGCGCGCCAGCGACAAGGCCAGGGCGGGCCCGACCAGGCCCGCACCGCGAACCTGCACGTCATAGGGTTTCATCGAGGCGGATTGTAGGTAGCCGAGGTGTTGGCAGCATGGGTGCGCAGGCACAATCCGCGCTTTTCAGGGGCATTGCCGTGTCGATCTGGATACGCCGTATCGCGCTCGGGGTGTTGGGCCTGCTGCTGGTGCTGGCAGCAGCGCTCACGTGGCTGGTGATGGGCTTCGACGCCAACCGCTACAAGGGCGTCGCCATCGAATGGATGCAGACGCACCACCACCGCACGCTGGCCATCAACGGGCCGATCGGGCTGTCGCTGTTCCCGCGGCTGGAAGTCACGCTGGCCGACGTCAGCCTCAGCGAAGCCAACAAGCCAGATGAGTTCGCCGCGATCGACCACGCCGAGCTGGCGGTCGATGTGCTGCCGCTGCTGAACCGCGAGCTGGTGATCGGCCGGGTGGCCGCGCGCGGGGTACGCGCCACTTACCTGCGCAACGCCGAAGGGGTGCGCAACATCGATGACCTGCTCAACGCCCAGGCCCCCTCGGAGGGTGGCATCGGCAGCAAGAAGCCGCCGCGGCTCGACGTGAACCGCGTCGCGCTGGAGAACGTCAGCCTGCGCGTCAAGGACGATCTGGCCCATCTGGCCGGCACGCTGTCGGTGAAGTCGCTGACCACCGGCCGCCTGCAGGACCAGAGCGAGTCGCCGGTTGAGTTCGTGGTTCAGTTCGACCTCGCCTCTCCCGCCGTCCAGGGCGAACTGACCGGCAACACGCAGCTCAAGCTGGACCTGGCAACGGGCTCGGTCGCGCTGCGCGATACCCGCCTCGCGTTCAACGGCGACGCCGTCGGCATCAAGGCGATCCGCGCCGGGCTGAAGGGCAACGCGGGCTGGGATGGCACCGCCTCGGCGATCGATGCCCAGGCGCTGCAACTGACACTGGCGGCCACCGCCGGCGGCCTGAAGATCGATGACAGCACGCTCGCTGTCGAGCGCTTCGCCTTCAACCCGGCGGCCAAGGACATCGCGCTCACCAAGCTGAGCCTCCAGCTCAAAGGCACGCAGGATGCGCAACCGCTGAGCCTGTCGCTCGCCTGGCCCGAACTGGCCGCCACCGGCGACCAGATCAAGGGCAGCGCGTTCAGCGGCCGCCTTCAGCGCGGCGGCGTCACACCGTTGGACGTGGCGTTCAAGAGCGCGGCGCCCACCGGCAGCTTCGACGCGCTGCGCCTGCCCGGCTTCGAGGCGAAGGTCGCCAGCACCGGTGCGCAGCGCAAGCTGGCCACCACGATCAATGCCAACCTGTTGCTGAAGCAGGCGCAGGCCGCCACCAACGGGAAGAACGGCGCGGGCACACCCGCCTCGATCGCGCTCGATGCATTGACGCTGCAAGGCCTGATCGAGAACCCCGGGCTGCAGCCCTTGAAGATCGACGCCAAGGGCAACGCCAGCGCATCCGCCGAACGCGCCGCATGGACGCTGGCCGGTGACATCAACGGCGGCGCCTTCAACACCGACGGCACGGCGCTGCTGGGCGGTACCGTGCCGAAAGTCAACGCGAAAGCCCGCTTCGACACGCTGGACCTGAACCGGCTTCTTTCGAACTCCGATGTGGCCGATGCGCCAGCCGACGCTGCAACGCCCTCTGCCAAGACCGCCCCGGGGGCTCCAGCCACCGACACCCCGGTCGACCTGAGTGCGCTGCGCAGCCTCGACGGGCAATTCAGCCTGCAAGCCGCCAGCTTCGCCTTCCAGCGCTACAAGGTGGCAGCAGCGCGCATCGACGCCACCTTGAACAGCGGCGTGCTGCGGGTGACCACGCTGCAGGGCAAGGTCTGGGGCGGCAGCGTCGACGCGTCGGCGCTGGCCGAGGCCGCCACCGGGCGCGTCGGATTCAAGGGCACCGCCACCGGCATCAACATCAACAGCGCGCTGAAGGATGTGGCGGCGAAAGACTGGATGGACGGCACCGGCCGGGTGACGATGGACATCGAAGCCACCGGCCGCAGCGTCAACACGCTGAAGGCCAAGCTGCAGGGCCAGATGGCGCTGCAGCTGCGCGACGGTGCGATCAAGGGCATCAACCTCGCGAAGAGCCTGCGCCAGGCCAAGGCCGCGATCGGCCTGCAGCAAGACGCGGTGCAAAAGGCCAGCGAGACCGAGAAGACCGACTTCAGCGAGATGAACGCCAGCTTCCAGATCGCCGATGGCGTGGCGCGCAACAAGGACCTGGACGTGAAGAGCCCCTTCCTGCGCCTGGGCGGCGAAGGCACGATCGACATCGGCCAGAGCCGCATCGACTACCTGGCACGGGCCACCGTCACCGGCACCGCCAAGGGTCAGGATGGTGCCGACCTCGCCGCGCTGAAAGGCCTGCAGGTCCCGGTGCGCTTGACCGGCCCCTTCGCCGCGCTGGACTGGAAGATCGAGTGGTCCTCGGTGGTGGCGGGCGCGGTAACACAGGGACTGAAAAACGAGGTGCGCAACCGGCTCGAAGAAAAGCTGGGCCTGAAGCCGGTCGACCCCGCGGCCTCCGCACCGGCCACCAAGCCCAAGGACGCGCTCAAGGGTGTGCTGAAGGGCCTGTTCAAGTGAGTGACGACCCAGCGTTCGACGTCGAGGTCACGCTCACCACGCTGTACGTGCACCCCATCAAGAGCTGCGGGGGCACCGCCCCGGCCGAAGCACTGCTGACCGAGACCGGGCTGGAACTCGACCGCGCGTGGATGGCAGTCGATGCGCAGGGCCGCTTCGTCACGCAGAGGCAGGTGCCACGCATGGCGCTGATCCAGACGAATCTGAGTGCACGGGAGATGGTGCTGCGGGCACCGGGCATGCTGGCCTGGTCGGTGCCGATCGACGAGGTTGGCGCCCGTCGGCAGGTGACGGTGTGGAACGACGAGGTCGCGGCCTTCGACATGGGCGACGCTGCCGCGCAGTGGTTCAGCGACTTTCTGGGCCAGCCCCTGCGACTGGTGCGATTCGACCCTGCGAACAAGCGCCTCGCCAGCGCGCAGTGGACCGGCACGATCGAGGCCGAAGCGGCGTTCTCCGACGAGTACCCGCTGCTGATCACGTCGCAGGCCAGCCTCGATGAGCTGAACCGCCGGATCGCCGCCAGCGGCGCCGCGCCGGTCACGATGCAGCGCTTCCGGCCCAACCTGGTGCTGGGCGGTCTCGATGCGCACGGCGAAGACCACCTCGACGAGATCCACTTCGCCACGCCCGACGGCCCGGTGCGGCTGAAGCTCGTGAAGCCCTGCGCGCGCTGCAGCATCCCCGATGTCGACCCGCTCACCGCCGAAACGGGTCACGCGGTCGGCGATGCGCTGGCCGCCTACCGTGCCGATGCCCGGCTGAACGGGGCGCTCACCTTCGGCATGAACGCGGTGATCGTCGAGGGCTTCGACTGCCTGCTGCACACGGGCCTGGTGGGCGGCGCGACCTACCGCTTCGATTGAAGCCCGCCGCCTTGTCGCCATGAGCCGGTTCAAGACCTGGCAGCTGTTCGCTGTCTGCGTGCTCGCCTGGGGCACGACCTGGCACGCCATCACCTACCAGCTGGGCCACACCACGCCCGAGGTCGGCGTGGCCTTGCGCTTCGCGCTGGCGTCGGTGCTGGTGTTGGCGGGGTGCGCGCTGCGCGGCATCCCGCTGCGCTTTGCGCCACGCGACCATGCGGTGCTGGCGGCGCAGGGCGCGCTGATGTTCGGTGTGTCGTATGTGTTCGTGTACCACGCCGAGCGGCACCTGCCGTCGGGCCTGGTGGCCGTGGGCTACTCGGCGTCACCGCTGATCGCGGGCCTCGGCGCGCAGGCGCTGTTCGGCCAGCGGGTATCGGCGCGCTTTGTCGGCGGCTGCATCCTCGGCCTGATGGGCGTGGCCCTGATCTTCTGGCCGGAGTTCGTCAAGGCGGCAGCGGGCATGGCCTCGACAGCGCACGGGGCGGGGTCGCTGGGCACGGCCGCCTCGGTGGGCGTGGGCACGGCGTTCACCGTGGGAGCCGTGCTGCTGAGCTCGTCGGGCAGCCTGATCGCCAGCCGCAACCGGCACCGCGGGCTCCCGTTCTGGCCGTCGATGGGCTTCGGCATGGGCTATGGCGCCCTCACCACGGCCGCGATCGCACTGGCCATGGGCCACCGCTTCACACCGCCCGCGCTGCCGTCGTGGTGGGTCTCTCTGATCTACCTGGCGCTGGCAGGCTCGGTGCTGTCGTTTGCCTGCTACCTGACGCTGCAGGAGCGCCTGGGACCGGGCCCCAGCGGCGCCATTGGCGTGATGACGCCGATGCTCGCCCTGGTGGTGTCGGTCGGGTTCGAGGGCTACCGGCCCGACGCGATCACCGGCGTCGGCGTGCTGCTGGCGGTGGCGGGCAATGTGCTGATGCTGCGGCGTGGCCGCCTTGTGCAGCCTCCTAGAATCGCGGGCTCGTCGTCGACGCCTGCAACATCCCCTGTGAGACCTGCACCATGAGCCTGAAATGCGGCATCGTCGGTTTGCCCAACGTGGGCAAATCCACCCTCTTCAATGCGCTCACCAAGGCCGGCATCGCGGCCGAGAACTACCCGTTCTGCACCATCGAGCCCAATGTCGGCATCGTCGAGCTGCCCGACCCGCGCCTCGATGCGCTGGCAGCCATCGTCAAGCCCGAGCGCATCGTGCCGGCGATCGTCGAGTTCGTCGACATCGCGGGCCTGGTGGCTGGTGCGTCGAAAGGCGAAGGCCTGGGCAACCAGTTCCTCGCCCACATCCGCGAGACCGACGCGCTGGTCAATGTGGTGCGCTGCTTCGACGACGACAACGTGATCCACGTGGCCGGCAAGGTCGATCCGATCTCCGACATCGAGGTCATTCAGACCGAGCTGTGCCTGGCCGACCTGGGCACGGTGGAGAAGGGTCTGCACCGCTACAACAAGGTGGCTCGCTCGGGCGACAAGGACGCGCAGAAGCTGGTCGCCGTGCTCGAGAAATGCCAGGCCGCGTTGAATGAAGCCAAGCCGGTGCGCAGCATCGCCTTCAGCAAGGAAGACATGGTGCTGGTCAAGCCGCTGTGCCTGATCACCGCGAAGCCGGCGATGTTCGTCGGCAACGTCGACGAAGGCGGCTTCGACAACAACCCGTACCTCGACAAATTGCGCGCCTACGCCGAGAGCCAGAAGGCACCGGTGGTCGCGATCTGTGCCAAGACCGAGGCCGAATTGGCCGACATGAGCGACGAAGACCGGTTGATGTTCCTGTCCGAAATGGGCCAGACCGAGCCGGGCCTGAACCGCCTGATCCGCGCGGCCTTCAGCCTGCTGGGGCTGCAGACCTACTTCACCGCGGGCGTGAAGGAAGTGCGCGCCTGGACCATCCACATCGGCGACACCGCACCGCAGGCCGCCGGCGTGATCCACACCGACTTCGAGCGCGGCTTCATCCGCGCGCAGACCATCGCCTTCGACGACTTCGTGGCTTTCAAGGGCGAGCACGGCGCCAAAGACGCCGGCAAGATGCGCGCCGAAGGCAAGGAGTACGTGGTGAAAGATGGGGACGTGCTGAACTTCCTGTTCAACGTCTGACCTGACCCGGCGTGGCCGATGTGACGGGTGGCCGCCATGCGGCCCGTCATCAAGCCACCTCCAGCTGCACGGGCCCCCACTCCCCTCGCTCGTAGCGCAGCAGGCCCGCCGGATCGAAGCGCCACAGGTGCAGCCAGCCGTTGTCCAGCAACTGCCGCACCACCGCGTGCTTGCCGATCACCGCCTCGATGGCCGCCTGCGGTGCATCGATGACCACCGTCAGGCGCAGGGGCTCGTGCACCCAGCGCTCGCCGTCGTGCAGCGACTGCTGCGACAGGCCGATGCGCAGGTCGCCCCCGTTGCCCTCGAACACCCCCAGATGGCCGCCCACCACGTTGTGCAGCACCTTGTTGCCGCTGCCGAGTCGCGCGGGGTCGCAGGTCGAGGCGTGGTACTGCCAGTTGATCCAGTGCGTGACCAGCATCGGCGCGGTCATCAGCAGCTCGAGCACGCTGCCGTCGGCGTCGTGGCTGGCGTCGTAGTCGTGCAGGAAGCTGCGGCTCTCCAGCACCGCGCCGAGGCTGCGCTGACGCGGCGCGATCACGAAGGCGGCGTTGCCCGCCAGCCCCCACTCGGGACGCGTCTGCGCACCGTCGTTGGCGCGGCGGCGCAGCTGGTCCAGCAGATCACCGTGCGGCGTGCGGGGGTCGAGCCCGAGCTGCGGCGCACGTTCGCGCCGCACCTGATCACCGGCCTGCGCGAAGACGGCTTGCAGATGCTCCCACCGCTTCAGCGCGGATGCGGGCAGCAGGTCGAGGTCGAATCCTTCGATCTCGTCGGTGGTCGTGTTGTGCAGCGCGGCCACGAACCAGGTGGCCTCGGGGATGGTCACGCCCCGCGACTGCAGCCCCTGGCGCACCGCCGGTTCGTTGAGCAGGTGCGCCAGGCTGCGGGCGTTGACCTCGCCGGTCTGACCACAGCAGGCACCGCAATCCAGCGCGGCGGCGTGCGCGTTGTTGGCGCTCTGGCTGCCATGGCCCACCAGCAGCACCAGCGGCGCGAGCGGCTTGTCCAGGCCCATGGCATGCAGCACGCGAGCGGCCAGAGCGACCTGGGCCTCGAGATCCAGACCCGCGACTTGCGGGCGGCAGACCGGGCGGTAGCGGGCGGGCAGACCCGCCAGATCGTCTCGCGCGCGATCCTGCGGCGTCGGCAGCAGCCAGCGCCCCAGCTGACCCAGGTAGCCCAAGCCCACGGCCTCCACGAATGAAAACGCCGCGCCGGGCCAGCGGCTGGCCGCGCGCCACTGGTCGGTGAGTGCGAGGCGCGACTGGCGGGACCGGGTGGCGTCTTCCTGCAACACCGCGTCGGAGACCCTGTCGGCCGCGCCCGGCGACACGATGCCATCGACCACCTCCATGGCCGGCGCGAGCAAGCCGGGCAACTGCGGACGCCGGGCCAGCGTGGCCAGCGGTGTGTAGGCCACCGGCAGGCCGAAGAAGCCGGCAAAGCCGATGGTCTGCACGCCCGGCCAGGCGGCTTCGAGTGCGCGACGCAAGGGTTCGCTGCGCACATCGATGCAGAAGGCCGCCTGCACGTCGGGTGCTTCATGCGGCACGGTTTCGCCGCCCACCGCCAGCAGCCTGCGCGCCAGGGTGCGCTGGTAGCCGATCTCAAGCGCCCCCTGCCAGACCTCGTCGACCCGCATCGCCTGCTCGGCCTTCTCCAGCACCGCAGGGGCCTCGCGCCACGCCGCTTGCAGTGACGCGAACGCCTGGGCGGCGGCCTCGTCGTCCTTGCCGTCGAGCAGGATGACGCCCCAGGCCAGCCGAATGGCCAGCAGATCGCGCAGGTGTGGGTCTTCGCGCCCCTGCAGGCGGGCCTGCCATCCCAGGTAGGCACACCACGACGCCCAGCCGTTGACAGTGAGCAGCACCGACTCGAGGTAATCGGCCCAGACTGCAGGGGGGAGTCCGAGGCGCTTCATCACCCAATGCTCGGCATCCTGCCGGGTGGCCGGCAGCGCATCCAGTGCGCGACCCAGGTGCGGAACGCCCATCAGCAGCCCGATGCTGTGGTCGTGCGCCAGGGTGTCGCGCCAGAAGGCATACAGCCCTTGCGCGCGCTCGGGCTGCCAATCGGCCTGGTGTTCATCGAAATAGGCCGCACAGGTCTGGCTCACCTGATGGGTGATGGCCTGTCGCCACGACAGCCGCGAGTGGCGCTTCGGGTCGTTGTCGAGCACGTCGATCAGCAAGGGAAGCTGCTGCAGTGCGGGCGGGCGGTGCAGGGCCTGCACGCACGCGTCGGCCGTCAAGCCGCTGGCTGCTGCGTCGGGCACCTGGCCCAGCGCGAGCGCGAGGTCGGCGCGGGTGATGCGGCCGGCGTCCCAGGCCTGCTGCTGGCGGTCGCGCGGCGGAAAGACATGGATGCCGCCGAGCACCGCCATGCGGGCGGCCACGCGACGCACCGGCATGCCGATGCGTGACCAGTGCGGGTTCACCGCGATGGCCCGGTCCAGCGGCCAGGCCGGCGCGATGGTCTGGCAGGCCTGGTGGCAGGCGACTTCGATCTGCGCGTACAGGGTGGCGTCGGCCGACGCCTGCGACGGGCTCCGGCTCGCTGCGGCTTGCGCCGGCGCATGGGTCAAGGTTTCGGTCATCGTGGTCTCCGGGGTGTCAGGTCATCAGCAGGCGTCGGCTGCCAGCGCGGCCGCAGGCCGCTGCCCAGCAGACTCGAACGGCGCAACGGTCCAGCGGGTGGGCCACAGTTGCAGGGCCAGGCGGGTGTAGGCCTCGTCCACGTAGAACCCGGCATAGCTCCAGCGCCGCCAGGTGCGAAGCGTCTGCGGCTGCCGCTGCAGCATGACCAGGCACAGGTACAGCCCCACCATGCCGAACAAGGCGACCAGGCCCAGCGCGTCATCAGGCGTGTCGTGCAGGCCGAGCGGCAACGCATGGGCCACCAGCGCAGCGCCGGTCAGACCGACCACCATCAAGACACCGGACGCGGCGGACCACCCCAGCGCGCGCCGGGAGTGGTGCTCAGCGGGCAGCCACAGCAACGGGGCCCAGGCCAGACCGAGCACCACACTCCACCACCAGGGCCAGGCGGGTTGGCCCGCGACGCCCTGGATCAGCAGCACCGTGGCGATGGCCGCGATCGGGGCCAGGATCAGGCTGAGCGCCATCGGCGCAACCGGGACATGCATCGTCTGCAGGCGGGTCTGCCGCACGACGGTCGACGCCGACAGGAAGGCATGCGCCTTGTAGAGCGAATGCCCGATCAGATGCAGCGCGGCGAGCGTGTAGAGGCCGAGCCCGCATTCGAGCAGCATGAAGCCCATCTGGGCCACCGTCGACCAGGCCAGCCGGACCTTGATGCTGATGCGGGTCAGCATCACCATGCCCGCCAGCACCGCGGTGCCCAGGCCAAAGACCACCAGCAGGGTGCGCGCCCAGATCGCCTGTTCGAGCAAGGGCGCGAAGCGGATCAGCACAAAGCCGCCGAGGTTGACCACGCCGGCATGCAACAGCGCCGACACGGGCGTGGGCGCCTCCATGACCTGGATCAACCAGCCGTGCACCGGCAGCAGTGCCGTGCGCAGAATGACCGCCAGCACCACGCCGACGGCACTGCATTGCAAGGCAGTGGAGAGGCCCTCGCGGCCGACATGGACCCACAGATCCGGCAACGATCCACTGCCGACCTCACCCCAGGCGAGGACAGCGGCACCCACCAGCAGCGCATCGGCCGCGCGGTCGGCGATCTGCTTCTTGTGTGCGGCCAGTCTGGCGAAAGGCCGGTTCGGGTAGAAGCACAGCAGATGCTCGAGTGCGATGCCGACCATCAGCCACGCCGCGATCAACAACAACCAGTGGTCCGCGAGCAACAGCACATGCACCGCGGCCAGCACAACGGCGAGCGCTGCGATGTAGCGTCGCTGCCCCGCCTCGCCCTGCAGGTAGCGGGCAGAGAACGCGGTGATGACGAGGCCCAGCAACTGCACCAGCGCGGCCAGCACCAGCGTGAGGGTTGAGGTCTGCAAGACCCCTGAGAGAGGCGATGAGACCGGTCCTGCCCACAGGGTGTAGCAAGTGGCCAGCAGTGCGCCAGCGCACAGGCCGATCAAGGCACGCCACAGCCGCGCAACGGACAGGCTGCGGATCGGGGAGACAAGCGCCCCGACCAGCATCGACGCCGCAGGCCACACGGCGGCGGTCGAGAACAGAACTTCGTGGACACCCATCGCAACATCCTCTCCAGACTTTCTGAAGAGGATGATGCTTTGGGATGTTTGTTCTGTAAATTACATAATCAAGAACTTATTGATACGTAAATACGAACTATGGGTTCGATGCCTATCGCGTTCAGCTCTTGCCGTACTTCATCTTGGCGGCCGACACGCAACTGGCTTTGGCATCGCCTGCCAAGGCATCGCATTTCTCGGCAGCGACCTTGTAGGCCGCATCGCGCTTGTCGTCGGCGGCTTCGGACTGCGCTTCACCGACCTTCTTGTCGAGCTTCGCATCGGCCAGCGCCTTCGTCTCGGCCGCCTTGGCTTCCTGGACGCAGACATCCTTGGCATTGCCGGCCAGGTCATCGCAGCGTTCCTTGGCGATGTCGTAATCGACTTCAGCCTTGGTCGTCATGATCTTGTTCTGGTCTTCAGGTTTGCCGGTGTAGGCGTATTCGAGCTGAGCCAGCGCCAGCTTTTCCTTGCCCTTGGCCTGCTCGACGCAGATGTCGTTCGCATTGCCGGCCAGCGAGCCGCACGCGGCCTTGTCGGCCTTGTATTCGGCGTTGATACGGATCTTGTCCGCTTTGTAATCGGCGTGCGCCATCGTGGCGGCATTGGCAAATGGCATCACGGCAAAAGCAGCGGCGAGCAACGAGGTCTTGAGGGTGAATGTGGTGTTCATGGGGTTCCTTGTGAAAGTCACTGAGTGGCGATGGACACACTGTGAACTCGTTGGAACGCCACGCCTGCCGGCGCAGGGCGAGTCGCGCGGTAGCTGATGTCCTACATCGCCGTCAGCGACGGTGTACCGCTCAGGCGTAGCGATCCCAGGCGACGCGCCCGGCCGTGGCCGCCACCGCACTGAGCACCGCGCCCCAGGCCATGTCGATCAACGACAGACCGATCGGCCATCCCCGCAGCGTGGCGAGGTTGCTGAGGTCGTAGGTGGCATAGGCCACGAAGCCGAACATCGCTGCAGCAACGGCGGTCTTCAGCCAGCCTGGGTCGGCAGCCTGGGGCACGATGGTGAACACCAGCAAGCCGAGGACATACACCACGTAGAACGCCGCTGCTGCGATCAGGTTCGGTCGCTCGGCCATCAGGTGGCCGAGGCCTTGCTGGTACAGCGGCTTGGCGATGACGCCGAGCCACAGCATGTCGACGGCGATCATCACCACGGCGGTGGCCAGATAGGCTGCGAGGTACTTGGTCATGGCTTTGCACTCACGCGCCAGATGGCATTGCCGACATCATCGGCGACGAGCAGCGCGCCTTGCTTGTCGAGGGCCACACCCACCGGCCGGCCGTGGGCCTCGCCTTTCGCGCTGAGGAACCCGGTCAGCACATCGATGGGCGCAGCCCCCGATGGCTTGCCGGCGCTGAACGGCACGAAGATCACCTTGTAGCCGCTGTGCGGTTGCCGGTTCCAGGAGCCGTGCTGCCCGATGAACATGCCGTTGATGAAGGGGGCGGGCAAGCGGCTGCCGACGGAAGACGCCAGGCCCAGCGATGCGGTGTGCGGCCCCAGCGCGTAATCGGGCGAGACAGCACGCGCCACCAGATCCGGCCTGGGCGGCTGCACACGCGCGTCCACATGCTGCCCGTAGTAGCTGTAGGGCCAACCGTAGAAAGCGCCATCACGCACCGAAGTGAGGTAATCAGGCACCAGGTCACTGCCGATCTCATCGCGTTCGTTCACCACGGTCCACAGCACGGGCGCGGTGGTGCCGCCGCCTGCGCCAAGTTCCCAGGCCATGCCATTGGGGTTGCGCAGGCCCGAAGCGTAGATGCGGTGCGATCCCTCGACGGGATCGATCTCCCAGATCGCCGCGCGGCCAGTCTCGGCAGACATGCCGCGCTCGCCGACGTTGCTGTTGGAGCCCACCGTCACGTAGAGCTTGCTGCCATCGATGCTGGCGATGAGGTTCTTGGTCCAGTGGTGGTTGATCGGGCCGGCCGGCAATTCGACGACGTGCTTCGCCTCCGCCGTGATGCGCAGGTCACCGGTGGCATACGGGAATTTCACCAGCGCGTCGGAATTGGCAACATACAGCGTGTCGCCGACCAAAGCCATGCCAAACGGCGAATTCAAGCCTTGCAGCAGCACCGAGCGCAGGTCGGCCACCCCATCGCCATCGGTGTCGCGCAGCAGCGTGATGCGATTGGCACTCGGCACGCCCGCGCCAGCGCGCTTCATCACCAGGCCCGCCACCCAGCCCTTGATGCCCAGGCCGTCCTCCGGCTTGGGCGGGGCGTTGCTTTCGGCCACCAGCACATCGCCGTTGGGCAGCACCAGCAACCAGCGCGGGTGTTCCAGGCCGGCCGCAAACGCCGTCACCTGCGTACCGGGCGCTGCCTGCGGGGAGGCCCCTGGCGACCAACCGATGGCCGGCGCGATGTTCACCGTGGGGATCAGGGTGGGACGGGGAAGCGGCAACTCTGGCTGCAGGCCCGTGCCGGCGCTCACCGGGAAGCGGGCCGTGTCGCCGCACCCGGTCAACAGCAGCACAAGGAGGCAGGGGGCGATGCCAGACCATGCCCTGCAGTGCGGAGGCATTGATGACATGTTTGAACTCAAGCCCTTGGGCTCACAACCGCCCGGTGAGCACCAGCACCAGCACGACGACGACGACCAGGCCCAGCGCGCCGCTCGGGCCGTAGCCCCAACTGGAGCTGTGCGACCAGCTCGGGAAGGCGCCGACGAGCAGCAGGATCAACACGATCAATAAGATGGTTCCGAGACTCATGGCTTGTTCCTTTGCGTTTGAAGGGTTGAGCCAGGCTCAGTTGGACGGCGACGATGCAGCAGGCACCACGATCACGGTGGTGGCATCGCCGGTCTTGCCGGTGTCGCCCTTCAGGCCCTCGCTGCCGGTGCTTCCTTGCGGTCCTGCCGGTCCCGGCACGCCAACCGTGGGTGGCGGCACGTTGACGGTGGTCGGCTTGTCACACGCGGCCAGGCTGGCGGTCACGAGCAGTGCAGCGAATAAGGTGGAGGCATTCATGGGGTTCCTGTCGAAGTGAAATGGAGAATGAAATAGCGGCGGTGCCGAGCGTAGGTGTTTGCGCCGCGCCACTCAGTGCGCTGGCGAACACAGCGGGCGATTCGGCTCGGTGGCCGAAAGTCAGCGGGCAAGCCGCTCACCCAGCATCCGTCGCGGATCGACCCATTCGTCGAACTGCTCGGCCGTCACCGCGCCCAACGCCAGGGCGGCCTCGCGCAGCGTGGTGCCATGGTCGTGGGCGCATTTGGCAATCTTTGCTGCCAGGTCATAACCAATGTGGGGCGCCAGCGCCGTCACCAGCATCAGTGAGCCCTGCAGCAGTTGCTCGACGCGCGCCGAGTCGACACTGAGCCCGGCGACGCAGTGGCGGTCGAAGCTGCGCATGGTGTCGGCCAGCAGCCGCAGGCTGTCCAGTGTGTTCAGCGCGATCAGCGGCTTGTAGACATTCAGCTCGAACTGGCCCTGACTGGCCGCAAAGCCGATCGCCACATCGTGCCCCATCACCTGCGCGCACACCATCGTCAGCGCCTCGACCTGGGTCGGGTTGATCTTGCCCGGCATGATCGAACTGCCGGGTTCGTTCTCGGGCAGACGCAGTTCGCCGAGCCCGGCACGCGGGCCGCTGCCCATCAGGCGGATGTCGTTGCCGATCTTGGTCAGCGCGATCGCCAGCATCTTCAGCGCACCATGAAACGCGACCAGCGCTTCGTGACCAGCCATTGCAGAGAACAGGTTGCCGGACGGCACCAGTGGCAGGTCGAAGCGCCGTGCCAGCATGGCCGCGACACGCGAGCCGAACTCGGGGTGGGTGTTCAGCCCGGTACCGACCGCCGTACCGCCGATCGCCAGTGTGTGCACCGCCACCAGCGATTGCCGCAACGCGGTCTGGCACAGCGCGAGCTGGGCTTCGTAACCGCCGAACTCCTGGCCCAGGGTGACCGGTGTCGCGTCCTGCAGGTGGGTGCGGCCGATCTTCACGACGTCCGCAAAGGCGATGGCCTTGGCGGCCAGCGCCGCACGCAAGTCGGTCAGCGCCGGCCACAGCCGGTCGCGCGCAGCCAACGCCACCGCAAGATGCATGGCGCTCGGGAACACATCGTTCGATGACTGACCCAGATTCACATCGTCATTCGGATGGATGGCCACAGCCTTCGCGCCCGACAGGTCATCACCCACCAGCGCGCGCGAGGCCAGGTGCGCGACCACCTCGTTGACATTCATGTGGCTTTGCGTGCCCGAGCCGGTCTGCCAGGCCGACAGCGGAAACTGCGCATCGCATTCACCTTCGGCGACCCGCAGCGCCGCATCAGCGATCGCCTGAGCTCGCGGCGCACTCAGCAGACCCAGGTCGCGGTTGACCTGTGCGCCCGCCCACTTGAACCAGGCGATCGCGTGGATCACTGCCAGCGGCATGCGCTGCTCGCCGATCGCGAAAAACTGCAGGCTGCGTGCCGTCTGCGCCCCCCACAGCGCGTCGGCGGGCACTTCGATCGGCCCGAAGCTGTCGGATTCGGTGCGGGTGGATGAAACAGGATCGTTCATGACTGGTGGGCCCCCTGCTGCATGAGACGGCGGCACGAGGCCGCATGGCGCTGCGCGATGTCGCTGTCGCCAGTGTCGATCAGTGGAATCAACGCCGCCAGTGGATTCAAAAAAGCCAGCAACACCGACGCTGCCACCTGGCCGCCGAGCTTCGTCTTGTCCAGCGAGACGTCGGGGTCGGCAAAGCTGCCACGCACATGCACCGGTGCGCGCAGCGTGAGCGGGCTGAAATCCTTCGGACTGATCACCGCGCGCAGGTCCAGCGACTCGGCCGCCAGCGACAGCGATCCGTCGATCCACACCGCCGAATCGGTTGTGTCGATCACCATCACCCGCGGCTGCATGGCACCCGCGGTCACATCCAGGTCGGCCACCGCACAGCCCAGCGGCAGGGCATCGTCACTCTTGACCAGCACACCCAGGGCCTGGGCCAGGTCGATGCCGGCGGCCTCGACCATGAGATGCGACACCGCGCCGTCGACGAGTTCGGTGCGCACCCGCCCGTTCAGGCTGGCCAGGATCTCGGCCGTCGATCGTCCCTGCCCCTTCAGCGTGGCTCTGCCATTCAACCGACCCGACACATACGGTGGCGCGTCGCCACCACGTGCCTGGCGAATCCAGCGCTCGAGCCGCACATCGTTCCACCGCAGATCGGCGTCCCACAGGGCCTGCGTGCCGCGGCCGTCGAGGCCGAAACGGCCACTCAGGCGTCCATCAGCGGTGCGGGCATCGAGGTCGCTGAGACTGAGCACACCCCCCGTGAGCTGCAGGTGCGCACGCAAGGGCTGCAGCGGTTCCAGCGCGGTGGTGTTCAGATCGACCTCGGCGATGTCGATCAGCACATTCGCATCCATCACCCGCAAGGCGGCCAGATCGAAAGGCCGTGCCGGCAAGACCTTGCCAGGGCCCTTGACCACGGCCTGGGTTGGTGGCGCAGATGGAGACAAGGGATCGGCCGTGGAGGTGATGGGCGTGGTGCCCACCACAGGACCCAGGTCGACCAGGCCCAGGCGGCTGCCCGTGAGCCGCCCCGCCAGCATCGGCACGGCGCCGTCGGTCAGGTAGCTGAACGCACCGTTCAGTCGGCTGGCGCCGACGGTCGCGTCATCGACCTGCACACGCCAGGCTGTGCCCTCGCGCACCACCACACCAGCGCTGTGGAAGGCCGTGGTGGTGGGCAGTGTCACGCCGATGGGGTCGCCCACTGCCGCGAGCGATGGCCCGCTCAGCTCGAAGTGCCCCTGGACGGCGGTGTCGCTCGACAGCTCGTCGATGCGACCGCCGAAGCGCAGGCGCGCCCTGCCGATGGTGGCCTCCAGCACGAGGGGCAGGCGACTGGGCAAGCTGCTGTCCACCCCATCGTCATCGGGTGCAGCCAGTCCCGACAAGGTGGCACTGGCTTTCACCGGTGACGCGCGCCAGTGCCCGCTGGCTGCAACGCGCAGTTGCTGGTCGACCAGCGCGAGCCGGCTCTCCACCTCGATGTCCTGGACGCCGTCTCGGTAGCTCAGCACACCGTCTTCGATCCGCAGCAGACCGAAGCCAGGCAGGCGCAGTGGTGCTGCAGGCGTCGCGGCCGGCTCATCGGCCGCAAACTGCCACGACGCCCGTCCGTCCGGCAAGCGCTCGAGAGCGGCCATGAGCCGACTGGCCCGCAGTTGCTCGATGCGCAGCGGCTGCCCGCGCCAAGCGCGCCAGAGGTCGATGTAGCGCAGACGCAGGTCGAGGTCGTGCGCGAGCAGCGTCTGTGGCGCCTGGCTCCAGGCCGGCGCAGCGACGGTGAGCTGCGGCGTTTCCAATTGGATGCCGCCGATGAAGCGCACCCGAAACGAGTCCGACGAACGCTCGTCGCCAGCTGCTGGCATCCAGCTCACGCGTCGCTCCAGCGACGCTGACAGCGCATGCGCCAGCGGCCCGGCCAGGAAGGGCCAGCCGAGCATGTCGCCGGCGCCGACAAACCCTACCAGCACCAGCGCTGCCGCACCCAACCAGACACGACGGCGGCTGCGAGGTGGCGGCGGAGACGGCGGTCGCAGGGGCTCGGGCAACGGCCGACGGCCACGGACTTCAAATGCTTTCGAGATGGCCGTGCTCCCCGATGCCGATCGAGCTGCAGACCATGACCGTCATCGTCATGGCCGCGGCGAACAGGTGCACCGTCTGCGTACCGACAGCGGCCTCGTGCCTGGTGGTGCGCAGTGGCACGCGACTCCGCATCACGCGCTCCGGATGAAGCGAAGCAAGTCGCTGGTCAGCCGGTCCTTGTGGGTGGCGAACAGACCGTGCGGCGCACCCTCGTACTCGATCAGGATCGCGTTCGCGATGCCCGCCGCCGCAGCGCGGCCGGAGGCATCGATCGGCACGGTCTTGTCGTCCGTGCCGTGGATGATCAGCGTGGGCACCTTGAAGGCGCTCAGGTCGCCCCGGAAGTCGGTGGAGGAGAACGCCTTGGCGCAATCGAGCGTGGCCTTCAGGCTGGCCTGCATGGCGAGGCTGCGTGTCCATTCAAGCGTCTCGGCGCTGACCGGATTCGAGATCAGGCCCACGCCGTAGAAGTCCTTCGCAAAGCCTGCGAAGAAGTGCGCGCGGTCTTCCCTGATGCTGGCGGCCATGTCGTCGAAGTTGGTCTGGTCGGTGCCGTGGGGGTTGTCCGGCGTCTTCAGCATGAAGGGCACGACCGAGGACACGAGTGCGACCTTCGCCACGTGCCGCCCGCCATGGCGCGACATGTAGCGCGCGACCTCGCCACCGCCCATCGAGAAGCCGACCAGCACCGCATCCTTGGCACCGGTCTGCTCGATCACCGAGGCCAAGTCATCGGCGAGCGTGTCGTAGTCGTAGCCGCTCCAGGGCTGTGAGGAGCGGCCAAAGCCGCGACGGTCGTAGGCGATGGTGCGGAAGCCTGCGTCGGCAATCACCATCGCGTGGTCGTCCCAGGTGTCGGACGTCAGCGGCCAGCCGTGCACGAAGATGACAGGGCGACCCGTGCCCCAGTCCTTGACGAAGAGTCGGGTGCGGTCGCCGGTGGTCAGAATCATCATGATGGATGCCCGTTTGAGGATGACCCCAAGCGTGGCGCCCGTGGAGCGCGCTGCCCGTCGGACGAGTCGGCCGCTGCCTGTAGGACAGCAGCGCTCTGAAGCCGCTCAACCGCCCAAGCGGGACGCCCTCAGGCGCAGCGCGTTCGAGATCACCGAGACCGAGCTCAGGCTCATCGCCAGTGCGGCCAGCATCGGTGACAGCAGCCAGCCGGTGAACGGGTACAGCACGCCCGCGGCCAGCGGCACGCCGAGCGCGTTGTAGGCGAAGGCGAAGGCCAGGTTCTGCCGCATGTTGGCGATCGTCTGCTGTGAGATCACGCGGGCGACTGCAATACCGCGCAGATCGCCCTTCACCAGCGTCACCGACGCGCTGTGCATGGCCACATCGGTGCCGGTGCCCATCGCGACACCGACATCGGCCTGTGCCAGCGCCGGTGCGTCGTTGATGCCGTCACCGGCCATCGCGACGACCCGGCCTTCGGCTTGCAGCCGCTGCACCAGCGCCAGCTTGTCGGCCGGCTTGACCTCGCCGTGCACCTCGTCGATGCCCAGCGTGGTGGCCACCTGCCGCGCCGTGGTCACGCCATCGCCCGAGGCCATGATCACCCGCAGACCCGAGGCCTTGAGCGCGGCGAGCGCTTCGGCGGTGCTGGCCTTGATCGGATCGGACACGGCGAGCAAGCCGGCCAGCGCCCCATCCACCGCGAGAAACATCACGCTGGCACCGGTCGCGCGCAACGCCTCGGCCTGAGCGTCCAGCGCACCGATGGCGACACCGCGTTGCTGCATCAGCGTGCGGTTACCGAGCAGCAGCGACTGCGCGCCTGCACGGCCCGAGACCCCAACGCCGCTGGAGGAGTCGAACTCGGCGACGCGTTCCAGGCGCAGCTTGCGCTCGCGCGCCGCGGCCACGATCGCACGCGCCAACGGGTGCTCGCTGCCCTTGTCGAGGCTCGCGGCCAGGCGCAGCACCTCGTCGTCGGTGTGGCCCGCTGCGGCAATGGCCCGGTCGAAGCGCGGGCGGCCTTCGGTCAACGTACCGGTCTTGTCGACGATCAGCGTGTCGACATCGCGCAAGCGCTCGATCGCCGCCGCGTCGCGAAACAGCACGCCCCGCGTCGCCGCGCGGCCGGTGGCGACCATGATCGACATCGGGGTGGCGAGCCCCAGCGCGCAGGGGCACGCGATGATCAGCACCGACACGGCGTTGATCAGGCCGTAGACCCAGCGCGGCTCAGGGCCGAACAGGCCCCAGGCGAAGAAGGTCAGCACCGCGATGGCGACCACAGTGACGACGAAATAGCCCGCCACCCGGTCGGCCAAGCGCTGCAGGGGCGCCTTGGAGCGCTGCGCCTGCACCACCATCTGCACGATGCCAGCCAGCACCGTGTGTGCACCCACCTTGGCGGCGCTCATCAGCAGCGCACCGGTGGTGTTCAGCGTGGCGCCGATCAGCTTGTCGCCGGCGCGCTTGCTGACGGGCATCGGCTCGCCGGTCAGCATCGATTCATCGACCGCACTGCTGCCGTCGAGCACCACGCCATCCACCGGCACCTTCTCACCGGGCCTCACCCGCAGCATGTCACCGACGTGCACTTCCGCGAGCGCGATGTCGGCTTCGCTGCCGTCGATGTCGACGCGGCGTGCGGTCTTCGGCGCCAGACCCAGCAGCGACTTGATCGCCGCCCCGGTCTGCGAGCGCGCCTTCAACTCGAGCAACTGCCCCAGCAGGGTCAGCGAGATGATCACCGCCGCGGCTTCGAAGTACACCGGCACCTGGCCCATCGAGGTGAACGAGGCCGGGATCAGACCCGGCGCGACGGTCGCCACCACGCTGTAGGCCAACGCAGCCGAGGTGCCGGTGGCGATCAATGTCCACATGTTCGGGCTGCGATGCCGCACCGACTGCACGCCCCGCACGAAGAACGGCGCGCCGGCCCAGAGCACCACCGGCAAGGTCAGCAGCAGCTGGACCCAGCCCGACGCGCTGTGGCTCAATCCGCTGAAACGATGGCCGCCCATCGCCAGGATGAAGACGGCGGCAGTCAGCGGCAGCGTCCAGACGAATCGGCGCCTGAAGTCGATCAGCTCCGGGTTCTCGCCCTCGTCCAGCGTCGGCATCTCGGGTTCGAGGGCCATGCCGCATTTCGGGCAGGCAGCCGGATGGTCTTCGCGCACCTCCGGGTGCATCGGGCAGGTGTAGGTGGCGCCTTCGATCGGCGCCTCGACCACGGTGGGCTGCAGGAACCGCACCGGGTCGGCTGCGAATTTGGTCCGGCAGCCCGCACCGCAGAAATAGAACACGCGGCCTTCATGCGCGTGCGAATGTGGCGACACTGGCGTCACCGCCATACCGCACACCGGATCGGTCAACGGCTCGCCTGGCGAGACCGTGGCAGTCACCAAGCCGGCTTCGGCAGCAATCAAGGCGTCCCCTGGCTCACCCGGACCTGCCCCTTCATGCCCGCATCGTAGTGGCCGGGTTGCAGGCAGGCAAAGTCGATCGTGCCTGCCTGGGTGAAGTGCCAGACCAGCTCAGCGGTCTGGCCGGGCTCGACGCTGGCCTGGTTGGGATCGCTGTGCTGCATGTCGGGATACTTGATCATCAGCGCCGCGTGCTTCTTCAGTTCACTGATCGTGCCCAGCACCATCTCGTGCTTGAGCTGCCCCTGATTCTTCAGCACGAAGCGGATGGTCTCGTTGCGCTGCACCGGGATGCTGGCGGGCGTGAAACGCATCGCATCGCTCATCGTGATCTCGACGGTGCGGCTGACCTTCGCGGCGTCGCCGGGCACGCCGATGACCCCGGCGTGCTCAGCCGGGTCGTGGGCCTGGACGAGTTGAGCGCAGGCGATCAGGCCCGCGGCCAACCATCGTTGGAGGTGTATCATGAAACTCCTTTGCGCGCCGAGCATATCCGCGGCGCCGCACCCCAGGCTGCAGGCCGTTCGGTTTCAGCGGCGCCCCACCTCCACCGCATCATCGAGCCCGGTATCCGGCGACTCGTTGGTCTGGTTGCCCGAATCACCGTCGATCAGCTCTTCGGTGACAAACCGGCCGTAGCGCTGTGCGGCCACGGCTTTCAGCCGATGCGCCACGGCATTGACCTTGTCGATGTGGGCTTGCTCGGGCGCGTGCACCACCAGGAAGCTGCAACCCGCCTGTGCGAGCTCGCGGTGTGCCTTGATCAGGTTCAGGTCCTGCCCGATGGCGGCCAGGGGACTGGCCCGCTCCACTTCGGCGTTCACCTGGTCGATCATCTCTGCCGGGGTGTAGCGAACCATCTCAGAGGCGTCGAAGCCCTGCTCTTTCAGCGCCGCCTCTGCTCGCTGCAGATCACCTGCGGTGCGAAAGGTGATGACCACGTGACCGACGGGCTTGAAGACCCCGAACGATTCTGGAATGTGTTGCTTGTCCATGCGCTGCTCCTGTGCACGACAGCCGATGGGGCCGCCTCTGTGTGGATGTGAAAAGTATTCTTTTCGCACCGCTGGAGAGGCCCCATCGGACAAGCCCGTGCTCGCGTGTCAGCCAATGCCGACGTGCGGCGACGCCTGGACTCAGCGCGAGCCCAATGGGCAGGTGTTGATCCCCAGCACCGAGTACAACGGACACAGGCCGACGGCACCGCTGAGCAGCGGCACGATGCCGAGGTAGCCCCAGCCTCCGATGACCCCGCCGAGGGCCATGCCGATCAGCGCCAGTCCTGCGATCACGCGCACCGCACGATCCACCGTGCCTTCGTTCGTCTTCATGGTCATTTCTCCACGCGGGCATGAACGTCAGCTGCGACGACGATCGCCGCACCGGCATGCCCTGGACCATTGGAGTGCGCTGACGGCAGCCCACCCTTGCGCTGGATCAATGAATTCATCCGCGGCCCGCCAGCGCTGCATGCGGCCGCGCAATCTGGCAGCAGCACCGAACAGCCGTTACGCTTGCCCGCATGACGATCGACTGGAACCATTTCACCCCCTGGGCTTCGCTGGCAGGCGGGCTGCTGATCGGCCTGGCCACCGCGCTGTACCTGCTGGGGGTCGGTCGCATCGCCGGCATTGCCGGCATCGTCGCCAGCCCCTTGCGGGTGGTGCTGAAGCGAGGTCAGGCGGACCAGACTACGCAGGTGTCCTTGTTCTTCATCGCCGGGCTGCTGGTGGCGCCATACCTCTGGGCGCTGTTCGCCCCGTTGCCAGCGACTACCGTCGATGTCGGGACGCCCGCGCTGATGGTGGCGGGACTGCTGGTCGGCGTGGGGGTGCGCATGGCCAACGGCTGCACCAGCGGCCACGGGGTGTGCGGGCTGAGCCGCTTCTCGCTGCGTTCACTCGCCAATGTGCTGGCCTTCATGGGCGCCGGCGCGGTCACGGTCTTCGTGCTGCGCCATCTGATTTGACGGAGCCACGATGCGCCATCTGATCGCACTGTGCAGCGGGCTGATCTTCGGTCTGGGCCTGATCGCCAGCGGCATGACGCAGCCCGGCAAGGTGAAGGGGTTTCTCGACCTCTTCGGCGCCTGGGACCCGAGCCTGGCGTTGGTGATGGGCGGGGCGATCGCGGTGGGCAGCGCCGCCTTTGCCATCGCCAAGCGCCGTCGCACCGCGTGGGACGGCGAAGCCATGCAGATCCCGACGAGCACCACGATCGACCGCCGATTGATCGGCGGCGGCGTGCTGTTCGGCATCGGCTGGGGCGTCTCCGGCTACTGCCCCGGGCCCGCGCTGGTGGCCGCCGGGAGCGGTGTGACAAGTGCATGCCTCTTCGTGGCCACCATGCTGGTGGGGATGGCGATGCACGATCGGTGGGCCAAGCCGAGCTCAAGCAGCGCCACGCCGGCCTAGTGGCTCACGGCGCTGCCTGCCTCACCCGACACCCTCACCACCAGCTTCCCGAAGTTCTCGCCCTGCAGCAGCCCGATGAAGGCTAGCGGCGCGTTCTCGAGGCCCTCGACGATGTCCTCACGGAACTTGACCCTGCCTTCGGCCAGCCACTGCCGCATGGGCCCGAGGAACTCCGCTTGCCGGCCTTCGTAGTCGAAGATGATGAATCCCTGCATGCGGATGCGCTTGACCAGCAAGGTGCGGGTCAGCGCGGGCAGTCGGTCGGCGCTGGCGGCTGAATTTCCGCCGCTGTACAGCGAGATCAGCCCACAAAGCGGGACGCGGGCGTGGGTGTTGAGCAGCGGCAGCACCGCGTCGAACACGGCCCCGCCCACGTTCTCGAAGTAGACATCGATGCCCTGGGGGCAGGACGCCGCCAGCCGGGCGGGAAAGTCCGGCGCCCGGCGGTCCAGGCAGGCGTCGAAGCCGAGTTCGTCGACCACGAAGCGGCACTTGTCGGCGCCGCCCGCAATGCCCACCACGCGGCAGCCCTGGATCTTCGCGATCTGCCCCACCACCGCACCCACCGCGCCGCTGGCCGCAGCGACGACCACGGTCTCTCCCGGCTTCGGCTGACCGATGTCCATCAGGCCCATGTAGGCGGTGAAGCCCGGCATGCCCAGCACGCCGAGCGCCAGCGATGGATGAGTCATGTCCGTCGGCAGCTTGGACAGCCCGAGCCCGTCCGACACGGCGTAGTCCTGCCAGCCGGTATAGCCCATCACCTTGTCGCCGGGCTGGAAGTCGGGGTGTTGCGATGCGATCACCTGTGACACCGCGCCACCGGTCATCACCTCGCCCAGTTGCACGCAGGGCGCATACGACGGCGCGTCGTTCATGCGCCCTCGCATGTACGGATCGAGCGAGAGAAACACCGTGCGCAGCAGCACCTGTCCGGCAGCCGGCACCGGTACCGCGACCTCCTCAAGACGGAAGTGCTCCAGACCGACAGCGCTGGTCGGACGTGCTGCCAGAACGATGCGGCGATTGAGCTGGGGGTGTGGTGGCATGACGTGTCTCGGCTGCGGAAGTGTGCTGAGCGTAATGCCCCGTCAGCGTTTGCGTGCGCAGGTGAGCACACCCACGCGCCACCCGGACTAGGACAGGTCCTACGGCAAGCGGGGCTCTGTCCGACAGACGCCGTCCGCACCGGTTTCTACGATGCATCGACGCCTGGGTGATGGCGGCTGCTGGCGGGTCTGGCAGCGCCCTCGCCCCAGATCCCCCCCTTTTCTGCGCCGCTTTTCAGTGGCTCAGGCGGAGTTCAGCATGCACACACCCTCGATCACCACACCCCAGTGGACCACGGCATCCTTTGGCGATGACACCGACACCTCGCCGATGGAGTTGTCCGCACTGGGTGCGCACATGGCCGCGTGCAAGACGCTGACGGGCCGTCTGTTCGTTGCGCGTTGCGCTGCCGAGGCCATGCACGGCTACGTGGCCGGGCGCATGGTAACAACGCTGGTGGTGGCTGCGCTGCTGATCGGCGTCCTTTCCGCCATCTTCTAAGGCATGTCGTCAGCCGAGTTGCTGCGCCTCATTCCGGATGCGCCGAAGGCGCTGTGCGACATCCTCAGCCAGACACGGGGTGCACTCGAGGCGCCGATCCGCTCAGAAATCTTCGGGCTTCAGCGCTTCGCGCAGCATGGGCGCAGTTTGGGCGAAACACATCGCGCCGAGCGCGCAAGGGCGTTCAGCGGCAGCTTCTTCCCTCGGCTGCGCGACAACATCGAGACGCTGCGCGCCGCGCACCGCTACATCGGGGTGCAGGCCAGCACGGGCTATGACATCAGCCCGGCGGCCGAGTGGCTGCTCGACAACTTTCACCTGATCGAGGCGCAGCTCGAAGAGATCCACGAGGGCCTGCCGCGGCGCTACTTCCGTGCGCTGCCGGTATTGATCGATGAGCCGCTGGCCGGCTTGCCACGCGTCTACGGCGTGGCCTGGGCGTTCGTGGCGCACACCGACGGCGACTTCGACGAAGACCTGCTGATCCAGTTCCTGAGCGCGTACCAGGAAACGCGCGAGCTGAACCTGGGTGAGATGTGGGCGCTGCCAACCACCTTGCGCGTGGTGCTGATCGAGAACCTGCGCCGCCTGGCCGAGCGCGTGGCCACCAACAAGGCCGCACGCGAAGTCGCCAATCTGTGCTGCGACCGCATCGACAGCATGACCACCGACACGCTCGATCAGCTGCTGGCGCTGCTGAACCAGCGCGGCGTCGGCCGGGTGTTCCTCGGTCAGATGGCGCAGCGCATGCAGGACGGCCGTGGCCAGGTGATCGGTGTCAACGATGGCGCCGAGCCGGTGGTGCACAAGCGCGCCAGCGACCGGCCCGACGATCGCGCCCTGCAGCACGACTGGTTGCGGCGCGCACTGCCTGATCCAGCGCTGATGCAGGCGCAGCAACGCGCCGACCAGACCGCGGACAACCTGAGCGTCAGCAATGCCGTCACCTCGCTGCGCGCGATCGGCGACGCCGATTGGCCCGACATCGTGGCGCGCAGCAGCGCGCTGATGCGCCTGATGCTGACCTCGCCCGTGTTCGAGGCCGAACACGCGATGACCCGCGACCAAACGCTGCACGGCATCGAACGGCTGGCGCGGCAGGGCGGGCTGAGCGAGGTCGCGGTCGGTCGTACCTTGCTGGGGCTGATGCAGGCGCCGGCTGCCACCGACTCGGCCGAAGGGACCACGGCCCAACCGACCACCGTGGCGGGCCACTGGCTGACCGGTGCCGGCCGCCCTGCCTTGATCAACGCACTCGGTCTGCATGAACGTGGGGCGACCACCTGGCGTGCGGTGGCTCGCCGCACCGCCTTGCCGCTGTACCTGGGCTCGCTGCTGGCCATGTCGATCGGCCTCGTGGCCTGGGTGCTGCTGCGGCACATCGCCGGCCTCGGTGATGCCGGTGTGGCCTGGGGCTGGACGCTGCTGGCTGGCGCACTGATGCTGTTCCCTGCGTCGGAGGCGGTGGTGGCGGTGATCAATCGCTTGATCAGCGAATCAGCGCGGCCAGCGCATCTGCCGAGACTCGCATTGGCCACGGGCATTCCACCCGAGCATCGGGTGCTGGTGGTAATACCAGCGATGCTCACCGATGCCGCCTCGACACGGGCCCTGGTGCACCGCCTTCGCCTGCATCAGCTGGCCAACCCCGAGCGTCATGCGCAGTTCGCGCTGCTGACCGACTGGGCCGATGCCGACTGCGCAGAGCTGCCGACCGACACACCACTGCTCGCCGATGCCAGGCAGCAAATCGATGCCCTGAACGCACTGCACCCCATCGGCGATCGCCCCGGCATCAATGAGCCGACCTCGACGATGCCCACGCCGCCGCGCTTCATCCTGCTGCACCGCCGGCGCTGCCACAGCGAGACCGAGCAGCGCTGGATCGGCTGGGAGCGCAAGCGTGGCAAGCTCGAACAGCTGATCGCATGGCTGGCGGAGCCATCGGCTGCCGGCACTGCCAGCGGCTCCCCGCCGTTCATCGATCTGGGCGCTACCTCGCGCATCGCCACCGGCACACGCTACATCGTCACGCTGGACAGCGACACCCAGTTGCCACCGGGCCGGCTGCACGATCTGGTGGGCGTGGCCGCCCATCCGCTGAACCAGCCGCAGTTCGACGCCCGCCGGAAAACGGTGACCCGCGGCTACGCGATCCTGCAACCACGCATCGTCACGCCGCTGCCTTCGCCGAAGGACTACACGCTGTACCACGGGCTGTTTGCCGGCCAATGCGGCATCGATCCGTACAGCGCCGCCACCTCCGAGGTCTACCAGGATGTGTTCGGCGAAGGCACGTTCACCGGCAAGGGCTTGCTGCATGTGCAGGCCATGCATGCAGTGCTGTCCGGCCGGCTGCCTGACGGGCGGGTGCTGAGCCACGATCTGCTGGAGGGCTCGCTGGCCCGCTGCGCGGCGGTGACCGACATCACGCTGATCGAGGACGCACCGTTCCACGCCGATGTGGCCGCCTCGCGGGTACACCGCTGGACGCGCGGTGACTGGCAGCTGTTGCCCTTCCTGCTGGATTCCCTGACTCACCCGGGGCGCTGGCGGCTGCGCGGCATCAACCGCTGGAAGATGTTCGACAACCTGCGCCGCTCGCTGGTCGCACCGATGTCGCTGGCCTTGCTGCTGCTGGCGCTGGGCACCGGCGTGGTCTCGCCCTGGGTGGCACTGGCCCTGGTGGCGGCAGCCTTTTCCGCAGGGCCCTTGATGGGCGCGGTGGCGGGCTTCTCGCCCAGCCGCGACGACATCGCGCAGCGCCATTTCTACCGCCTGGCCACCGCCGACCTGAGACGCACGCTGTGGGGCGGCGCCTGGCTGCTGGCGCAATTGGCGGCGCAGGCGTTGCGCGGGGCCGATGCAATCGTCCGCGCGCTGTACCGCCTGACCATCAGCCACCGCCACCTGCTGCAATGGACCACCGCCGCCGCGGCGCAGGCCCGCGCGCAAAGCACGCTGCCGGCGCTCTGGCGTCAGCACTGGCACGAGCCTATGCTGGCGCTGCTGATGCTCGCCGGGCTTCTGGCCGTGGGCACGCCGACACCCTGGCTGGCCGCCGCGCTGTGTCTGGTGTGGGCGGGGTCGCCCCTGTGGACCTGGTGGGTCAGTCGACCCTGTCCGGCCAACGCCGAACTGGCGCTGAGCGTGCCCGACCGCACCTACTTTGAAGGGGTTGCGCGTGACACCTGGCGATTGTTCGAGCGCTGCGTGGTGGCCGAGGAAAACCACCTGCCACCCGACAACCTGCAAACGGTGCCGATGGACATGGTGGCGCACCGCACCTCCCCGACCAACATCGGCCTGTACCTGCTGAGCACGGCATGCGCACGGCAGTTCGGCTGGATCGACACGCCCGAATGGCTGACGCGGATCGAAGCCACGCTCGAAACGCTGGGTCGGATGCAGCGCCATCGCGGGCACTTCCTGAACTGGTACGACACGCAGACCCTGGCACCGCTGCTGCCCATGTATGTCTCGACGGTCGACAGTGGCAACCTCAGCGGCCACCTGCTGGCCGTCGCGCAAGCCTGCCGGGAGTGGGCGGTGTCGACCCCGGCACCTGAAACAGCCGCGCGACTGCAGTCTGCCGCCGAGCGGTGCGAGCAACTGGCCTGGGAGGCCGACTTCCGATTCCTGTACCACCGCAAACGGCACCTGTTTCACATTGGCTACCGGGTCGCCGAGCAGGAGCTCGATGCGGGCTTCTACGATCTGCTGGCCTCGGAGTCGAGGTTGACCAGCCTGCTGGCGATTGCCAAGGGCGATGTGCCGGTGCAGCACTGGGCTTCGCTGGGGCGCCTGTTCTATGCGGTGGGCTCGGAGGCTGGCCTGCGCTCATGGTCGGGCTCGATGTTCGAGTACCTGATGCCCACGCTCGTGCTCGACGAGCCCCACGGCAGCGTGTTGCGCGAGGCCTGCCATGCGGCGGTGCGTGAACAGATCGCGTTCGCCGAGGCGCAGTCCGCGCACGGTGGCAGCATGCCCTGGGGCATTTCAGAGTCGGCCTACGCCGGCCGCGACCACACCCTGGCCTACCAGTACGCGCCGCAAGGCGTGCCGCGGCTCGCGCTGCGGCGCACACCGCCCGACGAGCTGGTGATCGCGCCCTATGCCACTGCGCTCGCCACGCAGATCGTGCCCCATCTTGCGCGCTTGAACTTCTCGGCGATTGAAGCGCTGGCACCGCGCGAGCCCTTCGGGTTCATCGAGGCGCTGGACTTCACCGCGTCGCGCCAGAACGGCAGCGAAGCCTTCACGCCTGTGGTGACCTTCATGGCGCACCACCAGGGCATGACGATCGTGGCGCTGGCCAATGTGCTGCTGAACGGCATCGCGCAGCGCTGGGGTATGGCCAATCCGCACATCGAAGCGGTGAGCTCGCTGCTGCATGAGCGTGCGCCACGTGAGGTGTCGACGCTGTGCGCGCTGCCACCTGGCCCACGCCTGCTGCGGCGCGCCCCCGGGCTGCTGCGCGAGGTCTCTCCAGGTGCCTCGGCGCTGGAGCCCACGCATGTGCTGTCGAACGGTCGTTACAGCGTCAGTCTGCGCGCCCATGGCGCCGGCACGAGCCGCTGGGGCCAGACGGGCATCACCCGCAGCCGCGACGATGCCTTGCGCGATGCGCACGGCAGCTTCTTCTACCTGCGCTGGACGCGCGGCGAGGGGCGCAGCGCCGTGTCGGCACAGGCGTCGTCCGTCGTGTCGATCACCCAGCACCCGGCACCCGACCCCACCGCGCACTACCGCAGCGTCTTCCACGCCGACCGGGTCTGCTTCGACGCCGAGTGGCCCACCGTGCAGGCCCACACCACCGTCTGGGTCAGCCCGGAAGACGACATCGAGTTCCGCCAGATCGAGTTGCGCAATCTGGGGGACACGGAGCTCGACATTGAGCTGATCTCGGCGTTCGAAGTGACACTCGCCGACCCACGGGCCGACGAAGCCCATCCGGCCTTCAGCAACCTGTTCGTGCGCGCCACCTGGCTGGCCGAGCACCAGGCGCTGCGCTTCGAGCGCACACCGCGGCTGGCCACCGAACAGGGCCTGCAGGCGGCGCATTTCCTGGCCGAAAGCGATCCGCAGGTGGTGTCGGTGAGGGTGCAGACCGATCGCCAGCAGTGGCTGGGCCGCAACCGCAGCGCCAGCCAGCCGCTGGCGGCGTTCGACGGCGCGGCACCGACCGCCGGTGCGGCAGAGGGCTCGGTCAACCTGCTGGACACGGGCCTCGACCCGGTCTGCGCGATGTCGGTGCGGCTGCGCATCGCGCCGCAGGGCAAGGCGCAGCTGACCTTCGCCACGGCCGCCTCGGACAACGGCGGCACGCTCAGCGCGGTGATCGACAAGTACCGGCAGGCGAGCAACGTCAAGCGCGCCTCGCTGATGTCGGCCACGCTGGCCGGCATTCGTTTCCGCAGCCTGCGCATCACCCAGGAACAGCTCGCCGCGATCCAGTCGCTGACGACGGCCTTGGTGTTGACGGTGGCGCGGCCGCGCACGCTGGCGGTCCGCGCACACGGGGTCACGCCCATCGTGTGCGACCGGCGCCTGCTGTGGCGCTTTGGCATGTCGGGCGACCGGCCGATCGTGCTGGTGAAGGCCGGGGTGCTGGAAGGACTGGGCCTGATTCGGGCGCTGGCACAGGCGATGCGCCTGTGGTCGTGGGGCGGGGTCGCCTGCGATCTCGTGGTGGTGAACGCGGAGCCCGCGTCGTACCTGATGGTGCTGCAACGCGAGCTGATGGCACTGCGCGAGCGTCACGGTGCGGACAGCAGCGCCGAGTTCAACCCGCTCAGCGGTGGAGGCCCGGCCCGCGGCCCGCTGAGCACCGAGATTCATGTGCTGCGCGCCGAGGAGCTGTCAGACGACGAGCTGAGCACGCTGCAGTGCCTGGCACGCGTGCGGCTGCAGGCCGATGGTCGCCCGCTGCCGCACCATGTGCAGGAGTGGTGTGAGTTGCACGAGCAGGCCTCGCTGCGCCGCCACAACACCTCGACCACGCCGGTGGCGCTGGTGCCGCACACCCCTCGTGTCTCCAGCGCAACGGCGGGCCAGTTCTCGGAAACCACCGGTGAATTCCGCTTTGATGTCAGTGCCGCACAGCGCCCACTGCGTCCGTGGGTCAATGTGATGGCGAATCCGGATTTCGGATGCCAATGGTCAGAGGCCGGCGGTGGCTACACCTGGGCGGCGAACAGCCGCATGAACCAGCTCACGGCCTGGTCGAACGACCCCGTCGGCGACCCACCCTCTGAATGGTTCCTGCTGCAGGATCTGCGCACACTGAACGTGTGGAGCGTGGCCCCCTCGGCCTGGGGTCATGCTGCAGAGGGTGACAACGCCTGCTACCGGGTCTCGCACGGCCAGGGCTACAGCGTGATCGAGCATCGGCGAGGCGACCTCGATGTCGCGGTGTCGTGGTGCGTGGACCCGCAAAGTTCGGTCAAGCAGATCCACATCCGGCTGCTCAACCGCGGGCACAAGACACTGCTGCTGCGCGTGATTGGCATCGCCGAATGGATGATGGGCGCCAACCGCAGCGACCGCGGCACGGTGCACACCGCCCTGCACCGCGAGCGGCTGTCCGAAGCGGGCACGTCAGCGCAAACCAACGCCGTTGACGCTGACCGTGCCCCACAGCTGACCGCGTTGCTGTGCACCCAGCCCGAGCGGTCCGCAGGATTCGGCAACGGCACCGCGTTTCTGGCGCTGACGGGCCGCGACGACCTCGACGACTGGACCTGCGACCGGCGCGAATGCTTCGACGCGCGCGGCCGGCTGGTGCTGCCCGATCATTTCGGCGAACACAGCGGCAGCGGGCTGGACCCGTGCGCCGCGCTGTCCACACGGCTCAGCCTGCTCGCTGGCGAATCGGTCGAGCGGGTGTTCCTGCTGGGCTACGCCGGCAGCCCCGATGCCGCGCGGCAACTGGCCGTGCAGGCCGCATCGATCCCCGCGGCGCAGCGCCTGGACGCGGTGCGCCGCCACTGGGACACGCTGCTCGGCGCGACGGTGGTGAAGACGCCTGACCCGCTGTTCGACGCCATGGTCAACCGCTGGCTGCTGTACCAGACGGTGTCATGCCGGCTGTGGGCGAAGGCCGGCTTCTATCAGGCCGGCGGGGCCTTCGGCTTCCGCGATCAGTTGCAGGATGCAATGGCGCTGACCTGGGCCGCACCGGACATGCTGCGGCGACAGATCGTGCTCGGTGCCTCGCGGCAGTTTGCCGAAGGCGATGTGCAGCACTGGTGGCATGCGCCGGGGGGCGCGGGCGTGCGCACGCATTTCTCCGACGACCTGCTGTGGCTGCCGCACGCCTGTGTGCGCTATCTGCAGGCCACCGGCGACACGAGTCTGTTGAACGAGCAGGTGCCTTTCATCGAGGGCACCGCGATCCCCGAGGGCGCCGAAGACGCCTACTACGCCCCCTCGGTCAGCGGCGAGGAGGCCTCGGTCTACGAGCACGCGGCACGCGCCATCGACCGCAGTCTGCGCGTCGGCGCGCACGGATTGCCGCTGATGGGCACCGGCGACTGGAACGACGGCATGAACCGCGTGGGCCATGAAGGTCGCGGCGAGTCGGTCTGGCTGGGCTGGTTCCTCTGCCAGGTGGTGGAGGACTACGCACCGCTGGCCCGTGAACG
Organism: Burkholderiaceae bacterium; assembly: GCA_965229345.1. Lineage (GTDB taxonomy): Bacteria > Pseudomonadota > Gammaproteobacteria > Burkholderiales > Burkholderiaceae_C > PBB1. The sequence goes on from OZ245872.1 coordinate 106,081, forward strand.
CGGCGAAGGGGCCCGCGCCGCACGCTGGGAGACCGCTGCGCAGGGCTGGAAGTCCGCACTGAGCGGCGAGGCCTGGGACGGGCGCTGGTTCAAGCGCGCCTATTTCGACGATGGCAGCGCGCTCGGCTCCCACGCGAACGCCGAGGCTCGCATCGACCTGATCGCACAGGCCTGGTCGGTGTTGTCGGGCGCTGCACCGGTGCCGATGCAGCAGCTGGCGATGGAATCGGTGGAAGCGCACCTGGTGGACCATGAGGCCGGCCTGATCAGGCTGCTGGACCCACCGCTCGGGCATGCACAGCCCAGCGCCGGCTACATCCAGGCCTATCCGCCAGGGGTGCGGGAAAACGGGGGGCAGTATTCGCACGCAGGCGTGTGGGCGCTGATGGCGCAGGCCAAACTGAACGCCTCCGGCGATCGGCCGTACCACTACTTCACCTGCCTGAGCCCGGCCCACCGGGCCACGCACCCGACCCATGGCGCAGCCTATGGCATCGAGCCCTACGTGATGGCCGGTGACGTGTACACCCAGGCGCCCTATATCGGGCGCGGCGGCTGGAGCTGGTACACCGGGGCAGCGGCATGGCTGCACCGCGCCGCCATCGAATCGATCTTCGGCCTGCAGCAGAGCGCCGACACATTGCATTTCGAACCCCGGCTGCCAGCACATTGGCCGCAGGCAGAACTGACCTTGACGCGCGGCAGCGGCACCGAGGCCCGCACCATGCACTTCATCCTGCGACGACAGTCCGCATCGGCGACGATCGACGCCCACAGGAACGCCACGACGCTGGCACCAGGCCAGCCGCTGGCCTGGCGCGAGTTGCCGCCCCAGTGCTGCATCGTGATTCCGCTGCCCGACTGATCGGCGGCGCCTGCCGGAGCGTCCTTGGCGCGGTGACAATGTTCGCTTCGGGGCCTGCGCGCCCTGCCGTTGGCGCTGTCATGGGCCCGTTCTGCGTACCGTGCGACACACTTCCCCAGTGACCACACAGACTGCCTCCGGCTGGACGGGGCGCAGTTTCGCAGCGCTTGTGCTGATGGCGCTGGCCTACGCGATCGTTGCGAGGCTGGCCCTGCTGATGGCGGTGCCTCCGGCCTACGCGTCGCCGATGTTCCCTGCCGCCGGCATGGCGCTGGTCTTCGTGCTGGTCTACGGGCAACGCGCCGCACTGGCCGTCGTCGCAGGCGCGTTGATCGTCAACGTGCTGATGAATCCGCTGCGCGGCGCCGGCATCGCCGAAGCGGCCATCGCCCTGGGCGCCGGCCTGCAGGCCCTCGCAGCAGCAGCACTGGTGCGGCGTCAGGTGACACAACCGTTGACGCTCTCGGCGCCTCTGGACATCGCACGGTTCTATGTGTTCGGTGCGGCGATCGGTTGCCTGGTCAATGCCAGCGTGGCCACTGCAGCGCTCGGACTCGCAGGGGTCGTGCCCCACCACTCGCTGCCCATGACCTGGCTGACGTGGTGGATCGGCGACGCCCTGGGCACCTTGATCGGGGCGCCGCTGCTGCTGACCCTGATCGGCCGCCCGCGCGAAGCCTGGGCCCCCCGCCGACGCACCGTCGGCGCCACACTGGCCATCGTGACCACCTTGCTGGTGGCCACGACGATGCAGGTCGCCCGATGGGACGACGAGCGGGTGCAGATCAGTTTTGCACGGGATGCCGAAGCCGCATCGACCGCACTGGCCTCACAACTGAACACACCGCTGCACGCGCTGGAAGCCATGCGCGGCCTGTTCGTCGGCTCCGCCGAGGTCAGTGCCGCCGAATTGCACATGGCCGCCGACCACTGGCTCGGTCTGTCGAGCAATCTGCAGGCCGTGGGCCACCTGGAAAGGGTGCAACTGGCTGACGTGCCAGCGTTCGAGGCCCGCATGCGCGCGCAGGGTTCGGCGGATTACCGGGTGATGGATCGCACCGCATCGAACGATCGCGTGCCGACCCGCTCCGCGGAGGTGTTCGCCGCACGCCTGGTCGAGCCCGTGGAAGGCAATCAGTTGCTGCTGGGCGTGAACGCGCTGTCGATCCCAGCGTCCCGGGCCGCCATCGACGCCGCGGTGCGCACCGATCGGCCCGTGGCCACGGCGGCCTTTCAGCTGTCGCAGGACCCGGTGGACACGCCCAAGCGTGGCGTAGTGGTCTACCGTGCGCTGTACCAAGGCCACCCCAGCACGGAAGCCGAGCGTGTTGCGGCGGTCCGCGGCGTGGTCTTCGTCACCGTTCGCGTCGAGGATCTGCTGCGCGAGGTGCTTGCCCATGCCCCCGCACACCTGAACTTCTGCGTCACCGACACCGACCCCTCGGTCGAGGTGCGCCACCTGGCTGTCTCTGCCCTGTGTGCCGATGGGCCCGATCGGCTGACGCATCGGCGGATGCTCGATTTCGCCGGGCGTCACTGGGAATTGCAGGTCGCCTCGAGCGTGGCCAGCGCCGACACCAGCGCGGGGGAGCGCCATTACGCCTGGCTGTTCTCCAGCGTCGGCCTGCTGACCACCGCGGTGCTGGGCGCACTGCTGCTGACGGTGACCGGCCGCGCCCGGCTGATCGAGATCGCGGTGCAGGAGCGCACGGTGGCGCTCGAGCAGCAGGTGCGCGAACGCCTCGAGGCCGTGCGCGCACGCGAGGCGGCGGAAGCATCGAACCGCGCGAAAAGTGACTTCCTCTCGCGCATGAGCCACGAGCTGCGCACGCCGCTGAACGCCATGCTCGGCTTTGCGCAGCTGCTCGAACTGGAAAGCCGAGAACCCCTGGGGCCGACGCAGCGCGGCTGGGTCGGGCAGATACGCCAGGCCGGCTGGCACTTGCTGGAGATGATCAACGATGTGCTGGACCTGTCGCGCATCGAGTCGGGCAACCTGCGCATGGCGCTCGAAACGCTCAACATGCCCGAGCTGCTGGCCAGCACGCGCCCGCTGGTGCAGCAGGCTGCGGACCGGCGCGGCATCACCATCGAAGAGCATCTCAGCGCCAACGCCAGCCACGCACGTGGCGACGCGACGCGCGTCAAGCAGATCCTGACCAACCTGCTGTCCAACGCCGTCAAGTACAACGTCGACGGCGGGCACATCCGGGTGTCCAGCCAGGTGCGCGGTGATCGGGTCGAGGTGATGGTGGCCGACACCGGGCTGGGCATGAATACGCAGCAGATGACCGCACTGTTCCAGCCCTTCAACCGGCTGGGTCAGGAACTCAGCAGCACCGAAGGCACCGGCATCGGTCTGGTCATCAGCCAGCGGCTGGCCGAACTGATGGGCGGCGACCTGAGCGCAGCCAGCGATGTGGGGCGAGGCTCGCTGTTCATCCTGTCTCTGCCACTGGCCAGCCCGGAAGAGGCGGCGGCCCAGACGCCGGCGTCTGCCGCCGGGATCAGCGACTATCACCACCGCCGGGTGCACTACATCGAGGACAACGAAACCAATGTCGAGGTGATGCGCGGCATGCTGGCGCAACGGCCGCAGGTGGACCTGAGGGTGTCGGGCAACGGCCTGGACGGTCTGACAGCCATCCGTGCCCGGCGGCCGGATGTGCTGCTGCTGGACATGCACTTGCCCGACATCAGCGGACTCGAGCTGCTGCGCCACCTGAAACTCGACCCCGAAACCCGGGGGATCCCGGTGATCGTGGTGTCGGCCGATGCGCTGCCCACGCAGATCGCCGAGGCGTTGCAGGCCGGCGCGCACCGTTACCTGACCAAGCCGGTGAGTGTCGGCGAGCTGCTGGAAGTGCTCGACGAGCTGCTGGCCGTGATGGAAACCAGATTCGACGACCTGGCAGCCGGTTCTGACGCTTAGCACTCACCGAAGAGGAGTGCTAATATTGGCGGAACCAATCCTGAATCGAGGTGGTCCATGAGTACCATGAACACATCACATTCTTCCGCTTCGGCGCTGGCGCTGCGCGATCCGTGGGCGATGATCCCGTCGCTGGGCAGCCTGGACGCCTACATTGCTGCCGCCAACCGCGTGCCGATGCTCAGCCTCGAAGAGGAGCAGTCGCTGGCGCGCAAGCTGCGCGATGAAGGCGATCTGCAGGCTGCCGGACAACTGGTGCTGTCGCACATGCGGCTGGTGGTCTCGATTGCCCGCCAGTACATGGGCTACGGCCTGCCTCACGGCGACCTGATCCAGGAAGGCAACGTCGGGCTGATGAAGGCCGTCAAGCGTTTCGACCCCGATCAGGGCGTGCGGCTGGTCAGCTACGCGATGCACTGGATCAAGGCCGAGATCCACGAGTACATCCTGAAGAACTGGCGCATGGTCAAGGTGGCGACCACCAAGGCGCAGCGCAAGCTGTTCTTCAACCTGCGCTCGATGAAGCAGAGCCTGAAGGAAGACGCGATCGACGGGGAAACCCACCGCAGCACCCTGACGCAGGGTGAAGTCGACACGATGGCGCGCACCTTGAACGTCAAGCGCGAGGACGTCCTCGAAATGGAAACCCGGCTGTCCGGAGGCGATGTGCCCCTGGAGCCGCTGACCGATGACGGCGAAGAAAGCTACGCGCCGATCGCCTACCTGGCCGACGAGACGCAGGAGCCCGGCCATGTGCTGGACGCACAGCGCCGTGACTGGCTGTCCGGTGACGGCATCTCGCTGGCGCTGGACACGCTGGACGCACGCAGCCGCCGCATCGTCGAGGAGCGCTGGCTGAAGGTCAATGACGACAACTCCGGCGGCATGACGCTGCACGACCTGGCCGACGAGTACGGCGTCAGCGCCGAACGCATACGCCAGATCGAAGTGGCTGCGATGAAGAAGATGCGCAAGACGCTGAGCGCGTCTCACTGAGTGCGTTGCGTGCCCGAATGAAAACGGCCCCTTGCGGGGCCGTTTCTCTTGGCGCGAACAGAACGTCTGGCCAGGCTCAGCCCGCCGCCAGCAGCGTTTTCAGATCGGCCGCCAAAGCCTCTGCCCCATTGCCATAGCGGACAAACAACCGCACCTTGCCCTGCGTGTCGAACACGTACGAGCCTGCGGTGTGATCGACGCTGTAGGTGCCTTCGGTCTTGCCCGGCACCTTGGCGTAGAACACCTTGAACTCCTTGGCGGTGGCGGCGATTTCCTCCGGGCTGCCGCGCAAGGCGACGAAACTGGGATCAAAACCGCCCATGTAGGTCTTGAGCACCGGCGCGGTGTCGCGCTCGGGATCGACGGTGACGAAAACGCCTTGGATCCGATCCCCGTCCTTGCCCAGCGACACCTTGACCTGCGCCAGCTCGGCCATCGTCGTGGGACACACATCAGGGCATTGCGTGAAGCCGAAGAAAACCACGATGACCTTGCCCTTGAAATCGGCCAGCGTGCGCGTCTGGCCGTTCTGGTCGGTCAACGACAAGGTGCGGGCGTAATCGGCGCCGGTGATGTCGATGCCCTTGAACGAAGCCCCGCTGCCGCCACCCGAGGACGGGGCGTCGCAACCGGTCTGCAGCGCTGACATGACCGCTGCCGCGCCACCGAGCCACAAAACGCGGCGGCGAGACAGGCCAGAACCGCGGCTCACCGGGAATGTGCTCACAGCAACGGGCTCAGGTAGTGATCGACCAGCAGCGCCGCGAACAGCAGCATCAGGTGCCAGATGGAGAAACGGAAGGTCTTGCGCGCCAGCGCGTCCGAGTAGTTGCGCCAGAGCTTCCAGGCGTAGCCGATGAAGATGCCGCCCAGTGCGATCGCCGACACCAGGTAGATGACGCCGCTCATGCCCGAGATGAATGGCAGCAAGGTCGCGGCGAACAGCACCAGGGTGTACAGGAACACATGCAGCTGGGTGAAGGCGGCGCCGTGGGTGACAGGCAGCATCGGCAGCCCCGCCTTGCGGTAATCCTCGGCGCGGTACAAGGCCAGGGCCCAGAAGTGAGGCGGTGTCCAGAGGAAGATGATCAGGCACAGGATCAGCGCCTCGGGGCCCACCTCGCCGCGGATCGCCGCCCAACCGAGCACCGGCGGCATCGCACCGGATGCGCCGCCGATCACGATGTTCTGCGGCGTGGCAGGCTTCAACAGCACCGTGTAGATCACGGCATACCCGACGAAGGTACCGAAGGTCAGCCACATCGTCAGCGGGTTGACCCAGAAATACAGCAGGGCGCTGCCCGCGCCGCACAGCACGGCAGAGAAGGTCAGTGTCTGCGCGTTGGTGAGATCACCCTTGGCGGTCGGTCGCCAGGAGGTGCGGGCCATCTTGGCATCGATGTGCTGCTCGACGATGCAGTTGAACGCCGCGGCAGCGCCTGCGACCAGCCAGATGCCCGCGGTGGTGGCGAGCGCGACCTTCAGATCGGGCACACCGGGCACGGCGAGCAGCATGCCGATCACCGCGCAGAACACGATCAGTTGCACCACGCGCGGCTTGGTCAGCGTGTAGAACTGCCTGACGCGCGAGGCGCGCCGCACGATCGGCAACGGGGTGGTCAGGGTTTCAGACATGTTCAGGCCAGCCTTGCATTCTACGAAGCCGCATGCATGCCGCGCCGGCTTGGCGACACTGACGCAGGGATGGGTGAGCGTTCTGGCCACGAGCGGGTCAGCAGCATCGAGAACAGCACCAGCAGCGCGGCCGCGCCGCCTGTGTGCGACACGGCAGCCAGCAAGGGCCAATCGAACAGCACATTGCCCAGGCCGCTGGCCACCTGCCATGCGATCGCGCCAGCCAGTGCCATCACCCAGCGGCGCAACGGAGCCACGCCGGTGGCCCAAAACCGCCAGATCAGCACACCGATGGCCAGCACCAGGATCGCTGCTCCGATCCGATGGACCATGTGGATCGCCGTCAGTGCCGCAAAAGGCAGATAGCCGCCGTCCTTGCCGGCACCGAGCTCGCGCAGCACGGTGAACCCGTGATCGAAATCCATGGGTGGCCACCAGCTGCCCTGGCAGGTCGGGAACTCGGCGCAGGCGAGCACCGCGTAGTTGGTGCTGACCCAGCCGCCCAGCGCCGTCTGCACGACGACCAGCCCCAGCACTGCCACGGCCCCACGCCGCAGCGCCGGTGACAGGACCAGCGTCGAGCGCAGCGGCAGCTGGCTCTGGATCGCCAGCAACGCGAGCAGGCCCAGCCCACCGAGCAAATGGAGGGTGACGATCGCAGGATAGAGCTTCATCGTCACCGTCAACGCCCCGAAGGCACCTTGGCCGCACACCCACAACCAGGTCACGGTCGGCCACCACGGCGACACGGCCGTCGTGGCCCTCGACCGCTGCCTGCGCGCCTCGAGCCATGCGGTGACGGCCAGCACGGTGATCAGCGCGCCGACACCCGTGGCGAGGTAGCGGTGCAGCATCTCGATCCAGGCCTTGCCGTGGGTCACGGGGCCGGTCGGCATCGCGCTTTGCGCCGCCCCGATGGACTCACGGGCACCCAGCGGGCTCGCGCTGCCATAGCAGCCAGGCCAGTCTGGACAACCCAGCCCCGAGTCGCTGAGGCGGGTAAACGCCCCGAACAGCACCAGATCGAAGGTGAGAAACAAGGTGAGCAAGGTCAGCGCTCGGCGGCGCGCGGCGGGCTCGCTGTGGCGGTGGCGCCAGATCACCCAGATCAGTGGCACCAGGGCCACAGTGGCGCCGATCAGCGCCACGGCCGCCAAGGGCCCCAGGTCGTAGGCAGGAACGTTCATGACGCAGTGTCAGACCAGCGATGAGCAGGCGCTCATCGGCCCGGCTGATCCCAGGATGCCGAGGCGCGCAGCAAGCGCTCGAGATCGCGCTTGAGCTTGGCTGGATCGGGATCGGGAGGCGTGCGCATCATCCACTGCCCCATCGGATCCACCAGGTACAGGTGCTCGTCGAGCTGACGACCTGCGGCAGGGCTGAGCCATTTCGACAGTTCGGCTGCGGGCACGCGCAGCACCGTGGCCGGCTGCGCCCCGCCGATGGCCTTCAGCAGCGCCGGGGTGGGTGTCGCGTCGTCCGTGATCAACCAGATCTTGTCGACGCGGCCTTTCTCCTTGCCCAAGGTCTCGACCAGCTGGCGTTGCAGCACGAGGTGCGATTCGCAACGCGCGTCGCAGGCACCGCCCGCCGTGACGACCACCAGCCACTGGCCGCGCAGTCCGGCGGCAGAGATGGGCTGTCCCGCGAGGTCGCTCAGCGGCAACGCGGCCGGTATTTCGCGCGGGGGCGTCACGAATTCGCTGTAGTTGGTCCGGCCCTCCGGACGGATCACGAAATAGGTGAAGTACGAGGCAATGACCGGCGCAGCGCACACGCCGAGCACCAGCAGCATCTTCAGACGACCGGACGCCGTGCGGCGCTGCGACAAGTCGGGTGTCGGCATCGTGTGCACCGTGAAACTCAACGGTGTCACCAGATCGGCATCAGCGCCGGGAACGGAGGCGGGGCCGGACGAGTTGGAACCAGACATACAAACCTGTCATCAAGGCGCAAAGCGCAAACCACTGGAACGCATAACCGTAATGCCGCTGGATGCCGAGGTCCGGCCGGGGCCATTGCCGCAACAAGCCGTCCTGCGGCGCACCCTCGGCGTCCTGGACGATGGAGAGCGGCTTGAGCGGCAGCGAGAACTCCTGCGCGAAGTCCGCGAGGTCGAGATTTTGACGGATCGGGCCCGACGCGGCGCCCGCAAAGTCATACAGCCTGCCCGGCGGCGGGGCAATCTGGCCGATGACCGTCACTTCGCCGGGATCGTCGGCGAGGTGGGGGACCTTGGTGCGGTCGAGCAGATCGCGCGGTGCCCAGCCGCGCTGCACCAGCACGACACCCGGCACCTCGCTGAGTCGCAACGGCGTGACAACGAAGAACCCCTGCCGGGCGTCCATCTGCCGGTTGTCGAGGAACACCGTGGCCGCCGAGATCCAGTGTCCCCGAACGACCGTGCGCCGGTAGTGCTGCTCGGCCACGGCCTCGGCCGTGTCGGCCAGCATCGCCGCGGGCACGGCAGGCAGTTGCACGCGGGTATCGAGCGCCTGCTGCAGAGCCTCTTTCTGGGCCGCGCGATCGAGCTGCCACACACCCAGGCGTGCGGTGCCTGCAGCTCCGGCGATGGCCGCGAGCAGCACGATGACCGCGCGACGGCGGGATCGGACCCGCGGGGGAGGGATCGTCGTCATTGGTGTTGTTGCCCCCCCCGCCACGGGAAGCCGCGCGGATAATCAACTCGCATGAAGTACCTCATCGGCATTGCCTTCGTCAGCATCATTGGTGCGTTGGTCTACGCGGGCGTGTCGATGGTTCAGGATGGGCGCGACGGCAAACCGAAATCCGGCTCGATGATGCGCGCCCTTGCGCTGCGCGTGGGGCTGTCGGTGTTGCTGTTCCTGTGTCTGATCGGCAGCTACCTGATGGGCTGGATTCAACCGACCGGCATACCGCACGGCTGAAACCAGCAGGGACCGGCGTCACCGCGCACAACAAAAAAGCCGCTGACTGCGGCTTTTTTGTTGTCGAGGCCAGCTCGGTCCCTCAGAGCCAGTACACCACCACGTACAGGCCCAGCCAGACCACGTCGACGAAGTGCCAGTACCAGGCCGCGCCCTCGAAGCCGAAATGGCGCTGCGGCGTAAAGTGGCCCTTCTGCAGTCGCAGCGTGATGAACAGCAGCATCAACGCACCGACAAACACGTGGAAACCGTGGAAGCCGGTCAGCATGAAGAAGGTGGAACCGTAGACGCCGCTGGTGAGCTTCAGGTTCAGCTCGGAATACGCATGGTGGTATTCGTAGGCCTGGACACCGATGAAGGTGAATCCGAGCAACAAGGTGATCCACATGAAAGCGATGGTCTTGGCACGGTGGCCAGCGATCAACGCGTGGTGGGCGATCGTCAGCGTCACACCCGAGGTCAGCAGCAATGCCGTGTTGATCGTTGGCAAAGGCCATGGGCCCATGGTGGTGAAGGGGTCCACCGTGCCGGCAGGAGATGCGGTGAAGCCGGCCTGCGCGCTGGGCCAGATGGCCTTGAAGTCGGGCCACAACACGGCGTTTTCCAAGCTGCCGAGATTGGGAACCGCATGCAGGCGTGCCCAGTAGAGCGCGCCAAAGAAGGCCCCGAAGAACATCACCTCGGAGAAGATGAACCAGCTCATGCTCCAGCGAAAGGAAACATCGATGCGGTCGCTGTACATCCCGCTTTCGCTTTCACCGATCGCCGCGCGGAACCAGCCCTGCAGCACGAAGGCCCAGGTCGCCAGACCCGCCAGCGTGACATAGCTGCCCCAGCTCACACCGTTGACCCACTGCCCCGCGCCGAAAATCACCAGGAACAAGCCCAGCGCCGTCAGCACCGGGAACCGGGAGGGCTCCGGAACGAAGTAGTAAGGCGCCGCACCGCGTGCACTGGCCGTAGGGGTCGCTGCCGACATGATCTCTCCTGAATCCCGAGTTTCTACATTTTCATGGAGGCGTCGCAGCGGTCATCCGCTGGCGATCCTCCGCCAAATCTCAAGCGGCCACGCCGCTCTTCAACACCCAATTCACCAAGGTCGCCAGCAATGCGACCAACACCAGCGCGCCGATCACGCCGGCAATCACCACATGGACCGGGTTCAACTGGTTCACGTCTTTCTCAAGGTCTGCCGCCTTGCGAACACCGAAAAACGACCATGCCACGGCGCGCAAGGTCTGCAAAAACGACAGCTTGCGCCGTGAGGCGGCTTTCAAACTCGAATCTGGCAGCGTCATGACCGTCCGGCGGGAGCACCAACAAGCGCCGCCTGTGGGGCGGCCGGCACCTTGCCACCCACTTCAAAGAAGGTGTAGGACAAGGTGATGGTGGTCACGTCCTTCGGCAGCTTGGGCTCGATCACAAACACGACAGGCCATTGCTTGGTCTCGCCCGGCTTCATCGTGTATTCGTTGAAACAGAAGCACTGCAGCTTGTTGAAGTGCGCCATCGCCTGCATCGGCGCATAACTCGGGATGGCCTGTGCGGCCATGGTCCGGCTTTGCGTGTTGGTGAACTCGTACATCACCGTGGTCAGTTCACCCGGATGCACCTGAACGCTGCTGACCGCTGGTTTGAACTTCCAGATGCCACGCGAATTGGCATCGAACTCGACGGTGATGGTGCGGCTCTTGTCCACCTGAGAGTTCGATGCCGGCGACGAATTGCGACCCGACACCACCTTGTCCGAGAGCGTCAGCACATTGATGCCGAGTGCGGTGCAAACCGCTTTGTACAGCGGCACCAACGCATACCCGAAGCCGAACATCAGCGTGGTGACGACCACCAGCTTGCCGAACATCCGGACGTTGTCCTGCCGCAGCAGGTGGGCTGCGGACAGGCTGCGACGAGGCTGATCACCCATCGGTCAGAGGCCGAACAACGCGGCCTTGGCCATGAACCCGATGAAAAACACCACCGCGACCGACGCGAGGATCAGCGCCAGCCGGAGGTTGTTCTTCTTTTGCTCGGGTGTGGTCATGACGCGGCTCGGATCAAGCGATCACCTTGGTGGCCGAGGCATTGAGCTTCGGAGGGGTTTCGAAGGTGTGGAACGGTGCGGGCGACGGCACTTCCCACTCCAGGCCTTCGGCACCTTCCCAAGGCTTGGCAGACGCGGGCTCACCCTTGCCGCGCATCATCGGCAGCACGACGAAGAAGAAGAAGTACACCTGCATCAGGCCGAAGCCGAGCGCTCCGACCGATGCGATGGCATTGAAGTCGGCGAACTGCATGGGGTAGTCGGCGTAGCGGCGCGGCATGCCGGCCAGGCCCAGGAAGTGCATCGGGAAGAAGGTGACGTTGAAGAAGATCAGCGAACCCCAGAAGTGGATCTTGCCGCGCGTCTCGCTGTACATCACACCGGTCCACTTCGGACCCCAGTAGTAGACGCCGGCGAACATCGCGTAGAGCGAGCCCGCCACCAACACGTAATGGAAGTGCGCCACCACGTAGTAGGTGTCCTGCATCTGGATGTCGACTGGCGCCACCGACAGGATCAGCCCGGTGAATCCACCCATCGTGAACACGAAGATGAAGCCGACCGCAAACAGCATCGGCGTCTCGAAGGTCATCGAACCACGCCACATCGTGGCGATCCAGTTGAAGATCTTCACGCCCGTGGGCACCGCGATCAGCATCGTCGCGTACATGAAGAACAGCTGACCCGTCACCGGCATGCCGGTGGTGAACATGTGGTGCGCCCACACCATGAACGACAGGATCGCGATCGACGCCGTGGCGTAGACCATCGAGGTGTAGCCGAACAGGCGCTTGCGGGCGAAGGCCGGGATGATGGCGCTGATGATGCCGAAGGCCGGCAAGATCATGATGTAGACCTCGGGGTGACCGAAGAACCAGAAGATGTGCTGGTACATCACCGGGTCACCGCCGCCAGCCGGGTTGAAGAAGCTGGTGCCAAAGTGGCGATCGGTCAGCGTCATCGTGATCGCACCGGCCAGCACAGGCATCACCGCGATCAGCAGGTAGGCGGTGATCAGCCAGGTCCAGCAGAACAGCGGCATCTTCATCAGCGTCATGCCGGGTGCGCGCATGTTGAGGATGGTGACGACGATGTTGATCGAGCCCATGATCGAGCTCGCGCCGAGGATGTGCATCGCGAAGATGCCGGCGTCCATCGACGGGCCCATCTGCAGCGTCAGCGGCGCGTACAGCGTCCAGCCAGCCGCAGGCGCACCACCCGGGAAAAAGAAGGAGCTCACCAGCGTGATCGCGGCCGGGATCATCAACCAGAAGCTGAGGTTGTTCATCCGGGCGAAGGCCATGTCGGGCGCGCCGATCTGCAGCGGAATCATCCAGTTCGCGAAGCCCACGAAGGCCGGCATGATGGCGCCGAACACCATGATCAGCCCATGCATCGTCGTCAGCTGATTGAACAGCTGCGGGTTGACGAACTGGAGGCCGGGCTGGAACAGCTCGGCGCGAATGATGAGCGCCAGGACACCGCCGACCATCAGCATCGTGAACGAGAACAACAGGTACATCGTGCCGATGTCCTTGTGGTTCGTCGCGTACAGCCAGCGCCGCCAGCCGTGGGGCGCACCGTGATCATGATCGTGGTCATGCGCGTGACCGTGGTCACCGTGGTGGTCAAGTACTGCACTCATGGGAGGTCCTTCTGAAACGGCTGATCGTGTGTCTGGAAACGATTACTTGCGAGCAGCAACCACGTCGGCTGGCTGCACGGCTTGTCCGGTCTTGTTCGACCAGTTGTTCTTGGTGTAGGTGATCACGGCGGCGATCTCGGTATCGGAGAGTTGCTTCCACGCCGGCATCGCGCCATTGTTCTGACCGTTCAGCAGCACAGCGATCTGCTTGGTCTTGTCTGCATCGAGCACCACGGCAGCGCCGTCGAGCGGCTTGATCGCGCCCGCGCCCTTGCCGTTGGCCTGGTGGCAGACCGCGCAGTTGCTGTTGTAGACCTTCTCACCCCGAGCGATCAGGTCCGCAGCCTCCCAAACCTTGCTCGGATCGTCGGCCTTCGCCGACATTTCAGCGCGCTGACCTTCGACCCATTTGGTGTAATCGGCAGCCGACACCACCTTCACATGGATCGGCATGTAGGCGTGCTCCTTGCCGCACAGTTCCTGGCATTGGCCGTGGTAATCGCCGATCTTTTCAGCGCGGAACCAGGTGTCGCGCACGAAGCCGGGGATGGCATCTTGCTTGATCCCGAACGACGGGACGGCGAAAGCATGGATCACGTCGTTGGCCGTGGTGATGATGCGGATCTTCTTGTCGACCGGCACCACCAGCGGGTGATCGACCTTCAGCAGATAGTCGTCGCCCGAGGGATTGCCCGAGTCAGACATCTGACGCTGCGCGGCGTCCAGCGTCGACACGAAACCGATGCCTGCGCCCTCACCATTCAGGTAGTCGTAACCCCACTTCCACTGCATGCCCGTGGCCTTGATCGTCAGATCGGCCGAACTGGTGTCCTTCATCGCGACCACCACCTTGGTGGCCGGCAAGGCCATGCCGATGACGATGATGAAAGGAACCACTGTCCAGGCGATCTCGACTGCGGTGCTCTCGTGGAAGTTGGCCGACTTCGCGCCTTTCGATTTGCGGTGCACGAAGATCGAATAGAACATGATGCCGAACACCGCAACGAAGATGACCAGGCAGATCACCATCATCAGATAGTGCAGATAGCGCTGGTCTTCGGCAATCTTCGTCACAGCGGGGTGCAGATCGATCTGATTGACCGCCGGGCCGCCCGGCAGGTCATTGGTGGCCGAAGCCAGTGTCGAGACCGCCCACAGGCTCGCGCCCAACACCGCGTGCGAGGCCTTCGTGGAAATTGCTTTCATCGTGTTCATCATGACTGCTCGTGTTGTCAAAGCTCTGCCGGGGGCAAAGCACCTTGGGGGCGCAGCCGCGCCAGCCGAACCGCATGCCGCAATTCATTGGCCAACTGCCGCCTCAATTCCGGGCGCACGAAGCGCCCCACTTCTATCCGCCGGCCCTGCCCGAAGACCTCGATCAGCGATTCATCTCCGGTCACCGGCTCGACACTGACCCATTCCGGCGCGAATTCAGCTGTCTCGACCGTGTTGCCCGAGGTGTGGGCGACCGTGAGCTTGCCCTTGCGCAAAGCGATGTTTTCCTGGTCAGCCGCGTGGCGCGAGTACATCAGCAATGCAGTGCCTACAGCGAGCAACTCCACCCAGGCGAACGCCATGATCACTGTGGCTCCCTGCCACCAGAAATACGCCGCAATCGCCAGCGACAGGATGCACAGCGCGCCGAACATGGCGAACAGCTGTCGGGGGGCCATCGAGCAATTCCGCTTCAACAGCCACTCGACCGACCACTCGCTACCGGCCGGGTCGCTTTCTCTGCCAAAGCGCCATGCCGCCGGCAGCGCGGACGCGACGGCAGTGTGACCATAGGAGCAGGTGGACATCTCGAAGTGACGGCTGAGTGACTTGGACAAGACAAGGTCGGCAGGGATCGCAATGCCCCTGACCATCGCTGCGTGCATGCAGCGTGCCTTGCCTTTTTTGATGCTGCGAGTTTATACGACCACAGGGCCCGCACTCAAACGACGGTCTTCCTTGCTGACGGCAGAAGACGTCGCATTTCTTCAAGAGAAACCTGGGTCTCGGTCGCCGCGTTCGCAGGCGCCTCGCCCTTGAAGGCGTGGCCGTAGACGATCTCGAATGTCAGCGCATACCGACCGCTGCCGTCACGCAAGGGCTCGAGTGCGCTGTGCATCCGGCGTAGCCAGCGCGGGGTGCGCAAGCCGGGGAATCGATCCGGCGACACATTGCCACCGAGCAAACGCAGGTCGCGGCACAGGGCCTCTGCGCTGTTCCAGTGCACGGTGAGTTGCTCCTGGTCCATCACCGGGTCCGCGAAACCCGCGCGCACCAGCATGTCGCCGAGGTCGTGCATGTCGACAAACGCGATCGTCGGCGAGGGCCAGCGCAGCTGCGCGTACACCGCGGTCAGCTCGCGCAGCGTGTCGGGCCCCAGACACGAAAACATCACGAATCCGCCGGGGGCCAGCATCTGCTGCCAGCGCTGCATCAGCGCGGGGGGATCTGTGATGCCGTGCAGCACCATGTTCGCCCACACCAGTTGTGCGTCACGGGGCCCGGGCGCTGACTCCAGGACGACCTCGGCTGCCGGTGCGGTCCAGCGCCGAGGCGCCCACCAGGGAGGCCGCAGCTGCGCACGGCTGCGCTCGACCAGACTGCGATTGGGCTCGACGGCGACCACCGCCGCGTCGGGAAACGTGGTTGTCAGCCGTGATGCGCCAGCGCCGAGAAACGACGACCAGTCGACGATGCGGCGGGGCGTTGCCTTGAACAGCAGCAGCCGCTCGGCCATCCGTCCGGCGATTTCGACATGCAACCACGGCGGCTGCGCCAGCCGCCCCAGGCGCCGCTGGACAGCCGCGACGGCGGTGTCGTCGATCGATCGCGCTGCCTCGCTGCTGCCTGCCATCGGCCCAGTATATTGAGGGCGTGCACGCGCAGACCGAACTCTCACGCCTGGTGCGACTGGCACGGCAGCAGCGCTGGCCGAGCCAGTGCGCCGTCTGCCACGGATGGGGTCATGGGCGGATTTGCGGGAGCTGCACTTCGCGGTTCGCAGCGCCGGCCCGGCGATGCCAGCGCTGCGCGGTCCGGCTGGTGGCCGATGTCGCGCTGTGCGGTGGCTGCCTGCGCACGCCGCCGCGCTTCGACAGTGCCATCGCTGCGGTGGATTACACCCACCCCTGGGACCGTCTGATCAGCGACTTCAAGTACCACGGCGGACTCGACCTGAGCGGAGCGCTGTGCGACCTGCTGATCGCCGCATACCACCGCCACACCGGCGAGGCGCCCGATTGCCTTCTGCCGGTGCCACTGGCGGCGCGGCGATGGCGCGAACGTGGCTACAACCAGTCGTGGGAGCTGGCTCGCCGCTGTGCGCAGCGACTTGGTGTTCGGGCCGATCCCCATCTGCTGCTGCGCATCCGGGAGACACCCTGCCAGCTGTCACTGCCTCGCGATCGCCGACTGGCCAATGTGCGCGGGGCGTTTGCCGTTGAACCGACCCGGCTTGCCGATGTCGTCGGGCGCCGGATCGCCCTCGTCGACGATGTGATGACGACCCAGGCGACAGCCGACGAGCTGAGTCGGGTGCTGCTCGATGCCGGAGCGCGGTCGGTGCAGGTGTGGGTGGTGGCCCGCACGCCGCCTCCGGAGCATTGACGATGTTCAACATCGTTCTGGTGCACCCGGAGATTCCGCCGAACACCGGCAACGTGATCCGGCTGGCCGCCAACACGGGCTGCGCACTGCATCTGATCGAGCCCTTGGGTTTCTCGATGGACGACAAGCTGCTGCAGCGTGCCGGACTCGACTACCACGAGCACGCGAAGGTGCAGCGTCACGCGTCGTGGGAGCGGTTCCTGGCCGCCATGCAACCCGATCCGGCCCGCTGCTTCGCCTTCACCACGCGCGGCCAAGCCACGCTCGCGACCACGGCCTGGCAAGCGGGCGACTGGCTGGTGTTCGGATCGGAAACGGCTGGATTGCCACCGCCCCTCAGAGACACATTCGCCGAAGACCGGCGTGTCAGGCTTCCACTGCTGCCGGGGCAGCGCAGCCTGAACCTGAGCAATGCCGTCGCCGTCGCGGTGTTCGAAGCGTGGCGGCAGAACGGCTATGCCGGCGGCGCTTGAGCGCCACGTTCAGCGCTCGGGGCGTGGGCCGCGGCCCATCAATCGCTCGACACCCTGACGGGGCGTCGAGCGCGCTTCCAGCACGTCGACCACGGCAGCGGTGATCGGCATCTCGACGCCCAGCTTCTGGGCGCGCTTGAGCACGGTGGCCGCGCTCAGCACGCCCTCGGCCACATGGCCGAGTTCGGCGACGATCTGTACCAGTGCCTGGCCTTGTGCCAATCGCAGGCCCACGGTGCGGTTGCGCGAGAGATCGCCGGTGGCGGTCAGCACGAGGTCACCCAGTCCGCTCAGGCCCATGAAGGTGTCGGGACGGGCGCCCAGCGCCATGCCCAGTCGCACCATCTCGGCCAGCCCGCGCGTGATCAATGCGGCGCGGGCGTTGAACCCGAGTTGCAGACCGTCGGCCAACCCGGTGGCGATGGCCATCACGTTCTTCACCGCGCCGCCGACCTCGACGCCCACGGGATCGTCGGACGTGTAGATGCGCAGGCTGTCGCTGTGCAATGCGGCCACCGCTTGCTCGCCCAGTCGGGCGTCGTGACTGGCTGCGACCAATGCGGTCGGTTGGCCGGCGGCCACTTCCTGCGCGAAGCTCGGGCCGGAAAGCACACCCACACGTCCGCCCGGCCAGATCTGCTGAGCCAACTCGTGCCCCAACAGGCCCGTGCCCTCCTGGAAGCCTTTGCACAGCCAATACAGGCCAGGCGCCTGCGGACCGGGCGGCAAGGCGCTCAACACCGGAGCGAGCCCGGACATCGGCGTCGCCACGATCAACAGCCCGTCGCTCGCATGCGCGACCGCTGCGTCGAAATCGTGCGTGACTTGAAGGGCGGCCGGGAACTCCGCGCCAGCGAGATAACGCAGGTTGCGACGCTGCAGGCGCATCGCCTCGGCCTGCGCCGCGTCCCGCGCCCACAGCAGCGTGGGATGGCGGGCGCTGGCGCTGATCGCCAGCGCGGTGCCCCAGGCACCTGCTCCGAGGACGCTCAGTTTCACCGAGTGTCGATCAGCAGCCCGGGACCGCGCCGGTGATCAGTTGACGAGCGTGCTGCCGCCAGCGCCATTGGCAGCCGCTTCGGCGGCCGCAGCCTTCTGGCTTTCGTACATCGCCTGGAAGTTGATCTCCGCCAGCGTCACGGGCGGGAAGCCTGCGCGGGTGCAGATGTCGGACACGATCGCGCGCAGGTACGGGTAGACGATGCCCGGGCAAGCAATGCTGACGATCGGCTGCAACTGGTCTTGCGGGATGTTGCGGATCTCGAAGATGCCTGCCTGCTTGGCTTCCAGCAGAAACAGGGTCTTCTCGCCGACCTTGGCCGTCACGGTCACGCGCACCGTGACTTCGTAGTTGTCCTTGCCGATGGTGTCAGCGCCGACACCGATGTTGATCTCGACCTGCGGTTGCTGTGAATCCAGGAAAATCGCCGGCGAATTGGGCTGTTCCAGTGACAGATCCTTCAGGTAGATGCGCTGGATCTGGAACATCGGGGAGTTGTCTTCGTCTGCCATGGCAATCTCTTGGTGGGTGTTGGAGCGGCAACCGCTTGGGGGCCGGATTATGGGGGATGGGGTGTGACCGCCGGTGCGGTGACCGACTCGCGAATCGACGCGTTTGCGCCTCGTTCGGGTCAGCCCGGA
Source organism: Burkholderiaceae bacterium (assembly GCA_965229345.1). GTDB lineage: Bacteria > Pseudomonadota > Gammaproteobacteria > Burkholderiales > Burkholderiaceae_C > PBB1. The sequence goes on from OZ245872.1 coordinate 124,818, forward strand.
GTCGATTGCGGCTGCAACAGCGGCAGCAGCCCGCCACGCTGATCGAGCTCGATCAAGTCATCGCAGCCGCCAATGTGGGCGCCACCGATGAAGATCTGCGGCACGGTGCGCCGCCCGGTGCGTTCGATCATCGTGGTGCGTGCCGCCGGGTCACGGTCGACCCTGATTTCGTCGATCTCGGTGACGCCGCGCGCTTTGAGCAGCGCCTTGGCGCGCAGGCAGTACGGGCACACCTCGGTGGTGTACATCGTGATGGATGAATGCGGTGTCATGGCGGATGGCTCTGTCGAGGGCAACGGGGTCAGGCAGATCGCTCGATGGGCAGGTTGGCCTCGCGCCAGGCTGCCACGCCACCGCTGACCGCGCTGGCCTTCTCATAACCGCGCTTGCGCAGGATGGCCGCCCCGCGGTTCGCTCGTGCACCGGTCGGGCACATCAGCAAGACAGGGACGCTCTTGTTCTTCGGCAGGTCGGTGGCGGTTTCGAGCGTGCCGAACGGCACATTCTTCGCTCCACCCGCGTGGCCAGCGAGGTACTCGGCCGGTTCACTGACGTCGATCAGCACGCCGCGCTCACGGTTGATCAGATTGACCGCTTCGGCCGGGGAAACGCCCCCGATGGCAGCGCCACGTGACAGCAGCGGCCAGGCCAGCAGGCCGCCCGAGACCAACGCGGCTGCGAACAAAAACCAGTTGTTGAGAAAGAAGGTCACGAAGCGGTCCGGTCAAAGTGGGTCAAGCGCAAAACCGCAGATTATAGAATTTGGGGGTTTTCCCGAGTTCGATTGATTCCCCTCCTTCTCCTTTCTTGACCGCGACCCGTCGCACCGCCATGACCCAACTCGTTCTGATCCGCCATGGGCAATCCACCTGGAATCTGGACAACCGCTTCACCGGCTGGGTCGATGTCGATCTGACCCCGCTGGGCGTGGAACAGGCGCGTACCGCGGGCCGCCGTCTCAAGGCGGCGGGTCTCGACTTCGACATCGCCTACACCTCGGTCCTGAAGCGCGCGGTGTGGACGCTGTGGCACACGCTCGATCAGCTCGATCGCACCTGGCTGCCGGTGGTCAATTCCTGGCGCCTGAACGAACGTCACTACGGGGCACTGGAAGGACTCAACAAGGCCGACACCGCCGCGAAGTACGGTGATGCGCAGGTCTTGCAATGGCGCCGCAGCTACGACACGCCGCCCCCGGCGCTCGAGCCCACCGATCCTCGCTGTGAACGCAACGACAGGCGCTACGCCGGCTTGCAGCCCGGCGAGGTGCCGTTGACCGAATGCCTGAAGGACACCGTGGAACGCGTGCTGCCCTACTGGAACGGCACCATCGTGCCGTCGATCGCGGCGGGCAAGCGGGTGATCGTTGCAGCGCATGGCAACAGCATCCGCGCGCTGATGAAGCACCTGGACCAGATCTCCGACGACGACATCATCGGCCTGGAGATTCCGAACGGCGTGCCGATCGTCTACGAACTGGATGCCGCTTTCCGGCCGATCAGCCGGCGCTTCCTCGAAAGCGACTGAGGCACTGCAGCCCGACCTGAGCGAAGCCGGTCAGCCGACGGCCTCGCCCGCACTGCGCTTCAGTTGCGCCACGATGTCGGCGCGCAGGCGCTCGGCCAATGGACGACGCTCAAGCCCCTGAGAGGCTACCGGTGGCAACACCTCCACATGGGCCGTGAGGCCGGTGGCCGACACCACCGCCCACAGCGACTGCATCAGCGTCATCTCGCCGATGTAGGCGGCAGCCGGGCTGATGCGCTCACTGGCATCGGAGAACCGCAGTGCAATCGCCTGGAGCGGCACCTCGGCAGCGATCGCGGCCTGCAGCAAGTTGGCATGAAACGGCAGCAGGCCGTGGCCATCGCTGGTGGTGCCTTCGGGAAACATCGCGATCTGGTCGCCATCCCGCAGCGCCTGGGCCAGCTGGTGCACCACACGCTGCGCATCGCGTCGGCTGCGGCGCTCGATGAACAAGGTGCCACCGCACGCCACCAGCCAGCCGATCACCGGCCAGGCACGGACGTCTGACTTGGACACGAAACGCATCGGTCGCACCGAGATGATGGCCGGGATGTCGAGCCACGACACATGGTTGGCGACGAACAAGGTCGCGCCCTCGTTCGGGATGCCGCTGGCCCGCACCCGGACACCCAGCAGCTGCAGCAGGCGTCGGTTCCAGCGCCCGACATGCGCCATGCGCTGCGCGGCGTCAATGAACGGGAACACCAACGCGCAGATGGCAACACCGCGCCCGATGTGCAGCCCGCAGCGCAGCAGGCGCCAGGCCGCACGCAGCTGAGGTGCGCTCAATGCCGCACGCTCAAGCCGCTTCGTAGGCCAGGTGGCCCGACACCAGCGTGCACTTCACCCGGCCCGGCAGCCCGTGGCCCGAGAAGGGCGTGTGCTTGCCCTGGCTCTTCAGCGCCTGCGGCGTCACCTGCCAGTAGGCAGCGGGGTCGAACACGCAGACATCGGCCACACCGCCTTCGACCAGCTGCCCGGCGCTCGACGCCAGCGAACCCAGCGCATCTCCGAGCACGCGCACCGGCGCGATGGTGATGGTGGCCATCGTGCGCACGAGGTCGTGCCCGGATTGCTCGCCCCACTTCAGCGCCAGCCCGAGCAACAGCTCGAGCCCGGTGGCGCCCGGCTCGGCTTCGGCGAACGGCAGCGTCTTGGCGTCTTCATCAACAGGCGTGTGGTCGCTGACCAGCGCGTCGATCGTGCCGTCGGCCAGCGCAGCGCGCAGTGCATCGCGGTCGCGCACCTGGCGCAACGGAGGCGTCAATCGCATCGCAGCGTTGAAGTAGCCGATGTCGATGTCGGTCAGGTGCAGGTGATTGATGCTCACATCACAGGTGATCGGCAGGCCTTCGGCTTTCGCGCGCCGCACCAGATCGACACCCGCCGCGCTGCTGAGGCGGCAGATGTGCACCCGCGCGCGGGTGTCGCGCACCAGCTCGAACAGCGTGTTGAGCGCAATGGTTTCGGCGATCACCGGCACACCGGTCAATCCCATCCGCGTGGCCAGCGCACCCTTGGCGGCGACGCCATTGCCCAGATACCCGTCCTGAGCGCGCAGCCAGGTGGTGTAGCCGAAGGTCGACGCGTACTGCAGTGCGCGGTGCAGCACCAATGTGTCCTTGATCGCCACTTCGGCATGCGAGAAGCCGACGCAGCCGGCCTCGGTCAGCTCGGCCATCTCGGTCAGCACCTCGCCGGCCAAGCCACGGGTCAACGCGCCCAGCGGGTACAGGTGCGACTGGTTCAGGTTGCGTGCGCGGAACTTCAGCATCTCGACCAGGCCTGGCTCGTCGAGCGGCGGGTCGGTGTCGGGCAGGCAGACCAGGCTGGTCACGCCGCCTGCGACGGCAGCCGCCATTTCCGACTCGAGCATGCCTTCGTGCTCATGCCCCGGCTCGCGCAGCCTCACCGCCAGATCGACCAGACCCGGTGCCACCACGAGCCCGCTGGCGTCGATGGTGCGGCTGGGCTTGAAGTCGGGGCTGACCTGGCCGATCGTGACGATGCGCCCGGCGGCGATGGCGACATCGGCCCGCTCGTCGCGGCCGGAAGCGGGGTCGATCACGCGACCGTTCTGGATCAGGATCTTCATGCGGAATTCCCAGCGATGGTCGACATGACTGCCATCCGCACCGCGATGCCGAATGTCACCTGCGGCAGGATCACGCTCTGCGCGCCATCGGCCACGCTGGTATCGATCTCGACGCCGCGATTGATCGGCCCCGGGTGCATCACGATGCAATCGGGTTTGGCGAGTGCCAGCTTCTCCTGCGTCAGGCCGTAGTTCTTGAAGAACTCGCCGGCGCTCGGCAGCATCGCGCCGCTCATCCGCTCGTTCTGCAGCCGCAGCATGATGATCACATCGGCGCCTCGGATGCCTTCGGCCATGTCGTGGCACACCCGCACACCCATCTCGCGCAGGTCGCCGGGCACCAGCGTCTTGGGGCCGACCGCGCGCACCTCGGGCACGCCCAGCGTGGTCAGCGCGTGGATGTCCGAGCGGGCGACGCGCGAGTGGACGATGTCGCCCACGATCGCCACCGTCAGGTTGGTGAAGTCCTTCTTGAAATGGCGGATCGTGTACATGTCGAGCAGGCCCTGCGTCGGGTGCGCATGGCGGCCGTCACCGGCGTTGACCACATGGACATGCGGCGCGCAGTGCTGCGCGATCAGGTACGGCGCGCCACTCTCGCTGTGGCGCACGACGAACATGTCGGCGTGCATCGCAGAGAGGTTGGCGATGGTGTCGAGCAGGCTCTCGCCCTTGGCGGCGCTGGAGCGCGCGATGTCGAGGTTGATGACGTCGGCACTCAGCCGCTTGGCCGCGATCTCGAAGGTGGTGCGGGTGCGGGTGCTGTTCTCGAAAAACAGGTTGAACACGCTCTTGCCGCGCAGCAGCGGCACCTTCTTGACCTCGCGGTCGTTGACGCTCAGGAAGGTGCCGGCGGTGTCGAGGATCTGGTGGATCAGCGCGCGCGGCAGGCCCTCGATCGACAGCAGGTGGATCAGCTCGCCGTGCTTGTTGAGCTGCGGGTTGTGTCTGAAGTTCAAACCGTGCGCTCCCGGATGTCGAAGCTGAAACGGCCCGCGTCATCGCGCACCAGTGACAGACGCTGGTGTGCTGGCAGGGTGATGCGGGCGGCGGAATAGGCCGCCGCGATGGGCAACTCGCGCCCGCCACGGTCGACCAGCACCGCCAGCGTCACGCTGGCCGGCCGGCCGAAATCGAACAGTTCATTGACCACCGCTCGGATCGTGCGGCCGGTGAACAGCACGTCATCGACCAGCACGATGTGGCGGCCCTCGATCTCGAACGGCAAGCGGGTGTGGTCTGCCCCTGCCGTCATGCCGCGCGAGCTGAAGTCGTCGCGGTGCAGCGCACTGGAGATCACACCGTGCTCGCCCGTCAGCGGCAACTCGCGCTGCAGGCGTTCGGCCAGCCAGGCGCCGCCCGACCAGATGCCGACCAGCACCGTGTTCGGCCGCAGCAGACCACGCACGCCGGAGAGCAGATCGCCGTAAAGCGCTTCGGCGTCGAGGTGCAGAGAACTCATGATTGGACTCTCATCAAGACAGGCTGCGCAGGTATTGCTCAAGGATCAGCGCGGCCGAGGCAGCGTCGAGATCGCCTGCGCCATCGGCATGCGCCTCGGTGGTGGTGTAACGCTCATCGACCTCGTGCACATCGAGGCGCAGACGGCCGTGCAACTGGCGGGCGAAGCGACGCGCGCGCAGGGTGTTCTCGTGCTCGGCGCCATCAGGGTGGAACGGCACGCCGACGACCAGGGCATCGGGCTGCCACTCATCGACCAGCCGGGCGATGGCGGCAAAGCGCGCATCACCGGTGGCACACACGGTGCGCAACGGCTGCGCGGTACGGGTCAGGGTGTTGCCGCTGGCGACCCCGACGCGCTTCAGGCCGAAGTCGAATGCCAGGTAAGTGCACACGCGCTGCGCGGCGCCTGGCGTGGGTGATGGGTTCGCGGCCAGTTCAGGCATGCCCGGCGTCGGCACTGAGCATGGCGGGGTCGATGCCCAACAACGACAGCGCCTTGTCGTAGCGCTGTTCGACCGGCGTGTTGAAGATGATCTCGGGCTGCGCCTCGACGTTGATCCAGCTGTTGCGGCCCATCTCTTCCTCGAGCTGCCCCGCGCCCCAGCCGCTGTAGCCCAGCGTCACCAGGATCTTGGTCGGGCCGGTGCCGCTGGACAGCGCCTCCAGCACGTCCTTGCTGGTGGTCATTTCCAGGCCGCCCGGAATGCGCAGTGACGAGTTGAACCGGCTTTCGTCGTCATCGATCTGTTCGTGCAGAACGAAGCCGCGTTCGGTCTGCACCGGCCCGCCGTAATAGACCGGCGACTCGGCCAGATCGACACGATCGAGCGACAGCTCGACCTTTTCGAACAGGTTCTTCAGCTTGATATCGATCGGCTTGTTGATCACCAGGCCCAGCGCGCCCTTGTCGGTGTGCTCGCAGAGGTAGATCACCGCGCCAGCGAAGGTGTCGCCGCCGATGCCCGGCATGGCAATCAGAAACTGGTTGGTGAGGTTGATGCCGCCGGAACTCATGCCTGCATTTTATTCCTGCGGCACACTGCCGCGATGCTTCCTTCGATTGACGCCGCCCTGGTCTGGTTTCGACGCGACCTGCGCACCGATGACCATGCGGCACTGCACCATGCACTGCGCTCGGCCCGCCAGGTCTGGTGTGTCTTCGTGCTCGACCGCGAGATCCTCGATCCGCTGCCGCGCGCCGACCGACGGGTCGAGTTCATCGTCGACAGCCTCGCCGACCTGCACGCGCAACTGATCACGCTCGGTGCGGCACATGGCGCGGCGGGCACGGGATTGATCGTGCGGCACGGCTGGGCACGCGACGAAATTCCGGCGCTGGCACAACAGCTGCGCGTGCAGGCGGTGTATGCCAGCCACGACGACGAGCCGGCGGCACTGGCGCGCGATGCCCAGGTGCGCGGCCGGCTGGCCGATGCCGGCATCGCGCTGCACACCAGCAAGGACCACGTGGTGTTCGAGCGCAGCGAGGTGATGACCGGGTCCGGCACCCCGTATGGCGTGTTCACCCCCTACAAGAATGCGTGGCTCAAACGGTTGACGCCGGAGCATCTGGCGCCTTGGGACGTCGAGGCGCATGCAGCGCGCCTGACGCCGCTGCCTCAAGGCCTGGCCGCGGGCGCGCCGTCGCTCGCAGACATCGGGTTCAAGCCCACCAACCTGTCATCGCTGCGCATGGGCCATGGCGCGCGCGGCGCACAGGCGTCGTTCACCGACTTCCTGACCCGCATCGACGCCTACGAAGACACGCGCAACTTCCCGGCGGTGAAAGGCCCGAGCTACCTGTCGGTGCACTTGCGCTTCGGCACGATCTCGATCCGCCAGCTGGCCCGCGAAGCCTGGCAGCGCTGGCAAGCGGGCTCGCGCGGGGCCGAGGTCTGGCTGTCGGAACTGATCTGGCGCGACTTCTACCACCAGGTGATGCACCACCATCCGCACGTCGTCACCCGCTCGTTCAAGACGCCTTACGACCACATCAAGTGGGAACACGGCAAGCACGCCGACGCGCTGTTCGCCGCGTGGTGCGAAGGCCGCACCGGCTACCCGCTGGTCGATGCGGCGATGGCGCAGATCAACCAGACCGGCTACATGCACAACCGGCTGCGCATGGTGGTCGCGAGCTTCCTGGTGAAGGACCTCGGCATCGACTGGCGCTGGGGAGAAAAATACTTCGGGCTCCACCTCAACGACTTCGATCTCGCTGCCAACAACGGCGGCTGGCAGTGGGCGAGCTCCAGCGGCTGCGACGCGCAACCGTATTTCCGCATCTTCAACCCGGTCAGCCAGAGCGAGAAGTTCGATCCCGCAGGCAAGTTCATCCGGCGCTACCTGCCGCAGCTCGCCGCGTTGCCCGATGCCGCGCTGCATGCGCCGTGGACAGCTCGCCCGGTTGATCTGGCGGCCGCCGGCCTGGAGCTGGGCCGGGACTATCCGCGACCCCTGGTGCAGCACGACGAAGCACGGCAGAAGACGCTGGAACGCTATGCCGCGGTGAAGGCAGAGCGGCCGGATTCGCCGCGCTAGAACAGCTCGACGTCGCCGATCTTGGCGCCGTCATCCGCCAGCAAACCGCTGGCCAGCAGATCGCTGTGGCTGCACACCTGGTTGCGACCATTTGCTTTCGCGTGGTAGACCGCCTTGTCGGCACGCTCGAAGGCGCTGCTCGGCGTGTCGCACGCACGCACCGCCGTGAATCCGACGCTCACCGTGACGGTGCCGACCTGAGGGAACTGGAACAACTCGGTGTTGCTGCGAAATCGCTGGAAAACCTGCGCGGCATCATCTTCGCTGTGACAACGCATCAGCACCAGGAACTCCTCACCACCGAAGCGATAGAGCCGGTCATGGATGCGAAAGCTCCGGCCCATCAGGCGCGACAGCAGCAACAGCACCTCGTCGCCGATCAGGTGCCCGTAGCGGTCATTGACCGACTTGAAATGATCGATGTCGATGACGCCGATCCAGTAGCCACAGGTGCTGCTGTCGACACGCCGGCCATCGCCCGCGCCCTCATGCGCCGACTCCATGGCCGCAGTCGCCTTCATGAAGTTCTCGTCGAAGGTCTTGCGGTTGAGCAGTCCCGTCAGCGAATCGCGCTCGGAGTAATGCAGCAGGCGCTCGAAGTTTCGATAGATGCGCAATACGCCCTGCACGGTGCGCTGGGCGCTTTCGCTGGGCGCAGACGGTGTCTCGATCTCGATCACGCCAACCACCGCATCGCCGCCATGCAGTGGGAAATACGTGCAGTGCGGCGTTCCGGGCACCAGCACCATGCGCTGCTCGGTGAAGGCCACACATCGGGGGTCGTAGGCGACGAGTCGAGGAAGGGTGTGCAGGTCGCTCCAGGGCCCGTCGGAGGTCGCGACCGAACTCTCGGGGCTCAGGCGGGCTCGGGTGAGCCAATGTCGGTCGTCGCCCTCGCCGACGCAGCGCTGGATCGTCACCGAGCTCGGCTGCAACAGGTCTTTGAGCGCACTGGCCAGTGCGACATCGAGCTGTTCGCGGTCACGGTAGCTGGTGAGTTCGGCGATCTGGTCGGCAAACAGGATCATGGCAACGACAGCGCCCCATTCGAGCGGCCCGCGGAGGCGTTCATGCGGTCACTCGACCCGCCGTGTAACGGGCGATCAGCGCCAGCAGATCCTCCTCGGAATACGGCTTGCCCAGATAGTGCTCGACGCCGAGCTCGGCCGCATAGTCTCTGTGCTTCTGCGCGATGCGCGAGGTGATCATGATCACCGGCAGGTCGTGCAGCCGAGGGTCGGCTCGGAGATTGCGCACCAGATCGAAACCATCCATGCGCGGCATTTCGATGTCGCTGAGCACGATCGCCGGCTTCTCTTGCGCGAGCCGCTCGAGCGCGTCGAGTCCGTCCTTGGCCAGGGTCACCCGATAGCCTTCACGCCGCAGCATGCGCTCGGTCACGCGGCGCACCGTCAGCGAATCATCGACCACCAGCACCAGGGGCGCGAGAGGCGCTGCAGGGCCGTCGGCATGGGCCACGGCCGCCTTGCCGGCGTCCGGCGCCTGCAGCGCAGCCAAGGTTGCCGCACGCGCGGCAGCACCGTACAGCGTGGCGAGCGCCACCGGGTTGTAGATCAGCGAGACGTCGCCCGAGGCCTGCAAGGTCATGCCGGCGAGGCCGGGCATGCGCGAGAGCTGCGGCCCCAGGTTCTTGACCACCACTTCCTGGTTGCCGACCACGTCGTCCACATGGACCACGATGCGCTGCGATGCGCTGCGCACCACCAGCAGCTGGCCGCTGCGGTCGACAGGCGCTTCACTGCAGGCGCTGGTCTGCAGCAGGGCGCCGAGCCAATAGAAAGGCAGCGTTTCACCGTCCACGACGCAGGAGCCGCTCATGTAGGACTGCTGAATCTCCGCGGCCGGCATGCGACGAACCGCAGCCACCAGCGTCGACGGCACACCGACGGTCAGCTCACCGCAACGCACCATCACCACCTGGGTGACGGCGGTGGTCAGCGGCAGCACCAACTTGAAACCGGTGCCCTGCCCTGACGACGTCGAGGTCTCGATGCGGCCACCGATGGCCTGCACCTCGGAGCGCACGACGTCCATGCCGACCCCGCGGCCCGACAGCTCGGTCACCTTGTCGGCGGTCGAAAAACCAGGGGTGAAGATCAGATTGGCGAGCTGATCGTCGGGCAGATCCGCGTCGGTCGCGATCAGCCCTTGGGCCTGCGCCTTGCTGCGGATGCGGTCCAGGTCCAGCCCGGCACCGTCGTCGCGCACCTCGACACCCACCTCGTTGCCGTCCTGGGTGACAGAGACGACGATCGCCCCGGTGGCTTCCTTGCCGTTGGCCGCGCGCGTGGCGGGCAACTCGATGCCATGGGTCACGCTGTTGCGCACCAGGTGCTCGAAGGCACCGGTCATGCGGTCGAGCACGCCACGGTCGATTTCGATCGAACCGCCGACGATGTCCAGGCGCACCTGCTTGCCGGTTTCCTTGGCCGCCTGCCTCACCACGCGGTACAGGCGATCGGACAGGCCTTCGAATTCCACCATCCGGGTGCGCAGCAAGTCGTCCTGCAACTCGCGCGTCAGTCGGGCCTGCGCGGCGAGGTCATCCTCGGTGCTCTGCAGCGTCTGCTGCAAGGTGCGCTGCACGGTGGCCACGTCGTTGACCGACTCGGCCATCATCCGTGTCAGCTCCTGGAAACGGGTGAAGCGGTCGAATTCCAGCGGGTCGAACGCCACCGCCGCCACCTTGGCGGCTTCCATTCGGGAGCTGATCTGGGTTTCGGCCTGCAGCTCGATGTCGCGCAACTGCCCGCGCAGGCGCTCCAGGTTCTCGGTCAGATCGGCGAGAGATTCTTTGATGTGATCGACATCGCTGGCGATGCGCGTGCGGGTGATGCTGACCTCGCCCGCCTGGTTGACCAACCGGTCAAGCAGAGGCGCTCGCACCCGCACAGCCGAGGTCGTGTTCGACGCGGCGGCCGCGCGCGGCAACTCCGGCGCTTCGATGCCCTCGAACCGCGACCAGTCGATCTCAGCGACGTCGTCGACAGGACTGGCGACCGGTTCATGAGCCACAGCGGCTGGCGCATCCGCTGGAGCCGCCCACTGCGGCGTCGGCTCAGCGGCCACGGCCTGGGCGGGCTCCATCGCCACGACCACGTCCTCGGCAGGCCGAAGCGCAGCAGCGGGCTCGACATCCATGGATTCGGACAGGGCCTCGGGGCCGGCAGCGACTGCCTTCTGCACGCTTTCGAAGACCTGGCGCAGGGCATCGCAGCGACCCAGCAGCGGCTCGATCTCATGCGCCGAGGTGATCGCATCGGCAGAGAGCGCGGTCAGATTCTCGATTCGGCTTTCGAGCCGGTGCACCAGTTCGCCCAAGCGCATCGCGCCGGCCAGGCGGGCGCCGCCCTTGAGGGTGTGCAAGGTACGCATCGCACCGGCCGGAGCCTGCGGGTCGTCGGGGTGTCGCACCCAGTCCTGCAGGCGGGTGGCCAGTTGCCCCAGCAACTCCTCGGCTTCTTCCTCGAAGATCGGAAACAGCTCGGCGTCGATCGCATCGCTGACATCGATGTCTTCCTCGTCGTCGAAATGCTGCGAGGCACCGCTCGGGGCCACGCGCAGCCGATCGACGTCCTCGGCCGCCGGCAACTCCGACAACGGCTGCAACTCGGCAAACCCGATCGGGTCCAGGCGCTGCAATTCGCTGTCTGATACGGAGGCGGCATCCGGACCGGATGCGGGCAGGCTCACTTCCTGATCGACCGCTACCGGCGGGGCGACTTCGGCCAGCAGTGCTTCGTCGGCGGCGGGCACATCAGCGGCGTCGAGCAACTCGGATGCCGACGGGTCGCTCAGGTCGAATTTCAGGTCGATGGCGGCGTCGAGCGGGGCGTCTGCACTGTCGAGCAAGGCCTCGGCATCGAGTTCAGCCGTGGCCGTTTCGAATCGTCTGGCCGAGCTCAGCTCGTGGTCGGCCAGGCGTGCCAGCAAGGTGTCCGTGGGCTGCTTGAGGAACCCGGCAGCGAACTGGTGCAACAGGTGGCGAATCTCGTCGGCGGCGTCGGTGAACAGGGCTGCTTCTTCAGGGGTTCCCGCGCCGATGGACGCGCTGCGGGCCAGGGCATGCTCCAGCGTGCGCGCCAGATTCGACAAGTCGGCAAAACCGACCGTGGCTGAACTGCCGGCCAATGAATGCGCCAGCGCCACGGCACTGTCGCCGACCGGTTGCGCCAGCTCCATCGCCCATTCGGCGAGCTCGGTGCACAGGCGGCGAGACAGTTCGTCGGCTTCGTTGAGATAGATGTTGAACAGCGGAATGGCGATGCGCAGCGAGCCGATGACCTTGGTCTCGTCATCGTCCGAGTCCAGCGACGGCTCGTCGGGCACATCCAGCGCCGGTGCGGGCGGCTCGCTGGCAGCGACCGAGGCTGGCGCGGGCTCGTGCGGGGTCTCGGCTTGCGCCGGGGTTGCCGCACCGAAATCGAGGTCGAAATCGGCGTTCGAGTCGCCGTCCAGTGGCAGCGCGGATGCACCATCCAACGGCAGAGGATCGAGCTCGAGGCTCAGCAGTTCGAAATCGGGCGATGTGCCGGCACCGGGTTCGTTGTCAGCCGGCGGCGAGTCGGGCAGCCGCGACGGGTCGGCCGAAGGATGCGGCAGCGGCTGCGTGGCCTGCGGATCGAAGGGCTCGAACATCGCGTCGGCCACGCCGGACTCGAGATCCAGCATCACGAACCCCGTGTCGGCCCCCTGAGGCGACGGCTCCGCGCGCGCTGACGCGTTCGACGCTCCGGCCTGCAGATCGCTTGCATGGTCCCAGGCCGGAGACGCCTCGACCGCCGGCATGTTCAGGTCGAGATCGACGCGGGCATCGGCGTGGAAGTCCAGTGCGTCACCGGGTGAAGCGCCACCCTCGGGAGCGAGGCCCAAGTCCGCCGGGAACTCGTCCACCACGACGGGTTCAGCCGCATGCAGCGAGGCGTGGGTCGAGGACATCGTTTCGGCCAAGGGATCGCCCTTGCCAGGCGGCATCGCAGCGTGACCAGCCTCCAGCCGCTGAGCAGCCTGCGCCATCTGGGCGGCGCTGTACACCACGGGCCGGCCCGCAGCGATGGCATCGACCCAGTCAGCGAACTGCCCGAGCGATTCGGTGGTGCACGCCAGCAGCGGCTCGTCGGCGGGTCGCTGTTCTGACAGGCGCGTGTTGTAGAGCTGCTCGCAGACCCAGGCGGCATCGCCGAACTCGGTCAAGCCGACCATGCGGGCGCTGCCCTTCAGCGTGTGGAAGGCGCGCCGCAGGATGGTCAGCCGCTGCAGGTCGTCCGGCGAACTTGCCAGGCCCGCACAAGCACCGCGCGCGGTGTCGATCACCTCGCGCGCCTCTTCGAGGAAGACCTCGCGCATCTCGTCGTCGTCGGCCGTGTCGTCGGCATCGACCTCGCGTGCCGCGGTAGCGGCCGACTCGAGGCCAATGGGCTCCGACGATGAGTGCACGAAGTCGGCCAGGGCCTCGGACAGCTGATCGCGCGCGGCGTTGATCGCCTCGGCATCGCCCGCGGTTTCGAGCGCGATCCGCGCCTTGTTGACCGTGGCGGCCAGTGCCGTCTGATCGGCAGCGGTCGCCTCTTGCGACAAACGCTCCAGATCGCGCGCCACGGCGTCGATCGAGACGTCTTCGCGGGCTGCATTGAAGGCCAGCATCTGGGCCTGCTCGATCAGCCTTGGCTCGGCCGCCGCGGGCACGGGTTCGCCCGGCGTCACCGGCGCGCGGTCGCTGCGGCCCATCACGGGCGACAGCGTACCGGCCTCGGCGTCGAAGACAAACAATGATTTGGCCAACGCCGGCTGCACGCTGAGCATGTCGATCAGGAAGCCGAGCGCGCCGAGATTGCCTGCCAGTCGGTCGAAGACGCCGGCCTGGCCCACGCGCGACACATCGACTTCGGTTGAACTGAGACCGTCGACCTCATCGCGCATGCGCAGCAAGGCACTGGCGGCGTGGTCCATGCCCAGCACCGAAAGCACACCGCGCATGGCCGACAGGTGATGCGGCACCGGGATCAGCACGGTGGGGTCTGCCGGATTGCGGAAGAACTGGTCGATCAGCTTCTCGGCGTCCGACAGCGTCGTGCGCAACTCCTGCACCACGCTGCCCATCGTCTGCCGATCGGACATGCGCCGGTACAGCTCTTCCATCCACCCTTCGAGCGGCTGGGGCACCGCGCCCTGCCGGACGCTGCCCATGCGCTGGGCCAGACGCTGGATGCGCGCATCCAGCTCGGGGTGATCGAATTCGGCGTCTTCGAGGCAGGCCTCGACGTACAGCAAGCTGGTGGCGGCCTCCATGGCCAGCGCCGCAGACGGGGCCGCAGCGGTCTGTTGGGTCAGGGTGGCGGCAGCGCGCAGCTCGTCGGCGAGGAGTTCGCCAGACGGAAACAGGCGCTTGAGCGACTCACCGGCCAGGGCGAACTGCTCGGTCAGGCCGTTGATGCGGTGCAACTCGCCACCGGCCACACCCGACCAGGACTCCTTCGCCGCAGCGACCCGCTTGCTGGCCTGCGCGATCAGCGCCGGATCGAAGCGGCCGAGTGCGCTGCTGTGGTAATCGCCCGCCAGGTGGTGCACCAGATCGTAGGCCTGGCGCACCGCGGCCAGACGCGGCGCCCGGCGGCCGTCGCCCGGCGAATCGGCCTGCGCACAGAAGAACAACAGGTCGCGCGCCAGGGGTTCTGAAATCTCGCTGCCACCGCGCTCGAGGATGCGCAGCTGCGCCAGCAGCCTGGAGGCAACGCGCTTGCTGAACACATCGGGTGACAGCAGACCGGCCGCCTGCGCTTCGAACATGGCCGCGGCCAGCTTCCACAACGTGGCAGCCTGGACGTTGTCGGTCCCCGCGCCGAGGCCGGCAAAGATGTGGCTCATGCGATGAGCCGCACCCGGCGTCGGCGCGCGCATGATCGACAACATCCGCGCCTCGATGGCCGACCGGGTGTCGGCATCGGGCTGGCAGGCAACCGCGCGGTCATCGGGTGGCAGCGGCAGCCACTGCCAGTCGTGGAACCACAGGTCGGCGGGGTGGATCCGGTCGGCACCGGCAATCTCCTGCACCGCGCGGTACTGCGGGAACATCGCCAGCGATGAGACCGACTTGCCGGCGAGCAAGCGGGCGACGTAATCCATCAGGGCAAAGCAGGCCGCCTCGATGATCGAAACCGCATGCGCATCGATGGATCTCGGCTTGGCGATCAAGCGCTGGACACAGGCTTCGCAGGCGCGCAGCAGGCTGGCGCCCGCCGGCAGGGCCACGAGCTCCAGCGCACCGACGCCCTGGTGCAGATGCTGGCGGGCGTTGTGCAGGACGGCTGGGTCGACCACATCGACATCGGCATCGAAGGTGGTTTCAGACTCCTTCAGGTGCCGCCGCAGCGACTTCAGCGCCAGTTCAAGTGAGCGCCTCAGCTCTTCCTGTACCCAGGACAGGGCACTCAGATCGCTCAGACCATCCGCCGTTTGAGGATTGCGCAGGCTGTCCATGCGATGCCTTGGTTCTGGTGAGTCAGCAGGGCCGTGTTCGGTACGGTCACACGATCTTGAACCGTGCCACCGACTGCTTGAGTTCGTCGGCGGTATTCGACAGCTCGCGCACCATCTGCGCCGTCGAGCGTGTGCCCTCGCCAGTCTGCTCCGTCACGGCAAAGATGTGCTGGATGTTGGCGGCCACCACATTCGCCGATTGGGCTTCACCCAGCGCGCGACTGGAGATGTCGGTGATCAGGTCGGACAGCTGGTGCGACACGCGGTCGATGTCATTGAGTGCGTTGCCTGCCGCGTCGGTGAGCCGGGTTCCCTCGACCACGCCCTGGGTCGAACGCTCCATGGCGGCCACCGCGTCCAGGGTGTCGGTCTGGATCGCCTTGACCAGTGCGGCAATCTGCCGGGTCGCATCGGCCGAGCGCTCGGCCAGCCGCTGCACTTCTTCGGCCACCACCGAGAAGCCGCGCCCGGCTTCGCCCGCTGAGGCGGCCTGGATGGCAGCGTTCAGTGCCAGCACGTTGGTCTGCTCGGTGATGTCGGAGATCAGTTCGGTGATCTCGCCGATCTCCTGCGACGACTCACCGAGTCGCTTGATGCGCTTGGAGGTTTCCTGGATCTGGTCGCGGATGGTGTTCATGCCGCCGATGGTGTCCTGCACCGCTTTCAGACCGGATTCGGTGGCCGTCAACGATTGGCGTGCCACGGCCGCCGTCTGCTGCGCCTGTGCCGATACCTCGTTGATGCGCCCGGCCATCTGCAGCACCGACTCTCCGGTGTCGCGGATTTCGCGCAGCTGTTCGCTGGACGCGGCCATCAGCTCGGTGGAGGTGGCGTCGACGAGCTGGGTGGTTTCAGTCACCCGACTCACCGTGCCCTGCACCTGCGCGACCAGCGTTCGCAGTTCTTCCACCGTGTAGTTGACCGAGTCGGCAATGGCGCCGGTGATGTCCTCGGTCACGGTGGCCTGCTGTGTCAGATCGCCCTCGGCAACGCTTTGCAGCTCATTCATCAAACGCAAGATGGCGGCCTGGTTGGCATCGTTGACTCGCTTGGCTTCGCCTTGCAACCGCTCGGCATCGAGCCGTTGCTCTTCCATCTGCTGCGCGCGCTGTGCCTGCTCGACGGCAAACAGCTTGCGCTGCCCCAGCGCACCGCCGAACAGCGCCAACGCGGCCACCAGCAGCAGCCCGGCCACGCCCTGGTGAGACGACCCGCCTTCGCCCGACAGGAGGGACATCAGCACGACCGCCAGAACACCGATCATGCCGATCCAGATCAGCGCGGTCAGCCATTTCTGCTGTTGCGCGACCGGCCGGTTGGCGAGCAATGGAACACCTGCTGCGCTGCTGACGGCAGCCGCTGGTGCGGGTTGAGACCGCGACTCGGCGAAATCGGCCATGCCGGAAGGAGCCGACTCGGAAATGATGGACGGGTCGAACTCACGCACGCCACGTCCACCGATGCCCTCGAGTACCACGGTGCGTTCCATGTCCATGTCGATCTCCAGTGGCGCCCGGTTGTCCGGCAGGTGATGGCCTTCCCTCGACGCGGGCGCTGGCACGTCGGAAAAGCGGGTGTCTGGCACATCGGTGCTGTGCCCCGGCTCGGATTTCTTCAGTTTGTCCAGGAAAGCCATGGAATCCTCGCTCAGCGATTGTGTTGATTCGCAGGGTGCCTGACCCGCCGATATCGTGGCCTTCCAGCCGCCAGTTCGTCGAATGCGTCACACCGCCAAAGCGACGCGCCGCCCGGCGCAGTCATCGAACGATCTTCAAAAAAGCGGGGTGCCTGACCAGGCGGGCAAGACTGATCTCCTGCCAGGTCCGACCGCTCGCATCGCGCCATCGCGACCCGACGAACGACGGCACCGAGGCAGTTGGCGAGTCCGCAGGCTCTGCCGACAACTGGTCTTCACCGCGCAGCCCCGCCAGGCGATCGACAAGGAGCACCGCATTCATGTCCAGCGATGTGTTGAACCCCACCAGCATCGCCTGGTCTCGTCCTTCGGAGGAGGCACCGACACCCAGGAAGCCGGACAGATCCACCACGCCATGCAACTGCCCGCGCAGATTGGCCACGCCCAGGAACCAGGCCTGCGCGTGCGAGACCGCCGCCACCGGCGACATCGAAAAAATCTCACCCGCCTCCTGAAGCGGAAACAGGAATCCGCGCCGGCCGCACTCGACGGCCAGCCAGGCGCGCCCACGCACGGTCGAGCGCGCGTCTTGTAAACGCTGCGCCAGGCGGTTCTGCAAAGCGCGCAGTGCTTCCTTGTCGGCCATGGAGGGTAGGTGTCGCTGCGGTTTCAGGTCAACGGCACGAGGGGTGCCGGTCGATCACATGGCGGGATGACACCGCTTTCATCAGCCGAAGGCACGGATCTTGGCCGTCAGCTCTGCGGCATTCACCGGCTTGACGATGTAGTCGCGTGCACCTTGCCGTATGCCCCAGACCTTGTCGGTTTCCTGATTCTTGCTGGTACACATGATGACGGGCACCCTGGAGAAGCGCGGATCGCGGGTGATCGAACGGGTCAATTGAAACCCGTTCTGGCCTGGCATGACCACATCCATCAGGATCAGGTCGGGGGTTTGTTCTTCCAGTCGGCGCATCGCCTCTTCACCGTTCTCGGCGGTGCGCACGGCATACCCCTGCTTCTTCAGCAGGTCCGACACGAAATAGAGCTCTGTCTTCGAATCGTCGACCAACAGAATGTTCTTGATTGCCATTTCTTGTCCTCGGAAGTCGATTTCAGTGCCCAACTTCTTCGAGAAGCAAGCCGTGCGCCGCGAAAACAATGACAAAAAGCGTCAGTTCTGCGACACCGCGACGTCTTCCTTCAGATGCAGGCGAACCGCCTCCAGCAACTGGTCCTTGGTGAACGGCTTGGTCAGGTAATCCTGCGAGCCGACCATCCGACCGCGTGCCTTGTCGAACAGACCGTCCTTGGACGACAGCATGATCACCGGCACGTCGGCGTAGCGGCTGTTGCGCTTGATGATGGCGCAGGTCTGGTAGCCGTCCAGGCGCGGCATCAGGATGTCGCAGAAGATCAGCGCGGGCGCATGGTCATTGACCTTGGACAGCGCGTCGAAACCGTCTTCGGCCAGAAAAACGTCGTAGCCGCCCTGCTTGAGAAAGATTTCCGCGCTGCGGCGGATGGTGTTGCTGTCGTCGATGACCAGCACCCTGGTCTTGGGCGTGGTCGCCCCATCGTCACTGTCCACTGACATTCTCCTCATCAGGGCACGGCCGTGCCCCGCCTGTCGGGTTATCGGTCAGATCTGCACCATCTCAAAGTCTTCTTTTCGGGCGCCGCATTCAGGGCAGGTCCAATTCATCGGAATATCTTCCCAGCGGGTGCCAGGCGCGATGTGATGCTCGGGGTCACCTGCGGCCTCGTCATATATCCAGCCGCAGATCAGGCACATCCAGGTTCGAGGGTCGGTCACGGTGACTTTGGACGGGTCATTACAATCAAAATCATTCTACCGACGCAGGCCCTGCCTGCGATGTTTCCTGTGCGTCAGGTTGTCTCGCAGCGCCACGCAGCTCCATTCGTCACCGGTCACAGCCCCGCGGGCGCGCCTTCCCTTCCACACCCGAGTCTTCCGCCATGACCGCACAACCCCAGGCGACCACCGACCCCACTGACGAGGTGCAGGAAGCGCCGTCGCCGGCCTGCGTGATGAGCTTCAATGCGTCGGACGCCACGGGCGCAGGCGGCGTCAGTGGCGACGTCGCCACCATCGCGGCCATGGGGGCGCACGCGCTGCCGGTCATCACCTCCATCGTTCTGCGCGACACGGCCGAGGTGTTCGATCACCACCCGATCGATCCCGACGTGGTTGCAGAACAAGCGCGCAACGTGCTCGAGGACATCACGATCGCCGCCTGGAAGGTCGGCTTTCTCGGTTCGGCCGAGGCGGTCGGCGCGGTGGCCGAGATCCTGTCGGACTACCCGGATGTGCCCCTGGTTGCCTACATGCCGAGCCTGTCGTGGCTGGAGGAAGACCAGCAGCAGGCTTATCTGGACGCGTTTCGCGAACTGGTGCTGCCGCAGACCGAGGTGCTGGTCGGCAGCCACCAGACGCTGACCGACTTCCTGCTGCCCGATTGGGACGCCGACCGTCCCGCCTCGCCACGCGAACTGGCGGTGGCAGCAGCGGAACATGGCGCCAACTTCGTGCTGGTCACCAGCGTGCTGGTCACCAGTGGCAAGAGCGCCGACCAGCACCTCGACAACGTGCTGGCGTCGCCGCAGGGTGCGCTGACGGGCGAGAAATTCGAGCGCTTCGACGCCAGTTTCATCGCAGCCGGCGACACGCTGTCAGCGTCACTGGCCGCCCTGCTGGCCTCGGGCAGCGAGTTGCACAACGCCGTCGGCGAATCGCTGGCCTTCCTCGATCAGGCACTGGATGCCGGCTTTCGTCCGGGCATGGGCAATGTCGTGCCAGATCGCTTCTTCTGGGCGCTGGCCCCCGGAGAGGAAGAGGAAGGCGCAGACAGCGACAGCATGCCCCCCGATGCGCCGGGCTCCCGGCACATCCACTGACACTCGGCCGGACCGACCGGCCTCACCGCCTTCATCGGCACCTCATCGATCGCCATGACTTCCACCAACGCACAGCTTTTCGAACGCGCCCAGCGCGTCATCCCGGGTGGCGTGAACTCGCCGGTGCGCGCCTTTCGCGCCGTTGGCGGCACGCCTCGCTTCATCGCGCGCGCGCAGGGCCCGTATATCTTTGATGCCGAAGGCAAGCGCTACATCGACTACATCGGCTCCTGGGGACCGATGATCCTGGGCCACGGCCACCCGGCGGTGCTCGATGCGGTGCAGAAGGCCGCACTCGAAGGCTTCTCGTTCGGTGCGCCCACCGAGCGCGAGATCGAACTCGCCGAGGAAATCCTGAAACTGGTGCCCAGCATGGACCAGGTGAGGCTGGTCAGCTCAGGCACTGAAGCGGCGATGAGCGCGCTGCGGCTGGCGCGCGGCGCCACCGGCCGCAACAAGATCGTCAAGTTCGAGGGCTGCTACCACGGCCATGCCGATGCCTTGCTGGTCAAGGCAGGCTCGGGTCTGGCCACCTTCGGCAACCCGACGAGTGCCGGCGTGCCAGACGACGTGGTCAAGCACACGGTGGTGCTCGAGTACAACAACGTGGCCCAGCTCGAGGAAGCGTTCAGCCTGCACGCGGCCGACATGGCCTGCGTGATGATCGAGCCGATCTGCGGCAACATGAACTTCGTGCGCGCCAGCGTGCCCTTCATGACCCGGCTGCGCGAGCTGTGCACGAAGCACGGCGTGCTGCTCGTGTTCGACGAAGTGATGACCGGCTTCCGCGTCGCGCTCGGCGGCGCGCAAAGCCTGTATGCGAAGCTGATTCCTGGCTTCGCGCCCGACATCAGCGTCTTCGGCAAGGTGATCGGCGGCGGCATGCCGCTGGCAGCCTTTGGCGGGCGGCGCGCGGTGATGGCGCAGCTGGCACCGTTGGGCCCGGTCTACCAGGCCGGCACGCTGTCGGGGAACCCGGTGGCCACGGCGTGCGGGCTGGCCACGTTGCGCGAAATCCAGAAGCCCGGCTTCTACGAGGCCTTGGCCGCCAGCACCCGTCACATGGTTGACGGGCTCGCAGGGGCAGCCAAGGCGGCGGGTGTGCCAATGGCCACCGATTGCGAGGGCGGCATGTTCGGCTTCTTCTTCGCCTCGGAACTGCCGCAGAACTATCCCGCGGTGCTGGCGACGGACAAGGAACGATTCAACCGCTTCTTCCATGCGATGCTCGACCGCGGGGTCTACCTGGCGCCGGCCTTGTATGAAGCCGGCTTTGTCAGTGCAGCGCATCGGCCGGAAGACATTGCATCGACCATCGACGCCGCGGCACAGGCCTTGCAATCCTGATACTGACCGCCTGCTGCCGGCGCCGGCGTCACGGGCCGGCATCAGCATCCTGAACATCGCGACTCCATGCACATCCACATCCTGGGCATCTGCGGCACCTTCATGGGAGGGCTGGCGGCCCTGGCGCGCGAGGCCGGGCACCGGGTGACCGGCTGCGACAGCGGCGTCTACCCGCCGATGAGCGACCAGCTGCGCGCGCTCGGCATCGAGCTGATGGAAGGCTACGGCGCCGACCAGCTGGCACTGCGCCCTGATGTGTTCGTGGTCGGCAATGTGGTGACACGCGGCAACCCGCTGATGGAAGCCGTGCTCGACGCTGGTGCGGCGTACACCAGCGGCCCGCAGTGGCTGGCAGAGCAGGTGCTGCAGGGCCGTCATGTGCTGGCGGTGGCCGGCACCCACGGCAAGACGACGACCACCGCGATGCTCGCCTGGATCCTGGAGAAGGCCGGGCTGGCGCCGGGTTTCCTGGTCGGCGGGGTGCCGCTGAATTTCGGCGTGTCCGCTCGATTGGGATCGACCAGCGCGAGTGCACCGTTCGTCATCGAGGCCGATGAGTACGACACCGCCTTCTTCGACAAGCGCAGCAAGTTCGTCCACTACCGCGCGCGCACCGCGGTGCTGAACAACCTGGAGTTCGACCACGCCGACATCTTCGACAACCTGGCGGCCATCGAGCGGCAGTTCCACCACCTGGTGCGCACCGTGCCCTCGCAAGGGCGCCTGGTCGTCAATGCGCGCGACGAGGCGCTGCAGCGGGTGCTGGGCGTCGGCTGCTGGAGCGAGGTGGTGCGCTTCGGCGCGCGCAAGGAAACGCCCGGTGAGTGGCGCGCCCGCGGCGAGCCGCATGCCTTCGATGTGCTGCGCGGCAGCATGCGGCAAGCGCGCGTCGAGTGGGCGCTGGCCGGTGAACACAACCAGCTGAACGCGCTGGCAGCCATCGCAGCAGCCGACCACCTCGGCGTGCCCGCGGAGGTCGCGGCCCAGGCGCTGTCGAGCTTCGAGAACGTGCGCCGCCGGCTCGAGCTGCGCGGCAGCGTGGCAGGTGTCAGCGTCTACGACGATTTCGCGCACCACCCGACCGCGATGCGCACCACGATCAACGGCCTGCGCCGGCAGATCGATGCGCGCTGGAATCCGGCCACGCAGGCGCGGCCGCGCATCCTCGCGGTGTTCGAGCCCCGCTCCAACACGATGAAACAAGGCACGATGAAGGCCCAGCTGCCCTGGGCGCTGGAAGAGGCCGACCTGTCGTTTTGCCACAGTGGGGGCCTCGACTGGGATGCGACGCAAGCCTTGGCGCCGCTGGGCAAGCTGGCCTCGGTCAGCGACCGCATCGACACGCTGGTCGCACAGGTCACGGCAGCTGCCCAGCCTGGTGACCACGTGCTGTGCATGAGCAATGGCGGCTTCGGCGGCGTGCACGAGCTGCTGCTGAAGGCGCTGGCAGCCAGGGGCTGAGCCCTTGCCAGAAGTGCCACCGGAGTCCACGGCGGGAAGAGCGCCGGGCCGCCCCCAAGCCGGACCGCATTCAGGGGACACACAGGGGCCCCTTCATGACCCAAGGGGATCGCTCGACGGGTGCGTCGAGCGAGGGGCGCCACTGACGCACCTGCTCTACCTGCACGGCTTTCGATCGTCGCCGCAATCGACCAAGGCGCGCCAGTTCCGCGACTGGGTGCATGCGCACCGGCCCGACATCCACTGGTGGTGCCCGCAGCTGCCGCCGTCTCCGCGTGATGCGATCGCGCTGCTGACGCAGGGCACGGCCGGGTGGCCGTTGGCGCAGACCGCCGTGATCGGCAGCTCGCTCGGCGGCTTCTATGCGACGGTGCTGGCCGAGCGCTGGACGCAGCCGGTGCGCATCGTGCTGCTGAACCCGGCTGTGCATCCCGCGCGCGATCTGGCCGACCGGATCGGAGAGACCACCGCCTGGCACAGCGACGAACCCTTCTTCTTCCGCCCTGAATTCATCACCGAGTTGCGCGAGATGACCCCGGCGCGCATCACCCAGCGCTCACGCTACTTCGCGGTCATTGCGAAAGGCGATGAGGTGCTCGACTGGCGCGAGATGGCAGCGCGCTACGCCGACGGCCCGATGCGGCTGCTCGACGGCAACGACCACGCGCTGAGCGACTTCGAGTCGTCCTTCAGCGCGGTGCGCGACTTTCTGGGTCTGGAGCGTCGCAGTGTCTGATCACCAGTTGATCAGGATCTTCACCACCGTGCCCCACACCCAGACGTTGAACCAGAAAAGCACGGCCGCGAAGGCATAACGGCGGAACTGGCGCGCACGTTTGAGCCACAGATCAATGCCCGTGCTGATGAAGATGACGAACGACACCAGGCTGATGCCACCCATCAGCGTGACGATCGAGCCCATCACCCAAGCGAATACCACCATGTCGTCAGACTTTCAGTTCACGGCCAGTTGCCGCGGTGGAAACACGCCGATCACCATGCCGGCGCCAGCTCGGCCAATCCCGCCGGGGCCTTCGATTCATCGGCAAAGGTGACGATCTCGAACGCGTCCTGATCGGCCAGCACCGCCAACACCAGCTTGCTGTTGAGCGCGTGGCCCGACTTGAACGCGCTGTAGGCGCCGATCAGCGGATGGCCGAACACATACAGGTCACCGATCGCATCGAGGATCTTGTGCTTGGCGAACTCGTCGCCATAACGCAGCCCGCCGCTGTTGAGCACCTTGTAGTCGTCCACCACCACCACGTTGTCGAGGCTGCCGCCCAGCCCCAGGCCGCGCGAGCGCATCATTTCAACGTCTTTCGTGAAGCCGAAGGTGCGGGCCCGCGCGATCTCGCGCTTGTACTGGCCCGACCCCATGTCGAACACCACGTGCTGCCCGGTCTGGTTGACAGCAGGATGGTCGAATGAAATCTCGAAGGTCAGCTTGTAGCCGTCGTACGGTTCGAGCCGCGCCCATTTCAGGCTGGCACCCTCACCCTCACGCACTTCCACGGGTTTGCGCAGGCGCAAGAAACGCTTCGGCGCAGCCTGCAGCTCGATGCCGGCGCTTTGCAGCAGGAACACGAACGAGGCCGCCGAGCCATCGAGGATGGGCACCTCTTCCGCGGTGATGTCGACGATCAGGTTGTCGATGCCCAGCCCCGCGCACGCCGACAGCAGGTGCTCGACGGTGTTGACCTTCGGCGCGCCAGGGTCTCCCCCGGGTGAGAGCGCGGTGGCCATGCGGGTGTCGCACACCGAAGCCGGGCGAACCGGAATGTCCACCGGCTGCGGCAGATCGACCCGGCGGAACACGACCCCGGTGTCGGGCGGCGCGGGCCGCAATGTCATCTCGACCCGCTGCCCGCCGTGCACGCCGACGCCGACAGCGCGCGTCAGGGATTGCAGTGTGCGTTGGGCCAGCATCACTTCATTCTAGAGAGGGCAACCCCAGCTGCGGTGTCATCAAGCCACGCCAAAGCCCGGGTGACCCGGGCCGAAGGCGGCGCCCCTTGGAGGCGGCAGCGCCAGCGACTGGGGGGCTCCATTCAGTCGGCCTGCTTGCGCAGGAACGCCGGAATCTCGATTTCGTCCATGCCATTGCTGGCCAGCGCGTCCACCTTGGCCGCCGCCGTGCGGGTGCGCCAGACGCTCGGCGTGTTCATGCCGCCATAGTCGGGGCTGGTCGCGATGCCGTGCGCGGTGCCCATGGTCTGGTTGATCTGGCTGTTCAGGATCGGCAGGTTGTCGGTCCCGGTGCGCAGCTGGCTGTGCACGAGATTGATCGGTGCCTGCTGGCGGCGCGCCGGGCTCAGGCCGGTGGCGATCACCGTCACGCGCAGCTGGTCGCCCAGGCTTTCGTCGTAGACGGTTCCGAAGATCACGTGCGCGTCCTCGGCCGCATAACGGCGGATGGTGTTCATCGCGTTCTTGCTTTCCGACAGCTTCAGCGTGCTGCGGTTGGCCGCGATCAGCACCAGCACACCCTTGGCACCCGACAGGTCGATGCCTTCGAGCAGCGGGCAGGCCACGGCCGCGTCGGCCGCCTTGGTGGCACGGTCGGGACCGCCGGCCTGGGCCGTGCCCATCATCGCCTTGCCCGGCTCGCTCATCACCGTCTTCACGTCCTCGAAGTCGACGTTGACCATGCCGTGCATGTGGATGATGTCGCTGATGCCGCCGACCGCGTTCTTCAGCACATCGTTGGCCTCGGCGAAGGCCTGGTCCTGCGTCACGTCGTCGCCCAGCACCTCGAGCAGCTTCTCGTTGAGCACGACGATCAGCGAGTCGACGTTGGCTTCCAGTTCGGACAAGCCGACATCGGCCATCTTCATGCGACGGTTGCCCTCGAAGTCGAAGGGCTTGGTCACCACGCCCACGGTCAGGATGCCCATTTCCTTCGCGATGCGCGCGATCACCGGTGCCGCGCCGGTGCCGGTGCCGCCGCCCATGCCGGCGGTGATGAACAACATGTTCGAGCCGACGATGGCCGCACGGATGCGTTCTTCTGCTTCCAGGGCCGCGGCCTTGCCGACATCGGGCTTGGCGCCAGCGCCGAGTCCGCTGCTGCCGAGCTGGATCAGCTGGTGTGCCCCGGAGCGGTTGAGCGCCTGCGCATCGGTGTTGGCACACACGAATTCGACGCCCTGCACGCCCTGCGTGATCATGTGCTCGACCGCGTTGCCGCCGCCGCCGCCGACGCCGATCACCTTGATCTGCGTGCCGAGGTCAAATTCTTCGATCATTTCGATGGCCATGTTGTTCTCCAGAGTAAGCAGTTGCCGTTAAAGGGTTCAGTGGTCAGGTCTAGCCAGGTCTTCGTTGTTCGCTGCGGTGGTCCGGGCCGAAGCCGTCGTCCACAGTCTTTGCTTTCAGGAAACCGGGAGGTGCGCGCGAGTGCACACGGGGTGCCGCGCGGATGCTGTGATGGGTGTTCGGGCGCATGGTTTCCGTCTCAGAAGTTGCCCAGAAACCAGTCGCGCGCGCGGCCCAGCACCGTCTTGACGGAGCCGGCCTGCTGCGCCGCACGCAGACCGCGCGAGCGCGCCATGCGACCTTCCTCGAGCAGGCCCATCACGGTCGCCGAGCGGGTGTTGGCCACCATGTCCTGCAGCGCGCCGTGGTACAGCGGGGTGCCCTTGCGCACCGGCTTCAGGAAGATGTCTTCGCCCAGCTCGACCATGCCGGGCATCACCGCCGCGCCACCGCAGATCACGATGCCCGAGGACAGCAGCTCCTCGTAGCCGGACTCGCGGATCACCTGGTGCACCAGTGAATAGATCTCCTCGATGCGCGGCTCGATCACGCCAGCCAGCGCCTGCCGGCTCAGCATGCGCGGTGGGCGGTCGCCCAGGCCGGGCACTTCGAGCTGATCGCTGGGGTCGGCCAGCAATTGCTTGGCCACCCCGAACTCGACCTTGATCTCTTCGGCGTCCTTGGTCGGTGTGCGCAGCGCCATCGCGATGTCGCTGGTGATCAGGTCGCCGGCGATCGGGATCACCGCGGTATGGCGGATCGCGCCGTCGGTGAAGATCGCCACATCGGTGGTGCCGGCGCCGATGTCCACCAGCGCCACGCCCAGGTCCTTCTCGTCGTCGGTCAGCACCGCATGGCTGGAGGCACTGGGGTTGAGCACCAGCATGTCGACCTCGAGGCCACAGCGGCGCACGCACTTGATGATGTTCTCGGCCGCGCTCTGCGCCCCGGTGACGATGTGCACCTTCACTTCGAGTCGACCACCGCTCATGCCGATCGGCTCTTTCACCTCGTGGCCGTCGATGACGAATTCCTGAGGCTCGACCAGCAGCAGCCGCTGATCGTTCGGGATGTTGATCGCCTTGGCGGTCTCGACCACGCGCGCCACATCGACCGGCGTCACCTCCTTGTCGCGCACGATCACCATGCCGGTGGAGTTCTGGCCACGGATGTGGCTGCCGGTGATGCCGGTGTAGACCCGCGTGATCTTGCAGTCGGCCATCATCTCGGCCTCTTTCAGCGCCTGCTGGATGCTCTGCACCGTGGCGTCGATGTTCACCACCACGCCGCGCTTGAGCCCATTGGCCGGCGCGCTGCCGAGGCCGGCCACGCGCAACTCGCCGTCGGGCAGCATCTCGGCCACGACCACCATCACCTTCGCGGTGCCGATGTCGAGCCCGACCACCAGATCTTTCAGTTCCTTGGCCATCCGTTCCTCTCGCTCAATTCCTGTTCGCCGCGCCCGGGGCGGCCACCGTCGTGATGCCCCGCAGCCGCAATGCATAGCCGTCTCGGTGCCGCAGGTCGGCATAGACCACCGGCGCCTGGAATGCCTGCGTCATCTGCGCCACCGTCGCGACGAACCGGTCTGCGCGCACCAGCACCTCGTCGTCGCTGCCCCGGCCCAGTTCGACCTTTGCGCCGGTGTCGAGCTCGATCGCCCAGGAGGCGCGGCCCGAAAGCCGCAGCGTGTCGATGTGACTGCCCTGCCGGTCGAACACCGCCTGCAGGCGCGTCAGCATCGACAACATCGCCGCCGAACTGCCGTCCGGCCCCTGGAGCGTGGGCAGGCTGTCGCCCTCGACATCGCCGACGTTCGCCTCGAACACCTCGCCATGCGAATTGACCAGTTGTTCGGCGGTGCCGTTGTCGTCCGCTTCGCGCCAGAGCGCGACGGGCCGGTGCTCTTCCAGCCGCACCGCGAGACGATTCGGCCACACCCGTTGCACCACCGCATGCCGCACCCAAGGCACCGTCTCGAAGGCCCGGCGCGCGGCCTGCAGATCGATGGTGAAGAAGTTGCCCCGCAGCGCAGGCACTGCGTTGACCCGGATCGTCGCCACGCTGTTGCGCGTCAGGTCGCCGTCGAGGTGGATCATCCGCAGCGCAAAGATCGGCTGTCGGATCACGAGGTGCAGCGCCAGGGCCACCAGCACCAGCGCCGCCAGCACGTACAGGCCGTTGGCCGTCAGACGCATCCAGCGCACGTCGGCCGGCACCATGTCGGGCGCGACGCGAGGGGCGCTTCGTGATCGGATGAAGGTGGTGCTGGCCATGGTGGAGGGTCAGGCGGCCGGAGTAGCAGCCATCAGCGGCACCGCAGGCTGCGCATCGAGGCGGGCCTGGCTCGCGATCAGCAGACACAGCTGCGGGTAGTCGATGCCCATCGCCCGCGCCGACATCGGCACCAGCGAATGCGTCGTCATGCCGGGCGAGGTGTTCATCTCCAGCAGGAAGGGCTTGCGATCACGCGCGCGGATCATCAGATCGGCGCGGCCCCAGCCACGGCAGCCCAGCGTGCGGAAGGCAGCCAGAACGATGCGCTGGATGTCACGCTCCTCGGCCTCGGGCAAGCCGCTCGGGACCTGGTACTTCACTTCGTCGGTGAAGTACTTGTTCTGGTAGTCGTATGCCCCCTCGGGCGCGACGATCTTCACGACCGGCAGCGCGCGCGCACAGGCGCCCTCGCCCAGCACCGGACACGTGACTTCCTCGCCTTCGATGAACTCCTCGCACAGCACATCGGGGTCGTACCGGGCGGCCAGACTGACGGCGTCCTGCATGCCCGAATAGCCCATCACCTTGGTCACCCCGATCGATGAGCCTTCGCGCGGCGGCTTGACGATCAGCGGCAGATCCAGTTCATCGGGCACGGTGCGCACACGCTCGCGCTGCTGCTCATCGACACCCAGGCACACCCAGCGTGGCGTGGGCAGGCTTTCAGCCAGCCAGACGCGCTTGGTCATCACCTTGTCCATGCAGATGGCAGACGCCATCACGCCGCTTCCGGTGTACGGGATACCCATCAGTTCGAGTGCGCCCTGGACCGTACCGTCCTCTCCGTGCCGGCCATGCAGCGAGATGAAGCAGCGATCGATGCCCAGTGGCTTCAGCTCGGCCAGATCACGCTGCGCCGGGTCGAACGCCTGCGCGTCCACGCCCAGCGACTGCAGCGCCGCCAGCACGCCGCTGCCCGACATCAGCGAGATGTCGCGCTCGGCCGAGGTGCCGCCCAGGAGCACAGCGACTTTTCCCAGGGCCTTCGGATCGATGCTCATGGGGCAACCTCCACCGGGGTGGCAATGGCATCGACACGCCCCCGCAGCTCCAGCACCAGCCCCGGCACCTGGCCGATGGAGCCCGCGCCCATCGAGACGAGCACATCGCCCGCACGCGCGTGGTCCAGGATGGCCTGAGGCAGCGTGGCGATGTCGTCGACGAACACCGGATCGACCTTGCCCGCGACGCGCAGGGCACGCGCCAGCGCGCGGCCGTCGGCCGCCACGATCGGCGCCTCGCCGGCGGCATAGACCTCGGTGAGCAGCACCGCATCGGCGCTGCCGATCACCTTGACGAAATCCTCGAAGCAGTCGCGGGTGCGGGTGTAGCGGTGCGGCTGGAAGGCCAGCACCAGCCGGCGACCCGGGAACGCCCCGCGCGCCGCGGCCAGCGTCGCGGCCATCTCGACCGGGTGGTGACCATAGTCGTCGATCAGCGTGAAGCTGCCGGGCATGTCGTCTGCAGCGACCACCGGCACCTCGCCATAACGCTGGAAGCGGCGGTCGACGCCGCGGAACTCGGCCAGCCCGCGCACCATCGCCGCATCGGGCAATTCCAGCTCGGTGGCGACAGCGATCGCGGCCAGCGCATTGAGCACGTTGTGGTCGCCAGGCAGATTCAGCGTCACCTCGAGGTCGGGCATCGCGACACCGTTGCGGCGCTGCACCGTGAAGTGCATGCGCCCGGCTCGCGCCTGGACATCGACGGCACGCACCATCGCGTCGGCGCCGAAGCCGTAGGTGACGACCGGCCGCGAGAGCATCGGCATGATCGAGCGCACGCCCGGGTCGTCGCAGCAGATGACCGCTGCGCCATAGAACGGCATGCGGTGGACGAACTCGATGAACGCTTGCTTGAGCCGGCCCAGGTCGTGACCGTAGGTGTCCATGTGGTCGGCGTCGATGTTGGTCACCACCGCCATCACCGGCAGCAGGTTCAGGAACGACGCGTCGGACTCATCGGCCTCGACGACGATGTGGTCGCCCGACCCCAGCCGCGAATTCGCACCGGCCGCGTTCAGCCGTCCGCCGATCACGAAGGTCGGGTCGAGCCCGGCCTCGGCCAGCACGCTGGTCACCAGGCTGGTGGTGGTGGTCTTGCCATGCGTGCCGGCGATCGCGATGCCCTTCTTCAGCCGCATCAGCTCGGCCAGCATCACCGCCCGTGGCACCACCGGCACCCGCTTGGCGCGCGCGGCGATCACCTCGGGGTTGTCGGCTTTCACCGCGGTCGAGGTGACCACCGCTTCGGCGCCGTCAATGTTCGACGCGTCATGGCCGACCGAGACCCGGATGCCCAGGCTGGCCAGTCGGCGCGAGGTGGCGCTGTCGCTGCTGTCCGAGCCCGACACGCCGTAGCCCAGGTTGTGCAGGATCTCGGCGATGCCACTCATGCCGGCACCGCCGATCCCAACGAAGTGGATGTGCTTGACAGCGTGCTTCATGCGGCAATCAACCCTTCCAGTTCATCAGCGACACGCGAGGCGGCTTTCGGCCGGGCCAGTGCGCGCGCCTTCGTCGCCATCGCGAGCAGCGATTCGCGGGTCAGGCCAGCCAGCACGTCCGCGAGGTGGCGCGGCGTCAGTTCGCTTTGCGGCAGTTGCACCGCCGCGCCATGCGAGGCCAGCCACTGCGCGTTGTCGCGCTGGTGCGAGGTGGTGCTGACCACCAACGGCACCAGCACGCTGGCGACACCCGCGGCACACAGCTCGCTGACGGTGATCGCACCCGCGCGGCAGACGATCACGTCGCACTCGGCCAACCGCCGCGCCATGTCGTCGATGAAGGGCAGCACCTCGGCCTGGACCGCGGCCTGCGCGTAGTCGGCCTGCACGGCGGCGGCATGCGTCGCACCGGTCTGGTGGATCACCTGAGGCCGCTGCGCGGTGGGCATCAGGGCCAGCGCCTGCGGTACACACCGATTCAGCACCGACGCCCCGAGGCTGCCGCCAACGACCAGCAAGCGCAGCGGACCACTGCGCCCGGCGAAGCGTGTCGATGGCGCAGGCAGCGCCTCGATCTCGGCACGCACCGGGTTGCCGGTGACCACGCCACGCCGGGTGTCGTGCGCTGCCGGACCATCGAAGCCGAAGCCGACGCGATCGGCCACCGGCAACAGCGATCGGTTGCTCATCAGCAGCGCCGCATCGGCATTCACCAGCATCAGCGGCCGGCGCAGCAAGGCAGCCATCAGCCCCGCCGGGAAGCACAGGTAGCCGCCCATGCCCAGCACGGCCTGCGCGCGGCGGCGACGGATGATGGCGGCACAGGTCCAGAACGCCGCCACGAGCCGGAAAGAGCCGGTCAAGGTGTGCATCCAGCCCTTGCCGCGTACGCCGGTGAAGGCGACGGTGTCGAGGGGAATGCCCATCGGCGGAACCAGTTTGTTCTCCATGCCGGTGGTCGTGCCCAGCCAGCTGACGGTCCAGCCGCGCTGCTGCATCTCTTGCGCCACAGCCAGACCGGGCATGACGTGACCGCCGGTGCCGGCCGCGACCACCAGCAGGTGTTTGCGCTGGGTCATGTCCGTCCCCCGCGCATCAGTTGCCGGTTCTCGATGTCCACCCGCGCCACGATGGCCAGGGCCACCATGTTCATCAGGATCGCCGAGCCACCGTAGCTCATCAGCGGCAGCGTCAGGCCCTTGGTCGGCAGCACGCCGAGGTTCACGCCCATGTTGATGAAGGCCTGGCCGCCCATCCACAGCCCGATGCCCTGGGCATACAGGCCGGCGTAGACCCGATCGAGCGCGATCGCCTGGCGGCCGATGTAGAACAGCCGGCGCGACAGCCAGAAGAAGGCGACGATGACGCAGGCCACGCCGACCAGGCCGAGTTCCTCGCCGATCACCGCGAGCAGGAAATCGGTGTGCGCCTCGGGCAGGTAGTGCAGCTTCTCGACACTGCTGCCCAGACCCTGGCCGAAGATCTCGCCGCGCCCGAAGGCGATCAGCGAGTGCGACAGCTGGTAGGCCTTGCCCAGCGTGTACTTCTCGTCCCAGGGGTTCAGGTACGCAAAGATGCGCGCACGCCGCCATTCGCTCAACGTGATCATCAGCACGAAGGCGCCGATCAGCACCGCGGTGATCAGCAGGAACATCCGGCCGTTGACGCCGCCGAGGAACAGGATGCCCATCGCGATGGTGGCGATGACCAGGAAGGCACCCATGTCCGGCTCGGCCAGCAGCAGCAGGCCGACCACCGCCACCGCGAAGGCCATCGGCAGCACCGCCTGCCAGAAGTTCTCGCGGGCATCCATCTTGCGCACCATGTAGCCCGCGGCATACATCGCCATCGCCAGCTTGGCGAGCTCGGACGGCTGGAAGGTCATGAAGCCCAGCGGAATCCAGCGCCGTGCGCCCTTGACACCATGGCCGCTGATCGCTGGCACCAGCACCACCACCAGCAGGAACAGGGCGGCGACGAAGATCCACGGCGCCGCCGCTTCCCAGACGCTGACCGGCACCTGCACGACGACCAGCGCGGCCACACAGGCAATGCAAAGCGACAGCACATGGCGCGACAGGAAATAGGTCGGCGTGTAGAACGAGAACCTCGGGTTGTCCGACATCGCGATCGACGCGCTGTAGACCATCACGACACCGAGTGCCAGCAGCGCCACGACGACGCACAGCAGCGCCTGATCGAAGGCCAGCACCCGCGTCGGACTGCCCGACGTCACATGGATCCAGTCGCGCACCGGGACGGCACCACCTTCGGAGGCGTCACGTGGCCACAGGCCGGCCACGCGCGCCTTCAGCGCATCGAAGCGCAGGGCTTGCAGCATGCCGGTCAGCGGACGGCTCACCGCGTGGGAACGGCCCGGCGCGCTCATGCTGCCACCCCCGCATCGGCCGCGATCGCGCGCACCTCGTCGACGAAGACCTCGGCGCGGTGGCCGTAGTTGCGGAACATGTCCAGGCTGGCGCAGGCCGGGCTCAGCAGCACCGCGTCGCCCGGGCGTGCCTGCTCGAACGACCAGCGCGTGGCCGCCTCGAGCGTGGCGTGGCGTTGCAGCGGCAGCGCGTCGATCGAGGCGAGCGCGGCTTCGATCAGGGCCGCGTCGCGGCCCAATGTGGCCACCGCGCGTGCATGGCGACGCACCGGCTCGGCGAGCGGCGAGAAGTCCTGTCCCTTGCCGTCACCGCCCAGGATCACGACCAGCTTCGCCGGTGCACGGTCGGCCCCCAGGCCGGCCAGCGCCGCCACCGTGGCGCCGACGTTGGTGCCCTTGCTGTCGTCGTAGGCGTCGATGCCGTCGACGGTCGCCACATAGGCCACGCGGTGCGGCTCACCGGCGTAGTCGCGCAAGCCATGCAGCATCGGCGCCAGCGGGCAACCGATCGCCGTGGCCAGCGCCAGCGCGGCCAGCGCATTGGCGGCGTTGTGGCGGCCGCGCACGCGCAGCGCATCGGCGGGCATCAGCCGCTGGATGTGCAGGTCGTCAACTTCGACCACCGCACCGACGCGCACCCGCTTGCGCGGGAAGCTGTCGTCGGCTTCGAGCGCGCGCACCAGCCAGGCCATGCCGTTCTCGGTGACCAGGCCGAAGTCGCCCGGGTGCTGCGGCACGTCGAGCCCGAAACGCACGACGCTGCGCGGCACCACGACCGGCGGGCGGGCCTTCGCGCCGGCCTTGACTGCGGGTGCCTGCGGTTGTGCCGCCTGCGCCAGGGCGTCGACGCGGGCGTCGTCGCGGTTGACCACCATCACCGCCTCACGGCCCCAGATGCGCGCTTTCGCCTCGGCGTAGTGGGCCATCGAGCCATGCCAGTCGAGGTGGTCTTCGGTGATGTTGAGCACCGCCGCCGCGTCGGGCTCGAATCCGCGCACACCCTCGAGCTGGAAGCTGCTGAGCTCGAGCACCCAGACCTGCGGCAGCGACTCGGGCTCACCATCGAGCGCATCGGCCAGCGTCTGCAGCATCGTCGGGCCGATGTTGCCGGCCACCGCCACACGCCTGCCTGCGCGTTCGACCAGCAGCGCCGTCATCGCGGTGGTGGTGGTCTTGCCATTGGTGCCGGTGATGGCCAGCACCTGCGGCGCGTAGCCGCGCTCGACCTTCAGATCGGCCAGCGCGCGGGCGAACAGATCGAGCTCGCCCTGCACCGCGACGCCGCGCTCGAGAGCGGCCTCCAACAGCGGGGCAATGCGCACGTCGGTCGGAGCCAGGCCCGGGCTCTTCAGCACCCACTGCACCCCCTCGAGGGCGGCCGGGGTCAGCTCGCCTGTCAGCACCTGGGCCTGCGGCAGGTGCTCGGCCAGGGTCGCGGCCTGCGGCGGCGACTCACGCGAATCCCACACCCGCACCGCCGCGCCGCAGCGCGCGCTCCAGCGTGCCATGGCGAGCCCGGAGTCGCCCAGTCCCAGCACCAGCACCGTGAGACCTTGGAGAGGCGTCATTGCTGCACCTCGCTCACCGCAGTTTCAGGCTGGCCAGCCCGACCAGGCACAACAGCATCGTGATGATCCAGAAGCGCACGACGACCTGCGTTTCCTTCCAGCCCGACTTCTCGAAATGGTGGTGCAGCGGCGCCATCTTCAGGATGCGCTGCCCGGTGCCGTAGCGCTTGCGGGTGTACTTGAACCAGCTCACCTGCAGCATCACCGACAGCGCCTCGACGACGAACACGCCGCCCATGATGCCCAGCACGATTTCCTGGCGCGTGATCACCGCGATGGTGCCCAAAGCGCCGCCCAGCGACAGCGCGCCGACATCGCCCATGAACACCTGCGCAGGGTGCGTGTTGAACCACAGGAAGGCGAGGCCTGCACCGGCCGTGGCCGCGCAGAACACCAGCAGCTCGCCGCTGCCCGGGATGTGCGGAAACAGCAGGTACTTGCTGAAGTAGGCGTTGCCGGTGACGTAGGCGAACACGCCGAGGGCCGAGGCCACCATCACCACCGGCATGATCGCCAGACCATCGAGGCCGTCGGTGAGGTTCACCGCATTGCTGGCGCCGACGATGACGAACCAGGTCAGCGCGATGAAACCGTACACGCCCAGCGGGTAGCTGACGGTCTTGAAGAACGGCACGATCAGGTCGGCAGCCGGCGGCAAATCGTTGGAGAAACCGCTTTGCACCCAGCGCAGGAACAGCTCGAAGACGCGCAGGTTCGAGGTTTCGCTGACGCTGAACGCGAGGTAGAACGCCGCCACCAGACCGATCAGCGTCTGCCAGAAGAACTTGTCGCGCGAGCGCATGCCTTCGGGGTTCTTGTCGACCACCTTGCGCCAGTCGTCGGCCCAGCCGATCGCGCCGAAACCCAGCGTCACCAGCAGCACGATCCACACGAAGCGGTTCGACCAGTCGAACCACAGCAGCGTGGAGACGGTGATCCCGATCAGGATCAGCACGCCGCCCATCGTGGGCGTGCCCGACTTGGCGATGTGCTGCTGAACGCCGTACTCGCGGATCGGCTGGCCGATCTTCAAGGCCGTCAGGCGACGGATGACCCACGGACCGAACGCCAGGCCGATCAGCAGCGCGGTCATCGCCGCCATCACCGCACGGAAAGTGATGTACTGGAACACGCGGAAGTAGCCGAACTCCGGCGACAACGTCTGCAACCAGGTGGCGAGGCTAAGCAGCATGGGCAGCCCCGGTCGGTGTGGCAGCGGTGGCAGCAGGCACCGACTTGAGCGCGGCCACCACCCGTTCCATCTTCATGAAGCGCGAGCCCTTGACCAGCACCGAAGCGGCGGCTGGTGCCTCGGGCAGCGCACTCAGCGCGTTGTCGACCGCCTCGAAGTGACGCGCCGCAGCACCATAGGCGCGGGCCGCGTGCGCACACAACGGCCCGACGGTCCACAGCGATTCGATGCCGGCCTGACGCGCAAACGCACCGACCTCGTGATGAAACGCAGCCCCCTGGTCCCCGACCTCGCCCATGTCGCCCAGCACCAGCCAACGGGGCGCGGGCAGACCGGCCAGCACCTCGATGGCTGCGCGCACCGAGTCGGGGTTGGCGTTGTAGCTGTCATCGACCACGGTGACGCACTGCCCATCGCGCTCGATGCGGCTGGCCTGCGAACGGCCTTTCACTGCGGTGAACGCCTCCAGCCCGCGCGCGATCGCCGCCAGCGGACAGCCGGCTGCCAGGGCGCAGGCGGTGGCCGCCAGCGCGTTCTTGACGTTGTGCTGGCCGGCGATGCGCAGCGCCAGCGTCGTGGCGCCCAGCGGGGTGTGCAGCGCCACGTTCCAGTGGTCACCCGACCACCGGGCCTGCGCGGTGACATCGGCCACGGCTGGCGCGCCGATCGCGAAGGTGATCACGCGACGCGGGCCGGCCAGGGCACGCCACAGCGGGGTGTAGGTCTCGTCGGCCGGGAACACCGCCACGCCGTCGGCCGCCAGCGCCTCGATCACGCTGCCGTTCTCGCGCGCCACCGCCTCGACGCTGGCCATGAATTCCTGGTGCTCGCGCTGTGCGTTGTTGACCAGCGCCACGGTCGGCGCCGCCATCGCCGCCAGTTGCGCGATCTCGCCCGGGTGGTTCATGCCGAGCTCGACCACGCCGGCGCGATGCTGCCCGGGCCGCAGGCGCAGCAAGGTCAGCGGCACGCCGATGTCGTTGTTGAAATTGCCTTCGGTGGAGAACGCGCCGTCGCCCTGCCACGCCTGCAGGATGGACGCGATCATCTGCGTCACCGTGGTCTTGCCGTTGCTGCCGGTGACGGCAATCAGCGGCAGCGTGATGCCACGCCGCCAACCGGCGGCCAGCTGGCCGAGCGCGACGCGGGTGTCGGCCACTTCGAGACCCGACAAGCCGGCCTCGGCCAGACCCTGCTCGGCCAGCGCGGCGACCGCACCCGCGGCTCGGGCCTGCGCCAGGAAGTCATGTGCATCGAAGCGTTCGCCGCGCAGCGCGACGAACAGATCGCCCGCGCGCAGGCTGCGGGTGTCGCTGTGCACCCGCAGCACCGCGGTGGCGGCGTCGCCCACCAGGCGCGCACCGTGCAGCAGGGCGTGGGCCTGTGCCAGCGTCATCATGCGGCGACTCCAGCGACGGTGCGACTGTGCAAGGCCGCACGGGCTTCCATGACGTCATCGAACGGATGCCGCACGCCGGCGATCTCCTGGTAGTCCTCGTGGCCCTTGCCGGCGATCAGCACCACATCGCTGGGCTGCGCCTGGCTCACCGCCCAGGCGATGGCCTCGCGGCGGCTTTCGATGACCTGCGGTGGCGGCGCGCCGGTCATGCCGGCGACCACCGCGCTGATGATGCTGCCGGGCTCTTCATGGCGCGGGTTGTCGCTGGTGACGACCGTCCGCTGCGCGTGGCGCTGCGCCACCGCACCCATCAGGGGTCGCTTGCTCGCATCGCGGTTGCCGCCACAGCCGAACACGCACCACAACGCACCGCCGCGCGCAGCGGCCAGGGGCTCGAGCGCACGCAGGGCTTTCTCCAGCGCATCCGGCGTGTGGGCGTAGTCCACCAGCACTTCGGGATGCAGCATCGCACCAGCGTGGTCGCTGGCCACACGCTGCATGCGCCCCGGTGCCGCGGTGAGCTGCTCGCAGGCGCGTGCAGCATCGGGCAGCGCGATGCCCTGCGCGCGCAGGGTCGCGATCACGGCCAGCAGGTTCGACACGTTGTAGTCGCCAATCAACCCACTGCGCAGCGACACCGGTGGGGCGTCGGCTTCGACCAGCTCGAAGGCGAGGCCGCTGTCGGCGTAGCGGATGTCGCGGGCGCTCAATCGCGCCCTGGTCGATGGCGCGGCCGCGTAGGTCCAGAGGTCGAGCCCCGCACCGGCGAGCGTGCTTTGCAGCAGTTGCCCATGCGGGTCATCGACGTTGAGCACCGCAGCCTGCAGGCCGGGCCAGCGGAACAGTTCGGCCTTGGCCTGCCAGTAGGCATCCATCGACCCATGGAAGTCGAGGTGGTCCTGGGTGAAGTTGGTGAAGACCGCCACGTCGATGTGCGTGCCCGACAGGCGCTCCTCGGACAGGCCGATCGACGAGGCTTCGATCGCGCAGGCGGTGAAGCCGTCGTCGGCGAAACGCTTGAAGGCGCGCTGCAACGTCACCGGATCGGGCGTGGTCAGCCCGGTGGACACCAGCGCCGCAGAGCCTGCACCACTGTCGGCGCCGGGCACCGTGCCCACACCGAGCGTGCCAACCATGCCGCAGCGCCGGCCCAGCGCGGACAAGGCCTGCGCCGTCCACCACGCGGTCGACGTCTTGCCGTTGGTGCCGGTGATCGCGATGACGGCGAGCCGGTCGCTGGGCACGCCGAAGAACGCGCTGGCCAGCGGGCCGGCATTGGCTTTCAGGCCGTCCATCGCTGCGATGCGCGGGTCATCGAAGCCCAGGGCCTCGGCACCGTCGGCCTCGATCACACAGGCCGCGGCGCCGGCCCCCAGCGCCGGTTGCACATGCTGCCGGCCATCGTGGACCAGCCCCGGCCAGGCGATGAAGGCATCGCCGGGTTCGAGCCGGCGGCTGTCGGTCACCAGGCCGCGCGCACCGCGGCGCACGAGCCAGGACAGCGCCGCAGGGACCGAGCCGAGTTGCTGCAGCGCCATCAGAAGCTCTCGTCCTCGGCCGGCGCATTGCGCGCGACGATCTGGGTCTTGACGTCGAGGTCCGGCGGCACGCCGAGCATGCGCAGCGTGTGCTGCACCAGGTCACTGAACACCGGTGCGGCCACCTCGCCGCCGTACCACTTGCCAGCGGTCGGCTCGTCCACCATCACCGCGACGATGATGCGCGGCTCCTTGATCGGCGAGAGCCCGACGAACCAGGAACGGTACTTCTTCGTGTCGTAACCCTTGCCCTCGTGCGCATAGGCGGTGCCCGACTTGCCGCCGACCGAGTAGCCGGGGGTCTGGGCCTTCGGAGCGGTACCGCCCGGCCCGGTCACGAGGCTCAGCATCTGCCGCACCGTCTGGGCGGTCTGCGGTGAGATCACGCGCACGCCACCGACCCGGCCCGCACCGGCCGGGCTGTCGTTCTTCAGCAGCGTGACCGGGATGAACTCGCCGTCGTGCGCGAACACGGTGTAGGCGTGCGCGATCTGGAACAGCGAGGCCGACAGGCCGTAGCCGTAGCTCATCGTCGCGCGGGTGATTTCATCGAGCTGCTTCTGCGATTTCAGGCGCCCGCCGACCACCCCCGGGAATCCGATCTGCGGCTTCTGGCCGAAGCCGACGCTGGCATACAGCTCCCACATCTCGCGCGGCTGGAACATCAGCCCCATGCGCATCGCGCCGATGTTGCTGGACTTCTGGATCACCTCGGACACCGTCATGTCGCCATGCGGATGGGTGTCGCGCACGATGAACGGCCCCAGCGACACATGGCCCGGCGCGGTGTGGATCACGGTCTCGGGCTTGACGCGGCCGGTTTCCAGCGCCCAGGCTGCAATCAAGGGCTTGACGGTCGAGCCGGGCTCGAAGGTGTCGGTGAGCGCACGGTTGCGCAGCTGGTTGCCGCTGAGGTTGCGGCGGTCCGAGGGCGCGTAACTCGGGTAGTTCGCCAGCGCCAGCACCTCGCCGGACTGGGCGTCGAGCACCACCACGCTGCCGGCCTTGGCCTTGTTCTCGACCACGGCCTCGCGCAACCGCCGGTAGGCGAAGTACTGCAGCTTCGAGTCGATCGACAGCTGGATGTCGCGCCCGTCGACCGGCGCCACGCTGTCGCCGATGTCTTCCACGACCCGGCCGATGCGGTCCTTGATGACGCGTCGGCTGCCGTTGCGCCCCACCAGGTCTTTCTGGAACGCGAGCTCGATGCCCTCCTGCCCGCGGTCCTCGATGTTGGTGAAGCCGACCACATGGGCGGCCGCCTCGCCTTCGGGGTACTGGCGACGGAACTCCCGCACCTGATGGACGCCAGGCAGCCCGAGCGCCAGCACGTCCTTGGCCAAGGTGTCATCGACCTGTCGCCGCAGCCAGACGAAGTTCGCGCTGTCGCCCAGCCGGTCCTCCAGCTGCGCGGTGGTCATGCCGAGCAGGCGGGCCAGACGGCTGCGCTCCGAGGGCTCGGCCTTGAAGTCCTTCGGAATCGCCCACAGCGATGGCGCCGGCACGCTGGCGGCCATCAGCTGTCCATTGCGGTCGAGGATGCGCCCGCGGCTGGCCGAGAGGTCCAGCGTGCGGGCGTAACGGATCTCGCCTTGCTTCAGGTAGAAATCGGTGCCGATCGCCTGCACGTACACCGCACGACCCAGCAGCACCAGAAATCCCAGACCGACCAGCGCCACGAGCAGCTTGGACCGTGAGGCCGGCGTGCGCGACGCCAGCAGTGGGCTGCTGGCGTAGTTGAGGCTGCGCGCACCGGCAGCAGGCCGGGCCGTGGCGCGCTCGGGGCGTCGGCCGCTGCTCATGGCCGCCCCTGCGATGCAGGGGGTGCTGCCGAAACAACCACCTGCTTCATGATGGCCGAGGTGGCCGGCACCATGCGCAGCTTGTCGCGCGCGGTCTTGTCGATGCGGGTCGGCGTGGCCTGGGCCTGCTGCTCGGCCTGCAGGCGACCCTGCTCGGTTTCGAGTTGACGCTGCTCGGTGCGCGCGCGGTCGAGCGCGGCATACAGGCGCCGCTCGTCGTACGACACCCGCACCAGGTAGATGCTGCTGACCAGCAGCGCCAACAGCAGGATCAGGTTCATGCGGGTCATCGCCTGCCCCCGGCTGACAGCATCGAAGGCGCCGGCGCCTCGGTGCGTTCGGCCACACGCATCACCGCCGAGCGCGCGCGCGGGTTGGCGCGCAGCTCGGTCTCGCCAGGCTTGACGCGGCCCAGCGCCTTCAGGCGCATCGGCACCTCGGGGGCAAACGGCGCGCGGCGATCGAACACCGCCTTGCTCTCGCGCGCGATGAAGGTCTTGACGATGCGGTCTTCGAGCGAGTGGAAACTGATCACCACCAGCCGACCGCCCGGGGCCAGCAGCTCCAGGGCGGCGTTCAGGCCCTGTTCGAGCTCCTCAAGCTCGGCGTTGACAAAAATCCGAAGCGCTTGAAATGTGCGCGTTGCAGGGTTCTGGCCCGGCTCGCGGGTTTTGACCGCACCAGCCACGACTTCGGAAAGTTCCCTTGTGGTTCGAACTGGGCTCCCGCTTTCGCGCCGAGCAACAAGCGCCTTTGCAACCTGTACAGCAAACCGTTCTTCCCCATAGTCACGAATCACCTCCGCAATGTGGCGCTCGTCGGCGCGGGCCAGAAAGTCCGCGGCGCTCTCACCCCGGGTTGTGTCCATCCGCATGTCGAGCGGGCCGTCGAAGCGGAAACTGAAGCCGCGTTCAGGCGTGTCGATCTGGGGCGACGACACCCCGAGGTCGAGCAGCAGGCCATCGATGCGGGTCACCCCCGCCGCGGCCAGCGTCGGCACCAGTTGGCCGAAGCTGGTGTGGTGGATGGAAAAGCGAGGGTCGGCGAGCTGCGGGTCGGCCGCTGCCGCAGCAACAGCCTGCGGATCGCGGTCGATGGCGATCACCCGGCCTCGCGAGCCCAGGCGCTGCAAAAGCGCCCGGGTGTGCCCGCCGCGCCCGAAGGTGCCATCGACATAGGTGCCGCTCAGCACGCCGCCCGCCTCATCTGCGTCGTCGCCCACCTCACCCAGCAAGGCATCGACGGCCTCACCCAGCAAGACAGTGGTGTGGACGGGGGCGGCGGCGGGGGCGTTCACCACGAGCGCGGTCAGAACGTGAAGCCCTTGAGCGAGTCCGGCATCTCGCCCTGGACCACTTCGGCTTCATGGGCGGCGTGACGGGCCGCATCCCACAGCTCCAGGTGGCTGCCCATGCCGATCAGCATCACATCGCGATCCAGGCCCGCCGATTTGCGCAGTTCAGGTGCGATCAGCACGCGCGACGACGCGTCGATCTCGACATCCATCGCGTTGCCGAGGAAGACCCGCTTCCAGCGCACGGCCTCCATCGGCAGGGCGTTGATGCGGTCGCGGAACGCATCCCAGGTCGGCCGGGGGAACACCATCAGCGGGCCGTCGGGGTGCTTGGTGAGGGTGAGCTGGGTCAGCCCCATCTCACGCAGCACGGTCAGGTGGCGCGCAGGCATGGTCAACCGGCCCTTGGTATCCAAGGTCAGCGACGCAGGGCCCTGAAACACCAGATTTGCCACAAAAACCCAGAAAAATGCACCAACTTCCACTGTAGCGCATCGCATCCGCCTGGGTCAACGCGGATACAAAATAAATCCAATCAAATCAACGACTTAGCGGGTATTTCAAAACTCCGAAACGAAAATTCCTTCAAAAACAACCAGTTGAAGATGCCTTTGAAAGTGATGCGTGAGAAATCACGCTCAGATCGGTTTGAAAGTAACCGTTCAGCGTGGTGACACGCCGATCAGCCACAGGTGCAGCATGCCGAGGAAAGCTGCATATAAACCCAGTCCTGCAACGACCGCCACCGCATCGTTGAATCGTCCGGGTGGGGCGGTGACGGGACCGCCTGCAACGGGCGCGATCGGACGTCGCTTGAGCGAAATGCGGTCGATCACGGCCCAGGCAAGGAAGGATCCGAACAGCAGTGTCGAGGCCAAGGTGCCGTTGGCCAGCAGATGCGCCAGCGCCCACAGCTTGACCGCGACCAGCATCGGGTGCTTGGTCACTGCGGAAATGCGGCCCGGCAGCTTGGAGGCCAGCAGCAGCGGAAACACCGGCAGCATCAACGTCCAGGCGATGTGGCGCAGGAATGCCGGCGGCTCGTACAGCACCACCGGGGCGGCACGGGCCACGCCGTAGCCGTGCACGATCAGCGCGAATCCGATGAGCGACAGCAGCGCGTAGCCGCCCTTCCACACGGCTTCGCCACGCGCGACCACCTGGGCATTGCGCCACGCTGGCGCCACGATCGAGGTGGCGTGTACGCCCAGAAAGATCAACAGACCCAGCACCAGCATCGACATGGCTTGCTCCTGCGCAAAAGCGCGCAGTGTAGAAGCCCGTCAGACGCTGGGCGCGCGTTCAGGCGGTGCGAGCGAGTGCGCGTTCCGGGAGAGACAGCGACTTCAGTCGCCCGCGCGGGGCCGACACTGGCGCCAGCGATCGGCTGGCGAGCCAGGCCTCGGCGGCCTCGGCGGCCATGGGTCGGCTGAACAGGTAACCCTGCAACTCATCGCAGCCGGCATCGCGCAACCACTCGGCCTCCTGACCTCGCTCGACCCCCTCGGCCACCACCCGCAACCCCAGCGTGTGGCCGAGCCCGATGATGGCCTTGGTGATCGCCCAATCGGTGGGGTCGTCGAGGATGTCGCGCACGAAGCTCTGGTCGATCTTCAGTTTGTCGATCGGGAACTGATGCAGGTAATTCAGGCTGGAGTAGCCGGTGCCGAAGTCGTCGATCGACAGCGACACGCCGATCTGCTTGAGCTTTTCCAGGCTCTCCACGGTGAAGATCGCGTTCTCCATCAGGAAGGTTTCGGTCAGTTCCAGCTCGATCATCGACGGGTCGATGCGATGCTCGTCCATCATTCCGCGCAGCTGGGCCGGCAAGGTTGGATCACGCAGCTGGATCACGGACACATTGACCGAGACCGGGATGCTGCCCATCCCGGCATCGCGCCAGGCGGCATGCTGACGGCAGGCCTCGCCGAAGATCCAGGCGCCGATCGGCACGATCTGCCCGGTTTCTTCGGCGATCGGAATGAAGGTGGCCGGCGACACCAGCCCGTGGCCCGGGCGTTGCCAGCGCACCAGCGCCTCCATCCCGGTGACGAGCCCGCTCGTCGCTTCGATCCGCGGCTGGTAGTGGAGCAACAGCTCGCCGCGCGCCACCGCTTCTCGCAGATCGTTCTCGATGGTCAGGCGCTCCTGGGCCTGCGCGTGGAACTCCGGCGTGAAGAACAGCGCGTGGTCGCGTCCACCGGACTTGGCCTGGTACATCGCCGCGTCGGCGTGACGCATCAGGTGGTCGATGTCGCGGCCGTCCTGCGGATAGACCGCCATGCCGGCGCTGCACGAGACATGCAGCTGCA
Organism: Burkholderiaceae bacterium; assembly: GCA_965229345.1. Taxonomy (GTDB): domain Bacteria; phylum Pseudomonadota; class Gammaproteobacteria; order Burkholderiales; family Burkholderiaceae_C; genus PBB1. The sequence continues at coordinate 168,780 of OZ245872.1, forward strand.
CCCCCTCGACCACATGCGGCTCGCGCACCAGCGGCAGCATGCGCTCGTCGACGATGCTGGCAATCTCTTCGACCGTGCGAACCCCGTTGAGCACGACGACAAATTCGTCGCCCCCCAGGCGGCTGACGGTGTCGCCCGCGCGCACCGCCGACAGCAGCCGCTTGGACACCGAGCGCAGCAAGGCATCGCCGACATGGTGGCCCATCGAGTCGTTGATGTTCTTGAACCGATCGAGGTCGATGAACACCACGCCGACATGCTCGCCGGTGCGACCGGCCTGCTCGACCGCCATGCGCAGCCGCTCCAGGCACAGCGAGCGGTTCGGCAAGTCGGTCAGCACGTCGTGGTGCGCGAGGTGGTGAATGCGCTCTTCGCTCGCCTTGTGCTCGGTGATGTCGGCGCCGGCGGCAACGAAGTGCGTGATGCGCCCATCGCTGTCGCGCACCGCGTTGGCGATCAGCCAGGTCGGGTACACCTCACCGGTCTTGCGCTTGAGCCAGACCTCGCCCTGCCACATGCCGCGGATGATGGCCGACTGCCACAGTGTCTCGAAGAAGTCCGGGTCGTGGCGTGACGAGTAGAGGAAGTCCGGCGTCTGGCCCGCGACCTCTTCGATCCCCCAGCCGGAATCGCGGCTGAAGGCCTTGTTGGCGGTCAGGATGCGACGCTCGACGTCGAAGATGATGATGCTTTCGGACGAGGCCTCGAACACCTTGGCCCAGAGCTTGAGCCGCTGCTCGAGCAGCTTGATCTGGTCGATCGGTGTGAACACCGTCAGCAGCGCCGGCTGGCCCTGGTACGACAAACGTCGCGCCGACAGCAGCGCCCACGGCCCGCGCGAGGCGCCCGGTCGCTTGTCGCCGGAGAGCCACTGCACCTCGAAGCCGTCGACGGCCTCCTGGTCGCTGAGCCGGGAGAAGAAGCGTGTGCGGGCCTGCGGTTCGAGGCGCTGACTCCACGGGTCGGTCTTCAGGTCCTGCAACCACGGCTGGGCGGGCTGGTTGGCGTGCAGCACGCGGTGCTCGGGGATCGAGGTGACGATCAACGGCATCGGGAACGATTCGAGCAACGCGCGCTGCGCCTCCTCGGCGCGTGCCGAGGCCGCGAGTTCCTCCCGGTCCGCACGATCACGGTCGAGGTCGCCCAGCATGCCGTTGAAGGCCTTCACCAGCTGACCGATCTCGTCGCGGCTGTCGTGCGACGCACGCAAGGTGTAGTCGCCGCTGGCGCTGACGCGTCCGGCCACACCGGCGAGGCGCTGCAGCGGCAGCGCGATCTGCCGGGCGACGAAGTAGACGATGCTCAGGATCAGCATCAGCAGGCCCACCGCCGTGCCGAGGTGGATCCACATGCGGGTGAACAGGCCGTCGACACGCACCTGGATCACCCCGTCCAGGCCCGCAGTGGCGGCCTGCCAGGTCTCATGCAGGGCAGCCCGCGCTTCGGCATGACGCTGCGCGATCAGGGACCGTGCGGTCGCGATGTCGTGCGTATCGAGCTGGGCCTGCACCGCGCGGAAGGCCTTGATCGCATCGAACAGCTTCTGCCGGGTCGGGTCGATCGCGGCCTTCAGCACCGGGGTGCCTGCGGCCAGGGCTTCTGAATAGTCCGATGCCGTTCCGGACAAGGCGGCATCGAGCCGGCCTTCGAGGATCAGCAACTCGGTCTGCAGACGGTTGTGCTGATCGGGGCTGGCCTGCTTCAGCTCCACGGCCTTGTAGGCGTCCAGTGCCAGCACATCCTGCAACTCGGCCAGACGCAGCAGCACGATCGACATCGTGTAGTAGCTGTCGAGATCGGGGTCGAGGATCAGGTTCGACTGGTTGCCGATGCGGGTCACCAGCTCGCGGCCTGCAGCCATGGTTGCAGCCAGGTCGGCGGCCTCGAACGTCGGCTTGTTCATGGCCACCTGCAGGGCCTCGATGAACGCGGCGCTGACATCGGCCGACTTCATGCCTTCACCATGCGACGTTTCGGCTGCCCGCAGCGTGGCGATCCGTGGCTCCCATTCGGCACGCTCGAGATGCAGCCGCGGCGACGGATCCGTCACCGCCAACTTGGACGGTGTCGGTGGCAGCGGTGTCGGCAGTGCCACCAGCACGTCGCGCACCTCGGCGATGTAGGCATTGCCCGCCAGCTCCTTGCGCGAAAAGTCGATCGAGATGTACTTCTCGTTGATCAGGATGCTGGAGATGTAGATGACCGCCGTCAGGTCGAGCAGATAGATCAGCAGCAGCTTGCGTCCCACAGGGAGCTGGCCGATCGCGCGCAACAGATAGGTGATCATGGGACGTGGTGGGGTGACGAGTGAGTGGAAGGCGCGCTCAATTCGATTCTTTGATGAGGCGACCGCGCTGCGCCTGGATCGGCCGCGCGTTCATCGGGTAGAGCCGCGTGAAGATGGCCAGCTGCTCGGGCGAGATCTGCACCGGCGCCTTCATCACCATCCAGAGCACGCCTTCGCTGCACGGCGGCGTCGTCAGCGAGCCCATGTAGGTGTAATAACGGCGATCGTTCGGCAGCAGTGCCGAGACGTCGATCGGGGCCTTGGCGGCCACCTCGTCGCCCTTCTCCAGCGGCAGGTTGTTCCACACCGCCTGCACCACGGGTTGCGCGCTGCCACGTTCGAGCAGCACGGCGATCATCGCGAGCCTGCCGTCTGCGCTCTTGTGGAGCAGGTGCACCACCATGTCGAACGGCTTGCCGTCGATGCGCTCCTCGGACGGCCGGTGAAAGTGGAACTGCACCAGTTCGTAGTGCCGGCCCAGCACCTCGATGGTGTTGCCCGGTGCCACGTTGACCTGCACCGTGTGTCCGTTGTCGACGACGCGAAAGCCGCTGGGCTTGTAATCGAACTGCACCGCATCGAGGTCGACCTTGATGCCGTCGGTGATGTCGATCGGGCTTTGCCGCTGACCGCTGGCGCAGGTGGCGTTTTCAGGCGCCAGACGGGCCCACTCGCCGGGACCATGTGCGCCTTCGTAGGCCCACGGGGACGCAACCGGTGTCGGCGCTGCCGTCGGATGCCGGGCATCAGCCGCTGTCGATGCCGGGGTGCTGCGGCTCGCCACCGAAGGCTCCCGCTGTGCCGATCGGTCGGCCACGCTGGCGGCAGACGCGGTCTCGGGCGGCGTCGACACCTTCAGCACCCCTGCGGGCGCACTCGGTGGCACCGGCACCGCACCGAGCTTGGCCGCCAGTCGTTCGCGTATCGCCTCCATCGGGTCGATCGTTTGCAACGAGCCTGCCTGCGCCGTCGGTGCACCGAAGACGCAGGTCAGCACGGCGCACAGGCGCACGGCGTAGGCAAAGGATCGATGGCGGGACAGCGGCACGGGGAACACTCCTGGGACAAACCCGAGGGACTCTCCGGGGTATCGGTACCAGTCCGCCCGGCTTGAGCCGGCCCGCTCAATTCAAGTCAGCCGGGCCTCGACCCAATGCCATGCGATCAGACCCGTGCCCATCAACGCCACCGCCCCGACCGCCAATGCGACCGTCGAGTGCATGACCCAGGGTGCCATCAACCCGGCCACCAGGCCGCTGGACACGCTGCCGATGCACGACTGCAGCGACGAGGCCATGCCGCGCCGATCGGGCGCCTGGTCGAGCACCATCAGCGTGACCACCGGCACCATCAGCGCCCAGCCCAGGGAGTAGAGCCCGATCGGCCACATCGCCCACCAGGGGTTGGCATCGAAGGCCAGGTTCAGAGCGAGATTGAGCAGCGAGACCCCGGCCATCACGGCGAAACCCAGACGCACCTGGCGCTTCGGCGGCATGCGCCCGGCCAGGCGTCCCGACAGAAAGGCGCCTCCCATGATGCCGGCGATGGTGATCAGGAAGAGCGCGAAAAAGTGCTGCGGTGGCAACCCGAGGTGCTCACCGAGAAACACCGGCGCCGACAACACATACAAGAACATGCCGTTGAAGGGCACACCAGAGGCCACCGCCAGCGCCAGGAACCGGCGGCTGCTGCCGAGTTCGGCATAGCCGCGAAACAGGTTTCGCAGATTCAGTGGCTGGCGATGGCTCGGGTGCAGCGATTCGGGCAACAGCCGGTGGTTGGCGATCCACAGCGCGGCGCCGATCGCACTCAGAAACCAGAAGATCGCCTGCCAGCCGATGTGCACGAACAGAAAGCCGCCGACCAGTGGGGCGATCGCCGGCGCGATGCCGAAGTAGATCGTCACCTGCGACATCACCCGCTGCGCATCGGCGGGCGGGAACATGTCGCGGATCACCGCACGCGACACCACGATGCCAGCCCCCGCCGCCATGCCCTGCAGCGCGCGAAAGAACACCAGCGGACCGATGTGCGTCGACAGCGCGCAGCCCACCGACGCCAGCGTGAACACCGCGACGCCCCACAGCACCACGGGCCGGCGACCCAGGCTGTCCGACAGCGCGCCGTGGAACAGGTTCATCACCGCGAAGCCGAACAGATAGGCCGACAGCGTCTGCTGCATCTCCACCGGCGTGGCGCCGATCGAGGTTGCCATGCCGCTGAACGCCGGCAGGTAGGTGTCGATCGAGAACGGGCCCACCATGCCCAGGCACGCCAGCAGCGCTGCCAGCGCCCAGCGCGGCCGGCGCCAGAGCGTGGAAGCATCAGGGTTCATCGGGTCCGTTCGGTCGGCGCAGACACCGTGCAGGCGCCTGCCAAAAATTAGTGTGAAGCGAGCCGATAGGCCGGATTCTGTGCAGCAGAGCGTCCTTGCGTTCGCCCTGCCGTGACCGCCATTCCTCTGGGCCGTGCATCGCTGCACGGCTCGGTGCCACCTACCCGCCAGCTCCGCGGAGCCACATCAACGCTGGCCTATTTGGTGTTGCTGCGCGCAGAGATTGCTCGTTTCACCCGAAGCCCAGGCCTTGCGGCCCGAACCCCGACTCGTCTCTGTAGCTCTGATCCTCACCTCGCGGTGGACAGCCGTTAGCTGCTGCGCTGCCCTGTGCAGTCCGGACCTTCCTCCAGTGCGCCCTTTCGGGACCATGCACCAGCGGCGGTCTGGCTTGCTTCACCAATAGATTATCTCAGGGCCCCGGCGGCCCCGCGGCTCAGGGGGCCTCACGCAGGCGCGCAATGCGCTCTTCCATCGGCGGGTGCGACGAGAACAGCGCCATCAGGCCGCTGGGGCGCGAACTGATCCCCATCGCGGACAGCGCCTTGGGCATCTCACCGGGATCGAGGCCACCGAGCCGGGCCAGCGCGCTGATCATCGGTTGCTTGCGGCCCAGCAACTGAGCCGAGCCGGCATCGGCGCGGAACTCCCGCTGACGCGAGAACCAGGCGACGATGATCGCGGCCAGCACACCCAGCAACAGGTCCATCACGATGGTGGTCACGACATAGCCGATGCCCGGACCCTGGCGGTCGTTGCGCAGGATGATGCGGTCGACCACATAGCCGATCACGCGCGACAGGAACACGACGAAGGTGTTCATCACGCCCTGGATCAACGTCATCGTGACCATGTCGCCGTTGGCGATGTGGGCCACTTCATGGCCGATCACCGCGTCGACTTCCTCACGCGTCATCGATTGCACCAGGCCGGTCGACACCGCGACCAGCGCTGAATTCTTGAATGCGCCGGTGGCAAAGGCGTTCGGTGCGCCCTCGTAGAGGGCGACTTCCGGCATCGCGATGCCGGCCTTCTCGGCGCAGCGCGCGACGCTGGTCACCAGCCAGCGGTGCGTCGGGTCGGGCGAGTCGTTGATCACCTGCGCACCGGTGGTCCATTTCGCCATCGGCTTGCTGATCAGCAGCGAGATGATCGCGCCGCCAAAGCCCATCACCAGCGAGAAGCCCAGCAGCGCACCCAGGTTGAGCCCGTTGGCACTCAGGAAGGTGTTCAGGCCGAGCAGGTTCACGGCGATGCCCAGCACCACCATCACGGCAAGGTTGGTCAGCAGGAACAAGGCGATGCGTTTCATGGTGTCCTTCAAACAACGAGACGTTGGGGTTATGCGGTCGACGCCCCTTTTTTCAAGGTCGGCCGCGGCCGGCGGAACACCGCGGCATCGTCATAGAAGCCGAACTGCTCGTTGGAGTTCCACCAGCCGGGCACACCGAGCACCGGCAGGGGCAGCCAGGGCTTGCGCGCCAGCAACCCGGGCGTCAACCGCTCGACCAACCATGCCGCCGGATCTGCCACATCCGGCGGCACCACCCACACGTGCGCGGTGATCGCCTTGCGGGGCTGCAGCAGCTTGTCGAGCAAGGCGTGGCCGAACAGCACCAGGCGTGTGTCGAGCCAGAGCGCGCGATGGGTGACGAACAGCGGTGTCCAGTCGCGCTGTCGCAACGCGTCGATCAGCGGCGCGGGCGCCTGCAGCCAGGCGGCGTTCTCGTCGAACAGCGTCAGCGCGTCCCTGACCGCGCCGCGTACCGGGCCGACGCCCACACGCTCGATCTGTGCAGCCTGCAGGGCGTTCAGGTGGGTCTTCAGACGCGGGTGCACACGCCACACCAACGCGTTGAACAGGTCGTGGGACAGGCTGCGGGTCGGCACGCAGCCGGTGCGGGCGATGAACGCCTCGTAGGGCTCGCCGGCGGGCAGCGCGGACTGATCGACAAAGCGCGGTGGCTGCTCCACCGTGCCATTCAAGGCCTCGACCAGCGGCAGCCCTGCAGCGACCGCCCGGGTGACAGGCTCACCGAGGGCGCGGTACGGCGCCAGCCAGGGTGCGGACCAGTCGATCGCCGGCAGATCCACCGATGGCTGGGCCTCAGCCGACGGCCTCGGCGCTGCTCAGAAAGCGCACCGACTCGGGCTTGTCCGCCGGCAGCAGCGCGAAGTGCGCTTCCAGCTTCTTGAAGAAGGAGGTGGTCTTGCCGCTCTTGGTCAGCAGGCCACGCTCGCGCAGCGCCACCGCCACACCGTTCAGGCGCACCGGCGCACCGCCGCGCAGATCGGGACAGGCCTGGAGCACCGCCTCGACCGCCGCGGGCAGGGGCTGGGCAGCCGGTGGCGCAGCGGGCACGGCAGGCGCCACCTTGGCGGCCGGTCGACGCCGTGATTTCGCGGCGCGGGCCGGGGTGGCACTGCCCGCGGCAGCGAGCTCCTCCGCCGGACTGATGGGGGCCACCTCAGGAACCTGCACCGGCACCGGCAGCGGGGCGGGAATGGCCACCCGTGCGCGAGGTCCACGCCCGCGGGCCGGCGGCGCCTCGGCAGCAACCAGCGGCGGCGCGACGATGGGCTCACGGCGACCGGCAGGCCGCGCCGACGCCCGGCCGACCGGCTTCGCCTTGCTCAGGCCCACCACCTCGAAGCTGTCGTAGACCCGCTCGTAGTCGCGCTCGATGTCGCGGCCCGATTTGCCGGCCTGGCCGTAGCCGGTGACGCGGCAGCCGAGTTCGCGCAAGCGCACGATCAGCGGCGAGTAGTCCATGTCCGAGGACACGATCACCACCTCGTCGACCGGCTGGCGCAGCATCAGCTCGACCGCGTCGATCGCCATCGCGATGTCGGTGGCATTCGGCCCGGCGAAGGTGCTGGGCAGGAAACGGATCGCGTGGTCGCGGCAGATCTCGGCGAACTCGACCGCTTTCTGCACGCTGCCGTAGGCGCGGCGATGCTGCAGGCGGTCGCCGGTGAGATTCAGCCGATGCAGGATCTGCCGCAGCACATCGATGGAAACGTTGTCAGCGTCGATCAGCAACGCAATGCGGTGGTGGGTGTTCATCGGAATTCCGGGTTCAGGCGACCAGTCGCCAGGCTAGGGTTTCGCCTGCGCGCAGCGGCTTGAGCTGGCCGTCGCCGTAGGGCAGCGATTCGGGCAGCGTCCAGGCCTCGCGGCGCAGGGTGATCGTGCCGGTGTTGAGCGGCAGGCCGTAGAACGCGGGGCCGTGCACGCTGGCAAAGGCCTCCAGCTTGTCGAGCGCACCTGCCGCCTCGAAGGCCTCGGCATACAACTCGATTGCTGTCAGCGCGGTGTAGCAACCGGCGCAGCCGCAGGCGTGCTCTTTCAGGTGCGCCGCGTGCGGGGCGCTGTCGGTGCCGAGGAAGAAACGGTCGCTGCCCGAGGTGGCCGCGGCGACCAGCGCCTGGCGGTGCACCTCGCGCTTGAGCACCGGCAGACAGTAGTAGTGCGGTCGCACGCCACCGGTGAACAAGGCGTTGCGGTTGTAGAGCAGGTGGTGCGCGGTCAGCGTGGCGGCGGTGTGCGTGCCCGCCGAGGCCACGTACTGCGCGGCCTCGCGGGTGGTGATGTGCTCGAAGACGATCTTCAGTTCGGGAAAGTCGCGCCGCAGCGGGATCAGCTTGGTGTCGATGAACACCGCCTCGCGGTCGAACAGGTCGATGTCGGCATCGGTCACCTCGCCGTGCACCAGCAGCGGCATGCCGGCACGCTGCATCGCTTCGAGCGTCGGGTAGGTCAGGCGCAGGTCGGTCACACCGGCATCGCTGTTGGTGGTGGCACCGGCCGGGTACAGCTTGACCGCGACGATGCCGGCGTCACGGGCCCGCGCGATCTCGTCGGCAGGCAGGCGGTCGGTCAGGTAGAGCGTCATCAGGGGCTCGAACGACAAACCTGCGGGCAACGCCGCGCGGATGCGCCCGGCATACGCCAGCGCCTGCGCGGTGGTGGTCACCGGCGGCTTCAGGTTGGGCATCACGATCGCGCGGGCGAACTGCCGTGCGGTGTCGGGCAGCACCGCGGCCAGCGCCGCGCCGTCGCGCAGGTGCAGGTGCCAGTCGTCGGGGCGCCGCAGCGTCAGTGTCGATGTCAACGAGGTCATCTGGCGATTTTGCATCGCGCCTTGTGGCCCGGATCCACGCGACGGCGATCGTCGCGGAAGCTCAGTGCTGCAGGATCTTCGAGAGGAACTCCTTGGCCCGCGGCGAACGCTGCTCGGGCTGACCGAAGAAATCTTCCCGCGAGCAGTCCTCGACGATCTTGCCCGCGTCCATGAAGATCACACGGTGGCTGACCTTGCGCGCGAAGCCCATCTCGTGGGTGACGCACATCATCGTCATGCCTTCCTGGGCCAGCTGCACCATCACATCGAGCACCTCGCCCACCATCTCGGGGTCGAGCGCCGAGGTGGGTTCGTCGAACAGCATCACGATCGGGTCCATGCTGAGCGCGCGCGCAATCGCCACGCGTTGCTGCTGGCCGCCAGAGAGCTGGCCGGGGAACTTGTCCTTGTGCACCATCAGCCCGACACGGTCGAGCATCTTCAGTCCGCGCACCTTGGCATCGTCCGGGCTGCGCTTGAGCACGCGGATCTGGGCGAGCGTCAGGTTCTCGGTGACCGTCAGGTGCGGGAACAGCTCGAAATGCTGGAACACCATGCCCACCCGCGCGCGCAGTGCTGGCAGGTGGGTCTTCGGGTCGGCGATGCTGATGCCATCGACCACGATGTCGCCCTTCTGGAACGGCTCCAGCGCATTGACCGTCTTGATCAACGTGCTCTTGCCTGACCCCGACGGGCCGCAGACCACGACGACCTCGCCTTTCTGGATCGAGGTGGCGCAGTCGGTCAGCACCTGAAAGCTGCCGTACCACTTGGAGACGTTCTGGATGTCGATCACTGAGAACTCCTGCGCAAAAGCCCCCTCGGGGGGCGGCCGCGGTACGCCGCGGCCGGGGGCCAACGGTTATCGGATGATGGCGATCCTGTTCTGAAGGCGGCGCACGGCCATCGACAGGCTGAAGCAGATCACGAAGTACACGAGCGCCGCGACGAGGTAGGTCTCGACCGGGCGGTTGAAGTTCTTGCCGGCGATCTCGAAGCCCTTGAGCAGGTCGTAGGCCCCGATGGCGTAAACCAGCGAGGTGTCCTGGAACAAGATGATGGTCTGCATCATCAGCACCGGCAGCATGTTGCGAAAGGCTTGCGGCAGCACCACCAGTTGCATCGTCTGCGCGTAGCTCATGCCCACGGCATAGCCGGCGTACACCTGTCCCTTGGGCACCGACTGGATGCCCGCCCGCATGATCTCCGAGTAGTAGGCCGCCTCGAACACGGTGAAGGTGATGATGGCGCTGAGCTCGGCCCCCATCGGCCGGCCAATCAGCAACGGGATCAGCAGGAAGAACCACAGGATCACCATCACCAGCGGGATCGAGCGCAGCACGGTGACATAGGCCGACGCCGGCAGCACCAGCCACGGCTTGCCCGACAGGCGCATCAACGCCAGCACCGTGCCGAGTGCGATGCCGCCCACCATCGCGATGGCGGTGAGCTGCAGCGAAAAATAGAGCCCGTTGAGGATGAAACTGGAAACGACGTTCGCGTCGAGAAAACCGAAGTCGAGGTTCATCGCGCACCACCGATCATGCCCGGCACCTGCACGCGCCGTTCAATGAACAAGGCAACCCGGTTGATAATGAAGGCCGACAGGAAATACAGCCCCGTCACCGCCAGGTAGATCTCGACGTTGCGCGACGTTTCCTCGCCGGCCTGTCGCGCAAACATCGTCAACTCGGCGATGCTGATCGCGAACGCCACCGACGAGTTCTTCACGATGTTCATCGACTCGCTGGTGAGCGGCGGAATGACGATGCGGAACGCCATCGGCAGCAGCACGTAGCGGTACGTCTGAGGCAGGGTCAGACCCATCGCCAGACCGGCCTGGCGCTGGCCCTTGGGCAGCGCCAAGATGCCCGCCCTCACCTGCTCGGCAACACGCGCCGAGGTGAAAAAACCCAGCGCGAACACCATCAGAACAAAGCTCGACACCTGCTTCAGTGGCGGAATCAACTCTGGCAGCACGTAGTACCAGAGGAAGACTTGCACCAGCAGCGGGATGTTGCGGAACAGCTCGGTCCAGGCATTGCCGAGGAACATCAAGCCCTTGCTGGGCGCCGTGCGCAGCACGCCCATCAAGGCGCCGAGGGACAGCGCCACGATCAGCGCCAACAGCGACACCGACAGCGTCCAGCCCCAGGCTGACAGCAGCCAATCGAGGTAGGTGATGTCGCCGTTGGCGCCGAAACACCCCGGCTGAACCTGGCCCTCGAGGGTGTCCTTGCAGAAGACCTGCCAATCCCAATTGCCAGCCAAGGTTCGCCCCTTTGTGTTGTGGTGATCGGCAGCGCGTCGTCGACAACGGGCGCGCTACTTCTTGGCGTAGTCTTCCATCGGCTTGTCGTTCGGCGCGGCCCAGGCGGCCTTCGTGGCTTCAGACAGGGGCAGACCCACCTTGGTGTTGGCCGGTGGAATCGGCTGCATGAACCACTTGTCGTAGATCTTCGCCAGTTCGCCGGACTTGATCAGACCGATGATGGTGGTGTCGACCGCCTTCTTGAACTCTGCATCGTCCTTGCGGAGCATGATCGCAATCGGCTCGACCGACAGCACCTCGCCGACGATCCTGAACTCGGCGGGGTTCTTGGCCTTCGAGATCAAACCCGCCAGGATCTGCCCGTCCATCACGAAGGCATCGGCACGGCCGCTCTCCAGCAACAGAAAACTGTCGGCGTGGTCCTTGCCATAGACCTCGTCGAAGTTCATGCCGCTGGCACGCTCGTTCTTGCGCAGGGTCTGCACCGAGGTCGTGCTGGTGGTGGTGGCCACCTTCTTGCCGTTGAGCTGGGCGATGCCGGTGATGCCCGAGCTGACCTTGGTGGCAATCCGCACTTCCTCGACGTAGGTGGTGACTGCGAAGCTGACGTCGCGTTGCCGCGCCGTGTTGTTGGTGGTGGAGCCGCACTCGATGTCGACCGTGCCGTTTTGCACCAGCAGGACCCGATTCTGCGAAGTGACCGGTTGGTAGCGGGTGACCAGCGCTGTCAGACCCAGCTGCTTCTGCACGGCCTTGATCACCCGCTCGCAGATCTCGACGTGGTAGCCGACATATTTGCCGTCGCCCAGCGTGTAGCTCAGCGCCCCCGAGGACTCGCGCACGCCCATCGTGATGGTGCCGCTGGCCTTGACCTTCGACAGGGTGTCGGCCTGGGCGATGCCCAGCGTCAACGCAGCAGACAAGGCAATGAGGGACTTTTTCATGGTCGTTCCAGTGAAAGTGGGACTCGGTTCGGGACACCCGGAATGTGACCACAAGGCGACACATTTGAATACCGCGCCACTACGGATACCCCACAGCGGCGCAACCTTCATGCCAGCGCCGGCATCACGGTGTTGACGCCACGGCGGGCGCGGCGTCTGCGCTGTCGCTGCGGCTTTGCTGCAGTTGCCACATCTGTGCATAGCGCGCGCCCAGGGCGAGCAGTTCGGCATGCGAGCCGCGCTCCACGATGCGGCCGTGCTCCATCACCAGGATCTGGTGCGCATCGACCACCGTCGACAACCGGTGCGCGATGACCAGCGTGGTCTTGTTCTGCGCCACGCCCTGCAGTTCGGCCTGGATGGCGCGCTCGTTGGCGGAGTCGAGCGCCGAGGTCGCTTCGTCGAAGATCAATATCGGCGGCGCCTTCAGCAGCGTGCGAGCGATCGCTACCCGCTGCTTCTCGCCACCTGAGAGCTTCAGCCCACGCTCGCCCACCATCGTGTCGTAGCCCTTCGGCGTCGATGCGATGAAGCCGTGGATGTGGGCTGCCTGCGCCGCCGCTTCGACCTCGCTGCGCGCGGCCGTGGTGCGGCCGTAGGCAATGTTGTATTCGATGGTGTCATTGAACAGCACGGTGTCCTGCGGCACGATGCCGATCGCCTGCCGCAGGCTGTGCTGGGTCACGCTGCGGATGTCCTGGCCGGCGATCTCGATGCGGCCAGCCGACACGTCGTAGAAGCGGAACATCAGCCGCGCCAGCGTGCTCTTGCCCGAGCCCGACGGGCCGACCACCGCGACCGTCTTGCCGGCCGGGATGTCGAAGCTGATGTCGTGCAGGATGGTGCGGTCGGGGTCGTAGCCGAACCGCACATTGCGGAACCGGACTTCGGCGCCCGTGCCTTCGATGGCCAGCGGCTGCGCCCCCGGCGAGTCGGCCACCTCGCGGTTCTGGCCGAGCAGCGAGAACATCTTCTCCATGTCGATGATCGACTGCTTGATCTCGCGGTAGATCACGCCCAGGAAGTTCAGCGGGATGTAGAGCTGGATCATCAGCGCGTTGACCAGCACCAGGTCGCCGAGGGTCATCGTGCCGGCGACCACGCCCTCGGTGGCGCGCCACACCAGCAGCGTGACGGCGGTGGCGATGATCAGGCTCTGCCCCAGGTTCAGCACCGACAGCGAGGTCTGCGACTTGATCGACGCGCGCTCCAGCCGCTGCAGGTTCTCGTCGTAGCGCGCCTGCTCGAACTTCTCGTTGCTGAAGTACTTGACCGTCTCGTAATTGATCAGCGCATCGACCGCCTTGGTGCTGGCCTTCGAATCCTGCTCGTTCATCGCGCGCCTGAACGCGGTGCGCCACTCGGTCACCGTGACGGTGAAGACGATGTAGAGCAGCAGCGCACTGAAGGTGATCGCGGCGAACCAGCCGTCGAACTTGGCCGACAGCAAGCTGATGACCAAGGTGATCTCGACCAGCGTCGGGACGATGTTGTAGATCAGGTAGTTCAAGAGCGACTGGATCGAACGTGCGCCACGGTCGATGTCGCGCGAGACACCACCAGTCTGCCGTTCCAGGTGAAAGCGCAGGCTCAACGACAGCAGGTGGTCAAAGGTTTCCAACCCGATGCGGCGGGCGATGCGTGCGGCCACCGGATAGAACAGGAATTCGCGCAGCTCGGTGAACAGCGTGATCGACAGCCGCAGCGCGCCGTAGCCGATCAGCAGCGCCACCGGCACCACCAGCACGGCCTGCGGATCGCCGGGCTTCAGCGCCAATGCGTCGACCAGGCTCTTGAGCACCAGCGGCACGCCCACGTTGGCGACCTTGGCGGCGATCAGGCAAGCCAGTGCGAGGGCCACCCGGTAGCGCCACTGCCAGACGTAAGGCAGCAACTTCTTCAGCGTGGTCCAGTCGGAGCGGGGTACGGCCGCGGCGGCATCGGCAGTCGGGGACGGGGTCAGCGTGGCAGGGCGCATGAGTCAGACGAAAGAAAGAACCGCATGGAAGAATGGACCGCAGACACACCAACACAGGTCACGCAATATGCCCCAGAACACGACCGCCTCCGAGGCTGACAGCAACCGGGGTTCTGGCGAGGACCCGTCGCAACTCAGCGCCCCGGTCGAGCTGCCACCCGATTCGAGCCTGGTGATGCGGGTGATGCCGATGCCGGCCGATACCAACATGAGCGGCGGCGTGTTCGGCGGCTGGATCATGGCGCAGGTGGACATCGCCGGCTCGGTGCTGCCGGCACGTGTCTCGCGCGGCCGCGTGACCACGGTGGCGGTGAACCGCTTCATCTTCAAGCAGCCGGTCAGCGTCGGCGATCTGCTGAGTTTCTACGCCCGCGTCGAGCGCATCGGCACCACCTCGATCACGGTGCACGTCGAGGTCTACGCCGAGCGCAACCCAGCGCTGCCGCACGTCGTCAAGGTCACCGACGCCAGCCTGACCTATGTGGCGATCGATCGATTCGGCAAGCCCAGACCGGTGCCCAAGGACTGATCTGGTGCATCCGACGCCGGGCGCGTCAAAGTCGTGCAGAGCCGCACCAACGCGGCTTCGTCGTTCTCACAACATGTAAGCCATTCGACGTATATCGCCCCTCCGCCTCGTCCCCCATTCTCGATTGGTCAGGTAACCGCGAGGTTTTCTGCATTGACCAGTTCGATCAACTCAAATCAAAAGGGGTACGAGATGCGTACAGAGCAAAGCGTGAAGAAGCTGGCGCTCGCCGCCGCCGTGGCAGCGTGTTCATTGAATGCACATGCGGGCGCCACCGTCAGTTTCGGCGAAGACAAATCGATCAGCGTCGGCTTCGGCATGCGCTTCAGCGGCAGCGCTGTCGAGGACGCCGCGACAAACAACAAGAACTACTCGTCCGACTTCAGCCTGGACAGCGCCCGTATCTTCCTCGGCGGCTCGCTGAACAAGTACATCAGCGGCTTCTTCAACACCGAGAAGGATGGCGACACGATCAAGGTGCTGGACGCCGTGGTGAAGTTCACCATCGCGCCTGAGTTCAATGTGTGGGTCGGTCGGGTGCTGTCGCCCAGCGACCGCGCCAACATGGCCGGCGCCTACTACTCCCTGGGCGGCGGCTACTGGCAAAGTGTGGCATCGCGTTACGGCTACAACGGCGGCATCTTCCGCGGTCGCGACGACGGCGTGGTGGTCTGGGGCCAGGTGGCCGATGGCAAGCTGAGCTATGCGCTGGGCGTGGCCGAAGGTCACACCTTCGGCATCGGTGCGCTGACGCAATCGCAGGCCAAGCAGCGGGCACCAGCTCCAAGGACTCGTTCATGTACTCCGGCCGCTTGCAGTACGACTTCTGGGACGCGGAGCCCGGCTACTACGGCACCGGCAACTACCTCGGCTCGAAGGACATCCTGGCCATCGCGATTGCCGGTCGCTATCAGAAGAATGGCGTGTTGACGGGCGATCCGGTCACCCCGACGCCAGGCGCCAAGGGCGACTACGGTTCCTACAACATCGACTTCCTGTTTGAAAAGAAGATCAAGGGCTACGGCGGCGTCTCGTTTGAAGCGGCCTACTACGACTACGACACCGACAACCTGATCAAGAGCGAAGAAGGCAAGGCGTACTCGGCGGGTGCAGGCTACGTCTTCGAGCAGCCGGTGGGCTGGGGCAAGGTACAGCCGTTCGTGCGGTGGCAGCGTTTCAACGCCGACAACGATGTGAACACCAAGGCCTACGACCTGGGCGTGCTTTACATCATCGACGGCTACAACGCCCAGATCAGCGCGACCTACCGCAAGCTCAAGGCCAGCGGTGGTCTGAGCGCCAAGGTGAACCAGGACTCGTTCACCGCAGCGATGCAGTTCCAGTTCTGATCGCTCTCCGCGTTTGACGACGCCTCCGGGCCCGGCTGCGGGCCGGGAGGCGTTTTCACATCGGGATCAGCCGAAAGACGAGAAATCGGGCTTGCGCTTCTGGAAGAACGCGCTGAACGCCTCGGTCGCCTCGGGGCTCGAGAGCCGCTGGCGAAACACCTCGGCTTCGGCCTCGATCGCCTCGAGCACCGCCGCCTGGGTCGCACGGCGCATCAGGCGCTTGGACTCGCGCACCGCGCCCGGCGGCAGGCTGTTGAAGCGCTCGGCCATGCGGCGTGCATGACGCACCACCTCACCGGCAGGCAGCACCGCGTTCGCGATGCGCATCTCGACCGCCTCCTCGGCGGTGAACGGATCGCCCAGCAGCAGCTTCTCTGCGGCCTGTGCATGACCGACCAGCGCCGGCACGATCAGGCTGGACGCGAACTCGGGCACCAGCCCCAGGCTCGCAAACGGCATCGCGAGCCGCGCCTCGTCGGACACATAGACGAGATCGCAGTGCAGCAGCATCGTCGTGCCGATGCCGATCGCCGCGCCCGTCACCGCCGCGACCACCGGCTTGCTGCAAGCCACCAGCGCGCGCATGAAATCGAACACCGGCGCATCGATGGTGGCGGGGGGCCGGTTCATGAAATCGTCGATGTCGTTGCCTGAGGTGAACACACCGGGCTGGCCCACGATCAGCACGGCGCGAACGGCGGCATCGGCGTCGGCGGCCTTCAGCGCGGCGGCCAGCTCGGCGTACATCTCCGCAGTGAGCGCGTTCTTCTTCTGCGGCCGTGCGATCTCGATCGTGGCAACGCCGTTCAAGGTGGCGGTCTTGATGCTCATGTCTGGTCAGACTCGTTCAAAGATGCCCGCAGCGCCCTGCCCGGTGCCCACGCACATCGTCACCATGCCGTACTTCAGGTTGTGGCGACGCAGGGCATGCACCACGGTGGCCGCGCGGATCGCACCGGTGGCGCCCAGCGGGTGACCCAGCGCGATCGCGCCGCCCAGTGGGTTGACCCGGGCGGGGTCCAGGTTCAGCGTCCCCAGCACCGCCAGCGCCTGGGCCGCGAAGGCCTCGTTCAGCTCGATCCAGCCCAGATCGCCCGGCTGCAGGCCGGCCTGGCGCAGCGCCGCAGGAATCGCCTCGATCGGCCCGATCCCCATGATCTCAGGCGGCACGCCACGGTTGGCAAAGCTGACAAAGCGCGCCAGCGGCGTCAGCCCGTGGGTCTTGACCGCCTGGCCGCTGGCGAGGATCAGGCAAGCGGCGCCGTCGCTGGTCTGCGAGCTGTTGCCCGCCGTCACGCTGCCCTTGGCAGCGAACACCGGGCGCAGCTTGGCGAGCGCCTCGAGCGTGGTGTCGGCGCGGGGGCCCTCGTCGGTGGAAGCGGTGCGTGCCGTCAGCGTCACCTTGCCGGTCCCGAGGTCAGGCGCGCGCTCGGTGATCTCGACCGGCGTGATCTCGTCATTGAACTCGCCCGCGGCGATGGCCTTCAAGGCCTTCAGGTGCGACTGCAGCGCGAACTCGTCTTGCGCCTCGCGCGTGACCTTCCATTGCTCGGCGACTTTTTCGGCGGTCAGGCCCATGCCGTAGGCGATGCCGAGGTTCTCGTCGCGCAGGAACACGGCCGGATTGAACGAGGGGCGGTTGCCGCTCATCGACACCATGCTCATGCTTTCCACGCCGCCGGCGATCATCACGTCGGCCTCGCCGACACGGATGCGATCGGCTGCCATCTGGATCGCTGTCAGGCCCGACGCGCAAAAGCGGTTGACGGTCACGCCGCCCACGGTGTTCGGCAGGCCTGCCAGCAGCACGCCGAGACGCGCGACGTTCAGCCCCTGCTCGCCTTCGGGCATCGCGCAGCCGATGACCGCGTCCTCGATCGCCTTCACGTCCAGCGTCGGCACCTGCTTGAGCGCGCCCTGAATGGCAGCGACCAGCAGGTCGTCGGGCCGCAGGCGGCGAAACATGCCGCGTCCCGAGCGGCCGACCGGGGTGCGGGTGGCGGCGACGATGTAGGCGTCCTGGAGTGGCTTCATGGTTCGGTCCTCGCGGGTTCGACGGGTCGGGCCTGTGATCGCAATCGGTCGGTCGTCAGCTGGCCACGCGCTGCGACTGCAGCGTCAGCAGGCCTTCGAAGAGCAGCGTATCGACCGTCTCGAACGGCAGGTCGGTGATGGGTGCCAGTTTGACAGCTGCGCCGCCGGTCATCAGCAGCAAAGGGGCATGGCCCGCGCGGGCCAGCAGGCGGCGGTGCATGCGCTCGATGGCGCCGGCGATCGCGTGCGCGCCGCCGCTCATCAGCGCATCGCTGGTGTGGGTGGGAAAGTCGACGACCTCGCCGGTGGGCGCCTTCAACCCGGCCGTGCCCATCTCGAGTGCGCGCAGCATCAGACCGAAGCCGGGCAGGATCAGCCCGCCGATGAACTGACCGTCGGCGTCCAGCGCATCGACCGTCACTGCGGTGCCCACCATCACCACCAGCGCGGCGCGAGGGCGGCCCGCGGCCAGCACCCGCTGGCGCGCCGCGATCAGCGCCACCCAGCGGTCGGTGCCCAGCCGGTTCGGGTGGTCGTAGCCGTTGCGTACGCCCGCTGCCTGCGCGGTGGACACCACCCAGCGGGGCTCGAGGTTCCAGAGCTCTTCGATCTGTTCCGAGACACGCCGCTTGACGCCCTCGCCGGCGACCACGCAGCCCAGCATGGCCGATGGCGAGAGGATCGACTTCCATTCGGTGTCGGCCAGCTGGTCCACCATCTCCAGGAACACAGCCCCCTGCGCCAGCAACAGGGCGCCGGGCCGGGCCGCGTCGTAAAGCGCCCACTTCAGCCGTGTGTTGCCGACATCGACGGCCAGAAAGCTCATGTACGCATCCCGAAATCCGAGTGAGGCGGGGTCGACAAAAACCTGGAGGAGCCAGCGTGGCGCAAGCGTTTCATCGGCGGCGATTGTGACGGCAAACCCCGGCCCGGCCGGGCACTACACTGGATCACACCCGTGCCGATTTCGCCGGCCCCAGCGTCGCCTCCATCATCGTCACCATGCCTGCAACATCCGACAAGCGCGACATCGACCTGGCCGCGTACCGCCACAGCAGCGCAGGCAAGGGCAAGCCCTTCGATCTGAAGCGTATCGACCCGGCTGCCAAGCCTTTTTCCAGCGGCGACAAGTCCCGGGACAAGGTGACGTTGAGCGCCCTGGCGCTCGAAGTCGACGAACTGCAGAACCTGCTCTACGCCAACCGCAAGCAGCGCTTGCTGGTGGTGCTGCAGGGTCTGGACACCAGCGGCAAGGACGGCACGGTGCGCGGCGTGTTCAGCAACACCAGCCCGCTGGGCGTGCATGCGGTCGGCTGGAAGGCCCCGAACGAGGACGAGCTGGCGCACGACTACCTGTGGCGCATCCACCAGCAGGTGCCGCGCGCCGGCGAGATCGTGGTCTTCAATCGCAGCCACTACGAAGACGTGCTGGTGCCGGTGGTCAACGGCTGGATCACCGCCGAACAGACGGCCCAGCGCTACGCGCAGATCAACGACTTCGAGCGGCTGCTGACGGAAAACGGCACCGTGGTGCTGAAGTTCATGTTGCACATCTCGAAAGACGAACAACGGGCGCGCTTGCAGGAACGCGTCGACGACCCGGCGAAGAACTGGAAATTCAGCATCGGCGATCTGGCCGTCCGAAAACAATGGGATGCCTACCAGGCGGCCTACGCTGCCGCCATGTCGGCCACTGGAACCTCGTGGGCACCATGGACCGTGGTGCCGGCCGACTCGAAGACGCACCGCAACCTGATGATAGCCACACTGGTGGTGCGCGCGCTGCGCGAACTGAAGCTGCAACCCCCTCCGGCGGACCCGGCCCTGGCGACGCTGAAGATCGAGTGAATCGCCCGTGGGCCCCGCTCAGGGTGCCAGCGGCGCGGGCGGCGGTGCGCGAAACGCCTTCGGGGCGTCGATGCGCAGCGCCGTGGCTGGTGTGGCCACGCACGGCAGGATGCAGCCCTCGCGCTTTTCCTCTGCGCTGAGCCCCGGCCACTCGATCAGGTGACGCGCCTGGCCGCTGAGCACCCGGCACAAGCACGCACGGCAGGTGCCATTGCGGCAGGAGGTGGGCAGCACGATGCCGGCGCGGCGTGCCGATTCGACCAGGGAGAGCCCGCTGCTCGCCTCGAAGGCCCAGCCGTGCGGCTCGATGACGATGGAAAACGGCGTGTCGGGCGGCATCGATGCCGATCTCAGCGCGCGATGGCCGCCACCCCGATCAGGGCACCCACGGCCGTCACGGCCACCACGAAGAGCGCTGCTTTCAGGCCCTGGCAGCGCTTGTCGAGCGCATCAACGGCCTCGACCAGGCGGGCGTTCTGGGTCGCCAGCGTATCGATCAGCGCAGCCGCAGCGTGCTGACGCTCGGTGGTCTGCGCGAGTCGGGATTCCAGCGCGGCGATGCGCTGCACCGCCTGCGCCAATGGACTGGTGTCACCGTTGTCCACGGGCGGGGCCGCCATGCCTTCAGCGGGAGCAGGTGCACCGTCCTGGGTGCGCTTGAAGAAGCCCCGGGCGCTTTTCGCCAGCCCAGGGGCCGCCTCGATGACGTCGGCCCAGGGAATGACCTTCAGCGCAGTGAGCCAGCCAGCGGCCATGGGGAAGCTCCGGGGTCGCCTCAGCGTTCCCAGACGACGCCGTCGTCGGTCAGCAACGCATCGAGCGGCAGGTCGTCGGGCCGAGCACGCAGAAAGGGCAGGAAGCCGTTGGAGTAGCACAAGCCCACGGTGTACGGACGTGGCGTCAGCGCCGCGACGGTGCGGTCGTAAAAGCCGCCACCGTAGCCCAGGCGCACGCCTCCGGGGCCATAGCCGACGCAGGGCATCAACACCATTTGCGGGGCGAAGGTCTCGGTGCCCTTGGGCTTCGGGATGTCGTAGGCGTCGCGTTCCATCGGGCAGCCAGGGAACCAGACATGGAATTGCAGCGCGCCGACGGTCTTGTCGACCACGGGCAAGCCGATGCGACGCTCATCGCTGCCCTCGGACCAGCGGTACAGGGCCGGCAGCGGATCGAACTCGCCCTTGATCGGCCAGTAGCCGCCTATCGTCTTTTCTTCGCGCCGCACCAGCCAGACGCGCAGCACACTCTGCAGCTGCACCGCACGCTCGAGGCGGTCGGGCAGGGCCTGGCGGGCTGCGATCAGCTTGGTGCGCTGAGCGGCACGTTCGTCGGGTGCCGCAGGGGTGGATTCATCGGGTTTGCTCATGTGCCGATTGTGCAAGACACCCGTGCGAACTCGGCAGAGTCCGGGCGCCAGCATGGGAATGCGGGGGGACGCTGGGCCCTCACACCACGCCGCGCTCCGTGACCACGCAGGCAAGCGCCTGGTCGTGCGGTTGCGGATGCCACAGCGCCTCGTCGATCTCGCCTACCGACCAGGCCACGCCGACCACGGTGGCATGAGGGTGTTCGGCCATCCAGCGGTCGAAATAGCCGCCGCCGTAACCCAGCCGCCAGCCCGAGGCGGTGTATCCCACGCACGGCGCCAGCACCACGTCGGGAACGACCTCCGGGCCGTCCGGCACCAGGATCTGGCATTCGTCGCGCAGGGTGAGTGGCCGGCGATCCCAGTGGCGAAACGCCATCCGGCGGGGCTCGACCCACGAAAACGGCAGTGCCAACGGTGTGTGGGCCAGATCAGGTTCGGCCAGGCACACCTCGGCCACGTTGAATTCAGATCGAACTGCGCTGTAAATCCCGAGTCTTTCCGGCGCGAGCTGTCGCAACACCGACATAAGATGGGTCGCAAGCTGGGACTGCACGGCCGCATCGGCCACGAAGGCAGCCCGGGCTGCCAACAGGCGGGCACGCAGCTCGGTGCGGGCGGCGCTGATCGCGGCAACAGAGGTTTTTGACATGGGCAGATGGATGGGGTCGTCGTCGCTGGCGGCGGCAGAAGGTTTTACCGCACGCGGCAGCGCGCGGAGGCATCGGCGCCTGCGCGCCTTGCCGTTCGCGCTGGGACTGGGACTGAGCTTGGGCACCCTGCTGGGCTCGATCTTCAGCGCCCACGCAGCGACGCCGTCCACCACGCCGCCCGCGGCAAGCGTCGCCGCGGAGCCGCTGCAGGACGCCCGCGACGCGTTCCGCAAGCGCGATCGGGTGCGGCTGGCCGCATTGCGCGATGCCACCGCCGCCGCACAGCATCCGCTGGCGATGTGGGTGGCCTACTGGGACGCCAATGCACGGCTGTCCGAACTGCAGCAGGCCGATCTCGAGGCGTTCTACAGCCGCTGGACGGGCAGCTACGTCGAAGACCGGCTGCGCAACGACTGGCTGCTGGAGCTGGGCCGTCGCCGCGACTGGGCGAATTTCGTCATCGACTTCCCACGTTTCAAGCTCAACGACGACCGCGAAGTCAGCTGCTATGCCCTGGTGACCGACCACCTGGCGGGCAAGGACGTGCGCGAGGCCGCGCGCAACGCCTGGGCCGCGCAGCGCGATGCCGACGATGGCTGCGCACTGTTGGCGCGCACGCTGCTGTCTGCCGGCGTGTTCAAACCCGCAGATGCCTGGCGCAAGGCGCGGCTGGCGATGGACATCAACCGCCCGCGCGCGGTGGTGCAGGCCGTCGCGATCGCGCGGGGCACCACCGACCCGAAGGCCGACCAGGCCGTGCAGGCGCTGATCGACGCGCCGGCACTGTTCCTGTCTCGCAAGGCGCGGGCGGCCGGGCGCGGCAACGCCGAGCTGGCCACGCTGGCACTGGCCAGGCTGGCCGCGCTCGATCCGGATGCCGCGGCCGACGCGCTCGGCAAACGCTGGGAGCACGCCCTGCCCGCCGACCTGGCCGCCTGGGCCTGGGCAGCCACGGCCAAACAGTCGGCACAGCGCCTGTCGAGCGATGCGCCCGATCAGTTCCAGCGCGCCGAGCGCCTGGCTAGCAACGATGAAGCTGACAACCCCTGGCCCGACGAGGCCTACGCCTGGAAGGTGCGCGCCGCGCTGCGGGCCAACCAGGGTGCGGGCCGCTGGCAGCAGGTGATCCAGGGCATCAACGCGATGAGCCCGGCCGAGCAGCGCGACCCGGCCTGGGTCTACTGGAAGGCGCGCGGTCTGCAGGTGCTGGCGACGGACTCGCAAGACGGTGACGCGCTCCGAACCCAGGCGCGCGAGATGCTCGCGAGCATCGCCGGCCAATGGCACTTCTACGGCACGCTGGCCAGCGAACGGCTTGGCATGCCCGTGTCGCTGCCGCCGCGGCCGCCGGCGTTGACCGCCGCCGAACGCGACGCCGCGGCCCGCGACCCCGGGCTGAACCGGGCCTTGCAGCTGATCGCCATCGGGCTGCGCAGCGAGGGGGTGCGCGAATGGAATTTCAGCCTGCGGGCGCTCAGTGATCGCGAGCTGCTGGCCGCCGCACAACTGGCCTGCGACCGCGAAATCTGGGACCGCTGCATCAACACCAGCGAGCGCACCCGAAGCGTGGTCGACATGCAGCAGCGATTCCCGACACCGTTTCGGGAGCAGGTGCTGGCGCGCACCCAGGCCATCGGGCTCGATCCGGCCTACGTCTACGGCCTGATCCGGCAGGAGTCGCGCTTCGTGACCGACGCGCGCTCAGGCGTCGGTGCATCGGGACTGATGCAGGTGATGCCTGCCACAGCCCGCTGGACGGCGCGCAAGATCGGCCTCGACTACAGCCACGATCGCATCACCGACCGCGACATCAACCTGACCCTGGGCACGGGCTACCTGAAGCTGGTGCTCGACGACTTTGCCGGCTCGCAGCCCCTGGCTGCCGCGGCCTACAACGCCGGCCCCAGCCGGTCTCGCCGCTGGCGTGAAGGACCGTTGCTGGACCCGGCCACCTGGGCCGAGAACATCCCGTTCGCCGAAACGCGCGACTACGTCAAGAAAGTGCTGGCGAACGCCGCCTACTATGCCGCCCTGCTGGGCAACGAATCGGTGTCGTTGTCGGCGCGCCTGGGCGCGTCGATCGGCCCGCGTGATCCAGCCATCGCCAGTGCCGACCGGGAATTGCCGTGACCGCCCAGAATCGACACGTTTTCAACCACCAATGAACCCATCGCAGCCCGAGGTGAAGCAACGCGTGTCGAACATTCTGGTCCTGGGTGGCAGCGGGTTCGTCGGTCGCAGCGTCTGCGAAAAGCTGGTCGAGCGCTCGGGCGGCGCCAGCGGCCGCATCGTCGTGCCCAGTCGTCGCCCGCAGCGCGCGCTTCATCTGCGCACGCTGCCCACCGTCGAGCTGGTTCAGGCCGATGTGCACCGCGAGACCGAGCTGGTGCATCTGCTGTCCGGCTGTGACGCGGTGATCAACCTGATCGCGATCCTTCACGGCAGCGCAGCCGAGTTCCAGCATGCCCATGTGGACCTGCCGCAGCAGCTGGCCGCGGCCTGTCAGGTCAGCGGCGTGAAGCGCGTGGTGCATGTCAGCGCGCTGGGTGCCAGCGCCGACGCGCCGTCCGGCTACCTGCGATCGAAAGCGGCCGGCGAGGCGGTGTTCCGCGCCGCAGCGCTGGACCTGACCGTGCTCCGGCCCTCGGTCATCTTCGGCGAGCACGACCGGTTCCTGAACCTGTTCGCCCGGCTGCAGGCCGTGGCGCCGGTGATGCCGCTCGCGGGGGCCACCGCCCGCTTCCAGCCGGTGTGGGTCGAGGACGTGGCCGCGGCCATCGTCAGCGCACTCGACGAACCCACGTCGGTCGGGCAGACCATCGAGTGCGGCGGCCCGGGGGTCTACACACTGGCGCAGCTGGTTCGCTTCGCCGGTGCATGCGCAGGCCATGAGCGCATGGTCATTCCACTGCCCGACGGCATCGCCCGGCTGCAGGCCCTGGTGATGGGATGGCTGCCGGGAGAGCCACTGATGTCTGCGGACAACCTCGACTCGATGCGCGTGCCGAATGTGCTCAGCGGCGACCTGCCCGGTCTGGAAGCCTTCGGCATCCAGCCTGCGGCGCTGGAGGGCGTGATGGCACCGCTGTTGCAACACCGCGCCGGTGTCGCGCGGCTCGACGCGCTGCGCGCCGGCGCGCACGGTCGCTGACCGACGCGCTCTCTGTTCGACGGCGCCCGATGAAGGCCTGGAAAGTCGGCGGTGCGGTGCGGGACGCGCTGCTGGGGCGCCCCGACAGTGATGTCGACTGGGTCGTCACCGGTGCGACACCCGAGGCCATGCGTGCGGCAGGCTATGTTCCGGTGGGCAGGGACTTTCCGGTGTTCCTGCACCCGGTCACTAAGCAGGAATACGCCCTCGCCCGCACCGAGCGCAAGACCGCACCCGGCTACCACGGCTTCGTTTTTCACGCCGACCCGGGTGTCACGCTGGAAGAGGATCTGCAGCGGCGCGATCTGACGATCAACGCGATGGCGCAGGACGAGACCGGCCACCTCATCGATCCGTACGGTGGGCAACACGATCTGCAGGCCCGGCTGCTGCGCCATGTGTCGCCGGCGTTTTCCGAAGACCCGGTGCGCATCCTGCGGGTGGCGCGGTTCGCGGCGCGCTTCGCCGACTTCCAGGTGGCGCCCGAGACGCAGGTGCTGATGCAGCGCATGGTGAGCGCAGGCGAGGTCGATGCGCTGGTCGCCGAACGGGTCTGGCAAGAGCTGTCGCGCGGCCTGATGGAGGAGCAGCCCACTCGGATGTTCGATGTGCTGCACGGCAGCGGCGCGCTGGCCCGGCTGGTGCCCGAGCTCCAGGAAGCGTGGTCATCCACAGCACCCGAGGCCGTCCGGTGGCGTTCGGCCATCGACCTGTCCGCCCGGCAGGCACTGCCGCTGCCGGCGCGCTTCGCGGTCGTGACCACCCGGCTGGGCGGAATCGATCACACCAACCGCGCAGACGCGCTGTCCTCCTTGTGCGAACGCTGGCGCATTCCGACCGACTGCCGCGAAGTGGCCGAACTGATGTTGCGCGAGCACGGTGCGGTGTGCGCCGAGGAAGCGATGGACGCCGGGCACCGGGTGCGGTTGCTGGATCGATGCGACGCCTGGCGTCGGCCGGAGCGCTTCGAGGTGATGCTGCAGGCCTGCGAGTGCATCGCGCGCGCCGAAGGCATCGGTTCAGCGCGCGGACAGGCGGCTGTGTTCGCACGATGGCGCCAGGCGCGATCTCGTGGCGCCGCGGTGGACACAGGGGCTGCAGCGAGGCGTGCGGCCGAAAGAGGTGCGCGCGGACCCCAGATCGCTGCGGCCGTGCATGACGCCCGGGTGCGAGCGGTGGCAGAAGACTTGAACGACGAGATCAACGACTGACCGTCGGTACTCACCGCGAGGGGCCAAGCCCCTCTTTGTCGATCCGGGCTCACACCGGGCACGAGGCCCTGGGCGCTCAGGCCTGCATCAACTGGAGCGGTTCGTAGCGGTGGCGCAGAACGCTCTCTGCGGGCACCATCGATCGGGTGAGCCTGCGGAGGATGGCGTCTTCTTCCAGCGGCGAAAACCAGTCCGGGTACAGCGAGCGACCGGCACTGGATGTGCGCGACAGACGGGCGAAACGCTCGCCCTGTTCACGGATGTAGGAAAAATTGATGCCCATCAACACCGCCGGAGCACCCACCCGTGGGCTGTACCGCTGCGGCGCCATGACCTTGAAACCGAGCATGCGCTCGTAGTACAGCACGTGCCTCGGGTTGACTTCGATCAGCAGGGTGTCGAAACCCATCACCCGGTGTGCATAGATGTAGGCCACGTTGAACAGCGAGGCGAGCACGCGGCGCGAGCGAACAACGTGGTCCATGGCCAAGGTGGTGAACTCGCACACCAGTCGCCCCGCTTGCCTGAGCGCGTCGACCTCCTGGGGAAACAGGGTGTCCACATGCAGGCCCGCAGACGAATCGAACCCCACGGTGATCGTGGCCACGGTGGCCTCGTGCTCGCTGGCCACCAGCGTGATGCGGGTCGGCGATGACTCGTCAGGCAGTGGTCGGCTGGCGTAGCCGCGGGTGGCATACATCCGGTTGATCAGGATGCTGGCGGAACTGCGCTGCCCGCCCGAGTCTGCACTGCGTATCCGGTAGAGCCTGCGGCCGACCTCGCAGCGATGCAGATCGTCCTCGCTCGACTCGTCCTGCAACCTGGGGCGCAGGGGGAGCGGGGGCTCGAAGGGTGCGCCGGTCATGGTGTTGCTAAGCACAGCAGGAGACCCTCGGCAGATGTATGAACAGTGTCAGAACAAGCCGTGATTTTCTCACGCCCCGTGGCAAATCGTAGCGGTCATTAGTGACAATAGGTAATCGAATTTCGGCTAGGCAACCCCTCAAATGAGGGGTGGCACGCAGGCCACCAACGACACCCGTTCAGCGACCGACCGGGTTCAGTTCAAGGGCTGCGCAGCCAGCGCGACAGTTCGTTGCGCAGATCGGCCATGGCCACCGGCTTGGTGAGGTAGCCGACCATGCCGGCGGCGGCACAGCTGTCACGGTCTTGGGGTGTGGCGTGGGCCGTCAGCGCGACGATGGGGAACGCAGGCAGCGTCCCGCGCTGCTGCATCGCGCGCAGCTGACGGGTGGCCTCCAGGCCGTCGACGCCCGGCATCTGCAGATCCATCAGCACCAGCGCCGGTGGGCGATCGCGGCAAGCGCGCACCGCGCTGTCGCCGTCTTCCGCCAGCCGGGTGCGCAGACCGAGCACCTCGATCATTTCGCAGACGATGACCTGGTTCACCATGTTGTCCTCGACGACGAGGACATCCGACGCGTCATTGGCGTCTACCGGCATCGGCAGGCCCGACAGCGAGCTGTGGCCGGAGACGATGTGATCGGTCTGCGGGCCCGACATGCACAGCAGCTCGAGCAGCGCAGCGGGCGTGACGGGCATGAAGATCAACGGCATCTGTGCCATCCGCGCTGCGGCCTCGACCGGGGGCTCGTTCCAGTCGGGTCGAACCAGCAGGACGATGTTGGTGTGCGGCAGGATGCGGCGCAGCAAGGCCAGATCGGTTCCGGGATCGATCGCCGACTCGCTGAGCAGCAGCAGATCCGGCGCCTCGGGCGCAGCGAGTGCGCGCGAGATCAGCTCGGCCACGCTGCCCAGGATGTCGCAGCCCCAGGCCATCCGCTCCAGCCGCTGCTGCAACGCTTGGGCTGGCAGCAGGCGGGTGTGCAGCAGCCAGGCGTGCCCAGGCGGTGGCCAGCCGCTGCCGGGCTGGTGGCCTGCCTGCACGCGCAGCGGCAGCTCGAGCGTGAAGCACGACCCTCGGCCAGGCACGCTGTCCAGCGTCAGCGAGCCGCCGACCGATTGCGCCAGGCCCAGCGCAATCGACAACCCGAGCCCGGTGCCGCCATGGCGGCGCGCCAGGCTCGCATCGCCCTGCACGAAAGGCTGAAACACGCGCGCGGCCACCTCGGCATCCATGCCGCAGCCGGTGTCGCGCACCGCGATGCGGGCCACGCAGTGGCCGGGCGCCACCTCGTCCACCTGGGTGACCATCTCGATGTGGCCCTGCTCGGTGTACTTCACCGCGTTCGACAGCAGGTTGGAGACGATCTGCTGGACGCGCTGAGGATCACCGACCACGCGGCTGATCGCGCCCACGTGGTCATAGATCAAGCCGAGGTTCTTCGTGCGCACCGTGGGCATGATCACGCGCATCGCCTCGGCCAGCGTGTCGCACAGGTCGAACGGCTCATCGACCGGCGGCAGCATACCGGCCGACAGGCGCGAGAAGTCGAGCACGTCGTTGATGATGCCCAGCAGGTTGCGCCCCGACTGCAGCGCCAGCCTCAGGTGGCGCTTCTGCTGCGTGCTGGTGGCCTCCTGCAGCGCCAGCTCGTTCAGCCCGAGCACCCCATTCAGCGGCGTGCGGATCTCATGGCTCATGTGCGCCAGAAAAATCGACTTCGACTCGTTGGCGCGCTCGGCCTGCTCACGCTGGCGTTGCGCTTCGGCCAGCGCGGTTTCGAGGCGCATGGTGCGCTCCTCGACCATCGCCTCGAGGTGCTGGCGCTGCGCTTCGATGTCACGGCGCAGCAGGGTCTGCTCGTGCGTGTCGGTGAGCATCCCCGTCATGCGCAGGTGCCCATCGGGCCCGACTTCGGTGCGCCCACGCGCCCGCACCCAGCGGAACCCGCCGTCGCGGTGGCGCAGCCGGTACACCGACTCCCAGGCGCCGGGCGCCGCGCTGGCCGTGGCGAATTCGGTCTGCAGCAGCGCGCGATCCTCCGGGTGCACCCAGCTGAAGTAAACCTCGCGGGCCGGTGCGGGCGTGCCCTTCGGGTAACCCAGCAGCGTGCAGACGCGGTCGCTGATGAAAAAGTCCACGCTGCCCACGGTGTGCTCGAAGTGCACTTCCGAGGTCGCATCCATCGCGCGTTCGCAGCGGGAGGCCATCGATTCGAGGTTCAGCAAGGCCTGCCGGTCCGCATGCACCTCGCGCAACACGCCTGCCAGGTACTCGATCACGCCGCTGGCACCCGGCAGCACGCGGGCGGTACAGCGCCACCAGCGGCAATGGCCATCGCCATCGGCCAGACGCAGGTCCAGCGTGAAGCCGCCGTTCTGATCGATGGCCTGGGCGCAGGCGTCGTCGATGCGTGCCCGGTCCTCGTCGACACAGCGTTCGAAGGGTCTGGCCGGCACGGGGGTCTCACTGGGCAGGCGCAGCAGCCGGTGAAGCTCCGGGGAACACCACCAGCGGCCCGTGACCAGATGCAGCTCCCAATGCACCCCGTCGCTGACCAGCATCTGGCGCTGCAGGCGATCGGCCTCGTCGATCGGGCTGGGCTCTCGACGAGCGCGCGCCGCAGCGCCTGCGCGCTCGCCGTGGTCGGGGAAGCCAGCCAGTTCGGTCATCAGGTGTGTCTCGAATTCCATCGAAGCCAGGGTTTGTCCCGGTGTGGAGGTTGTGCCATCAGTGGCGGCTTGGTTCCCGTCGGATGTGAAACAACGAGGTAACAAGCACGGCCATCGATGTCGATCCCCTCACCCACAACCCGGACGGCCGGACTCCTAGAATCCCCCGCTTCGCTGTGTTTGCAGCCAGGAATAGCCTCATGTCCTCAGGTGTCCAACGCCCTGCCACCGGTCTGATCCGGATCCGCGGCGCCCGCCAGCACAACCTGAAGAACCTCGATCTCGACATCCGCACCGGCGAGATGACGGTGGTCACCGGGCCCAGCGGCTCGGGCAAGTCCAGCCTGGTGTTCGACACGCTGTACGCCGAGGGCCAGCGGCGTTACGTCGAGACGTTCAGCGCCTACGCGCGCCAGTTCCTCGACCGCATGGACCGCCCGGCCGTCGACCGGGTCGATGGCGTGCCGCCTGCGATCGCGATCGACCAGACCAACCCGGTGCGCACGTCGCGCTCGACGGTCGGCACGATGACCGAGCTGAACGACCACCTGAAGCTGCTGTACGCCCGCGCCGCCGACCTGTTCGACCGCCAGACCGCCCAGCGCGTGCGGCACGACACGCCGGAGACGATCTATGCGGAGCTGATGGCGCGCACCGCCGAAGCTGATCCGCGGGTCGTGCTGACCTTCCCGGTCGAGTTGCCGGCAGTGTCGACACCGGAAGAAATCGAGCAGTGGCTGTCGGCCAGCGGCTTCACCCGCGTGCAGGCCGAGCGTGAGGTCGCCACACCGACCGGGCCACGCAAGTTGCTGGATGTGGTGGCCGATCGATTCCGCATCCAGGGCACTGAAAAGGTGCGCGCCGTCGAGGCGATCGAGATGGCGCTGAAGCGCGGCGGCGGTCGTCTCAACGTCTACGTGCTGGCTGATGCGCGAGCTGAAGGAATCGCCGGGCCGTCCCAAGATTCCTTGCTCCCCTCGGGGGACGGACGCCGTGAAACGGCGGCCTTGGGGTCGTCATCCCTCTGGCGTTTCTCCACCGGCCTGCACTGCCCCGACAGCGACCTGCGCTACACCGATCCGCAGCCGGCGCTGTTCAGCTTCAACTCGGCGATGGGCGCCTGCGACACCTGCCGCGGCTTCGGCCGCGTGATCGGCGTCGACTACGACCTGGTGATCCCGGACCACCGCAAGACGCTGCGTTCCGGCGCGATCAAGACCTTGATGACGCCGGCCTGGAAAGACGCGCACGAGGACATGCTGAAGTACGCCGGCGAGGCCGGCATCCCGCGCGACACGCCGTGGTCGCAGCTCAATGCCGAGCAGCGCGACTTCATCATCGGCGGCTCGCCGCAGTGGAAGGGCAACTGGAACAAGCAGTGGTACGGCGTCAAGCGCTTCTTCGAGTACCTGGAGAGCAAGGCCTACAAGATGCACATCCGCGTGCTCTTGTCGAAGTACCGCAGCTACACGACCTGCGGCACCTGTGGCGGCGCGCGGCTGAAGACCGAATCGCTGCTGTGGCGGCTGGGCACGAAGGCCGATGCCGATGCGGTGATGGCACCGTCGCTGCGCTCGAAGCCCAACGGCGTGGGCTGGTCGCGCGAGCAGCTCGAAGCGCTGCCCGGCCTGACGGTGCACGACCTGATGCTGCTGCCGATCGAGCGCATCCGCCGCTTCTTCGATGGCCTGAGCCTCCCGAGCACGATGCTCGACGACGCGCTGAAGCTGCTGGTCGATGAAATCCGCACGCGGCTGAAGTACCTGTGCGATGTCGGCCTCGGCTACCTGACGCTGGACCGGCAGAGCCGCACGCTCAGCGGCGGCGAGGTGCAGCGCATCAACCTGACCACCGCACTCGGCACCAGCCTCGTCAACACGATGTTCGTGCTGGACGAGCCCAGCATCGGCCTGCACCCGCGCGACATGAACCGCATCATCGAGGCGATGCACCGCTTGCGCGATGCCGGCAACACGCTGGTCGTCGTCGAGCACGACCCGGCGGTGATGCTGGCCGCCGACCGGCTGATCGACATGGGCCCGGGCCCCGGCGAGCGCGGCGGGCAAATCGTCTTCGACGGCACGCCCGAGACCATCCGCGACGCCGACACGCTGACCGGCGCCTACCTCGGCGGGCGCAAGCAGATCGGCAGTGGTTTCACGCGGCTCGTCACGGCAGCGACACCGAAACTGATCGTCGAAGGCGCGCGCGACCACAACCTGCGCGACGTGACCGTCGAGTTCCCGTTGCAGCACCTGGTCACCGTGACCGGCGTGTCGGGTTCGGGCAAGTCCACCTTGATCCAGGACGTGCTGTACCCCGCCCTGGCACGTCACTTCGGCCAAGCCAGCGATGCGCCGGGCGCGCACGATCGACTTCTCGGTGCCGACTGGCTGGGCGACGCGGTCTTCGTCGACCAGTCGCCGATCGGCAAGACGGCGCGCTCGAACCCGGCCAGCTACGTCGGCGCGTTCGATGAAATCCGCAAGCTCTTTGCCGCATCGCCGCTGGCGCAGCAGCGCGGCTACGGGCCCGGCATGTTCAGCTTCAACGCCGGAGATGGCCGCTGCCCGACCTGCGGCGGCTCGGGCTTCGAGCATGTCGAGATGCAGTTCCTGAGCGACGTCTACCTGCGCTGCCCGGACTGCGATGGCCGGCGCTTTCGCCGTGAGCTGCTCGAAGTCAAGATCGACCGCCGCCTGCCCGGCGAAGTGGTGCGCGACCTGTCAGTGGCCGACGTGCTGGACCTGACCGTCAGCGAAGCCGTGCAGCTGTTCGCCAGTGACCGCGAGGTGCTGCGCGTGCTGCAGCCGATCGTCGATGTCGGTCTCGAGTATGTGAAGCTGGGCCAGCCAGTGCCCACACTGTCGGGCGGCGAGGCACAGCGGCTCAAGCTCGCGGCCTTCCTCGCCGAATCGGCGAACAGCGCGACCGCCAGCCGGCAACCGGTGGCGAAGAAGGGCACGCTGTTCATGTTCGACGAGCCGACCACCGGTCTGCACTTCGACGACATCGCCAAACTGATGCGCGCGTTCCGCAAGCTGCTGGAGGCGGGCCATTCGCTCATCGTCATCGAGCACAACCTCGACGTGATCAATGCGTCGGACTGGTTGATCGACCTCGGCCCCGAGGGTGGCGAACACGGCGGTCAGGTGGTGTGCACCGGCACGCCCGCCGATGTGAAGCGACACCCGACCTCGCACACCGGTCGCGCGCTGGTCGAGTACGACCGGGCGATGGGGTTGGGGGGTTTGGCAGCCGAAGAAGGCATGCCGCTGCAGACGCTGCTGAAGACCGCCCGAACCGGGCGGGCCGTTGTCGATGAATCCATCCGCATCATCAATGCCCGCGAGCACAACCTGAAGTCGCTGGACGTGAGCATCCCGCGCGGCCAGTTCACCGTGGTCACCGGCGTGTCGGGCTCGGGCAAGAGCACGCTGGCGTTCGACATCCTGTTCAACGAAGGCCAGCGCCGTTACCTCGAAAGCCTGAACGCCTACGCGCGCAGCATCGTGCAGCCGGCGGGCCGGCCCGAAGTCGACGCGGTCTATGGCATCCCGCCCACCGTGGCCATCGAACAGCGACTGAGCCGCGGTGGGCGCAAGAGCACGGTCGCGACGACCACCGAGGTCTGGCACTTCCTGCGGCTGCTGTACGTGAAGCTCGGGCTGCAGCACTGCGTGAAAGACGGCGCCGAAGTTCGCCCGCAGTCGGCCGAGAGCATCGCGGCGCAGCTGTTGCGCGATCACCGCGGACAACACGTGGGTCTGCTGGCCCCGCTGGTGGTGGCACGCAAGGGCGTCTACACCGATCTGGCCAAATGGGCGAAGGCGCGCGGCCACACGCACCTGCGCGTCGATGGCGAGTTCCTGCCGGTCGAACCGTGGCCGCGCCTGGATCGCTTCAAGGAGCACACGCTGGAGCTGCCGGTCGCCGACTTCATCGTCAGCCCCGACCACGAAGGCGAGCTGCGGGACGCGCTGGCGAAAGCGCTCGACCTCGGCAAAGGCGTGATGCACCTGCTGGCGCCGCTGAACGGGCTGACCGAAGCGATGCGCAGCGGATCATCGACCACCGGCATCGGCCGCATCAAGGTGTTCTCGACCAAGCGCGCCTGCCCCAGCTGCGGCACCAGTTACCCCGAGCTCGATCCGCGCATGTTCAGCTACAACAGCAAGCACGGCTGGTGCACCACCTGCGTCGGCACCGGGCTGGCGCTGACGCGCGAACAGCGCAAGGTCTACGACGATTCGGTGCACGACGACGACAACAAGGGCCGCGAGCAGAGCTTCCCGTCCGAAGAGAGCGAAGCCGAAGGGCTGGTCGATGAGCCCTGCCCCGACTGCGCCGGCACGCGTCTCAACCCAGCCTCGCGCAAGGTCACGTTCGAAGGGCATTCCATCGCCTGGATCGCGCAGTGGTCGGTGGCTGGCGCGCGGCAGTGGGTCGAGTCGCTGAAGCTCACCGGCCGTGATGCGGAGATCGCGCGCGACGTGGTCAGCGAGATCCGCGGCCGGCTCGAATTCCTCGAAGAAGTCGGCCTCGGCTACCTGACCTTGGACCGCGCGGCACCCACGCTCAGCGGCGGCGAGGCACAGCGCATCCGGCTGGCCGCGCAGCTCGGCAGCAATCTGCAAGGCGTGTGCTATGTGCTCGACGAGCCGACGATCGGCCTGCACCCACGCGACAACCAGATCCTGCTGAAGGCGCTGAAGACACTCAGCGACAAGGGCAACACGCTGGTCGTGGTCGAACACGACGAGGACACGATCCGCCGCGCCGATCACCTGATCGACATCGGGCCGGGTGCCGGCACGCGCGGCGGCCGGCTGGTGGCGCAGGGCAGCGTGGCCGATCTGGCAAAAGCGCCGGATTCTCAGACCGGCCGCCTGCTGGCGCACCCACTGATCCACCCGCTGCAGGCGCGGCGTGAGGTGCCGCTGACCACAGCGCCCGGACCGCGTGAATCCGAGGCCAACCGGCGATTGACGATCCAGGGCGCCACGCTGCACAACCTGCAGCAGGTCACGATCGATGTGCCATTGAAGCGGCTGGTGGCCATCACCGGCGTCAGCGGCTCGGGCAAGTCCACGCTCGCACGCGACGTGCTGCTGGCCAACCTGCAGTTCATCAACCTGAAGGGCGGTAGCCCGAAGTGGCAGGGCTGCGAGCAGATCGACGGCTGGGGCTACATCGACCGCGTGCTCGAGGTCGACCAGACGCCGATCGGCAAGACGCCGCGCAGCTGCCCCGCCACCTACATCGGCTTCTGGGACACGATCCGCAAGCTGTTCGCCGACACGCTGGAATCGCGTGCCCGCGGCTACGCACCGAACCGCTTCAGCTTCAACACCGGCGAAGGCCGCTGCCCGGCCTGCGAAGGCCAGGGCATGCGCACGATCGAGATGAGCTTCCTGCCCGACGTGAAAGTACCCTGCGACCAGTGCCACGGGCAGCGCTTCAACCCGGAAACACTGGCCGTCACCTGGCGCGGCAGGAGCATCGGCGACGTCTTGAACATGGAGATCGACGAGGCGGTCGAGTTCTTCGCCAGCATGCCGGCGATCAGCCACCCGCTGCGCCTGATGAAGGACGTGGGCCTGGGCTACCTGACGCTGGGCCAGCCCTCACCGACGCTCAGCGGTGGCGAGGCGCAGCGACTGAAACTCGTCACCGAGCTCACCAAGGTGCGCGACGATGTCGGCAAACGCGGCAACAAGGCGCCGCACACGCTGTATGTGCTGGACGAACCCACGGTCGGCCTGCACATGGCCGACGTCGAGAAGCTGATCCGCGTGCTGCACCGACTGGTCGATGGCGGGCACAGCGTGGTGGTGATCGAGCACGACCTGGACGTGATCGCCGAAGCCGATTGGGTCATCGACCTCGGGCCGGAAGGCGGCACCAATGGCGGCCGGGTGGTGGCTGCGACCACGCCCGAGAAGTTGGTCAGCGTGGCTTCCAGCCACACAGGTGTGGCATTGCGGCCTGTATTGGCTCGTGTGGCTGCCAAGGGCGTCGGGTAACCGGCTCCGCTCATGTCCCCCAGGCCGGTTCGCCGCCCGAACGCTTCGAGTCAGACTGAGCCGGCCTTCCTCCTCTACTTCGCTACGCCGGTCACCCGACGCCCTTGGCAGCTGGCACCGTTATCGCACGCGAAGGAATTCAACCTCCGACTGCTTCGGTGGTGGCAGGAGCGCTGCGGTGGGTCGCTGTGTGGAGTGAAGTCAAGGAGGAGGGCCGGCGCCGCTCAAACCCAAGCGAGCGGCCGGTGAACCGGCCCGGGGGAGCAAGCCCGGACATCAACAGTCCTGAGGACTGTTGGTGCCTGGTGAGCGCCCGGGGGCTCTGTCCCCGGGCATGAACGCAACACAGTGGCCCGCCGCAGCGCTCTCACGCAGCCGCCAGAAAAAAGGCCACCCGAAGGTGGCCTTTCAAATACGAAGCACTGGCCCCTCAAGCCGCGACAGCTTCCTTCGGAGCCGGCGTCCGGATCAGGTGATCGAACGCACCCAGCGCTGCCTTCGCGCCATCACCTGTCGCGATGATGATCTGCTTGAACGGCACCGTGGTCACGTCGCCGGCGGCGAACACGCCGGGCACCGAGGTCTGGCCGCGTGCGTCGACGACGATCTCGCCATGGCGCGTCAACTCGAGCGTGCCCTTCAGCCATTCCGAGTTCGGCACCAGGCCGATCTGCACGAACACTCCGGCCAGTTCGATGTGCTTCGATTCGCCGCTGGCGCGGTCGGTGTAGGTCAGGCCGCTGACCTTGCCATCGGTGCCATGGATCTCGGTGGTCTGCGCCTGCGTGTGCACGGTGACGTTGGCCAGGCTGTGGAGCTTGCTCACCAGCACCGCATCGGCACGCAATTGCTCGCCGAACTCGAGCAGCGTCACATGGCCGACGAGGCCGGCCAGATCGATCGCCGCTTCGACGCCGGAGTTGCCGCCACCGATCACTGCCACGCGCTTGCCCTTGAACAGCGGGCCATCGCAGTGCGGGCAGTAGGCCACGCCCTTGTTGCGGTATTCCTGCTCGCCCGGCACGTTGACTTCGCGCCAGCGTGCGCCGGTGGCCAGGATCACGGTGCGGCTCTTCAGCGTGGCGCCGTTGGCCAGTTGCACACCGATCAGGCCGCCCGCCTCCGCCGCGGGGATCAGCTTGTCGGCGCGCTGCAGGTTCAGGATCTCGACGTCGTACTGCTTGGCGTGCTGCTCCAGCGCCGCGGCAAACTTCGGGCCGTCGGTCTCGAGCACCGAGATGAAGTTCTCGATGCTCATCGTGTCCATGGTCTGCCCGCCCATCCGCTCGGCGAGCATGCCGGTGCGAATGCCCTTGCGCGCGGCGTACACCGCCGCTGCGGCACCGGCCGGGCCGCCGCCGACGATCAGTACGTCGTAAGCCTCTTTGGCATTGAGCTTGGCGGCATCGCGCGCGGCAGCGCCAGTGTCGAGCTTGGCGACGATTTCGTCGACCTCCATGCGGCCCTGGCCGAAGTGTTCGCCGTTCAGGAACACCATCGGCACCGCGAGGATCTGACGCGCTTCCACTTCCTGCTGGAACAGGCCGCCATCGATCGTGACGTGCTGGATGCGCGGGTTCAACACCGCCATCAGGTTCAGCGCCTGGACCACGTCGGGACAGTTGTGGCAGCTCAGCGAGACATAGGTTTCGAAGCGGAAGTCGCCATCGAGGTTCTTGATCTGCTCGATGAGATCGGCTTCGATCTTGGGCGGGTGGCCGCCGACCTGCAGCAGCGCCAGCACCAGCGAGGTGAATTCATGCCCGAGCGGGATCGCCGCGAAACGGATGCGCGGCACCTCGCCGATGCGGGCCAGGGTGAACGACGGCTTGCGGGCATCGGTGCCGTCGGTTTTCAGGGTGATCTTGTCGCACAGGGCGATGATGTCTTGCAGCAGGCCGTGCATTTCTTGCGCGGCGGCACTGTCGTCGAGCGACGCGACGATTTCGAACGGGATCTTCACGCGTTCGAGGTAGGCCTGCAGTTGCGCCTTGAGGGTGTCGTCGAGCATGGCGGGTCTCCGGATGAGGTGACGGATGCCGGCGCCCGGATCGGACGCCGGTTCAGGCCCGCCGCGGGCTTTGTGGGCTCGCGGCGGTTGGGAACCACCCAGTGAGGTTCACCGGGTGTTCAATGGTGATCGGGATGTCCGATCAGATCTTGCCGACGAGGTCGAGCGACGGGGTGATCGTCTTCGCGCCTTCGTTCCACTTGGCCGGGCAGACCTGGCCAGGGTGGGCGGCGGTGTACTGCGCGGCCTTGAGCTTGCGCAGCGTTTCCTTCACGTCGCGCGCGATCTCGTTCGAATGGATTTCGGCGGTCTTGATGATGCCGTCGGGGTTGACCACGAAGGTGCCGCGGTAGGCCAGGCCGTCCGCGTCGATGTGCACGTCGAACGCGCGGGTCAGCTTGTGGGTCGGGTCGCCGACCAGCGGGAACTTGGCCTTGCCGACGGCCGGCGAGGTTTCGTGCCAGACCTTGTGCGAGAAGTGCGTGTCGGTGGTGACGATGTAGACCTCGGTGCCCAGCTTCTGGAACTCGGCGTAGTTGTCCGCCGCATCTTCCACTTCGGTCGGGCAGTTGAATGTGAACGCTGCCGGCATGAAGATGATCACGGA
Organism: Burkholderiaceae bacterium; assembly: GCA_965229345.1. Lineage (GTDB taxonomy): Bacteria > Pseudomonadota > Gammaproteobacteria > Burkholderiales > Burkholderiaceae_C > PBB1. Next base: position 207,042 of record OZ245872.1, read on the forward strand.
CCACTTGCCCTTCAGGCTTTGCTCAGTGACTTCGATGAACTTGCCGTTTTGGAAAGCCTGGGCCGTGAACGGCTGGATTTGGGTGTTGATCAGTGACATGGGAATCTCCTGTGGGGTTTGTGTTGGTGAAAATGAACACCAGCGACGATGGTACGGCGACGGGCTGGCGTTGTGGATGAATTGCAGGAATTGAAGTCATTGCCAGGAGCTATCGACCCGCCCGCTGCGGCAGGAGATCGCGGTCTCATCGCACGGGCAGTTCCACGTCTAGAGCCCGGTCAGGTATCGGGCAGCGCTCGTCAGGTGCCACCACAGGTGCTTCAGTTCGCGCTTGCTGGCGCGCCGCGCATCATGGACGACGCGCACTGCTGGCTGGATGCGAACGGCCCAGCCCATCCGCTTCAGGCGGAGGCAAATATCGACGTCTTCAAAGTACATGAAGAACCTGCGGTCATCAAAGCCCTCTACCTGTTCAAAGGCTTCGCGTCGAAACATGACGAACATGCCCGCCACCCAGTCGACCGCCTGCGGCTCATCTCGCCACTCGTAATCGAGCGCCCGGTCACGAAACACCACCCGGCGCAGCAGGCGTCGGAGCGTGGGAAACCGTCTGGCGCTGTCCTCCAGGCGTCCGCCGCTGTTGATCACCAGCGGTGCGCATGCGCCTGTGCGATCCAAACCGATGACTTCACGCAAGTGATCGAGGCTGAGCTGCGGAAGCCGGATGTCCGGATTCACCACAACGAAGTACTGACCGCGCGACATGGCAAAGGCGGCGTTGTGGTTCGCACCAAAGCCCTGTGGACGGCCATTGCGGATCAGGCGAATCGGGAACGTGCACGCAGGGAACTCGCGCTCGTCCTCCGGAATGTTCAAGGTCAGCAGCACCTCGACATCGGCTGGATGCAGCAGTTCGAGATCCGCCAGCAACTGACGCACCAACGCCGCTTGGCCGTGGCTGACGACGGAGAGCGTGTAGGTGACGCCAGCGGTCATGGTGCTCAGCCGACGACCGCTGAGTCTCGACTGCGACGCGCTGCCGAATCGAGCTCGTCCAGCACCGCGCGCGCAAACCCCTCCTTCTGACTGCAGATCAGCCCGCTTTGCGGAGCGATCCCCTCTAGAGCGATGGGCGTACCAAGCACTGGCACACCCGCGGACAGCGCCTCCAGCACCTTGAACTTGACGCCCGCGCCTGCCAGCAGCGGCGCAACTGCCAGGCCGCAGCGGCTGAAGTAGGGCGAAGGGTCTTCGACAAAGCCTGTGCCATGGACGCCTGGGCAGGCCAGCTCCTTCGACAGCCTGTCACTGCCATTGCCCAGCAAGGTGAGATTCACGCCGGGTCGCGCCACCTGTACCTCGGGAAGCACCTCCAGCGCGAACCAGCGTGCGGCGTCGCGGTTCTCGGGCCTGTCGAAATTCGCAAAGAACAGCAATGCCGCCGGGTCGACCAAATTACGACGCACACGAGCGTGCCAATCCGGTGGAATGAACGCCTTGGTATCGACCCGTGGCAAAGCGTAAAGGGTCTGAACCAGCTGACGATCCTTTTCACTCAGCGTCAGCACGCGCTCGACCGAGGACAGCAGCCTGAGCTCTTCACGCAGCACCGCACCCGTCAGCCGGCGCTCGATGAAATGGCGGCTGCGAAGCAGCCTCTGCGCGAAAACGTCGTGGGTGCATAGCGTCATGGGGGCAAAGCAATCGCTTGCCACAGCAGCCCGCTGCACCAGAAGCGCCGCCTGCGTGAAGTCGACAAACAGACCCGCGTAATCATGCTCACGCATCAGGTCTTCCAACGCCTGTTGGCAGACCATCTGCAACCGGGTGTGCAAAACCGGGGCGGTCAGCCTCTGCTGAAGATCGAGCGATCCAGGAGGCCACAGCAGGTACCGGGCGAGATCGCTGCCGCGCTGCCGAAACACCCGCACATCCGGCGGTGCGGGTGCGACCGATTCAGGTTCCGTCGTGCAAACCACGGCGTCGACCTTGTCATAGGTGCTCCGAAGATAGCGAAGGTTCTCAAAGGCCACCCGAGCGCCCGCATGACGCGGATGAGCCGTCGGCACGAACGCACTGACATAGAGCCAGCGATCACTCTTGAAGTCATTCACCGCCGATTGCCATCGAGCTGCCCTTCCCGCGCCTAGGGCTGGTAGTAAATGACATGGCTTCCGGAGTTTTCAAACTGAAACGGGACATAAATGAGGTCGTGGAGTGCTGCGCGGACCGCGGCTTGCCGCTCTGGCGCCACGAACAACAACATGAAACCCCCGCCGCCAGCGCCCAACAGCTTGCCCCCGACCGCTCCGGCTTGTCTTGCCCTCTCATACAGCGCATCGATGCTGCCATTCGACACCTGGTCGGACAGGCCGCGCTTATGGACCCAGGCTGAATGCAGCAGCTCCCCAAAATCTCTGATGTCACGGCCGTCGCAGAGGATGGAAACACCGTCGTCCACCATGGCCCGCATGCGATGCAGGGACTCGGCTTTCGCGTCCATATTGGCCACTTGCGCCTTTGCGATTTCAGACGAGAACCTGGAAAAGCCGGTGAAGAACAGCATGAGGTGCTCGTTCAGCTCTTGTTTTCGAGTGGCAGGCAACACCAATGGCTCCACCCTCAGCGCGCCGTCTGGCTGAAAGTGGATGACGTTGAATCCACCGTGAGCCGCGGCGGCCTGGTCTTGCGATCCCACGTTCTCTCGCAAGACCTCTTGCTCGATTCGAATCGCCTCCTGCGTCAGCCACTCCTTGGTGACCCGCTTGCCTTGCAGCGCAGTCAATGAATGCAGAAGACCCACCACGAAGGAAGAACTGGAGCCCAACCCCGACCGGGCCGGAAGGTCTGCGTCGGCATGCACTTCCAAGCCTTGCGCCAGCCCCATTTCAGCCAATACCGCGCGTACCGCTGGATGCTCGATATGGCTGATGTCTTTTGCGTTCTCTACCTTTGAGTAAGCGATGCGGTATTTGTGCTCGAAGAATGGCGGCAGTTCGCGGCAGGTGATGTAGCAGTACTTATCAAACGAGGTAGACAGCACGGCGCCTCCGTGCTGCTTGAACCACGGTGGATAGTCTGTTCCGCCGCCAAAGAAAGAGATCCGGAAGGGTGTACGAGAAATAATCATTACGACCCATTTCTCGCGTTTCTGAAGCAAACATGGAAACCCAGTTCCGGATTCGTGGCGGCATTCCAATCGTGCGCCCTTGGATTACCAGAACCCCTTGGATAGTCGGGTGTCGAGAAAGGCGCATCAATGACTTCAAAACCAGCGCGCACTATCCGTTCCCGCCACCATTCTCTGGGCTTTACGGTGACATGCCAGACAGCGCCCGTGGCTCGATCAAAATCCTCGAAGGTCGCGACCGAGCCCACAAAAATCCCGTCACTTGAGAGGTTGTTGCGAATATTCTCGAACAACCCATCAAGATCGCTGTTATCGATATGCTCGAGCAATTCCCAAGCCGTGATCAAGTCAAATTTCAAAGCCTGCTCTTGCTCTAGAAACTCGAACGGTTGCGTGATATCCGCCGTGAACAGGCGATTCGGAATATTGGCCCATTCGGCCCTTTTCCAGATGAGGCTGTAATCACTACCTTCCACGCCGATGGCGTCATGTCCCGCGAGCAGGAAATCCAGAACCAGGCCGCCACCCGCACAACCCAGCTCAAGCACGCGAATCTTGCGCTGGAAAAATCTTTCCGTCGCACCGACGAATCGCGGGGAACGCGTGTTGTCGTTTCGCGTTCCGCGAGGATGGATGTGATCGTTTGACTTGTAAGCCACAGGATGATTGGTCACCAGCCGATAGCTCCGGCTCATTGCTTCGCGCGTTCTCTCGATATGGAAGTGTTCACATCGGATATCCGCAACCGAGAAACGAAGCTCTTCCTCGATGGAGGCGGTTCGAGACAGCACCTCATCGATCTTGCCGTTCATGCCGGTCTGTTCAACAGTTGACTGTTCGAGCCGGGAAAGCAGTTCATGCAGCCTGGGCCCCAGGCTGGAATCGCCGTTGATCACGGCGTTCAAGCGTTTGATTTCCTCTTCCCTGCGGGACAGCTCGGCTTCAAGCGTAGCCTTGATCGCAGCGATTCGGTTGCGGTCGTCATGCAAGCGTCTGATGGCGGGAACGAGCAACGCAATCGTTTTCAACATAGTCACTGCCAGTCAGTAAGCCTTGGCCTCGTAGAACCAACGCACCGTCTCTGCCAACCCGACATCCAGTGGCTGAAGTTCGATGTCTGGCAACGCGACCTTGATCTTCTCTACATTGAGGCACTTCGATTTGGCGCCCACATAACGGGTCGTGTCGTAGGCGATCTGATTTGCCGGGTAGCCGACGATCCTGCAGATGCTTTCGGCAAAGGTGCGGATGCTGTGCTCCTCGCCGGCGCCGATGTTGAATATCTCGTTGTCGAAGCGCTGCGCCAGTTGCCACAGGATGCGCACGAAATCATCGACCAGCACCAGCTCGCGCCGCTGGTGGCCATCGCCCCACAGCACCACCGGTTCACCGAACTCCTTGCCGCGGATGATCTTGCGGATCAGATCGAAGATGAAGTGCATCTGCCGGCCGTCGGTGTGGTATCCGGGGCCGTAGAGCGTCGACGGCACGGCGCACAGGTACCTCAGGCCGAACTGCCTGTTCAGCGCGCGCGCGCCCTGGTAAAGCATGCGCTTGGTCATCGCATAGGTGTACAGGCTGTCGATCGGCTCGCCCAGCATGTACTCGGATTCGGTCAGATGGCCTTCAGGCGCATAGACGCAGCTGGTGCCCATGAACACCAGCTTCGCCTGAGGCTGTTCGGCGGCCCACCAGGCCAGCACATTCGTGTTGATCTGCTGGTTGATGATCCACTGCTCGCCGGGGTGCTTGATGCAGAAGTCGCCGGCCTGCGTCCACGCGGCCAGGTGGATCAGCATGTCGTACTGCTCACCCGAAAACGCGCGCAGGCTGTCGGCTTGGCGCAGATCGCAGTTGGCCGAGGTGAGACGCGTCAGCGTGTGCCCCTGCTGCTCCAGGTATGCGCACAAGGCGGTCCCCAGAAAGCCCGAGCTGCCCGTGACGATGAGCTTCATGCGCTGACCTTCGGGTTGACCGGAAAGTAGAACTCCACGCCCCTGTCGATAAGGCCCTGGTTGTTGGCCAGGATCTCCTTCTTGAAGTTCCAGGCCAGCACGTAGTAGATGTCGGGCAGCTCCGTCACCTCGTCCTCGATCAGCAGCGGAATGTGCATGCCTGGCGAGTACAGGCCTCGGCGCAGCTCGTTCTTCTCGACCAGGAAGTCGATCAGCTCGGTGCCCACACCAAAGTAATTGAGCATGGTGTTGCCCTTGACCGGTGCGCCGAAACCGTAGATGCGCTTGCCCGCCGCCTTGGCGGCTTTCAGGTAGACCAGATTGTCCTGCTTCATCTGCTGGATGCGCAGATCGAAGGCACGGTACGCCTCGATCTGGTTGCAGCCCGAGGCCTGCTCTTCCTCTCGCAATGCCTGCAGCTGGGCCGACGGCGGGCGACTTCCCTGGTGGCCGATGTAGCCGATGATCGAGCCACCGTGGATCGGCGCCAGATACGCGTCGAACATCGCCAGGCCGTGACGGTTGAGCAGCACCTCAATGGTCTGCAGCGTGTAGTACAGCAGGTGCTCGTGGTAGATCTGGTCGAAGGCCAGGTTCTCCATGATGCTTTTCATGTACAGGAACTGCACCACGAACACGCCATCGGGCTTGAGGCCCTGCTTGATGGCGCGGCAGACCGAATGAAGCTCTTCCAGGTGGAAGAAAACGCCTGACGCGTTGAACACATCGAACTGCTTGCCGATGGCAGCCATCGTGGCTTCGTTGAAGAACTGGTTCAGCGTGGGTACACCCGCCTCGTTCGCCATGCGCGCCGTGGTCTTCGACGACTCCACGCCCAGCACCTCGTAGCCCAGCGCCTGGAAATGCTTGAGCTGGGTACCGTCGTTCGAGCCGATGTCCAGCACCGACTTGTGCGCCTGCCCGGCAAAGAACCGGGCATCGACCTGCGTGGCGATGTTGCGGAAGTGTTCGGACAACGACTTGGTCACACCCGACAGGTAGGTGTGATCGCCGAACATGATTTCCTTCTTGACCGTGAAATCCAGCTGCGAGGTGTGGCAGTCGTGGCAGTACAGCACGCGCAGCGGGTAGAACGGCTCCCGGCCGACTTCGTCTGGCTTGAGGAAGTTATTGCACCACGGCTGCTCGCCGAGATCGACGACGAGTTCGAGATGGACGGAGTCACAGACGCGGCAGGTCATATACGGCTTACTAATCAATCGATCCTGATCTTCGAGAACAGTCTTCCCGAACAAGGAAAGTAGCTGAAGACACATAAGTCCCTAGCACAACAATCCACAATAAAGCTTATGGAGTCGCGAGCAAGACGTGACCCATGTTCTTAAATTTATAGTGAAATCTGCCCAATATAGCCCGGCAATCAGCCTCGGTAGAGTCATCCCCGTCTACTTTTTTGTGAATATCAATTGAAAAGTAAGGCCGAAACTCAGATATAAAGACAGTGCCGCCAGTCAAAACATGAGCCTCAAAACCTTCAACGTCAATTTTTACAACCACCCTACTATTCAAATGACCCTGAAACTCAGCTTTGGCAGCAAAAAACGCGTCTAGCGTCACACAGTCCACTTCGACGCTTGCCCCATTTGTAGTTTGCACCCCATTATATGCAATAGTCGAGGCTTCAGGCAAGAATGGACAACCGCCGCTCGGATCGTGATCATATTCGATAAACTGCACCACCCCCACTGCACTTGACACAGCAGCCCGAATACAGCGGACGCCCTGAATTCCATTCTTAATTAAGGTGGACTCCAGTAGGCGCCTCGCTTGAGCTGCGGGCTCAAATGCAACTACGGAAACTGTGTCACCCAACTTCATAGCGATTGGGATAGTAGCTGCGCCAGTCGCCGCACCCACATCAATAAATAACGACCTGCCGCTAGCCTTCGCATCCACCAATTGCTCAGTCATCCAAGCAATGTGTGCGGTCTCTACTCGTAATGAAATGAGATGATCATCTGCAACAGATATGCAATGAATCATCGTCCGCAATGTATCCCTTGGTAACCAAACCTTTGCCTCATTAAGATCACATTTAAAATATGAGGAAGAATCGGAATTTTCTATAGCCAGCCGCACTCCCTGCGCAATAGTTTCTGAACCCAAGTCTCGCGGTTGCAGCTGCATAGGGCCGTCGAAGACTCGGCGGATTAAATTCATTATATTACCAGACATCCTTATCCTCCAAGCATAAAGGCAGACCTGAAACTCAGAAACGCTTCCAATCTCAGGCAGCCGCTGTCTTCGAATTTACCATGGCCAAGGATATTTAATTCATTACAAATCTGGCCCACAAATTTGAATTCAAAGATGCCTTTTTAATCGATACAGATCGAACGATAAGGCTAGGGTCAGAAGTCGAGTCATGGAAGTCAAAGTAAATATCCATTGTCGATCTACTTGGTACGTCTATTATCCACTCTCGATAACTATCAGCGAGCAACTTCGAGTACCCGTGATAGCGAAACAAGTCTGCCCCATCACACCTGACGCCACACATCATATTATTTTCCGTTCCTTCAGCGCCAAAGTCCACATCAAGCAAATATCTTCCAGCATCCAGCACAAATGTACTGGAGGTAAGTCCATTCAAATGATTGGCACGAAACTCAGATCCACTCAGAACCATCACATCGCTGGTTCCTATGGGCAGCTTATACGATGTGTTACTCAGCTTACTGTCGTGAATACACAAAACATTCCTCAGGGGAGCATTTGCCGGATAATCCGACCTTCCATTGATTTGTCGATAGTTGCTCAAATCAATAGTCAAATAACCTTTTGACGACAACAAATCAAAACACCGCGTATCAGAGGCTTGTTGCTCAAGAATAAAATGCGGCCTGTGTTTATCTATCGTCCGTAGCGCACCCAAGAGCGCGTCGTACTCCGCGCCTTCAATATCCATTTTTATAAGATCGGGCGCAAGCCCCGAAGCCTCACAAAAGTCGTCGAGTGCCAAGGTTGCGACCTTACGCCCGACCTTACTCGGACTCTGCTCTACATATATACTGTCATTAAGGTGATCCCCATCATAAATTTTTATAATCTCGTTTGACTTTGAGTAGACGGCGCGGTGATACACATAGACATTGTTGTGCCCCTGCGACGCCACGTTACCCTGTAGATGGCCAATTATTCTTGGTGAGGCCTCGAAGGTGCAAACCACCCCTTTCGGACCGACTAGGCGCGACATGGCGGACGTCAATCCCCCCATATTTCCGCCAACATCAAAAACTGTGGCGCCGGGTTCGCATAAATCACGCAATGCAAGCATAACGGTTGGCTCCCACAGGTTTGGGCCAGCGTACCAATATGAATCCCCATAAATTGATGGGGCTTTTTCCGAGTAACGTCGAACGAACGCGATCATCCGTTCTTTAATTTTTCCCTTAACTTTTCGCATTGTGATATATGTCATATATTTGCGGCTAAATCAGGTTGATTTCCACAGCCACGAATGCTGTTCGTAGCGGTTGTCGTTGAGAACGTTGTAGCAGGGCCATGACACGGACTGAAGCGCGCTGCGATGTTCGGATTGATGCTGCGCGGCGGACCGCCAGGCTCGGAACAACATTCGCCGGCTGCCGTACCGCGAAGGATTGGCCTCAGCGAACTCGAGGTTCTGCATCTCCGTGAGCATGCTTTCCAGGCCTGGCAGAACCGCATCAGCAATGCGGGAATTGGCGGATCTGCTTTTTATATATCGCGCCAGGTAAGTTGCGTATTCAATATCACAGCTCATGTGCCCGCAAAAAGACTTCCTGTAGCCCAAGGCCAAGCACAACTGCTTTTCAGCCTCCTCCAGAGGCCGCCCCTCGAATGCGTAGCGTATCCCTCCCGGTGTGCGATGGGCGTACCAAGCGCGAGAATCTTCGATTTCAGCTTTGGGGCTCGCTGTGGTTTGTCCATCAGGGTAATTGATGAATAAACCCAGCATTCGAGGAATAAATTTGACATTGATATACGGAAGAATTCTGTTCTTTATTTCCGTATCGCCCGCAGCACCAAATGTTTCATCATAGTATCCGAATCGATCATGCAGTGATTTTCTGTACATGCCACCCACCCACGATAGATAGCATGTCTCCAGATAGACATGATCTTTACCGGCACCGTCACGCCTGTAGGGCATGACGTCATTTTTATACTCTCCGTTCGCCTCGACTTCTGTCACCAGACTGTTTGCCATCACCCAATCGACATCAGGATTTGCATCCAATTCTCCCGCCAGCGCCTCCAACGCCTCCGGGTAAAGAGTTTCGTCAGCCCCCAAAAATACCAGGTAAGGTGCCCGCGCCAGTCGAATACCTCGATTCCATGCGGCTTGGATTGTTTCACGATCGGCCGAGCGGGCGTACACCGCGTTGATCGCGGACCGCGCCTTGTAGTCTCGGAATACGGCGCCTTCGTCGGTCGGCGATCCGCTATCCACCAGAACGATTTCCACAACACCCGCCTTGACCAGTGTTTGCTGGCTCAGCGCCGTGAGAAAGAAATTCAGCTTATCGGCCGCCTTGTACAGCGACACGATGACCGACACTTTGGGAAGAATGGCATTTCGGCTATCAACGATAGTTTCCCATGGCTTGTCGACCAGATTGAGATTTCGCTGGTAAGTCTCTTTCAGATAAGAATAAACGCGTTCCTCGGCGGTCAATGGGTCTCGAAACATGGCTTCCGCAACCCTTGCCTCGCCAATGAACCCGCGGTTATTCAACGTTTCGATAACACGCGGCAGCAATCCCAGACGGTCCGCACCCAACAACCTCAAGACCCTGAGTTCATAAGTGACGGCCATCAAGTCGTTGCCCAGTTCTCGCTCAAGTCGCGCAATGTCCATCCAGAAGTTGCATCTGTAAAGAGGACTACTGGCACCACCGTATATAGCGTTCAGTTTCTCTCGCAATTGATCATTTGAATGCTCCGATTGATCGGCAATTCTCTTGAGCCGCAAGGGCACTGCGCTCGCATCTGTCAGGACACTGAAGAACTTGGCATCGCCCGCGAAACCGGACTTCTTGACCTTTTCATAAGCAAATTGACGGGGCGTTCGCAGAAGCCGCCGCAACGCGTGATAAGTATGTTTTGGAAGCAATCGGCGCGCCGTATTAACCAGGGCAGACCCCTGGCGAGGCGATCCCTCTTCATAACGAATCACCTTCGAGCCGCCGCCGCATTGCTGGGGCGGTAAGCTGATGAATTCTTCATAGTATTTGGCCATGTCCAACGGCTGGTCCAGCATCGTCGGAGATATGTTCAAATAGTTCAGCAATGCATCGCGGTGACTGTCATAGTTTTCAATCAGATGCTGCAGCCTTTCGACGGATCCGTAGAAATTATTGGATTCCATCTTCAAATATGGCAAACCAGGATGCGCTTGATCCAGATAGTCGCAAACTCCAGCCTTGTCTGAGATGGCCACCGGGCATCCGGAAAACAGCGCCTCCAGTGCGACCAAGTTCAATGTGTCGTAGCGGACAGGCAGTATCAAAATCGATCTCTGACCATATAAAATTTGCATTTCCGCAGCACTCATGACCGGCAGATGCTCTACTTCTATCTCACGCTGCTTGGCGATGTTTTCCAATAGATAGGCTGAAGAGATGCCACTATTGGAATAGTCCGCCTCTCCAATGTGCGCAGCGCGCTCATATCGGTCTTGTCCTACCCACCGAACGAGCTCAACAAACAAGTCGTTGCCTTTGCGACGCTCCATCCTGCCGATGCAATACAGAGAGGGTTTCAGCCCGCCCCCATTGCTCGCAATCGCACGCTCAGAGCGATTCACGAAGCAAGCCGGATCAATGTATTTGACTGGGCGCTCTGCTCTTTTTTGCCATGACTGAATATAGCGTGTCGATATACCATAGACGGCGTCGGCTTCTTTGAATTGAGCAAGCTCAAGCACTCTGTGCTGGAGAACGCAATCGCCTGCAGACCCCCAATTAATATTAATTGAATCACTGATATTTCCATGCATGGCAAGTACAATTCTTCCGGCACTGACGTCGTGATGGGCCAGGGCGCTTCGGAGCGCGCCTCCAAAGGTATAAAAATCTGGTATATCTACGATATCGAACCGTTGCCCAGCCACTGAGCGCGCAAATCGATCTGCCTCTTCAAATTGCGAAATTTGGTACGAAGGATAGGGTGGCGGAGCAATTACCCTCAGCCGTCGAGCGCCGAGAAGCGGGACTGGATGGGCATTGTCCGGCCTATTTGAATTTTCATCCGGCTCCGTCACGAAGTAGAAAAAATCTACCTCGGGGCTGGATTCGATGATCTTTCTGTAAACAGACTGCCCACCTCCAACCGATCGGTACAAATTGGTTGTGATCAGCAGGACTCGCATTTTTGAAACTGAATTCATTTTTATCCGCAGCTCTGATTTTCGATGAGTATTTTGGCCAGCCGGCGCGCTGAGTGCCGCTCTCGCCACTCCGAGCTGTATTGCCTGCTGCTTTGCTCGTAGCGCGGGTAGTGATCGATGAGGTTTTCAAGGCCTTGCATGATTTCATCGGGCTTTGAGTACCCAACGCCCAACTTGTCCGTCGCATTCCTACCCATCCATGACTCTCGGGGGTGCACGGTCGGGATGCCAGCTGCAACGGCTTCGACAAAAACGCCCGAGCTGCGGGCGGCATAGTGAATCGGCGAGTACGGAATGAGCAGCACATCGGAACGCAACATCAGGTCCATGTAAGCGTCACTGTCCAGAGGTCCCTCCACGACATCCACGCCGTTCGGTCTGGCATTCAGGAGCGCCTCCTTGACCTGCCGCGCTTTTCGGGTCAAGCCAGCCGCCGGTAGATTGCCTTGTATGCGAAACAGCACCTTCGCTTTGTCATATCCGGCTCGTCTGATAGAGCCAATGATGCCGGGGAGCAGGTCGATGCCTTTCTCGTCCCGCAGGTCGCCGACATAAGAGATCACCAGCGGGCTGTTGCCAGTGTGCGGATGCTTCTGGCCCAGCCTGTTGTCGATGGGAATCGGCAGTGTCTGGAAGGTGCCAGCGCCGAGCCTGTCGTAGCGCTGGGTGAGTTCTTCGGTGTCCGTGTACAGGTAACGAACCCCTGCGCCGAAACGCCTGGCGGCTTGCGTCAGCGTCGATTGAATGCGCCAGCGCGCGATGGTGGCCCGGAGGTTTGTCAACGTCACGCGTGGCGCGACATCCCGGCGGAACAGCAGATGCCAGTGCAGTGGCCGGGCGGCATCACCCGAGGAGTAATCCGAGATGGCCAGTGCCTCTGCCCCGCCCAAGGTGGGCACGAAGACGATGTCCGCTTCGGTCACTTTCGCGTCGGCGACCAACGAGGCCAGCTCGGTGGCGAATCGGGCGACCTTGAGAGGGTCGGCCGTCATGGCGCCACGCCTCAGCGCAAAACCCACCAGCGTTCGTGGCACGGGCTGAGCCTGCATCTGCCAGCAAGTTCGCGAGAACGGCTTGAAGACGGCGTCGGCCTCGGGGCACTCCAGCGGCTGGGCCCGCTGATTGATGGCCAGCACGGTGCGAAAGCCTTCGGCCTTGGCGGCACCGAGCACCCGCCGCGCGTATTCGAGATGATGCCCGGCGGCATCCTCGATCGAGTGATCGATCAGGACGAACTGGCGACTCGGCACAGGCGTGCGGATCAGACGTTGCCGTAACGCGTGTTGCGAATCATCGTGTAGCCCTTGATCAGTTCCTGGATGCCGAAGTCCAGCGAGTGTGTTTGCTTGAAGCCGGTTGCTTCGATCTTGGCGTTGGAGACGATGTAGTTACGCTGGTCTGGGTCTTTGCCGACAGGGGCATCGATGTAGACAAACTCGGGCACGTATTTCTGTATGCGCTGGCAGAGCTCCTGCTTCGAGACATTGGCGTCGGAGAGGCCGAAGTTGTAGATCTGCCCCTTCATGCTGTCGAAGTGGGTAATCGCATGCTGGAAGACCCGGCTGACATCGCGCACATGGATGTAGTTGCGCTTGAAAGTGCCCTCGAACAGCACGACGAAGCGGTCGTGCACTGCGCGGTAGGTGAAGTCATTCACCAGCAGATCGATGCGCATGCGTGGAGACATGCCGAACACCGTGGCCAGGCGAAAGCTGATGAAGTTCGGGTGCTGCATCAGCGCGCGCTCGATGTCGACCTTGTCGATGGCGTACTTCGAGATCGGGTTCAGCGGAGATTCTTCGGTGCAGAAGTTGTCCTTGTCGCCCGAACCGTAGGCGCTGTTGGTGGTGGGCATCAGGATGCGCTGCTGCTGGCTCACGTGCCTGAGCATCATCAGGATGGCGTCGTGGTTGATGGTGGTGGCCCCCACCGGATCACGCGCGCAGATGGGCGCCCCCACCAATGCCGCCAGCGGAATGATGGTGTCGGCCTTGGCCAGCAGAGGGAGCAACACCGACTCTTGCCGCACATCGCCACGCACGACACTGAAATTCGGGTTGTGGCACACATGGGCCAAGCTGTTCTGGCCATACATGAAGTTGTCCAGCACCGTGACTTTGTGGCCAGCCGCCAGCAACTCCGGCACCATGGTGGAGCCGAGGTAGCCGGCGCCACCGGTGACAAGTATGTTTTGAGACATCCGGTATCTTTCGTGAGTTGATCAGGTTGGAAATAATGCAGATTCAACACTCTCGCACAACGTATGGGCGAGCAATATATGAAGCTCCTGAATCGTGCTGGTTAACTTCCCGGGAACGATGATGCAGTAATCCGCAAAAGCCTGGGCGCGGCCACCATCGTGCCCTGTGAAAACAATTGTCCTTATGCCTCTGGACCGGCACTCGTCAAGCGCCTTGATGATGTTGGCAGACTGACCCGAGGTGGTGATTCCAAGAAAAACATCATTGGCCTGCAGCTTGCCCGCCAGCTGCCTCGAAAAAACCTGCTCAAAACCATAATCGTTGGAGATGGCAGTCAGTATGGAGCTGTCGGTGGTCAATGCCTCCGCAGGAAGTGGGTTCCGATCCCGCGCAAGCTTGCTCACGAATTCGGCAGCCAGATGCTGCGAATCCGCTGCCGAACCGCCATTGCCCGCGATATAAAGTCGTCCGCCTTGTCGGTAGCAGGCAATCACATGGCTGACGGCTTGCTCGAAAACCAACAACAAAGCCTCGTCTTCCAGCATGGCATGCTGCGCATCGATGGCAGCGCGGATATTCTTTTTTAGAACACTCATGTCGCTAGGCTTTTATAACGAAACTCGCGGCCCGCCCGTAATCATCAGGAATACCGATATCCAGAAATGGCTGGCTCTGAAGACTGGACCCAACGCACCCCGCCCCCGCATACGAAGGCAGAAAATCATTTTCGAAGGAAAAGCTGATCGGGAACTTGAGCAATTCCGACATGATTTCTAGGGTGTCGACCAAATAGCAGCCACCATTGATGAAGCAGGGGCCTTCCGATTTGACGCCGAACGAATTTATTTTCCCATTCTCATCGATAGATACGCCGCCATATCGATTATTTTCATCGACCATCTTGACCGCCAGTGTGACTGGCGTTTTCTGGAGTATCGCATCAGCACACAGCTGCTCAAGTGATACTGGGAACCAGGTGTCACCATTGGTAACCAGCGCCATGTCGTTTGGCCAATCGGCGGAATTCAGCGCAAGGCGAAGCGCACCACCCGTACCAAGAGGTGATACCTCGTGAATGTATGCAATGCTGGCGCCGCCATAGGAGTCTCCAAAATAGGATTCAATAACCTCAGCCAAGTGGCCCGTTGACAGCCTGAAGCGACGAATACCCTGCCCGATCCAATGGTCTATCAGGTACGCCAAAAAGGGACGCCCCTCCACGGGCGCCATCGGTTTCGGCACATTGCTGACCACCGAACGCAGACGGGTTCCGAATCCGCCGGCAAGAATCAGCATCTCGGATGGAAGATGATTTTTTTTCACGCGCCAACGTGACCCACGGCTCGAGAATGGTATTTCTCAATCACCTCATCGGGGGCGCCTTCATGCAAGACCCGCCCATGCTCCAGCAAGATGGCCTTGTTGCAAAACTTCTTGATGACGTGATCTGAATGCGAGGCAAGAACAATGATCTTGCTTCTGTTGAGAAACTCGTTCAACCGCCGTTCGGCCTTGTCCATGAACGATGCATCGCCGGTACCGATGACCTCGTCCATCAAAAGAATGTCTGAGTCCATCGCCGTCACGGTGGCGAATGCGAGCCTGGTTGCCATGCCGGATGAATAAATCCGAACAGGCATGTTCAGGTAATCACCAAGCTCAGTGAACAAAGCAATTTCTTCGATCTTTGCATTGATTTCAGAGCGCTTCATTCCCAGCAAAAGCCCGCGAATGACGATGTTCTCCAATCCTGTAGCTTCTGGCTCCATACCCAGAGATATATTCAGGGTGGACACGATTCGACCAGCGGTCGTGACGGTTCCCGCCGTCGGCTGATAAATACCAGCCAACACCTTGAGCAGTGTGGACTTTCCTGCGCCGTTGTGCCCAACCAAACCCAGCCGATCACCCTTGCTTAGAGACAAGGTGACATCGCGCAGCGCTTTGACCACTGGAACGGCATCGCCAGATGAAACAAGCCCACCAGTGGCTGTACCCAGCAGCCGACTCTTCAGCGACCGGCTGCCCATGCCGACCAGCGGGTAGTCGAGATTCACATGCTGCAGGTCGATGGAACTCATGGCAGCGCTCATACCCAGAAAGCAACCATTTTGCTTTTGCTGCGGTATACCGAGACCGCCATCAGCGAACTCAGTAGCAGCGTCAATAAAGACACGCCCCAGGAGGAAATAGCCGGCGCATGGCCCAGCAGCGGCGATCGGACCAAGTCGATGAAATAGGCGGCCGGATTGATGGCGATCACCCAGCTTCCCTTTTCCAGCAAACGCGGAAACCAAAATATAGGCGTGATGAAAAACACGACTTGCAGAATGCTTTGCATGATCTGAGAAAGATCCCTGAATCGCGCCCCGACGATACTCAGCGGAATGGCGATCGCAAGCAGGTTTAATGCAACCAGCAAGAATCCTGGCAAAACCAGTAATATCGACCATCCGGGCCAAATATCAAAAAATATATAAATCCCGATCACAATGAGCAGATTGTGACCAAAGATAATTATATTTCTGGCGAGGGCGCGAAATATGATGGTCAGCGGATTGATTCGCATATCTCGAATGTAGGGCGCATTGTCCACGAAGAGGTTTGGCATCTCTCCGAGGCAACTCGATAAGAACCCCCACACCACCAAACCAATGGCCAAAAAGGGAAGCAGCTCTTGAATCCCTGTTTTGAAGAGCTGGCTATAAACAATGCCCAACGCGATACAAAAAACCGCCATGCTGATCGTGAGCCAGATGGGGCCGATCTTCGAGCGCCGGTACTTTATTCGGATGTCCTGCCAAGCCAAAAAAGACCAAAGCTCATAAGCCGAAATAGCCTCGATCAAGTCATTTTTGACTTGCGCGCGCCTGCTCATACCCCCCTCCATCGCACACTCCGAGGAAGGTTTTGAAGGAATACTTCGCCAACATATCGCCTTCCGCGGAAGCTCGTCGAGCTGGATCCCGTGAGCTCATTCAGCATGGCTTGCCCGCCCAATCCAAACGTGTGGCGATGACTTTGAACTACCAATCTGGCTGCTCCAGAAAATGCCCGTTGCCCTCTGGGCTGGGCGCTGTTGCCGAGCGGGGCGGTGCAGGAGGCGGCTGCAACCAGTGGTCGGCATGGGTCGAGGGGTGGCACGGGGCAGACCATCCCATCCCGATACCCGCTTCGCAAGGCTCAAGTGCGCTGCCATCTGTGCGACGCTAGCACGTGTCTGAGACTCGAAATCCAGCCTTGCTGAGGCGCTGAGCCACAGACCGGGGGCACCTCTGGTACGGAAGGAACGATCAACCCTGTCGCGAGCAGCGCTGTGATTCGGGCCGCCGGAGCAGCGCCATGTGCAGGCTTGATCCCGACGGTCAGGCGGGGACGACCCGCCGCGCCTCAGCTCCGAGACGGAATCGACATCACCGCCGGCGCCCGGGTCACGCGGGTCTTGCCGCCGGTCGTGACCAGGATGACCGGGTCGCCGGCAGCCAGGGTTTCGTTGCCCTTGGCCTGCACGATGGCACGGCGCTCGCCGTTGCGAAGTTGAACCAAGACCTCAACGGCGTCTTCGCTGGTCCCCATGCGCTCGATGGCGTTGCCCGCCAAGGCGCCGGCCACAGCGCCGAGAACCCCGACCACCGCACCGGTGGTGTGGCCGCCCACCTGCGAGCCCGCCACGCCGCCGACCACAGCGCCGGTCACGCCGCCTATGCCACTTTGGCTGCCATCGACGGTGACAGAGCGCACCGACAGCACCGTGGCGTCCTGAACCTGAGACAAACGCTGCGCGTCGCCGCGCTGGATGACGTCAGGGCTGGTGGTCGAGCAGCCGGCGAGTACGGCAAGGATCGCGATTGCAGCGGCGGTTTTCTTCATGGTCATGCCCTCTTCTGTGTCCTGTGTTCGATGCGTCAAGCAACGCCCTGCGTCGTTGCCGGGTTGACGCGCGCGCGTCCTCATTGGACACCGACCACGGCGCGATGTTCCTCCGCCGGAACGTAAAGACATGTTGCGGGGCGGCGCTGTGATGCGCACCGCAACCTTCACGCTTCACGCGCGAAGTCGGCTGTGGCGGGGCACGCTGGCCAGCAAGAACTCCATCTGATCGGCCAGGATCCGGCGGCCGCGCAGGATCATGTCTTCATGCAGGCTGGGCACGTAGGGCAGGTACAACAGGCTCATGCGCGCTTCCTCGGGCAGGCGGCTGCCCTTGTTGCCATTGCAGGTGCGGCACGCGGTGATGCAGTTCATCCAGGTATCTTGCCCGCCGCGCGAGGTCGGGATGATGTGTTCGCGGGTCAGATCATCGACATGGAAATGCCCGCCGCAGTAGGCGCACACGTGACGATCACGCACGAACAGCTTGGGGTTCGACAGCGCCGGGCTCTGACGCCAGGCCCGGCTGGGAACGGCTCCACGCACTGCGATGATCGGATGCACCTCGATGCGCGACTGCAACCCTGTGCGCCGTTGGACGCCGCCACGCAACACGTAGAAGGCATCGCCGAGCGTCCAGGCGACGCCGTCGCTGGCGTACAGCACCGCCGCTTCCTTGGCCGAGAGCCAGGACTGGGGTCGCCCCGACACGTCGAGTTGCAGAACTTCCAAGATCAAGCCTCCCGAAAAACCAGCCCAACCGATCCGCGTAACACCCCGAATATTCGCATGCGCCGGCGCCATGCGCGTGTCTTTATGCGATGAACCCAGATCGGCACTCGGCATGGGCCCCTTCGGCACAGGGGTTCGGTGCGCCCGACAATACGGGTTTGGCAGTCACCGTACTTGCCCATCATTGCTCAGCACAGATCGCCACCAGGAACCCGCATGGCCCACTACACCCCCCCGCTGCGCGACATGCAGTTCGTGCTGCACGAACTGCTGAACGTCACCGACGCGCTGAAGCAACTGCCGCCACATGCCGAGATCGATGTGGACACCCTGAACGCCGTGCTCGAGGAAGGCGGCAAGTTCGCCAGCGAAGTCATCGCGCCGCTGAACCAGATCGGCGATGCCGAAGGCTGCTCGCTCAACCGCGACACGCACGAGGTCACCACGCCCAGCGGCTTCAAGGCCGCCTACGCCAAGTTCGTCGAAGGCGGCTGGCCAGCGCTGGGTTGTGACGCAGCCTATGGCGGACAGGGACTGCCAGTGACGCTGAACCAGTGCCTCTACGAGATGCTCAACAGCGCCAACCAGGCCTGGACGATGTATCCCGGCCTGACCCGTGGCGCCTACGAATGCCTGCACGCCCACGGCACGCCGGAGCAGCGGCAAACCTACCTGCCCAAGCTCACCAGCGGTGAATGGACCGGCACGATGTGCCTGACCGAAGCGCACTGCGGCACCGACCTGGGGTTGCTGCGCACGAAGGCCATCCCTTCTGAAAGCGACGGGCAGGCCGACGGCAGCTTCCTGATCACCGGCAACAAGATCTTCATCAGCGCCGGCGAGCACGATCTGGCGGCCAACATCGTGCACCTGGTGCTGGCACGACTGCCCGAGGCGCCGGCGGGCAGCAAGGGCATCTCGCTGTTCGTGGTGCCCAAGTTCCTGGTCAACGCCGACGGCTCGCTCGGTGCTCGCAACGCCATCACCTGCGGTGCGCTCGAGCACAAGATGGGCATCCACGGCAACGCCACCTGCCAGATGAACCTCGATGGCGCCCGCGGCTGGCTGGTCGGCGAGCCGAACAAGGGCCTGAACGCGATGTTCGTGATGATGAATGCGGCGCGGCTGGGCGTCGGCATGCAGTCGCTGGGGCTGACCGAAGTGGCTTATCAGAACGCGGTCGCCTACGCGAAGCAGCGCCTGCAGAGCCGGGCCCTCAGCGGAGCGAAGGCCCCCGAGCAGCCGGCCGACCCGATCATCGTGCACCCCGATGTGCGCCGGATGCTGCTGAGCGCCCGCGCCTATGCGGAAGGCGGTCGCGCGCTGGCGGTCTTCACGGCGATGCTGATCGACCAGGAGCTGTCGTCCACCAACGAGACGGTCAAGGCCGATGCCGCCGACCTGGTGTCGCTGCTGACACCGATCGTCAAGGCCTTCCTGACCGACAACGCGTGGATCTCCACCTCGCACTGCCTGCAGGTCTTTGGCGGCCATGGCTACATCCGCGAATGGGGCATGGAGCAGTTCGTGCGGGATGCCCGCATCAACATGATCTACGAAGGCACCAACACCATCCAGTCGCTCGACCTGCTCGGGCGCAAGGTGCTGCTGGACAAGGGCAAGAAGCTCAAGAAGCTCATCGAGCTGGTGCAGGAGTTGATCGAAGCCGAGGGTCGCGATGCGGCGATGCTCGAGTTCATCAACCCACTGGCCGATCTGGGCGAAAAGCTCACGAAGCTGACCACCGAGCTGGGCCTGAAGGCCTTCAGCAATCCTGACGAAGTCGGCGCGGCAGCGGTCGACTACCTGCGCGTGGTCGGGCACCTGGTGTTCGCCTACTTCTGGACGCGGATGGCGCGGGTGGCGCTCGATCACCAGGCCGATGAAGACCCGTTCTACCGCACCAAACTGGCCACTGCCCGCTTCTACTTCGCCTACCTGCTGCCCGAAACCGCTGCCCTGATCCGCAGCGCGCGCGCCGGTGTGAAGCCGTTGATGGCGGTCGATGAGGCCCAGTTCTGACGGACGTGCACCGACGGCGCGGCATTTGCTCGGCACCTGCACCGACCTTCAACTTCCCGGAGTCACCATGAAACGATTCAACGTCCGCAAAGTCGCCGTGCTGGGTGCCGGCGTCATGGGCGCCCAGATCGCCGCTCACCTTGCCAACGTGCGGGTGTCGGTGGTGCTGTTCGATCTGCCGGCCAAGGAAGGCGCGAAGAACGGGGTGGTCACCAAGGCCGTGGAAGGCCTGAAGAAGCTCAAGCCCGCGCCACTGGGCATCAACGACGATGCGGCGCTGATCGCACAGGCGAATTACGAAGAACACCTCGAACAGCTGCGCGACTGCGATCTGATCATCGAGGCGATCGCCGAACGCATGGACTGGAAGCTCGACCTGTACACCAAGATCGCGCCGTTCGTCGCGCCTCATGCGATCGTGGCCAGCAACACCTCGGGGTTGAGCATCAGCCAGCTGGGCGCGGTGCTGCCCGAGGCCATCCAGCCGCGCTTTTGCGGCATCCACTTCTTCAACCCGCCGCGCTACATGGCGCTGGTCGAGCTGATTCCGACGCCAGCCACACAGTCCGAGATCCTCGACCAGCTCGAAGCCTTTGTGACCACCACGCTCGGCAAGGGTGTGGTGCGCGCCAAGGACACACCGAACTTCATTGCCAACCGCGTGGGCGTGGCCGGCATGCTGGCCGTGATGAAAGAGGCCGAGCTGTTCGGCCTGAGCTACGACGTGGTCGACGACCTGACCGGCAAGAAGCTCGGCCGCGCCAGCTCGGGCACCTTCCGTACCGCCGACGTGGTGGGACTGGACACACTGGCACACGTGATCCGGACCTTGCAGGACAACCTGGGCCCCGGGCAGTCCAACGATCCCTTCTTCGGCAGCTACGCGACGCCGCCCGTGCTCGCGACGCTGATGGCCAAGGGCGCGCTCGGTCAGAAGACCGGTGCCGGGTTCTACAAGAAAGTCGGCAAGGACATCCTGCGGTTCGATCCGGCGGCCGGCGACTATGTCCCCGGCGGTGGCGCGGCCGATGAGGAAGTCGCACGCATCCTGAAGAAGCCCCCCGCGGAGCGGCTGCGGCTGCTGCGCGAATCGAGCCACCCGCACGCGCAGTTCCTGTGGGCGGTGCTGCGTGACGGCTTCCACTACAGCGCCGTGCACCTGTCCGAGGTGGCCGATTGCGCGCGCGACATCGATTTCGCGATGCGCTGGGGCTTCGGCTTCACCCAGGGCCCGTTCGAGCTGTGGCAGGCGGCCGGCTGGACCCAGGTCACGCAGTGGATCCAGGAAGACATCGCTGCGGGCAAGGCGCTGTGCGCGGCCCCGTTGCCGGCCTGGGTGCTCGAAGGCCCGGTCCCCGAGCACGGCGGGGTGCACCAGCCCACGGGATCGTGGAGCGCGGCGCACATGCGCTGGGTGGCCCCGAGCAGCTTGCCGGTGTACGAACGACAGCACTTCCGCGAGGCCGTGCTCGGCTCTGGCGCGCCGGCTGCACTCGCATCAGGCACCGAGGTGTTCAAGACCGACGAACTCAGGGTCTGGACGCTCGATGGTGAGGTGCTGATTGCCAGCATCACCTCCAAGCTGCACCTGATCAGCCCCGCCGTCACCGAAGGGCTGGTGAAGGCCGTCGGCCTGGCCGAGGACAGCTACAAGGGCCTGGTGATCTGGTCGCCCGACGATGTGTTCTCGGCCGGGGCCAATCTCGAGTCGCTGATGCCGGTGTTCATGACCATGGGCCCGAAGGGCATCGCCATCGAAGAGAAGAAGCTGCAGGACGCGATGCTGCGGGTGCGCTACGCGACGGTGCCGGTGGTGGCCGCCATCCGGGGTCTGGCACTGGGCGGCGGCTGTGAGCTGGCGGTGCATTGCGCCAAACGGGTCGCGGCGATGGAGAGCTATGTCGGGCTGGTGGAGGTGGGGGTCGGATTGATTCCTGGCGCCGGCGGGCTGACCTACATCGCACGCCGTGCCGCCGAGATGGCCAGTGCAGGCAACGCAAACGCTGACCTGCTGACCTTCCTGAAGGACGGTTTCACGACGGCGGCAATGGCCAAGGTCGGCACCAGTGCCATCGACAGCCGACAGCTCGGCTACCTGCTCTGGAGCGACGTGATCGTGCCGCACAAGGACGAACTGTTGTTCGTGGCGCTCGCGCAGGCCAGGGCCTTGTTCGACAGCGGCTACCGGCCGCCGGCGAAGCGGCTTTTCCCGGTGGCCGGGCGCGACGGTGCGGCCACCATCAAGGCGCAGCTGGTCAACATGCGCGATGGCGGCTTCATCAGCGCGCACGATTTCCACCTGGCGTCGTTGATCGCCGAGGTCTTGTGCGGCGGCGATGTCGACGCCGGATCGCTGGTCAGCGAGGACTACCTGATGGCCTTGGAGCGCCGGCATTTCTGCGACCTCCTCAAGCACCCGAAAACGCAGGAGCGCATCCTCGGGATGCTCAGCACCGGCAAGCCGGTCAGGAACTGAGCCCCTGCCCCACGCAGGGGCAGGCTGGCCGCAGCGCTCGCGCTACAGGATGTAGCGCGACAGGTCTTCGTTGTGGGCCAGCTCGGCCAGCTTGGCGTCGACCTCGGCCGCGCCCAGCGTGACCGTCTGGCCACTGAGCTTGGGGGCGTCGAAACTGACCTCGTCGAGCAAGCGCTCCATCACCGTGGCCAGACGCCGTGCACCGATGTTCTCGGTGCGCTCGTTGACGTCGTAGGCGATCTGCGCGAGCCGGCGGATGCCGTCGGCTGCGATCTGCAGCGTCACGCCCTCGGTGGACAACAGTGCCTGGTATTGCTTGACCAGGCTGGCGTGCGTCTGCGTCAGGATCGCCTCGAAGTCATCGACGCCGAGCGAGCCCAGCTCCACGCGGATCGGGAAGCGGCCCTGCAACTCGGGAATCAGGTCGCTGGGCTTGGACAGGTGGAACGCACCCGACGCGATGAACAGGATGTGGTCCGTCTTGACGATGCCGTGCTTGGTGCTGACCGACGTGCCTTCGACCAGCGGCAGCAGATCGCGCTGCACCCCTTGCCGGGACACATCGGCGCCGCTGGTTTCATTGCGCGAGGCCACCTTGTCGATCTCGTCGAGGAAGACGATGCCGTTCTGCTCGGTCTGCAGCACGGCAGCGGCCCGGATCTCTTCCTCATTGACCAGCTTGGCCGCTTCGTCGTCGACCAGCAAATGCCGCGCTTCGCCGATCTTGAGCTTGCGCAACTTGCGCCTGGGGCCACCCCCCGCACTGGCGAACAGGCCCTGCAGTTGGTCGGCCATGTCGCCCATGCCGGCGGGGCCCATGATTCGAAGCTGAGGTTTGGGCTCGGCGAGGTCGATCTCGATGTCCTTGTCGTCGAGCGTGCCCTCGCGCAGCCGCTTGCGCATCACCTGGCGTGCGGTGTTATCGGCCGGCGCCGCGGCGGGATCGGCTCCACGGGGCGGCGGCGGCACCAGGATGTCGAGGATGCGTTCTTCGGCAGCGTCTTCGGCACGCGCTCGCTGACGGCGCATCGCGGATTCACGCTGCTGCTTGACGGCGGTTTCGACGAGATCGCGAATGATCGAATCGACGTCCTTGCCGACGTAGCCGACCTCGGTGAACTTGGTCGCCTCGACCTTGATGAACGGTGCATCCGCCAGCTTCGCCAGGCGCCGTGCGATCTCGGTCTTGCCGACACCGGTCGGGCCGATCATCAGGATGTTCTTCGGCGTGATCTCGCTGCGCAGCGGCTCGTCGATCTGCTGACGACGCCAACGATTGCGCAGCGCAATGGCCACCGCGCGCTTGGCGTCATGCTGGCCGACGATGTGGCGGTCGAGCTCGGAGACGATCTCCTGCGGCGTCATGTGGCTGCTCATCGGCGTGCTCATCCCAGGGTCTCGATGATGTGGTTTTGATTGGTGTAGATGCAGATGTCGCCAGCGATCTCCAGCGACCGCTTGACCACGTCATGGGGGGACAGTTCGGTGTGCGCGATCAGCGCGCGGGCAGCGGCCTGCGCGTAGGCGCCGCCGGAGCCGATGGCAACGATCCCGTGCTCGGGCTCGAGCACATCGCCGTTGCCGGTGATGATCAGCGAGGCGGTCGCATCGGCCACGGCCAGCATCGCTTCGAGGCGGCGCAGCACGCGGTCGGTGCGCCAGTCGCGGGTCAATTCGATGGCCGCGCGCACCAGGTGCCCCTGATGCTTTTCGAGCTTGGATTCGAAGCGCTCGAACAGCGTGAAGGCATCGGCCGTGGCGCCGGCAAACCCGGCCAGCACCTGTTCGCGGTACAGCTTGCGCACCTTGCGGGCCGATGACTTGACGACGATGTGGCCGAGCGTGACCTGTCCATCACCGCCCAGCGCCACCTGCGCACCACGGCGCACGCTGACGATGGTGGTGCCGTGAAAGCTGGGGGGGGCGTGGGCGTGTTCCATGAAAGGCACCTGAGGGCGATACCGCCGATTTCAATGCCCCACGCCCCGCTGGACGGCGCCGCAGCGCGGGCGATCCGATCAGACGATGCGGACCTTGACCGTCGCGTGCTCGTTGATGCCCATCGCGCCAAAGAACAGCGCCACCAGGCGGTGTGCGTCGACGAAGGTCACCGCACGGTTCTCGCCACGGCGCGCCAGCACCCAGTTCAGCAGATCGCCAGCCGCGATGAAATCGACACGGATCAGCCGCGAGCAAGACACCGTGATGACCGGCGCCGTGCCGAGCTGCTCGGTCATCGATTGCAGCAGCGGTCCGATGTCGCCAATCAACTGGCCGGACAACTCGACGCTGGACACCTGCACCAGCACCGCGTCATCGAGCAGGTTGGACTCGACGAAGCCCGTGGACACCTCGCTGACCATCGACATCGATGGCGACAGCGTGCTGCTCGCCGCACCGCTCAGCCGCACCCGGCACTGCGCGCGCTCCCATGACGGCGGCGAGACCTCGTAGGTCATGCAGTACTCGATGGCCGTCTCGTCGAACTGGTCAGGCCGGTTGGTCATGCGCAGCACATCGAGGCGCAGCTGCCAATAGACGGGGTCGGCATCGCGCACGCCGTTGGGCGTGGCCTCATGCAGGCAGTTCAGCAAAGCGTCGCCATGCAGCCAGCGCATGTCGAGCTTCTGCGGCATCCAGCTGCGGAACAGATCGCTGAGCCGGGCGCAGGCTTCGGCATCGATGCCACGCAGCGCGGCCCAGTCGAACACCCACGGCAGCGGCATCTGCAGGGTTTGCGAACGCAGCCGCGACACCGCGTCGCCATCGATCCACTCGGGGCTCGACCAGCCGACCTGGCCGTCGATGCGATTGCGCGGCTGGCGCTCTTCGCTGACGGCCTCAGCCACCCGCTGCGGCATCGAAAACCACTGTGGTGCCGACCAGCCGAACTGCTGGGCGTATTCGACGGCCAGGCTCTCAAACTTGGGCAACTGGCCCGTCGCACGGTGCATGTCGAACAGCGCCAACCAGGTCTCGGCATGCTGCGCACGCGCCCCGTGGGGCTGGATCAATTGGGTCAGCGACTGCTCGCACAGATCGAAATCGGCGTTCGCAAAGGCGATCACGGCCTCGTCGAGTTCCGGATCGAGCGCCAGTTCGTTGCTGGTCTCGGCGGACACGAACGCCTTGTCGAACGACGAGCCGACCACCTCGCGGTTGAAGGTAAGACCTGCGGCATACGGTGGTGTCGAGTCGGTGGCGTCCGCGCCAAGTGCCTGGGCATTCCCGTCTGCGCCCAGAGGCGCTGCCTGCGTCGGTGCGGCATAGAACTCCGGTGACCGGCGCAGCGCAGCCGGCTGGCTGTTGCCCACCATCTGCTGCTCGATGGCGTCGATCTTGGCTTTCATGCCGGGACCGGAGCGTGCCTCGCTGTCGCGCAGGCGCGGCACCGAATCGCCGCCCATCGCCGATGAGCCGCCCAGCGCAGCGAGCTGCTCAGGGGTCAGCCCGTCGCGACGGACCTTGCGCAGCATGTCGAACTCGCGCTTGCGCACGAAGTCGTTGCGTCGCTTGCGCTCGATCATGGCCTTCAGCTCGGACTTGGCGAGCTCGCTCTCGATCGATCCTGGTGCAGGCTGCCCCAACTCGTTCCATTCGGTGGCCGGATTGGCGACGAACTTCACGACCTTGCGGAAGAAGCTCGTCGTGTCTTTGGGGTCCGCCATGGGGTCAGTGCCTGCTGGGGTACGGGGGATGATCAGTCGCCGAACATCTTCTGCTTGAGTTCACGGCGCTGCTGAGCTTCGAGAGACAAGGTGGCGGTCGGGCGCGCAATCAGGCGGCCCAGGCCGATGGGTTCCCCGGTCTCGTCGCAAAAACCGTACTCACCGCTGTCGACGCGGTTGAGTGACTGAGCGATCTTCTTGAGCAGCTTGCGCTCCCGATCGCGGGTGCGCAGCTCCAAGGCGTGCTCTTCTTCGATCGTGGCGCGGTCGGCCGGATCAGGAACGATGGAGGTGTCTTCGCGCAGATGCTCGGTGGTTTCTCCGGCATTGCTGAGCAGATCGTCCTTGAGCTTCTTCAGCGTGGCGCGGAAGAAGTCGAGCTGCTTCTCGTTCATGTACTCGCTGTCGGGCATGGCGAGCACCTCGGCTTCGGTCAGGTCCTTGCCTGCCTTGGTCTTCCAGGCATTGGCCAGCTTCGGATCGGCCTTGGTCACCGCACGCGGGGTGTCCAGCCCCAGATTGTTCATCTGACGGGTGGGCGGACGCGGGGGCGCAAAGCGGTCGGCAAAACGCGAGGTCGGTGGCGGCAATGGCGCGGTAGGCATCGGTGCGCCGTAACGGGACTTGGCCGCCGATTTGGCGCGCGGCGGCTTGGCGGCGGCGGGTGCCACCGAGGCGGTGTCGGCGGGGGCCGACACCTGAGGCGCCACGACCTCTTTCGCGGCGTCCTGAGGGAGAGATTTCAGCATCGGTTTCGGAACAGGTTTTCCAGGCGCGACAGCGGGCTTCGCTGTTTTGGCCGGAGCAACTTTGGGAGCGGGCGGTACCGGAGCAGGCTTGGAGGCAGCCTTGGCCCGGTTCGGGGTGGGCACGGGCGCCGCTTTGGGCACCGGTGTGGAGATTTTCTTGGGTGGCGTGGTCTTCTTGGGCGGTGGAGATGGCTTCTTGGCGGGGGGAGACGCTTTCTTCGGAGGCGCCGACTTCGCCGACGCTGTGGCCTTCTTCTTGAGCACGGGGGCGGTTCGCGCGGCAGGGGGCGCAGACTTGGCCGGGGATCGGGTCACAGGGTTCTCCTCGCAGCGGGTTGTTACCGCCAGGGCGCGAAACGAGCGCCACGTTGGCACCACGACATTGCCATCGACTCAAATCGCAAGGCGGGGCGGATTGTAGCCACGCTGTGCGGCGCGAGCCGGCCTCACACGAGGCATTGCTCCAGGCCCTGCAAAAATATGTCTCGCGGCAGGTCGATGCCGATGAACACCATCTTGCTGTTCTTCTTCTCGCCAGGTGCCCAGGCCGGGCCGAGGTCGCTGCCCATCAGCTGGTGCACCCCTTGGAAGATGACCTTCTTGGGTGAGCCCTTCATGAACAGCACGCCCTTGTAGCGCAGCAGCTTCGGGCCGTAGACCTGCACGATCGACGCCAGGAAATCCTCCAGCTTGGCCGGGTTGAAGGCCTTGTCCGAGCGGAAGACGAACGACTTCACATCGTCGTCGTGCACATGGTGACTGGGGTGATCGCAGTGCTCGCCATGCTCATGATCGTGGTCATGGTGCGCATGGTCGTGTCCATGGCTGTCGGCATTCAGAAAGTCCGGATCGATGTCGAGCTTGGCATTCAGGTTGAAGCCGCGCAGATCGAACACGCTGGCAATCGGCACCTCACCGAAATGCACCCGGCTCTGCGGCGCGCGGGGGTTCATGTGCTTGATGCGATGCGCCAGCGCATCGACCGCCGCCTCGTCCACCAGGTCGGATTTGCTGATGAAGATCTTGTCGGCAAACCCGATCTGGCGGCGGGCCTCTTGCCGGCTGTCGAGTTGCTGCTCACCGTGCTTCGCGTCGACCAGCGTCAGGATGGAGTCGAGCAGGTAGCACTCGGCGATCTCGTCGTCCATGAAGAACGTCTGCGCCACCGGGCCGGGGTCGGCCAGGCCGGTGGTCTCGATCACGACCCGGTCGAACTGCAATTCGCCCTTGCGCTTCTTTTCGGCCAGATCGGCGAGCGTGGTGCGCAGGTCTTCGCGGATCGAGCAGCACACGCAGCCGTTGTTCAGCTGGATGATCTGCTCCTTGGAATCTTGCACCAGGATGTCGTTGTCGATGTTTTCGTCGCCGAACTCGTTTTCGATCACGGCGATCTTCTGACCGTGTGCTTCACTCAGCACGCGTTTGAGCAAGGTCGTCTTGCCCGACCCGAGAAAGCCCGTCAGGATGGTGGCGGGAATGAGCGCGGCGGCTTTGGCGGTGGGGGTGGCCATGGGCTGTTGTCCTGGGAAATGAGAACTCTGAGAGCCTGACATCGGCATATGGGGCCAATGCGCAACCCTTCAAGCTAACACACTTGTCAATGTCGGTTCGGGTAAGCTGCGTCCGTGATTCACTTTTCGCCCCGGCGCGATGTCTGACCCGTACCCGGCGCACACCGCCTCCACCGCCCGCGTCAAGAATTCAGGGCGCCGCCCTGCTGCAATCGACAAGCGCAACCTGTTCCAGCGACTGATCGAATTCATTTCGCCAGGCGTCGATTCGCGCGACGAGCTGATCGAGGCACTGGCCGACGCCGAGCATCGGGAGCTGATCGCACCGGAGTCGCGGATGATGCTCGAAGGCGTGATCCGCATGGCGGACATGACCGCCGGCGACGTGATGGTCGCCGCACCGCACATGGATCACCTCGACATCGACGCGCCGTACGACGAGCTGCTTCATCTGGTCATCGGCACCGCGCATTCGCGCTTCCCGGTCTACGAGGGGCAGCGCGACAACATCATCGGCATCCTGATGGCCAAGGACCTGCTGAAGCTGCAGCGCTCGCCCGACCTGAACCTGCGCACGCTGCTGCGCCCGGCGGTGTTCGTGCCCGAATCGAAGGGGCTCAACGAGCTGCTGCGCGATTTCCGTTCGAACCGCAACCACCTGGCCATCGTCATCGACGAGTTCGGCAACACCGCCGGCCTGATCACCATCGAAGACGTGCTCGAGGAGATCGTCGGCGAGATCGAGGACGAGTTCGACGACAAGGACGGCGAGTCCAGCGTCTACACGCTGGCCGACGGCAGCCACCGGGTGGCGGGTGATGCAGAGATCGGCGCGGTAAACGAGTCCTTCGGCGCCCAGCTGCCGCAGGACAGCTTCGACACCATCGGCGGGCTGATCGCCCATGAGCTGGGCCGTGTGCCCCGCCGCGGCGAAGCGGTGGCGATGGGCGGGCTGCTGTTCAGCGTGATGCTCACGCGCGGCGGTGCGGTGCGCTGGTTCAAGGTCACCCGCGCGCCCGAACCCGCCATCGAAGCCGACGGCGCCTGATGCGCCCGTCAGCGTCAGGCGCAGCGCCATGGCGCTGGCTCGCCAGTGGCCCGGCGGTGCTGCTGGCCGGCTTGGCGCACACGTTGTCGTTCTCGCCGTTCGAGTGGTGGTGGCTGCAGCTGCTGTCACTCACGGTGCTGGCCCACGCCACCGCCGAGGCCACCCCCCGCCGCGCGGCGATGCTGGGCTGGCTGTATGCGGTGGGCTGGCTGGTCTCGGGCTTCTGGTGGCTCTACATCAGCATGCACGACTACGGCGGCATGCACGCCGCCCTCGCTGCGCTGGCGGTGGGGGTGCTGGCGGCGCTGCTGGGCCTTTACTACGCGGCAGCGATGGCGCTCTGGGCGCGGCTGCGCACCGGCAGCCGCGGCTGGAACGTCGTGCTGTGGGCGTCCTTCTGGTTGCTTGCCGAACTGGCACGCGGACTCGTGTTCACCGGCTTCCCATGGATCGCCTCGGGCTACGCGCACGCGGTCGGGCCGCTCGCGGCCTGGGCACCGTGGATCGGCGTCTACGGTCTCTGTGCGCTGGCGGCGTTCTGTGCCGCGGCCGCCGCGCTGTGGCTGCAAGACGGTTCGCTCCGCCTCCGAACCACGGTCAGCGCGGTGGTGGTCACGCTCATCCTGGCACCGCACCTGCTGCCCGACCAGTTCACCCGTTCCTCCGGCACGCTGAGCGTCAGCCTGCTGCAGCCGAACGTGCCGCAGGAGATCAAGTTCGACCCCGACCGGCTGAACCTGCAGCTGCACGGCCTGGTGCGGCAGTTGACCGAAGCCCGCGGTGCGCTGGTGGTGACACCGGAATCAGTGCTGCCGCTGTCGCGTGACCAGATCAGCGACGGCTACTGGGCGGCGCTGCAGCATGCGCTGCAGCCGGCGACCACGACAGCAGGAGCCGCGCCGGCCGCAGCCGAGCGCGCAGCGCTGATCGGCCTGTTCGTCGGCAACGAGGCCGAGGGCTACGTCAACTCGGTCGTGGCGTTGTCGGCAGGTGCCCCCGATGGCGCGGCTGCCGCCGCTGACACTGGCTACCGCTACGGCAAGCGGCACCTGCTGCCCTTCGGCGAAATCATCCCGCCCGGCTTTCACTGGTTTGTTCGCCTGATGAACATCCCGCTGGCCGACCAAGCGCGCGGCCGCAGCACCGAGGCCTACGCGTTCGGCGGGCAGCGGCTGCGGCCGCTGGTCTGCTACGAAGACCTGTTCGGCGAGGACATCGTGTCGAGCATGGTCGGGCCGCAGGCAGCCACGGTATTCGTCAACGTCAGCAACCTGGCCTGGTTTGGGCGCTGGCTGGTGCAGGACCAGCATCTGCAGTTCTCGCAGATGCGTGCGATCGAGTTCCAGCGGCCGGTGATCCGCTCGACCAACACCGGCGCCACCGCGGTGGTCGACCACCGGGGCCATGTCACCGCGCGGCTGCCGCCGCTCACCACCGGCGTGCTCGAAGCCACCGTCGAGGGGCGCACCGGCGAAACGCCCTACGCGCGCTGGTTGGCGCTCTGCGGTTTGTGGCCGCTGATCGCCGCCGCCCTGGTCATCGTCGGCCTGAGCGCGTTCATCGGGCGCCACTCGCCAGGGCAGACAGCACCCCGCCCCTAAAATCAGCGGCTGCGCGGGCTGCCGCTTCGCGCCCACGACTCCGCCCACCACCAGGCCCATCACCGATGCTGACCTTCCAGCAAATCATCTTGCGTCTGCAGCAGTACTGGGACGCCCAGGGTTGCGCGCTGCTGCAGCCCTACGACATGGAGGTCGGTGCCGGCACCAGCCACACCGCGACCTTCCTGCGCGCGCTCGGCCCCGAGCCCTGGAAGGCCGCCTATGTGCAGCCCAGCCGCCGCCCGAAGGACGGCCGCTATGGCAACAACCCGAACCGGCTGCAGCACTACTACCAGTACCAGGTGGTGCTGAAGCCCGCGCCCAGCAACATTCTGGAGCTGTACCTCGGCTCACTCGAAGCGCTGGGCTTCGATCTGAAAGTCAACGACGTGCGCTTCGTCGAGGACGACTGGGAGAACCCGACGCTCGGCGCCTGGGGCCTGGGCTGGGAGGTCTGGTTGAACGGCATGGAGGTGACGCAGTTCACCTACTTCCAGCAGGTCGGCGGCATCGACTGCCGGCCGATCACCGGCGAGATCACCTACGGCCTGGAACGGCTGGCGATGTATCTGCAGGGCGTCGACAACGTCTACGACCTGACGTGGACCGTGGGTGCGGATGGCCAGCGCATCAGCTATGGCGATGTGTACCTGCAGAACGAGCAGGAACAAAGCGCCTACAACTTCGAGCACAGCGATGTCGAGTTCCTGCTTGGCGCCTTCGGCAGCCACGAGAAGCAGGCCCAGCACCTGATCGCATCACAGCTCGCGCTGCCCGCCTACGAACAGGTGCTCAAAGCAGCGCACACCTTCAACCTGCTCGATGCACGGGGCGCGATCAGCGTGACCGAGCGTGCCGCCTACATCGGCCGCATCCGCAACCTGGCGCGTGCGGTGGCCGCGAGCTACCTCGACAGCCGTGAGCGGCTGGGCTTCCCGATGGCGCCACGCGAGTGGGCCGAGGAAGTGATCGCCGCGCTGGCGCAACAACGCGACAAGAAAGCGGCCTGACCCCATGACTGTTGCCAATTTGCTGGTGGAACTGTTCGTCGAAGAACTGCCACCGAAAGCGCTGAAGAAGCTGGGTGCATCGTTCGCGCAGGCGCTGGCAGACAGCCTGCGCGCGCAAGGCCTCGCCACCGAGCATTCGGCTGTGACGCCCTTTGCCTCGCCGCGCCGACTCGCCGCGCATGTGAGCGCTGTGCTCACCGCCGCGCCCGACAAGGCGGTGTCGCAGAAGCTGATGCCGACCAGCGTCGCGCTGGCCGCCGACGGCTCGCCGACCCCGGCGCTGCTGAAAAAGCTGGCCAGCCTGGGCGCCGATGCATCGGTGCTGCCTGCACTCAAGCGCCAGATGGACGGCAAGGCCGAGGCCTTGTTCTACGACAGCATGGTGCCTGGCGCGACGCTGGCGCAGGGACTGCAAAAAGCGCTGGATGAAGCCCTCGTCAAGTTGCCGATCCCCAAGGTCATGACCTACCAGCTCGAATCCGGCGCGCAACCCGGCTGGACCAGCGTGCAGTTCGTGCGGCCGGCGCATGGCCTGGTCGCCTTGCATGGCGCTGATCTGGTGCCGGTGTCGGCGCTGGGCTTGCAGGCCCGCCGCGAAACCCACGGCCATCGCTTCGAGGCGGCCATGGACCCGGTGGTGCTGCAGCACGCCGACTGCTATGCCGAGCAGCTGCGCGAGCAAGGCGCGGTGATCGCCAGCTTCGCGCAACGCCGTGGTGAGATCGTGCGCCAGCTGCAGCATGCCGCATCGCAACAGGGCCTGACGCCCATCGACGACGACGCGCTGCTCGATGAGGTGACCGCACTGGTCGAGCGGCCCAACGTGCTGCTCGGTCGCTTCGAGGAGGCGTTCCTCGACGTGCCGCAGGAGTGCCTGATCCTGACGATGAAGGCGAACCAGAAATACTTCCCGCTGCTCGATGCGGCCGGCAAGTTGACCCACCAGTTCCTGATCGTCAGCAACATCAGCCCGGCCGATCCGAGCGCAGTGATCGGCGGCAACGAGCGCGTGGTGCGCCCGCGGCTGGCCGACGCGAAGTTCTTCTTCGACCAAGACCGCAAGAAGACGCTGGCCTCGCGTGTCGATGGGCTGGCCAAGGTGGTCTATCACAACAAGCTGGGCAGCCAGGGGGAGCGCGCCGAGCGCGTGCGCGCGATCGGCCACGCCATCGTGAACCAATTGCGCATGGCCACGCTGCCCTACACCGTGGACGCGCAGGACGAGTTCGCGGTGCTCGACAGCAAGGTGCAGGAGGCCGCGCGGCTGGCCAAGGCCGACCTGCTGACCGACATGGTCGGCGAGTTTCCCGAGCTGCAGGGCGTGATGGGCGGCTACTACGCCCGCCACGAAGGCCTGCGCGACGGCGTGGCCATCGCCATCGAAGACCACTACAAACCCCGCTACGCCGGCGACACCCTGCCGCGCAACCACACCGGCACGGTGCTGGCACTGGCCGACAAGCTGGAGACACTGGTCGGCCTGTTCGGCATCGGCCAGTTGCCTACCGGCGACAAGGACCCGTTCGCGCTGCGCCGCCACGCGCTGGGCGTGATCCGCATCCTGACCGAAAAGAACCTGCCGCTGGATCTGCCCGCCCTGCTGCAGGGCGCGCTGCCGGCGTTCGGCGAGCTGATTTCCGACCCCACCGAAGCGCTGCGGGGCTTCTTCACCGACCGCCTGGCCGTGAGCCTGCGAGACCAGGGTTACAGCGCCCAGGAAGTGGACGCGGTGCTCGCCCTGGCACCGACCCGTCTGGGCGACCTGCCGCGCCGGCTGGAGGCCGTGCGCGCCTTTGCCGCCCTGCCGGAAGCCGCCGCGCTGGCCGCGGCCAACAAGCGGGTGGGCAACATCCTGAAGAAGATCGATGGCGCGGCCCCCACCAGCGTCGAGGCCCCGTTGTTGCGTGAACCTGCCGAGCAGGCCCTGGCGCAGGCGTTGGCTGCCGTGCGCCCCCAGGCCGATGCGCTGTTCGATCAGCACGACTACACCGCGTCGCTGCAGGCCCTGGCCGCGCTGCGGGCGCCGGTCGATGCCTTCTTCGAGTCGGTGATGGTCAACGCCGAAGACGCCGCGCTGCGCGCCAACCGCCTCGGCCTGCTGGCCCAGCTGCACGCTGCGATGAACCGCGTGGCCGACCTGTCCAAGCTGGCCGCCTGAGATGTCTCCGACAACGTTCAAGCTCGTCATCCTCGACCGCGACGGCACGATCAACGAAGACCGTGACGACTACGTCAAATCGCCGGAGGAATGGGTGCCGTTGCCTGGCGCGCTGGAAGCCATCTCGCGGCTGAACCATGCGGGCTGGCACACGGTACTGGCCACCAACCAGTCGGGCCTGGGGCGCGGGCTGTTCGACATGGCCTCGCTCAACGAGATCCAGCTGAAGATGAACCACGCGCTGGCGGCCCAGGGTGGCCGCATCGATGCGGTGTTTTTCTGCCCGCACACGCCCGACGAAGGTTGCGATTGCCGCAAGCCCATGCCGGGCATGATGCTGCAGATCGCCGAGCGCTTCGGCGTGTCGCTGGACAACACACCGATGGTCGGCGACACCCTGCGCGACCTGCAGGCCGGCATGGCTGCCGGCTGCCCGACGCACCTGGTGCTGACCGGCAAGAGCGCCGGCCTCGAAGGTCAGGCCCTGGCCAATCTGCTCGATGCGGTGCCAGGCACTCAGGTGCACGCCGATCTGTCGGCCTTCGCCGACTGGTGGATCCGTCATCAGAGGCCCGCACGGGGCAACAGCGAGTCCGACTCAGGCTTCGAGGAATCGCGATGATGGAACGCTTTTTCTGCGCGCTGCGGTCTTCCGTCTTCCTGGCCTACATGGCCATCAGCGTGGTGCCCTGGGCCACGGTGGTGCTGATCGTGTCGATCTTCACCCGCGGTGACCGCATCTACTGGCTGTGCGCTGGCTGGCTGACGCATTCGATCGCGGCCGCGCGCGTGATCTGCGGCGTGCGCCACCGGATGCACGGCCTGGACAACCTCGCCGAGGCCAACCGCGCGCCGGCGGTGATCGTGCTGCCGAAACACCAGTCGACCTGGGAAACCTTCGCCTTCCCCGGCCTGATGCCGCACCCGCTGGCCTATGTGTTCAAGCGCGAGCTGCTGTACATCCCGTTCTTCGGCTGGGCGATGGCGCGCATGGACATGATCCACATCGACCGCGCCCGCCGCTCGGAAGCCTGGCGCCGCGTGGCCGAGCAGGGCGCGCGTCACATGAAGCACGGCTCGTGGGTGATCATGTTTCCTGAAGGCACCCGGGCCGCGCGCGGGCAGCAGGAAGAGTACAAATCGGGCGGCACGCGGCTGGCTGTCACCACCGGCGCCTCGGTGCTGCCGATCGCGGTGACCTCGGCGCGCTGCTGGCCGCGCAAGACCTTCATCCTGCGCCCGGGGGTGATCGACGTGTCGGTGGGCCCGCTGCTGTCGTCGGTGGGCAAGCGCCCCGATGCACTGATGCGTGAGGTCGAAACCTGGATCGAAGCCGAGATGCGACGGCTCGATCCGGAGGCCTATGTGGGCGAGCCGCCTCGGCCCGCCACCGCCCTCCCCGCCGGGCCTTCCGCGGGCGGCACGGCAACCGAACCGTAGACTCCGCGCCCATGGCCGCCCCCCGTCGCCCCGACCCCGCACAGCTGTCGCTGTTCGTCGCGACGGAGCCGACGGCCTCGACACCGATGTGGCCCGCACCGTCCCCCACCGCAACACCCGCGAGGCCCGCAGAGCCACCTCGCGCCGACGGCACCACGGCCCTCGCGCCGACCGCCTTCCGTCATCCACAGGCCGCGCGCGAGATCGTGCTGGAGGGCCACCCGGTGGGCTACGCGCTCAAGCGCGTGCGCCGTCGCAGCATCGGCTTCATCGTCGGCACCGAGGGCCTGTGCGTCAACGTGCCGAGCTGGGTCGGCCCACGCGACATCGAAACCGCGCTGCGCGAGAAAGCAGCCTGGATCCTGCGCAAGCTGCACGAGCAGCAGGAGCGCGGCCGCCGACTGCAATCGGCCCGTGTCGATTGGCGCGACGGGGCCACGATCCCCTTCCTCGGTCAGACGGTGGTGGTGGTGCTCGATGCACGCGCCGGCATCACGCCGTCTGGGGCGGTGCTCGACGCGGGCACAGGCGACGGCGCCCCGCGCCACCTGCACACCGGGCTGCCGTCGAACGCAACGCCGGAGCAGATCCGCGATGCGGTGCAGAGCTGGCTGCAGCGTCAGGCCAAGCGCGTCTTCGCCGAGCGCTGCGAACACTACGCCGCGCAACTGGGTGTGCGCTACCGCCGGCTCAGCCTGTCGTCGGCCCAGACCCGCTGGGGCAGCGCGAGTGCCGACGGCTCGATCCGGCTGAGCTGGCGATTGATTCATTTCGGGGTGTCGACGATCGACTATGTCGTCGCCCACGAACTCGCCCACCTGCGCGAAATGAACCACAGCCCGCGCTTCTGGGACGTGGTGCGCTCGGTCGTGCCCGACTACCAGCGCACCCGAGAAGTGCTGAAGACCGACGTGCTGCCGGTGTTCGACTGACGTCTGAGCGTCAAGCGGGGAGCGGCGAAAAGCGATAAACGCCCTGCTCGTGCTGGCGCTGCAAGCGCCCCTCGTGCCACAAGGCATTCAGGTGCGCGATCGACTCGCCCATCGCAAAGGTGGTCTGGTGCACATCGAGCGGGCGCTTGAACAGCACCGGCAGCAGTTCCGCGGCGGTGCGGGGCGCTTGCGCACAAGCGGCCATCACATCGGCCAGTCGATCGGCGTGGTGTTGATGCAGCTGATCGATGCGGGCGTGCAGGCCGCGAAACGGCTTGCCGTGCGAGGGCAGCACCAGCGTGTCGGGGGGCAGCGCGCGCATGCGTTCCAGCGAGGCGAGAAACAGCGCCAGTGGATTGGCCTCCGGCTCGAGGTGGTCGACGCTGATGTTGGTGGAGATGCGCGGCAGCAGCATGTCGCCGGCCAGCAGCACGCCCAGCGCCGGACTGTGCAGCGCAATGTGCTCGGGCGCGTGGCCGTGGCCAGCGAGGGCACGCCACGCATGGCGACCTGACGCCTGCGCGCTGCCCATGTCCAGCACGCCACCGTCCATCAGGCGACAGTAGGTGGCGGGCAAGGCCGGCACCATGCTGGCGTAGTGGCCGGCGCGGGCGCGGATCTGCGCCAGCGTGTGCGGATCGGTCACCCCATGCGCCGCCACGAACGCGGCGGCGGCGTCACCCCCCATCAATGGATCGGCGCGGCTGCCCAGGCGGGCGGCGGCAAAGTCGGTGGCGCTCATCCACAGGCGGCATTCGAACCCGGTGTCGGTCGCCGAGGCGGGGTGGCTCCAGCGCTGCGTCAGCCAGTGCGCCAGCCCGATGTGATCCGGGTGCATGTGCGTGACCACCACGCGCAGCACCGGCAAGCCCTCGAGCTGGGACGCGAACACCTGCGCCCAGGCGGCGCGGGTGGCCTCGTCGGCAATGCCGCAGTCGACCACGGTCCAGCCCTGCACCGGGCCGCCGGGACCGTCGAGCTGGTCGCGCAGCAGCCACAGGTTGATGTGGTTCAGCACAAACGGCAGCGACATGCGCAGCCAGCGCACGCCGGGGGCCACTTCCACCGCATGACCTGCGGCGGGCAGCGTGTCGCCCCAGGGGTAGTCCGGTTCTTGCTGGGGCTGATTCGTCACGGTCACGGCAGGACTCATGGTGTTCAATCGGTGGACTTCCGCTCGATAGACTCGGGCTTTCAGTGTGCCTTCAACTTATGTCCAGCGAACTGAACGAACTCTTCGAAAGCAACCGGATGTGGGCGCGTTCCACCGAGGAACGCACGCCCGGCTTTTTCACCAACCTGCTGAAGCAGCAAGCCCCGCAATACCTGTGGATCGGCTGTGCCGACAGCCGGGTACCGGCCAACGAACTGGTCGGCCTGGCACCGGGCGAGCTGTTCGTGCACCGCAATGTCGCCAACGTGGTGGCGCATTCGGACCTGAACTGCCTGTCGGTGGTGCAGTACGCCACCGACATGCTGAAGGTGAAGCACATCATCATCGTTGGCCATTCCGGTTGCGGCGGTGTGGCGGCGTCGCTGCACAACATGCGGGTCGGGATCGCCGACAACTGGATCCGTTACGTGCAGGACGTGCGCAACCGGCACCAGGACTGGCTCGACACGGTCGAGGAAGCCCAGCGCGTCGACGCCCTGTGCGAGCTGAACGTGATCGAGCAGGCACGCAACGTGTGCCAGACCACGGTGGTGCAGGACGCCTGGGCGCGCGGGCAGGAATTGGTGGTGCACGGCTGGTTCTACGGCCTGCACAACGGCCTGCTCGAAGACCTGCGGATGACGGTGGCCGGGCCCGAGCAGGTGAACGTGGCCTATGACATGGCGCTGGCTGCGGTGCACGCTCGCCGGGGGCCGGCCGGCGAAGGCATCGGTTGATGCCAGACACCGCGTTCCCGGTCGCTCTCACCGATCGGCACGCCCTCGATCTGGCGCGTGCGATGCTGGATGGCTTCAACCGCCACTACCGCCTGTTCCGGGAAGCCAGCGCCGCCGCCAAGCAGCGCTTCGAGGCGGCCGACTGGCACGGCCAGCAACGGGCACAGCGCGAGCGCATCGAGTTCTACGACAAGCGCGTCGGCGAAGCGGCCGAGCGGCTGTTGTCCGAATTCAAGGCCGGCGAGCTGAGTGCCGAGTTGTCGCAGCAGTTCAAGCTGCACTACGTCGGCCTGCTGATCAACCACCACCAGCCCGAGCTGGCCGAGACCTTCTTCAATTCGGTCACCACGAAGATCCTGCACCGGCGCTACTTCAACAACGATTTCATCTTCGTGCGGCCGACGGTCTCGACCGAGTACATCGAGGTCGACGATCCGGCCTCGAAGCCGACCTACCACGCCTACTACCCGACCAAGGACACCTTGCGTCAGGTGTGGCGGCGCATCGTCGATCGCTTCGATCTGCAGCGCCCGTTCGAAGACCTCGATCGCGACCTCGATCAGGTGCTCGCTGCGGTGGAAGGCGAGCTGGGCCACTACCTGCCGCGCGCCAACTTCCAGATCCAGGTGCTGAGCTCGCTGTTCTTTCGCAACAAGGGCGCGTACCTGGTGGGCAAGGTGATCAACGGTTATCGGGAGCTGCCCTTCGCGCTGCCGATCCTGCACACCGAGTCGGGCCAGCTTGCCATTGACACGGTGCTGTTCGGCGAGGAAGAGCTGCTGCTGCTGTTCAGCTTCGCCCGCGCGTACTTCATGGTCGACATGGAGGTGCCCTCGGCCTATGTGCAGTTCCTGCGCACGCTGATGCCGCGCAAGCCGCGCAGCGAGATCTACAGCGCACTCGGGTTGCAGAAACAGGGCAAGAACCTGTTCTACCGGGACTTCCTGGCGCACTTGCGGCACTCTTCAGACCAGTTCCGCATCGCGCCGGGCATCAAGGGCATGGTGATGCTGGTGTTCGACCTGCCCTCATTCCCGTACGTCTTCAAGGTCATCAAGGACTACTACCCGCCGCCGAAGGACACCACGCGCGAGCTGATCAAATCGAAGTACCTGCTGGTCAAACAGCACGACCGCGTGGGCCGCATGGCCGACACGCTCGAATACAGCAACGTCGCGTTCCCGCGCGCGCGCTTCGACGACGAGTTGGTCGCTGAACTGAAGAAGTACTGCGCCAGCCTGCTCGAAGAAGACGGCGACGAACTCGTGATCCGCCATGTCTACATCGAGCGGCGCATGATCCCGCTGAACATCTACCTGCAGGAAGCCTCCCCCCGGCAGATCGAGCAGGCGGTGGTCGAGTACGGCAACGCGATCAAGGACCTGGTGGCAGCCAACATCTTCCCCGGCGACATGCTGTGGAAGAACTTCGGTGTCACCCGCCACGGCAAGGTGGTGTTCTACGACTACGACGAGATCGAGTACATCACCGACTGCAATTTCCGCCGGGTGCCCGCGCCCCGCAACGAAGAAGACGAGATGTCCGGCGAGGTCTGGTACACGGTAGGACCACGGGATGTGTTCCCCGAAACCTTCGC
Organism: Burkholderiaceae bacterium; assembly: GCA_965229345.1. GTDB lineage: Bacteria > Pseudomonadota > Gammaproteobacteria > Burkholderiales > Burkholderiaceae_C > PBB1. Next base: position 247,426 of record OZ245872.1, read on the forward strand.
GCCCTTCCTGCTCGGCAACGCCAAAGTGCGCGAGGTGTTCATGAAACACCACGCCGACCTGCTCGACGCCGCCTTTTGGCAAGAGCACAAGGAGCGCATCCTGGCCGGCCATGTGCACGATGTTTTCCCCTACGAGGCGGCCAAGCGCTTCGAGCGCCAACGGCCCGCCACTGCCCCTGTTCACTGACACCTGACGCTATCGATGAATATGAATGAAAAGATCCCGCTGGTGTTCGCGGGAGAGAAGGTCACCAAGACGCTGCGCTATTCGCGCGAAGACATCGCGCTGTTCGCGCGCCTGAGCGGTGACGAGAATCCGCTGCACACCGATGCCGCCGTGGCGCAAAGGGCTCGCTTCGGCGAAATCATCGCCAGCGGGCAGCACACCAGCGCCCACCTGATGGGCATGCTGGCCACTTATTTTTCGCGCAGCGACGACGGCATCCGGCGCGAGATGCTGTGCCTGAACATGAATTTCGCGTTCAAGCACCCGGTGTTCGCAGACCAGGACATCCTGCTGCAATGGCGGGTGGCCAGCATCGAACCGAAAGAGAAGCTGCAAGGGCTGCTGGTGCACCTCGATGGCACCGCGTCGGTCGGTCACGGCAAGCCGGCGCTGATCGCCCGCGGCACGATCCTGGTGAAGGAGCTCGCCGCATGAACACTGGCGCGCCCGGCATGCGGCCGCTCAGACTCCCACCGTGAAGGCGCTGCCCCTCGATCGCGCGCTGCGTGCCTGGTTGCTGTCGGACGGGTCGCTCAGCCGGCGGCTCGCGCAGACTTTCGGCGGCTTCCAGGTTCAGCTGCTCGGCCAGGGCACAGCACCGGCCACGGCGGAGGAGCTGCGCGTGCTGCGACAACACGGCACGGGAAGCTGTCGACTGCAGCGCTGCCATGTCCGCGAGGTGGTGTTGTGGGGTGATGGCCAACCGCTGGTGCACGCGCGCTCGGTGCTGCCTGCGGTGCAGGCCCGGCTGACCTGGCGCGCCGTGCGCGGCCTCGGTCAGCGACCGCTGGCCGACCTGCTGTTCGGCTTGCGCGCTGCGCGCTGCGACCGGCTGGGCGGCCAGAGCACAGCGCCGCTGCTGGCACGCCGACTGGGCCACAGGCTGGGATGGCCGGTGCACCCGCTGTGGTGCCGGCGTTCCGTGTTCACCCGACGCGGGGTGCCGCTGCTGGTGACGGAATGGTTCGCCCCGGCCACGCGTGATCGTGCGCCGGGCACCCGCACTGGGCGCGGCCCATCGCGCCCAGTGACGCGACGTTGACCATGGCCATGCCTCCGCTCGACACCCCGCAGCTGCTGGCCATTGCCGCTGCGCTCGGCTGGGCCAGCGGACTGCGGCTGTATGCGGTCCTGTTCCTCACCGGGCTGGCCGGCCGACTGGGCTGGGTGGACCTGCCCAGTGGCCTGGTGCTGCTGGCACACCCGCTGATGCTGTCGGCCAGCGGTTTCATGCTGTTGGTGGAATTCTTTGCCGACAAGATCCCGGGCATCGACTCGCTGTGGGACCTGATCCACACGCTGGTGCGCATCCCCGCGGGCGCGGCATTGGCCGCTGCCGTGTTCGATGCCGACCCCACCGTGTGGACCCTGGCCGCGGCGCTGATGGGTGGCACGCTGGCGGCCACCAGCCACATCGCCAAGGCCACCACCCGGGCCGCGGTCAACACCTCGCCCGAACCGTTTTCGAACATGGGCATGTCGCTGCTCGGAGACGCTGCCGTGCCCGCCGCCTTGTGGCTGTCGTGGACCCATCCACTGCTGTTTGCCGCGCTGCTGGCCTTGGCGCTGATCGCCATGATCGGGACGATCTGGTGGCTGGGCCGCTTCCTCAGGCTGCTGGCGGCACGGGTGACGGGTTGGCGCAGTTCGCCACTGCAGCGCATGGGGCCTTAGCGGGAAAGCGCCATCGCGGTCCCGCACAATGACCCGGGCCGCAACGATGCACGCGGCGCCTGCGACACGCCATGAACCGTCCCACGCCGCTCGACACCGACAGCCACGTTCCCAGCCCCTGCATCGGGCTGTGCCGCATGGACGAGGCCGACCGCTGGTGCATGGGCTGTCTGCGCAGTCGCGAGGAAATCGGCCACTGGAGCCAGATGAGCGACCGCGACAAGCGCGCGCTGTGGGCTGACATCACGCAACACCGCACCGTGCTGGCGACACCGCCTGCGGCGCCTGAACCTGACGCCTGACACCGTTCCGCGCTCGGCGCTTCGGTGAACAAAATGCGGCGCCAGACAGCAGATTCCACATTGAGAAACAAAGTTCTCGGGTTTCTGCGGATCTTGTAAGTCTCAGTTCAGCGCCACGTCAGGACGCGGTCAGAGCGCTTGACCATGATCCGTCCACGCATCGCCCATGGCCGGTGATGTCATCACAACGGAGACAAGCAACATGGCAACAGCAACCAGCAAAGGCATCGGCGGGCGGCCCACACCGCAACCGATGACTGCCGAAGAGCGCAAGGTCATCTTTGCGTCCAGCCTCGGCACGGTGTTCGAGTGGTACGACTTCTACCTGTACGGCTCGCTCGCCGCGATCATCGCGAAGCAGTTCTTCAGCGGCCTCGACGCCGGCGCTGCATTCATCTTCGCGCTGCTGGCCTTCGCGGCCGGCTTCATCGTGCGGCCCTTCGGCGCCCTGGTGTTCGGTCGCCTCGGCGACATGATCGGACGCAAGTACACCTTCCTGGTCACGATCCTGATCATGGGTCTGTCGACCTTCATCGTCGGCGTGTTGCCCAACTATGCTTCCATCGGCTGGGCGGCGCCGATCATCCTGATCGTGCTGCGCATGCTGCAGGGCCTGGCGCTCGGCGGTGAATATGGCGGTGCAGCGACCTACGTCGCAGAGCATGCACCGCACGGCAAGCGCGGCGCCTACACCTCGTGGATCCAGACCACCGCGACGATGGGCCTGTTTCTGAGCCTGATGGTGATCCTGGGTACCCGTTGGGTGCTCGGCGGCGGCGCCTTCACCAAGGAAGGCGAAGCACTGTTCGCCGACTGGGGATGGCGCATTCCGTTCATCGTGTCGATCGCGCTGCTGGGCATCAGCGTGTGGATCCGGCTGTCGATGAACGAGTCGCCTGCCTTCAAGAAAATGAAGGAAGAGGGCAAGACCTCGAAGGCGCCGCTGACCGAGTCCTTCGGCCAGTGGAAGAACCTGAAGATCGTGATCCTCGCGCTGGTGGGCCTGACCGCGGGCCAAGCGGTGGTCTGGTACACGGGCCAGTTCTACGCGCTGTTCTTCCTGACCCAGGCACTGAAGGTCGATGGGCCAACCGCCAACATCCTGATCGCGGTGTCGCTGTTGATCGGCACGCCGTTCTTCCTGATCTTCGGCATGCTGTCGGACAAGATCGGCCGCAAGCCCATCATCATGGCCGGTTGCCTGATCGCGGCACTGACCTACTTCCCGCTCTTCAACGCGCTGACCTCGGCGGCCAACCCTGACCTGGCCCAGGCGCAGAAGGAAGTGCCTGTGACGGTGGTCGTCGATCCCGCGCAGTGTTCGTTCCAGGGCAGCCCGATCGCCCGCGAAGTGAACTTCCACACCTCCTGCGACATCGCCAAGCGCACGCTGGCACAAGCGGCCGTGAATTACGAAGTCGTCGAGGCGCCCGCCGGCACGCTGGCCGTCGTCAAGCTGGGCGGCACCGAGATCCCCTCGCTGAACGCCACGCTGACCCCGGACGGCAACTCGTTCGAGGCCGAAAGCAAGGCCGGCATCGCCGCCTTCAAGAAGAGCGTGGCCGAAGCCACCAAGGCCGCCGGCTATCCGGCCGCGGCCGATCCGGCGAAGGTCAACAAGCCGCTGGTGGTGCTGATCCTGACCATCCTGGTGATCTACGTGACCATGGTTTATGGCCCGATCGCCGCGATGCTGGTCGAGATGTTCCCGACCCGCATCCGCTACACCTCGATGAGCCTGCCGTACCACATCGGCAATGGCTGGTTCGGTGGCCTGCTGCCGACGATTGCCTTCGGCATCGTGGCGCAGTCGGGCAACATCTACAACGGCCTGTGGTACCCGATCATCATCGCCAGCATCACCTTCGTGATCGGCATGCTGTTCGTGAAGGAAACCAAGGACGTGGACATCTACGCCGAAGACTGACCTTCAGCGCCACAGCGATCAAGCCGCCGGGTTGCAAGACCCGGCGGCTTTTTTTGGGAGCGCTGCGACAACGGTGCCGGCTGTCGAGGGCGTGGGGTGACCGGCGCAGCGAAGTCAAGGGGGAGGGCCGGATCGGTTCTATCCGAAGCGTTTGAGCGGTGACTCGGCCCGGGGGACATGAGCGGAGCCGGTCACCCCATGCCCTCGGCAGTGCCGCGCAAAAAATCGTCTGCGGGAGCCTTCAGAACGTTCGAGTCAGCCTCAGTGGGCGAACAGCGCCCTGTACTGCTCGCGCAGCAACGCCTTCTGCACCTTGCCCATCGCGTTGCGCGGCAGCTGATCGACCACGATGACCTGCTTGGGCACCTTGAAGCCGGCAATGCGCTGCTTCAGCGCGGCCATGCAGGCGGGGGCGTCGACGCTGGCGCCGGCTCGCGGCACCAGCAAGGCGACCACCGCTTCGCCGAAGTCGGCATGCGGCACGCCGATCACCGCGCTCTCCTCGACACCCGGCAGTTCGTTCAGGTACCCCTCGACCTCGGCCGGGTAGACGTTGTAGCCGCCGCTGATGATCAGGTCCTTGCTGCGCCCGATCAGCGTCAGCCGGCCCTGGGCATCGAGCTGCCCGACATCGCCGGTCTTGAACCAGCCGTCGGCAGTGAACTCTTCAGCCGTTTTCTCCGGCATGCGCCAGTAGCCCTGGAACACGCTGGGCCCGCGCACCTCGACGGCGCCGATGGGCCCGCCTTCGGTCGCGGTGACCCGCAGCCCCACGCCCGGCAGCGCAAAACCGACCGTGCCGGCGATGCGACCGGACACCGGCGCATACGGGTTGGAGGTCAGCATCACCGTCTCGCTCATGCCGTAGCGCTCCAGGATGGTGTGGCCGCTGCGCTCGCTGAACTGACGGAACGTGTCGGCCAGCAACGGCGCCGAGCCGCTGATGAACAGCCGCATGTTCCGGCAGGCGTGGGCGTCGAACGTCGGTTCGGCGAGCAGACGCACATACAGCGTGGGCACGCCCATGAACACCGTCGCATCGGGCAGCCGCGCGGTCACGGCGCGCGCATCGAACCTGGCGAACCACAGCATCTTGCTGCCGTTCAGCAGCGCGCCGTGCGATGCGACGAACAGGCCATGCACATGGAACAGCGGCAGCGCGTGGATCAGCACATCGCCGCCATCGACCTCGCTGCGCCAGCCCCACAGCGTCTTCAGCACCTGGGCGTTGCTGAGCAGGTTGCCGTGGCTGAGCATGGCGCCCTTGCTGCGCCCGGTGGTGCCGCTGGTGTAGATGATGCTGGCCACGTCGGTGGCCATGCGCTGCGCCGGCACCTGTGTGTCGGGGTGATGCGCGGCGCGTCGCAGCAGGCTGCCGCGGCGGTCGTCGTCCAGCGTGTACACGTGTGCCGTGCCGGCGCGGAACGCGATCTTCGAGAGCCAGCCGAAATCACGCGAGGCACACACCACCACAGACGGTTCGGCGTTGGCGATGAAGTAGCCGAGCTCGCTGGCCTGGTAGGCGTTGTTGAGCGGCACATGAACGAGCCCCGCGCGCAGCACGGCCAGGTACAGCATCAGCGCCTCGACCGACTTGTCGGTGTGCACCAGCACCCGCGCCCCGGCCGGCAGATCGAGCGAGGCGAACAGGTTCGCGATCATGGCGCTGCCGCGCTCGAGGTCGCGCCAGGTGTAGTGCTGCGCCACGCCTTCGCTGTCCACGCACTCGATGGCAGTGCGGTCCAGGTCGGCCGGAAAGCCACCGCGCAGTGCGGCATAAAGGTTGTGGTTCGTCACAGGACCTTGCTCAGCGCCAGGGCGATCAGGCTCAGCAGCACGCTGCTGCCGATCGGCAGAAAGAACTCGCGGCCGAACAGCCGGAAGCGGAAATCACCGGGCAGGCGGCCCAGGCCGATCCGCTCCAGCCAGCGGTGCAGGCCGGTGAAGACCATCAGGATCAGGAAGATGGCGATCAGCCAGCGGATCATGCGGGGGCCCTACAGCGTGTGCGTGCGGTCGCCATGGGCGAATCCGATCGGTGAGGTGGTGAAGGCGGCATCGCAGTCTTTCGCGAAGCCGATGACCTTGAACAGTTCGCCCATCTCGTGCTCGGTCAACAGCTTCTGCGCGTTGGCGATGGTGCGGATGTCGGCGCCTTGCAGCAGGTCGAGCAGGCCGCAGTTCATCAGGAACCGGGCCTGGCTGGTGTAACCCAGCACCTCCAGCCCGGCCGCCTGTGCCGCCAGCGCAAGGCCGGTGAAATTGACGTGCGCGGTGATGTCCTTGTCGCCGACATCGGCCAGCGGATCGGTGTCGGCCTGATGGGCACGGTGGCACATCAGCGTGCCGCCGCTGCGTTGCGGGTGGTAGTACTCGGCCGCCGGAAAGCCGTAGTCGATGAAGAAGGCGGCGCCGCGCTGCAGCCGGTCGGCCAGCGTGGCGACGAAGGCTTCGGCCTGGCGATGGATCTCGGTCGTGAACACAGCACCGGCGCCTGATGTCCAGTCGACCGCTTCATCCACGGACGGCCGCAAAGCAGTGACGCGGTCCGCCCATTCCCACGGGGGTTCGGCACCCCCGTCGGCCGCGCGCAGGCTCACTCCGCGCTCGTACCACTGTTGCCCGTCGAAGTGCAGCAGTTGCACAGGCATCGCGTCGAGCACCTCGTTGCCGACGACCACGCCTTGCATCGTCTCGGGCCACTCGTCGATCCAGCGCACGCGCTCCAGGTGCAGCTCCAGCACCTCGCGTTGCCGATCGCGCAGCGCGCCGGACACATCGATGATGGTGTAGCGCTTCACGCGCGAGCCCAGCGTGTCCAGCAGCTCACGCGCCAGGACGCCGGAGCCGGCGCCGAACTCCCACACCTCGTCGGTGCCGCTGCCCTCCAGCGCCTGCCGGACCTGTCGGGCGAGCGTCTGGCCGAAGAGGGGCGACAGTTCGGGTGCGGTGACGAAGTCGCTGCCCGATGCAGGCAGCACACCGAACTGGCGATCGCCACGGGCGTAGTAGCCCAGACGCGGCGCATACAGCGCCATCGCCATGAAACGATCGAACGGCAGCCAGCCGCCCTGGCGCTCGATGGCCGAGCAGATGCGGTCAGACAGCGGATGGGTCGCCATGGTCAGATGAGGTGAGATGCGGTGCGTTCGGTGATGCGCTGGCGCCGAGCCGTGGCACATTGCGCGCGTTGTCTTTCACAATAGCCACCCCAGCCGATGTCACCCATGCCTCAAGACAGTTCACCCACCAGGCAACGGCCCGTCGCGCTGGTCACCGGATCCGCCAAACGCATCGGCCGCGAGATTGCGCTGCGGCTGGCACGCGATGGTCACGACATCGCCATCCACACCGCCCACTCGCCGCAACAGGCCGCCCAGACCGCCGCCGACATCGCCGGCCTGGGCGTCACTGCCGAGGTGTTCGAGGCCGATCTGGCAGACGAATCACGGTGCGCAGAACTGATCCCGCGCGTCGTCCAGCGCTTCGGCCGGATCGACGCCGTCGTCAACAACGCCTGTGCGTTCGATTATGACAACGTGGCCAGCCTGAGCTATGCGCGCCTGACCGCCCACATGAACGTCAATGCCGGAGCGGCCCTGGTGCTGGCTCGCCAGCTGCACGAACACCTGCAGGCCTCGGGGACACGCACCGGCGTGGTGGTCAACATGCTGGACCAGCGGCTGTGGAACCCCAATCCGGACTACCTGTCGTACGCACTGTCCAAGGGGGCGCTGGAGTTGCTGACCCGCGTGCTGGCGCTCGATCTGGCGCCCACCGTGCGGGTGGTCGGTGTGGCGCCGGGCCTGACCACCGGCAGCGAGCTCATCGATGACCAGCGGCTGGCCACCATGGCCAGCCACGCGCTGACCCGCCAGCTGCCCACCGTGCACGAGGTCGCGGCCACCGTGTCGTTCGCGGTGTCCAATCAGGCGTTCACCGGCAGCACCTTGATGGTGGACGCGGGCTTCCACTTGAATTCGATGCGCAGAGACTTCCCCTTCTTATGAACGCCTTCCCAACCGCCACGTCCGCAGCGGCCACGTCTGCGGCCCCCACCTCCACCGACAAAGCCACGCTGGAAGCCAACAAGCTCAGCAAGCGCCTGCATCGGCTGGTGGGCCAGGCGGTGATCGACTTCAACATGATCGAAGAGGGCGATCGGGTGATGGTCTGCGTGTCGGGCGGCAAGGACAGCTACGCGATGCTCGACATCCTGCTGGGCCTGCAAAAGCGCGCGCCGATCCGCTTCGAGCTGGTGGCGGTCAACCTCGATCAGAAACAGCCCGGCTTCCCCGAGCATGTGCTGCCGGAGTACCTGGCCCGGGTCGGCGTGCCGTTCCACATCGAGAACCAGGACACCTACTCGATCGTCAAGCGCGTGATCCCCGAAGGCAAGACGACCTGCGGGCTGTGCTCGCGGCTGCGCCGGGGCATCCTGTACCGGGTGGCCGGCGAACTGGGCGCCACCAAGATCGCACTCGGCCACCACCGCGACGACATCGTGCAGACGCTGTTCATGAACATGTTTTTCGGCAGCAAGATGAAAGGCATGCCGCCCAAGCTGGTCAGCGACGACGGCAAGAACATCGTGATCCGCCCATTGGCTTATGTGGCCGAGTCCGACCTCGAGCGCTGGGCCGAACACCGGCAATTCCCGATCATCCCGTGCACGCTGTGCGGCAACCAGGACAACCTGCAGCGGGTGCAGATCAAGCAGATGCTGCGCGAGTGGGACAAGCGGCATCCCGGACGCGTCGAGAACATCTTCAGCGCCATGCAGAACGTGGTGCCGTCGCACCTGGCCGACCGGAACTTGTTCCCCTTCGCGAGTCTCCAAACGACGGGCATGGCCGATGCCAACGGTGATCGCGCGTTCGATGAAGACGACACCTGCGGCACCCCGCCAGTGGCGAACGCTGGCGCGGTGAAGCTGCACTGGATCGACTCGCCCTGAACCGGAGGATCACCATGCGCCGTCAGCTCGTCATGGCATTCGGCCTGGTCGCCCTGCTGGCGGCCGGCGGATGCACCACCCAGATCAGCAGCGATGTCTCGACTTTCGGCAGCTGGCCTGCCGATCGCCAGCCCGACACCTACGTGTTCGAGCGACTGCCATCGCAGCAGGATCAGCCCGATCAGCAGCGGATGGAAGACGCCGCGCGCGGCGCCATCGAATCGGCAGGCTTCAAGCCCGCGCCCGACGCCCAGAACGCCGACGTGGTGGTGCTGCTCGGCACACGCCTGGTGGCCAACCACTTTTCACCGTTCGACGACCCGATCTGGTGGAACAGCGGGTTGTACCGCCCGCGTTTCGGGCGCGCGGGATTTGTGGGCATCGGTGGTGGCTTCGGCCCCGGCTTCTCGTACGGCCCGGACGACACCTTGCGGCGCTATGTGCGCGAGGTGTCGGTGCTGATCCGTGATCGCAAGAGCGGCCGCGTGGTGTACGAGACACGTGCCAGCAGCGACGGTGTGTCGCCACTGACACCTGCGCTGATGACGGCGATGTTCCAGGCCGCGATGACGCCGTTTCCCGGCACCGACGAGAAGGCGCGCAGCGTCACGACGCCCCTGCCGCACTGATCCGCATCATGGCCTGGCCTGCGCCGCCAGCGCCCGCGCATCGTCTTCCCAGTCTTTCAACTGCTCGGCCGCCGCGCGGCGCTGCTCGGGTGTGGTCAGGTTGTGGACCTCGGCCGCGAACGCGCAATTGAACTGGATCAGCCGTTGCTGGTACGCGCGGTACTCGTCGACCGGTGAGACGCGCGAGCGCTGCGTCAGGGCGCGCAATGCCTCCACCGCCTGCGCAACGCTCGCCTGCTCGGCGCTCAGGCGCGCGAGCGTCTGCAGGGTGTCCTGCTGACGGCGGTGGCGCTCGGCGATCCAGCGCTCAGGGTCGAAGGGCGTCGAGGCGGCCAGCGCCGCAATGCGCTCGCGCTGGGGGCCGCTCATGCGACCGTAGATCTTCTCGATCAGTTCGAGCACGCGCTTGAGTTGCGCCCGGGATCGCACGTCAGCTCGGGGCTGCAGGTAGTTGTCGACCAGTTCCTCGTTGATCTCGGCATAGTGGTGTTCCAGATGCGCCAGCTGCTTCGGTGACAGACGCCGCGCCACCTCGGCCACGCCGGGCAGCGCGCGCTCCAGCGCCACGTCGACGCGGAGCTTGGCCGCGTCGAACCACTGGCAGGCCTGCTCTGCGGTGGCCGGCGCGGCGACCTGCTCACGGGCCCTGGCGAGCAAGCCGGCGTACACCGGCAGCTCGACGCGCCGATGCCACTGAAACCAGTCCTCGATGGCCTCGTGGGCGCGCTCGGACTGGTCCCCCTTGAAATCGACATACCCGTCGAGCCACCAGTACGCCAGATCGGGCGCGTGGTTGTAGCCCAGACGCACCGCACTGCAGCCCGTCATCAGCCACGCGCAGCACAGCAGCCACAGCGCGCGGCGCCACCCGTGCACGCGCTGCGGTACGGCGGTGGCCGGCCCACCGATAATCGCGCCCGGCACGCAGGCTGCACGGGACTCAGGGGAACGGGACATGGCGTTGGACATCGTGATCATGGCGGCAGGCAAGGGCACCCGGATGAAGTCGGACCGCCCCAAGGTGCTGCACGAACTGGCCGGGCTCAGCTTACTGGAGCATGTGCTCCACACCGCCGGTGAGGTGGCTGCCGACCGCATCGTGGTCGTCACCGGCCACGGCGCCGAGCAGGTGGAGGCCTCGGTCAGAGCCCCGAATCTGCAATTCGTTCGCCAGAGCCCACAGCTCGGCACCGGGCACGCGGTGCAGCAGGCTGCACCGCAGCTGCACAGCGACGGGATCACCCTGATCCTGAACGGCGACACCCCACTGATCCAGGCCGCAACGCTGCGCGCGCTGGTGGCGGCCTGCGCCGGTGACAAGCTGGCGCTGCTGACGGTGACGCTGGCCGACGCCACCGGTTACGGCCGCATCCTGCGCCGCACGGCGGCGGACGGCAGCTCGACAGTGCAGGCGATCGTCGAGCACAAGGACGCCACCCCCGAACAGCGCGCGATCACCGAGGTCTACACCGGCGCGATGGCCGCACCCACGGCGCTGCTCAAGCGCTGGCTGGCCCGCCTGGACAACCGCAACGCCCAGGGCGAGTACTACCTGACCGATGTGGTCGCCTTCGCGGTGGCCGATGGCGTGCCGGTGGTGGCCGCGCAGCCGCAGCGCGCCAGCGAGGTGCTGGGCGTCAACAGCCCGCAACAGCTGGCTGAACTCGAACGGCTGTGCCAGCGTGACCGGGCCGATGCGTTGATGAGCGCCGGCGTGCGCCTCGCCGACCCGGCGCGCATCGATGTGCGCGGCCAATTGCAGTGCGGCGTCGATGTGAGCATCGATGTGAACTGCGTGTTCGAGGGCACGGTGTCGCTGGGCAGCCGAGTCCAGGTGGGCGCGAACTGCGTGATCCGCAACGCCGTGATCGGCGACGACGTGGTGATCCACCCCTACACCCACATCGATGGCGACACGCTGGGCGTGACGGTGGGCCGCGGCTCGCTGATCGGCCCTTATGCCCGCCTGCGCCCCGGCGCCGTGCTGGGCGCGGAGGTGCACATCGGCAATTTCGTCGAGGTGAAGAATTCGACACTGGCCGATGGCGCCAAGGCCAACCACCTGGCCTACCTCGGCGACGCGACCGTCGGGGAACGGGTGAACTTCGGTGCCGGCAGCATCACCGCCAACTACGACGGTGCGAAGAAGCACCGCACCGAGATCGGCGCCGATGTGCACGTGGGCAGCAACTGCGTGCTGGTGGCGCCGGTCACGATCGGCGATGGCGCCACCATCGGCGCGGGCTCGACGATCACCCGGCAGGCGCCCGGCGGACAGCTGACGGTGGTGCGCGGCCGGCAGGTGTCGCTGCCGACCTGGAAACGCCCGGTCAAGCCGGGCTGACGAGGAACAGCGGCAGCGGGTCGACCTCATCGCCGCGCAGCACCATCGTGGCCAGCGCGGTGGGCGCATGGCCGAGGTGATCGGCCATGGCGTGCAAGGTGAGGCCGTCTGACGCCCTCGGTGGCCGCGGGCACATCCAGTCGTTGCGCGGCACCACGTGCCACACCGGCTCGTTGGCGGCCGGCAGCTCGGCCACACGATCGCGCTCGATCCAGCGACCCTGCAGGTGATCGGGATGCACCCCGGGCGTGCACGGCACCGGACGCCCGTGGCGATAGAACAGACGCCCACGCGTGCAGGCGGCCGGCGTCCACATCTCCAGATCCCACGGCGGCGGCGGCCGATGGCGCAGCTGGCGGTCGAACAGCTTGCGCAGCTTGCTGTCGAAGGTTTCCACGCGGTCGGGGCCGATGAAGTCGGCGGCGCTCGCCTGCGGTCCGGTGGCGGTGCACAGGAAGAACTTGACCGCCAGTTCCCAGTGCCAGGCCTGGCCACGGGCGTCGTGCAGCAGGAAGTCAATCTCACCCACGGTGGTGCGATCACCTTGTGGTGTCAGGTCGCGCAGCGGGATGTTCGCTGCCACCAGGCGGTGGGTCGGACCGTGCCGCAGAAAGAACGCCAGCAGCCGTTCTGCTCGTCGGCCCAGGCGCAACGACGGCGGCCGAGGCGACAACAGATCGGTGCCGCTCGATGCCGTGGCATGCACGGCATCGAACAGCGCCTGCGGCGCACGGTCGATGCCCTCCAGCCACACCGAGATGGCGTCTTGCTCGGCGGCGCTGAACTGCTGCACCTGCGCCGAATGCGCGTCCGGCGCGGTGTCGAGCAGCGGCGGCGACAACAGCAGCCAACGCAGCTCGCGTGCGGCTTGCGCCGCCGCCTCAGGCACCACGGGCCGCGTGCGTGGCAGACGCTTCGACGGTATCGAGCGCCAGGCAGAGGTCATCCCAGGCGCGGGCCTTTTCCGGCAGGTTGCGCAGCAGGTAGGCCGGGTGGTACGTGACGACCAGGGGCACGCCCTGGTAGTGGTGCACGCGGCCGCGCAACTGGCCGATCGGCGCGGTGCTGCGCAGCAGGCTCTGCACCGCGAAACGGCCCATCGCAAGGATGATCTTCGGCTGCACCAGCTCGATCTGCCGGATCAGGAAACCTTCACAGCGGGCCAGTTCGTCGGGCGCGGGATTGCGGTTGCCCGGTGGACGGCACTTCAGCGTGTTGGCGATGAAGACCTGTCTGGCGGGATCAGCGGGGGCGGACGACTCGCCCGATCCGGCCGAGACGCCCGCCTGTCGGCTGAGCCCGATCGCGCGCAGCATGTTGTCGAGCAGCTGGCCGGAGCGGCCGACAAAAGGTTCGCCGCGGCGGTCTTCCTCTTCGCCCGGCGCCTCGCCGACGATCATCCAGTGCGCCTGCGGGTGGCCGACACCGAACACCGTCTGCCGCCGGCTCTGGTGCAAGCTGCACGCGGTACAGGCCGCGACGGCTTCGCGCAGCGCGGGCCAGTCCATCGAGGCGACAGCCCCCGGAGCCCGGGCCATCGCTGGCGGCGACACGATGTCGGGCGACGGCGCAGCGGTAGCGGGCTCCACAACCGAATGGCCCGTCGGGCGCGCGCCGACCGTCTCGGATGCCACCGCAACGGCCGGCTCTGGCGTCACTGGCACATCCCACACCCGCAGGCCCATCTCGGCCAGCATGGCGCGCTGGCGCTCCGTCCAGCTCATGCGGCGCCACCAGACACGTCCAGGCTCATCACCAGTGCATCTTCGCGACGGCCGGCTGCGGCCGGGTAGTAGCCGCGCCGCACGCCGATGTCGCGAAAACCGTAGCGCTGGTACAGCGCTCTCGCGCGCGGGTTGCTTTGTCTCACCTCGAGCCACAGTTGCATCGCATGGCGCTGTCGGCACAGATCGAGCAGTGCATCCAGCATGAACCGGCCGTGGCCCTGGCTCTGGGACTCGGGCATGACCGTCAGGTTCAGCAGGTGCATTTCATCGACGCCTTCCATCGCGACGAAGTAACCGATCACCTGGCCACGCCGGTCGCTGTCGAACAGCACCTGCGCCGGATAGCCCGAGGCGAGGGAGTCGATGAAGTTGCCGCGCGTCCACGGGAACGGATAGGCCTCGTTTTCGATGGCCATCACCTCGTCGAGGTGGGCGGTCGTCATCCGCTCGAGCCGGCGGGCGTGGCGCAACACCGCATTCATGGCGACACCGCTGGCGCCACGGTCGCCGCCAGTGCTTTGGCCGCCGCGCGCTCGGCCATCGTCTGCGCCACCTTGTCACGCAGGTACAGCGGCAGCGCCTCCGACGCATCGACGGCACCGCCCTGCGCCCACAGCGCGGCCGCCAGCGGCAGCATCGCACGCGCGCGCGGCAGGGCCCGCGGCAGGCACAGGGCATCGCCACAGGCCAGCCGATCACCGAACACCGCGAGCGCCGTGCCGGCCACGGCGCGTGGCGCACGCTCACGCCAGCACTCGTTGAGCTGCTGCGGCGTGCACAGCCATGGGGCGGCGGCCAGCCGCCAGGCGCCCGCCTCGAACACCGCATGGGCGGCGTAGATTTCATCCATACGCGCATCCATCGCGACCCACACGTCGTCGATGGTCTCGCCGTCTGACAGCGTGCGCGCGTCTTCGGCCACCGCCAACAAGGTATCGATCGGCAGCACCGGCTTGTCGGCACCGAAGGCCAGCCCCTGCGCCACCGAGCAGGCGGTGCGCAAGCCGGTGAAAGCGCCCGGCCCGCGCCCGAAGGCGATGGCGTCGAGATCGCGCAAGCCGATGCCCGCCTGGGCCAGCAGATCCATCACACCGGGAATCAGCGTCGACGAGGCCAGTGCCCCGCCCGCGGCCTCGTGCGACCAGACGCGATCCCCGAGCTGGAGCGCGATGCTCAGGTGCTCGGTCGCGGTGTCGAAGGCCAGGCAGGCGGTCAGTGGGGCAGGCATCGGACGAGTCTAGCCGCGGCCGATCGGGCTTGTTGCCAGCGGGCTTTCGGGGTGCGCGCACGCACCCGCATGCGATCATTCCTGCATGCTTGTGCGCGCGGGATCGATCGTTTGTCTGTGGCTGCTCGGCTGTCATGCAGCAGCCGCGCCGGTGGCGCCGCCAGCCGCATTGCCGCCCGATGTTGCAGCCGCGATGGACCGCGCTCGCGTGCCGCGCGAGGCGTTGTCGGCGGTGGTGCAGGAGCTCGGCCGCAACGCGCCTGCGCGCCTCGCGTGGCAGGCACAGGCGGCGGTCAATCCCGCCTCGCTGATGAAGCTGTTCACCACCTATGCAGCGCTCGACCTGCTGGGCCCGGCCTGGACCTGGACCACGCCGGTGTGGCTGCAGGGCGCGTTGCCCAGCGGCAGCAACGGTGTGTTCGAGGGCGACGTGGTCATCAAGGGCAGCGGCGATCCGAAGCTGGTCGTCGAGCGTGTCTGGCTGCTGCTGCGCCGTTTGCAGCAGCTTGGTGTGCGCGAGATCCGCGGCGACATCGTGCTGGACCGCAGCGCGTTCGAGGTGCCCGAGCAGAGCCCTGCCGATTTCGACGGCGAGGCGCTGCGCCCGTACAACGTGCGCCCCGATGCGCTGCTGCTGAACTACAAGGCGCTGTCGTTCACCTTCACGCCCGACCCGGCGCATGGCATCGCGGTCATTTCCACCGAGCCCGCTCTGGAGGGCGTGCGCGCCGATGCCCGCGTGCCGCTGGCCGCCGGTGTCGGGGCCACCCAGTGCAACGACTGGCGCAGCGCCCTGCAGGCGGACTTTTCCGACCCGCTGCGGCTGCGCTTCAAGGGCCTGTATTCACCAGCCTGCGGCGAGAAGCAATGGCCGGTGGCCTATGCCGACCCGGCGCGCTACAACGAGCGGTTGCTCGCAGGCCTGTGGGCCGAGATGGGCGGCAAGCTGACGGGCAGCGTGCGCGACGGCGTGGCGCCAGCCACCGCGCCGACCTTCGAGCTGGCATCGCCACCACTGGCCGAGGTGATCCGCGACATCAACAAGTTCAGCAACAACGTGATGGCGCAGCAGCTGTTCCTGACGTTGGCGCTGTCGAAGCGCGGCGCGGGCACACCAGACGGCGCACGCGAGGTGCTGCGCGGCTGGCTGGCCGAGCGCTACGGCGAAGCGGGCCAGGCGGCGGTGATCGACAACGGCTCGGGCCTGTCGCGCGATACCCGCGTCAGCGCCGGGCTGCTGGCGCGGCTGTTGCAAGACGCTGCGGCCAGCGCGCTGATGCCGGAGCTGATGGCCTCACTGCCGGTGAGTGGCGTCGATGGCACGATGCGGCGCGCGCAGACGCTCACCGGCCGTGCGCACCTGAAGACCGGATCGCTGCGGGACGTGACGGCGGTGGCCGGCTACCTGCTGGCGCCGAGCGGGCGGCGGTATGTGCTGGTCGGCATCGTCAACCACCCGAACGCATCGGCGGCCCGGCCCGCATTGGAAGCGCTGATCCAGTGGGCCGCCAGCGAGGGTCAGGCCGCAGGCCCGGATCGGAAATGACCCCGTGAACCCGCGCGACTGGATCGACCTGCTGGGCTACGCTGCCGCGTCGCTGACCACGGTGTCGTTCATTCCGCAGGCCTGGCTGAGCTTTCGCACCGGCGATGTCAGTGGCATCTCGCTCGGCATGTACAGCTGCTTCACCGTGGGCGTCGCGCTGTGGCTGGCCTACGGCGTGGTGCTGGGCGCCTGGCCCATCGTCGTCGCCAATGCCATCACGCTGGTGCTGGCACTGGCGATCCTTGGAATGAAATTGCGCGGCCGGCGGCTCAGACCGCCCGGCTGACCCGCCAGCGCGTCACCACGGCAGGCTGGTGGCCAGATTGACCGCCTCGTCGCCGAGGTAGAAGTGGCCGGCAGCAGAGAAGTTGATGTTGCCCGCCCACAGGTAATTGACGGGGGTGGCGCCAGTCACCAGCGTGTTGTTCGTGCAGCTCAGCAGGTTGACAGGGTCCAGGCAGGCCGCTTGTTTGACGTTGGTGATGGAGTCCACTTCGTTGCCGCCGTCAACTTCGTCGAAGATGTTGCGAAACTTTTGTGCGCTGTCGAGGAAGCCCAGGCTGCGGCCGTTGGTTTTGACCCCCCCATCCGCTTCCTGGGCACGAATTCCGTCATTGAAACTCTGGGTCAGCAACTGCATCAGAGTCCGGTCTGCGTCTGATTTGGACGTGTTCTGTCCGAACGGGGTCAGGTTCAGATAGGGGACCGTCGAATAGATGACCCGACCTTTGGTGTTGTTGCTGTTGATGAGTCGATTGATCTGACCTGCAAAAGCCAACCCACGCGCCCTGGCTTCTGCCACTGCCGCGCCCTGGGTCAGAGATGACGAAATCACGCCGTTGTAGAGCTCAAGGACGTCGTTGGTGCCGACCATCATCGTGATCAGGTCGGTGGGCACGGGGGCGCTGGTGGCCAGGAAAGCATCGACCGCTGCGGCCAGATCGGCCACCTTGGCACCGGCTGTTGCGCGCATCTGGGCCGTCGCCGTCAGGTTGGACGGATTGCACTCGGCGAACACCAGGCCGTATTCGTTGGCCAGATACTGGACCCACAGCCGGCTCGCGGTCAGGCAATCGATCACCGCGGTGTTGGTCGCGCTCAATCCATTGTTCGTGTACTTTCGCGAATCGTTGCCGCCGGAGGTGGTCGGCACCAGCAGACTGGCCTCGTCACCGAACACGATCATCCGCGTGGGCTTGAACCGCTTGGTCTGGCTGGACTGGCCGCCGCCACCGCACGATGACAGCAGCAACGCGCTCACCGTCGTCAGGATCACCAGGCTGCTGCGCAGCGCCACGGCGCTCCATCGATCGACTCTGAAATTCATGCGGTCTCCAAAGGAATAAAGGTCGGGCAACGGTCAATCAGCGCAGGCTCGCCACAGGCGGTCCCGCACACCGTCCCACTCGGGGCCTGCGGGCGGTTCTTCGACCCAGATCAGTTGCGCACCCAAGTCATCGAAACGGCGCAACACGGTAAACAACTCGTGGGCCGCAAGGTCGGCGCGGGAGGGCATCACCTGGTAGGCCATGGTGGAACCGCTCGGCACAGGCAGGCGCGAATATACCGCCAGCGGTACGACCGACTCCGGCGCTGCGGCATCGGCAGACCCGGCGGCCAACAGCTGCAATGCCGGCTGCAGCATGCCCGGCGCCATCAACCTGACCTTGGCGCGGGGGGCGTAATGAGAGGCCAGCGTGCCCGACGCCCGGGGCGCATGCTCGTCGGGCGCTTCCAGTGGCTGGCCGAGAACCGCTTCGATGGCGCCGCGCGTCAGCACGCCCGGCCGCAGCAGCACGGCACGGCCCCGCGAGCAATCGACGATGGTCGATTCGATGCCGACATCGCAGTCACCGCCATCGAGCACGCGCACATCAGCGCCCAGTTCGGCCACGACATGCGCCGCGCGCGTGGGGCTCAGCCGACCGAAGCGGTTGGCACTCGGCGCGGCGATGCCGGGCACCCCACGTGCAGCCGCTGCGCGCAACAAGGCCAGCGCCACCGGGTGCGACGGGCAGCGCAGGCCGATGCTCGTCTGCCCGCCCGCGCTCGCTGCGGCCACCCCTTCGGCACGCTGCACGATCACCGTCATCGGGCCGGGCCAGAACGCAGCGACCAGCTTCTGAGCCAGATCGGGCCAGGCGGCACAGAACGCACGCGCGGCCAAAGCGTCGGCCACGTGGACGATCAGCGGGTGATGGGTCGGGCGCCCCTTCGCCGCGTAGATCCGGGCCACCGCGGCATCGTCATCGGCGCGAGCGCCCAGACCGTAGACGGTTTCGGTGGGAAAGGCGACGAGGTCTCCAGCAGCGATCGCCTCGGCAGCGACGGCAATCGCGGCAGGATCGTGTCCATCCAGCAGCATGGCGGCGTGGTCGGCAGCGTCAGAACGTCGGCAGGCCCAGCACCGCAGCGGCTTGCCGCGCCACGGTCTGCGCCTGCTCGGCGGTGGCCGCCGTGACGGTCAGGTGGCCCATCTTGCGCCCGTGTCGCGGCGTGGTCTTGCCATACAGATGCAAGTGCACGCCGGGCAGCGCCAGCAATTGGGCCCAGTCGGGCTCGCGCGCGGCGGCCTCGCGGGTCGCAAACCACAGATCGCCGAGCAGGTTCAACATCACCGCGGGGGAATGCAACCGCGGGGCGACCAGCGGCGCGCCGGTCATCGTGCGCACCTGCAGGTCGAACTGCGACAGATCGCAGGCATCGAGGCTGTAGTGGCCTGAGTTGTGCGGGCGGGGCGCCATCTCGTTGGCGACCAGGCTGCCGTCTTTCAGTACGAAGAACTCGACGCACAACACGCCCACATAACCCAGCGATTCGGCCACCCGCTCGGCAGCATCGATCGCGCGCTGCTGCACCGCCGACGTGAGGTCGGGGGCCGGCACCTGGGTCACGGCAAGAATGCCTGCGCGGTGCAGGTTCTGCTGCAGCGGGAAATGCACCACCTGCCCGGCGGCACTGCGCGCAACGATGACACTGACCTCGTAGGCGAGTGGCAATTGCTTTTCGAGCACGGCCGACACGCCGCCCAACGAAGCCCACGCCGCCGGCAGATCGGCCCGCGCCTCGACGCGCACCTGCCCCTTGCCGTCGTAACCCAGGCGGGTCGTCTTCAGGATGCCCGGAAACAGATGCTCAGGCACCGCCGGGAGCCCAGAGGTGTCCTCGATCACGGTGTGAGGGGCGCAGGGCACATCGCAGCGCGCGAAATGCTGCTTCTCGGCCGCGCGGTCCTGGCACACCGACACCGCAGCCGCACCCGGCGCGACCGGCCGCTGGGCGCCCAGCGTGATCAGCGCGTCGGCCGGCACGTTCTCGAATTCGGTGGTGATGGCCGCGCTGCATCGCATCAGCTGTGCCAGGCCCTGTGGATCGAGGTAATCGGCCTGGATGTGGTGGTGCGCGACCAGCCCGGCGGGGCTCGCCGGGTCGGCGTCGAGCACCGCGGTGGCGTAGCCCATCTGCTGCGCAGCGTGCACGAACATCCGTCCCAGCTGCCCCCCCCCCATGACGCCCAGCGTGGCGCCCGGCGCAATGAATGTCGTCATTTCAGGTCGGCAGTCATGGCGCGCGCCAGCTCGGTCTGTCGGGCGCGGTAGGTGTCGAGCTTCGTGCGCAATGCGGGGTCGCTCACCGCGAACATCGCCACGGTGAACAAGGCTGCATTGGCCGCACCGGCCGTGCCGATCGCGAACGTCGCCACGGGAATACCCTTGGGCATCTGCACGATCGAATGCAACGAATCAACGCCTTGCAGGTGGCGGCTCGCCACGGGCACGCCCAGCACCGGCACGGTGGTCTTGGCCGCCAGCATGCCCGGCAGGTGCGCTGCACCGCCAGCACCCGCGATGATGGCTTTCAGGCCACGCGAGGCTGCCGAGTCGGCATAGGCAAACATGTCGTCTGGCATGCGGTGTGCCGAGACGACGCGGGCCTCGAACGGGATGCCAAACTCGGTGAGAATCTCGGTCGCTGCGCGCAAGGTTTCCCAGTCGCTGCTGGACCCCATCACCACACCCACCACCGCAGGCGCGTTCATGGCCTTGCTCCACTTTTTCAGAAGCCTTGAATTGTAGGCGGCGCGGCGCCATCTCCACCTGCCCGCCCACGCCTGCTGGCACGCACCCGACCTACCGCCATGATCAACATCACCATCCAGAACTTCAAGACTGACCTGATCCAGGCATCGACAGAACAGGCCATCCTGCTCTACATCTGGGCGCCGTGGTCAGAACCTGCCAAGACACTGGGGCCGGTGCTCGAAAAGCTGGAAGTGGCCTACGCCGGTCGGTTCACGCTGGCCACGCTGAATTCAGAAACCGAATCCGAGATCGCGGTGCAGCTGTCGCGGCTGTTCGGTGTGCGCACCCTCCCGTTCTGCGTGATGTTCAAGGGGGGCCAGCCGATCGATGGATTTGTGGAAGCGTTGCCCGAAGCCGAGATCCGCCAGTTCCTCGACAAGCACGTGCCCAGCGTCGAGGAAATGGCCTCGGCCGAAGACCTCGAAGACGCCGAGGCCCTGCTGGCCGGGGGCAACACCGACAGCGCGATCGCCAAGCTGCTGGAAGCCGTGGCGATCAACCCTGCCAACGACAGCGCCCGTGCCGATTGCCTGCGTGCGCTGCTGATGGCCGGACGCGTTGACGAAGCCCGCGCGGTGTACAACCCGGTGGCGACGAAGGTGCTGCCCGAACCGCGTCTGGCGGCCTGCGGCCACTGGCTCACGGCGTGCGAACGGGCGCCGCTGCTGCGCTCGCCCGATGTGCTGACAGCCGCCATCGCCGCCAACCGCCGTGATTTCGAGGCCCGTTTTGAATTGGCCCAGCTGCATTTCGCCGCGCAGCGCTTCATCGAGGCCATGGACGAGCTGCTGGAAATCATCATGCGTGACAAGGCCTGGAACGGCGAACTCGCGCGCAAGACCTATGTGGCCGTGCTCGATGTGATGGCCAAGCCCGCGCCAGCCAAGCCAGCCGCCGCAGCCGCGCCCAAGGGTGCACTGGAAATCGCCGGCAAGGTCGACACCACGCCGGTCGATCCCGAGGTCGATCGCTACCGCCGCAAGCTGAGCATGGCGCTGTTCTGACGATCGGTTGTTCGCGTCCGCTTCGTCAGCGGGCGGATGAATCAGGCGTCGCCCAGATCAAACCGTTCGCCGACCTGCAGTGCCTGTCCTTGCAGGAACTGCGCGGCATTCAGCCGCTTGCCGCCGGGGCGTTGCAGTTCAACCAGACACACCGCACCCGATCCGCAGGCCACGACGATGCCGTCTGCTGACGCGCTGATCACCCCGCCCGGCGCGGCTGTGGGCCGTGCCATTGGCACAGCCCGCGCGTGCCACAGCTTCACGGCCTCACCCCGCAGCCGTGCGACCGCCCCGGGCGCGGGGTTGAAGGCCCGGATGCGGCGTGCGATGACGGCCGCATCCAGATGCCAGTCCACCACGGCCTCGGTCTTCTCGACCTTCTTCGCGTAGGTCACCCCCTCGGCCGGCTGCGCCGTGGCGTGCAGACCCCCGCAGGCGGCCAGCTCCAGCGCTTCGACGATCAGGCGGCCGCCCAGCACCGCCAGCCTGTCGTGCAGCGAGCCGGTGGTGTCGTCATCGGCGATGTCGAGCGACTCGGCAAGCAGCATCGCACCGGTGTCCAGCCCGGCATCCATCTGCATCACGGTGATGCCGGTGCGCGTGTCGCCCGCCTCGATGGCGCGGTGGATCGGCGCGGCGCCACGCCAGCGCGGCAGCAGCGACGCATGGATGTTCAAGCAACCGAACCGCGGCATCGTGAGCACCCAGTCGGGCAGGATCAGCCCGTAAGCGGCCACCACCATCGCATCAACCCGGGCCTGCTGCAAGGACTCGCGCGCAGCGCTTGCGTCCGCGGCATGGCGGCCATCCAGTCGCAGGCCTTGCGGCTGGATCACCGGCAGTCCGTGGGCCACAGACCAGGCCTTGACGGCAGAAGGTTGCAGTTGCTGACCCCGCCCGGCCGGGCGATCCGGCTGTGTCA
Source organism: Burkholderiaceae bacterium (assembly GCA_965229345.1). Classification (GTDB taxonomy): domain Bacteria; phylum Pseudomonadota; class Gammaproteobacteria; order Burkholderiales; family Burkholderiaceae_C; genus PBB1. The sequence goes on from OZ245872.1 coordinate 269,994, forward strand.
GCACCAGTGGAATGTCGAAGCCCGCTGCGTGGAGTGCGGACAGCGCAACGCGAGCGAACTCGGGGGTGCCGGCAAACGCCAGCCTCATGCGCGCAGCGACCCGGCGTCAGCGCTCGTCATCGCGCCAGTGCTTGAGCATCTTGGTCTTGATGCGGGTGCGCTTGAGCGGGCTCAGGTAATCGACGAAGACCTTGCCCATCAGGTGGTCCATCTCGTGTTGCACGCACTTGGCCAGCAGCCCTTCGGCATCGAACTCGACGAGTTCGCCATCGCGACCCAGCGCGCGCACCCGGATCTGCGCGGCCCGCGAGACCTTGTCGTAGATGCTGGGGACCGACAGACAGCCCTCCTCGTCGATCACCTGCTCGGCACTGACCGAGGTCAATTCGGGGTTGATCAGCACCAGCGGCTTGTTGCGCGTTTCCGACGTGTCGATGACCAGCACCCGTTCGTGCACATCGACCTGGCTGGCCGCGAGGCCCACGCCATCGGCGGCGTACATGGTCTCGAGCATGTTGTCGATCAGGCGACGTATGCGGTCATCGACCTGTGCGACTGGCTTGGCAACGGTGTGCAACCGGGGATCAGGATAACGAAGGATGGTGAGCTTCGGCATGGGGTGTGGCGGCCCGCTTTCGTTGCGATGGCAAGGGTTTAGAGGCAGAATCTTTCAAACCAATTGAAGATTTTCGCTGAATTCCCAGCCACTTCGGCCGATACGGAATAGTGAGTATTGCGCACCCTTTCCCGGCCCACCCATGACGCGTTGCCTGCAGCGACCCGTTCGGAGATTCCTTCCCATGACCCGATCCATGATTTCCCTGCCTGCCCGCAGTCCAAGCCCGGCAGCCCTCGGTTTGTGCATGTTGATCGCACTGGGCAGCGCCGCAACGGCCAGCGCGGAACCCCACTTTCCGATCTCTGCGCAACAGCGTGAGACGGCGCAGAAGGTGGCAGGCGCCGGTGTGGCGCTGTCGGAGTTGGCGCCCAACGCGCCTGAATCGCACACAGTCAAGGCCGGTGACACGCTGTGGGGCATTTCAGGCCTGTTCCTGAAATCGCCGTGGCGCTGGCCGGAGCTGTGGGGCATGAACCTCGAGCAGATCCGCAACCCCCATCTGATCTACCCGGGGCAGGTGCTGTACCTGGACACCTCGGATGGCCGCGCGCGCTTGCGACTGGGCCAGGCCGTCGACGGGGGCGTCGTGAAACTGTCTCCGCAGGTGCGCTCGTCAGCGCTGACCACCACGGCCATCACCGCGATTCCGTTCCATCTGATCGAACCGTTCCTCAACGAAGCCGTGATCCTCGAGGGCAACACGCTGGATGAGGCCCCACGCATCGTCGCCACCCGGGAAGGCCGGGTCCTGATGGCGCGCGGGGATACCGCCTATGTGCGCGGGAATCTGGGCAAGGACACGGTGTTCCGCATCTTCCGCCAGGCCAAACCGCTGCGCGACCCGACCACGAAAGAAATCCTCGGCTACGAGGCACCGTATGTCGGTACGGCCGAATTCGTTCGGTCCGGCGACCGCAGCCGCGTCGACGAAAAGGAATCTTCGGCCCCCGTGCCCGACAGCTTCATCGTCACCAGCATCCGGCAGGACGCCAACGTGGGTGACCGGCTGGCCCCGGTGACCGCGCGTGAATACAGCAACTACATGCCGCACGCCCCTCAGGGCGAACTGGTCGGCCAGATTGTCTCGGTCTACGGCGAGGCGGTCATGGCCGGGCAGAACCAGATCGTCACGCTGAACCGCGGCAAGGCCGACGGTGTCGAGCGCGGCCATGTGCTGGCCTTGTGGCAAGACGGCGCGGAGGTGATCGATCGCACCGGTGCCAGCCCCACCCGCATCAAGCTGCCCGACGAGCGCCATGGCATGTTGTTCGTCTTCCAGGTCTTCGAGCGCATGTCTTACGCGTTGATCCTGTCGGTGAAAGAGCCTGTCAAACCGGGCGATCGATTCACCCAGCCCTGACTTCGGGCGCCGGCGCGGACCGACGCGTGACGGAGGCACTCGACCACGACGAGCTGGCCGCCTGGCTGCGGCTGGCCGAGACGCCCAAGGTCGGTCGCGAGTCAGCGCGCAAGCTGCTGGCCGCCTTCGGCTCGCCGGAGGCGGTGATGGCAGCGTCGTTCGACAGCCACCGCCAGGTGATCAGCGAAGCCGCCGCACGCGCCGTGATGGCACCGCCGGCGGACTTCGATGCGACGCTCGGGCGAACGCTCGCCTGGCTGTCCGAGCGCTCGGACACTCCAAGAGCCGTCATCCCGCTCGGCGACGCACGCTACCCGCCGCAGTTGCTGAACACTGCTGACCCGCCGCTGCTGCTGTATGCGCAAGGACGCGTCGACCTGCTGTGCGGCGAGGCGGTTGCCATCGTCGGCAGCCGCAACCCGACGCCGCAAGGGACCTTGAATGCGCGTGAGTTCGCCCAGGCCCTGGGCGAGGCGGGCTGGATCATCGTCTCGGGTCTCGCACTCGGCGTGGACGGTGCTGCCCATGAAGGCGCCTTGGCTGCCGCAGCCGGGACGATCGCCGTGGTCGGTACCGGGCTCGACCGGGTCTATCCACGGCGCCACTTCGATTTGGCCCATCGCATCGCACATGCCGGCCTGATGCTCAGCGAATATGGGATGGGCACACCCGCCCTGGCCGCACACTTCCCGCAACGCAACCGGTTGATCGCGGGCTTGAGCCGCGGCACGCTGGTGATCGAGGCGGCCCTGGAATCGGGTTCGCTCATCACCGCTCGGCTGGCACTGGAGGCCGGGCGGGAGGTGTTCGCCATCCCCGGCTCGATCCATTCCCCGCAGTCGCGTGGCTGCCATGCGCTGATCAAGCAAGGAGCCAAGCTGGTCGAGTCGGCGGCCGATGTGCTCGATGAGCTGCCGGCGCTGGCGGCTGTGCGCCCGCGCACGGCAGCGGCAATGGCCGAAACGGCGCCAAACGACCCGCTGCTGGCCGCCATGGGCTACGAAGTGATGTCGCTCGACGCCCTGGTTGCCCGCACCGGCTGGTCGGCGCATGCGCTGAACACCCACTTGCTCGACCTGGAATTGAGCGGCCAGGTGGCGCGACTGCCGGGCCAGCGCTTTCAGCGAATCGCAAGCAGCTGAACCCCGCCTGAGCGGCGCGGTCGCTCGGGTATCATGAAGCCATGTTCGATGTGCTTGTGTACCTGTACGAGAACTACTGGCGGCCGGATGCCTGTCCGGATCACGCCCAGCTGACGCGCAAGCTGTCGTCGGTCGGCTTCGAGTCCGATGAGATTCAAGAGGCCTTGACCTGGCTCGACGGGCTGGCCACCGCGGCCGAGTCCTATGTGGGAGAACAAGGCGAGCGCAGTCTGCGTGTCTATTCGCCCGCCGAGCAGGAGCATCTGGGCGAAGCCTCGATCGGCTTTGTCAGCTTCCTCGAATCAGCCGGTGTGCTGCCGCCCCCGATGCGCGAAATGGTGATCGACCGTGCCAGCGCGATTCCTGGCGGCCCGCTCGATCTGGAAGACCTGAAGATCATCGTGTTGATGGTCTTCTGGAGTCTGGGCGAAGAGCCCGATGCGCTGATCCTGGACGAGTTGTTCGTCGATGAAGAAGACAGGCTGATCCACTGACCCATCACAGGGCATGAATCACAAGCCGCCGTCTGGCGGCTTTTTTCATCCGCGCATCAATTCAGCAGCCGGCTCGGATCGACATCGAGCTTGGCAAGCGCAGTGCGTGTGGCTCGAACCGTCAGTGACTCATCCTGAACCGGCACCAGCAGGCCCGCCTGCAGGAACGCCGCGAGCCGCTGCTGCTGGAACAGGATCCCGCGGCCCTGCGGGGTCACGAACAAGGTCAGCTGCCGACGCATGCCCTGCCACGCCAGCTGTACCGATTCGTTGCGATCGCGGTAGTCCAGCATGTACCAACCGCCGACCTGCAGTTCGCGCGCCCAGGCGGCCATCGCCGGCGTTGGCATCGAGCCACCGGCATTGACCACCTCGAGTTCGTTGCTTTCGTGGCCGGACAGGTCGAGCACCAGCGATTCGTCGATCTCCATGTCGTCGGCGTCGGGCAGCAGCTCTTCCAGTGTTTCGAGGCGTGCCATCAGCTGCTCGAGGCGATCCTTCGGGATGGCGGCGGTGCGGGCCGTGAACGCTGCGGCCAGCGAGGTGTTGAGGCGCTGGATGTGCTCGTCCTGCGCTGCCGCCGCAACACCCGCGCCCTGCATGCCATCGCGCAGAATTTTCAGCAGCGGCGGCAGGCGACGGATCACGTCGGCACGCTCCTCGCGCGAGACCTTGGCGCTGGCCGACCAGATCAGATCGGCTGCCGCGCGCTTCATCTCCTTGATTTCCTCGCCGCCGAGCCCGGACTTGACCGCGGTCATCGCCAGCACGTCGGCCCACACCTGAAACAGGAATTCGCGCACCCCTTCAGGCACCGGCACCTCGTTGAGCATCTTGCGCAGCTCGATCGTGTACTGGATGGCCAGGGTCTCGCGCTGCTCGACCTGCTGCGCCAGCGAAACGCCTTTTCGCGACGCCTCGTTCTCATTCTTGAAGTAGTGCTCGAGGAAGCGCTCGAACTCGGTCAACACCGTCTGGAACACCCGCCGACCGGTGTCCGGATAGGCCTCGACGACCTGCACCACGCGCTTGATCTCTTTTTCGACCGCGCCACCGGACACCCGTGTGCTGTGCGCGTCGAAACCCATCACGCAGGCACCCATGCGATCGATCAGGCGGCGCGCGGGGTGATCGGTGGTGGCGAAGAAATCAGGCTCACCGACCGCCACCCGCAACACCGGCATCTGCAGACGCGCGAACCACACGCGCACCGACGCCGGAATGCGCTCCTCGGTCAGGATGCTCTGGAACAGCAGGGCCACCACCTCGATCGTCGCGCGCTCGTTGGGCGACGCGGCCGCGGCCTTCAGGGCCTGTTTGCGCTGGTGCAACTCCTCCAGCATCGCCGGTGTGCTGACCGGGCCTGCGGCGTAGCGACCGCCGGAGTCTGGCGTCAACCGCAGCGCAATGCCTTGCTGTGCACTCGTGATCGCCGCCTCCAGCGCGGGCGAGGCTGGCCCGTGCACCGTGCGGGCGAACTCGGGCAACTGGCGCCCGATCAGCCGGTTCAGCCGACCGAGCACCGCATCGGCATGGTCGGACCCACCGCGCACGAGCGATCCGACCCGACTCATCAGGCGGGTTTCATGCGCAGGCGCGTCGACCAGCGGACTGTGACGGGTCGCCCGCGGCTCAGCCAGCTGGCCCCGAACCGTCGGTGCGCCCGCGACATCGCGCCCCACCGAACCACCGGAACCCACCGAGGCCAGCGACCCCGACTGGGTATTGACGAACGCCGCATTGCGCGAACGGCGGATGAAGGGACGCAGATCGATCTCGGGCAGCACACGCTGCTGGATCAGCATCCGGTTGGCCTCGTGGTAGGCCTCTTCGTTGAAGTGAGCGAACTCCTCGTGCAACACGCCCTGCAGGGTGCGCCACGTCTCGTGGCTCAGGCCCGCCGCGCGCCAGGAGTTGATCGCGATGCGCGCCAGCACGTGGGGGCGCAGGATGTCATTGGCATCGAGCTCTTCGCGCCCTTCGAGCAACGTCATGCGCGAGCGCAAGTCGGTGAACTCCCAGGACGCGCGGTCCATCACCGCCAGCGCCAGGCGCGAGCTGAGGATCTCGCCTTCGATGGTTTCGTTGTCGACCAGGCTGAAGTTCTGCCTGTCGCCGGGCATCGGCAGATCGTTCGGTCGCGTCGCCGAGACCACACCGCTGTGCAATGCACCGCGCAGCATGGAGAGTGCGCCTTGCAGCCAGAACCCCGCGGCGTTCTTCAGGTCTTCGACCGCATCGCGGCGGCGCATCAGCGTGGCCGGGTCTGCCACCTGACTGAGCAGCAGGCGCGCGCCCTGGTCGACCGCCTGCACCACACCCGGCATGCCATTGAGCAAGCCCTCAACGTACGCACGGCGGGCCTGGGTGGCCTGGGCCATCGAATGGGCCGTGGACGCCATGGGTTGGTGTGGGTTGCGTTGGTAAGTTCGAAACGACTCTACACCACCGCTCCGGCGTTGGGATCGTCCGGATCGAGCTCCTTGGTGGAGGACTTGATCAGGTCGTCGCGCTTGACGCCGAGCCACATCGCGATGGCAGCGGCAACGAACACCGACGAGTAGATGCCGAACAGGATGCCGATGGTCAGCGCGATCGCGAAGTAATGCAGCGTCTGTCCACCGAAGATCAGCATCGACACCACCATCATCAAGGTGCTGCCGTGGGTGATGATGGTGCGGCTCATCGTGCTGGTGATGGCGTGGTCGATCACCTGCGGCGTGGTCAGCTTGCGGTACTTGCGAAACGCCTCGCGGATCCGGTCGAAGATCACCACCGATTCATTGACCGAGTAGCCCAGCACGGCCAGCACGGCGGCCAGCACGGACAGCGAGAACTCCCACTGGAAGAAGGCAAAGAACCCGACGATGATGATCACGTCGTGCAGGTTGGCGATGATGCCGGCGACCGAGAACTTCCACTCGAAGCGCACCGCCAGATACAGCATGATGCCGGCGATCGTCGCCGCCAGCGCCAGTGCCCCATCACGTGCCAGTTCCGAACCGACCGACGGCCCGACGAATTCGCTGCGCTGCAGCCTGACCTTCTCGGCGCCGACTTCACCGCACACCGGGGCGGTGGTCTGGGCGCCCTTGCCGGAGGTGATCTGCTGGGTGCTGACAGTGGCGCCCTCGGCCTGGCACAAGGCCCCGAAGACACGTGACACCACCTCGGCCTGCTTCACATCGCCGCGCAACGGCAGGCGTATGAGCACGTCGCGCGAGGTCCCGAAGTTCTGCACCTGCACCTCGCCGAACTGGAGCGACTCGACGGTGGTGCGCACCCGGTTGATGTCGGCAGCCTGCGTGTAGGCCACCTCGATCACCGTGCCGCCAGTGAACTCGATCGAAAAGTGCAGGCCGCGCGTCGCGATGAAAAACACCGCAGCGACAAACGTCAGCGCCGAAATCACGTTCAGCACCAGAGCGTGGCGCATGAACGGGATGTCACGTTTGATTCTGAAAAACTCCATGGTCGGCTCCTATGTCAGCGCTTGGCGCCAACGTCAGCGGCAGGCTTCCAGACCTGCCCGATGGACACACCCTTGAGCTTCTTCTGCCGCCCGTACCAGAGGTTGACCAGTCCGCGGGAGAACACCACTGCCGAGAACATCGAGGTCAGGATGCCGAGACAGTGCACCACCGCGAAGCCGCGCACCGGCCCGGAACCGAAGGCCAGCAGCGCCAGGCCCGCGATCAGCGTGGTCACGTTGGAATCGAGGATGGTGGCGAAGGCGCGTTCGTAGCCGTGATGGATCGCCGCCTGCGGCGAGGCGCCGCTGCGCAGTTCCTCGCGCACCCGTTCGTTGATCAGCACATTGGCATCGATCGCCATCCCCAGCGTCAGCGCGATCGCCGCCATGCCAGGCAGCGTCAGGCTGGCCTGCAGCATCGACAGCACCGACACCAGCAGCAGCAGGTTGAACGCCAGTGCCAGCGTCGAGATCACGCCGAACAGCATGTAGTACAGGCACATGAACACCGCGATGGCCGCAAAGCCGTACAGCACGCTGTTGAAGCCCTTGGAGATGTTGTCCGCGCCCAGGCTCGGCCCGATGGTGCGCTCTTCGATGATCTCCATCGGCGCAGCGAGCGAACCCGAACGCAGCAGCAGTGAGGTGTCGGCGGCCTCGGCGGTGGTCATGCGCCCCGAGATCTGCACCCGGCCACCACCGATCTCGGCACGGATCACCGGCGCGGTGACGACCTCGCCCTTGCCCTTCTCGAACAGCAATATCGCCATGCGCTTGCCGATGTTCTCGCGCGTCACATCCTTGAAGATGCGCGAGCCTTTTGCGTCCAGCGTCAGGTTGACGCTGGGTTCGTGCGTCTGCCCATCGAAGCCTGCCTGCGCATCGGTCAGGTTCTCGCCGGTCAGCACCACCTGGCGCTTGACGATCAGCGCGATGCCGTTGCGCTCGGTGTAGCGCTCGGTACCAAACGGCACCGGACCGGTGCCCGCAGCGGCTGCCGCCGCTTCAGCGCTTTCATCGACCATGCGCACCTCCAGGGTGGCGGTGCGACCGATGATGTCCTTGGCCTTGGCAGTGTCCTGCACTCCCGGCAGTTGAACCACCACGCGGTCGGCGCCTTGCTGCTGGATCACGGGCTCCGAGACGCCGAGTTCATTGACCCGGTTGTGCAGCGTGGTGATGTTCTGCTTGACTGCGGCCTCCTGCACCAGGCGAGACGCGGCCGGCTTCAACGTACCGACCAGCGTGATGTCGGTGCCATCGGGCGTCTCAATCCATTGCAGATCACGCAGTTCGTCTTCCAGAAGACCGCGCGCCGCGGTGTAAGTCTCGCGGTCGCGAAAGCGCACGACCACCGAATCGCCCTCGCGCACGATGCCGGCGTGGCGCAGGTTCTTGTCGCGCAACAACTGGCGCACGTCGCCGGTCAGCGACTCGGCCTTCTTCGTCAAGGCCGACTTCATGTCGACCTGCATCAGGAAGTGGACACCGCCGCGCAGGTCCAGCCCCAGCGACATGGGCAGCGCATGCACGGCGGTCAGCCAGTGCGGCGAGCGCGACAGCAGGTTCAACGCCACGATGTAGCTCGGGTCGGCAGCGTCTGGGTTCAGCGCCTTGCCGATCGCGTCCTTGGCCTTGATCTGCGCATCGGTGTCGGCAAAGCGGGCCCGGACCGAATTGCCTTCGAACTGCACGAAGTCGGCCTTCAGGCCAGCCTGCGTGAGGGCCTCCTCCACGCGGGTGGCGAGGCTGGCATCGACCTTCAAGGTGGCGCGGCCGCTGCTCACCTGCACTGCGGGCGCTTCTCCGAACAGGTTGGGCAAGGTATAGACCAAGCCCACCAGCAAGGCCACCAGCAGGATCGCGTATTTCCAGAGGGGATAGCGGTTCATGACGCCTTTCTGGCGATCGCTCAGCGGCTGGCCGACAGGTCAGCGCCGAAGACGTGGGAGTGTCGCGCCAACAACGCAGCAGCCTGCGTCGGGCTCTTACTTGATGGTGCCCTTGGGCAGCACCTGCAGCACCGATGAGCGCTGCACCTGGAGTTCGACGCCTGCGGCGACTTCGACCGACAGGTAGGTCTCGCCCAACTTCGCCACCTTGCCGAGCACGCCGCCACCGATGACCACCTCATCGCCCTTGGCCAGTGCATCGACCATCGCCCTGTGCTCCTTCTGACGCTTCATCTGCGGACGAATCATCACGAAGTACAGCACCACGAACATCAGTATCAGCGGCAGCATGGACCCGAGGCTGCCGAGCATGTCGGGGCTCCCGGTGGCAGCCGGTGCGGCCTGGGCGAAAGCTTCAGAAATGAACACGTGGATTCCTCTGTTGGTCGGCGGGAAACGCCTTGGGCAAAACCCGCAGATTGTACGGTGGCGCCTTCGGGCGATCTGGCATGACCTCAGCGGCCGCGCGGGCGGATCTGATCCCGCGGCATCACCTCAATCACACGGGTCGACACCACGGCCGCTCAGGATGGGGCGGCGGCTCCGGCGGCCATCTCCAGGGCGACCGCGGCACCCGTCAGGGCCGCCTGCGGATCGACGATCAACGCGGTCGGGATGGCGCGCATGTAGTCGCTGTAGCGCCCTTTCGCCTCGAAGCGCTCGCGAAAGCTCGAGGCAAAAAAGAGGTCTGCCATGCGCGGCACGATGCCGCCGCCGATGTAGAGCCCGCCGCGCGCGCCCAGCGTCAACGCGACGTTGCCCGCGACCGTGCCCAGCATGGCGCAGAACACCGCCAGGGTCCTGGCGCAATCGGCATCCCCGCCCACGCCGCTGGCGTGGTCGATGCCGTGCTGCAGGATGGCTTCGGTGCGCATCGCCACGTCGACGGCGCGGCCGGACGCCAGCGCCACCGCGCGATGCAGCAGCGGCAGCCCGACGCCCGACAGCAATCGCTCGGCCGACACGTGGGCGAGTTCGCGCCGCGCGGCCGCCAGCACCGCGGCCTCGAAGTCGTCACAGGCGGCCAGCGTCACATGCCCGCCTTCTCCTGGGATCGCCTGCCAGCCCATGGCGGTCGGGACCAGCCCGGCAACACCCAGGCCGGTGCCCGGCCCGAGCACAGCCAGCGCGCCGCGCGGGGGACTGTCCAGCCCGGGCCCGGTCTCGTGACAGCGCAAGCCGGCGCCGGTGAGGTGCGGCAGCGCCAGCGCCAGCGCTTCGAAATCATTGAGCAGGACCAACCGGTCGAGTCCCAGCTCGCGTTGCACGGCGGCACGCGAGAACCGCCACGGGTGGTTGATGAAGCGCACCTCGTCGCCGTCCAGGGGCGCTGCCACGGCCAGACAGGCCAGGGCCGGTTGCCCGACGCCGGCCGGCAATGTGGCCAGATAGGCACGCGCGGCATCGATCAGCTGCGGGTGGTCGTCGGTCCGCAGGCGCTGAACCTGCGTGAGCGAGCGCCCCGGCCCCTCGACCAGCCCGAAGCGGGCATGCGTGCCACCGATGTCGGCCACCAGCAGAGGCTTCGACGAGGTGGCGACCGCTGGGGTCGAGGCAGGGATGGCATTCATGCAGACCGATTCTCTCGTGCCGGGTCCCACGGCAGCAAGGCATGCGGGTCAACGGCCGTGCACCGCGTGGACTCGAAGTCAATCGCCTTGGTCGACCACCGGCATGCAGTGGCGGCGACCGTTCCGGCGCTCACGCAGGCTGCCAGCGGCCCGCGATGTTCTTCAGCAGCTGGTTGACCGCCGCAAGCTGGCGGTTGCGCACCGACAGCAGCGTGTTCTCGCTGCCCAGCGCCGCGGTCTGCGCCACCACCACGTTGAGATAGCTCACGGTGCCGGCGCGGTACTGCTCGAGCGTGATGTCGAGGTTGCTTTGCGCCGCCTGCAGGGCCTCGCTTTGCCACTGCGCCTCTTGCTGCAGTTGCTGTGCGAGGACGAGGTTGTCTTCGACCTCCTGCAAGGCGGTGAGCACGGTCTGGCGATACGCCGAGGTGGCCTGATCGGCCGCCGCGGTGGCCTGGGCGCTGGCCAGTTTGCGCTGGCCGCCATCGAAGATCGCCTGCGTCAGCGAGGGGCCCAGTGACCACAGCAGATTGGGGGCGCTGAACAGGTTGGACAGCGTGGAGCTGCGAAATCCGGCACTGGCCGACAGCGTCAGGTCCGGAAAGAAGGCGGCGTCGCTCACCCCGATCTGGGCATAGGCCGCGGCCACGCGCTGCCGGGCAGCGGCGATGTCGGGGCGGCGCTGCAGCAGCGTCGCGGGCAGCATCTGCGGCACCTCCGGCACCGGCGGCAGGCTGGCCTGGCTTGCCAGCGTCAGCGACACCGGTGGCGCACCGAGCAGCACCGCGATCGCATGCTCGAGCTGCGCCCGCTGCGCCGTCAGGTCGGCCGACTGGGCTTGTGCCGACTTGAGCTGGGTCTGCGCCTGCAGCACATCGGTCCGTGCGGCCACGCCGCCGTCGTAGCGCACCTGCGTCAAGGCCAGCGATTGCTGGTAGGCCGCGATGCTGCGCGCCAGCACCGAGAGCTGCGCATCGGCGGTACGCAGCGAGAGGTAGGTCTGCACCAGCAAGGCCTGGGCCGACAGGCGCACGGCGGCGAGGTCGTCGGCACTGGCCTGGTACGACGCCTGGGCGCCTGTTCTGGCGCCAGCCAGCCGCCCCCACAGGTCGACCTCCCAACTGGCCGTGGTCGTCAGGTTCAGGCTGTTGACGGGCTTGGACGATCGGTCGGCGCTGTTCGAACTCGGCGACTCGCTGCGCGTCGCCCCGGCACCGAGCGAGAGCGTGGGCCACAGCGCACTGCGGCTCGCGTCGTACAGCGCCCGCGCACTGGCCACGGCCGACAACGACGACCTCAGGTTCTCGTTGCCGATCACCAGCTGGCGCTGCAGATCGTTGAGCAGCGGGTCGTTGAACAGCGTCCACCAGTCGTCGGGCACCGGGGTCTCGGCAGACGCATGCGTCCAGCCTGCGGCCTGCTTGTATTGCGAGGCAGCCGCCACCGGTGGCGGCGGGTCCACGCGGGTGACGGCACAGGCCGTCATCAGCACGGCAGCGGCCAGCGGCATCAAGGTCAGCGGGATTCGGTGCGTCATGGAGCTCTAGGCAGATGCCACGTGGAGGGTCGCGGCCGCGGCGGCACGCCGGGTTCGCCAGCGCCTGGCGCTCAGCCGGTCCATCAGCACGAACACGACCGGCGTGGTGTACAGCGTCAGCAGCTGGCTCAGGATGAGTCCGCCGACGATCGCAATGCCCAGCGGCTGCCGCAGCTCGGCACCGTCGCCCGTGCCGAGCGCCAGCGGCACGGCGCCGAAGATCGCGGCGAAGGTCGTCATCAGGATCGGCCGCAGCCGCAGGTTGGCCGCGCGGTAGATCGCAGCGCCCGCACTCGCCTGGCCTTCACGCTGCCGCACGATTGCGAAGTCGATCATCATGATGGCGTTCTTCTTGACGATGCCGATCAGCAGGATCACCGCGATCAACGCGATGATCGAAAAGTCCGTCTTGAACAGCATCAGGGCGAGCAGCGCACCGACGCCCGCCGACGGCAATGTCGAGAGGATGGTCACCGGGTGGATCAGGCTCTCGTACAGCATGCCGAGCACCAGGTAGATCGCGACGACGGCCGCCAGGATCAGCACCGGCTGCGACGACAACGACTGCTGGAACGCGTTGGCCGTGCCCTGGAAGCTCCCCCGAACCGACACCGGCACCCCGAGCTCGGCCATCGCGTTGCCAATGGCGACCGTGGCATCCGACAGCGACACGCTCGGGGGAAGGTTGAAGCTGATCGTCGAGGCCGGTGAACCGCTTTGGTGATTGACGGACAACGGGGTGTTGGTGGTTTCGACCCGGGCGATGGCCGACAGCGGCACCTGCGCGCCCGACGTGCTGGTGAGATAGAAGTGGTTCAGCGTCTCCGGTCCCTGGACGTACTGCGGCGCCAGCTCCATGACCACGCGGTACTGGTTCAGCGCGTTGTAGATCACCCCGACCTGGCGCTGTCCGAAGGCGTTGTTCAACGCGCTGTCCAGGTTGCTCACCGTGACGCCCAGCCGCGCGGCGGCATCGCGGTCGATGACCAGCGAGGTCTGCAGGCCCTTGTCCTGCTGATCGGTGTTGACGTCGGCGAGCTCGGGCAGCTGCGACATCGCGTTGCGCACCCGCGGCCCCCAGGTGCGCAGGCTCTCCACATCGTCGGCCTGCAAGGTGTACTGGTACTGCGCGTTCGACTGGCGGCCCCCGATGCGGATGTCCTGCACCGGCGCAAAGAACAGGTTGGCCCCGGGCTCGTGGCCGAGCTTGTCGCGCAGGCGGGCCACCACCTCATCGGCCGACACCTTGCGCTCGGCCAGCGGCTTGAGGGTGATGTAGAAGTTGGCCGAGTTGCTCTGCCCGCCGCCGGTCGACCCACTGACATGGGCCACCGCCGGGTCGGCCTGCAGGATGGCCATGAACTTGTCGAGGCGGGCCTGCATGGTCTGGAACGAGCTGCCCTGATCGGCCTGGACACCACCGACCAGCGAGCCGGTGTCCTGCTGCGGGAAGAAGGTCTTGGGGATCGTGGTGTACAGGTGAACATTGAGCGCGACCACCCCTGCCAGCGCCAGGAGGGCCACGGGCTGGTGGCGCAGCGCCCAGATCAGCGAGCGTCGGTACCCGCGCAGCAGGGCACTGCCGGCGCGCGCCAGCAATCGCCCGGCGCGGCCCGGTGACCGCCTCTCGGCGCGGGGTTGAAGCAGCCGCGCAGCCATCATCGGGGTGGTCGTCAGCGACACCACCATCGACACCAGGATGGAGGCCGACAGCACGATGGCGAACTCGCGGAACAGCCGGCCGACGATGCCCCCCATCAGCAGCAGCGGGATGAAGACCGCGATCAGGCTCAGCGAAATGGACACCACCGTGAAGCCGATCTCGCGCGCGCCCTTGAGCGCCGCCTCGCGGGGCGCCATGCCGCGCTCGATGTGGCGCGTGATGTTCTCCAGCACCACGATGGCATCGTCGACCACGAAGCCGGTGGCCACCGTCAGCGCCATGGCCGACAGGTTGTTCAGGCTGTAGCCGCACAGGTACATCACGCCGAACGTGCCCAGCAGCGACACCGGCACCGCGACCGCCGGGATCACGGTGGCACGCCAGCTTTTCAGGAACAGCAACACGACCAGGATGACCAGCCCGATCGAGATCGCCATCGCCCGCTCGACCTCTTGCAGCGACGCGCGGATCGTCGGCGTTCGATCGCTGATGACCTGGAGATCGATCGCACCGGGGATCGACGCCTGCATGCGCGGCAGGATGTCGCGCACCCGCTGCACCGTCTCGATGATGTTGGCACCGGGCTCCTTGAGCACGAACAGCACCACCGCCGGCTTGCCATTGGCCAGACCGTAGTTGCGCACGTCCTGCACCGAATCGACCACGCGGGCCACGTCGCGCAGCCGTACCGCGGCACCCTCTCGGTAAGTCACCAGCACCGGCGCGTAGTCGGCGGCCGTCAGCGCCTGGTCGTTCGCGCCGATCTGCCAGCGGTGATCACCGTCTTCGACCGAGCCCTTCGGCCGATTGGCGTTGGTGGCCGTGATCGCCAGGCGCACCTTGTCGAGCGAGATGCCCTTGGAGGCCAGCTTGTCCGGATCCAGCTCGACACGCACCGCGGGCAGAGCCCCGCCGCCCACGTTGACCTGCCCCACGCCCCGCACCTGGGACAGGCGCTGCGCCAGCACCGTGGACGCCGCGTCGTACATCTGGCCTCGCGTCAGGGTGTCGGAGGTGAGCGCGATGATCATGATCGGCGCCGCGGCCGGGTTCACCTTGCGATAGGTCGGATTGCTCGGCATGCCCGAGGGCAACAGCGTTCGGGCTGCGTTGATCGCCGCCTGCACATCCCGGGCGGCGCCGTCGATGTCGCGGTCGAGGTCGAACTGCAAGGTGATGTTGGTCGAGCCCAACGACGAGCGCGACGTGATCTCGTTGACGCCGGCGATGGTGCCGAGCGCACGCTCGAGCGGCGCAGAGACGGTGGCCGCCATCGTGTCGGGATTGGCACCAGGCAGCGACGCACTGACCGAGATGGTCGGAAAGTCCACCTGCGGCAAGGGCGCGATCGGCAGCAACTGGAACCCGAGCAGACCCGCCAGCGCGATGCCCAGCGTGATCAGCGTCGTGGCGACCGGCCGGTGGATGAACGGGGCGGAGATGCTCATGTGGCCGCGGCGCGGTTCGCCTGCCAGGCCTTGAGACGCTGTGCCTGACGGGCGAAGCCGAGGTAGATCACCGGCGTCGTGAACAGCGTGAGCAGCTGACTGACGATCAGGCCACCCACCATCGTCACGCCCAGCGGGTGCCGCAGTTCATGGCCGGCGCCGGTGCCCAGCATCAGCGGCAGCGCACCCAACAGCGCTGCCATCGTGGTCATCAGGATCGGCCGGAAGCGCAGCAGACAGGCCTTGTGGATCGCCGAGCGCGGCGCCAGCCCTTCCTCGCGCTCGGCGTAGAGCGCGAAGTCGATCATCATGATCGCGTTCTTCTTGACGATGCCGATCAGCAGCACGATGCCGATGACGCCGACCACACCCAGGTCCTGCCCGGCCAGCAGCAGCGCCAGCAGGGCCCCCAGACCGGCCGACGGCAGCGTCGAGAGGATGGTGATCGGGTGGATGTAGCTCTCGTACAGCACGCCCAGCACGATGTACATCGTGACCACCGCGGCCAGGATCAGCAGCAGCGTGCTGCTCAAGGAAGCGCGAAAGGCCTCGGCTGCACCCTGGAAACTGGTTTCGACGCTGAGCGGCAGGTCGAGGCCGGCCTCCTCAGCCCTGATCGCGTCCACCGCCGCGCCCAGCGACACCCCCGGCGCGAGGTTGAATGACACGGTGGCCGAGGGAAACTGCGCGACATGGTTGATCGCCAGCGCCGCCGGCCGCTCCAGCACCTGCGCCACCGACGACAGCGGAACCTGCACCTGCGTGGTCGTGCCGTTGGCACCGGTGCTGGTGCCCGGCACATACAGATCAGAGATGGCCATCGGGCCGCGGCCGAGGCCGGGCGCGGCCTCCAGCACCACCCGGTACTGGCTCGACTGGGTGTAGATGGTGGACACCAGCCGCTGGCCGAACGCGTTGTAGAGCGCCGTGTCGATCGCGGCGACCGTGACGCCGAGCCGGCCTGCCGCTTCGCGGTCGATCTGCACATACGCCTGCTGGCCCTGCTCTTGCAAATCACTCGCCACGTCCACCAGCTCGGGCCGCAGGCGCAGGCGCTCGAGAAGACGGTTGGTGCTGGTGGCCAGGTCCTTCGCATCGGGCGAGCTGAGCAGGAACTGGTACTGGGTCTTGGAGACCCGGTCCTCGATGGTCAGGTCCTGCACCGGCTGCATGTAGGCGGTGATGCCTGGCACATGGGCAGTGGCATCGGCGAGTCGGCGGATCACTTCGGATGCCGATGCGTCGCGCTGCGCGAACGGCTTCAGCGTGATCTGCATGCGCCCGGTGTTCAAGGTGGCATTGGCACCGTCCACGCCGATGAAGGACGAGAGATGGTCCACGTCCGGGTCTTTGAGGATGGCATCGGCCAGCGCCTGCTGGCGCGCCGCCATGGCATCGAACGAGGTCGTCTGCGTCGCCTCGGTGATGACCTGGATCAGCCCGGTGTCCTGCACCGGAAAGAAGCCCTTGGGAACGACCCCGTACAGCAGCGCGGTCAGGCCCAGCGTCACCGCGAAGACGCCGAGCGTGGTGCGGGGACGGTCCAGCACCCAGGTCAGCGCACGGCCGTAGGCGGCCACCAGTTCATCGAAACGTCGCGCGAACCGGTCGCCGAATCCACCTTGGCGGCGCTCGCGTTCGGGGCGCAGCAGCCGCGCACTCATCATCGGTGTGAGGGTCAGCGAGACGAAGGCCGAGATCAGGATGGCCACCGCCAGCGTGATGGCGAACTCGTGGAACAGCCGCCCTACCACGTCGCCCATGAACAGCAGCGGGATCAGCACCGCCAGCAGCGAGACCGTCAGCGAGATGATGGTGAAGCCGATCTGCTGGCTGCCCTTCAATGCGGCCTGCATCGGCGAATCGCCTTCTTCGATGAAGCGCGCGATGTTCTCGATCATCACGATCGCGTCGTCGACGACGAAGCCGGTGGAGATCACCAGCGCCATCAGCGTGAGGTTGTTGATCGAGAACCCGGCGAGGTAGATGACGCCGAAGGTCCCCACCAGGCTCAGCGGCACGGCCACGCTGGGGATGACCGTGGCACTGGCGCTGCGCAGGAACAAAAAGATCACCATCACCACCAGTGCGACCGCCAGCAGCAGCTCGAACTCGGTGTCGTTCACCGCCGCGCGGATGGTGGTGGTGCGATCGGCAACGACCTGCACGTCGACCGATGCCGGCAGCGAGGCCTGCAGCCTGGGCAGCAGGGCACGGACGCGGTCGACGGTCTCGATCACGTTGGCACCCGGCTGGCGCTGCACGTTGAGGATCACGCCCGGCGTGCGATCCGACCATGCGGCCAGGCGCACGTTCTCGGCATCGTCGATCACCTGCGTCACGTCTTTCAGACGCACCGGACTGCCGCTCTTCCAGGCAAGGATCAGGTCCTGGTACTCCGCGGCCGACTTCAGCTGGTCGTTGGCGTCGATGGTCGAGGCCCGCTGCGGGCCGTTGAAACTGCCCTTGGCCTGATTGACATTGGCCGCCACGATGGCCGTGCGCACATCTTCGAGCGACAGTCCCAGAGACGCCATGGCATGCGCATTGCCCTGGATGCGCACCGCCGGTCGCCTGCCGCCCGCGATGCTGACCAGCCCGACGCCCTCGACCTGCGAGAGCTTGGGTGCCAGGCGGTTCTCGACCAGATCGTGCAGCTTGATCACTGGCAGCGACGGTGACGTCACCGCGATGGTCAGCACCGGCGCATCGGCCGGATTGACCTTGCTGTAGATCGGTGGCATCGGCAGATCGCTGGGCAGCAAGTTGGTGCCCGCGTTGATCGCTGCCTGCACCTCCTGCTCGGCGACGTCGAGCGACAGGCCGAGCGAAAAGCGCAGCGTGATCACCGAGGCGCCGCCCGAGCTGCTGCTCGTCATCTGGTTCAACCCCGGCATCTGCCCGAACTGACGCTCCAGCGGCGCGGTCACCGAGGTGGACATCACGTCCGGGCTGGCGCCCGGGTACAGCGTGGTGACCTGGATCGTCGGGTAGTCCACCTCGGGCAGCGCCGACAGCGGCATCAGGCGGTAGGCCAGCAACCCCGCCAGCAGGATGGCCAGCATCAGCAGCGAGGTGGCGACCGGGCGTTCGATGAAGACGCGTGACGGGTTCATGGCACGGTGCTCAAGGGCCCGGTGGGTTGTCACGCCCCTCGCGCTGGGCGCGGAACCAGGCACGTCGTTCGTCCGGACTCATCGCCTTGACCTTCTCGGCCTGCTCCGGCGAGAGCCGGTCCATCCAGCGAGGGCGCTCACCGGTGCTGGCGCCAGAGGCCGGCGGCGAATCCACAGCTTGCCGTTCGCTGCCGGCGGCCGACGCAGCAGAAGCTGGACGGCTGGCCGCGCTGACCGGGTCATCAGACCCGCGCCGGTGGCGACGGCCGCCGCCCGCGGGGGCACTCGCACCCGCGCGCTGCTTCGGATCGGCGGCGATGAGCTCCACCTTGGCGCCTTCGCGCAGGCGGTCGGTGCCATCGATCACCACGTTCTCGTCGGGCTTCAGCGGGCCCTCCACCGCCATCCAGCCGTCATCGACCGCGCCCGGCGTCACCACCCGGGTGCTGACGGTGTTGTCGGCATTGACGACGTACACATAGAAGCCCTGCGCACCCCTCAGCACGGCCGCCTGAGGCACGGCGATCACGTCGTTCAGCACGTCGAGCTGCAGCGTCACGCTGACCGCCTGATTGGGGAACAAGGCCTCATCGCGGTTCGGAAACACCGCCTTGACCTTGATCGTGTCGGTGCTGGGGTCGATGGCGTTGTCGACGGTGGCCACACGCCCGACCGCCAGCTGTCGCTTGCCGCCCCGTTCCCAGGCCTCGACGGGAATCGAAGCTCCGGCCCGCAGGCGCGCCGTGATCAGCGGCACATGCACCGCCGGCACGGCGAAGACCAGCGAGATGGGCTGGGTCTGGGTGATGCTGACGATGCCGTTGGCGTCCCCCGGCTGGACCACATTGCCCAGGTCGGCCTGCTTCAGGCCCACGCGGCCGGCGATCGGTGCGGTCACGCGGGTGTACGACAGCTGCACGCGGGCGCTGTCGACCGCGCCCTGATCGGCCTTGACCGTGCCCTCCAACTGCCGCACCAGCGCCTCCTGGGTGTCGAGCTGCTGCCTGGGGATCGCATCCTTGGCCAGCAGGCCGCGATAGCGCTCCAGATCGATGCGGGCGTTGTCGAGCTGGGCCTTGTCGCGCGCCAGGCCGCCCTCGGCCTGGCTGAGCGCTGCCTGGAAGGCGCGCGGATCGATCTGCGCCAGCCATTGCCCGGCGCGAACCTGCTGCCCTTCCTGGAAGTTCAGGCTCTGCAGAACGCCGCTGACCTGCGCGTGCACGACGGCGGTGTTCAATGCACTGATGCTGCCGATCGCGTTGACGCTGATGCGGATGTCCTGCCGACGAACTGCCTGCACCGACACCGGTTGCGCGGCATTCGCGAAGCGGCGCCCGCCGCCTCCGGGTGCTCGGTCGGCGCGATCGGAGGCTTGTGCGGTATCGGACTCAGCCGGGCTGCCCTCGTTCGCCTTCCACCACCAGAGGGCCGCGCCCACCAGAAGCAGCCCGAGCAGCCAGGGCATCGTGCGGCGGACCCACCCCCGCCTGCCAGAAGAAGCCGGTGTCGGGTGATGCGGGGTGACTTCTTGCTCCGTGGGGTCGTTCATTGAAACTCGGTGGCCGTGGTGCTGTGCTGTGCTGCCCCTCAGTCTAGGCCGAAGCACCGACGGTCACGCAAGAGGGGAAGGAGTGTGTGGGGGGCCACGACGCACCCAGCGTCGCGCTGAAGACAGATGCTGTGCGAAGAGTGTTGCTGCTGTGTTTCCGACTGGGCAACCACCGCGACAATGCGCGCACACGGGAGCGCTGACCATGGGCCGAATGACTTGCACCCACCTGAACCTCCGCGGCTGGCGCCGAGACATCGCGCCACGCAGCATCGTGGTCGGGCTGCTGTGCGCCGGCCTGTCGACCCACCCGGTGTTTGCAACACCCCCTGTGCTGCCCGCCGTCGATCTGATCGTTCAGGTCCGGGTGATCAACGAGGCCGAGCTGGCCGAGGAAGCGGCGCCCAGCCCGTCACCAGAACACGCCCAGCAGAGACTGGAGATCCGCAGTGCGGCCCAGGCGCCGGCGTCGACCCGGACCCAGGCAATCCGCGTGCTCAACGGCCGCACCGCAGAGATGTCCTGGTCGCAAGCGCTCCCGATTCAGTGGATGCAGGCGGCGCAGCGGCGGGGCCGGACAGGCGGCGGCGCCAACGGCGGCATCGTCAATGCGCTGACATGGCTGCGCGCTGGGCAGTCTTTGTCTGTGCAGCCATGCTGGCCAGGGGGTCGCGCTCCCGTGCAGGTCGATCTGCGCATCGAGACCCAGGACATCGACGATCGACGGGGTGCCGACATTCCTGCGTCCGGCGCGCAGACCTGGGCGTCGACCTTGTCCGTGCCTTGGGGTCAGTGGACCACGTTCGCCACAACGGGCGCTCCGCAGCCATCCCCTGATGGCGCCACCTGGTCGACGCAGTCGGCGCAGGCGCATGGCCCGCAATTCATGCAGTTGCGGGTGACGCGACATTGAGGCACTCCACCCCGCGACGGGAACCCTACCCTGAAAATTCATGCGGGTTGACCCTGACATCTACAGGGGTTCACTCTAATATTCACGCCGGCGGCTGGCGAGGTACCTTCTCTACTCGGTGGTGACGTCTTGCCATGGCTTGGTGGAATTGACTCGGACTTGGAGTGGTAATGCACCTAGCTTTCTCAGCGTCTCCGGTCGGCCGAATGCTCAAGCTGGGCCGGGCCATCAGCAGCTGGTCTCTGTCGTCGATGTTCGAGGGGCGCACCAGTCGTCGTACCTCTGAGACCAGCGATCGCTCTTCGGCCACCGATGACGAATGTCGCCGTTCGATGCGCACCGTGCTCGAGTCCCACATCATCCCGCGGCTGGTACAGGCGCACCGCACCGGCGAAAGTGAAGCCCGCGCGGCGAATGACACCGCGTCTCGACTTCTCGGAGACGAGGTCCTTGTGTTCGGCAAGTTCTGTGCTGACGGGAAACGAGAGCACGCGTCAGAACTCATCGCACGGCTGCGCGCCGAAGGCTTGGCGCCGGAAGACATCTTCATCGAACTGATCACCCCGGCCGCGCGGTACCTGGGCCAGCAGTGGGAAGAGGATCGTCTCGGGTTTGCAGAAGTGACCGTCGGTCTCGTGCTGATGCACGAAGTCATCCACGGCATGGGCTACGAGTACCACGACGGCCCGCAGCAGAGCGGGGGCGTCAAGCGGGTGATGCTGGCGTCGGCGCCTGGATCTCAGCACGTGCTCGGTCTGTCCATCGTGTCGGAGTTCTTCCGCAAGGCCGGCTGGCAGGTGGTGCTGGAGGTGTCCCCCAGCCGCACCGAGCTTTGCCATGCCGTCCAGAACGAGTGGTTCGATCTCGTCGGGATCTCGGTGGCGCTCGACGCTCAACTCGACACGCTCGGTGCGCTCGTCGACAGCCTCAAGGTCGCCTCGCGCAACCCCTCCACGCCCGTGCTGCTTGGCGGCCCGGCGTTCTCGCTCGCCTCCCATCAGGCCGGGGCTTTCGGCGCAGAGGCCATTTGCGTCGATGCCAGAGAGTGCGTGCCGCTGGCGCTGTCGGTGATGGCGCCCTGATTCGGCGAGCCGATACGGTGCCGCCTCGGCGCTGAACAAAGCAAAACGCCAACCTGTCGGTTGGCGTTTTGCTTTGGCGTTGAGCCGTGTCGATCTTTGGTTGCGGGGGCAGGATTTGAACCTACGACCTTTGGGTTATGAGCCCAACGAGCTACCAGACTGCTCCACCCCGCGACTGAGCCTATGACTATAACCGACTACCCGCTTTCTGCGGTGAAATTCGGCAAGTCAATTTGATTCTTATTCGGCCGACTCGGTGCCTTCGGTGACCGCAGCGTCAGGACGATCGACCAGTTCCACGAACGCCATCGGTGCGTTGTCACCGACGCGGAAGCCCATCTTCAGAATGCGGGTGTAGCCGCCCGGGCGGGCCTTGTAGCGCGGGCCCAGTTCGTTGAACAGCTTGGTGACGATGTCGCGATCGCGGGTGCGGTCGAAGGCCAGGCGGCGGTTGGCCAGCGTGGGCTCCTTGGCCAGCGTGATCAAAGGCTCGACGACGCGGCGCAATTCCTTGGCCTTCGGCACGGTGGTCTTGATGGCCTCGTGTTGCAGCAGCGAATTGCACATGTTGCGCAACATCGCCAGGCGGTGCGAGGAGGTGCGATTGAGTTTGCGGAGTCCGTGACGGTGACGCATGGTGAATTTCCTTTTTTTGACTGACTTATGAACCCCAGCCGTATCAGGTACTGGGGGTGGTGATCAAGCGCGCGAACACCGGGTGCACGCCTGTCATCTTCGATGGCGACCTTTCAAGCCGTCCATCGCGTTGGGAAAGCTTTACCGCTTGTCCAGACCCTGCGGAGGCCAGTTCTCGAGGCGACCGCCGAGGGTCAGGCCACGAGAAGCCAGCACTTCCTTGATTTCGTTGAGCGACTTGCGACCCAGGTTCGGGGTCTTCAGCAGTTCGGTCTCGGTGCGCTGGATCAGATCGCCGATGTAGTAAATGTTCTCGGCCTTCAGGCAGTTGGCCGAACGCACTGTCAGCTCCAGCTCGTCGACCGGGCGCAGCAGGATGGGGTCGAACTGCGTGTTGCGGCTTTGCGGTTCGTTGAAGGCCGCAATTTCGCTGTTCTCCAGCTGTGCGAACACCGCCAGCTGCTCGACCAGGATCTTAGCCGAGGCACGGATCGCTTCTTCGGGCGAGATCGCACCGTTGGTGTTGATCTCCATCACCAGCTTGTCGAGGTCGGTGCGCTGCTCGACGCGGGCGCTCTCGACGGTGTAGCTGACGCGGGCCACGGGCGAGAAGGAGGCATCAAGCACGATGCGGCCGATCGACTTGGTCGGCTCGTCGCCAAAGCGGCGCAGGTTGCCCGGCACATAGCCGCGGCCCTTTTCGACCTTGATCTGCATGTCAAGCTTGCCGCCTTGCGACAGATTGGCGATGACATGGCCAGGGTTGATGATCTCGACGTCATGCGGCGTCTGGATGTCGCCCGCGGTGACCGGGCCTTCGCCGTCCTTGCGCAGCACCAGCGTGACCTCGTCGCGGTTGTGCAGGCGAAAGACCACACCCTTCAGGTTCAGCATGATGTGGACGACGTCTTCTTGCACACCGTCGATCGTCGAGTACTCATGCAAGACACCGGCGATGGTCACTTCGGTCGGCGCATAGCCGACCATCGACGACAGCAACACACGGCGCAGCGCGTTGCCCAGGGTGTGGCCGTAACCACGCTCGAATGGCTCCAAGGTGACCTTGGCGCGGTTGATCGAGAGGGGTTCGACGTGGATGGCTTTGGGCTTGAGCAAGTTCGTTTGCATTCGGTCTTTCTTTCAATACCCTCGGCTCGTTACGCCGATAAGGCTGATGGACCCGTCGGTGCTGGCAACACCTGTCAACACCGATCTCGGGAAGTAGCTGAAACGGGGCAAGCAGCAGATCAGCAATGACCAGCCGCCCGCACCGCAACCGGATCAGCGTGAATACAGTTCGACGATCAGCGCTTCCTTGATGTCGGCGCTCAACTCGTCGCGTTCCGGCGTCTTCTTGAAAACGCCTTCCATCTTCGACGCATCGACCTGGATCCAGGCCGGCAAGCCGATCGTCTCGGCGAGCTTCAGCGAGTCGGCAATGCGCAACTGCTTCTTGGCCTTCTCACGCACGCTCACGGCATCACCCACCTTGACGCTGTAAGACGCGATGTTGACCACTGCGCCATTGACCGTGATCGACTTGTGCGACACCAGCTGGCGCGCTTCGGCACGGGTCGAACCAAAGCCCATGCGGTAGACGACGTTGTCCAGACGGGATTCGAGCAGTGTCAGCAGGTTGGCGCCGGTGTTGCCCTTGCGGCGCTCGGCTTCTGCGAAGTAGCGGCGGAACTGACGTTCCAGCACGCCATACATGCGCTTGACCTTCTGCTTCTCACGCAGTTGCAGACCGAAGTCCGAGGTGCGCGAGCCCGAGGTGCGGCCATGCTGGCCTGGCTTGCTGTCGAATTTGGCCTTGTCGCCGATGGGGCGGCGGGCGCTCTTGAGAAACAGGTCCGTGCCTTCGCGACGGGACAGTTTCGCCTTGGGACCGAGATAACGTGCCACGTTGATTCCTTAATTGACGGTCTGACGCAGGAGGCTGTGTTGAATCACGGCCGCTTGCGCGAGTCTGGCGAGTGTTGTTATTGGGCGCTCAGACGGTGGGCTTAACTGGGAGGCTGACGAAGGTGAGCTTCGCCCGGTCCCAACAAAAATGCCGGCGATGCCCGAAAGCAGCGCCGACAAGGTTCGAAACGACTCAGATGCGACGGCGCTTTTGCGGACGGCAGCCGTTGTGTGGCACCGGTGTCACATCGGAAATCAGGTTGATGCGGATGCCCAGCGAGGCCAGGGCGCGCACCGACGACTCGCGACCCGGGCCCGGGCCCTTGATCCGAACGTCAAGGTTCTTGATGCCTTGCTCCTGCGCAGCGCGGCCCGCCACTTCGGCAGCGACCTGCGCGGCAAATGGGGTGCTCTTGCGCGAACCCTTGAATCCCTGGCCACCACTCGAGGCCCATGACAGCGCGCCACCTTGGCGATCAGTGATGGTGATGATGGTGTTGTTGAAAGAAGCGTGCACGTGCGCGATGCCATCGGCCACGTTCTTGCGAACTTTCTTGCGCACACGCTGTGCGGCGGTATTGGGTGCTTTAGCCATGTCGGTTCTTTCTTAAACGGGTGCTGTCAGGCGTCTGCAATCACTTCTTGACCAGGGCGCCAGACTTGCGCGGACCCTTGCGGGTGCGGGCATTCGTCTTGGTACGCTGACCACGCACGGGCAGGCCGCGGCGATGACGGAAACCACGATAGCAGCCCAGATCCATCAGCCGCTTGATGTTGATCGACATCTCGCGGCGCAGATCGCCCTCGATCGTCAGGCGGCCGATCTCGTCACGAATACGCTCGAGGTCGGTGTCGGTCAGATCCTTGATCTTGCGGTCGAACGGCACGCCGCTGTTGACGCAGATCTTCTGCGCCGTGGTGCGTCCGACACCGTAGATGGATGTCAGACCGATCTCTGCGTGCTTGTGCGGCGGAATGTTGATACCAGCAATGCGTGCCATGGGCTTCCTCTAATGTCTCGTGGTCTAAGCGCTGAATCAGCCTTGACGCTGTTTGTGACGCGGATCCGTGCAGATCACGCGAACCACACCTTTGCGGCGGATGACTTTGCAGTTCCGGCACATTTTCTTGACTGACGCAGCAACTTTCATAGGTTCTCCTGTGCCCGACCGGGCCGTCTCAGCACTGACTAAATTGTCTCTGTCTCTATCTGACCGCAGAGCCTACTTGGCTCTGAACACAATCCGCGCGCGACTCAGGTCATAGGGCGTGAGTTCGACGGTCACCTTGTCGCCTGGCAGGATCCGGATGTAATGCATGCGCATCTTCCCGGAAATATGCCCCAGCACAATATGCCCGTTCTCCAGCTTGACCCGGAAAGTCGCGTTCGGGAGATTCTCAAGAATCTCCCCTTGCATCTGAATAACGTCGTCTTTCGCCATGCGGTCCGATAGGTGACTCCGCTCATCGCCTGGGCCCCACGGCCCGCGCCGATCAACTCGGTTTGAAATTCGCTTTCTTCAGCAATGATTCGTACTGCTGGCTCTGCACATAACTTTGAACCTGCGCCCAGAAATCCATGGTCACCACCACGATGATCAGCAGTGAGGTGCCACCGAAGTAGAACGGAACGTTATACTTCAACACCAGAAACTCAGGCAGCAAGCACACGGCGGTGATGTAGATCGCTCCGGCCAGCGTGAGGCGCGACAGGATCCGATCGATGTGTTTGGCTGTCTGATCGCCGGGGCGGATGCCTGGAATAAAAGCGCCACTCTTTTTCAGGTTGTCTGCCGTTTCACGGCTGTTGAACACCAGCGCCGTGTAGAAGAAGCAGAAGAAAATGATCGCAGTGGCGTACAACAAGACGTAGATCGGCTGACCTGGGGACAGCAGACCTGCCAGATCTTTCAACCAGCGCAGGCCATCACCTGTGGCGAACCAACCGACAACGGTGGCAGGCAGAAGAATGATCGACGACGCAAAAATCGGCGGGATCACGCCCGACATGTTGAGCTTCAAAGGCAGATGTGAAGACTGCCCACCGTAGACCTTGTTACCAACCTGCCGCTTCGCGTAGTTGACCAATATCTTGCGCTGGCCTCGTTCGACGAAAACCACCACGAACGTCACCGCAGCCACCACCACCAGGATGAACAAGCATGCGACCAAGCTCATGGAGCCCGTGTTGACCAGTTCGATCAACCCGCCGATCGCGCTCGGCAAGCCGGCAGCGATGCCCGCAAAGATCAAGATGGAAATGCCGTTGCCCAAGCCACGCTCAGTGATCTGCTCGCCCAGCCACATCAGGAACATGGTGCCAGCCACCAGGCTGACCACCGTGGTCA
Source organism: Burkholderiaceae bacterium (assembly GCA_965229345.1). GTDB lineage: Bacteria > Pseudomonadota > Gammaproteobacteria > Burkholderiales > Burkholderiaceae_C > PBB1. Next base: position 296,801 of record OZ245872.1, read on the forward strand.
TGCGAAACCCCAACCCAGGCGCAATCACCAGACCTTGCGAGCCTTCGAGCGCGATCGCGATGCCCAACGACTGGAAAATGGCCAGACCCAACGTACCGTAACGGGTGTACTGGGTAATCTTCCGACGGCCAGCCTCGCCCTCTTTCTTCAGCGCTTCCAGCGTCGGCACGACGTAGGTCATCAGTTGCATGATGATCGACGCCGAGATGTACGGCATGATGCCCAACGCGAACACGGTGAAGCGAGACAGCGCGCCTCCCGAGAACATGTTGAACAGGCTGAGAATGCCGCCCTGCTGGCCCTTGAACAACTGAGCGAGCTGATTCGGATCGATGCCGGGGACGGGAATGTGCGCCCCCATGCGATAGACCACCAAGGCCAGCAGCAAGAAGGTCAGACGTCGACGCAGGTCTCCAAATTTGCCGCTCTTGGCCAATTGGTTTGCGTTGGTTGCCACGGCGTGCGACTCAGCGATTCAGGTGCAAAGCGAGAAGGGCAGCCTCAGGCCACCGAACCGCCGGCGGCTTCGATGGCAGCCTTGGCGCCTGCAGTGGCACCGACGCCCTTGAGCACGACCGCAAGTGACAACTCACCGGTCTTGATGACCTTGACCACCTTGGCGATCTGCGCAACCAACCCCGCCTGCTTCAGCGCAAGCAGGTCCACTTCCGCGGCGCCAAGAACCTGCAGGTCGCTCAACGTGATCTCAGCGTTGTACTTCAGCGAAGCCGACTTGAAGCCGCGCTTGGGCAACCGGCGCTGCAAAGGCATCTGACCGCCTTCAAAACCGACCTTGTGGTAGCCGCCCGCGCGAGATTTTTGACCCTTGTGGCCACGCCCTGCGGTCTTGCCCAGGCCCGAACCGATGCCGCGGCCGACACGGCGGCGCTGGCGCTTCGAACCCTCTGCGGGCTTGATGGTATTGAGTTCCATGGTCATCTCTTCCAGATCGATCTCAGAGCACCTTGAGCAGGTACGAGATCTTGTTGATCATGCCGCGCACGGCTGGCGTGTCTTCCAGCTCGGACTCGCTGTTCAGCTTGCGCAGGCCCAGGCCACGCACGGTGGCGCGGTGGGACTCGCGGGTGCCGGCGATGCTGCGGACCAGCTTGATCTTGACGGTTTGTTTGTCAGCCATTTCGATTCTCCGACCGGGCTTCAGTTGAAGATCTGCTCGACCGTCAGGCCGCGCTTGGCAGCCACTTCGGCGGGGGTGTTGGTGTGCTTCAAAGCGTCCAACGTCGCACGAACCAGGTTGTACGGGTTTGACGAACCGAGGCTCTTGCAGACGATGTCGGTCACGCCCATCACCTCGAACACCGCACGCATCGGGCCGCCGGCGATGATGCCGGTACCGGCAGGCGCGGGAGCCATCAGCACGTGCGACGCACCGTGCTCACCGACCACCTTGTGGTGAATGGAACCGCTCTTCAGCGAGACCTTGACCATGTTGCGGCGCGCAGCTTCCATCGCCTTTTGCACGGCGACCGGCACTTCCTTGGCCTTGCCCTTGCCCATGCCGATGCGACCATCGCCGTCACCGACCACCGTCAGCGCCGCGAAGGACAGCGTGCGGCCGCCCTTCACCACCTTGGTGACGCGATTGACCGCGATCATTTTTTCCTTCAGGCCGTCGTCATTGCCTTCGGTCTGCGCGCGGGGTTGAAACTTTGCCATTGTCGAATTCCTTGCTTAGAACTGAAGGCCGGCTTCGCGGGCGGCTTCGGCCAAGGCCTTGACGCGTCCGTGATAGGCGAAGCCTGCGCGGTCGAAGGCGACCTTTTCAATGCCGGCGGCCTTCGCCTTTTCGGCGATGCGCTTGCCGATCAATGCGGCCGCACCGACATTGGCACCCTTGCCCGAAGCGCCAAGTTCTTTGCGCACGTCGGCTTCCACCGTCGAGGCGCTGGCCAGCACGCTGGTGCCGTCGTCAGAGATGACGCTGGCGTAGATGTGCAGGTTGGTGCGGAAAACAGTCAACCGAGCGACGCGCTGCCGAGCGATGCGAACGCGGGTTTGCCGCGATCGACGGGTGCGCTGGTCTTTCTTGTTCAACATGTCATCCGCTCCTTACTTCTTCTTGGTCTCTTTGATCGTGATCTTTTCGCCGACGTACCGGATGCCCTTGCCCTTGTAGGGCTCAGGCGGACGGATGGCGCGCACTTCAGCGGCGATCTGGCCCACGACCTGGCGGTCCGAGCCCTTGATCACGATCTCGGTCGGCGTCGGGCATTCGACCTTCACGCCCTCGGGCATGTCTTTGCCGACGGGATGCGAGAAACCGATCTGCAGATTCAGCTTGCTGCCTGCAGCCTGCGCCTTGAAACCCACCCCGACCAGTGAAAGTCGCTTTTCGAAGCCCTTGCTGACACCACCGACCATGTTCGCAACCAGCGCGCGCATCGTGCCGGACATCGCGTCGGCAGCCGTGCTGTCATTGGCAGGCGTGAACTCGAGCTTGCCCGCGGTGTTGCTGATGGTCACCAGCGGGCTGGCGGGACGAACCAACGTGCCCAGCGGGCCCTTGACCTTGATCTGCTCTGCAGTCACCGAGAAGTCCAAGCCCTGCGGCAAGGAGATCGGCATTTTTCCAACTCTGGACATGTGCGGATTCCTTTCTTAGGCGACGTAGCAAAGAACTTCGCCGCCGATGCCGACCTGGCGCGCCTTGCGATCGGTCATCACACCCTTGGGCGTGGTCACGATGGCCACACCCAGACCGTTCTTGACATTAGGAATGTCGTGACGGCCCTTGTAGATGCGCAGGCCCGGGCGACTGACGCGCTCGATGTGCTCAATGACCGGCTTGCCGGCGTAGTACTTCAATGCGATCTGCAGCTGTGGCTTGTCGGCTTCGCCAACGACGGCGTAGCCGTCCACATAACCTTCGTCCTTCAACACCTGGGCGATAGCGATCTTCAGCTTGGAAGACGGCATCGTCACCGATGGCTTTTCGACCATCTGGGCGTTGCGAATGCGGGTCAGCATATCGGCGATAGGATCACTCATGCTCATACGAATATCTCCTGATCGACGCGCCGCTTACCAGCTCGCCTTGATGACACCGGGAATGTCGCCCTTGAAGGCCAATTCACGAATCTTGTTGCGGCCCAGGCCAAATTTGCGGAAGGTGCCGCGCGGACGCCCGGTCAGAGCGCAGCGGTTGCGCTGACGCGTCGGGTACGCGTTGCGGGGCAGCTTTTGCAATTCGAGACGGGCTGCATAGCGCTCTTCGTCGGACTTCTTGGCGTCGTTGGCGATGCCCTTCAATTCGGCGTATTTCTTGGCGTACTTCGCGGCGAGTTGCTCGCGCTTGAGTTCGCGCTGGATCAGTGAAACTTTTGCCACGGTCAGCCTCAGTTCTTGAAAGGGAACTTGAATGCAGCAAGCAATGCCTTGCATTCGTCGTCGCTCTTGGCGGTGGTGGTGATGCTGATGTTCAGCCCACGCAACGCATCCACCTTGTCGTACTCGACTTCCGGAAAGATGATCTGCTCTTTCACGCCGATGTTGTAGTTGCCGCGACCATCGAACGATCGACCGGAAATACCGCGGAAGTCGCGCACGCGCGGCAGGGCGATGGTGACGAAGCGATCGAGGAACTCATACATCTGAACGCCACGCAGCGTGACCATGCAGCCGATGGGCACGCCGTCGCGGATCTTGAATCCGGCAATGGCTTTTTTCGACTTGGTGACGACCGGCTTTTGGCCGGCAATCTTGGTCAGATCGCCGACAGCGTGCTCCATGACCTTCTTGTCCGAGACGGCCTCGCTCACGCCCATGTTGAGCGTGATCTTGGTGAGGCGCGGAACCTCCATCACGGACTTGTAGCCGAATTTGGCCATCAGACCAGGAGCGATCGTGTCCCGGTAAATGGCCTGCAGGCGAGCGGTTTGTTGTTGAGCCATGTCGGACCTTTAAACCTTGATTTCTTCGCCGCTGGACTTGTAGACGCGGACCTTCTTGCCGTCAGCCAGCAGCTTGATCCCCACGCGGTCGGCCTTGCCGGACACCGCATTGAAGATGGCCACATTGGACTGATGAATCGGCATCGTCTTTTCGATCACACCACCCGTGACACCCTTCATCGGGTTCGGCTTGACGTGCTTCTTGACGACGTTCACGCCATCGACCGTGACGCGGTCTTCATCGACGCGCGCAGCGACGACGCCACGCTTGCCCTTGTCGCGACCAGTCAACACGATGACCTGATCGCCTTTGCGGATCTTGTTCATAAGCTTGTTTCCTGTCGCAGCTCAGAGGACTTCGGGCGCCAGCGAGACGATCTTCATGAATCGCTCGGTACGCAACTCGCGCGTCACCGGGCCGAAGATGCGGGTGCCGATCGGCTCCAGCTTGGCATTCAACAAGACCGCGGCATTGCCGTCGAACTTGACCAGCGAGCCATCCTGGCGGCGCACGCCCTTGGCGGTGCGCACGACCACGGCGCTGTAGACCTCGCCTTTTTTCACGCGGCCACGCGGCGCAGCTTCCTTGATGCTGACCTTGATCACATCGCCAATACCGGCGTAGCGACGGCGGGAACCGCCCAGCACCTTGATGCACATGACGGACTTGGCACCGGTGTTGTCTGCGACATCAAGTCGCGATTGCATTTGAATCATTTTTCGTGTGTCCCAACTTGCATGACCCGCAAACGGCCGAAGCGCATTTGCAATTCACCAGTCTTGGGCCCGTAGCCCCCGCACGATCACCTGTGCAAAGGCGGTTTTGGGTGGAGCTGGAAATCAAGCCGAGGAATCTCGGTCTGCTTTTCCAACGAAGTCTATGAGTCTAGCAGGAAACGACAACCAACGTCAAACTTCTCGCGCCTTTTGAACCAGCTTGGTCACAACCCAGGCCTTGGTCTTCGAGATCGGGCGCGTTTCGGAAATCTCGACCACGTCTCCGTTCTTGTACTCGTTGTTCTCGTCGTGCGCGTGGTACTTGCTCGTCTTGGCGACGATCTTGCCGTACAGCTCGTGCTTGGTGCGACGCTCGATCAGCACGGTGATCGTCTTGCTGCGCTGGTCACTGACGACCTTGCCCACCAGGGTACGGACGGTCTTCTTGGCGACGACGGGTTGAGCTTCGGTCATTTCGCAGCTCCTTTCGCTTCACGTTGCTTTTGTGCGATCACGGTCTTCGCGCGGGCGATGTCGCGACGCGTGTTGCCGAGCTGGGTGTGGTTGGCCAGCTGTTGCGTGGCCTTCTGCATGCGCAGGCCGAAATGGGCCTTCAACAGATCGCTGACTTCCTTTTGCAAGCCAGCGATGTCTTTCGCGCGGAGTTCAGATGCTTTCACTTGAATGTTCTCCGTGGATCGTCAAGCGCCGACCTGGCGGGCGACGAAGGTGCAGCTCAGCGGCAGCTTGGCAGCGGCGAGCGTGAACGCTTCGCGGGCCAGCGCTTCAGGCACGCCATTGATCTCGTAGAGCACCTTGCCGGGCTGAATCTCAGCGACGTAGTACTCCGGGTTGCCCTTGCCGTTGCCCATGCGGACTTCAGCAGGCTTCTGCGAAATGGGCTTGTCCGGAAAGATGCGAATCCAGATGCGACCACCGCGCTTGACGTGGCGCGAAATCGCGCGACGAGCGGCTTCGATCTGGCGTGCCGTCAGGCGACCGCGTTCGGTGGCCTTCAGGCCGTATTCGCCGAACGACACCTTGGCCCCGCGGGTGGCAACACCCGTGTTGCGGCCCTTTTGTTCCTTGCGGAATTTTCTGCGTGCAGGTTGCAGCATGCTTATTCTCCTTTGGCCTCGCCCGGCGTGGGCGGAACGGCTTTGCGCACGCGCTTCACAGTGGGCGACTTGCTGGCGTCACCGGCTTCAGCCGGCTTGGCAGCGATGTCGGAAGGACCTGCTGCGCGTGGCGCACGGTCAGCGCCCGGCGCACCAGGACGGCCGCGGCCAGCTGGAGCACCTGGGCGTGCGTTGCGACGTGGACGGCGATCGTCCTCGCCTTCAGGCTTGCTCACAACGCCTGGCGCTTCACCGTGACCCAGACGGTCGCCGCGATAAACCCAGCACTTCACGCCGATGATCCCGTAGGTCGTCTTCGCCTCGGAGAAGCCGTAGTCGATGTCGGCCTTCAGGGTGTGAAGCGGCACGCGACCTTCGCGGTACCACTCGCAACGGGCGATTTCGATACCGTTCAGACGGCCCGACGACATCAGCTTGATGCCTTGGGCACCCAGGCGCATGGCGTTCTGCATCGCACGCTTCATGGCGCGACGGAACATGATGCGCTTTTCAAGCTGCTGCGTGATGCTGTCGGCGATCAGCTGCGCGTCGATTTCAGGCTTGCGCACTTCTTCGATGTTGACAGCGACCGGCACGCCGAGACGGCGGGTCAGTTCGGCCTTCAGGCTTTCGATGTCCTCGCCCTTCTTGCCGATCACCACGCCCGGACGTGCCGAGTAAATGGTGATGCGGGCGTTCTTCGCCGGGCGCTCGATGAGCACGCGCGAGACCGCTGCGTTCTTCAGTCGGGCCTTCAGGTATTCACGAACCTTCAGGTCTTCGGCCAACATCGTGGCGAAGTTCTGATTGTTCGCATACCAGCGCGAAGCCCAGTTGCGCGTGACCGGCAGACGAAAGCCGATCGGGTGAATCTTTTGTCCCATGATCGTGCCTTTAGTTGCCGACGGTGATGTAGATGTGCGCGGTCGGCTTGCAGATGCTGTTGCCCCGGCCCTTGGCGCGCGCAGAGAAGCGCTTCAGGATCGCGCCCTGCTCGACATAGATCGTCTTGACCTTGAGTTCATCAATGTCAGCGCCGTCGTTGTGCTCGGCATTCGCGATGGCCGATTCGAGCGCCTTCTTGATGATGCCGGCCGCTTTCTTGGGCGTGAAAGTCAGGATGTTGAGGGCTTGGTCAACAGGACGGCCGCGGACCAGGTCGGCGACCAAGCGCCCCTTGTCTGCAGACAGTCGAACGCCACGAACGATTGAACGGGTTTCCATCGTGGTTCCTTATTTCCTTGCGGCTTTCTTGTCGGCCGGGTGTCCCTTGAATGTGCGCGTCAGCGCAAATTCGCCCAACTTGTGGCCGACCATCTGGTCAGTCACGTAGACAGGGATGTGCTGCTTGCCGTTGTGCACGGCGATCGTCAGCCCAATGAAGTCCGGCAGGATCGTCGAGCGACGCGACCAGGTCTTGATGGGCTTCTTGTCCTTGATGGCAACCGCCTTGTCGACTTTGGCCATCAGGTGATGGTCGACGAACGGGCCTTTTTTCAGCGAACGGGTCATCTGATGGCCCCTTTACTTCTTGCGACGCGAGACGATGAACGTCTGCGTGCGCTTGTTGTTGCGAGTGCGGTAGCCCTTGGTCATCGTGTTCCAAGGCGACACCGGCACCTGGCCTTCGCCCGTGCGGCCTTCACCACCACCGTGCGGGTGATCGACCGGGTTCATGGCCACGCCACGCACCGTCGGACGAATACCCTTCCAGCGAATCGCGCCGGCCTTGCCGTACTGGCGCAGGCTGTGTTCTTCGTTGGACACCTCGCCAATGGTGGCGCGGCAATCGATGTGGATGCGGCGAACCTCACCGGAGCGCAAGCGAACCTGCGCGTAGGTGCCTTCGCGAGCCAGCAGCGTGCAAGACGTACCTGCCGAGCGCGCAATCTGCGCACCCTTGCCAGGCAGCATCTCGATGCAGTGAATCACCGAGCCCACCGGAATGTTGCGAATCGGCAGCGTGTTGCCCGCCTTGATCGGCGCTTCGGCGCCGCTCAAAAGCGTCTGACCCACTTCCAGCCCGCGCGGTGCGATCACATAGCGACGCTCGCCGTCGGCGTAGCAAACCAGCGCAATGTGCGCCGTGCGGTTCGGGTCGTATTCGATGCGCTCGACCTTTGCCGGGATGCCGTCCTTGTTGCGAACGAAATCGACCACGCGGTAGTGGTGCTTGTGCCCACCGCCCTTGTGACGGATCGTGATGTGGCCGTTGTTGTTGCGGCCGGCGTGCTGGAATTGCGGCTCCAGCAGCGACGCTTCCGGCTTGCCCTTGTGGAGGTGCGCATGCACCACCTTCACCACGCCACGGCGGCCTGGCGATGTCGGTTTGACTTTGACGACGGCCATTACGCGGCCTCCCCGGAGATGTTGAGCTCTTGTCCGGCCTTCAACGACACATACGCCTTCTTGACATGGTCACGGCGGCCGATGGAACGACCGAAACGCTTGACCTTGCCCTTTTGCAGCACCGTTTGAACGGACTCGACTTCGACCTTGAACATCAGCTCGACCGCGGCCTTGATCTCAGGCTTGGTCGCGTCGCGCAGCACCTTGAAGAGCACCTGGTTGTGCTTTTCCGAGGCCATCGTGGCTTTCTCGCTGACGATCGGCGCGATCAGGATCTGCGCCAGGCGGTTTTCAGCATGTTTGACAGCGGTGCTCATGCCAGCATCTCCTTGAGTTGCTCGATGGCAGCCTTGGTGACCAGCACCTTCTTGTAGTGCACCAGCGACAGCGGGTCGGCATAACGCGGCTCAACCACCAGCACATTGCGCAGGTTGCGCGAGGCCAGCAGCAGGTTGTCATCGACCTGGTCCGAAATCACCAGCACCGAATCCAGGCCCATCGCCTTCAGCTTGGCAGCGAACAGCTTGGTCTTCGGCGAGTCGACTTCGATCGAATCGATCACCGCCAGTCGACCTTCACGGACCAACTGCGAAAAGATCGCGGCCATACCGGCGCGATACATCTTCTTGTTGACCTTCTGGGTGAAGTTCTCGTCGGGGCTGTTCGGGAAAATCCGACCGCCGCCACGCCACAGCGGCGACGACGACATACCAGCACGGGCGCGGCCGGTGCCTTTTTGACGCCACGGCTTTTTGGTCGTGTGCTTGACTTCGGCGCGACCCAGCTGGGCACGGGTGCCCTGACGTGCGTTGGCCTGGAAGGCCACGACGATCTGGTGAACCAGCGCTTCGTTGTAATCACGTGCAAACAAGGTGTCAGGCGCGTCGACTTTCGACGTGGCCTCGCCTTGTGCATTGAGGAGCTCGAGCTGCATCAGTTGGCTCCTGCCTTGGCGGCGCTCTTGGCCTTCACCTTGACGGCGGGCGAAACGACGATGTGGCCGTTCTTCGAGCCCGGCACTGCACCGCGAACCAGCAACAACTGGCGCGCTTCGTCGATGCGAATGATGTCGAGGTTCTGGGTGGTCTTGGTCACGTCGCCGCGATGGCCGGACATCTTCTTGCCCGGAAACACGCGACCGGGATCCTGCGCCATCGAGATCGAGCCCGGCACGTTGTGCGAACGGCTGTTGCCGTGCGATGCGCGCTGCGAGCTGAAGTTGTGGCGCTTGATCGTGCCAGTGAAGCCCTTGCCGATCGACGTACCTTGCACGTCGACCTTCTGGCCCACAGCAAACACGCCCGACACTGCGACTTGCGAGCCCGGCTTGTAGCCAGCAGCCACGTCGGCTGCGACGCGAAATTCCTTGAGGATTTCACCCGCTTCGACACCGGCTTTCGCGAGGTGCCCGGCCAGCGGCTTGTTGACGCGGGACGCCTTGCGCGTACCGAACGCGACCTGGATCGCGCTGTAGCCGTCTGTCTCTGCGGTCTTGATCTGCGCCACACGGTTGTTGGACACGTCGAGCACCGTCACGGGAACGGCGTCGCCGTCGTCCGTGAAGATGCGCATCATGCCCACCTTGCGGCCCAGCAATCCGAGGCGATTGCTTAGACTCATGATGGTTCTCCGGCCCCGCAGAGCGAGACCTTTGTTGCACACACCCGACATCGATTGGCCGGGCTGATTTGATGGAGCCGCCACCGAAGTAGCGTGCCCAGAAAAGCCTGCGAGTATAGCAGCCGCGGAGCATTCCGCAACCACTGTCTCGCGATAGAACTTATTGCAGCTTGATTTCGACGTCGACGCCAGCCGGCAGATCGAGCTTCATCAGCGCGTCCACGGTCTTGTCGGTCGGGTCCACGATGTCCATCAGACGCTGGTGGGTACGGATCTCGAACTGGTCGCGCGAGCTCTTGTTCACGTGCGGCGAACGCAGGATGTCGAAACGCTCCAGGCGGGTCGGCAAGGGCACCGGGCCCTTGACGATCGCGCCGGTGCGCTTGGCGGTGTCGACGATTTCGAGTGCCGATTGGTCGATCAACTTGTAGTCGAACGCCTTCAGGCGGATGCGGATTTTTTGCTTGGACATGTCCGCTCCTTACTCGATGATTTTTGCCACGACGCCGGCGCCGACGGTGCGGCCGCCCTCACGGATGGCAAAGCGCAAGCCCTCTTCCATCGCGATCGGGTTGATCAGCTTGACCGTGATGCTCACGTTGTCGCCAGGCATCACCATTTCCTTGTCCTTGGGCAGCTCCACCGCACCGGTCACGTCGGTGGTGCGGAAGTAGAACTGCGGACGGTAGTTGTTGAAGAACGGGGTGTGGCGGCCGCCCTCTTCTTTGGACAGAACGTAGATCTCTGCCGTGAAGTGGGTGTGCGGCTTGACCGAACCGGGCTTGCACAGCACTTGGCCGCGCTGCACGTCTTCGCGCTTGGTGCCGCGCAGCAAGATGCCGACGTTGTCGCCCGCTTGCCCTTGGTCGAGCAGCTTGCGGAACATCTCGACGCCGGTGCAGGTGGTCTTTTGCGTGACGGTGATGCCGACGATCTCGATTTCTTCGCCGACCTTGATGATGCCGCGCTCGATACGGCCGGTCACCACGGTGCCGCGACCGGAGATGGAGAACACGTCTTCCACGGGCATCAGGAAGGCACCATCAACGGCGCGCTCTGGCGTGGGGATGTAGGTGTCGAGCGCTTCGGCGAGCTTCAGAATGGCGCCTTCGCCGAGTTCGCCCTTGTCGCCTTCCATGGCGAGCTTGGCGCTGCCGTGGATGATGGGGGTGGCATCACCAGGGAAGTCGTACTTGTCGAGGAGTTCACGCACTTCCATCTCGACGAGCTCGAGCAGCTCGGCGTCGTCGACCATGTCGCACTTGTTGAGGAAGACGATGATGTAGGGCACACCGACCTGGCGGGCGAGCAGGATGTGCTCGCGGGTTTGTGGCATGGGGCCGTCAGCCGCAGAGCACACCAAGATGGCGCCGTCCATCTGGGCCGCACCGGTGATCATGTTCTTCACATAGTCAGCGTGCCCGGGGCAGTCGACGTGGGCGTAGTGCCGGGTCTTGGTTTCGTATTCGACGTGCGCGGTGTTGATGGTGATGCCGCGTGCCTTTTCTTCCGGCGCCGCATCAATCTGGTCGTAGGCCTTGGCCTCGCCACCAAACAGCTTCGACAGCACCGTCGTGATCGCAGCGGTCAAGGTCGTCTTGCCGTGGTCCACGTGACCAATGGTCCCCACGTTCACGTGCGGCTTGGTCCGCTCAAATTTGCCTTTTGCCATTTCAATTTCTCCGAATAAAGAGCAGTGCCAGTGCAGTGTTTAAGGTTTCCGCCGAGATGGTGTTCAGTGGGCCACTGGCAGCCCACGGCATCCCGGCGAAGACCGGCTTGAAAATTTTCCCGCGCTTACTTGCCGCGCGCGGTGATGATCGCGTCGGCCACGTTCTTAGGAGCTTCGCTGTAGTGCTTGAACTCCATCGTGTACGTGGCACGACCCTGCGACATCGAACGCAGCGTGGTCGAGTAGCCGAACATTTCCGACAACGGCACCTCGGCCTTGATGGCCTTGCCACCGCCGGGCATGTCGTCCATGCCCTGCACCATGCCGCGGCGTGAGGACAGATCGCCCATCACGTTGCCAGCGTAGTCCTCAGGCGTTTCGACCTCGACGGCCATCATCGGCTCGAGGATCACCGGCGACGCCTTGCGGCAGCCGTCCTTGAAACCGAGCGATGCGGCCATCTTGAACGCGTTTTCGTTCGAGTCCACCTCGTGGTACGAACCGAAGGTCAGCGTGACCTTGACGTCGACCACCGGGAAGCCAGCGAGCACACCCGCAGGCAGCGAGTCTTCGACACCCTTCTTCACCGCGGGGATGAATTCGCGCGGCACCACACCGCCCTTGATGGCGTCGACGAATTCGAAGCCCTTGCCCGGCTCCTGCGGCTCGACGGTCAGCACGACGTGGCCGTACTGGCCCTTGCCGCCAGACTGGCGCACGAACTTGCCTTCGACATCGCTCACCGACTTGCGGATGGTTTCGCGGTAGGCCACTTGCGGCTTGCCGACGTTGGCTTCCACGCCGAATTCGCGCTTCATGCGGTCGACGATGATTTCCAGGTGCAACTCGCCCATGCCGGAAATGATGGTCTGGCCCGATTCTTCGTCGGTGCGCACGCGGAATGACGGGTCTTCCTGAGCCAGGCGGCCCAGCGCGATACCCATCTTTTCCTGGTCGGCCTTGGTCTTGGGCTCCACAGCCTGCGAGATCACCGGCTCGGGGAAGATCATCTTCTCGAGCGTGATGATGGCGTCTGGATCACACAGGGTTTCGCCCGTGGTCACTTCTTTCAAACCCACGCAAGCAGCGATGTCACCGGCCAGAATTTCCTTGATTTCTTCACGCTGGTTGGCGTGCATCTGCAGGATCCGGCCGATGCGCTCCTTCTTGCCGCGAATCGGGTTGTAGACCGAGTCGCCCGACTTCAGCACGCCGGAATACACGCGCACGAACGTCAGCTGGCCGACGTAAGGGTCGGTCATCAGCTTGAAGGCCAGGGCAGCGAACTTCTCGTCGTCGGCAGCGCGACGAACGACTTCCTTTTCGTCGTCGTCGGTGCCAGGAACCGGCGGAATGTCGATCGGTGACGGCATGAAATCGATGACGCCGTCGAGCATGCGCTGCACGCCCTTGTTCTTGAAGGCCGAGCCGCAGAACATCGGCTGGATTTCAGCGCTGAGCGTGCGCGCACGGATGCCCGAAACAATCTCGGCCTCGGACAGCTCGCCCGATTCGAGGTACTTGTTCATCAGGTCTTCGTTGGATTCGGCCGCAGCTTCAACCAGGTTTTCACGCCACTTGACGGCATCGGCCTGCAGGTCAGCAGGAATGTCCTCGTAGCTGAACTTCATGCCCTGCGAGGCCTCGTCCCAGATGATGGCCTTCATCTTGATCAGGTCGACCACACCGGTGAACTTGTCTTCAGCGCCGATCGGAATCACCACCGGCACCGGATTGGCGCGCAGGCGGGTCTTCATCTGGTCGTAGACCTTGAAGAAATTGGCGCCCGTGCGGTCCATCTTGTTGACGAACGCGAGGCGCGGCACCTTGTACTTGTTGGCCTGACGCCAGACGGTTTCCGACTGCGGCTGCACGCCGCCCACGGCGCAGTACACCATGCACGCACCATCGAGCACGCGCATCGAGCGCTCGACTTCGATCGTGAAGTCGACGTGCCCGGGGGTGTCGATGATGTTGATGCGGTGCTCCGCCCGACCCAGGTCCATGCCCTTCCAGAAGCAGGTGGTGGCCGCCGAGGTGATCGTGATGCCACGCTCTTGCTCCTGCTCCATCCAGTCCATGGTCGCCGCACCATCGTGCACTTCGCCGATCTTGTGGTTCACACCGGTGTAGTACAGGATGCGCTCGGTCGTCGTCGTCTTGCCGGCGTCGATGTGCGCCGAGATGCCGATGTTGCGATAGCGCTCAATGGGGGTTTTGCGGGCCATGGTGGCACTCCAGTAAAAGCCAAAAACACGGGCCGCTCAGGGGTTCGTACAAACCCGAGGAGCGGCCGGGAGGCGAAAAAAATCAGAAGCGGAAGTGAGAGAACGCCTTGTTGGCCTCAGCCATGCGGTGAACTTCATCGCGCTTCTTCATCGCACCGCCGCGACCTTCGACGGCCTCCAGCAGTTCGTTGGCCAGGCGCTGGGCCATGGACTTCTCACCGCGCTTGCGGGCCGACTCTTTCAACCAACGCATGGCCAGAGCAACGCGGCGGACCGGGCGAACTTCCACGGGAACCTGGTAGTTCGCACCGCCAACGCGGCGTGACTTCACTTCGACCATCGGCTTGATGTTGTTCAAGGCGGTGACGAAGATTTCGAGCGGATCCTTGCCCGACTTCTTTTCGACCTGCTCCAGCGCACCGTAGATGATGCGCTCTGCAATCGCTTTCTTGCCCGATTCCATGATGACGTTCATGAACTTGGACAGATCGACAGACCCGAATTTCGGGTCAGGGAGGATGTCCCGTTTGGGGACTTCGCGACGACGTGGCATTTCTCTTCCTTTTTTGCTTCAGTGGGCTCGGGCTTGCGCCGTCACCTTGGGCGCCACCGACATCTGGGGCCACCCACTTACTCGACAAGCCCGGCGGGTTTGTCGACATGCGCCCCGGCGTTGCGGCCAGGGCTTCGATGGACTCTTAAGCTTTCTTCGGACGCTTCGCGCCGTACTTGGAACGCGACTGCTTGCGGTCTTTCACGCCTTGCAAGTCAAGCGAGCCGCGCACGATGTGGTAGCGAACACCTGGCAAGTCCTTCACCCGGCCGCCGCGCACCAGCACCACACTGTGCTCTTGCAGGTTGTGGCCCTCGCCACCGATGTACGAGATGATTTCGAAACCGTTGGTCAGGCGCACCTTCGCGACCTTCCGCAATGCGGAGTTCGGCTTTTTCGGTGTCGTGGTGTACACGCGGGTGCACACGCCACGACGCTGGGGGCTGCCCTGCATCGCTGGCGACTTGGACTTCGTGACCTCGGTCTCACGACCGTGACGCACGAGTTGATTGATGGTTGGCATAGGTAACTTGTTCCCGTTTGAAGTCACTGGCTTCGGAGATCAGGGCCGGCCGGAGGATTCACAGCCCGGCATCCGACGCCTGTGCGTGCCTGCCTGTGCGTCTAGCCACACAGCAACAACCGCAGCACCCTTGTCCGAAAAGCCTTCCAGTATATTCGCCCCGGCAACTTCCGGCAAGCACGAGGACAGGACGTCGCTTTGATCCCGAATCTGGTGCTCGACACCAATGCGGTGCTGGACTGGCTGGTCTTCACCAACCCGGCCAGCCAGGTCGTCACCGAGGCGATCACGGAGGCGCACGTGCGGTGGATCGTGAATGCCGCGGTGCGCGACGAGCTGGCGCACGTGCTGGCGCGCGGTGTGGTCGACCGCTGGCAGCCCGATCTGTCCAGGTTATGGGGTACCTGGGAGCGCTATGCGGTGCCCGTCGAACACGCGAGCCCTGCGGCCATCCACTGCCGGCCGCAATGCACCGACGTCGATGATCAGAAGTTCATCGAACTGGCCCTGGACCACGAGGCACGCTGGCTGATCACGCGGGACCGTGCGCTGCTGAAACTGGCCCGCAGGGCCCGTTCATTCGGGTTGTCGATCGTGACGCCTGATCGATTCATGCTGACTCCGCACTCCGGCACACCCACCTGATCGCTGCAAATTGCCGCTGGCGCTGAAATGAAAAAGGGCGGCCGAAGCCGCCCTCAACACTCACCAGAGAAGCCGCTTACTCAGCCGACTCTTCTGCGCCCGCGTCTGCCGTTTGCGCCTGCGTCTCGGCCAGTTCATCGGCCTCCTGCAGGGCAATCGCACGGCGCTCGGCGTCGTCCATTTCTTCCTTGATCTTGCGGGCCTGGTGGAAGGCCATGCCGGTGCCTGCGGGGATCAGGCGACCGACGATGACGTTTTCCTTCAAGCCACGCAGTTCGTCGCGCTTGCCCATGATGGCTGCCTCGGTGAGCACGCGAGTGGTTTCCTGGAAGGACGCCGCCGAGATGAAGCTGTCGGTCGACAGCGACGCCTTGGTGATGCCCAGCAGCACATCGGCGTGGGTGGCCGGCAGCTTGCCCTCGGCGACCATGCGGTCGTTCGTGTCCAGCAATTCCGAGCGTTCGACCTGCTCGCCCGCGATGTAGGACGTGTCGCCCGGGTTGACGATCTGCACGCGGCGCAGCATCTGGCGAACGATCACCTCGATGTGCTTGTCGTTGATCTTCACACCCTGCAGACGGTAGACGTCCTGCACCTCGTCGACGATGTAGCGCGCCAGTTCCTCGATGCCCAGCAGGCGGAGGATGTCCTGCGGATCGGCCGGACCGTCGACGATGGACTCGCCCTTGTTGACCACCTGGCCTTCGTGCACCAGGATGTTCTTTTCCTTGAGCACGAGCTCTTCGTAGACCTTGCCTTCCGGGTCGGTGATCTGCAGGCGAACCTTGCCCTTGGTCTCCTTGCCGAACGACACGGTGCCGGTCATCTCGGCGAGCGTGCCCTTGTCCTTCGGCGTGCGGGCTTCGAACAGCTCGGCCACCCGCGGCAAGCCGCCAGTGATGTCGCGTGTTTTCTGGCCTTCGACCGGGATGCGTGCCAGCACTTCGCCTGGCATCAGGTCCTGCCCGTCACGGATCTGGATCAGCGAGCCGACCGGGAAGCCGATCGTCACCGAGTGATCAGTGCCGGGAATCTTCACCTCGTTGCCAGCCGGATCCAGCAGCTTGACCTGCGGACGCACGACCTTCAACGCACCACGGCGCTTCGAGTCGATGACCACCAACGTGGACAGACCGGTCACTTCGTCGAGCTGCTTGGCGACCGTCAGACCTTCTTCGACGTTCTCGAACTTCGCCTTGCCGGCGAACTCGGTGATGATCGGTCGGGTCAGCGGGTCCCAGTTGGCCAGCACCGTGCCGGCCTTCAATTGCTGGTCAGGCTTGATCGAGAGCAAGGCACCGTACGGAACCTTGTGGCGCTCACGCTCACGGCCGTGCTGGTCGGAGATGATGATTTCGCCAGAACGGGAAATCACCACCAGCTCGCCCTTGCCGTTGGTCACGTAGCGCATCGTCGCGTTGAAGCCGATCAGACCGTCGGACTTCGCGTCGACGCTCGACGCCACCGCTGCACGCGACGCCGCACCACCGATGTGGAAGGTGCGCATCGTCAGCTGCGTGCCAGGCTCACCGATCGATTGCGCCGCAATGACGCCGATCGCCTCGCCCTGGTTGACGGTGCCGCCACGACCCAGGTCGCGGCCATAGCACTTGCCGCAGATGCCGAAGCGCGTGGCGCAGGTGAGCGCAGTGCGCACCTTGACCTCGTCGGCGCCGGCAGACTCGAGCATGTCGAGCACGTCTTCGTCAAGCATTTCGCCGGCACCGACCAGCTGCTCCTGGGTCTCAGGGTGCAGCACCTCGATCGCGGTCACCCGGCCCAGCACGCGGTCGCGCAGGCTTTCGATGACCTCACCGCCTTCGACCAGCGCGCGCATGTTCATGCCGTTTTGCGTACCGCAGTCGTCTTCGATGACAACCAGATCCTGCGTCACATCGACCAGGCGGCGCGTCAGGTAGCCCGAGTTCGCGGTCTTCAACGCCGTGTCCGCCAGGCCCTTGCGAGCGCCGTGGGTGGAGATGAAGTACTGCAGAACGTTCAGGCCTTCGCGGAAGTTCGCAGTGATCGGCGTCTCGATGATCGAGCCATCCGGCTTGGCCATCAGGCCACGCATGCCGGCCAGCTGACGGATCTGCGCAGCGGAGCCGCGCGCGCCCGAGTCGGCCATCATGTAGATGGAGTTGAACGACTCCTGATCGACTTCCTTGCCGTGGCGGTCGATGGTCTTTTGCTTCGACAGCTGACTCATCATGACCTTGCCGACTTCGTCGCCGGTCTTGCCCCAGATGTCGACCACCTTGTTGTAGCGCTCACCAGCGGTCACGAGACCCGAGACGTACTGCTGCTCGATTTCCTTGACTTCCTTCTCGGCACGCTCGATCAGACCCGGCTTCTCCTTGGGCACCAGCATGTCGTCGATGCAGATCGAGATGCCGGCGCGCGTGGCCAGACGGAAACCCGCCTGCAGCAGCTTGTCGGCGAACACGACCGTTTCCTTCAAGCCGCACTTGCGGAAGGCCGCATTGATCAGGCGCGAGATTTCCTTCTTCTTCAGCGCCTTGTTCAGGTTGCTGAACGGCAGGCCCTTGGGCAGGATCTCGCTGAGCAGCGCACGGCCCACCGTGGTGTCTACCAAGGTGGTCGCCGGCACGAATTCGCCGGTCTGCTTGTTCTTGGTGTACTCGGTCAGGCGCACGCTGATCTTGGTGGTGATCTCGACCACGGCGTTGTCGAGTGCGCGCTGCACTTCGGCCACGTCGGAGAAGATCAGGCCTTCACCCTTGGCGTTGATGCGATCGCGGGTGGCGTAGTACAGACCCAGCACCACGTCTTGCGACGGCACGATGGAGGGTTCGCCGTTGGCCGGGAACAGCACGTTGTTGGAGGCCAGCATCAGCGTGCGGGCTTCCATCTGCGCTTCGATCGACAACGGCACGTGGACGGCCATCTGGTCACCGTCGAAGTCGGCGTTGAACGCCGCGCAGACCAGCGGGTGCAGCTGGATCGCCTTGCCTTCGATCAGCACCGGCTCGAACGCCTGGATGCCCAGGCGGTGCAGCGTCGGTGCGCGGTTCAGCATCACCGGGTGTTCCTTGATGACTTCCTCAAGGATGTCCCAGACCACCGGCGTGCCGGATTCCACTTCCTTCTTCGCCGCCTTGATGGTGGTGGCGATGCCCATGGCTTCCAGGCGCGAGAAGATGAATGGCTTGAACAGTTCGAGCGCCATCAGCTTGGGCAGGCCGCACTGATGCAGCTTGAGCGTCGGGCCCACCACGATGACCGAACGGCCCGAGTAGTCGACGCGTTTGCCCAAGAGGTTCTGGCGGAAACGACC
This sequence comes from Burkholderiaceae bacterium, assembly GCA_965229345.1. Classification (GTDB taxonomy): domain Bacteria; phylum Pseudomonadota; class Gammaproteobacteria; order Burkholderiales; family Burkholderiaceae_C; genus PBB1. Next base: position 315,435 of record OZ245872.1, read on the forward strand.
GCTCTTGCCCTTGATCATGTCGGCCAGCGACTTCAGCGCGCGCTTGTTCGCACCGGTCATCGCCTTGCCGCGGCGGCCGTTGTCCAGCAGCGAATCGACCGCTTCCTGCAGCATGCGCTTTTCGTTGCGCACGATGATCTCGGGCGCCTTCAATTCGAGCAGGCGGGCCAGACGGTTGTTGCGGTTGATGACGCGGCGGTACAGGTCGTTCAGGTCGGAGGTGGCGAACCGGCCACCGTCCAGCGGCACCAGCGGACGCAGGTCCGGCGGCAGCACCGGCAGCACGTCCATCACCATCCACTGCGGCTTGATGCCCGACTTCTTGAAGGCTTCCATCACCTTCAGGCGCTTGGAGTTCTTCTTGATCTTCAGCTCGGAGCCGGTCATGTCGTTGCGCAGCTTGTCGATCTCGACGTCGAGGTCGATTTCTTCGAGCAGCTTCTTGACACCTTCGGCGCCCATCAACGCGACGAACTCGTCACCGAATTCGGTGCGCTTCGCGTCGTAGTCGTCCTCGGTCATGATCGCGAACTTCTTCAGCGGCGTCATGCCCGGGTCGACGACCACATAGGCTTCAAAGTACAGCACGCGTTCGATGTCGCGCAGCGTCATGTCGAGCACCAGGCCCAGACGCGATGGCAGCGACTTCAGGAACCAGATGTGCGCGCACGGTGCGGCCAGGTCGATGTGACCCATGCGGTCACGGCGGACCTTGGTCTGGGTGACTTCAACGCCGCACTTCTCGCAGATCACCCCGCGGTGCTTCAGGCGCTTGTACTTGCCGCACAGGCATTCGTAGTCCTTGATCGGGCCGAAGATCTTGGCGCAGAACAGGCCGTCACGCTCGGGCTTGAAGGTGCGGTAGTTGATGGTTTCCGGCTTCTTGACTTCGCCGAACGACCAGCTGCGGATCTTCTCTGGCGAAGCCAGACCGATCCGGATGGCATCGAAATGCACATCCGGGGTGAATTGCTTGAATAGATCGAGTAAACCCTTCATGCATCTGCTCCTTAGTTACGCTCGAGTTCGATGTCGATACCGAGCGAACGAATTTCTTTCACCAGCACATTGAACGACTCCGGCATGCCGGCTTCGATGGCGTGTTCGCCCTTGACGATGGATTCGTACACCTTGGTGCGGCCATTCACGTCGTCGGACTTCACCGTCAGCATTTCCTGCAGCACGTAGGAGGCGCCGTAGGCTTCGAGCGCCCACACTTCCATTTCGCCGAAGCGCTGTCCACCGAACTGCGCCTTGCCGCCCAGCGGCTGCTGCGTGACCAGGCTGTACGGGCCGGTCGAGCGCGCGTGCATCTTGTCGTCGACCAGGTGGTGCAGCTTCAGCACGTGCATGTAGCCGACCGTGACCGGACGCTCGAAGGGGTCGCCGGTGCGGCCGTCGTACAGCTGGGCCTGCGTGCGGGTAGCCGTCAGGCCCTTGGCCTTGGCGATGTCATCCGGGTACGCCAGCTGCAGCATCGCGCGGATCTCCTCTTCGGCAGCGCCGTCGAACACCGGCGTCGCGAACGGCACGCCGTTGCTGAGGTTGGCCGACATCTCGAGGATCTCGGCGTCACTCAGGTGATCCAGCCGCTCGGTCTTGCCGCCCGACTTGTTGTACAGCTCGTCGAGGAACTTGCGCAGCTCGGCCACCTTGGCCTGTTGCTGCAGCATGTCGCCGATGCGCTGGCCGATGCCCTTGCCGGCCCAGCCCAGGTGCACTTCGAGCACCTGACCGACGTTCATCCGTGAGGGAACGCCCAGCGGGTTCAGCACGATGTCGCACGGCGTGCCGTCGGCCATGTAGGGCATGTCTTCGACCGGGTTGATCTTCGAGACCACGCCCTTGTTGCCGTGACGGCCGGCCATCTTGTCGCCCGGTTGCAGGCGGCGCTTGACAGCCAGGTACACCTTGACCATCTTCAGCACGCCTGCTGGCAGCTCGTCGCCCTGGGTGAGCTTCTTGCGCTTCTCTTCGAACGCGAGGTCGAAGCTGTGGCGGGTCTGCTCGAGCGAGTTCTTGATCGATTCGAGCTGATTTGCGACTTCGTCGTCGGCCGGGCGGATGTCGAACCAGTGGTAGCGCTCGACGCCAGCCAGATACGCCTTGTCGATGGCCGTGCCCTTGGCGATCTTGTTCGGGCCACCGTTGGCGACCTTGCCGACCAGCAGCTTCTCGATCCGGTCGAACGCGTCGGCTTCGACGATGCGCAGCTGGTCGTTCAGGTCGAGGCGATAGCGCTTGAGCTCATCGTCGATGATCTGCTGTGCACGCTTGTCGCGCACGATGCCTTCACGGGTGAAGACCTGCACATCGATCACCGTGCCGCTGGTGCCTTGATCGACACGCAGCGAGGTGTCCTTCACGTCGGAAGCCTTCTCGCCGAAGATGGCGCGCAGGAGCTTCTCTTCCGGCGTCAGTGTGGTCTCGCCCTTGGGCGTGACCTTGCCGACCAGCGTGTCGCCCGGGTTCACTTCGGCACCCACATACACGATGCCCGATTCGTCCAGACGCGACAGTTGCTGCTCGCTCAGGTTCGGAATGTCGCGGGTGATTTCTTCGCTGCCCAGCTTGGTGTCGCGCGCCATCACGACCAGCTCCTCGATGTGGATCGAGGTGTAGCGGTCATCGGCGATCACACGTTCGCTGATCAGGATCGAGTCTTCGAAGTTGTAGCCGTTCCAGGGCATGAACGCGACCAGCATGTTCTGGCCGAGCGCCAGTTCACCGATGTCGGTCGACGCGCCGTCGGCGATGATGTCTTCGGCCGCGACCTTGTCACCGCGCTTGACGATCGGGCGCTGGTGGATGTTGGTGTTCTGGTTGGAACGCTGGTACTTGATCAGGTTGTAGATGTCGACGCCGACTTCACCGGCCACCGTTTCCTTGTCGTTGACGCGGATCACGATGCGGTTGGTGTCGACGTAATCGACGATGCCACCGCGCTTGGCAGCCACCACGGTGCCGCTGTCTTTCGCGGCCACGCGCTCGACGCCGGTACCGACCAGCGCCTTTTCAGGACGCAGTGTCGGCACAGCCTGCCGTTGCATGTTCGCGCCCATCAGCGCGCGGTTCGCATCGTCGTGCTCGAGGAAGGGCACCAGCGAAGCGGCCACCGAGACGATCTGCGTCGGTGCCACGTCCATGTACTGGATGCGTTCGGCCGAGGTCAGGATCGACTCGCCGTTGTCGCGGGCGCTGACCAGTTCATCGATCAAGCGGCCTTCGGCGTCCAGCGTGGCCGACGCCTGCGCGATCACGTACTTGCCTTCTTCGATGGCAGACAGGTAATCGATCTGCATCGTCACCTTGCCGTCGGCGACCCGGCGGTACGGCGTTTCCAGGAAGCCGTATTCGTTCAGTTGGGCGTACAACGCGAGCGAATTGATCAGGCCGATGTTCGGGCCTTCCGGCGTTTCAATTGGGCAGACGCGGCCGTAGTGCGTCGGGTGCACGTCACGGACTTCGAAGCCGGCACGTTCGCGGGTCAGACCGCCCGGGCCCAGGGCAGAGACACGCCGCTTGTGCGTGATCTCGGACAGCGGGTTGGTCTGGTCCATGAACTGCGACAGCTGGCTCGCGCCGAAGAACTCCTTCAGCGCAGCGCTGATGGGCTTCGAGTTGATCAGGTCGTGCGGCATCAGGGCTTCGGTCTCGGCCTGGCCCAGACGCTCCTTCACCGCCTTCTCGATGCGCGCCAGGCCGCTGCGATACTGGTTTTCGGCCAGTTCACCCACGCAACGCACGCGGCGATTGCCCAGGTGATCGATGTCGTCGACTTCACCGCGGCCATTGCGCAGCTCGACCAGGATCTTCACCACGTCGAGGATGTCGTCGTTGGACAGCGTCATCGCGCCTTCGGCCGAATCGCGACCGACGCGGGCGTTGAACTTCATCCGGCCGACGCGCGACAGGTCGTAGGTGTCGGCGTTGTAGAAGAGGCGGTGGAACAAGGCCTCGACCGCGTCTTCGGTCGGCGGCTCGCCAGGACGCATCATCCGGTAGATGGCGACGCGAGCTGCCAGCTGGTCGGCGGTTTCGTCCGCGGCCAGCGTCTGCGAGATGTAGCCACCTTCGTCGAGCTCGTTGGTGTACAGGCAAGGGATGTCGGCAACGCCAGCCGTGCGCAGCTTCTTGAGCACCGCTTCGGTCAGTTCGTCGTTGGCCTTGGCGATGATCTCGCCGGTGTCGGCATCGACGACATTGCGCGCCAGCATGCGACCGACCAGGTAGTCCTCAGGCACGCTGATGTGCGTGGTGCCGGAGGTCTCGATGGCGCGGGTGTGGCGTGCGGTGATGCGCTTGTCCTTCTCGACCACCACCACACCGTTCTTGTCGGTGATGTCGAAGCGGGCGATCTCGCCACGCAGCCGGTCAGCGACAAACTCCATCTGCGCGCCCGAATCCATCAGGCGGAAGTTGTCGAACACGAAGAAGTGCGCCAGGATGGCCTCGGGGTTCAGGCCGATGGCCTTCAGCAGGATCGTCACCGGCATCTTGCGGCGGCGGTCGACGCGGAAGTACAGGATGTCTTTCGGGTCGAACTCGAAGTCGAGCCAGGAGCCGCGGTACGGAATGATGCGGGCGCTGAACAACAGCTTGCCACTCGAGTGCGTCTTGCCCTTGTCGTGCTCGAAGAACACGCCCGGCGAGCGGTGCAGCTGCGACACGATCACGCGCTCGGTGCCGTTGACGATGAACGAGCCGTAGTCGGTCATGAGCGGCACTTCGCCCATGTAGACCTCTTGCTCCTTGATTTCCTTGACCGTCTTGGCCTGGGCCGACTCACGGTCATAGATGATCATCTGCAGCTTGGCGCGCACGGCCGCTGCGTACGTCAGCCCACGAACCTGGCACTCGCGCGTATCGAACGCGGGCTTGGCCATGTTGTATTCGATGAACTTCATCTCGACGAACCCGTTGTGCGACACGATCGGGAACGCGGACAAGAAGGCAGCTTGCAGGCCCTCGGGCTTGCGCTGTTGCGGAGGCACATCCTTCTGCAAGAAGGCGATGTACGACTCCTGCTGCATGGTCAGCAGGTAGGGAACCTTGAGAACACTCTCGCGTTTACCGAAGCTCTTGCGAATTCGCTTGCGTTCGGTATAGCTGTAAGGGGTTGCGTGCTGCGCCATAGGTGGGTTTCCACTCCGTCTCAAAGAGCGACGCCTGGCCTAGGCCTCGCTCTCGTCGGCGACTGTCGATCGATCCCTCGCTTCGCCAGCGAGGTATTTCGAAAGTTCGGTGGTTGGCCACTACCAACCGCTGGCGGACAACCCCGGCGTTGCACCGGAGTCCGACCAAACCCGTTCTCTGCAGTCGGATCAGAGAACTGTCTTGAAATCACTTGGGAAGACCCTGATTGTCGCCGCAGGATTCTCTCAAGTGATTTCAAGGGCCATCGACGAAGATGGCCCTTGAAGCACAAAGGGCCGGGTGCCTGTTTCGGCACCCAGCCCCGTGAGGCAAGGTGAATTACTTCACCTCGGCCTTGGCTCCTGCTTCCACCAGCTTCTTCAGCGCGGCTTCGGCGTCTGCCTTGGCAATGCCTTCCTTCACGTTCTTCGGTGCGCCATCGACCAGGTCCTTGGCTTCCTTCAGGCCCAGGCCCGTCAGTTCGCGCACGGCCTTGATGACCGACACCTTGTTCGCGCCGGCTTCGAGCAGCACGACGTTGAATTCGGTCTTCTCTTCCACAGCAGCGGCTGCAGCGCCACCGCCACCACCCGCTGCCGGGCCGGCGGCCACAGCGGCGGACACGCCGAACTTCTCTTCGATGGCCTTGACCAGGTCGTTGAGCTCGATGACCGTCAGGGTGTCCAGATCGGCCAGGAATGCGTCTTTATCGAATGCCATTTTCGTTTCCTATCAACAGGAGATATTGGGATTTCAGGGGCGGGCTCAGGCAGCGGCCGGAGCTTCGGCAGCAGCGGCTTCGGCGCCGCCGCCTTTCTTCTCTGCCACAGCAGCCACCACGCCAGCCAGACGCTGGATCGGCGACTTCAGCAGACCGGCCACTTGGGCGATCAGCACTTCGCGGCTCGGGATCGAAGCCAGGGCCTTGACGCCGTCGGCGTTCAGAGCCTTGCCTGCATAGGCTCCGCCCTTGATGACGAGTTTGTCGTTGGCTTTGGCGAAGTCAGCAATGACTTTCGCCGCGCCCACGGCATCCTCTGAAAAACCGTAGATCAGCGGGCCAACCATGCTCTCCGCGGCCACATCGAACGGTGTGCCGGCAACAGCGCGACGGGCGAGCGTGTTCTTCAAGACATGAAGGTACACACCCTTGTCGCGCGCCTGACGGCGCAGGTTGTTCAGATGTTCCACGGTGAGGCCACGGTATTCGGCCAGCGCCAGCGTCTGCGACCGCGCGACTTGCGCGGACACATCCGTGATCACGGCTGCTTTCTCGTTGCGATTAAGACTCAAGGTCTGCTCCTCACATCACGCACCCTTCGCTCCGACGAGCAACCGGGTGCACCGGGGTTCAGCGACCATCTGTCCAGGAAAAAATCCTTTACAGCGGGACCGCCATCTGCGCTGGCTTGTTGCCTGCTTCGGTTCGTCACCGGAGCCGGCCTTCCATTAAGCGATCACGAAGATCGCACCAGCGGTCTTGGATGACCTGGGTTCGGCTTGCGCCGCGCCCAGCCCACCAAACTCTTTGTGATCAAGCGCCGGCGGCAGCCGCGTTGATCGATGCCACATCGACACGGGCGCCCACGCCCATCGTCGACGACACCGCCACCTTGCGCAGGTACACACCCTTGCTCGATGCCGGCTTGGCCTTGTTCAGGGCCTCGATCAGGGCACGCAGGTTGCCGACCAACTTGTCCGACTCAAACGAGCGGCGGCCGATCGTGGAGTGCACGATGCCGCCCTTGTCGACACGGAACTGCACCTGGCCCGCCTTGGCGTTGCGCACGGCTTGCGCCACATCAGGCGTCACGGTGCCGACCTTCGGGTTCGGCATCAGGCCACGCGGACCGAGCACCTGACCCAGCGTACCGACGATGCGCATCGTGTCGGGCGAGGCGATAACCACGTCGAAGTTCATCACACCGGCCTTGATCTGCTCGGCGAGGTCTTCCATGCCGACGATGTCGGCACCAGCGGCACGGGCTTCTTCGGCCTTGGCGCCCTGGGCGAACACCGCGACACGCTTGGTCTTGCCGGTGCCGTTGGGCAGCACGACGGCGCCGCGCACGACCTGATCGGACTTCTTCGCGTCGATGCCGAGCTGCACGGCGACGTCGATCGATTCATCGAACTTCGCGGTGGCGCATTCCTTCACCAGCGCGAGTGCGCTGTCGATGGCGTACAGCTTGGTCGTGTCGACCTTGCCGACGAGTGCCTTTTGGCGTTTGGTCAGTTTGGCCATGGTCAGACACCCTCCGAGGTGACGCCCATCGAGCGGGCGGTTCCAGCAATCGTGCGGACGGCGGCGTCCATGTCGGCAGCCGTCAGGTCCTTGATCTTGATCTTGGCGATCTCTTCGAGCTGCGCCCGGGTGATCTTGCCGACCTTCTGCGAGTTGGCACGTGGGGAGCCCTTGTCGAGCTTCAGCGCCTTCTTGATCAGCACGGTCGCCGGTGGCGACTTCAGCACGAAGGTGAACGACTTGTCGGCGAATGCGGTGATGACCACCGGCAGCATCAGGCCGGGTTCAACGCCCTGGGTCTGGGCGTTGAACGCCTTACAGAACTCCATGATGTTGAGGCCACGCTGACCGAGCGCCGGGCCGATCGGGGGGGAGGGGTTGGCCTTGCCTGCAGGAATCTGCAGCTTGATGAAGCCGATGATTTTCTTTGCCATGTCTGTCCTTGAATCAGAAGCCCGGTCTTGCGACCTTTTGGTGGGCTTCTCGAGTGCAAACGCCAGGGATTGGTTACCCGGGCTCCTCAAACCGATGTCACGTCATCGGCAGCAACGGGCGAGATGAACCTGTGCCTTGCGGTGCAGGAGGGCTCTCGACGGGCCCTTGTGTTCAATCCGGCGTCAGACCTTCTCCACCTGCGCAAAGTCGAGTTCGACCGGCGTGGCACGACCGAAGATGGTCACTGCCACGCGCACTTTCGACTTGTCGTAGTTGACATCTTCGATTGCGCCATTGAAGTCGGTGAACGGCCCGTCCTTGATGCGCACCAGCTCGCCGACCGACCACAAGGTCTTGGGCTTCGGCTTTTCGACGCCCTCTTGCATCTGGTGCACGATCTTCATCACCTCGGCCTCGGAGATCGGCGACGGGCGGTTCTTCGCACCGCCGACGAAGCCAGTGACCTTGTTGGTGTGCTTGACCAGGTGCCAGCTGTCGTCGGCCATTTCCATCTCGACCAGCACATAGCCCGGGAAAAACCGACGCTCGCTGACGGACTTCTTGCCGTTCTTCAGCTCGACGACTTCTTCCATCGGCACCAGGATGCGGCCGAACTTGTCTTGCAGCTCCGAGCGATCGATGCGCTCGCGGAGGTTGCGCTCGACGGCCTTTTCCATGCCGGAGTACGCATGCACCACATACCAGCGCTTGTTCGATGGCGCAGCGGGCACCGCAGGTGCTGCGCTGCCTTCGACGGCTGCGGCCACGTCGGCCGCTGCGCTCGATTCATTGCTGACGGTTTCTTCGTTCATGGCGTGATCCTCAACGCTTCCAACCCAACAGCAGGTCGTAGAAGACCCATTCGAGGGTCTTGTCGGTCAACCACAAAAACAGCGCCATCACGACCACGAAGGCGAACACATAACCCGTCATCTGCATGGCCTCCTGGCGCGATGGCCAGACGACCTTGCGGACTTCCTTGACCGAGTCGCGGCCATAGGCAATCAGCTGCTTGCCTGGCTCGGAAGTGAAGAACACCACCACCGCCACGCCGATCAGCGCCAACAACGCCAGCACGCGCAGCCACAGGTCCTGCTGCCCCAATGCGTAGAACGCGACGACTGCGCCGACGACCAACGCCGCGACACCAGCCAGCTTGGCCTTGTCGGTACCGGTTGAAACCGTCTCTATGGTTGGATTCGCCATCTCGTTCGATTACCTCTCAAACCCGCAGCCTGCAACGCACTGCGCTTCATGAGCAAAGCCCGCAAGCACTTTGGGGGTGCCAGCGGGCTGTTCGCCGCAAGGCGCTGTGACCAGCGCTGTTTTTGTCTTGCCTGTCTGTTCCGCCGCCCGCCGGAACGGGCCGGTCAGGTGGCAGGGGCGGAGGGCATCGAACCCCCAACCTCTGGTTTTGGAGACCAGCGCTCTGCCAATTGAGCTACGCCCCTACTGCAATCAACTTACTCGATGATTTTTGCCACGACGCCGGCGCCGACGGTGCGGCCGCCCTCACGGATGGCAAAGCGCAAGCCCTCTTCCATCGCGATCGGGTTGATCAGCTTGACCGTGATGCTCACGTTGTCGCCAGGCATCACCATTTCCTTGTCCTTGGGCAGCTCCACCGCACCGGTCACGTCGGTGGTGCGGAAGTAGAACTGCGGACGGTAGTTGTTGAAGAACGGGGTGTGGCGGCCGCCCTCTTCTTTGGACAGAACGTAGATCTCTGCCGTGAAGTGGGTGTGCGGCTTGACCGAACCGGGCTTGCACAGCACTTGGCCGCGCTGCACGTCTTCGCGCTTGGTGCCGCGCAGCAAGATGCCGACGTTGTCGCCCGCTTGCCCTTGGTCGAGCAGCTTGCGGAACATCTCGACGCCGGTGCAGGTGGTCTTTTGCGTGACGGTGATGCCGACGATCTCGATTTCTTCGCCGACCTTGATGATGCCGCGCTCGATACGGCCGGTCACCACGGTGCCGCGACCGGAGATGGAGAACACGTCTTCCACGGGCATCAGGAAGGCACCATCAACGGCGCGCTCTGGCGTGGGGATGTAGGTGTCGAGCGCTTCGGCGAGCTTCAGAATGGCGCCTTCGCCGAGTTCGCCCTTGTCGCCTTCCATGGCGAGCTTGGCGCTGCCGTGGATGATGGGGGTGGCATCACCAGGGAAGTCGTACTTGTCGAGGAGTTCACGCACTTCCATCTCGACGAGCTCGAGCAGCTCGGCGTCGTCGACCATGTCGCACTTGTTGAGGAAGACGATGATGTAGGGCACACCGACCTGGCGGGCGAGCAGGATGTGCTCGCGGGTTTGTGGCATGGGGCCGTCAGCCGCAGAGCACACCAAGATGGCGCCGTCCATCTGGGCCGCACCGGTGATCATGTTCTTCACATAGTCAGCGTGCCCGGGGCAGTCGACGTGGGCGTAGTGCCGGGTCTTGGTTTCGTATTCGACGTGCGCGGTGTTGATGGTGATGCCGCGTGCCTTTTCTTCCGGCGCCGCATCAATCTGGTCGTAGGCCTTGGCCTCGCCACCAAACAGCTTCGACAGCACCGTCGTGATCGCAGCGGTCAAGGTCGTCTTGCCGTGGTCCACGTGACCAATGGTCCCCACGTTCACGTGCGGCTTGGTCCGCTCAAATTTGCCTTTTGCCATTCTCAACTCCTCGAATACGAGACTGAAGATTCACAACGATGCCGAAAATTCATGGTGCCCATGGCGCGGATCGAACGCGCGACCTCTCCCTTACCAAGGGAGTGCTCTACCACTGAGCCACATGGGCCAAACTCAACCTGCCTGCCGCCCTCCAGCATTGCTGGAAACCGGCCCGAACCCTGGAGCGGGAGACGGGAATCGAACCCGCGTCATTAGCTTGGAAGGCTAGGGTTCTACCATTGAACTACTCCCGCCCGAACCTCCACAAGCCGAGGCCCGAGAGGGTCTAATCTGATCTTTTCGCCTTGGTGGAGGAGGCTGGATTCGAACCAGCGTACTCGTTAGAGGGCAGATTTACAGTCTGCTGCCATTAACCACTCGGCCACCCCTCCGCGGCGAGCCCAAGAGTTTACCACGTGATTTGGCGGCTGGGCAGCGCCTCAATTCAGGTCGAAAAAACCCGGCGGGTGCTCTTCGGCGGACCGGGAGGCCCGATGCTGATCGATGAAGCGGGCCGCCGCCCCGAAATGGCCGCAGCCAATGAATGGCCGCGGTGGCCGCAACGCGGCCAGAGGCGACGGGTGATTGCTTTGCAACACCAGATGCCGCAGCGATTCTGAACGGCCGAGCAGCGCTGATTTGGCCTGCGCGTGGGCACCCCACAGCATGAACACCTTGGGTGCTGAATCGCCAGCAGCCGCCGAGATAATCTTGTCAGTAAGTACCTGCCAACCTAGTTTGGCATGGCTGCCCGGCGCACCCGCCTCCACCGTCAGACTCGAATTGAGCAGCAACACGCCGCGCGCGGCCCAGGCACCCAGATGCCCGCTGGCGGGTGCAGGGTGTCCCAGGTCACGCCTCAGCTCCTTGAACACATTGCGCAGGCTCGGCGGCATGGGCAAGCCCGGCGGCACAGAAAAGGCCAGGCCCTCGGCCTGCCCGTCACCGTGATACGGGTCCTGCCCCAGGATCACCACGCGCGTGCGCGACAGCGGCGTCAGCTCCAGCGCTCGGAACACCGCGGCGGGGTAGACCACCGCGCCCGCCGCCACACGGCGGTCGACCTGATCGATCAGGCTGCGACCCGCAGCGCTGGCGCGCCAAGCCTCGACGATCGGCCGCCAATCGCCTTGCAAGCGATCGACCAGCGCATCAATGGGCTCTGTCAGGCGCAACGCCGCACTCATCGGCGACGTGCGATGACGATCAACGGAACAAATCGGCCAACGCCTGCCCTGGATCGGCCGCCCGCATGAAGGCCTCGCCAACCAGGAAGGCCGACACGCCGGCGCTGCGCATGCGCTCGACATCGGCCTTGACCAGCACGCCGCTCTCGGTGACGAGCAGCCGATCGGCCGGCACGTTTTTCAGCAAGCCGAGCGTGGTGTCCAGCGTCACCTCGAAGGTGCGCAGGTTGCGGTTGTTGATGCCGACCAGTGGCGTCTTCAGCCTGAGCGCACGGTCGAGTTCGAAGCCATCGTGCACCTCGACCAGCACGGCCAGGCCGAGCGCGTGAGCCTGGGCCTCGAGGTCGGCCATCTGCGCATCGTCCAGGCAGGCGGCGATCAGCAAGATGCAGTCGGCGCCCATCGCGCGGGCTTCGAACACCTGGTAGGCATCGACCATGAAATCCTTGCGCAGCACCGGCAGCGCGCAGGCGGCGCGGGCCTGCTCGAGGTAGGCCACCGCGCCCTGGAAAAACTGCACGTCGGTCAGCACGCTCAGGCAGGCCGCGCCGCCACGCTCGTAACTTTTGGCAATGTCGGCCGGCACGAAGTGCTCGCGCAGCACGCCCTTGCTGGGGCTGGCCTTCTTGATCTCGGCGATCACAGCAGCCTGCCCGCCAGCGATCTTGGCGTGCATCGCACCGACGAAGTCACGCACCCCGCCCAACGACTCGGCGTCGCGTCGCAGCGAGGCCAGATCCCGCCGTGCGCGCGCAGCACGGATCTCGTCGCGCTTGACCTCGACGATGCGGTTCAGAATGTCGCTGCTCATGGCGATCCCGCCGCGGCCGCTTGGGCCGCCAGCGACTGCGTGGCGCCGACGAACTGGTGCAATTTCTCACGCGCGCGGCCCGATGCCAGCGCCTCGCGGGCCAGACCGATGCCATCGGCCATCGAGGCGGCGACATCGGCCGCATACAACGCTGCCCCGGCGTTCAGCAGCACGATGTCGCGCGCGGCGCCGGGCTGGTCGTCGAGCACCGCCAGCAGCATGCGCTTGGAATCGTCCGGGGTCTCGACCCGCAGTGCGCGATGGCTGGCCATCGGCAAACCGAAGTCTTCGGGGTGAATCTCGTATTCATGCACTTCGCCATGCTTGATCTCACACACCAGCGTCGATGCGCCCAGCGTCACCTCGTCCATGCCGTCGCGGCCGTACACCACCAGTGCGTGCTGCGCGCCGAGTCGCTGCAACGCACGCGCCTGGATGCCGACCAGATCAGGATGGAACACGCCCATCAGGATGTTGGGCGCACCGGCCGGATTGGTCAGCGGCCCGAGGATGTTGAAGATCGTGCGCACGCCGAGCTCGCGGCGCACCGGCGCAACGTTCTTCATCGCCGGATGGTGGTTGGGCGCGAACATGAAGCCGACCCCGGTGTCGGCAATGCACTGCGCGATGGCGGCCGGCGGCAGCGACAGATGCACGCCCAGCGCCTCCAGCACATCGGCGCTGCCCGATTTGCTCGACACGCTGCGGTTGCCGTGCTTGCTGACGCGCGCGCCGGCTGCGGCCGCGACGAACATGCTGCAGGTGGAAATGTTGAAGGTGTGCGATCCGTCGCCGCCGGTGCCGACGATGTCGACCAGATGCCGGCGGTCGGCCACCTCGACCGGCGTCGAGAACTCGCGCATCACCTGCGCAGCGGCGGTGATCTCGCCGATGGTTTCCTTCTTCACGCGCAGGCCGATCAGCAGCGCCGCCAGCGTGGCCGGTGGCATCTCGCCGCTCATGATGCGGCGCATCAGCACCAGCATCTCGTCGTGGAAGATCTCGCGGTGATCGATCACCCGCGCCAGGGCTTCGGCGTTGCTGAAGGCCAGCGTCATGGCCGCAGCTCCAGGAAGTTCTTCAGCATCGCGTGACCATGCTCGGTCAGGATCGACTCGGGGTGGAACTGCACGCCTTCGAGCGGCGTGGCGGTGCCCGCCAGTTCGCGGTGTCGCACGCCCATGATCTCGCCGTCTTCGGAGGTGGCAGTGATCTGCAACACCGCGGGCAGCGACTCGCGCTCGATCGCCAGCGAGTGGTAGCGGATCACGGTGAATTCCTTCGGCAGCGCGGTGTACACGCCCTGCTCGTCGGTCGAGATCACGCTGGTCTTGCCGTGCATCTGCACCTGCGCGCGGATCACCTTGCCGCCGAGTGCCGCACCGATGCTCTGGTGGCCGAGGCACACGCCCAGGATCGGCAGCTTGCCGGTGAAATGCTGGATCGCCGGCACGCAGATGCCCGCTTCGGCTGGCGAGCACGGCCCGGGCGACAACACCAGCCGGTCGGGCCGCAGTTCGGCGATGTCCTGCAACGAGATCTCGTCGTTGCGGAACACCCGCACGTCCTCGCCCAACTCGGCGAAGTACTGCACCAGGTTGAAAGTGAAACTGTCGTAGTTGTCGATCATCAGCAGCATGTGCGCGCTAGCCTTTGTGCTTCATCGGATGCAGTGGAGCCGCATCCTGATTTCGTACCCACGGGATACCCGGCGGCCGCAGCAACGCGTGGTGGGTGGGGACTGAGGCACCCGAGGGGGTGCGTGGGTGGGGTCAGGCCAATGGCCTGCGCCAACGCCAGCCGGGGCACGCTGCAGAGATGGATCGCTTTGCAAACATCCCGCAATTATGGCCGCGGTTATTCGTACAGGTATCCGATCGGCTTGCCTGCGGTGCGCAAGGGGCGAACTTCCTGGCGCGTGATGATCTGCCCGGCCAGGCCGTCGATCTCGTCGCGTTGCGCAGGTGTCCATCGGTGAAGGTTTTCCATGCCCTTGAGCAGCCCCAAGCGCAGCACCTGCGTGTCTTCGCCGATCCCGGCGAGGCGGATCGTGTTCTTGCTCGCGGTGATCACGTCGCCAGCGGCGAGCTCCATCCGCTTGCCTGCGCCATCCGTGAATTCGGCGGAACCGCGAATCACCCGGTAGATCACCACCTCGCCTGTGGCGAGAAAGGCAGCGTCCGCGGTGGACGAGGTGCTCTTGGGCAACAGGGCATGGCCGTGCGGGTCGGTGGCGATGATGTGGCCGGTGACCAGGTGTCCGCTCGGCACCTCGATTCCCAGGTCACGCACATGCACAGGCGTCGCCGATGCGATGGCGCTGTCAGGCGAGCCCGTCACCAACGGCTTGTACAGCGCATCGAGCGCCAATGGATCCTGCAGCCAGAAGCCCGCATCGGCCGGTCGGTTGTGCAAGGAGTGGCTCCAGGCCACCCGCGGTGTTTCCGCTTCGATGATCTGATCCGGGCCGACGATCGTCGGGTTGGGGAAGCTCGTCGGATCGGTGATGAAGGCTTCCAGAAACTTTCCCGAATAGCCCATCGACAAGGGCTCCGGCACCACCGACTGCGGTGCCTTCAGGTTCTCCTCGGTCGACATCCCCGACCAGGTATAGAAAAGCTGGCGATGCACGATCGCGCTTTGCAGCATCACGGCGCCGGGGCCGACATGGTGAAACTGGCCGTCGTAATCGAAGGTAAACATGCCCGAGGTGACCAGCACCAGCTGGAAGCCGCCCGGCGGCAGGTGGAGGTGGAAATCGGTGGGGCCGGTGTCGCCGCGGTAAATGGGCAGGTTGGTCGACACCTCGTGCAGCAGCAAGGCTTCGTGGTTTGCGTGAAAGCCTTCATCCGCGCGGCTGTAGAGCGCCTGCGGGCGGTACGTCGCCTCGTACTTCGCATCGCGGTGGCGATCGATCGCGATGAAGCTTTGATGGT
The DNA here is from genome assembly GCA_965229345.1 of Burkholderiaceae bacterium. Classification (GTDB taxonomy): domain Bacteria; phylum Pseudomonadota; class Gammaproteobacteria; order Burkholderiales; family Burkholderiaceae_C; genus PBB1. Next base: position 330,839 of record OZ245872.1, read on the forward strand.
TCAGTCGTATCGGTTCGCCACTCGGACGCGCCAGACCGGCCCATCGGGGATCGACAGCAGCATGCACATCCATGGCGTTCTCCACTCTGTGAGCACTGCCTGATGCGAGATTCACGCCAGCATCTGTCTTCAGGATCGAGCCCGCCGGGAACACCCGCGTCTGCGGGGCGCTGCTGTCAGGCCCGCTCGATCGAGACGGCGGCCAGCCAGCCCGCGCTCGACACGCGTTCGATGCGGCTGCAGTCGCTCGACCGACCTGCTGCGCCATCCCGCACGGCGCAGCGACCTGCGGACAGCACCACCGCATCGCCAGACAGCGCATCGGTCAGGCGCCAGACCCCATCGACGACGACCGTGACGAGGGCATGGCCCGACAGGACCGCGTCGTCGCGCACGGTTCGCACCCGCCCGCAGGCGGCGCCACGGCGCGTCATCGCGTTCAGCAACGACAGCGGTGGCCCGAACCGGCGTATCTCGGCCTGCCACCGCGCATCGCCACGGTAGACAGCCACATCACCGGGCTGGTGCAGCCGCACCGTCGGCTCGCCATCGGCGCTCAGCTCGAGGCTTCCCGCCCCGAGCAGCAGGCTCGCCCGATCAACACCGGGAAATGCAGAGAAAGCCGCACTCTGCTCGATCGTGGCCACGCTGATGCGCCAGTCCCAGGGCGGTTCGCCCGCTTCGCGGGGCTGCACCGCGATCGTTCGGGTGCGCCCCCCGCTGTTGCGCCACGGCTCGTCGGGCAGCGCATCGAGCGCGACGACGCGCCATGCCATCAGGAGACCGCACCCACCCCGTACTGGCCGACCAAGGGGCGTCCGGCGGCGAAGCGCTCCAGCGAGTACGGCGCCAGCGAGATGTCAGGCGTCAGGCCCAGTGCTTCCTGCGCCAGCACGCGGCCCACCGCAGGCGACAGCTTGAAGCCGTGGCCCGAGAAGCCGTAGCCGACCACCAGGCCGCTGATGCCAGGCAGGCGACCGAGCACCGGATTCCAGTCGGGCGTCACGTCGTAGACGCCGGTCCACGACGATGCCAGGCCGGCGGTCTCGAAACTCGGGAACCGCTCGGCTGCCTGCGCACCGACCGAGGCCACGGTGTCCAGCGACACATCGCCCTGCTCGTTGTCGGGGCCGGGCAGCACCTCGCCGGCGATGCCTTCACTCACCAGCATCTGGGTGCCGCCGTAGCTGCGGCAGTACAGCATGCCTTCGGAGCCGAGGTCCTTGAACACCGGCATCGCATAGGTGTAGGGCTCGGGGCCCTCGAGCGCCAGCACCGTGTGGCGCTCGGATTTCAGCGGCGTCGCGATGCCGGTCCATTGCTCGATCTGCGTGGCCCAGATGTTCTGCGTGCTGATCACGGTACCGGCCAAGAAGCGGCCCTGGTCGGTGTCGACGCCGATCACCTTGCCGGATTCGACCAGCAACTGCTGCACCTCGATGCCTTCGATGATCTTCACGCCGCCGCGGCGGGCGCAGCGCGCGAAGCTGGTCGCCACCAGGTAGGCGTCGGCAAAGCCGGCCTCGGGCTCGAAGCCGATCAGCGCCGCATCGTGCAGGTCGGCAATCGGCAACAAGGCCTCGGCCTGCTGGCGGTCGAGCAGCCGCACCTCGATGCCCTGCTGGCGCTGGCCCTCGAGCGCGGCGGCCAGCGGTCTCAGCTTCGGGCCGTCGGGCGCGGCGATCAGGTAGCCGCACTTCACCAGGCCGCTGGCAGCGTCGTCATCGCCAAGGTAGTGCGCGAACTCGGTGAATACCTTCCACGAATCCTTCGCCATCGCCACGTTTTCACGCACCGAGTAGTGGGTGCGCAGGATGCCCGACGACTGCGAAGTGGTGCCCGCGCCGATCTGCGTGCGGTCGAGCACCAGCACCCGCTGGGCCCCCAACCGAGCCAGGTGGAAGGCCACCGAAGCGCCGATGACACCGGCACCAATCACGATCACGTCGTAGGTTTGCATGCGAACTTGCTTTCAGCGTTTCAGTGGTTTGTTTCGCAGATGGATGCGTGTGCAGCTTACCGGCCGTGACCGACCGGTCGGGGCAGGGTCTGCTGGCACAGGCTTGACGGCACGCACAAACCGAACCAGTCTTCGGGGTTGACGCTTTTCACGCAGTGCTCGCTGCGTTTTCCTGCATGACGACCCCCGACGCCGTTCCGCCTTTCCGCTTCCTGCGCGGCACCCGACCGGTGCTGTTGTCGATTCCGCATGTGGGCACGCACATCCCCGAGACTCTGCACGGCAGCTACACCGAGGCCGCACTGCAACGGGCCGACACCGACTGGCACCTGGACCGGCTTTATGCCTTCGCGCACCAGTTCGGCGCATCGTTGCTGCAGGCCACGCACTCGCGCAGCGTGATCGACCTGAATCGTCCGCCCGACGACCAGAGCCTGTACCCGGGACGCATCACCACCGGGCTGTGTCCGACCGAGACCTTCCGCGGCGAGCCGCTGTACCTCCCCGGGCGGGCCCCCGACGCTGCCGAAACGGCAAGGCGTCTGGCGCAGTACTGGCAGCCGTACCACGACGCCCTGGCCGCCGAGCTCGAACGGCTGAAGTCGCTGCATGGTCAGGTGCTGCTGTGGGATGCGCACTCGATCGCGAGCCGGCTGCCACGCCTGTTCGAGGGCCAGCTGCCCGACCTGAACCTGGGCACGGCCGACGGTGCGAGCTGCGCTGCCGAGGTGCTGGCACCCGTGGCGGCCATCGCGCAGGGCAGCGGCTTCAGCGCGGTCGTCAACGGCCGCTTCAAGGGTGGGCACATCACACGGCGCTACGGCTACCCTGCGCAAGGCGTCCATGCCATCCAGCTGGAGCTGTGCCAGCACCTGTACATGGACGAAGACCCGCCCTTCGATTACCGCCCAGCGCGGGCCGAACGCCTGCAGCCCACCCTCGCGGCCCTGTTCGGTGCGGCCTGCGATGCGCTGGCTGCGCTCACCCCCTGAGTCGCGGGCCATGTGGCGTGCTGCGCTGACCCTGACCGCCGTGCTGTGGCTGGTCGGCTGCGCCAGCACACCAGGCGGGTCGGGGGGCGCCGGGCCCGTGGGGGTGCCCTCTGCCGACCACACCGGCCGCGACGGCCCGCCAGCGGCGCCACCACCGAACCTGGTCGACGTACCCGACGCCGAGCCGCGCGTCGAGGCCATCAAGCCCGGCGGGGCGAACAAGCCCTACGAGATCGCCGGTCAGCGCTACGAACCCATGGCCGCCGATGTGCCCTACCGCGAGCGCGGGCTGGCCTCGTGGTACGGACGCAAGTTCCACGGTCGCCCCACCTCCAGTGGCGAGCCCTACGACATGTACGCGATGACCGCCGCGCACCCGACGCTGCCGATCCCGAGCTACGCGCGGGTACGCAACCCTGCCAACGGCCGCGAGGTCGTGGTGCGGATCAACGACCGCGGCCCGTTTCACAGCGGCCGCATCCTCGATCTGAGCTACGCCGCCGCGCTGAAGCTCGACCTGCTGCGCGGCGTGGCCCCGGTGGAGGTCGAGCGGCTGACACACGACGCCATACGCACCGGCGCCTGGCGTCAGCCGACGCCGGCGACCACGGCCGCATCCACGACCGCCGTGGCCACCGCGGTCGCACCGTCCGCCGCACCACCGGTGTTCGCCGACCTCCCGCCCACGTCAGTAGCGGCCCAGCCCGCAGCGCCGGCACCGAACACCGCTGAAGCGGCATCCACGGCGGCAAGCGTTACGGCACCGGCTGGCACCGATCGCCCCGCCGCCAGCGCCAGGACAGCCACACCCTCACGCGGCTTCTGGGTTCAGCTGGGCGCCTTCCGGCAGCGCGATGGCGCCGACCGGCTGCACCAACGGCTGTCGAGTGACCTGTCGTGGCTCGCGCCTTTGCTGGCGGTTTTCAGCGACCGCGACCTGCTGCGCGTGCAAGCCGGCCCTTATGCGGATCGGGCCGAGGCCACCAGCGTTGCACAGCGCGTGCGCGCTGCAGCCTCATTGGTGCCGGTGGTGATCGAACGCCGCTGACAGCGGCATTCGATCCGATCAAGCCACGCCCGCGGCACGGGTCTCCCGGGCCGCCAGGCGGCGCCCAAGGGCCACAAAGGGGCCCCTTCAGGTCCTGGGGCAGGAGCGCAGCGACTGGGGGGCCCTATTTAGCCGTCGGCATGACGAACTCGGCGCCCTTGCCGATGCTGGCTGGCCAGCGCTGCATCACGCTCTTCTGCTTGGTGTAAAAGCGCACGCCCTCTTCGCCGTAGGCGTGCATGTCGCCAAACAGGCTCTTCTTCCAGCCGCCGAAACCGTGCCAGGCCATCGGCACCGGGATCGGCACGTTGATGCCCACCATGCCGACCTGGATGCGCCGCGCGAACTCGCGCGCCACGTTGCCATCGCTGGTGAAGCAGGCCACGCCGTTGCCGTACTCATGGTCGTTGACCAGCTTCACCGCCGCCGCGAAATCAGGCACACGCACCACCACCAGCACCGGACCGAAGATCTCTTCGCGGTAGATGCGCATGTCGGCGGTGACGTGGTCGAACAGCGTGCCGCCGATGAAGAAGCCGCCCTCGAACCCAGGCACCTGGAAAGGTTGGCCGCTCACCGGATCGACGCGGCCATCGACCACCAGCATCGCGCCTTCGGCCACACCCGTGGCGATGTAGCCGGTGATGCGCTCGAGCGCCTCGCGGGTGACGATCGGGCCCATCTCGGCGTCGAGCTCCATGCCGTTCTTGACCGTCAAGGTCTTGGCGCGTGCGGCCAGTGCCGGCACCAATTGGTCGGCCACGTTCCCCACCGCCACGGCGACGCTGATGGCCATGCAGCGCTCGCCGGCCGAGCCGTAACCCGCGCCGATCAGCGCGTCGACCGTCTGCTCCAGATCGGCGTCCGGCATCACGACCATGTGGTTCTTCGCGCCCCCCAGCGCCTGCACCCGCTTGCCGTGGTGCGCACCGGCTTCGTAGATGTACTGTGCGATCGGCGTCGAGCCGACGAAGCTGATCGCCTTCACGTCAGGGTGGGTCAGCAGTGTGTCGACCGCCAGCTTGTCGCCCTGCACCACGTTGAACACGCCATCGGGCAGGCCGGCCTGCTTCAGCAACTCGGCCATGAACAGGCTGGGCGATGGATCGCGCTCGCTGGGCTTGAGCACGAAAGAGTTGCCGGCGGCGATCGCCACCGGGAACATCCAGCACGGCACCATCACCGGGAAGTTGAACGGCGTGATGCCGGCCACCACACCCAGTGGCTGGCGCAGCGTCCAGTTGTCGATGCCGGTGGAGACCTGCTCGGTGTAGTCCCCCTTGAGCAACTGCGGGATGCCGCAGGCGAACTCGATGATGTCGATGCCGCGGCTGACCTCGCCCTGCGCATCGGTGTACACCTTGCCGTGCTCGGCGGTGATCATCGCGGCCAGCGTGTCCCGGTGCTGGTTCATCAGTTCGAGGAACTTGAACAGCACGCGGGCACGCCGGATCGGCGGTGTGTCTGACCAGGCCGGGAACGCCGCCTGCGCGGCGGCGACCGCCGCATTCACCTCGTCGGCGCTGGCCAGCGCCACCTGGCGCGCCACCGCGCCGGTCGCCGGGTTGTAGACCGGCTGACGGCGCCCGCTGCGGCTGGCGACCGCTTGACCGGCAATGAAATGTCCGATCTCGGCAGTCGAGGACGGGGTGGCAGTCAATGCGTCAGGTGCGCCCATGGCGTGCTCCAGGTTCGGTTCATGTTCATCTCGGTGGCTGAGTTTAGGAGGGCGACAATTGACCATGCCCTCTCCCACACCTTCTTCATCCAGCAGCGCTGCCCCGCTCGGCGAGCGCGACATCGACGAGCTGCAGGCCCTGCTCGACCGCGTGCCGGCGCCGCTGGAGCCGCTCGACGTCAGCATGGTCGACGGCTTTCTGTGCGGCGTGCTGCTGCAGCCGCGACCGGTGCCCGCTGCGCAGTGGCTGCCTCACCTCACCGATGCCGACGGGCGCGCCTTGCCGGCGTCGTTCGACGCGACGCGGCTGCAGGCGCTGGCCTTGCGCCGTCATGCTGAGCTGAACGACGCGATCGGCCACCGGCAGTGGTTCGATCCGTGGGTGTTCGAGATGGGGCCTGCGGACGAAGAAGACGACGACAGCGACGCGCCGCACGAGACCGATGCGGTCTACCCCTGGGTGGCCGGCTTCGCCACCGCGCAGGAGTTCTTCCCAGGGCTGATGCAGCTGGACACCGGCGCGCTGACCGCCCCCTTGGCGCTGCTCTATCGGCACCTGGATCCCGATGACCTGGAAGACGCCGACGACTTGATCGAGGAGATCGAATCGCTGGAGCCGCCGGCCGACCTGAGCGCGGCGGTCGAGGAACTGGTGCGCGCGACCTTGCTGCTGGCAGACATTTCCAGACCCCGCCCGCAAGCCGGCCGACCGAATCGCCCCCCCGCCCACGGTCCGGCGCGCCGGCCTACACGCCGCTAGACAGCGCGGCGGGCTCAGCCGGCCCAGCGGCGATAGACGCCGGGCCGGCCCGGCCTGGACAGCACCCACTGCCACAGCTGGATGTCGCGGGCGCGAAACGCCCCGGCCGACGACAGCAGGTAGTAGCGCCACATCCGGCGGAAGCGCTCGCCCAGCCGATCGGCAAAGCGCGGCCACGACGCCTCGACGTTCGCGTGCCAGGCCATCAGCGTGCGGTCGTAGTCGGCGCCGAAGTTGTGCAGGTCCTCGACGACGAAGCGCCGCTCGCAGGCTTGGCCGATCTGCGCGATGGTCGGCAGCTCGCCATTCGGAAAGATATAGCGGTGGATCCACGGGTCGGTGCCGTGCCCCGGCTCGTTGCGGCCGATGGTGTGCAGCAGGAACAGGCCGGCGTCGTCCAGGCAACGCAGCGCGACCTCCATGTAGGCCGCGTGATTCTTCTGGCCGACATGCTCGAACATGCCCAGGCTGACGATGCGGTCGAAGCGCTCGTCGAGCGTGCGGTAGTCGGTCAGCCGGAACTCGATCGGCAGGCCGGTGCAGCGCTCGCGCCCCAGTGCAGCCTGCTCGGCCGAGATCGTCACGCCCACGCACTGCACGCCGTAGCGCTCGGCGGCGAACTGCATGAAGCTGCCCCAGCCGCAGCCGATGTCGAGCACGCGCATGCCACGCTCCAGACCGAGCTTGCGGCAGACCAGATCGAGCTTGTGCTCCTGCGCCGCGTCCAGCGTCTGGGCCTGCTGCCAGAAGGCGCAGGTGTAGGTCATGCGGCGGTCGAGCATCGCCGCATAGAAGTCGTTGCCCAGGTCGTAGTGGGCGTGGCCGACCTGCCAGGCACGGCCCTCGGTCTGCAGGTTCAGCCAGCGCGAACGCAGGTGGTGCCACAACAGGCCGAGCGGGCGCACGCGCGAGGCGATGTCGGCCCTCAGCAGGCGGTCGAAGAACTGGTCGAGGCGCTCGCACTCCCACTGCCCGTCCATGTACGACTCGCCCAGGCCCAGGCTGCCATGGGCCAGCAGCCGCTCGGGCACTGTGGGGTCGATCAGCCGCATGTCCCAGGGGCGCTGACCCCTCAGACCGATGCCGACCTCGGCGAACAGTGCCTCGACGTCGTGCCGTGCCGCGCTGTCCTGGCGTTGCGGAACCGGCTGCGTGATCGAAACGCTGCGGACTTTCATCTCTGGCCTCGACGAAGAGCCAACGATGCCCCGATTCAATCAACGATGTGCCAATGGTGCCAATTGATTGTTTTGTCGGAGCCGGTGGATTCGATTGATCCCGGGCACGGGGGTCGCCCGGCGTCAGGCGGTGGCCATGCGCGGTCGACGAGGCATGCTGCTCTGGCCGTAGAAGGCGAAGTCCACGGCGGGCTGCTTGCCGCTGATCAGCTCGGCCAGGGCGCGGCCCGAGCCCGCACCGTGCGTCCAGCCCAGCGTGCCATGGCCGGCGTTGATCCACAGCCGGTCGATCGGGCTGCGGCCGATGATCGGGATGTTGTCTGGCGTGCTGGGCCGCAGACCGGCCCAGAAGTTGGGCTGCGTGGTGTCGGCCACGCCGGGGAACAGCTCTTCGTAGCGCCTGACCAGCGCCTCGCAGCGCACGCGTGATGTGGCGCTGGTGATCGAGGTGTCGTAGCCCGCCATCTCGGCGGTGCCGGCAATGCGCACCTCATCGCCTAACCGGCTGATGGCGATCTTGCGTCCGTCGTCGAGCAGGCTGACGGTGCTGGCGCGCTCCGGGTGCCTCAACTTCAGGGTGGCGGAGTAGCCCTTGGCCGGATAGATGTTCAGGCACAGGCCGAGCGGGCGCAGCAACGGCGCGGTGTAGCTGCCCATGGCCGCGACATACGCATCGGCGCGCAGCGTCGTGATCTGGCCGGTGGCCTGCTCGCGCAAGCGCAGCGACTCGACCGCCCCGCCGGCCTTCTGCAGACCGACGATGTCGTGCCCATACAGAAAGACCGCGCCGCGTTCGGCGCAGCGCCTGGCCAATTGCTGGGTGAACACCCGTGCATCGCCGGATTCGTCGCTGGGCGTGTAGGTGCCGCCAGCCAGCCGCGGGCCGAACGACGCGAGGGCCGGCTCGACCGCCAGCACTTCATCACGCGACAGCACGCGGCGATCGACGCCGTGGCGGCGCATCACTTCGGCAGCCGCAGCGCCGGCGTCGAAATCCTGCGGCGTCGAGAAAAAATGCAGGATGCCGCGCTCGAGCCGGTGGTACTCGATGCCGGTCTGCGCCACCACCGACTTCAGCGTCGCCTGGCTGTAGCGGCCAAGCGCCACCAGCTGACCGACGTTGCGCTCGAACGCAGGGGTGTTGCACTGGGCCAGGAAGCTCAAGCCCCATCGCCATTGGTGAGGGTCGAGCTTCGGGCGAAACAGCAGCGGCGCGTCGTCGTGCAGCAACCATTTCGCAACCTTGAACGGCGCCCGGGCATCGGCCCAGGGCTCGCAGAAACTGACCGAGATCTGCGCGCCATTCGCGAAGCTGGTCTCGAGCGCCGCATCCGGCTGGCGGTCGACGACCGTGACCTCGTGGCCCTCGCCCAGCAAGTGCCAGGCGGTACTGATGCCGATGATGCCGGCGCCCATCACGATGACTTTCATGGGGTTCGCCTCCCAAGGAATTGGTGCTGGAAACCATTTTGCGATCGATGCGTTTCAAAAAGAAGCATCATTCATGAATGTCTCTACACATTAGCCGTGCTTATGAACAACCTGGACCCCGCAGCCCTCGATTGCCTGGCTGCACTGGCCGATCACAGTGGCTTCGAGGCCGCCGCGCAACGGTTGGCGATCACGCAATCGGCGGTGTCGCAGCGGCTGCGCGCGCTCGAGGCGCAGGTGGGCCAGCCGCTGGTGGTGCGCTCTCGGCCGTTGCGACTGACCGAGCCCGGCAAGGTGCTGCTGCGCTTTGCTCGCCAGCTGCAGGCCCTGCGTGCCGATGTGTCACGCGAGCTGGGTGTGCAGCCGTCGGTCGGCGAGCGGCTGCCCGTGGCCGTCAATGCGGACAGCCTCGCGACCTGGGTGCTGCCCGCCTTGGACGAACTGGTGCACGACGGACTGGCCCTGGAGCTGGTGGTCGATGACCAGGACTTCACCCATGACTGGTTGCGCCAGGGCGAGGTCCTGGGCTGCGTCAGCACCGTCAGCAAGGCACTGAAAGGCTGCAGGGTCGTGCCCCTGGGCGTGATGCGCTACGTGGCAGTGGCCAGCCCGGGTTTCGTGGCGCGCGAGCTGAGGGGCTCGCCGTCGGGGCTCAACGAAGCGAGCTTCAGCCAGGTGCCCTTTCTGGTCTTCAATCGCAAGGACGACATGCAGCGGCAATGGGTGACGAGTGCGTTCGGCATCGCCGGCGCGCGGCTGAAGGCGCGCTATGTCCCGTCATCGGAAGCCTGCGTGCGCGCCGCGCTGATGGGTTGGGGGGTGGGCGTGGTGCCCGAGCTGCAGGTGCGGGCCTTGCTGGACTCCGGCGAGCTCGTTGCGCTGCGGCCCGACGTCTCGATCCCGGTAGCGCTGCACTGGCATCAATGGCGACTGGGCCCGGATGGCGCGCCGCCGTCGGCGCGGGTGGCGATGCTCGATCGGGTGGGCGCTGCACTGGCCCGCGGCGCCCGCGACGCATTGGATGGCCACGCGCCGCGTGTGGTGGGCGCCACACCACCTGTTCGAGGGGTTTCGCAATCGCGGCTGGAACCTTCTACTTCTTCTGCGCGTCACGGGAAGAGGAAGTGACGCTTGTGTTGTGAAGTGCACGCAATAACGGTGTCAATTCCCAACACTGTCACGCCGCTGTCTCGCCACACTGGCACCATTCTTCCAAGTCGTTCTCATCAGGAGTCGTCGTGCGAAAAGTCCAGGACATTGCGTGGTGGCGCGCCCTCAGAGGGCGATGGGCTGCTGTGCGCAAGGTTCGCGACACCGACGACATGGGCGACATGGGCACGGCCTTCGGACTCGATGCCTGCCTGCAGGCAGATCTGGAGTTTCAGGCCTTCCAGGAATCGCGGCGCGCGCTGGGCGACAGCACGCTGTCCCCGACCGACCGCCTGAACGGCCGCTCGGTGCTCTAAGCCGCCAACAGGTCGGGATGTCCCTGACCTGATCCGCCCGATGTCGTCGGGCGCATCCCTTCAGTGCAGCATGAAGGCCGACACCACATCGACCGGACGATGCTGGGTCAACCATCCCACCGACCAGTTCGCGAAAGCGTCCGCAGGCATCGGCTTGCCCATGTGATAGCCCTGCGCCTGATCGCAGTTCAGTTCGCGCAGCATGTCCCACACCCGAGCGTTCTCGACACCTTCGGCAACAACGGTCAGGCCCAGGTTGTGGGCGAGGTCGATCGTCGAACGGACGATCTTCGCGTCGTCGGGGTCGGTCTGCATGCTCTTGACGAAGGACTGATCGATCTTCAGCTCGTCCACTGGCAGGCGCTTCAGGTAGGCCAGCGATGAATAGCCGGTGCCGAAGTCGTCGATCGACAGCTTGAAGCCCAGCGCGCTCAGCCGGTCCAGCGTGGCCTGGGCGCGTTGCGGGTCGTCCATGATCGCGCTTTCGGTGATCTCCAGGCAAAAGGCCTCGGCCGGCACCTGGTGCTTGACCAGCAGCGCATCGAATTTCTGCGGCAGATCCTGATCCAGCAGGTCGCGTGTCGACAGGTTCACCGACAAGGTGATCATCAATCCCTCGGCATGGAGCGTGCGCCAGTGGCGTGCCGCTTCCTCGAAGATCCACATCGTCAGCACGCGGATGAACCCGGTCTGCTCGGCAAAGGGGATGAACTGCATCGGCGGCACCAGACCACGCTGCGGATGCTGCCAGCGCACCAGCGCCTCGGCACCCACCACCACGCCGGTGCTCAGTGACAGCTTGGGCTGCAGGTACAGCCGCAGTTGGTGGTCGCTCACCGCCAGACGCATCTCGGTCAGCAGCGACAGGGTCTGCGCGCTCGCCGCGTCGATCGTCGGGTCGTACATCAGGGCGCCCGCGCTGCGGTGCTTGGCGGAATACATGGCGACTTCGGCACGACTCAGCAGCATGTCGGCGTCGCTGGCGTGCTGCGGCCAGCAGGCCATGCCGATGCCCGCGCCCATGTCGACGGTGTGTTCCTCCAGCGTCAATGGCGCATCGAACGCACTGGTGATGCGCTGCGCGACCGTCTGCGCCAGCTCGGCATCGCCGTTGCGCAGCAGGATGGCGAATTCGTCGCCGCCCAGGCGAGCCACCATGTCGCCACCGCGCACCGCGTGCTGGGCCAGACGCTGGGCCACTTGCATCAGCAGCAGGTCACCGAAGCGGTAGCCGAGCACGTCGTTGACGTGTTTGAAGCGATCCAGGTCGAGCATCAGCACGGCCACTGATGCGCTACCCGATGCGCCCCGCGCATCCGAGTGCTTCTGAGCCGCTGCGATCGCGGTGCTCACCGCGTCGCGAAACTGTGCCCGGTTCGGCAACCCGGTCAACGTGTCCCAGTAAGCCAGCTTCAGGATTTCTTCCTTTTGAGCCGACACGCTGATGCGCATGCGCTCGAAGGACTGCGACAGCTGCCCGATTTCGTCGCGGCGGTCGCCGTCACCGATCGGCGTCGCGTAATCCCCAGCCCCGAGGCGGTCGGCCGCGGCAGCCAATTGGTTGAGCGGGGTGATCATCCGATGCGCGGTCAGCGAGCTGCCGATGCCGAAGACCAGGCAGCTGATCACGGTGGTGGCCAGCAACGCCACCTGCAGATCGTGCGGAATGCGGGTCGCCGCGTCCACCGACAGGGACGTCAGCGCCAACACGCTGCCATTGTCGGTATCCGTCGTCAGCCAGCGCGGGTGTACGCCGAGCTCCTCGCCGTTGGCGGTCACCGAAACCATGCGCGCGCCCGCAGCGATCGATTGCCACCCGTGCAGCGACAGCCCTTCGTTGCTCTCGCTCGGCAGGCTCGACAGCTTCACTTGCCAGGCCGGGCTGTCAGGCGACCGGGTCAGCAGCGTCACCTGCACCGCAGCCAGTGCCTGCATGTCGCTGACCAGTTGCTCGCCGATGGGGAAACCCATCATCACCCAGCCGACCACCACCGGCGCCTTGATCGGCACCATCACGAACTGGTAGGGCTGACCGGACAACAGGCCAATTTCACTGGTGGTCGAGTCGATCGCGTTGCCCGGTCGCATCACCCGGCCCGAAAGGCGAGCAGCCAGCGGGCCCAAGGTATCGAGGTGATCGCCCGTGCTCGCCTGCAGCGTCAATGCCGTGTCGTACAACGCCACCCGGGTGGCACCGATGCGGCGGCCATGGTTTTCGAGCGCCGAGACGATGGTGTCGGTGTCCTTCGAATGGATGGCCTCGCGGAACCCAAAGTCGGCGGCCAGCAACCTGGCGCCATCGGTGAGCTTCTGCGCCCGTTGGCTCAACAGGCTGTGCAGCACCCGGTCACCGACATCAAGACGAGAAGGCAGCTCTTGATGGGCGTGGGTCGCGAGGCTGGCACGCAGCGCAGAGAACCCCGCCAGTTGCACCACCAACAGCAACCCCAGAAAGGTCGCGATCAGTCGCGCCTTCAGCGAACAGCGCATCAAGTCGATGAAGCCCGTCACGGTTGCGGCACCAGCGGGTTCATGTCGAATTGCAGACGCACGGCCTTGTCGATGTTGGCTGCCGTGGCCGTCAGCGGCTGGCTCACGCCGTCCGACACGCCTTGCAGCGCCGGATGCCAGACTTTCAGGTGGTAGTTGCCCGCCGCCACCGCAGGGACTCGGGCCGTGCCCTCCGCGTCGGTCACGGCGAAGTACGGGGTGTCGACAATGACGACCCAGGCCGCCATCTGATCGTGGATGTTGCAGCCCAGCACGGCGATGCCCGTCTTGTCGAACAGAACCGGTTGGGCCGGGACGCCTGAATACAGCTTCAACTCGAAGTTCTTGGTCTGCGAAAACGAATAGACGTGGTGGCGCACCGTGTCCTGGTTAGGAAATGCCACGGACGTTCCGACCGTCACCACACTGACGCGCGGCACGAACTGGCGCTTCACCTGGGCCACCTGGGCGGCCGCCATGGGCTGAACCGGCAATTTGCCGGTCACGGGCTCGATCAGCACCACCGCCTGGGGCAGCGGCTTGCCGGCGGCATCGGTCACGTTCACCGTCACCGTACCGGCGCGCACCTGGCCGCAGCACACCAGTGACACCACGGCCCACCACAGCGCTGGGTGCCACCCACCACGGATCCCTCGGACGCGAGCTCCGGAAACTGGCGCAGAAATCACGACTGGGGCAGCGCGGTACATGGGCGGGACAGGAACTCGGGGCGCGATGCACGCCTGACCCGGCGGCGAGGATGCGCCACCGTCTGCTCCGTTTTCGGCCGCTCAGCGCGCGACTTGAACCTCGGCGATCACGCCGCCACCCAGGCAGACCTCGCCGTCGTAGAGCACGGCCGATTGCCCTGGCGTGACCGCCCATTGCACCTCGGCGAAGCGCAGCTCGAACCGCGCGGCTGCTGGCGGGGTCTCGGCCGCCGCCAGCGTGCAGGCAGCGTCGGCCTGCCGGTAGCGCGTTTTGGCGGCCAGCGCACCGGGCTGTGGCGGCACCCCGGCGATCCAGCTGGCGTCGTCGGCCACCAGCGTCGTGCTCTGCAGCCAGGGGTGGTCGTGGCCCTGAACGACATACAAGGTGTTGGCGGCCATGTCCTTGCGGGCGGTGAACCAGGGCGCGTGATCGCCCCCACCGCGCACCTGCGCCCGTGGCTTCAGGCCGCCGATGCCGATGCCCTTGCGCTGACCCAGCGTGTAGAAGCTCAGCCCGACGTGCTCGCCGATCACCCGGCCGCGGTCGTCCTTGATCGGACCCGGCGTGTGCGCGAGGTAGCGGTTGAGAAACTCGCGAAACGGCCGCTCGCCGATGAAGCAGATGCCGGTGCTGTCCTTCTTCTTCGCATTCGGCAGGCCGATCTCGGCGGCGATGCGCCGAACTTCGGTCTTGGGCAATTCACCGACCGGGAACAGCGTCTTCGACAGTTGTGCCTGGTTCAGCCGGTGCAGAAAGTAGCTCTGGTCCTTCAGCGGGTCCAGGCCCTTGAGCAGCTGGAACGAGCTGCCCACTGGCCTCACGCGCGCGTAATGTCCGGTCGCGATGCACTCGGCACCGAGCCGCATCGCATGGTCGAGGAAGGCCTTGAACTTGATCTCGGCGTTGCACAGCACGTCGGGGTTCGGCGTGCGGCCCGCCTGGTACTCGCGCAGAAAGTCCGCGAACACCCGGTCCTTGTAGTCGGCCGCGAAATTGACGTGCTCGATGTCGATGCCCAGCACGTCGGCGACCGAGGCGGCATCGAGAAAGTCCTGCCGGGAGGAGCAGTACTCGCTGTCGTCGTCATCCTCCCAGTTTTTCATGAAGATGCCGATGACCTCGTGCCCCTGCTGCTTCAGCAGGTGCGCACTGACTGCGGAGTCCACACCGCCACTCAGGCCCACCACCACCCGTCGCTTCGAGCTCACGACAGCAGATCCGGCATGTACACGCTCGCCTCGGTCGTGATCAGCGTCAGCGGATACCGCTTGCCGGCGACGTGGTCCTCGATGCTTTGCAACACCATCGTGCTGCGGTGCCTCGCCGTGCTGGCGCGCACTTCGTCCAGTGTCATCCACAGTGTGCGCACGATCCCGTGGTCGAGCGTGCGGCCTGGCAACGGCTCACCGACCGTTCCGGCGTACGCGATGCGCAGATACGTGACGTCCTCGCCGCGCTCCGGCCGCTGGAAACGCCCGAGGTAGATGCCGACCACAGCCAGCGGGGTGAATTCGCAGGCGGTTTCCTCCAGCACCTCGCGCACCGCGCCTTCCTGCGGCGACTCGGCCGGATCGAGGTGTCCGGCCGGGTTGTTCAGCCGCAGGCCTTCCGGGGTGTGCTCTTCGATCAGCAGAAAGCGACCGTCCTTTTCGATGACGGCCGCCACGGTGACGTTGGGTTTCCAGCGCTTTTTCATGGCCTTCATGGTAGCGGTGGGTCGCCGATCAGCCTGCTGCCAGTGTTACTGACGGGCACCTCGGTCGATGGGGAGAGCATGCGGGCTGCTGCGAACCCCGTAATCTGGGGACAATAGCGGCTTGGAGGAGCGGCGCAGGGGGCGCTCTCGATGGGTCTGAGGAGGCATTGATGCTGATAGGCGTTCCGCTCGAAACGGCAGCAGGAGAAGCGCGGGTGGCCGTCACGCCCGAAACCGCCAAGAAGCTGAAGGCCCTGGGTCACACGCTGCGCATCCAGTCGGGTGCGGGGGTGGCAGCCAGCGCCACCGACGAGGCCTACACCGCCGTCGGCGCCGAGATCACCGACGCGGCGGGTGCCTTCGGGTGCGAGCTGGTGTTGAAGGTGCGCGCGCCCGGCGAAGCCGAGTTGCCGCTCTTCAAACCCGGGACCGCACTGGTCGGCATGCTCAACCCGTTCGATGCCGAGGGCCTGCAACGGCTGGCGGCAGCGGGTCTCATCAGTTTCGCGCTCGAGGCCGCACCGCGCACCACCCGTGCGCAAAGCATGGACGTGCTGAGTTCGCAGGCCAACATCGCTGGCTACAAGGCGGTGATGATCGCGGCCGACCGCTACCAGCGCTTCTTTCCGATGCTGATGACGGCCGCCGGCACGGTGAAAGCCGCCCGGGTGGTGATCCTGGGCGTGGGCGTGGCCGGGTTGCAGGCGATTGCCACGGCCAAGCGGCTGGGCGCGGTGATCGAAGCCAGCGACGTGCGCCCCAGCGTGAAGGAGCAGGTCGAATCGCTGGGCGCCAAGTACATCGAGGTGTCCTACGACACCCCGGAAGAGAAGGAAGCTGCGGTTGGCGTCGGTGGCTACGCGAAGCCGATGCCGCAAAGCTGGCTGGACCGCCAGAAGATCGAAGTGGCCAAGCGGGTGGCCGCCGCCGACATCGTCATCTCCACCGCCTTGATCCCTGGACGTGCCGCGCCCACGCTGATCACCGAGGACATGGTCAAGGCCATGAAGCCGGGTTCGGTGATCGTCGACATCGCAGCCGGCAAAGGCCCGAACGGCGGCGGCAACTGCCCGCTGTCGGAGGCCGACAAGACGGTGGTCAAGCATGGCGTCACCATCGTCGGTGAAACCAACCTGCCGGCCCTGGTGGCCGCCGACGCGTCGGCGCTGTATGCGCGCAACGTGATCGACTTCCTGAAGCTGGTGATCACCAAAGAGGGCGCGTTCAACGTGCCGATGGACGACGACATCGTGGCCGCCTGCCTGATGACCCAGGCCGGTGAAGTCAAGAGAAAGTAAACGGAACGACATCCCATGGACATCATCTCGCCGACGATCACCAACCTGATCATCTTCGTGCTGGCGATCTACGTCGGCTACCACGTCGTCTGGACGGTCACCCCTGCGCTGCACACGCCGCTGATGGCGGTGACGAACGCGATCTCGGCGATCGTCATCGTCGGCGCGATGCTGGCGGCTGCGCTCACTGAAACCACGCTCGGCAAGACGATGGGCGTGCTGGCGGTGGCGCTGGCGGCGGTGAATGTGTTCGGCGGCTTCCTGGTCACGCGGCGCATGCTGGAGATGTTCAAGAAGAAGGACAGGAAGGCATCGGCCACGGAGGGCGCCAAGTGAGCCTGAACCTCGTCACGCTGCTCTATCTGATTGCGAGCGTCTGCTTCATTCAGGCGCTCAAGGGCCTGAGCCACCCGACGACCTCGATCCGCGGCAACCTGTTCGGCATGGTCGGCATGGCGATCGCCGTGGCGACCACCGCGGCGCTGATCGTCAAGCTCGCCGGCGGTCACGTCGGTGGCATGGCCTACGTGCTGGGCGCACTGGTGGTGGGCGGCGGCATCGGCGCCACCATGGCCAACCGCGTCGAGATGACCAAGATGCCAGAGCTCGTCGCCTTCATGCACAGCATGATCGGTCTGGCGGCGGTGTTCATCGCGGTGGCTGCGGTGGCCGAGCCCTACGCGTTCGGCATCGTGGCGCACCCGATCGATGGGCTGGTCGCGCCGATTCCCACGGGCAACCGGCTGGAGCTGTTCCTGGGCGCAGCCATCGGGGCCATCACCTTCAGCGGCTCGGTGATCGCCTTCGGCAAACTCAGCGGCAAGTACAAGTTCCGGCTGTTCCAGGGCGCGCCGGTGCAGTTTGCCGGGCAGCACAAGCTGAACCTGGTCCTCGGCCTGAGCCTGCTCGGCCTGGGCCTGGTGTTCATGTTCACCGGCAGCTGGACCGCGTTCTTCGCCATGCTGGCGCTGGCCTTCGTGATGGGCGTGTTGATCATCATCCCGATCGGCGGTGCGGACATGCCGGTGGTGGTCTCGATGCTCAACAGCTACTCGGGCTGGGCGGCCGCGGGCATCGGCTTCAGCCTGAACAACGCGATGCTGATCATTGCCGGCAGCCTGGTGGGCAGCTCGGGCGCGATCCTGAGCTACATCATGTGCAAGGCGATGAACCGCTCGTTCTTCAACGTGATCGGCGGCGGCTTCGGTGGCGAATCAGCCGCCGCGGGCGGCGCCAAGGCCGAGGCGCGACCGGTCAAGAGTGGCAGTGCGGACGACGCGGCCTTCGTGCTGGGCAATGCAGAAACCGTGGTCATCGTGCCGGGTTACGGCCTCGCGGTCGCCCGCGCCCAGCATGCGGTGAAGGAACTGGCCGCCAAGCTGACCGAAAAGGGCATCACGGTGAAGTACGCGATCCATCCGGTCGCTGGCCGCATGCCGGGCCACATGAACGTGCTGCTGGCCGAGGCCGAGGTGCCGTACGACCAGGTGTTCGAGATGGAAGACATCAACGGCGAGTTCGGCCAGGCGGATGTGGCGATCATCCTCGGCGCCAACGACGTGGTGAACCCGGCGGCACTCACCAAGGGCAGCCCGATCTACGGCATGCCGATCCTGGAGGCCTACAAGGCCAAGACCATCATCGTCAACAAGCGCTCGATGGCCGCAGGCTATGCCGGCCTCGACAACGAGCTGTTCTACATGGACAAGACCATGATGGTGTTCGGCGATGCGAAGAAGGTCGTCGAGGACATGGTCAAGGCGATCGAGTGATGTAGTCGGGGCGGTCGGGTACGAACCTTGCAAATTCCCGTCGATGCTGGCGGGACACAAGAACTCATCGACACGCACCGCCGTCATCGCCGGCGCTGTCGACACGCTGATCACGCTCGGCGCGCTGCTGGCGGCGCAGTC
Organism: Burkholderiaceae bacterium; assembly: GCA_965229345.1. Taxonomy (GTDB): domain Bacteria; phylum Pseudomonadota; class Gammaproteobacteria; order Burkholderiales; family Burkholderiaceae_C; genus PBB1. The sequence continues at coordinate 349,460 of OZ245872.1, forward strand.
GTCGGTGCTGTTGGCCGACTTCCTGAAGACGGCACTCGAGTTCGTCGCGGTGCTGCTGGCCTGGCTGGCCATGCGGCACCTGGCGCGTGGCGCGGGTGAGGCCTACGACTACGGCATCGGCAAGCTGGAAAACCTGTCGAGTCTGATCGTGGCGGCCCTGATGGGGCTGGTGTTCATCGTCATCGCAGTCAACGCGGTGCGAGGGCTGTTGTCGCCGTCGCACGTCGGCGGCATCGGCGTCGCCATCAGCTTGGTGGCGCAACTGGTCTTTGGCAGCATCAACGGCTGGCTGTGGCGGCGCTGCCGGCTGGCCGCTCAGGCGGAAGACTCGCCACTGATGGCCTCGCAGGCCAAGCTGTTCTTCACCAAGCTGTTCGGCAATGTGTTCATCTTCGGGTCGCTGGCGCTGAGCCTGCTGCTGGCCGATCAGGCCTGGTCGGTCTACATCGACCCGATCGCTTCGCTGGTGATTGCCGGCAGCATCCTGATTTCAGCCGTTGGGGTCTTTTCGAGTTCGGTCTACGACCTGCTCGACGGCACGCTGGAAGAGAAGGACAAGCTCGACATCATGCGTGAGCTGGTGCTGCACTTTCACCGCTACGACCGGCTGTACGGCGTGCGGTCGCGGCGCGCTGGCAACCGGGTGTTCATCGACATCCATGTCGGCTTCGATGCCGAGCGGCGCATCGGCGACGTCGAACAGGACATCGCCGCGATACGCGCCGGTGTGATGCGCCACTTCAAGAACGCCTGTGTGACGGTGGTGCTCGGGCCGGAGCATTCCGCAGCTTCCGATGGCGCGGGCGCCGAGCCGGCAACCCTGTCGCGCCTGGCCGCCAGGTAGGCCACCGGCCGCGCAGCGCTCGCCGCGCTCGACTCTGGATTTCAGGCCACTGCGACGGCGCAGGCAAGCTGTCGGATCACCCGATGGCGGGTCTTGGGCGATCCCTCAGAATGCGGCGTTCGCAATGGAGCCGGGGCGCCATGGAAAAAATCTGGCTCAAGCATTACCCACCAGGCGTGCCAGCGCTGATCGATGTGGCCGAATGCGACTCGCTGGTCGCCTTGCTGGAAGACAGCTTCCGCAAGTACCGCGATCTGCCGGCGTGCAAGTTCATGGGGCACACCCTCAGCTTCGGCGAGATCGATGCGTTGTCGACCGCTTTTGCGGGCTGGTTGCAGGCGCAGGGTTTCGTCAAGGGCGACCGGGTCGCGCTGATGATGCCCAATGTGCCGCAGTACCCCGTCGCGGTCGCCGGCGTGCTGAGAGCGGGCTGCGTGGTGGTCAATGTGAACCCGCTGTACACACCGCGCGAGCTCGAGCATCAGCTGAAGGATTCCGGCGCGACCGGCATCGTGGTGCTTGAAAACTTCGCGACCACGCTGCAGCAGGTGATGCCATCGGTGGCAGTGCGCAAGATCGTGGTCACCGCGCTGGGCGACCTGCTCGGTGCGCCCAAATCGTGGATCGTCAACACGGTGGTGCGCCATGTGAAGAAACTGGTGCCGCCGTACGAATTGCCTGGCGCCGTGCGCTTCAACGCCGCGCTGTCTGCCGGACGGCAGCAGGCCCTGCGCCCCCCCGCGGTGGGCCCGGACGACATCGCGGTGCTGCAGTACACCGGCGGCACCACCGGCGTCAGCAAGGGCGCGGTGCTGCTGCACCGCAACCTGGTGGCCAACATCCTGCAGTCCGAAGCCTGGTACGGCCCGGCGCTGAAGAAGATCCCGCCAGGCGTGCAGATCCTGACGGCGTGCGCGCTGCCGCTGTATCACATCTTCGGTTTCAACACGAACATGATGCTGGGCCTGCGCATGGGCGGCTGCAGCCTGCTGATCCCCAATCCGCGCGACCTGCCTGCCGTGTTCAAGACGCTGGCCGGGGAGCGCGTCCACAGCTTCCCGGCCGTCAACACGCTGTTCCGCGCGATGGCCAGCCACCCCGATTTCGACCGCGTGGACTGGAGCCAGCTGGTCATTTCGGTGGGTGGAGGCATGGCGGTGCACAGTGCGACCGCACAGCTGTGGCTGGAGAAGACCGGCTGCCCCATCGTCGAAGGCTACGGTCTGTCGGAGACCTCGCCGACGGCCAGCTGCAACCCGATCGACAGCACCAGTTTCAGCGGCACCATCGGCCTGCCGATGCCCAACACCGAGATGACCCTGCTCGACGACGCCGGCCAGGAAGTGCCTCTGGGCACGCCCGGCGAAATCGCGATCCGCGGGCCGCAGGTGATGGCCGGCTACTGGCAGCGGCCCGACGAAACCGCGAAGGTCATGACCGCCGACGGCTACTTTCGCTCGGGCGACATCGGCACCGTCGACGAGCGCGGCTATTTCAAGATCATCGACCGCAAGAAGGACATGATCAAGGTCAGCGGCTTCAACGTGTACCCCAACGAGGTCGAGGAAGTGGTGTCGCAACTGGCCGGTGTGGCCGAATGCGCTGCCGTGGGGGTGCCCGACGAGAAGGCTGGCGAGGTGATCAAGCTGGTCATCGTGCGCAGCAACCCCCAGCTCACCGAGGCCGAAGTGCGCCACCATTGCGAGGCCATGCTGGCGGGCTACAAACGGCCGCGGGTGATCGAGTTCCGTACTGAAATGCCCAAGACCAACGTCGGCAAGATCCTGCGTCGCGTGTTGCGCGACGGCAGCTGACGCCGCGCTTCCTTCCGCCGATGCCGCCCCGCTTCTTCGTTCCACCGCCGTTGCAGGCGGGTGAGCACTGCGTGCTGCCACCCGGACCGACCCGCCATGTGCAGGTGCTGCGGCTGCAACCCGGCGACGCGATCACGCTGTTCGATGGCCAGGGTGGCGAATGGCAGGCGCGCATCGAGCAGATGGGGCGCAGCGTGGTGTCGGTACAGCTTCTGTCGCATCAGCCCGCTGATCGCGAACTCGCTTTCGACGTGACGATCGCGATGGGCATGCCGGCCAACGAGCGGATGGACAGCGTCGTCGAGAAGGCGACCGAGTTGGGCGTCGCGTTCATTCAACCCCTGGTCTGCGAGCGCTCGGTGCTGCGCCTGACCGGTGAGCGCGCCGACAAGAAGGTGGCGCACTGGCAAGCGGTGGCGGCGGCGGCGAGTGAGCAGTGCGGTCGAACCCGGGTGCCAACGGTACAGCCGGTGCGTGCCTTGTCGACCTGGCTCGCGGGATTGGCGCCCGAGGCGATCGGCCGGCGTCATGTGCTGAGCCTGCGCGCCGGCGGCCACGGCATCGCTGCCGCACAGGCTGGCGCGTCGCTGCTGTTCCTCAGCGGCCCCGAAGGCGGCCTGTCGGAGGCCGAAGAGCAGGCCGCGGCGGAGGCCGGATTTCAGCCGTTGTCGCTCGGGCCCCGGGTGCTGCGCGCCGACACCGCGCCGCTCGCCGTGCTGGCCGCCCTGGCGTTGTCCGCGCGCTGATCCCGGGGCGGGCCGCGCGTCAGCGCGATGAACCGGTGTCGCTGCGCATGGTGCCTGCCACCAGATCGAAGCGGAACAAGCGGCATTCGATCGGCCCGTTCCACATCGGGGTTCGGCGCGACTCCTTCAGCCGCATCGCGCCGGGCAGCTTCATGTCGGGGCTGAGCACATGCGCGGTCCAGCCGGCCGGGTGCCGGGTGTAGGCGCGTTTCCAGTGCGCGCTGAGGCGGGCGAAGAAGTCGTCCGGAAGATCCTTGTTGCCCGGGTCGGCGCTTGCCGCGCGGGGCGATGCCGCCGCCTTGCCCGCCACCTCGATGCGCTCGCCGTATGGCGGGTTCAGCATCAGCGTGCCGGGCAGGTCGTCGGGCAACTCGGGCGCCGGGCGCTCCAACGCATCACCGCCGTTGAAGGTGATGGCCGCCTCGACACCCGCCCGCTGCGCATTGCGTCGCGCGAAATCGACCATGCGGAACGACACGTCGCTGGCGTGGATCGGCACGGCCGATGGATGGATGCGCGCCTGTGCGTGGCTGCGCAGGCGCTGCAGTTCGGCGCGCATGTCCGGCGTGGCAAATGGCAGCAGGCGCTCGAAGGCGAAGCGACGCTTCAGGCCCGGCGCGATGCCGCAGGCGATCTGTGCAGCCTCGATCGCGATCGTGCCCGAGCCACAGCAGGGATCGTGCAGCGCGCCACCTGCTTCGGGCGTGCCGTGCCAACCGGCGGCGGCGAGCATCGCCGCCGCCAGTGTTTCCTTCAGCGGGGCATCGCCCTTGTCTTCACGCCAACCGCGCTTGAACAGCGGCTCGCCGGAGGTATCGACGTACAGCGCCGCGCGCTCTTCCCCGAGGTGCAGCACCAGCGCCAGATCGGGGTTGCGGATGTCGACGCTCGGCCGCTCGCCAGCGGCATCGCGCAACACGTCGCAGACCGCGTCCTTGATGCGCAGCGCGGCGAAGTTGAGGCTGCGCAGCGGGCTGCGGTGGGCGGTGGTGTCGACGCGCAAGGTGTGTTGCGGTGTGATCCACTGCGTCCAGTCCACGCTGGCTGCCAAGTCGTACAGCGCCTGCTCGTCGCGGTACGGGCCTTCAGCCACCTCGACCAGCACCCGCTGCGCGAGGCGCGATTCGAGGTTGAGCACCATCACCTCGCTCGGGCCGCCATCGAGCGCGACACCGCCGCGCAGAGCCTGCACTTCCACCGTCGGCAGCACGCGCCGGATTTCGTCGGCCAGCAGCGCCTCGACACCTGCAGCGCAGGGCAGAAAGAAGGGAGCAGTCATGCGGGTTCGGCGGGCAGCCCGCTCACATCGTCTTGCGCAGATTGGCCGGCGCGATGCGCAGCGCTTCGCGGTATTTGGCCACGGTGCGGCGCGCCACCTGGATGCCCTGCTCCTCGAGCATCTTGCTGAGCTGGCTGTCCGACAGCGGCTTCAGCACGTTCTCCGACGCAACCAACTGCTTGATCAGTGCGCGCACTGCGGTGCTGGAGGCATTGCCGCCGGCTTCAGTGTTCAGCGACGAGCCGAAGAAGTACTTCAGCTCGAAGGTGCCGAACACCGTGGCCATGTATTTCGCGGTGGTCACGCGCGAGATCGTCGACTCGTGCAAACCGAGCTCGTCGGCGATCTCGCGCAACACCAGCGGCTTCATCGCGATTTCGCCGTGGGTGAAGAAATTCTTCTGCCGCTCGACGATGGCCTGCGACACCCGCTGGATGGTGTCGAAGCGCTGCTGGATGTTCTTCATGAACCAGCGCGCTTCCTGCAGCCGTGAACTCAAGCCGGCGTGGCTGCCATTGGCCGACGCGACGCCGCGCCCCTGGCGGATGGCCTGCGCGTACAGGTCGTTGATGCGCAGCTTGGGCATCACATCGGGATTGAGCACGACCTTCCAGCTGCGGCCTGACTTCTGCACGATCACGTCGGGCACGATGATGTTGGCCTCGGCCCGCGAGAACGGGCGCCCGGGTTTGGGCTCCAGCACGGTGATGAGCGCTTGCGCCTGCTTGACCAGGTCCTCATCGGCCCCCGTCACCGCCATCAGCTTCTTCAGATCGCGACGCGCCAGGAGCTCCAGGTGGTGCTTGCAGATCATGATCGCGATCATCTGCGCCTCGCTGCGCGGCAGCAGGCGCAGTTGCAAGGTCAGGCATTCGGGCAGGTTGCGCGCACCGACACCGATCGGATCCATGTTCTGCAGCCACTTCAGTGCGCAGCCCAGACGCTCCATCAGTTCCTCATGCCGCGCCGCATCATCACCGGCCAGGGCCTGCGCGATGTCTTCCAGGCTGTCGGCCAGGTAACCGTCCCCGTCGAGCGACTCGATCAGCACCTCGATGGCAGCGGCATCCTCGGGCGACAAGCGCATGCCGAGCAACTGGCCCCGCAGATGTTCCTGCAGGCTGGTTTGCGCGGGATTGCGGTCTTGCGGGTCGAAGTCTTCGCCGTCGTTGTTGGTGCCGGACTTGCCCGGCGTTTCACGGATGCCGTCGAAGTCATCGCGCTCGGTGCCGTTTTCCCAGTCGTCGCGCTCGGTGGTGCCGAAGTCGCTGCCATCCATGCCGGGCGCGTCATCGCCCCCTTCGCCGCTGGCCTCTGACGGTGTATCGGCGCGTTCGGTTTCGCGCTCGGCCACCCGCTCGGTCGCCGAAGTGCGCTCGGCCATCGGTTCGAAAGCACCGACCGCGTCGTCTTCCGGTTCGAGAAACGGGTTCTGGTCGAGCATCTGCTCGACTTCCTGGTGCAACTCCAGCGTGGACAGCTGCAGCAGCCGGATCGACTGCTGCAGCTGCGGCGTCAACGCCAGATGCTGCGACAGCCGTACCTGTAAGGACGGCTTCATGGCATCTACATTCTGAAATGCTCGCCGAGGTACACCTTGCGCACGTCGGGGTTGTCGACGATTTCCGCAGGGGTGCCTTCGGCCAGCACCCGGCCTTCACTGATGATGTAGGCGCGGTCGCAGATGCCCAGCGTTTCGCGCACGTTGTGATCGGTGATCAGCACGCCGATGCCACGCGTCTTCAGAAAACTGATGATGCGCTGGATCTCGATGACCGCGATCGGGTCGACGCCGGCGAACGGCTCGTCGAGCAGGATGAAGCGGGGCTGGGTCGCCAGCGCACGGGCGATCTCGACCCGACGCCGCTCGCCGCCGGACAAGGACAGTGCCGTCGAGTCTCGCAATTTCTCGATGCCGAGGTCGCGCAGCAGGCCTTCGAGCAGATCGTTGATCGCCGCCGGCTTCAGCGCCCGGCCGTCGGCATCGACCTGCAGCTCCAGCACCGCACGGATGTTTTCCTCGACATTCAGCTTGCGAAAGATCGAGGCTTCCTGAGGCAGGTACGACAGACCGAGGCGCGAACGCCGATGGATCGGCAGCCGATCGACGCGCTGACCTTCGATGGTGATCTCACCGGCATCGGCGGGCACCAGGCCCACGATCATGTAGAAGCTGGTGGTCTTGCCGGCGCCATTGGGGCCCAGCAACCCGACGACCTCGCCGGCATCGACCGACAGGTGCACATCGGTGACCACCTTGCGTGCACCGTAGCTTTTTTGTAACCCGGTGGCACTCAAGCGGTGCACGGGAGGCGATGCCTGGGTTGCGGTGGTACTCAACGCTTGTCGCCCAACGACGGGCTGGATCGCAATGTGGCACCTGGCTGGGACGCCGCACCGGAGGCCGGTGCGACTTCGCGCGGCGTCAGCACGGCACGAACCCGGCCGCTGGGGTTGGTGGGCGTGGCTGCCGCGGCACCACCCACCACACTGAAGACCTCGGCCACGTTGTCGTAGACGATGGTGCTGCCGGCGGTTTCATCGGCCAGCACCGCGCCACGGAATCGACGGATCACCGCGCGGTTGATGAAGCGGACCACATCGGCCTTGCCGTCGTACTCGATGCGCTCGCCCTCGCCTTCGATGTACTCATCGAGGCCCTCGCGCTTCTGGCGGAAGATCGCGCGCTTGCCCTCGTCCGCCGTCGCGATGCCGAACTGCGCGCCATCGGGCGACTGCCGTACCTCGACGTGACCCGCACGCATCGACATGGTGCCCTTGGTGACCACGACATTGCCAGTGAAGATGCCGAGCTGCTTGGCGTCGTCGTAGCGGCCATTGTCGGCCTCGACGTTCAGCGGCTTGTTGCGATCGGCTTTTTCAGCGTGGGCCGGATGCCCGCTCAGCGCGGCCACCACACCCAACATCAACAAGCGCCTGAGCGCGGGCCAGGAAGTCATGAGAAAGTCGATGTGTGGGTTCATAGGGCACGATTCTTGCAGGAAATTCTACCCCACAAGCACCGGCCTTCACGGCCGAAACGCATCGAATGTGTGCGCTCTGCCCGGCCGTTGCGGCGGGCTGACCGTCCTCAGACCTTCTTGCGCGAGCGCTGGATCAGGTAGTCTGCCACGGCCAGCGTGCGATCCGCAGATCCGGCCAGCGATCCGGACGTGTAGAAGCGAGCCTGTATGCCCAGCGTGGGCACGCCGTCGATGCGATAGACCTCGGACAGTTGCTTGGCCTGACGGATTTTCGTCTGCACCGAAAACGAGTTGAAGGCCTCTGAAAACTTGGCGCCGTCTACCCCGTTCTTGGTCACGAAGGCCAGGATCTCGGGCAGCTTGTCGAGCCGCAGGCGGTCCAGGTGGATGGCATTGAAGACCTTGCGGTGCATGGTGTCCACCAGCCCCAAGGCATCGAGTGCGAAGAACAGACGTTGGTGCGCGACGAACGGCTCTTCGCGGAACGCCACCGGAATGCGGCGGAAAGCCACATCGGCTGGAAGCTTTTTCTGCCAGGCGTCCAGCGCCGGCTCGAACGCGTAGCAGTGCGGGCAACCGTACCAGAAGAACTCCACCACCTCGATCTTGCCGTCGGCGGGCACGGCGCCGGGCTGGCTCAACTTGACGTAATGCGTGCCTTCGACGAACTCGCTCTGCGCCTGTGCCACGCCGCCTGTGGACAGTGCGGCCACGCCGACGGCGCTGGCCATCAGGTGCGTTGAAAACTCGCGTCGCTTCATGGTTGTCGATCCCTTTGCGTGTCACACACCGCCATTGTTCACTTCAAGGCTCGGACCAGAGCGGCTTCAAAGCCCGCCGCCACCAATTTCTCCTTGGTACTGTCCGCTTCACCCTTGTCCTCGAACGGCCCGAGCCTCACACGGTGCACCGTGCGGCCAGACTGCTCGCGCTCGCTGATGCGGGCCGCATAACCGAGCAAAGCCAGCTTGCCTCGCTGAGACTCCGCATCGTCAGCACTGGCGTAGGCCCCCGTCTGCACGAAGTAACTGAACGCTTCATCGCCCGGTCTGGTGGACAGCGGCGCTGCAGCCGACGCTGGGATGGTCGACGTGCCCGCAGGGCGATCGGCCAGGATGGCAGCCGGATCGCGTGCCGAACCGCGGTTGCCCACGGGCTCGGGCACGCTGGACGCCGCGGGCTCGGGCGTGATGGGCCGCGCCGGGTTCTTGCCGGCCAGCGGTGCGTTCGGGTCCCAGTTCTTGTTCTTTTCCCGCTCGGCCGCGTCCTGCTCGGGGGTGCGCTGCGGCACCTTGTCGAGGAACGGCACCGGCACCTTGGTGACATACAAGGCCACGCCGAGCGCGAGCGCCAGCCCGATCAGCAGACCGACGATCAGCCCCGTCAGGAATCCGCCGGATTGGCGGGTGGAGGCTTTGGCAGCGCGTACAGGGGTTCGCATGGCAGGGTTCACATTTTCTCGGGCGCGCTGACACCCAGTACCGCCAGCGCATTGCGGATCACCTGGCGTGTGGCCGACAACAAGGCCAGCCGCGCCTGGGTCAGCGCCACATCGTCGGCAAGGAAGCGCTCAGCGGCATAGTAGCTGTGGAAGGCACCCGCCACATCGCGCAGATAGAACGTCACATCGTGCGGCGCCAGCGTCTCGGCGGCGTTCGACAGCATCGCCGGGTAGTCGGCCAGCTTCAGCATCAGCGCGCTCTCGGTCGGGGCGGTCAGCAGCGACAGATCTGCGCGCGCGATGGCGGCCGGATCACCGCCCTTGTCGACGTACTGCTGAATCACAGAACAGATCCGTGCGTGCGCGTACTGCACATAGAAGACGGGGTTCTCGTCGTTCTGCTTCAAGGCCAGATCGACATCGAAGGTGAACTCGGTGTCGGCCTTGCGGCTGATCAGGAAAAAGCGCACCGCATCGCGGCTGGTCCAGTCGATCAGGTCGCGCAGCGTGACGTAGCTGCCGGCGCGCTTGGAGATCTTGACCTCCTCGCCGCCCTTCATCACCGTCACCATCTTGTGCAACACGTAATCGGGGTAGCCAGGCGCGATGCCGACGCCCGCCGCCTGCAGGCCAGCACGCACCCGGGCGATGGTGCCGTGGTGGTCACCGCCCTGGATGTTGATCGCCTTGGTGTAGCCGCGCTGGAACTTGCTGATGTGGTACGCCACATCGGGCACGAAGTAGGTGTACTGAGCCTCCCCGCCCTGCGACGACTTGCGCATCACCCGGTCCTTGTCGTCGCCGTAGTCGGTGCTGCGCAGCCACAACGCGCCGTCCTGCTCGTAGGTCTTGCCGGCAGCGACCAGCCGCGCCACGGTGGTCTCGACCTGTCCGGTCGCGTACAGGCTGGACTCCAGGAAGTAGTGGTCGAAGCGCACACCGAAGGCCTGCAGATCCAGATCCTGTTCGTGCCGCAGGTAGGCCACCGCGAACTGGCGAATGCCGTCGAGGTCTTCGATGTCACCCGAGGCGGTGTAAGCCCGGTCGTCGGCGGTCACGGTCTTGCGTGCAAGGAAATCCGCGGCGATGTCGGCGATGTAGTCACCGTTGTAGGCCGACTCCGGCCATTGCGCGTCGCCAGGCTTGTAGCCACGCAGGCGCGCCTGCGTGGACGCCGCCAGCGTCGCGATCTGCACGCCGGCGTCGTTGTAATAGAACTCGCGGTGGACGGCCCAGCCCTGGGTCTCGAACAGGTTGCAGATCGCATCCCCCAGCGCTGCCTGCCGGCCATGGCCCACGTGCAGCGGCCCGGTCGGGTTGGCCGACACGAACTCGACCAGCACCGGCTGGCCGTTGTCGGCCTGGCGCCCGAAACACGCCCCGCCCGTCAGCACCTCGCGCACCACCGCCTGGCGGGCCGAAGCACGCAAACGCAGGTTGATGAATCCGGGACCGGCGATCTCGAACGAATCGACGTGCTTCTGTACCGCGGGCTGCCGCTCGAGCGCGGCGATCAAGGCCTGGGCCACCTCGCGCGGATTTTTCTTCAGGGGCTTGGCCAGTTGCATGGCCGAGGTGCACGCCAGGTCGCCGTGTGCGGCCAGCTTGGGCGACTCGAACGCAGCCTTCAGGGGGCTCGACGGACTGACTTCCTCGATCGCTGCGGCGAGCGCCTTCAGCAGATCCTGCTTCGCTTCAATCATCGAAAGATTCTACGTTTGGCCCCTGTTTCACCCGCTCACGCGCGGGTTTGAGGGGTGTTCGGGCGGCTGTTCAGCGCACTTGGTGGGCGCCGACTGGGCGACGATGTCCGGGCAGGACACCGCATGCGCGGTCGTCACGCGTTCATGCTGCCCACTTGCGAGCCTTGCCCCATGGCCCACTCTACTTCTGCCCCGCGATCGGCCGATCCGGCACTCGACCTGGTCACTGAGTCCGCGCCGACACGGCCTGCCTGCACCTCGGTCGCAACGCCAGCCGAACCGGCGCAGATCGGCAAGTACCCGGTGCTGCGCAAGCTCGGCGAAGGCGCCACCAGCGACGTGTACCTCTGCCGCGACGAATTCCAGGGGCGTGATGTGGCGATCAAGCGGGTTCGCGCGGGTGCCACCGCCGACGCGGCGGCGCATCGCTACAGCGACCGCTTCTTTGCTGCCGAAGCGGCATTGGTCGGCCGCCTCGAGCACCCGAATGTGGTGAAGATCTACGACGCGGTGTCCGAGCCCGGGAGCCAATACCTGGTCATGGAATACGTCGACGGCAGCACGCTGCGGCCCTACTGCCGCGCGGACCAGTTGCTGCCCCTGGAGCTGATCGTCGAAATCGGCTTCAAGTGCGCGATGGCACTGGGCTATGTGTATCGGCAGGGCCTGATCCACCGCGATGTCAAGCCCGCCAACGTGCTGGCGGTGCTGAGCCAAGGGACGATCACCGACGTGAAGATCTCCGACTTCGGCAGCGCGCTGAACCTGGAGTCCGACGTCACCCAGGTCTATCGCGTAGGTTCGCTCGCCTACATGTCGCCCGAACAGCTCGACGGCAGCGCGCTGGACAGCCGTGCCGACATGTACTCGCTGGGCGCCGTGCTGTACCACCTGATCGCGGGTCGCCCGCCGTTCGACGCGCAGATTCAGTCGGCCATGATGCATCAGATCTACCACGCCATCCCGGCCCCGTTGGTCGGTCTGCGAGAGGGCGTCGGGACGGCGGTGGACGAGGTGATCCAGCGCGCGCTGGCCAAGGACCCGAAGGACCGCTACGCCGACTGGGACAGCTTTGCACAGGCGCTGTCGGGCCTGATCGCCAACCAGCAGGTGCCGCGCGGGCATCTGCAGGGGGTGCTGGATTCAGAACGCTTCAATCTGCTGCGCACACTGGACTTCTTCACCAGCTTCGGCGACGTCGAGCTCTGGGAGGTGGTGCACCGCGCCAAGTGGCAACGTTTCCCGTTTGGCCATGCGCTCTATCGCCGAGGCGAAGAAGGGCGCACTTTCCACATCATTGCGCAGGGTGAGGTGGAGGTGTACCGCGCAGGCGACAAGGTGGCGACACTCGGTACCGGCACCTCGGTGGGCGAGATGGCGTATCTGGCGCCGAGCGCCGAACTGCGTCGGCACAGCACCGATGTGGTGGTGAGCCAGCCCGCCACCACGATCTCGTTCGCGCCGGACACCCTGGCGCAGCTCGGTCCCGCCTGCCGGCACCTGTTCGACGAGGCGTTCATTCGGGTGCTGGTGCGTCGCCTGCATGCGGCCCATGAGCAGCTGGCGCACCCACGCCGCATCCTCTGATCGCACCTGGGGGCCGCCCGCGTGTCCACCGGCGAGGCCCGACGGGCGTTGAGCCCGGGTCGGCTGTCTGCACCGAGTTGCATCCGCCCTGGCCGGCACCCTCTGTTCACTACCGCCTGGAGAAACACCCCATGAAGAAATTCACCACCGTGCTGGCCCTTGCTGCCGTCATCTTCGCAGCGCCTGCTTTCGCCAGCAGCCACAAGGAGGCGCCAGAAATGACACCTGCCGGTGGCTGCGAAGCGGCCGCCGCCGAGAAGAAGCTCGCGGGCGCGGCCAAGACCAGCTTCCTGAAGAAGTGCAACAAGAATGCGCCGAAATCAGCGTGCGACACCAAGGCGGCCGAAAAGAAGCTGGCTGGCGCCGCCAAGACCAGCTTCCTGAAGAAATGCCACGCCGACACCGCCGCCGCTGCGGCCTCGGGCGCAGCATCGGCCGGCAAGTAAGGCGCTATGCCCCCACCCCACCGCTCGGCGGTGGGCGGTCCCAATACCGCGATTCGCCGTAGGTGCTCTTGAGGAATTCAACCCACAGGCGCACCCGCAGCGGCAGATGCTTGCGCTGCGCGAACACCGCGTAGATGCCGTTCGGCGGCGCCGCATAGCCGTCCAGCACACTGACCAGACGGCCACTGGCCACGTCCTGGCCGACTTCCCACACCGATCGCCAGGCGATGCCCAGGCCGGCCAGACACCAGTCACGCAGCACCTGGCCGTCGCTGCAGTCGAAACGCCCCCCAGGGCGCAGATGCTGGGTCTGGCCGTCGAGCGTGAAGGCCCAGCCGCGCGGCTGGCTGGCGTCGCCGCCGAGCGTGAGGCATTCGTGGTGCAGCAGGTCGCTCGGGTGCAGTGGCACGCCCGCCCGCGCCAGGTAGGCGGGTGACGCGACACAGAGCCGACGGTTGTCGGCCAGCCGCACGCTCACCAGGCGGCTGTCGGGCAGATCGCCCACGCGCACGGCACAGTCCACGCCTTCGTTGACGATGTCGACGATGCGATCGCTCAGGTTCAGCGACACATTCACCTCCGGGTGCAACGCCACGAAGGCCGGCACCAGCGTCGCCACATGCCGCCGCCCGAATCCAGCCGGTGCGGTCACACGCAGGAAGCCGCTGGCCTTGACACCGCCGGCGCTGACGCTGGCTTCGGCGTCGTTGAGCTCGGCCAGCACCCGCTGACAGTCCTCGAGAAAGGCACTGCCTTCGTGGGTCAGGGTGATGCGCCGCGTGGTGCGCACCATCAGCTTCACGCCCAATCGGGCTTCCAGTGCATCGAGGCGCCGCCCGATCACCGCCGGTGCGGTGCCTTCGGCGACCGCGGCTGCAGTCAGGGTGCCGCGCAAGGCCACTTGAGTGAACGATTCGATCTGCTTGAGTTTGTCCACGTTGAATTCGCCCTGTGCCGCCCGATTCAATACTAAACAGTCATGAATGATTTGCGTTGAGGCCCCTCGGTAGATGAATAGGTTTGCAATACAGTGATAACCCGAAGTCTGATGACCAAGCCGATGCCACCAGGCCGGCTGATTTCCACCCTCACCGAAAGTCCGACAACATGACCGCACGCACCCCTGTACACGGCCTGGAGGTCGCCACCGTCCTGTACCGCTTCATCGAAGACCAGGTGCTGCCGGGCACCGGTGTGGAGGCGGCCAGGTTCTGGCAAGGCTTCGATGCCATCGTCCGCGACCTCGCGCCGAAAAACGCCGCCTTGCTGGCCGAGCGCGATCGCCTGCAAACCGAACTGGATGCGTGGCACCGCGCCCACCCCGGCCCGATCAAGAAGCCCAAGGCGTACCGCCAATTTCTGCAGCGCATCGGCTACCTCGTGCCTGTGCCGGACAAGGTCAAGGTCACCACGAAGCATGTCGACACCGAACTCGCGGCGCAGGCCGGCCCACAGCTGGTGGTGCCGATCACCAACGCACGCTATGCCCTGAACGCGGCCAACGCGCGCTGGGGCTCGCTGTACGACGCGCTGTACGGCACCGACGCGATTTCGGAGGCCGACGGCGCCGAGAAGGGTGCCGGCTACAACCCGGTGCGCGGCGCGAAAGTCATCCACTACGCGCGCCATGTGCTCGACCGCACCGTGCCGCTGAAGAAGGGATCGCACGTCGATTCGGTCGGCTATGCCGTGGTCGATGGCGAGCTGCGCGTGACGCTCAAGAAAGGCCGCACCGTGGGCCTGGCCCATCCCAAGCAGTTCGTGGGCTACCAGGGTGACGCCGCGGCGCCCTCGTCGGTGCTGTTCCGGCACCACGATCTGCACCTCGACTTGCGCATCGACCGCCACACCGTCACCGGTGCGAGCGACCCCGCCGGCGTGTCCGATCTGGTGCTCGAATCGGCGCTGTCGACCATCCTCGACCTCGAGGATTCGGTCGCCGTCGTCGACGCCGAGGACAAGGTGCAGGCCTACGGCAACTGGCTGGGTGTGCTCACGGGCACGCTGACCGAAGACGTGAGCAAGGGCGGCAAGACCTTCACGCGCCGCCTGAATCCCGACCGCGTCTACATCGGCCCCAAAGGTGAGGCCGTCACGCTGCATGGCCGCTCGCTGATGTTCGTGCGCAATGTCGGCCACCTGATGACGAACCCGGCCGTGCTGTGGGCGAATGGCCAAGAAATTCCCGAAGGCATCCTCGACGCCGTGGTCACCACCACGATCGCGCTGCACGACCTGAAGCGAGCGCACCCGACGATCCGCAACTCGCGCACCGGCTCGGTCTACATCGTCAAGCCGAAGATGCACGGGCCAGCGGAAGTGGCGTTTGCCAGCGAGCTGTTCAGCCGCGTCGAACAGCTGCTCGGCCTGCCCAAGGCCACCGTCAAGCTCGGCATCATGGACGAGGAACGCCGCACCAGCGTGAACCTGAAGGCCTGCATCGCCGCCGCCGCCGACCGTGTGGCCTTCATCAACACCGGCTTCCTCGACCGCACCGGCGACGAGATGCACACCGCCATGCAGGCCGGCGCGATGCTGCGCAAGGGCGACATGAAGACCAGCGCCTGGATCGCGGCCTACGAACGCAACAACGTGCTGGTCGGTTTGAGCTGCGGCCTGCGCGGCAAGGCACAGATCGGCAAGGGCATGTGGGCGATGCCCGACCTGATGGCCGCGATGCTGCAACAGAAGATCGCGCACCCGCAGGCCGGTGCCAACACCGCCTGGGTGCCGAGCCCGACGGCAGCGACGCTGCATGCCTTGCACTACCACCAGGTCGATGTGGTCGCGGTGCAGAAGCAGCTGGAGAAGCAGGACGCCGATGGACTGGCCGATGAACTGCTCACCGGGCTGCTGACGATCCCGGTGGTCAAGAAGGCGAAGTGGACAGACGCCGAGAAGCAGCAGGAACTCGACAACAACGCCCAGGGCATCCTCGGCTACGTGGTGCGCTGGGTCGACCAGGGCGTCGGTTGCTCGAAGGTGCCCGACATCCATGACGTCGGCCTGATGGAAGACCGCGCCACATTGCGCATCAGCAGCCAGCACATGGCCAACTGGCTGCGCCATGGCGTGGTGACCAAGGCGCAGGTGAACAGCACGCTCAAGCGGATGGCCAAGGTCGTCGATCAGCAGAACGCCGGTGACCCGCTCTACCAGAAGATGGCCGGCCGCTTCGACGAATCGATCGCCTTCCAGGCGGCGCGCGATCTGGTCTTCCAGGGCCTGACGCAGCCCAGCGGCTACACCGAGCCCTTGCTGCATGCAGCCCGGTTGCGGGTCAAGGCGATGGGCTGACAGCGCGAGGGGCATCCGTCGTCGGTGGTACAAAACACGCCGTCGCCAACTCGCTGCCCTCGACCATGCCCCACCTGCTGCACATCCAGAGCTCGCCGCGCCATCAGCGCTCGGCATCGATCGAAGTGGCGCAGGCCTTCATCGGTGCCTGGACATCGCGCCACCCCCAGGCCACCATCGACACGCTCGATGTGTGGACCACACCGCTGCCGGAGTTCGACGGCGAGGCGCTCGGCGCGAAGTACGCGGCACTTGAAGGCACCCCACGCAGCCCGGCACAAGTCAAGGTGTGGGCGGACATCGAAGCCCTGGGTCAGCGTTTTCACCGCGCCGACCTGATCGTGATCAGCGTGCCGATGTGGAATTTCGGCATCCCGTACCGGCTCAAGCACCTGATCGATGCGGTGTCGCAAAAAGACGTGCTGTTCACCTTCGACGAGCGCGGCCTGCTGGGCCTGCTGGGCGGCCGCAAGGCGGTGGTGGTGGCTGCGCGCGGCGTGGCCCTCGGCGAGAACTTCCCGGCCGACGAGTTCGACCACCAGACCCGCTACCTGACGATGTGGGCGCGCATGGTGGGCATCACCGACGTGCACACGGTGTTGGTGGAAAAAACGCTGTTCGGCCCCGAGGCCGACACCGCGTCACGCGCACAGGCGCAAGCCGAAGCGGTGTCGCTGGCGGCTTCGATCTGAGCGTTTGGGCCCCGGGCGGCCTGACAATGCGCCCGACGGACCCGTTCGCAGAATTTCAGCCAGGTGCATCTGTACCCGGGCGGCGAACGTAGTGTGTTGATCCCCAGGCTGGCCCGCCGACCGCCCCGCTCTCGATGTCCGAACCCATTCCGCTGACCGCCGACGCCTTCGACTACGAAGCGGCCCTCGAGGCCTGCGCTCGCGGTGAACGCTTTGCGCTGAACGCGCTGTACCAGCGCGAGGCCCGCTGGCTGCTCGGGGTCGCCCAGCGCATCGTCGGTGATCGCGACCATGCGCACGATGTGCTGCAGGACGCCTTCCTGCAGATCTGGCAAAAGGCAGCCAGCTACCAACGATCGCTCGGTTCGGCACGTGGCTGGATCTACACCGTGGTGCGGCACCGCGCGCTGGACCTGGCCCGCCGCTCCGGCCGCGAGATCAGCATCGGCGACGACCTCGAAGCCTTGTCCGACGCACGCCAGGCCGACGAGCACGGCCCTGCGGGCCCCGACACCACCGCGCTGGACCGCTGCCTGGATGCGCTAGACGAGCGCAAGCGCGACTGCATCGTCTGTGCGTTCGTCGAGGGCTACACCCACGAGCAGATCGCGACCAAGCTGTCGACCCCGGTGGGCACGGTCAAGTCGTGGATCCGGCGCGGCCTGCTGGCACTGAAGGAGTGCCTGTCGTGACCTTCGACGACCCGCAAGAACGCAGCGCCACCGCGGGCGAGTACGTGCTCGGGACGCTGTCGCTCGCTGATCGCGAGGCGTTCGAGCAGGCGCTTGCCGGCGATGCCGCACTGCAGGCCGAGGTGTATCACTGGCAAGACCGGCTGCTGCCGCTCACTGAGCGGGTGAGGGCCGAGCAGCCGGCAGCCCAGCTGTGGCTGGACATCGAGGCCCGCCTGGGCATCGTTCCGATATCGACACCCGCACCGGCGTCGACCGCACCGGCCGCCAACGACCCGATGTGGCAACGGCTGCGTCGCTGGCGCGTCGTCAGCGGCATGGCGATCGCGGCCTCGGTGCTGCTGGCCAGCCTGCTGGTGCTGCGTGCACCCGGGCCGCCTGCCACACCGGCCGACCGCTACCTGGCGCTGCTGCAGTCGCCCGACAAGTCCACCGGCTGGGTGGTCGAGGTGACGACCGGTGACAAGGTGCGCCTGGTGCCGGTGGGCGCCACGGCCGAGGTGCCCGCCGGCAAGGCGCTGCAGTTCTGGACCAAGGCCGAAGGGGCCAGCGGCCCGACGTCGCTGGGGCTGATCCGGCCAGGCCAGGTCACCGAACTGCCCGCCGCCCGTCTGCCCGCGGTGGGCGAGCGCACGCTGTTCGAGCTGACGCTCGAGCCCGAGACCGGCTCGCCGATCGGCCGGCCGACCGGTCCGGTGCTGTTCATCGGGCGCACCGTTCGGCTGTAGTCGCCAGTCTTAAGCGGGCACGACGGCGCGAGTCCGCCATGCGCTCGCACGGTTCGTGCATGGCGTGGGTACCGCCACTCAGCGCTGCCCGCCGTGAACACTGCCCCCGCGACCCGCATCGTTGTCGTCGGCGCCGGCTTTGCCGGCACCAACCTCGTCCGCGCGCTCGACGGCCGACTGCCGGACGACTGCCTGCTGACCCTGGTCTCCGACGAGAGCTACACCACCTTCAACCCGATGCTGCCCGAAGCAGTGGGCGCCTCGGTGTTTCCCGAGCAGGTGATCGTGCCGGTGCGCGAAATGCTGCCCCAGACGCGCACGCACCAGTTCATCATGGGCTCGGTGGCCGAGGTGGATTCAACAGCGCGCCGGCTGACCCTGCGCAGCCTCTCGGGCGAAGTGCAGCTGAGCTACGACCATCTGGTGCTGGCGATCGGCAACCGGGCGCGCCTCGACCTGATGCCCGGCATGGCCGAGCACGCGTTGCCGCTGAAGACCGTGGGCGATGCGATGCACATCCGCAACACCGTGCTGCGCCGGCTGGCCCGCATCGAGCTGGAATCCGATCCGGCACTGCGACGTCGGCTGGGTCATTTCATCGTCGTCGGCGGCGGGTTTTCCGGTGTCGAGGTGGCCGGTGAGCTGATCGACTGCCTGCGCAGCATCCGACATTTCTATCCCCGCATCGCGGCCGACGAGCTGCAGGTCACGGTACTGCATTCGTCCGAGCGGCTGCTGCCGGAGTTGTCACCGCGCCTGGGTGCCGCCGCGCTGCGGTCCCTGCGCCAGCGTGGCGTGACGGTGCGGCTGGAAACGCTGGCCGCCTCGGTGTCGGCCGAGGGCGTCACCCTGAAATCCGGCGAGCTGGTGGAGGGCGAGACCGTGCTGTGCACCATCGGCACCTCGGCCAATCCGCTGCTGCGGCGGCTGGGCGCGGCCACCACCAGCGGGCGCATCATCGTGCGCGGCGACTTGTCGGTGCCGGGCACGCCGGGGCTGTGGTCGGTGGGGGACTGCGCCTACGTGCCGAACGCGGTGGACGGCAACGCCTCGCCCCCGACCGCGCAGTTCGCCGTGCGGCAGGCGCGCCATCTCGCGACGAACCTGCTGCGCACACTGAAAGGCGAGCCCACCTCGCCGTTCGGCTACCGATCACGCGGCATGATGGCGTCGATCGGGCATCTGAACGGTGTGGCCGAGGTGGCCGGTGTGCCGCTCACCGGCTGGCTCGCGTGGCTGGTCTGGCGCGCCTACTACCTGTCGCAGATGCCGTCGTCAGGGCGCAGGCTTCGGATCTTCATCGAGTGGTTCTGGGGCATGTTCTACCCGCCGGACATCACCCACCTGCGCTTCACCCGCAGCGTCGAGATGCAGGCCGATGAGCAGCGCCGTTACGCCGAACACGACGCGCAGCCGACTGCTTCGACACCGCAGGAATCCGCACAGGCCTGACAGCCGCTCAGACCAGTTCGCGTTTGAGCAGCCGTTCGAGCACGCGCAGCGGCGACGTGGATGGATCGCCCATGCCGTCGATGGGCAGGTAGAAGGTCTGCTCGAAGAGATGCTGGCCCGCCATGGCCGCGTGCGAAACCTGATCGGTGTAGACCAGCCAGCTGCTGCCGGGCGCGAACTGCTGGGTGTGCTGCGGGGCATTGG
Source organism: Burkholderiaceae bacterium (assembly GCA_965229345.1). Taxonomy (GTDB): domain Bacteria; phylum Pseudomonadota; class Gammaproteobacteria; order Burkholderiales; family Burkholderiaceae_C; genus PBB1. The sequence goes on from OZ245872.1 coordinate 369,369, forward strand.
CCTGGTAGGCGGCGTCCGCCTTCATCTGATCGTGCAGCTGCAGCATGAAATGGTCGTAGGCACTGCGCCGCGACTTGGTGATGCCCAGTGCCTGCAACACCGCGCTGGTGCCCCACATCGGACGGTGCAGCGAAGGCAGGTAGCGCCTGGCGACACCCTCGAAGGATTCACCCAGCCGCCAGGTGCGCGGGCGGCCCTCCGGGTGCACATTGGTGAACAGCCGGAGGATGCGCCTGCCCTGCGTGGGCGAAGACGGGAAGCTGTCGACGTGCAGCCGGGTGTCGTCCTTGCGCCACGAGGTGGTGCGGCCTTCCACTTCCACCGGACGGAAGCTGGTGCGACCGGTCTGGATCGCTGGCACGTAGCTCGGCAGCAATTGCCTGAGCAGGGTCGCGCTGCACTTGGCGTACCGCTCGACCATGCCGCGCAGCGGCTCCAGGCTGTCGCGGCTGCCCTGCAGTGCGCCATTGGCTGGATTCAGGCTGATGTTCTTGCCGGCGTCGGCCAGGCGGGGGTCGAGAAAGCGGTGTTCGGTATCGTCCAGCGGAAATGCCAGCTGCGGCAACAGCACGACGCTGCCACCTTCCAGGGCCTGCAGGGCGGTGTCCTGCAGCTGGGGTGAGCACGTCTGGTCCCAGCGCTCGATCGGGAGGCTGACGATGTCGGTCAAGTCCGCTTTCCTGCTGTCATGCGAGGCGTGACGATACCCCCAGATCGCTATCGGGGCATGTCGTCGGGTTTGCTCACCAGGCCGCTCGCAGGCCGCACCCACAGCGCCAGCGGCGCCTGCACCAAGGCATAAGCGCCATAGGTCGCCGCGGCCGCCACCGCCAGCGGCGGCGCCACACCAAAGAACGACCACCCCGCCATCGCCGCTGCTTCGCGCGTACCCCAGCCGCCAAAGCTGACCGGCATCGAGGCCAGCAGCAGGATCGGCGCGGTGGTCACCGCGATCAGCCAGACCGGCAGCGAAATGCCGAAGGCACGCGCGGCGCATAGCATCGCGCACACGGTGAACAGCCCCACCAGCAGAGAGGCTGCGGCTTGCCAGAGGTACTGATTCAGGCCGCCAGGACGTTGCAACAGCTCGACCGCCGTCGCGCGGCGGCTGCCGGGACGTGCCCCACGACCAGCCAGCGTCGTCAGGCCGAGCAACACGCCCAGCGGCAGGACAAGCACCGCCAGCAGCAACGCCAGTGCCAGTCCTCCCGTTGCCCAGGCATCGGGCACCTGCAGCAGCATCCGCAGACGCTGCATCTCAGACGCATCCAGCCCGCCGAACAGGCCGAGTGCGGCCAGCGCGAACAGGATCCACAAGCCACTCAGCCGGTCCAGCACGACCGACACGCCGGCCGCCCCCCGCGGGCAGCCGCTGCGCTGCAGTTGCCAGGCGCGGAACAGATCGCCACCGACCACCGCACCGGGCAGCAGGGCGTTGATGGCGGCCGCCTGGAAATACACCGCGACCGACCAGCGCACGCGGACCGCATGCCCGAGCCACCGTGCGAGTTCACCCCAGCGCCACGCGGCCGCGACATTGCCCGCGAACGCGCACAGCAGTCCCGCCATCAACCACCGCCCATCGGCCCCACGCAGTGCTGCCCAGATCGCCTGCGGGCCGACCCACCAGATCACCCCGCCCAGCAGCAACGGTGCGCCCAGCAGGCGCAGCGCGGGCCACAGGCGCTGCCGCAAGGACACGCTCAAGCAGAGGCGCCAGGAAAGTAGCGCGGCTTGAACCAGTCGGTGAAGCGCTGCACACCCACGGCCAACGGGGTGCTTGGGCTGAAGCCGACCCAGGCGTCGAGTGCCGAGGTATCGGCATGGGTCGCGAGCACGTCCCCAGGTTGCAGCGGCAGCATCTCGCGCACCGCGGTGACCCCCAGTGCGCGCTCCATCGTGTCGATGAACTCGAGCAGCGGCACCGGCGTGCTGTTGCCGATGTTGAAGATGCGCCACGGGGCGCTGCTGCTGGCCGGATCGGGTGAGGCCGGGTCGTAGTGCGGATTCGCCGTGGCCGGCTTGTCGAGCACCCGCAGCACACCTTCGACGATGTCGTCGACATAGGTGAAGTCGCGCGTCATCCGGCCCTGGTTGTAGACCTTGATCGGCCGCCCGGCGAGCATGGCGTCGGCGAACAGGAAGGGCGCCATGTCCGGCCGACCCCAGGGTCCGTACACCGTGAAGAAGCGCAGACCGGTGGTCGGCAGGCCGTAGAGGTGGCTGTAGCTGTGCGCCATCGCCTCGTTGGCCCTCTTGGTCGCCGCGTACAGGCTCACCGGGTGATCCACCGCGTCGGCCTCGCGATAGGGCAGCTTGGCGTTGCCGCCGTAGACGCTGGACGAACTGGCATAGACCAGATGCGCCACACCGTGATGGCGACACCCCTCCAGCACATGGGCGAATCCGGACAGGTTGCTGTCGATGTACGCCATCGGGTTGGTCAGCGAGTAGCGCACACCGGCCTGGGCGCCCAGGTGCACCACACCGTCAAAGCGCTCGCGGGCAAACAGCGCAGCCATGCCGTCGCGGTCGGCGAGGTCGATCTTGTGAAACGTGAACCCCTCCGACCCGTTCAGCCGCGCCAGCCGATCGGCCTTCAGCGCCGGGTCGTAGTAGTCGTTGAGGTTGTCGATGCCGACCACGCGGTCGCCACGCGCCAGCAGTCGCTGCGCGACGAACATGCCGATGAAGCCGGCCGCGCCGGTGACGAGGACTTTCATGTCGGAAGCGGCGCCACAATTCGAGGCTTGAGGGCCGAGGATGGATGTCGGCTCATTCTCCTGTGTTTCGCATGTCGCACCCCCTGCCGAATCCCACCGCCGCGTTGAATTTGCCACTCGATGCGCTGCCGGCGCATTGCGATGTGCTGATCGTCGGCGCCGGGCCGGCCGGCTGCGCCGCCGCGATCACGCTGGCCGGTGCGGGCTTCGACGTGGTGCTGATCGACCAGCAGGCCTTTCCGCGCGACAAGGTCTGCGGCGATGGCCTGATCCCGGACGCACACCATGCGCTGCGCCGGCTGGGGCTGCTCGATGCGGTGCTGGCACGCGCACGCTCGGTGCGCCATGTCGCGGTGATCGGCCCGCGCGGCGGCCGTGTCGACGTGCCGGGCACGCTGGCCGTGCTGCCGCGCCGCGAGCTCGACGCGATGCTCTGCCGGGCAGCGGTCGACGCCGGCGCGCGAATGCACGCACCGGTGCGTTTCGTCGGCCTGCTCGAAGAAGACGCCACAGACCTGCCGTCGGAGACACCACGGGTCGTCGGTGCGACCGTCCGCGCCGGCGATGCGACCCGCGAGGTACGCGCCAGCTGGGTGCTGATCGCGAGCGGCGCACCGCCACAGGCGCTGATGTCGGCCGGGATGTGCGAGCGCCGCACGCCAACTGGTGTGGCACTGCGCGGCTATGTGAAGAACCTGGCGATGGTCGACCGCATCACCGAGCTCGAAGTGGTGTGGCATCCGCGGATGAAGCGCGGTTACGGCTGGATCTTCCCGGGGCCCGATGGTGTTTTCAACATCGGCGTCGGTGTCGCGCACAGCCACGCGATGGGCAGCGATCCGGGCCAGACCATGCAGGACATCAACCTGCGCGCGATGTTCGATGAGTTCACCCGTGTCCACCGGGCGGCGAGCGAGCTGGTGGCTGGCGGCACCTGGGTCGGCGAGCTGAAGGGTGCGCCGCTGCGCTGCTCGCTGCGCGGCGCCAAGCTGTCACGGCCGGGGTTGATGGTGACCGGTGAAGCCGCGGGCAGCACCTACGCCTTCACCGGCGAAGGCATCGGCAAGGCGCTGGAAACCGGGCTGGCCGCAGCCGATGTGCTGATCGACGGTCGCAACCGACAACTGCCCGAGACCCAGGTGCGCACGATGTACGAGCAGACGGTGCGCGGGTTGGCGCCGCGCTACGAGATGTACGACAAGGCCAACATCGTCAACATGCACCCGTGGCTGGTCGATCTGGTGGTGTGGAGTGCCAAGCGCAGCCCGAGCCGGTTGCGCCGCATGACCGGGCTGCTCGAAGAGACCCACCTGCCCAGCAGCCTGCTCAGCGTGAGGAGCTGGATGCGCCTGCTCTTCGTGCACACCTGAGGGCCGATCGCATGTGCCAGCTCCTCGGCATGAACGGCAACACGCCGACCGACATCGTGTTCAGCTTCACCGGCTTCTCGACCCGGGCCGACGAACACCAGGACGGCTTCGGCATCGCCTTTTTCGAAGGTGCCGGGCTGCGGCTGTTTGTCGACGCACAAAGTGCGCGCCAGTCGCCGGTGGCAGACATGGTGCGTCGCTACCCGATCCGTTCCAAGCATGTGATCGCGCACATCCGCAAGGCCACGCAGGGCCGCGTCGCCCTGGAGAACACCCACCCGTTCGTGCGCGAACTGTGGGGTCGCTACTGGGCGTTCGCTCACAACGGCAACCTGGTCGACTACGCACCACGGCTGCACGCGTCGTTTCACCCGGTGGGCGACACCGACAGCGAACGCGCCTTCTGCTGGCTGATGCAGGAGCTGTCCAAGGCGCATGCACGCATGCCCTCGGTGGATGAGCTGACGGCCACGCTGCGCGAGCTGGTGCCGCAGATCGCCGCGCACGGCACCTTCAACTTCCTGCTGAGTCAGGGAGAGGCGTTGTGGGCGCACTGCAGCACCGAACTCCACTGGCTGGAGCGATCTCATCCGTTCGGAACGGCCCGCCTGGCCGACGAAGACCTGAGTGTCGACTTCGGCGCCCTGACCTCGCGCGATGACCGCGTGGCGCTGGTGGCCACGCAACCATTGACCACCGACGAACACTGGCAGGCCTTCGGCGCCGGCGAGTTGCGCGTCTTTGTGGAAGGTCGGTCCCGGTGATCGGTCGTGCGGTCGCCGGCGTCACGGCGTTGTCCTGCGCTGCGGTGGCTGTCTGGCTGGCCGCACACCACCCGCTGTCTGCGCCGCTGGCCGTGGCGATGACACTGCTGGCCGGCGCGGCGGTCGCGCGCTGGCCCTGGATCTGGCCGGTCATGGTGCCGGCCCTGCTGCCCCTGCTGGCGCTGGCGCCCTGGAGTGGCTGGATCAGCGTCGAAGAGATGGACCTGCTAGTGCTGGCCGTGGCCGCAGGCGGCTACGGTCGGTGGGCCTTGCGGCCGCAACCACACCGCAGCGGCATCGACGTCGGGGCGGCGCTCGCGCTGCTGCTGCTCGCGCTGTGGACGGTCTCGGTGGTGATCTCGCTGATGCGCGGCATCGCCGATGCGGGCGGGCTGACGCTCGACTGGTATCAGGCGTATCGCGGTCCGATGAACGCACTGCGCCTGGCCAAGCCGACACTGGCCGTCTGGTTGCTGCTGCCGTTGTGGCTGCGACTCGAGGCCACACCCGACGCACGAGCGACCGATCGGCTGACGCTGGGTCTGGCGCTGTGTCACGCAGCGGCGGCACTGTCCTGCCTGTACGAACGACTCGCCTACACCGGGCTGCTGAACTTCTCGGCCGACTACCGCACGACGGGCCTGTTCTGGGAGATGCATGTCGGTGGCGCAGGGCTCGATGCCTGCCTGGCCATGACATTTCCTTTTGTCTGGCGGCTGTGGGCCAAGGCTCAAAGCCGATGGGCGTCGGCGCTCTCACTGGCCTTGCTGCTGCTGGGCGTCTATGCGGTGCTGACCACCTTCTCCCGCATCCTGCTGCTGGCGGTGCCGCTGGGCATCGTGGTGATGCTGTGGATGCAACGCCATCGCGGAACGGCCACGCCGACATCGTCAAGCAGTGCGACGGCTTCCCGACGACAACTGCTGACGTTCGGCATGCTTTGCCTGGCCATCGGACTGGCCGCGGCATGGCTCTTCGTGGGTGCGGGCTACCGCGGCCTCGCCGCGCTGCTCGGGAGCTCAGCCCTGCTGCTGATGCTGGCGCCCAAGGCGGCTCGGCTGCAGGCCCGCGAGTGGGCGCTTGCCGTGGCGTTGGCGCTGGTGCTCGGGCCGCTCTGGCTGGCCCTGGGGTGGTGGCTGCCCAAGGGCCCGTACGTCGCGTTCGCGCTGATCCTGGCGATGTCGTTGGGCGCGGCGATGGGCGCGCTGCGTCTCCCGAGCCCCACGGCACTGGCCGTCGGTGGCTATTGGGTGGCCGTGGCCTGCCTGGGCCTCGTGGCCTGGCACTGGGGAGGCGAACGCGGGCTGCACACGGCCTGGCCCGCGATCGCGCTGCTGGCGCTGGCGCTGCCTCTGGTCGCCACCCTCTGGCCAGACCCCTGGCCGGACCACCTGCGCTGGCAGGCAGGGGCCTGGACCTTGCTCGGCGCGATCGCGATGGTGATCGCGCTCTTTGGGGGCGGCTCGTACATGTCCGGGCGGGTGAGCGCGAGTGATGGAGACCGGCAGGATCGCCTGCATCACTGGCAAACCGCGCTGTCGATGATCGACAGCGAAGAAGCACGCTGGCTGGGCATCGGCCTGGGCCGCTTCCTCGACCGATACGCCGTCACGGCCAGCGTCGGGCAGCGACCCGGCGATTTGCGCCTCGTCGAGAACGAGGGGGCCCCGGCGATGAATCTGGCCACCGGGACGCATCTCCAGGACTGGGGCACCGTGCTGCGCCTGAGCCAGCGCATCACACGCCCTCAGCAGGGCCCGGTCACCGTGCGCATGGTCGTTCGCGGCGCCCCGGGCACAACCGTGCATGCCGAGATCTGCGTGAAGCACCTGCTTTATGACCAGGGCTGTCAGTTCGGCAAGGCCGCCCTGCCCCCGCCAGGCGCCGCGACCGGATCCGCGGCCAGCCCGACCCAGGGCGCCACGGCACCCGACCCGGGCCCCTGGCAGACGCTCACGTTCGAACTGCAGGACTCGCCTCTGCCGACCGACCCCTGGTACCTGCCGCGCATCACCGTGTTCTCACTCGCCAGCGAGACCGCGCTGCACGGGCTCGCGCTGCGCGAGGTGTCGGTCGTCGACGGCCGCGGGGTCGAGCTGATCACCAACGGGCGCTTCCAGCAGGCCGGTGCGCACTGGTTCTTCAGCAGTGACCGGAATCACCTGCCCTGGCACGCGAAGAGCCTGACCGTGCATCTGCTGGTCGAGCAGGGCTGGCTGGGGCTGGCCTCGCTGGGGCTGATGACACTGGCCGCATTGGCCATGTCGATCGGCCGGGTTCGCCGCTTGCCACTGGCCCCTGCGCTGGCAGCAGGGTTGGCCGGTGCGTGGGCCGTCGGCCTGATCGACAGCCTGATCGACATGCCACGAATCGCGCTGCTGCTGCTGCTGCTCACGACCATCGCCATCGCGCAGCGTCCCCGGTCCGAGCGATCCCGATCCGCTTGAGCCTCACGGGGCTCTGCCACACTAGGACCGGCTCGATCGACGACCCTGACGCCCATCACCGTGACCCCCGCACCCCGCTTCGACATCTTCTACCGCCACGACGCGCTGACGCAGCTGCTCACCGACTACGCGGCCGCGTACCCCGGACTGGTGTCGGTGATGTCGATCGGCAAGAGCCACGAGGGCCGAGACATCTGGGTCGCCGTGGTCACGCAGTCGGCCACCGGCAGCGACACCGACAAGCCGGCGTTCTGGGCCGACGGCAACATCCACGCCGCCGAGCTGTGCGCCAGCACCGCCTGCCTGTACTACCTGCACCAGCTGGTCACCGGCTACGGCACCCTGACCGACGAGGGGCGCAAGATCACCCGGCTGCTCGACACCCGCACGGTCTACCTGTGTCCGCGGCTGAACCCCGACGGCGCCGAGCTGGCGCTGGCCGACCGACCTCGTCACATCCGCTCGTCGACGCGGCGTTATCCGCATGAAGAGCAGGCGGTCGACGGCCTGACGGTGGAGGACATCGACGGCGACGGCCGCGTGCTGATGATGCGCATCCCCGACCCGCACGGTGGCTACAAATGCAGCGAGCAGGACCCGCGGATGATGGTGGCGCGCGAGCCCGGCGAGTTCGGCGGCGAGTACTACCGGGTGATCCCCGAAGGCACGCTGCAGCAGTACGACGGGCTGACGGTCAAGGTGAACCCCGATGCCGAAGGGCTGGACCTGAACCGCAATTTCCCGTCGCAGTGGCGGCAGGAACACGAGCAGCCCGGCGCGGGCCCTTACCCGACCAGCGAGCCCGAGGTGCGCGCGATGGTGGACTTCATCACCGGCCACCCGAACATCGGTGTGGTGCTCAGCTTCCACACCCACAGCGGCGTGATCCTGCGGCCGATGGGCACGCACAGCGACGACGACATGATCCCGGAGGACCTGTGGTCGTTCAAGCGCTTCAGCGCGCTCGGCACCAAGCTGACCGGCTACCCGGCGGTGAGCGCCTGGCACGAATTCAAGTACCACCCGAAGGAGATCATCACCGGCACGCAGGACTGGGCCTACGAGCACCTGGGCATGCTGTTCTGGACGGTGGAGATCTGGTCGCCGAACGCCGAGGCCGGCATCACCGGCTACCCGTGGATCGACTGGTACCGCGAGCACCCGGAGGCCGATGACCTGAAGCTGCTGAAGTGGAGCGACGAGCAGTGCGACGGCCAGGCGTACGCACCGTGGCGGCCGTTCCAGCACCCGCAGCTGGGCGCCGTGGAGATCGGCGGCTGGGACCACCAGAACTACTGGCGCAACCCACCACCGCACCTGCGCGAGCGTGAGGCCGCGCGCTTCCCGGCGTGGATGACGCAACTCGCCTTGAGCCTGCCGAAGCTGGAATTGCTGCGCACCGAGGTGCGCGCGCTCGGCCCCGACACCTGGCGGGTGCGGCTGGCGGTCGCCAACAGCGGCTGGCTGCCCTGCTACATCAGCAAGCGCGCGCTGGAGCGCAAGGTGGTGCGCGGCGTGATGTTCGAGCTGCACCTGCCCCAGATCAACGGCAGCCCCGACCCGGCCGTCTCGCTGGTCAGCGGCCAGCTGCGCCGCGAAGGCCCGCAGCTTGAAGGCCATGCGCCGGACGCGTCCTTGCTGGGCCGCTACGGCGCACACGATGCGACCCCCGACCGAGCGGTCAGCGAATGGGTGGTGCGGGCGCCGCAGGGCACGCGGCTGGTGCTGACCGCGCGAGCCGATCGCGCCGGCATCGTGCGCGCCGAGATCAGCCTGGACTGATCTCGGCGGGCCGAGCGCGGGCTGTCAGCGGGCGCTGTTCAGTTGCTGCCGTGTCGCCTCGGCCACGCGCCGTGCAGCTGCAGCAAAGTCGTCACCCGCACTCGCGTACAGCACCGCACGCGACGAGTTGACCGCGATCGGCCCGGTGGTTTTGCCGTTCTGGGCACGCCAGCCCGCCCGCACCGTTGCGTCCGCATCACCCCCCTGCGCCCCCACACCGGGAATCAGCAAGGGCAGGGTCGGCGCCAGTTCGCGCACCCGCGCGATCTCGGCCGGAAACGTCGCGCCGACCACCAGGCCGAGCTGGCCGGTACGGTTCCAGGGGCCTTGTGCCAGCCGCGCGATGTGCTCGTACAGCAGGTCGCCGGGCTGCCCGCCGGTGCCGACGAGGCGCTGCGCCTGCAGGTCCGATCCGCCAGGATTGGAGGTGCGGCACAGCAGGATCAAGCCCTTGTCGGCGTAGTCCAGATAAGGCTCGATCGAGTCGTGCCCCATGAAAGGCGACAGCGTGACCGCATCGGCCCGGTAGCGCTCGAAGGCCTCGCGGGCGTACTGCTGCGCGGTGCTGCCGATGTCACCGCGCTTCGCGTCGAGGATCACCGGCACGGCGGGCGCCACCGCATGGATGTGCGCGATCAACGCTTCCAGTTGGTCCTCGGCGCGGTGCGCCGCGAAGTAGGCAATCTGCGGCTTGAATGCGATCGCCAGGTCCTTCGTCGCATCGACGATGGCCGCGCAGAAGTCGTGGATGCGGCTGGCATCGCCTTTCCAGGCGCCCGGAAACTTCGACGGCTCGGGGTCGAGGCCGATGCAGAGCAACGAGTCGTTGAGGGACTCGGCGGCGAGCAGTTGGTCGGTGAAGGCCATGAGGTGCGGGTTGCGCGCCGAGTTCAAACCCGCCGCGCCAGCTCGGCCGCCAGGCCGACATACGACCCCGGCGTCATCGCCAGCAGCCGCTGCTTCTCCGCCTCGGGAATCTCCAACGTGCCGATGAAGGCCTGGATCGCTTCGCGGGTGATGGCCTTGCCACGCGTCAGCTCTTTCAGCCGCTCGTAGGGGTTGGGCAGGCTGTAGCGGCGCATCACGGTCTGGATCGGTTCGGCCAGCACTTCCCAGGCGTCGTCGAGGTCGCCTGCCAGGCGCGCTTCGTTGACTTCGAGCTTGCCGAGGCCACGCAGCAGGCTGTCGGCGCCGAGCAGTGCGTAGCCGAGGGCCACGCCCATGTTGCGCAGCACCGTGCTGTCGGTCAGGTCGCGCTGCAGGCGGCTGATTGGCAGCTTCTGGCTCAGGTGCGTCAGCAGCGCATTGGCGAGGCCGAAGTTGCCTTCGGCGTTCTCGAAGTCGATCGGGTTGACCTTGTGCGGCATCGTGCTGCTGCCGATCTCGCCTTCTTTCAGCCGCTGCTTGAAGTAGCCCAGGCTGATGTAGCTCCACACATCGCGCGACCAGTCGATCAGGATGGTGTTGCTGCGCGTCACGGCGTCGAACAACTCGGCCATGTAGTCGTGCGGCTCGATCTGGATGGTGTACGGGTTGAAGGTGAGTTGGAGCTGCTGCTCGACCACGCGGCGGCTGAAGGCTTCCCAGTCGACCGTGGGATACGCCGCCAGGTGCGCGTTGTAGTTGCCGACCGCGCCGTTCATCTTGGCCAGCAGCTGCACACCAGCGATGCGCTCGCGGGCCCGGGTGAGCCGAGCCACCACGTTGGCCACTTCCTTGCCCAGCGTGGTCGGGCTGGCGGTCTGGCCGTGGGTGCGGCTGAGCATCGGGACCGGCGCCAGCGCGTGTGCGAGCCCCGTCATCACGGCGATCAGCTTGTCGAGCGTGGGCAGCAGCACTTCGGCGCGCGCGGCCTGCAGCATCAGCGCGTGGCTGGTGTTGTTGATGTCTTCGCTGGTGCAGGCGAAGTGCACGAACTCGCTGGCGGCCATCAGTTCGGCTTCGCCCTTGAACTGCGCCTTCAGCCAGTACTCGACCGCCTTCACATCGTGGTTGGTGGTGCGCTCGATGTCCTTGATGGCCTGCGCATCCGCTTCGGAGAAGGCCGCGACCTTGCCTCGGAGCAAAGCGCGTGCGCCGGCGGACAGCGGCGCGAACTCGGGCAGACCAGCGTCCGACAGCGCGATGAACCACTCCACCTCGACCTGCACGCGGCGGTGCATCAGGCCGTATTCGCTGAGCAGCGCACGCAGCGGGGCGACCTTGGCGGCATAACGGCCATCGAGCGGCGACAGGGCGGTGAGGGGAGACAGGTTCATCGGGTGGCGGGCGCAGGGGCCCAGGAGCGTGCGAACAGCCTTGAAGTTTAGGCGGTGAGGCCGTGGGGGCCGGCCACCGCCCCCGGCGCAACGTATGCTCAGCCACGGGGGACTCCTCGCGCCGCACACCCTGGAAGGACTGCCGCATGACCTCTGACAGTGCCTCACACCGCTCGCCACCCGCCACACCGGTGAGCAAGCACATCCGGCTGACGTCGCACCCGGGGCAGCAAGGCGCGGGCACCGCGCCGGTCATCCGCTGGGGCGCCACCACTGCCAGCGAGCGCGGGCCCGTGGTCGGCACCACCACCCACCGCAGCCAGCGCAATGTGATCGGCACGCACAGCGGCAGCTATGGCGTGTACCGCGCGCTGGCGGTCGCTGCGGGCAACCTCGTCAAGGGACACCGCGCCGACCTGACCAACACCGCGCCCACCGATCTCATCGGCCCGTACCCGCAGTGGGCCGATGCCGAGCGCATCGTCTCGATCGACCCCTGGGGTGCCTCGGTGGCCGAGGTGTTCGGCACGCTGATCACCGACGGCATCGACATCCGCCCGACCATCGCGGTGACGAAGGCGCACATCCACCTGCCGGAGATCAAGGAAGCGCTGGCCTTCCAGCGGCTGGCGGTCGACGGAAAGGTGTTGCTGGGCGACAGTTCGGCAGTGGTCACCAAGATCGCGATCGAGCCGGTGTGGTGGCTGCCTGGCGTAGCCCGGCGTTTCAAGGTCAGCGAGGCCGACCTGCGCCGCGCGCTGTTCGAGGAGACCGGTGGCATGTACCCGGAGCTGGTCACCCGCAGCGACATCGAGGTCTTCCTGCCGCCGATCGGCGGGCAGACGCTGTATGTCTTCGGCGATGTCCGCGATCTGGCCAACCCGTCGGTGACGCTGACCGCCCGGGTGCACGACGAGTGCAATGGCAGCGATGTGTTCGGCTCCGACATCTGCACCTGCCGGCCCTACCTGACGCACGCGATCGAGGAGTGCATCCGCGGCGCTCAGCAAGGTGGCGTGGGCCTGATCGCCTACAGCCGCAAGGAAGGCAGGGCGCTCGGCGAGGTGACGAAGTTCCTGGTCTACAACGCGCGCAAGCGCCAGGTCGGCGGCGACAGCGCCGACAAGTATTTCCTCCGCACCGAGTGCGTTGCAGGCGTGCAGGACATGCGCTTCCAGGAGCTGATGCCCGACGTGCTGCATTGGCTGGGCATCCGAAAAATCCACAGATTGGTCAGCATGAGCAACGACAAGTACGACGCGATCACCCACAGCGGCATCGAGGTGGGCGAGCGCATCAAGATTCCGGACGAGCTGGTACCCGCCGATGCCCGCGTCGAGATCGACGCCAAGATCGCCGCCGGCTACTTCACCGATGGCGCGGTGCCCACCGCCGCCGAGCTGGCCGGCACCAAGGGGCGCGGTCTTGAGTGAGGCCGTGTTCGCTGCGCCGCATGGCCGCGATGCGACCAGTGTGCTGCGTGACCCCGCCACGATCCGTCGACGCTGTGCGGCGATCACGCGGTCCGTCAGCGAAGGCCGCTCGCCGAACTTCACGCTCGACCGCAGCCGGCTCGACGAGGTGGCAGCGCGCGTCGAACGCGTGACACGGGCCGCCTACCCCGACCTGCGGATTCCGTTTCACAGCCGCTGGCGGCATTTCGAGGCGGGCGGCATCGATCGCAAGGTGGCGATGGACAACGCCATGACCGGCCGCAGCGCGGCAGATCAGGCCCGCGCGCGCATCGACCTGACCGCGGTCAGCGTGCTGCTCGACGCGGGAGCAGGCCCCAACTGGCGCTACACCGAGGCCGACGGTGGGCAGACTTACACGCGTTCTGAAGGCCTGGGCGTGGCCAGCTGGCATGCGTTCCAGCAAGGGTTGTTCTCCGGCACGCCGGGCGATCCGCTGCGCGCCGATGCGACCGCCTTGCAACGGCTCGATGTGGCCGCGTTGCGCAGCAGCTTTCAGGTGAGCAGCAGCAACCCGCTGGTCGGTCTGGAAGGGCGCGTGGCGCTGCTGAACCGCCTCGGTACGGCGCTCACCGCCGACCACGGCCTGGCAGGCCGACCCGGTGCGCTGTTCGATCACCTGACGCGGCCTGTCGGCGGTGCCAGGCCCGAGGCTGCAAACCACGTGACAGCCGCCCAGGTGCTGCGTGCCGTGCTCGACGCGTTCTCATCGATCTGGCTGACGGGCAGCATGCTGCAAGGCGTGCCGCTGGGTGACGTGTGGCCGCACCGCTGGGCCGGTGGCGAGTCGAAGTCCGACGGCGGCCACGGCACGACCGACGACTGGGTGCCGTTCCACAAGCTGAGCCAGTGGCTGAGCTACTCGCTGCTGGAACCGCTGGGGTGGGCGGGCGTGAAGGTCTCAGGCCTCGACGCGCTGACCGGCCTGCCCGAGTACCGCAACGGCGGCCTGCTGCTCGACGGCGGCGTGATCGTGCCGCGCGATCCGCGACTGCTGCAGACGCGCTGGAAGGTGTCCGACGAATTCATCATCGAATGGCGCGCACTGACGGTGTCGCTGATCGACGAGCTGGCGCCCTTGGTGCGTGCGCGGCTGGGCACGACGGCAGACGAGATGCCGCTGGCCTGCATCCTCGAAGGCGGCACCTGGGCCGCAGGCCGGGAGATTGCTAGGGAACTGCGCGACGGCTCGCCGCCGCTGGTCATCGACAGCGACGGCACGGTTTTCTGATCCATCGAACGAGGCGCCCATGACCGCACCCATCCACCACATCACCCACCCGCTGGTGCAGCACAAGCTGACGCTGATGCGGCAAAAGGACTGCAGCACCAACAGTTTCCGCCGGCTGATGGGCGAGATCAGCATGCTGATGGCCTACGAGGTCACGCGCGACATGCCGACCCAGCTGATCGACATCGAGACCCCGCTGGAGGCGATGAAGTCGCCGGTGATCGACGGCAAGAAGACCGTGTTCGTGAGCATCATGCGCGCCGGTGGCGGCTTTCTGGACGGCATGCTGACGGTGGTGCCGGGCGCACGCATCGGCCATGTCGGTCTGTACCGCGACCCGCAGACGCTGGCCGCGGTGGAGTACTACTTCAAGATGCCCTCCGACATGCATGAGCGCGACGCGATCGTGCTCGATCCGATGCTGGCCACCGGCAACTCGGCCGTGGCGGCAGTCGATCGGCTGAAGGAGACCCAGCCGCGGTCGATCCGCTTCGTCTGCCTGCTGGCCGCGCCGGAAGGCCTGAAGACGCTGCAGGCGGCGCACCCCGATGTGCCGATCTACACGGCAGCGATCGACCGCGGGCTGAACGACCACGGCTACATCCTGCCCGGGCTGGGCGACGCCGGCGACCGGCTGTTCGGGACGAAGTAGCCGTGCTGATCCGCCACGCCACGCTGCCCGATGGCCGCAGCGACATCGACGTGCTGGTGCAGGGCGGTCGCATCGCGGCGATCGGCCACGGCCTGTCGGCATCCGAGGGCACGCCGGTGATCGACGCGGCCGGCCAGTTGCTGGCGCCATCGTTCGTCGACGCGCATTTCCACATGGACTCGACGCTGAGCCACGGGCTGCCGCGGGTGAACGCCAGCGGCACGCTGCTCGAAGGCATCGCGCTGTGGGGCGAGCTGAAGCCGCACCTGACGCACGACGCACTGGTCGAGCGCGCGCTGCAGTACTGCGACTGGGCGGTGGCGAAGGGGCTGCTGGCGATCCGGACGCATGTGGACGTGTGCGACGACCGGCTGCTGGCGGTCGAGGCGCTGCTGCAGGTCAAGCAGCAGGTCGCGCCCTACCTCGATCTGCAACTGGTCGCGTTCCCGCAGGACGGCCTGCTGCGCTCGCCGAACGCGCTGATCAACCTGAAACGCGCGCTCGACAAGGGGGTGGAGGTGGTCGGCGGCATTCCGCACTTCGAGCGCACGATGGCTGACGGCGCCGAAAGCATCCGCATCCTCTGCGAACTGGCCGCCGAGCGCGGGCTGCGGGTGGACATGCACTGCGACGAAACCGACGACCCGATGAGCCGCCACATCGAGACGCTGGCCTTCCACACCCAGCGGCTCGGTCTGCAGGGCCGCGTCACCGGTTCGCACCTGACCTCGATGCATTCGATGGACAACTACTACGTCTCGAAGCTGATCCCGCTGATGGCCGAGGCGCAGGTGCATGTGGTGGCCAACCCGCTGATCAACATCACGCTGCAAGGCCGCCATGACACCTACCCGAAGCGCCGCGGCATGACCCGCGTGCCCGAGCTGATGGCCGCCGGCTTGAACGTGGCCTTGGGCCACGACTGCGTGATGGACCCGTGGTACCCGCTCGGCTCGGGCGACATGCTGGAGGTGGCGCAGATGGGCCTGCATGTGGCGCAGATGACCTCGCCCGCGCAGATCGCAGCCTGCTTCGACGCGGTCACCGTCAACGGCGCCCAGGTGCTCGGGCTCGAGGGGCATGGCATCGCGGTCGGCCGCGATGCGGATCTGGTGCTGCTGCAGGCCAGGTCGGTGGCAGAAGCGGTGCGGCTGCGGGCCCACCGGCTGCGGGTGTGGCGACGCGGCCGGCAAGTCGCGGGCACGGCGCCGGCGGTGGCTCACATCGACTTGCCCGGGCGCCCGGCCAGCGTCGACTGGACGCGGCCTCGCTGAGCACTGTGGCGTGCGCACGACCGCCTGGCGCAAACAACCTGCAACGAAATATCGCCTCGTTAGAATGAAATTTGCATTCGGTTGCAACAGCCCACTCCCACTACGGCGACCCCCTGGACGCCCTCCGACATGAAACTCATCGGCTCGCTGACCAGCCCGTATGTGCGCAAGGTGCGCATCGTGCTGGCCGAAAAGAAGCTCGACTTCCAGTTCGAACTGGAAGACGTCTGGGCGCGCGACACCATCCTGGCCTCGAATCCGCTGGGCAAGGTGCCCTGCCTGGTGATGGAAGGCGGCGAAGCGGTGTTCGACTCGCGGGTCATCGTCGAGTACGTCGACACCCTGTCGCCGGTCGGCCGCCTGATCCCGGAGCGGGGACGTGAACGCGCCGAAGTGCGCACCTGGGAGGCGCTGGCCGACGGGGTGCTCGATGCCGGGGTGGCTGCGCGCCTGGAGCGGACCTGGGCAGGCCGCAGTGAAAGCGAACGCAGCCACGCCTGGGTCGACCGGCAGCTCGGCAAGATACAGAGCTCGCTGGCCGCGATGAGCCAGGGCTTGGCCGACAAACCGTGGTGCTGCAACGGCAACCACCTGACGCTGGCCGACATCGCTGTCGGCTGCGCGCTGTCGTACCTGGACTACCGGTTCCCGGAGATCGACTGGCGCGGCACGTACCCGAATCTGGTACGGCTGTCTGACAAGCTCAATGCCCGCCAGAGCTTCATCGACAGCCAGCCACCGCCGGCCTGAGGCTCAGCGTCAGCCGGCCGCGGCGCGCCGGCGCGAGTGAACGCCCGCCATCGCGGCAACACCCAGCAGCATCAGCACTGCGGTTGCTGGCTCCGGTACAGCGGCAGCGAGCCGCACGTTGTCCAGCCCGCTGATTTCTTCCACAGGCGAATGGGTTTCCGCTGAAATCCACAGACGGTTCAGGTTGCCGAGCGCGGTCTGGAAGTCCGCCGTGCTGACCGCCCCACCACCGGCACTGCCCAGGTGCCAGGACGCCGATGGCGCAAGAGCGACGCTGACGGTCACCCATTTGTTCTGCACCGCGGGCTGCGTCGTCAGGAGGTACACCAGGGTGACGCCGCCGCCTTGCAACACGACGTTCGGTCCTGCGTAGTTGATGCTGGCATCGGTGTACAGGTCGTAGCTCAGGGTGCCGCCGACGGCACTCGACTGGTTGCCGAGGAATTGGGCTGGCGCGCTGAAGAACGTGTCCTGGTCATCGGGGTCGGGCAGTCGGAAATACCCGCCCGGGTTGCCGCCGGTGGCGCTGTAGGCGCCGAACGGGCCTGCGTTGTGGATGGGCGCCGAGCTCTCGGAGGGTCGGGCCGTCAGACCGCTCCAGCCCTCCGCGTCGGTGTCGAAGGTGGAGGTGACAGCCGCCTGGGCCGACAAGGACAGCGTGAACGCCAAGCCAGCAGCAGCGCGATGCAGGTTCATGTAAGGGCTCCCGAACGTCTGTGATCCAGATCACGATCCTACGGGCGCAGCGGTGAATTCGGAACCCCCTGCTGCCCTCTCCCGCGGCGCGCGTCCGGCGCCTGTTACATCGCGACAGCGAAACTCTCGGCCTGCGCCATCGGCCAATACAGCCGGTAGACACTGTGAGACAGGTTGCCGGCGAGCAGCGAGCCCGGCTGGATGAACGGCAGCAGGTTGCTCAGCAGCTTGACCTCGTGGTCGTTGGTGCGGCGCACGATGTGCGCGGCCGTGATCGCGCCAGGGTGGTCGAGGCCGGCGGCTTGCACCAGCTCTTTCAGTGCCTTCAGCGTCGTCTGATGGAAGTTGTAGACGCGATCCGCCTTCGAGGGCACCACCAAGGCCTGCTGCCGGTGCGGGTCCTGCGTGCTGACGCCGGTGGGGCACGCGCCGGTGTGGCACGACTGAGACTGGATGCAGCCCAGCGCAAACATGAAGCCGCGCGCCGAGTTGCACCAGTCGGCACCCAGCGCCATGGTGCGGGCGATGTCGAACGCGCTGACCACCTTGCCGGCGCAGCCGATCTTGACCCGGTGCCGCAGATTCAGGCCGACCAGGGTGTTGTGCACCAACAGCAGGCCTTCCTGCAGCGGCGCGCCGACATGGTCGGTGAATTCGAGCGGCGCCGCACCCGTGCCACCCTCGCCGCCATCGACGACGATGAAGTCCGGTGTGATGCCGGTGGCGAGCATCGCCTTGGCGATCGCGAACCACTCCCAGGGGTGTCCGATGCACAGCTTGAACCCGACCGGTTTGCCACCGGACAGCGCCCGCAGCCGGTCGATGAACTGCATCATCTCGATCGGTGTCGAAAAGGCGCTGTGGCTGGCCGGGCTGACGCAATCGACCCACGGCGGCACACCCCGCGCTTCGGCGATCTCGAGCGTCACCTTCGGCCCCGGCAGCACACCGCCATGCCCCGGCTTGGCGCCCTGGCTCAGCTTGAGCTCGATCATCTTGACCTGCGCCAGCTGCGCGTTGACGGTGAACAGGTCGGCGTTGAAACTGCCATCGGGGTGGCGGCAACCGAAGTAGCCGGAGCCGATCTCCCAGATCAGGTCGCCCCCGCCGTCAGGATCGGGGCCGCGGTGGTAACGGCTGATCGAGCCCTCACCGGTGTCGTGGGCAAACCCGCCGCGCTTCGCACCCGCGTTCAACGCCAGGATCGCGTTCGCCGACAGCGCGCCGAAGCTCATGGCGGAGATGTTGAACACGCTCGCGCTGTACGGCTGGGTACACGGCGTGCCGCGGTTGGCGGGCAGATGGTTGGGCTGGTCGTGGCTGGCGCCGATGAGGACACGGAAATCGTGCGTGGGCAGCTGCGTCGGCTGCATGGAATGGTTGATCCACTCGTAGCCCTGCGCACCGACATCACGCTGGGTGCCGAATGGCCGCTTGTCGGGCTCGCCCTTGGCGCGCTGGTAGACCAGCGAGCGCTGCTGGCGCGAAAAGGGAGCAGCCTCGTTGTCCCCCTCGATGAAGTACTGGCGGATCTCCGGCCGGATGAACTCGAACAGGTAGCGCATGTGCCCGATGACCGGGTAGTTGCGCAGCACCGAGTGCGTACCCTGCAGGCTGTCCCTCAGCCCCAGCAGCACCAGCGCACCAAAGGCCGCCGGCAGCACCCAGGCCCAGCCGCTGGGCATCTTCATCATCAACGACAGCGACAGGCTCAGCACCAGGCCGACGCCGCAGAGCAACCACACCGAGTAGCGCAGCGGGAAGTGATGGTTCAGTTTTTCGAGCCAGGTGGGCATGGACCGTCCTCTGTAGCCCCATGGCGGCACCGTGCGCCAGGCCGAGCGTTCGACATCGTAGCGATGCCACGCGGCGATCGATGCGACAAACTGGCAGGCGTTGTCGGCCCAGCCCCACGAAGCCGGCGGTCGATCAGCTTGGCGGCGTCAGCATCTGACTCATCGGACCGAGTTGCACGTTGACCGCAGAAAGATCCGCCTCGAATCCGGCGCTGGTGAGGATGTCGAACTCGGCCACTCGCGCCGACATCAGCGCATCCACGTCGTTCGATGGCAGGCTGGGGTGGCACATCAGCAGGTCGCCGTCATCGGCGATGCGCAACCAGCCGGCCAGCAGGTCGCGATACCGGTCGCGGCCACCACGGAAGTCGTACACCCCCAGAAGGTGCCGGTTCTGCGGGTAGCCCAGCCGGCTGGCAGCCGAGGCCAGGCCTGCCGCGCCCAGCCTTTCGATCACCCACGGCTTGACGCGCCCGGGCGAGGCCATCGAGGCAGGATGCCGGGCTCGCGGCGCACGGGTCGATCGAAGCCAGGGCGCCACGACAGGGCTGCGGGCGGTCAGCTCGGCCAACAGCTCGCGGCGCACCACCGGCAGCTGATGGACATGCTGGTGGCCATCGACGAATGCGGGGGCTTGGCCCATGGCCTGCTCGAACGCGTCGAGTTGCGCCCGAATTTCGGCCCGGATGCTGCGGCGATCCAGCAAGCGCAGATGACTGCCCACGATCAGTGCGCGCAGCGAACGGCGCGAGGCACCGAGCAAGGGGACTTCGGTGAGGTCCAGGTGCAGGCCGATGTCGAGCCGCTCCGGACTGAAAAGCCGCAGCGATCGGCTGGATTCGACCCAGGTTTTGCCGCCGACCAGGCAGCTGATGGCGTGAACGCGATGCATCTCAACCAGCCGCAGCGCCGCCGTGTCGATGCCGCCATGGAGACCGAAGTCATCGACACACAGGCAAAGCCGATGCATCCCAGGTGCCAACGGCTGCCGCTTCAGCGGTGGCTGCTGAGGACCGGTGGGCGGTGCGATGGAATCACTCACCCTCGGGCGGGCTGCTGCGCGGCGCGGCCAGCCCCTGGCCCAGGTCGCGCTTGACCACGAACAACGGCCGGCCCTTGACCTCCGCAAAGATGCGGGCGATGTATTCCCCGACGACCCCCAGCGACAGCATCTGGATGCCTGAGAAGAGCATCATGCCCACGACGATGGTGGTCCAGCCGCTGATTGCGTGGCCGTAGAGCAGATAACTTGCGCTCAGGTACCCACCATAGACAAAGGCGAACAGCGCCAGCGTGAAGCCGATGGCGCTGAACACGCGCAACGGCCAGGTGGTGAAGGCCGTCAACCCGTCCAGCGACAAGGCGACGAGGCGCAAGGGATTGAAGTGCGTCAGGCCATGCGCCCTCGCGTCGGGCAGGTACGGGACGCCGATGGCGTTGAACCCGACCCATGCGTACAGCCCTTTCATGAATCGATTGCGCTCCGGCAACGACAGCAGCGCGTCGACGACCTGGCGGTCCATCAACCGAAAGTCTCCGGCATCCGCCGGCACCTCGAAGCGACCGTTGGAATTGATCAATGCGTAGAACCAGCGGGCGCCGTGCCGCTTGAACCAGCTTTCGTCCCCACGGCTCATTCTGCTGGCATAGACCACATCGTGGCCTTCCTGCCAGCGCTGGATGAAGGTCGGAATGAGGGCGGGAGAGTGCTGCAGATCGGCATCCATCATCACGACGACTTCGCCAACGCAGGCCTGCAGGCCCGCCGTCAGCGCGGCTTCCTTGCCAAAGTTGCGTGACAGCTGAATCACGCGGAAGCCCGGCCTCTGTGCCCATGTCGACAGGATCAAGGCCGTGGCGTCGGTGCTGCCGTCGTCGACCACGACGACCTCCCAGGCCGGACTGCAATCGGTCAGGGCAGCGCTGAGCAGCGGCAGAAGTCGCTCCAGGTTCTGGGCTTCGTTGTGGCAGGGGATGACGCACGAGATCGTTGGCAGGCCGCGGCGCTGTACCGCCAGATCGACCGGCCGCGCAGCGGCGACTGCGGCACAGCTCGAGGAATGCGCTGTCGCGTCGCGGACGGACCAATCCGCATTGACAGGGTTCGGTGCACGGAGGTGATGCATGGGAGCCCTCAAAAGACTGCGTTCACGTTGATGGGTCGGTCGATGCGCCGAGGGGCAAGCTCAAAGCGCACATGGCGCCGCCCCCTGTCGAGGCATCCGTACCCGCCAGGATGTTCCCGGCAGCAACGGCCCGACGGGAACCCCGCCAGGCAGGCTCGCCGTGGGACCCAACTCCACTGCACCGCAGCGGTCCACCGCACCACGATCCAGCCACGGGCTGATCTCCGGGTTGCCATTGATCAGGACCAGGGGCCGTTCGGGCAGCTGCAACGCCAGGGTCTCGGCCATTTGCTTCTCGCCGATCACGATGCGCACCGGCCCTCCCAACTGGGTGCGGGCCGCATCGGCGATGCGCTGCCCGAATTCCTGAGAATTGAAGTTGCGCCAATGGTTGGTGGCCAAGGCGGGAATGCCATGCGGCGACGTGACGTAGTCGCGCGTCATCACCAGGGCCTGGATGACCAGGAATGCGCACAGCACCTTCGACAGGTCGGCGCGATCCCAGAACTGACGCGGCGCCAGCTCCATGGCCGCAGGAACGGCGAACAGCAGGAAGGGCGTGCCCCAATGCGCCGGCAATTCGGCGCCGGTGACGATTCCGACCAACGGCATGAAACACAACGGCAGCACGCCCCAGGCGTAGATCAGCGCCTTCGCAGGATCGCGATGCGCTCCGGGCTGGGACAGCGGCTGCTCCGGCGTCAAGCGCTGCAGCTTGCGCAACTCCATGGCCGTGATCCCCAGCAGCGCAAATGCGGGAATCCCGCGGTTGACCAACTGATCGACCAGCCAACCCAGGGTGTTTCCGAGCCGCGCCCAGGCCCCCAGGCCGACCCCGATCGAGGTGTCTTTCGCATACTCGATCGGGCCGAAACCGTGTCCACGCAGCCAATCGATGTGAGGCACGAACATCAGCAGAGCCACCAGGGCCGCGCACAGCAAGCCGACCCGGTGCACCGGATCTCGCCATGCCTGCTGATGGAGCGTGAACGCCAGCACCGAGGCGACCGTCACCGCGATCTGGTACTTCGACAGCAGTCCCAGACCGATCACGACACCCAGCGCGATCCACCATCGCAAACGCCGGGTGGTGAACGCCTGCCAGCACAGCGCTGCGCTTGCCGTGGCGAAGAACATCAGCACCACGTTGTGGTTGTAGTAGGTCAACCGGCCGTTGTAGTAGGTGATGCACAGTGCCGACAACAACGCCAGGCCGGCGTAGGCCGCTCCCCGCAGGCTCACGAGCAGGCGCCACAGGATGGCCAGGGCGCCCAGCGTCATCGCAGCGCCCATGGCGTAGCTGGTCCACGCCGTCAGTCCGAACAGCTGCACGGGCACCCAGAGGAGCCAGGTCGGAAGCGGAGGATGCTTGTAGTAGCCCCATTCCAGCGATCGCACCCAGGTCAGTTGCTCGATGTTGTCGACGGGCGGCGACAGGCTGGTGTAGGTGAGCAAGCTCACCCAGGCGATCGCAAACAGCACCATGCCGGCCGCGACCTCAGTACCGGTGAAGTCGATCTGCCGACGACACGGCTGCGAACCCGTGCGCGCACGCCTGAACACGTCGAACCGCCACAGACCGACCGGCTTGTCTCGCGCTGCGGGCACATCCACACTCATCGCTTCATTCCAGTCGCAGGCTGCTTGCCGTTGAGTATGTTCCGCGCTCACTTAATCACGCCTTATCAGGCGCACCCTCAGCCTGCCGGCCCGCGGTCTGGCAGGCTAGCACGCTCGCTAGAATGCTTCCTAGCGCTGATTTGCTCCGGCTTGCGGGCGCTCTACAAACCCAGCTAAACACAGGATCGACGGGTGCCTCCCGTCACACATCAAGATGCTTCGTTCCGTTACGCCGATGGCCCGTGAGGCCCGTCGACGACTCCATCCATGAGTACGCTGGGGCACGTCACCGCCCAATCGATGGCATTCGCGCAAGCGCTGCCACTGCGCAGCGGCGCGGTGTTGAGCGACTACACGCTGATGTATGAAACCTACGGCACGCTGAATGCCACGCGCAGCAATGCGGTGCTGGTGTGCCACGCGCTGAACGCCAGCCACCATGTCGCCGGGCGCTATGAAGGCGACCCCAAAAGCGCAGGGTGGTGGGACAACCTGATCGGCCCGGGCAAGCCGCTGGACACCGACCGCTTCTTCGTCATCGGCGTCAACAACCCGGGCTCGTGCTTTGGCTCGACCGGCCCCACCCACCTCAACCCGGCGACGCAGCAACCTTACGGCGCCGACTTCCCGGTGGTCACGGTCGAAGACTGGGTCGATGCGCAGGTTCGGCTGTGCGATGCGCTGGGCATCGACAAACTTGCCGCGGTGATCGGCGGCAGCCTGGGCGGCATGCAGGCGCTGTCCTGGTCCATGCGCTACCCGCAGCGCCTGCAGCACTGCATCGCGATCGCCACCGCGCCCAACCTGTCGGCGCAGAACATCGCCTTCAACGAAGTGGCGCGTCGCGCCATCGTCACCGACCCCGATTTCCACGGCGGCCACTATCTGGCGCATGGCGTGGTGCCCAAGCGCGGACTGCGCGTGGCACGAATGATCGGCCACATCACCTACCTGAGCGACGACACGATGGACGCCAAGTTCGGCCGCACCTTGCGTGCCGCGCTGGGCGCTGCCGCAGGCACCGGTGACACGCCGCGCTACACCACCCAGGACATCGAGTTCGAGATCGAGAGCTACCTGCGCTACCAGGGCGACAAGTTCAGCGAGTATTTCGATGCCAACAGCTACCTGTTGATCACACGGGTGCTCGACTACTTCGACCCGGCGCGCGAGCACGGTGGCGATCTGTCGGCGGCGTTTGCGTCGGCCACGGCAAAGTTCCAGATCATCAGCTTCACCACCGACTGGCGTTTCTCGCCAGGTCGTTCGCGTGAGATCGTCAAGGCCCTGCTCGACAACCGGCTCGACGTGAGTTACGCCGAGATCGCCGCGCCGCATGGCCACGATGCCTTCCTGCTCGACGACGCGCGTTACCACGGCGTGCTGCGCGCGCGCTTCGAGCGCATCGCCCGCGAGATCGAAACCAGTTCACATGCGCTCGGCGGCATGAGGATCGCGACATGAGCGATCGTCACGACCTCGAACTGATCGCCGGCCTCGTGCCCCATGGGTCGCGGGTGCTGGATTTGGGTTGCGGCTCGGGCGAGACACTCGCCTACCTGCGCGACCGGCGCGAGTGCACCGGCTACGGCATCGAGATCGCCGATGCGAATGTGCTGGCCTGCGAGCAGCGCGGTGTCAACGTGATCCAGCTGAACCTCGAAGAAGGCCTGGCCATCTTCGACGACCAGAGCTTCGATGTGGTGCTGCAGATCGACACGCTGCAGCACCTGCGCAACACCGAGCGCATGCTGATGGAGACAGCGCGTGTGGGCCGCATCGGCATCGTCAGCTTCCCCAACTTCGCGCACTGGGCCAATCGGCTGAGCGTGGTGCGCGGCCGCATGCCGGTGACGAAGGCACTGCCCTATGAGTGGTACGACACCCCGAACATCCGCGTCAGCACCTACGCCGATTTCGAGGTGCTGGCGCGCCGCTGCGGGCTGCGCATCCTCGATGCGTTCGGCATCCAGCACGGCGACTGCGTGCGGCGCTGGCCGAACCTGATGGCCAGCGTGGCGGTGTTCAAGTTCGAACGCGCGTAGCCCTCGGCTCGGGACGCATCGGACTGGGCAGCGACAGGCCGGCCAGATAAGTGTCCAGAGCCTGCTCGCCGACCTGGACCAGATCGAACGCGCTCGGATCCAGCAACCAGTTCTCGATCAAGCCCGAGACCAATGCGTGCAGCGCGATGGCGCTGGCGCGCGCCGGCAAGCGGCGATCGAGCTGCCCTTGGGCCATCCCACGCTTCAGGCCGATCGCCACCTGGTCGATCAGGCCGACGCGCGTGTTGATGCGCTTGTCGCGCACCGCCTGCAACTCGTCGACGTATTCGAGCTTCTGCATCTTGATCACGAACACGCGCTGCACCTGGGGGCACGCCACCGTCTTGCGCAATGCGTTCAGCAGGCTGTTGCGCACCTCGAGCACCGGATCGGCGGTGTTCGGATCCGCCGACCGACTGATCGCCTCTTCGAGCGGCAAGGCCACCCTCTGAAGCATCGCGTTGACGAGATCGGCCTTGTTCTCGAAGTGCCAGTAGATGGCCCCGCGCGTGACACCCGCAGCCTGCGCGATTTCCTGCAGCGAGCAACGCGACACCCCACGCTGCTCGAAAACCACCTCTGCTGCATCGAGGATGCGATCGCGCGTGACCAGCGCGTCCTCCTTGGTTTTGCGTGCCATCGAGGTTCTCCCGGGACCTTAAACATACAAACACGAATGTATGTAGACTAGCTGCTTTTCGTTCGGATGGTGATCCGAATCAACCCGCCTGCTGCCTGCTTGTTGCGCAAAAGGCACCCTCACAGGACCACACCGCATGCCTGCGCAGACAAGAGCCGGTTTTTCCATCACCACGCTGCTGACAGCCGCCGTGTGTGCGTCGGCAGTCCTCGGGTTGTCGGGCTGCGGAGCGAAGTCCGGTGAGGGTTCCCCGGCCGCGGCGGCCAGCGCCCCGGTACCGGCGGTCGGTGTGATCACCGTGGCGCCGCAATCGGTGGGGCTGACCAGCGAATTGCCCGGCCGACTCGAAGCCACCCGCATCGCTCAGGTGCGTGCACGCGCCGCCGGCATCCTGCTGAAACGCGCGTTCCGTGAAGGCAGCGACGTCAAGGCGGGCCAGTTGCTGTTCCAGATCGATGCAGCGCCGTACCGCGCGCAATTGCAAAGCGCGCAGGCCGCGCAGGCCCGTGCCGAGGCCAA
Organism: Burkholderiaceae bacterium; assembly: GCA_965229345.1. Classification (GTDB taxonomy): domain Bacteria; phylum Pseudomonadota; class Gammaproteobacteria; order Burkholderiales; family Burkholderiaceae_C; genus PBB1. Next base: position 395,534 of record OZ245872.1, read on the forward strand.
CCGGGAACAGGCGGCGGCGCAGGCCGAGCGCTACAAGCCGCTGCTCGAAGCCAATGCGATCAGCAAGCAGGATTACGTCAATGCGGTCGCCGCGTTCAAGCAGGCCGATGCCGATGTGGCATCGGCGCGCGCGGCGGTCACCACCGCCCAGATCAACCTGGGCTACGCCTCGGTGACCTCGCCGATCTCGGGGCGCATCGGTCGCGCGCTGGTCACCGAAGGCGCTTTGGTCGGCCAGGGCGATGCCACGCCGCTGGCCCTGGTGCAGCAGATCGATCCGATGTACGTGAACTTCACCCAATCGACCACCGAGGTGCTGCGGCTGCGCCAGGCGATCGATGCGGGCAAGCTGCAACGCAGCGGTGGAGCCGAGGCCGGGACGGTGCAGGTGGTGCTGGAAGACGGCACGGTCTATGGCGCGCCGGGCAAGCTGCTGTTCTCCGACCTGACGGTCGACACCACCTCGGGCCAGATCACCTTGCGCGCCGAGGTGCCCAACCCCAAGGGCCTGCTGCTGCCCGGCACCTACGTGCGCGTGCGTGTGCAGCAAGCACAAGCGGGAGACGCGGTGCTGCTGCCGCAGCAGGCGGTGACCCGCTCGCCGCAAGGGGACAGCGTGCTGGTGGTGGCCAGCGATGGCTCCTTCGCGCCGCGCCCGGTGAAGATCGGTGGCTCGCAAGGCGGCCTGTGGGTCGTGCTCGACGGGCTGAAGGCCGGCGATCAGGTGATGGTCGATGGCTTCCAGAAGCTGGGCGGTGCCAAAGCAGTGAAGCCGGTACCGTGGCAGCCCGCGGCGGCGGCAGGCGCCTCGGCCGCATCGTCACCCGCCAAGAACTGAGGGCCGCGCCATGGCCCAGTTCTTCATCAACCGACCCATCTTCGCCTGGGTCATCGCGCTGTTTATCCTGCTGATTGGCGGTGTCGCGATCACGCAGCTGCCAATCGCGCAGTACCCGCCGGTGGCGCCGCCGGCCATCGTTGTCAATGTCACCTACCCCGGGGCGTCGGCACAGACGCTGGAAGAGACCGTCGTCGCCGTCATCGAGCGGGAGATGAACGGCTCGCCGGGCCTGATCTACATGGAGTCGGTCAGCCAGGCGGACGGCACCGGCTCGATCACGCTGAGCTTCGAGCCGGGCACCAACCCCGACCTGGCCCAGGTCGATGTGCAGAACCGGCTGGCCCGGGCCGCGCCGCGGCTGCCGGCATCAGTGACGCAGCAGGGCGTGCGGGTCGACAAGGCGAACCCGAACTTCCTGCTGTTCATCATCCTGTCGAGCAGTGACGGCTCGCTCGATCCGATTGCACTGGGCGACTACGCGGCGCGCAACGTGGTGCCCGAGATCCAGCGCGTTTCCGGCGTCGGCCAGGCCACGTTGTTCGGCACCGAGCGCGCGATGCGCATCTGGATCGATCCGGCCAAGCTGGTCGGCCTGAAGCTGTCGTCGGCCGATGTGAATGCGGCCATCGCCGCGCAGAACGCCCAAGTGGCCTCGGGCACCATCGGCGACCTGCCCAACACGGCCGACCAGTCGATCTTCGCGACGGTGGTCGTGAAGGGCCAGCTGACCAGCGCCGAAGACTTCGGCAACATCCTGCTGCGCGCCAACCCGGACGGCTCCCGGGTGCTGCTGAAGGACGTGGCGCGCGTCGAACTCGGCGCACAAACGTATGGTGCGCGCAGCGCGCGCTTGAACGGCGCGCCATCCAGCGGCGTCGGGGTGCAGCTGTCGCCGACCGCCAACGCGCTCGCCACCGCCAACGCGGTGAAGAAGCGGCTGGCCGAACTGGCTCCGTACTTCCCGCCCGGGGTCAAGGCCACCATCCCCTACGACAGCTCACTGTTCATCAGCATCTCGGTGAAGCAGGTGGTCGAGACGCTGGTCGAGGCAGTGATCCTGGTGTTCCTGGTGATGTTCTTGTTCCTGCAGAACATCCGCTACACGCTGATCCCGACGCTGGTGGTGCCGATCGCGCTGATGGGCAGCTTCGCCTCGCTGCTGGCACTGGGCTTCTCGATCAACGTGCTGACGATGTTCGGCATGGTGCTGGTGATCGGCATCGTGGTGGACGACGCGATCGTGGTGGTCGAGAACGTCGAACGGATCATGAGCGAGGAGGGGTTGTCGCCGCTGGCGGCGACCCGCAAGGCGATGGGTCAGATCTCGGGCGCGATCATCGGCGTCACCGTGGTGCTGATCTCGGTGTTCGTGCCGCTGGCCTTCTTCAGCGGCGCGGTGGGCAACATCTACCGGCAGTTCTCGGCGGTGATGGTCAGCGCGATCGCGTTCTCGGCCTTCCTCGCGCTGTCGCTGACGCCGGCGCTGTGCGCCACGCTGCTCAAGCCGGTGGAGGCGGGTCACCACCACGCGAAGACCGGCTTCTTCGGCTGGTTCAACCGGGGCTTCACGCGCACCGCAAAAAACTACGAAGGACTCGTGGCGCGCATCCTGAAACGCGCCGCCCGCTACCTCGTCATCTATGCCGCGATCATCGCGGTGGTGGTGCTCATGTTCAACCGCCTGCCGACCTCGTTCATACCGAATGAAGACCAGGGCAACATCCTCGTCAACGTTCAGCTGCCGCCGGGCGCCACGCAAGCCCGCACGACCGCGGTGATGAAGCAGGTCGAGGATTACATGCTGAAGCAGCCCGATGTGGAAAGCATCATCAGCGTGCTTGGTTTCAGCTTTGCCGGCACGGGCCAGAACGCCGCGCTGGGCTTCGTGACGCTGAAGGACTGGGAACAGCGCCCTGGCAAGGAGCGCAGCGCACAGGCGCTGGTGGCGCGTGCCTTTGGCGCACTGGGGCAGATCCGTGATGCGTTCATCTTTCCGGTGAGCCCGCCGGCGATCCGCGAACTGGGCCGCTCGAACGGCTTTGCGATGCGCCTGCAGGACCGCGGTGGCAACGGCCACGACGCGCTGCTGGCTGCGCGCAACCAGCTGCTGGGCATGGCGGCCAAGAACCCCTTGCTGATGTCGGTGCGACCCGACGGGCTGGAAGACGCGCCGCAGCTGCAGCTCGACATCGACCGCGACAAGGCCGGCGCGCTGGGCGTGAACTTCGCGGCGATCAACACCACGCTGTCCACCGCGCTCGGCTCTTCGTATGTCAACGATTTCCCGAACGCCGGCCGACTGCAGCGGGTGGTGGTGCAGGCCGATGCGCCGGCGCGGATGCAGCCCGACGACCTGCTGCAGCTCAACGCGCTGAACACCTCCGGCCAGCCGGTGCCGCTGTCGACCTTCGCGACCACCCGGTGGATCAAGGGGCCGATGCAGACGGTGCGCTACAACGGCTATCCCGCCATGCGCATCCAGGGCGAGCCGGCACCCGGGGTCAGCAGTGGCGCCGCACTGGCCGAAATGGAGAAGCTGGCCGCGCAACTGCCCGCAGGCTTCGCCTACGAATGGACCGGCCCGTCGCGCGAAGAGAAGCTCTCCGGCTCGACCGCGCTGATCCTGTTTGCCTTCTCGCTGCTGTCGGTGTTCCTGTGCCTGGCAGCGCTGTACGAAAGCTGGACGATCCCGCTGGCGGTGATCCTGGTGGTGCCGCTGGGTGTGCTGGGCGTGGTGCTCGGCATCAGCTTTCGAGGCCTGGAGAACGATGTGTTCTTCAAGGTCGGGCTGATCACCATCATCGGGCTGTCGGCCAAGAACGCGGTGCTGATCATCGAGTTCGCGAAAGACCTGCATGCCGAGGGCAAAGGCGTGATCGAGGCGGTGCTGGAAGCGGCGCACCTGCGCTTCCGGCCGATCCTGATGACCTCGATCGCCTTCATCCTCGGCGTGCTGCCGCTGGTGATCGCCAGCGGTGCCGGCTCGGCCAGCCAGCGCGCCATCGGCACCGGCGTGATGGGCGGCATGGTTTCAGCCACCCTGCTCGCGGTGTTCTTCGTGCCGGTGTTCTATGTGGTCGTGATGAAGGTGTTCGGCCGGCGCGCGCCACCACCGGCAAGCGATGGCACAGGTTCGGAGGTGACGCCATGAAGACCGCTGCTCGTCGACCACTGGCGCGGCTGACGGTACTGGCGCTCGCTGTACTCAGCATGGCCGGTTGCTCCTTCATCCCGGCCCATGTGCGTCCCGAGGCGCCGGTGCCGGGCACCTACCCCGGCGACACCGCTTCCGCCGCGCCCACGGGGCAGGCCGCCGCCGACATCGAATGGCAGCGCTATTTCAGCGACCCACGCCTGCAGCACCTGATCGAGACCGCGCTGCAGCACAACCGCGACTTGCGCATCGCAGTGCTGAACATCGAGCAGGCCCGCGCGCAGTACCAGGTGCGACGCGCCGACGAATGGCCCACCGTCAACGCCGGCGCCACGGCATCGCGGCAACCCAAGGTGGGCGACAACGGCAGCGGTAGCAGCATCAGCAGCACCTACACCGCCGGGCTGCAGATCACCTCGTACGAGTTCGACTTCTTCGGTCGCGTGCGCAGCCTGAGCCAGGCACAGCTGGCGCAGTTTCTGGGCACCGAGGAAGCCCGCAAGACGGTGCAGATCAGCCTGATCGCCTCGGTCGCCAATGGCTGGCTCGCCCTGCTGGCCGACGACGAGCTGTTGGCGGTGACGCGGCAAACGCTGGCCACCCGCGAAGAGTCGTTGAAACTGACACAACTGAAGTTCGACAACGGCGCGTCCTCCGAACTCGATCTGCGGCAGGCGCAGTCACTGCTCGAGGGTGCGCGCGTCGCGCTGGCGCAGCAGCTGCGGCAGCGGGCGCTGGATGAAAACGCGTTGGCGCTGCTGCTCGGTCAACCCGTTCCCACCGATGCGCTGCCCGCACCTGCGACCGCACCGAGCAGCATCACCAGCTCGGCGCTCGCCGAGACAGTGCTGCCCGACCTGCCGGCGGGCCTGCCCTCGGACCTGCTGAACCGCCGGCCCGACATCCGCCAGGCCGAACAGCAACTGATCGCCGCCAACGCCAACATCGGCGCTGCCCGGGCCGCGTTCTTCCCGCGCATCACGCTGAGCACCAGCATCGGCAGCGCCAGCACCGAGCTGTCGGGCCTGTTCAAGGGGGGATCGTTCGCCTGGAGCTTCGCGCCGCAGCTGCTGGTGCCGATCTTCGACGCGGGCCGCAACCAGGCGAACCTGGACGCCGCGCAGGTCGGGCGAGACATCGCCGTGGCGCAGTACGAACGCGCGGTGCAAAGCGCCTTCCGCGAGGTCGCGGATGCGCTGGCGGGTCGCGCCACGCTGGGCGACCAGCTGCGCGCGCAACAGGCGCAGGCCAAGGCCGAGGAAACGCGAACCAGGCTGGCCGACCTGCGTTACCGCAATGGCGCGTCGAGCTACCTCGATGTACTGGACGCGCAGCGCTCGCTGTTCACCGCTCAGCAAGCGGTGGTGCAAGCGCAAGCTGCCGAACGGCAGAACCGGGTTACGCTGTACAAGGTGCTGGGTGGTGGATGGAAAGACGCTGCGGCGAAGTGATACCAAGTCGCGCTTAGACGGATCAACTTACGCGAATTTATAGCGGGAGCGCTGCGGTTTGCAGCCTTTGCATGCGACAACGGTGCCGGCTGCCGACGGCGCGGGGTGACCGGCGCAGCGAGGTAAAGGAGGAGGGCCGGCTCGGTCTTTCCTGAATCAATTTGGCAGTGAGCCGGCCCGGGGGACACGAGCGGAGCTGGTCACCCCCGCGCCCTCGGCAGCACCCAAAAAAGGTAAAAGTAAAGCGAATTTGGGACAATCTCCCCATGAACGCACCCGATCTGCAAGCTGTCGTCGCCCGCATGGGCGCTTCCGCCCGTGCTGCCAGCGCCCGCATGGCGGCCGCGCCAACAGCCGCGAAGAACCACGCACTGCTCGCGCTGGCTCGACTGCTGCGCGCCGACGTCGATGCGCTGGTGGCCGCCAACGCGCTGGACCTGCAAGCCGCCACGGCCGCGGGCACGTCGGGCCCGCTGCTCGACCGCCTGAAGCTCACCCCCAAGATCATTGAGACGGTGGCCGAAGGCTGCGAGCAGATCGCCGCGATGCCCGACCCGATCGGCGAAATCACCCACCTGCGCCAGCGGCCGAGCGGCATCTCGGTGGGCCAGATGCGGGTGCCGCTGGGTGTGTTCGCGATGATCTACGAGAGCCGGCCGAACGTGACCATCGAGGCCGCGTCGCTGGCCATCAAGAGCGGCAATGCCTGCATCCTGCGCGGCGGCTCGGAGGCCATCCACTCCAACCTCGCGCTGTGGAAGCGGGTGCAGGCCGCACTCGCCGAAGCGGCGCTGCCCCCGGATGCGGTGCAGTTGGTCGAGACCACCGACCGTGCCGCGGTGGGCCACCTGATCACCTCGCCGGAATCGGTCGACGTGATCATTCCGCGCGGCGGCAAGGGCCTGATCGAACGCATCTCGCGCGAAGCCAAGGTGCCGGTGATCAAGCACCTGGACGGCAACTGCCATGTGTATGTCGATGCCAGCGCGAACCTGGCGCTGGCGCTGAAAGTGACCGACAACGCGAAGACGCAGAAGTACAGCCCGTGCAACGCGGCCGAGTCGCTGCTGGTTCACTCGGACATTGCCGCAGAGTTCCTGCCGCGCATCGGCGCGATCTTCGCCACCAAGGGCGTGGAGATGCGTGGGGATGCGACCAGCCTGGCGCTGCTGTCGACCGTGCCGAACGCGAAGCTGGTGCCCGCCACCGAGCAGGACTGGCTCGAGGAGTACCTCGCGCCGGTCATCAGCATTGCGGTGGTCGCCGACCTCGATGCAGCGATCGCGCACATCAACCGCTACAGCTCGCACCACACCGACGCGATCCTGACCGAGCACCATCCGAGCGCGATGCGCTTTCTGCGCGAGGTCGATTCCTCCAGCGTGATGGTCAACGCCAGCACCCGCTTTGCCGACGGCTTCGAGTACGGCCTCGGCGCCGAGATCGGCATCAGCACCGACAAGCTGCATGCGCGCGGCCCGGTCGGACTCGAAGGCCTGACTTCGCTGAAGTGGGTGGTGCTGGGGCAGGGCGAGGTTCGCACTTGATGCAACTTACAGCGCAGACTGCCAGGCACCGCCGATGACCGATGCGCAGATCGCCGCGCTGGCGGGTTGCGCGGTGCTGGTGTTCTGGGCGGTCGGGGCCTACAACCGGTTGATCGCGCTGCGCGACGATATCGCGAAGGCCTTTGCGCCGGTCGATGCCCAGGTGCAGCACCGCCACGCACTGCTGATGCAGTGGGCACTGGGGCTGCAGGCGGTACTCGATCAGGCGACCGCGCTGCATGACGCGGTGCTGCTGGCCTGCGCGCAACTGCAAACCGCCTGCGACGGCCTGCGGGCCCGGCCCAGCGCAGGCAGCGCAGCCACGGCGCTGCGGCTGGCCGAAGAGGCGCTGATGACCGCTCGGCAACGGCTGCAAGCGGAGCTTCCGGCGCGGCAACAACGCCTGAGCGAGCTCGAGATCGAGGCGAATACCGAGCAACTGGCTGCCGCCGACAACACCTTGGCATTTGCCCGCAGCCAGTTCAACCTGGCCACGAAAACCTACAACGATGCGATCCGGCAGTTTCCCACCCGGCTGGTGGCCACCGTGTTCGGTTTTCAGGTCGCTGGCACGCTGTGAGCGCCGATCCGGCTGCAAGGCAGCCGGTGTGTCCGATCAGCTGTCGCAGATGATGGCCGCCGAGGCGACCATTTCATTGAACAAGGCCATCGACATCTGGCCGGACACCGCATAGGGGTTCAGCAGCGCGGACTCGGAGTACTTCATCACCAGCGCCGGGTTCAGCCCCGTCAGGTTGGCGCGACCCATCGACCAGCCGGCGAAGTTGCGTTCACCGATTTCTTCGTAGCTCAGCAGCACCACATCATGGTGGCGGGGGTCGTTGGCGATCTTGTTGTACAGCGCGCTGACGGCAGATCGACCGCCCTCGATCACCTGCAGAAAGATGCCGGCTGAAAAGCACAGCACCCCGGTGATGCCGAGGCCCACGTTGTTGGCTTTCGATTTCTTCAGGATCGCGACCAACTCGTTCTGATTCACCGAGTCGGACGCGCGGCTGACGTACATCAGGCGCACGAGCATGAAATTCTCCAAGGTGAATTGAGGGGGGGCATGTCAAGTCTTCTGGCGATCGAGCAGCGACAGGAATTCGCGCCGCAGGTTGGCGTCCTTCAGGAACGAGCCCCGCATCACGCTGTTGATCATCTTGGCGCTGGTGTCCTTGACGCCGCGCCAGTGCATGCAGAAGTGATCGGCCTCCATCACGATCGCCAGGCCGTCGGGCTTGACGCGACGTTGCAATTCGTTGGCCAGCATCGTCACCGCCTCTTCCTGGATCTGCGGCCGGCTCATGATCCACTCACAGATGCGGGCGTACTTCGACAGGCCGATCAGGTTCGAATGCTCGTTGGGCAGGATCCCCATCCACACCCGACCCATGATCGGGCACAGGTGGTGCGAGCAGGCACTGCGCACGGTGACCGGGCCGACGATCATCAACTCGTTGAGCCGCGTGATGTTCGGGAACTCGGTCACCTCGGGCATCGGCGTGTAGCGGCCCTTGAACACCTCGGTCAGGAACATCTTCGCCACGCGCTTGGCGGTGTCGTGGGTGTTGTGGTCGCTTTGGGTGTCGATGACCAGCGCTTCCAGAACCTCCTGGAGCTTGGCCTGGACTTCGGCCTTCAATTCATCGAGCTCGCCTTCCTTGATGAAGGCCGAGATGTTGTCGTTGGCGTGATAGCGGCAATCGGCGCCCACCAGCCTATAGCGGATGCGCTGTGACGCGCTCAGCTGCGCCAGTTCGTCGTCGTTCTTGAAGATGGAGGGACGTGCGTCCGGTGAAGAGCGCGGGGGCATGGGCGGCGTTTCGGGCTTCATCCCTTCAAGCGTAACCCACCTGGAATCGCCCTGGCACAGGCCTGCCCGTAGACTTGCTCGGTGAATGCCCCTGCCCCTGCGCGACCCCCCGACGGCGTCGCGCGCACTGCGCCGCCGCTGTCCCAGTTGCTGGACCACACCGCCGATGCCATCGCGGCGGTGCGTGCTGGACGCTCACTGACCGAAGCGCTGGCGCAGTGTCCCGCCGAGGTGCGCCCGGGCGTGCAGGCACTCAGCTTTCACGTGCTGCGTCACCTCGGGCAAGCCCAGGCCGCTCGCGCCTGGCTGGCGCCCAAAGCCCCACCAAAGACCCTCGACGCACTCCTGTTGACCGCACTGGCGCTGCTGTGGCCCGACGGAGAAGCGCCGTACCCTGATCACACGCTGGTCGATCACGCGGTCACCGCGGCACGCCAGCGGCGGCCCGCCAGCGCGGCGTTCGTCAATGCGGTGCTGCGCCGCTTTGTGCGCGAGCAAGTCGCGGTGCTCGAGGTCGCGCAGCGCACGGTCGCCGGGCGCACCAACCATCCCGAGTGGTGGGTTCAGCGCCTGCAGGCCGACTGGCCCAGCCACTGGCAATCCTTGCTGGCGACCAATGACCGCCGCCCGCCGATGACGCTGCGCGTGAACACCCGACGGGGCAGTGTCGAGGCCTACCTGGCTCGCCTGAGCGAGGCCGGCGTGCCGGGCCGGGCCGTCGGGGCGCACGGGGTGGTGCTGGACGCGCCGTGCCCGGTCGGGCGCCTGCCGGGCTTTGCCGATGGCGATGTCTCGGTGCAGGACGCCGCCGCCCAGCTGGCAGCCCCCTTGCTGCTGGCCGGCGCCCCGCTGCCGCGCGGCGCCCGCGTGCTCGACGCTTGTGCCGCGCCCGGCGGCAAGACGGCGCATCTGCTGGAGCTGGCCGACCTGGACCTGCTGGCGCTCGACCAGGACGCTGCGCGACTGAGCCGGGTCGACGACACGCTGCGTCGCCTGCGCCTGCAGGCAGCGACGCAGGTGGGCGATGCCGGGCAGCCCGAGTCATGGTGGGACGGGCGGCCCTTCGACGCGATCCTGCTCGACGCGCCTTGCACCGCCTCGGGCATCGTGCGCCGCCACCCGGACGTGCGCTGGCTGCGTCGGGCCAGCGACGTGCCCGCACTGGCCGCGCTGCAGGCCCGGCTGCTCGACGCGTTGTGGCCCTTGCTGAAGCCTGGCGGGCGGATGCTGTACTGCACCTGCTCCGTCTTCAAGGCCGAGGGGCAGGCGCAGATCGATGCTTTTTTGCAACGCCAGAGCGGCGCGTTGCTCTCGGCCACACCCGCTTCACCCGGTCATCTGCTGCCCCTGCCCGACAATGAAGCTGCCGCAGCGCGGCACGAGCCCGCCCTCGATGGCGATGGTTTCTTCTACGCCCTGCTCCACAAACCCTGAGACCGATCGTGCATCGCAACCCGACGAATGGCTGCCCCCACCCGCCGGGCGCGATGTTCGCCCGGTGGCAGTGGCTTTGCACACGCTGGTTCGCCGCTTTCCTGTTGCTGGGCTCAGTCACATGCTGGAGCCTGCTGACCCAGGCGCCCGAGCTAAGCCAGTTCAAGATGACACGCAGCGACGAAGGGCTGCTGCTCGATGTCGCGGTGCGCTTCGACTTGCCCCACCCGGTGGAAGACGCCCTGCACAAGGGCGTGCCCCTGTACTTCGTCGCCGACGCCTCGCTGTACCACAACCGCCGTTACTGGCGCGACCGCCGTGTGGCCTCTGCGTCGCGGACCTGGCGCCTTTCCTATCAGCCGCTGACGCGCAACTATCGGGTGAGTTTCGGCGGGCTGAGCCAGAGCTTCGACAACCTGAACGACGCGGTGACGACCGTCAGCCGCATCGGGCGCTGGAAGCTGGCGGAACCCGGCCAGATCAGCGACAGCGAGGCCTTGTATGTGGAGTTCAGCTACAAGCTGGACACCGGCATGCTGCCGCGTGCGATGCAGATCGGCATCGGCGGGCAGCCGGACTGGAACCTGCTGATCGAGAAGACCCAGCGCGTGACCGCGCCTTGAGGTCGCCCCAGCCACTCCGATGAAGAAGTCCACCCGCTGGGCGCTGATCGTCGCGTTGGTCGCGGCGACGGGTGTCGCCATGGTGCTGGCCTTCTTGCTGTCGATCGCCACCGACAACCGTCTGTTCTACGAAAAGCACTTCCAGTGGCTGTTCTGGGTCAACCTGCTGGTGGCCGGCTTGCTGATGCTCGTGATCGGCATTGCCGCCACGCGGTTGCTGGTGCGTGTCCAGCGGGGCAAGTTCGGCAGCCGGCTGCTGCTGAAGCTGGCTGCGATCTTCGCGCTGGTCGGCGTGCTGCCGGGCCTGCTGATCTACACCGTGAGCTACCAGTTCGTCTCGCGCGGCATCGAGAGCTGGTTCGACGTGAAGGTGGAAGGCGCACTCGATGCCGGCCTGGCGCTGGGCCGCGGCACACTGGATGCGCAGGTCAACGATCTGGCCAGCAAGACCCAGCTCGCGGCCGATCGACTGGGCGAAGGGCGCGGCGAGGTGCAGGCGCTGGCGCTCGAGCGATTGCGCGAAGACCTCTCGGCGCAGAACGTGGCGATCGTCAACGGCGTAGGCCAGGTGCTGCTGTCGGCCGATCGCTCGTCCGAGTTGCTGGGGCCCGATCGGCCTTCGCCATCACTGCTGCGCAATGCACGCAACGGGCGTGCGGTGGCGCAGCTTGAAGGTCTGGACGACGACAGCTCGATCGCAGGAGATCCGGGCGACACGGTCGCGGCCACCCCGAATCCGGGACAGGCGCGCATCCGGGCGCTGGCCTACCTGCCGAGCACCGGCATTGCGCTGACACCGCAGGAGCGCTACCTGATGATCACGACGCGGCTGCCCACCACGCTGGCCAGCAACGCGCTGGCGGTGCAGTCGGCTTACCGCGAGTACCAACAGCGCTCGCTGGCCCGCGAGGGCCTGCGCGAGATGTACATCGGCACACTGACGCTGACCCTGATCCTCGCGGTGTTCGGTGCGCTGCTGCTGGCCTTGACGCTGTCCAACCAGATCGCGCGGCCACTGCTGATGCTGGCCGACGGCGTGCGGCAGGTCGCACAAGGCGACCTGGGGGCCAAGCAGGTGTTCGACTCGCGCGATGAGCTGGGTGGGCTGACACGCTCGTTCGCCGACATGACCGAGCAACTGTCCGAAGCGCGCTCGCTGGTCCAGCGCAGCGTCGCACAGGTCGAGGGCGCACGGGCCAACCTGCAGACCATTCTCGACAACCTGACCGCCGGCGTGATCGTGTTCGACCGCCAAGGCCGCATCGACACGGTGAACCCCGGCGCCACGCGCATCGTGCGCCTGCCACTGGGCGCCTACCGGGGTCGGCGGCTGACCGAGGTCGACGGTCTGAAAGACTTTGCCGCGGCGGTGTGGCAACGCTTCGAGCTGCACGCCGATCGCCTGGACACCGGTGAACGCGACCACTGGCAGGAGGCCTTCGAGCTGCAGGTTGGGCCGGACCGCGATGCGCTGACGCTGCTGGTGCGCGGTGCCGCCATGCCCGAAGGTGCGCGGCTGATGGTGTTCGACGACATCACCGAGGTGGTGTCTGCGCAGCGGATCGAGGCCTGGGGCGAGGTCGCGCGCCGGCTCGCACACGAGATCAAGAACCCGCTGACGCCGATCCAGCTGTCGGCCGAGCGGCTGGAGCACAAGCTCGCCGCCAAGCTCGAAGGCGCGGACCAGGCGATGCTGGCGCGCGCCGTCGGCACCATCGTCAACCAGGTGCAGGCGATGAAGACGCTGGTCAATGAATTCCGCGACTACGCCCGGCTGCCGGCGGCACACCTGCATCCGCTCGACCTCAACGTGCTGGTGAGCGAGGTGCTCACGCTGTACGCCACGGCGCAGGAGGCCGGCACGCTGGTCTTCACCGCGGCACCCGACCTGCCGCTGATCGTCGGCGATGCGACACAGCTGCGACAGGTCATCCACAACCTGGTGCAAAACGCCCTCGACGCAGTGGCCGATCCCTCTCAGATGCAGCCCCAGCGACAGCCCTGCGTGCGGGTCCGCACCGAAGTCGCCCGCACCGAGCAGGGCGCGGTACGGGTGGTGCGGCTGCACGTCACCGACAACGGCCCGGGCTTCCCCGACAAGGTACTCAAGCGTGCCTTCGAGCCCTACGTCACCACCAAGAGCAAAGGCACCGGCCTGGGCCTGGCCGTGGTCAAGAAGATCGCCGACGAGCACGGCGCGCGGGTGCGGCTGGTGAATCTGGACAACGGCACTGACGAGGCGCAGGGCAGCGGCGAGACGGGCTCCGAGCCAGCGCTGGTTCAAGGCGCGCAAGTTTCGTTATCATTTTCTAAATTTGCGCCGGTAGACGCGCACACCGCGGCGGCGCCCCGCCACGTCGACACCGTGCACTGAGAGTTCATGGCCACCATCCTTGTTGTCGACGACGAGCTCGGTATCCGAGCACTGTTGTCCGAGATCCTGACCGACGAAGGTCACTCCGTCGAACTGGCGGAAAACGCGGCACAGGCACGCGCAGCCCGAGAACGAGCCCGCCCTGATCTGGTGTTGCTCGACATCTGGATGCCCGACGTCGACGGCGTCACGCTGCTCAAGGAATGGAACAGCTGCGCGCTCCTGACCATGCCCGTGATCATGATGAGCGGGCACGGCACGATCGACACCGCCGTCGAGGCCACCAAGAACGGCGCCATCGCTTTCCTCGAGAAACCGATCACCCTGCAGAAGCTGTTGCGCGCGGTCGAACAAGGCCTCGCCAAGCCCGCGCCACGCGCCCAGGCGAGCGCATCGGCGGGGCGCGGCGAGCCAGGATACGCGCTGGCGTCTGCCGGCAGCAACGTGATGCCCTTGCCTGGCGTGGCGATGTCACACGGCCCGCAACCCGAGCAGAGCTTCGATCTCGACCGCCCGCTGCGCGAAGCACGCGACGCCTTCGAGAAGAGCTACTTCGAATTTCATCTGTCGCAGGAAAACGGCAGCATGACCCGCGTGGCCGAAAAAACCGGCCTCGAACGCACCCACCTGTACCGCAAGCTCAAGCAGTTAGGCGTCGATCTCTCACGCGGCAAGCGCGGCAGCCTCTGAAGGGCTCGGCGCGCTGATATAGTTGCGGGCTCGGCCTGGTAGCTCAGTTGGTAGAGCAGCGGATTGAAAATCCGCGTGTCGGTGGTTCGATTCCGCCCCAGGCCACCAGTCAAATCAAAGGGTTAGCTCATTCAGAGCTGACCCTTTTTCTTTGGGCGCAGTCCCCAAGGGCTCACGGCCCGAACACAGCACGTTTGTTGCTTTAGCGACTCTGCACGGGGCAGCGGCCCCCGAGGCAGGAGACTGACGAAGCGGCTCGGGTCTGCGCTGCGCAGATCGACGCTACAAATCCTTCCTTGCGGGCGCGCCGTTCGTGCCGATACTGAACAGGTGAATCCGTGGGACAGGGAGGGCTTTCGACATGGCTGAGGCGTCAATTCAGTCGCTGCACGGCGACCCGCTCGTGGAGGCGGCAGTCACCGGCGATCTGCCGCCAGAGCTGGTGGCCTTGGGCCTCGAGCTGGGCCGCTGGGTGCCGGCAGCGAGGCCGGTCTCCAGCCTGCCGCAGCTGACCTATGCGCGTGAGCTCGACGCGCTGCAGTCCCGGGTCGGTGCCACCCGCACCGATCGCGTGCACTGGCGTCATGGCCAGACCCGTGCCGATGCGGGCCGCTCCTGGCGTGAACCCCGAGACGAACACAGCCACAGCGATGTCGAGGTGCGCGTCGTGCTGCAGGGCCAGGTCGATTTCAGGGTGCGCGTGCCCGGGCGCGACGAAGTGGCACACATCGCCTGCGGCCCGGGAACCTGGATCGTGCTGCCGGCCGGGGTGACACACACTTGTCGGCCGGCGTCCGCCTCGGCGGTAGAGATGCTCCGGCTGTTCCAGCAGGCGCGCGATGCGACGCCTCACATCGATCCGGCCTTCCACCATCCGCCGTTGCCCGCGCGCGTCGGGCGCTCGCTGCCACGGCCCTGGCGCTTTGCGGCCTGAGCAGCATTGAAGGCCGAGCTGCCAGCGCGGCTCACTCTGCAGCCGAGGCCTGAGGGGCCGGCGGCTTCGCCTTGCCGGAGTGATGCTTCTTCGTCTTGGGTTGGGTCGGCTCCACATGCATGGGCTTGCGGTGCTTGGGCTTCACATGTGCCGGGCTCGACGCGGCTTCGGCAGGCGCAGGGGCCGCGACAGACGCCTGCGCAAAGGCGACTGCAGCAAGGGTGGACAGCCATAAGGCCAGAAGGAGCTTCTTCATCAGTTTCGGGGGTAGGTTCAACGGCTGCACTCACAGACTCCGGGCCCTTGGAGCAAGCCGGCGTGGCGCCGACTGTGCAGGCACAACGCCCGGAGTACGCTTCGGTTGACTCGCCGCACGCCCAGTGATTCCTGCCCGACATCCCCACGACACCATAGTCACCCTCCCTACGCTGTTCATCTCCCACGGCGCACCCACGTTCGCGCTGGAGCCCGGCGTGGCCGGTGCGGCCTTGGGTGCACTCGGCCGCCGATTGCCGCCACTGGCCGCCGTCCTGATCGTGTCGCCCCACTGGATCACGGCGGGCCTCGAGGTGACCGCCTGCGCGGCGCCCGCCACGCTGCACGACTTCGGTGGCTTTGCGCCCGCGCTGTACGCGCTGTCGTACCCGGCCCCTGGCGACCCGGCGCTGGCCACTGAGGTGCAGCAGTTGCTGTCCGCCGCGGGCCTGTCTGTGAGACTCGATGGGCAGCGCGGCTTGGACCACGGCGCCTGGGTGCCGCTGCGGCACCTGTTGCCCGCAGCGACGACGCCGGTGCTGCAGCTGTCGATCCCGCACACCCTGGATGCAGCAGGCGCGCTACATCTGGGGCAGACGCTGCGCCCGCTGCGGGACCGTGGTGTGCTCATCGTCGGCTCGGGCAGCATGACCCACAACCTGGGCGAATTCCGCGGCGCGATCGCCATCAACGAAGCGGCTTATGTCAGCGAGTTCGTGCAGTGGGTGCGGCGCGCCGTTGTCACGGGCGACACCGGCGCGCTGGCCGATTACCGGCGTCGTGCACCGCACGCCGTGCGTGCCCACCCGACCGAAGAGCACTTCCTGCCACTGCTGCTGGCCGCCGGCGCGGCCTCAGCGGGCGATCCCGTCGAAGTCATCGAGAGCGGCACGCTGTACGGCATGCTGTCGATGGAGTCGTATGTGTTCGGTCACATAGCCTCCGAGGCTTAGGCCACCCCTCAGTCGCCGATGTGCTTCTGGAAGACCAGCCCCGCGTGCTCGCGCAGTGCATGGAACTTGATCTTGGGCCAGTTGGCCTCGATGGCGCGCAGCTCGGGCGCGTATTCGACCAGCACCGTGGGCGCGTCGACCGCGTCGTAAGCCACACGGTGTGAGTTGCCATCGATGAAGCGCTTGAGTTCGCGCTCGTCGGCCGCGGCACCCTCGCCGGTTTCGCAGGTCACCCAGCGCGCCACCTGGAAACGGCTGGGCATGATGCGCGCCTTGCAGCCGTACTCGTGCTCCAGCCGGTGCGCCACCACCTCGAACTGCAGTTGCCCGACCGCCCCCAGCAGCAGCACCGTGCCGCCCACCGGGCGAAACACCTGGATCGCGCCTTCTTCACCCAGCTGCGTCAATCCGGCCTTCAGTTGCTTGGTCTTCAGCGGGTCGGCCACTTCCACCGAGCGGAACATTTCGGGCGCGAAGAACGGCAGGCCGGTGAACTGCAGGGCCTCGCCCTCGGTCAGCGTGTCGCCCAGCTGCAGCACGCCGTGGTTCGGGATGCCGATGATGTCGCCGGCATAGGCCTCATCGAGCAGCTCGCGGCGCTGGCTCAGGAACGACACCACGGTGTTGGGGCGCAGCTCCTTGCCCGATCGCACCACCTTCAGGCGCATGCCGCGTTCGAAGTGGCCCGAGGCCACGCGCAGGAACGCGATGCGGTCGCGGTGCGCCGGGTCCATGTTCGCCTGGATCTTGAACACCACCCCGCTGAACTTGGACTCGCCAGGTTTCACCACCCGCTGGATGGCCGCGCGCTCACTCGGCGGCGGCGCCAGATCGACCAGCGCATCGAGCACCTCACGCACGCCGAAGTTGTTGACCGCCGAGCCGAAGAACATCGGCGTCTGTTGCCCGTGCAGGAAGGCCTCGCGATCGAACGGCGGCGCGGCATCGGTCAGCAGTTCGATCTCGCCTTGCGCCTGCTCGTACTGCATGCCGAAGCGCTGGGCGTAGGCTGGGTTGTCGAGGCCGGCCAGGATCTCGTCGTTGTGGTGGTTGCGGTCTTCGCCAGGGCTGAACACCCGCATCTGCTTTTCGCGCAAGTCCATCACGCCGTGGAAGGTCTTGCCCATGCCCACCGGCCAGGTGAAAGGCACGACCTCCATGCCGAGCTCGCGCTCGATCTCGTCCATCAATTCCAGCGGATCCTTCACCTCGCGGTCCATCTTGTTGACGAAGGTGAGGATGGGCGTGTTGCGCGCGCGGCAGACCTGCAACAGGCGCCGGGTCTGCGGCTCGACGCCGTTGGCTGCGTCGATCACCATCAGCGCAGCGTCCACCGCGGTCAGCACGCGGTAGGTGTCTTCGGAGAAATCCTGGTGACCGGGCGTGTCGAGCAGGTTGATCACGCAGTCGCGGTATTCCATCTGCATCACGCTCGATGCCACCGAGATGCCGCGCTGCTTCTCGATCTCCATCCAGTCGCTGGTGGCGTGGCGGCTGGCCTTGCGCGCCTTCACGCTGCCCGCAATCTGGATCGCACCGGAGAACAGCAGCAGCTTCTCGGTCAGCGTGGTCTTGCCGGCGTCGGGGTGGGAAATGATCGCGAAGGTGCGACGGCGCCTGACTTCCTTGTCGAGCGCGGACGGAGTGGAATCGGTGGACATGGGGCGTCGCGCACCCGGTGGGTGGGCGGCTCGTGGAAACTCATGATTATCCGTGCGCGCCTATCCGCTCACCTCGGGCACGAAGGGGCGGACGACGCTCAGCACACGCTCGACGTAGGCGTCCTTCTCGCCCACCGGTGCGGCGTAATGCAAGGCCTGCGCGGCCGCCTCGAGGCCGGCGCCCTTCGCCATGATCCAGGCCGCGAGGTACTGCGACGCCAGACAGCCGCCGGCGGTGGCCAGCGGGCCCCGCGCCTGGAAGGGCAGATCGACGACGCGCACCCCCGCCTCGACGACCCAGGGCTTGGTGTTGGTGTCGGTGCAGGCGGGCATCTCGGCCAGCAGACCCAGGCGCGCCATCAGCAAGGTGCCCGAGCACTGCCCGCCGATCAGCTGGCGCAGCGGGTCCAGTTGCAAGCGGTCGAGCGGTGCACCGCGCTTGCCGATGTCGGCGGCGATCGCACGGGTGTAGATGCCACTGCCGAAGATCACCGCATCGGCCTCGTTGGCAAACTCCAGCGGCTGCTGCGCCTGCACGGTCACGCCGTTCATCGAGGTCATGTGCGAGCTCGGCCCGGTGATCTCGGCCTTCCAGCCGCGGGAATTCAGCCGGTTGAGCAGACCCAGCGGCACAAACGCGTCGATCTCGTTGAAGCCGTCGAAAGTGATGATCGCGATGCGCATGGCAGACCCTCAGCGAAAAAGGTATGAAGATTTCGTCGCGAGCCAGCCGAGGTGACGTTGAGGAGCGGAGCCGTACAAGGGTACGGCGAGCACCGCAGACGCCAGATCGGTTGGCGCAGCAGGAAGATTCATGCCTTTTCAGGCCTCCAGCAGGCTGCGCAGCATCCACGCGGTCTGCTCGTGCACCGTCAGGCGCTGCGTCAGCAAGTCGGCGGTGGGTTCGTCCCCGGCCTTGTCAGCCAGCGGGAAGATGCCGCGTGCGGTGCGGGCCACCGCCTCGTGGCCCTCGACCAGGATGCGCACCATGTCGAGCGCCTTCGGCGGCGTGGTCGGCGCATCCTTGATCGACGCCAGCGCGCCGAACTGAGCATACGAGCCAGGGGCCGCATGGCCCAGCGAGCGGATGCGCTCGGCGATCGGGTCGACCGCGTTCCACAGCTCGGTGTACTGCGCCATGAACATCTGGTGCAGCGTGTTGAACATCGGCCCGGTGACGTTCCAGTGGAAGTTGTGCGTCGTCAGGTACAGCGTGTAGGTGTCGGCCAGCAGGTGGCTCAGTCCGCCGGCGATGGCCGCGCGGTCCTTCTCGCTGATGCCGATGTTGATCTTCGACGCCACAGCCGGCGCGCCGCTGGCTTTTGCTTTTTTGACCATCGAGAACTCCTGCGGGTGGAAAACAGATCTTGAAGTCTATCGATCGGACCCATTCCGCGCTCGCGGCGTTGCCATCATGACAGTCGCCGCACGCCCTGCAGCGGGCAGGCATAGATCGCATTGCGCAGCGCCGCGATGGCTTCATAGCGGGTGAAGGTGCGCCGCCACACCAGCACCACGCGGCGTGTCGGCACCGGGTCCGAGAACGGCACATAGGCGACGTGCTTGTCGGGCTCGGCCGGCACGCTGAGCTGCGGCACCACCGTCAAGCCCATGCCGGAGGCGACCATGTACTTGATGGTTTCGAGCGACGAGCCCTCGAAACTCTTGCGGATGCCTTCGGAGTCACTGGAGAAATGCGCGTACTCGGGGCAGACCTCGAGCACATGGTCGCGAAAGCAGTGCCCGGTGCCCAGCAGCAGCATCGTTTCCTTCTTCAACTCATCGGCCGGGATGCGCTTGCGTCGCGCTAGCGGGTGTTTTTTCGGCACCGCCACCATGAAGGGCTCGTCGTACAGCGGCGCGACCGCCAGCCCCGCATCGGGGAACGGCTCGGCAATGATGGCCGCGTCGATCTCCCCGGTGCGCAGCATCTCCAGCAGCTTGACGGTGAAGTTCTCCTGCAGCATCAACGGCATGCGCGGCATGCGCTCGATGGCCTGGCGCACCAGATCGGGCAGCAGGTAGGGCCCGATGGTGTAGATCACGCCCAGCCGCAACGGGCCCGAGACCGGGTCCTTGCCGCGGCGCGCAATTTCCTTGATGCCAGCCGCCTGCTCAAGCACCGTCTGGGCCTGCCGCACGATCTCCTCGCCCAGCGGCGTCACGCTGACCTCGTTGCTGCCGCGCTCGAACAGCTTGACGTCGAGTTCTTCTTCGAGCTTCTTGATCGCCACGCTCAGCGTTGGCTGCGACACGAAGCAGGCCTCGGCGGCGCGGCCGAAATGGCGTTCACGCGCCACCGCCACGATGTATCGGAGTTCGGTCAGGGTCATGGTGCGTCGGGTGGGCGGCAGGGTGTTGAACGGTGGTGGTGCCTGGGGCCAATGTAGCGAACTCGGCTGAATCAGGCCTTCAGGTAGTCCGACTTGCTGCCGAGCCAGCGCAACACCTGCCGCTCGGCGGCGTCGGGATGCGCCTTCAGCATG
Source organism: Burkholderiaceae bacterium (assembly GCA_965229345.1). GTDB lineage: Bacteria > Pseudomonadota > Gammaproteobacteria > Burkholderiales > Burkholderiaceae_C > PBB1. The sequence continues at coordinate 415,756 of OZ245872.1, forward strand.
ACCTCGGCCGCCGCGCGGGCAGCGTCCAGCAGAGGCAGGTCGTCATTCAGGTCGGCGAAGCGCAGCAGTGCCGCGCCCGACTGCCGGGCACCCAGAAACTCGCCCGGCCCGCGGATGGCCAGGTCACGCCGTGCGATCTCGAAGCCGTCGGTCGTCTCGGCCATCGCCTTCAGGCGCGCCTTGCCGGTGTCCGACAGCGGCGCGGCATACAGCAGCACACAGACGCTCGCGACCGAGCCGCGGCCGACGCGCCCGCGCAGCTGGTGCAACTGGCTCAGCCCGAAGCGCTCGGCGTGCTCGATCACCATCAGGCTCGCGTTCGGTACGTCGACACCGACCTCGATCACCGTGGTCGCGACCAGCACCGACAGCTCGCCAGCGATGAACTGCGCCATCGTCGCCGCCTTGTCGGCGGGCTTCATCCGGCCATGCAGCAGACCGACGCCGACACCGGGCAAGGCCTCGGTCAGCGTCTGGTGGGTGTCGATGACGTTCTGCAATTCTGGTCGTTCGCCGAACGGCCGCTTCGATGCGCGCGTGTGGTCCGGGGCCGGCGTGGCGTCGCCCTCGGCCGACTCCTCGATCAGCGGGCAGACCCAATACACCTGCTTGCCCTGTGCCACCTCGTCGCGGATGCGTGCGACCACCGCGTCGCGCTTGCTGTCGGCAAAGAGCTTGGTGACGATCGGCGTGCGACCGGGTGGCAACTCATCGATGGTGCTGATGTCGAGGTCGGCATACATCGTCATCGCCAGCGTGCGCGGGATCGGCGTCGCGCTCATCATCAACAGGTGAGGCTCGAGAACGCCTTGTTCCAGCTTGCTGCGCAGCGCGAGCCGTTGCGCCACGCCGAAGCGGTGCTGCTCATCGACGATGGCCAGGCCGAGCCTGGCGAACTGCACGTCGTCCTGGATCACCGCGTGCGTGCCGACCACCAGGCCGGCCTCGCCGGAGGCGACGCGTTCAAGCATCTCGCGCCGGCCGCGGCCCTTGCGGCTGCCGGTGAGCCAGGCGGTCGTGATGCCCAGTGGTTCGAGCCAGCCGACCAGCTTGCGGAAGTGCTGATCGGCCAGGATCTCGGTGGGCGCCATCAGCGCGCATTGCCAGCCATTGTGAATCGCGATGGCTGCGGCCAGCGCCGCCACCACCGTCTTGCCCGAGCCGACATCGCCTTGCAGCAGGCGGTGCATCGGCACGCTGGTGGCTGGCCCGCGGCCGGCGTCGGGTCGCGCCCGTTGCAGGTCGGCGGCGATCTCTTCCACCACGCGCCGCTGCGCACCGGTCAGCGAGAACGGCAAGGCGGCCAGCAGCTTTTCCTGCAAACCACCGGCCGCCACCTTGAAGCAGGGGGCGCGCTGCTGCGCCCGCTCGCGCTTGGCCTGCAACTGCGACAGCTGTTGCGCGAGCAGCTCCTCGAACTTCAGGCGCTGCCAGGCCGGGTGCGCGCGGTCTTCCAGTGCCGCCAGCGACATATCCGCCGGCGGGTGGTGCAGCCAGCGCAGCGCATCGCGCAGGGTCGCGAGGCCGCTCGGCAGCAGCTCGGCAGGCACGTTTTCGCTCAGGTCGACCCGGTTCAGCGCCGAGGTGATTGCTCGCCGCAGATAGGCCTGCGGCAGCGAGGCGCTGGTCGGGTAGACCGGGGTCAGCGAGGTCGCGAGGGGCATGTCGCCATCGACCGCCTTGAAGCTCGGGTGCACCATCTCCAGCCCGAAGAAGCCGCCGCGCGCCTCACCGCGCACACGCACGCGGCGGCCTGCGGCCAGTGTCTTCTGGTGCGAGGGGTAGAAGTGCAGAAAGCGCAGCAGCAGCGTGTCGCCGGCGTCGTCGGCCAGCGTGACCAGCAGCTGTCGACGGCTGCGCAGCTGGATCTCGCAACGCTGCACCACGCCCTCGACCTGCGCGGTGACGCCGTCGCGCAGCTGGTCGATGGCGGTGAGCCGCGTCTCGTCTTCGTAGCGCAGCGGCACATGCAGCGCGAGGTCGATGTCGCGGCGCAATCCCAGCTTTTCCATCGCCCGCAGCGGAGCCGACTTGGGCTTGGCAACCGGCGCGGCGACCGCACTGTCGCGGGCTTCGGTCGGGCTCGGTGCGGTGCGAGGCATCGGCGAATTCTGACCCCGGCCGCAGCGGGCCGCTGTCGCCTGCGTGGAACAATCCGGCCGCCTGCCTTGCGCCATGCCCGCGCGCCATGACCACACCCTTCACCCTTTCCGATTTCGACTTCGCGCTGCCGCCCGAGTTGATCGCCCAGCACCCGGCCGCCGAGCGCAGTGGCTCACGGCTGCTCGATGGCACTGGCGCCGATCCCGTCGACCGCGTGTTCTGCGACCTGCCCTCGCTGCTCAACCCAGGCGACCTGCTGGTGTTCAACGACACCCGCGTGATCAAGGCGCGGCTGCTGGGGGTGAAAGCCACCGGCGGCCAGGTCGAGGCGCTGGTCGAGCGGGTGCTGCCAGGCTTTGAGGTGCTCATGCACCTGCGCGCGAGCAAGTCGCCCAAGCGCGGCCAGCGAGTGCGTTTCGGCTTGAGCGTCAAGGCTGCGATGGCCGCTGGCAATGACCACGGTTTCGATGCCGAGGTGCTGGGCCGCGCGGGCCCGGAAGAGTCGCTGTTCCACCTGCGCTTCCCGTCCGATCCGCAGGCACTGCTGGAGCGCTTTGGCCATGTGCCGCTGCCGCCCTACATCACGCACGCCGACGATGCCGACGACGAGCGGCGCTACCAGACGGTGTTTGCCGCCAAGCCGGGCGCCGTGGCCGCGCCGACGGCGGCGCTGCATTTCGATCAACCCCTGCTGGACGCGCTGGGCGCACGCGGCATCGCGCAGGCGCGCGTCACATTGCATGTGGGTGCCGGCACTTTCCAGCCGGTGCGCACCGAGAACTTGACCGAACATCGGATGCACAGCGAGTGGTTCGAGGTCAGCGCTGAGACGGTGGACGCGGTGGCGCGCGCCCGCGAGCGCGGCGGTCGCGTCGTGGCGGTGGGCACGACGACACTGCGTGCGCTCGAGTCGGCCGCGCTCGGTGGTGAGCTGCGCGCAGGCGTCGGCGACACCGACATCTTCATCACGCCGGGATTCCAATTCCGCGTCGTCGATGCGCTGGTCACCAACTTCCACCTGCCGCGCAGCACCTTGATGATGCTGGTCAGCGCACTGGCAGGCCACGCGCACGTGATGGCGCTGTACCGGCACGCCATCGCCGAGCGCTACCGCTTCTTCAGCTATGGCGATGCGATGCTGCTGAGCGCCACGCCCGCGGCGCGCTGCCCGCAGCGCTGAGCGTCAGGGCCCGTCGCCCTCGGCGTCTGACTTGTCCGCTGCGCCTGGCGCCGACACCGGGCAACGCGCCTTTCCACAGACCCGCTCGCAGTACGCACAGGCGGCGAGCGGCAACGCTTCCGGGATGCGGTAGTACCGGTTGAGCACGTCGGTCAGCGGGCCATCGCGGTAGGCCTGGTAGCGAAAGCCCTTGCCTTCGACGGCATAGAAGGTGATGCCGCTTTGCTGGAAGGTCAGCAATTCGACGGTGTCGAAGTACGGGCTGTATTCCTCCAGCTTCGGCCGGTCGGTGCGGATGATGCGGATCGTCTGGCCCTGGTAGGTGCGGTAGTCGACCAGCAAGTCGTCCTGCCGCGCGTGGAATTTGCCCACGCCGAACACCGGCACATAGCGACGCAGCGCGTAGGCGTAGGTCGAGGCGGGCGTGTAGGCATTGGCCATCAGCACCACGCCCGGCGCGTCGACCTGTTTGAGCATCTCGGTCGTCTTCACCGTGCGCACGATGCTCTTGTAGAGCGAGATCGACTGCCAGCGCTCCAGCGGCGTCATCGCCACGCCGACGACGGCGATCACATGCAAGCCCGTCAGCACTGCCAGGCCGATCGCACAGGCCCGCAACCGATGCGCCGGCAGGCCGAGGGCGATGAAGGCAAAACCGAACGGGTAGAACGACATCACCCAATGCAGCCCGATCACTTTTTTGTAGGAAAGCAAAGCGAAGAACAGCAGCGGCACGACCACCAGACAGCCCAGCAGCCGATGCGACCGGAAGGTGGCGCCCAGCGCGGCGCGGTGCTTCCAGCTCAGCCACGCCGCCACTGGCGAGACCAGGTAGACCATCATCGCCAGGTAGGTCACCGGCTTCTTCCAGGTGAACACCTCGCCCGCATTGCGGTTGATCAGGTTGAACATGATGTTCGACCAGCAGTGCTCGATGTTCCAGGCGATGTTGATCGCAGGCCCTGGCAGCGCGCACAACACCAGCACCGCGAAAGCTGCGAAGCGGTCGCGGCGGAACAGCACGAAATACGCGAAGTAGGCGAGCCCGAGTACCACCGAGAAATACTTCGACAGGAAGGCCGCGCCCAGCAGCAGGCCCGACAGGGCGTACAGGCCCCAGGCCCGCCCATCCAGGCGTGGCCGGCGCTCGGCGATCAGCAGGCAGCAGGCCGACGCCACCGACCAGAAGATCAACGGGGTGTCGGTGGTGATCAGCACATTGAGCCAGTTGATCGGTGCCAGCCAGAACAGCAGCACGGCCCACGCCGCCCGTGTGCGATCGACCGCGGCCAGCGCCCACCACAGCAGCGCACCGATCGCCGCAGGCAGCAGCACCACCGGCAAGCGAATGGCCCACAGCGTGTCGCCGAGCAGTGCGCGCATCGCCGCGATCAGCCAGCCGACCATCGGCGGGTGGTCGTAGTAGCCCCAGTCGGGATAAACGCCCCACCAGTAGAAGTAGGCCTCGTCGCCGGTGATCGGCAAGGCCACGGCGAGCCAGCCGCGCAGCAGCAGCGAGCCCAGGCCCGCGATCAGCAGCCAGCGCGGCACCGACAGCTCGGCGGAATCCGGCCTCATGCGATCACCGACAGTGAGGGCGCAATGAACACCAGCAGCCAGGCGATCAGCGCCGCGACGATCCACCGGTCGCGCAGCAGATCACGCGCGACGTCTTCCCCGTGCCCGCGGTGCACCTGGTAGGCGTAGCGCAGCATGCCGAAGATGACGATGGGCACGGTGTAGACCAGGCGCTCGCCATGCTGGGCCTGCGAGTCGGGGCTGGTGGCGAACAGGCTGTAGGTCATCAGCGTGGCGGTCATCGTGACGGCGACATAGATGTCGAGCAGCGCCGGCGGGTAGTGTTCCAGCACCGACCGCTGGCTGGCCGTCGCATGAAAGGTTTCGGCGCGACGTTTGGAAAACCCGAGAAACAGGGCCGCGAAGATGCCGGTCAGGATCAACCAGCGCGACGGCGGAATGCCGACCCCGCTGGTGCCAGCGAACAGCCGCAGCATGAAGCCCAGCGCGATGATGAACACATCGACCACCGGCACCCGCTTCAGGCGCCACGAATAGGCCAGGTTGCTGGCGATGTACAGGCCGACCAGGCTGAGCAGCACCGGGTGACCACTGGCCAGCGCGATGCCTGCCGCGAGCAGCACGGCAGCGAGCGTGAACGCGGCGCCCGAGCTCACCGTGCCGCTGGCCAGCGGACGCAAACGCTTGGTCGGGTGCAGCGCATCGCTGGCCCGATCGGCCCAGTCGTTGACGACATAGACCGCGCTCGAAAACAGGCAGAACACGGCGAAGGCCGACAGCACCTGCAGCACGTGATCGGTGTCGTGCCACGTCTGGCTGAACACCAGCCCGGCGAACACGAACACGTTCTTCAGCCACTGATGGGGCCGCATCAAGGCGAGCAGGGGCGGTAGGCGCATGGGCGGGAGCGGAGTCGTGAAAGGTGTCGCTGACGGCTGTCGTTCGATGGGGGCCGCGCGTGTCGCTCGCGTGCGGCGCCGAGGATAACGCCGCTCTCCCACGCCGCCTGCTGGCGACAGCGCCCGGCGACAATCGGCACATGCTGACGTTTGAAGTGCTCACCACCCAGGGACAGGCCCGCCGCGGCCGCATGACGCTGAACCACGGCGTCGTCGAGACGCCGATCTTCATGCCGGTGGGCACCTACGGCACCGTCAAGGGCGTGATGCCGAACGCGCTGGAGGACATGGGCGCGCAGATCATCCTCGGCAACACCTTCCACCTGTGGATGCGGCCGGGCGTCGAGGTGCTGGAACAGTTCGGCGGCCTGCACCGATTCGAGCGCTGGAACAAGCCGATCCTGACCGACAGCGGCGGCTTCCAGGTCTGGAGCCTGGGCAACTCCGACGGCACCGGCCACAAGATCAGCGAGGAGGGTGTGAAGTTCTCGTCGCCGGTCAATGGCGACAAGCTGTTCATGACGCCCGAGGTCAGCATGCAGATCCAGCGCACGCTGAACTCCGACATCGTGATGCAGTTCGACGAGTGCACGCCCTACGACACCGCCGGCCACATCACCACCGAAGACGAGGCGCGCCGCTCGATGGAACTGAGCGCACGCTGGGCGCGCCGCTGTGTCGATGAGTTTGCGCGCGGCGAGAACCCGAACGCGCTGTTCGGCATCGTGCAGGGCGGCATGTTCGAAGGCCTGCGCGACGAGTCGCTGGCGAGCCTGGTCGAGCTGGATCTGCCTGGCTACGCGATCGGCGGCCTGAGCGTGGGCGAGCCCAAGGAAGACATGCTGCGCGTGCTGCACCACACCGCGCCGAGATTGCCGGCCCACAAGCCGCGCTACCTGATGGGTGTGGGCACGCCGGAGGACCTGGTGGAAGGCGTGTCGGCGGGCATCGACATGTTCGACTGCGTGATGCCCACCCGCAACGCCCGCAACGGCCACCTGTTCACCCGCTTCGGCGACCTGCGACTGCGCAACTCGCGCTACAAGAACGACGAAGGCCCGATCGATCCCACCTGCGCCTGCCAGGCCTGCGCCGGCGGCTTCAGCCGTGCCTACCTGCACCACCTGGAGCGTTGCGGCGAGATGCTGGCGCCGATGCTCGCCAGCATCCACAACCTGCACTACTACCTGAACCTGATGCGCGAGATCCGCGAGGCGCTGGACGTGGGTGGCTTCGACGCCTTCGTCGCGCAGTTCAAGGCCGACCGGGCGCGCGGGGTCTAGCGCGCAGCGCTCACCAGAACGCCCAGTTCCCGGTCGCCACCACCCAGATGCCGAGTGCGCCGTTGGTCACCGCGTGCGCGATCACCGGCACCCAGAGCTTGCCGGTGCGCCGGTACAGCCAGGCATAAGCCAGGCCCGCCACGATGGCGGCGAGCCACAGGGTGTGCGCCAGCATGAAGACGAAGGTCGACAGCACGATCGCACGCAGCCCGACCTGCTGCGGCACCACGCCTTCGAAGGTGGCGTGCTGGAACCAGCGCATCAGGAACGACCGCCAGAACAGCTCTTCCATCACCGGCACGAGCAGCGCCGCGCCGATCCAGCGCACCACCACCAGCGACCAGATCACGCCGCCTTGCGCATCGAGCGGGATGAACAAGGCTGTGGGCGGGGCCAGCTGCATCCAGGGTGCGTCGAGATGGATCCACAGCGCGAACACCAGCAGCCCGATGCCGACCGCCAGCCACGCCTCACGCCACGACGGCCACAACTGCGTCGTCAGCTCGCCGTATTCACGCCACCACCCCACCAGCAAGGCGCCCACCACGACGACGGTAAGACCATAGATCCAGCGCGGATCGAAGCCCCAGGCGCCGTCGGCGGGCGCCATGCCGCGCAGCTGCAGCAGCAGCATGAACACCACGAACGGGACCACGCGCACCCGCGCGGCGGGACTGAACGGCAGATTCATCCGCGCGACTTCAGGCCGAGCGCACCCAGCACCGCCTCGGTGTCCTGCCCCAGCGTCGGCGCCAGCCGGTCGATGCGGCCCGGCGTCAGGCTGAGCTTGGGCACCACGCCGGGCACATCGAGCGCCAGGCCATCGGCGGTGGTGATGCGCTCGATCGTGCCGCGCGCGCGGTAGTGCGGGTCTTCGGCGATGTCCTTCGCGGTGTAGACACGGCCGACCGGTACCTGCGCCGCCTGCAGCGTAACCAGTGCTTCGGCCACGCTGCGCGTCTTTGCCCAGTCACCGATCGCCGCGTCGATCTCCTGCACCCGCTTCACGCGGCCGGCATTGGTCGCCAGGCCGGGGTCGCGGCCCAGGTCGTCGCGGCCGATCGCGTGCATCAGGCGCTGGTAGATCGAGTCGCCGTTGCCAGCCACCAGCACCCAGCCGTCGCTGCAGGCGTAGGTGTTGCTGGGCGCGATGCCGGGCAGCGCCGAGCCGGCCGGTTCGCGCACCGCACCGAACGCGCTGTACTCGGGCAGCAGGCTTTCCATGCAGTTGAAGACCGATTCGTACAGCGCGACATCGACCACCTGGCCGAGTCCTTTCGGCGCCTGCGGGCTGACTGTTGCGTGGCGATGCTGGAGCGCCATCAGGATGCCGATCACGCCATGCAGCGCGGCGAGCGTGTCGCCCAGGCTCACGCCGCAACGCACCGGGACGCGACCGGGCTCGGCCGTCAGATGGCGTATCCCGCCCATCGCCTCGGCCACCGCCGCAAAGCCGGGCAGCTCTCGGTAGGGACCGGTCTGGCCGTAGCCGCTGATGCGGCACATGATCAAGCCGGGGTTGGTCTTGGACAGTTCCTCGTGGCTCAAGCCCCAGCCTTCCATCACGCCGGGCTTGAAGTTCTCGACCACCACATCGGCGCAGGCGATCAGCTGGCGCACGATGTCGCGCGAGGCCGGGTCTTTCAGGTCGAGCGCCACGCTGCGCTTGTTGCGCGACTGCACCTGCCACCACACGCTGGTGCCGTTGTGCAGCAGGCGCCATTCGCGCAGCGGGTCGCCACCAGGCTTGCCCTCTTTGGCAGGCGGCTCGATCTTGATCACCTCGGCGCCGAAATCGGCCAGCGTCTTGCCGGCGAAAGGCCCGGCGATCAGCTGGCCGAGTTCAACAACTTTCAGACCGGCCAGCGGGCCGAAGGCAGTGGGTGTCGTCATGGTTCAAGCCGCTTTCTGTTCCAGCAGGTAATTGGCGCCATCGTATTGGCCCAGCACCTCGGTCAGGTAGGGCAATACCGCCAGCAACTGGTCGTGCAGGGTGAAGGGCGGGTTCAGGATGAACATGCCGCTGCCGGCCAGGCCGAAACCTTGCGAATCAGGCACCTGCACCGTCAGGCGCGCATGCAGCCAGCCTTTGGGCGCCAGCCCTTCGAGGCGGCGCGGCAGCTGCGCGGCTTCGAGCTTGCTGACCTGCGGATACCAGACCATGTAGACGCCTTCCGGAAAGCGCGCGATCGCTTCGCGCAGCGACGCGATGACCTTCGAGTAATCGCCGTGGCCTTCGTAGCTCGGGTCCATCAGCACGACGGCGCGGCGCGATGACGGGGGCACCTGGCTCTTGAGCCCGTCGAAACCATTGGTGTCCTTGACCTCGGCACCTTTCACCGAGCCCAGGAATGCCTCGAGGATGCGGTGATCGGTCGGGTGCAGCTCGTACAGCCGCAACTGGTCCTGCGCGCGCAGCAGCATCTGGGCAAAGGCCGGCGAACCGGGGTATTGCTCGAGCTGGCCATCGGGATTGAACTGACGCACCAGCGCCATGTAGTCGGCCACCGCCTCGGGCAGCTCAGCCGGATCGCGGTCCCAAAGCCGCGCGACACCCTGCAGGTACTCGCCCTTCTTCTGCGCGTACTGGCCCTCGAGCGAGTACCCGCCAGCCCCGGCATGGGTGTCGATCAGGCGGTAGGGCTTGTCCTTCAGGTTCATGTAGCGCAGCACCAGCGTCAGCGTGATGTGCTTGAGCACATCGGCGTGGTTGCCGGCGTGGAAGGCGTGACGGTAAGCGAGCATGCGGTGGGTTCCTGGTCAATCAGGCACTGTAGTGGCTACACCAAAACGGCGATCGGTGCGATCGCCATTGTCAAACGCGGGTAAGCCCTGACCGCCAGAATCCGCGATCCGTTTCCGAGGATCTGCCATGACCCGCCTGTTCGACCCGATCCAGATCGGCGCCATCGCCGCCGCCAACCGCGTTGCCATGGCGCCGCTGACCCGCAACCGCGCGGCCGCCCATCAGGTGCCCACGGAACTGATGGCCACCTACTACACGCAGCGCGCCAGCGCCGGGCTGATCATTGCCGAGGCCACGCAGATCAGCGCCGAAGGCCAGGGCTACCTCGACACGCCCGGCATCTATACGCCCGAGCAGGTGGCCGGCTGGAAGAAGGTGACCGATGCGGTGCATGCCGCGGGCGGCAAGATCGTGCTGCAGCTGTGGCATGTGGGCCGCATTTCGCATGTGTCGCTGTTGCCGGGCGGCATGTCGCCGGTGTCGTCGACCTCGCGGGTGGCCAAGGCGCAGACCTACACCAAGGACGGCTTCGTCGATGTCTCGCCGCCGCGCGCATTGCGCACCGACGAAATGCCGCGCCTCGTCGCCGACTACCGCCACGCCGCGACATGCGCGATGCAGGCCGGCTTCGACGGCGTCGAGGTGCATGGCGCCAACGGCTACCTGATCGACCAGTTCCTGCGCGACAGCACCAACGACCGCACCGACGCCTATGGCGGTTCGGTGGCCAACCGCGCACGGCTGCTGCTCGAGGTGCTGCAGGCGGTCACTGATGAAGTGGGCGCTGCGCGCACCGGGCTGCGGCTGAGCCCGGTCACGCCTTTCAGCGACATCGGGCAGGACAGCGACGCACAGGGCCTGTTCAACCATGTGGTGGAAGGCCTGGCACCGTTGAAGCTGGCCTACCTGCACCTGATCGAAGGCAACACCGGCGGCGCGCGCGACTATTTGCCGTTCGACTACGAGGCCCTGCGCCAGCGCTACAAGCAGGGCCACCCGCAGGGCGTGTGGATCGTCAACAACGGCTATGACCGGCAGATGGCGATCGATGTCGTCGCACAAGGCCAGGCCGACGTCGTCGCCTTCGGCCGACCGTTCATCAGCAACCCCGATCTGGTGCACCGCCTGCGCGACAACCTGCCGCTGGCCGCGCTGGACCCGAACACGCTGTATGGCGGCGATGCGAAGGGCTACACCGACTACCCGGCGCTCGGCTGAGCGGCGGCGGCTGCGAGACGGCCCGGGCGGGCCGTCCTCCCCGGTCTGTCAGTTCTTCTGCGAGGCCAACCGGGAGCGGAACAACGCGCTGATGTTCACCTCGCGCGGGCCGTGGATCAGCTCGAAGGTCTCGCCCGCCTCCACCGTGCCCGGCACGCGCACGGCCAGGTAGAAGCCGCACCAGGCGTTGGCGGCCATCAGCTTCGCGGCCTGGTTGAAACCCATCACCGCGTTGAACTTGAAACAGGGGAAACGTGGCTCGCTGACCGCCAACTCGCAGTTCGCGAAGCGCAACACATCGCCGATGCAGACCTGGTTCTCCAGCAAGCCGCTGATCGTCAGGTTTTCGCCCATGAAACCGTGCGACAGGGGCTCGTTCCAAGCGGCCACCTGGGCCTGGGCGCGCACCGTCTGCCAGAACGGGTAGTGCTCGACCGGGTAGGCATAGACTGCCTTGCCAAGACCGCCGTGCACCGACAGGTCGGCCTGCTCGTCGCTCACCAGGCCCAATGGCCGAACCTCCCGGGGGCCACTGACGCTGCGCTTGCCGATGGCAGTCCGCACCGGCCGGCCATCGATGTCGATCTTGCGCGCAGCGGCGATGTTGGTGCTGAGAACTTGCATGATGGAATGCCTCAGGACAGACGGAACAAGCGGCCGATGAGGCCATGCGCACGCACGATCCAGGCCGGTTCAGGGCACGGGCGGCCGGTACGCCGGCAGCGCGGCGATCGCCTGCCGGCCCAGCCGGCTCGCCAGCCAATCGCCCAGCAGCTTGCCGGCCGGGTGATCGTGATGGAAAGAGCGCATCAGATGCACCGGCACCCGCAGCATCGGATCGCCCTCGATGAGCACGCCGAAATCGCGGGCCCGGCGCAGCGCAGCGCCAGCCGCCGCCCAGACGCCTCGCTCGACCAGCACACACGCCAGGCGCTCGCGCGCGGCGGCCAGCGCATCCCGGCTCGCTGTGGGCAGATACCAGGGCGGCAGGGGGGCGACCTTCGCAGCCCGCCACAGGGCGGCCTCCAGCTCGTGCGTGCCCGAGCCCGGTGTCGCACCGACAAAGGGCGCGCCGGCCTTCGCCAGTGCCGACAGCGCCGGCGCGGTCTGCACTCGTGCGCTCAGGGCGTCGAGGGCCGGGCGCAGCAGCGTGGGCCCGACGATGAGGAATTCCGATGTCGCCACGGGTTGCCAGCCCCGCAGCAGGCCGAGCCGATGAAGCGCTTCTTCGGCCTGCGGCGTGTTCAGCAGCGCGCCGTCGTGTTCGCCACGCCCGAGGGCCTCCAGCAACTCGCGCGCCGGGCCGGGCAGCACCTGAATGGCCACGCCGGTGTCGCGGCCGAAGCGGCGCTGCACCTGCGATGCCAGCCCGGAATCGACCAGGGCCTCGTCAACCGCCAGGCGGAACGGATCGGCCAGCGAGCGCTGCTGTGCCGACCACGCGGTCATCGGCGCGGCCATGCCGGCAGCAGTCAGCCGAAGCAGGGCACGGCGGTGCAGGCTCATGGGTCGGAGTCTAGAGGGACCTCATGATTTTTGAACGCTCACGTCAAGCCCCGTGAAGCCTTGCGCTCCACGTGCCTCCTACAGTACACCTCATCAATCGCCGCCCACCAGCCCGCCATGACACCCGCTGCTCCCACCCGCTACACCTCGACGGCGATCGCGCTGCACTGGCTGCTGGCACTGGCGATCCTGGGTGCGTTCAGCCTGGGGCTGTACATGGCCGACCTGCCGTTCTCACCGCAGCGTGTCAAGCTTTACAACTGGCACAAATGGGCGGGTGTCACCATCCTGGCGCTGTCGGCGTTCCGGTTGCTGTGGCGCCTGACGCACCGCCCGCCTGCCGACGCGCCGATGCCGGCCTGGCAGCAGCGCGCCGCGCATCTGGCGCACGGGGGGCTGTACGCGCTGTTCTTCGCGGTGCCGCTGGTGGGCTGGGCCTACAGCTCGGCGGCCGGGTTCCCCATCGTCTGGTTCGGCGTGCTGCCGCTGCCCGATCTGCTGCCGGTCGACAAGGCGCTGGCGCAGGCGATCAAGCCGGTGCACGGCTGGCTGGCCTGGGCGCTGATGGCGATCGTCGCGCTGCACGTGGCCGCGGCGCTCAAGCATCAGTTCATCGATCGCGACGGGCTCATCGCCCGCATGTGGCCAGGCCGCACCGGTACGTGATGCTCAAACGCATCAACCCTCTTCAGGAGCAACCCATCATGCGCATCGTCACCCTCCCCGCCGTCGTCGCACTGGCCGCACTGTTCGCGGCGTTACCGACCCAGGCCCAACAGAAGCTGGTTCCGGCGCAAAGCGAGATCGCCTTCCTCACCCGGCAAATGGGCGTGCCAGTGGATGGCAAGTTCCGCCAGTTCGACGCGCAGGTCGCGTTCGATCCCAAGCAGGTGGCGGCGTCGAAGATCAGCTTCACGATCGACCTCGGCAGCGCCACCATCGGCACGGCCGAGACCGAGGCCGAACTGCTCAAGCCCGACTGGTTCGACACACGCAAGTTTCCCAAGGCCACCTTCACATCGACCGCGGTCAAGCAGGCCGGGGCCGGCAAGCTCGAAGTGGCCGGCACGCTCAGCATCAAGGGCAGCAGCCAGCCGGTGACCGTGCCCGTGCTGCTGGCGCAGTCGGGAACCTTCACCACCGCCACGGGCTCTTTCACGTTGAAGCGGCTCGACTTCAAGATCGGTGACGGCGACTGGAAGGACACCTCGGTCGTCGCCAACGAGGTGCAGGTTCGCTTCAAGCTGACGCTGACCGGCGTCGCCGGGTTGTGAGCCTTTCACCCCCCACCGCTCCATCGCGCCACCCATTTCGTCCCACACACCGCAACCGGAAACTCCTCATGAACACCACCACCTGGATCGCCCTCTCTGCCGCCCTGCTTGCCAGCACCGGCATCGCCCACGCCGAAAGCGCCACCTACAAGCTCGATGCCAGCCACACCTACGTGACCTTCGAGGCGCGCCACTTCGGCACCTCGACCAACCGAGGCCGCTTCGACAAGAAGGACGGCTCGATCACCCTCGACCGCGCCGCCAAGACCGGCAAGGCCGACATCACCATTGACACCACCTCGGTTAACACCGGGCTGGCGCTGTTCGACAGCCATCTGAAGGGCGAGAACTTCCTGAAGGCCCAGGAATTCCCGAGCGCGAAATTCGTCGGCGACAAGTTCAGCTTCGACGGCGACAAGGTGACGGCGGTCAGCGGCACGTTGACGCTGCTGGGCAAGACGCGGCCGGTCACCCTCACCGCGACGAACTACAACTGCTACGACAGCCCGTTCTTCAAGCGCGAGGTCTGCGGCGGCGATTTCGAGACCACGATCCAGCGCAGCGACTTCGGCATGGGCTACGGCCTGCCGGTCATTCCGGACGACATCAAGCTGCTGATCCAGATCGAAGCCATCAAGCAGTAAGGGTCAACCGGGCGGCGCGCGAGCACCGCCAAATCTTGCGCCGGGCGCCCTGCCCGGCCATGCGCTCGCCACCTGAGCGCCGCCGCTGCGTCCTGCAGCGGCCACCCCATCGACTCGCCATGTGCCAGCCATCCCGGTTCTGGGGCACTGTGTATCCAGCGGCCCTGCCGTGCAAGCAGTTGTCAATGGACACCGGCGCCGGCACTGCGCCTGCATGCATCTGCACCTGCTCCACCGGCACCGTGGCCATCGTGAACCAGTTCACAGCGACGGACAGACCAGCGCCTCGGGCTGACGTTTCGCGTCATCGCCAGCGGCCGCAGGTGACGGTTTCGAGCAGGTTGGTCAGTCACTGGAGGCAAGTCGATGGCTACGGGATACGAGTTGATACGAGTCGCAGCAGCGAGCCCGCGACGGGTTCGGGGGATGCTGGCGCTGCTGGCGGGCGGTGTCCTCATGGGGGCATCGGGCGCGGGTGTTGCCGCCTCGACCCTGCAATGGGTGCCGGTCGCCAGCGAGGGCAGCAGCTTCAAGACCAGCGGCTCACAAAACGTGCGGTACGGCGTGACCGGCAAATGGGTACAGAAGACACGCTCGGGTGTGGTGGCATGCACCAACGCCTCGTTTGGCCGCGATCCGGCGGTCGGCACGGTCAAGCGCTGCGAGGTGTACAGGGCGGCGGCCGCAGCTGCCCCGGTGGCGCTGGCGCCGGTGGTGTCGACCGCGGCCACCACCACCCCAACTGCCGCGATGACTGCCGATCCGGCAACCCGCAACGCCGCCCGGCTGGCCATGCAGGCCAGCTTCGGCAACACCGAAGCCCTGACGGCTGACATCAAGGCCAAAGGAGCGGCCGGCTGGATCACCTCGCAGATGCAACTGGCCGCGTCGCGATACACCAGCGGCGGCAACGCCTCGGTGCATCAGAACACCAGCGCGACCTCGTACTGCGACCTGCCGTCACACGCCGGACCGAATTGCTGGCGCGACAACTTCTCGAGCATTCCGCTGGTCTGGGATTTCTACCGCAACGCCACCACGCGGCAAGACCAGCTGCGCCAGCGCGTGGCGTTCGCGCTGCAGCAGATCCTGGTCGTCAGTGGCGTCGATGTCGACGGCACCTACGGCCTGCGCAACTACCAGAACACGCTGCTCGACAACGCCTTCGGCAACTACCGGCAGGTGTTGAAGAAGGTGGCGCTGTCGCCGGTGATGGGCGACTACCTGAACAACGTCAACAACGACAAGGCGGCGCCCAACGAGAACTTCGCGCGTGAGTTGCTGCAACTGTTCTCGGTCGGCACCTGTCTGCTGAATGCCGACGGCAGCCTGCGTGGCGGCGCCTGTGCGCCCACCTATGACAACGACACGGTGCGCGCCTATGCTTTCGCGCTGACCGGCTGGACCTACCCAGGCGGCGGCGCCACCGCCTGGGGCTGCTGGCCCCAGGGCACGAACTGCCGCTTTCACAACGGCGACATGGTGGCCGTCGAGGCGCGTCACGACACGGCCGCACGCCAGCTGCTCTCGGGCACCTCGCTGCGGGCGGGCCTGACAGCCCCCGCCGCGCTCGAGGTGGTGCTCGACAGCCTGATGACCCACCCGAACACCGCGCCCTTCATCGGCCGACAGCTGATCCAGCAACTGGTGAGCAGCAACCCGTCGCCGGCCTATGTGTCGCGGGTGTCGGCGGCGTTCACCAACGGCAAGTACAGCACCTTCGGCACCGGGCAACGCGGCGATCTGGCGGCCACCGTGGCGGCCGTGCTGCTCGACCCCGAAGCGCGCAGCGCCACCGTCGTGGCCAACGGCGGCAAGCTGCGCGACCCGGTGCTGATGTTCACCAGCGTGTTGCGCGGCCTGAATGGCCAGAGCGATGGCGACGCGCTCAGCTGGTGGTGGGGCGAAGAGCTGCGCGAGCATGTCTTCCGCCCGCCCACGGTGTTCAGCTTCTATTCGCCCGACTACCCGGTGCCCGGGACCACGCTGGTGGGCCCGAGCTTCGGCATCCACAACGCCGGATCCGCGTTGCAACGGCTGAATTTCCTGACCTACCTGCTCGAATGGGGTGGCTCGACACCGGCCAGCGGTCTGCCGAATGCCACCGGCACCAAGGTCGATCTGAGCCGATTCACCGCCGATGCCGCCGACGCCGGCAAGCTGGTCGATCGACTGTCGGTGATCGCGACAGGCGTGCCGCTGCCCACGGCGACACGCACCGAGATCATCAAGGCGGTGTCGTGGTGGACCGCCACGACCGACAAGGCGAACTGGCAGACCAACCGCGTCAAGACGGCCGCGTACCTGGTGTACGCCACGCCGAACTTCCAGGTCGAGCGCTGAACCCCGCACAAGGATCACCCCATGAACAAGACATCCACTTTCGATGCGCGCAGGCGCTGGTTGTTGCAGTCCGGCGCCACCTGCGCCAGCGCGCTGGGCTTTGGCAGCGTCGGTAACCTGCTGCTGGGCGCCCGGCCGGCGCACGCCGCCGACTACAAGGCGCTGGTCTGCGTGTTCCTGTATGGCGGCAACGACGGCCTGAACACCATCGTCCCGACCGACGCCGCGCGCCATGCGCAATACGGCGCGGTGCGGGGCGCACTGGCCATTCCGCGTGAACGCCTCGTGGCGCTGCCCGGCACCGACTTCGGTCTGCACCCGTCGCTGGGCGCGCTGTCGGCGGCCGCCGCGGCAGGCCACATCGCGCCGGTGTTCAACGTCGGCCCGCTGTACGCGCCGCTGACCAAGGCGCAGTACCGCAGCACGCCCAACGGCGCGGCGCTGAAGCCCGACGGCCTGTTCTCGCACTCCGACCAGCAGGTGCTGTGGGAAACCGCGACCACCCATGCGCAGGAGCGCAGTGGCTGGGGCGGCCGCGCCTCGACCACACTCGGCACGGTGAACCCAGTGATCTCGGTCGGCGGCAACGCGCGCTTCGGCTTGACCACGCTGCAATCGCCGCTGGTGCTGCCCGGACCCGGCAGCACCTTCGGTGCCTACGGGCTGCAGCCTGCAGACCTGACGTGGGCGCCGCGGGTCGCGAACAAGGCGGCCATCGACGTGATGTACGCGCAGTCGCAGGACACCGTGCTGGCCGATGCCTATGTGCGCATGCAGCGCGAGGCCTTCGCGGTGTCGCAGCGGCTGGGCGCCCTGGTCAAGATCGAGCCCGGCACCAGTGGCGCCAATCCGGCCATCGATGCCGCCTTTGCGCCGATCACGTCGGGCGGGCGCATCACGACCGCGCTGGGCCGACAGCTCTACCAGGTGGCCAAGCTGATCGCCGGCAACGCCACCGTCGGCGGTGATCGGCAGATCTTCTTCGCACAGGCCGGCGGATTCGACACCCATGCCGGACAGATCGCCGGCAGCGCCACCGACGGTGAGCATGCGCGGCGCCTGCAGGAGGTCGGCGACGCGCTGGGCGCTTTCTACACCGCGATGCGCAACCTTGGCCTCGGACAGGCGGTCACCACCTTCACCCAGAGCGACTTCGGCCGCACCTTCAAGCCCAACAGCAGCAACGGCACCGACCATGCCTGGGGCAATCAGCACCTGGTGATCGGCGGGGCAGTGCAGGGGCGCGCCACTTACGGCAGCTATCCGCAACTGGTGCTGGGCGGCGAGGACGATGTGGGCAGCGATCCGTGGGAGCAACAAGGGCGGTGGATTCCGACCACCTCGGTCGACCAGTACGCCGCGACGCTGCTAGGTTGGTTCGGTGCCAGCGATGCGCAGCTCGACGCGACGCTGCCGAACCTGCGCAACTTCGGCACGCAACGCCGGCTGGGCTTCGTCTGAGTCGCTCGGGTGGTGCCCCTAGGGCGCCATGGTCTGACGCACCGCGTGTTCCCAATGGTCCATCAGTTCGGTCACGCGGTCGTGCGGCATGCGGGGCTCGAATCGGCGCTCGATGCGCCACTGCGCACTCAGTTCTTCGAGTCCGCTGTAAAGGCCACAGCCCAGGCCCGCGAGGTACGCCGCACCCAAGGCGGTGGTCTCGATGACCTGCGGGCGCACCACCGGCACGCCCAGCAGATCGGCCTGGAACTGCATCAGCAGGTCGTTGACACAGGCCCCACCGTCCACCCGCAGCTCGGCCACGGGCACACCACCGGCGGCCACCGCATCGCGGCTCATCGCCTGCAGCAGCGTGGCACTCTGGAAGGCGATGCTTTCGAGCGCTGCGCGGGCGATGTGCGCCACGGTGCTGCCGCGTGAGAGCCCGACGATCGCACCACGCGCCTCGGGCTGCCAGTACGGCGCACCGAGCCCGGTGAACGCCGGCACGAACATCACGCCGCCACTGTCGGGCACGCTCTCGGCCAGCGCCTGGACCGCTGCACTCTTGTCGATGGCGTGCAGCCCGTCCCGCAGCCACTGCACCACCGCACCGCCGATGAACACGCTGCCTTCCAGCGCGAACTGGGCCGCGGCGGCAGGCTGTGCCGCGCGGGTGGTGACCAGGCCATGGGCCGACAGCTGGCAGGCGCTGCCGGTGTGCATCAGCATGAAGCAGCCGGTGCCGTAGGTGTTCTTCGCCAGACCGGCCTGGAAGCAGGCCTGGCCGAACAATGCGCTCTGCTGGTCACCGGCCACCCCGCCGATCGCGATCGGCGCGCCGAACAGGTCTGCCGGCGTGTGGCCATACCGATGACTGGAGGGGTGCACCGAGGGCAGCACCTCGCGTGGCACCTCGAGCGCCTGCAGCAGCTCGTCGTCCCACTGGCCGCTGTGCACATTGAGCATCAGCGTGCGCGAGGCGTTGCTGATGTCGGTGGCATGCACCGAACCGCCGGGCTGCTCACGCGTCAGTTGCCACAGCAGCCAACTGTCGACGGTGCCGAAGGCCAGTTCACCACGCTCGGCGGCCGCGCGTGCGCCGGGCACCTGGTCGAGGATCCACTTCAGCTTCGTGCCCGAAAAATACGGATCGAGCAGCAGGCCGGTGCGCTGGCGGAACAGGTCTTCAAGACCGCGCTCGCGCAACGCGCTGCAGGTCGCCGCGGTGCGGCGGTCCTGCCAGACGATGGCGTTGTGGATGGGCTCGCCGGTGCGGCGGTTCCACACCACCGTGGTCTCGCGCTGGTTGGTGATGCCGATGGCGGCGATGTCGCGTGCCGCGAGCCCGGCCGTTGCGATTGCTTCACGCGCGGTGGCGAGCTGCGTGGCCCACAACTCGAGCGGGTCGTGCTCGACCCAGCCGGGCTGCGGGTAGATCTGCCTGAACTCGCGCTGCGCCATCGCGACGACGCGCCCGCCGCGGTCGAACACGATGCCGCGCGAGCTGGAGGTGCCCTGGTCGAGCGCGAGGAGGTGGGTGGGTGCGGTCATGACCAACCGATCATGTGCGGCATCGGGAAGATCCGTCAAACTGGCGCCCGTGTCTGCTTCCCCCAACCCCGCTGAGTTCGATGTGCTGGTTGTCGGCGGTGGGATCAATGGCACCGGCATCGCGCGCGACCTGGCCGGCCGCGGACAGCGCGTGTTGTTGTGCGAGCAGGACGACCTGGCGTCGCACACCTCGTCGTCGTCGACCAAGCTGATCCACGGCGGGCTGCGCTACCTCGAGCACGGCGAGTTTGCGCTGGTGCGCAAGGCCCTGGCCGAGCGCGAGCGCCTGATGCGCAGCGCGCCGCACATCATGTGGCCGCTGCGCTTCGTGATGCCGCACGACCCCGACCATGCGTCGGTGCGCCCGGCGTGGCTGATCCGCCTCGGGCTGTTCCTCTACGACCACCTGGCCCGCCGCGCCTGGCTGCCCGACTCGCGCCGCGTCGATCTGCGCAGGCATGTGGCGGGGGCACCGCTGCAACCCCGCTTTCGCCAGGGCTTCATCTATTCCGACGGCTGGGTCGACGACGCGCGGCTGGTGGTGCTGAACGCGATCGACGCGGCGGAACGCGGCGCGACGGTGCTGACACGCTGGCGCTGCATCGATGCCCAACGGGGCGTGGATCACTGGGACGTCACGCTGCGCAGCGCGGCGGGCGAGACGCGGCAGGTCACTGCCCGAGCGCTGGTCAACGCGGCCGGCCCGTGGGCGGCGCAGTTCCTGGGCGAGCACGCGCACCGGCCTCATCCGCGGCCGCTGCGGCTGGTCAAGGGCAGCCACATCGTGGTGCGCAAGCTGTTCGACCACGACCATGCCTACCTGCTGCAGGCCCCCGACCGCCGCGTCGTGTTCGCGATCCCCTACGAAGGCGAGTTCACGCTGATCGGCACCACCGAGGTCGAGCACCATGGCGCCATCGGCGAGGCACGCATCGACGCGGCCGAAGTGGCCTACCTGTGCGAGCAGATCAGCCGCTGTTTCGCACGCCCCGTCGAGCCCGCGGACGTGGTGTGGAGCTACGCCGGCGTGCGGCCGCTGCTCGAAGACGGTTCGGGCGATGCCGCTGCGGTGACGCGCGACTACGCGCTCGAACTCGACACGCAAGGCCCCCCATTGCTCTCGGTGTGGGGCGGCAAGCTGACGACGTTTCGCAAGCTGGCCGAGGAAGCGGCCGATCTGCTGTCGGTGCCGCTGCAGATGCGATCCGGCGCCTGGACCGAAACGGCGATGCTGCCGGGCGGCGACCTCAGCGCCTACATCGGTGTCGCCGATCAGCCGGACGTCGACTTCGCGAGATTCATCAAGGTGCTGGCCGTTCGCCACCCTGAGGTACCACCGGCGGTGCTGCGCCGCTGGGCTCACAGCCATGGCTCACGCGCCGATTTGTTGTTCACTCCTCATGGCTTGGGCACAGAAGTCGTCCCCGGCCTGTTCGAAGCAGAGCTGCACTACTTGCACCACCACGAGTGGGCGCGGTGCGCCACCGACGTGCTGTGGCGCCGCACCAAGCTCGGCCTGCACCTCACGCCCGCGCAACGCGAGGCGGTCGCCCGCTGGTGCGAGGCGCACTGGGGCGTGCCCGCGGAAGCGCTCAGGCCACCGGCGTGAAGGCCCGGGCGGTGCCTTCGGGGGTCACCGCGGCCGCGGTGGGCGGCACGGTGGTGTCCAGCTCACCACCCAGCGCCTCGATCAGGTCCGGGATCAACTGCACCAGCTCGCCGGTGGCGATGGCCGCATCGGCATCGAAGGCGTCGTCGGCCTTGTCGGTGCGTACGCGTCCTTCAAACACCACCTCGAGAAAGTCGATCTTCTTGATCTGCCCGGCTTCGGTCAGCACGAAGGACACCCGGCCCTGCCAGGTCAGCGCCAGCCGCGTCGGTCGCTTGCCGCCGGTGATGTGCTGGCGCACCTCGTCGATGTCCAGCGGGTGGCGGGCATAGCGCACCACCGATTTCATCTCGTCTTCGGACTTCAGCTCGCACTCGCGGTCGACCGAGAACGCGGCGGGCGGCTCGCCGGTCAGCAACCAGCTGGACATCGCGACCGAGGCCGACTCGGTGGTCTGCAGCGGCGTCAGCGTCAGGCCATCGAGCGACTGGATCAGCTGCGTCACCACCTCGCCCGCACGTGCCGGGCTGCTGGCATCGACCATCAGCAGCCGCTGCTTCGCATCGATCCACACCTTCAGCGTGGCGCGCTTGGTGAAGGCCATCGGCAGCAACTCCAGGGTGGCTTGCTCCTTCAGCTCCTTCGTCTGCTTCTTGCCCGGCTTGCGCCCGCTGGCCTGTTCGACCTGCTGCGCGAGCTCGTCGGTGCGGCGCTTGACCACCGCCGACGGCAATGCCTTGCGCTCGACCATCAGCATCATCAGCCACTGACCGCCAACGGCTTCGATCAACGGCGCATGGTCGGTGGCGCGCGGGGGAACCCAGCCCAGGGACTGGGGTTGCGTGGCACCACATTCGGTGAAACGGGCTGCTGCGAGGGCGTCTTCGATCTGCGCCAGCGTGGCTTGCCATTCGGGGCCCACGCGATACACCGTCAGGTTCTTGAACAAGCGAATTCTTCTTTCCAGGGCTGCATGAGTCGCCCGGCGGGCGGGGCCGCGAACCGGGGGGAGGCGGGATTGTCCACGGCCCGGACGTCGCTCCGATGTTCTAGAGTGCCGGGCGGCTGGCCGGCTTCCGGGCGACACCGGCCAGTCCTACCCCCACGCCCGCGGACCCAGGAGACAGCGATGAACGACCACCTCAAGCGAGCCGCCGACGCGGTACTGGCCACCACCGTGGGTGCGGCAGGCGGTGCGCCCGGCGTGGTCGCGATGGCCACCGACCGCCAGGGCAATTTCTACGAGGGTGCGGCCGGTCGGCGGTCGTTGGGTGGCGATGCGCCGATGACCACCGATTCGGTGATGGCGATCTTCTCGACCACCAAGGCCATCACCGGCACGTCGCTGATGCAGCTGGTGGAAGAGGGCAAGGTGCGCCTGGACGACCCGGCCAAGAAGTACGTGCCCGAGATCGCTGAAATCCAGGTGCTCGAGGGCTTCGACGCCAGCGGACAACCGAAGCTGCGGGCGCCGAAGCGCGACATCACGATCGACCACCTGATGCTGCACACCGCCGGCTTCAGCTACGAGTTCTTCAGCCACGACGACCTGAAGCTGCGCAACGCCCAGGGCATCCCGTCGGTGGTGTCGAGCACCTTCGCTTCCATCAAAACCTGCCTGCTGTTCGACCCCGGCAGCCAGTGGGGCTACGGCGTCAACATCGACTGGGTCGGCAAGGTGGTCGAGGCGGTGCGCGGCAAGCGCCTGGGCGAGGTGATGCAGGAGCGCGTGCTGGCGCCGCTGGGCATGGGCGACACCGGCTTCGTGATGACGCCCTCGATGCAGGCCCGCCGCGCGGTGATCCACGACCGCGCGATGGACGGCAAGCTGACGCCGCTGCCCGACCTGGTGCTGCCGCAGCCACCCGAGATGGACATGGGCGGCCACGGGCTGTACTCGACGGTGGCCGATTACATGAAGTTCATCCGCATGATCCTCAACGACGGCGCCGGCCCGAACGGGCGCGTGCTGAAACCGGAAACCGTCGAGCAGATGTCTCGCAACGGGCTGGGCGCGCTGAAGTCGGGCGGCTGGATCACCTCGATCCCGTCGCTGTCGAACGCCGGTGAGTTCTTCCCCGGGCTGCCGAAGTCGTGGGCCTACACCTTCCAGGTCAACGAGGAGCCGACGCCCTCGGGCCGCCCGGCCGGTTCGCTGATGTGGGCCGGTCTGGCCAACCTGTTCTACTGGATCGACCGCAAGAACGGCATCGGCGGCTACTGGGGTTCGCAGATCCTGCCGTTCCAGGATGTGTCGTCGTACCCGGGATTCGTCGATTTCGAGACCACGGTGTACCGGCATCTGAACCGTTGACGCAGTGGTCGGGCGCCCGTGTGAACTCTGCGGCAGCCCCCCCCCCGGGATCGGGGGGTTGACCTGCCGTCATCCCTTGGGGACCATGCGGGATGACCCTAGGCACTCTCCGTCCATGATCCACTTCCGCGCTGCCACGATCCTGTTGTCCACGCTGCTGGCCTGTGCGTCTGCATCGGCGGGCACCTTGAATTTCGAATCGCTCAGTTCTGGCAACCTCGGCAGCCCGTCGGCGAGCCTGCCGCAGGCGCAGATCAGTGGCACCGGCACGGTGCTCTATTTGAACGAGTACTTCATCGGCCAGGGCGGTTCAGTCTGTTCCGCGTTCACCACGCAGGACAGCACGACGTGCACCGGTGACTTGCAGATCACCTTCACGAGCGCTGTCAGTCAGTTGAGCTTGCACGCGATCGGCTTTGACGCTGGTGACAGCGTCACGATCTCTGCATATGCCGGCAGTTCGCTGCTCGGCAGCCTGCAATTTGCCACGCCTCCGGGTGTCGACACCGATCCCAACCCTGCCCTCGTCGATTTCAGCGCCTACAGTGGCGTCACGAAGCTGGTCTTCGACGACCAGAGCACAGGCTCTGGCCTGGCGTACGGAAAGTTCAGCTTCACACCGACCGTCAGCCCAGTACCCGAGCCCGCGACGGGGTTGATGATGGTGCTGGGCGTTGCCGCCATCGGCCGATACGCGCGGCGCCGCCAGGCCAGCTGACCGGTCCGCCCTACAAGGCCTCGTCCAGCACCTCGACCCAGTGCCTCACCGGCGACGCCGTGCCGGACTGCAGGTGCTGGATGCACCCGATGTTGGCCGACACGATGGTCTGTGCCTCGACCTCGGCCAGGTTGGCCAGCTTGCGGTCGCGCAGCTGGTAGGCCAGCGTCGGCTGCAACACCGAGTAGGTGCCCGCCGAGCCGCAGCACAGGTGGCTCTCGGACGGTGACAGCTTCACATCGAACCCCAGCGCACCCAGGTGCGTCTCGACACCGCCGCGCAGTTGCTGGGCGTGCTGCAGCGTGCACGGCGGGTGGAAGGCCAGTCGCGTCGTGGGTGGGCGATGGATTCGGGACTTCAATGCCGGCACCAGTTCGGGCAGCAACTCGCTCAGGTCCTTCGTCAATTCGCTGATGCGGCGGGCCTTGTCGGCATAGGCCTCGTCCTGCGCGAGTGCGTGGCCATAGTCTTTGACGGTGGCGCCACAGCCTGACGCGTTCATCACGATCGCTTCGACCTTGTTGGCCAGCACGCTGGGCCACCAGGCGTCGATGTTTCGGCGCATGTCGGCCAGGCCGCCCTCGTGGTCGCCCAGGTGGCTGCGGATCGCGCCGCAGCAGCCGGCCTCTTCGGCCACCACCGTCTGGATGCCGGCCGCATCGAGCACGCGCGCGGTGGCGCTGTTGATGTTGGGCAGCATCGCCGGCTGCACGCAGCCCATCAGCATCAGCACCTTGCGCGGGTGCTCGCGTTGCGGCCAGCGGTTGGCGGCGGCCTGTTCAGCGGCACTGGATCTCGGTGCCACCTTGCTTTTGAGTGAGCCCGGCAGCAACGGGCGGGCCAACTGCCCGAGCTTCATGGCCGGCGCAAACAGTGGGGAGGTCAGCCCCTCCTTGAGCAGCCAGCGCACCACCTGCTCTCCGCGTGGGCGCTCGACCTTCTTGTCGACGACCCGGCGGCCGATCTCGACCAGGTTGCCGTACTGCACGCCAGACGGGCAGGTGGTTTCGCAGTTGCGGCAGGTCAGACAGCGGTCGAGGTGCGACTGCGTCTTGCGGGTGGGCTCGGCGCCTTCGAGCACCTCCTTGATCAGGTAGATCCGGCCGCGCGGGCCGTCGAGTTCGTCGCCCAGCAGCTGGTAAGTGGGGCAGGTGGCGGTGCAGAAGCCGCAGTGCACGCACTTGCGCAGGATGGCTTCGGCGGCCTCGCCGTCTGGGGTGCCCTTGAATTCGGAAGACAGGTTCGTTTGCATGGATGAGGGCTGGGGTGTCAGCCGCCAGGGTAGAGCCGACCGGGGTTGAAGACGCCGTGCGGATCGAATGAGCGCTTCAGTTCGCGGTGGATGCGGTCCAGCGGCGAGGCCAGTGGCGCAAACACGCCGGCTGATTTGTCGGCGCTGCGGAAAAGCGTCGCGTGGCCGCCCGCCTGCCTGGCGATGTCGCGCAGTCGGGTCGCGGTCTGGGCATCGGCGCGAGGTGTCACGCACCAGCGCTGCGCACCCGCCCATTCGACGAGCGGGGTGCCAGGCAGGTCCAGCACCGGCGCGGTCTGTGGCACCGACAGCCGCCACAGCGCGCCGCCAGCATCCACTGCGGCACAGGCTGCGGTGAAGAACTCGTCGCGGTGGTCGCGCAGACCCTGCCAGAAGGTGTCGGCCAGGGCCGGATCGGTCACCTCGCCGCCGAGCGCCTGGAACTTCGTGCTCGCCGCCTGCACCGCAGCGACTGCACCCCGCAGGCGCACCACCAGCTGGTCATTCCACATCGCGCTGGCGTTCAGCGGCAGCGGCTGGCCGCCCCATTGGTGCAGCTGCGCCAGCGCCGCGGATTGCGCCATGTCGAAGCGCAGCGTCACGGTGGCAGGCGCCACCGGCAGCACCTTGATCGACACTTCCAGGATCACGCCCAAGGTCCCGAGCGAACCTGCCAGCAGCCGGGAGACGTCGTAACCGGCGACGTTCTTGATCACCTGCCCGCCGAAGCTCAGGACCTCGCCCTGGCCATTGAGCAGCACGGCGCCCAGGATGTAATCGCGAACCGCGCCGGTCGCAGCCCTGGACGGGCCCGACAAGCCCGCAGCCACCATGCCGCCGACCGTTCCGCCCTCGGAAAAATGCGGCGGCTCGAATGGCAGGCACTGACCCTTGTCGGCGAGCACCGCCTCGAGTTCGGCCAGCGGCGTCCCGCAGCGCACGGTGACCACCAGCTCGGTCGGCTGGTAGCTGGAGATGCCCGCCAGCTCGGTGGTGGACAGCCGCTCCCCCTGGGGCGTCTCGCCGTAGAAATCCTTGGTGCCGCCGCCTCGGATGCACAGCGGGGTGCCTGACGGCTGGGCGGCGCGGACGCGGTCGATCAGGCGCGCAAGCGCGGGGTCGTGTTCAGTCATCGAATTCAGAAGCGTGGCAGGTCGGGAAATGGCAGCAGGCCCTTGCGCACGTGCATCTTTCCGTACTCGGCGCAGCGGTGCAGGGTCGGGATCACCTTGCCGGGGTTCAGCAGCTCGACGGGATCGAAGGCGCGCTTGACCGCCAACATCTGCTCGCGCTCGGCGGGCGTGAACTGCACGCACATCGAGCTGAGCTTCTCGATGCCCACGCCGTGCTCGCCGGTCACCGTGCCACCGAGGCGCACGCTGGTTTCGAGGATGTCGGCACCGAACAGCTCGCAGCGGTGCAGCTGGTCGGGGTCGTTGGCGTCGTACATGATCAGCGGATGCAGGTTGCCATCGCCCGCGTGGAACACATTGCAGCAGCGCAGGCCGTAGGTGACCTCCATCTCGGCGATGCGCACCAGGATCTCGGCCAGCTTGTTGCGCGGAATCGTCGAATCCATGCACATGTAGTCGGGGCTCATGCGCCCGCTGGCCGGGAAGGCGTTCATCCGGCCGCTCCAGAACTTGAGCCGCTCGGCTTCATCGCGGCTGATGTCGAAGCGCGTGGCGCCGGCGGATTCCAGCACCGCGACCATGCGGCCGATC
Organism: Burkholderiaceae bacterium; assembly: GCA_965229345.1. Classification (GTDB taxonomy): domain Bacteria; phylum Pseudomonadota; class Gammaproteobacteria; order Burkholderiales; family Burkholderiaceae_C; genus PBB1. Next base: position 443,102 of record OZ245872.1, read on the forward strand.
TCCTCTTCGACTTCTTCCGGCGTGCCATCGCTTTCGCAGATCAGGATCGCAGCGGCGTCGAGGTCGTAGCCGGCGTGCACATAGTCTTCGACGCAGGCCGTCATCGGCTTGTCCATCATTTCCAGGCCGGCCGGGATGATGCCAGCGCCGATCAGCGCCGCCACCGCATGGCCGGCCTTGCGGATGTCGTCGAAGCTGGCCAGGATGGCGCGCGCCAGCTGCGGCTTGGGGACCAACTTGACGGTCACTTCCACCGTGACGGCCAGCATCCCTTCGGAGCCGATCACGATGGCCAGCAGATCGAGACCGGCGACATCGAGCGCCTCGGAGCCGAACTCGACTGCCTCGCCTTCCACCGTGTAGCCGCGCACGCGCAGCACGTTGTGGATTGTCAGGCCGTACTTCAGGCAGTGCATGCCGCCGGAGTTCTCGGCCACGTTGCCGCCGATCGTGCAGGCGATCTTGCTGCTCGGGTCGGGCGCGTAATACAGGCCATATCGCACCGCCGCTTCGCTGATCGCGGCGTTGCGCACGCCACCCTGCACGACCGCGGTGCGGCTGACCGGATCGATCTTCAGGATCTTGTTGAACTTGGCCAGGCTGAGCGTCACCCCCAGGGTGTGGGGTGTCGCACCGCCACTCAGGCCGGTGCCAGCGCCACGCGCCACCACCGGCACGCCGAGGCGATGGCAGGTGGCCAGCACCGCTGACAACTGCGCCTCGGTTTCGGGCAGCGCGACCGCCAGCGGCAACTCGCGGTAGGCCGTCAGGCCGTCGCATTCGTAGGGCACCGTGTCCTCGTCTTGCCACAGCAGCGCGTGGGCGGGCAGCAACGGCGCCAATGCGGCCACCACCTCGGCGCGCCGGGTGACGCGGTCAACCACAGCCGCGCCCTGGGCAACCGCTGCGAGATCCTGGGGGCTGGTCGGGGCGTTCATCTGACGACTCCATGGCACTGCGAACAACCGAGCAATGTAGCCTGATCGACCGCAGGCCCGGGCCGCTCGGGCGACTTCGCCCTGCTCCGCACACGGCCCCGAACCCGTTCACGCATCGCGGGACGCGAACACCGTCAGCACGCCTGTGTAGCCGTACAGATGGCGGTGGGCGATCTCCCCGTTCGCGAAAAATCCGACCAAGGGCACGTCACCGAGCGCGCGCCGCACGATGGCCAGCTCGGCCGATGGGGCACCGAAGTGCGGGCCGCCTCGTCCAGCACAGCTGACGTAGATCGCACCAGCGACCTGGCTGGCCAGGTGAGGCGCGGTACGGGCATCACCGCCTTGCAAGCCCGCGGCCGTCTCGGGTGACAGCGTCTCGGGTTCCAGTTCCTCGCGGATCTCGGTGCAGATGCGCACCAGGTCGCGCCGTGCCGCGTCGGTATTGCGCTGGCAGAAGGCCAGCTGCATGCCGCACTCCACCACGTCGGCCACCGCCACCGCATGGCGCCCCGGATCGACACCGACCAGGTGACGCACCCGTGTCTCGGTGCCGAAGTTCCCGCCGCGGGCCCGCTCCCCACCGGGGTCGCTCAGGCCGACCAACGTGCCACGCAAGCGTGGCAAGGCTTCGCGGGGATCGCTGGCATCGACCTTCAGGTCACGCAGCAGGCAGGCCAGCGCCGGTTCATCGTCGAGCGACACCACGAGATTGCGTTCGACGGCGGTGACGCGGCGCACCGCGCCGATCGGCTGACAACCCTGGGTCACACGCGAGATCAGGGGCACCTGCGCGTCGAACGCGACGCCTGACAACCCCCCGTGATACACGCCGTCGGCGATGTGCACAGCGCGCCCGCGTGCCGAGGCAACGCCGCCGAACAGGTAGCCGGTGCGGGTCTGGTCGGCCAGCTCGCTCACGAGATCGGCCGCATCGTGCGCCGATGTGTCGGCATGCACCAGCGCCGTGGCGGCCGTGAAGCCGGGCTGGCCCGACAGGGGCTGCACACCCGAGAAGACCCGGAAATGCGCGGGCGCGATGTCACCCAGCATCAGTGTGAGCGCCGGTTCGTCGAAGTACTCGACGCCATTGGCCGCGATGCCCACACCGACGGAGCCCACCCAGGCCACACCGGGCCACTGGCTGCGCAGCGCGGCCAGCAGCGCCTCGGCGGCGGCGCCGTAGTGGTCGCTCAGGTAGACCCAGCCCAGCGTCGGGGTGTCGATGTGATCGGGCAGGGCACGCTGTGCCTCCAGCTGCGCGGTCGCCAGCGAGAGCGCAAACCGCCAGTCGGGATGCGTGGCGTGGGCATGCAGGAACAGTTTCATCGAGGACGGCGTGCCGCTGGCTTGCGTGCGGCCCGCTGGGGCGCGGGGGTCGCGCCCGACCGGGTGCCGCGAACAGCGGCGGTCTTGGCGGCCGGCTGGCTTGCGCGGGGCGCGGCAACAGGGGCTTTCGGCGCCTTGGATGGCTGTGCCAGCGATGCGGCTGTGCCGTCTTTGAGGGCCGCCGCCGCCAGCTCACTGAACTGCTGGGTCACGGCGCCCCACCACTGCAGCGGGTCGACCGCGGGTTTGGCCGCGATGTCGGGCGCAGCGGCAGCCTCTGCGCGCACGGGCGGTTCGGGGGTGGCCACCGGCGGCTTCTCGGGTGCTGGTGACGGTGTTGGTGACGGAGCCGGGGTCGCGGCGGCGGCCGTCGGTGTGCGTATCGTCAGCGCGTCGCGCAGGTCGCCCATCTGCACATTCATCGTCTGCAGGGTCGTCAGGGTCATCTTCTGCACCTCGAGCGCCTGAATCGTCGCGCCCAGCATCCGCGCGTTCTGCTCGAGCCAGAACTGCACCGTGCGCAGCTCCTGGATGCGCTTGTCCAGCTCTTCGGGGTCCAGCGTCGGCGCGATCCACTGACCCATGCCCGGCAGCGAGGCGCCGGCGTTCTTGACCAGGCCCTGCAGAAATTCGAAGCCGGGGGCGAAAGCGCTGAAGCTGGGCTGGTCAGTCATGGGGTCTCCTGGGCGGGGTGTCTTCAGATTGTGCCGCGCAGGTGCCTGCACAGAGCCCCGCCGAGCCCCCTCCGCCGCCGGAATTCACGGCCGCCGCAACTCGATGCGCAGCACACCGGGCTCTTGCGTCCAGCGCAGCCGACCCAGCACATCCATGCCCAGCAATGGGCGCTCACCGAGACCGGGCAGCGCCGTGATCTGCAGCCGCTCGGCGGTGACGCCACCCTCCAACACCACGTCGGCGCGTACCACCTGTCCCGACACCACGCCGCCGGCGGTGTTCGACTGCACCGAGCCGAGGGCCTCGAGCTGCAGCTCGCGCGCAAGCGCTGCAGAGATGGCGGTCGACGTGGCACCGGTGTCGATCAGGAAATCGACCGCACGGCCATTGATGCTGCCTGGCCAGTGATAGTGGCCATCGGGGCCGCGCAGGATCTCGATCGCACCGCCGTCGCTGTGAAACCGGGCGCGCTGCTGCTGATGCAGCCACCACTGGACGCCAAGAAACACGACCAGCCCCAGCAGCAACCACAGCGTGATCACCTTGAAGGTGCGGGGCAGTTCCTGGTTCATCGGCGCAGCGCCCGACAATGCGCGCATGAAACAGCCCCTCCAGCAAGCGGCTTGGCGACACCCCCCGGGGAATGATTCAGCCCTGCGTGTAAACCATTCAGGGGCGCTGGGAGTTTCATGGCTATGGTGTGATGCATCGTGAGGGCGGACGGGGCTTCCGGGCTGCCGCACCGTCACGCACAGACCAGGACCCGTTGCCTTCCTCCATTCTCGACGCACACGCCCATGCACCCTGACACTCCCGTGACGCTGCCGCGCGGTCGCCCGCCCGCTGCCGTCTTGCTCGCGCTGACGCTGATCGCGTCGCTGATGCACGGCTGCGTGCTCGATGGCATGCCGCTGGAGGGCCTGCAGACCCCGGCGTATGCCGCGCTGCCCTTGCCGGCGAGTCTCCAGGTGCGGCAGATCGCGATGCCCGAGGCCGACGCCGACCAGGCAGCACCTGTCAGCCACCCGCTCGAGCCGCTCGCCGCAACACCCGCGCCGAAGAAAGAGCGGCCAGCGGCGAATCTCACCCGAACCGCCGGGGTGACGGATCCGGCTGCCCCCGACGCTGAGGTGGTCAGACTCGAGACCGCGCCAGTGGACTCGCCGCTGCCCACGCCTCTGGCGGCGCTGGCGCCGGCTTCCGCCGCGGTGGAGGCCTCTGCCGCCCCACTCGAATCGCCCCAGCTGCGTCAGCCGGAGCGGCCGGTGCCGGTTTACAAGACCCGAATTCCGCCTCTGAGCACGATCGAGTACGAGATCCGGCGCGGCGGGCTGTCGGGCACGGGAGAGCTGAACTGGCGGCCGGCCAATGGGCATTACGAAGCACGCCTGGCGGCCAGCATTGCGGGCTTCACGCTCCTGACGCAAGTCAGCCAGGGAGGCTTCGATGCCGCCGGACTGGCGCCGACGCGCTTCACCGACCAGCGGGTGCGCAAGGCCGCCCGGGCAGCGAATTTCCAGCGCGACGCCGGCAAGATCACCTTTTCAGGGCCGCGCGATGAATACGCCCTGGCCGCCGGCTCGCAAGACCGCCTGAGCTGGATGATCCAGCTGCCGGCCGTCTTGGCTGGCGAGCCCAAGCGGGCGGCCAATGGCGGCGAAGTGGTGCTCTACATCGCCGGTGCGCGGGGAGACGTCGACCTCTGGGATCTGCGCTCCAGTGGCGTCGAAACGATTGAAACCCCCTCGGGTGCGCTGCAGACCGTCAAGTTCACCCGCACGCCACGCAGCGCCCGCGACACACTGGCCGAAGTCTGGCTCGACCCGAAGCGCCATTACCTGCCGGTTCGGGCGCGCCTCACCCAAGGCGACTCCGACGGCGCGCTGGACCTGGTCTTGCGCGAACTGCACACGGCGCCCTGAGCGCCAGCGGCTTGAAAGCCGCGCCCCCGTACCCAACTGTGTTGGGACGGCGCCTGACGTGCAGAACGGTCTGCGCACAGGGGCCGTGTCACGGAGTCCCTCCATGCACATGCTCTACAACTCGGACAGTTTCGTCGTGGTGCAGTTCGAGGTGCCGGCCGATGCCGAGCAGCCGCACGGTGACGGCGCTCTGGTCCGCGGTGGCTTCGAGATCGTCGACAAGTTCGCACGCAAGGAAATCTTCATCGACGGCGCGATGGCGCAGAGCTTCAAGGACGGCGTCGAGGCGCTGATCGAAGCGCGACCGGCCGGGCCGACGCAAGAAGAGATGGACGACTACATCGAGCGCTTCGCCTCGCTGATGCACCAGCCGGTGGTCATGCATTGAGGTTTTGACAGGTAGAAACCCCAGGCGCCCGGCCAGCTGCCCGGATTCAACTTCGTTTCAGGGCTGCCGATATGCAGCCCATGACGGAATTCCTCACACAGGCAACGCTCGGGCTGCAGATGGCCCTGGCGTGCCTGGCGTCGTATGTGGCATTCGACCTGTCGAAGCGACTTGGATCGAAGCTCACCTCAGGCGTTGTGCTGTATCTGGCCGGCGCCTGCCTGGCCTTGTCGACCGGCCTGTGGTCGTCGACGGTGCTGGGTCTGGATGCCCAAAACCTGCCGTTCGATCTGGGTTACCACCCGGTGCTGGCGTTCGGTGTCTGGATGGCGGCGGCCATGTTCTGTTCGTTCGGGATGGCGGTGGGCTGCCGCCGCGGGCCCGTGACGGCGAGCACCCTGTGGGGCGCCGGACTGCTCGCGTGCGGGATCGTGGGATCGCAGGTGCTGCTGATTCAGGCGCTGGGCTTGAGTCCGGGCGTGATATGGAACACGCAACGGTTGGGCGCAGCGGTCACGCTGGCCGCGGCCAGCTGTGCTGCGGCCCTGTGGTTCCACGCCGAGGTCCGGGTGCGCATCCAGCGCGGCCACATGGCATGGCAGCTCGTACCGTCGCTGTTGCTGGGCATCTCCATCGTGGGCGCGCAGGCCCTGGTGATCGGTGCCGCCTCGCTCGATGGACAGACCTCCAGCTCGTGGCCCGGCAGGGTCTCGTCAGAAAGCATGGAGATGCTGGCGACCGTCGGCTCCGTGTTGCTGCTGCTGATGCTGTTGCTGCTGTCACAGATCGAATCGCGGCTGACGGCATCCCTGCAGCGTGCCAAGGGCGAGCTGGAAAAGCAGTCGCTTCGCGACCCGCTGACCGGTCTCCCCAACCGATCCATGTTCGAAGGCACCCTGGCTCAGTGTGTTCACAAGGCCGATGCCACGGGAGGGCGGCTGGCGCTTTTGCTGATCAATCTGGACGGCTTCAAACCCATCAACGAGTCGTTCGGCCATCGGGCAGGCGACCGGGTGCTGCGCGAGATCGCCGCCAGACTGCGCACCCTGGCGCAGCCCCACATGGTGGCGCGGCTGGGCAGCGACGAGTTTCTGCTGCTGCTGCCCGACGACCCGAGCGCCGAAGACGCGTCCAGCGTGGCCGCCCGCGTACTGGCATCGACCTGCCTGCCGTGCCGAATCGATGGCCGCGAAGCCATCGTGTCAAGCTCCATCGGCATTGCGAAGTACCCCAAGCATGGGGCCATGTCGACACTGATTGCTCACGCCGATGCAGCGATGCGTGTCGCCAAGGCCAGCGGCGGAGCGACCTATTGCTTCTTCGAAGCCCGCATGATCAGCGGACTGCGCGAGCAGACCGAGCTGCTGCGCGACCTGCGGCACGCGCTGGCGCACGACCAGCTGGAGCTCTACTACCAGCCCAAGATCCACGCGCCGACCGGCGAGATCACGGGCGCCGAGGCCTTGATGCGTTGGCAGCACCCGAATCTGGGCATGATCAGTCCCACGGTCTTCATCCCGATCGCCGAGCGCTACGGGTTGATCGGTGCCCTCGGCAATTGGCTGATCGACGAGTCGTGCCGGCAGATTCGCGCCTGGCGTGATGGCGGACTGCGCATGCGGGTGGCGATCAATCTGTCGGTGCACCAGCTGCGCCAGCCCGATCTGGTCGAGCGCATCGCACACGCGCTGAAGAAGCACGATGTCAACCCGGGGCTGCTGACCTGCGAGATCACCGAGTCGGTGGCCATGGATGACACCGAGGGCACCATTGCCATCTTCAAGCGGCTGACGGATCTGGGTGTCAGCATCTCGATCGACGACTTCGGCACCGGACATTCGAGCCTGTCGTATCTGCGCAAGCTGCCCACCAGCGAGCTGAAGATCGACCGCAGTTTCGTGCTGGACCTGGAAACCAGCGAGGACGCCCGCAAGGTGGCGTCTGCCGTCATCAACCTGGCCAAGTCGCTGGATCTGAAGGTGGTGGCCGAAGGTGTCGAGACCGAGGGCCAGAACAAGATCCTGCGCGAGTTCGGCTGCGATCAGCTGCAGGGTTTCCTGTTCGCCAAGCCGATGTCGGCCAAAGCGCTGGCGCTGTGGGCGATGGACGATGTGGGCCCGCGCACGATGAGTTTTCGCTCATCGCTGTTCAAGGAAACCGGGCCCGCTGAACTGGTTTGAGCGGCGGCGCTCGGCCCCGCCGGGCATCGTCCATAAAATCGGGTGATGAACAGTCAGCCCTACACCCGCGGCGCCGCGCTGCCCGAATTGCTGCGCCAGCGCATCGTGATCCTCGACGGCGCGATGGGCACGATGATCCAGCGCTACAAGTTGGGCGAAGCCGACTACCGCGGCGAGCGCTTCAAGGACCACCCCAAGGACCTGAAAGGCAACAACGAGCTGCTGCTGTTCACCCGGCCCGAGGTGATCTCGGAAATCCACGACCAGTACCTGGCCGCGGGTGCCGACATCATCGAGACCAACACCTTCGGCGCCACCCGTGTGGCGCAGGACGATTACGGCCTGGCCTCGGTGGCGCGCGAGATGAACGTGGTGGCAGCGCAGTTGGCGCGGGCGTCCTGCGAGCGCTACAGCACACCCGACAAGCCGCGCTTCGCCGCGGGTGCACTGGGCCCGACGCCGCGCACCGCGAGCATCAGCCCCGATGTCAACGACCCGGCCGCGCGCAATGTCAGCTTCGACGAGTTGAAAGACTCGTACCTCGAACAGGCCGCCGGGCTGCTCGAGGGCGGCTGCGATCTGTTCCTGGTCGAGACGATCTTCGACACGCTGAACGCGAAGGCGGCGATCTTCGCGCTCGACGAGTTGATGGAGAGCACCGGCGAGCGGCTGCCGGTGATCATCTCCGGCACGGTCACCGACGCATCAGGGCGGATCCTCTCGGGCCAGACGGTGACCGCGTTCTGGCACAGCGTGCGACATGCACGGCCGCTGGCGATCGGCCTGAACTGCGCGCTCGGCGCCACGCTGATGCGGCCCTACATCGAGGAGCTGTCGAAGGTCGCCAGCGACACCTTCATCAGCTGCTACCCGAACGCCGGGCTGCCCAATCCGATGAGCGACACCGGCTTCGACGAAACCCCCGAGATCACCGGGCGGCTGGTCGAAGAGTTCGCGAAGAGTGGCTTCCTGAACATCGCCGGGGGCTGCTGCGGCACGACACCCGCGCACATCGCCGAGATCGCGCAGCGGGTAGGGGCGTACCGCCCGCGCTGCTGCGATGCCACCGGTCTGTTCAGCGGGCTGAAGGCCGCCTGACCCGAACCACGGCGAGGTCCGGAGACGGCGGGACGGGTCGCCGCCCGCAGATGCGCCGCGACAATCTGCCGCATGCCTTCGTTGCTCGCCCCCTCACGGCTGTCGCTCTACCTTGACCTGATCCGCTGGAACCGGCCCGCGGGCAGCTACCTGCTGCTGTGGCCGACGCTCTGTGCACTGTGGCTCGCCGCTGGCGGCTTTCCAGGCTGGCACCTGCTGGCCGTGTTCACGCTGGGCACGGTGCTGATGCGCAGCGCCGGCTGCTGCATCAACGACGTCGCCGACCGCCGCTTCGATCGCCATGTGAAGCGCACCGCCGATCGGCCCGTGACACGCGGCGCCATCAGCGTGCGCGAGGCACTGTGGTGCGGCGCGGCGCTGGCCTTCGCGGCCTTCTTGCTGGTGCTGACGACCAACCTGCCGACGGTGCTGTGGAGCGTGGCGGCACTCGCGGTGACGCTGATCTACCCCTACACCAAACGCTTCTTCTCGATGCCGCAGGCCGTGCTGGGCGTCGCGTTCAGCTTCGGCATCCCGATGGCGTACTCGGCCGTGCGCGGCGAGGTGCCTGGGGTCGCCTGGGCGTTGCTGCTGGGCAACCTTTGCTGGGTGCTGGCCTACGACACCGAATACGCAATGGTCGACCGTGACGACGACCTGAAGATCGGCATCCGCACCTCGGCGATCACACTCGGCCGTTTCGATGTCGCCGGGGTGATGGCGTTCTACGCGATTTACCTCCTGGTGTGGGCGATCACAGGGGCGCGTCTCGACCTGGGCGCCGTGTACTTCGTGGGGATCGCTGCCGCTGCCGCACTGGCCGGCTGGCATTTCACGCTGATCCGCGACCGCACGCGCGATGGCTGCTTTCGGGTCTTCCGGCTCAACCACTGGGTCGGACTGGCGGTGTTCGCCGGGGTGGTGGCCGAGGCTTTCGTCCGGCAGCGAAGTCAGTGAATCCGCGTGCCGCTCGAGCGATTCGGCGGCTCACTCTCGACGGTGCAAGCGGTCATCAGCACCCAGCGCTGTTGAAGCCCCTGCATCACCTGCTTGAATGCCGCCGACAGCTGCGGATGCTCAGCCAGCTGCCCGATGTTGCGGCCGATCTTGCTGCCCATCAACACCCGCTGCTGCGGATGCTGTGCCGCCTGCAGCGCCTGGCTGTAGCCCGTCATCAAGGCCAGCGTACCGGCCAGCATTGCCTCTATGCTGGGCAGTTCGTATTCTTCGCAGGCGCTGCCTGGCGCCTGGGCGCACGAGGCGGAGGCATCTGGATGGTCTTCACGTTCGGTGCGCGGCATGGACGCTCCTGGGCAGGTTGAGTGACGTCACTGCGACGCCCACTCAGGCGCCGCGACGGATGGCCCACATCCTAATGCAAATGCGAATCGATCTCAATAACTGAGAGATCAGGAGTGCCTCTCTGCTCGTCCGGATGGCTCACGCGCCTTTACGGCGCACGGGTGGCGATCGCACCCGACGGTGCTTCTGACACGCTGCAAGGCTGCCCGAACCGTGGCCAGGCGTACTCAGCGACCGAACTCGTCGCCCAGTTCAGCGGCTCGCCGCTTGGCTGCGGTCAGCGCACGCAGGAAGGCAGCCTTCACGCCATCGGCATCGAGCGCGGTGATGGCCGCGTGGGTGGTACCGCCCTTGGAAGTGACGCGTTGGCGCAGGACCTCGGGCGGCTCGTCGGCGTCTCGCGCCAGCGCAGTGGCACCTGCGAGCGTGGCCAGCGCCAGCTGCCGAGATTGGGTTGAACTGAGGCCCAGCTCGACGCCCGCGTCGATCAACGCCTCGAGCACATAGAACACATACGCCGGGCCCGAGCCCGACAGCGCGGTGACAGCATCGAGCTGCTCTTCGCGCTCGACCCACAGCGTCTCGCCCGTGGGCGCGAGCAACCGTTCGAGCTCGACGCATTCATCGGGCGACACGGCCGGCCGGGCATACAGGCCGGAGATGCCTTTTCCGATCAGGGCCGGGGTGTTGGGCATGGCCCGCACCACGCGCTCGCTGCCTGTGGCCCGCACGATGGCATCGCTGCGGATGCCGGCCATCACGCTCAATTGCAAGGCACCGGCGATGTGCGCAGCGCAGGGGGCTGCGGCGGCCTGGAACAGCTGCGGCTTCACCGCCCAGACCACACAATCGACATCGCCCAAGGTTCGATCGGCCGCACCGAGCGCGCGCACCCCGAAACTGGCCTCGAGCGCCGCTCGGCGAGACGGTTCCGGCTCGATGACGCTGATCGCGCCGGGCGCCCAGCCGCTGCGCACCAGCCCGCCCATCAAGGCGCCAGCCATGTTGCCGCCGCCCACGAACACCACCGATGACAGGGTCATGGGCCGGCGTCGGGCGTCAGGGCGTCGTCGTGGCAGCCGGCTTGGCGGCGGGCTTGGCAGCCGGCTTGGCGGCAGGTTTGGCCGCTGGCTTGGCAGCCGGCTTGGCGGCCGCGCCGTCCGCATCCTTGGACGCAGCGGTCGAGCCGCCCGAAACGCCCAGCGCACCACCGGTGCCCAGGCCGCCCTTGACGGTTTGTGCCTTGTAGTTGCGCACGGCGCGCACGAGCTGGTTGTAAGAGTCGGCGAAGGCCGCGACGATGATCTTGCCTTCAGGCGACTTGGAATAGCCACCGGCAGCACCGCCGGCCAAACCGCCGAACAGACCGCCCATGATGTTGAAGTCGGTGTTCTTGGCCGTGCCTTCTGCAGCGGCCAACTGAACCCCGGAACGGTTGTCGATGAGGATCAGGGTCGTTGCCGCTTCGTTGGTTTTCATGCTGCCGGCCACGGCCCCGAGCACACCGAGCCCTGGGCTGAAAGCACCCAGGCCCCCGCCCACGCCGCCGGTGTTCTGGCTGAACTGGATGCTCGGGCTCATCGTGTAGTCGGCCGCGACCATCTGGCCCTTGCCGAAGTTGCTGCCACCGCGCATTTCGCCGCTTTGCTGCAAGGCGCGCTCGGTGTTCATGTTCTGCATCGCGTTGCCGCGCTCGACGATGACGAAGCAATTGGATTGCTGGATCATCAGGCGGATGACCGGGATCGTGGAGCCGAGCTTGTAGTTGCGCAGCTCCTGGAACCAGGAGGCGTTTTGGTCTTCGACCACACCCAGCGTGCCGAGCGTGGCATCGCAGTGCTCGAGCGTGCTGTTCTTGTTCTCGGTGGCTGCGCCACCTGCGGACCCGGTGACCGGGCCCTTCTCACCACCGCCAACGACTGGCGCGGTGGACACGCAGCCTGCCAGCAGTGCTGCAGCGACAGCGGCGCACAAAGATGCAGGACGAGACGCAAGGATGTGGGGGCGGTGTGAGCTTTGCATGGGTTTTCCTGAACGAGACATTAAGAACGGACAGTCGCAAGGAACTGTAACCTCTTCACACCCGGCGGTGGGTGCTTTGGCGCCCCCCAAGTCAATGCCCGGGCACCGTCGGCAGTGACAGCAGCTCCGCATTGCCGCCCGCTGCCGCCGTGTTGACAGTGAGCGTCTGCTCAACGCAAAAACGCATCAGGTAATGCGGCCCGCCGGCTTTCGGGCCCGTGCCGCTGAGCCCATCGCCGCCAAAGGGCTGAACACCGACGACCGCACCGACCATGTTGCGGTTGACATAGACATTGCCGACCCGAGCCGCCTCGGCCAGATGCTGTGCGCGGCGATCGATGCGGGTCTGCAGCCCGAGTGTGAGGCCGTAGCCCAACGCGTTGATCTGCGCGATCACGCCGGCCGGATCACCCTGCCATCGCACGACATGCAGCACGGGGCCGAAGATCTCCTGCGGCACGTCGGCAATCCGCCCGACCTCGAAGGCGATCGGCGCGATGAGCCTCGGCACGTGCGCGGCGATGCGCGACGATTCACCGATCCAACGGGCCTCGGCTCGCAGCCGGGCAACATGCCTTTCGAGGTGGTCGAACGCCTCGTCGTCGATCACCGGACCGACATCGGTGCGCCAGAGCGCGGGGTCGCCAACGCTCAGCTCCTCCAGAGCGCCGCGGATCATCGACATGACCGCATCGGCCACGCTGTCGTGCACGCACAGCAGGCGCAGCGCCGAGCAGCGCTGGCCGGCGCTGCGGAAGGCGCTTTGCACCACGGCATCGACGACCTGCTCGGGCAACGCGCTGCTATCGACGACCATCGCATTGACCCCGCCGGTTTCGGCGATCAGCGGCACGATCGGCCCGTCCTTGGCCGCCAGCGCGCGGTTGATGACACGGGCCACCGCCGTCGATCCAGTGAAGCACACCCCCGCCGTGTGCGCATCGGCCACCAGCGCGGCACCCACCGTCTCGCCCGGGCCGTGCAGCAGCCGCAAGGCATCGGCGGGCACACCGGCTTCGTGCAGCACACCGACCATGCGCTGCGCCACGGCCGGTGTCTGCTCGGCGGGCTTCGCCGCCACGGTGTTGCCCGCCACCAGCGCGGCCGCGACCTGACCGGCAAAGATGGCCAGCGGGAAATTCCACGGACTGATGCTGACGAAGACGCCGCGTCCGTGCAGCCTCAGTTCGTTGCGCTCGCCGGTCGGGCCGGGCACTACCTGGGGTTGCAGGGTCGCTTCGGCCTGGTCGGCGTAATAGCGGCAGAAATCAACCGCCTCGCGCACCTCGGCCACCGCATCGGCCCAGGTCTTGCGCGCTTCGCCCACCAGCAAGGCACAGAACTCGGCCTGGCGGGATTCCAGCGCATCGGCGGCACGGCGCAACACGGCAGCGCGTTCGGCCAGCGGCGTCACGCGCCAGTCGGCGTGCGCGGCGTGCAGGCGGGCCATCGCGGACACCACGTCGCCCGGCGTTGCCGGGCCAACGGGATCGATCCGAAGCGCCTCCATGGCCCGCAGCAGCGGTGCCCGGTCGGCGAGGCAGGCCAGGTCGAGGCCCACGGAATTGCGGCGATGCCGGCCTGGGTCGCCAGCGCGCCAGCCGAACATCGACACCGGCAGCGGCACACCGGGTTCGGCAGCGGGTGAGAGCGGCGAGGCCAGCACCTGATCGATCGCGAGCGACTCATCGGCCAGCTGATGCACGAACGACGAGTTGGCGCCGTTCTCCAGCAGCCGGCGCACCAGGTAGGCCAGCAGATCGCGGTGCTCGCCCACCGGTGCGTAGACCCGCACCGGCACCGGCGCCCGCTGCATCAGTTCACGGTAGACGCCCACTCCCATGCCGTGCAGGCGTTGCAGTTCGTAGCGCGCGCCCGACGGCTGCGCCATCTGGGCGATGGCGGCGATGGTGCCCGCGTTGTGGGTGGCGAACTGGGGATAGATCACCTCGGCATGACCGATCAGCGCGCGGGCACAAGCGAGATAGGACACGTCGGTGTGGTGCTTGTGGGTGTACACCGGGTAGCCCGCCAGCCCCAGCTCCTGCGCGCGCTTGATCTCGGCATCCCAGTAGGCGCCCTTGACCAGCCGCACCATGAATCGGAGGCCGTGGGCTCGGGCGATGCGCACCACCTCGTCGACGACATCGAGCGCACGGGTCTGGTAGGCCTGGATCGCCAGCCCGAAGCCGCGCCAGGTCGGCGACTCTTGGGCGATGCGCGACGCCAGTGCTTCGAACACGTCGAGCGAGAGTTCGAGCCGATCGCTCTCCTCGGCGTCGATCGTCAGGTTGATGTCGGCCCGCGCCGCCTGCTCGACCAGCGGCCACACCCTTGGCAGCAGTTCGGCCATGACGCGCTCGCGCTGCCCGACCTCGTAGCGGCTGAACAGGGCACTCAGCTTGATCGAGATGCCATCGGACATATCGGGCCCGCATGCGCTGCCGCGCTGCGCCAGCACCCCGATCGCATGCTGGTACGACGCCAGGTAGCGCAGCGCATCGCGGTCGTTGCGGGCGCCTTCGCCCAGCATGTCGTAGCTGAAGCACAGGGTGGACGGGGCAGGGCGTTGTGCATCGGCCTCGCGGACCGCCTCTTCGATCGAGCGTCCGAGCACGAACTGGCGCCCCAGCAGCTGGATCGCCCGCACCGTTGCCGCGACCACGGCTTGTGCACCCAGCCGCTGAACCAGCCCGCCGACACCGGTGTCCGCATCGCCACGCAACAACCTTTTCGACAGCGCGATCGCCTGGGCCGACAAGCCGGCCAGCACCGGGTGGTGTGCGTCACGGTGGTCGCTGAAGTCGGCGCGACCGAGCTGGTCGGCGGTGAGCTCGATGGCGGTTTCGGTATCGGGCACGCGCAGCAGCGCCTCGGCCAGCCGCATCAGCGCCAACCCTTCGGCACTGGACAGGGGGTACTCGCGCAGCAGCGACTCCAGCGCCCAGAACGGGGCCGGCTTGTCGCGCACGGCCTGCACCCAGGGCCGCGCCTGCGCCACGACACGGGACCAGTCCAGCGCGGCCTGCAGTATCGGCACGCAGCCAGCCAGCACTTCGCGCTCGGGGCGTGCCGGATGCGGCAGGCGAGCGCGTTCAGGCGCAGTGGTGAAGGTGGGCGCCGGGCGGGGCATGGCAGGCTCCGGGCTGGTCTTCAGCCCCGTCAGCGCGCGCCGAAGATCGCGGTGCCGACCCGCACGATCGTGGAGCCCTCGGCGATCGCGGCCTCGAGATCGGCCGTCATGCCCATCGACAGGGTATCGACGTCGAGGCCATCGCGCTGCAATCCGACCAGCAGTTCGCGCAACCGCGCGTGCGGGCGTCGTTGCGCAGCCGGATCGCTGGCGGGCGCTGGCACGGCCATCAGCCCCCGCAGCCGCAACCGTGGCAAGACCGCCACAGAACGCGCCACGGCCCGCACCTCATCGACAGCCAGGCCACTCTTGCTGGCCTCGCCACTGATGTTGACCTGCAGGCACAGCTGCAGCGGCGGCAAACTAGCCGGGCGCTGCTCGCTCAGACGCTCGGCGATCTTCAGCCGATCGACGGTGTGCACCCAGTCGAAGGATTCGGCCACCACCCGGGTCTTGTTGCTCTGCAGAGGACCGATCAGGTGCCACTGGAGGTTGTTGCGCAGATCGGCCAGCGCCGCGATCTTGTCGAGCGCTTCCTGCACATAGTTCTCTCCGAAGCTGCGTTCCCCCGCCTCGCAAGCCGAGCGCACCATGTCGGCAGAGAACGTTTTGCCCACCGCCAGCAGCGTCACGCTGTCCACAGGCCGATGGGCGAGGGCACAGGCCGCCGCGATGCGCCGACGCACTTCCTGTATGTTTTCAGCGATCGTCGCCATAATCTTTTCCAGTATCTGCCGATAACAGCGGCATTGCGGCGAAATTGCCGCCGCTACAGCCCCCAGCCCGTCGTCACCGCCTTCTAGCGAGCCCCATGGACATCACACAACTGCTGGCGTTTTCGGTCAAGAACAAGGCCTCCGACCTGCACCTGTCATCCGGTCTGCCGCCGATGATCCGGGTCAACGGCGACGTGCGCCGCATCAATGTGGACCCGCTGGAGCACAAGGATGTGCACTCGATGGTCTACGACATCATGAACGACTCGCAGCGCAAGGCGTACGAGGAAGTTCTGGAGTGCGACTTCTCCTTCGAGATCCAGGGCCTGGCGCGGTTCCGCGTCAACGCCTTCAATCACAACCGGGGCGCGGGCGCGGTCTTCCGGACGATTCCGTCGAAGATCCTGACGCTGGAGCAACTGAACGCACCGAAGATCTTTGCCGAACTGGCCTTGAAGCCCCGCGGCATGGTGCTGGTGACCGGACCAACCGGCTCGGGCAAGTCGACCACCCTTGCGGGCATGGTCAACCACCTGAACGAAAACGAATACGGCCACGTGCTGACGGTGGAAGACCCGATCGAATTCGTGCACGAGTCGAAGAAGTGCCTGATCAACCAGCGTGAGGTCGGCCCGCACACGCTGAGCTTCAACAACGCGCTGCGCTCGGCGCTGCGTGAAGACCCGGACGCGATCCTGGTGGGCGAAATGCGCGACCTGGAAACCATACGCCTCGCACTGACCGCCGCCGAAACCGGTCACCTGGTGTTCGGCACGCTGCACACCTCCAGCGCTGCGAAAACGGTCGACCGGATCGTCGACGTGTTCCCTGCGGCCGAAAAAGAAATGGTGCGCGCGATGCTGTCGGAGTCGCTGATCGGCGTCATCTCGCAGACCCTGTGCAAGACCAAGGACGGCAGTGGACGCGTGGCCGCCCACGAAATCATGCTGGGCACGGCCGCCATCCGCAACCTGATCCGCGAAAGCAAAATCGCGCAGATGTATTCGGCCATCCAGACGGGCAACAACGTCGGGATGCAGACCCTGGACCAGAACCTCGCCGATCTGGTGCGGCGCAATGTCGTCTCACCGGCCGAAGCCCGCGCCAAGGCCAAGTTCCCCGAGAACTTCCCCGGATGACAGATTGCCCCCCAGTCGCTGCGCTCCTGCCCCAGGCCTCCGGAGGGGCCTCTTCGTGGCCCTGGGGCGCCACCCATCGGCCCGGGGAACCCGTGCCTTGGGTGTTGCTTGATGGGGAGCACTTCGCTGCGCTGGTGCTCTTCTCAGTTCTAAGAACTCGAAGGAAATCTCATGGAACGTGACCAGGCCTCGAAATTCGTCAACGACCTGCTGCGCCTGATGGTGTCGCGCAACGGCTCCGACCTGTTCCTGACCTCCGACTTCCCGCCGGCGATCAAGGTCGACGGCAAGGTCACCAAGGTGTCGCCGCAGCCGCTGACCGGCCAGCACACGATGGCGCTGGCGCGCGCGGTGATGAACGACAAGCAGTCGGGCGAGTTCGAGCGCACCAAGGAGTGCAATTTCGCGATCTCGCCGCAGGGGATCGGCCGCTTCCGCGTCAACGCCTTCGTGCAGCAGGGCAACGTCGGCTTGGTGATGCGGACCATTCCGCAGACGCTACCGACCATCGACGCGCTCAACCTGCCGAAGGTGCTCAAGGACGTCTCGATGACCAAGCGCGGCCTGGTGATCTTCGTCGGCGCCACCGGTTCCGGAAAAAGCACCTCGCTCGCGGCGATGGTGGACTACCGCAACGAGAACTCCTTCGGCCACATCATCACCATCGAAGACCCGGTCGAGTTCGTGCACCCGCACAAGAACTGCATCGTCACCCAGCGCGAAGTCGGCATCGACACCGAGGGCTGGGAGGCCGCACTGAAGAACACGCTGCGCCAGGCACCCGATGTGATCCTGATGGGCGAAATCCGCGATCGCGAGACGATGGAGCATGCCGTCGCCTTCGCCGAAACCGGCCACCTGTGCATGGCCACGCTGCACGCCAACAGCGCCAACCAGGCACTCGACCGGATCATCAACTTCTTCCCGGAAGAGCGGCGCGCGCAGCTGCTGATGGACCTGTCACTGAACCTCAAGGGCCTGGTTTCTCAGCGCCTGCTGCCACGCCAGGAAGGCAAGGGCCGTGTCGCGGCCGTCGAGATCATGCTGAACACGCCACTGATTTCGGATCTGATCTTCAAGGGCGAAGTGGCCGAGATCAAGGAAATCATGAAACGCTCGCGCGAGCAGGGCATGCAGACCTTCGACCAAAGCCTGTTCGATCTGTACGAGGCGCGCTCGGTGACCTACGAAGACGCGCTGCGCAACGCCGATTCGGTCAACGACCTGCGCCTGCAGATCAAGTTGAACAGCCAGCGTGCGCGCAACACCGATCTGTCGGCGGGCACCGAGCACATGACGATTGTTTAGGCCCCCCAAGCACGTTCAGCCCTCCAGTCGCTGCGCTCCTGTCCCCAAGGGGCGCCCCTTTTGGCCCGGGGAACCAGGGCTTCGGGGTGGCTTGATGGCAGCGATGCTTGTTTCGGCGTGCGTCTGTAGCATTCGGCGATGAGCACACGAACCTACGATCCGATTTCCCCGCAGCGCGTGGCCTTTCTCGGCCTGGGCGTCATGGGCCACCCGATGGCAGGCCATCTGGCCCGAGCCGGGCACCAGGTCACCGTCTACAACCGCACACGCTCGAAGGCCGATGCATGGGTGGCCGAGTACGGCGGCCATGCGGCATCAACGCCGCGCGAGGCCGTCAACGGGGCGACGCTGATCTTCGCCTGCGTCGGCAATGACGAGGACCTGCGTTCGGTCGTGCTGGGTGACCAGGGCGCTTACGCCGGCATGGCGCCGGGTGCCGTGTTCATCGACCACACCACCGCCTCGGCTGCCGTGGCGCGAGAGTTGAGTGCTGCTGCGCTGCCGCTGGGCCTGCAGTTCATCGACGCCCCGGTGTCCGGCGGCAACCTGGGCGCCATCAACGGTACGCTCACCGTGATGTGCGGGGGCGATCCCGACGCATTCGCCCGCGCACAACCGGTCGCGATGGCCTATTCGAAAGCGGTGACGCTGCTGGGCGAGAGCGGCGCCGGCCAACTGGCCAAGATGGTGAACCAGATCGCGATCGCCGGGCTCGTGCAGGGCCTGGCCGAAGCCATCGCCTTTGGCGAAAAAGCGGGCCTCGACATGAAAGCCGTGCTGGGCGTCATCGGCAAGGGCGCCGCGCAGAGCTGGCAGATGGACAACCGCGGCCCGACGATGGTCGAAGGCCGCTTCGATTTCGGCTTCGCCGTCGACTGGATGCGCAAGGACCTCGGCCTGGTGCTGGCCGAAGCCCAGCGCAACGGCGCCCGGCTGCCGGTCACCGCGCTGGTCGATCAGTTCTATGCCGATGTGCAGGCTGCCGGCGGGCGCAGGTGGGACACCTCGAGCCTGATCACCCGCCTGCGCTGAGTTGCTCCGGGCCGGTGAGGCCCGAACATCAGCGCTCGGGACGCGGCGGCGGCGGCGCCGGGGCCTGCATGTTGGCCAATTCGGCCTCGGAAATGATCTCGAAGACCCGCACGACCTTGTCGACGCCGCTGACGCCGCGGGCGATCTCGGTGGCCCGATTGGCCTCGCGCTCCGTGACACGGCCCATCAGGTAGACCGTGCCGCGCTCGGTGACCACCTTCACCGACTGGGCGAAGATGTCCTTCGAGTCGACCAGCGAGGCCTTGACCTTGCTGGTCACGAGCGCATCGCTGGCGACGGTGTTGGTCGGCTGCGCGCTGACCACCGTCACCTCGTTCACGATCGAGCGCACGTTGTCGATGCCCGAGACCAGGTTGCCAACGACCGCCCTGTCGGCCTCGCCGCTGACGACCCCGGTCAGCAGCACCAACCGGTTGTAGCTGACGACACTGACGCGGGCGCGTTCGCCGAGTTCCTTGCTGATCCGGTTCGACGCCTTCAATTCGATGGCCTCGTCTTCCAGCTGGGTGCCGGAGGTGCGCCGGTCGGTGTAGACCACCGTGCCGCCGACCATCGCGCCGCCAAGCAGCAAGGGGAAGCAGCCCGTCAGGCTGGTCGACACCGTGACTGCGGCCAGGGTGGCGGCAGCAAGCTTCGAAATTCGATTCACTCTTGTTCTCCGAGTAGCTGTTGGTCCACCGCATCGCACAGGCAGTGCAGAACCAGACCGTGGATTTCCTGGATGCGGGCAGTGCGATCGTGAGGCACACAGATGTGCACGTCCGTGTCAGTCAGTAACGAGGCCAGCTTCCCGCCAGCACGACCGGTCAGCGCGACCACGGTCATGTCTTTCGCGTGGGCGGCCTGCACGGCCGCCAGCACATTCGCCGAGTTGCCGCTGGTGGTGATGACCATCAACACGTCACCCGGCGTGCCCAATGCCTGTACCTGCTTCGAGAAGATGGCGTTGAAGTCGTAGTCGTTGCCGATGGCCGTCAGGATGGCGGTGTCGGTGGTCAATGCCAAGGCCGCCAGCCCGGGGCGCTCGCGCTCGAAACGGCCGACGAATTCGGCCGCGAAGTGCTGGGCATCGCTGGCCGAGCCGCCATTGCCACAGACCATCACCTTGCCGCCGGCGGTGATGCAACCCATCATCGCGTCGACCGCTTCGGCGATCGGCTTGCTGAGCACGTCAGCCGCCGCGTACATCAAATCGGCGCTGTCGAAAAATTGCTGCTGGATGCGTTGTTCAATCATGACGATCGATGATAGACGCCGAGATGGTGCACAGGTTCCGTGCGGTTGTGGTGCACGGCGGAATTCACCGGCTACGCGGCATCGAAGGCCGCCTGCAACCACTCAACGTGATCCCCATCGATCGCGACGACATCGAAGCGGCATGCCGGTGGCGTGGTGTAGCCCCTGAGAAAGCAACGCGCCGCAAACACCAGGCTGCGCTGCTTGCTGACACCCACCGTCGCCGCCGCACCGCCAAAGCCCGCGGTCTTGCGCGTCCGGACCTCCACGAACACCAGCGTGCCGTCCCGATCGCGCATCACCAGATCGATTTCACCGCCGCGGGCCCTGGGCCCCGCAGCCACCCGATAATTGCGTTGCACGAGCACGAGCCCGTGGGCCAGCAGATGCGCCAGCGCGCGGGCCTCGCCGACATCTCCCACCGCCTTCGTCGTGACCACCAACATCGCCTCCCTGCTGCTCCAGGCGGCTGCCGCAGCCGCGGGCAGCCAACAGTATCCTGCCGGTGCACTGTATGTGGTGGCCACACCGATCGGCAACCTCGCCGACCTGACGCTGCGTGCGATCCATGTGCTGTCGCAAGTCGACGCGGTGGCCTGCGAAGACACCCGCCACACGGCACCGCTGCTGCGCCATCTGGGCCTGGACAAGCCACTGCTGGCGGTGCACCAGCACAACGAGCAATCGTCGGCGGGCGACGTGATCGCGCGCCTGGCTCGCGGCGAGCGCGTTGCCTACGTCAGCGATGCGGGCACGCCGGCAATCAGCGATCCAGGAGCGGCGCTGGTGGCTGCGGTCGTGGCATCCGGGCGCCTGGTGGTGGCGGTGCCTGGCGCCAGCAGCGCAATCACCGCCGTCAGCGTGGCCGGCGACACCGTCGGCAGTGGGTTTCGCTTCATCGGCTTCCTGCCGGCCAAAGGCAACGAACGAGCCCTGGCGCTGAAGGCACTGGCCGCGGCCGACGAGACCCAGGTGCTGTTCGAGGCGCCGCACCGCATTGAATCGCTGGCCCATGGGCTGGCTGAGGCCTGCGGTGAGCGCACCGTCACGCTGTGCCGAGAGCTGACGAAACAATTCGAGACGGTGGCCACCCTGCCGGCGTCAGCGCTGGGCGCATGGCTGCTGGCCGACGCGAACCGCGTGCGCGGCGAGTTCGTGCTCGTGGTGCATGCGCTGGCACGCACGGCGCCGGCCGACGCCACGGCACGACACGATGCCGTGCTGCAGGCCCTGCTGGCCGAGCTGCCGCTGAAGCAGGCGGTGTCGCTGGCGGCGTCGCTGACCGGCGCGGCACGCAATGCGCTCTATGCGCGGGCGCTCGCGCTGAAGAACGAGCCTCCGGCAGACCCTTGAATCCACCGTCGAAACGGGCCACTTCTACAATGAATTTCAGGCTTTGAAAGTGCTTTCATGATTTCGCGCGAACCCACCCTCGAACGTCTGGCGGTTGCCCAGCAGTTACTGATCGAGCCTTTCGGCCTCAGCGAGGCGTCGCTGTCGCGCGCCTTGCAGGCCATCGCCACCCACCGCATCGACGACGCTGACCTGTATTTCCAGTACACCCGCAGCGAGGGCTGGAGCCTGGAAGAGGGCATTGTCAAGAGCGGCAGCTTCGGCATCGACCAGGGCGTGGGCGTGCGTGCGGTGGCCGGCGAGAAGACGGCGTTCGCCTATTCCGACGACATCTCCGAAGCCGCGCTGATGGACGCGGCGCAGACGGTGCGCACGATCGCAGCGGCCGGGCAGAGCCGCCGCGTGAAGGTCAACACCCCGAGCAAGGTGGCCGGAAGCCGCCTGTTGTATGCCTCGATGGACCCGATTGCCTCGCTGGACAGCACGCAGAAGGTGGCGCTTCTGGAGCGGGTCGAGAAGATGGCGCGGGCCAAGGATCCGCGCATCAAGCAAGTGATGGCCAGCCTGTCTGGCGAGTACGACGTGGTGCTGGTCGCACGCGCTGACG
Source organism: Burkholderiaceae bacterium (assembly GCA_965229345.1). Lineage (GTDB taxonomy): Bacteria > Pseudomonadota > Gammaproteobacteria > Burkholderiales > Burkholderiaceae_C > PBB1. The sequence continues at coordinate 465,501 of OZ245872.1, forward strand.
GCACCCGGGCGGCCGATGTGCGCCCCCTCGTGCGCATGAACGTCACGGTGATTGCCGAGCAGACCATCAAGGGCGCGGTGCGCCGCGAGACCGGCAGCAGTGGCGGCGGCGGCCGCTTCGGATACAGCTACTTCGACGACGGGCTGCTGGAGCGCTACGTCAGCGAGGCCGTGAACGCGGCGCTGACCAACCTGTCGTCGCGGCCCGCGAAGGCCGGCGAGATGAGTGTGGTGCTCGGTTCGGGCTGGCCGGGTGTGCTGCTCCACGAAGCCATCGGGCACGGCCTGGAGGGCGACTTCAACCGCAAGGGGTCGAGCGCGTTCAGCGGTCTGATCGGCCAGCGCGTCGCAGCCAAGGGCGTGACCGTGCTCGACGACGGCACGCTGCCGGATCGACGCGGCTCGCTGAATGTGGACGACGAGGGCCATGCCAGCCAGCGCAACGTGCTGATCGAGGACGGCATCCTGAAGGGCTACATCCAGGACGCGATGAACGCGCGGCTGATGGGCGTCAAGCCCACTGGCAATGGCCGGCGCGAAAGCTATGCGGCGGTGCCGATGCCGCGGATGACCAACACCTACATGCTGTCGGGCGACAAGACGAAAGAGGAAATCATCGCCGGGCTCAAGCGCGGCCTGTATGCGTCGAACTTCGGCGGCGGGCAGGTCGACATCACCAGCGGCAAGTTCGTGTTCTCGGCCAGCGAGGCGTTCTGGGTTGAAAACGGCAAAATCCAGTATCCGGTCAAGGGCGCGACCATCATTGGCAACGGCCCGGATGCCCTGACGCGGGTCAGCATGATCGGCAACGACATGAAACTCGACAGCGGCGTCGGCACCTGCGGCAAGGAAGGTCAGAGCGTGCCGGTCGGCGTGGGCCAGCCCACGTTGCGCCTCGATGGGCTGACCGTTGGTGGCACCGCCTGACACGGGCCCGCGTCCCCTCTCCAATCGACCTGCACCCTGGACCCTCACATGCCTCACCAGAATGCCGCCGCTGAAGGCCGCTACGGCCTCATCGAAAAAACCAGCGAAACCGACAACGAGCGCATCCGCGATGTCACGCCGCTGCCACCGCCCGAGCACCTGATCCGCTTCTTCCCGATCCGCGGCACGGCGATCGAGACCCTGGTGGCCGACACCCGGCAGCGCATCCGTCGCATCATGACTGGCAAGGACGATCGGCTGCTCGTCGTCGTCGGGCCATGCTCGATCCACGACCCGGCCGCCGCACTCGACTACGCGCGCCGGCTCAAGGAGCAGCGCGAACGCCACGCGGACACGCTGGAAGTGGTGATGCGTGTCTATTTCGAGAAGCCGCGGACGACCGTCGGATGGAAAGGGCTGATCAACGACCCCTACCTCGACGAAAGCTACCGCATCGACGAAGGTCTGCGCATCGCGCGCCAGCTGCTGGTGGAGATCAATCGCCTGGGCATGCCCGCAGGCAGCGAGTTCCTCGACGTGATCTCGCCGCAATACATCGGCGACCTGATCAGCTGGGGCGCGATCGGCGCCCGCACCACCGAAAGCCAGGTGCACCGGGAGTTGTCGTCGGGGCTGTCGGCACCGATCGGCTTCAAGAACGGCACCGACGGCAACATCCGCATCGCCACCGACGCGATCCAGGCCGCTGCGCGCCCGCACCATTTCCTGAGCGTGCACAAGAACGGCCAGGTCGCGATTGTCGAGACCACTGGCAACCCCGATTGCCACCTGATCCTGCGTGGCGGCAAGGCCCCCAACTACGACGCCACCCACGTCGAGGCGGCCTGCAAGGACCTGGAAGCCGCCAAGCTGCCGGGCACCTTGATGGTCGACTGCTCGCACGCCAACAGCAGCAAGCAGCACGACAAGCAGATCGATGTGGCACGCGACATCGCCACCCAGCTGGCCGGCGGCAGCCGCCGCATCTTCGGCGTGATGGTCGAAAGCCACCTGAACCCGGGCGCGCAGAAATTCAGCCCGGGCAAGGACGACCCGTCGAAGCTGGCCTACGGGCAGAGCATCACCGATGCCTGCATCGGCTGGGATGACACGCTGACGGTGCTGGACACGCTGGGCAGCGCGATCAAGGCACGCCGCCGCTGAGAGGGCGGCGTATTTCTGCTGCGCGGGCCGATCTGACGTCTCCGGTGCTCACTGTACCCCGGTACGGTTCCGTTCCTCAACGACAGCTCGCGACGAAATCCCCCACCCTCTCTATTCGGCCGCGTCCTGCTGCTGAAGTCGTTCGCTGTTCCAGTACACGTCGTCGCCGCCCAGACCATCGAGGTTGGCGCGGTTGAGCACGCGGGCAAGCACGAACAGCAAATCACTCAGCCGGTTCAGGTAGTGCCGAGGTTCGGCACGCACGGCCTCGCTGGCGGCCAACGCCACCACGGCTCGTTCAGCGCGCCGCGCGATCGTGCGCGCCACATGCGCCAGTGCCGCGCTGCGCGTGCCGGCCGGCAGGATGAATTCCTTCAGGCGCGGCAACTGGTCGTTGTAATGCGCCAGGGCTTCATCGAGCTGGATGACGGCGCTGGTCTTGAGCAGTTCGTAGCCCGGGATCGACAGCTCGCCACCCAGGTTGAACAGCTCGTGCTGGATCACCACCAGCAACTTGCGCACATCGCCCGGCAGCGGCTCGGCCAACAGCACGCCGAGCTGCGAGTTCAGTTCATCGACATCGCCCATCGCGTGCACCCGGAGGCTGTCTTTCGAGACCCGGTTGCCATCGCCCAGGCCGGTGGTGCCATCGTCGCCGGTGCGGGTGGCGATCTGTGTCAATCGGTTGGCCATGCGGGCATGCTAGCAGGGCCATGGACTGCACCGCGATGCTCTGCACAAGAGAGCGTCCTGCTCGACAAGGTCAGCGGCGGTGCGGTGAAGATGAGGCTCACGTTGATGCGTGGGCCGTGCCCGAAAAACAAAGGGCCTGACGGAAGATCTTCGCGCTCTGGGCAAGCGCGTGGCTGCTCAGACCGTGCGGCGCCGCGCGGTAAAGGCGAATGCCGCCAGACCGACCATCATCAAGGACCAGGTCTCGGGCTCTGGCACGGTTGGGATGACCCGCTCGACAGAGACGTTGTCCAGGCCGATGCCGAGGTTGTTGCTCAGCGCCCCGTTGACGCGGCCGAGAAGGCTCAGGCGGGTGCTCGTCGTGTTGGCCACCCAGTCGACGCTGAACGAGGTCCAGTTCATCGGATTGGTCGAGGTGATCGCAAGCGAGGTGTTCGTGAACAGCTGTTCGGCGCCACCTGCGACGCTGAGCCCGACGGTCGCCTGTCCGAAGGGAAGGTAGTTACCGACATCGAACGAGATGCGGTATGTCGCGCCCATCACCGTGGCGAAGGCGTCGGACTGCACGCCCTTGTCGTAGCCAACAATGCCCGTCAGGTCGATCCATTGGCGGCCATCGCTGGCCCGCAGGCCGAGATAGGTGTCGGGCGTCAGCTGCACCGAATCACCCAAGGTCGGCCCGAGAACGGTCCAGCCGGTGATCGCCGTCGAATTGGTGGCATACAAGGCATAGCTACCGCCAACGATGTTGGGTGCTTCGAACGAGCCATTGGTCAGCAGGTTGGCAGCACTGGCCGTGCTGCATGCCAGAGCGAAAGCGACGGCGGCGACAGTCTTGGTTTTCATGAGCTTATCGGTTGCAGCGGTTGCAGAGAATGGGCGAGTCTAGTGCGCCTCGCCCGCTCCCCAACCCCCTCGATCCGGGGGCTCAGATGGACCTGTTTCGCAGCCAGGCGGACGGCCTGGCCCGCCCAGACAAGCTGGCTCAGTTCTGAGCGGGTCCTTCCACCGACCAGCGCTTGCTGATCTCGCCACTGCCCTTGACGCTTTCGAGGTGCACGCCGAAGCCCCACAGCCGGGCCACGTGCTTCAGCACCTCGTGCGCGCTGTCGTTCAGCGGCCGGTCGTTGTGCTGGGTGTGCCGCAGCGTCAACGAGCGGTCACCGCGCAGGTTGACGCTCCAGACCTGGATGTTGGGTTCGCGCTCGCCCAGGTCGTACTGGCGCGACAGCGATTCGCGCAGACGGCGGTAACCAGCGTCGTCGTGGATGGCCGCCACTTCGAGCTCTTTTTCCTTCTCGTCGTCGTGGATCGCGAACAGGCGGAAATCGCGCATCAGCTTCGGGGACAGGTACTGGCCGATGAAGCTCTCGTCCTTGAAGTTGCGCATCGCGTGGTCGAGTGTTTCCAGCCAGTCGCCGCCGGCGATCGCCGGGAACCACTGCCGATCCTCTTCGGTAGGCGCCTCGCAGATGCGCTTGATGTCGGTGTACATCGCGAAGCCCAGCGCATAGGGGTTGATGCCGCTGTAGGCGCGGTGGCCGACGGGGGGCTGGTAGACCACGTTGGTGTGCGACTTCAGCCATTCGATCATCACGCCGTCGCTGAGGTGACCGCGGTCGTACATGGTGTTGAGCAGGTGGTGGTGCCAGAAGGTGGCCCAACCCTCGTTCATCACCTGCGTCTGCCGCTGCGGGTAGAAATACTGCGCGACCTTGCGCACGATGCGCACCACCTCGCGCTGCCAGGGCTCGAGCAGCGGCGCGTTCTTCTCGATGAAGTACAGCAGGTTCTCCTGCGGCTCTTCCGGAAAGCGGCGCACCTCGGCCTCTTCGGCAACCTGGCCCGCCTTGCGCGGCAGCGTGCGCCACATCTCGTTGACCTGCCACTGCGCATAGGCCTCGCGGTCCTTGCGCGCGGCGAGCTCCTGCGCCAGGCTCTTGCGGCTCGGACGGCGGTAGCGGTCGACGCCGTGGTTCATCAGCGCGTGGCAGCTGTCGAGCAGCGTTTCCACCGCGTCGAGGCCGTGCTGCTCCTCGCAGTCGGCGATGTAGTTCTTCGCGTAGACCAGGTAATCGATGATCGACCCGGCATCGGTCCACATGCGGAACAGGTAGTTGCCCTTGAAGAAGCTGTTGTGGCCGTAGGCGGCGTGCGCGATCACCAGCGCCTGCATCGCCATAGTGTTCTCCTCCATCAGGTAGCTGATGCAGGGGTTGGAGTTGATGACGATCTCGTAGGCCAGGCCCATGTGGCCGCGGCGGTAGTTCTTTTCGGTCGAGATGAACTCCTTGCCGTAGCTCCAGTGGCGGTAGTTCACCGGCATGCCGACCGAGGCATACGCATCCATCATCTGCTCGGCGGTGATGATCTCGAGCTGGTTCGGGTAGGTGTCGAGGCCGAAGCTCTCGGCGGTCTCCCGGATCACCTCGTGGTAGCGGTCGATCAGTTCGAACGACCAGTCATTGGGCGATGGCAAAGGCTCATGGCTGCGCGGCGGCGCGATCAGGTCGGCCGCGCGGCGGCGTGCTCCACCGACGTGGTGCTCATGGCGACGCTCGTCGCCCCAGGGTGGCGTGATGGCCGGACTCATGAGGCAGCGCCTTCCTTCTTGAACAGGTCTCGGAACACCGGGTAGATCTGCGACGCTTCGGTGGCCTTGCGGACCGCAAAGGCCTGGCTCTCTTCCGACAGCGCGGCGTACTCGTCCCACAGGTTCTGCTCTTCTTCGGCCACCTGCACGTACGCGAAGTAGCGGCACAGCGGCAGGATGCGATTGGCCAGGATCTCGCGGCAGCGGCCACTGTCGTGGTGCCAGTTGTCGCCGTCGCTGGCCTGCGCGCCGTAGATGTTCCATTCGGCCGTCGGGTAGCGGGCCCGGGCGATGTCGTCCATCAGCACCAGCGCGCTCGACACCACCGTGCCGCCGGTCTCGGTGGAGTGGAAGAAGTTCTGCTCGTCGACCTCCTGCGCCTGGGTGTGGTGGCGGATGAAGACGATGTCGATCTTCTCGTAATGACGAGTGAGGAAGAGATACAGCAGGATGAAGAAACGCTTGGCGAGGTCCTTGCGCCCTTCGTCCATCGAGCCGGACACGTCCATCAGGCAGAACATCACCGCCTTCGAGGTCGGCATCGGCACGCGCACGCGGCTGCGGTAGCGCAGGTCGATCGGGTCGAGGTAAGGGATGCGCTTCAGGCGCGCACGCAGTGCCTCGACTTCGAGCCGCAAGGGCGCAATCTCCGCCTCATAGGGATTCGGATCGGGGTGGCTGAGCAGGTGATCCAGGTGCGTTTCGAGCCGGTGCAACTCGCGGCGTGATTCGCTGCCGATCGCAATCCGCCGGCCGATCGCGCCGCGCATCGAGCGCACGACATGCAGGTTGCTCGGGTTGCCATCGCTGCTGTAGCCAGCGCGGTGCGTCTTGAACTCCGGCGTCTCGGCCAGCGTGGTGCGGGCGAGGTTCGGCAGGGCCAGGTCGTCGAAGAAGACCTGCATGAACTCTTCCTTGGTCAGGTGGAAGACGAAGTCATCATCACCTTCACCGGAATCGCTCGCCTGCCCCCCACCACCGCTGCCGCCACCCTCCTTGGGTCGCGCGATGCGGTCGCCGCGCAAGTAATCCTGGTTGCCCGGATGCACCATGTCGCGCGTACCACCCTGGCCGTGACGGAACACCGGCTCGGAGATGTCGCGCTTGGGGATGTGGATGTCCTCGCCCTGCGCCAGATCGCGGATGCTGCGACCATCGACCGCGCGCTTCACGGCTTCCCGGATCTGCTCCTTGTGGCGCCTCAGAAACCGCTCGCGGTTGCCGATCGACTTGTTCTTGCCCGCCAGTCGCCGGTCGATGATCTGCTGGAACATGAATTCCTTTCAGAGCGGCAACGGGCCTCAGCTCGACTTGCGCACGCGCAAGTACCACTCGCACAGCAGACGCACCTGCTTGCTGGTGTAGCCCTTGGCGACCATGCGGGTGACGAAGTCCTCGTGCTTCTTCGCCTCGTCGGCGCTGGCCTTGGCATTGAAGCTGATCACCGGCAGCAGCTCTTCGGTGTTGGAGAACATCTTCTTCTCGATCACCGTGCGCAGCTTCTCGTAACTGGTCCACACCGGGTTGTTGCCGGCGTTGTTGGCCCGCGCGCGCAGCACGAAGTTGACGATCTCGTTGCGGAAATCCTTCGGGTTGCTGATGCCGGCCGGCTTCTCGATCTTCTCCAGCTCGGCATTCAGCGAGCCGCGGTCGAACACCTCGCCGGTGTCGGTGTCGCGGTATTCGTGGTCCTGGATCCAGTAGTCGGCATAGGTCACGTAGCGATCGAAGATGTTCTGGCCGTACTCGCTGTAGCTTTCGAGGTAGGCGGTCTGGATCTCCTTGCCGATGAACTCGGCGTACTTGGTCGCCAGGTGCTCCTTGATGAAGGAGAGGTACTTCTGTTCGGTCTCGGCCGGGAACTGCTCGCGTTCGATCTGCTGCTCCAGCACGTACATCAGGTGCACCGGGTTGGCAGCGACTTCCGTGCTGTCGAAGTTGAACACCTTGGAGATGATCTTGAACGCGAAGCGCGTGCTGATGCCGCTCATGCCTTCGTCGACGCCAGCGTAATCGCGGTACTCCTGGAAGCTTTTCGCGCGCGGGTCGGTGTCCTTCAGGTTCTCGCCGTCGTAGACCAGCATCTTGGAATACAGCGACGAGTTTTCGGGCTCCTTGAGCCGCGTGAGCACCGCGAACTGGCTCATCATCTTCAGCGTGCCGGGGGCGCAGGTGGCCTGGGCCAGCGACGAGCCACGCAGCAGCTTCTCGTAGATCTTCACCTCTTCACTCACACGCAGGCAGTACGGCACCTTGACGATGTAGATGCGGTCGAGGAAGGCTTCGTTGTTCTTGTTGTTGCGGAACGCCTTCCACTCGCTCTCGTTGCTGTGCGCCAGCACCACGCCATCGAACGGGATCGCGCCGAAGCCCTCGGTGCCCTTGAAGTTGCCTTCCTGGGTGGCGGTCAGCAGCGGGTGCAGCACCTTGATGGGCGCCTTGAACATCTCGACGAACTCGAGCAGGCCCTGGTTGGCCAGGCACAGGCCGCCGGAGAAGCTGTACGCATCGGGGTCGTCCTGCGCGTAGGTCTCGAGCTTGCGGATGTCGACCTTGCCGACCAGCGAGCTGATGTCCTGGTTGTTCTCGTCACCCGGCTCGGTCTTGGCAATGCCGACCTGCTTGAGCACCGAGGGGTAGCGCCTGACGACCTTGAACTTGCGGATGTCGCCGCCGTATTCCTCGAGCCGCTTGACCGCCCAGGGCGAGAGCACGCGCTGCAGGTAACGGCGCGGGATGCCGTATTCCTTCTCCAGGATCGGGCCGTCTTCGATCGAATCGAACAGCCCCAGCGGCGACTCGTTCACCGGCGAGCCCTTGATCGCGTAGAACGGCACCTCCTGCATCAGCTGCTTCAGCCGTTCGGCGATGCTGCTCTTGCCGCCACCCACCGGGCCCAGCAGATACAGGATCTGCTTCTTTTCTTCCAGGCCTTGTGCGGCATGGCGGAAGTAGCTCACCACCTGCTCGATCGCGTCTTCCATGCCGTAGAACTCGGCGAACGCGGGGTAGATCTTGATGACCTTGTTGGCGAACAGCCGCGAGAGGCGCGGGTCGTTGCGCGTGTCCACCGTCTGCGGCTCGCCGATGGCCTGCAGCATGCGCTCGGCAGCGCTGGCGTACGCCACCCGGTTGCGTTTGCATTCGGCGAGGTACTCCTCGATCGAGAGTTCCTCTTCACGCGTGCGCTCGAACCGCGCAGCGAAATGACTGATCACGTCCATGTCGATCTCCTGTGGATGGAGGAGGCGATGTCAAGGCCGCTTCACCTCGACACCGTCTGGGGAAGTTCTGATGAAGTCCTAGCTTCAGGGCTTCATCAGAGCTTTCCGCGACATCAACACGGACACCAACAACAGTGATTCAAGCTTCTTCCAAACCGCTGCAGATCAAGTCACGAGAAGCAGGTGAACTCGCCTTCAGTTCCGAACACTCGACCCAACATTACCAGCAATTTATATGCCGTTCGGTCGCAACGATTTTCGAAACCCATCTGATGTAGGGACTCTCGACCGCCTCGCCCGGTTCCGTTCCCGAGTCCACGCTTGATCCATCAACGCATCGCACCCGTGCGACGCTGACAGCACGTGCAACGGGGCGGCAAGCGGGGCCGGCGAACCGCTGCGGCCGCTCAGCCGCGCGCGTCGAATCCGCGGATCGCAGCAGCCATCTGCGACAGGGGCAGGATCTCGTCGACCGCACCCAGCTTGATGGCTTCCTTGGGCATGCCGAAGACCACGCAGGTTTCCTCGTTCTGCGCGATGGTGCGCGCGCCCCGGTCGTGCAGCAGCTTCATGCCGCGTGCGCCGTCGTCACCCATGCCGGTGAGGATGAGCGCCAGCAGGTCCTTGCCAGCGCACTCGGCTGCCGAGCGAAACAACACATCGACCGAGGGCTTGTGGCGGTTCACCGGAGGGCCATCGGCGACCACGGCGAAGTACTGCCCGCCGGCCTTGCGCAGCTGCATGTGCCGCCCGCCCGGTGCGATCAGCACGACACCCCGTTCGAGGCGGTCGCCGTCCTTCGCTTCGCGGATGTTCATCTCGCACAGGCCATCGAGCCGCTGTGCGTACATCGCGGTGAATTTCTCCGGCATGTGCTGCACGATCGCGATGCCGGGGCTGTCACCGGGCAACGACGTCAGCACCAGCTCCAGCGCCTGCGTGCCACCGGTCGAGCTGCCGATCACCACCGGCTTGTTGACCGACAGGGCATGCAGTCCGGCAATCGGCGGCTTGGGCGCGGCAGCAGGCGATGCGGCGCGCGTGGCCGACATGCCGGCACGTGGCCGCGAACGGGCAGCGGTCTTCAGCGTCTGCAGCAGCTCGCGGCGCGAATCCTCGAGGAACTGCTTCAGCCCGAGCCGCGGCTTGGCAACGATCGCCACCGCCCCCGCCGACAGGGCTTCGAGCGCCATGCGGCTGCCGTCGGTGGTCAGCGTCGAGCAGATCACGGTCGGGATCGGCGACTCTTCCATGATCTGCCGCAGGAAGGTCAGGCCGTCCATGCCGGGCATCTCGATGTCGAGCAGCAGCACGTCGGGGCGGTTCTTGCGGATCACCGGTCCGGCGATCAGCGGGTTGGGCGCACTGCCCATCAACTCGATCTCGGCATCGCCTTGCAACAAGTGCATCAGCGTCTGACGCACCACCGCCGAATCGTCGACCACATAGACCTTGATCGCCATCGCTGTTCCTCGGTTCATACGGGCACCGCAGTGACCTGCGGCGCCTCGGGGCCGACGGTCCACGACAGTCGGCGATAGGTGTGGCCGCCCAGGTCCTGAACCAGCACCTGCACGCCGTCCTTCGCCAGGGCGTCGAGGACCCAGCGGGCGTTGCATTCGCCCACGTGGGTGGTCTGAAACAGAGCCGGGAACATGTTGCCTCCGCCATAGACGTAGGCCTCGCATTGCCGCGGATCGATCCCTCGCGCGCGCAACTTCGCATGCATCGCGTCGAGGGCCACGTTGGCGTAGGCCGTGGTCTCGGCCGCGCCCGCCAGCGCGCGGCTCGCATGGACGATGTGGCACATCGCCCCGACGGTGCGGCGAGGATCGGTGAGCACGATGGCCACACACGACCCGAGCAGGGTTTCGAGCCGATCGCCACGGTCGGCACACACCACATCGCCTGGGTGCAGGGTGTGCAGCATGGTGCGGGGCGGGGCTGGCAACGGGCTGGGCGCCGCACAGAGGCTCATGCAGCCCCCTTGCGGAACGCGCCAGGGGCCAGGGTCTGCAGCGGTGTTTCGCACGGCACGCGACCCTCGGCCGTCCCGATGAAGAACAGCCCGCCCGGACGCAGCTGCGTCAGCACGCGGTCGACCACCGCGCGCTTGGTCGGCGGGTCGAAATAGATCAGCACGTTGCGCAGGAAGACCACATCGAACGGCCCGATGTCCTCGATGGGCTGGCACAGGTTGAGCTGCCCGAAACTGACGTTTTCGCGCAGCTTGGGATGCATCTGGATCAACCCTTCGGACGCCCCTTCGCCACGCAGGCAATACCGGCGCAGGCGCTCGGGGGTCACGTTGCGCAACCGGTCTTCGGGGTAGACGGCCTCCATTGCACTGCGCAGCACGCGGTCGCTGATGTCGGTGCCCAGAACCGTCCAGGGACCGCCGATGCGGCCTTGTTGCTGCAGGTCGGACAACAGCATCGCGGTGCTGTACGCCTCATCGCCGAAAGACGAGGCGGCACTCCACACCGACAGCTGCTTCGGCTTGTGGCGCGTCAGCTCCTGCTCGAGCACGGCGTAGTGCGCGGGCTCACGGAAGAAGTACGTCTCGTTGGTGGTCAGCAGGTCCACCGCGACCTGGAATTCGCCCCCATCGTCGTCCCCGGCTATCAGCGCCAGGTAGTCCTCGAATCCACCCAGGCCGAGGCGCTGGATGCGCGGCGCGAGGCGCGAGGAAATCAGCGGCTTCTTGCTGTCCGCGAAGGACAGGCCGATCGCCGAGTACATCAGGTCGGTGATGCCGCGAAAGGTGTCGTCACATAGTGCTTGCATGGAAACTTTCGGGGCGTGCCGCAGGCTTGCGCAGGGGATCAGGCGGCCATCGGCTCCTGTGCGGCTTCGCACAGCTGGGCCATCTCGTTGACATCGAAGGCCTTGTCCGGCTCGAGGATGATCACGAAGCGGTTCGCCACCTTGCCCATGGCGCGGATGAAGTCGCGTCGCACCGACGCACCGAAGTTCGGCGGTGGCTCGATCTGATCGGCCGCGATCTCGATCACTTCGCTGACCGCATCGACGAGCAGACCGAGTTCGACACGTTCGCCGTCACGTACCGCATCGAAGATCACGATGCAGGTCTTCTTGCCGACACGGGCCGCCGGGCGGCCGAAGCGCGCCTGCAGATCGATCACTGGCACCACCGCGCCGCGCAGGTTGATCACGCCGCGCACGAAGCCCGGCATCAGCGGCACGGTGGTCATCGGGCCGTACTGGATGATTTCGCGCACGGTGCGGATGTCCATCGCGAACACCTCCTCACCGAGCAGGAAGGTCAGGTACTGCGTGGGCGCTTGGGCCCCGAGCGCCCCCAGGGTTTGTGGACTGTTCACGTGGCGCTCCTCAGTAAGGGCGGAAGTTGCCGTGGGTGCCGGTGGCAGCACCACCGCTCAATTTCACGGCCTTGGCCGGTGCGCCGCCAGCCTGGCCGCGCATCGGAGAGTTCGGCATGCGCCGCTCCGGCACGGCGGCCGTGTCATGGCGGCCTTTCTTCGGCTGCACGGCCTCACCGCCGAGGTGGAAGAAGGCCACCGACTGCTGGAGCTGCTCGGCTTGTCCGGACAACTCCTCGGACGTGGCGGCCAACTCCTCGGAGGCCGATGCGTTTTGCTGCGTGGCCTGGCTGAGCTGCGACATGGCACCACCGATTTCGGTGACCGACTGGCTTTGCTCCTGTGACGCCGCGGCGATCTCCTGCACCAGCTCGCTGGTCTTCTGGATGCTGGGCACGATCTCGTCGAGCAGCTTGCCGGCACGCTCGGCGGTGCTCACGCTGTTGCCGGCGAGGTCGCCGATTTCCTTGGCGGCCTCCTGGCTGCGCTCGGCCAGCTTGCGCACCTCGGCGGCGACCACCGCGAAGCCCTTGCCGTGCTCGCCGGCGCGCGCTGCCTCGATGGCGGCGTTCAGCGCCAGCAGGTTGGTCTGGTAGGCGATGTCGTCGACGATGCTGATCTTCTGCGCGATCTGCTTCATCGCCTGCACCGTCTGCGTGACCGCGCTGCCGCCCTCACCGGCTTCCTTGCTGGCCTTGGTGGCCATGCCGTCGGTGACCTTCGCGTTGTCACTGTTCTGCGCAATCGATGCGGACATCAGGTCGATCGATGCCGTGGTCTGCTCGACCGACGAGGCCTGCTCGCTGGCCGACTGCGACAGGCTTTGCGCCGTGGCGCTCACCTGGTTGGCCGCACCGGTCAAGGCATCGGCCGCCGCACGCACCTCTTCGATGATGCCGGCCAGCTTGTCGCAGCTGGAATTGGCGTCCTGCTTGACCTGATCGAAGGTGCCTTCGGCATCGCGGGTGATGCGTTGCGTCAGGTCGCCGCTGGCCAGGCCCGAGAACACGCGGCCTACATCGTCGATGATGCTGGCCAGCTTCTCGCTGGTGGCATTGGCATCGGCCTTCACCTGACCGAAGGTGCCGTCGTAATCGCGGGTGATGCGCTGCGACAGGTCGCCCGCGGCCAGCGCACCGAAGACGCGACCCACGTCGTCGAAGATCACCGAGGTGGTCTCCATCAGCGAGTTGACGCCGGCGCACAGTTCACCGATCGGACCGCTCTTGCCTTCAAGCGGGATGCGCTGGGTGAGGTCGCCGTTGCTCGCGGCGGTGGTGACCTGCTGGGCCTGCTCCACGGCCTTGCTCAGCATCATGTTGGCCGTCACCTGCGCGGTGACATCGGTGGCGATCTTGACCACCTTCACCACCCGACCCATCTCGTCTTTCACCGGCGCGTAGACCGCCTGGATCCAGACCTCGCCGCCTGTCTTCGTGATGCGCTTGAACACCGCGTTCTGGGCTTGCCCTTCATTCAGGTCACGCCAGAACTTCGCATACGCGTGTGAGGCCGATTCGGTCGGGTCCACAAACATCCGGTGGTGCTTGCCGACGATTTCGTCGGCCTGGTAGCCCAGCACCTGCAGGAAGTTCTTGTTGGCACTTTGCACATGGCCGCTGAGATCGAACTCGATGTACGCGTAAGAGGTGTCGATCGCGGCCAGGATGCCGCGCGCATTCTGGCGCTCGATTTCCGCGGCCGTGATGTCGTAGCGCACCCCGAGGTACTTCATCGGCTTGCCGTTGTCGCCCATGATCGGCGCGATGACCGCATCCACGTAGTACGGGGTGCCGTCCTTGGCGCGGTTCTTGACCACGCCGCGGAAGATCTCGCCGCGGCCGATCGTCGACCACATCTGCTTGAAGACCTCCTTGGGCATGTCCGGGTGGCGTGTGGTGTTGTGACCGTGCCCGATCAGCTCATGCTTGGGGTACTTCGAGATCTCGAGGAACTTCTCGTTCACGCACAGGATGTCGCCCTTCTTGTCGGCCTCCGAGACGATGCTCGTGACGTTCATGATGTCGGTGCGCACCTTCAGTTCGGCCTCGACCTCGTCGAGCCGGCGCTTCACCTGGGCCAGCGTGGCCTCGGCATCGGCACGCGCCTTTTCCTGGGCGGCCAGTTGCTCAGCGACTTGCTCGAGTTGCTGGAGTTCGGGGCCGGCCACGAGGCGGGCCAGCCATGAGGAAGTGTTGGAGTTCATGATGCTTGTCCTTGTGTTGCAGGGCTGCGATGCGACGCGTTGTTGACGTTGGGCGACAACGGCACAGCGGCCCGCCCGGGAGGTGGCTGCTCAGCCAGTTGGCACAGCGAGCTGACATCGAAGATCAGTGCCACTTCGCCGTTGCCGAGGATCGATGAGCCGGACATGCCGCGCAGACTGCGGAACATGCGGCCCAGGGGCTTGATGACGGTCTGGTGCTGGCCGAGCAGGCCGTCGACCATCACGCCATAGCGGTTGCCGTTCGACTGGATCACCACCACGCTGCTGCGCTCGGGCTCGGGCGAGTCCAGGGCATACAGCCTGCGCAGGCTGACCACCGGCAGGACCTGCCCGCGCAGTTCGACCACGCTGCGGCCACTGGCATCCAACGCGGTTTCGGTGGCACGGTTCTCGATGACCTCGACCACCGCATCGAGCGGAAAGATGAACTTGGAGGGGCCCACGCCGACCAGGAAACCGTCGATGATGGCCAGCGTCAGCGGCAGCCGTATGTCGATGCGCGAGCCTTCGCCCGGCCGGCTGGAGATGTTCACCGAGCCACGCAGCGCCTCGATGTTGCGACGAACGACATCCATGCCGACACCTCGCCCGCTGAGGTTGGTGACCTTCTCTGCGGTCGAGAACCCCGGCTCGAAGATCAACTTCAGGATGTCTGCCTCGGGCGGCACAACGCCGCGTTCGACCAGCCCCCGATCCCAGGCTCGTTCCAGCACCTTCTCGCGCTGGATGCCACGACCGTCGTCGAGGATGCGGATCAGGATGCTGCCGGACTCATGGCAGGCCGACAGCGTCAGCCTGCCTTGCGTCGGCTTGCCCGCCGCGGCCCGCTCGTCCGGCGCCTCGAGCCCGTGATCGAGCGCATTGCGCACCAGGTGCATCAGCGGGTCGGCAATGCGCTCGACCACCGATTTGTCGAGCTCCGTCTCGCCGCCGACGATGTCGAGCACCACGTCCTTGCCCAGCTCGGCAGCGGTGTCACGCACCACACGCCGGAAGCGCGAGAAGGTTTCGCCGATCGGCACCATGCGCAGCTGCAGCGTGCCGTTGCGGATCTCCTCGATCAGGCCGCCGATCTGCGCGGTGGCTTCGATCAAGGCGCCCTGGCGGGCCTGCCGCGCGAGCAGCGACGCGCCCGCACCGGCAATCACCAGTTCGCCCAGCAGGTTGATGACCGCATCGAGCCGGTCGGCCTGCACCCGGATGAAGCGGTTGTCCTCGGCGGGTGCGCCCGCTGTCCCGGCTTCCCGCTGCTTGCCCTGCTTCTTCAGCGCCGCGGTGACGATCTGCGGATTCAGGCCGCTCTGCGCCTGCAGGATCTCGCCCAGCGGTGGCGCAACGCCCTCGCTCTGGGTCGCGGATCGCTGACCCTGCAAGGCCTGCTGCAGCTGCACCCGGGTGATGGCGCCGACGGTGACGAGGATTTCCCCGAGCCGTGGGTGGTCGGGCATCGCGTCGATCAACGCGGCGAAGTTGTCTGGCGGGGCTTCCGGCTCGATCACATGCAACTGACAGTCATCGCGCACAAAGCTGAAGGCCGACTCGATTTCTCCGCGCGATGCGGCGCTGTCGAGGCTGAATTCAAAGCCGAGGTGGCAGCTTTCCGGATCGATCGCCTCGAGCATTGGCACCGCATCCAGGTCGCAGACCAGGCGCGGTACGGCCCCCAGGCCGCGCACGTAGTTCAGGATGGCCAGGGGGTCCATGCCGTTGCGGAAGGTATCGACACCGAAATACACCGACAGGTGCCAGCGGCGCAGACTCTTTTCAGCGCCGGAACCGGATTCGGCCGCCGACGCCGAGGCAGCGACATCACCACCATCGCCGCTGGCCGCCTGCAGGCGCAGCACCAGGGCTTCCCGGTCCGACGCGCCACCGGCGGCATCGGCCTGCGGGTTTTGCGCCGCCGCGACCAGCAGGCGGAGCTGGTCGTTGCACTGCAGCAGCAGCGTGCTCAAGTCCGGGGTCAGCGCGACGTGACCTTCGCGCAGCCGGTCGAGCAGCGTCTCGACGTGGTGGGTGAATGCCACCACCTGGTCCAGGCCGAAGATGCCGGCCGAGCCCTTGACGGTGTGCGCGCAGCGGAAGAGCGCGCCGAGCAGTTCGCGGTCGTCCGGCGCATCTTCGAGCTGCAGCAGCAACTGCTCCAGTGTCTCGATCTGCTCCTGCGCTTCGCTGATGAAGGCGGGCAGCGCTTCGGCGATGAAGCTGTTGTCCTGGTCCTGTTGTGCCTGGTTCATGCGGCATCTCCCATCGCTTGCGCGCCACCCCGCAGCGCGGACAGGCCCAGGGCCTCGCACGCCTGTGTCAGCAAGGGGCTGGCATTGACGAGGCACAGCGAGCGCTGCGCCGCCCTCAGCGAGCGCGACAGCGCCGCCAGCAACTGCACGCCCGCCGCGTCGATCTGGTCCACGGCCGCGCCGTCGACGGTGACCTCGACCGGGGCATCGGATGAGGCCAGCGTGGCCAGCCACGCCAGCCATTGCGGTCGCAACTCGCCGACCGTGTAGATGGTCAGCTCTGCAGGCAGGGACAGGGTGGATGGCATCGTGCGCTCCTAGGGCAGGATCAACTTGGACACCGCATCCAGCAGCTGCGGCGGGTTGAACGGTTTGACGATCCACGCCTTGGCACCGGCCGCGCGGCCCTGCTCCTTCTTGGCGTCCTGGCCTTCGGTGGTGAGCATGATCACCGGCGTGAACTTGTGGCGCGGGTGCTGCTTGACCTGTGTCACGAAAGTGATGCCGTCCATGTTGGGCATGTTCACGTCGCTGACGATCAGGTTGACCTTGCCGGCCTTGTCGAGCTGGGCCAGCCCTTCCTTGCCATCGCCCGCTTCGAGCACCTCGTAGCCGGCTCGCACCAGTGCCAGCTTGACCACCATGCGCAGTGAGCTGGAGTCGTCGACGATCAGGATGGTCTTGGCCATGATGTGCCCGGTATCTCGGTGGGTCAGAAGAAGGTGGTGTCGTCGCTGGTCGGCGAGGCGGTGCCTGAGGCATCGGCACCCGAGGCGCGGCGCTGTTCATCGGTGGTGTAGCCCGCGCTCAACAGCGCGGCCCATTCCTCGGCATCGGGCGCGCTGCCATCGGCCATCGCCTGCTGCAAACGCGCCACGGCGCTGGTCATGGACGCGTTGACCTGGTCCATGATCTGGTGGACGCGATCCTGGAACTGAAAGGCCACCATCAACTGCTCGACCTGCATGCGCACCGCGGCACCGCGGGTGCTGAGGTCGGCGGCGCGGTCGTTCAGCTGCGACACCGCCGCATCAACTTGCTCCACCACGTCGTTGATCGTGTGCTCCGAGGCCTCGACGACGCGGGCATCGTTGTCGGTGTGTTCCGACGCCTGCTGCAGTGCCGAGCGCATACGCTGCCCGAAGTCCTTGGCGTGGTCGCCGATGCGCCGGCCGGTGTCGCCCGATTCGGTCGACAGGCGCCGAACTTCCGCGGCGACAACCGCAAAACCGCGCCCGCTCGGCCCGGCCCGCGCTGCCTCGATGGCGGCATTGATCGACAGCAGGTTGGTCTGGCGTGCAATCTTGGCCACGTCTTCAGCCATGCCGCCGAGGCTGGCGGACTCGCCGGCCAGCAACCGCACCGACTGCATGACCTCGTCGCGCGACTGCACGAAACCCTGAAATCCGGCGATCAACCCCCGCAGCTTGGTTTCGCACGCTTCGAGCACCTGAGCGCGTCGGTCGAGTCCCTGGGCCGTCAATGGCGGATGGGCGCTGTGCCCGGGATCGATGATGGCGTCGAGCTGCTCGAGAATCTGGGCGAAGCCCACCAGCAACTGTTCGGTCGCTTCACGCATCTGCGCCTGGGCAGTGCCGAGGTGCATGGTCCAGATGCGTGAGGCCTCTTCGAGGCGGGCACTCAGCGCGGCGGCGGCGGGGATCTGCGCAACCTCAGCGCGACGACCCGGCAGCAGCCGCGCCAGGGACTTGACCATCGGCGCCAGCACACCCTCGCCAGGACCGCTCCGCAGGGATGGGTTCATTGAAGATGTGTTCATGGTGAGGCGGAGATGTGGTGTCGCTGGAAGCAACTTGTTTTGCAGGTCACTTGCAAGGTGTATCGGCAGGCTTTCAATTTTTCTGAGTGATGTTGACCAAAAGCCTGGGAATTGAGCGCGATGGCACGCCTCGATTCACCGGCTGACGGCCAGGCGTTGTGGCCGATTTCTGGCGGACCGCCTGGAAACCGCAGCGCACAACCCGGCCGCGAATCGGCGTCTTCCGTGGCGCTGGTTCGTCCGGATCTCGTAATTCAAGTTTTTTCATTTCGATACCGCTCCTGGCTGCGCTCATGCCCCGCCGAGGCACGGAACTCACCACCACAACGGTGCAGCTTCTGGAGATTGATCGTGCCCAGGCGGGGGCCCGCGGGGCTTGCGATGGATCAAGGCCGGCTTCGACCAGACACCTCGGGGCGTGACGGATGGCACGGCGCAGGCGCCGCGGCGATGATCAGTGGGGTGCGAGCTGCCGCAGCGGGAAGCGCCACGTGCTCAACATCGACGCCGCCCGGGCGGCGTGAGCGGATCCGCGGGTGCGGTCAGCGCTCGGGCAGGCCCAGTCTGTCGAGCAAGCCGTTGAGCTCGTCCAGCGAGCCGAAGGCAATCGCCACCTCGCCCTGCTCGCCACGCGCCGTGCGCTTCTTGACGCGCACCTCGACGCGCGCGGTCAGCGCATCGGACAGCTCCTGCTCGATGCGCAGCAGGTCGCGCGACTTGCCCGCCGGGGCCAGCTTGGCCTTGGCCGGTTTCTGTCGATTGCTGTCATCGGTGCGGGCGACCAATCGCTCGGCCTCGCGCACGCTGAGCTTCTTCGCGACGATCTCGCCGGCGGCCAGGATCTGGCGCGCGCCATCGAGCGGCAGCAGCGCACGCGCGTGGCCCATGTCGAGATCGCCAGCCATCAGCATCTGCTGCACCGGCTCGACCAGGTTCAACAAGCGCAGCAGATTGCTCGCAGCGCTGCGGGATCGGCCGACCGCCTGCGCGGCGCGCTCGTGGGTCATGCCGAACTCGTCGGTGAGGCGCTTCAGGCCTTGCGCTTCTTCCAGCGGGTTCAGGTCCTCGCGCTGGATGTTCTCGATCAGCGACATCGCCGCGGCAGCCTCGTCGGGCACGTCGCGGACCAGCACCGGAACCTCGTCCAGCCCAGCCAGCTTCGCGGCCCGCGTACGGCGCTCACCGGCGATGATTTCGTAGCGCGGCGCGTCGGGTGGTGCGTCGTCCAGCAGGTCATGCACGCGGCGCACCAGGATCGGCTGCATGATCCCCTGCGCCTTGATGCTTTCGGCCAGTTCGTACAGCGAGCCCTCGTCCATCCGCGTGCGCGGCTGGTACTTGCCGGGCCGCAGCTGGGTGAGCTTCAGGCGGTGCGGAACACCGGCGTCGGTAGCCGCCGCCTCGACGGGCTCTTTGACGCGGGGGCCGAGCAGCGCTTCGAGGCCGAGGCCGAGGCCTTTGGGTTTCTTGGTGACCATGCGCAGATTGTCCGGTATCGCCGTGCTGCGCCCGCGGGCACTCACGCGAGCGACTTCAGCAGGGCCATGCCCTCGTCCCAGTCGCCGAGCCCGGAGTCCCCGTTGATGTGGCCATGCGCACCCAGCAGGCACCAGGCACTGCCCCAGTCGGCCGCAAACACCGCCGCCTGCGCCACGCTGCACATCGCATCGTTGCTGCTGGCGACCAGCAGGCTGGGGAAAGGCAGCCGTTGGCGCACCACCGGGCGCCACTTGTAGAGCTGCGGCGGCGCGTCGTCTCGCTGGGGATCGGACGGGGCCACCAGCAACGCGGCACCCACACGACTCAGCTGCCGGGAATGCGCCGCCCACGCGGCGACAAGGTGACACCCCAGGCTGTGCGCGACCAGCACCGAGGGCGCATCGCTCGCCAGCAGCACCTCGTCGAGCCGCGCCATCCAGTCGCCTCGGCGCGGCCATTGCCAATCGTCTTGCTCGACACGCTGGTGACCATGCAGCGCTTCCCAGCGGCTTTGCCAATGCGAAGGACCCGAGCCCTGCCAGCCCGGCAGCAACAGCACACGGGGGTTGAGAGGCTCGCTCATGCGGTGGGGCCTGGCGCGGACCGTCGTCGATTCATCGTGCTCGCTTATCCTCGCCGCTCAGTCTTTGGGAGTGCCACATGAAACACCGCGTGTTCGTCGACGGCCAGGAAGGCACGACCGGCCTGCGCATCCACGAGTATCTCGCGCAGCGAGACGACATCGACGTGCTGCGCATCGATCCGGAGCGGCGCAAGGACGCCGCCGAGCGCGCGCGCCTGTTGAACGCGGCCGATGTGGCCTTTCTGTGCCTGCCCGATGCCGCCTCGCGCGAAGCCGCCGCGCTGGTCACCAATCCCCGGACCTGCCTGATCGATGCCAGCACCGCCCACCGCACCGCACCGGGGTGGGCGTTCGGCCTGCCGGAGCTGGCGCCGGGCCAGCGGGCGGCGATCCGCGAGAGCAAGCGCATCGCGAACCCTGGCTGCCACGCCAGTGCCTTCATCGTGCTGCTGCGCCCGCTGGTCGATGCCGGGCTGATCGCGAACACCACGCCCATCACCGCCACGTCCCTCACTGGCTACTCGGGCGGCGGCAAAAACATGATCCGCGACTACGAGACCGCGTTGGCAGGCGGCCCGGCGCCGAATGCCCCGCTGGCCGCGCCGCGTCCTTATGCGCTGGCGCTGGCGCACAAGCACCTGCCGGAGATGACCACCCACACCGGCCTCGCCTCGCCACCGGTCTTCATGCCGATCGTTGGCCCGTTCTACAAGGGCTTGACGGTGAGTGTGCCCTTACATATTTCACAGCTGAGCGGCTCAGCGGGTGCCGCTGATCTGCACGCGGCGCTGCAGGCGCGTTACGCCGGAGAACGCTTCATCCGCGTGATGCCGCTGCGCGACGAGGCCACGCTGGCGGACGGCTTCTTCGACGTGCAAGGCTGTAACGACACGAATCGGGTCGATCTGTTCGTCTTCGCCAGCGACACGCAGGTGCTGCTGATGGCGCGGCTCGACAACCTGGGCAAGGGTGCCAGTGGCGCTGCAGTGCAAGCGATGAACGTGCACCTGGGCATCGACGAGAGCCGGGGGCTTTGACCCTCGCCTGGGCACCGCCCAGGCGAAAGCGATCGCTCACATCGAGTCGATGCGGCTGACCATCTCCTGCGCGAAGGCCACGAAGGCCTGGGCGCCCTTGGACGCCGGATCGAACACCACGCCCGGGAGTCCGTAGCTCGGCGCTTCGGCCAGCCGCACGTTGCGCGGGATCACGGTGTCGAACACCTTGCTGCCGAAGTGCGACTTGAGCTGCTCGCTGACCTGCTGCTGCAGCGTGATCCGTGGATCGAACATCACACGCAGCAAGCCGATGATCTTCAGGGAGGGGTTCAGATTGGCATGCACCTGCTTGATGGTGTTGACCAGGTCTGACAAGCCTTCCAGCGCAAAGTATTCGCACTGCATCGGCACGATCACGCCATGCGCGCTGCACAGCCCGTTCAGCGTGAGCATGCTGAGCGAGGGCGGGCAGTCGATCAGCACGAAGTCGTACTCGGCATCCACTGCGGCCAGCGCCGTCTTCAGCCGCTGATCGCGCCGCTCCAGCTCGACCAGCTCCACCTCGGCACCCGCCAGTTCCCGATTGGCACCGACCACGTCGTAGCCGACCGATTCCTTGCGTTGGCGAACTTCAGTGATCGACGCGCTTTCAAGCAGCACGTCGTACACCGTCAGCTCCAACGTGCGCTTGTCAATGCCCGAACCCATCGTGGCATTGCCTTGCGGGTCGAGATCAACCACCAGCACGCGCTGGCCGGCCTTGCCCAGGCCGGCGGCCAGGTTCACCGTCGTCGTCGTCTTGCCGACCCCACCCTTTTGATTGGCAACGCAGAAGATTCGGGCCATGGGCAAGTTGGAGTTCGGAAGCGAAGTCGAGGGGGCGTCGCCTGGGGCCGAAAAATCGCTCTTTTCAGGCCCAGATGCGTGCCCGATTATAGGAAGCGGGTTTTGTGGATCAGGCCTGATTCGAGGCCTTGAGACGCATCCAGACCAGGCAGCGTTCGGCATTCAGACCGGGAACCGACAGCGGTTCCACGTGAAACACCTCGATGTCGTCGGGCAGCGCAGACAGCTCGTCGGCCGGCGTCTTGCCTTTCATCGCCATCCAAACACCCTGCGGCGCCAGCACGGCGCGACTGAGCCGCGTGAAGTCGACCAAGGAGGCAAACGCCCGGGAGGTGATGACGTCAAACGGCGCCCCTTTCAACGCCTCGACGCGCGCATGCTCGGCGCCCAAATTGTGCAAGCCCAGCTCGACCGCCACCTGGCGAATGAACGCCGCCTTCTTGCCAACGGTGTCAACGCACACCACCTGCCAGTGCGGAAACATCAATGCGAGCACCACGCCAGGCAAGCCGCCGCCGCTGCCCACATCGAGCACACGCAGCAACCGGCTGGCGCGCCCGTCCCCATCGCCCGCGGCCGTGCCCAGCTGACGCGCCATGGGTGCAACGACCGTCAGGCAGTCGGCCAGGTGCTGGCGCAACATGTCCTGCGGATCGCGCACCGCCGTCAGGTTGTAGGTGGCATTCCAGCGCTGCAGCAGGTCGAGGTAGCCCAGCAGGCTGTCGCGCACCTCTGATGCCACAGGCAAACCCAGGTCATCGAGCACCTGCGCCAACGACGCGCTCAGCGGGTGATCCGTGCGCTCAGGCGGCATGGGCCAGATCGGCAAACCCGGCAGACCGCCCCTTCTTCAGGTGCACCAGCAGCAAGGACACGGCTGCGGGCGTGACGCCCGAGATCCGCGACGCCTGGCCCAGGGTCTCCGGCCGATGTCGGCTCAAGGTCTGGCGCACCTCGAAGCTGAGCGCTGAGACCTGCGCGTAGTCGAGATCGGCCGGCAGGGTCAGGTGCTCGTAGCGCGCCACCCGCTCCACTTCGTCGTTCTGCTTGACGATGTAGCCGGCGTATTTGGCGCTGATCTCGATCTGCTCGATCACCGCGTCAGCCAATGTCGCACCCAGCTCAGCCCGCAAGGTTTCACGTGAAACCACGGCCTCCGGGCAGGCAATGGCGGCGACGGCACTCAGCACATCATGGTGAACCTCGGGGCGGCGCAGCAGGTCCATCAGGCTGTATTCATGCTCCAGCGGCTTCCCGAGCAGCCGCTCTGCGTCGACGGCTGGCAGGGTTTGCGGCCGCACCCAGGTGGCCTTCAAGCGCTGTGTTTCACGTGAAACCGCGTCGCGCTTGCGACTGAACGCCGCCCAGCGGGCGTCATCGACCAGCCCCAACCGGCGCCCGTGTTCGGTGAGCCGGGCATCGGCGTTGTCCTCGCGCAGCTGCAATCGGAACTCGGCGCGGCTGGTGAACATGCGATACGGCTCGGTCACGCCCTTGGTGATCAGGTCATCGACCAGCACACCCAGGTAGGCTTCATCGCGGCCGGGCGTCCAGGCGGGTTGATCGCGCACCTGCAAGGCGGCGTTCAGGCCGGCGAATAGGCCCTGCGCCGCCGCCTCCTCGTAGCCAGTGGTGCCATTGATCTGCCCGGCGAAGAACAGGCCGCGGATCGACTTGGTCTCGAAGCTGGCTTTCAGCGCGCGCGGGTCGAAGTAGTCGTACTCGATCGCATAGCCGGGCCGCAGGATGTGCGCCTGCTCCAGGCCGACCATCGAATGCACGGCGGCCAGCTGGATGTCGAACGGCAGCGACGTCGAAATGCCGTTCGGGTAGAACTCGTGGGTCGTCAGGCCCTCGGGTTCCAGATAGATCTGATGCGATGTCTTGTCGGCAAAGCGACTGACCTTGTCCTCGATGCTGGGACAGTAGCGCGGCCCGACACCCTCGATCACGCCGGTGAACATCGGGCTGCGGTCGAACCCCGAGCGAATGATCTCGTGCGTGCGCTCGTTGGTGTGGGTGATCCAGCACGGCACCTGCTGCGGGTGCTGCGACGCATCGCCCAGGTAGCTGAACACGGGCATCGGCGTTTCAGGTGCCGCGCCTTCGGGGCCGGGAACGCCGTCGCCATGCTGGGGCGTCAACCGGCTGAAGTCGATGCTGCGGCCGTCGATGCGTGGCGGGGTGCCGGTTTTCAGGCGCCCCTGCGGCAGCTTCAACTCCTTCAGCCGCGAGGACAAGGTGATCGCTGGCGGGTCGCCCGCACGCCCTGCCGCGTGGTTGTCCAGGCCCACATGCACCTTGCCGTTCAGGAAGGTTCCAGCCGTCAGCACCACGGTTCGTGACCTGAAGCGAACGCCCACTTGCGTGACGACACCCGCCACCGCCTCGCCCTCAACAATCAAGTCATCGCAGGCGCCTTGGAACAGCCACAGGTTAGTCTGGTTCTCGAGCCGACGCCGAATGGCTGCGCGGTACAGCACGCGATCGGCCTGGGCCCGGGTCGCCCGCACGGCGGGCCCCTTCGAGCCGTTCAAGATGCGGAACTGGATGCCGGCCTCGTCGGTGGCCGCGGCCATCGCGCCACCCAGCGCATCGATTTCCTTGACCAGATGCCCTTTGCCAATGCCGCCGATCGACGGGTTGCAGCTCATCTGCCCCAAGGTCTCGATGTTGTGCGTCAGCAGCAGCGTGGCGCAACCCAGCCGCGCCGACGCCAGCGCCGCCTCGGTGCCGGCATGGCCACCACCGATCACAATGACGTCGAAGACTTGGGGGAACCACATGGCGTTGCCTGTTTTTTGAGCAATCCGCGATTGTAGGGAGCACCCCGCGTGAAGTCACCCTGCTGCCAGCACCCCTTGGACAACCAACCAACCACGCCGCGCCCTGCCGCTTTGCCTGCTCAAGGCCTGGGCCTGCTGTCTGCGGCCCAGGCGAGCTGCCGACCCGGTTGCGGCGCCTGCTGCACCGCGCCGTCGATTTCCAGCCCGATTCCCGGCATGCCCTTCATCGACGGGCTCGGCAAAGCAGCGGGCGTTGCCTGCGTCCAGCTGACTGCCGACCTGCGCTGTGCACTGTTCGGCTCGCCGCAGCGGCCAGCGGTGTGCGCATCGCTGAAGCCGAGTGCCGAGATGTGCGGCGACACGCGCGAGCACGCCATCGCGTGGCTCACGAAACTGGATCGGGACACCGCACCGCCGCCGGTACGCACCCCACATCGCACGGACTGAGCCGATCGCGCCCTCAACGGCCGATCGCCCCGCTCGCCGGCACGCTGCGCAGATCCTGAGCCACCCGCCCCTCGTTGAGCACGATCACCCGGCTGGCGGTGGCGATCGTCTCCGGTCGGTGCGCCACGATGACGCGGGTCAGGTCGAGCTGGCGCACCGCCTGGTTGACCAAGCGCTCGCGGTCGACATCGAGCGCGCTGGTGGCCTCATCAAGGAACAGGATGCGCGGACGCTTGTACAGCGCGCGGGCCAGCAGGATGCGCTGCTTCTGCCCGCCCGACACGCTGGTGCCCATGTCGCCGATCAGCGTGTGAAAGCCCATCGGCATCGCCTCGATTTCCTCATGGACCGCGGCCAGCCGGGCGCATTCCTCGACCCAGGCGTTGTCGGGCGCCGCGTCGAAGAAGCTGATGTTGTCGATGATCGAGCCCGCGAAAAGCTGATCGTCCTGCATCACCGTGCCGATCATGTCGCGCCAGGCGCGTGCCCCGAGCCGCGCCAGAGGCAGGCCACCGACGCGCACCTCGCCAGCCTGCGCCTCCAACGTGCCCAGCATCAGCTTCAGCAGCGTGGTCTTGCCGCAGCCCGAGGGCCCGGCGATGGCCACCGATTCGCCCGGCTCGATCGTCAGGCTGAGGCCGTCGATGACCCAGGGCTCACCGTCCGAGTAGCGGAAGCGCATGCCACTGAGTTCGATCTGCGCGCCAACCTTGTCGACATCGACCGAGGCCGCCACGTCAGCCTCCGGCGCGGTCAGCACGATGTCGGCCAGGCGCTCGCCCTGCAGTTTCAGCATCCGCAGCTCGACCAGCTTGTCGATCAGACCGCTGACGCGCAGCGCGAACTGCTCCTTGTAGGCGAAGAACGCGAACAGCATGCCGACCGAAAAGCTGCGGTCCAGCACCAGCAGGGCGCCGACCCAGATCACCGCCACCCGCTCCAGCCCGAACACCAGCTTGTGCGACACCGCGAAGGTCAGATCGAGCTTGCGCATCACGATGTGGGCGTTCAGCGCATCGACCGCGCGGTTCATGTACTGGCCCTGCCGCTCTTCTTGCCGGTTGAACAGCTTGATGGACTGCACACCACGCAGCGACTCCAGGAAGTGAGTGGACGCTTTCGCGTCATGCACGATGGATTCTTCAGTGGCTTCCCTCAAAGGACGAAAGAATGCCCAGCGCAACAGCGCGTACAGGCCCACGGCGGTCAGCGCGATCAGCGTCAGTTTGAGGCTGTAGAACGCCATCATCGCGAACGTCAGCACCACCAGCAGCCCGTCGAGCACCACCTCGATGAAGCTCGTGGTCAACGTCTGCTGGATCTGCTGGATCGCACCGAACCGCGACATCACGTCGCCGGTGTGGCGCTTCTCGAACCACACCACCGGCAGGCGCATCAGGTGCGCGAACACGTTCGACAGCCATTGCAGGTTCAGCGTGGCCGACAGGTAGAGCACCGCCCACGACCGGATCGCACCGGTCGCCACCTGCACCAGCACCAGCAAGGCGAAGCCCAGCCCCAACGTGACCAGCAGATCGCGGTCGGCGCTGACCAGCACGCTGTCGACCACCCACTGCATGAAGAACGGCGACAGCAGCATGAACAGCTCGAGCGCCAGTGCCAGCACCATGATCTGGAACAGCGAGCGCTTCAGGCCGCTGACCCCGCCGAGCAGTTGCCGCACCGTCACCGACTGCCGCTCGACACGCGGCCGAAACTCGGGCGTGGGTGCCAGCTCCAGCACCACGCCGGTGTAGTGGTTCGACAGCTCGGCCATCGGCAGCCGCCGGATGCCGCGCGCCGGATCGTGCAGCACGGCCTTGCCGCCGCGCAGCGCCACCAGGACCACGAAATGGTTCAGGTCCCAGTGCAGCACACAGGGCAGCTGCAGCTGTGGCAGGTGTTCGAGATCGGCGCGCAGCGCACGCGGCGTCAGCTGCATCTGACCCGCCATGCGGGTCAGGTCCATCATCGTGGCGCCCTTGAGCGACAGCGAGAAGCGCTTGCGCAGCGTCGGCAGGTCGGTCTTGAGCCCGTGGTGCGTGGCCACCATGGCCAGGCAGGCAAGACCGCACTCGGCCTCTTCGGTCTGCAGCAGCATCGGCACCCGCGACCGGCCCAGTCCCAGACGCAACGCCGACAGCGCGGCTGCCGCCCATCCAGGCTCCTTCGCCGCCATCACAGCCGACCCGTGACGCTCAGCAGCGGCTCGAAGATCCACTCGATCAGCCGGCGGCGATCAAGCAAGACGTCGGCCTCGAGCTGCATCCCGGCGACCAGTGGCTGTGCGACACCATAGGCCTGCACCGCTTGCTCATCGAGCGAGACGGTGATCCGGTACAGCGGCTCGGCCATCGACGCACCCTCTGCATTCACGCCAGACACCGCGCTGATCGACAACGGCAGGCTCGCCAGCTCCGCGGCCTGCAAGGGCGTGCGCGAGACTTGCAGCACCTGCCCGGGGTGGTGACCGAATTTCTGGTACGGAAAGGCCTGGTAACGCAGCTGCACCGTCTGCTCGGGTCGCAGAAAGCCGACCGCGCTGGAGGGCGCGAACAGCTGCGCCTGCATCTTCGCGCCTTCGGGCAGCAGGCTGGCCAGTGCGGCCGTGGGGGTGACGCTGTCGCCGGGAGCCGCCAGCACGGCAGTGACGACGCCCGCTCGCGGGGCCCGCACGACGATGCGCTGCAACGCGCCACTTTCTGCCGATGCCTGCGTCAGCTCGGCGAGGCTGCGCTCGATGCCACCGCGTTGGGACTCGGCCTCGAGTTTGCGCTCCTGGCGCTGGGCCTCGAGCACGCCGATCTCGCGCTGCTGGGCCAGGCGTTGGCGCTCGAGCGCCTGCGCCTGCGCGCGCAAACCCAGGATCTCCTCGGCCTTGGTCTGCACATGGGCGCTCGAGACGAAGTTGTCGGCCTGCAGCGACTGCAGCTGGGCCATGGCTTTTTGCGCCAGTGCCAGCCGCTCCTGCTGCAGCGCCCCTTCGGCATCCATCTGCTTCAGTTCGCGGCGCCTGTCCGCGATCTGCTGCGTCAAGGCGGCCACCTGCTCGCCCTCGAGACGCTGGCTCTGCCGGTTGGCCTCTTTCAGGCTGCGCACGCGCGCCTCGATGCTGTCCTGCACGGCGACCTGGGCGTCGCCTGAGGCCGTGGACCGGTCGACAGAGATCACGAACAGGATGTCGCCCGAGCGGACCGAGTCGCCCTCGGACACGCGCCGCTCGACGACCGTGCCCGCCTGTGGCGATGGCAGGCGAAGCACGCCCTGGTCAGGCACCAGAACGCCGACGACATGGGCCTTGCGGGTGTACTCGCCGTGAAACAGGAACCACCCGGTGGCCAGGGCCGTGACGGCCACCAGCCCTGTCAAGACCGAAAACGAAACTGGCCGGACCAGTTGGATCCGGCCCAGCCAGGTGTTTCTGCGGTGCTCCAGCGCCTCAAGACGAAACAAGTCGCTCATGGCTGCAAGTGTCGCCGCCCCAGAGGCGGCTGCACACGGTCACCGCCGAGAAAAAACCAGAATCACCAGCGGCGACCAGGCGCACCACCGCTGACTTCGCGCAGCTCTTCGGATTTCAATTCGCGGGGGCCATTCACGGGCTCACGGCGCTGCTTGGCTGGGGTGTCCGTCGTCTTGGCGACAGGGGCTTGGCGAAACACTGGCGCGGTGAAGGGCAATTTACGCATGTGAAACTCCTCAGAGGGGTGGGCGGGATGCACTCCTTGTGCATGGAGTGATTCCAGCAGTTCCCCTGCCGTTTCATAACTGTCAACTCTTACAGCTTGCGCTCAGCCCTGCGGGCGACTACCAGTTCACGCCCACGCTCAAAAAATCAGCTTCAGCCGAAGCGCCTTGAGCACGGCCTGGTGCTTGTTGACGCAGTCGAGCTTGTGCGTCGCGTTGGTGAGGTGCAGCACCGCGGTGCGTTCACTGATCCCGAGGATGTTGCCCACCTCCCAGGCGGTCTTGCCTTCCATGGTCCAGCGCAGGCTCTCCAGCTCGCGGGGGGTGAGCGACACCGCACGGGCGTCCGGAACGGTCGGCAGCAGCACGCGTGAGGCCGCATCCTGGGCGAGGACGGCAAACAGCTGGAGATCGGCGACCATGCGGGTGAGTTCTTGCGACGCGTGGGGCAGCGGGCGGTCGCGGTCGACGCCGAGCACGAAGTGCCGGCCTTCGGGCAGGTGCAGCGCCAGACAGATGCCGGTGCGGTATCCGTACCTCGCCTGCGCTTCCCACATCTCCGATTGACCGGCCGAGATGTAGGTGGTCTGGTCCCAGATGATGGGCACGCTCTTGCGCTTGCAGTGCTGCATCACCGGGTCATTCGCGCATTTCGCGCCTTCTTCGAGCGCTGCGCTGAATGCCGGCGGTGCGTTGTCGATGGCGATGAATTCGGTGTCGCCGAGAAAATGATCAATCACGGTGATGGCCGACACGGTGTCGAACCCAAGGCCACGGGCAAAGCCAACGATCTCCGATTGAAGATCGTCGCGGCTTTGCGCCTCGAACACCGATGAAAAGCCACCCTGAAGCATCAGAAACCGATCACTCCCGAACGCCCGACATTCGCTGTCTGCCCGCCACACACCTGCAAACTTTGACAGGTGGCAAGCTCGACAAACCCGCCGACACTGAAGTCGAAGGCAGTTTGGTGACTGCCCTGTGAAAGGCGGTACCCCATGACTCCCCCGTGGACAGTGCGTGCATGGCCCCCTCTATTGTGGCAGGCGGACTCTACGATGGATTTGTGCCTGACACACATGCACACCCGCGTCGTGCATTCCGGCTTGTCCGACTCGCCTTGTTGCGGGCAAACCTTGTGGGCGCGCACCAGCGACGAAACGACCGCCGGTGTCGCCTGGGACTGGGTGCAGCTGCACCAGGGCGTGGTCGCGATGGCCGATCCGATGGGCCTGGTGACCAACCTGATGCTGCTCGATGCCCACGGCGAGCCGATCCCCACGCTGCAGGCGACGCTGCATCTGAACGAGATCGTGCATGCCTTGCCCTGGCAGACCGAGGTCGAACGCGCCCTGGCTCGGATGGCCGCTTGAGGTCTCCAGGGTTGGCAGCGCCGCCTGGGGCGTGAAGCGTCAGCCCGGACGACACATCTCGATGTGCGGAATGCCCACATCGAGATAGATCTCTCCCTCGGACTGAAACCCTTCGGCGCGGTAGAAGTCCTGCAGGTGACTCTGCGCGGACAGGCGTATCCCGAGTCCGGGGTACTCGGCCTCCGCCTGCGCCACCGCTTTTTTCACCAGCGCCCGGCCGAGCCCGACACCGCGGCCCACGCCGAATGTCAGCACGCGGCCGATGGCCGGTTCCCGGTACTTGACGCCAGGCGCCAGGATCCGTGCGTACGCCAGCGGCATGGCTTGCCCGGCTGACCACGCCGCCAGGTGCCACGCCGCTTCGTCCCGGCCGTCCACATCGAGATAGGCGCACAGCTGCTCGACGCAAAACACCTGCTGTCGCGCCATGTAGATGTATTGCAGTTCACGCACGCCGAGCTCATCGAAGCGGCAGCAGCGCCACCGGGCGCAGGGAGGGGTCTCGTTCAGCATCGGTCGGATCATGCCGTGTCGAAGTCTGGGGTGCCAGACCGCAGCGCTGTTCAGCGCACGGCGGCATCGTTCAAGCGCCGTGCCACCCAGAGCAGGCACACCGACGTCAGAACCACGCACATCGCGAGGGGTGTCGCGAGTTCAGCAGCCCCCATGGCTTCGCCCTTCAACACACGCGCCATCAGCGTCGATTGAGCCAGCGCGGGCACCCACAGATGCCAGGGCGACTCGCCACGCTGGTCGAACACCGACACCAGCGGGAGCAGCGACACCGCCGCCAGCACCACGGTGCTGCTGGCCTGGGCCTCCTTGAAGCTCTTGCAGCGGATCGCGATCGCCATCAGCAGCGCCGACATCGCAGCGGCAAACGGCACCAGCAGCGCCAGAAACGCCACCGCCTCTGGCCAGCCGTACTGGAACATGGCCTGCAGGGTGTCGCTGCGCAGCAGCCATTGCGCCGGGATGAAGCTGAAGCCGCTCAGCGCCGCGATCAGCACGGCCACGCTGGCCACCGCGCCCCACTTGCCCATCACGATCGCGCCGCGCCGCGCCGGGTTCATCAGCAGCGGCTCCAGCGATCCGCGTTCGCGCTCCCCGGCGGTGGTGTCCAGCGCCGCATTCAATGCACCGTAGAGCACGGCCATGATCACGAAGAACGGCAGCATGCCGGTGATCTGGGCGGCACGGGTGCGCGCGCTGGCCAAATCACGCTCCTGCACGTCGAACGGCTCGAGCAGTTCGGCGGCCACCCCCCTCAACGCCAGCGTCAGCAGGGTGCGCTCCTGCGCATAGGCGGCCAGCAGTCGCTGCACACGGGCCGCGCCGGCCTGCGCCTGCGCGTTGCCACTGTCGCTGACCACCTCGATCACCGGGGCATCGCCGCGCGTCACCGCGGCGTCGAAGCCCACCGGGACCACCACCACCGGATCCGACCACTTTCTTGCGCGCAGCTGCGCTTCGTAGTCGGCCGGCGGCGCCTTGACGATGCGCGTCTGCCGCTGCAGAAAATTGACCAGGCTCGGTGCGTGCGCGGCCCCGTCGACATAGACCACGCGGCGCTCGGCACCGGCCTCGAAGCTGGCCAGCAGCGCCGACAGCGCGACCAGCAGCAACGGGCCCATCAGCACGCTGCTGAACAACACGACCATCAGCGTGCGCCGATCGCGCAGGGCATCGACCACTTCCTTCTTGTACACCGCCCAGGCCACGCGGGTGGCGCTCATGCGCACGCCTCGCCCAGTGCTGCGGGTGCCGGCTCGGGCCCGAAGGCCAGGCGCACGAAGGCCTCCTCGAAATCGCGCTGCCCGGTCTGGGCCAGCAACTCGTGCACGGACCCCGCCGCCACGCTGCGGCCACCCGACACCACCACCACGTGGTCGCACAGCCGTTCAACCTCTTGCATGATGTGCGTCGAGAACACGATGCATTTACCACCCCCCTCGGCGGTGCGCAGAAAGCGCAGCGACTCGCGCAGACTGCGGGTGGCGGTCACGTCGAGCCCGTTGGTCGGCTCGTCGAGCACGATGTTCACCGGGTCGTGCACCAGCGCGCGGGCCAGCGCCACTTTCATCCGTTCACCCTGGCTGAAGCCCTCGGTGCGGCGATCGAGCAGTGGCTTGAACGCCAGCATCTCGGCCAGCACGGCTGCCCGTGCCTCGGCCTGATCGCGATCCAAGCCCTGCAACGCCCCGTAGTAGGCGATGTTTTCGCGCGCCGTGAGCCGCGGGTACAGGCCACGCGCGTCGCTGAGCACGCCCATGCGCGCCAGCGCATCGCGCGGATGGGTGGCCACGTCGATGCCGTCCACCGTCATCTGGCCGGCGTCCGGCGCGATCAAGCCGGCCAGCATCCGCAAGGTGGTCGTCTTGCCGGCGCCGTTGGGGCCCAGCAGACCGGTGATGCGTCCGTCGGCTGCCACGAAGCCGACGTCCTGGACCGCAGCGACGCCACTCGGGGCCGGTCGGCGCATCAGCGCGTCGCGCAGGCTGCGTGCCGGGGGCGCAAAGCGCTTGGCCAAGCCCTCGACGACGATCACCGGCCACCCTCCGCGGTCTGCGAGGCTGAAGGCTCCGGTGAGGCCGCCGGCGAGACCGTCACCGGCTCGAATGCCGGAGGTCGGGGCACATGCGCAACGCAGCTTGCGTCGATGGCCAGGGCCTGGGCATCGTCTGCGGCGTCGATGAAGCGGAACATCAGGTCGCGCACGCAACCGACGGCCATCAGGCCATGTCCGGCGTGGGCCACGGTGACCTGCCGAGCCTGCGCGCCGAGCGCGCGTGCCACCCGGTCGGCATGGCGCGGTGGGGTGGCCGGATCGAGCCCGCCGCTCAGCAGCAGCGTGGCCGACGCGGCTGGCGGCACGGCGTAGAACGCCTCGGGCACGCTGCCGCGCGGCCAGAACGCACAAGCACGCCGGTAGAACTGCCCGGCCTGATCGATGAAGGGCCCGGTGGTCGATGCACCGCCGGCACCCGACGCCGCGGTCGGCAGGTCGCGCCCCAGCCGGGGGCCGTCCTCGGCACACAGCACGCTGACATGCATGCCCATCGCCACCGTGCCCCCACGCCGATTGGCCAGCGCATCGGCCAGGCCCAGCAGCGGCTCGTAGCGCCCGCGTGCCGCCTCGCCGATGGCCTGCGGCAGGCCGGCCGCCAGCGATGGGGCATACAAGGGCCCGCGCACGGCGGCGAGCACCCGCTCGACGTCGAGGGTGAAGTGCTCGCGCCGGCCAGTCAGCGGATGAATGGCATTCACCGGCTTGGGCAGGCTGGCCAGCAGCGCCTGCCAATCGGCACGCAGCCTCGGGTGGGAACGCTGGCAGGCCGGGCTGCGCTCGCAATCGGTGAGCATCGCGTCGAACGCGGCCTGGGTGTCGATGCCGCCACTGACCGGCAGCACCATGTCGGGCGGTGCCACACCGTCGAGCACGCTGCGCCGCAAGCGCTGCGGAAACAGGCGGGCGTATTCCAGCGCCGCCCGGGTGCCGTAAGAGGCGCCCACCAGATTGATGCGCTCGGCGCCGAGCCGGGCGCGCACCGCGTCGAGATCCTGCATCGCGATCGTGGTGGTGAAAAAACGCAGGTCATCGGCCGAGCGCAGCGGCGCCGTGGCCGCGAGACGGGTCAGACAGGCCCGCAGCTGGGCCACTTGCGCGTCGACACCCACCGGCTCGGACAGCGGCGCATGCCGGCGGTCGTCGCATGCCAGTGGCGTCGAGCGTCCGGTGCCGCGCTGGTCGACGAAGACGATGTCGCGCCGGTTGTTCAGCCGGGCGAACAGCGGCAGCACGGCCGGCGCCAACGCGATCGCGCTCTGACCCGGGCCGCCCGCGAGCAGAAACACCGGATCGGGCAGCCGACGGCGCGCCACGGCAGGCACCACCATGAAGCGGATGTCGATCGTCGGTCCGCTCGATTGCCCTGGATCGAGCAGGCGCTGCACGGCCCCGCAGCGCACCTCGTGGGCCACGCCCGGCACGCGGCACGGTGCGGTCGCCTCGGCGGCTTGCGCCCACAAGGCAGGCGTCCACAGCACCGCCACCACGGCGAACGCCACGGCTCGGCGCGCCCCGATCAGCTTCAAGCGAGCAGCCGCTTCAGCTCGCCCGTTGTGATCAGCTTGGCCAGGTCATCGGCGCCGCCGATCAACGACCCCTTGACGAACACCATCGGGAACGTCGGCCAGCCCGACCACATCTTCAGCGCCAGCCGCTCGCGCCACCGGCTGAGGTAGCTGCCGTACTCCAGGTAATGGTGAGACACCGCCGCCGCGTCAAGCGCTTTGCGCGCCCGCTTGCAGAACGGGTTGCCCGCCATGCCCACCACCAGCACCGCATTCGACATCGAGGCGGCCTGCACGTTGTGCACCACCTCGACGTGCAGGTGTTCGACGGTGTCCCGGATGGCGGGATGCAAACGGGTGTCTTCGAGCACGGCACGGGGCATCAGGAACTCCTTGGGCTGTCAGGTCGGGTCGATACGCAACCGCCACAAGCGTAGCCGAGTGGGCCGGTCATCGAAACCACAGGCCGATTCGTTACCGCGGTTCTCGTACAGAATTCCGGCGCCGCGACGGCGGCTCGGATCATGCTACGGGGCTCTCGCGCCCGCCACCGCCATCCTCGATGGCACCCTGACACGACAAGGATCACATCGCCATGCGCAGTCCATTTGCCCCCCGTCTCTTTCGCGCGCTCAGCCTCGTTCTGGCCGGCCTGTGCGGCCTGACAGGTCTCACCAGCACGCATGCGGCCGAGCCCAAGGTGCTCAACATCTACAACTGGTCGGACTACATCGCCGACGACACGATCAAGAACTTCGAGAAAGAGACCGGCATCAAAGTCAACTACGACAACTACGACAACAACGAGGTGCTGCACGCGAAGCTGGTCGCGGGCAAGACGGGCTACGACATCGTCGTGCCCGGCGCGCACTTCGCGAAGATGCAGATCGAAGGCGGCCTGTTGCAAAAGCTCGATCGCAGCAAGCTCAGCAACTGGGGCAACCTCGACAAGGGCCTGCTGGAGCAGCTGGCCAAGGTCGATCCGGGCAACGAGCACCTGGTCGACTGGCTCTGGGGCTACATCGCGGTGGGCATCAACACCACCAAGGTCAAGGCGGCACTCGGTGACTTGCCCATGCCCGACAACGCCTGGAGCCTGGTGTTCGACCCGAAGTACGCAAGCAAGCTGAAGGGCTGCGGCATCAGCTTCCTCGACTCGGCCTCGGAGGTGCTGCCGATTGCCATGCTCTACGCCGGCAAGCCACCCTTCAGCCGTGAGGCCGCCGACTACGACGCTGCCGCCAAGGTGCTGAAGGCCGCGCGCCCGTACGTGACGCGCTTCTCGTCGTCGGGCTACATCAACGACCTGGCCTCGGGCTCGGTGTGCGCCGTGATGGGCTACTCCGGCGACATCAACATCGCCCGCGCCCGCGCGATCGAGGCCAAGTCGAAGTTCGAGATCCTGGCCTTGGTGCCCAAGGGCGGCTCCACGCTGTTCTTCGACACGATGGCGATCCCGAAGGATGCCAAGAACGTCGAGAACGCGCACCTGTTCATCAACTACATCCTGCGCCCTGAAGTGCATGCCTCTCTGACGAACAAGGTGTTCTACGCCAACCCGAATGCGGCCTCGCTGAAGTTCGTCAAGAAAGACGTGGCCGAGAACACCTCGATCTTCCTGAGCGACGCCGACAAGAAGATCATGACCGCGCCCGACAGCGTGCCGCAACCGATCCGGCGCGTCCAGACACGGGTGTTCACGGCGTTCAAGGCGGGCAAGTAGTCACTGGCAAGACCGGTCTTGCCAGGGTTCGCCCTGGCAGGCGGGTTGTGCCCTTGCGGTGCAGCCCGCCGCGGGGTGAGACCGCAGCCGGGTCTCGGCCCGGCTGCCGAGTAACTTTGGCTCCGCCGAAACTTCGTTTTCATTTGCGGGCCCAAATGAAAGTCACCAAAGCAAAGGGCCTGAAGACCAGCCATTTGGCCTGCTCGCTGCGGCTACACGCCTACGTCACAGGCTCTGGCTTGTGAACATTCAGCGAACTACTGCCACGGCTTCCTCGCTCAGGTTTAAACATTCGCTATCGCTACGCCTCGACCCTTCGGGTCCTCGGTGTGGGTTCTCGTGCCAGAGCCTGTGCAGTCCACCTGTAGCCGCAGCGGGGTCACCCAATGGCTGGTGTTCGGGCCCTCTTTTTTGGTTACTTTTTTCTGGGCCAGCAGAAAAAAGTGACTCGCCTGCCGGGGCGAAATCCCGGCGCAGTGCCAGCAAAGCACTCAGTACAAAGTCCGTTCCGCCATCGGTGGCGGCACCCACTGGTACAGCCAGGTCTCCGTCAGCGACTGCCCCTCACAGCTGAGGTACAGCCGCAACTCGATCGGATCGGTCGAGGCGGTGGGCACCACATCGAACAGGGCCCGGTAGCCCTTCACCGCGTGCAGCGGCCGCGCCGAAGTGGTTTCGATGCGGGCGCCTGATGACCCGGTGACCACGGCAGTCACCTTCGCGTTGGGCCCGATCAGGGCGAGATCGCCGCCCGCGAAGTCGACCGCGAAGCGCCACGAGTAGTACGTGCGCTTCTTGCCGATCACCCCGCCGAGTCCGGTGCGTGTGGCAACGCACCGTGCCAGCGGTGGCCTAGCGGGCGGCTGCGCACCCCAGTAGAGCCGGTAGCCCAGCAGCAGCTCTTCGCCGGCCTGGGGTTTGCGCGCCGGGTTCCAGAACGCCACGATGTTGTCGAAGGTCTCGTCCACCGTCGGGATCTCGACGAGCTGCACGGAGCCCGGGCCCCACCCCGACTTCGGCTCCACCCACAGACAAGGGCGCTTTTCATAGAACACGCCGTCGTCCTGGTAGTGATCGAAATCGCGGTCGCGCTGCAGCAGGCCGAAGCCGCGCGGGTTGTTGTCTTGAAACGCGTTGAAGGCCAGCTGCCGCGGGTTGGTCAGCGGGCGCCAGATCCATTCGCCGCTGCCGGTCCACATCGCGAGGCCGTCGCTGTCGTGGATCTCGCCGCGCCAGTCGTAGCCCATGCGGCGGTCGTTCTCACCGGTCTGGAACATGCTCGTGCACGGGGCGATGCCCAGGCGATCGACCGTCGTGCGCGGGTACAGCGCCGCATCGATGTCCATCACCTGGGTGTCGCCCGGCGTGATGACGAAGCGGTAGGCGCCGGCGACGCTGGGCGAGTCGAGCAGCGCATACACCGTGACACTGTTGGAGCCCACAGCCGGGCGTTCGAGCCAGAAGCCGGTGAAGTTCGGGAACTCCTCCGGCTTCGGCGCGCCGGTGTCGATGGCCAGGCCGCGTGCCGACAGCCCGTACTGCCACTCACCGCCCACCGCGCGGAAGTAGCTGGCCCCCAGGAACGCGGTGATGTCGCGCTGCAGGTCGGTGTGGAAGTTCAGCCGGAAGCCGGCAAAGCCGAGGTCGCGCGGCAGCTTCGCGTGGTCGAGCCCGCTTTTGCCGTGGTCGAACATCTCGGGCACATAGGCCAGCTCCTGCGCCTGGCCGTCGGCCAGCTCATACAGCCGCACCGGTGACTTGAAATACAGCCCGAGGTGAAAGAACTGGGCCTGAAAGCGCAGCTGATCGTCGCGCCACAGTGCGTGGTCGGGCCGAAAGCGGATCGCCTGGTAG
The DNA here is from genome assembly GCA_965229345.1 of Burkholderiaceae bacterium. GTDB lineage: Bacteria > Pseudomonadota > Gammaproteobacteria > Burkholderiales > Burkholderiaceae_C > PBB1. The sequence continues at coordinate 503,539 of OZ245872.1, forward strand.
GCGTCCCAGTCCAGCGCCTCGATGGCCTTGGGCAAGACGGCGCGTGGCTTTTCGTACGGCTTGCGCGAGAGCGAGAGCGCCTGGCCCTTCAAGGCGGCGTAGTCGAAGCGCTGCGGCGCGCCGATCGCCTGCAGCTTCTCGGCCCAGGCCGGCACGGCGGCACTGCCCGCCAGCGCGGCGAGGCTGGTGATGAATTGCCGGCGGGGGCGGGGGTCGTCGTGGGGCGCGGTCACTCGACTTTCACGCCCTTCCAGAACGCGACGCGTCCCTTGATGTGCGCGGCGGCCTCGGTGGGCTCGGGGTAGTACCAGACCGCGTTCTCGTTCATGTCGCCATTGACCATCAAGCTGTAGTAATGCGCCTGGCCCTTCCACGCGCAGCCGCTGCGGTGGTTGCTGAAGGTCACGTAATCGCGGTTCAGGCTCTCGGCCGGGAAATAGTGGTTGCCTTCGACGACGACGGTGTCGTCGCTCTCGGCCAGGGTCACGCCGTTCCAGGTGGCTTTCATCTCGCTTCCTTTCAGTGGGGTCGCCGCAGCGGGACCTCCCGCCGCGGCGACCGCTCGTTCTTCAAGCGTACAACGCCGCGGCCTGGTTCAGCCGCTGGGTCACCGCCGCCGCCAACGCCTTGTCGCCCACCACGCGCACGCTGTCGCCGTGGCGCAGGATGTCCATCATCAGCTCGGTCGCTTCGACGTAGGGCACCTTCAGTTCGTAGCGGCCTTCGCCTTCGGTCGGGCCGAGCCAGCGCGAGGTCTGCTGAGGATGCCATTCCTCATTGGCCACCCACTGCGCCGCATCCGGCTCGAACACCAGCGTGGCCCATTTCACCTTCGCGCCAGCGCCACCGTAGATGCCGTAACCCGCATCGAGTTCTGCCTCCAGGTCTTTCAGCGCGACCGGCTTGGCACGGCTGTCCAGCGCCCGGGCCTGCCGGACCGCGTCGAGCGCGAAGCGGCGCAGCCCGTCGCTGGCGTGGCACCACGCATCGAGGTACCAGGTGTTGCGGTAGTTGACCAGCCGCTGCGGCGACACTTCGCGCTCACTGGTCGTGCGATCGCTGCGCTTGAAGTAGCGCAGCCAGACCCGCTTGCGCTGCACCAGCGCACTGCCCAGCAACTCGAAATGCTGGCTCGGCACGCGTCGGCGCGCGGTGCCGATCAGCTTGACGCGGCGCACCAGCTCGCGCGCCTCGGTCTCGTCGGCGCCCAGCAGACCCTGCAGCCGGTCCATCATCGGCTGCAGGTGGCGCGCCAGCACACCGTCGTCGTCGAGCCCGGCCATCAGCTGGTGCATCGTCAGCAGCGCGTGCAGCTCGCGTTCGCTGAACCACATGCCAGGCAGCTCGTGGGAGACCGCCCGGGCCGCGCCGGCGGCCGGCGCCTCGAAGCGATACCCGTTGTCAGCGCGGTCGTAGGCGATCGGCGCCCCCATGCGGTCCCGCAGGTATTGCAGATCGCGCTTGAGCGTCGCGGGTGACACCGACAGCTCGGCCTGCAGGACGTCGAAGCTGACGCAGCCGCGGCTGCGCAACAGCCGCTCGATTTTGTAGAAGCGTTCGGTGCGGTCCATGCTTGGCTCTCCGACGGGTGTCGATACCCTAGAGCTGGCTCACCATATGAGCCAGTATCTGAAATCAAGTCCGATAAATTATGACTCAGGCGAAATCAGTGGCTCATCTGTTGAGCCACTGGGCGGACACACTGACTTCATCGTGGCATGTTGCCGCGTCACCAGGAGTCCAGCATGAACACCGACCTGAGCACCCGCGACCTGTTTTCCGTCGACCTGGCCGCCATCGCCCATCCTTGCGCCGGCCGTCCGGCGCCGACCTCGCCGCTGACGAACCACGAGCACATCGGTTTCGAGCTCGGCTGGGACCACGCACACCACGGCCTCACGCCGCCCGCACCGTATGCGCAGGAGCCCTCGCCGGTTCGCGACGGCTGGCTGGCGGGCACGGCCACCTACGGCGAGCGCACGCTCGAACCCACCGCAGCAGTGCGCCTGTGGCTGCAACTGCGGCTGCATGCCTGGCTGCGCGGTCGCAGCGTCGAGCTGTTCGAGGTCACCCCGCAGTACCTGCGCCAGTTGACCGTCACCCATTGCCCGATCACCCGGGAAGCGCTCGGCGACGTGTCTGACAACACCCGCCACAGCATCATCCACCGGGTGCGGCACGACGCGGGCTACGCGGCTGGCCATCTGGTCATGATCAGCACGCGCGCCCATCGGGCCAAAGCAGCGCACGGCTTCGAGTCCGCGGTGGGCATCGCTCGCCGGCTGGAGGCCGACACCGCACGCGGTACCACCGCAGCGCCGCTGCACGAAGGTCTGAGCGCCGCGCAATGGGGGCGTCTCGCCGTGCTGTGCAGCTACGTTGAAGCCTTGCCGCACGCACGGGCCTGCGAGCTGCCCCTGCTGGTGCTGCCACCGAATCGGCTGCGCCTGTTCAACCCGGTGCAGGCGCTGCAGGCTTTCGTCAGCCAGCAACTGCTGAGCCCGGGCTGGAGTCAGCGCATCAACCGCCTCGAGGCGCTGCTGCCCGGTGCGACGGTTCGGCGGGCCTTCCGCTCGTTTTTCCAGACGCTGCTGCCACGGGTGCTCGCCGCCGGTCGGCTCGCCGATCCGCAACGCGCGCGCTGGGCCATCGAAGACGCCTGGGGACATGCCCTGGTGATGCAGCGATGGGTGCGCTTCGCCTTGTTGATTAGTGCGCGGCAATGCGAGTCGGTGCTGGCACGCGCCGCGGCTGAGCAGCTGCTGCCCAACGGCCTGCGCATCGAGGCGCTGGCTGACGCGAGCGCGACCGAAGGCTGGTGCCTGCCGACCCGCGGCTATGTGCCACACGGCCTGGTGTCAGCGTCGCAACGCGAGGGCCGGTCCGCAGTTCCGGCGCCGATTGGGCGGACACTGCACTGACAACACAACCGCCCGGGGCGGGCGGTCGCGCTGCGGCGGGGTCAGCGGTCGCAGCTGGCCATGCCGCTGGCATCCCACAGCGGGGCAAAGTCGCTGCTGCCCGCGCGGGAAGGTCGCAGCAGGCGCAAGCGAATCAGCTCCTGCGACACCTCGGGCGGGAAGCCTGCCCGATGACGGCGCTTGTCGACCACCAGACCGTCGAGCACCCGTGAGGCCAGCGCCGGATCGTCCCAGCACAGCGCCAGCCGGTTGGCCAGACGGGGGAACAACGCGCAAAGCTGGGTCGGCCGATGCTGGGGGTGCAGCGAGTTGCACCAGGCGGCGGCCAGTGCAGACAGGGTCTGGTCGCAGGGGCGCGGCTGGGTGCGTAGGCGCTGCCAGCCGGATTCGGTGGTCGGTTCTGCCGCCGGTCGGCGTGCGGGGGAAGTCTTGGTCGCCGCGCTTCGTGACTCGCGCGCGCCCCATCCAAAAAAGCTCATGGTGTCTGTGCCTGTGTACACGGCAGCTGAGGCGGCACGACGCCCGCTTCAAGACCACCGACACGCTGGTAACAACTGGTTTCGATGTGAAGAGTGTGGTGCCGACGCCGCTCGAAATCCAGACACTTTCCGGGCGTTCACCCGACTTGAGGGTGTGCATCTTTCACACCGGCCTGAGGCCTGTGACCTCGATCGCGCCGCTGCAGGATGGACAGGCCTTGGGCAATGGCTCCGAGAGCGCCGCCAGAGGCTCAACGCTTACCATCTCCCGATGTCCTTGATGCTGTCGATCGCCCTCTGGAATCTGGTGACGCGACTGGGCGAAGCGCCGATCCTGCTGCCCGCTGCCTTGCTCACGGCCTCGTGGTTCGTCTGGCGCGATCGATCGCCTCGGCTGGCGATCGTCTGGCTGAGCGGCATTGCAGCCGCCACGCTGGTCACGACCGCGTCGAAGATCGCCTTCATGGGTTACGGACTGGGCTGGGCGGCGCTGGACTTCACCGGGGTGTCGGGGCATTCGATGTTCGCCGCGGCGATCTACCCCTTGACGGGCGTCGCCATCGCCAGCGCGGTGGCCGGCATGCAGGCGCCGCGTTGGTGGCGGCTGGGCCTGGCCATCGGGATGGTGCTGGCATTGCTCGTGGGCCTGTCGCGGGTGGTGGTCGAGGCGCACTCCTGGTCGGAGGTGGTGGCCGGTCTGCTGGTCGGTGGCGCCGTGACGTGGTGGGCCGCACGGGCCGAGCGCGCACCGCCGGCGCGGCACTCGCTGTGGTTGCCGGTGGTGGTGTGCGCATGGCTGGGCAGTGCCTTGCCCAACGCGCCGCCGTCACCGACCCACGGCTGGGTGACGAAGCTGTCGCTCGCGATCTCGGGGCGCGAGCAACCGTACACCCGCGCGGACCTGCTGGCGCCGCGCGCCGCCCCGGCAGACAGCGGGCACTGAAAGAGCCCTGCCGTCAGCCGCGGCCCGACAACGACCGGGCCAGCCCCGTCTGATCGAGCACGTCGGCCACCAGCTCCAGCCGCAGCAAGGGGTTCTCCAGGGCCATCAGGCGTTGCTTCTGCTCGGCGCCCAGCGGCAGCAACTCACACCAGCGGTTGGCGATCCAGCCGCAGTCATCCCAGCGGTAAGGCGGCTGGAATGGCATGTCCAGCGGGCTGCCGGCACGATCGACCATGCCCTTGACGACCTCGCGCAAGGTGGAGGCCACCGTTTCCAGGTCGGTCGGCACGGCGACCGCGACATCGTCGTCCAGCAGTTCGACGTCGGCCACCCACAGGCCGTGCTTGAGCTGCTCGCGCGAGCGGATCCGGAAGCGCTGGGTGCCTGTGCAGCTGATCGTCATCAGCCCGGGATTGGGCCGCTCGAGCTGGGTGATGCGGGCCAGTGTGCCGATCTCGTGAAACGCCTCTTGGGGGAAGCCGCCACCGCGCGGTCGCTCTGCCGTGCCCTGCGACGGCGCGCTGCGCACCTCGCGGCCTGCGGTCAGGCACACCACACCGAACAGCGTACCGGCCTTGTGCGCCCGCCCGATCATGTCGAGGTAGCGGACCTCGAAGATGCGCAGCGGCAGGTATCCACCAGGGAACAGCACGCATTGCAGAGGAAAGAGCGGCAACCTGGAAAGGTCGGTCGGCTGCGTGTCCATCGCCGGATTCTGTTACGACCGCGGGCCCTCTGCACGACAGGGATTGCCCTTGTCGGGCATGCGACCCTCGGCGCGTAACAACGACTCCAGGCACTGATCACGGATGCCGTAGAAGGCCTTGATGTCGTCGATCTGTGCCCACACCGCATCGGACGCCCGCGGCGGGGTGCGCTTCACCGCGAGGATCATCTTGTTCTTCTGCGTGTGCTCGAGGGCGACGAACTCGAACACCTGGGTGTCGTAACCACAGGCCTCCAGCAGCATCGCGCGCAGGCCGTCGGTCAGCATCTCGGCCTGCTGCCCCAGGTGCACGCCGTGCTGCAGGATCGGTCGCAGCGGGTGCGGGCTCAGCAGCTGTGGCCGCAATTCCTTGTGGCAGCACGGCGAGCACAGGATGATGGCGGCGCCGCCGCGCAGACCCAGGTGGATCGCGTGGTCGGTCGCGGTATCGCAAGCGTGCAGCGCGATCATCACGTCGATCGGCTGCACCGCGCGGCTGCGCACATCGCCGGCCTCGAAGCGCAGGCCGTCGAGGCCCAGTCGCGCGACCACCGCGTTGCCCAGCTGAACCATGTCGGGGCGCAGCTCGACACCCGTGACCTGGGCATCGACGCCCGGCTGCTGCTGCAGATGGTCATGCACCGCAAACGTCAGGTAGCCCTTGCCGGCACCGAAATCGACCACCCTCACCGGGCGACGGCCCGCAGGCCCCGCGGTCGCCGACGCCAGCAGCTGCGAGGCCCGCAAGGCGCCGGCAAAGACCTCGACGAACTTGTTGATCTGCTTCCATTTGCGCGACATCGCCGGCACCACCGTGTGCTGCTCGGTGGTGACGCCCAGCGCGCTCAGGAAGGGCCGGCGGACGTCCACGAACCGCTGCTTGTCGCGGTCGTGCCCCTGCTCGGCACGCAGCGGTTCGCCCGGCGGGCCGCCGACCTCCTCGGGTGCGGGGGCCGGCGCCGCGGGCCGCCGGCGCAGTGTGCACACCCCACGCCGGCTGAGCATCAGCTCGACCACCTCGTCGCGCGTGTGCAGATGCGCATGGCGGAACACCGTGCCCAGCAGCTCGCGCACCCGCTCCAGTCCCGCAGTCAGTGGCAGGTTCTTCGTCTCGTCGCGGGTGGTGTGTCGGTACACGAACGACAGGCACGGCGCGCCGCGCAGCACCACCGGCCGCACGCTGACGCGCTGGAGGTCGGCTTCCGGCCCGCAGTGCTTGGACAGCAGCAGCGTCTCGAAGCCGCCGTTGTCGACGTGCGCCGCGCACAGCGCGACAAAGTCGGCAGGCGTGGTCGTGCCTGGGGCAACTTTCGGCAGCGTCGTCGGTGAGGTCATGGGGGCATGTGCCGGGTCGGCCGGGTGATCGATCTCCGGCGAGGCAGCGGTCTGTTTACCAGCGGTTTACCGGACCTTACCAAACTGCGCCGGGTGTTCGTGAACGGTTGCATGCGGCTGCCTAAGCTGACTTCAGTCCCAGCCACTCCTCAGGAAATCACTGTGCAAACCGTCACCACGCCCCTTCCGAGCCGCACGCCTCCCGCGGTCTGCCGCACCCCGGTCGCGTCGGCGACCGCAGCCCCGGGCCAGCGCATTGCACGGCTGCTGGCGCTGATCGACAGCGAGCTGCCCGTCGTCCGGCGCGTGCTGCACGCCGGAGAACCGGTGTACCGCGCCGGTGATGACTTCGAATCCCTGTACATCGTGCATGCCGGGCTGTTCAAGACGGTCAGCGTGTCGGCCGATGGCCGCGAGCAGGTGGTCGGCCTGCACTTCAAGGGCGACTGGCTCGGCTTCGATGGCATCGCCGAAGGCACCTTCGGCTGCGATGCGATCGCGATGGACACCGGCGAGGTGTGGGTCATACGCTACCAGGCGCTGCTCGAGCGGTGCAGCCGCACACCGGAGCTGATGGTCGCGGTGCACAGCGCCATGAGCCGCGCGATGGCGCGCGACCGCGACTCGATGCTGGCGGTATGCACCTTGCCTGCCGACGCCAGGGTCGCCGACTTCCTGCGCAACTGGGCCGCCGGCCTGGAACAGCGCGGCCTGCGCACCGACTGCATCACGCTGCGCATGACCCGCGCCGAAATCGGCAACTTCCTGGGCATGACGCTCGAGACGGTCAGCCGGGCGCTGTCTCGCCTGGCGCGCGACAAGGTCATCGGCTTCTCGCAGAAGGGCCGTCGCGACATCGAGATCCCGGACGTGGCCGCGCTGAGCGCCTTCGTCGACAGCAGCCTGGCCGCGACCCTGCACTGACCCCGGCCCGCCCCCGCGGCCTCAGGGCCGGCCGGGGGGCTGCGGTCTGGCCTTCAGCGCGCGCGCCATGGCGCGCGCAAGATCGTTGCGCTCATAGGGCTTGCGCAGCACCTCCCATGCGGACGGGCTGTCCTCGGGGGCCTGCAGCAGTTCCGACGAATACCCGGACATCAGCAGCACCGCGACATGCGGCCAGCGCGCGTGCACCTGGCGGGCCAGTTCGGTGCCGCGCATGCCCGAGCCGAGGGCGATGTCGGTCAGCAGCAGCGCGCACGGCACCCCGGACCCCAGGTAATCCAGCGCAGGCTCGGCGGCATCGAACTCCGTGACCCGACAGCCCAGCGACTGCAGGAACTGGCACACCACGGCGCGAACGTCCGCATCGTCTTCGACCAGCAAGGCCTCGAGCCCGAAGGGCAGGCCCTCGGTGGCCTGTGCCGCCAACTCCTCCTGTTCCGCCACGCCACGCAGCCGCGGCAGGTACAGCGTGACCTGGGTGCCCGCACCCGGCGCGGTGGTCAGTCGGATCGAGCCTTTCGACTGCTTGACGAAGCCATAGACCGTGCTCATGCCCAGCCCGGTGCCGCGGCCGAGCTCCTTGGTGGTGAAGAACGGCTCGAACACCCGGTCGCGCACGCTGTCGGTCATGCCCTGGCCGGTGTCGGTGATGGCGATCTCGATGAAAGTCTGCCCGCGCGCCAGATCGCCCAGGTCGGCCGCCACATCGGCCGGCAGCGCAGCACAAATGCCGCACGAGAACGACAGCGTGCCGCCCGTTGGCATCGCGTCGCGTGAATTGATCGCGATGTTGAGCAGCGCCGACTCGAGCTGGCCGGCATCGGCCACGCAGCGCAACCCGCGCGCGCTGGTGGTCACCTCGATGCGGATGCGCTGGTCGAGGGTGCGGCGCAGCATGTCGGCCAGCGATTCGATCAGCTCGACGACATCGACCTCGGTCGGGCTGAGTCGCTGGCGGCGCGAGAACGCGAGCAGCTTGCCCGTGAGCTCGGCACCGCGCCGGCTCGCCCGCGCGGCAGCGGCCACCATCTGCTGGGCCCCGGCATCCGCCGCCAGCGCAGGGTGGTCTTCCAGCACCTGCAGGTTGCCCTGGATCACCGTCAGCAGGTTGTTGAAGTCGTGGGCGATGCCGCCGGTGAGCTGGCCGACGCTTTCCATGCGCTGCGCGTGGTTCAGCGCATCTTCGCTTTGCGAGCGCTGCAAGCTGGCAGCGAGCAGGTTCGACAGCGACTCCAGGAAGTGTGTCTCGTCGGCGCCGAAGCGCTTGGCATGCCGCGCGCGCGCGGTCAGCACGCCGATGATCTGTCCGCGGTCCACCAGCGGCACCGCGAGCGCGCAGACCAGGCCGTGCGCCAGGTAGTCCAGTGGCACGGTGAAGCGCCGCTCCGCAGCGAATTCGGCCACCGTCACCACCTGGCCCTGGGCCAGCACGAAGCCCGGTGGCGTGTCGGGCCGGTTCGGGCAGCGGCTGCCCAGGCCCTCGCAGGCCAGAAGACCGACACCGCCGGCCACGTGGAATTCAAGCCGTGTCGCGTCGAGCAGGAACACGACCGCCGAGTCGATCTGCAGCGCGTCGACAGCGACCGCCGGCACCTGCTGCAGCAGCAGCTGCGGATCGCGCGTGTCCACCGCCAGCCGGCCCATCTGTGCCACGAACTCGCTGTAGCGCGCCCGCTGCAGCGCCTGTCGCACGCGCGGATAGGCCTCGATGCCGCGCACCGCCGCCACCACGAAGGGCTGACCCTCGATCTGCAGCGGGCTCAGCGCGATTTCCACCATCACGTCGTGGCCGTCCCGGCGCCGGGCCACCAGCTCCATTTGGGTGCCCATCGGCCGCGCCTTCGGTGCGTGGCTGTAGTTCTCGCGGTAGGCCGCATGGCGCGGCCGGATGGCATCCGGCACCAACACGTCGACCATGAGGCCTGCGAGCTCCCCCGCCTCGTAGCCCAGCAATCGCTCCGCCTCCGGGTTGGCCAGCACGATGCGCCCTTTGCCATCCACCAGCAGCAGCGCGTCCGGGTAGGCGCCGAACAGCGAGCGGTAGATCGACTCTTCGGCGGGTTTGACTGTTGAGCGCGGTGGACGGCTCATGCGCACGCTCCGTCGTTCAGCGCAGCGTGACCGCCGACACCAGCACATAGCCAGCGCCGCGCACGGCCTTGATCAGCCGCGGCTCGTCGGGGTCGTCATCGAGCTTGCGGCGCAGGCGGCCGATCTGCACGTCGATCGTGCGGTCGAACGGCGCGGCATCGCGACCACGGGTCTGCTCGAGCAGAAAGTCGCGCGACAGCACCCGCCCGGCGTGACGCGCCAGCACACACAACAGGTCGAATTCACCGGCCGTCAGTGCGACCTGGCGACCGTCGGTGCTGCCGAGTTGGCGGGCAGGCACATCGATCTCCCATTGGTCGAAGCACAAGCGCTCGCGCGCTGCCGCCGGCGCCTCCGGCACCGCGCCCGCAGGCGCCAGCCGTCGCAACACCGCCTTGATGCGCGCCAGCAATTCGCGCAGGTCGAATGGCTTGGTCACGTAGTCGTCGGCGCCGATTTCCAGCCCCACCACCTTGTCGACCGCGTCACCGCGCCCGGTCAGGATGATCAGCCCACAGCGCCAGTGCTCCCGCAGGTTGCGGGCGATCGCGAAGCCGTCTTCGCCGGGCAGCCCCAGATCCAGCAGGACCAGATCGGGCGGATCGGTGGGCATCAGCGCGGTGAGTGCGTGGCCCGAGGCCAGCTCGCTGACGCGGAAGCCCTGGCGCGACAGGTAGCCCGCCAGCAGCTGGGTGATGTCGGGCTCGTCGTCGACGATGGCGATGTGGGCGGCTTCTGTCACCCCGCCATTCTGAGGCAGCGCCGACGCTCAGGCCGACTGGCACCACGCGGCCACGCGTTGCCACAGGTCGTGCGACAGCGCCCAGGCCGAGGCCACGGCGAGTGTGGCGCCAGACAGCCGCAGCATCAGCACGTTCACCGACGGCCTGCTCGACCCGCGCATGCCCAGGGCGCCGGGCAGCCACAGACCCAGCGATGACGCGGCCGCAAAGCTGCCCATTGCCAGCGCGCCTTGCAGCGGTGTGCTGGCCAGCGCCGCGATCAGCAGGGCCGACTGCAGCAGGCCGCAGGGCAAGGCGAGCAGCAAGCCACCGGCAGCCGTCGCGCGCAACGGCGCCGACATGCGCTGCCAGCCTGGCGCAGGCGTCGCCAGCACCGGCACGGACCCGAGCCGCGACCACCATGCCGGCTGGCGGCCGGTCAGCAGCAGCCACAGACCGAGGCCCAGCACCGCGATGTGCAGCAGCGTCCACAGCGGGCGCAGCACCGGCGCGGCGCTGCTGAGCAGCGTGACCGCGCCGACGCTGGCGGCCACCACGGCGCCGCCGGTGGCGTAGCTCAGCAGCCGGCCCAGCGTGAAGCCCGCCATCAGCGTCTGGCGCTGCGCGCCGGCGCAATGGCGGGTCACCGCCGCGCAGGGTGCACCGCACATCGCCGCGCAGTGCGGCGCACCTGCCAGGCCCATCAGGCCGGCGGCGGCGATCAGCGGGAGGTCCATGGCAGCAGGCCCGGGCAGCGTTGACGAGCCGGCTCAGACCACACGGGAGTAGCCTGGCAACGCGGGATCGCGCCGCGCTTCGGGTGCCAGATGGCGGTCGAACACCATCGCGATCGCACGCACGAAATACCAGCCCAGCGGCGTGACCTCGATCGCCGTCGGCTCCAGGGCCACCAGGCCCTGCGCCTGCAGCGGACGCAGGCGCTCCAGCTCTACAGCGAAGTACCCGCGCACCCGCACCGGATGCGTCTGCTCGAGCGCATCGAAGTCGACCCGGCCCTGACACATCAGCGCCATGATGACTTCGCGGCACAGCAGGTCGTCGTCGCTCAGTTCCAGGCCGCGCACGCTGGCAAAGCGCGATTGGCCGATGGCGTCGTAGTACGAACTCAGCGTCTTGTCGTTCTGGCTGTAGCAGCGGCCGATCTTGCCGATGGCCGACACGCCCAGGCCGATCAGATCGCAGTCGGCCTGTGTGCTGTAGCCCTGGAAGTTGCGATGCAGCCGGCCCTCGCGCTTGGCCACCGCCAGCGGGTCGCCGGGCAGCGCGAAATGGTCCATGCCGATGTGGGCGTAGCCCAGCCCCTGGAACCCGCTGATGGCCGCGCGCAGCATGTGCACCCGATCGCCGGCCGACGGCAACTCATGCGCGTGGATGCGGCGCTGCGGCTTGAAGCGCTCCGGCAGGTGCGCATACGCATACAGGGCGATGCGGTCAGGGCGCAGCGCTGCCGTCTGCGCAATGGTCCGCAAAAAGGTGGCGGGTGTTTGCCGCGGCAGGCCGTAGATCAGGTCGGCGTTGATCGACTCGAAGCCGATTTCCCGTGCCACCCGCATCAGCGCCTCGACCGCCTCGTACGGCTGTTCGCGGTGCACCGCCTTCTGCACCTCGGGGTCGAAATCCTGCACGCCGAAGCTGAGCCGGTTGAAGCCGAGCGCGGCCAGGTGCCGCAAGCGCACCGCGTCGACCGTGCGCGGGTCGACCTCGATCGACACCTCGGCATCCGGGGCGATCCGGAACGCCGAGCGCAACACCGTCATCAGCTGCTCGAGCTCCTGGTCATCCAGGAAGGTGGGCGACCCCCCGCCGAAATGCAGCTGCGACAAGGGCTGGCCCTGGCCGAGCACGGCCACATGCAGCGCGATCTCGTGTTGCAGCGCCTGCAGGTAGTCGCCCGCACGCTCGTGCTGTCGCGTCACCACCTTGTTGCACGCGCAGTAGTAGCAGATCGACTCGCAAAACGGGATGTGCACATACACCGAGAGCGGCGCTGCCACCCCGGCAACGGTCTCGCCGGCGCGTTGCTGCAGGGCGCGCCGATAGCACGCCGCATCGAAGGTCTCGACGAAGCGATCGGCGGTGGGGTAGGAGGTGTAGCGCGGTCCCGGCACGTCCAGCCGGGACAGCAGCTGACTCACCCGGTCGGCGGTGAGGGGGTCGATCGTCATGCCGATACTCTGCCCAGCCGGCGGCCGCGCGGCTTGACACGGATCAAACCGAGGGCTCTTCGACCACCAGCAGCACGGTGATGGCACCGGCCACCGCGAACAATCCCCAGAAGATCAGGAAGCTCACGGTGTAGGTCGCCGAGCGCGACCAATCGAAGATCTCGCCGCCGAACCAGCGCAACTCGCCCGGATCGACCACGGCAAACACCAGCATCTCCGTCAAGCCGGCCATCACGAAGGCCGGCCACAGGATCTGCAGGCTGCGCCTGATGAACGCGGCGCGCATGGTCAGTGCGGTGTGGCCGCGTGGTTGCGGGCCGTCAGCGCCGGCTCCAGCGCCCGGTTCGACGGCGCTGCGCTGGGCGCGGGCGCCTCCAGCACCAGCGGGTCGGCACCGCGCCAGGCGACGACGCCGGTGGCGATCGCCGCCACCACCACGATGGCCGGGCCGCCGATCACCAGCCAGACCATCGGCTCACGCCACCAGGGCCGCAACACGGGGGCGGGCTTGTCGATTGGTTTCATCATGCTCACTCCTCAACGGTGGATGTCAACGTGGGACCACGAAGGTCGATTTCTCTTTCACCTCGGACTTGTCGCCCTGCGCGTCGACGGTCTCGACCTCGAACTTCAGCGGGTGGACACCGGCGCCCAGCCGGCGGGCCGCGTCCGGGCCGATCTGCACGCTCACCGGCAACCAGCGCGCCTCGGCGGGGCCGACCTCGAAGTCGGGCTGGCTGGCCACGGTCGCGCTGTCGAGCCCCTCGACCTTCACCCGAAAGCGCTGGGCGACTTCGGTGGCGTTCATCACCTGCAGCCGATAGACGTTCTCGATGTGGCCCTCGCCCACCATGCGCGCCAGCACGCCACGGTCGCGCACCACATCGACCCGGAACGGGCTGCGCAGCGCCAGGCTGGTCACGAACGCGCCGCAGATCAGCATCAGCACGGCGCTGTAGATCAGCACGCGGGGGCGGAACACCCGCCGCCAGGTCTGTTGGGCCGTCAGGCGCTGCGTCAGGCCGTTCTGCGTCGCGAAGCGGATCAGCCCCTGCGGGTACTTCATCTTGTCCATCACGTCGTTGCAGACGTCGATGCACGCCGCGCAGCCGATGCAGGCGTACTGCAGGCCCTGGCGGATGTCGATGCCGGTCGGACAGACCTGCACGCACAGCGTGCAGTCGATGCAGTCGCCCTTGCCGAGGGCACGCGGGTCGGCGCTGCGTGGCCGCGATCCGCGCGGTTCGCCGCGTTGGGGGTCGTAGCTGACGATCATCGTGTCGTGGTCGAACATCGCGCTCTGGAAACGTGCGTATGGGCACATGTACAGGCACACCTGCTCGCGCAGCCAGCCAGCGTTGCCATAGGTGGCGAGGCCGTAGAACAGCACCCAGAACCACTCCCACGGCCCGAAGGCCATCGTGAAGCTCTCGGCCCACAGCGTGCGGATCGGTGTGAAGTAGCCGACGAAGGTGAAGCCGGTGTAGACCCCGATCGCCAGCCACGCCGCATGCTTGGCGCCCTTGCGCCACAGCAGGTCGACGCTGCGCGGCCCGGCATCGCGCTTCATCCGCGCGACGCGGTCGCCTTCGATGCGGCGTTCGACCCACAGGAAGATCTCGGTGTAGACCGTCTGCGGGCAGGTGAAGCCGCACCACAGCCGACCCGCCACCGCGGTGAACAGGAACAGCGCGTACGCGCAGATCACCAGCAGCACCGTCAGGTAGATGAAATCCTGCGGGTGCAGCACCAGGTTGAAGATGTAGAAGCGCCGCGCGGCCAGGTCGAACAGCACCGCCGGGCGGTCGTTCCAGCTCAGCCACGGCAGGCCGTAGAACACCAGCTGCGTGATCCACACCATCACCCAGCGCCAGTTGGCGAACCAGCCGCGCACCGCACGCGGGTAGATCTGGCGCCGCTTCTCGTAGAGCCAGACGGTCTCGGTGTCGCCGGGGGCGTCGGCAGGCACCGGAACGATCGGAATGACGGGATGGCTCACGGTGGGCCGAGGCGCTCGATCATCAGGATGGCGTCAGGGCGACCGTGCCGGCGACGGGCGCGACAGACTCATCACATACGCACCGAGCACGTGGATCTGCTCAGTCGTGAGCCGCTGCGCCTGCGCCGGCATCACGTTGGTCTTGCCGTTCACCACCATCGCCACGATCGCTTCCTCGCCGAAGCCGTGCAGCCAGATCTTGTCGGTGAGGTTGGCCGAGCCGATGGCCTGGATGCCCTTGCCGTCGGCGCCGTGGCAACCGGCACACACCACGAACTTGGCCTGCCCTGCCGCCACCGCCGCCGGGTCGGTGGCGTTGCCCGACAGGCTCAGCACGTACTGCGCCACGTTGTGCAGATCTTTCGCATCGCCGACCACAGCGGCCAGCGGCGGCATCATGCCCACGCGGCCTTCGGTGATCGTCTTCACGATGCTGGCGTGGTCGCCACCGTGCAACCAGTCGTTGTCGGTCAGGTTCGGAAACCCCTTGCTGCCGTGCGCGTCCGAGCCGTGGCAGGCGGTGCAGTTGTTGACGAAGAGCCGCTCGCCGATGGCCATCGCGGCCGGGTCCTTCATCAGCGTCTCGGCATCGGCGGTCGCGTAGCGCGCATAGACCGGTGCCATGGCGTCGCGTGCGGCCTGCTGCTCGGTCTGGTGTTGCCCCAGGCTGCTCCAGCCCAGGCGGCCGGCATAGCTGCCTGCGCCTGGGTACAGCACCAGGTAGGCGAAGCTGAACAGCACCGTGAGGATGAACAGCCACATCCACCAGCGCGGCAACGGGTTGTTCAGCTCGGTGAGGTCGCCGTCCCAGACGTGTCCGGTGGTGTTGTCGCTGGCCATCACCCTGCGGCGCGCGGCGATCAGCAGCAGCACCAGGCAGGCGATCATCGACAGCACCGACGCCACCGCGACGAACAGCGACCAGCCGCTGACATCAAAGTCGCTCATCGCAGGCTCCCTTCGTCTTCGACCAGCGGCAGTTGCGCCGCTTCGGCAAACCCCGCCGCGTTCTTGCGCGACCAGGCCCAGCAGACGATGCCGACAAAGGCAACGAACGACAGCACCGTCACCGCGGCGCGCAGGGTGTTCACATCCATGTTCAGGTCCACGAGTGGCTCCTCACTTGACCGCGGTGCCAAGCACCTGCAAATAGGCGATCAGGGCTTCGAGCTCGGTCTTGTCCTTGACGGCCTCGCCCGCCTGGGCGATCTCGTCGTCGCTGTAGGGCACGCCCACGGTGCGCAGCGCACGCAGGTGCCTGGGCATCGCTTCGGCATCGACCAGGTTGGTGGCCAGCCACGGGTAGGCCGGCATGTTCGACTCGGGCACCAGGTCGCGCGGGTTGTTCAGGTGCACCCGGTGCCACTCGTCGCTGTACTTGCCGCCGACGCGGTGCAGATCCGGCCCGGTGCGCTTGCTGCCCCACTGGAACGGGTGGTCCCAGACGAACTCACCGGCCACCGAGTAGTGGCCGTAGCGCAGTGTCTCGGCGTACAGCGGGCGGATCATCTGCGAGTGGCAGTTGTAGCAACCCTCGCGGGTGTAGATGTCGCGGCCCGCCTGCTGCAGCGCGGTATAGGGCTTCAGGCCCTCGACCGGTTGCGTGGTGGAGCGCTGGAAGAACAGCGGCACGATCTCGACGATGCCGCCGACCGCCACCACCAGCAGGATCAGCACGATCATCAGCAGGTTGTTGGTCTCGATGCGCTCGTGACCGGTCGGGGCCGCATGGTTGTCTGTCTTGGTGTTCATGTCAGGTTCTCACTCAGGCGTGGGCGGGCAAGGCAGGCACGGGCGTCGCCACAGGCCGGCCGTTCAGCGCGGTCATCACCACGTTCCAGCCCATGATCAACATGCCCCCGAGGTAGAGCACCCCGCCAAGCAAGCGCACCACGTAGAACGGGAAGGTGGCCTTGACGCTCTCGACGAAGCTGTAGACCAGCGTCCCATCGGGGTTGACCGCGCGCCACATCAGGCCTTGCATCACCCCGGCGATCCACATCGCGGCGATGTACAGCACGATGCCGATGGTCGCGATCCAGAAGTGCAGCTCGATGGCCCGCACGCTGTGCATCTTGGTCTGGCCGTACATGCGCGGGATCAGGTAGTACAGCGAGCCCATCGACACGAAGCCGACCCAGCCCAGCGCACCGCTGTGCACGTGACCGATGGTCCAGTCGGTGTAGTGGCTCAGGCTGTTGACCGTCTTGATGGACATCATCGGTCCCTCGAAGGTGCTCATGCCGTAGAACGACAGCGCCACGATCAGGAACTTCAGGATCGGGTCGTCGCGCAGCTTGTGCCAGGCACCGCTGAGCGTCATCACGCCGTTGATCATCCCGCCCCAGCTGGGGGCCAGCAGGATCAGCGAGAACAGCATGCCGATCGATTGCGCCCAGTCGGGCAGCGCGGTGTAGTGCAGGTGGTGGGGGCCCGCCCACATGTAGGTGAAGATCAGCGCCCAGAAGTGCACGATGGAGAGCCGGTAGCTGTACACCGGACGCTCGGCCTGCTTCGGGATGTAGTAATACATCATCCCCAGGAAGCCCGCGGTCAGAAAGAAGCCCACCGCGTTGTGGCCGTACCACCACTGCACCATCGCGTCCTGCACGCCGGCGTAGGCCGAGTAGCTCTTCATGAACCCGGCCGGGATGGCCGCGCTGTTGACGATGTGCAGCAGCGCCACCGCCAGGATGAACGCGCCGAAGAACCAGTTGGCCACGTAGATGTGGCGCACCTTGCGGATGCCGATCGTGCCGAAGAAGACGATCGCGTAAGCCACCCACACCACGGCGATCAGCAGATCGATCGGCCACTCCAGCTCGGCGTACTCCTTGCCCTGGGTGTAGCCCAGCGGCAGCGAGATCGCCGCGGCGACGATCACCGCCTGCCAGCCCCAGAACACGAAGCGCGCCAGCGCCGGCGCGAACAGCGGCACCTGGCAGGTGCGCTGCGCCACGTGGA
Organism: Burkholderiaceae bacterium; assembly: GCA_965229345.1. Taxonomy (GTDB): domain Bacteria; phylum Pseudomonadota; class Gammaproteobacteria; order Burkholderiales; family Burkholderiaceae_C; genus PBB1. The sequence goes on from OZ245872.1 coordinate 520,827, forward strand.
GCGAGGTCGCCATCAACGCGCAGCCGCCGAATGCGAAGATCACCGCGTTGGTGTGCAGCGGACGCAGCCGGCCGAAGCTGAGCCAGGGGATGCCGAAGTTCAGTTCAGGCCAGGTCAGCTGGGCCGCGATGATGACGCCGACCAGCATGCCGACCACGCCCCACAGCACGGCGGCGAGGGCAAACCAGCGCACCGGTGGGTCGTCGTAGACCGCGGTGCTCGGTGCTTGAGCAAGGCTCATGAAGAACTCCTGTGACGATGTCGTGAGGTACAGGACGATTCTTCGGCGGCATCGGCTGCGAGGCCTTGACGGGGATCAACCGCGGGCCCTGGCACGGCATCACTGGCAGCCAGGATTTGTTCGCTCACCACATCGATCTCATCGAACTGCCCGGCGCGCAGCGCCCAGGCGAATACCCCGAGGATCGCGAGCATCGCGAACACCGACATCGGCACCAGCAGATAGAGGATGTCCATGGGGCTCAGTCCAGCCGGCGCAGCCGCAGCGCATTGCCGACGACGAACAGCGAGCTGGTCGCCATGCCCAGCCCGGCCGCCCACGGCGGCAGCAGCCCGGTCAGCGCCAGCGGCACGCACACCGCGTTGTAGGTGGCGGCCCAGCCGATGTTCTGGCGGATCACGCGCAGGCAGCGGCGGGACAGCCGGCGCAGCAGCAGCACGTCGTCGATGCGGTCGGCCAGCAGCACCGCGTCGGCCTGGCCGCGAGCCAGCAACGCACCGGCGCCCATCGCCAGCGACACGTCGGCCTGCGCCAGCACCGGCGCATCGTTGAGGCCGTCGCCGAGCATCGCCACCGTCTCGCCGGCGGCCTGTGCGGCGCGCAGGGCCACCAGCTTGTCTTCGGGGGAGGCGCCACCGATCGCCGCATCGAGACCGAGCGCCGTGGCCATCCGCTGCACGCGGTGCGGCGCGTCGCCCGACAGCAAGGTGATGCGCACGCCGTCGGCCTGCAGGGCCGCCAGCGCCGCGGCAACGCCCGGGCGCAGCGCCTCGTCGAAGCGCAGTGTGAGCATCGGGCAGCCGACCGGACCGAACCAGGTGCACAGGCCCTGATCCCCGTCTTCGGGCGCCTGGGCGCCCGCCACCGGTGCATCGGCCACCCAGGACGCACGGCCCAGCCGCCACCGGCGCCCTTGGGAATCCTGCCCTTCGATGCCGGCACCGGGCTCTTCGCGCAGCGCCTGCCAGGTGTATGCGGCAGCCGCAGCCGGCCGCGCTGCAGACAGCGCCTGCGCCAGCGGGTGGCGCGACCAGCCGGCCAGCGACGCGGCCTGCAGCAACAGGACCTGCGCATCGGCCGGCTCGCCCGACACGCGTTCACACCCGGTGTAGCGGGGCCGGTCTTCGGTCAGCGTGCCGGTCTTGTCGACGAACAGCCGCGTGCACGAGGCCATGCCTTCGAGCGCCTCCAGGCGTCGCATCAGCACCCCTCGACGCGCCAGCGCGTTCGCCGCCGCCAGCAGCGCCGAGGGGGTGGCCAGCGACAAGGCGCAAGGGCAGGTGACGATCAGGACCGACACCGCCACCCACAGCGCACGCGACGGGTCGATCACGCTCCATGCGGCGGCCGCCCCGACGGCCAGCAGCAGCACCGTCCACAGGAAGGGCGCGGCCCAGCGGTCGGCCCAGCGGGCGCTGGCCGGCCGCTGCGTCTGCGCCTCGCGCATCAACGCCACGATGGCCTCGTGGCGGGTGTCGGCACCGGTGCGCAGCACCTGCACCAGCACCGGCGATTCGAGGTTGACGCTGCCGGCCACCACCTCGTCGCCCAGGACCTTGCGCTGTGGCGACGACTCGCCGGTCAGCAGCGCCTCGTTGGCCGCGGTGCAGCCCTCGAGCACGTGGCCGTCGGCCGGAAAGGCCTCGCCCACCGCCACCCGCACCCGATCACCCACGCACAGCCGGGCCAGGCCCACGCATTCGGCGCGGCCGTCGGGCAACACCCGGGTGGCCGTTTCAGGCATCGCCCCAAGTGCCTCCTCGAGCGCCTCGGCGGCGCGGTGGCGGGCACGCAACTCGAGCGCGCGGCCGGTCAGCAGCAGCATGACGAACATCGTCAGCGAGTCGAAGTAGACGGCGCTGCCGAACGGCCCCTGCGGATCGAAGGCGGCGCCCGTGCTGGCCACAAAAGCCACCGCGATGCCGATCGCCACCGGCACGTCCATGCCGATGCGCCGCGCACGCAGCGCTTTCCATGCCCCCGCGAAGAAGGGACGCGCCGAGAAGGCCATCACCGGCAGCGTCATCACCCAGCCGCCCCAGTTCAGCAGATGCTGCAGATCGGGCTTGATCTCGCCGGGCCCAGCCACATAGGCCGGGGTGGCGAGCATCATCACCTGCATCGCGCAAAAGGCGGCCACGAACAACTGCCACAGCGCCTGGCGCGATTGCGCCCGGCGGCTTTCACGTGCGGCTGCAGCCGTGTCGGGCAGCGCGTCGTAACCCGCGTCGCGGATGGCCGCCACCAGCGCCGAGGGACGGGTACGCGCCGCATCCCAGCGCACCGACACCCGCATCGCTGCGACATTGACGCTCGCCTCGAGCACGCCGTCGACCGCGCACAGCGCCTGCTCGATGGGTGCGGCACAGGCCGCGCAGGTGATGCCCGAGACCTGCAGCGACGACACCCCGATGCGCGGCCCGTCGGCGTCGCCCGGAGGTGCCACCCAGCGGGTGAACCGTGCCGTCTGCTCCGGCTCGTCCAGCACCGACACCGCCGGCGCACTGGGCTGCGGCGGAAACGGGCGCTCGGGAAAGGTGGTCGTGCTCATCGGCAAAGGCTGCATAAGCAGCCCGGGTCCGATGAGTCTGGGTGGTGCGACGGCTGCGGGGCTTGATCTCGATCAAGTTCCGGTCACTCGCCTGCGGTGGCGGCGGCGCGCCGCTTCGCTTCAGCTCACGGGCGGGTGTGCTCGCGGCTGTGGCGATCGAGGCAATTGGCACGCTCGGTGGCGTCGACCAGCGCAGAACAGCGTGCGGCGGTGTCATCGATGGTGGCCGGTGCAGCGCGCGGGGCTGACGACTCCTTGCGCCGCTCGAGCTTCAGCGGGGCCGTCGGCTTCTGGCCCAGCGGGATGTTGATCTGCGGCGTGACCGTGCCCTCGGGCCGTGCGTTGTCGGCAGGCGATGCGTTCTCGCGCTTTTCCTCTGGGGTCAGCAAGCGTGGCCCGGGCTTGCCGACCGGGGCCGACGCACTCGTGGCGGCAGGCGGTGTGAGGACGGGCTGGGCCTGGGCGACGGCGCCAGACCACAGCAACCAAGAAATCATCAGCGGCAGATATCGATTCTTCATGACCTATCCTCTGCGGGCTGGCAAGCGCCTCGCTGGGCTCCGGTGTAGCACGTTCGGCCGATTCGGTCGCCAGAAGATGTCTCCATGCCCACCACCGCCCCGACCGATCCCGCCGACGCCGACCAGGCGATCCACGAACCCCGGCTGTGGCACGACCACGGCTGGACCGCCCGCGTCATCAAGAACGAGGACGACGAAGGCTGGGCGGTCGAGATGCTGAAAGACGGCGAAGCCGAGCCCGCGCTGGTCGGCCCGTGGACGATGGGGCGTGACAAGAAGAACCCGAAGCCGCTGGACACCGCCGCTTTCAATACGCTGGTGAAGACCGCCGCCGAGGTGCTGCGGCGGCACGAGCAGGCGCTGCACGCGCAACTGCACCAGCGCGTGGTCGTCGATGGTGATGCTGGGCGCCTCACCGTCACGCTCGACATCGTGGCCCACGACGACGATCCAGCCGCGATGCTCAGTGCCACCAATGCGGCCGGTGACCTGCTGGCGCAGGTGAGCGTGTCGCCTGGCTTTCGCCTGAACGCCGGCAGCGCCGCACGCTGGGTCGCCGACGACTTTCGCCGGCCGGACTGAAGGAACGAACTCACCCGACAGCCGGAGTGTCCAGTTCGCGTGCCGTCAGCCACAGCCTCGCATCGAACTCCAGCTGGTGGTAATCGGGCGCCATGTGCAGGCACAGCGCATAGAAGGGCTTGTCGTGGTCGCGCTCCTTCAGGTGCGCCAGCTCGTGCACCACGATCATCTTCAGGAACGGCGCGGGCGCCTCCTTGAACAGGCTGGCGATGCGGATCTCGCGCTTGGCCTTGAGCCGACCGCCCTGCACCCGCGACACCGTCGAATGCGTGCCCAGCGCGTTGCGCAGCACCTGCAGCCGCGGGTCGTAGGCGACCTTCGCGATCGGCGGCGCACTGCGCATGTGCCGGCTCTTCAGCGCCATCACATAGTCGTACAGCGCCGGGTCGCTGCGCACCTCGTGCGCATCCGGGTAGCGCAGGCGCAGGTGCTCGTTCAAGCGGCCCTGCGCCACCAGCTCGGCGACGCGCGCCTGCAGATCGGGGGCGTAGCCGGCGAGGTACTTCAGGTTCATGCGGGGATGGTGCCTGAAGTGGCCGGCACCATGCCGCGCGGAATCAGGCGGCTTTCACAACCCCCGCACCCGCCGCGCCCTTCGGCGTGCTGATCAGCAGGCCGAGCGCGCCTGCCGCCGGCGCTTCAGCAGCGGCCAAGCCGCCAGCCCGAGGATCCACATCGCCGCGGTTGCAGGCTCGGGAACCGGTGCAGAAGCGAACGACCAGCTCTGGATGTCCTGGGTACCGTAAGCACCGCCGTTGCCGGCGCTGAAGCCCACGAAAGCCTGTGACCCGAGGGTGCCGAAAACATCCACCGAGGCGGTCATGATGGCCGCACCTGGCTTGACCGCGGTGGACGACAGATAGACCTTCAGGGTGCCGGGCGTGTAGTCGATCCAGGCGTATTCGTCCTGGTTGTAGAAGTCGCCTTGGGTACCGGTGTAGGAACCAGCCGGCTGAAAGGGCGTCGCCAGGTCCACCGGGTCGACGCCACCGGTGATGACGCCGATCAGGTTGGGATCGCGGCCGCGAAACACGACCGCGACGCTGGGTGACAGGCCCACATAACCGAGGCCCTGTCCGCCGGCACCGACCGCGGTGTTGCCGGCCGCATCGTTGTGCAACAGGAAGGTGAACCCGTCGGTGGGGTTTCCGGCGTCGGTTGCCACGTGAAACTGGAACGCCGTGCTGAACCCCGTGGTCGCATCGAACGACACCGCGGAGCTGAGGAACGCGGTACCCGACTTCGATTCGGCATTCGGCACCAGCCGCAGGACCGTGCCCGCCTGCGCTGCATCGCCATTGATCGTCAGACCCGAGATGTCGGAGAAGTCGGCATAGCTGGCCGTTGCTGCGTATGCGGTTCCTTGTGCCAGCGTGAGCGTGAGCGCCAACGTCCAGATCGATTTCATGTCGTCTCCCTTGAAAGCCACTTTGCGCTGCTCAGTCACGTTCACACGCCATGGTCGCAGCACCCCAGACCGCTGTGACTGTAGGCGGGGAGGCTTCAGAAGCGCCATCCCGCGTTTCCGGGGGTGTCGCCCACACCACCGCAGCACGCGACGTGCTGCGCAGGCCTCTTACTGCGGTGCGCCAGGCAGCCCCGAGGGCGCCATCGGCTGCATCAGCTGATCAGGCTCGACCGCCTTCACACGCCTGGAACGTTGGATGCGTTCCAACGTGGGCGCATCGATCTCGAGCACCACCGCGGGCATCCACGCCAGGCGATTGATCACCTTGCTGGCCGAGCCCTTCACCACCTCGCTGACGAACGCGTCCTGCGCGGCAGCGAGGGCCTGGCGCTGCTGCGCGGCCGCTGCGGCACTCAGCGTGCCCTCGGGGGCGAACGGCACATCCAGCAGCACGATCACGCGCGCCGTCCCGCTGCTGGCGATCTGCGCGGCAATGCTGTCAGGCTTCATGGCGGCCCCCTGCGCACACGCCACGGCGCAGAGCGACGCGGCCCACACCACGGCGGCACATCGGGCCGCATCAAAGGGCATGGAAAAGCGCAAACAGAGGGACTTGATCATGGCTGGCGAGGTTCACGTTCCCGGTCGACACAAAGGTACCACCTGCGCGCCCGGTTTGCGGCCCGGCTTTCAGGGCATCGCCGCCAAGTCTCGCAAGCGCTGGTGCGCCTCGTCGTCCCATGCCACAGGCAGCTGGTTCTTCGCCTGCAAGTAATGGTGGGTGAACACCTCCAGATACGCCTCCAGCGTCTGCTCGGCCCGGTGGTCGCCTGCCAGATTCAGGCACAGCGCCGCGACCTCGCTGGTGCAAAAGTGATCGTTGCGGCGAGAGCGACGCAACCTGTATTGCGACACCTGGTCCGGCTGCAGGCTGAGCACCGGCAGGTGGTCAAGGTACGGGCTTTTGCGAAACATCTTGCGGGCCTCGGCCCAGGTGGCGTCGAGCAGGACGAACAACGGGCGCTTTGCGGGCACGCCCTGCGCCGCATCGGGCGGCTGAACGCCTTGCACCACCCGCTCTGGCGGCACGTACTCACCCGGAAACACCACATAGGGCTGCCACTGCGGATCGCGCAGCAGCGCCAGCAAGGCCGGATCGGTCTCGGTGCGCGCCCAGCCGAAGGCGTAGGTGTCGGCCACCACGTCGGCGATCAGCCACCCGGTGTTGCTGGGCTTGAGCGGCTCGATGTCGGCCATCAACAGGCACACCCCCGAGCGCGTGGACACCGTCGGGCGCAAGGTGCACATGCAGTGGCTGGGCAACAACCGGCAACCCGCACACCGCTCGCGCTTGAAGCCGCCGCGGGCGAGAAAGGGCTTGGCGCTGCGCGCCAGGCGGGCGGCACGCAGCAAGGAGACGGCATGGGCCGTGGCGTGAGGCAATTCGGTGAATTCGAGGTTTCGCTCGATGTTCACACACCCAGTGGGTGTCGGCCGTGTGCAGGGCGCGAGGTTCCGGTGGCGGCCGCGTGCCTGTCGCTTTGTTTCGTTCGTAACACGGGCCGCTGGTTTTCGCGCGTCAACGCGTCAGCGCCGGCCGGCAAAGGCGCGTTGTGATTGCATGACCAGCACATGCTGGCTTGCTCAAGATGCTCGGAGCCAATGCGAGCGTCGCTTGAAATGAAAGACCGAATCATGAAGAAGAACCTGCTCATCGCTGCCGTGCTCACCACCTTCGCTGCCGTGTCGTTTGCCGCGACACCCACCCCGCCGGCAGCAGCGTCTGCGGCCACGCCGGCCGCCAAGCCGGTGCACAAGGTGAAGCACACGCACACCGCGAAGAAGCCCGCGGCGCCTGCCGCCGCTGCGGCGGTGACCAAGTAAGCGCACCGCGCTTGGCGTGGCGGGGCCTGGGTCTTCCCAGGCCCTTTCGACTTGGGTCAGCAGCTCGCGCCGCATGCGCGGCTCCCAGAACTTGCGAAGGTGGTCGGCGACGCCTGCCATCGCTACGGCGTGATCGGGCATCGCCTCGGCCCACATCGAATTCGGTGGCAAAAGTGCGGCCAGCACGAAGATCGTGTCACGGCCACATCGCCTCTGAAAGCCGACAATCGTGCGGATGAAAATCGATTTTGTCTCGGACGTGTCGTGCCCCTGGTGCGTCATCGGCCTGCTGGCGCTGGAGCAGGCGCTGGTCGAGGTGGCCGCCGAGGGCATCCGGCCCACGGTGCAGTTCCAGCCGTTCGAGCTGAACCCGCAGATGGTCCCCGAGGGGCAAGAGATCGTCGAGCACCTGATGCAGAAGTACGGCATCGACGCGGCGCAGGTGGCCGCCAACACCGAAGCGATCCGCCAGCGCGGCGCCGAGCTGGGCTTCACCTTCGGCGCGGGAACCACCCGACGCATCTACAACACCTTCGACGCGCACCGGCTGCTGCACTGGGCCGGGCTGCAGTCGGCCGAGGCCCAGCGCGCACTCAAGTACCGGCTGTTCGAGGCCTATTTCACCCAGGGGCTGAACCCCGGCGACACCACACTGCTGCAGCGCCTGGCCGCCGAGGTGGGGCTGGACGGCGCCGAGGCCGCCGCCGTGCTGGCCAGCGACCGCTACGCCACCGAGGTGCGCCAGGCCGAGAGCCGCGTGCAGCGCAACGGCATCCATTCGGTACCGGCCGTGATCATCGACGACCAGTACCTGGTGTCGGGCGGCCAACCCCCCGAGGTGTTTGCGCAGGCGCTGCGGCAGGTGGCGGCGCGGCAGGGGTGAGGGGCCGCAGACGCGCGAGTGCACCGTGGTCACAAAGGACGCGCCATGCAGATCCAGGTTCTAGGGTCGGGCGGCAGCACGATCGGCATCATCGAGCACCCGACCCGGTACCTCTTCTTCACGGGCAAGGGCGGTGTGGGCAAGACCTCGCTGTCCACCGCCGCCGCGTTGATGCTGGCCGATGCCGGAAAGAAGGTGCTGCTCGTCAGCACCGATGCCGCGTCGAACCTGGACGAGATGCTCGGCATCGCGTTGCGCAACACGCCGGTCCCGGTGCCGGGCGCACCCGGCCTGTCGGTCCTCAACATCGACCCCGACAACGCCGCCGAGTCGTATCGCGCGCGCGTGCTGGCGCAGATGGGCGCGAGCGCGACCGCAGAGGAACTCTCGACGGTGCACGAGCAGCTGTCGGGCGCCTGCACGACCGAGAGCGCCTCGTTCGACGAGTTCTCGTCCCTGCTGGCCGATGGCGCGCCCGCCTGGGACCACATCGTCTTCGACACGGCGCCGACCGGGCACACGCTGCGCCTGCTCAGCCTGCCCAAGGCCTGGACCGGCTTCCTGAGGGGCAACGACCGTGGGGCGTCCTGTCTGGGGCCGCATTCGGGCCTGAAGATGCAGGAGGCTCGCTTCAAGGCCGCGCTCGACGCGCTGGGCGACCCCGCGAAGACCACCGTCGTTCTGGTCACTCGACCCGACCGCGGCGCGATTGAAGAGGCCGCCCGCACTTCGGTCGAGCTGCGCGAACTGGGCCTGAACAACCAACGCCTGGCGATCAACGGTGTGTTCCATGCCAGCGACCGCAGCGATGCGGTGGCCTGTGCGATCGAGGACCTGGGGCAGCAGGCGCTGGAAGCCCTTCCGGCATCGCTGCGGGCGCTGCCGCAGGACCGCGTGCCACTGCGCCCCGTCGACACCGTCGGCCTGCCAGCCCTGCGCGCGCTGCTGGTCCCAGGCGTTGCGCCGGTCGTCCTGCGCGCGGCCGCACCCGACGCGGAGAGAGACCCGCTTCCCGACCTCGCGGCGCTCGCCGATGAACTGGCCGCGGCCGGTCACGGCCTGGTCATGGTGATGGGCAAGGGTGGCGTCGGCAAGACCACCATCGCCGCGGCCCTGGCCATCGGCCTGGTGCAGCGCGGCCAGACCGTGCACCTGAGCACCACCGACCCGGCGGCGCACCTGGCCGGCACGTTGGAAGGCGATCTGCCGGGCCTGAAGGTGAGCCGCATCGACCCGAAGGTCGAGACGCAGCGCTACATCGACAAGGTCATGGCTGCCAAGGCGCCGCAGCTCGACGCGCAGGAACAGGCCCTGCTGCTGGAGGACCTGCAGTCCCCGTGCACCGAAGAGGTGGCGGTGTTCCATGCCTTCTCGCGCATCGTTGGTGAAGGCCGCAGCGCCTTCGTGGTGCTGGACACCGCACCGACCGGCCACTCGATGTTGCTGATGGACGCGACCGGCGCGTACCACCGGCAGATGACCCGCGAGTTCGAAGGCCATGGCGGGGCCCGCATCGTGACGCCGCTGATGCGCCTGCAGGATGCCGCGTACACGAAGATCATCCTGGTGACCTTGCCCGAGGTGACGCCGGTGTCCCAGGCCGCCGCGCTGCAAGACGACCTGCGCCGCGCCCGCATCGAGCCCTACGCCTGGGTGCTCAACAAGAGCGTGCTGGCAGCGGGAACGCACGATCCCCTGCTGCAGGCCCGGCTCGCGGGTGAACACCGGCAGATCGAGCGGATGTCCGCAGGCCTCGCGCAACGGCTGTACGCACTGCCCTGGCTGCCGGTGCCACCCATCGGCCTCGGCGAGCTGTCGAAGCTGGTTCGCAGGCCGGCGATGGCCGCCGTCTCGGCCTGAATCACCGCCCTTGCAGGAGGTGTGAGAACCTGCAGGTCATCACACGTCAATGTTCGCCGCCCTCAGCGCATTGGTCTCGATGAACTCGCGGCGCGGTTCGACCTCGTCGCCCATCAGCATGGTGAACACGCGGTCGGCTTCGATGGCGTCGTCGATCTGCACGCGCAGCAGGCGGCGCACGGTCGGGTCCATGGTGGTCTCCCACAGCTGGCTGGGGTTCATTTCGCCCAGGCCCTTGTAGCGCTGGCGAGCCACGGCCCCTTCGGCCTGCTGGATCAGCCACGCCATGGCCTGGCGGAAGTCGGCCACGGTGGCCTGCTTCTGGCGTTCGCCTTCACCACGCTTCACGGTGGCCGTGCTGCTGACCAGGCCCTTGAAGGTCTTGCCGGCGGTGCTCAGGGCTTCGTAGTCGGCGCCGTGCACGAAGTCGGCGGTGATCACGCTGCTCTTCACATTGCCGTGGTGCATGCGGCTGATGCGCAGGATGTGCTTGTCGAGCCGGGTGTCGAATTGCGCGGTCACGTCGGCGTCGTGCAGCGCGGCCTTCAGGTCGGTGGCTGACTGCTCGGCGGCTTCCAGCGTGTCGAGGTCGAGGTGCAGGCCGTTGGCCATCGCGCGCAGGGCCTCGATGTCCATCCAGGCGCTGAGCCGATCGACCACGTTGTTGGCCAGCACGTACTGGCGCGCCAGTGCCTCGAGCGCGTCGCCCTGCAGCACGGCGGTGCCTTCGATGCCGGTGTCGAGCTGTGCGTCTTTCAGCGCCACCTTCAGCAGGTAAGCATCGAGTTCGGTGCCATCTTTCAGGTACTGCTCTTCCTTGCCCAGCTTCACCTTGTAGAGCGGCGGCTGCGCGATGTAGATGTGGCCGCGCTCGACCAGCTCGGGCATCTGCCGGAACAGGAAGGTCAGCAGCAGCGTGCGGATGTGCGCGCCGTCCACGTCGGCGTCGGTCATGATGATGATGCGGTGGTAGCGCAGCTTGTCGGGGTTGAAGTCGTCGCCACCCATGCCCTTGCCGATGCCGGTGCCCAACGCAGTGATCAGCGTCAGGATTTCATTGCTGGTCAACAGCTTCTCGTAGCGCGCTTTCTCGACGTTCAGGATCTTGCCGCGCAGCGGCAGGATCGCCTGGAACTTGCGGTCGCGGCCCTGCTTGGCCGAGCCACCGGCGGAGTCGCCCTCAACGATGTAGATCTCGCACAGCGCCGGGTCTTTTTCCTGGCAGTCGGCCAGCTTGCCGGGCAGGCCCATGCCGTCGAGCACGCCCTTGCGGCGCGTCATCTCGCGCGCCTTGCGGGCGGCTTCGCGCGCACGCGCGGCATCGACGATCTTGCCGACGATGATCTTCGCGTCCGTTGGGTTTTCCAACAGATAGTCGGTCAGCGCCTTGCTGACCACGTCTTCGACCGGGCCGCGCACTTCGCTCGACACCAGTTTGTCCTTGGTTTGGCTGCTGAACTTCGGCTCGGGCACCTTCACGCTGAGCACGCAGCACAGGCCTTCGCGCATGTCGTCACCGGTCACCTCGACCTTGGCCTTCTTCGCCACCTCGGTGTCGTCGATGTACTTGTTGATCACCCGTGTCATCGCGGCGCGCAGGCCGGTCAGGTGCGTACCGCCGTCACGCTGGGGAATGTTGTTGGTGAAACAGAGGACGTTTTCGCTGTAACCGTCGTTCCACTGCATCGCCACATCGGTGGTGATGGTGGTGCCCTGCTCGCTGACCTTCTCGCCCTGCGCGCCGAAGATCGTCGGGTGCAGCACCTTCTTGCCGGTGTTGATGAACTGCACGAAGCCCTTCACGCCGCCGGCGTAGGCGAAGGTGTCTTCCTTGTTGTTGCGCTCATCGACCAGGCGGATCTTCACGCCGTTGTTCAGAAAGCTCAGCTCGCGCAGCTTCTTGGCGATGATGTCGTAGTGGAAATCGATGTTCGAGAAGATTTCCAGGTCGGGCAAAAAGTGCACCTCGGTGCCGCGCTTCTCGGTCTCGCCGGTGACACGCAACGGAGAAACTTCGAAGCCATCGCGCACCTCGACCAGGCGGTCTTGCGGAATGCCCTGCTTGAACTCCATGAAGTGCGTCTTGCCGTCGCGGCGCACCGTCAGGCGCAACCATTTGCTCAGGCCATTGACGCAGCTCACACCCACGCCGTGCAGGCCGCCCGAGACCTTGTAGCTGTTCTGGTTGAACTTGCCGCCGGCGTGCAGCTCGGTCAGCGCGATCTCGGCCGCACTGCGCTTGGGCTCGTGCTTGTCGTCCATCTTGACACCAGTCGGGATGCCGCGGCCGTTGTCGGTGACGGAAATCGAGTTGTCGGAATGGATGGTCACGACGATGTCGTCGCAATGCCCGGCCAGCGATTCGTCGATGGAGTTGTCGACCACCTCGAACACCAGGTGGTGCAGGCCGGTGCCGTCCGAGGTGTCACCGATGTACATGCCCGGTCGCTTGCGCACCGCTTCGAGACCTTCCAGGATCTGGATGCTGCCTTCGCCGTAAGCGGCGCTTTGTGCTGCATCGTCGGCCGCTTTGGCGGTCTTCTTGGCGGCGTCGTCGGACGGGTTCAGTGCTTCAGTCATCGAGATTCAGACTCACGGTTCGGCCCACTGCGGATGCAGCAGGGCCCTTCAACAAACTCGGGGTGAAACGGTGCAATACGTGGTGAAGGCGGCCGCTTGATCAAATCCGCATCGGCATCACGACGTACTTGAAGCCGGCCTGTTCGGGCACGGTGATCAGCACGCTGGAATTGGTGTCCTGCAGCTCGAGCTTGATCATCTCGGCGCTCATGTTGGACAGCGCGTCCATCAGGTAGGTCACGTTGAAACCGATCTCGATGGTGTCGCCACCGTAGTCGATCTCGATCTCTTCCTTGGCCTCTTCCTGCTCGGCATTGCTCGATGCGATGCGCAAGGTGCCGGGCTCGATGTTGACCCGCACACCCTTGAACTTCTCGCTGGTGAGGATGGCCGCGCGCTGCAAGCTCGAGAGCAAGGGCACGCGGCCCAGCGTGATGTGGTTCTTGTGGTTCTTCGGGATCACCCGGTTGTAGTCGGGGAACTTGCCCTCGACCAGCTTGGTGACGAACTCCATGCCGCTGAAGCTGAACTTGGCCTGGTTGCCGGCAAAGCGCAACTCGATGGTGCTGTCTTCGTTGGCCTTGTCGTCCTTCAGCAGGCGCTGCAACTCGAGCACCGTCTTGCGCGGCAGGATCACTTCCTGTTTCGGGATCTCGGTGTCGAGCGTGGCATGCGCGAGCGCGAGGCGGTGGCCGTCGGTGGCGACCAGCGTCAGCGTCTTGCCTTCGGCCACGAACAGGATGCCGTTGAGGTAGTAGCGGATGTCGTGCACCGCCATCGCGAAGTGCACCTGGTTGATCAGGTTCTTCAGCGTGGCCTGGGGCACCTTGAAGGCGGGGCCGAAATCGGCGGCTTCCTGCACCAGCGGGAAATCATCGCTGGGCATGGTCTGCAAGGTGAAACGGCTCTTGCCCCCTTGCAGCGTGAGCTTGTTCTGATTGGCGCTGAGGGTCACGACCTGATCGGCCGGCAACGAGCGCAGGATGTCGATCAGCTTGCGGGCCCCGACCGTGGTTGAGAAGCTGGCCGCATCGCCATCGAAGGTGTCACGGGTGCGCACCTGGATCTCGAGGTCGGAGGTGGTGAACTCGATGTCGCTTCCGTTCTTGCGCAGCAGCACGTTGGCGAGGATCGGCAGGGTGTGTCGGCGCTCGACGATGCCCGACACCGACTGAAGTGCACTCAGTAATTTTTCTTGCGCCGTCTTCAAGACAATCATGTGAGCCTCTCAAATTAGCCGTAGTAGTAGGGGACGCCACTTTCTGTGCACAACCCCATTTTCTGCCTTTACATCAACCATTTAGCGCTGGGCCAACCCTGTGCGTTGAAGCTGCTGATGAACGGGAGTCGGGTGCAACAACTTTTCGATTTCGTCGATCGCTGTGGACAACGTGTTCTTGTTCCGAAGTTGTCCCCAGTGTTGTGCCTTGACAGAAGTTCAAACCATCAGCCTTTCAGTGTCTGTTCCAGCACGTGCAGCTGCTGGTTCAACTCGGTGTTCTTCTGCCGCTCGGCCGAGATCTTGCGCACCGCATGCAGCACGGTGGTGTGATCGCGCCCACCGAACAGCTCGCCGATCTCGGGCAGGCTCTTCTGCGTCATTTCCTTGGCCAGGTACATCGCGATCTGGCGCGGTCTGGCGATGCTGGCCGGCCGCTTCTTCGAGTACATGTCGGCGATCTTGATCTTGTAGAAATCGGCGACCGTCTTCTGGATGTTCTCGACGCCGATCTGCCGGTTCTGGATCGACAGCAGGTCCTTCAGCGCGTCGCGGGCCAGCGCGATGCTGATGTCCTTCTGGCTGAAGCGCGAATAGGCCAGGATCTTGCGCAGCGCGCCTTCGAGCTCGCGCACATTGGCGCGCACGTTCTTGGCCACGAAGAAGGCCACGTCCTCCGGCATCGGCGTGCCTTCGGCTTCGGCCTTTTTCATCAGGATGGCCACCCGCATTTCGAGCTCGGGCGGCTCGATGGCTACCGTGAGGCCCGCGTCGAAGCGCGAGGTCAAACGCTCATCGATGTCGACCAGCCCCTTCGGGTAGGTGTCGCTGGTCATGATGATGTGCGCCTTCTTGGCCAGCAGCGCTTCGAAGGCGTTGAAGAACTCCTCCTGCGTGCGCTCCTTGCCGGCGAAGAACTGCACGTCGTCGATCAGCAGCAGGTCGAGCGAGTGGTACTTGGCTTTCAGCTCGTCGAAGGTCTTGCGCTGGTAGTTCTTGACCACGTCGGTGATGAACTGCTCGGCGTGCAGATAAAGCACCCTGGCATCGGGCCGGTCGGCCAGCAAGGCATTGCCCACCGCATTCATCAAATGTGTCTTGCCCAGGCCGACGCCACCGTAGATGAACAGCGGGTTGTACATCTGACCTGGCGCACCGGCCACATGGAGCGCCGCGGTACGGGCCATCTGGTTGGCCCGGCCCGGCACGAGGTTCGAGAATGTCAGGCCCAGGTTGAGTCGGTGACGCGACACAGCCGAGGGGTGGCTGACACCATGGATCGGCGTCGGTGCGGGTTCGGTGGTTGCGACGCGAGGCTTGGGTGAAATCAAGCCTTCAATCGCCGACAGCGCATGACCATTGGTGCTGATCGGTGGCGTTGCGCGGATCAGGCCGTCCCGTGGCGCCAGATTGATTTCCAGCCGCACCGGCTTGCCGGCCAGTTCAGACAGAACGGCCTCGATGCGACCGCCGTACTGATTGCGGATCCAGTCGAGCTTGAAGCGGTTGGGCACCAGCAACGACGCGACGGCCCCGGACGCGCTGTCGGACACGGCAGCGGCCTGCAGCGGGCGGATCCACGTGTTGAACTGTTGTTCAGGCAATTCGGCCGCGAGTCGCTCGCAGCCACGTTGCCAAAGGTCTTCGGTCATGTTGTGAAGAACCGCGCTTCGAGGGCACCGCAGTCTATACGAAAGGGCGGTGAAAAAGGCTAGTTATCCACAGACTGAAAACTCAGTTGCATTCTTGAATCGGGCCCCACCAGAACCCGCGCATGCCCATTGGCTTTTGACGGCAGCACCGTTTCTTGGTTTAATCGCAGGTTGCCTTGCGGGCGAGCCGAGAAGAAGGAACCGTTCCTTCGCTGCGGCTCCGGCCCTGGATCACACCCTGTGCTGATCCCGCGCACCGCGTCGCTCCACCACCGCCTTTGCGCCTCGGCGACCGGGCGACGATATTTTTCACTGGATACACCATGAAACGCACTTACCAAGCCTCGAAGACCCGCCGTGCCCGTACCCACGGCTTTCTGGTCCGCATGAAAACACGCGGTGGCCGCGCCGTCATCAACGCCCGGCGCGCGAAGGGCCGCAAGCGTCTGGCAGTCTGAGTCCAAGCGCTCGCCTGACCACAGGCAGACCACGGTGAACGCACAGCGAATCGCCGTGACCCACGCGCTGACCCAAGCCAGCGACTTCACCCAGGTGCTCAATGCGCCGCCTCGCGCGCGCACGCCGCACTTTGTGTTGCACCACCTGCCGCGTCGGCCTTCAACCGGTAAGCAGGTGACGTCGACCCCCGGTGAAGCAGACTTGTCAACAGCCCCGACCCCCGAGATTTCCCTCCCTGTGGATCAATCGCCGGTCACCGGCCTCTGGCTGGGCTTGGTGGTGCCGAAACGGCATGCCAAGCGGGCGGTGACACGCACGCTGCTGAAGCGCCGGATCCGGGCCGCTGTTGCTGGCGCTGCGACCTCGCTGCCCGCAGGGTTGTGGGTGGTCAGGTTGCGCACGCCGTTTGCGCGCACTGAATTCATCAGTGCAGCGTCTGAGCGGCTGGGTTGCGCCGCCGCCGATGAACTGGCCCTGTTGATGGCGACCGCGGTGGCGCACTCCCCGCGATGACGCCCGCTGCCATGCCTCGTCAGCGTCGATCGCCGGGTCAGCAACTGCTGATTGGCGTGGTGAAGTTCTACCGCCTGATGCTCAGCCCCTGGCTGGGCTCGTCATGTCGCTTCGAGCCGACCTGTTCGGCCTATGCGCTGACCGCGCTTGAAACCCACGGTGCAACTGCGGGCGCCTACCTGAGTGCGCGCCGGCTGCTGCGGTGTCATCCCTGGTGCGCCGGTGGGTGCGATCCGGTGCCCGCATCTCGTTTCATCTCTCCCGTCCAGGTACCAGCGGCAGCGCCGCGGGCCGGGGACCTTCTCGAAAAGAAACCGTCATGACCGAAATGCGCCGCACCCTGCTCTGGGTGGTGTTCTCCATGTCGCTCGTCTTGTTGTGGGACGCCTGGAACAAGCACAACGGCCATCCGTCGATGTTCGGGCCACCTCCGGTCAGCGCCCCGGCAAGTGCCGGTCCGGCGCCGGCGAAAGCGTCTGGCAGCCAGGTCACCCCGTCGGGTGCGGTGCCGGCCGCCGCCGGCGTGGCCGCGACCCCAGGGTCGGTGCCTGTCAATGCCGCGGCGGCGACCGATGCCGTTGCGCTGTCGCAGAAGATCGATATCACCACCGACGTGGTCAAGGCCACCGTCGATACCGCGGGCGGCTCGGTGGTGCGCCTTGAACTGCTCAAGCAGGTCGACCATGTCGATCACGACAAGAACGTGGTGCTGTTCGACGAGTCCGGCAGCCGGCTGTACAAGGCCCAGACCGGGCTGATCGCAACGCAGGGCGGCGCGAGTCTGCCCAACCACCTCACGGTGTTCACGCTGCTGCCCGGCGATCGCACGCTGAGAGACGGCCAGGACAGCCTGGCGGTGACGCTCGAATCGCCGGAGATCGGCGGCGTCAAGCTTCGCAAGACCTACACCTTCCAGCGCGGCAGCTACGTGGTGGCGGTGAAGCACGAGGTGGTCAATGACTCCAGTGCGCCCGTGACGCCGCAGGTTTACTTCCAGTTCCTGCGCGACGGCAATGCGCCGGCCGGCGAATCGAGCTTCTATTTCACCTTCACCGGCCCGGCGATCTACACCGACGCGGCCAAGTTCAAGAAGGTCGACTTCAAGGCCATTGAAAAGCGCGGTCCAAACGACAAGCCCGACCACGACACGGCCGCCGACAACGGCTGGATCGCGATGGTGCAGCATTACTTCGCCAGCGCCTGGCTGCTCGGTGCCACCACCGACGACAAGCGGCCGCGCGAGTTCTTCACCCGCAAGGTCGATACCAACCAGTACGCCGTCGGCATGATCGTGCCGTTGGGAGAGTTGGCACCCGGCGCCACGCAGACGCTCGATGCGCGCCTGTTCGCCGGCCCGCAGGAAGAGAACAAACTGAGCCAGCTGGCCCCGGGGCTGGAGCTGGTCAAGGACTACGGTTGGCTGACCATCCTGTCGAAGCCGCTGTTCTGGCTGCTGACCCAGCTGCACAAGCTGATCGGCAACTGGGGCTGGGCCATCGTCGGCCTGGTGGTGCTGCTGAAGATCGCGTTCTACTGGCTCAACGCCACCGCGTACCGCTCGATGGCGAAGATGAAGGCCGTGGGTCCGCGGGTCGCCGAGATGCGCGAGCGGCTCAAGGACAAGCCGCAGCAGATGCAGCAGGAGATGATGCGCATCTACCGCGAAGAGAAGGTCAACCCGCTCGGCGGTTGCCTGCCGATCTTCGTGCAGATGCCGTTCTTCATCGCGCTGTACTGGGTGCTGCTGGCCAGCGTCGAGATGCGCAATGCGCCGTGGATCGGCTGGATCACCGACCTGTCGGCCAAGGACCCGTACTTCATCTTGCCGCTGCTGATGACCGCGACCAGCCTGCTGCAGACCTGGCTGAACCCGACGCCGGCCGACCCGATGCAGGCCAAGATGATGTGGATCATGCCGCTGATGTTTTCGGTGATGTTCTTCGTCTTTCCGGCCGGCCTGGTGCTGTACTGGCTGACCAACAACATCCTGTCGATCGCGCAGCAGTACGCCATCAACAAGCAGCTGGGCGTGCTTGGCAAGTAGTCAGCGCATGGGCGTGGTCGAGGGCGCGTGAGCGTCGCGGAGAATGCCCGGCATGCTGCCGCGCCACCACGACCCCATCGTTGCGATTGCCACCGCGCCCGGCCGGGCGGCGGTGGGCATCGTTCGGGTTTCGGGCCTGGATCTGCACCCGCTGATCGCGCAGCTGTGTCCGCGACCACTGGCGCCTCGCATGGCGACTTACGGGCCGTTCCTCGATGCACAGCGCGCACCCATCGACCACGGCCTCGCCCTCTACTTTCCGGCGCCGCACTCCTACACCGGCGAGGACGTGCTGGAGCTGCAGGCCCATGGCGGCCCCGTCGTGCTGCAGCTGCTGCTGGCGCGTTGCCTTGAAGCGGCCGCAGCGATCGATCCGGTCACCGGTCACAGCGCGTTGCCCGGTCTGCGTCTTGCGCTACCGGGCGAATTCACCGAGCGTGCCTACCTGAACGACAAGCTCGATCTGGCGCAGGCCGAGGCGGTCAGCGACCTGATCGATGCCAGCACCGAAGCCGCCGCGCGCTCGGCCACGCGCTCACTCAGCGGCGCTTTTTCCACCGAAATCCGAGTGCTCGAAGAGCAGCTGATGCGCTTGCGCATGCTGGTGGAGGCCACGCTGGACTTTCCCGAAGAAGACATCGATTTTCTGCAGCAAGCCGATGCAAGCGGGCAACTGGCGGCGATCAGCGATCGGCTGCGTCGCATCGAGGACACCACGCGCCAGGGGGCGCTGCTGCGCGACGGCATCACCGTGGTGATCGCCGGCCAGCCCAACGTCGGCAAGAGTTCACTGCTGAATGCACTGGCCGGTGCCGAGCTGGCCATCGTGACACCGATCGCCGGCACCACGCGCGACAAGGTCAGTCAGACCCTGCAGATCGAGGGCGTGCCGGTGCATGTGGTCGACACCGCCGGCCTGCGCGAGGCGGCCGACACCCCAGATGAGATCGAGCGGATCGGCATCGAGCGCAGCTGGCGCGAGATCGAGACCGCGGATGCGCTGCTGTTCCTGCACGACCTCACGCGGCTCGGCGAGCCGCACTACGCCGCCGCCGATGCGCTGATCCGGCAGCGCCTGCCGCGCGCGCTGGTCGAGGCACACCGCGTGCTCGATCTCTACAACAAGTCCGATCTTCAGCCCATCGGTGCGCCCACCGCGATCGAAGCCGACAGCGTGTGCCTGTCGGCCCGCACCGGCGCCGGGCTCGACACGCTGCGCCAGCGCTTGCTGCAGATGGCCGGCTGGCATGAGCACCCCGAAGGGGTTTACACCGCCCGCGCGCGCCATGTGCATGCCCTGGCCCAAACGCGCCAGCACGTCGATCTCGCAACGATCAAGTTGCAAGGCGCAGTCCCTGCGCTCGATGTGCTCGCCGAAGAACTGCGCCTCGCGCAATGCGCACTGGGCGAGATCGTCGGGCACGCGACGCCCGATGATTTGCTCGGCGAAATATTCAGTCGCTTTTGCATCGGAAAATAGGTATCGGGTGACCTGCCCGGACGGCATCGACACTAAAAACGGTGGAAGGGAGACAACCATGATCAAGCTCTACAACATGACATTGGCGCTCAACTGCTACAAGGTGCGGTTGTTGCTGTCGCTGCTGAAGGTGCCCCACGAGAAGCAGACCGTCGACCTGATCAATGGGGAACACAAGTCCCCTGCGTTTCTCAAGCTCAATCCGTTTGGTCAGTTGCCCGTGGTCGTCGATGGCGATCTGGTGTTGCGCGACTCGCAGGCCATCCTGGTCTGGATCGCCCGCAAGTTCGGTGGCGACCGATGGATGCCGCAGGATGTGAACGACGAGGCCCTGGTCAATGCCTGGCTGTCGGCCGCCGCATTCGAAGTCCGGCTCGGCCCCTACGACGCACGCTTGGCCAAGCTCTTCCCGACCCTTTGCATCGATGCCACCGGTGTGGCACAGCGCAGCGCCCACGCGCTGCAACTTTTCAACGACCGGCTCACGGGCCGGGAATGGATCGCGCTGGATCGCCCCACCGTGGCTGACGTTGCCGCGTTCCCTGGCATCACGCAGGCCGGCGATGGTGGTATCTCGCTGGAGCCCTACCCCGCGGTGCGTGCGTGGGCGAGCCGGATGCGGCAACTGCCGGGCTTCGTCTCGCTGCTCGAAGACTTCTGAGCGGGGCCAGGTGGCCCGGCTTGCGCACTCGCCATGGCGAGTGCGCAGCGGGACTTCGCGTGTGCTGAGCGCAGGCCGCATGAGCAAAGGGCGGAGTTCATGGCGTTCGACTATCTGCTCGACAAGATCGCCCAGGCCGAGTTCCGGGTGGAACCCTTTCGCCACATCTGGATTGACACGCTGTTCACGCCAGCGCATTTCGCGGCCATCACCGAAGCACCTGAAGTCAACGTGTCGGCTCGGACGGACGAGGCCCTGCTGGACTCGTTGTTTGAGCAGGGCTACCAGATCATCGATTTCCCCGGCTGCGTGACCGACCGCCAGACCTACCTCCGATGGCGCCGCGATCCGCACACCGCGCAAGGTCTCAAGCACTCTGCATGCGAAGGCTTCGGGATGGCTTTGAGGCTGACCAGGCCGCGCAGCGCGATCATTGCCGCGCTCGATGACTTCTTGAAGGGCGACCGCTTCCAAGGTGCACTGGCCGACAAGCTCGGCATTGATCTGGCCACCACCTTCAACGACTCGGGGATTCAAAAGTACCTGGACGGCTATGAGATCAGCCCGCACCCCGATGTGCGCCAGAAGGCCGCCACCTACATGGTCAACATCAACCCAGGGGCCGGTTCACACGGGCAGTCGCATCACACCCGGTACTTGCGGTTCACGCCACCGTACCGCTATGTGCAGACCTATTGGGACGCCCATCCTGAAGCCGAGCGCTGCTGGGTGCCGTGGGACTGGTGCGAGACCGTGAGCGAGCAGCGTGGCAACAACAGCCTCGTGGCGTTCGCGCCGGGCAACGACACCATGCACGGCATCAAGGCGCGCTACGACCATGGCGCAGCGCAAAGAACCCAGCTCTACGGCAATCTCTGGCACTGCCAGACCGAGAAGCTGAGCAAACCGGAGTGGGAAGACTTCGTCATCCACGAAGGCACAAGGCGGTCATCGACGAAGGTGCCGCACGCTGTCCTGGGCCGATGGGCGCGATCGATGAAGAAGGTGCTCGGCCGCCTGACAGATTCCGGCGATCCGCACGTGATTCGCAGCAGGCTCAAGGCGAGCAAGCGTTGACATCCGCCGCGCGTGGCGCACCCTGGCGGGTGGGTCATGCCGATGGGCGATCGACGTCCTTGAATCGCAGCATCGATGGCAACTGGCGCTCCTGATCGGCGCTGAACCCGCAATCCACATCGCGCAGCGAGTTCTCGTAGGTGCCGAACAGCATGTCCCACACCGGGATGCCGTAGTTGCTGCGGTGCCGGTCTTTCTCGTGGTGCACGCGGTGCATCTCGGGGCGCACCACCACATAGCCCAGCCAGCGCGGTGTGCGCAGGTTGGTGTGCTCCCACAGGTCGAACACGCCGACCCAGAAGGCGGTCCACGCGGCCGCGTCCAGTCCGTAGCCCAGCAGCCCGTACGACACGCCGCTGACGATCAGCGCGTTGCCCGTGAAGTCCAGCGGGTGCGCATAGAACGCCGTGGCGGCTTCCAGCCGGTGCGTGCTGTGGTGGATCTGGTGGAACAGGCGCCACAGCAGGTCGCTGTGGTGGCGCCAGCGGTGCCACCAGTAGACGAAGAAGCTCACGCACACATAGCCCACGAAGCCCTGCAGCCAGGGCGGCAGAGCGGTCAGCGCGCTGTCGCGCAGCATCAACCCGGGCGCACCCACCAGCCGGTCGATGGCCGAGCCCAGCAACAGAGTCACGCCGATGCCCACGCAGGCCAGGGCGGCCACACGAAGCACCCACGCCATGTCGGCAGCGTAAGCCCGGTTCGGACGAAAGCGCTCCAGGGCCATCAGGCCCAGCGCCACGCCCACGGTGAGCAGCAGCGTCAGTGTCGAGGCGGGTAAATTCATGGCATCGCATTGTCGCCAGATCAGCGTCCCAAGCCGTTCGCCGTGTCCCCATCGCACTCGCCATGAAGATCGCCGTCATCACCGATGTGCATGCCAATCGCCAGGCGCTGGAAGCGGTGCTCGAGCATGCGGCAAGCCAGGGGGTGGAACGCCACGTCTTTCTCGGGGACTTCGTCGGCTACGGCGCTGACCCGGCCTGGGTGGTGGATTGCGTCCGATCGCACGTCGAGCGGGGCGCCACGGCCGTGAGGGGCAACCATGACGCCGCGGTCACGCACGGCGCGCGACCCACGATGCGCGCCGAGGCGCGCGCATCGATCGACTGGACACGCACGCAGCTCGATGCGGTGCAGCTCGACTTTCTTGCGCAGCTGCCGCTGACGCAGGAGCACGGTGAGCTGCTGTTCGTGCACGCGAATGCCTTCGACCCCGCGAACTGGGCCTACATCGAAGGTCCGTCGGAGGCGGTGCGCAGCATGAACGCCACCCATGCGCGCATCACCTTCTGCGGCCACATGCACGATCCGATGCTGTATCACCTGTCGATGCTGGGCAAATCCGGCGCGTTCGTGCCGGCCCCCGGGGTGGCCATTTCCTTGCTCTCGAGCCGCCGCTGGCTCGTGGTCCCTGGGGCCACGGGCCAGCCGCGCGACGGCAATCCGGCGGCCTGCTACGCGGTGTTCGACGATGCTTCGGCGGCCCTGACCTACTGGCGTGTGCCCTACGACCACACCGCCGCGATGGCCGCGATCCGGGCCACCGATCTCCCGGCCTCGTTTGCCGATCGCCTCGCCGATGGACGCTGAGCCCGACGCCCTGCCTGCGCCGGCGCTGCCCGAGCCGCTGACGCCGGGTCGCGTGATCGACGGCTGGCGACTGGAAGAAAAGCTCTACACCGGTGGCATGGCGCACCTGTGGCGCGTGTCGGCAGTGCCCTCGGCGAGCGCCCCGGTTCCCGCCGCCATGCAGGCCAACGGCGAGCCACTGCCATTGATCATGAAGGTGCCGCGCATCAAGGGCGGCGAAGACCCGGCGTCCATCGTCGGCTTCGAGGTCGAGCAGCTGATCCTGCCCGCGCTCCACGGACCGCACGTTCCGCGTTTCGTGGCGCGCGGCGACTTCAGCCACCAGCCCTACATCGTGATGGAGCGCATCGAGGGCCCCTCGCTGCGGCCACGGCTCGACGAGGCGCCCCTGCCGTTCGACGACATCACCGAGATCGGTCTGCGGGTGGCCACCGCCTTGCACGACCTGCACCGCCAGCACCTGGTGCACCTCGACGTGAAGCCCAGCAACATCGTCTTCAGGCCGGATGGCACGGCGGTGATGGTCGACTTCGGGTTGTCGCACCACGACCGGCTGCCCG
Organism: Burkholderiaceae bacterium; assembly: GCA_965229345.1. Classification (GTDB taxonomy): domain Bacteria; phylum Pseudomonadota; class Gammaproteobacteria; order Burkholderiales; family Burkholderiaceae_C; genus PBB1. The sequence goes on from OZ245872.1 coordinate 544,595, forward strand.
ATCTGCTGGAGGAGGAATTCACCTTGCCGATGGGCACCGGGCCCTACATGTCGCCCGAGCAGGTCCAGTTCGTGCGCAACGATCCGCGCTCCGACCTGTTCGCGCTGGGGGTGATGCTGTACCACTTCACCACCGGTCAGCGACCCTTCGGGGCGCCGGAATCGGTGCGTGGCCTGCGCCGCCGGCTGTATGTCGATCCGATCCCGCCGCGCGCGTTGCGCACCGATTGCCCGCCCTGGCTGCAGGAGGTGATCCTGAAATGCCTGGAGGTGAAGCCGGATCGTCGCTGGCAGAGCGCGGGCCAGCTGGCCCTGGCGCTGCAGGATCCCTCGCAGGTGCCGCTGACCGCCCGCGCAGAACGCCAGCGTGTCAGCGGGCCGATCCAGCGGTTCAAGCGGTGGTTCTTTGCGGCAGGCGCCGAGCCCGACACGGTGCCGGTCGATGGGGTGGCCATCCGGGTGGCGAAGAGCCCGATCATCCTGGCGGCCATCGATGTCGAGCACTCGTCCCCCGAGCTGCTCGAGCAGCTGCGCGAGACGGCAAGGCGCATCGTGCTGGCCGAGCCGGGCGCCCGCCTTGCCTGCGTCAGCGTGATGAAGACGGCACGCATCGGCATGGACCAGCTGGTCGATGCGACGGGACAGAGTCGCCACGTGAAGCAGTTGGTCGGCCTCAAGCACTGGGCCCGCCCCATCAACCTGCAGCTCGATTTACAGGAGGGCCGCCTGACCTTCCATGTGCTCGAGGCACCCGATGCCGCCGCGGCGATCATCGAGTTCGCCGCACGCAACCAGGCCGATCACATCGTCATGGGCGCGCGCGCGAACTCCACGCTGCGGCGCTACCTCGGCAGCATCAGCTCACAGGTGGTGGCGCAGGCCGGCTGCACCGTCACCGTGGTGCGCGCCTGAGTGCGGCGGCGCGCCGCGGTCCGGCTGCGCCTCAGTAGAACGCCTCGACCCGCGTGGCGCCCATCAGCGGTTCGATCAGTCGGGCGAGCGGACCCAGGCCTTCGTAGCGGGTCGCCACCTTGTGTGCATACGCAAAGAAGCGCGGCAGATCGGCGCTGTAGGCCGGTTTGCCATCGCGGTGCTTGAGGCGGCAGAAGATACCGAGCACCTTCAGGTGGCGTTGCAGGCCCATCCATTCCAGCAGCTTCCAGAACTCGCCGAAGTCATCTGGCACCGGCAACCCGGCCTTGCGTGCCTGCTGCCAGTAGCGGACCGCGAAGTCGAGCTCCTGCTCCTCGTCCCAGCTGATGAAGGCGTCGCGCAGCATCGAGGCCACGTCGTAGCTGATGGGGCCGCGCACGGCATCCTGGAAATCGAGGATGCCGGGGCCGTTGTCGCACACCATCAGGTTGCGCGGCATGTAGTCGCGGTGCACGGCCACCGTGGGCTGCGCCAGGGCGCTGGCCACCAGCAGGTCACAAAGGTGGGCCCAGGCGGCGTGCTGCTCGGCGCTCCAGGTGACGCCGTATTCGCGCTGTACGCACCACTCGGGGAACAGCGCCAGTTCGCGGCGCAGCAGCGCATCGTCGTAGGCGGGCAGGCTGCTGGCATCGACGTGCTGCTGCCAGGCCACCAGCGTGGACGTCGCCGCACGCATCAGGCGATCGACGCTGGCAGTGTCGGCGGCGGCCACGGCCTGCTGCAGTTCGGCGAGGTACAGCCTGGAGCCGAGATCACTCAACAACAAAAACCCATGGGTTGCGTCCTGCGCCAGCACCTGCGGCGCGTGCAGCCCGGCGGCAGCGATCAGGCCTGCTACGTGCACGAAGGGCCGCACGTCCTCGTGCTCGGGCGGCGCGTCCATCACGATCAAGCTGGCGCTTGCACCGTCGATGCGCAGGTAGCGGCGAAAACTGGCATCGCTGGATGCGGGACGAAGGGTGTCTGGCTGCAGACCATGCGTTGCCGCGAGTGGCGCCAGCCAGCGCGCGAAAGCGGCACGGCGGCTGTCATCTGCCCAGACCACGGCCTGGGAGGGTTTGTCGCTGGGGTGGTTCATCGTGTGGCGGTGCCTGCGGTCTCGGGTGGCCTGCGGGTTTGCGCGCACACACCCTCATGGATAATCGATTTTACAAACCGCTGCTCGCGCTCGTGGCGCACGCCACCTCTCCGTCTGCCCGTCTCTGTCTTTGTTGCTCCGCTCACCTGCCTGTTCATCGCGTTCCGGCGGCCCGGCTGTCGCCGAGGGTCGCCGCTTCGCGTGGCCCCACGCGCTGTGGGCCACCGTGCTGGTCACCGCCGTGGGCCAGGCCTGTGCTCAGTGGGGCCGCCCCATCGGCTCGATCCCCGCGCCCGAGCCGATGGGCGCATCCGGCCGTGCACTGGGCAACACCGCCGCCGAGCCCGCCAGCAATGCACCCGTGCCGCAGTGGGGTACCCCGCTGCGTGGCGCGACGCCAGCCGGCAGGCCGCGTGCGGTGGGCGCGCCCACCGCGCCGGCGCCACTGGCACTGAGCGAGTCGGGTGTCGCGCTCAAAATGGCTCGCAGCCTGCAGCCGCCTCCCACCGGTGAGGCGGCAAAGCTGCTGCCCATTGCGGTGCAGGGGCAGTCTCTGCGAGGCCGTCCGGATCTTGACGCCGTGGTCGAGGGCGACGCACGACTGCGCCGCGGCAACCTGTCGATCACCACCGATCGGTTGACCTACGACCAGGCCGAAGACCTCGCGGTGGCGCGCGGCAACGTGAGCATCACGCAGGACAAGAATCGCTACAGTGGCGCCGAATTGCAGCTGAAGACACAGCGCTTCGAAGGCTACTTCCTCAACCCGACCTACTTCTTCGGCCGCACCCAGGCAGGGGGCACCGCTGACCGGATCGACTTCATCGGCCCGCAGCATTCGGTGGCGACCAACGCCACCTACAGCAGCTGCCCCGCCGATGGCAGTGGCGACCCGGCATGGCTGCTCAGCAGCGAGCAGATCGACACCGACTTCGACACCAACACGGGCGTCGCAAAGGGTGCGGTGCTGCGCTTTCTGGGCGTGCCGATCCTGTGGGCGCCGGAGCTCAGTTTCCCGCTGACCAACGAGCGCAAATCCGGCTGGCTGCCGCCCAGCGTGGCCATCGACAGCAATGCGGGCGTTCGCGTCGAGGCCCCGTGGTACTGGAACATCGCGCCGAACCGCGACGCCACGCTGACGCCATCGGCCAGCCTGCGCCGAGGGGTCGGTCTGGACACCGAGTTCCGCTACCTCGAGCCGACTTACAAAGGCCAGTTCAACTTCAACTTCCTGCCCTACGACAACGTGGCCAACCGCTCGCGCTACTCGTTGGGCGTCGTGCACGAGGCCGATTTCTCCGAGGACACCCGCTTGTCCGTCAACATCAAGCGGGTGTCCGACGACAACTACTGGAAAGACTTCCAGCGTGAGCCCGGCACCGTCACACCGCGCCTGCTGCTGTCGGACATCCAGGCCTCGCATGAGATGGGCGACTGGACGACCTATGCCCGCGTGCAGCGCTGGCAGGTGCTGCAGGACCCGGATGCCAAGATCGTCACGCCGTACCAGCGCTTGCCGCAGATCGGCGTGCGCACGCTGCAGACGCTCGGCAGTGGATTCGACATCAGCTTCGAGGGCGAATACAACCGCTTCACCAACCCGGCGTCGACCATCGAGGCGCACCGGCTCGATGGCGACCGGGTGCACACGCTGACCTCGATCAGCTACCCGTGGGTCACCACACCGGGCTGGACACTGACGCCGAAGGTGGCGCTGAATGCGGCTGCCTATTCACTGAGCCGCGCCGTGGCCAGTGGTGACAAGAAGACCTCACGGATCATCCCCACGGTCAGCCTGGACAGCGCCTGGGTGCTCGAGCGCGAAACCAACTGGTTCGGCACCGATTTGCTGCAGACGCTCGAGCCCCGGGTGCTCTACGTGTACACGCCGTACCGCAAGCAGTCCGACTTCCCGATCTTCGATTCAGCCGCACGCGATTTGAACTTCGAGACCGCGTTCAGCGAAAACGCGTTTTCGGGCATCGACCGGGTCTCTGATTCCAACCAGGTGATTGCTGGCGCGAAAACCCGCCTGATCAACCCGGAGACCGGCGCGGAAGTCATGCGGCTGGGCGCGGTGCAGCGCTACCTGTTGAGCGACCAACGCATCACGCCACTGGGGACCCCGCTGACACGGCGCGTGTCCGACCTGCTGCTGCTGGGATCGACCAGTGTGATCCCGCACTGGACCCTGGGCACCACGCTGCAGTACAACCCGCAGGTCAATGCCTTGATCACCTCCACCAGCGGCGTCACCTATTCGCCGTCACCGTTCCGCACGGTGAGCCTGATCTACCGTCAGGTCAGGGGTGCCAGCCAGCAGATCGAGACCGGTTGGCAGTGGCCCATCTACGGCCGCACGCCGGACCTCAGCGGGCAGGCCGATGACGGGCGAGGCAACCTCGGCACCTGCACGGGATCGCTCTACACCGTGGGGCGCGTCAACTACAGCACCCGCGACAGCCGTCTCGTCGATGGCATCATGGGTTTCGAGTACGACGCAGGCTGCTGGATCGCCCGTGTGGTGGCCGAGCGGCTGTCCACAGGCAGCAGCAATGCCACCACCCGGCTGTTGTTTCAAATCGAATTCGTCGGCTTATCCCGACTCGGCTCGAACCCGCTTCAGGTGCTGAAGGACAATGTGCCGGGGTATCGCCTTTTGCGCGACGGGCCACAGGCCACGCAGTCCTCGAATCTTCTGTATGAGTGAACCGTTGAAATCGATCATGGCCGCCCTGATGGCCTCGGGGCTGATGACCTGTGCCATGGTGGCTCCGCAAGCCTGGGCGCAGTCCGACAGTCGGGCTGAAAAGGCAATCCGGCCGGGTGACTTCATCGTTGCGGTGGTCAACCAGGAGCTGGTGACGGCCATCGAAATCGAGCAGCGACTGGCCCGAGTGCGCGAGAACGCAACGCGTGCCGGACAGCGTCTGCCGCCCGACAGCTTGCTGCGCAAGCAGATCCTGGACGGTCTGATCGACGAACGTGCGCAACTGGCGTATGCCCGCGAGAGCGGGACACGCATCGAGGATGCGGAGCTCGACCGCGCCGTTGCCAACGTCGCGGCGCAGAACAAGGTCACGATGGCGCAGATGCGCGAGCAGCTGGCCCGAGAAGGCATTGACTTCGCGCGTTTCCGCAAGAACGTTCGCGAGCAAATGTTGCTCGAAAAGGTGCGGGAGCGCGAGGTGCAGTCGCGGATTCGAATCACCGATGCAGATGTCGAGGCCTTGCTGGCCAAGCAGCGTGCTGACAGCACGGCCACGCCTTCGTACAACCTCGCCCAGATCCTGATCCCCGTGCCCGAGGCCGCCACCGCCGCAGAAGTTGCCCGGCTCAAGGGGCGTGCTGACGCGGCCCTGGCCCGCGTCCGTGGGGGCGAAGCGTTCGAGGCTGTCGCCCGCGATCTGGTGGCTGATGAACGTGACAAGGTCAGCGGTGGCGAGTTGGGCCTGCGCCCCGTCGACCGCCTCCCCGATGCGTTCATCGAGCACGTGCGCGGCCTGAGCTCGGGGCAAGTCGCCACCAGCGTTTTGCGCACCGGTGCGGGTTTCCATCTGCTGAAGGTCGTCGAGCGCCGCGACGGACAGGCGTTTTCGGTGATCGAGACCCATTCACGCCACATCCTGCTGCGCCCGACGGCGCAGCTTGATCAGACGGCCATCATCCAGCAGCTGGCCGCAATGAAGGCACAGATCGTGGCCGGTGCGGCGACGTTCGAGGCGCTGGCCAAGGAGCATTCGGAAGACGGCAGTGCCGCGAAGGGCGGAGACCTGGGCTGGACCATGCCGGGCACCTTCGTGCCGGAGTTCGACGATGCAATGGCTGCCCTGCCCATCGGCGATGTGTCCGACCCGGTGATCTCGCGTTTTGGCATCCACCTGATCCAGGTGCTCGAACGGCGGCAGGCCGTACTCGACGCCAGGCAAGAGCGCGAACAGGCCCGCAACCTGCTGCGCGAGAAAAAATCCGAAGAGGCGTATGCCGAGTGGAACCGAGAGTTACGCGAGCGCGTTTACATCGAAATGCGCGAGCCGCCGTTGTGATCGCACGCTGCTCCCGCTGCACTGAATCGGTTTGAGCCTCGGCCGCCCACCCCACGCACGCTGATGGCTCACATCGCGCGCAAGCGCTTCGGTCAGCACTTCCTGCACGACCGATTCGCCATCGACGCCATCGTCGATGCGATCGCTCCGTGTGCACATGATGCGCTGGTGGAGATCGGCCCCGGCCTGGGTGCAATGACCTTCCCGTTGCTTGAGCGCTGTCGACAGCTCACGGTCATCGAGCTCGATCGCGATCTGGCCGCGCGCCTGCGGCGCAAGTCAGAGTTGACGGTGATCGAGGCCGATGTGTTGAACGTGGATTTCGATGCGCTGGCGGTGGCCGCGGGTCAACCGCTGCGGGTGGTGGGCAACCTGCCCTACAACATCTCGACACCCATCCTGTTTCATCTGCTGCCGACGGCTGCACGGGTGATCGATCAGCACTTCATGCTGCAAAAGGAAGTCGTCGAGCGCATGGCCGCTGCCCCGGGCAGCAAGACCTACGGCAGGCTGTCGGTGATGCTGCAGTGGCGTTACGACATCGAGTCGGTGCTGGATGTCGAGCCCGAATCGTTCGACCCGCCACCGCAGGTTCAATCAGCGATCGTGCGCATGGTGCCGCTGCCGGCCCGCACCGACATCGACCCGGCGCTGCTGGGCGAGCTGGTCACGGTGGCGTTCTCGCAGCGGCGCAAGGTGTTGCGCAACACACTGGGTCGCTGGCTCGAAGAACGCCGTTACGGCGGCGTTTTCGACCTGCAGCGCCGCGCCGAAGAGGTGCCGGTGAGCGACTACCTCGCCCTCGCGAGCGCAGTCGCCGCGCCATGAACAAAGGCGGCCAGAAGGCCGCCTTGTGGAATCGAGACCCTCTCGCCCCGACCCCTTAAGGGCCGAAGAGCGGACCTCGCATCACGCCGCGTTCAGCCACATCGAGGTGTCGAACGCGCTGCTCATCAGCGGCATGTTCATGCCGAAGCTGGCATTGGCCGCACTCTTGGCGGCGGGCTTGGCGGGCTTTTCGCAGGGGCTGACTGTTTCGGTAGCCCGCTCCCAAGAACCGAGTTCCTGAGAGCGGGCTACTGAAAAGAATAGAAGCACCTGAAGGCAATTTTTCGCTCCGCCCAGAAATCGGCGGCATCGCGAAACACATCCAGCAACTGCTCTCGCGCCTCACGATCGAAACGCGGGTTGTCGGGCAACTGTTCCAGCACCACCACGAAGCCAGGTTGCGAGCCGGCCTTGTGGACCAGATCGGTCATGCAGTCGTAGAGGGCATCGAGGTTCTTGCCGAAATGCAGCGGGAACAGGAACGCCTCGGCGATGGTGTCGAGAACCTCTTGTTTCGACTGGGCCGTCGTCAGGTTGGCGTAGAGGAAATGCTGGTCGGCGTTTTGCGCTGCCAACATCAGATCCTCGACGCGGTAAGCGCGTATCGATTGGACGATGTTCGATCGGACGGTCTGCAAGAGCATGGACTCGTTCCTCCTGTGGTCAATGAACTCGAGCGCCGCTCACTGCACGATGCGTTTGAAGCTCGCGTAGTGGTCGGCGCTGTAAAAACAGCTCTCAGGTATCCGCGGTTGCTTCCCGCCGCAGACGATGCGTCGGGCACCCCTGTCACGCGCGCCGGGCGTCGGCACGGTGTACTCGCGGTAAAACCCCCGTGATCGCTCCGGCAACAACCGCTCCCGGTTGCCGAACACGATGCCATCCTTGCGGTACGGAAACGGCCCGCCAGAATGAATCAGCATGTGGGTTTGTCTCGCTTCTGGCGGCAGTTGTTTCAGCTCAATGGCCGAAATTCTTGCCTCGACGCCCCCGTCTCTGGCCCAGGATGTGCTGGTCAACAAACAAACGCTCACCACACAAACCGCCATCAGCGAGCCAACGACAGAAGCGAGGCGTTTCTGGGGAGCCCGAAACAGGCGCGACAAAAACACGGGTTATCCCTGAATTGAGAATGGGAGATGGTACCGAATCAGGCGCAAAACCTCAAGCCGGTGCATCCAGACGAAGCGCGACCCGTCGTTAGAGAGTGACTACTCACATTCTCTATTGGGTGCTTCAAGTCAGCAATCTGGAGTCGCAGACCGCTCACGATGCGATATCGAAAGCGGGCCTTGAATTTGTCACAAAGCCCTTGGATGCCTCTGGGGGCGACCGGCTGCAGCGCCGAGGTGCTGCAGCCGTGTGTCGTGCGGCGTGTCGTGGGCGGCCCGGCCTCAGCGGCTGGCGTTGGCGTCCGCCACGGCCAGAGCGGTCATGTTGACGATGCGCCGCACCGTTGCCGAGGCGGTCAGGATGTGCACCGGTTTGGCAGCGCCGAGCAGCACCGGGCCGATCGCGATGCCGCCGCCGGCCGCTGTCTTCAGCAAGTTGTAGGCGATGTTGGCCGCATCGATGTTGGGCAGCACCAGCAGGTTGGCTTCGCCGCTCAGCGTGCTCATGGGCATCAGACCCCGGCGGTAATCGGCATCGAGCGCGGTGTCGCCGTGCATTTCGCCGTCGACTTCCAGCCACGGCGTGTTTTTCTGCAGCAAGGTCAAGGTGTCCCGCATCTTGACGGCCGACGGATGGTTGCTGGAGCCGAAGTTGCTGTGCGAGAGCAGCGCGGCCTTGGGCCGCAGCCCCAGTCGCACCATCTCTTCGGCCGCCATCGCCGTGATTTCCGCCAGCTGTTCCGCCGTCGGGTCGTAGTTGATGTGGGTGTCCACCAGCATGATCTGGCGGCCGGGCAACAGCAGGCTGTTCATGCAGGCGTAGGTCTTGGCGCCTTCGCGCTGTCCGATCACCTGGTCGATGTAGTTCAGGTGGTAGGCGGTATGGCCCCAGGTGCCACACAGCATGCCATCGACCTCGCCCTTGTGCAGCAGCATCGAGCCGATCAGCGTCAGGCGCCGCCGCATTTCGATCTTGGCAATCTGCTGCGTGATGCCCTTGCGCGCGGTGAGCTGGTAGTACGTCTGCCAGTAGTCGCGGTAGCGGTGGTCGTTGTCGGTGTTGACGACGTCGTAGTCGCGCCCGGCCTCGAGCCGCAGGCCGAACTTCGCGATGCGCGAGGCGATGACGTCAGGCCGCCCGATCAGTGTCGGACGTGCCAGCGACTCGTCGACCACGATCTGTGCGGCCCGCAGCACGCGCTCTTCTTCGCCCTCGGCATAGGCGATGCGCTTGTTCTGCGCGCGCTTGGCCAGGTTGAAGATGGGCTGCATCGTCGTGCCGGAAGCGTAGACGAAGCTCAGCAGCTTCTGGCGGTAGGCCTCCAGGTCGCGCACCGGGCGCGCGGCGACACCGGAATCGGCTGCCGCCTGCGCCACCGCGGGTGCGATCTTGATCATCAGCCGCGGATCGAACGGCTTCGGGATCAGGTACTCCGGGCCGAAGCTCAGGGTGGCGCCCGCATAGGCCGCGGCCACCACCTCGCTTTGCTCCGCCTGCGCCAGTTCGGCGATCGCATGCACGGCTGCGATCTCCATCTCGACGGTGATCGTCGTCGCACCCGAATCGAGCGCGCCGCGGAAGATGTACGGGAAGCACAGGACGTTGTTGACCTGGTTCGGGTAGTCGGTGCGGCCGGTCGCGATGATCGCGTCGCTGCGAACTTCCTTGATCTCTTCGGGCAGGATCTCGGGTGTCGGGTTGGCCAGCGCGAAGATGATCGGGTTCGCGCTCATCGTCGCGACGACCTCCTTCTTCAGCACGCCGCCCGCGCTCAAGCCCAGAAAGACGTCAGCGCCGCGCATCACGTCGGCGAGGCTGCGGTGCTCGGTCTTCTGAGCGAAGACGATCTTGTCCTCGTCCATCAGCTCGGTGCGGCCTTCGTACACGACGCCCGCCAGGTCGGTGACCCAGATGTTCTCGCGCGGCAGCCCCAGCTTCACCAGCAACGACAGACAGGCCAGTGCCGCGGCCCCGGCGCCCGAGGTGACCAGCTTGATCTGCTTGATGTCCTTGCCGGTCACGCGCAACGCATTCAGCACGCCGGCGCCGACCACGATGGCCGTGCCGTGCTGGTCGTCGTGAAAGACCGGGATCTTCATCCGCTGGCGCAGTGCGCGCTCGACATAGAAGCAGTCCGGTGCCTTGATGTCCTCGAGATTGATGCCGCCGAAGGTGGGCTCGAGCGCAGCGATGGTGTCGATCAGCTTGTCGAGGTTCTTCTCGTTGAGCTCGATGTCGAACACGTCGATGCCGGCGAACTTCTTGAACAGCACCGCCTTGCCCTCCATCACCGGCTTGGCTGCCAAGGGCCCGATGTCGCCCAGCCCGAGCACCGCGGTGCCGTTGGTGATCACGGCGACCAAATTGCCGCGGGCGGTGTACTTGTAGGCGTTGGCCGGGTCGGCAACGATTTCTTCGCACGCGGCAGCGACCCCTGGCGAGTACGCCAGCGCGAGATCCCGCTGGTTGACCAGTTGCTTGGTCGGCGCGATCGCGATCTTGCCCGGCGTCGGGAACTCGTGATATTCGAGTGCTGCTCGCCGCAATTCGGTGTGTTTGCTGTCGTTGGAGGTGGTCATGGAACGTCCCTTTCGAAGCCGGCCCGCCCGGCGCATCGGTCGGCCCAACGATACGCCCGTGCGCACGGCAGAATGTGCTGATGTCGCTCGGTGAATTCGACCTCATTGCGGAGTATTTCGAACGCCCGGCGCGGCGCGCGGCGCTGGGTATCGGGGACGACTGTGCGCTGCTGGCGTTGCCGCCGGGCATGCAGCTCGCGATCTCGTGCGACATGCTGGTCGAAGGCCGCCATTTCCTCTCGACGGTCGCACCCGAGCGCCTCGGTCACAAGGCGCTGGCGGTCAACCTGAGCGATCTGGCCGCCTGCGGCGCCGAACCGCTCGCCTTCACGCTGGCACTGGCGCTGCCCAGTGCCGACGATGCCTTCCTTGGTGGTTTCTCGCGCGGGCTGTTCGCGCTGGCCGATGTCCACGGCTGCGAACTGATCGGCGGTGACACCACACGCGGCCCGCTGAACATCTGCATCAGTGTGTACGGGCAGGTGCCGGCGGCCGATGGGGGCGGTGCGCTGCTGCGCTCGGGTGCGCGCGCCGGAGACGATCTCTACGTCAGCGGTACGCTGGGCGATGCGCGCCTGGCGCTCGAAGCCTTCCGCGGCACGCTGCCGCTGCAAGGCGCCGACTTCGAGACGGTGCGTCGTGCCATGGAAATGCCGCAGCCACGCGTGGCGCTCGGGCAGGCGTTGCGCGGCGTGGCGAGCAGCGCGATCGACCTGTCCGACGGCCTGCTCGGCGATCTGGGCCATGTATTGCAGCGCTCCGGGGTCGATGCGGTGGTGGAGGTCGATGCCGTGCCACGCAGTGCGGTGCTGCGAGCGCAGCCCATGGCGGTGCAGCGGCTGTGCACCCTGTCGGGCGGCGACGATTACGAATTGCTGTTCACCGCACCGCCAGGGCGCGCGGCCCAGGTGTCGGCCGCTGGTCGCTCCGCCGGGGTCGCGCTGACACGCATCGGTCGCATCGTCCCTCGCGCGGACGGCAGGCCGCGCCCGCACACCGGGTTGATCGATGCCGAAGGCCAGGCGATCGTGCATGCCGCGACCTCCTTCGATCATTTCCGGACATGAGCAGCAGCTTCGACGCGGCCCCCATGGCACCGCGCCGCGCGACGGTGCGGCTGTTGCTCAGCCACCCGGCCCACGCGATGGCATTCGGCTTCGGCAGCGGCTTGTCGCCGATGGCCCCGGGCACGGTGGGCACACTGTGGGCCTGGCTCGCCTTCCTGGTGATGCAGCCCTACCTGAGCGCGCTCCAGATGGCTGCGCTCCTGCTGGCCGCCTTCCTTGTCGGCTGGTGGGCCTGCACCATCACCGCGCGCGCACTCGCCACGCCGGACCCTGGCGCCATCGTCTGGGACGAGGTGCTGGCCTTCTGGCTGGTGCTGTGGCTGGTCACGCCGGCGGGCCTGATCGAACAGGGCGTCGCCTTTGCGCTGTTTCGCTATTTCGATGCCGCCAAGCCCGGCCCGGTGGCCTGGGCCGATGCGTTGTTCAAGGGGCGCCGCGGGGCGCCGATCGGCTGGGCACAGGGCTTCGGCATCCTGTTCGACGATCTGGTCGCTGCCCTGTGCACCTTGCTCGTGATGGCCGTGTGGCGATGGCTTTGACCGAGTTCGAGCCCGGCGTGCTCGTGCTGGGCGATGCGCTGCGTGCGCGGACCATGATGCTGGCCACCGCCGAGTCGTGCACCGGCGGGCTCATCGCCGCTGCCTGCACCGCGGTCGCCGGATCGAGCGACTGGTTCGACCGCGGGTTCGTCACCTACTCGAACGCCGCCAAGACCGAGCTGCTGGGGGTCGATGCCGCGCTGATCCAGGCCCACGGCGCTGTCAGCGCCGAGGTGGCGTGTGCGATGGCCGAGGGTGCGCTGACGCACTCGAAGGCCGACATCGCCGTCGCAGTCACCGGCATCGCTGGACCCGGCGGCGCCGTGGCTGGCAAGCCGGTCGGCACCGTGTGGTTCGCGCTGGCACGGCGTGGCGAGACCACGGCGGCCGAGCTGTTGCAGCTCGGCGGCGACCGCACGGCAGTGCGCGAGCAGACCGTCGCCCATGCCCTGAGCCGGCTGCAGATGGCCTTGTCGTGAGCGTGCTGGTCGCCGCTGATTTCGATTCCGCCGACTGGGCCACGTGGTGGCCCGCGCTCACGGCGGCCCTGCCCGGCGAGCGCCTGGTGCGCAGCGTCGCCGAAGCCGCCGATGACGCGATCGACATTGCGCTCGCGGCCAACCCGCCAGCCGGTGCCCTGCAGGGGCTCAGCTCACTGCGGCTGATCCAGTCGCTGTGGGCCGGCGTCGACAAGCTGCTTGCCGACCCGACCGTGCCGCCCGGTGTGCCGCTCGCGCGCATGGTCGATCCGGCGATGAATGCGGCGATGGCAGAGACCGCGCTGTGGGCCGTGCTGGGCCTGCAGCGCGACTTCTTCGACTACGCAGCCAGCCAGCGCGTGGCGCAGTGGAGGCCGCTGCCGCAGCAGCGTGCAAGCGATCTCACCGTGGCGGTGCTCGGCCTGGGCCAGATGGGCCGTGCTGTGGCGCAACGCCTCCTGCACCATGGCTGCCGGGTGCACGGCTGGAGCACGCGGCCGTGTGCGGTCGATGGGGTGCAGACCCATGCCGGGGCCGCAGCGTGGCCGGCCGTGCTGGCCACGGCGCAGATCGTCATCAATCTGCTGCCACTGACACCCGCCACGCGCGGCGTGCTCAACGCGGCGGCTTTCGCGCAGATGCCGCGTGGTGCGAGCCTCGTGAATCTGGCGCGTGGCGCGCATGTGGTCGAGGCCGATCTGCGGGCCGCGCTCGATGCCAGTCACCTGCACCGCGCGGTGCTCGACGTGTTCGCCACCGAGCCGTTGCCCGCGACGCACCCCTTTTGGTCGCACCCGCGGGTGACGGTGCTGCCGCATGTTGCGGCACAGACCGATCCGCGCACGGCGGCCACGGTGGTGGCGGCCAATGTGAGGGCCCTGCGCCACGGGTTGCCCATCGCGCACCTGGTGGATCGGGCGCGCGGGTACTGAGCTTCAGCGATGAGGCGGGCGGTGCTCAGCCCTGCAGGGCGAGTCGCGGCACCACCACCGCGCGGCCACCGCGGCGCGCAGCCGGTGGTGCCGACGTGCTTTGCAGCACCATCAGCAACAGCCGCTTCAGGCCGTCCCACGGCTCCAGCGGCCAGTCGGGGTGCTTCAGCCCCTTGACCAGGCCGTCACACACCTGCGCGGCGTGCAGCAAGGCGTCCAGCGCGGCGTCGGTGAACAGCGGCAGCGCGCGTTCGAACAGCCGTTCCTTCTGACCCCAGACGCGCGCCTCGCGCAGTGCCAGCGGCAACGGTCGGCCAGCGCTCATCGCATCGTGTACCCGCTTGAGCGCGCGCACGTCCTCGGCCAGCGTCCAGTGCACCAGCACGGCCGCCTCGCCCTCGGCGCGCAGGCCGTCCAGCATGCGCAGCGCCCGCGTCACCTGACCGGCCAGCGCGGCTTCGCCGAGCTTGAACACGTCGTAGCGGGCCACGTTCAGCACCGCTGCCTCGACCTGCTCGAAGCTCAGCTCGCCGGGCGGGTGCAGCAGCGCGAGCTTCTGGATCTCCTGGTGGGCCGCCAGCAGGTTGCCCTCGACACGATCGGCAAAGAACGCCAGCGTGCGCTGACCGGCCTCGCCGGCCTGCACGCGCTGCCCCTGGGCGCCCAGGCGCTGCGCGATCCACTGCGGCAGCGCATGCCGTTCGACAGGATCTACGCGCAGCGTCACCCCGGCCGCATCGAGCGCACCGAACCACGCGCTTTGTTGCTGCTGGCGGTCGAGTCGGGGCAGCTGCACGATCGTCACCACGTCGTCGCACAGCGTCTCGCAGTAGCGCTGCAAGGCCTCCGAGCCGTCCTTGCCCGGCTTGCCGGAGGGGATGCGGATCTCGACGAGCTGCCGGTCCGCGAACAGGCTCATCGCCTGCGAGGCACCGAGCAACGCGCTCCAGTTGAAGTGCGCGCCCGACACCGCGTGCACCTGGCGCTCGCTGTAACCGGCGTTGCGGGCCGCCGCGCGCAGCGCATCGCAGGCCTCCTGCATCAGCAGTGGTTCGTCGCCCCACACGGTGTACAGCGACCGCAGGCCCTTCTGCAGGTGCGGGCCGAGCTGGTCGAATCGCAGTTGCATCGGCGTCGAGCGAGGGTCAGAGCGCCGGTACCGCAGCCAGGCGCCGCATGATCTGCGAGACGATGTCGGTCTGCATCTCCCGGTAGAGCAGCGCCTCTTCCTGCTCCTTCGCCAGCGCGTCGGATTCGTTGTAGCTGATGTCGCGTCCGAGCAGCAGTTCGGTCAAGCCGATCAACTCACGGTCGGAGGGCGTGCGCAGCTTGAAGGTGAAGCGCACGCGCAGGCTGATCTGGCGCACCTGGCCCGCCGAGGTGGTGGCGACCACATTGCGCTCGCGCCGATCCGAGACCGCCTCCAGCAGCGCCTGCGCCTCGCCGCCTGAATCGACGACCCGCGTGGTCTGGCTTGCGTTGATGGCCCGGCGCAGTTCCTTCTCCAGCGGCGAATGGGGCTTGAAGCCGATGAGCTGCACGGTGCGGAACTTCAGTTCCTGCGCCCCGCGCAGCTGAAAACCGCAGCCGGCGAGCGGGGCCGCGGCGAGCGAGGCCATGCCGATCAGCCAGGTGCGGCGTGCCGGGGTGGAGTGGCGCAAAGCCTTTGGTGGTGTGGGCATCAGCAGGTGGTCTCAGAGCACCACATTGATCAGGCGGCCGGGTACGACGATCACGCGCTTGACCGGCGCGCCCTCGGCGAACTTCAGCAGTTCGGGGCTGGCCAGTGCGGCCTTCTCGATCGCGGCCTTGTCAGCGCCCGCAGGCACGGTGATCGCGCCACGCAGCTTGCCGTTGATCTGCAGCACCAGCTCGATCTCATCTTGCACCAAGGCGGCTTCGTCGACCTCGGGCCAGGGGGCATCGAGCAGGTCGCCGTGGACCGTGGCGTAGCCCAGGTCGTTCCACAGCGTCCAGGTGGTGTGCGGGCAGGCCGGGTACAGCGCGCGCAGCAAGATGCCGTAGCCCTCGCGCAGCACGGCAGCAGCGCTGGCGTCCTTGCAGGCTTCCAGCGCGTTCAGCAACTTCATGGCGCCGGACACCACGGTGTTGTATTGCATGCGCTCGTAGTCGAAGCTGATCTGGCGCAGCACCTGGTGCACCTCGCGGCGCAGGGCCTTGCCGGCATCGGACAGGTCGGTCGGCAGGGCTGTTGCGGTGCGCAGCGCCTCGGTGTTCTTCGCGCCAAAACCCCACACCCGCTTCAGGAAGCGGTGCGCACCCTCAACGCCGGCGTCGTTCCATTCCAGCGTCTGCTCCGGTGGCGAGGCGAACATGACAAACAGCCGCGCGGTGTCGGCGCCGTACTGGTTGATCAATGCCTGCGGGTCGACGCCGTTGTTCTTGCTCTTGCTCATCGTGCCCACGCCTTCGTAGGTCACGGCCGAGCCGTCGCTCTTCAGCGTGGCGCCGGTGATCTTGCCGTCGCTGCCGTAGGTGTGCTCCACGTCGTGCGGCCAGAAGTATTCGATGCCGCCTTGCGCCGTCTTGCGCGAGTAGATGTGGTTGAGCACCATGCCCTGCGTCAGCAGCTTGGTGAAAGGCTCGTCGACCTGCACCAGCTTCAGGTCGCGCATCACCTTGGTCCAGAAGCGCGCGTACAGCAGGTGCAGGATGGCGTGTTCGATGCCGCCGATGTACTGGTCCATCGGCATCCAGTACGCCGCGCCGCTGCTCACCATCGCGTCGCTGTTCTGCGGGTCGCAGTAGCGCATGAAGTACCACGAGCTGTCGACGAAGGTGTCCATCGTGTCGGTCTCGCGGCGCGCCGGGCGGCCACAGGTCGGGCACGGCACGTTCAGGAACGCCGCGTGTTTGGCCAGTGGATTGCCCGAGCCATCGGGGATCAGGTCTTCGGGCAGCACCACGGGCAGGTCGGCTTCGGGCACGGGGACGGCGCCGTGCTCATCGCAATGGATGATCGGGATCGGCGTGCCCCAGTAACGCTGGCGGCTGATGCCCCAGTCACGCAGCCGCCAGGTGGTTTTCTTGCTGCCCAGCTCGCGCGCGGCCAGCGCCTTGGCCACCGCATCGACGGCTGCCTTGCAACTCAGGCCGCTGAAGTAGTCGGAGTTGATCGTGACGCCGCGCTGTTTGTCGCCGTACCAGTCCTGCCAGTGGTCGTAGCTGAAGTGCGGTTCGCCGTCCACCTGCACCACCTGCAGGATGTCGATGCCGAATTTCTTCGCGAAGGCGAAGTCACGCTCGTCGTGCGCGGGCACGCCCATCACGGCGCCATCGCCGTAGCTCATCAGCACGTAGTTGCCGACCCACACATCGACCGGCTGGTGCGTGAGCGGGTGCTGCACCGTCAGCCCGGTGTTCACGCCCTTCTTTTCCTGCGTGGCGAGTTCGGCTTCGGTGGTGCCGCCAGCCTGGCATTCGGCGATGAAGGCCGCCACCGCCGGGTTCGAGGCCGCTGCGTGCTGCGCCAACGGATGCTCGGGGGCGACCGCGCAGAACGTCACGCCCATGATGGTGTCGGCGCGCGTGGTGAACACGTACAGCCGGCCGTCCTGGATCGGCTGACCGCTGCCGTCGCGGATGTCGTGGGTGAACGCGAAGCGCACACCCTCGCTCTTGCCGATCCAGTTTTCCTGCATCAGCCGCACCCGCTCGGGCCAGCCGGGCAGGTGGTGCTGCACCTGATCGAGCAGCTCGTCGGCGTAGGCGGTGATCTTCAGGTAGTAGCCGGGGATCTCGCGCTTCTCGACGGTCGCGCCACTGCGCCAGCCCTTGCCGTCGATCACCTGTTCATTGGCGAGCACGGTCTGATCGACCGGGTCCCAGTTGACGACCTGGGTGCGCCGCTCGGCGATGCCCGCTTCCAGCATCTTCAGGAACAGCCACTGGTTCCAGCGGTAGTACTCGGGCCGGCAGGTGGTGACCTCGCGGCTCCAGTCGATGGCCAGACCCATCGCCTGCATCTGGCCCTTCATGTAAGCGATGTTGTCGTAGGTCCACTGCGCCGGCGGTACCTTGTTTTTCATCGCCGCGTTTTCCGCGGGCAGGCCGAAAGCGTCCCAGCCCATGGGCATCAGCACGTTGTGGCCCTTCATGCGCAGCTGCCGGGTCAACATGTCGTTGATGGTGTAGTTGCGCACATGGCCCATGTGCAGCTTGCCGCTGGGGTAGGGCAGCATCGAGCAGGCGTAGAACTTCGGTTTGGGCTGACCGTGGCTGTCCTGCGCCCCTTCGATGACGCGATAGGCGTCGCGTGCGTTCCAGGCGGTCTGCGCCGCGCGTTCGACCTCGGTCGGCTTGAATTCGGGATTCATGAGGGGGCGCGGTGCGCTCGGGGACGTGAGTTTTCATTATAGGAAGCGACCCTGGCCGGCCACGGGCCGCAGCGACGCGCCTACACTGCACGGGCTTGTCGGGGCGCCGCGGACCGTTGGGTTCGGTGGCTGAGACCACATCGATGTGGAACCCGCTGAACCTGATCGGGGTCATGCCCGCGTAGGAATCAAGTGCAGCGGCCATCGAGACGGGGTTTTGATCCCGCTGCGGTGCCAGGCAAGCGCATCAAGACACGCCACCTGGAGCTGACATGGCCAAGCAAGCACAACACGTCGACACCGCCGCACTGTCGCAGCGCATCACCCGCACGCCGTTTCCCGGCTCGCACAAGGTTTACCTCGAAGGCCAGCGCCCTGACATCCGCGTGCCGTTTCGCGAGATCACGCTGGGCGACACCCTGGTGGATGACGGCGCGGGTGGCTCGCGCCGCGAACCCAACCCGCCCTTGCGCGTCTACGACGCGTCGGGCCCGTACACCGACCCGCAGGCGACGATCGACATCACCCGCGGCCTGCCGCCGCTGCGCGCTGCGTGGATCGCCGACCGTGCCGACACTGTCGCGCTGCCCGGCATCAGCAGCGCCTACGGCCGCGAGCGCCTGCACGACCCGAAACTGACCGCGCTGCGCATGGCGCAGGCGCCGACCCCGCGCGTGGCCAAGCCCGGCGCCAACGTCTCGCAGATGCACTATGCGCGCCGCGGCATCGTCACGCCCGAGATGCACTACATCGCGGTGCGCGAAAACCTGGTCAAGGCGCAGCTGCGCGAGCGACTGGCCACCGAGCGCATGCCCAAGCGCGGCCAGTCGTTCGGCGCCAACCTGCAGGAGATCACCCCCGAGTTCGTGCGCGACGAGGTCGCTCGCGGCCGTGCGGTGATCCCCAACAACATCAACCATCCCGAGAGCGAGCCGATGATCATCGGCCGCAACTTCCTGGTGAAGGTCAACGCCAACATCGGCAACTCGGCGGTCACCTCCAGCATCGAGGAAGAGGTGGACAAGCTGGTGTGGTCGATCCGCTGGGGTGCCGACACGGTGATGGATCTGTCGACCGGCGAGAACATCCACGAAACGCGCGAATGGATCCTGCGCAATTCGCCGGTGCCGATCGGCACGGTGCCGATCTACCAAGCCTTGGAAAAGGTAAATGGCAAGGCCGAGGACCTGACCTGGGAGCTGTTCCGCGACACGCTGATCGAGCAGGCCGAGCAGGGCGTCGATTACTTCACCATCCACGCCGGCGTGCGGCTGGCCTATGTGCCGCTGACGGCCGATCGGCTCACCGGCATCGTCTCGCGAGGGGGGTCGATCATGGCCAAGTGGTGCCTGTCGCACCACCGCGAAAGCTTCCTGTACGAGCACTTCGACGAGATCTGCGAAATCATGAAGGCCTACGACGTGTGCTTCTCGCTCGGCGATGGCCTGCGCCCCGGCTCGATCGCCGATGCGAATGACGAAGCGCAGTTCGCCGAGCTGCATACCCTGGGTGAGCTGACGCAGATCGCCTGGAAGCACGATGTGCAGGTGATGATCGAAGGCCCGGGCCACGTGCCGCTGCAGCTGATCAAGGAGAACGTCGAGAAGCAGCTGGAAGCCTGCTACGAGGCGCCGTTCTACACGCTGGGCCCGCTGATCACCGACATCTCGCCGGGCTACGACCACATCTCGTCAGCCATGGGCGCGGCCAACATCGGCTGGTACGGCACCGCGATGCTGTGCTACGTCACGCCGAAGGAGCATCTGGGCCTACCCAACCGCGACGACGTGAAGCATGGGCTGATCGCCTACAAGATCGCCGCCCATGCGGGCGACCTGGCCAAGGGCTTTGCCGGCGCGCAGATGTGGGACAACGCGGTGTCGAAGGCGCGCTTCGAATTCCGCTGGGAGGATCAGTTCAAGCTCGCGATCGACCCCGACACCGCGATGGCGTACCACGACGAGACGCTGCCCAAGGAGAACGCCAAGGTGGCGCACTTCTGTTCGATGTGCGGGCCGAAGTTCTGCTCGATGAAGATCTCGCAGGAGGTTCGCGAGTTTGCCCGGCTGCAGAAAGCCGAGGCGCCTGCCTCGGCCACTGCATCCGTCATCCCGATTCAAGTCGCGCTGGACGAAAAGGCGCAGCAGTTCCGCGAAGGGGGCGGCCAGATCTACCTGTGATCCGCCCGGGTGTGGTGTCAGGCCGCGATCTGTGCGGCCTGCGCTGCCGTGGCGGCGTCTAGGCACTTGTTGCACTTGCCCAGTCCGCGCAACCGCGGATCGGGCCGGCCTTCGCCGGTCTTGAAATTCGCCTGGCAACGGCGGCAGACGTACATCTTCGAACTCGACATCATGGGCTTGATGCCGGGTTCCGATGCGGGGCGAGCCGCCGAATACTCGGCCTGGGTCTGTCGCAGCTTGATGCTTTCAGCACTGGCGGCGACCGTGACGGCGGCGGGAGTGGCGGTGGTTTTGGTTCGTTGTGTGGCCATGGCGCGGGAGTGGACCTCTCAGGTTGAGCCGGCATGTCGGGGCAAGAACATGCCAACGAAAACCCCTATTGTCCCTGCTGTGACCAAATCCCGCCGAAACGGGGTGATCTTCGAGATGTGAAAAGGCGTTACCGAGGCCTGTGGCGACGATCAAACGGGCCGCCGCGTGGGTCGTGGACCTTCTCAACGCCTGCGCAGCGGCGGCCTTTGAAAAGCGCCCACGCCGGCGTTGATGTTCGGTAGTCCTGCCACGCGGCCACCAGAAACGCGAGCCCGCCCGCATGGAAGGTCAGGGCGGCCAACGGGATGGCCGTGAGTTGCCAGATCAGCATGCTCGCGCCTGCTGCCAGCCACACGCCAACCAGGCAGGCCGCAGTCAGTCGCATCGGCACCGGCTGCTTGAAGCGCCACCACAGCAGGCAGATCGCGGCGAGCACAACGCTCGCCTTGATCACAGCCATGGCCCGAAGCAGGCGGCCCAGCTCGAAGTCAGCGTCCAGGTACGGCACCGGATTTCCAGCCCATGCGGCGAGGGCGACCGTCACCGCGCAGCCCAGCAGCAACGTGGTCCGGAGCGTGACCGTCTCGGTGTGCACCCGATCACCCCAACCACTTCCCGAAGAATCGCAACGTCCGGTCCCAGGCCTGCTGCGCCCACACCGGGTCGAACTGCGTCGCTGGAATCCGCCCGGGGCCCACGGCGGTCTCGTTGGCGAAGGCATGGTGCGCCAGGTAGCGGTGGAATCCGAAGTTCACCGGGGCCTCGCGCAGCTTGGCTTCCAGCGCATCGACGGTGGCGATCGGGAAGAACTCGTCTTGCGTGGCCCAATGGCCGAGCAGCGGTGCCTTGAGCTTCGTCGCGTCGATGTATTCCAGCGGCGGGCAGCCGTACCAGACGACGCCGGCGTCGGCCTCGGGCGTGGCGCACAGGCCGAGCAGGGTCAGTGCGCCGCCCATGCAGAAGCCGGTGATGCCGACCTTCGCGTCCGCCGTGCCCGTCTGTTTCAGGTGCAGCACCGCGCCCCGGATGTCCTGCGACGCCGCATCGCCGAAGTTCAACCCGGTCATCAGGTGGTGCGCTTCCTCGGCCTCCACCGTCAGCTGGCCGCGGTACAGGTCGGGCACCAGCGCGCGGTAGCCGGCCTGCGCCAGTCGGTCGGCCACGCCGCGGATCTGCTCGTTCAGGCCCCACCATTCCTGGATCACGACGATGCCCGGTGCGCTGGCCGAGCGGGTCGGTTCGGCCAGGTAGCCGGAGGCGGCTTGCCCGTCAGGGCGCTGGAAGGTGATGAGGGTGCCCATGGGCGGTCTCCGTCAGGTGGGTCGGCGCACAGCGTCGAGGAGGTGGAGGCGGCGCTCAGGCTCGCCGCGAATCGATGGGCAGCGCCACCCCGCAGGCCTCCAGCGCCTGGGCGACCGCGCCCCGGCTGACGGGCTTCAGCAGAAAGGCGTCGCAGCCGGCCAGTTCGGCACGCACCCGTTCCACAGGACGGGCCGAGCCGGTGACGACGATCAGAGCACAGGCGGGATCGCTGGCGTGCGCCGGCGGCGCCTTGACGCGGCCGCACAGGTCATGGGCCGCTGGTGCCGCCGAGCCATCGAAGATGATGCTCAGGAAGGCCACGGCGTAGCGCTTGGCGGCCAGCATGCGCACCGCCTGCATCGTGCTTTGCACCGGGTGGGTGCGAAAGCCGAAGACCTCGAGCAGTGCGCACAACTGCTCGCGGGCGCCATCGTCGCCGTCGAGGACCAGCACGTCGGGTGGGGCCGCCGCCGGCGCAGGCGGTCCCTTGCTCGCCAGCAGGGTGCGCCGCACCTGCGCGCGTCGCAGCGCCTTGGTGGCGGCTTTGGCGACCGGTGGCGCTCCCCCGGGCTCCGCGCCGGGCACGGCGTGGCGGCGCCCGGGGGCCGGTGCCGCTGGCGGGTGTTGTTCAGGCGCGATGCAGGGCAGTGGCGCTTGCGGGTCGGCCAGGATCGCGTCGTTCAGCAGTGGTGGGTTCGGTGTCGACTCGCCGCGGGGTGGCGGCACCTCGAATTCGCGCAGATTCAGCGGCGGCAGCGGCGTGTCGGCTTCCACGTGCCTGGCGGGCCGGTGCGGCTCGGTCAGGCTGTCGAGGCCGCCGGAGCGCGAGTTGAACCAGCGCTGCAGGTCCGGCGCGTCCAGGTGCACCGAGGGCGTGGTGTCGGCGTCGAGCTCCATCTCTGCCAGGTTGACGAAGGCTTCGGAGTGCTCCTCCGTGGCAGGTGGGGCCGTGCCGTCCAGCACTGCGCCGCAGGTGGTGCAGATGCGGGCATCCGGCAGGTTGAGTCGGACGCATGACGGACACACGTTGAACGGGGGCATGCCCCATTCTGGCCGAGCCGTTGTCGAGCGCAATCCCCTTGTGACAGCCGTGCCGCAGGCGGGTGGCCGACGCCAGAGGCTAGCTGAGCAGGCGGTCGCCGATTTGCTCAGGCCGGTCCACGCGCCATGGCGACAGCCCGGCGGGTACCGCATGCGCCCCATAGCCCCAGCTGACCAGGGCGGCGGGGCAGCCGGCGGCCGAGGCGGCCAGCATGTCGGGCGGTGCGTCGCCCACCATCAGCAGATGCGATGGCGCCACCCCCAGCTGCGTGGCCGTCGTCTGCAGCATCGCGGGCGAGGGCTTGCGCTGCGCGGCCGAATCGGCGCCCTGCACCTGCGCAAACCATGGCAGCAAGCCGGCCGCTGCGACGACCGCATGGGCCAGGCGCGTGGGCTTGTTGGTGACCACCGCCAGCGGGTACTGCCGTTCGCTCAGTCGGCGCAGCAATGCCGCGATGCCGGGGAACACCTGGCCGTGTGCCAGCGGCGCGGCCAGCGTCGCTGCGTCAAAGCCGGCGCGCAGCGACTGTCGCAGCGACGTGTCGTCGGCCGACACGCCTTGGGCTGCCAGCGCCCGCGCGATCAGCGCGTCGGGGCCGTCGCCGATCCAGGTGCGCACGGTCGCCAGATCGAAGCGCCGCAGCCCCGCGGCGGCCAGTGCGGTGTTGACCGCATGGCCGATGTCGGCGGCGCTGTCGATCAGCGTGCCGTCGAGGTCGAAGGCCACGGCGCGGACCGCCCGCAGCTCGGCAAGCATGTGGCGGCTTGGCGAGCTCAGGCGCGACGCGCCTGTGCGCCGGCGATGGCATTCGCGCGGATCGCGGCGATCGATTCGGCGTAGCGCCCGCCACTGAACACCGCCGAACCGGCGACCAGCGTGTCGGCACCGGCGTGGCCCACGCGCTGCGCGTTGTCGGCCTTGACGCCACCGTCGACCTCGAGCCAGATGTCGCGGCCGCTCGCATCGATGCGCTTGCGCACCGCATCGATCTTCGGCAACACATGCTCGATGAAGCTCTGCCCGCCGAAGCCGGGGTTGACCGACATCAGCAGCACCAGGTCGAGCTGATCGAGGACATGGTCCAGGCAGTTCAGTGGCGTGGCCGGGTTGAGCACCAGGCCGGCCTTCACGCCGAGCGACTTGATCAGCTGGATCGTCCGGTCGACGTGCTCGCTCGCCTCGGGGTGAAACGAGATGATCGAGGCACCGGCCTGCGCGAACATCGGGATCAGCGCATCGACCGGCTTGACCATCAGGTGCACATCGATCGGCACCGGCTGGCCGTCTTTCACCGCATAGGGTTTGATCGCCTGGCAGACCAGCGGTCCCACCGTCAGGTTGGGCACGTAGTGGTTGTCCATCACGTCGAAATGGATGACGTCGGCGCCAGCGGCGATCACCGCAGTGACTTCCTCGCCGAGGCGGGCGAAGTCGGCGGAGAGCAGGCTGGGCGCAATGCGCATGGTGGGGCTGGGCATGGGAACTCTTTTCAAGGGCTCAGGGACGGGCGGAACTGGCGGCGTTGCGCACCCGGGGTGCCAACGGGACCGAAGAGGCTATTTTCCCGTCGTTCGTGCCGCGGCGTGCCGGCTTTTGCGCCCGGCCAACGCCGAGCCCATCAATGCGCGGGTGATCGGCAACCTTTGACCAGGTCCAGCGCCGGCTCGTACACGCTGGTCTGCACGTCGAGCAGGCCCAGCATGGTGTGGAACAGGTTGTCGTGCGTGGCGCGCTGTGTGGCGCGGGTGCGCAGGCAAGCGAGGTCGATGTGGCGGCTGTCGGCGAACGACGGCGACAGCCACATCACCATCGGCACCTGCGTTTGCTGGATCGGCGCGATGGCGTACGGCAGCCCATGCAGGAACAGGTTGTTCTCGCCCAGCGACTCGCCGTGGTCCGACACGTACAGCAGCGCGGTGTCGTAACGATCGCTCTGCGACTGCAGGAAACGGACGGCGTCGGCCAGCACATGGTCGGTGTAGGCGATCGAGTTGTCGTAGGTGTTGACGACCGCCGCCGTCGAGCATTTGCGCAGCTCGGCGGTGTCGCAGGTCGGGGTGTAGCGCTTGAACTTGTCAGGCGCGCGCCGGTGGTAGGCCGGGCCGTGGCTGCCCATCTGGTGCAGCACGATCAGCTGGTTGCCCTTGCCCAGGTCACCGGCCAACTCGGCATCCAGGCCTTTCAGCAGGATCTCGTCCATGCATTCCGAGCCGCTGCACAGCGAGGGATCGGGTGTATCGACCATCTTCTGCAACGGCAGCCCTTCGCACACGCCCTTGCAGCCCGACTGGTTGTCGCGCCACTGCACGCCGAAGCCCGCGCGCTTCACCACGTGCAGCAGCGATTCCTCGCCGCGGATGCGGTCTTCGTCGTAATCGCGCCGCCCGATTCGCGAGAACATGCAGGGCACCGAGGTTTCGGTGTTCGTGCCGCAGCTGCCCACATCGCTGAAATTGACGACGTTGAGTGCTGCCAGCTCAGGGGTCGTCTGGCGTGCGTAGCCGTTCAGGCCCCAGTTCATGGCGCGGGCGGTTTCGCCAACGACCAGGATGAACAGCATCGGCTTGCTGCGGCCGGCCCAGGCGGGGCCGGCCACGGCGTCCAAGCCGACGGGCACCATGGGCTTGCTCGCCTCCACGGCGTCGGCGGTGGCCACCCGGGCCAGTGAGTACACGTAGTTGCCGGGCGTGATCAGGTAGCGCATCGACTTGTTCGATCGCATCAGTGACGACAGGTCCTGCGACACCGCCAGGAACGCACCGGTGCCGACGCCCAGTGCCAGCAGCATCGAACCCAGCCGCCATGCGGCGGCCCTGCGCCAGCTGCGTTCGCGCAGCTGCACGCGCCAGACCAGCCAGATCGGCAGCGCCGCCTGCCAGGCCAGGTGCGTCAACATGTCCCAGGCCAGCAGATCGCGCGCTTCGCCGACATCGGTGTGCAGCAGGTTGCGCAGCATCGTCGGGTCGAGAAACACCGAGTACTTGCCCATGAAGTACGACGCGAACGCCGTGCACACCAGCAAGAGCGTCAGCAATGGCTTCGTGGTGAGCCGGGTCGCGATGACGCTCAGCACGACGAAGTGCAGCAGCACCAGCAAGATGAACACGCCGATGCCGAAACGCCAGGTGCCGGCATCGCCGGGCGACCGGTCCGCCAACGCGCTGGCCCAGAAAGAGTGGTTGCCGACCGCGACGAAGTACGCACAGACGCACAGCACGAGCGCCTCGGTCGACAGCGTCCAGGTCTTGCGTATGCCCTGTGGCGTGCCGGTTGATGAACGCATGATCGAGGCCAGAGGGCAGTGAAATGGAAGGGAGGTGGTCGCGTGCTGCCGACCGCGTGCGAACCGAGCAACACGCGAGGCTGAGGGACCCGCCTTAATTCTGGATGAACACCCGAGTGGTGCGTTGCTCAGTTGGCAAAGGCAGGGATGCCGGTCATCGCCCGCCCGAGGATCAGTGCGTGGATGTCGTGCGTGCCCTCGTAGGTGTTGACGACTTCGAGGTTCACCAGGTGCCGCGCAATGCCGTACTCGTCGCTGATGCCGTTGCCGCCCAGCATGTCGCGCGCCATCCGCGCGATGTCCAGCGACTTGCCGCAGGAGTTGCGCTTGAGCATCGAGGTGATCTCCGGTGCCGCCGTGCCCTCGTCCTTCATCCGGCCCAGGCGCAGGCAGGCCTGCAGGCCGAGCGCGATCTCCGTCTGCATGTCGGCGAGCTTCTTCTGGATCAGCTGGTTGGCGGCCAGCGGCCGGCCGAACTGCTGCCGCTCCAGCACGTACTGTCGTGCGCGGAACCAGCAGTCTTCGGCGGCGCCGAGTGTTCCCCAGGCGATGCCGTAGCGCGCGCTGTTCAGGCAGGTGAAGGGGCCTTTCAGCCCGCGGATGTCGGGGAAGGCGTTTTCCTCGGGGCAGAACACCTGGTCCATCACGATCTGCCCGGTGACGCTCGCGCGCAGCCCGACCTTGCCGTGCAGTGCCGGCGCGCTGAGGCCGGCCGCGCCCCGGTCGAGGATGAAACCGCGGATCTCGCCCGCATCGTCTTTCGCCCAGACGACGAAGACATCGGCGATCGGGCTGTTGGTGATCCAGGTCTTGGTGCCGGTCATCCGGTAGCCGCCGGGCACGCTGCGCGCCCGCGTGACCATGCTGCCGGGGTCGGAGCCATGGTCGGGTTCGGTCAGGCCGAAGCAGCCGATCGCCTCGCCGGCGGCCAGCTTGGGCAGGTACTTCTGCTTTTGCGCCTCGGTGCCGAAGGCATGGATCGGCAGCATCACCAGCGAACTCTGCACGCTCATCATCGAGCGGTAGCCGGAGTCGACCCGCTCGACCTCGCGCGCCACCAGGCCGTAGCAGACGTGGCTCATGCCCGCACCGCCGTACTCGGGCGGGATCACGATGCCCAGCAGCCCGAGCTCGCCCATTTCACGAAAGATCGCGGTGTCGGTGGTTTCGTGGCGGAAAGCCTCCAGCACCCGCGGGGCCAGCCGCTGCTGGCAATAGGCCGCCGCCGCCTCGCGCACCGCACGTTCGTCGGCACACAGTTGGCTCTCCAGCAGCAGCGGGTCGTCCCAGGCAAAGCGCGGGGATGGGCGAGGGTTCATTCGGAAGCTCCGTGTGGTCTGCCACCGTGGTTCCCGATCATGCCCGCGAATTGCGCATATCGATCTTTGCCGCGGGAGTGGACCGGGGCGTGGAAAATACGCGTTTTGTCGATTCGACCCCATCCATGAGTGCATTCAACGAAGAGCGCGTGCTGAGCGTCCACCACTGGACCGACCGGCTGTTCAGCTTCACCACCACCCGCGACCCGAGCCTGCGCTTCAGCAATGGCCATTTCACGATGATCGGCTTGCGCGTCGACGGCAAGCCGCTGCTTCGCGCCTACAGCATCGTCAGTCCGAACCACGACGACACGCTCGAGTTCCTCAGCATCAAGGTGCCCGACGGCCCGCTGACCTCGCGGCTGCAGCACATCCAGGTGGGCGACACCGTCATCGTCGGCAAGAAGCCCACCGGCACCTTGCTGATCGACTACCTGTTGCCCGGCAAGAATCTGTACCTGATCGGCACCGGCACCGGCGTGGCGCCGTTCCTCAGCATCATCCGCGACCCGGACACCTACGAGCGCTTCGAGAAAGTGATCCTGGTGCACGGCGTGCGTGAGGTGAAGGAGCTGGCGTACCACAGCTACCTGAGCGAGGAACTGCCGGTGCATGAGTTCCTCGGCGAGATGGTGTCCAGCCAGCTGCTGTACTACCCGACGGTGACCCGCGAACCCTTCGTCAACCAGGGCCGCATCACCACCCTGATCGAGACTGGCAAGCTGACCACCGATCTGGGCTTGCCCGCGCTCGACCCTGCGCACGACCGTGTGATGCTGTGTGGCAGCCCCGAGATGCTGCGCGACCTGAAGGCGATGCTGGAAGCCCGCCATTTCAAGGAAGGCAACACCTCCACGCCTGGCGATTACGTGATCGAGCGGGCCTTCGTCGAGCAGTGATCCTCGCCTGAGCGGCAAATCACCACGGCAGAGGCTCGCCGTGGTGATGGAAGAACCCGCCGGTGTCCTTCGCGCACAGCCGGTCGATCACCGCCAGCAGCCGCGCGGCCGCCTCGTCGGGCGTCTGCACCTCCAAGCCGGACTTGGCGAACCCGGACGACAGCGGCGTATCCACCGTGCCCGGGTGCAGCGCGACGCAGATCGCCTGCGGTTTCTGGCGCGCCAGCTCGATCGCTGCGGTATGCACCAGCTGATTCAGCGCGGCCTTCGAGGCGCGGTAGCTGTACCAGCCACCCAGCCGGTTGTCGCCGATGCTGCCGACCTTGGCCGACAAGGTGGCGAACACCGCCTTGCCTGACCTGGGCAGCAACGGAAGGAAGTGCTTCATCAGCAGCGCGGGACCGATCGCGTTGATGGCAAATGCGTGTGCCATGTGCGCCGCGTCGAGCTGGCGCCACGACTTCTCGGGTTCATGGCCGCTGCCGTGCAGGAAGCCGGTGGCGTCGATCACCAGGCGCAACGGAAGGTCCGGGTCGATCAGCTGGCCGATGCTGGCAGCCGCCGCGGCGATGCGCGGCTCGTCGGTGATGTCGATGTCGAGATCGACGTCGGCGCAAGTCGAACCCGCTGCCGTGGAGCGCCGCCCCGCAGTCAGCACCCGGTGGAAGTGCGACTGGCTGCGCAGCCGTGTGCACAGCGCGGCACCCACCCCACCCCGCGCACCGATGACCAGCGCCAATCCGCCGTGCCAACCGTCTCCACTGCCGTCCGCTGCTGCGGGATCGGACTGCGCGGGCGCACCGGTCAAGTCGATGCCGGATCCAGCGACGTGCTCGAGGCTGCCGATGCGGCGGCAGCCGCCAGGGCCAGGCAAGGATTGCATTTGCCCAGACCTGCCATGCGCACATCGGGCCGACCGTCACCGGTCTTGAAGTTGGCCTGGCACCTGCGGCAGACGTACATCTTCGAGCTGGACATCATCGTCTTGGCGCCGGGCTCTGCGGGCGGCCTGGCCGCCGAGTACTCGGCCTGTGTTTGCCGCAGCTTCTGTGCGGACTCGGTCGATTTATCGGTCTTGGTCTTGCGTGTGGTCATGGCAAGCAGAGGAGTCATGTTGCCCGCGCCGGACGAAGAAATCGCCCGCGGAAATGAATTGTCCATGCAATCGCCATGCCGTGTCTGTCCCCGACAAGGGGGAAGTCAGATCGCTACCGACTCACTAAACGAGGCGCGATGACCTCGTCGGCGACCTGCCCCGCGCGGCAGCCAGCCGACCCCGTCAGGCCAGCAGAGCGCGCAGCGCAGCTGCGGCAAAAGGTTTGGGCAACGCGCCCGCGACGTCGAGCCCACCGGCGCGGGCCTGTGCCACGGCGCGATCCAGCCGCTCAGCTTCGGCGCCGCTCGCGACGATGATGCGGGCTTTGCAGCCGCGAGCCACCAACTCGGTGAGCACCTGTTCCCCGCTGGTCTCGGGCATGGTCAGGTCGAGCACGACATGGGTCGGATGCCAGTTTTCCACAGCGACATAGAACTCGTCGGCCGCGCGGGTGAGGCGGGTCGCCACCCCGGCCAGGCGGGCGACCGACTCGACGAGCAGGCCGACCAGCGCGTCGTCGTCAAGGATCAGCAGTCGCCTCTCGCCAGCCGGACTCATGTCTGCGGGCGCGATTTCAAAACAGCGTGCACCTTGCGCGCCAAGTCGATGCTGCGGTAGGGCTTGGGCAGCAGGTGGACGCCGCGGTCGAGCCGGCCGTGGTGAACGATGGCGTTCTCGGTGTACCCGGAGGTGTAAAGCACCTTCAGCGCCGGGTGCAGCACCATCGCCTGCTCGGCGAGCTCCCGCCCGTTCAGGCCGCCAGGCATGACCACATCGGTGAACAGCAGGTCGAAGTCGTTTCGTTCGCGCAGGATGGCCAGCGCCGCCACGCCGGTGTCGGCCACGGTGACGCGGTAGCCCAGGCCGACCAGCACGTCGCGGGCGTGGCGCAGCACCAGCGGATCGTCCTCGACCACCAGCAGGCTGGCCGTGCCGCGAAAGTCGTGCTCGGTACGCACCACGGCGGCCGGCGCTTCCGGCGGGCCGTCGGCGCGCGGCAGGTACAGCCGTGCCGTCGTGCCGTGGCCAGGCTCGGAATACAGCTTGACGTGACCTCGGGACTGCTTGAGGAAGCCGTACACCATGCTCAGCCCCAGACCGGTGCCCTTGCCCACGCCCTTGGTGGTGAAGAACGGTTCGAAGACGCGCGCCAGGTGCTCGGGGCTCATGCCGCCACCGGTGTCCGATACCGACAGCAGCACGTACTGCCCAGGCGCCACATCGGGATGGCGCTCGGCGTAGTGCTGATCGATCCAGGCGTTCGATGTTTCCAGCGTGATCTTGCCGCCCTGTGGCATGGCATCTCGCGCATTGATGACCAGGTTCAGCACTGCGGCTTCGAGCTGTGCCGGATCGACCAGTGCGGGCCACAGGCCAGCGCCACGCACCAGCTCGAGTTCGATGTTGGCCGGCAGGGTGCGACGCAGCAAGGCGTCCATGTTGGCCAGCAGCTGATGCGCATCCACCGATTGCGGCTGCAAGGCCTGCCGGCGCGCGAAGGCCAGCAGCCGCTGCGTCAGCTCGGCGCCGCGCTCGGCGGCCGTGCGGGTCATCTCGGCCAGCGGCAGCAGCAGCGGCTGGTCGGCCAGTTGCTCGGCCAGCAAGTCGGCGTTGCCGAGGATCACTGTCAGCAGGTTGTTGAAGTCATGGGCGACGCCGCCCGTCAGCTGACCAATGGCTTCGAGCCGGCGCGCTTGTTGCAACTGCGCCTCGAGCTCGAGCCGCGCGGTGACGTCGGTGCCGACGCCGAAGATCGCGCTGGGCTTTCCGTCGGCATCGCGCACCAGCGTCCATCGGCCTTCGACGGTGACCCAGCGCCCGTCCTTGCAACGCTGCCTGAAGGTGGCGGCATACCGGCCTGTGCTCAGCAGGATTGCGCGCGCGGCGTCGGTGCCTGAACCGTTCACCAGGCTCAGTTCCGACAGGCGGCGACCGACCGTCTCCGCTGCGCTCCAACCGAACATGCGCTCTGCGCCGCGGCTCCAGTAGCTGACGCGGTCGTCCAGATCGCGCACCACGATCGAATCCTCGGTCTCGTCGAGCAGCACCGCCTGTTGCAGCAGGCGGGATTCGTTCTGCCGCTGCTCGGTCAGGTCGGTCATGCCGCCGACCATGCGCACCGCGCGGCCTTCGGCGTCTCGGATGACAAAGCCCCGGTCGGAGACGATGGCGTAGTCGCCGCTGTGGCGCTGGAATCGGTACTCGGCGCTCCAGTGCTCACCGCCACCGTCGATCACGCCGTGGATGCTGTCGAGCACACGCCGCAGATCGTCGGGGTGGATGCGCCGCGTCCATGACACGCTGTCGGGCTCCAGGGTGTCCAGGGCGTGGCCGAACAGCACCTGCATGCCCTCGCTCCACCACATCGCGTCATCGCCCAGATTCCAGTCCCAGACGGCGTCGGCGGTGGCGCGAGCGACGTTGCGAAAACGCTCCTCGTTTTCTCGGAGCGTGCGCTCGACACATTTCTGCCGCGTCTGGTCGAGCAGCGCGCCTTGCACACGCACCACCCGGTGGCTGCTATCGCGCACCGCTTCACCGATCACGCGGATATCGAGCGGACGCCCCTTGATCGTGACCAGCTGCAATTCGAGATCGAACGGCGTGCCGTGCTCGAAGGCGATTTCGAGCGCGCGGCCGAGCGCCTCGCGCGATGGCGGTGGATACCAGCTCAGGCTCATCTCCAACTGAGGCGAGTGCTCGGGTGCGCAGTCGAGGATGGCGCGCAATTCGTCGGACCATCGAACCACCGGCGCCGAGGTATCGGTCGGGGCGTCGATCGCCCAGCCACCGAGGCCGGCCATGCGTCCCGCCAGCCCGATCAGCTGGTGGCTCTGCTGCAGCCGCAGCTGCGCGAGCTTCTGGTCGTTGATGTCCGTCACCACCGCGACCAGCCGTGCTTCGCCAGGGATCGCTGCGGCCTGCATCTGCGAGACGGTGGCGCGGGCCCAGATTGCCTGGCCGTCGGGGCGCAGGTAGCGCTTGTCGATGCTGAAGCTGTCGATCTCGCCAGCCAGCAGGCGGTGCATTTCAAGGTTGCATGACGAGATGTCGTCTGGATGCGTGAAGGCCAGGATCTCCATGCCGCCCAAAGCCTCCTCGCTGCGCCCGACCAGCGCGCAGAACGCCGGGTTGGCGCGGAGGTAGCGCCCATCGTCGCCGGCCGAGACGATCCCGGTGGCGCTGGATGCAAAGAGGCGTCGCCAGCTGGCTTCACTGTCGCGCAATGCCGCGTGGCTGTGTTCACGCGCTTGCATCGCCTGCGTCACCAGTGCCCGCTGGCGACGGGATTCGATCTGCGCCATCACCTGCAACGCCAGCGTCTGCAAGGCCTCGACCTGCACGGGGTCCAGTTGCCGCGGGATTCGATCCAGCACGGCCAGCGCGCCGAGCGCGTGGCCCTCGGGCGTGACCAGCGGCATGCCCGCATAGAAGCGCAGGTGAGGCTCTCCGCGAACCAGCGGGCTGTCGCAGAAACGCGCGTCGGCCTGCAGGTCTTCGATCACGCAAAGCACGCGCTGCTCGATGGCATGCGTGCAGATCGACACCGCGCGATCGGTCTCGGTCCAGGCGATGCCGTGCACCGATTTGAACCATTGACGGTCGCTGTCGACCAGGCTGATCAGCGCGATCGGTGTGGCGCAGATGTGCGCCACCAGCTGGGTGAGGCGGTCGAAATCAGGCTCGGGCAGCGTATCGAGGATGCCGTAGGAATGCAGCACGGCGACGCGTTCGGTTTCCTCTGCAATCGGCAGCATCCACGCCCTCCCTGGTCACCCGTCGCGTTCCAGCCCGACGCGTCGCAGTGTAGGAGAAGAAAACAAGCCGTTGCATCCCCCTTGATCGCAGGGATTCTCGGCTGACCACCGGTCACGCCAGGCTTGCCCAGGGGTGAGCCATACTGCGTCCGCGCCGCCGCCAGCCATCCCCTGTTCAGGATCCACGCATGATCGTTCGCATCGAAATCGACACCCCGCCCGGCGGCCAGTTCGACTACCGGGTCACCGATGAAGGCCAGACGCTGTATGCCGACGCCGAGCTGCCCTCATTGGCCGATGCGCTGGTGGCCGCTGTCGAGGGGCTCGCCCCCGAAGTGGTGGGCGCGGAGGTGTGGTTCCGCGGCGTGGTGTCGGGTACCTACCCGCTGCATGTCATCGCGGTCAATCACGAGCAGATCGCCACCCATGCGGCCAACACCACCGCGGCGATCTTCGAGGGTCTGGCGGCCGCCGACTGAGGCGACTTGTCGCCGGATCAGCTGGTGTGGGGCGGCCGCTCGAGTCCAGCCTCGATCGCGCCGTGGTGGGCGCAGGCGCGGTTGCGCCCCTGACGCTTGGCCTGGTACAGCGCCGCGTCGGCGCGGTCCACGGTGGCGCAGAACGGTTCGCCGATCTCGAGCTCGGCCATGCCGATCGACACCGTCGTCGACAACGAGCCGCCATCGGACAGGGCATGGCTGTGCCTGGCCACCGCATCGAGCACCTTGTCTGCGACCTGCGCGGCCGAATCGATGCCGGCGCCCGCCAGGCAGACCATGAATTCTTCGCCGCCCCAGCGCAGCACGTTGTCGCCCTTGCGCAGTTCTCGGCGCAGCAGGTGCGCGATGTCCTGCAGCAGCCGGTCGCCTGTGGCGTGTCCGTGATCGTCGTTCACGCGCTTGAAGTGATCGATGTCGATCATCAGCACCGTGGCCGGTGGGTCGAGCAGGGTGCTGCGCAGAATCGGGCGGCTGACCACATCGACCGCATGCCGGTTCAGCAGGCCGGTCAAGGCGTCCGAATAAGCCGCCTCCTGCAACTGGGTGCGTTCGGCAGCGACCGACAGCACCGAGCTGAACATGTCCGCCAAGGCTTCGAACAGCCCGATGCCGACTTGCTGAAAGTAATCGGGCACATCGGCATACAGCGCCAGCAGTCCCCGGTCCGAATTGACCGTCGAGGCCAGAGGCAGCGACACCGCGCTGCGTATGCCATGCAGTGCGGCCGCCTCGCGCCACGGCCCGTACAACGACATCCGCGAGACGTTGAAGGGTTCCACCCGCTTGCCTGCCAGCGTGCGGAAGGCCGGTCCGATCTCGGTCAGGAAGCCGCGGTCGATCTCCAGCTTGAGGGCATAGGCCGAGGCGGGCCCGACGACGATCTGCGGCACGATGCGCGGGGTCTCGACCGGTCCGAACCAGGTCCAGGCCAGGCGCACATGGGGGGTGGCCAGCGTCAGCGCCTCACACACCCGCTGGATGATGTCCCGGTCGTTGCGTTGCTCCAGCAGGCGCGAGGCACTGCGCACCAGGGACTCGGCAACGCAGGCCTTTTCGTGGCTTGCGTCGAATCCGGTCGTCTGGGCGCTGCGCTGCCGAAAGGCCAGGCGCAGCTTCATCGGAAAGCGATCATCATGGCTGTGCTCGCACCGGACGGGTCGACATCGACAATGGGCTGCTGCGCAGCATGGGGGGCTTCTGATTGGTTGATATCGGCACTTTCCCGTCATACCCAATGGGTCGGCGGTTGCGGTGGGCGCGGCCATGCGCCGTGGTCACGCGTTGATGAAGCCCCTGGGGGCCCGCCGTGCACTGGGCGGTGTGATCGCAGCGGGTTGGCTGTGTGGCCTGCTCCCGGCAGCGCTGGGGCAGGCCTCACCCGCGCTCGGCGAGCTCACGCTGTATGGCGTGCGCCTCAAAGGCGCCTCCACCGAGGCGTTCATCACCGCCGCGCTGAAGGCGGGTGCCACGCCGCTTGCGCGAGGCACCGAAGACCCCTTGAGCTTCGATACGCGGCAGGCAGGCGTGCCAGCGCTGCAGCGCCTGACGGTGCACAGCGATGCGGCCGGGCTGGTCAGCGCGCAATTTGTCATCAAGCCCTATGGCCAGGAGAACGAGGCGCTGCGCCAGTTGCTGGTGAGCAAGTACGGCTTGCCGAGCACCGCCGATGGCGCCCGTCGCCCTTTTCCCGCGTTTGCCGCCCGGTTCGCGCCGCGGGGCAGTTTCGACTGGGGTTTCGCGGGGGGCATGAAGCTGATCTACCGCCAGCCCGCACTGGGCGACGCCACCTTGTCGTACACCGATGTCGAGCGCGCACAGCGCTTGCCTTCGGCGATCCCCGGGCTAGGCGCCTCCGGCGCAGGAGCACTGATCAACCGGTTCTGAGCCCGGACCGCGGCGTTAGAGTCGACGCATGGGCGATACCGCGCAGTTGTTCCGCGACGAGCTGACGGGCTTGCATCACCGGGCGTTTTTCCTCGATCGCCTCAGCGAAGCGGCGGAGGCCGCCCAGACCCAGCGCCAGGCGCTGGCGCTGTTGCTGGTGGACCTCGACAACCTGTTTCTCATCAACATGGAGCGCGGTCGCGACAGTGGCGACCGTGCCCTGGTCGCGCTGGCAGCGACGCTGCAGCGATCGGCACGCGTGGGCGACACCGTGGCCAGGCTGCAGGGCGATCAGTTCGTCTTGTTGCTGCCAGGCACCTCACTGTCCACCGCCACGCAGTTCGCGTGTGGCATCCGCAGCCTGGTGGGCCGCGCGCACGATGTGCATCCGGATGTCGGCCTCATCGATGTCTGCATCGGCGTGGCCGCGCGGCCCGATCACGATGCGTGGTGTGCCCGCGATCTGTTGGTGCTGGCCGACCTGCGGCTCAATTCCGCGAAGCGCTCGCGCCACCGGCCTGGCTGGACACAGCAGGTGTGGGCCGGCCCGCCCGACCTGCCCGATGAGGACGGCGCCGACGACTGAGGCGTCGGGCCTTTCGGCCCGCAGGCTCAGTGGGCGTGTGACAGCTGCCAGCGGGCGATGGCCGCCTCGCTGATTTCGCTCGCGCGAACCAGGTCGCTGAGGAACAGGTGCGCGGCCTGATCGATGCACTGGTGCAGCTCGTTCGAATCGACATACACATGGCGATCGGGGTCGATCGCCAGCGAGGGCAGTGCGGTGCGCTTGAGCAAGATGGCCTGGATGTGTCGGCAGACCACGTACTCGAAGACAAACGACTGGTCGATGTCCACCTTCGCGGCAACGGCAAAAACGATGTGCTCGAGCTTCATGAGGACTCCTGTCGGCGCTGTCGGTCTCAGAGGGTGGCCGTGACCACCATGACCCAGATATCGGCCGTATCGTCCCGCTCGTGAGGGCATTCCACACGAAAGCGGCGGCGCGATTCAGCCAGTGATCACTCGGGCCGACAAGGTGCCGCGCAAGGCGTTGCACACCATGATGGATTCAGCGCGCGCCAGATCGGCAGCGCTCAGGCTGCGCTCTGCGGCCTGCCATGGCG
Source organism: Burkholderiaceae bacterium (assembly GCA_965229345.1). Lineage (GTDB taxonomy): Bacteria > Pseudomonadota > Gammaproteobacteria > Burkholderiales > Burkholderiaceae_C > PBB1. The sequence goes on from OZ245872.1 coordinate 581,224, forward strand.
TGTCGGCCAGCATCAGGCCGCGCATCACGCCGGGCAGCGCGCCATCGGCAACCGGCGGCGTGTACCAGCGGCCGTCCAGCTGCAGGAACACCGAGGTGCGGCCACCTTCGACCAGCCGCCCGTCTTCAGTGAAGAACAGGCTGTCGAATGCGCCTGCGCGTTCGGCGGCCTGTATCCCGTCGTCGTAGAGCTGGCGCAGCGTGGTCTTGTGCGCCGCCAGCGCCTGAACGTTCGGCAGCCGATGCGGAGAAATCAGCAGCGACACCGCGGCATCCTCGTAGCTTGGCGGCAGCGCCGTCAGTGCGGCCTGCGTCAGCTGCAGGCGGCCGTCGTGGCTCAGCGACAGCCGTAGGCGATGGTGTTCGTGCGGGTCATCGGTCAAACGCCGCAGTTGCAAATCTACCCGACGCTGCGCGGCATCTCGATCGAAGGCGAAGCCCAGTACCTGCGCGCTGCGCCCGAGTCGCGCCAGGTGCAGCCCCAGGAGCGCCACGCCCTCACCGCGCGTCGCACGCATGGTCTCGAACAGCTCGAAGCCAGGGTGCACACCGGTCAGGAAGCGTGCCTTGAGTCGGCACTCCTCGAACTCTTCGTCGGCCCGGCTGTCGAGCACGATCCCGGCACCGACGCCCAGCCGCGCCGGTCGAAGGCCGTGCGCCTCGGCGCCGAGGGTGACGGTGCGGATCGCCACCGACAGGCAGAAGTTGCCCAGCCGCGCGTCGCCATGCGGGGCATCCACCCAGCCGATCGTGCCGCAGTACAAGCCGCGCGGTGTCGATTCGAGGCGGGCGATCCAGTCCATCGTGTGGTGCTTGGGCGCCCCGGTGATCGAGCCGCACGGGAACACGGCGCGCAGCAGCGCGGGAAAGTCCACCTCGGGCCGCACGCGCGCCTGCACCGTCGAGGTCATCTGGAACACGGTGGAGTACGGCTCGATCGCGAACAGGTCGGGCACCTGCACCGAGCCGGTCTGCGCGATGCGGCCGAGGTCGTTGCGCAGCAGGTCGACGATCATCAGGTTCTCGGCCCGATTCTTCACATCCAGCGACAGGTGACGCGCGGTTTCGCTGTCGGCTTCGGGCGTGAAGGTGCGCGACGCGGTGCCTTTCATCGGCCGAGCGGTCAGCAGCCCGTCGTCGTGCCGCAGGAAGAGCTCGGGCGAGCACGACAGCACATGCGTGGTCTCGCCGTCGCGCTCCTGTGGGCCGTCGCCGTGCGGCAGCTCGATGTAGGCCCCGTAGGCCACCGGCTGCAGCGCGCGCAAGCGACGGTAGAGCTGCACGGGCGAGCCGTACGCCTGCCCGTGCAGCCGGTAGCTGTAGTTGACCTGGTAGGTTTCGCCGGCACAGATGGCTTCGTGGATGCGAGCGATCGCCTGCGTGAACCCCGGCTTGTCGACGCTGGCCTCGAGGTTCATCACGCCGGCAACATCGCGCAGGCCGGCGTCGCCCGCGCTCGACGCCAGATCGTCCAACCACTGGTCGGCCTCGGACCGCGACAGCGAGGCACAGTCGGCGAACATCAGCACCCGCAACGCCGAACGATCGCCTGCGGGCAACGGTGAGAGGCCCACCTGCAACAGTTTGGCGCCCCACTCGTAGTCGGCCAGCAGCAGGGCGTGCAGCCCGCGGCGCAGGTCGGCATCGACCGCGGCCCAGGTGGCCGCCAGCGTGGCGGGATCGGTGCAGCGGTGCTCGTGCACGAAACCGCTGTAGGCGCGGCTGGTGGGCCGTTCGTGCGAGGCGTCGCGGTCGTCGAGCAGGGCGACGCAGCGGAGGCCGCGTCTAGGCGCGGCCGGCGGGGCGGCCGTTGGCACGCTCAGAGCGCCTCGGTTGCCAGCGTCCGACCCAGCAGATCGATCATGGACTGCATCATGGTCTGGTGTGTGGCCCAGTGCTCGCGGGCCATCTGGCGGTGGTGCAGCGCGGCGTCGATGTCGCCCAGCGCTTCGAACACCTGATCGAGCCGTCCGCAGGCGATGGCCAGGTCTTCCACGTACATGCCGGGGTCGATCAGCGCCGCGGCGGCGTTCGCGTCCGTGCGAGCACCATCGGCGTCACCGGTGTGAAAGCGGCACCAGGCCTGATCGGCCAGATGGGCCGCACGCATGTGCGCCAGGCCTTGCCGATCGGCCTGAGCGAGGTGGGCTTCGTACAGCGCGAGGGCCTGCGCGTGTTGTTGCTCGGCCGAATACAGCTGCGCGCGCAGCGTACAGGCGAAACTGTCCTGCGGCGCCGCCCCGACCTGCTGGTCGAAATTCAGGGACGCATCGAGCCACGCTTGCGCACGGCGGGTCTCGATGCTGTCGGCACGGCCGAAGATCGAGGCGCGCGACGCATGGTTGCAGCGGTGGCACGCCATCATGAAGGTGACGATGCTGAGCAGTGCCTCGTCGGCATCGGCGACCGCGTGTTCGCGGGCACGGGTGTACCAGGGCTGCGCGAGATCGAGGCGATTGGCCCAGTGGTAGCCCGAGGCCGCCACCAGCGCGGCGCGCGCCTGCGCGGCGTGGTGATCGGGTGCGGCGAGGTGCAAGGCCAGTTTCAGGTACTTCGCCATCTCGTCGAAGTCGTCATGCATGTACCCGAAGTGTGCGAGCCAGGCCGCGCTCAGGGCCTGCAGAGGCTTGAGTCGGGCCGCGGCACTCAGTGCCTGGGCGCGCCGCATCTTGTCGCGCCCGACCGACGGGCGGCCGCTGTACTGCTCGATCCAGGACTCGACGATGCAGATCCACACCGTGACCACCGCCGCCGGCCTCTCGGCGAAGTCGCGTCGCAGGATCTGCAGTTCGGCCTGGGCTTCGTCGAGGTTGCCTTGCCGCGCCAGCAGGCCTGCTCGTTCGGCGCGCACACATGCCGTATCGACCGGATGCCGGGAGGCAGCCAGCGCGGCGTCGAGCCGCGCCATCATCGGCGATGGGGGTGGTTTCATCGTGTCAGGCGTTGCAGGGCTTCTCGGTAGGTCGCAGCGGTGTGTTCGATCACCGACGCGGGCAGGGCCGGCGCAGGTGCCTTCTTGTCCCAGGGGTGGCCGCCGACGACCGCCTGTTCCAGCCAGTCGCGCACGAACTGCTTGTCGTAGCTGGGCGGGTTGCGGCCGTCACGCAATGCAGCTTGATAGCCCTCGATCGGCCAGAAGCGCGAGGAGTCGGGCGTCAGCACCTCGTCCATCAGCGTCAGCGTGCCGTCGGCATCCAGGCCGAATTCGAACTTGGTGTCGGCAATGATGATGCCCTTGGTCAGGGCATGGGCCGCGGCGGTTCGGTACAACTCGATGGCCACCCGGCGCACCTGCTCTGCCAGCGGCGCGCCGATGATGGCCGTCATGCGCTCGAACGAGATGTTCTCGTCGTGGTCACCCATCTCGGCTTTGGTGGCCGGCGTGAAGATCGGCTCGGGCAGCTGCGCCGCGTTGACCAGCCCGTCGGGCAGTGCCACGCCGCACACCGAACGGCTGTGCTGGTATTCCTTCCAGCCACTGCCCGCCAGATAGCCGCGCACCACGGCCTCGACCGGCAAGGGCTTGAGCCGCTTGACCAGCATCGAGCGGCCAACCACCTGTGCGCGTTCGTCGGCAGCGACCACGCTCTCGGGCGCTTCGCCGGTCAGGTGGTTGGGCACGATGCCCTTGAGGCGCTCGAACCAGAACAGCGCCATCTCGGTCAGCAGCTGGCCCTTGCCCGGGATGGGCTCGCCCATCACCACGTCGAAGGCACTGAGGCGGTCGCTGGCGATCATCAGCAGCCGATCGGCGCCGACGGCGTAGTTGTCACGGACCTTGCCGCGCGCCAGCAGGGGCAGGCTGTGCAGGCGGCTTTCGAGCAAGGCGTCGGTCATGGCGAGAGGGGGTGGTATTTGGATTCGGACTTCATCAGACCACGGTCTGGGCCAGCTCGCCCTTCGCGTAGCGCTGCGCGACGACCTGCAGCGACTCCGGCTTGATCTTCGGGCCCTGGCCCTCGCAGCCGAACTCCAGGTAGCGCTGCTTGCACACCTTGTAGGCCGCTTCGCGCGCCGGCTTGAGCCATTCGCGCGCGTCGAACTTGTCGGGGTTCTCAGCCAGGAACTTGCGAACCGCGCCGGTCATTGCCAGACGGATGTCGGTGTCGATGTTGATCTTGCGCACGCCATGCTTGATGGCTTCCTGGATCTCCTCGATCGGCACGCCGAAGGTCTCCTTCATCTGGCCGCCGTACTGGTTGATGATGGCCAGCAGCTCCTGCGGCACGCTGGACGAGCCGTGCATCACCAGGTGCGTGTTGGGGATGCGTTGGTGGATCTCTTTCACGCGGCCGATGGCGAGGATGTCGCCCGTGGGCTTGCGGCTGAACTTGTAGGCGCCGTGGCTGGTACCGATGGCGATCGCCAGCGCGTCGAGCTGCGTGGCCTTCACGAAGACGGCGGCTTCTTCCGGGTCGGTCAGCATCTGGCTGTGGTCGAGCTTGCCCACCGCGCCGACGCCGTCTTCTTCGCCTGCGTCACCGGTTTCCAGGTTGCCCAGGCAGCCCAGTTCACCCTCGACGGTGACGCCCACCGCGTGCGCCATGTCGACCACCTTGCGCGTGACCTGCATGTTGTAGTCGAAGCTCGAGGGCGTCTTGCCGTCTTCCATCAGCGAGCCGTCCATCATCACCGAGCCGAAGCCCAGGTTGATCGCCCCCTCGCAGATCTTGGGGCTGGTGCCGTGGTCCTGGTGCATCACCAGAGGCACCTGCGGGTAGGCCTCGGTGGCGGCCTGGATCAGGTGCTTGATGAACGGTTCGCCGGCGTACTTGCGGGCCCCGGCGCTGGCCTGCAGGATGACCGGCGCGCCGACCTCGCTGGCGGCCTGCATCACGGCCTGCACCTGTTCGAGGTTGTTCACATTGAAGGCGGGGATGCCATAGCGGTGCTCGGCGGCATGGTCGAGCAGCTGGCGCATGGAGACGAGGGGCATGGTCGTTTCTCGCTGAGTGTGGGAACCCGGGAGCGGGCTGGGCTGGCGGTGGCCACCGAGGCAAAGGGGCCCCTGAAACAGCGCTTTCCGGCAAGGTTTCATTGTATCGGCCGGGTCTTCGGCGCCGGTTGCATCCCCCCGCGATTGCGGGAGCGTGCGCCCGTGCGGAATGTCGCGTTGCAACGCGTCACGCCACCCGGCAGACCTTCAGCATGTTGGTGCCGCCGGGGTAGCCCATCGGCTCGCCCACGGTGATGGCATAGGTATCGCCTGGCTTGAGCACGCCCTGCTCGACCAGCAAGCCCTCGGCACTGGCCAGGGCCTGGTCGCGGTCAGTGAAGTTGGGCATCAGCAGCGGGCGCACATTGCGGTACAGCGCCATCTTGCGCTGGCTGGTGACCTTCGAGGTCAGGCCGTAGATCGGCACATGGATCTTGTGGCGGCTCATCCACAGCGCGGTCGAACCTGATTCGGTCAGCGCCAGGATCGCCTTGCAGCCCAGGTGGTGCGCAGTGAACAGCGCCGCCATCGCGATCGACTGGTCGATGCGGCCGAACAGCTTGTTGGTGAACCCGGCGTCGAGCGAGATCTCCTCGGCGCGCTCGGCCTCGATGCAGATCGAGGCCATCATCTCGACCGTCTCGACCGGGTATTTGCCCGCGGCCGTCTCGGCGCTGAGCATCACCGCGTCGGTGCCGTCGAGCACCGCGTTCGCCACATCGCTGACCTCGGCACGCGTGGGCACCGGGTTGACGATCATCGACTCCATCATCTGCGTCGCGGTGATGACGATGCGGTCGAGCTCGCGCGCCATCTTGATCATCTTCTTCTGCAGCGCCGGCACGGTGGCGTTGCCAACTTCCACCGCCAGATCGCCGCGCGCCACCATGATGCCGTCGCTCGCCTTCAGGATGCTTTCCAGCACCGGGATCGCCTCGCTGCGTTCGATCTTCGCGATCAGCGCCGCCTTGTGCTTGTAGGGCTCACCGGCCAGGTTGGCGAGCTGGCGCGCCATTTCCATGTCGGTGGCGCTCTTCGGGAAGCTCACCGCGAGGTACTCGCACTGGAAGCTCATCGCGGTCTTGATGTCCTCCATGTCCTTGGCCGTCAGCGCCGGCGCCGTCAGGCCACCACCGGCCTTGTTGATGCCCTTGTTGTTCGACAGCTCGCCACCGATCACCACGGTGGTGTGCACCAGGGCGCCGCGCACCGCATCGACGGTGAGCTTGAGCAGCCCGTCGTTGAGCAGCAGCGTGTCGCCCGGGCGCACATCGCGGGGCAGTTCTTTGTAGTCGAGGCCCACGCGCTCGTTCGTGCCGAGCGCGGTGGTCTCGCCATCGAGGATGAACGCCTGCCCCGCTTCGAGCACCGTCTTGCCGCCCTCGAACTTGCCGACGCGGATCTTCGGGCCCTGCAGGTCGGCCATCAGCGCGACCTCCTTGCCCACGCGCTTCGCCACCTCCCGCACCAGCGCTGCTCGATCGATGTGGTCCTGCGCGCTGCCGTGAGAAAAGTTCAGCCGCATCACGTCGACGCCGGCGCGGATCATCCGCTCGAGCACCTCGGCAGAGCTAGAGGCCGGCCCGAGGGTGGCGACGATCTTGGTGGCACGCAGCATGGTCGGTTCTTCGCGAAAGGGCCAGGCTGTGCGTTGAGCTCAGTGGCCGGTCAGGTCGGCGCGTCTTGCGCGCGCTGCTCGAGGATCTCGATGGCCGGCAATACCTTGCCCTCGAGCATTTCGAGGAAGGCGCCGCCGCCGGTGCAGATGTAGCCGACGCCGCGCTCGACGCCGAATTTCGAGATCGCCGCCAGCGTGTCGCCGCCACCGGCGATGCTGAACGCGCTCGACGCCGCAATCGCATGGGCGATGGCTTCGGTGCCGTGCGAGAACGCCTCGAACTCGAACACGCCGACCGGACCGTTCCAGACGATCGTGCCGGCCGACTTCAGCTTGTCGGCCAGGGCCGCGGCGGTCTTCGGGCCGATGTCGAGGATCAGGTCGTCGGCGGTCACGTCGGTCGCCGCTTTCGTCGTGGCTGGAGCCTCTGCCGCGAAGGTCTTCGCCGTGACCACATCGACGGGAATCGGCACCTCGGCGCCACGCGCCTTCATCGAGGTGATCACCGCCCGGGCCTTGTCGACAAGATCGGCTTCGGCCAACGACTTGCCGATCGGCAGGCCCGCGGCCAGCATGAAGGTGTTGGCGATGCCGCCGCCGACGATCAGCCCGTCGACCTTGGCCGACAGCGCCTCGAGGATGGTCAGCTTGGTGCTGACCTTGCTGCCGGCGACGATGGCGATCAGCGGGCGCTTCGGCGCGGCGAGCACCTTGGTGATGGCGTCGGCTTCGCCCGCCAGCAGCGGGCCGGCGCAGGCGATGCGTGCGTACTTCGCGATGCCGTGTGTGGAGGCCTGCGCGCGGTGCGCGGCGCCGAACGCGTCGTTGACATAGATGTCGCACAGCGCGGCCATCTTGCGACTCAGCGCCTCGTCGTTCTTGGCCTCACCGACATTCAGGCGGCAGTTCTCCAGCAGCACCAACTCGCCAGAGGCCAGCGGACGGCCGTTCACCGTCACGCCGTCGACCCAGTCCTTGATCAGCGGCACCGGGCGACCCAGCAGTTCGCTGACATGCGCGGCAATCGGTGCCAGCGAGTCCTCGGCGGTCCAGTGGCCTTCTTTCGGTCGACCCAGGTGCGAGGTGACCATCACCGAGGCGCCGGCCTTCAGCGCGGCCTCGATGCAAGGCAGCGAGGCGCGGATGCGGGTGTCGTCGGTGATGCGGCCGGCATCGTCTTGCGGCACGTTGAAATCGACGCGGATGAACACCCGCTGGCCCGCGACGCGGTTCGCGGCGATGAGATCGTTGAATCGAATGGCTTGCATGGAAGGAGTCGGTCTGCTGGCCGGGCGAGTTTAAGGTGGCTGGTGGCCGCGGAGTGGCTCACCAGCCGCAGATCAGACGCAGGGGCAGGTACGCGGCCAGTCCCGCCAGCAGCGGCCCCAGCACGCCGGGCCGCCAAGCGTACCAGAGCGTGGTCACCAGCGCGGCCGGCAGCCGGGCGTCCTGCCAGGTGCTGATCAGGTGGCCTTGCGTCATCACGATCTCGGGCACGATCACGGCCGACAGTGCGGCCAGCGGGGCCACCTTCAGGCCGCGCTGCAGCCAGTCGGGAATCGGCACCTCGCGCTCGGGAAACAGAAAGAACCCGCGCGAGACAACGGTGATGACGGCCAGCCCGACGATGGTCACGGTGGCGTAGGTGGTGTCGCTCATGGGACGGGATCCACCGGGCCGCTTCAGGCCGGCCGCTGCAGGCGCCGGGCGGCGTTCTGCCCCTGCTCGATCAGCAGGCCGGCGGCCACCGCGGCCACGATGGCGACGATGATGTTGAGCTTCAGCGGCAGCGCGAATGCCGCCACCGCCGCGCTGCCGGCCACCCCGGCAACCACCCAGGTGCTGCGGTCGGACAACAGGCTGTAGGTGATGCCGACCATCGCCAGCGTCCCGGCAAAGCCCAGGCCCCAGGAGGCCGGGATCACGTTGGCCAAGGCGATGCCGATCAGCGAGGGCACCTGCCAGGCCACCCACAACAGCAATGCCCCGCCGACGAAGTACGGCAGCTGCCCTGGTGCCCGACTCGGGCCGTGTTCGTCCGCCGGGTAGGCGCGCTGAAAGCCGATCAGGCTCAGGTCCACCGCCAGATAGCCCAGCAACAGGCGGTGGCGCCTGGGCACGTGCGCGAACACCGCGCGCCAGCGGGCGCTGTAGATCACGAAGCGCAGATTGACGCAGAAAGCCGCTGCCCAGATCACCCACATCGGCGCTCCGGCCGCCAGCAAGGGCAGCGCGGCGAGCTGGGCGCTGCCGGCGTACACGAGCAGCGTCATCAGCGCCGCCAGCGGCACGCTCAGACCCCCCTTGACCATCGCCACGCCCGTGACCAGACCCCAGGCACCGATGCCGGCCGCCAGGCTGCTCATCTCACGTGCGCCGCGGCGGAAATCGGGGTCGCGCAGCAGCGACCGGAGGTCAGCACTCATGCGCAGATTGTGTGGGCTGGTGCTGTGCTGTCGCGCACAGGCGCTGGCATGGCCTGGGGCCGCGCCCGGCTTTGCGCCGCGCTGTGAACCCGGGGCTCAGGCCCTCAATGGGCGGCCGGTTCCTTGGCGTCCTTGGGGGCCTTCGCGGTCTGGGTGTCCGACGCTGGCGACCCAGTCGACTCGGTGGCCTCGGCCGCCGCCGTCTTGCTGCTGGTGCTCTCCACCGGGTTCTCGAGTTGCGGCGACACCGCGTCGATCTTGTTCTCGCGCATGTAGTCGTTCATGTCGCGCCAGCCGGCGAAGACCGCCGCCTTGTCGGCCTTCTTGTTCAGCGTGTAGCAGTCCTCGATGGCCCGGCCGGCGTGGCGGCAGGCGCCACCGATGGCGGCGCCTTCAGCGGTGCGTGCGGCGGCGATCTTTTCGGGCGACTCGATGCCCAGCTGGTCGCAACCGGCCAACGGCAGCGTGACAACGGCAATCAGGGCAGACAGGGCTAGGCGCAGCATGGCGAACTCGACAAGGCGAAGAAACTCTTCGGGGCTGATCGTTCTATCGACCCACCCGACGGCGACTTGAGTTGGAAATGAGCGGTGTTTGCGGGCTGTTTCTGCGACGGCGGCCTCCGACGACACACCGATGACAAAATCGACGGCAGTGTCGCCGCTGTGTGCCCAGCGCCCCTCATTCAACCCACGCCACCGTGTCCCTCCATCTCAACCTCGACTTCGCCACCGAGACGCCCCTCCCCCGCGGTGTCGCGGCGGTGGACGCCGCGCAGCCGATGGATGTGATCTTCATCGAGGGCTACACCGGCCAGACGGTGATCGGCATCCACGATGCCGAGCTGCACCGCCCACAGACCCTCGTGGTCGATGTGCATGCGGGCCTGCCGCGCGCCAAGGCCTGCGAGACCGACCGCATCGCCGACACCATCGACTACGGTGCGGTGCACGGGCGGCTGGCGGCCCTTTATCGCGATCACAAGCTGACGCTGCTGGAGTCGTTTGCCGAGGCGATCGCCACGATGCTGATCGCTGACTTCGGGGCCGCCTGGGTGCGCGTCAAGGTCGTCAAGCCGAAGAAGTTTCCCGATGTGGCGGCGGTGGGCGTCGTCATCGAGCGGCGCGCGCAGCGCTGAGCGATCAGACCGCCGTGAACGGCGGCGCCACCGAGCCCTTCCTCGCGATCACGTCGGCGGCCGTCGGCGTCCCGGTGACGGCGCGCTGGATGGCTTCCTTGGTGGCCAGGTAGTTGTAGTCCTGGATCTTGCGGTCGTCTTCTGCCAGCCAGTGGATGAACACGCTGACGCAGATGAACAGGTTGTCGGCTTCGATCAGCGGAATCGTGCCGTCCTCGACCGAGTCGGCCACGGCCAATGCGATGCCACGCTGTGCCGGACCGAACATCTGCACGGCCTGCTTCGCGCCTTTGATCGTGACCTTGTTGAACATCACCGTCGATGGTTTGGTCAACAAATTGGGTGCGATCACGGCCAACATGGAGGTAAAGCCGTCCTTGTTGTTCACCAGCGCGTTGGCGAACGCGGTTTCGGCCGCGCTGCCGCGGGGGCCGATGAGCAGGTCGATGTGCGCGACTTCGTGGCCTTCGCCGACCATCGATTCGCCCACCATCAAGCGATCGATCTTTGCCATGGTGTCAATCCAAGAGATTCCGGTTGGGGTGGCCTGGGCGGGAGGTCGCCCAGCCTGACGGGACCTTATCACCAAGCCCCGACGCGTCGCGCGATTCCCCCGCCGTCCGACAATCGCGGCATGCCCCGCTTCGCCGCCAACCTGACGCTGATGTACACGGAGCACGCCTTCGGCGATCGATTTGCAGCGGCGGCAGCCGATGGGTTCGACGCGGTCGAGTGCCTGTTTCCGTATGAACTGGGCACCGACGAGCTCGTGCAGCGTCTGCAGGATCATCGGCTGAGTCTGGTGCTGTTCAACCTGTGGCCCGGAGACTGGGCGGCGGGAGAGCGTGGCCTGGCCGCGCTGCCAGGCCGCGAGGCCGAGTTCGAGGCCACCGTCGAGACCGCGCTGCCCTACGCGCAGGCCACCGGCTGCCGTCAGCTGCATGCGATGGCCGGGTTGGTGCCCGCTGCCGCCAGCGCCGACGACCGCACCACGATGCACCGCACCTATGTCGCCAACCTGCGCCGCGCCGCGCGGGTGTTGGCACCGCACGGCATCACGCTGCTGATCGAGCCGATCAACACCCGCGACATGCCCGGCTACGTTCTGAACCACCAGCAAGCGGCGCACGACGTCGTTGCCGAGGTCGGTGAACCCAACCTGAAGGTGCAGATGGACCTGTACCACTGCCAGATCATGGAGGGCGATGTGGCGACCCGGCTGCGCCAGCACATCGAAGGCGTCGCTCACCTGCAGATCGCCGGCGTGCCGGATCGGCATGAGCCCGACAGCGGCGAGCTGAACTACCCCTTCCTGTTCGAGCTGATCGACCAGCTGGGCTATCGCGGGCATGTGGGCTGCGAATACCGACCGCGTGCCGGCACCTCGGCCGGGCTGGGCTGGTGGCGCCGGGCCTGTCAGAGCTGAGTCATGCACCGCGGGTTCAATCTCGATCTTGCGATGCGCCGGGGCGCTGCGGCCGCGTCGTCGACCGATGGAACTCCCGTGCCCCACCAGAATCGAGCTTGCGCGGGCGGGAAGTGAAAAAGGGACGGGATGAGTTCAGCGGTGCTTGATCAACGATCCACGAAGCCGCTGCGCGTGCCGCGGCCGGCTGCCCCACGGCGCTGGCTGCCCGGGCTGATCGCCGCGCTGGTTGCCGCCGGGCCGGTGCTCGCGCAGCCGGTGAAGACCGACCACGTCACTGCCGAGCTGGTGGCCGAGCGCAGCGCGGTGCAACCCGGGCAGGCTCTGCGCATCGGCTTGCGTCTGCAGCACATCCCGCACTGGCACACCTACTGGCGCAACCCCGGCGATTCCGGCTTGCCCACCACCTTGAGCTGGACGCTGCCCCCGGGTAGTCAGACCGGCGACATCGAATGGCCGGCGCCCACGCGGCTTCCGATCGGCCCGTTGGTCAACTACGGCTACGAAGGCGAATTGCTGCTGCCGGTGGTGTACACCGCGCCGGCCGATGCGCGGCCTGGCACCACGCTGACTTTGCACGCACAGGCCACCTGGCTGGTGTGCCGGGACGTCTGCATCCCCGAGAACGCAAGGCTGACGCTGCAACTGCCCGTGGTGGCAGGGGGCGCGTCGGCCGATGCGGTCACACCGGGCAGCACCGAACACACCGCGCTGTTCGAGCGGGCCCGCGACGCGCAGGCGGTGCCGCTCACCGGCTGGGCGGTTGACGCACAGCAGGCCGGACGCGAGCTGCTGGTCACGTTGTCCAAGCCGCTCGATGCGGCGGCCCCTCGGCCCGCGGTGCAGTTGTTTCCGTATGCCGAACAACTGATCGAGCCGGCGCGGCACGAGGTGTTTCGCACCGACAGCGGCTATGCGGTCAAGCTGCGACTGCTCGACGGCGCGGCCGTGCCTGCGTCGCTCTCCGGCATCGTGGTGGCGCCAGGTGCCGACACGCCCGGCGCGCCCACGGTGTGGGGCGGCATGCAGCGCTCGGCCGAATTCGAGGCGCCGGTGCGGACGGTGTCGGCGTTGGCCTGGCCGGCAGGCGCGAAGGCGCTGGCCGACACGCCCCTGCGCGCCTCGGTGACCGAAACCCTCGGGGGGGGGGCCGACGTGGGCTGGGCCGCGGCCTTGCTGCTGGCCTTCGTGGGCGGCATGGTCTTGAACCTGATGCCTTGCGTGTTCCCGGTGCTGTCGATCAAGCTGCTGAGCCTGGCCCGTCACGGTGGCGTAGGCACGCCCACGGCCGCCGCGCTGCGCGCGCACGCGCTGGCCTACAGCACCGGTGTCGTGCTCAGCTTCCTTGCACTGGCCGGGTTGCTGCTGGGGCTGCGCGCTGCGGGCAGCGTGATCGGTTGGGGCTTTCAGCTGCAGGAGCCAGGCGTGGTGTTCGTGCTGGCGCTGCTGTTCTTTGCGCTGGGCCTGAACCTGATGGGTGCGTTCGAGTTCGGGACGCTGCTGCCGCAGGGTCTGGCGGCGTGGCGCGACCGTCGGCCGGCGGTCGATGCCCTGGCCTCCGGTGTGCTCGCGGTGGTGGCGGCCAGCCCCTGTACCGCGCCGTTCATGGGCGCGGCGCTCGGCTACGCGATCACGCAGTCGCCGGCCGTCGGTCTCAGCGTGTTTGCCGCGCTCGGCCTCGGCATGGCGCTGCCGTACGCGCTGCTGGTGCTGCTGCCGGGCTGGCGCGCGCGGCTGCCGCGGCCGGGGGCGTGGATGCTGCGGCTGAGGCAGGCGCTGGCCTTCCCGCTGTTCCTGACCGTCGTCTGGCTGGTCTGGGTGCTGGGCCAGCAGCAGGGTGTCGATGGCGCGGCGAAAGCGCTGATCTCGTTGGTCGTGCTCGCGTTCGCGATCTGGGTCGGCAGCGGGCCAGGCCGCGCATCGCCGCACGGTGACCGGGGCCAGGGGGTGCGGCGCGCGGTCGGCGGCCTGATGCTGATCGGCGCACTGGCCTGGGGCTGGCCCGGCGGCGCCGCGAGTGGAAATGCCACCGCCGCCTCGGGCGCTGCCGCACCGGGTTCGCCCGACGCGGCGTGGGCGCCTTACGACGAGCGCCTGATCGCCGAGCGGCTGGCGGCTGGTCAGCCGGTGTTCGTCGATTTCACCGCGGCGTGGTGCGTCAGCTGCCAGGTCAACAAGCGGCTGGTGCTGCACACCGACGCCACGATGCAGGCTTTCGCGCAGGCGAATGTCGCACTGGTGCGCGCCGACTGGACGACACGCGATGCGCGCATCACCGAGGCGCTGGCGCGCCTGGGTCGCAACGGTGTCCCCGTGTATGTGCTGCTGCGCCCGGGCCGCGAGCCGCTGCTGTTGCCCGAAGTCCTGACCGGGTCGCTGGTGCGCGACGCGCTGGCCACGCTGTGACCACGGGTCACAAGGCGGGAACCCTGGGCCGCCTGCGCATCAGCCGGGGCCTGGTGCTGGCCGTGGCCTGCATGGCCTCTGTGTCGGGCGTGTTCGCTGTCGACGGCGTCGCGCTTGATGCGCAGTCCGCAGCGCCGGGTGCCGCAGAGGCCTCCGCCGCAGCGGCCGACACGGCGGTGGATGCCTCCGGGCGCTCGATCGATGTGCCCGCGATGGCGCAGCGTCTGCGCGGCGCACGCCATGTCTTGCTGGGTGAAATCCACGACGACGCCGCACAACACCGGCTGAGGGCCGCCGTGCTGAAGGCGTTGCTGGCTGATGGCCGGCCCACCTGGGTCGTGTTCGAGCAGATCGATCGCGAGCACAACGCCGCGCTGGCCCACGCCGCGCGCGACACCGAAGCGGTCATCACCGCCGGGCAGCTCGACCGCAAGGCCTGGGCGTGGCCGCTGCACCGCCCGCTGTTCGAGGCGGCATTGGCCGCGGGTGCCACGGTGGTGGGCGGCAACCTGAGCCGCGCCGAGGCCGGCCGGGTGGTGAGCGGGGGTGTGGCGCAGGCGCCGCTGGAACTGCAGCGCTGGCTGGTCGCACCTGAAACCACCAGCGTCGAGTCGCCACCGGGTTGGACGCCGGCACAGGACGCCGAGTTGCGCCATCAGGTCGACGCAGGCCACTGTGGCGCGCTGCCAGCTGCGATGATCGGGTCGATGGCCTTGGCCCAGCGGGCCCGCGATGCCGCGCTGGCGGCCGCGATGATGGCTGCGCCGCCCGGTGCCAGGGTGGTGCTGATCGCCGGCAATGGGCATGTGCGGCGCGATATCGGCGTGCCGCACTACCTGGCCGCAGCGCAGGCCGGAGACATCGTCAGCGTCGGCTTTCTCGAGCGCGGCCCTGATGGCGCGACGCGCGCGGACGGCCCCTACGACGAGGCCTGGTTTACCGCGCCGGTGGACCGGCCCGATCCGTGTGCCTCGTTCCGGCCGCCCGGTGCATCGAGATCGCAGTAGGCAGCGTCACAATGCGACGTGTCATCACCTTGACCCGCCGCTGGAGATCCACCGATGCCCAAGCCCTGTGCCCCGTTGATGAAACAGATCGATGCCCTCGGCAGCTGACGTCGCGATGAGTGCCCCCCGCGTTCTGGTCATCGCTGGCAGCGCCCGCCACGGGTCGCTGAATCAACAGCTCGCAGCGGTGGCTGCACGCGAACTCGAACAGGCCGGCGCCGCGGTCACGCCGGTCGATCTGCGCGCGCTGGCGCTGCCGATCTACGACGCCGACATCGAGGCGCGCGGCATGCCCGAAGGCGCGCGCACCCTGCGCCGGCTGTTCGCCGAGCACGAGGCGCTGATCCTGGTCACGCCCGAATACAACGGCTTTCCGACGCCGCTGTTGATCAACGCGCTCGACTGGGCCTCGCGCCCGGTGGCCGAAGACGGCCTGCCATCAGGCCCGGCCGCGATGAGCGGCACGGTCGCCGGCCTGCTCAGCGCCTCGCCTGGCGGCTTGGGCGGCCTGCGCAGTCTGCTGTTCACGCGCCAGTTCCTGCAGATGAACCTGGGCATGCTGATCGTGCCCGAGCAGTTCGGCCTCGGGTCGGCCGACAAGGCCTTCGACGCAGCGGGTGCGCTGATCGATGCGAAGGCCCACGCCGCGGTGGTGAAGGTGGTGCAGTCCGTGCTGCGAACGGCGGTGGCGATGAAGCCACCGCCCGCGGTCTAGCCCGGCCAGCGGCCACGGGGCTTGATGCATGAACCTGCGGGCCCGTCTGTTGCTGATCCTGTTGCTGGCGCTGGCGCTGCCGGCCGGCCTGATGGGATGGCGCTTCTATCAGGAGCGCCTGCTCGAGATCGAGCAGGCGCAGGTGCGCTTGTCGAGCCTGGCCCGACGCATCGGCGATGAGATCGACAGCCGCATCCAGGGCACGGCGCAACTGCAGTACGGCTTGTCGCGCGCCCACGACCTCGACACCACCGACCGTGCCGTGTGTTCCGAATTCCTGTCTGCGGTGCGCGAGGAGTATCCGCAGTACACCGGCATCCTGACGATCCGGCCCGACGGCGCGCTGTTCTGCGACTCGCTGCGCACCGGCCGGCAGCTCGATCTGCGCGACCGCGAGTATTTCAAGCAGGCGCAGACGCTGCGTGGCGCCGTCGCGCTGCAGCCGGCCTTCGGGCGCCTGACCGGCATCTCGGTGCTGCAGATCGCCTACCCGGTGCACGATGGCGACGGCCCGCTGAAGTACGTGTTGCTGGCCTCGTTGAATCTCGACAAGTTCACGGTCGAGCGGCAGCGCGAATTCATCGCGCCGCGCCCGCAGCTGCTGCTCGTCGACCGCAAGGGGGGCGTGCTGGCGTGGTCCGGCGAAGGTGCCCACCGGCAGGTGCCCGGGACGTCCATCACCGACGCTGCGCTGCTGCGGCTGGCCACCCAGCCCAATGGGTCGGCCGTTGCCGAGATCACCGATGCGCAGGGCCAGGCGCAGGTCTGGGCCACGGATGCGGCACAGGTCGATCGGCGCTCCGGCATCCATGTGATGGTCGGGCTGCCCAAGGCCGAGCTGGTCGCCGCGGCCGACCGGCGTCTGGTGCAGGACCTGGGTTTTCTCGGGCTGATCGCGCTGCTGCTGTTCGCTGCCATGTGGGTGCTCGCCGAGCTCGGCATCCGCCGTCCGGTGGGGCGCATCACCGAGATGGCGCGGCAGCTCGGCTCGGGCCGCCTCGATGCCCGCATCCCCGGCCCCTACCCGCGTGGCGAGCTCGGCGGGCTGATGGCGGTGCTCAACAGCACCGCCAACTCGCTGCAGCGCCAGCGCGCCGACATCGAACAGCTCGGCCAGCAGCTGCGGCAGTCGCAGAAGCTCGAAGCGATCGGCACGCTCGCAGGGGGCATCGCACACGACTTCAACAACGTCCTCGGTGCCATCCTCGGCAACGTGGCCCTGGCTCGCGATGACCTGACGGTCGATCACCCGGCCGAGCGCAGTCTGACGCAGATCGAAGTGGCCGCGTCACGCGCGCGTGATCTGGTGCAGCAGATCCTGGCCTTCAGCCGCCAGCAGCCGCCGGCGCTCGTCACGCAGCCGCTGCGGCCGCTGGTCGAAGACATCCTCGGCCTGCTGCGCGTCACCCTGCCGCCGGGCATCACACTGAGCACCGAGCTGGCCGAGGCCCCGCTGCATGTGCGGGCGGACGCCACACAGCTGCACCAGGTGCTGATGAATCTGTGCGCCAACGCCTGGCAGTCGTTGCAGGGTCAGCCAGGGCAGGTCACGGTGGGCCTGGCCGCGCTGTGGCCCGCCGACGCCAGGGCAGCCGGCATCACCGTCGGTGAGGCGTCGTCGCAAGAACCGATCGCGCACCTGTGGGTCAGCGACAGCGGCTGTGGCATCGACGAGGCGACCCGCCTGCGCATCTTCGAGCCCTTCTTCACCACCAAGCCTGCGGGCTCGGGCACCGGCCTGGGGCTGAGCGTGGTGCATGGCATCGTCATGGGCCACGGCGGCGTGCTGACGGTGGACAGCGCGCCCGGGCAGGGCAGCACCTTCCATGTCTACCTGCCCACCGTCACTGCCGATCCCTCGGTCGCCGGCGCCGAGGCCGAGAGACGTCCGCCCGCCGCCTGGAGTGGCCAGGGGCAGCGGGTGCTCTATGTCGATGACGACGAGGTCATGAAGGTGCTGGTCGAGCGGCTGCTGACACGCGCCGGCTACCGGCCGCTGTGTCATGGCAGCGCGCAGCAGGCGCTGGCGACCCTGCGCGCCGACCCCATGGCCTGGGACGTGGTCGTCACCGACTACAGCATGCCGGAGCTGTCGGGCGTCGAGTTCGCGCGACAGCTGCTGGCCATCCGGCCGGATCTGCCGGTGATCGTCATGTCGGGCTATGTGTCCGATGAGCTGCGGCTGGCGGCACGCGCGGGCGGCGTGCGCGAGGTGATCCAGAAGCAGTACACGCTCGAGGAACTGGGCTTGGCGATCCATCGGGTGCTCGCCGACCGCGGCTGAGCCACTTCAGGCGCACACCACCGCATCGCCGACTTTCAGCCGGCCACCCACCCGCACCCGTGCCGTCAGGCCGCCGTGGCCACGCATCGCGTTGTAGCCGCCGACGCCCAGCAACGCTTCCATGCGCGAGCAGGGCTCGCATGGGCCGGTGATCTCCAGCACCACCTCGGCACCGATGCACAGCTGCAGTGGCTGGTCCTTGAACAGGCTGCGCGCGGCCAGCAGGTTGAGCCCCGACACCACCAGATTGCGCCGCAGACCCAGCGCATCGACCTGGGCCTGCGCAGCCAGCGCGGCGATGACGGGCAAATGCTCGGCCTGCATCAGGGTGATCTGGCGCTTGCTGCCCTCCGCGAGGCTGCCTGCGCGCGGCGGCGTGGCGGCACTGCGGTCGCCTTGCAGGCCGCGCCCCGCCCAGGCGATGGCTTCGTCGACCGACAGCGCGCAGACCCGCCGCGCCGGGCGCAGCACGATCGCCTCCAGCCGGCCGGCGCGCGGGAACTGGCGCGTCAGTGCGCGCAGTGATCCGTCGTGATCGGCTGCCATCAGTCGAGACGCCCTGTGACAGGGCGTTGCCTCGTGCCGGCAGGCGCCCCCCAAACTATGCAAATGCGAATCGATCTCACTTGTGTTAGCCTTAATGTATTCGTGCAGTGCCTCGCGGAGTCTCGTGGAGCCCCGTGGTGCCGCCGACATCGACGGTCCGTCGTCATGCGGGCTGGTGGTCTTCGATTCATTTTCACGCTCGCCCATGGCCCGTTCCATCGCCTTGTCGTCTGCCGCTGTGGCCAGCATGCCTGGCCACAGCGTCGCGCCTGAACGGGGCATCGGCACGCTGGCCAGGCCGTCATTCGACCGCACGGCAGGGGCCTGGGACGACCTCACGCCACGCCAGCGCCGTGGCGTGGTGGCAGCGATGGTGCTGCTGCACGCTGGCGCGGCGGCATGGCTGGTGCTGCAGCCGGCGCACGCGCCGTTGCCGGTGTTGCCGCCGCCCACGCTGCGGGTCGAGTGGATCGCCGCCCCCGCACCGGTGGTCGAACCCTCTCGACCGGTCGAACCCGCCCCCATGCCCCTGAAGCCGGTGCCGCCGCGGCCGGTGACGGCGCTACCCGAACGACTGATCGCAGCGCCCGAGTCCGCAGCCCCTGCCGCGGTGGTCACGCCGCCGCCTGCACCACTGCCGGCTGTCGACAGCCCCGCAGCGCCCCCCGAACCCGCGGCGCCACCTGCGCCGGCCAGCCCGGTCGCGCCCAAGACGCTGCCACCGGAAGCGGTGCAGTACCTGCTGCCGCCGGCGCCGGTCTATCCGAAGTGGTCGCGCCGCCAGGGCGAGTCGGGTCGGGTGCTGGTGAAGGTCTATGTGGATGAAGGCGGCCTGCCGCGTTCGGTGCAGGTCGTCGAGTCATCCGGTCATCCGCGCCTCGACGAGGCGGCCCGCGCGGCCGTCCAGGCCGCACGCTTCAAGCCCTATGCCGAAAACGGCCGCCCCACCGCCGGCTGGGCCTTCGTTCCCCTCACTTTCGATCTGGAGAAATGACCGTGACCCAAGAACTTGCTGTCGCGACCGCATCGGCTCCGCTGACCACACTCCAGCCGCTCGGCTTCGGCCACTTCATGGCCCAGTCCGACGCCGTCGGGCAGACGCTGCTGGTGGTGTTGCTGGCGATGTCGGTGCTGACCTGGGCCGTCATCGCGCTGAAGGGCGTGGCCCAGACCCTGCAGCGACAGCGCAGCCAGCGCTTTCTGGATCGCTTCTGGAATGCCGCGTCGCTGAAGCAGGTCGAGGCCGACCTCGCGGCGCAGGCGGCCGATGAAGGCCGCGACCCGTTCTCGCGCCTCACGCAGCAAGCGCTGCAGGCCCAGGCGCACCACGCCCGGCACGGCACCTCGCGGCTTGCCGATGCGGGCAGCGCGGGCGAATTCGTCACGCGCACGCTGAAGAAGGCGCTCGACGAGGAAACCATGCGACTCGAAAGCGGCCTGACGCTGCTGGCCACCGTGGGCGCCACCGCACCCTTTGTCGGGCTGTTCGGCACCGTCTGGGGCGTCTACCACGCGCTGGTCGCGATCGGCGCCAGCGCCGCCGACGGCCCCGGTTCGCTGGCCCAGGTGGCCGGTCCGGTGGGCGAGGCGCTGATCATGACCGGCCTGGGCCTGGCGGTCGCGATCCCGGCGGTGATGGCCTACAACGTCTACACCCGCCGCAACCGGGTCACCGCGTCGCGCCTCGATGCCTTCGCCTATGAGCTGCACACCTTCGTCGCGATGGGCCAGCCGCTGGGCGGCGGCGCGCTGCCGGCAGCGGCCGCCGCGCCGGCGGCGTCCACGGCGGGTGCGCCGGTGACATTGACGCCGCCGGCCACCTCCGCGCGGCGCTCCTCGCCGATCGCTGCCTGAGGACCACGCCATGGCCTTCGCCTCGTTCGACAACCACCGCTCCGCCGGGCCGATGACCGACATCAACATGGTCCCGCTGATCGACGTGCTGCTGGTGCTGCTGGTGATCTTCATCGTCACCGCGCCGCTGCTGACGCATGCCGTCAAGCTCGACCTGCCCAAGGTCAGCTCACAGCCCCACCTGCCGACGCCCGACGCGATCCAGTTGGCCATCGACGCCCAAGGCGGCCTGTTCTGGAATGGCGAACCGCTCAGCCGCCAGCAGGCCGCCCTGCGCTTCGCGGCCGAAGCGGTGAAGCAGCCCCAGCCCGAGGTGCACCTGCGGGCCGACGAGCGCGTGGCCTACCGCCACGTCGCGCAGATGCTGGCCGATGCCTCGCATGCCGGTCTCACCAAGCTCGGTTTTGTCAGCGAGCCTGCGGGTGCGGCCGGCACGCCCGCCGACGCGGCGCTGGCCGCTGTCGCGCCGCGCCGATGAACCACGGTGCGCCATCGGCGGCCACGCTCGGCCGCAGCGTCGGCAAGGGCCGCGCCTACTGGCTGAAGACGCTGCATCAGTGGCACTGGATCAGCGCAGCAATCTGCCTGATCGGCATGCTGCTGTTCAGTGCCACCGGCATCACGCTGAACCACGCCGCACAGATCGACGCCAGCCCGCAGGTCACCCGCCTGACACTGCAACTGCCGCCCGGCTTGCAGCAACACCTGGCCGCGAGCGCGCCGGCCGGCGAGCGGCGCCCGGCGCCGTTGCACGCCGAGCTGGCCGGCTGGCTGTCGGCGCAGCTCGGCGTCGAGGTCGAGGACCGCGACGCCGAGTGGTCGGCCGACGAGGTCTATGTGTCGATGCCGCGACCCGGCGGCGATGCCTGGCTGCGCATCGACCGGGAGACCGGTGCGGTCGAGTTCGAACGCACCGACCGCGGCTGGGTGTCGTACCTGAACGACCTGCACAAGGGGCGCCATGCCGGCGTGGCTTGGTCCTGGTTCATCGATGCCTTCGCGGTCGCCTGTCTGCTGTTCTCGGTGACCGGTCTGTTCATCCTGAAGCTGCATGCGGTCAACCGGCCGACCACCTGGCCGCTGCTCGCGCTCGGGTTGGTGATCCCGCTGCTGCTCGCCCTCCTGTTCATCCATTGAAGAAGGTCTCGACATGAACTTGCGTTATTCCGTCGCACTCGGCGCCGCGGTGTTCGGTGCCCCTCCCTTGCACGCGGCCGATCTGTCCATCGGCGTGGAGATCCCGCGCCTGAGCGTGGCCGAGTACCACCGTCCGTACGTGTCGGTGTGGATCGCCCGGCCCGACCAAAGCGCGGCCTCGACCCTGGCGGTGTGGTTCGAGCAGAAGAAGCCGAACGCCGAGGGCACCAAGTGGTTGAAAGACATGCGCCAGTGGTGGCGCCGCAGCGGCCGCGACATGAAGGTGCCGGTCGATGGCGTCACCAGCGCCACGCGCCCGGTCGGCAAGCACAAGATCGAGGTCGTCGATGGCAACGCGCCGCTCGGCAAGCTGCCTGCAGGCGACTATCAGCTGATGGTCGAGGCGGCGCGCGAAGGGGGTGGCCGCGAGCTGCTGTCGATTCCGTTCCAGTGGCCACCGAAGGCCGCGCAGCAACTCGCCGCACAAGGCCAGAGCGAACTGGGCGAGATCAGCCTCGAGCTCAAGCCCTGATCCCGGGGTCGCCACCCCCTGACCTTCCGATCTGCAGGAGTCCCCCATGATCCTTTCATCATTCCAGCGCGTGCTGGCCACCACGCTCGCCCTCACGCTGGCCGCGCCGCTCGTGCAGGCGCACAGTGCCTTCTTCGTGCCGTCGAGCACGGTGCTTTCCAAACCGCAGTGGGTGACCATCGACGGCGGTGTCGGCACCGACATGTTCTATTTCAACCACGCCCCGCTGCGGCTCGATGGCCTGCTGGTCACGGCCCCCGACGGCAGCGCGCTGGCGCCCGAGAACCTGATGGTCGGCAAGGTGCGCAGCGTGTTCGACCTGAACCTCACGCAGACCGGCACCTACCGCATCGCCACGGTGAACAGCGGCGTCAGCGCGCGCTACAAGGACAAGGCCACCGGCCAGAGCAAGGGCTTTCGGGGCACGGCCGCGAACTTCGAGAAAGAGGTGCCGGCCGACGCCGAGGACCTGCAGGTCAACGAATCGGTGAGCCGTCTCGAGACCTTCGTCACCGTCGGCAAGCCGACCGCCTTCACGCCGACGGGCGTGGGCCTGGAGCTGCTCGCCGTCACGCACCCGAACGACCTGTACAGCGGCGAGGAGGCGACCTTCGCGTTTGCGCTCGATGGCAAGCCCGCCGCCGGACTCGAGGTCGAGGTCGTGCCCGGGGGCGTCCGCTACCGCGACACGATCGGCGAGATCGCACTGAAAACCGACGCGCAAGGCCGCATCACGCTGAAGTGGCCGCAGCCCGGGCTGTACCGCCTGGAGGTCAGCGCGAAGGACGGCCAGACCACGGTGAAGCAGGCCAAGGAGCGCCGGCTCGGCTATGCGGTGGTGCTGGAAGTGCTGTCGCAGTAGGCGTACTTGGCCGACCGTTCGTTGCCCCTCGCCCTCCCCCTCGATCACCGCATGACGCCTCCTGCTCACGCTGCCGCATCGACATCGCGCTGGCGTTCCACCGCCCCGCTGCAGGTGGCGCCAGTGCAGTCCGTGGCGCCTGTGGTGAGCGAACTGGGCGGGCTGACGATGGGCACGCGCTGGAGCGTCAGGTTCTGGCACCCGATCGGCACGGTGTCGGCGCCGCACAGCGCGCTGCGTGCGGCGATCGAGTCCGCCCTCGACACGGTGGTGCGGCAGATGAGCCCGTGGGAGCCCGACTCCGACCTCAGCCGCTTCAATCGTGCCGCCGCAGGCCACTGGCAGACGCTGCCCGAGCCCTTCTTCAGCGTGCTGCGCTGTGCGCTGGATCTGGCGCGCGACAGCGGCGATGCCTACGACCCGACGGTCGGCCCGGTGGTCGACCTGTGGGGCTTCGGCCCCGCGCCGGCGCGCCATGCGCTGCCCTCGGCCGCCGAGCGGCAAGCCGCCCACGCCCGGGTGGGCTGGCAGCGCCTGGCCCTCGACGTGCCGCAGCGGCGCGTGCGTCAACCGGGGGGCAGCGCGCTCGACCTGTCCTCGATCGCGAAGGGCCATGCCGTCGATGCGGTGGCGTCTGCGCTGCGCGCCTTGGGCTGCGACAACCTGCTCGTCGAGGTGGGTGGCGAGCTGCTGGGTGGCGGGCGCCGGCCCGACGGTGCGCCGTGGCGGGTGGCGGTGAAGCTGCCTGGCCTCGCCGCGGCCGGCGCTGACCTCGACGACGCGCCCGGCCCGGTGCTGGCGCTTCCCGATCTCGCGGTCGCGACCTCGGGCGACGACTTCCGCCGCTTCGTGGCCGACGGCGAACAGTGCTCGCACACCATCGATCCGCGCACCGGCCGGCCGATCCGGCATGCGCTGGCCTCGGTCACGGTGGTGCATCCGCAGTGCATGCAGGCTGACGCGCTGGCCACGGCTTTGCTGGTGCTGGGGCCCGAGGCAGGGTGGGCATACGCACAGCGGCACCGGCTTGCAGCGCTGTTCATCCGCCGCGGCGCCGAGGGGCACGAGGCGCGCCCGACCGAGGCATTCGACGCGCTGCTGGCATGACGGCGGGTGCGGTGTGATGCCAGTGGACGCGCTGCGCGAAGTCGCAGCGGGCCTCGTCGCGCTGTCCTACCTCGGCCTGTGCGCGGCCACCTGGCGGCGGCACCGGGCCCGGCAGTCGCAGGCCGAGCGCGCCAGGGCGGGGCTGTCCCCTGCTGCCGCCTCCGTCGCTGACACGCCGCCGGTGCTGGTGCTGCATGCCAGCCAGACCGGCACCGCCGAGCAGCTGGCGTGGCAGGCCGCCCAGGCGCTGCATGCCGCCGGCGTGCCCGCACGGCTGTGCAGCCTGTCGCAGCTGCAGGTCGAGGATCTGCGCAGCGCCGAACGCGCGCTCTTTGTCGTCAGCACCTACGGTGAAGGCGATCCGCCGGACGCGGCGGCCCCCTTCGTGCGGCGCGTCATGGCGGCGCAGCCTCCGCTGGCACTGCACCACCTGCACTGCGGGGTGCTCGCGCTCGGCGACAGCAGCTACCGACACTTCTGCGGCTACGGCCGTGCGCTCGACCGCTGGCTGCGGCTGTGCGGCGCACCCAGGTTGTTCGAGCGCATCGAGGTCGACCAGGGCGACCCCGCCGCGCTGCTGACGTGGCAGCACGAGGTCGCACGCATCGCTGGCACGAGCGACCTGCCGGAAGGGCCGGCGGCCCAGCCGTTCGAGCCGTGGCGGCTGGTGGTGCGTCGGCACCTGAACCCGGGCAGTCTGGGGGGCCCGTGTTTTCACCTCGAACTCGAACCGTCGGCCGGCGGCGCACCTCGGTGCTGGGAGTCGGGCGATCTGGTGCAGGTGCTGCCTCCAGGCGATGCCCAGCGGCCCCGCGAGTACTCGATCGCCTCGCTGTCTGCCGACGGGCGCGTGCACCTGCTGGTGCGGCAGGAACGCCGCGCCGACGGCACGCTGGGCGCCGCTTCCGGCTGGCTCACCGACGGGCTGGCATGCGGCGGCGAGATCTCATTGCGCGTGCGGGAGCACCGCCATTTCCGGCTGGGCGACAACGCGCAGCGGCCGCTGATCCTGATCGGCAACGGCACCGGCCTGGCTGGCCTGCGTGCCCACCTGAAAGCCCGCGCGGCAGCGGGCGCCGGCCCGGCGTGGCTGGTGTTCGGTGAACGCCAGGCCGCGCACGACGCGTACTACCGCGATGAGATCGATGCCTGGCTCGCCAGCGGCGTGCTCGAACGCGCCGACCTCGTCTACTCGCGCGATACGCCCGAACGCCCGTATGTGCAGGACCTGCTGCGCGCGCAGGCCGCGCGGCTGCGCACCTGGCTGGCGCGTGGTGCGGCGATCTATGTGTGCGGAAGCCGGGTCGGCATGGCCTCCGGCGTGGAAGCTTCGTTGATCGAGGCGCTAGGGCAAGACGGGGTGGATCAACTGATGGTGCAAGGTCGATTGCGACGCGACGTGTATTGACGCTGTTCGAGCACTCGTCAGCCAGGCCAAGGGGGTGAACGAAACGTCAGACCTCGCCCCACTGCCTGAGCAGGTTGTGATACTGACCGGTGAGGCTCAGGACCTCCTCGCATTCGCCCAGACGCAGCCGCAGCTTCTGGATGGTCTGGTCGAGTTCGAACAGCAACTGCCGCTGCCCGTCATCGCGCACCATGCTCTGTGTCCAGAAGAAGGCGCACACCCGCACGCCGTGGGTCACGGGTTCGACGCGGTGCAGGCTGCTGGCCGGGTACAGGATCAGATCGCCCGCGGGCAGCTTCACCTCGTGGGTGCCGTAGGTGTCCACCACGACCAGTTCGCCGCCCGCATAGCTGTCAGGCTCGCTCAGGAACAAGGTGCACGAGAGATCGGTGCGCAGCCGCAGGTTCGTGCCCGGCACATGGCGCACCGCGCTGTCGACGTGCAGCCCGTAGTGTTCGCCGCCTTCGTAGCGGTTGAACAGCGGCGGCACGGTGCGCAGCGGCAGCGCGGCCGACACGAACAGCGGGTGCGCCAGCACGGCCGTCAACACGATCTCGCCCAGCTCGCGCCCCAGCGGTGACAGCTCGGGCAGCTGGCGGTTGCGCTTCACCTGCGCACCCTGGCTGCCGACGGTGGCGCGGCCATCGACCCAGTCGGTCGCATCCAACCGCGCGCGCAGGTCGGTCACTTGCTGCGGCGTCAGGACCTCGGGGATGTGCAGCATCATGGTGACGGTTTCCGAACGAAGAAGAGCCCCTCGCTCTCACGAGGGGCCGGGTCATGCGCGCGTCTTCAGTGCGGCATCAGAACGTCAGGTTCGCGGTCAGCAGCGCCGAGCGCGGCACGCCGGGGAAGTAACGTGAGCGGCCATTGTTCACCGAGGCGATGTAGTCCTTGTCGAACAGGTTGTTCACGTTGAGCTGCAGGCTCAGCGACTTGTTGACGTCGTAGTTCAGCAGCGCGTCGGCCACCCAGTAGCCCGGAATGCGGTAGATGCCGCTCAAGGTCGAGGTGTCGACATTGCTCGATGTCACCGAGTTGCCGACGCGGCGCACCCCCGCCCCCAGCGTCACACCCATCGGCAACTGGTAAGTGGCCCACGAGGTGAAGGTGAACTCGGGTGAAAACTGGATCGCCCCGCCCTGGGTGGTGACGGCCGCGCGGGTGATCTTCGTCTTGACGTAGGCCAGCCCCGCGCTCAGGTGCAGGGCGTCGGTGAGCTGCCCCACCACGCTGACCTCGGCGCCCTTGACACGGCGCGCGCCGACCTGGGTGTAGGTGTTCGGATCGACCGGGTCCTGCACCAGCTCGTTCTTGTTCTTGCTGTGGAACAAGGCGCCGGCAACCGCCAGCCGGCCGCCGTTGAATTCCCATTTGGTGCCGAGCTCGACGTTGCGTCCCTTCTGGGGCGCGAGGTCAGGCCGGTTGGCGCTGTTGACGGCCGTGCTGAGGGCAAAGTTCGCGCCGCCCGGGGGCTGCTCCGAATTGGCCGTCGAGACATACACGCTGCCATTCGGCGCGGGCTTGTACAGCGCACCGAGCTTCCAGCTCTTGAGGTTGCCCGACGACTCCGGCGCGGCATGCACCAGCGTGCCCACCGGCAGCGTCGGGTAGGTGGTGAGCGTGGACACCACGGCCGAACTCGAGTCGGTGTTGTAGTGCTCGAAGCGGAAGCCACCGGTGAGCTGCCACTGCTCGCCGACCTTCAGCGTGTCGAACAGGTACAACGCCGACGAGGTGGTGTCGCCGTTGCTGAAGGTGTTGTTGCGCACCGGCGTCTGGAACACGTCGCTGGTGCTCGGGTTGTAGAGGTTGGCGTTCGCCTGCGTCACGCCGGTCGGCAAGCCGAATCCGGGCGTCTTCTGCTTTTCGTGGATGAACTCCACGCCTCCGCTGAGCGAGTGCTTGAAGGTGCCGCTGCCGATCTCGGCGCTGAGGTTGGTCTGGTTGGTCAGGATCTCGTTGGTCTGGTCGCGGCCCTGGCGCGAGCGGCTCACGGTGTAGCCCGCGAAGTTGGTGCTGGGCGAGGCCAGCGTGCCGATGCCCGCCAGGGTGTTGACGCCGGTGAGCGTGCTTTCCAGCGTCAGACGACCGTAGCGCGAAGTGTTGCGCAGGGTCACGCCGGGCGCCAGGTCGTGCTCGATGCGGGCGGTGAACATGTTGATGTTCACGTCCTCGTCGTCGGACTTCGCACCGTAGAAGTTTTTCGAGTTCACCTTCGGCGGGCGGATGCCGTTGGGCGTGAGCACCGAGTTGTAGAAGCTGCGCAGTCCCACCGTGGGCACGCCGCCGTCGGGCCGGTTGTCCTGCTGGCTGTGCAGCAGGTAGAAGTACACGCGGGTCGGTGTGTTCAGACCGAAGGCGATCGATGGCGCGAAGCCGTAGCTCTTGCGCTCGACTTCATGGCGGCCGGGCACGCCGTAGTCCTGGGCGACGAGGTTCAGCCGCAGTGCGCTGCCGGGAATGCCGATGTCGATCGGGCGGTTCAGGTCGGCGGTGGCTCGCTTGCGGCTGTGGGTGCCGAGGCTGAGGCTGGCGGTGTTGTAGCCGTCGAGGAAAGGCACCTTGGTCAGCAGGTTCACATAGCCCGACGACGCACCCCGTCCGTTGTCGGCGCCCGAAGGCCCTTTGACGACCTCCACCTGTTCGATGTTGAACACATCGCGCGAGATCGAACCCAGGTCGCGGATGCCGTCGACGAAGATGCTGCCCTGGGTGTCGAAGCCGCGCATGAAGATCGAGTCGCCGCTGGAGGTGTTGCCGTTCTCGCCGGCCAGCATCGTCACGCCCGGGGTGTTGCGCAGCGCCTCTGCCAGCGTGGTCGCGCCCTGCTCGCGCAACAACTCCTTCTTGATCACGGTGATGGTCTGCGGCGTGTCCACCAGCGGCTGGGTGAACTTCGGCGACGACATGGCCTCGGCCTTGTACGGCACCTCGGCCGCTGACTTGACCTTGACCTCGGGCAGCACCGCGCTGCGCGCGGGTGCCGAGGCTGCAGCCGCCGGGGGCGTGGCCTGCTGCGCCTGCGCTGCAACCGGCAAGGCCAGGGCCGCCACTGCGGCGGCAGACTGGGTCAAACGAAGCGGACGGGCGTGCGGGCGGGACTGGATGTGAGCCATGGTTTTCCTCGAGAGTGGTCGTAAGGGGTCGAAACGGCAAAAAGCGCAGAGGCTGGCTTTCTGCAGCGATCCCGACCGCGACCCGGCGCGGAAAAACAGATGGCTTGAAGCAGATGGCTGACCGGATTGCAGTCAGCACTCGACCGCAATCAAGTGAAGATGATAATCATTCCCATTAAGTTTTGTCAAGGCGCCGCCACCCCGGGCTGTACGATGAAGGTCCCTGACTGAGGCTTCTTCGTCGCAAAAGGCCGTCGCATCGCCGTGTTTCACAAACAGCTTCGTGCACTGTTGGCGTCGGTTCCCGTCCCGATGGCGGTCAATGACGACACCCTCGCGATTCAACATCTGAACGCGGCCTTCACCCGTCGATTCGGATATGAACAAGCCGATATTCCGACGCTGCATGACTGGTGGCTCCGCGCCTACCCGGACCCGGCCTATCGGCAATGGGTCATCAGCACCTGGCAGCACCGCATGGACCACGCCAGGCAGACGGGGGCCCCGTTTGAAGCCCTGGAGGTGACGATCCGGGCGAAGGACGGCACGACGTGCACCGTTCTGGCCACCGCCTCCATGGTCGAGGAGTCGATGAGCGGGCTGCACTTGGTGACGCTGTACGACATCACCGAGCGGAAGGCGGCCGAGGAACGCCTCCGGGTGAGCGAAGAGCACTACCGGATGCTGGCGGAGAACGTCTCGGATGTGATCTGGGTGATCGATCTGAAATCACGACGCTTCACCTACGTCAGCCCTTCCGTGCAACAGCGTCACGGCTACGCCCCCGAGGAGATCATGGCGCAGCCGATCGAGGCGCTCCTGACAGCCGAGTCGGCACGCCAGCTGGACGACAACATCAGGCAGATGCTGTCGACGATGTCCACGGGCAGGACCACGCGCGCGGTTCACTCGATGGAAATCACTCAGCGGCACCGGGATGGCCGTGAGGTTCATTCAGAGATCCTGACGCGCTTCATCGTGGATGCCGATGGGGTGCCCACGGCGCTCGTGGGCGTTTCACGAGACATCACCGAGCGCAAGGAGGCCACCCGGGCCCTGAGCGAATCCCGCAATCTGCTGCAGACCATCGTCGACGCGCTGCCGATCCGCGTCTTCTGGAAGGACAGGGAACTGCGCTATCTCGGGTGCAACCCGCCCTTTGCGCGTGATGCCGGAAAGTCCTGCCCCGACGAACTCCTGGGGAAGGACGACTTTCAGATGATGTGGGCCGAGCACGCGGAGCTGTATCGAGCCGACGACCGGGCCGTGATGGCGTCTGGCATTCCAAAACTTTTCTACGAGGAGCCGCTGACCGGCCCCGACGGACGAGCCCTGTGGCTGAGCACCTCCAAGTTGCCGCTGCGAGGTGCCGACGGCGGGATCGTCGGGGTCCTTGGGGTGTACGAGGACATCACCGAGCGCAAGCGCGCCGAGGTCGCCATCCGGGAGCTCAATGCCGACCTGGAGCGTCGAGTGAAGCTGCGCACCTCGGAGCTGGAAGTGGCCAACGCCGTGCTGATGCAGGCCCGCGACGCGGCTGAGGCCGCCAACCGTGCCAAGAGCGCCTTCCTGGCCAACATGAGCCACGAGATCCGCACGCCGATGAACGGCATTCTCGGCATGGCCAGTGTTCTGCGGCGGTCGGACCTCACCCCCCGGCAGCTCCTTCATCTCGACAGCATCGACACCTCGGCAAAGCACTTGCTCCAGCTGCTCAGCGACATCCTCGACCTGTCGAAGATCGAGGCCGAAAAGCTCTCCCTGGAAGTGGCACCGCTGGCATTGGCGCCCTTGATGCGGTATGTCGGTCAGATGATGGAGGTCGGCGCACAGGCCAAGGGCGTGCAGGTCCGTATCGAACTGCCGACATTGCCAGACGGACTCATGGGCGATGCCACGCGGCTGCAGCAGGCGTTGTTGAACTACGCCACCAACGCGGTGAAATTCACAGCGGCAGGGAGCATCACCCTGCGACTGGACGTCCTGGAATCGACCGATGAGAGCGCGCTGGTGCGCTTCGAGGTCGTGGACACCGGCGTCGGCATCGATGCTGCGACGAAGGCCCGGCTTTTCCGGGCCTTCGAGCAGGCCGACAGTTCCACGACGCGCGCCTACGGCGGCACCGGCCTGGGCCTGGCCATCACACGCCGCCTGGCCGAATTGATGGGGGGCGAGGTCGGGGTCGAGAGTCAGCTGGCGCAAGGCAGCCGGTTCTGGTTCACGGCCCGGCTGGCGCGTCGCACGGTCGCTCCGTCGCAGCCGAGCCCGACGCCCGCGCGAGATGCAGAAGCGCTGCTGCGGCGTGATCATGCGGGCCGGACGGTGCTGCTGGTTGAAGACGACCCGATCAATCGCCTGGTGATGGAGGGCCTGCTGACCGATGTCGGACTGCAGATCCGCCACGCACACGATGGACTCGAAGCGGTTCAACGGGTCCAGGCCGAGCGGTTCGATCTGATCCTGATGGACATGCAGATGCCGTGGCTTGACGGGCCTGGCGCGGCCGTGCGCATCCGGCAGACCGAGTACGGCGCCTCCGTGCCGATCATCGCGCTGACCGCCAATGCCTTTGCGCAGGACCGCGAGCGTTGCCTGGGCGCCGGCATGAACGACTTCATCGCCAAGCCGCTACAGGCGGCCGAGCTCTTCGAAACGCTCCTCAACTGGCTTTCAGGGTGAGTGCCGCCCCTCACCTCGGGGGGCGACAGCCACGAGGTGCCGTTCTGATAATCCTTGATGCGAGGCCTCGCGCTGATGCCCGCCCGTGCCGTCAACGTTTTCAAGTGATCCATGAACAAGAAAAGTAGAACCATGTCCAAGCTGCTCGGGGTCATCTTGCTGAGTGCGTCGTGTTTGTCGCAAGCCGCCGTGGTCGCCGACTTTGCCGCGGATTTTTCCAAGGTCAGCAATCCCAGCGGTGCCTGGCAATACGGCTCCTCGGCCACGCTGGGCGGCTCGTTCAGCCCCAACACCCAAACATCAGATTTCGGCACCCTGGCATTTTTCGCATGGATCCCCGCCGGCACGTTCTGGCCCACGGTCGGTTTGAACACCGGCACTGCGCAGCTGGATTTCGGTGGTGGCAATGCGATCCACCTCGCTGCCCAGCAGGGCTTGCTGCATCCAGGAGCTGGCGGCGAGTTCGCCATCGTGCGACTGAACGTCGCGTCAAGCTTCACCGGCTTGCTGCAGACGGAGTTTGCCGGGATCGACGGCGTGGGAACGACCACCGATGTGCACGTTCTGCTGAACGGCACCAGCTTGTTTTCCACGGTGATTGGCACATTCGGGCAGACCCAGAGCTTCAACCAGACACTGGTGCTGCACGCGGGCGACGTGATCGACTTCGCTGTCGGCCGAGGCACGAACGGCAACTTCACCGACGATTCGACGGGCTTCAGAGCGACGTTGTCGACCGTGGCGCCCGCCGTTCCCGAGCCGTCTGCACCCGCGCTGTGGGTTGCCGGATTGCTCAGCCTCGCCGTCGCGAGTCGCCGCGGGCCTCAGATGGCCCAGCGCAGCGCCTGAGCCGAGATCGGCGCGTCCAAGGGCTCTGGCTCCCGCGGCGCCGCATCGGGTTGCCCGAGCACACGCTGCAGCACCCGTTCTTCGATCTGCGCAAACTCGGCACCGCGTGCCCGCGGTCGCGGCAGGACGACCCGTTCATCCAACCCGACGCGGTGCGCCTCGATCAGCACCACGCGGTCGGCCAGCGCCACCGCTTCTGACACGTCGTGCGTCACCAGGAGCGCGGTGAAGCCGTGGCGCACCCACAGGCGCTCGATCAGCCGGTGCATCTCGATGCGGGTCAGCGCGTCGAGCGCGCCCAGCGGCTCATCGAGCAGCAGCAGTCGCGGGGCGTGCACCAGCGCACGCGCCAGTGCCACGCGCTGACGTTGGCCGCCCGACAGCACCGCGGGCCACTCGTCGGCACGATCGGCCAGCCCGACTTGTGCCAGCGCTTCGAGTGCGCGCGCCTTCACGTCCGGGCCCGTCAGGCCGAGCGCGACGTTGTCGAGCACCCGCTTCCAGGGCAGCAGCCGCGCGTCCTGGAACATGATGCGTACGTCATCACGCCGCGCCGCTGCCGGCTTGCCTTTGCCGCGCGGCACCGATGCGGCCGGTGTACCGGTGGCGTCATCGATGCTGATCTGCCCGGCGTCGGAGGTGTCCAGCCCGGCCAGCAGCCGCAGCAGCGTGCTCTTGCCACAGCCGCTGCGTCCGACGATCGCGACAAACTCGCCTGCGGCCAGATGCAAGTCGATGTTGTCCAGCACCGACCGGCCGGCGTAGCCCTTGGACACGCCCTGCACGCTGACAGTTGCACCGCTCGCACGGCTTGCGGGCGTGGGTGAGTCGGGCGCGCTGTGGGCCGTGACGCCGCGTTCGTTGCGCGGCGCTTGCGGGGGTCGAGTCCGCACCTCGTCAGCGGCTTGCAGTTCGAGGTGCTGGTAGTTCACAGACATGGCGTTCGAGGTCATGGCATCGTCAGTTCAAGCCGCCACCTGGTAGCCCGGGTGCCAGCGCAGCCAGCCACGCTCCAGCGCCTTGGCCAGCAGATCCGCCAGCTTCCCGAGCAGCGCGTACAGCAGGATGCCGACCAGCACCACATCGGTCTGCAGAAACTCGCGGGCGTTCATCGTCATGTAGCCGATGCCGGCCTGCGCCGAGATGGTTTCGGCCACGATCAGGATCACCCACATCAGCCCCAGCGAGAAGCGCACGCCGACCAGGATCGACGCCGTCGCCCCCGGCAGGATCACCTGCGTGTAGAGCCGCCAGCCACTCAGGCCGTAGCTGCGTGCCATCTCGATCAGGCCCGGGTCCACCGATCGGATGCCGTGGAAGGTGTTCAGGTAGATCGGGAAGAACACGCCCAACGAGACCAGGAAGAGCTTGGCGGTCTCGTCGATGCCGAACCACAGGATGACGAGCGGAATCAGCGCGAGTGGCGGGATGTTGCGCACCATCTGGAAGCTCGAGTCGAGCAGCGTTTCGGCGGAGCGGAACGTCCCGGTCAGCATGCCCAGCGCCAGGCCCAGCCCGCCACCGATGGCAAAGCCGACGGCGGCACGCCAGGTGGAGGTGGCCACGTGGCGCCACATCTCGCCCGATGCGCTCAGCGCCCAGAACGCTTTCAGCACGGACCACGGCTCGGGCAGGATGCGCGTGGACAGCCAGCCGGCCTGCGACGAGATCTGCCAGACGGCCAGGATCAGCGTGGGCACGACCCAGGGCAGCAGGCGCTGCCACGGCCTGTGGAGTGTAGGGGTCGCGGCCATCAGCTTTGCGACGCGCGAGGCACGTAGGCGTTGGCGACGATCTCGCCGAACGGCCCGGTCAGCACCGTGCCGGCCAGCTTGGTCTGCACCTCGATCGGCAGCAGCGGGAACACCAGCTCGGCAAACCGGTGTGCCTCATCCAGGTGCGGGTAGCCCGACAGGATGAAATTGTTCAGGCCCAGTGCCGCGTATTCGGTGATGCGATCGGCCACCTGCTGCGGGTTGCCCACCAGCGCGGTGCCGGCACCGCCGCGCACGAGACCCACGCCCGCCCACAGGTTCGGCGACACCTCCAGACCTTCCCGCACATTGGCCTTGTTGAGTTGGCCCTTGTTCAGCTCGGCCATGCGGCGCTGGCCGACCGAGTCCAACTTCGAGAGCTTCTTCTGGGCTGCTTCGACCACCTTCTCGTCCAGGTGCGACACCAGTTCGGTGGCCGCGGCCCAGGCCTCGTCCTCGGTTTCGCGCACGATCACATGCAGCCGGATGCCGAAGTCCAGCGTGCGGCCGCGCTTCGCGGCGCGCTGGCGGATGTCGGCAATCTTGGCCGCCACCGCCGCTGGTGGCTCGCCCCAGGTCAGGTAGGTGTCGAGCTGCTCGGCAGCGAGCTCGTGCGCTTCTTCGGAAGAGCCGCCGAAGAAGATCGGCGGATAGGGCTTGACGGTCGGCGGGTACAGCACCTTCGCGCCCTTCACTTGCAGATGCTCACCGTCGTAGTCGAACGGCTCGCCGGTGTGGCTGCGCGTCAGCACCTCGCGCCAGATGGTCAGGAACTCGCGCGACTGCTCGTAGCGTTTCGAATGCGGCAGGAACAGCCCGTCGCCTTCGAGCTCCTCGGCATCGCCACCGGTCACCAGGTTGACCAGCAGGCGCCCGCCGGACATCCGGTCGAAGGTGGCGGCCATGCGCGCCGACTGCGAGGGCTGCACCAGACCGGGTCGCAGCGCGATCAGGAATTTCAGCCGCCGGGTGCAGTCGATCAGGCTCGCCGCGAGCACCCACGAGTCTTCACATGATCGGCCGGTCGGCAGCAGCACGCCTTCGTAGCCCAGGCTGTCGGCGGCGATCGCGACCTGCTTGAAATACTCGAAGGTCGCCGCGCGTGCACCCTTGCTGGTGCCGAGGTAGCGCGCGTCGCCGTGGGTGGGGATGAACCAGAAGATCTTCATGGAAATGCTTTGCGGGAAAAGAGGCTGGCCCAGGAAGGGCGTCAACGTTGCGCCAGCGACGCACCCGGTGCGCGGCCGGCTTGCCAGACGATGTCGGCCACCTGGATGGCGCGCGGGATCAGTTCGAGCTTGAAGAAGGCATCGGCCACGCGCTGCTGGTCGGCGGTGATGGCCGCGGTCAGCGGCGCGACCGGTGACACCGGCCGGCGCGACAGGAACAGGTGCACCGTGGCGAGACTCAGGCCGCTGAAGTCGGCAATCAGCTGCGCTGCTTCCTTGCGCTGGTTCTGCACATAGGCATCGGTGCTGCTCAGTGCGTCCAGCAAGGCCTGCACGGCCTGCGGGTGCTGCTGTGCGAACGGCTTCGACGCGAGGTAGAACGAGTTGTTGCCGGACAACCCGACGCCAGTGGAGAGCACCTTGGGTTTGATGGCGAGCTCGGCCGCGGCATAGAACGGATCCCAGATGCCCCAGGCATCGACGGCGCCGCGCTCGAAGGCGGCGCGCGCTTCAGCGGGTGCCAGGTAGGCGGGCTCGATGTCGCTCCACTGCAGCCCGGCCTTCTCCAGGGCGCGCACCACCAGGTAGTGCGCGCTCGAGCCCTTTTGCAGCGCGACGCGCTTGCCTTTCAGATCGGCCAGCGTGTTCAACGGCGAGCCGGCCGGTGCCAGCACGGCCGAGCTCAGCGGCTTCGCCGGTTCGGCGCCGACGTACAGCAGGTCCTTGCCCGCGGCCTGGGCGAACACCGGTGGCGAATCGCCGGTCATGCCGAACTCCAGGCTGCCCACCGCCAGCGCTTCGAGCAGCTGCGGCCCGGCCGGGAACTCCACCCACTGCACCTTGCT
This sequence comes from Burkholderiaceae bacterium, assembly GCA_965229345.1. GTDB lineage: Bacteria > Pseudomonadota > Gammaproteobacteria > Burkholderiales > Burkholderiaceae_C > PBB1. The sequence goes on from OZ245872.1 coordinate 617,040, forward strand.
GTTCGCAAAGCGCTGCTCCAGCGCGCCCTGCTGTTTCAGGATCACGAGGTTGACCGCGCTCTTCTGGAACCCGATGCGCACCACGGCGGGGGCCGACACCGGCGGTGCCACGGTGGCGGCGCGCGCCACACCCGCCAGCGAGGCCAGCGGCCACGCGGCGAGCGCGGTGTTCAGGTGGCGCCGGCTGATGGCGCCGGCCAGCTTCAACGGCAATTGCTTCATCGCGTCAGTTGGCCGCGGCCACCTTGGCCGACGGCAAGGCCTCGGCGATGCGGATGGCTTTCGGGATCAACTTCAGGTCGAAGAAGGCGTCGGCGATCTTCTGCTGCTCGGCGGCCACCGCCGGCGTGATCGGCTTGATGCCGAAGGCGAAGCGGCTGGTGGCCAGCTCGGCGATGCCGATGTCGAGGCCGATCTGCGGCGCGAGCACCGCCGCCACGTCCTTCTGGCTCTTCAGTGCCCAGGCGTCGAGCTTGACCAGCTCGTCGATCAGCGCGGCCACCACCTGGGGCTTCTTGTCGGCGTAGGCACGCGAGGCCAGATAGAACTGGTGGTTGGAGACCAGCGAGCGGCCATCGGCCAGCACGCGCGCGCCGATCTGTTTTTCGGCCGCCGCGAGGAACGGGTCCCAGATCGCCCAGGCATCGACCGCCCCACGCTCGAATGCCGCGCGCGCATCGGCCGGCGGCAGGAAGACGGTCTGGATGTCGGTGTAGGCCACACCGGCTTTTTCGAGCGCCTTGACCAGCAGGTAATGAACGTTCGAGCCCTTGTTCAACGCGACCTTCTTGCCCTTCAGTTCGGCCACGCTTTTGAGGGGTGAATCCTTTGGCACGACGATCGCCTCGGCCGCAGGCGACGGCGGCTGGTTGGCGACATAGACCAGGTCGGCCCCGGCGGCCTGAGCGAAGATCGGCGGCGCTTCACCGACATTGCCGAAGTCGATCGAGCCGACGTTCAGGCCTTCGAGCAGCTGCGGGCCAGCGGGGAACTCCGTCCACTTGACCTCGATGCCGAGCGGGGCGAGGCGCTTTTCCAGATCGCCGCGCGCCTTCAGCAGCGTCAGCGTGCCGTACTTCTGGAAGCCGATCCGCAGCACGTCCTTGGCGGCTTGTGCATGGGCGGTCAAGCCGGTGGTACCGAGGGTCAGGCCGAGGCCGAGGGCGGCACCGCTGGCCAGTGCATGGCGGCGTGTGACGTGGATGGGCGGGGTGCTCATGGGGTCTGTCTCCGGGATGAAAACTGTCGAGAATCCAACAGTAGAGGGCGCCATGGCTGCTGACAACGCAGCATTTCGGCTTAACTTATTCGGGATTCGGCGCCGCAAGCGGCGGCAGCGCCGCGATGCGTGATCAGACGGCGAACGACCATTCCATCGGGTGCGCCCGATCGATGTGGCGTTCGCGCTCGGCACGGTGGATCAGCTGCTGAGCCATCGACGTCGCCAGTGGCAACGGGCCGAATCCGGACGCCACATTGATGTGTCCGGCGTCGCCGAGGTTGATCAGCTGCGACCCCCAGGTGCGTGCCCAGCCGCGGGCCTGCGGGTAGGTCATCCACGGGTCGGTCTCGCTGGCGATCAGCACGGTGTCGATGCCCGGCGGTTCTTGCGGAAGCAACCCCGCGATGCCGAACTTGTCGGGGTCGGCGGGTGCGACCAGCAGCGCCGAGTGCACGCCGTGGTGGCGGTGGCTGTCGGGGTGCCGCGTGGCGAGATGGCGCAGCAGCGCCAGGCAGCCGAAGCTGTGCGCGACGGCCACCCAGCGTGCGGGTGGCTGCGCGGCCAGCGTGGCGTCGATGCGCCTGGCCCAGGCGTTCACATCGGGTGTGGCCCAGTCGGGCTGCTGCACCCGGACCGCATGGCGGAAGTGAGCCTGCAGGCGGCTTTGCCAGTGCGTCGGGCCGCTGTCGTGCAGGCCGGGGATCACCAGCACCCGCACCCGGTCGCCGTGGAACGCCATCGCCTCAGAGTGTCGCGATCGACACTTCGGTGGACTTGACCAGGGCGATCACTTCGCGCCCGGGCTTCAGCCCGAGCTCGCGCACCGAGCGGGTGGTGATGACCGAGGTGACGATCAGGCCCGACGGTGTCTCGACATCGATCTCGGAGACGACGGGCCCCTCGATGATTTCCTTGACCTTGCCTCGGAACTGGTTGCGTACGTTGATGGCGGAGATGCTCATGGGCGGTGTGTCCTGGTTCGAACGAGGTCTGAAAAGTCGGGCGGGCGATGCCGTGGGGGCATCGAAGCCGAGACCTTAGAAGCCGTCGTCAAGACACACAACGAATGAGAACGCCATTACTTAGGCGTTCGGCGCATGACGGGCGCCATGCGGCCCGCCGCGTCAGTGCAATCGGTCAGGGCGGCGGGTCTTGCGGAACGATGTCGGCGTGTAGACGTTGCCGTTCCACTCGCCGTCATCGTCGGCCAGCTTGCCAGCGCGCGCACGCCGGATCGCGGCGTCGGCCTCGGCGCGAGCCAGGCGACGCGATGCGCGCCAGTGCCACAGCTGCAGTGCGCCGTGGCGCAGCGTCCAGCCCCAGCCGCGCAGGGTGCGATCGACGCGCTGGCGGTACGCCGGAGGCAGGCACAACCGCACCAGCAGCACCGCGCAGACGGCCAACGTCAGTCCGGCGAGCAAGGGTTCGGCGAGGTCCATGGCGATGTATTTTGCGCGTGCCGAGGTCGCAGGTCACGCGCGACGCGGTCGCGATCGGATGCCGACCCTGCCCGCCTCAGGCGCTGATCGTCAGCCGCTGGCAGACGCGGTCCAGGCGCTGGGTGTCCTGGTCGGTCAGCAAGCCCGCGTGCAGCCGCACCGCACGTTCGATGCGTCGCAACCGGTAGCGCAGCTCGCCTTCCACCGCCTCGACCTCGGCGGCGTTGGGCGAGGCCACCGGATCGAGATGCCACAGGCCGGTGGTGGTCAGGCCGCGGCGCAGGCGGTTCAGCAGGTACTCGGTCAGCGCCAGCGCCCCTTTCAGGTCCTCGGACATGGCCTCGTGCAGCAGTGCGGCGGCAGCGTCGCTGGCATCGTCCATCACCGACGAGAGCTTGTGGAGGCGGACCTTCAATTCATCGGTGCGGCAGTGCGCCACCGTGGGCGGTTGCTCGCGCACCACCTGGGCAATCAGGCCGACCCAGCGCAGATCGAACTCGCCGGGCACCACCCGCAGCGCAATGCTCGCGCGTGACAGCGGCGCCTGCTCGTCGGCCAGCGCGGCCAGCGTCGACTCGGTGACGGCGAGCAGCCGGCCGAGTGCAGACACCTGGTCGCCCTGCAGGCAGTGCGGAAAGCCCGAACCGTCCATGCGCTCGTGGTGCTCCGCGATCGCACGGGCAATGTCGGCCGGGTAGTCGGTGAGCTGCTTGAGCAACAGGCTGCCCACGTGCGGGTGCACGACGAGCTGCTGGTAGCTCAGGAAGTCGACCGTGCGTTCGGCCTCCGCCTCGCCATGTTCCGGGCCGATGTACATCTCGCCCAGGTCGTGCAGCAGGCCGCACAGCATGGCCGCGCGCAGATCGGCGGCATTGCCGCCATGGGTCAGCATCAGCGCACCGTTCAGTGCCATGGCGTGGACCGCATGCTGGAACCGCGCCGGACTGCTGGCGCGAGACGCACTCAGCAGCAGCTGTGCCACCGGGTGCACCGGCAGCGCAGCCGCTTCGCGCAACAGGGCATCGGCATGCGGGTGCAGCAGGGAGGCCAACGCGATGGGCTCGTACAGCAGCGCCTGGACCGCATCGGCCAGCGTGCGCGCAGTGACGCCGTCCTCGACCTTCAGGCAGCTCTCCAGCGGCTCTTTGAGCTGCCGGTCGAGCAGCTTGCGCTGCAGCGCTTGCGAGACGGGCAGGTCTTGTGCCCACAGCTTGATGCCGGCGATGTCGAAGATGTCGCGCGCGGCGATGATTTTCTGGGTCTGGCTGGCGTCGAGGATGGTCGCCAGCGCGTGTGGATTGGCAGAGGAGAAGTCGGTGGCGGTGGCCGTGGCGGGGTGGGTCATGGCGACTCCGGGATCAAGGTTGTATCGGTTTGTCGTCAAATCGGTGCCGGACTGTAGGGAGGACATCCCCGAACCGCCGCCCAGGGCATCGTCGGGGTGGATCCACCTGCGGCGCTGGCGGCTTCGATAATGGCGTCCCGTCTTCGTCGCTTTCCCGACATGCCTGCTCCCTTTCCCCATTCGCCCGCGTCGTCCGCCAATGCACTCTGGCAGCAGCGCAGCGTCTCCAGCGTGTGGCACCCGTGCACGCAGATGCAGCGCATGGGCGAGGTGCCGCCGATCGCGATCGCGCGGGCCCATGGGCCGTGGCTGGAAGACTTCGAGGGCATGCGCTACTTCGATGCCACCAGCTCCTGGTGGGTCAATCTGTTCGGCCACGCCGATGCGCGCATCAACGCGGCACTGAAGGACCAGCTCGACACGCTCGAGCATGTGATGTTGGCGGGCTGCACCCACGCGCCGGCGGTGCAGCTGGCCGAGCGCTTGTCGGCGCGCACCGGCGGAGCGCTCGGCCACACCTTCTTCGCCAGCGACGGCGCCTCGGCGGTCGAGATCGCGCTGAAGATGAGCTTCCACAGCTGGAAGAACCGCGGCCTGGGCGACAAGCGCGAATTCGTCTGCCTGCGCCACGGCTACCACGGCGAGACGATCGGGGCGCTGGCGGTCACCGATGTCGCGGTGTTCCGCGATGCCTACGACCCGCTGCTGATGCGCGCCCATGTGGTGATGGCACCCGATGCGAGGCAGGCGGCGCCCGGCGAGTCGGCCGCCGAGGTGGCGCAGCGCGCGACAGCGGAACTGGCGGCGCTGTTCGAATCGCGTGCCGGGCAGATCGCGGCCGTGATCATCGAGCCGCTGGTGCAATGCGCCGCCGGCATGGCGATGCACGATGCGGCCTACCTGCGTGAGGTGCGCGCGCTGTGCGATCGCCATCAGGTGCACCTGATCGCCGACGAGATCGCGGTCGGCTGCGGGCGCACCGGCACCTTCTTCGCGTTCGAGCAGGCGGCGCCTCAGGGCGAGCCCGTCATCTGGCCCGACCTGCTGTGCCTGTCGAAAGGCATCAGCGGTGGCTACCTGCCGCTGTCGCTGGTGCTGTCTTCCGACGCGATCTATGAGGCTTTCCTCGACGACGACACCGCGCGCGGTTTCCTGCACTCGCACTCCTACACCGGCAATCCGCTGGCCTGCCGCGCCGCGCTGGCGGTGCTCGACCGCTTCGACGAAGAGCCGGTGCTGCAACGCAACCGCGAGACCGGCGCGTTGCTCACGGCTGCGCTCGCGGCGCGGCTCGATGGCGATGCACGCATCGAGCACGTGCGTCAGCGCGGCATGATCTGGGCCTTCGATGTGCGCGAGGCGCATGCCGGCGTTCGTTTCGCCGAACGCTTCCACCTGGCCGGTCGCACGCGGGGCCTGCTGATCCGCCCGATCGGCCGCACGGTGTACCTGATGCCGCCTTATCTGCTGAACGACGAGCACGTCGCCTACCTGGCCGAGCGGGTGGCGGCCACGCTGCATGCGGTGCTGTGAGCACCGCCGATGACCTGCCCATCTCGATGCTGAAGCACCTCGAACAACAGCTGGCCGAGCGCGAGGCGCAGTCGCTGCGCCGCCATCGCCGTGTTGCCGAGACTGCGTGCGCACCGCTGCAGAGCGTCACCGCACACGATGGCGCGCCTCGCGAACTGCTGACGTTCTGCAGCAATGACTACCTGGGTCTGGCCCACCACCCGCTGCTGATCGAGGCGCTGGCCGACGGTGCGCGGCGCTACGGCGTGGGCAGCGGCGCCTCGCACCTGATCAGCGGCCATTCGCGCGCGCACGCGCTGCTCGAAGAGGACCTCGCCGAGATGCTGTCGGCGCAGGGCCCTGAGGTCCGTGCGCTGACGTTCTGCACCGGCTACATGGCCAACATGGCGTTGCTGACGGCACTGGGTGACGCGCAGACGACGATCTACACCGACGTGCTGAACCACGCCTCGCTGATCGATGGCGGGCGGCTGGCCAAGGCGACCGTCTACACCTACCCGCACAGTGACCTGGCCGGCCTGGAGCGGCGCATCGCGGCGTGCGCCACGCCTTACAAGCTGATCGTCACCGACGGTGTCTTCAGCATGGACGGTGATCTGGCGCGGCTGCCCGAGCTGCTGGCGCTCGCCGAGCGGCACGATGCCTGGCTCGTGGTGGACGATGCGCACGGCTTCGGTGTGCTGGGCGAGCAAGGGCGCGGCGTGCTGTCGCATGCCGGACTGCGCAGCGAGCGCCTGATCTGCATGGGCACGCTGGGCAAGGCGGCCGGTGTGGCCGGTGCGTTCGTGGCGGCGCACCGCACCGTCATCGACTGGCTGGTGCAGAGCGCGCGGCCCTACATCTACACCACCGCGCAGCCGCCGGCGGTGGCGCACGCGGTGCGCGCCAGCCTGCGGCTGATCCGTGGCGACGAAGGCGAGCAGCGGCGGCGACATCTGGCCGCGCTGGTGGCCGCCTTCCGGCGCGGCGTGCCCGAGGTCCTGGGCGATCTGTTGCGCGACCGTGGCTGGCAGCTGGCCGCCTCGCAGACGGCGATCCAGCCGCTGATCGTGGGCCGCAGCGACGACGCGCTGGCGATGTCGGCTGCGCTCGAGTCGCAGGGCCTGTGGGTGCCTGCAATCCGGCCGCCGACCGTACCGTCGGGCAGTGCGCGGCTGCGCATCACCTTCAGCGCAGCGCATGGCTCGGGCGATGTCGAGCGGCTGCTGTCTGCGCTGGCGCGGGCAGGAAAGGACATGGCATGACCAAGATGCTGGGCGCGGGTGACCCGCCGACCGTGTTGCCGCTGGCCGAGACGGCCGTGGCGTACGAACCCGTGGCGCTGCCGCAAGCCGCGGTGGATGCCGGCCACAGCCCGCCCTTGCGCGGTTGCTTCGTCACCGGCACCGACACCGAGGTCGGCAAGACCACGGTCACGGCCGGCCTGCTGCATGCGCTGGCGCGGCAGGGTCTGCGCGTGGCCGGCTACAAGCCGGTGGCCGCCGGCGCCGTGTGGCAGGCGGCCGCGAACGGCGCGGAAGGACATTGGCACAACGAGGACGTCGAGGCCCTGCATGCAGCCAGCTCTATCGAGCTGACGCGCAGCGAGGTCTGTCCGTGTCTGCTGGAAGAAGCCTGCGCACCGCATCTGGCTGCGCGGCTCGAGGGCGGGCGCATCGAACCCGCGGTGCTGATGGCCGGCGCCCATCGGCTGATGCCGCGCTGCGATGCGCTGGTGGTCGAAGGCGCAGGCGGTTTCTGCGTGCCCCTGGTCGAATCGCAGGCCTTCAGCGAAGCGCCTGCGGTGTCAGATGACACCGCAGGCGCAACCCCGGACACCGACTGGGGCACCGACGACCTGGCCGTGGCCCTCGACCTGCCGGTGATCCTGGTGGTGGGCCTGCGGCTGGGGTGCATCAACCACGCGCTGCTGACCGCCGAAGCGGTCGCGGCACGCGGGCTGCGGCTGGCCGGCTGGATCGCCAACCGCATCGAGCCGACGATGCCGCACGCCCAGCTCAACATCGACACACTGGCCCGCGCGCTGCAGCAGCGCCACGACGCGCCGTTGCTGGGGGTGGTGTCTTACCGCGCGCCCGCGACCCCAGCGCGGGTGGCGGACGAGCTGCACATTGACGCGGTGATGGAAGCGCTGGGGCTGCCGGGCTGAGACGACGCACCGAATGCAGCCTGCAGCGCGTGGTCGCGTATCGCGGAGCTCTCTGCAGGGTCGACCTGACGAACACTGAAGCGGCCCGATTTTCGGGCGGCCGGCCGACGGTCGCCAGGCCAGCAAGCCGTCACACGTCAAAATCAGGGGATGAACGATCGTTATCAGGAACAACGTCCCCCCGTGCGCAGCAGCCCGGAGGATGAACAAGCCGCGGTGCGGGTGGACCGGGCACAGACCGAGTTGATGCATGGCCGCGCCATCTGCCTGACGGGCCTGGCAAGTGGTCATCCCGCCGCCGGCGGCCCCTGCCACCTGGTGGCAGCGGTCGAAACACTGAATGCAGACCGGCTGGCCTGGTTGGCTTCCTGGGGCGTGCCGTTGCAGCTGCTGCTCACCGCCGAGCGGGCCTCGACCCTGGGGCTGTCGCCGTCTTCGCTGCCGGGCTCTGCGGTGTCGGTCGCGCTGCCTGTCGGCGTGTCACTGGAGGTGCTGCTGGAATTGGCGGCGGTGACGCCCACCTCGGGCCAGCCGATGCCCACGGCCTCGCTGTCGGTCTCGCCGCAGTCGACGGTGCAGCAGCAGGTCTTCGATGCAGCCCTGGCTCTGGCCAAGAACGGCCGCCTGATGCCCGCCTTGCTGGTCGCCGAGCTGCCGGCGGCCGCTGCCGCGCCGTTGACCGCGTCGCAGCTGTTGTCGGTGTCCACCGCCGACGTGCAGCGCGCACCGGCCCGTGGCGAGCGCAGCTTGCGCCGCGTCAGCGATGCCCAGGTGGCCATCGAGGCGCACGAGGACTGCGAGGTGGTGCTGTTTCGCGAGGACGCGGGTGGTGCGGAGCACCTGGCCATCATCGTCGGCCAACCCGACTTCAAGCAGCCGGTGCCGCTGCGGCTGCACTCGGCCTGCCTGACCGGCGATCTGCTGGGCAGCCTGCGCTGCGACTGTGGTGATCAATTGCGCCGCGCCATCGCCCGGCTGGCAGAGCACGGCGGCGTGCTGCTGTATCTGCAGCAGGAAGGCCGCTCGATCGGGCTGGCGAACAAGCTGCGAGCCTATCGCCTGCAGGACGAGGGCCTCGACACCATCGACGCCGATCGCTACCTGGGCTTCATGGCCGACGAACGCGACTACACGCCGGCGCTGGCGATGTTGAAGTCATTGGGAATCAAGCAGGTGCGCCTGCTGACCAACAACCCACGCAAGATCGCCGCGATCGAAGCCGGCGGCATCGAGGTGGTGGAGCGGCTGGCCCTGTACGGGCCGGTGAATCCCCACAACGCCCGCTACATCGAGACCAAGCAGCAGCGCGCGGGGCACCTCAAGGACGGCTGATCCCGCGTCAGGGTCCGGAGGGTGGCGCGATGGCCACAAATCCGATGCGCGTCAGCCCGCCTTTCTGGACGATGCCGATGACCTCTGCCACGCGGCCGTAAGGCACGGCCTGATCGGCGCGCAGCTGGACCTCGGTCTGCGGGTTGGCCTGCGCCAGTTGCGTGACCTGCTGCGCGAGGGCGGTGGCGTCGATTTCTGCGTCGGCCAGAAAAAGCCGGCCGCTGGTGTCGATCGAGACGGCGATGAAGGTGGGCGTGTCGCTGGGCTGCGCGGCGTCTGACTTGGGCAGGTCCAGCTTCAGGCTGCTGGTCATCAGCGGCGCGGTGATCATGAAGATCACCAGCAGCACCAGCATCACGTCGATCAACGGCGTCATGTTGATGTCGCTCATCGGCTGCGGACCGGAGGTGCGTTCGAGGCGTCCGAAGGCCATCTTCAGCTCCGGCGGGCAGGCGTCCCGTGGGGGTCGGCATCGGCCTGCATTTCGCGCAGGTCGTGCGCAAAGCCCTCGAGCTCGGCCTCGCACGCGCCGACCATCTTTCCGAAGATGTTGAAGGCCAGCACCGCCGGAATTGCCACCGCCAGGCCCGCCGCCGTCATCACCAGCGCTTCGCCCACCGGGCCCGACACGCGCTCGATGGTGATCGTGCCGGCAGAGGCGATGCTGACCAGCGCGTGATAGATGCCCCACACGGTACCGAACAGGCCGATGAAGGGCGCCGTGCTGCCGATCGATGCCAGCACCACCTGGCCGAATTGCAGCTGCCGCAGCACCGCATGCAAGGCGTCCCGCAGCCGGCGGGTCAGCTGCGACGCACGCTGACCATGCGCTTCGAGCGTGTGCGCGTTGGGCTGCGCGGTCGCAGCCGCCAGCAAGGGCGTGAGCACCTGTTCGCGGTCGAAGGCGGCGAGCTGGGTGCGCGCGGTTTGCAGATCGGCAGCGGCCCAGAATGCCGGGACCGCCCGGGTGATGTCGCTGCGCACGCGACGCAGCAGCCAGCCTTTCCAGAAGATCAGCACCCAGGCGCTGATCGACATCAGCAGCAGCAGCAGCGCGACGCTGCGCGTGATGAGATCGCCCTGCTCCCAGAACTGGCTGAAGCCGCTCATCGCGTGATCCTCGGTTCGGGCACGAAGTGGCCGTGCCTCATGTCAACCCCAACACGTCGTTCATGTCGAAGACGCCGTGCGACTGCGCAGCGAGGAAGCGCGCTGCGCGCAGGCTTCCTTGCGCGTAGGTGGCGCGGCTCGAGCTCTTGTGGCTGATCTCGATGCGCTCGCCGATGCCCGCGAACAGCACCGTGTGGTCGCCCACCACATCGCCGCCACGGATCGTCGCGAAGCCGATGGTGGATGGATCGCGTTCGCCAGTGACGCCCTCGCGGCCGTACACCGCACACGCTTTCAGGTCGCGCCCCAGGGCCGCAGCGACCACCTCGCCCATCTTCAGCGCGGTGCCGCTCGGGGCGTCGACCTTGTGCCGGTGATGCGCTTCGATGATCTCGATGTCATAGCCTTCGCTGAGCATGCGCGCCGCAGTGTCGAGCAGCTTCAGGACCACATTCACGCCCACGCTCATGTTGGGCGCCATCATGATGGCGATGTGGCGGGCGTGGTCGGCGATCTCGGCCTTCTGTGCTTCGGTGAAGCCGGTGGTGCCGATCACCGCCTTGGTGCCCAGCTCACGGCACACGGCCAGATGCGCCAGCGTGCCGGCGGGTCGTGTGAAGTCGATCAGCACCTGCGCGGTGGCCAGGCCCTTGCGCAGGTCGGCGGTGATGGTCACGCCGCTGGTGTGTCCGGCAAAGGCCGCGGCGTCCTGACCGAGTGCCGGGCTGTCGGCCAGATCCAGCGCACCACTGAGCACCATGTCGTCGCTGGATGCGATGACCGCTTCGATCAGCATGCGACCCATGCGGCCCGAGGCGCCGGCAATGGCGACTCGGAGTCGATCCGCATGGCCTGCTCCGACCGCGGCTGCTTCCGCCGGCAGCCCCATCAGCGCGGCGGCTCCAGCGGTGGGTAGACACGGCCTGGTGGCACGGTCGGGGGTTCAACCACCGGCTGCTTCGGGGGCGGCTTCAGGGACTGCAACTCGTCGGCGCTCAAGGCGAGTGGACGTGCCTTGCCACCCGAGGAGGCGGAATCGATCGACGCCACGAAGGCTTCTTCGGCAGGCAGCTCGCCACCGGTATCCACGCTGACCAAGCGGTCGCCCTGAAACATCACCACCACCCTGCGCAGCTGGGGTTCGGTGCCGCGGCGGCGTATCGTGAAGACGTAGTCCCAGCGGTCGCCATGGAAGACGTCGGTCAGCAGCGGCGAGCCGAGCAGGTCGCGCACCTGGGCCCGAGGCATCCCGATCTGCACCCGCGAGATCAGTTCCTTGGTGAGCACATTGCCCTGCACGACCTCGACGCTGTAGGGCCTGGCGATGTTCGTGATGCTCTCTTTGGACATCAGGTTCTCGCAACCGGCGAGCCCGACGGTCATCCCGGCGGCGCCAAGCATCAGCAGGCTGGAGCGAACCGTTGAAATCAGTCGCATGGCAGATTCAAGGATTCACGCAGTGCAAACCCGACTCGATATGATCGAATCATTCTAGCGGTAGGGGCTGTGACCCGATCGCCCCACGGGAGCCACCATGTCGAACGCTGACGAACTCAAGAGCAGCGGCTTGAAAGCCACCTTGCCGCGGATCAAGATCCTGGAAGTCTTCCAGCAAGCTGTCCAGCGTCACCTGACCGCCGAGGACGTTTACAAGGTATTGCTTGCCGATGGCTCCGACGTGGGTTTGGCCACGGTGTACCGGGTGCTGATGCAGTTCGAGCAGGCGGGCATCCTGTCGCGCAACCATTTCGAGTCCGGCAAGTCGGTGTTCGAGCTCAACGAGGGCAAGCACCACGATCACTTGGTGTGCCTGGACTGTGGTCGCGTAGAGGAATTTTTCGACGCCGAGATCGAAAAGCGGCAACGCGCGGTTGCTCAGGCGCGGGGCTTCGATCTGCAGGAACACGCGTTGTCGCTGTATGCGGTGTGCGCCAAGAAGAACTGCACACACAAGCCGCGTTGAATTCGCGCGGGCGGGCCCAGTCGTACGACCCAGCCCGGCGGGTCATTCCATGCCGCGCTCGAGCGCGCGCTGGTGCCGCTCGATGAATTCCTTGTAGGTGTCGATCCCGCGCAACTGCAAGATGGTGTTGCGCACCGCGGCTTCGACCAGCACCGCGAGGTTGCGGCCTGCGTCGACTGCAATCACCGACTTGCGCACGGGCACGTCCAGGATGTTTTCGTACAAAGGTTCGTAGGGCAGCCGCTCGAACTCGCGCTCCATCGTTTCCTTGCGCACCAGATGCACGATCAGCTTGACGCGCATCTTCCGGCGGACCGCGGTTTCGCCGAAGATGGCCTTGATGTCGAGCAGGCCGATGCCGCGGACCTCGAGCAGGTTCATCAGCAGTTCCGGACAGCGGCCTTCCAGTGCGCTCTGCGACATCCGGTAGATATCGACCGCATCGTCGGCCACCAGGCCATGGCCGCGAGAGATCAGCTCCAGACCCAGCTCGCTCTTGCCCAGCCCCGACTCGCCCGTCAGCAGGACGCCCAGACCCAGGATGTCCATGAAGACGCCATGCCGCGTGGTGCGTTCTGCAAACAGCTGGCTGAGGTAGCCGCGCACCATGTCGATGACCTGACCGGCCGATTCGGCGGTAACAAACAGCGGGATCGCTGCACGTTCGCACATCGCGACCAGCCGGTCCGGCGGTGTTTGCCCGTCGGCGACGATGACCACAGGCGGCTCCAGTGTCACGATGCGCTGAATGCGCCGCTCCTGGTCCTCCGCCGATGCGTCCAGCAGATAGGCCACCTCGCGACGTCCGACCAGCTGCACCCGGTACGGATGGATGTAGTTGAGATAGCCCACCAGATCGGCTGCCGATTGCGCATTGCGCACCGCCGCCTCGTCGAAGCGGCGTTCCGGATGTGCATGGCCTGCCAGCCACTCCCATCGCAGCGCGACACGGTGGTGTTCGAACAGCGCTTCAGCGCTGATGACGATGGGCTTCATGTCGGAGCGGTGTGCTGCCTGGGTCGACCGTTGTCAGCCGCGCGGGCGATTCGGGCGGCGCTCTGTCGCAGCGTCAAGCCACGGACTTCAGTGGTTCCCAATTGGCGATCAGCTCGTGCACCTTCGCTGCCGGGCTTTCTGTTCTAAGGCGTTCACGCAACTCCCGGTCGCTCAGCATTTCGGCGATCTCAGACAGGATCTCGAGATGTCGTTGCGTGGCCGCTTCCGGCACCAGCAGGAAGATCATCAGCGTGACGGGTTCGTCGTCCGGTGCATCGAACGGAATCGCTTGTTGCACCCGGATCACCGCGGCCAGAGGATTCTTCAAACCCTTGATGCGTCCGTGCGGGATGGCAACACCATGCCCGAGGCCGGTTGAGCCCAGCCGTTCTCGCGCAAACAGGTTGTCGGTGACGGTCGCGCGCGCCACCGCGTGCTGATTTTCAAAAAGCAAGCCAACGTGTTCGAACACACGCTTCTTGCTGGTGGCGTCCACATCGACCAGCACATTGCTGGCGGGCAGGATGGCAGCGAGACGGTTCATCGGGGTGTCCAAGCGGCAACTTCGGCGGGTGCCTCGTCGCACACTGCCGTGGGGATGACGGGGGATGCGCGGTGCGGGTCAGGGTGGAATGACCACAAACCAGAAAGCATTGTGCCCATGATGTTGCGTTGCAGCAATGTAAAGAAATCCCCGGTGTCGGGGGTATGGGTGTAGGTGCCAAAGGTGAAACAGCGGCCCTTGGGCCGCTGTTTCTACGAGCATTGTGGTTGAAGCGTCAAGCCACTTGGGCATCCAGTCGTTTTGCCGCCACGTGGTGGTGGTCCTGAAGCTTGTCCTTGTGGCGGCACACCTGTCGATCGAGTTTGTCCATCAATTGATCGATGGCGGCGTACATGTCTTCGCTCGAATGCTCGATGAAGATGTCCTTGCCCTTGACGTGAAGCGTCACTTCGGCCTTCTGCCGGCGCTCCTTCTCTCTCAGCTTCTCGACGGACAACAGCACGGTGACATCGACCACCTGGTCGAAGTGGCGTGTAACCCGGTCCAGCTTGGTGAGCACGTACTCTCGCAGAGAAGGCGTGATGTCGAGATGATGGCCGCTGATCGTCAAGTTCATGAAAACCCCTTTCGCACGGATGGAAGACAGGAGGCACAAGGGCGGGTCTGGTCAGCTCCAAGGGTTGGCGCGACCCGACCTGCGAAGACATCTTGCGCCTGATCGGCGAGTTGGGCAAGGCTGAAAGCGATTCCATGGGTATCGATTTGCGTGCGCTTTGTCCCGCAAGACCCGATGCGATAATTTTCGCTGTCGCTTCGCTGGAGCTTTCATGCTCAATGTCTTTTCGCTGGCCCACGGCCGGCTGTTCCAGGAAGAGATCGAAAGCCGCGACGCGCTGTCCAACGTGCAGCCGGTGTGGGTCGACCTCGACGCGCCGACGGCGGAAGAAAAAGGCTGGATCGCGCAGCACTTCGGCGTCACGATTCCCGAAGACGCGGTCGACGACGATCTTGAAGAATCAGCCCGTTTCTACGAAGAAGACAACGGTGAGCTGCACATACGCAGCGACTTCCTGATCGATGACGACGAAACGCCGCGCAACGTCCGCGTCGCGTTCATCCTGTTCAAGAACGTGCTGTTCTCGGTGCATGGCGAGGAGTTGCCGGTGTTCCGCTTGCTGCGGCTGCGCGCGCGACGCATTCCGGCGCTGATCGAAGATGCGAAGGACGTGCTGCTGAAGCTCTACGACGCCGACGCCGAGTACAGCGCCGATGCGCTGGAAGGCATCTATGACGCCCTCGAAAAAGTCAGCCAGCGCGTGCTGAAGGAAGACGTCAACGATGCCGTGGCGGCCGAGGCACTGTCAGCCATCGCGAAGGAGGAAGACCTGAATGGCCGCATTCGGCGCAATGTCATGGACACCCGGCGCGCGGTCAGCTTCATGATGCGCAGTCGATTGCTCAATGCCGAGCAGTTCGAGGAGGCGCGGCAGATCATGCGCGACATCGACTCGCTGGACAGCCACACCACCTTCCTGTTCGACAAGATCAACTTCCTGATGAACGCGACCGTCGGTTTCATCAACATCAACCAGAACAAGATCATCAAGCTGTTCTCGGTGGCCAGCGTCGCGCTGCTGCCGCCGACGCTGATCGCCAGCATCTACGGCATGAACTTCAAGTCCATCCCCGAACTCGATTGGGCGCTGGGCTACCCGTATGCGATCGCCTTGATGGTGGCCTCGGTGGCCGCCCCGTTCATCTATTTCCGCCGCAAGGGTTGGCTGTGAACCGATGAAGGACAAGTGGCTGCTGATGGTCGGTGGCCTGGTGGTGGTCATCGCCGTGTTCGGTTTGAAGGTCTGGCACGCACAAGGCATCTGCGGCGACCTGGGCGGCCGCTGGGCGGGCGGCGAGTGCTATTTCGACGAGAAGCCGGCCACCGCCGGAGTGCCACGCCGGTGAGTGCATCCCCGGCAAGTCAGCCAAGCCCCGCTACCGACCGCATCGCCCTGATCGCTCTGCTGCGGGTCGCGTGTGCCACCACGCTGATGGTGATGTCTTTCTCGATGCTGCAGCCGGTGCTCGCGGTCCGGCTGCAGACGGCGGGTGTCAGCGCCTCGGCCATCGGCGTGCTGGCGATGCTGCCGTTCCTGACGGTCGCGCTCATGGTGCCGCTGATGCCGCAGGTGTTTGCCCGGCTGAGCGTGGCCACCGCCTACCGCATCGGCATGAGCCTGGAAGCGCTGGCCACGCTGGGCTATGCCGTGACCACGCACTATGCGCTGTGGTGTGCGCTGGCGGTGCTGGGGGGCATCGGCGCGGCGGCCGTCTGGAATGGCACCGAGGCACTGATCGCGCACAACGCCCCACCCGACCGGCGTGGTCGCTTCACCGGGCTGTACCAGAGCGCGCTGGGTGCCGCGCTCGCCGTCGGGCCGTTCCTCCCGGGCTTGCTGCCGCTGTCGCCGCAGGCGTTGACCGTGTTTGCCGCCTCGCTGATGCTGGTGGGCTTGTTCGTGACCTTCGGTCGCGGCGTCAGTGCGCTGCAGGCCAGCAACGAGGACGCTCTTCCGGCAGGCCTGTGGGCCACGATCTGCAGTGTGCCGGGCCTGGTGACGATCGCTTTTGCCGGCGGCGTGTTCGAGGCCGGGCTGGGCTCGATCACCACCGCGTATGGCTCGCAAGCCGGCCTGTCGCTGGCAGCGGCAACCTCGCTGGCCGGCGCCCTCGGTCTGGGCAGCTTTGCCTTGCAGTACCCCTGCGGCTGGTTGTCCGATCACATGCCACCGCGCACCGTCTTCGGCCTGGCCGGCGCGCTGTTGTTGAGTGCCTCGGCAGCGTTTGCTGCGGCGGTGGTCTGGCCGCCGGTGCTGTGGCTCTGCGCCTTCATCTGGGGCGCGGTCGGAGGCGCGCTGTACACGCTGGCGATGATCCGCGTGGCGCACCAGTTCGCGTCATCGTCGGCCATTGCCGGCACGGCCGCGATGATCACCGGCTACACCGTCGGTGGGGCGATCGGGCCGTCGTTCAGCGGTCTGATGATCGACCACTTCGGCGCTCACGGACAGGCGGCATGGCTCAGTGTGCTGTCGCTCGTGGTGCTGGTGCTCTCGCGTCGTTTCTCGGGGACGGCTGGGCACGCCTGAGGCTGGGGCGGCTGTTCAGCGACGGGACACGCCGGTGATCCTGCTGTCGATGGGCATCACGAATTCGCCCGTCGCTTCAGCCAGCGCATCAATGCGCCGACGCCGGGCAGTTTTTCGTACAGCTCCTCGGCCACGTCCCAGTAGTCGCGGTGCAGCGTGATCAGTCCCTGGGCATCGAGCTTCAGGTGGGAGGCGCCGCGTACCGTCTGCCACTCGCGGCTGAAGCGCCGGAAGCGGAAGATGAAATCCCAGGTCAGCACGCACTGGTCGCCTTGCGCCACCACGTCATGGATGACGAAGCGCGGCGCCTCGAGCGCCACGTACATGTGCTCGAAAACCTGCCGAATGGCAGGCGCGCCGCGCACCTCGTTGAACGGGTCCTTGAAGTCGGCATCGGGGGCATAGAACTCGCCGAACCGGGGCAGGTCGGCCGGCGTCAAACCTTCGAAGGCTTCGATGATGCGCACCACGCGGGGATCGTGGCTGCGCGCTGCAGAGGTGCTCGTCATGGCTTGCTCTCTACAACCCGGTGACGCGCCGAATGGCCTTGAAGTACAGCCCGTCGCCGAGGTGGCTCAACGCCTTCAGGAAGCGGGTGAACCGCTTCGGAAAGTGGATCTCGAATTCCCCAGCGGCCCACCCCGCGAGCATCTCGTGCGCAGCCTCCTCGGGCTGGATCAGCGCCGGCATCTTGAACTCGTTCTGGGCCGTCAGCGGCGTCTCGACGAAGCCGGGGCAGACCACCGACACGCCGATGCCCTGCGGCTGCAGGTCGAGATAGAGCGTCTGCGCCAGATTGATCAGTGCGGCCTTGGTCGGGCCGTAGGCCAAAGCGTTCGGCAGGCCGCGGTAGCCGGCCACGCTCGCCACCAGACTCACATGCCCCGAGTTCTGTCGCAGCAGCACCGGCAGCACCGCGTCCAGCATGTACAACGCGCCCACGTAGTTGACCTTGTCGTGCTGCAGCATCTGATCGAGGTCGAAGGCAGTCGCGCGCAAGGCTGCGTAATGGCCCGCGCAGTACAGCGCCATGTCCAAGCGGCCGAAGCGCGCGACGATGCGTTCCACTGCGCGGGCCATCGCGTCGCGGTCGGTGGCGTCGAGTGCGATGGCCAGGCTGTCCGCATGAGCGGCTTCGAACGCCGTGAGGGCCGCCGCGTTGCGTGCCGACACGATCACTTTCGCGCCGCGCGCGTGCAGCAGCTGCGCGGTGGCGAGGCCGATGCCACTGGACGCGCCGACCAGCCAGACCACGCGGCCATGCCAGTCGGTGATGCGGGGGTTCAAGGACATGACGCGGTTCCCGTCAAGGCTTGTAGAACGACAGCGTCACATCGCCCAGCCGCACGCCGAACTTGCTCATCACGGCCTTGTTCAGCATCACGTGCTCGTCCATCAGGTACATCCAGTCGTCGAACTGCACTTCATAGGTCTTGCCATCGACCGGCAGGTTCAGCGTGTAGCTCCACTGGAACGCATTGCCCGCACTTTGACCTTGGGCCGTGCCGACCACGTCGGCGGCGGTGCCGGTGTATCGCCCGTTCGGCAGCTTCTTCAGGTACCAGATGCGTTGCTGCTTCTCGCCATCGTTGTAGGTGAATCGTTCGTCGAGCACGCCATCGTCGCCCTGCCAGCGGCACTTCATCGCCACGGTGAAACGGCGCACCACCTTGCCCGAGCGGTCGGTGAACAGACCGTGTGCGGTGATGTCGCCGTCGAAATAAGCCTTCAGATCGAGCACCGGCTTTTCGGCCGCGTAGTCAGCCGGCGTCGGTCCGGCGCAGGAGGTCAGCAAGGCCAGGGCAGCCACGGCCAGTGCCCGTGTCAAGAATCTGTTCATGGTGTTTTCCGGGCGGGGTGGATCAGCAGGGTGTACAGCAGCACGGCCGCGCCCGCTTTCAGCAGGCAAGGCAGCAGGCAATAAGCGGCGGTCAGCGCGGACAGGGCCTGCGGGCCGTCGCTGCCGGGTGAATAACCGAACCACGACAAGGCTGGCAGGGCCACTCCTGCGGCCAGCGCCAGATTCAGTTTGGTGGCGAAGTTCCACCAGCCGAAGTACGCGCCTTCAGACCGCTCGCCATGCCCCGCACGCTGGATCACCCCGGCGAGGATGGCGCTGGGCAAGGTCAGGTCGGCACCGAGCGCGATGCCGCTGAGGGTGCACACGACGGTGTAGGCGACCACGTCGCCCGCGCCCAGCGCTGTCGCGCCACTGAACACGATGATGGTCAGCACCATGCTGATCAGCCAGGCGCGTTCCAGTCCCCACCAGCGCACGGCCCGCACCCACAGCGGGATCGACAACGCACCGGCCGCGAAATAGCTGGCGAGAAACAAGGGCTCGAACGACGGTGCCTGCAGGCGGTCGCGGATGAAAAACAGCACCAGTGTCGCCGGCACCGCACTGGCAATGCCGTTGACCAGGTACACCGCCAGCAGGCGCCTGAAGGCGGGCGTGGCGAACGGCAGGCGCATCGACACCGGACGCGTCGACGGACTGGACTGGGCCGGTGCGGGCGCATGGCGCAGGCACAGCACCCCGATGGCCAGCACCAGGGCGAACACGCCGGTTGTCACTGCCATCCCGGCCAGCGATGGCAGCACGCTGGCGACCAGCACACCAACCAGCGCCAGACCCTCGCGCCAAGCGACGATGCGCGCGCGCTGAGGCGCGTCGCCTCCGAGCCGTGCGCCCCACGACTGGTGCACCACGGTGACGACGCTGTAGCCGAGGTAGGTCACGGCCAGTGTCAGGGCACACCACACCAGCAAGGCCGATTCGCCTTGGACTTGCGGAAAGAAGAGCGCGGCGAAACCGGCTGCCAGCACAACCGCCGCCATCAGGATGACCCACCAGGCCCGCCGGCCTCCGCGCGCCAGCCATCCGTCGGCCGCCCGCCCGATCAGCGGGTCGGCGACGGCATCCAGTGCCCGCGCACCCAGCAGCACCGCGCCCAATGTGCCCAGCGGAATGCCGAACTCGGTGGCGTAGTGGTTGGGCAGCACCACGTACAGCGGCAACGCCACGAAAGCCAGCGGCAGGCCCAGCGCACCGTAGCGCACGCCTTGTTGCCAACGCACCGCGCCGACATCACCTCCGCCGGCCGGGAAAGCGTCCGGGTCGATCGGGGCCGCCTCATGGGGGCGGGCGGCGGCGTGCGAGGTCACGGGCGGACCGCTCAGGAGCCGTTCGGGGCGCCGGCCAGCAGCGCCTCGCGCAGCCGCGGCTCGGAGGTGCGTGTCGACAGCCAGATGCCGAAGAACAGCCGGGTGAATTCGGGGTCGCGGATCTCGCCGGTGAACTTGCCGTTGACGAAATAGCGCGCTGCCACGCCTGGCACCTGCACGCCGGTCGTGCGGTCGCCCGCGGCGACGTTCGGGAAGGCCTGCTTCATGGCGCTCAGCCAGCGCGTCGCCTTCTCGGGGGCGATCGGCCCGCTGCGCCGCATTTCCTCGATCGAGCGCTCGGCGATGTCGGCGTTGTCGAAGCCGCGCGCGTATTCCAGTTCAAGCGCCAGTGGCACCTGGTCGTAGCGCGCCACCTCGAACTCGGGCCCGGCCCACAGCCTGGCGTCGTAGACGTGGAACAGCAAGAAGGTCAGACGACCACTGCCCAACAGCCGCGCATTGGGCAGCTCGCTGCGAACTTCGGGCGGCGGCGGAGGTGCCGAGCGGGCCAGCGCCGTCCCCTGTGACGCGAGGGCACCACACGCCAGCGGCCATGCCAGCAGGGCTCGGCGCTGGCTGTCGACGGTGCTGCGGTGGCTCATCTCAACGACCTCAGTCGCGCTGCAGGGTGAACTGCATGACATCGGTATTGCCCATCGTGAAGGCGGCCTCGCAGTAGGCGAGGTAGAACTCCCAAATGCGCATGAAGCGGCAGTCGAAGCCCAGCTGGCGCACCGGGCCTTCCTGGCTCAGGAAGCGGTGCCGCCAGCGCAGCAGGGTCTCGGCGTAGTCGAGGCCGAAAGTCAGCTCGCCCACGACGCGCAGGCCCGCGCGGGCGGCGGCCTTGCGAAACTCGGTCGGGCTGGGCAACAGCCCCCCCGGGAAGATGTACTGCTGGATGAAGTCGGTGGAGTGAACGTAGCGCTCGAACAGGTCGTCGCGGATCACGATGCTCTGCACACAGGCCTTGCCTCCTGGTTTCAATTGCGAGCTGACGGTCTCGAAGAAGCTGGGCCAGTATTCGCGGCCCACCGCCTCGAACATCTCGATCGAAGCGATGGCGTCGAACGGGGCATCGTTGCCGGTGTTCAGGTCGCGGTAATCCTGGAAGCGCAAGTCGCCTGGCAAGCCCGCGTCGGCGAGTCGCTTCTTGGCCCATTCGAGCTGCTCGCTCGACAGAGTCACGCCAGTGACGGTGGCGCCGAACTCGCGCGCGGCGCATTCGGCCAGCGCGCCCCAGCCGCAGCCGATCTCCAGCACCCGGTCGCCGGGTTTCACACCACACTCGATGAGTGCGCGCCGCACCTTGGCCCACTGCGCGTCTTCCATCGGCCGCGCACGGTCGCCCTCGAACCAGGCGCTTGAATAGTTCATCGTCGCGTCCAGCCACAACCGATAGAACTCGTTGCCGAGGTCGTAGTGCGCGTGGATGTTCTTCTTGCTGCCCGAGCGCGAGTTGCGATGGAGCCAGTGCTTGACGCGGTACAGCAACGCGCCCCACCAGGTGCCATAGACGAGGGATTCGACCTCGCTGCGGTTCGCGATCAGCAGCTTGAGCAGCGCCGCCGGGTCGGGTGAAGTCCAGTCGCCGGCGATGAAGCTTTCTGCAAAGCCGATGTCGCCCGAACGCATCGCAGCGCCACAGACGTTCCAGTTGATCAGGCGCATGCTCGCGCGCAGCCCGCCGTCGGAGGCCTGGCCGAAATGCAGGCCGCTGCCGTCGGGCAGTTGGATGTCCAGCGTGCCGTGCTTCAGGTTCTTGAGCAGCCGGAACACGGCACGGGCGGCGGCAGGGGCCGTGTCGGGCAGGGCCGTGGTGGTGGGGAGTGAAGTGGTGCTCATCACGTCGAGTCGGGTCATGCAGCAAGGCTTGGAAGGATAAAAGCAGGGCGCACTGTCAGCGCGTCACGAAAACTGTCGGAGGTGAGGGTTTGCGCCAGAACGGCACCCGCTTGGCCCACAAGCGCAGCGCCTGCCAATGGATCCGGCCGATCACCCCCAGCGTCATCAGCGGCATGCCGAAAAAAGCCCGGCGCAGGCTCCGAGCCGACAACACTTCAAGCTCACCGGACACGCTGGTCTGGATCAGCGCACCGAACTCGTCGTCGTGGTCGATGCGCGCCACCGTCCTCGCGATCACCTTACGCTCGATGCCGTTCGATGGATGCGTGGCGCTGTGCATGAAGCGGAACCGGTAGTGCCCGGTCACCTCGCAAAACGGAGACACGTGAAAAACCTTGGTGGCCACTTGCTCCTTGCCGTAGCCGAGCTGCGGGCCGTGCAACAAGTAGCAGTGCCGTTCGCCGAAGGTGTTGTTGACCTCGACGACCACCGCCGCCAGCGTGTCGTCGGTGCGGTGGCAGTACCAGAAGCTCACCGGCTTGAAGGTGTGGCCGAGCACGCGCGGGTAGCAATGCAACCAGACTTCGCCGCGTGCATCGGTGATGCCGCTCTGCAGCAGCAGTTCATCGAGCCAGGCCAGGCTGTCGGCTCGGCCGTCACCATGGTCGCGGTCGTGAAAGCTGATCAGCCCGAAGCGGTTGCGCGCCAGGTCGGCATGCGGCGCCGCTCGGAGCCGGCGCAGGGGCAGCATCAGAAAGTAGGTCGGGTAGGCAAAGCGGTTCAACGCCGGACGCAGCCGGGTGTGGCGTACCTGCCCGAAGCCGATCAAGGGCTCGGCCTGCGTCACGGCTGCCAAACGGTCTGTCATGCGGCCACCGGCTCGGGGCGTGGTTCGGTCTGGGCCCAGCGTCGGCGCAGACCGTCGACCACGGCGAGGCCGGACATCAAACCATCTTCGTGAAAACCGTAGCGCGTCCAGGCGCCACAGAACCAGGTGTGCGCCTCGCCTTGCAACGACGGCACACGCTGCTGCGCGGCGATCGCGGCGGCGTCGAATATCGGGTGGGCGTAGTCGTACTCGCCATGGATGGTGTCTGCGCGCGGCTCGGTGATCGGATTGAGCGACACCACGACCGGCGTCTTGAAGGGCAGCGGTTGCAACCGGTTGATCAGGTAGTGCAGGCAGACCGCGGCCGATTCGCGCGAGCTGTTGCCGGCGCGCTCGTAGTTCCACGCAGCCCAGGCGATCTGGCGGCGCGGCAGCACGGTCGTGTCGGTGTGCAGCACCGCGCGGTTGCGGTGGTAGCGGACCGCGCCCAGCACTTCGCGCTCGGCTGGCGTGGCATCGGCCAGCAGCGCCAGCGACTGGTCGCTGTGGCAGGCGAGCACGACCTCGTCGAACAGCTCGGTGCCGTGGTCGGTGGTCACGCTGACGCGGCCACCGTTCGGCGAGCGCCGCACGCTGCGCACCGGCGCGTTCAGCCGGGCATCAGGGACTCGGCGCAACAGCTTCTCGACATATTGCCGCGCGCCGCCCTGCACGGTGTACCAGCGCGGCCGGTTCGTCACCTGGATCAGCCCGTGGTTGTGGCAGAAACGGATCATCGTGGCGATCGGAAACCGCAGCATCTGATCGGTCGGACACGACCAGATGCAGCCGATCATCGGCAAGAAGTACCAGTCGCGGAACTCGGCGCTGAAGCGGTGGTCGGCCAGGAAATCGCCGATGGCTTGTTGCTGCTCGATGGCCGTCCCGTGCTCCGCCAGCTCAGTGGCCAGGCGATTGAAGCGTGTCAGGTCGCGCAGCATCCGCCAGAAGGCGGGCCGCATCAGGTTGCGGCGCTGCGCGAACACGGTGTTCAGGTCGCTGCCGCTCCACTCGAGGCCGATGTCGGGCACCTGCACCGAGAACGACATGTCCGACAGCGCCGTGGGTACCTGCAAGTCGCTGAACAGCGCGATCAGCTTCGGGTAGGTGCGCTCGTTGAAGACCAGAAAGCCGGTGTCGACGCCATGCGTCTGGCCTTCCAGCGTGATGTCGACCGTGTGGGTGTGACCGCCGAAATAGGTGCCGGCTTCGAACAGCGTGACCTGCGCTTCGCCGGCCAAGGCGTGCGCAACCGACAGACCGGAGATGCCCGAGCCGACGACGGCGACGCGGCGGACGCCGTCAGACACGGGGCTGTTCCGCGTGATGCACCAAAACAAAAGCGGCGGTGGTGTCCTGGGGGGACATCACCGCCGCTCTGCATAAAGAGGCTGCACAGCGCCCGGGGGCGAATAACGGAGGGAGGAGGAATGAAAACCGCCGCCGGATTTCGATCGGTCGTGCCGATGGGCTGTGCAACGCGAAACGGGTTACAAAGACACTCGCCAGCCGACGCTTTTCGATTTCGATCAAAAGCTGCTTGCCGATAAACGCGAGTGTCGTCAAGCGTTGCGACCAATTATAGACATTAAAACGACACGGTGGTTCCCCTAGTTCCGCAGGGGGTTCTGCGTTTGAGCCGGCTGGGGGTGGCGCGTGCCGATTTCTGCGGCCTTCAGAGGTGGATGCGGCGTAATGAACCATGCTGTCCAAAATGTAACTGAACGGTATATCTGGGGTCGATCACCGGTTTCACGGCGCGGCCAGCAGCTTTTCGATGGTCTCGATGAACGACTTGTCGTCGGGCGCGGTCAGTGCGCTGTAGCTCTCCACCGTCGTACCGTCCTTGCCGATCACGTACTTGTGGAAATTCCAGCGTGGTGCCGAGCCGGTCGCCTTGCGCAGTTCCGCATACAGCGGATTGACGTCAGCGCCAGCGCTGGTCGATACCCGTGTCTTGGTGAACATGGGGAACTTGACACCGAATGTGCTGGAACAGAACGCTGCAATCTCCTGGTTGCTGCCGGGCTCCTGGCTGCCGAAGTCATTGGATGGAAAGCCCAGCACCACCAGACCCCGCTCCCGGTAGCGGGCATACAGGGCTTCCAGTCCCTTGTATTGGGAGGTGAAGCCGCAGTAGCTGGCGGTGTTCACGACCACAACGACCTTGCCGCTGTACTGGCACAAGTTCTGCGGCTTTTCGTCCTGCAGCCGCAGCATGCTGCGGTCCAGTAAGGCAGGGCAGCCCGCGGAATGTGCGCTGGCCGCGCAAACCATCAGCAACCCGGCCGCAAGCACTGATTTCAGCCGGGCCCTGAGCGATCGAGAGTTGAAAGCGTCCATGTGATGTCCTGGTCAAAATGTCGGCAAGAAAGTATATTGCGACCACTGAGATCCTGACGCGCCATGAGTGATTCCACACGAAGTCTGAAATCGCTGACCCTGGCCATCGCAGCCGTCGAGCGCGACACCGGCCTGACCAAAGACACGCTGCGGGTTTGGGAGCGTCGTTACGGCTTCCCGCAACCTGAGCGGGACGCGCACGGCGAACGCGCCTACCCTCTCGATCAGGTCGAGAAGCTTCGCATTGTCAAGCGGCTGATGGACGGTGGGCACCGTCCCGGACGACTGGTGCCGATGCCATTCGATGCGCTGGTCGAACTCAGCGAAAACACCGTCGACGTGCCGCGCCGCTCCCATGGCAGCCGCGGTGAGCCCGATCTGAAGTCTTACCTTGCCTTGATGCGCTCGCATGACATGGATGCATTGCGCCGCCTGTTGCTGCAAGCACAGATGCGCTTGGGCCTCTCGCGTTTCGTCCTCGATGTGGTGCTGCCGCTGAACACGCTGGTTGGCGACGCCTGGATGCGGGGCCAGCTCGAAATCTTCGAAGAACATGCCTACATCGAGTGCTTGCAGGGTGTGCTTCGGCAGGCGCTGGCCGGCATCCCCGAGGCTGCGCCGCTCGATCGGCCGCGGGTGCTGCTGACAACGTTGCCGGGTGAGCCGCACGGCCTCGGGCTGCTGCTGGCCGAGGCGTTGTTCGCGCTCGAGGGCGCGCGCGTGCTGTCGCTGGGGGTGCAGACGCCTGTGTGGGACATCTCGCTGGCGGCCGTGGCCTACCGCTGCGACATCGTCGCGCTGGGATTCACCGGCTGCATGAACCCGAATCAGGTCGTCGACGGATTGAACGAGCTGCGCAGCAAGCTGCCTGCGGAAGTGGAGTTGTGGGTCGGGGGTTCGGCGCCCGTGCTGCATCGCCGGCCGGTCGAGGGCGTGATGGCGTTTGCCTCCTTGCAGGACATCCACCCGCAGCTCGAGCGCTGGCGGCACGGCGGCGCCTGATGGGCCCGGTGCCGGCATTCCGCGGCAACAAGTCCACCTTGCCGCAAAAGACCTGCCTCGGCTGTCAGCGACCGATGACTTGGCGCCGTGCGTGGGCGAAGAACTGGGCCGATGTGAAGTACTGCTCCGATCGGTGCCGAACCCAAACGGGGCGTGCGACGCCGACGCGATGACCGACAGGCCGCGTCGGCTGGTGCTGGTGCTTGGCGATCAGCTCACGCTGGACAGTCCGGCGCTGAAGGGGCTGGACGTGGCGCACGACCGCGTGCTGATGATCGAGACCCCCGGCGAAGCGACCGAGGTCTGGAGTCACAAGGCACGCATCACGCTGTTCCTCTCGGGCATGCGGCACTTTCGCGATGCCCTGCGCGAGGCGGGCTATGCGGTCGACTACGTTTCGCTGACCGACAGCGACGAGCCCACGCTGACGGGCCGATTGGCCCAGCAGCTGCGGCGCTGGCGGCCTGACATCCTGTGCCTGCTGGAGCCTGGCGAATGGCGCTTGCAGCAAGGGATCGCGGCCACGGCGCGCGATGCCAGCGTCACGCTGCAGTGGCTCGACGACACGCACTTCCTGTGCTCGCGCGCCGATTTCGCGCGCTGGGCGGACCCGTACCGAGGCAGCTTGCGGATGGAGTATTTCTATCGCGAGATGCGTCGTCGGCACCGGGTGCTGATCGATCGCGAGGCGACGAAGCCCGACCAGCCCGAAGGTGGGCAATGGAATTACGACGCCGACAACCGCAAGGGCTATCCGAAGCGCGGTCCCGGCCTGATCCCGCCGCCTGAAGCCTTCGAGCCGGACGCGCTGACACGCGAAGTGATGGCCGACGTCGAGCGCCTGTTTCCGGATCACCCCGGTTCAATCGCGCGCTTCTTGTGGCCCGTCACGCGCGCGCAGGCGCTCATCGCGCTGCAGACCTTCATCGAGCATCGCCTGGTCAACTTCGGTGACTACCAGGACGCGATGTGGTCAGGCACACCGTTTGGCTGGCATTCGCTGCTGTCGAGCAGTCTGAACCTGCACTTGCTCGACCCGCGCGAAGTGATCGCCGCGGCCGAGCAGGCCTACCGCGATGGCCTCGCGCCGCTGGCCGCCGTGGAAGGCTTCATCCGGCAGATCCTGGGCTGGCGGGAATTCATACGCGGCGTGTACTGGCGCGACATGCCGCAGATGGCCGAGGCCAACCACTTCAACCACCGCCGGCCACTGCCGCGCTGGTTCTGGACGGGCGAGACCCGCATGGCTTGCGCGCGCGATGCGATCGAGCAGACCTTGCAGTACGGCTACGCGCACCACATCCAGCGGTTGATGGTGACCGGCCTGTTCGGGTTGCTCGCCGAACTCGACCCGAAGCAGGTGGCCGCCTGGTACCTCGCCGTGTATGTCGATGCGGTCGAATGGGTCGAGCTGCCCAACGTGGCCGGCATGGCCTTGTATGCCGATGGCGGGCGGTTCACCAGCAAGCCGTATGTCGCTTCGGGGGCCTATATCCAGCGGATGAGCAACCATTGCGGGCAGTGCGTTTATGCGCCGGACGCCAAATCGAGCCAGACCAACGGCAAGCCGCTGTGTCCGTACACGGTGCTGTACTGGCATTTCCTGGATCGACACGAGGACACGTTGAGCGCCAACCCGCGCACCGCCTTGATGGCACGCAACGTGGCCAAGCTGGAACCGGCGCAGCGCGAGCGCCTCCGTGCCGATGCACGACATGTACTCGATCATCTGGATGACCTTTGACCCACGTCGACCCCAGCGCCCCTCCTACACACCGCGCTGAGGCAACGCGACTAAACTTGAAGGAGTCTCAAACCGCCCTGCACATCATGTCCAGCATGCTTTACCCCGAACTTTTCAAGCAGCTCGAAGCCGTGCGTTGGAGCATGGACACGGACATCCCCTGGGACCGATTCGACGCGAGTCTGCTCACCGATGAGCAGGCGCAGACGATCAAGATGAACGCGATCACCGAGTGGGCCGCGCTGCCGGCCACCGAGATGTTCTTGCGCGACAACCGCGACGACAGCGATTTCTCCGCGTTCATGAGCGTCTGGTTCTTCGAGGAACAGAAGCATTCGCTCGTGTTGATGGAGTACCTGCGCCGCTTCCGGCCCGATCTGGTGCCCACCGAAGCCGAGCTGCACGAGGTGCGCTTCGAATTTGATCCCGCGCCCGCGCTGGAAACGCTGATGATGCATTTCTGTGGCGAGATCCGCCTGAATCACTGGTACCGCCGTGCCGCCGAGTGGCATGCCGAGCCCGTGATCAAAGCCATCTATGAAACGCTGGCCCGAGACGAAGCCCGCCACGGCGGCGCCTACCTGCGCTACATGAAGCGTGCGCTGAACAACGTGGGCGACGAGGCCCGCGCGGCGTTTGCCAAGGTCGGCGTGCTGATGGCCAGCGCCCGCCGTACCGCGCAGGCGCTGCACCCGACCAACCTGCATGTCAACGAAAGCCTGTTCCCGCGCGACACGGTGCAAAGCCGGCTGCCCGATCCGGTCTGGCTCGAGGCCTGGCTCGATCGGCAGATCCACTTCGATGCCGAATGGGAAGGCAAGGTGGTTGACCGCATCCTGCACAACATGAGCCTGCTGATGGAGCGCAGCTTTGCGACGGTGCAGGAGCTGAACCGTTTCCGCAAGGAAGTCACGGCCCGGCTCGCGGCGGCAGCCCAACCCGACGCGGGCGTCGCGCCGGCCTGAGCCGTGCGGCGGCTGCGCGAGCGTCCACCGGGTTGTCCGGCGCCCAGCCCATGAGCGATTTCACCGACAAGCTGTGTCCGCACGCGGAGGTTGAGCAGCGAGTGGCTGCGCTGCCCCGTCCGGTGGTGTTCACCAACGGCGTGTTCGATCTGCTGCACCGCGGCCACGTGACCTGTCTTGCGCAAGCCCGCGCGCTCGGGGCGAGTCTGGTCGTGGGGCTCAACAGCGATGCCTCGGCGCGTGGCCTGGGCAAGGGCCCGGATCGCCCGCTCAACACCCAGCATGACCGGGCCTGCGTGCTGGCCGCGCTGGAAAGTGTCAGCATGGTGATCACGTTCGACGAGGCGACGCCGATCGAATTGCTCAAGCGCGTGCGACCACAGTGGTATGTCAAGGGTGGTGACTACGACATCGAGACGCTGGCCGAAACCGCGCTGGTGCGCAGCTGGGGCGGCGACGCCCGCGTGCTGCCGTTCGTCGACGGGCACTCCACCACCAGTCTGGTTCAACGCATCCGCGCTTGATCGACCCTGAGGGGTGGTCTCAGCCGAACACCGCCTGCCACAGTGCTAGCACGGCGCTGCGCTGCGCCGCCATGGCCTCCTGCGGCACCTGGGTCGGGTGCTCGTCGAGGCGCGCGGCGTGCTGTGCACGGCGCAGATCGCGGTAGGCGTCGGCTGCGGCAACGCCTACCGACGGAGGCAACAGGCCGGCGGCTTCGGCCCGCTGCAGCAGGGCGATGTTGCCGACGTTCGGGATCAGCTCCGGGTGCGTCTTGCTGTGCTCGAGCACCAGCACCTGCACCGCGAATTCGACGTCCATCATGCCGCCCGGGCTGTGCTTGATGTCGAACATCGTGCCCTGAACGGGGTGCGCTGCCGCCACCTTGTCGCGCATCGCTCGCACCTCGGCGCGCAGTGCGAGCGGGTCACGCGGCGCTGCCAGCACCTCGCCCCGCACGGCATCGAAGGGTGCGGCCAAGGCCGGGTCGCCGGCGCAGAAACGGGCCCGCGTCAGGGCCTGGTGTTCCCAGGTCCAGGCGGTGTTGCTGCCGCGGCCGGTCTGGTACTTCTCGAAGCTCGTGATCGAGGTCACCAGCATGCCCGAGCCGCCGTTCGGCCGCAGCGCGGTGTCGATGTCGAAGAGTTCGCCCGCCGCAGTGCGCAGCGTCAGCCAGCCGATCAGCTTGCGCACGAAGGCGGCATAGACCTCGCTTGCCTTGTCGGGATCGGTCTCGCCGGCGTCGTCGTAGAGGAACACGACATCGAGGTCGCTGCCGTAGCCCAGCTCCTTGCCGCCGAGCTTGCCGTAGGCGATGACGGCGATCTGCGGCAGGTCGCGGTGCCGCTGCTTCAGGTGCTTCCAGGCCCACCGGATGGCGCAGGCCAGGGTGGCATCGGCCAGCGCGGACAGATCATCGGCGACCTGCTCGACGCTGATGTGGCCTTCGACGTCGCGCACCAGCGTGCGAAACACCTCGGCATGGTGCGCGCGCCGCAGCGTGTCGAGCAGCGCCTCTTCATCGACATGGCCCGAGCGGCCCCAGGCGGCATAGCGCGCCTCCAGGTCGGCGGTGAATTCGCTGGCATCGAAGCGGCTGTGCAGCAGTCGCTCATCGGCCAGCTCGTCGACGACACCCGGATGTAGCATCAGGTAGCGGATCGGCCAGCGCGCCAGCCCCAGCAGCCGCAACAGCCGGTTCTGCACCTCGGGCCGTTCGGCCAGCAAGGCGATGTAGCTTTCGCGGCGCAGCAGGGGCTCCAGCCAGTCGATGAACCGGGCTGCGGCGTCGATCGTGCAACGACCGTCTTTCACCGCGTCGGCGGCGCGCAGCACCAATTTGGCCAGGCGGGCCTTGCTCTCGTCGCGCAGCACCTTGATCTTCGGATGCTCGCACCAGGGCTGGACCCGCGCGGCCAGCGCCTCGGGCAATCGGGCGAGGAATTCGCCGCTGTCCACGGGTTGTGCACTGGGTACGCAGCCTCGGCAGCTGATGCCCTGCGCGTTCGCGGGGGTCGGCTGACCTTCATGCAGCAGGGCATCGAACTCGGTGGCAACGAATTCGCGGATCTCGCACAGCCGATCGAGCAGCTCGCAGGTGTCAGCGGTGCAGCTCAGGTCCAGGCTGCCTGCGATCCAGCGCAGATCGGCATCGGCGCTGGGCAGCAGATGCGTCTGCTGATCGTCGAGGTACTGGATGCGGTGTTCGAGCCGCCGCAAGAAGATGTAGGCGTCGGCCAATCGTGCTGCGCTGGCGGGCTTCATCAGGCCGCCGGCGGCCAGCTTGTCGAGCGCTTTCAGGGTCGAGCGGGTGCGGATCTCCGGGAACTGACCGCCGCGCACCACCAGCAGCAGCTGCACGATGAACTCGATCTCGCGGATGCCGCCGCGCGAGAGCTTCACATCGTTGGCGCGCTCGGGCCGTCCGGCCGCCCGGCGCTGCGCTTCCTCGCGCACCTTGCGGTGCAACTGCCGCAGGCCCTCGAACACGCCGTAGTCCAGGTAACGCCGGTAGACAAAGGCATTGACGGTGCTGCGCAGGGCCTGGATCTGAGGCGTGGCGATGCTGGCGCGCGGCGCGACGACGCGGCTCTTCAGCCAGGCAAAGCGTTCCCATTCGCGCCCCTGTGCCTGCAGGTAGTCCTCCAGCATCGGCAGGCTGACCACCGGTGGACCCGAATTGCCATTCGGCCGCAGCGCCAGATCGACACGGAACACGAAGCCGTCTTCGGTGGTGTCGCCGATCAGCGTGTACAGGCTGCGCACCACCTGCGAAAAATACTCGTGGGCGCTGACCTGCTGCGGTCCCGTGGTTTCGCCGCCGTCCTCGTAGACATAGATCAGGTCGATGTCCGAGGACACGTTCAGCTCGCGCGCACCGAGCTTGCCCATGCCGACGATCCAGAACTCGATGCGCTGGCCCTGCGCATTGAGCGGCGGGCCGCAGCGCGCGTCCTGTTCGGCCATCGCGTGCGCCAGTGCCCGGTCGAGCGTGGTCTCCGCGAGCTCGGTCATGGCAGCCGTGATGTCGGCCATGGCCGCGCCCTGCTCGATGTCGAGTACCGCCAGCCGCTCCAGGACCAGTTGCCGGGTCACCCTCAGCGCACTGGCGACGGTGCGGCCCCCATCGATGAAGCGCTGGATCAGCTCGGCGATGACGGCCGACCGCGGCAACCCTGGTGGCAGCATGCCCAGCTCGTCGGCGTAGCGGCGCCGTATGCGCTGCACGAAGCGGCTGTGCTCGGCACGGGCCGATCCGATGGCGTTGGTGGCAGACACCACTGAGCTCGAATTCGCGACGGTGTCGGAGCGGAGGGAACCCATGGGTCGGTCTGAGGCTCTGTGCTAGATTGTCTCGGGGCGTGTGTAACCCGGATGGCAACGCTGGCGTGAATGCAAGTGCAACACGTCCTTCAGGCGTTGAACCCGTCCCAGGCTTTCAGCCCCACCACGCCGACGCACTGCCCATCCCGGCGCCCCGCACCACCGATGCCTGCTCCCGAAGACGACGCCATCGCTGCCCTGCTGTCTCCACGTGTTGCCGCGGTGCGGTGGCAGATTCGCGCCATCAAGGCATTGGGCCTGCTGCTGGTCGCAGCCTGGGGCCTGTTGATCGCGGCGTGGATCGCATTGCACTCGGTGATTTTGCCGCACATCGACCGATGGCGAGCGCCGATCGAACAGTACGCCAGCCAGTTTCTGGGGCAGCCTGTGCGCATCGGCGAGGTCATCGTCAACAGCCGTGGCTGGCTGCCGACGCTGGAGTTGCGCGACGTGGCTTTGCTCGACGCTCAGGCCAGAGCCGTGTTGCAGCTGCCTCGGGTGGTCGGTGCGTTGTCGGCGAAGTCCATCTTTGCCTTGCAGCCGCGCTTCACGCAGTTGCTGATCGACGGTGCCGATCTCGAGGTGCACCGCGATGCCGACGGCAGGGTCTTCGTGGCCGGGTTCGAAGTCAGCGCCGCCAATGGCGACCACCGGCCGTTGTCCAGCTGGCTGTTCAAGCAGCATGAGGTGGTCTTGCGCAACGGCGTCGTGCGCTGGAGCGATGCCCTGCATCCGAGCGAGCCACAGCGCTTCGCCGATGTGCAGTGGGTGATGCGAAACAGCCTGCGTCGCCATGACCTGCGCATCGATGTGACGCCGCCCGAGAACTGGGGAGACCGTGTCACGCTGATCGGGCGCTTCACCCAGCCGCTACTGGCCGAGCCTTCCGACTGGAGGCGCTGGCGTGGAACCTTGTATGCCAGCGTGCCGAAGCTGGATGTCGCCGCCTTGCAGCCGCATGTCACGTTGCCTGCGGGGCTGACGCAGGCCCACGGCGCCGTGCGGGCATGGATCGAGGTGGCCGAGGGGCAGGCCGATGTGGCCACGCTGGATGTGGCGCTGCGGGAGGTGCGCCTGAAGCCGCACCCCGACCGCGACGCGCTGGCGTTCGCCGACATGTCCGGGCGGCTGGTCGGTCGGCGTGATGCGCAGGGCATGGCGCTGGAGGCGCGCGAGTTCGGCTTCGCCACGCCCGACGGCCTGCGCTGGCCGGCCAGCACGGTGGCAGTGCGCTGGCAGCAGTCACCGACAGGCGAGGTGACCGGTGGCCAGCTGAGCGCCGAACACCTGGACCTCGCCCTGATGGCACAGGTCACTCAGCGGCTTCAATTCGGCGAGATCGCCGACCGGTGGCTCGCCGAGCTGAACCCGCGCGGCCGTCTCGAGGGCGTCAAGCTGAGCTGGGACGGTGCCTTCGGCGCCGATTCAACGGCGGCCCCGGTGGCCGGCAGCGCAGCCTCGGCCGTCGACTGGCGCTTGCCCCCGCGGTACGACCTGCGCGCCACGGTGAGCGGCTTGGCGCTCGCCTCCGCCGCGGCGGCCGATCCGCAGGAGGTGGGTCGGCCGGGCGTGCGCAACGCCGACCTGGTGCTTCGTGCCAGCGAACAGGGCGGTGAGGTGCGGCTGGCGATGAAGCAGGGCGAGCTGGATCTGCCCGGGCTGCTCGCCGAGCCGCTGTTGCCGCTGGATCGCCTGGACGCGGTGTTCCACTGGCGCATCGAGACCCCGAGCGCACCCGGCGCGCCGCCGCAGGTGGTGGTGACGGTGCCGCAAGCCAGTTTTGCCAACGCCGATCTGCAGGGTGAAGTTCATGGCAACTGGTCGACCGGCACCGTGACGCCTGCAAGCGCTCCGGGCCGCGATCCGCGGTTTCCCGGTCGACTCGAACTGGACGGCCTGTTGACCCAGGCGGTGGCCGCGCGCGTCGCGCGCTATCTGCCCCTGGGTATCGACGCCGAGGCGCGGCACTACGTTGAACAGGCCGTGCAGGCGGGGCGCTTGTCGCGCATCAGCCTGCGTGTGAAGGGCGATCTGAACGAATTCCCGTTTGCCGACGCGCACACGGCCGGTGACGGCGAGTTCCGCGTGGTGGGCCAGGTCGAGGATCTCCGCTTCGCCTATGTGCCCAGCTGGCCTGCGACAGCAACCGAGCCCGCCTACGCCTCGCCGTGGCCCGTGCTCGAAGCCCTGAGTGGCGAACTGGTCTTCGACCGGCGGTCGATGGAGATCCGCAATGCCCAGGCGACCACGCAAGGGGTGAAGCTGACCGGCGTCCAAGGCGGCATCAAGCGGCTGGACGAGCGGCCGGTGCTGGTGCTCGAGGGGGCGGGGCGCGGCGGTCTGGCCGACATGCTGCGCTACGTCAACGCGTCGCCAGTGGGGGGCTGGATCGGCAATGCGCTGGCGCAAAGCACGGCCACCGGCCAGGCCGACCTGAAGTTGACGCTGACGGTGCCGCTGGCCACGCCGCCAGCCACCACGGTGCGCGGCAGTGTGGCGCTGGCGGCCAGCGACTTCCGGCTGCGGCCCGGCACACCGGTGCTCAGCGGCGCGCGCGGCCGCATCGATTTTTCGCAGCAAGGTTTTTCCATCGTCGGTGGCGCCGGCAAGCTGCTCGGCGGCGACCTGACCATCGACGGCGGCGTGCAACCCGATGGCTCGATGCGCTTTGTCGCGCAGGGCACGGCGACGGCCGACGGCCTGCGGCGCAGCAGCGAGGCTGGCGCCCCGGTGCTGGCCCGCCTCGCCTCGTCGTTGAGCGGGCAGACGGCCTACCGCGTCGCACTGAATCTGGTGAACGGGAAGCCCGACGTGCTGGTCACCAGCAATCTCGTCGGCCTGGGCAGCGATTTGCCCCCGCCGCTGCGCAAGGCGACCGACGCTCCCCTCGCGCTGCGCTTCCAGACCTCGGCGCTCGCGGAGGCCGCGACCACCGCGGCCGGCCCGGCCCGTGACGTGCTCCGGCTCGACCTTGGCAACCTGCTGCAGGCGCAGTATGTGCGTGACGTCTCCACCGGCAACCCCCGTGTGCTGCGCGGCGGCATCGGCGTGATGGAGCCGGCGCAACTGCCTGCGTCCGGTGTGGCGGCCACGCTGAACCTCACGAGCCTGAACCTGGGTGACTGGCAGCGGCTGGGCGACGGCCTCGTCGCGCTGCCCGGCACGGCCGCAGGCGGCGAGACCGGCACGGCGGTGCCGGCTTCCACAGGCTACCTGCCCACCTCGATCGGCCTGCGCGCGCAAGAGGTGCAGATCGGCAGTCGCCGGCTGAATCAGGTGATCGCCAAGGTGGTGATGGAGGGGCCGCTGTGGCGGGTCAACCTCGAATCCGAGCAGGCGAGCGGCACCATCGAGTACCGACCACCGCGCACCGTGCCAGCCGCCACAGCGGTCAACGGCGATGGTGGTGCGGCCGGCGCGGCGGGTCGCATCTATGCCCGGCTGACGCGGCTGTCGCTGCCCAAGGAGGACACCTCGGATGTCGAAACACTGCTCGATCAGCCGCCCCAGTCGGTTCCAGCGCTCGACATCGTTGTCGACGACCTGGTGCTGCGCGGCAAACGGCTCGGCCGGATGGAGCTGGATGCGGTGAACCGTGCCGGTGCCCGCGAGTGGCGGCTGACGCGCCTCGCGCTGACCACACCCGAGGCGCGACTCACCGCCAGCGGCAACTGGGCCGCGGTGCCTGCCGGTGCCGGCAGCCCGGCGGGCGCATCTGCAGCACCTACCACCGTGCGTCGTGTGACGCTGAACTTCAATCTCGAACTGGGCAATGGCGGCGCATTGATCGAGCGGCTGGGGTTCGGCAAGCTGGTCAAGGGCGGCAAGGGCGGTCTGTCCGGGCAGATTGCGTGGGACGGCTCGCCGCTGTCGATGGACTACCCGAGCCTGACGGGGCAGATCAACCTGTCGGTGGCTGCGGGGCAGTTCCTCAAGGCCGACCCGGGCATGGGGCGGCTGCTGGGCGTGCTCAGTCTGCAGGCACTGCCCAGGCGCTTCGTGCTCGACTTCCGTGACGTGTTCCAGCAGGGTTTTGCCTTCGACGACATCAGTGGCGACCTGCAGATCGCCAGGGGCGTGGCACAGACCAACAACCTGCGCATGCGCGGCGTGCAAGCGGCGGTGTTGATGGAGGGCAAGGCCGACATCGAACAGGAGATCCAGGACCTGCGAGTGATCGTGGTGCCGGAGATCGATGCGGGCACGGCCTCGCTGGCTTATGCGGCCATCAATCCTGCGATCGGCCTGGGCGCGTTTCTGGCGCAGACCTTGTTCAGCAAACCCCTGATCGCTGCCAGCACGCGGGAGTTCCGCATCACCGGCTCCTGGGCCGAACCGAAAATCGACAAGGTCGAGCGCGGTCTCACCGACGCGGTGCCCAACATCCCGGCACCGAGCGTGGCGCCGCCGCCGCCCATCCCTGCGGCCTCGTCGGCCAGTGACTCCGAAGGAAAGCCATGAAGATCGCCGCCTTGCAGATGATCGCCACGCCCGATGTGCATCGCAACCTCGCGGCGGCCCAGCGGCTGATGTCGCAGGCCGCCGAGGCAGGCGCCACGCTGGTGGCGCTGCCGGAATACTTTTGCCTGATGG
Source organism: Burkholderiaceae bacterium (assembly GCA_965229345.1). Taxonomy (GTDB): domain Bacteria; phylum Pseudomonadota; class Gammaproteobacteria; order Burkholderiales; family Burkholderiaceae_C; genus PBB1. The sequence continues at coordinate 653,629 of OZ245872.1, forward strand.
GCCACAACGATCGCGACAAGCTCGCGATCGCCGAGGACGCGGGCACTGGCCCGATCCAGGAATGCTTGTCCGCTGCAGCCAGGCGCCACGGCCTGTGGGTGATCGGTGGCACGCTGCCGATCCGCAGCGACGATGTCGATCACGTCTACAACGCCAGCTGCGTCTTTGCGCCCGATGGCGCGCAGGCTGCTCGCTACGACAAGATTCACCTGTTCTGCTTCGACAACGGCCGCGAACGCTATGACGAGGGGCGCGTGCTGCGTGGCGGCAGCGAGCCGGTGGCTTTCAGTGCCACGGTGGCCGGCGTGCCAGCACCGATCCGGGTGGGCTTGAGCATCTGCTACGACCTGCGCTTTCCCGAGCTGTACCGCGCGCTGATGGCCATGCCCGGCCAGCCGCCGTGCGACCTGATCGCAGTGCCTGCTGCCTTCACCCACACCACCGGTCAGGCGCACTGGGAACTGCTGCTGCGCGCCCGCGCGGTCGAGAACCAGTGCTACGTGATCGCGTCGGCGCAAGGCGGGCTGCACGAGAACGGGCGCCGCACCTGGGGCCACAGCATGGTCATCGACCCGTGGGGGGAGGTGCTCGCGGTGCAGCCCGAAGGCGAGGGGGTGGTGCTGGCCGAGCTCGATCTGGAGCGGCTGGCCGCCGTGCGCGCACAGCTGCCGGCGTTGACGCACCGGCGGCCCGACGGGCGCTTCTGAATCAGGCGCCGACCTCGGCCGCCGTGGCCGCGATCACCTGGGCGACGGCTGCCGTCAGTCTCTTGCCATAGGGCACGTGCAGGAACTCGTTCGGCCCGTGGGCATTGCTCTTCGGGCCGAGCACGCCGCACACCAACATCTGCGCGTCGGGAAAGCCCTGCTGCAGCAAGCTCATCAGCGGGATCGTTCCGCCCTGTCCGATGTAGCCGCACGGCGCGCCGAAGTGGCTTTGTGAGGCCCCGTTCAGCGCGTCTTCGAGCCAGGGGGCGAGCGTGGGTGCGTTCCAGCCGGTCGCTCCGGACGGTTGATCACCACCGCCACCGCCCGATCGCCCATCGGCGCTGAAGGTCACCTTCGCGTTGTAGGGCGCGTTGTCCTCGAGCAGGGCCTTCAGCTTCGCGGCAGCTTCGTTGCCATCGACGAGTGGTGGCAGGCGCAGGCTGAGCTTGAAGGCGGTGTAGGGCCGCAGCACATTGCCGGCGCTGCGCATCTCGGGGAAGCCATCGGCCCCGGTGACGCTGAGCGTCGGCTTCCAGGTGCGGCGGATCAGCGCCTCGAACGGGTCGGTGGTGGTGGGCAGCGTGGGCCCGCCGTCGGCGCCGCAGGCCCAGGGGAAGCGCCTCCACACCTCGTCGCCCAATGCCGCCGCGGTGGCGCGGGCCTGCAGGACGCGATCGGCCGGAATCTCGCAGTGGAAGCTGGCTGGCAGCAGCTCGCCGGTCTGCGCGTCTTCGAGGCGGTCGAGCAACTGGCGCAGGATGCGGAAGCTTGACGGCACCAGGCCGCTCGAGTCGCCCGAGTGCACGCCCTCGGTCAGCACCTCGACCTTCAGCACGCCGCTGACCATGCCGCGCAGGCTGGTGGTCAGCCACAGCTGGTCGTAGTTGCCGGCGCCACTGTCCAGGCACACCACCAGGCCGACACGGCCGAGCTGCGGCCGCAATGCATCGATGTAGGCGGGCAGGTCGAACGAGCCGCTTTCCTCACAGCTTTCGATGATGCCGACGCAGCGCGGACGTGGGATGCCCTGCGCGTCGAGCGCCATGATCGCAGTGAGCGAGGCGTAGACCGCATAGCCGTCGTCGGCGCCGCCGCGGCCGTAGAGCAGACCGTTCTCAAGCTTCGGCGTCCAGGGTCCGAGGTCGTTGCGCCAGCCGTTGAACTCGGGCTGCTTGTCGAGGTGGCCGTACATCAGCACCGTGGGCGCATCGCTCGCGTTACCGCCCTCGCAGGTCGCCGGCACGTCGAAGAAGATCACCGGCGTGCGGCCGGGCAGTCGCACCACTTCGAGCTTGAGCCCGGCCACTGGTTGCCGCTCGACCCATTGCGCAGCATCGCGGATCACGCGTTCGATGTGGCCATGGGCCTGCCAGTCGACATCGAACAGCGGGCTCTTGGCCGGGATCGCGATGTAGTCGGTCAGTGCCGGCACGATGGCCTCGTCCCAGGTGCGATCGCAGAACGCGCCGATGGCCGCGGCGTGATCGGCCGCCGACGGTGAGGGCTCGGGCAACGAGGGGTCGCGGGCATTCATCAGCGCTCTCCGGGTGTGTTCGGCGCCAGTGTAGGAGCCCCATCATCGGCAGGCGTCTCGCGTACTGCGGCGAAGCGCAGGGTGAATCGCACGCCCGGGCCGAAAGGTGCATCGGCCGGGTCGCCCGGTTGCGCACGCGGCGGCAGGTTGGCGTCGGAGATGTGCAGTTCGGCGCGGTGCTGGGTGGCGATCTGGCGCACGATGGCCAGACCCAGCCCCGAGCCGTCCACCTGCGTGCCGAGCAACCGGTAGAACGGACGAAACACCTGTTCGCGCTCGGCCAGCGGAATGCCCGGCCCGGAGTCCTCGACCTGGATCGTCATGGACTCGCCGAACGGGTCCGCGATCACCCGGACCGTGACCACACCGCCGGCCGGCGTGTAATGCAGCGCGTTGTCGACCAGGTTGCGGATCAGCTCGCCCAGCAGCAGGCGATGGCCCCAGATCGTCAGGCCGCCGGACGGACCCGCCGCACTGCCGTCCGGCGTGGCGACCTCCGGGCCTTCGTATCCGAGGTCGATGCGTTTGTCGAGAGCACGCGGCACGAAGTCCTGCACTGTCTCGACGGCCAGCTCGGCCAGATCGACCGGCACCAGCGCAATCGTGTGGTCCCGGTCTTCGGCGCGCGCCATCGACAGCAGCTGGTTGACCATGTGCGCCGCGCGCTCGCTGGAGCGGGCGATCTGCTGCAGCGATCGCTTGATGTCGGCCGGCGCGCTGCGGCCGGCGTCGATGTCGCGCTGCGCCAGCTCGGCCTGCATGCGCAGACCGGCCAGCGGCGTCTTCAGCTGGTGTGCCGCGTCGGACAGAAAGCGCTTTTGCGAACCCATCGAGCGGTCGAGCCGCGCGAGCAGGTCATTGATGGCGCGCACCAGCGGCGACACCTCTTCGGGTGCGTCGCGTTCGTCGATCGGGCTCAGGTCGCTGCTGTCGCGCTTGCGGATGCGCTGCTGCAACTCGTTGAGCGGCGCAATGCCGCGCACCAGCGCCAGCCACACCAGCAGCACCGCCAGCGGCAGGATGACGAACTGCGGCAGGATCACGCCCTTGATGATTTCGGTGGCCAGCCGTGAGCGTTTGCCCAGCGTCTCGGCCACCTGCACCAGCGGGGCCGCATCGCCGGGGCGCCCCGGCACATCGACCCACAGATAGGCCACGCGCACGCTCTCGTCGTGGATGGTGTCGTCGCGGTAGCGCAGCTCGCCCGGCGGCGCGCGGTCTTCTTCTGAAGGCACCGCCAGCGCACGGTCGCCACTGAGGTATTCGCCGCGCAGGCCCAGCACCTGATAGAACACATCGTCGGCTTCGTCGGCGCGCAGGATTTCCGAGGCGCCCGCGGGCAGCGTGAAGACGGCGGTGGGGGTGCCCGCGGAAGCCGCGATCGCGACCTGCTTGGACAGCACCCGCACCATGTCGGCCAGTTCGCGGTCGTAGGGCCGGTTGGCGATGCCCTGCGCTACCAGCCAGGTCAGCACCACGCTCATCGGCCACAGCACCAGCAAGGGCGCGAGCATCCAGTCGAGGATCTCGCCGAAGAGGGAACGTTGCTCGCGCGGGGTGTTGGCCATGGAAGGTCGAAGCTTCTCAGGCCGATATTTTCTCCAGACAGTAGCCCAGGCCGCGCACGGTCGCAATGCGCACCGGGCCCTGCTCGATCTTCTTGCGCAGGCGGTGGATGTAGACCTCGATCGCGTTGTTGCTGACCTCTTCGCCCCATTCGCACAGGTGTTCGACCAGCTGGTCCTTGCTGACCAGTCGCCCGGCGCGCTGCAGCAGCACTTCCAGCAGGCTGATCTCGCGTGCCGACAGCTCGATCATCTGGTCGTTGATGTAGGCGACGCGCCCGGTGGCGTCGAAGGCGAGCGGACCGTGCTTGATCACGCTCGAAGCGGTGCCCAGGCCACGCCGCGTCAACGCCCGCACCCGGGCTTCCAGCTCCTGCAGCGAGAACGGTTTGGCCATGTAGTCGTCAGCGCCGAGGTCCAGTCCCTTGACGCGCTGCTCGACGCTGTCCGCCGCCGTCAGGATCAGCACCGGCACGTTCGAGCCACGGGCGCGCAGCTTGCGCAGCACCTCTAGGCCATGGACCTTCGGCAGCCCGAGGTCGAGGATCACCATGTCGAACTCGTGCGACGTCAACGCCGCATCGGCTTCGCTGCCGCTGCTGACCTGATCGACCGCATAGCCTGCGCTGCGCAGTGATCGCAGCAGGCCGTCGGCCAGCACCTGGTCGTCTTCGGCGATCAGAACCCGCATCCCTGTGTCCTTTCGGCTGACCCGGCACCGCATACGCCGGCGTATCGGCCCAGTTTAGGGTTGGGCTTGTCGTCCATGAGGGACTGGCGCATGGCTGTATACCCGTAGCCAAGCGCTCGGCACCACCCCCTAGGCCTCACATCGGGGCAAAAAATCGCCTCTACACTACTGTACAGACATCCAGCTTTTGCAATAATCCATCCGTCACTCTGGAGAACCCCATGGACGCACCCGTCAAAGCCCTGAACACCGAAAAAGCCAAAGCCCTGCAGGCCGCCCTGGCCCAAATTGAAAAGCAGTTCGGCAAGGGCACGATCATGCGGCTGGGTGAGGGCGAGGTGATCGACGACATCGAGGTGGTGTCCACCGGCTCGCTGGGCCTCGACATCGCGCTCGGCGTCGGCGGCCTGCCGCGTGGCCGCGTCGTCGAGATCTACGGCCCGGAGTCCAGCGGCAAGACCACGCTGACGCTGCAGGTCATCGCCGAGATGCAAAAGCTCGGCGGCACCTGCGCTTTCATCGATGCCGAGCACGCGCTCGACACCGCCTATGCCCAGAAGCTCGGTGTCAATCTGCAAGAGCTCCTGATCAGCCAACCCGACACCGGCGAACAAGCGCTGGAAATCGTCGATGCGCTCGTGCGCTCGGCCTCGGTCGATCTGGTCGTCATCGACTCGGTGGCCGCGCTGACGCCGAAGGCCGAAATCGAAGGTGAGATGGGTGACTCGCTGCCCGGTCTGCAGGCGCGACTGATGAGCCAGGCGCTGCGCAAGCTGACTGGCACCATCAAGAAGACCAACACCATGGTCATCTTCATCAACCAGATCCGCATGAAGATCGGTGTGATGTTCGGCAGCCCCGAAACCACCACCGGCGGCAACGCGCTGAAGTTCTACGCCTCGGTGCGCCTGGACATCCGCCGCATCGGCAGCATCAAGAAGGGCGAAGAGGTCATCGGCAACGAGACCAAGGTCAAGGTGGTCAAGAACAAGGTGTCGCCGCCGTTCAAGACCGCCGAATTCGACATCCTCTACGGCGAAGGCATCAGCCGCGAGGGCGAAATCATCGACATGGGCGTCGAGGCCAAGGTGCTCGAAAAGAGTGGCGCCTGGTACGCCTACAAGGGCGAAAAGATCGGCCAGGGCAAGGACAACGCCCGCGAATTCCTGCGTGAGAACCCGGCGCTGGCGTTCGAGATCGAGAACCTGGTGCGCGAAGCGGTCGGCATTCCATCTTTGCCGCCACTCGAAGGCGGCGAGGCGCCGAAGGCCGCCAAGGACAAGCCTGCCAAGGCGTGATCTGCGCGGTGGCGTGACATGACGCGGCCTCAGCGCGCGGCGGCAGGGCGCCCGGTGCGATGAAGTCGCGGCTGTCACTGAAAGGCCGGGCGTTGCAACTGCTGGCGCAGCGGGAACACAGCCGACTGGAGTTGCGCCGCAAGCTGCTGCGAAGGGTGCGCGACGATGCCCGCCGCGACGACACCGCGGTGCAAGGCACGTCGGTCGACCATCAGGCCGAGGTCGAAGCCGTGCTCGATTGGCTGCAAGCCCACCGCTACCTGAGCGATGAGCGCTTCGTCGAAAGCCGGGTTCATGCGCGGGCATCGCGCTTCGGCAACCTGCGCATCCACCAGGAGCTGTCGCAGCACGGGGTCGAGCTCACGCCGGCGATCGCCTGCGAGTTGCGCGGCAGCGAACGGGCCCGAGCGCACGAAGTCCAGCAGCGCAAATTCGGTTCACTCCCTGTCACGCCCGCCGACCGCGCGCGACAGGCCCGGTTTCTGGCCGGACGGGGGTTCTCGGCCGAGGTGGTCTGGCAGGTGCTGCGCGGGGCGGCTGAAGGCGACGGCGATTGACGACACATCGCGCTCGAACCCGCCAAATGGTCACCGTTCCACGCATTTGAGTCGATGCGCATGCCGTGGCGGCGCCGATCAGTCCGCACCCACCACCAGGCTGAGCGCCCGTTTTCTGTACAGGTCGGTGTCAGGTAAGCCCCTGAAAATTCCTGCGCCGCCCCTCTGAAAGCAACCGCCTCGCGTGGTTTGGCAAAGCTCCGATCGAGTCGTCTGCACGGCCGGCCTGGACCACGCCGGGATATCCCTCGCTTGCAACGATAATCGCGGCTGATTTCTTCCTAGTCAGAAAGCCCCCGAATGAAAATCCATGAATACCAAGGCAAAGAATTGCTGAGCCGTTATGGCATCCCGGTGCCGAAGGGCTACCCGGCGTTCAGCGTCCACGAGGCGCTCGAAGCTGCACAAAAGCTGGGCGGACCGGTCTGGGTGGTGAAAGCGCAGATTCATGCGGGTGGTCGAGGCAAGGGCGGTGGCGTGAAGCTCGCCCGTTCGCTCGACGATGTGAAGAAGCTGTCGAGCGAAATCCTCGGCATGCAGCTCAAGACGCACCAGACCGGCCCTGAAGGCCAGAAGGTGCGCCGCCTCTACATCGAAGAGGGCGCGGACATCAAGAATGAGCTCTACGTCTCGCTGGTCACCGACCGTGGCACGCAGAAGGTCGCCTTCATCGCATCGAGCGCAGGCGGCATGGACATCGAAGAGGTCGCGCACTCGACCCCCGAGAAAATCATCACCGAGATGATCGATCCGCTGACCGGCCTGACGCCGGAGCAGAGCAAGAAGATCGCCGCCGCCATAGGCCTGAGCGGTGCATCGGTGGATCAGGCCGTCAGCCTGTTCGCCAATCTCTACAAGTGCTACATGGAAACGGATGCGTCGCTGGTGGAAATCAACCCACTGAACTGCGACTCCAAGGGCAACCTGATCGCGTTGGACGCGAAGTTCAATTTCGACGCCAACGCCCTGTTTCGCCACCCGGAAATCGTCGCCTACCGCGACCTGGACGAAGAAGACCCGGCTGAAGTCGAAGCCTCGAAGTTCGACCTGGCCTACATCAGCCTGGACGGCAACATCGGTTGCCTGGTGAACGGTGCCGGTCTGGCCATGGCCACGATGGACACCATCAAGCTGTTCGGTGGCGAGCCCGCCAACTTCCTCGACGTGGGTGGCGGTGCCACTGCCGAGAAGGTCACCGAGGCCTTCAAGATCATGCTGAAGAACCCGGAGGTCAAGGGCATCCTGGTGAACATCTTCGGCGGCATCATGAAGTGCGACACCATCGCCGAGGGCGTGATCACTGCCTGCAAGGCCGTGAACCTGAGCGTGCCGCTGGTGGTGCGCATGAAGGGCACGAACGAGGACCTGGGCAAGAAGATGCTGGCCGACAGCGGCCTGCCCATCATCGCGGCCGACACGATGGCCGAAGCGGCCACCAAGATCGTCGCTGCCGTCAAGAAGTAAGGCCAAAGGAATCCAAGTCATGTCCATCTATATCAACAAAGACACCAAGGTCATCACGCAGGGCATCACTGGCAAGACGGGTCAGTTCCACACCCTCGGCTGCCAGGCCTACGCCAACGGCAAGAATGCCTTCGTGGCCGGCGTGAATCCGAAGAAGGCTGGCGAGCGCTTCTCCGACATCCCCATTTACGCCTCCGTCCAGGAAGCGAAGGGCCAGACGGGCGCCACCGTCTCGGTGATCTACGTGCCGCCTGCGGGCGCTGCGGCGGCGATCTGGGAAGCGGTCGAGGCCGACCTCGATCTGGCGATCTGCATCACCGAAGGCATTCCCGTGCGGGACATGCTGGAAGTGCGCAACAAGATGAAGGCCAAGGAGGCCGCCGGCGGCAAGAAGACCCTGCTGCTGGGACCCAACTGCCCGGGCCTGATCACGCCCGAAGAAATCAAGATCGGCATCATGCCGGGCCACATCCACCGCAAGGGCCGCATCGGTGTCGTGTCGCGCTCCGGCACCTTGACCTATGAAGCCGTGGCGCAGCTGACCGAGATCGGCCTGGGCCAATCGTCGGCCGTCGGCATCGGTGGCGACCCCATCAACGGCTTGAAGCACATCGACGTGATGAGGGCCTTCAACGACGACCCGGACACCGACGCCGTGATCATGATCGGCGAGATCGGTGGCCCGGACGAGGCGGAAGCCGCCCGCTGGTGCAAGCTGAACATGAAGAAGCCGATCGTGGGCTTCATCGCGGGCGTCACGGCTCCTCCGGGCAAACGCATGGGCCACGCCGGGGCGCTGATCTCGGGGGGCGCTGATACGGCCGATGCCAAGCTCGCCATCATGGAAGAGTGCGGCTTCACGATCACGCGCAACCCGTCCGAGATGGCCAAGCTGCTCAAGAAGCTGCTCTGATGCCCGACCGGCGCCAGGCGTCGGCGTTGCATGCGCCGCCCGGCGCCCCGATCCCCCCGTCTCTCGACGCCCGGGCGGTGCTGGGGCGGGCGGTGATCGACGCCGGGTTCCTGCGCGATCCGTATCCGACCTACCGTGCGCTGCGCGAAGCCGCGCCGTTGGTCTGGAGTGACGAGTTCTTTGGCGGCGCGTGGCTGGTGACGCGTCACACCGATGTCGAACTGGTGCTGCGCGATGCACGCTTCTCGGCGCAGCGCACCGGGGGCTGGGTCATGCGGCCCGCCGACGCAGACCGTGCCGGTCGCCATGCCGGACGCAGCGGCCTGCAAGGCTTCCAGCGGTTGTTCGCCCGGGCGATGATCTTCCTCGATGCGCCCGACCACACCCGTGTGCGCCAGGTGATGTCGGCCGCCTTCCGACCGACCGATCTGCAACGTCTGGTGCCGCGCATCGAGCAGGCCGTGGCTGAGCGGCTGGCGGCGGTGGATGCTGGCGCTCCCTTCGATTTCGTCGATGTGCTGGCCCGCCCGCTGCCGGCCCAGGTGATTGCGTGGTTGATGGGCCTGGGCGATGCCGAGGGTGCGGTGTCGGCCGATGTCGTGGCCTGGTCCGACGAGCTCGCCAATTTCGTGGGGGCTCCCGCACCCAGCCATGCGCAGGCCTTGAGCGCCCAGACCGCGCTGCTCGCGATGGCCCAGTATTTCGATGGGCTGCTCGCGCGGCGGCGCGTTGCACTGACCCGTGGGGACGAGCCGCGCGATAACCTGATCGACCGGCTGCTACAGGCCGAGCGCGACGGCCAGATCCGTGGCAGCGCCGAGTTGCTGGCGCAGTGCGTGATGCTGCTGTTCGCAGGCCATGAAACCACGCGCCATCTGCTGGCCAACGGCCTGCGCACGCTGCTGACCCATCCGGAGCAGTGGCGCCAGCTGCAACGTGATCGGACGTTGCTTCCCGGGGCGGTGCGTGAACTGCTGCGCTTTGACAGTCCGGTGCAGTACACCGGCCGCCGCGTGGCGACCGACCTGGAGCTGCACGGGCAGACCTTGCGCCGGGGAGATCTGGTCGTGGCGCTCATCGGCGCGGCCAACCGCGACCCGGCCCGGCACGAGCGCCCCGACGAGCTGGACATCACCCGCCGTCCCGCGCCGCCGCTGGCCTTTGGACAGGGCCCGCATGTGTGCATAGGCGCAGCGCTGACGCTGATGGAAGCGCAGGTCGTTTTCGCGCAGCTGCTCGAGCGCTGGCCTGACCTGACGCTGACCCCGAGCGCCGCGCCGCACTGGACGGGCAACGCCTTGTACCGAGGCCTGACCGAGTTGGCGGTGCAGTGCGCCGTGCGGCCAGCGAGCGCGTCGGCTCTGGCCCCTACACTGCCGCCTTCACGTACCGCCCGCCCACCGGACCCCGCATGCAAGCCTTGATGACCCCCGAGTTCTGGATCGCCGTCGGCCAGATCATCATGATCGACATCCTGCTTGGCGGCGACAACGCGGTGGTCATCGCACTGGCTTGTCGCAAGCTGCCGCCGGCTCAGCGCCGTCAGGGCATCCTGTGGGGCACCGCGGGGGCCATCGTCTTGCGCGTGATCTTGATTTTTTTCGCGCTGCAGCTACTGGCGATTCCGTTGCTGAAACTGGTCGGTGCCATCCTGCTGGTGTGGATCGGCGTGAAGCTGCTGCTGCCTGAGGACGACGATGGCCACGCCAACATCGAAGGCAGCGACAAGCTGTGGGGCGCCGTGAAGACGGTCATCGTGGCCGATCTCGTGATGAGCCTCGACAACGTGATCGCCATCGCCGGCGCCGCCGAAACGGCCGGCGGCGACCACACGATGCCGCTCGTCATCTTCGGCCTGCTGGTGAGCATCCCCATCATCGTCTGGGGCAGCCAGCTGGTCATCAAGCTGATGGACCGCTACCCCCTCATCATCACCCTGGGCGCGATGCTGCTGGGGTGGATCGCCGGCACGATGGCAGTGGGTGACCCTGCGTTGACCAACCCTGAGGTCATGCCGCAGCTGCCCAAGCTGCCACCCGATGGCTGGATCAAGTACGCCGCTGGCGTGGCCGGTGCGCTGCTGGTCTACGCGATGGGCCGCGGCCTGCAGGCGCGGCGCGGCGCCTCTGGCTGAGCGAGCCATGATTCAGGGGTTCGACCGTGACCGGTTGGGTCGCTACCGGATCGAACGTCTGCTGGGCCGTGGCGCCATGGGCGCGGTGGTGCTGGGCCGCGATGCCGACACGGGGCGCCTGGCAGCCATCAAGACCTTGTCGCTGTCGAACGAGTTCTCCGCCGACGAAGTGACCGAGGCGCGCGTGCGCCTCTTCCGCGAGGCCGAGGCCGCTCGCCGACTGCAGCACCCGGACATCGTGGCCATCTACGACACGGGCCAAGACGATGAGCTCGCCTACATCGCGATGGAGTACGTCGCCGGGCTGGATCTGCAGCGTTACACGCATGCCAGCCGGCGGCTGCCACTGCCGCTGGTCGTGCACATCGGCCGCAGGGTGGCCCACGCGCTGGCGCATGCCCACAGCCAGGGCGTGATCCACCGTGACATCAAGCCTGCCAACGTGATGATCGATGCGTCGGCCGGAGTGGTGAAAGTCACCGACTTCGGTGTGGCCCGCATCGCCGACGCCTGCCGCACCCGGACCGGCATGCTGCTGGGCACGCCCACCTACATGTCTCCCGAGCAGCTCTCTGGACAGCGGGTCGATGGGCGCACCGATTTGTACTCGCTCGGCGTCACGCTGTTCCAACTGCTGACCGGAGCGCTGCCGCACCAAGGCGAATCGATGGCGCGCCTGATGTACGGCATCGTCAACGAGGTGGCGCCCGATGTGCGTACGCTGCGCCCCGAAGTGCCGCAGGCGTTGGCCCGTGTGCTGGCGCAGACGCTGGCCAAGTCGCCCGAGGCCCGCTACGCCGATGGGCTCCAGCTGGACCAGGCATTGGACGCCGTGGCCTCACTCTGGCCCGACGCGGTGCTTGCCTTGCCAGGCGATTCAGCACCCGCCGCCGTCACCCCCGAAGTGGATGCTTTTGCCTCGACCGTGAAATCGTCACGCCCCGATCCGGGGCACAATTCCGATCTGTGACTGCCCCTGCCCGCACCGCCTGCCAACGTCGCCTTTCGCTGCAATGGCCCACGCGGCAGCGGTTTTGGCAGGGTGGCTCGCGCTGACGCGCCTCCCTGTCCTGCCCGAGCCCCCTGCCGCTTGACATGCCCTTCGAGTTTTTCAGCGCCACCGACACCGGGCGCGCGCGCAACAACAACGAGGACTCAGTGGCGGTCGACCCGGCTTCGGCGCTGGTGGTGCTGGCCGACGGCATGGGGGGGTACAACGCTGGTGAGGTCGCCAGCCAGATGGCCACCTCCTTCATCAGCACCGAACTTGGCCGTTGGCTCACCGAGGCCGCTTCCAACGCCACCGATGCCGACGTGCGCCGGGCGATGGACATCTGCGTGGACAACGCCAACCGAGCCATTTTCAATGCCGCGAGCACCAACCCTCAGTACGCCGGCATGGGCACGACACTGGTGGTGGGCGTCTTCCGCGAAGGTCGGCTGCTGCTGGGTCACGTCGGCGACTCGCGCGGCTACCGGCTGCGCGCCGGCAAGTTCATGCGCATCACCCACGACCATTCGTTGCTGCAGGAGCAGATCGATGCGGGGCTGATCACCGAAGAGCAGGCCGCGTTCTCCTCCAACAAGAACCTGGTGACCCGCGCCGTGGGTGTCGAAGACAGCGTGATGCTGGAATCGCACCTGCACGAACTCCTGCCGGGCGATCTGGTGCTGCTGTGCTCGGACGGACTGTCCGACATGCTCGACGACGAGCACATTGGCCAGGTGCTGCAGTCTGGTGCCGATCTCGAGGCATTGGCTCACGCCCTGATTTCCGCCGCCAACGAAGCCGGCGGAAAAGATAACATTGCCGTCATCTTGGCGCGAGTTCAAGGTGCAGCGGGGGCTGGGCGGTCCTGGTGGCCGTTCAAGCGCTGAGTCGCACAACGATTCGACCGCCCGCGCAGCCATCTTCCGCCACGACGACACAACAATAGACGAGGTCAAGCATGGGCAAACTGGTGGTATCGCTCGACGGTGTGGTGATCAAGGAAGTGCAGATCACCAAGGACAAGACCACGCTCGGACGCCGGCCCTACAACGACATCGTCATCGACAACCTGGCCGTCAGCGGTGAGCATGCCGTGCTGCAGATGCTGGGTGCCGATGTCTTCATCGAAGACCTCAACAGCACCAACGGCACCTACATCAACGGCAAGGCGGTCAAGAAGCAACTGCTCGCTCACAACGACACCGTCGAGATCGGCAAGTACAAGATCAAGTTCCTGGTGGCCGATGGCGGCGACTACGAAGCCACCCAGATCCTGCGCCCCGGGACCCAGTCACAGCAGCCGCCCGGGCTACAGCGTGCCTCCGGTTTCGGTGGCCCCTCGGGCTTTGGCGCCTTGGGCGGTGCCGCGTCGATCAAGGTCTTGAACGGGGCGGCTGCGGGTCGCGAAGTCAGCCTGACCAAGGTGGTCACCACCATCGGCAAGCCCGGCGTGCAGGTCGCGTCGATCACGAAGCGGCCGACAGGCTATGTGTTTGCGCACGTGGAGGGCGCCGCCCGCCCCACCGTCAATGGCAACCCGCTGGTCACCGAGACCACCCAGCTGCGCGATGGCGACGTGATCGAGCTCGCCGGCACGCAGATGCAATTCATCAACCGATAGCCGAGGCGGGGCGCACGGCTTGTGCGCCTGCCGTGAATCTTTCACGGGGACCTCTGCTCGGTTCAGTGCTGCGGCGTGACCTGGCCGCAAACGCGACTTTCGCCCCTTGCCGGCGCTGGCGCACGGCCTCAGTATTTGGCGCAGTCCTCGATGCGTCCAGCGCCGTGCCCGTTCTCGCTTCCGCCCCCACCCCATGACCCTGCGCGTGCTCGGCTGTTCTGGCTCGATCGCGGCGGGTTGCAAGACCACCGCCTTTCTGCTCGATGAAGATGTGCTGATCGATGCCGGCAGCGGCGTCGGCGACCTGTCTCTCGACGCGCTGACGCGCATCGACCATGTCTTCATCAGCCACTCCCACCTCGACCACATCCTGTCGATCGCCTTGCTGGCCGACAGCGTGATGCGCGCCCGATTGGCCCAGGGCCGCGGGCCGATCCAGGTGCATGCCCTGCCCGAGACCCTGGCAGCGCTGCGCACCCACATCTTCAATGGCGTCATCTGGCCCGACTTCACTCGCTTGCCGAGTACCGACAGTCCTGTGCTGCGCCTGCTGCCATTTGTGGTGGGCGATGTGCTGACAGGCGTGGGCCGAAAGCGTCGCCGCATCGAGGTGCTGAGCGCAGCCCACACCGTGCCGGCGGTCGGTTTTGCGGTCGACGACGGGCGCTGGGTCTACAGCGGCGACACCGGCCCCAACCCGGCGCTGTGGCAGCGACTGCGGACGATGCCGGTGGCCCACCTCGTCATCGAAACCGCGTTCAGCGATGAAGAGCGCCAGCTCGCGGACATCAGCCGCCACCTCTGCCCGACCGCGCTCGGCCAGGAATTGGCGCAACTGGCCGGCAGTGTGGATGTGGGCATCACCCACATCAAGCCCGGCGAGATGGATGCGGTGATGGCCGAGATCGGCCGTCTGCGCCTGCCGCACAAGGTCCGCGCCCTCAGCGCCGGTGACGACCTGAGGCTGGTTTGATCTGACAATTTGCGTCACCCGCCCGACGCAAATCCCCGATTTCCGATGCCCCTGGTGACCGTTTGTGTCGCCCATGCCGCCCAAGTGCCCACTATTCACGTGGAAAACCGATGGCATGCGGCATGCGACTACTGCTCCGTCGTTTCCCCCATTCCCACAGGAGCTCACCATGCAGCGTCGTATTCAACAAGGTTTCACCCTCATCGAATTGATGATCGTTGTCGCGATCATCGGCATCTTGGCGGCGGTTGCGCTGCCGGCCTATTCCGACTACACCAAGCGCGCCAAGCTGTCTGAAGTCGTTTTGGCAGCGTCGGCTTGCCGCACCACGATCACCGAGGTTTATCAGTCGGCGACTTCCACGACTTTGCCGGCCGCTGGCAGCTGGGGCTGCGAAGCCACCACGGCATCTTCGAAATATGTAGCTTCGGTTGCTACCGACGGCGTTGGCGCGATCACTGTCACTGCCCAAAACACGGGTGACGCCACGATCGACACGAAGAAAATTACTTTGACTCCGTACGCTGATAACACCACCGCGATGGCAGCCACCAACATTGGCTCGGCCGTTTACAAATGGGTTTGCGGCCCTGCTTCGTCGAACGGCATTCCTGTCAAATTCTTGCCAGGATCCTGCCGCGGTTAATGATCGCTGCAACTTGAATGAAAAGGCGGCCCCGGCCGCCTTTTTTCTTGGCCCGGTGATTTCCATTCCCAGGCGGTCGACCCAGTCAACGTTACTTCGGCATCCAACCGAAATGCCCGATGAACCTTCGGTTCATGGAGCGAACGCACACAGCAAGGCCAGTGCAAAGTCGAGCAGGGTGCGAGAGCCGGCGGCTCAGAGTTCCTACCGGCCATACGATAGCCAGCGACTCCGCCAGAACCCAGCTTGCCCTGCGTCCATCCACAACAGCGTCATGAGCCACAGCACGGTTGAACTCACCATCCTGATGCCCTGCTTGAACGAAGCCCTGACGCTGGGCACGTGCATCGAGAAGGCGCGAGCCTTCCTGACACGCACCGGTGTTGCCGGTGAAGTGCTCATCGCGGACAACGGCTCGACCGACGGATCGCAGGAACTGGCCCAGTCGCTCGGTGCGCGTGTGGTGTCGGTGCCCGTGCGCGGCTATGGCGCCGCGCTGATCGCGGGCATCAATTCGGCGTCAGGCCGCTTCATCGTGATGGGTGACTCGGATGACAGCTACGACTTCAGCCGGCTCGATCACTTTCTGACCGAGCTGCGGCGCGGTGCGCAGCTGGTCATCGGCAACCGCTTCGCTGGCGGAATAATGCCGGGCGCCATGCCGCCGTTGCACCGCTATCTGGGCAACCCGGTGCTGAGCTTCATCGGGCAGTTGCTGTTCAAGGCGCCGGTGAAGGACTTTCATTGCGGATTGCGCGGGTTCTCGCGCGACGCCATCCGCTCGCTGGACCTGCGCTGCGAAGGCATGGAGTTCGCCAGCGAGATGGTGGTGAAGGCCACCCTCAGCGGGCTGGCCATCGCCGAAGTGCCGACCGTGTTGTCGCCTGACGGCAGAGACCGCCCGCCGCACCTGCGCAGCTGGCGAGATGGCTGGCGGCACCTGCGCTTCCTGATGCTGTACTCGCCCCGCTGGCTTTTCCTGTACCCCGGGGCGGCGCTTGCAGGGGCTGGTCTGGTACAGCTGGCCATTGCGAATCTCCACTTCGCCCTGACCCCCTGGTGGCCGATCGGCATCCACACCCAGCTGTTCGCGGCGGCGGCCATGATGATGGGCTACCAGGCCGTGTTGTTTGCCATGGGTGCGGTGCTGGCCCGGCATCACGCGCAGCTGGCAGCGCCCGACCCGAGCGAGCAGGTGGTTCGTCGACTTGCCAGCGGCCCGGTGCTGCCGGTGACCGGTGGCTTCGCTACCACGGTCGGCCTGGCGCTGTGCGTGGGCCTGACGCTGCAATGGGGGCAATCCGGTTTCGGCGCGCTGAACCCCGAGTCGGCCATGCGACAGATCATTCCGGGCGTTGCCCTTTTGCTGATGGGCACACAGTCGTTGCTGGCGTCGGTGTTCTTTGCAGCCATGCGAAGCGCCTTTGATTCAAGCCGTCCCCTGCCTGCAACGGGCCGGGTGCGCGCCGGCTGGCCGAGCAGCGACGCATGAGTCGCCGCCACTGGCTTGAACTTGTCACAGTCACCCTGCTGGCAGCGATGGCCGCAGCCAGCCTTCCTTTGATGAACGGCCACCTGGGGTGGAGCTGGGACGCCATCAACCACCACATCTACCTCGGCATGACGGCCGAGCACCCACGCTGGCACCTGGACGTGCTGGCCGCCAGCGGGCAGACCTATCAGTACCCGTACCTTTACTGGCCCGTCTACCGCATGGCCCTGCTCGACACCCAAGGAGCCTGGGTTGCTGCGGCATGGGCGGCGGCACAGGCGGCCTGCGTGATACCACCCGTGTGGGTGGCGGCGTATCGGCTGCTGCCTCAGGAGCGTGGCGCCGCGGAGGCGTTGGCCGAGCGCATCGCCGCGTGTGTGCTCGCCGTGATGAGCATCGTGCTGTGGTCATCCCTGGAAACGACGGCGAACGACCTGCTGGCTGCAACGCCGCTGCTGTGGGCGGTGGCTATTGCACTAAAGCCTGATGCCAGCGACCGAAGGCTGCTGGCGATGGGCGCGCTTTTCGGGGTGTCCGTGGCCTTCAAATTGTCCAACGCGTTGTTCGCGCCGCTGCTCCTGTTGTGGTGGTTCGAGGCCCGGGCGCCGTACCTGTCGCTGCGCAGAGGTCTGTGCCTGTGGGGCGCTGCTGCTGTCGGCTTTCTGGTGGTGTATGCGCCCTGGGGGTTGCAGCTGTGGGCGCACATGGGCCACCCGCTGTACCCCCTGATGGGTCACTGAAACTTTCGCCTCGATCACATGGATCGTTTCACGCCAGACGTTTTTCTTGAGTGGCTGCTCCGGCCCTTCCTGATGGCCGACCCATCGGCGTTCATGTACGTCGAGTTCATGGCGCCAGACCTGCGCCCGGCATTCCTGATGGCCATGCTGTTGGTCGGCGCCCTCTTCGGTTCGTTCAGGGCACGGCTGACCGCTGAAACCTGGCGTTTGCTGATGGCGTTCTGGCTCAGCTTCTACCTGTGGACCTTCGTCAGCGGGAACGGCCGCTATTTCCTTTCGGCGCTTCTGCTGCTTGGCCCGCTGACCATGCTGGCATGGCGCGGTCTGCCGGGCACGAAGCCATTTCGATGGGCGACGCTGTTGCTGATGGGTGGGCTTCAGGCGGCGGCGCTTGCCAGCACCTACAAGCCTGATGTGTGGGGCAGGGCTGAATGGGTCAGCGGGCCGGGGATCGACATCGAAGAGAACGCGCTGCGCCACCGCCCGGCGGTCTTCATCATGGCGAGTGTCAATGCCTATTCGATCCTGGTGCCGCGGTTTCACCCAGACTCACGATGGGCGCAGTTGATTGGGCAGCGCGACATTTCTCCCGCGGCGCATGAGTACGCGTCCGTCGTGCAACTGCTCTCAAGTGCATTGCCCAAGCTGCTGGTCATCCCAATTCCGGGCGGCTGGTCGGACAAGGACAGCCAGCCTGATGTCGAGCTTCGCAATCTCCTGGGCCAGTCGTTGTCCAACTACGGGCTGGCGCTGACCGGCGAGCCGTGCACGGTGCTGCGGTCAACCCTGCCTCGCGTCAGCGCAGGCATGGCCATGGCCTCTCAGGCTGGGACAGTGCCGAAGGAGCCGGAGCGGGGGTTCTGGTTCTGCCCGATGCGCTATTCGGATGCTGACCGCGTCGCGGCTATCGCGAAGCCGCCCCTGGCCTCACAGTGGTCCGACGTGTTCGAGGCGATCGAGCACCGCTGCCCGAGGTTTTTTCCACCGGGCAGTGGTGTGACCCGCGAATTCGAGGGCATGGCCAGTCGCTGGTATCCCGGCATGGACATGCTGATCAACGTGCGTGGCCCTGGTGATGTCACCTACAAATACTTTCGCGCGCTCAATCATCGATCGATCGGCAGCGTGGCCGACATACGCGCGGGGAAGTTCACGTTTCCGTGTGACAAGCCCCCAGGCCGCTACCAGATGCCATGGAGCGCGGAATGACCGTATTTCATGGCGCAGCGTCGAACCGAACACAACAGGCATGCAGGTTGTTCTGGTGAGCCCTTTCTATCCGTCGCATCGCGGCGGGGTGGAAATCGTCGCTGGGCAACTGGCGGCGCGCATGGCCGCAGCCGGCTGCGCGATCGTTTGGTGTGCCAGTGATACCGACGAGCCGCCAGAGTTGAACGGCGTGCAATGCGTTCCGATGCGAACGTTCAATGGCATCGAGCGCCTGAGCGGGATGCCTTACCCCTTGTGGAGTTCGGCGTCGTTACGCCAACTCAGCCGGCTCATCAAGGAATCTGATGCCGTGCACCTGCATGACTGCATCTACGCGGGCAGCCTCGCTGCGGCCTGGCTGGCGCGAAGTCATGGCAAGCGATTCGTGGTGACACAACACATTGGTCAGCGGCCGCTTCCACCCTGGCTGCGGCCGGTGCTAGCAGCTGCCAACCGGCTGGGCGCGTGGTCGGCGCTCAGGCATGCGGCGGGAGTCGCCTTCATCAGCCCGGTCGTCAGAAGCTACTTCGAGTCTCTGCTCGGCCCGGTGCCGACTTTTCGCCATGTCCCCAATGGCGTCGATACGGCCCTGTTTTCCCCATCACCGGACGAACCGATTTCGCAACGTGCCGCACTGGGGTTCGACCCGCTGCGACCTTTGATCCTGTTCGTGGGCCGCTTCGTCCCCGTGAAACGATTGCCCATCATCCGTGCGATGGCCGACTTGCGACCGGATTGGCAGTGGTGCCTGATCGGCCAGGGACCTGAGGATCCAGTAGGCTGGGGCCTGCCGAATGTGCGGGTTCTGGGTCCGATGCCGCAAGCGGAGTTGGTGCGCTATTACCGCGCGGCCGACCTGCTGGTCCTGCCGAGCGAATCCGAAGGCTTCCCGCTCGTGGTGCAAGAAGCCATGGCCTGCGGGCTGCCCGCCTGCATGCCAGCCAGCATCGCCGCAGGCTCGACAGCCCCAAGCAGCTTGTGGGTGGAACTGCCTGACAGACCAGGCTGCGAGGCAGAACTCGGCATCGCGGCCATCGAGGGTTGGATGGCGCGTTCGAAGTCCGAACTGATCGCGCAGCGACAAGACTGCGCAGACTTCGCAGCGCGTACCTGGAGTTGGGCTGCGGCTGCGTGCGCGCACATGCAGTGGTTACGAGAGGGCACTGCATGACCCGCGACGTGCCGGGCGCAAGCTCTCCGGTCTCGCCACCGCCCGTGCCTAACCAGGCCGTCACGACTGGCCAGTTCGCTCATGGCATGGTGGTGGTGGGAACGCTGGCAGCGCTGACCAGCGTAGTGCGGATGGGCCAGGACGCCGCGATCGCATGGCGGCATGGCACCGACCCCGTCGTGGATGCCTATTACCTGCTTCTCGCCATCGTGACTTGGCCGCTGGCGATGGCGCTGTCGACGCTCGCCATTCTGGCGGCACCAGCAGAGGCATCCCTGCGTCTGAACGACCCAACCGCGGCGTTGCGCTTTCGAAGCGAGCTTCTGGGTGCCATGCTGCTGACGGCAGCGCTGGCGCTGCCGGTGGGTTGGCTCACGCTGCACACCATGACGGTAGGAGGCTGGAGCGGCCTGGAGCCAACCGCGGCAAAGGCGGCTGCGAATGGCTTCAGTGCGCTTGTTGTCGTTGTACCTTTGGGTTTGGTTGGAGCACTGCTGGCGGCATGGCTGATCTCGACAGGCCGGCATGTACTCACACTGCTTGAAGCACTTCCGCCTCTGGTGTTGGTCGTCGCTCTCGTCCTGTTCCAGGGAACATGGATCTTCTGGGGCACAACTGCTGGCATTGCCTTGCAGGTGCTTGCCATGGCTTTCGTGCTTCACAGGGAGGGCGAACTACCGCTGCCGCGGGTCGCCTTCCGTTCGCCCGGTTGGCAGCTCTTTGGTCGGGGCGCGCTCATTCTTCTTGCAGGTCAGCTGCTCTTTGCTTTGGTCCCGCTTGTGGACCCGTTCTTCGCCGCGCGTCTCGGCGATGGCAATGTCGCTGCGCTTGGCTTTGCGAACCGATTGATCCTGGGTGTTCAAGGGCTGGTCGGTATTGCGATACAGCGCGCAGGTCTGCCGCTGCTGTCGACGCTCGCCGCGCACTCACCGAGCGAGGTGCATCGCATGGCTCGTGGTTGGGCATTGAAGGCGGGATTGGCCGGGGTGGTCATCGCGCTGGTCGTCGTCGCGCTCGCTGACCCGCTGGTCGCTTTACTCTACGAGCGCGGTAGCTTCACCGCAGCAGATCGCGCTCAGGTGGTGTCACTGCTGCGCTGGGGCATGCTTCAGATGCCGCCGTTCCTCTGTGGACTTGTTCTGGTCACTGCACTTGCAGCGTCGCGCGGTGGCCCCGCACTGGCCTTGGCATCAGGTGTCGGCTTGGCGTCGAAGCTCATCCTCAGCGCGGTGTTCGCCAACATGTTTGGCCTTGCCGGGCTGCCGATGGCCACTGCCGGGATGTACTGCATCACAACAGCGATGGTCTGGGCAGCGCTGCGGCGAACCACCGATGGACCTGACCGGATTTAGTTGAAGGAGCTCGCGCTTGGAACAGGATCGCATCTGGGACCACTATCAGACCACGCGTGTGGATGCCTTTGGCCGTGCCCAAGGCCGATATTCGGCGATGGTGAGAGAGGCGCGCCGCCGGCATGGTGCTCATGGTGGGCGCGCGCTCAACATCGGCATCGGCGCTGGCGGCGTGGAGCGACAGTTGCAGGCTCTCGGTTGGCGCGTCGCCGCGCTCGACCCCAGTGAGGCCGCAGCAGCGTCGTTGGCGCAGGCGGGCATCGATGCTCGTTGTGGCTACGCACAGCAAATGCCGTTCGCCGATTCGTCGTTCGACATCGTCGTCGCGTCGGAAGTGCTCGAGCACATCGAACCGGCCGTGCGCCAGGCGGTGCTTGCCGAGATTGTCCGGGTGCTGGCGCCGGGGGGCTGGTTCATCGGCTCCGTCCCGTACCGCGAAGTGCTTCAGGACAGCGAGGTGATCTGTCCGGACTGCAGCAAGATCTTTCACCGCTGGGGTCACGTCAGCAGCTTCGACCTGCCGCAGATCGAGGCCGAACTGGCCACGCGCTTCACCGATGTTTCGTGCCGGCGGCGGAGCTTCGTGGACTGGGCGGCGGCGAGCACGCCGGTTCATTACCTGAAGGGTGTAATTCACTCGGTGCTTGGCCGGTTGGGCGAGCAAATCGTGTCGCCCAACATCCTGTTTGCCGCGCGCAAAGCGCCCTAGCGAGCTGTGGCGTCACAACGAGTCAGCATCTTCCTCCCCTCGCTGGACGGCGGTGGCGCAGAGCGGGTGATGGGCCTGGTCGCCAACGGTCTCGCTGCGCGGGGTGTGGATGTCACGCTTGTCCTCTGTCAGGCCAGTGGCCCGTATCTGGCCGATGTCGATTCGAGGGTCCGCGTGGTTGATCTTGGCGCCTCATCAATGGTGCATGCGTTATGGCCCTTGGTGCGGCACCTTCGCAACGCGCGGCCGACGGCACTGCTGGCAGCGATGAGCCACGCCAACGTGACGGCCGCATTGGCGCACTGCATCGCGCGGTCGCGTGCACGCCTGCTCTTGAGCGAACGCGCGCATCTGAGCTCTGTGCTGGCTGCGCATCACGGCTGGCGGATGCGTGCCATCGTCTTGATGATGCGTTGGACTTACCCGCGGGCCGACCGAATCGTGAGCGTGTCCGGCGGCGTGGCAAGGGATCTGCTGCAGCGCATCCCGCTCGATGCCAAGCGCGTGGTGACGATCTACAACCCCGTGGTCGATGACACGCTGCGTGCCCGCGCCAATGCGGTGCCAGCCTGTGCGTGGCTTGCAGCCCGCGGGCCGAGCGATCCGCCAGTGGTTCTTGCCGCTGGTCGCCTTGCTCCGCAAAAGGACTTCGCGACCTTGATCGAGGCCTTCGCGTTGCTCAGGCGCACGCGCCCTGCGCGTTTGTTGATCCTGGGTGAAGGCGACTTGCGTCCGTCGTTGACGGCGCAGGTCGCGAGGCTGGGTCTGGAGAACGACGTTGCACTGCCCGGTTTTGAGCCCAACCCGTTTTCGGCCATGCGTACGGCACAACTTTTAGTGCTGCCGTCGCGCTTCGAGGGCTTGCCAGGTGTCTTGATTCA
Organism: Burkholderiaceae bacterium; assembly: GCA_965229345.1. Classification (GTDB taxonomy): domain Bacteria; phylum Pseudomonadota; class Gammaproteobacteria; order Burkholderiales; family Burkholderiaceae_C; genus PBB1. The sequence continues at coordinate 676,277 of OZ245872.1, forward strand.
GGCGATGGCGTGCGGAACGCCAGTGGTCAGTACCGACTGTCCCAGCGGCCCGCGCGAGGTGTTGGAAGGTGGCCGATGGGGCCGTCTTGTACCGGTGGGTGACGTCGCGGCGATGTCTGCAGCGATGGCTGCTGCACTTGACGACCCGAGCCCGCCCAAGGTGAGCCTGCGGGCTGAGGACTTTTCTGTTGCGCGCGCCGTGGATCGCTATGCGCATGAACTCGGAGTTGTCTGACGCGCTGCTAAGCGTCACCGCGGCAATGCCGCCTCGCCCATGCGTTCGAAAACAAACTCGTTGCAGGCGCCGGTCGCGCCCGCGGTAGTGAGTCCACGCAACTCGAACCCGCGCGAGACCATGAACCGGAAGACTTCTTCCGGTCGCGCTACCTGGAATGGATAACCGCCCAGCCAGTCGATCATGTCGTACCAGAGCGACATTCCCCGGCCGAGATCGCCAAGTCCTCGCAGCCTCCGGTACACCCACCGCAGCCCGATAAAGTAAGGCGTAAAAGCCGCCACCACCAGCGCTCGCGTCAGCGAGCTGCGGTTGTAGATACGTTTCACCCAGGTCCACCACTGGCTGATCAGCCCCTGGTCGTTATAGATCGCAATGAAAAGGCGCCCGCCGGGTTGCACGCGCTGGCTCACCAGGTCCATCGCGGTCCACTGATCGCCGGTGTGATGCAACACGCCCCAGCTGTAGACGATGTCAAAGCGTCCCAACGTGGCCAGGTAGGCTGAGTCCAGTGCCGAGCCTTCCTCCACGCACCAGAGCCCGTCGTCTGCGGGCTCGCTGGTTTCCGCGCGGTAGCGGCGGCGCAGTTCCTTCGTGCAAGCCACGGACTGCGGGTCAAAGTCGAAGGAGTGCACGGTCGCACCGAGGCGCCGTGCCGCCAGACTGAAAAGGCCACTACCCGACCCGGCATCCAGCATACGCAGGCCTTGCAGCGTACGAAGGCCCAGCATGTCCCTCAGTGATTGCTCGGCTGCCGCGATGCCTGCTGTGTCCAGCTGCTGAAGAAAGCGTGCCCAGTTGGCACCGAAACCGAAGCGTTCGCCAGCCTCGGTCTCGGCGGCATGCGAAGCGGCGCCAGGAATCTTCGCTGTGTCATTCACGCGCTGGCCTTTCCAGAGGTGCCGGCCGCACGGCGCCAGGCTTCGAACATCAGCACCGGCCACAGCCGGTAGCCCCAATCGTTGCGCCCGGTCAGATGTTCGCGCCAAAGCTGGCGCACTGGCGCCGGATCCAGCAGGCCGGCTTGGCGCAGAGCGCTTTCGTCCAGCAGGTCTTCGGCCCAGCCGCGCAGCGGTCCGCGTAACCATGCATGGATTGGAATGCCGAAGCCCATCTTGGGTCGCTCCACCAAGACACGTGGCACATAGCGGTCCAGCACCTGGCGCAGCACCCATTTGCCCTGGCCGCCACGTACCTTCTGCTGCAGGGGCAGGCGCAGCGCGAACTCGACGATGCGATGGTCCAGCAATGGCACGCGTGCTTCCAGCGAGGCTGCCATCGCCGCGCGGTCGACCTTTGCCAGGATATCGTCCGGTAGGTAGCTGCGCAGGTCAAGCAGCATCATCCGAGATTCGAACGCGCGCAAGGGCGGCACCGGTTGCGTGAAGGCCGTCAGCGGTTCCGGCGCATCCAGCACGGGGCTTTGGCCCTCGGGCCAGAAACTCACCATCTGCCGGTAAACATCATCGTTGCGCCGTGCACCCAGCACGCCAGCCAGCTTGCGCAGGCGGTCGGCGCGGTCGCCTTCGCGTAATTCGCGGGGCAGCCATGGCGACACCGGTGCCAGCAGCGCACTCCAGACCTCGGCGGGCAGTGCTCGCAGCACAGCACCGCAGCTGCGGCGCAGCGCCAGCGGCACCGCAGCCACCCGCTGCGCCCAGTGGTAGCGGTCATAACCGCAGAACAGCTCGTCCCCGGCATCGCCAGACAGTGCCACGGTCACGTCTCGTCGCGCCAGCTGGCTGACCAGGAAGGTGGGGATTTGCGATGCATCGGCAAAGGGCTCGCAGTACAGGCCCGGCAGCTTCGGGATCACCTGCTGCGCTTCCTGCGCGGTGACCATGAGCTCCGTGTGCTGCGTGCCCAGGTGGCGGGCTATGGCGCGGGCATGGGCCGATTCGTCCAGAGCGGCGTCGGGCAGGCCAATGGTGAATGTGCGCACTGGTTGGCTGGACAAGGCCTGCATCACCGCGACCGTGGTGGACGAGTCGATGCCGCCGGACAAGAAAGCACCCAGCGGCACGTCGGCCATGCGCTGGCCGTCGATGGATTGGCGCAGCAGCCGGTCCAGCGTCTCCACCGCCTCGGCGTCCGACAGCGACAACGGTTCGCGTGCGCCGGCCAGCGCTTGCTCTTGCACCGACCAGTACGCAGTTGGCTCGGCATCGACATCGTTGGGCTGCGACAGTGCCAGCAGTGTTCCGGGCAGCAGCTTGCGGATGCCCCGGTGGATCGACCAGGGCGCGGGCACGTAGCCATGGCGCAACAGGAGCGACAAGGCACCTGAATCGATGTCACCACAGAAAGCCGGATGTGCGCGAAGCGCTTTCAACTCCGAACCGAACAACAGCACGCCGTTCTGCACACCGTAATAGAGCGGCTTCTCACCCAGGCGGTCACGGGCCAGCGTGAGGCTGCGCGATTGCCGGTCCCACAGTGCGATGGCGAACATGCCCACGGCGCGCTGCAGCGCCGTCAACAGTCCCCAGGCCGCCACTGCAGCCAGCAGTGTCTCGGTGTCGGAGTGGCCGCGCCACGCCGGCGCCGTACCGGCCGCTTCCAGCTGGCGCCGCAATTGGAGGTGGTTGTAGATCTCACCGTTGAATACGATGACCCAGCGGCCGTCTGCACTGGTCATCGGTTGCCGGCCTTCAGGCGACAAATCCACGATGGACAGGCGCCGGTGTGCCAGCGCGATACCAGCGCCTTCGTCCAGCCACTCGCCGCGCCCATCGGGACCGCGGTGAACCAGCGTGTCTCCCATGTCGCGCACCCATGCTGACGCCTGCTCCGGCAGCGCGCCTGCCGTGAAGAAGCCCGCAATGCCGCACATGTTCAGGCCACCAGCCCGCGGTACAGCTCGGCGTGTTGCATCGCCACGGCGTCCAGGCTGAAGTTCGACTCGATGCGTGTCCGCGCTCGCGCACCCCAAGCTGCTCGGCCTTCGCGGCCGAGGTCCGCCATGCGCAGCATGGCTGCAGCCAGGGTCTCGGGTTGTGCCGGCGCGACGACCAAGCCGGTGTCGGCCACCACCTGGGCCGAATCGCCCACAGCCGTGACCACGCAGGGTAATGCGCAAGCCATGGCCTCGCCCACTGCATTTGAAAAGGCTTCTGCGCGAGACGCGGACACGAATACATCCAGCGCGGCCAGTACCGCGGGCACGTCTCGCCGCTCACCCAGCAGGAGTACGCGGTCGCGCAGACCACTGTCGGCCACCTGCTGCGAGAGAGTGCTGTTGCCTGTGTCCACGCCCGTGCCAGCCATCACGAAGCGCGCTTGCGGTCGCAAGTCCAGCACCCGGCGTGCGGCCTGCAGGAAACCCGCATGATCCTTGACCGGATGGTGACGCGCGAGCGACCCGAACAGCAGGTCGGATTCGCTGGCGCCCCACTCGGCACGCAAACGCGCGCGGTCTGCCCCACTCGGAGTAAAGCGCTCGGTATCGAAGCCATTGGGCAGGTGTCGCGCATGGCGCATGTCAAATCCGAATGCGCGGTGTTGCTCCAGGCTGGTCAGTGAGTTGAACAACAGGCAGTCAGGCAGACGTGACAATGCCTTGTTCAGGTGGATGGCGGCTCGCGCGAATGCATTCTCACCGGCAAGCGTAGGCAGCGACTGTCGGATGCCCCAGATCAGCGGCGCCCGTCCGGGAAGTACCGCGCGCGCCAAAGATGCTCCCAGGTTGCCGTGATAGAGCCAGCCATGGATCAGCTGTGGCCGGAAGCGGTTGGCCAGGAGCGCCAATTGGACGCTGCCTGCGACCACCGGGACGCTCCCCAGCAGGTTCAGTTCATTCACGATCGCGCCCGCTGCTCGCATCGGTGCTGCCATCGCACCACCTGGAAGCATGGCCACCACGTGCTGATCGACGTCTGCCAACGCTCTCGCCCCCAGCAACTTCAGAAGCATGTTTTCGGCGCCGCCTACGCCCAACGCAGTGATGACATGAAGTAGGCGCATGCACATCATTCTCGGCCAATCCTGCGCAGGCACTCTGATCGCGACGGTGTGATGCGCAAGAGTCTTCAGCGCTCGGCTAAGGCGTCATCATTGCGCGTAACCGTGTTTGATATCACCCGAGCCCCTGGCAATTCATCCGGGCTGCGGCCCAGCCGCGTCGCGCACGCGTTCGAAAACGAACTGGTTGCAGCCAAGTTTGTCGCCGGCGGTAAACAGCTTGCGCAACTCGAACCCGCGGCTCGCGAGGAAGTCGAACACGGCCTCGGGACGTGCGACCTCAAACGGATAGCCACCCAGCCAATCCAGCAGGTCATACCACAACGACATACCGCGCTCGGTGCTGCCATGGCCTCTCAGCTTCCAATAGAGCACGCGCGCCCAGATGTAGTAGGGTGTGTAGATGCTGATGAAAAGGCACCGCCACAGAACGTTGCGGTTGTAGCGGCGCTTCACACCAGTCCACCACCGGCTCATCCAGCCCTGGTCGTTGTAAATGGCGATAAACAATCGACCGCCCAGAGCCACTCGTTCGCTCACATTGTGGATGGCTGTCCACATGTCTCCGGTGTGGTGCAGCACGCCCCAGCTGTAGACGACGTCGAACTGCCCCAGGCCGCTCAAGTAAGAGGGATCGAGTACTGAGCCTTCTTCAACCAGCCATGCCTCTGCTTCGATCGGTGGCTTGTCGACCAAGGGCGCATTCGGCAGATCGCCTGCCAGTTGGCGGCGGCGGAGTTCACGCGTGCACGCGACCGATTGCGGGTCGAAGTCGAAAGAGTGCACCTGCGCGCCCAGACGGTGCGCAGCCAAACTAAATAAACCACTGCCTGAGCCCGCATCAAGGAATCGCAGACTCCGGAGTGACGGGACGCGCAGCCATTCGATCAACGACTGTTCCGCGGTCTCGATGCGAGATTTGTCTAATCGGTGCAGAAACCGCGCCCAATTCGCGCCAAACGGAAAGCGCTGATGCGCTTCGATCTCAGTCGCGTGCGAGACGGAAGGGCTGGTGTTGTCGGCAGGCTCTGTTTGTGCGTCCATTCCGTATTTTGTGCCTTGACGGACGACCAGGCTGCTCAACTTATCGAGTTGGCTTGAGTGCACGAAACTACGATTCCGATCGTTGACCAGCGAACCGGAAGAGTCCGCATTCGCCAAGACGTCCCTTTTAGCCCGTCAATGCCATGACCTTGCCTTTCCGCCTGCGCGCCGCATCGCTTCACCTTCTGGCCAGTGCACTGATCGCCGCGCTGGCGGCGGCGATCGTGTTCCTGGTCTGGTACCCGCCGCCGTACTCGACGCTGGCCGGGGGCACTAGCCTGTTCCTGCTGATCGTGTCCGTCGACGTGGTGATGGGGCCAGCGCTGACGGCTGTCGCGGCAAGCCCCGGTAAGCGGAGTAATGAGCTGGCACGCGACCTCGCGGTGATCGTCGTGCTGCAACTCGCGGCTTTCGGCTATGGCCTGTACACCATGGCGCTGGCCCGGCCAGTGGCCCTGGCTTTTGAGATCGATCGCTTCCGGGTCGTTACCTCGGCTGACATCGAGCCAGCGTCGCTGGCCGAGGCGCCACCTGCATTGCAGACTCTGCCCTGGACGGGGCCGAGGCAGATCGCAGCCGTCAAACCCACCGACCCGGCTGAGCAGATGAAGGCGACCGAGCTGGGCCTGGCGGGCTTCGACCTGTCGATGCAACCGAAATACTGGCGCGAGTACGCCCCGCTGGCGGACGCTGCGTGGCAGGCCGCGAGGCCCATGCCGGTCCTGTTGGCAAAGTACCCACAAACGGCCGGCGAAGTGGCTCAGATTGCGAAGGAGGCAGGCCAGCCAGCGCAGGCGCTGCGCTGGCTGCCGCTGATGTCGCGCAGCGATAGCTGGGTAGCGGTCATGGCTGCGCCGGGTGCTCGGGTGGTGGGGTACCTGCCAGCCGACGGATTCTTCTGACGCCTCCCTCGGTGGCCGGGGGTTGCTGGGTGTAGCGTTGCGCCTTTGTGTCTCACACCGTACATCGATTGGATCACCTAGCTGTCTCATCCCGCACTGCAGTGACGTGTGCAGATGCACCTTTGGCCACTGCCCATGGCTCGAAAGGACCTGGGAACACTGTCGCCCAACCGATTTGGACTTTGGCCGCGCTGCTCGCGGTGGTGCCGGCCGCACTGCTCGCTGCTAATGTGCCCCCATCGGCGACCTTTCTAAACCAAGCCGCCGCCATATCGGGCTGGGGCGTGTTCTGCGCCGTGCTGGCGCTGTGGCAGTTCCGCATGCCGTTCACGCGTCCGCGCCAAGCCATTGGCGGGCTGTGTGCGTTGCTGTGCGCCCTCACCCTGTTGATCGCCGCATGCGCCGCGTCCTGGGCGCTCAGCGGTCTGCCGGCCTCCATGGCCTTGTCGGCCATCGGGCTGTTGACTGCTGCCGGGCTGGTGGCGGTGGTGGGTGCGGCGACCATGGCCTCTGGCGGTGGGGTGGCCGCGTTTCGTGCGCTTTGCATGGCGTTGACGGTGGCCGGCGTGCTCAGCGTGGCGGTGGGCATGGTGCAGGTGTTTGCGCCCTCGTGGGCCGATGGCGAGTGGATTGCCAGCACCTCGCTGGAAGGCCGCGCGTCGGGCAATCTGCGTCAGCCCAACCACCTGAGCAGCCTGCTGCTGTGGTCGCTGGTGGGCGCGATGTGGCTCTTCGAATCGTCGAAGGGGCAACGCTCCCGGCTGGCGCGCGCAGGGTTGCTCTTGCTGATGGTGGGCTTCATCTTTGGCCTGGTTCTCAGCGGGTCTCGCACCGGCATGCTGGGCGTGCTGGCGCTGGCCGCATGGGGTGCGCTCGATCGCTCGCTGTCTCGGCGATCACGGCTTGCGCTGTGTCTGTCGCCCGTGGTCTATGCGCTGTGCTGGGCAGGGCTGACAACCTGGGCTGATCTCACAGGTCATGTGTTCGGCGGCGCGGCAAGGCTGCGCAATGAGACCGACATTTCCAGTTCACGCTTCGGCATCTGGTCCGACACCCTGGGCCTGATTGCGCAGCACCCTTGGTTTGGTGTGGGTTGGGGTGAGTTCAACCTGGCCTGGTCGCTGACGCCGTTCCCGCATCGGCCGGGGGCGTTCTTCGATCACACGCACAACCTGTTGCTGCAATGGGTGGTCGAGCTGGGAGTGCCGCTCGCCCTGTGGGTCAGTGCGCTGATGAACTGGGCGATGTGGCGCGGCTGGTGCGCCAGCCGCCAGAGCGTGACGGCGGCTGACCCTGAGCACGCGCGGCTGCTGCGTTCGGCATGGATGATGGTGCTGCTGGTGGTCTGGCACAGCCTGCTCGAGTACCCGCTGTGGTACGCCTATTTCCTGCTGCCGGCGGCTTTCGCCTGGGGCCTGTGTCTGGGTGCTGAGGGCCCCAAGCCGGTGTCGCGGGGCTCGGCATCGCCTGCGAGCCCGTTGCGGATACCTCCGGCTCGACAGGGCGTCACCGCCCAAGGCGCGGCGCTGCTGGCTGCTGCACTGATGCTTGCGGCCGGGGGCTTGGCCTCGGTGATCGACTACCTGCCGGTGGCTGCGATCTTCGAGCCTGCCGACGATGCCCCGCCGCTGGCTGACCGGATCGCGGCGGGGCGTCGCAGCTGGCTGTTTTCGCACCACGCCGATTACGCTGCGGCCACCACCAGCCAGTCGTCCGACGAAGTGCTGCGCGCCATGGACGGTGCAAAACACTTCCTGCTCGATACCCGGCTGATGATGGCGTGGGCGAACGCACTGGCCGAGGTCGGCGACATCGAGCGCGCGCGGCACGTGGCGGCCCGCCTGCGTGAATTCCACAATGCCGCGTCGAAAGGCTTCTTTGCGCCGTGCGACGACAAATCCATGGCGGCCGCTGAGCCGCCGTTCCAGTGCGTGGCACCGTCGCGCGCGCTGGACTACCGGGACTTCAGGTGAGGCTCGAACCCTGCCGCTTGCGCCTCAGCGTCAGCGTGCAGCCTCCGGGCTGACCCAGTCGCCCGACTTCCCGCCGTGCTTTTCCAGCACCCGGATCTCGCCCATCACCATGCCGCGGTCGGCGGCCTTGCACATGTCGTAGATGGTGAGCAGGCCGATCTGCACAGCGGTCAGCGCTTCCATTTCGACACCGGTACGGCCCCGTGTTTCGACCTGGGCGCTGCAGCGAATGACACAGGCAGCGCGGTCGATGTCGAAATCGATGACCACGCGAGTGATCGGCAAGGGGTGGCACAGCGGGATCAGATCGGCGGTGCGTTTGGCGGCCTGGATGGCGGCAATGCGTGCCACGCCCAGCACATCACCTTTCTTCGCCTGGCCATCATCGATCAGCGCCAGTGTCGCGGGCAGCATGCGGATCTCGCCCCTGGCCCGTGCGACACGGTGGGTTTCGGCCTTCGCTGACACATCGACCATGTGTGCCTGGCCGGCGGCATCGAAATGCGTCAGCGGCGAACCCGGTGCCGCCGCCGCCGAGGGTTCCTCGGCAAGTCTGGCGGGGCCCGTGCCTTTGGCAGATGGGGTCATGGTGAGCAACAAAGCAGCAATGTCCAACTGGCATCATAGTGATCAGGTGTTGCCAGGCCCCTGGGGTCAGGCGGCGCCCCCAGCGGTTTGGCAGGGCGACTCCTTGCGTTGGCGTGTGGAGTCGGCTGCTGGATGGAACCGTTGCGCTGGCCGACACTCTGACCCTCCACCGTTGCGAAAGTCTTCTTGATCCGCAAACTGCTCCGTCCGCCCCGAGTCGCGTGGCCTCTGTCTCGCCGTGCCAGGCTCGGGCTTGTCAGTCTGGCTGTGATGGTCTGCGTGTGCTCACCCAGCGTTCAAGCCCAGAACAACCTCCCGTCGCTGGGTGACAGCACGTCCGAGGATTTCAGCCTGACGACCGAGCGGCACCTGGGCGACGCGATCATGCGCGACATCCGGCGCGATCCGGACTACCTCGACGATCCGATCCTGCTGGAATATCTGCAATCGCTGTGGCAGCCCTTGCTGGCCGCGGCCAAGGTGCGCGGCGATCTCGGCGAAGACCTGAGCGAGCGGTTTCCGTATCAGCCCTTCCTGGTCAGGGATCCCAGCGTCAATGCTTTTGCGTTGCCTGGCGGGTACATGGGTGTGCACCTCGGCTTGATGGCGATCACCCAGACTCGTGATGAGCTGGCCTCGGTGCTCGCGCACGAGATGACGCACATCAACCAGCGCCACATCGCACGCAGTTTCGCCAACAGCCGGCAGCAATCGCTGATCAGCATCGCGGCCACCATCCTTGGTGTGATCGCCGCCACCCAGTCTGGCGGTGGGGACGCCGCCGGTGCGCTGATCACCAGCGGACAGGCGGTTGGCATTCAGGGGCAATTGAACTTTTCGCGTGACATGGAGCGCGAGGCCGATCGCATCGGGGCGTCGGTGATGACCAGTGCGGGCTTCGATCCTGCGGGCATGGCGTCGATGTTCGAACGATTGCAGAAGGCTTCGCGCCTGAACGACAGCGGCAACTTTCCCTATCTGCGCAGCCACCCGCTGACCACCGCGCGCATCGGCGAGGCCCGTGCCCGGCTGGAGGCTGGCGAAGCCGCAGGCACCTCGGTGCTGCCCCCCGTGGTCCTGGTCTCGGGATCGATCGCGACGCCGCTCGAACACACTGCCGCGCTGGCGCGTGCCCGCGTGCTGATGGATCCGCGTGTCGAGGCGCTGCAGCGCTGGCAACGTCTGGACATCGAGAACGCGTCTGGCGATGCCACGCGCACCGAGCAATTCGCCGACGCGTATTCGGCCGCGTTGGCATCCAGCCTGTTGCGCGACTGGTCGCGTGCCGATGTGTCGATCAAGAAGGCATTGGACCTCGCGCTGGGCAGCGCCGCGCCGAAAGCCGTGCCATCTGCCGACACCCGGCCGCCGGTGGATCAGCGCGCTGTGCGCGCGGTGCTGCTGCTGGCCACTGAATCGCAAGTGCAGCGCGGCGATGCCCAGCGGGCGCAAGCCATCTTGGCCCGGCTGACCAAGCCTGCCGCGGGGCCGGTGGTTGCAGAAGCCATGCCCACCTCGCGTCCGGTCTTGCTGCTGGCGGCGCAGATCGCGCTGGCGTTGAACACCAGCAAGGACGACGAAGCGTTGCGGCAGATCTCCGAGCAACTGCAGACCTGGGTCGCACGCTACCCGTCCGATCCGGAGGCCTGGGCCATGCTGGGCCGGGTCTCGGCGCAGTTTGGCTGGGGCCTGCGGTCGCTGCGTGCCGAGGCGGAATCGCACTATGCGATGGGCGACCTGCGTGGTGCCATCGACCGCCTGCGCGCTGGCCAGAGCATGGCACGCAGCAACCAGGCCATGGCCGATTTCGTCGAGTCGTCGGTCATCGATTCGCGCCTGCGCGTGATCGAAGCGCAGCGCAAGCAACTGCTGACGGAGCAGCTCGGCTACCAGTGAGTCTTGCAGCGCGCTGCCACCGCGCCTGCTTCACTTCGACGGGAAGAGCCGCTCCATTGCCACATCGATCACCATGCCGCACAGGCTGTAGATCAGGGAGCCGATCAGCGCAGCCGCGAAGCCGGTGACGTTGAAGCCCGACAGCACATGGGCTGCGAAATAGAACATCAGTGCGTTGATCACGAACAGGAACAGGCCCAGCGTGATCAGCGTGACCGGCAGCGTCAGCAGCACCAGGATCGGTCTGAGCAGCGTGTTGAACAGCCCCAGCACGAATGCCGCCACCATGGCCGAGCCGAAACTGTTGACGGCGACACCGGGATACAGATAGGCCACCAGCAACAGCGCAGCCGCCAGCAACAGCCATCGAACGATGATTTTCATGTTGCAAGAATAACCCGCGGCCGGCGCAGAAAACGAGGCGTCACCGCTGAAAACAGGCGCGAACCACGGCACAATCGCCCCTTGCTGAAGGGGGAGTAGCGAACGGCGCCCCGCCGTCGCGGCAGCCCGTCAATACGGTCGGTGGCGGCAACGCCTCCGGCTCGGGCCCGCAGTCAGATCCGCCACCACGTGGCCGGTCCTCACCCGCAAGACTCTTTGGCACCTCGGTCGTTCGTGAGAGCGCTGTGGTGCTGTGCCTTGCAGCCATCAGTGCGACACCTTCGACCGGGTCAGTCCAATCAACTTGACCGGGAGTTTTCATGAGTTCTGTCGCGCCCGTTTGGCTGTGGGGTTTCTTCTTGCTGTCGGTTCTGGCAGCACTGTTCATCGATTTCGTCGTGCTGAAGAAGCAGGGTGCCCACGAGGTCTCTGTCAAGCAGGCGATACGGTGGTCGCTGCTGTGGGTCGCGCTCAGCTTTGCCTTCAATGCCTTGTTCTGGTGGGCCCTGACGCAAAGCCCCGATCCCGCCGTGGTGGCACAGGCCGACACGCGAGCCATGGAGTTCCTGACGGGTTACCTGATCGAGAAGTCGCTGGCCGTCGACAACATCTTCATCTTCCTGATGATCTTCACCTACTTCTCGGTGCCGCCCGCGTACCAGAAGCGCGTGCTGATGCTGGGCATCGTCGGGGCGATCGTGCTGCGCACCGTGATGATCCTCGTGGGTGGTTGGCTGATCGCTCAGTTCCACTGGGTGCTCTATGTGTTCGGCGCCTTCTTGCTGCTCACCGGCATCAAGATGTGGTGGGCCGCCGGCAAGGAGCAGTCGCTCGACGACAACCCGGCGCTGAAACTGATGCGCCGCCTGATGCCGGTGTCGAAGAATTTCGATGGCGAGAAGTTCTTTACCGTCGAGAACGGCAAGCGCATCGCCACGCCGCTGCTCATGGTGGTGGCGCTGGTGGGCATCACGGACGTGATCTTCGCGGTCGATTCGATCCCGGCCATCTTTGCGATCACCGACGATCCGTTCATCGTGCTCACCTCGAACATCTTCGCGATCCTCGGCCTGCGTGCGATGTTCTTCTTGCTTGCCGCTGTGGCGGCGAAATTCCACTTGCTGAGTTACGGCCTCGCGGTGATCCTGGTCTTCATCGGCACCAAGATGCTGCTGATCGACGTCTACAAGATTCCGGTCCTGGTCTCGCTCGGTGTCGTCGTGGGCGTGCTCGCGGTCACCATGGTGTGGAGTGCGCGCACGGCACCGCGAGCCGGTGATGTCGCTCGAAGCGACGTTTCTGCGTGACGCGGACACGACATTCCGGCGTGCCGGGGGCAAGAATGCGTGTTTCTCCTAGGAAACTGGCTTCTCAACGCACAGGGCAAGCAGTACCATCGGCGGCGCACGAAAGCTGTGACGACGAGGGCTCATGCGGCTCTCCGCCAGCACCGGCACATCAACCCCTTATTTGATGGAGAGAACAGACATGGCAACTGCGAAGAAGGCTCCGGCCAAGAAAGCGGCACCCGCAAAGAAAGCCGCAGCCGTGAAAAAGGCGGTGGCCAAGCCCGCGGCCAAGAAGGCCGCCGCGCCAGCCGCGAAGCGCTCACCGAATGCGGCGTTCATGAAGGCGGTGACGCCGAGCCCGCAACTGGCAGCGATCATCGGCGCGACGCCGGTGCCACGCACCGAGGTGACGAAGAAGCTGTGGGAGTACATCAAGGCCCACAAGCTGCAGGACGCAACCAAGAAGACGAACATCAACGCTGATGCGAAGCTGAAGGAAATCTTCAAGAAGCCTCAGGTCACGATGTTCGAAATGACCAAGCTGGTCAGTGCGCACCTGAAGTGATCTGGCCGGCGCCGGCTTGACGCTGGCGCGCGAGTGCAGTCAACGAAAAGGCCGACGCCCACGCGTCGGCCTTTTTTCATGGCTGACAGACGGCGCCTAGAATATGAATCGCTCAAGGAGCGCTGCGAGAGCCTTGCCGGCAACCCCCGGTGGACAGGCTTCCAGGCTTGGGCAGGGCAGTCGTCAACCGCGCTCACCCGACCCACGGGCCGTGGTGATTGCGCGGCCAGCCAGTGATGCCTCCATGACCGATTCCTCTTTGTCCCGCGGCGCCGATGTGGCGCCTGTCCCCGCGATGAAGCTCTCCGGGCTTGAACCGGTGCTGATCGGCGAAGGATCGCTGTTCGTCAACATCGGCGAGCGCACCAACGTCACCGGCTCGAAGGCCTTCGCCCGGATGATCCTGAACGGTGAGTTCGAGCAGGCGCTGGCTGTGGCGCGCCAGCAGGTTGAAAACGGCGCCCAGATCATCGATGTCAACATGGACGAGGCCATGCTGGACAGTCAGGCGGCCATGGTGCGCTTCCTGAACCTGATCGCCAGCGAGCCCGAAATCGCCCGCGTGCCGATCATGATCGACAGCTCGAAGTGGAGCGTGATCGAAGCCGGTCTGAAGTGCATCCAGGGCAAGGGCATCGTCAACTCCATCTCGCTGAAAGAAGGCGTCGAACAGTTCAAGCACCAGGCGACGCTGGTGCGACGCTACGGTGCCGCGGCGGTGGTGATGGCGTTCGATGAGCAAGGCCAGGCCGATACCTACGAGCGCAAGATCCAGATCTGCGAGCGCGCTTACCGCATGCTCGTCGACGAAATCGGCTTCCCGCCCGAAGACATCATCTTCGACCCGAACATCTTCGCGATCGCCACCGGCATCGAGGAACACGACAACTACGCGGTCGACTTCATCAACGCCACCCGCTGGATCAAGCAGCACCTGCCCGGCGCGAAGGTCAGCGGCGGCGTCAGCAACGTGAGCTTCAGTTTCCGCGGCAACGAGCCGGTGCGCGAAGCCATCCACACCGTGTTCCTGTACCACGCGATCCAGGCCGGCATGGACATGGGCATCGTGAATGCCGGCATGGTCGGCGTCTACGACGACCTCGATCCGGTGCTGCGCGAGCGGGTCGAGGACGTGGTGCTGAACCGCAAGCCGGTCTACCTGCCGGGTGAAGCCGAACTGACGCCGGGCGAGCGGCTGATCGAAGTCGCAGAGTCTGCCAAGGGCGCGGCGAAGGACGACTCCGCCAAGTTCGCCTGGCGCACCAAGCCGGTCGATGAACGCTTGAGCCACGCGCTGGTGCACGGCATCAACGACTTCATCGCCCTGGACACCGAAGAGGTCTACCAGCGCATCCTTAGCCAAGGCGGGCGGCCGCTGCATGTGATCGAAGGCCCGCTGATGGCGGGCATGAACGTGGTCGGTGATCTGTTCGGCCAGGGCAAGATGTTCCTGCCGCAGGTGGTCAAGAGCGCCCGCGTGATGAAGCAGGCGGTGGCGCACCTGCTGCCCTACATCGAGGCCGAGAAGCTGGCGATGGTGGAGGCGGGTGGCGAGGCGAAAGCCAAGGGCAAGATCATCATCGCCACCGTCAAGGGCGATGTGCACGACATCGGCAAGAACATCGTCACGGTGGTCCTGCAGTGCAACAACTTCGAGGTCGTGAACATGGGCGTGATGGTGCCGTGCCACGAGATCCTGGCGCGAGCCAAGGTCGAGGGCGCCGACATCATCGGCCTGTCGGGGTTGATCACGCCGAGCCTCGAAGAGATGCAGTACGTGGCCGGCGAAATGCAGCGTGACGACTACTTCCGCATCAAAAAGATCCCGTTGCTGATCGGCGGCGCCACCTGCTCACGGGTGCACACCGCGGTGAAGATCTCGCCGCACTACGAAGGGCCGGTGGTCTATGTGCCCGATGCCAGCCGCAGCGTCAGCGTGTGCAGCGACCTGCTCAGCGACGACAAGGCAGCGGCCTACATCGCCGAGTTGAAATCCGACTACGACAAGGTGCGCGAGCAGCACGCCAACAAGAAAGCGACGCCCCTGGTCACGCTGGCCGAGGCGCGCGCCAACAAGACGCCGATCGACTGGGCGAACTACGTTGCGCCGAAGCCGAAGTTCACCGGCCGCCGCATGTTCCGCAACTACGACCTGGCCGAGCTGGCGAATTTCATCGACTGGGCACCGTTCTTCCAGACCTGGGACCTTGCGGGCTCATATCCAGGAATACTGACCGACGACATCGTCGGTGAATCGGCGCGCCGTGTGCTGAGCGATGGTCAGCGCATGCTCAAGCGCCTGATCGATGGCCGCTGGCTCACCGCCAATGGCGTCATCGGGCTCTACCCCGCCAACTCGGTGGGCGACGACGACATCGAGATCTACACCGACGACAGCCGCAGTGAGGTGCTGTTCACCTGGCGTGGCCTGCGGATGCAGACCGTGCGCCCGGTGGTCGATGGTGTGATGAGGCCGAACCGCTGCCTGGCCGACTACATCGCGCCGAAGGGCTCGGGCGTGGCGGACCACATCGGGTTGTTCGCGGTGACGGCAGGCATCGGGACCGAGAAGAAGGAAAAGCAGTTCCAGGGCGATCACGACGACTACAGCGCCATCATGCTGAAGGCGTTGGCCGATCGCTTGGCTGAAGCCTTCGCCGAGCGCATGCACCAGCGCGTGCGCACGGAGTTCTGGGGTTACTCGACCGATGAAGGTCTCAGCGCGACCGATCTGATCGCCGAGAAGTACCGAGGCATACGCCCCGCCCCCGGCTACCCGGCCTGCCCGGACCACACGGTGAAGGCGGCGATGTTCGAGACGCTGGCCTGCGCGGACATCGGCATGGCCTTGACGGAAAGCTGGGCGATGACGCCGGCCGCGAGTGTGAGCGGCTTCTACATCGCGCACCCCGAGGCGGTCTACTTCAACGTCGGCAAGGTCGGTGAAGACCAGATCGACGACTGGGCCCGGCGCACCGGTCAGGATGCAGCACAGGTGCGCCGCTCGCTGGCGGCGTTGATGTAGCAGCGAGCAGCGGCGCGGGTTTGCCGTCAGGCGCGCGGTGCTCAGCGCGCCGCCAGCACCCGCCGGTACTGGATCGCCTCGGCCAGGTGCACGCAGTGGATCGAGGTGCTGGCAGCCAGGTCGGCGACCGTGCGAGCCATGCGCAGCACCCGGTGGTGGCTGCGTGCGGACCAGGCCAGGCGCGACGCTGCGGTGGCCAGGAATCGTGAGGTGGCTTCGTCCAGGGCACAGTGGTTTTCCAACTCGTCGCCGGACAGCGCAGCGTTCAAACAGCCTTGGCGCTCTTGCTGAAGGCGCTGCGCAATGGCCACGCGCGTGGCGACCGTGGCGGACGGCTCACCGTCGGGCGCTTGCATCAGCGCCTCGACGGGCATCGCGGGCACTTCGACCTGCAGATCGATGCGATCGAGCAGGGGACCGCTGATGCGCGCTTGGTAACGGCTCACCGTGTCCGGCGAGCAGCAGCAGGGTTTCAAGGGGCTTCCATGGTGACCGCAAGGGCAGGGATTCATCGCCGCAAGCAATTGGAAGCGGGCTGGAAACTCCGCTTGGCGCGCCGCCCGAGAAATGACGATGCGACCGGTTTCCAGTGGCTCCCGCAGCGCCTCCAGCGCCATCCGTGGGAATTCGGGTAGCTCGTCGAGGAACAGCACACCTTCGTGCGCGAGTGAAATCTCGCCCGGCCGCGGCGGCGAACCCCCGCCGACCAGCGCCACCGACGACGCGGTGTGGTGCGGACTGCGGTAAGGGCGCTGCGCCCACTGCGCCACATCGAAGGGCCGGCCATTCAGGCTGATCACCGCAGCCGATTCCAGGGCCTGGGCTTCTGACAGGCTGGGCAACAAACCGGCAAAGCACTGAGCGAGCATCGACTTTCCGGTGCCGGGCGGCCCACTCATCAGCACGCTGTGTCCACCGGCGGCTGCCACTTCCAGGGCTCGTTTGGCGGCCAACTGCCCCTTCACTTCGCGCAGGTCGATGGTGGTGTGCAGCGTTGGCGCAGAAGTGACGCACGGAGCGTCTGCCAGTGGCAGCATGGCGCTGTCGTCCGCCGCGTCGGTGGGCAGCAGCGAGCGCACCACGTCGAGCAGGTGAACCGCGCTGTGCACGCGCAAGCCCGGGACCAGCGATGCCTCTTGAGCGCTAGCCTGGGGCAACACCAGCGAGCGCGCCGATCCGACACGGCGCAGCGCCAAGGCCATCGCAATCGCACCGCGAACCGGCCGTAAATCGCCTGCCAACGACAGCTCGCCCGCGTACTCGGCCTCACCCAGCCGATTCGCATCGATCTGACCGCTGGCTGCGAGGATGCCCAGCGCGATCGGCAGATCGAAGCGCCCTGATTCCTTGGGCAGATCGGCCGGCGCGAGATTCACCGTGATGCGCTTGTTGTGCGGAAACTCCAGCGCGCTGTTTTGCAACGCGGCACGCACCCGCTCGCGGGCCTCTTTGACCTCGGTGTCGGCCAGGCCCACCAGCGTGAAGCTGGGCAGGCCGTTGGCCAGATGTACCTCGACGATGACGGGCGGGGCATTCAGGCCGTCGAGGGCGCGGCTGTGGACAAGAGCGAGGGCCATGGCGGTCATGGTGGCATTTCACCTGGCGGCTGAACTCCCCCTGAAGTGGGCAGCGCCAAATGGCACCAAACCAGTGCGACATGGGCTGAGATCGCCCGCAAACGGGGCGATGGCGCGCCGCGAATCGGGGTTTCACGGGTGACTTCCGGCTGCAACCACGCGGGCACGGTTTCTGCAGAAAGCCTCTTCGCACGGCTCCCTTCCACTCTCAAACAGCAAACATGAACAAAACTCACATCGCACTTGCCTCCGCACTGATTGCTTCGGTGACCACCTTGGCTCACGCTGCGGATGCGGCACCTGCACCCGCAGCCCCCACGCCCGATTGGACGATCACCGGCAACGTCTCGTTGTCTTCCGACTACCGTTTCCGCGGTATCTCGCAGACCGACAAGCGGCCATCGTTCTCGGGTGGATTCGACGTGGCCCACAGCTCGGGCTTCTACGTTGGTAACTGGAACTCGAACATCGACAGCGATTTCTTCCAGGGCGGCAACATCGAGATGGATTTCTACGGCGGCTACAAGGGCACGCTGGCAGACATCGGGTACGACCTCGGCGCGATCTATTACTACTACCCGGGCAGCGGTCGTAAGGGCAACACCGCGTCGGTCAAGAACACCGAGCTGTATGTCGGCGCCAGTTACGGTCCGGTCAGCGTGAAGTTCTCCTACCCGCTTTCCGACTTTTTCAATGCCGAGCAAATTTATGGCGGCGGCAATGCGGGAGGTTCTTATTACGTCGACCTGTCCGGCGCCTACGACCTGGGCAGCGGTTTCGGTGTGAACGGCCATATCGGTTATCAGAAATTGAAGGGCGCCGCCAAGGTGACTGAATTCAGCGGCAATGTCGCCAACGACGTGGTCGACTGGAAGCTCGGCGTCACCTACGGCTTCAGCAATGGATTCACCGCGGCCGTGAGCTACATCGACACGAACCGCAACCTCCCTGGCGCCACTGGGCACAAGATCAGCAACGGCACTGGCGTGCTCTCGATCTCTAAGACGTTCTGAGTGCTCAATCTTTTTTAAGGAGAACGCCATGAAGATGGTGACTGCCATCGTCAAGCCTTTCAAGCTTGATGAAGTCCGTGAAGCCCTCAGCGCCATCGGCGTTCAGGGCGTCACGGTGACGGAGGTGAAGGGCTTTGGCCGTCAAAAGGGCCACACCGAGCTCTACCGTGGTGCGGAATACGTGGTCGATTTCCTGCCGAAAGTGAAGATCGAGGCGGCGGTCGATGACGCCATCGTTGATCGCGTCATCGAGGCGATCGAGAACGCAGCACGCACCGGAAAGATCGGTGACGGAAAGATTTTTGTGTCGTCGCTGGAGCAGGTGGTTCGCATCCGCACCGGCGAGACGGGTAAAGACGCGCTCTGAAGCCCAACCGAGAAAGAACTCTTCCCATGAAAAAACTGATTGCTTCCCTTGCCCTTGGCCTCGCGGTCCTGGGCTACTCCGCGACATCGTTCGCCGAGGATGCTGCGGCCTCCGCGCCAGAGGCGGCACCGGTTGCGGCAGTCGCTGCACCCGAGGCTGCGTCTGCGGCGATGGCCGCTCCGCCGGCTGAAGCAGCATCTGCTGCTGCGACCGAGGCACCGGCTGCGGCTGCCCCGGTGCCCAACAAGGGCGACACCGCGTGGATGATGGTCGCCACCATCATCGTCATCATGATGGCCATACCCGGGCTCGCGCTGTTCTACGGTGGTCTGGTCCGCAGCAAGAACATGCTGTCGGTGCTGATGCAGGTGATGGTGACCTTCTCGATGATCGTCGTGCTGTGGTTCATCTACGGTTACAGCCTGGCGTTCACCGAAGGCAATGCCTTCTTCGGCGGCCTGGATCGACTGATGATGAAGGGCGTCTGGGACAACGCGGCTGGCACGTTCGCCAATGCGGCAACGTTCAGCAAGGGCGTCTACATCCCCGAGATCGTCTTTGCGGCATTCCAGGCTTCGTTCGCTGCCATCACCTGTGCGCTCATCGTGGGCTCGTTCGCCGAGCGGATGAAGTTCTCAGCCGTGCTGGCGTTCATGGCCATCTGGTTCACCTTCAGCTATGCGCCGATCGCTCACATGGTCTGGTTCTGGATGGGTCCTGACGCCTACGCCAGCAAGGAAGTGGCCGATGCGATGACCGCCAAGGCCGGCTGGATCTGGCAATCGGGTGCGCTCGACTTCGCAGGCGGTACCGTGGTGCACATCAACGCGGCGGTCGCCGGGCTGGTGGGTGCCTACATGGTCGGCAAGCGGGTTGGCTACGGCAAGGAAGCGTTCACGCCTCACTCGCTCACGCTGACCATGGTCGGTGCCTCGCTGCTGTGGGTGGGCTGGTTCGGCTTCAACGCGGGCTCTGCCCTCGAAGCGAACGGTTTTGCCGCACTGGCGTTCATCAACACCTTTGCCGCTACCGCGATCGCCGTGCTGGCGTGGTGCGTCGGTGAAGCGCTGATGAAGGGCAAGGCCTCGATGTTGGGTGCAGCGTCTGGTGCGGTTGCCGGTCTGGTGGCGATCACCCCGGCCTGCGGCAACGTGGGGATCGGCGGCGCGCTGGTGATCGGTGCGGTGGCTGGTTTCGCCTGCCTCTGGGGTGTCACGGGCCTGAAGAAGCTGCTCGGTGCCGATGACTCGCTTGACGTGTTCGGCGTTCACGGTGTGGGCGGCATCATCGGTGCGTTGCTGACCGGTGTGTTCAACGCCCCGAGCCTCGGCGGCCCAGGCTATGTCGCTGATTGGGTCACGGCCGCCATGGTGGCTCCGGCTGACTACTCGATCGCTGCGCAAGTGTGGATTCAGGCCAAGGCTGTGCTGACCACGATCGTCTGGTCCGGTGTGGTCTCCATCGTGGCGTTCAAGGTGGTCGACCTGGTGATCGGGTTGCGCGTGCCGGAAGACGAAGAGCGCGAAGGCCTCGACATCTCGTCGCACGGTGAAACGGCGTATCACCAGTAAGCGGTTCTCGACCGGGCGGGCCTGATGCAGGCCCGCCCCGGAGTGAGCTCAAGAGCCGCCGCAAGGCGGCTCTTGTTTTTGGGCGATGCACACTGCATTTGCGATGCACTTCTAGAATCGTCCGACGTGATGCGCTTTCGCATGTCGTCAATCGCAATCAGGCAGCACCATGGTTCCTCACCTCATCACCGCCCTGACCGGCCCCACCAACGAGCTGGAGCAGCGCATTCTCGAATCGCTGCCGGCGATCGAGCGCTGGTTCCGCCTCGAATGGATGGAACACACGCCCCCGTTCTACACCTCGGTCGACGTGCGAAACGCCGGCTTCAAGCTGGCGCCGGTGGACACCAACCTGTTCCCCGGTGGCTTCAACAACCTGACTGACGAGATGCTGCCGCTGGCCGTGCAGGCAGCGATGGCGGCCATCGAGAAGATCTGCCCCGAAGCGAAGAACCTGCTGCTGATCCCCGAGAAGCACACGCGCAACACGTTCTACCTGGCCAACGTGCAGCGGCTGATGCAGATCTTCCACATGGCCGGCATGAACGTGCGCCTGGGGACGCTGGACGACGCCATCACGAGCCCGACCGCGATCGATCTGCCCGATGGCACCTCCTTGAGGCTGGAGCCGTTGGTTCGCAGCCGGGGGCGCCTGGGACTGAAAGACTTCGATCCCTGCACGATCTTGCTGAACAACGACCTGTCGGCCGGCATCCCGAAGGTGCTGGAGAACCTGCACGAACAGTATTTGCTGCCTCCCTTGCATGCCGGCTGGGCCGTGCGCCGCAAGACCAACCATTTCGCGGCCTACGAAGAGGTGGCGAAGAAATTTGCCAAGCTGCTGGGCATGGACCCCTGGCTGATCAACCCGCTGTTTGCGCGCTGTGGTGAAGTCAATTTCACCGATGGCACCGGTGCCGAGTGTCTGATGAGCAACGCCGAGGCATTGCTCGCCAAGATCCGCCGCAAGTACAAGGAGTACGGCATTCAGGAGAAGCCGTTCCTCATCGTGAAGGCCGATGCCGGCACCTACGGCATGGGCATCATGACCGTGCGCGACCCGAAGGATCTGGTCGACCTGAATCGCCGCTCGCGCAACAAGATGAGCGTGATCAAGGACGGCCAGGAGGTCAGCGAGGTGATCCTGCAGGAAGGCGTGCCGACGTACGAGCGCGTCAACGATGCGGTGGCCGAGCCGGTGGTCTACATGATCGACCGCTATGTCGTCGGTGGCTTCTACCGCGTCAACGCCGAGCGCGGCATCGACGAGAACCTGAATTCCCCCGGGGCGAGCTTCGTGCCGCTCGCGTTTGCGGAGTCGGGCCACCTGCCCAAGCCCGGCGCCAAACCCGGCGCGAGCGCGCCGAACCGCTTCTACATGTATGGCGTGATTGCGCGCCTGGCCATGGTGGCGGCCAGCTACGAGCTGGAGGCCACTGACCCGGATGCCGAGGTCTACGAGTGAGTAAGAAGTAAGGTCGGAGTCAGGTCAGGCATCGACGTTGCTGCGCCGCAACAATTCTTGCTGATTGGGCGCTTGCGCTTGGGCTCTCGGCAGCGAGCGGGGGGCTGCCGGGGCGCACAATCCGCTGTCGTTTTCAAACGCCTTTGCCGGATTTGAGTCCGGTCCATCTTGACTCCCCACCGTCCTGCTTCCAGCCTTGCTGCCCTGACGCTAGGCGCCGTCGGTGTCGTCTACGGTGACATCGGCACCAGCCCGCTTTACGCGCTCAAGGAAGTGTTCGCACACGGTCACGTGCCGCTGACACCGGACAACATCTACGGCGTGCTGTCGCTGGTGTTCTGGACGCTGACCGTCGTGGTGTCGACCAAGTACGTGATGCTGATCCTGCGCGCCGACAACAACGGCGAGGGCGGATTAATTGCCATGTTGGCGCTCGCTTCGCAGGCGGTGAAGCACCGGCCGGTGCTTCGACAGCGCTTGTTGCTGGTGGGCATCTTCGGCACGGCGATCTTTTTCGGGGATGGCGTGATCACCCCGGCGATCTCGGTGCTGTCCGCGGTCGAGGGGCTGGAGGTGGCAGCGCCCTCGCTGCACCGCTTCGTCCTGCCGCTGACGCTGCTCGTGCTGACGGCGCTGTTCGTCTTTCAGCGTTTCGGCACGGCGAGCGTGGGCCGTTTGTTCGGGCCGGTCACGGTGCTGTGGTTTGCGGTGCTGGCGGCCTTGGGTGCGGTCCACATCGTCGACAACCCGGCCGTGTTGTGGGCGTTGAGCCCGCACCACGCGCTGAGCTTCATCGCGGCGCAACCGGGCATTGCCTTCATTGCGCTGGGCTCGGTCGTGCTTTGTGTCACCGGGGCCGAGGCGCTGTATGCCGACATGGGGCATTTCGGCAAGCAGCCGATCCGGCTGGCCTGGTTCGGCCTGGTGATGCCGGCGCTGGTGATCAACTACTTCGGGCAAGGCGCGATGCTGCTGGATCACCCGGAGAACGTGCGCAACCCGTTCTACGAGATGGCGCCGGAGTGGGCGCTGTACCCGTTGATCGGTCTGGCCACCTGCGCCACGGTGATTGCCTCGCAGGCCCTGATCACGGCCGCCTTCTCCGTCACCAAGCAGGCGATCCAGCTGGGCTACCTGCCGCGTCTGCGCATCGCCCACACCTCCGTCAAGGAAACCGGGCAGGTCTACGTGCCGTTCGTCAACTGGAGCCTGTACGCCTGCATCGTGCTCGCGGTCATCATCTTCGGCTCCAGCAGCAAGCTGGCCGGCGCCTATGGCATCGCGGTGACGATCGACATGCTCATCACCACGACCATGACGTTCTTCGTCATCCGCTACGCCTGGAAGTACCCGTGGTCGCTGTGCATCGCTGCCACCTTCTTCTTCTTCGTGGTCGACCTGGTGTTCTTCGCAGCCAACGCCGTCAAGCTGTTCGACGGCGGCTGGTTCCCGGTCGTGCTGGGCGGTGTGATGTTCACGCTGATGATGACGTGGAAGCAGGGCCGCTCGCTGATGCACGATCGCATGCGCGACGAAGCCATCGACCTGAACAGCTTCCTCGATGCGGTGTTCGTCAGCCCGCCCACCCGCGTGCCCGGGACCGCGGTGTTTCTGGTCAGTGAGCAGGGGCTGACGCCGAACGCCCTGCTGCACAACCTGAAGCACAACAAGGTGCTGCACGAGACCAACCTGTTCGTCACCGTCACCCACCTCGAAGTGCCCTGGCTGAGCTTCGACAAGCGCTGCCAGATCGAGGCGCTCGGACGCGACTGCTGGCAGGTGACGTTGTGCTTCGGTTTCAAGAACGACCCCGATGTGCCCGAGGCGCTGGAGTTGCTCAAGCTGCGCGGCGTGGCGCTCGACCCGATGGACACCAGCTACTTCCTGTCGCGCGACATCGTGATTCCCACGCTGGGCCATGGCATGGCGATGTGGCGTGAAAAGCTTTTCGCCAGCATGCACCGCAACGCAACTGCTGCGGCAGACTTCCTGCGTCTGCCCACCAACCGCGTCGTGGAGTTGGGCTCCAAGGTCGAGATCTGATCTGCCAGCGCCGATCCATGCGCTGCGGGTGGTGCCACTCCGGCATGCGGGCGCCGCTTGTGCAACAGTCGCGGACGCTCTCATCCACAGGACTTCCCGCCCATGAAACTGCTGTTCGTCGCTGATCCGCTCGAAGGCTTCAACACCGCCAAGGACACCACCTTCGTGATGATGCGCGAGGCCGCTGCGCGCGGTCACACGCTGCTGGCCTGCCAGCCGCGCGATCTGATGTGGCAGCGCGGCGGTCGCGTGACCGGCTATGCGCGCGAGATCACGCTGACGCCCGAAGGGTCGACCTGGTTCTCCGCCAAACAGCAGGCACCCGACGAGTTGCCCGTGGTGCTGGCCGAGGTCGATGCGGTTGTGATGCGCAAGGACCCGCCGTTCGACAGCGAGTACTTCTACGCCACCCACCTGCTGGGCCAGGCCGAGCGCGAAGGCGCCAGGGTGTTCAACCGAGCGTCCGCGCTGCGCGACCACCCCGAGAAGCTGGCCATCCTGGAGTTTCCGCAGTTCATCGGGCCGACGCTGGTCACCCGTGACGCGAATGACATCCGCCGCTTTCACGCCGAGCACCAGGACATCATCCTGAAGCCGCTGGACGGGATGGGCGGCATGGGCATCTTCCGCGTCGGGCCCGATGGGCTCAACCTCGGCAGCATCATCGAAACGCTGAACCGGCACGGCGAGCAGACGGTGATGGTGCAGCGCTACCTGCCCGAGATCATTCGGGGCGACAAACGAATTCTGCTGATCGATGGCCAGCCCATCCCGTTCGCACTGGCGCGCATTCCGCAGGGCAGCGAGATCCGCGGCAACATGGCCGTGGGCGGCAAGGGCGTCGCTCAGCCTCTGAGCCCGCGCGACCGCGAGATCGCCGAAGCGATCGGCCCGGTGCTCGCCGCGCGCGGCTTGTTGCTGGTTGGCCTGGACGTGATCGGTGACTGCGTGACCGAGATCAACGTCACCAGCCCCACGGGTTTTCAGGAGATCACGAAGCAGACCGGTTTCGACGTGGCCAAGGCGTTCATCGACGCGCTGGAGGCGCGGCTGGCCGCCTGACGGATCAGTCGGGTGGCGCGAGGGTCAGCTCCCGTGCGCTGTCGAAGCGGCGCGACTGGCCGCTGAACGGATCGGCGAACGCGATCGAGCGGGCCAGCAACTGCAACGGCCGAGCGTGATCGTCGGTGTCGGCGGGCAGCAAGGTCGGGTACATCCTGTCTCCGACGATGGGCATGCCGAGTGCTTCGCAGTGCACGCGCAGCTGGTGGGTGCGGCCCGTCAGCGGCGTCAGACGGTAGCGGGCCACGGTGCCTTGCACGGCCAGCAGTTCGATCAGGGTTTCGGCATTCGCGTCGCCAGGCACTTCACGCATGCGCAGGAAGTGGTCGTCCTGCACCAGCCGGCTGCGGTGTGTCAGCGGAAAGCTGAGCTCGGGCCGCCACGGGGCGATGGCTTCATAGTGCTTTGTCACTTGCCGCTGCGCGAACAAGGCCTGGTACGCACCACGGGTGTCGGGCCGTACCGCGAACACGACGACGCCTGAGGTCTCGCGGTCGAGCCGGTGCAGCGGGGCCAGCGTGTCGATGCCCAGCCGGCGCTTCAGGCGCACCAGCAGCGTTTCCTGCAGGTATTTGCCACCCGGCGTGACGGGCAGGAAATGCGGCTTGTCGGCCACCACCAGCCACTCGTCCTGAAACAGCACGACCTCGTCGAACGGGACGCGTGGTTCGTCATCGATCGAGCGGTAGTAGTACAGCCGAAGACCCGATCGGTAGGGTCGGTCCGGGGTCACCGCCACGCCATGTTCATCGACCAGTTCACCTTGCAGCATGCGGCTTTGCCAGGTCGCGGCGGGGATGTCCTGGAAACGATCGGCCAGGAAGTCGCTGATCGTTGTCCACGACCCGGGCGGCAAGGCCACGCAACTCGGGCCCACGCCGTTCTTGGTGGGCAGCGGCGCCGCTGGCAGCGCCTGGTGTGCGTCAACGCTCACGGTGGTGGGGATGTGGCGTCGGGGTCGGACACCTCGGTCTGGTCGCGTCTCGCGGCTGTGGCCAGCTGCTGTGCGCGCCGCAGCCGCCAGGCTTCGTCGGGGTCATCCGCATAAACCTGCTCGGCGGTGGTGCCGGTTTCGCGCAGTTGTGTGTCGAGCGCGATGCGGTTGTCGAAGACGAAGCATTCGCCGTTCCAGTCGTGCTCAGCGTCGGGCATCTGCGCAAAGTAGTTCAGGATGCCGCCTTCGAGCTGCAGCACCGGCACGCCGCGCTCGTGCAGCCAAGCACTGGTCTTCTCGCAGCGGATGCCACCGGTGCAGTACATCGCCACCTGCTTGCCCTCGGCCTGCCAGACCGGCAGCTGCGCTTCGATGTAGGCCGGGAAATCGCGGAAGTTGTGCACCTGTGGATCGACGGCGTTGCGAAAGCGGCCGAGCCTCACCTCGAAGTGGTTCCGGTTGTCGATCACGACGACGTTCGGGTCGTCGAGCAGCGCACGCCACTGCGCAGGCGGCACCTGCAGACCGATGTGGCCGACCGCGTTCACGCCGGCCACGCCCAGCGGCAGGATTTCCGGCCGGCTGTGGACCTTCATCCGCTGGAAGGGTAGCGTCAAGCAGGGGCTGCGCTTGATGGCCATACCGCCGAATCGGCCCTCCAGTCGGGGGTCGTTGCTCAGCGCACTGTGAAATGCATCGAGCGCGGCGGCGGTGCCGGCCAGCGTGCCGTTGATGCCTTCGCCAGCCACCAGCAGCACGCCGGTGAGGGCGGTGGTCAGCTCGCGCAGCGTGGCCGCCGTGCCGTCCACATCAGCGATCGAGACGAATTGGTAGAAGGCGTCGTGAAAGACGGGCGCGGTGTCCATCGCGCCATTTTCGATGCTGCGGCTGCGTGTGCCATCGGGTCTGCCGACGACCAGCCCGCACAATCGAGGGATGGCTGTCTTCTCACTCTCCAACGCCCACCTGGCTTTCGGCCACGTGGCCCTGCTCGACAACGCGGCGTTTTCGCTCGACACCGGCGAGCGGCTCGGCCTGATCGGCCGCAACGGTGCTGGCAAGTCTTCGATGCTGAAGATCGTGGCCGGACTCGAAAAGCTCGACGATGGCTTGCTGCAAATGACGCAGGGGCTGCGCATCTGCTACGTGCCGCAGGAGCCGACGTTCGATCCGGGGCACACGGTGTTCGATGCGGTCAGCGAAGGCGTGGCCGAAGCGCGCTCGGTGCGTCAGGCCTACGAGGAGCACGCCGAGGGGGTCGACCTCGATGCGCTGCAGACCCGCATCGAGGCGCTCGATGCATGGAACTGGGAGCTTCGCGTCGAGACCACGCTGGCGCAGCTGCACCTCGACGGCACGCGCGAGATCGGGCAGCTGTCGGGGGGCATGAAGAAGCGCGTGGCGCTGGCACAGGCGCTGGTGGCGGTGCCCGATGTGCTGCTGCTCGATGAGCCCACCAACCACCTCGACCTGGATTCGATCGCCTGGCTCGAAGAGCTGTTGCGCGGCTTCAAGGGCAGCGTCATGCTGATCACCCACGATCGGGCCTTCCTCGACGGTGTGGCCACCCGCATCATCGAGCTCGACCGCGGGATCATCCGCAGCTACCCCGGCAACTTCAGCGCGTACGAGCGCATGAAGGAGGAGCAACTGGCCTCCGATGCACTGGCCAACGCGCGCGCCGACAAGCTGCTGGCCCAGGAAGAGGTGTGGATCCGCAAGGGCGTCGAGGCGCGCCGCACCCGCAGCGTCGCGCGCATCCAGCGGCTGGAGGTGCTGCGCGACCAGCGCCAGAAGCGCCGCGACTCGCTGGGCCAGGTGCGACTCGAGGTCGACTCGGGAACACCCAGCGGCAAGATCGTCGGCGAGCTGCGCGACGTGACGCTGCAGTTCAACGACCACGCGACGCCCAAGCTGATCGTGAAGAACTTCAGCGCGACCATCCTGCGCGGCGACAAGGTCGGGCTGATCGGGCCCAACGGCGCGGGCAAGACGACGCTGCTCAAGCTCATCCTCGGCGAGTTGCAGCCCGACAGCGGCAGCGTGCGCCAGGGCACCAAGATGGAGGTCGCCTACTTCGACCAGATGCGCAGCACGCTGAACCTCGACGCGACGCTTGCCGACACCATCAGCCCGGGCAGCGAGTGGGTGGAGATCGGCGGTCAGCGCAAGCACATCATGAGCTACCTGAACGATTTCCTGTTCTCGCCCGAGCGTGCCAACTCACCGGTGCGCACGCTGAGCGGTGGCGAACGCAACCGCGTGCTGCTGGCCCGCCTGTTTGCATTGCCCGCCAACGTGCTGGTGCTCGATGAGCCGACCAACGACCTGGACATCGACACGCTGGAGCTGCTCGAGGAGTTGCTGCAGGCCTACAAGGGCACGGTGTTCCTCGTCAGCCACGACCGGCGCTTCCTCGACAACGTCGTGACCAGCACCATCGTGTGGGAAGGCGACGAATCGCCGGGTCAGTGGCGCGAGTACGAGGGGGGTTACGAAGACTGGAAGCTCCAGCGTGATCGGGCGCAGGCGATGCGCGCGCAGGCCGCACGGGCGGCCAAGGGCAAGGACACCCGCGCCAACGACGCACCCGCCGCTGCCAAGCCGGCGACAGTGGCCACCCCGGCGGCGCCCAAGCCGCGCAAGCTCAGCTACAAGGAGCAGCGCGAACTCGACGAGTTGCCCGGGCGCATCGAGGCGCTCGAAGCCGAGCAGGCCCAGCTTGCTGCGCTGCTGGCCGATGCCGACGCGTACACGCGGGATCCGAAAGGCGTTGCGGTGGCGCAGGCGCGCATCGCGAAGATCGATGACGAACTGCTGGGCGCGCTCGAGCGCTGGGAAGTGCTCGGACAGCGTTGAGGGCGCAGGAGCGGGCTGCGCCAGGGGTCAGCGCGGCCCGAGCGCTGCGAACCAGCTCTCGCGCAGCGCATCCGGGTGAGAGCGGCTGACGATCAGCCCCGATTGCAGGTAGAGGCCGTTCAGCAGGCGCACCGCGCGCTCGCGGTCGAAGCCGGGCCAGGTGGAAATGTCGCGGAGGCGGCAGGACTCACGCCGCAGTCGATAAACCGCCGACAGCAAGGTGCCCGACATCGTGACATCGCCGATGTCCAGCCCGTGACTGACACGGTAGACCGCCGGACCGCTGATCTCCGGCAGCAAGTCATGGCGCCCGCCGCGCAAGGCCAGATCCCACAGGATGGCGCCCATCGGATGAATGCACAGATCGGCGACGGAATACGGCCCGGCCGGCCCGCGATGCCCTGCGGCACGGCCTGGTGCCGTCAGCAGTGCAGGTTCGATGTGAATCACCTGCAGCGCGGTTTCCCGCGGCGCCATCAGCACGTCGATCGGGATCGGGCAGTGCAGCAGCCGTTCGTGCGGAAAGAGGGTCACCGGCACAGCCCGATCGCCACTTTGCAGGTGCACGGTGACCGCCTGCGCGTGGCGAACGCATGCGGCCAGCACATCCAGCAGTTCGGTGCGTTGTTCGTGGTGGGCGCCCGGCCCCAGGTCCGCCATCAACGAGGGACTCAGCGAGGCCAGCTGTGGGCTGAGGATCGCCGCGCCCGCGCCATCTGGTCCATGCGGCAGGAATCGCCTGAAGCTGCTGGCCCGCATGAGTTCGGGCTCACCGAAAGGGATCGTGGAGTCGAACATCACATCCTCGGGAACGCCACCATGAGACCACTTGCATCATATGTCGCCGCTTGTAACGCCGGGCCTTTGTCCCTGCGCGCGAGTCAGGCGGGCGGGCGGTGCGAGCGCGGACGGCAACGGGGGCATCTCCGGGTCGGCGATAAACTGGCCCGGGAGTGAAGCACGCACACGCCATGCCGCCTTCTGAGATCAACCTCGTGACGCCCGATGACGACGGGCTGATCGACCTTGCGCGAGGCATCTTCCGGGAATATGCAGACAGTCTGGGCATCGACCTGGCGTTCCAGGACTTCGATGCCGAACTGGCCAGCCTGCCCGGCCCCTATGCGCCGCCCGATGGGCACCTGATGCTGGCCTTCGTGGACGGCGAGCTCGCGGGCTGCGGAGCCTTCCGGGGTCTGACCGATGTCGATTACGCCAACGCCTGCGAAATGAAACGTCTGTACGTGCGGCCGGCATTTCGCCGGTTCGGGCTGGGCCGGTTGCTGGCGCAGGCCTTGCTGGACGAAGCCCGCCGCGCCGGGTACTCGGCCACGCTGCTGGACACGCTCGACGACATGGAAGCCGCACGCAGTCTCTACACCTCGCTGGGATTCGAGGAGATTCCGCCGTATTACTTCAGCCCGATTGCCGGGTCGCACTACCTCAAGGCCGATCTGAATTGAGCAACGCAACCCTGGTTCCTGGTGGCCGCAGTCCTGGCGCCAGCGTGGAAGTGCGTGCAGGCGATCTGCGGTTGGCATTGCGCGCCGATCTGGGGGCTTCGATCGCCGGGCTGTGGCATCGCTGCACGCCGATTCTTCGGTCCACCGAACCCGGCGATCTGGCGAGTGCGCGGCAATCGGCCTGCTATCCGCTGGTGCCCTACTCGAACCGGCTGGCCTACCAGCGCTTTTGCTGGCTGGGCCGTGACTACACCACCGCCACCAACTTCGACGACAACCCCCATTCGGTGCATGGGGTGGGGTGGCTGCGTGCCTGGGACGTCGTGGTGCATCGCGAAACCGACGTGGTGCTGCGTTACCGACATGTACCGGATGCGCACTGGCCGTTCGCGTTCGAGGCGCAACAGTCGTTCACGTTGACGCCTCACTCGCTGGTCGTGATGCTCTCCGTCACCAACACGGCCGACATCGCGCAGCCAGTCGGGCTGGGTTGGCATCCGTACTTCCCCAAGCGCGACCGCAGCCACCTGCGCATCGCGGTGAGCGATCGCTGGGACTCGGACGAAACGCAGCTGCCAGTGCGCAAGGTGGTGCAGCCCGACATCGACGCCGAGGTGACAGGCCTGCGCTTGGACAACTGCTTCGACGGATGGCGCGGCCCGGCAGCGATCAGCGATGGCGTGTTCGAGCTGCGGCTGAGTTCGAACCTGACGCACCTGGTGGTCTACACCCCGGTCGACAAACCCTATTTCTGTGTCGAGCCGGTCAGCCACGTCAGCGATGCGATCCACGGGGATCCTCCGGCCGCGCTCGGACTGCGCACGCTGCGGCCGGGCGAGTCTTTTGAGGCGTCGATGACGCTCGAGGTCACTGCGCTGTGAAGCCTGCGCCCACCCGAGCGTGACGAACCCCGACATCACCGTGGCCGTGGCGCTGCCCAGCGCGGTGGGCGAGTCGCCGATGTGGCACCCGCGCGAGCAGGTGCTGTATTACTGCGACATCCCGGGGCGCTGCGTCAACCGCTACGACCCTGCCACCGGCGACCTGTCGCACTGGCCCTTCGACACCGAGGTCGCGAGCCTGGCGCCGATGCTCGATGGCGGGCTGCTGCTGGCTGCACGTGACGGGCTGTGGCGTTTCGATACCCGCAGTGGTGCCCGGACCCCGCTGGCGCCGCCACCGTACGACCCGCACACCGAGCGCTTCAACGACGGCAAGTGCGACCCGCAGGGTCGCTTCTGGGTCGGCACGATCTACGAGCCGCGCGATGCGGCCCGGGCGGCGCTGTATCGGTTCCAGCGAGACACGCTGACCCCGTGCGCCGATGGCATCACCACCTCCAACGGCCTGGCCTGGAGCCCGGATGGCCGCACCATGTACTGGAGCGACACCAAGGCACATGTCATCCATGCGTTCGACTTCGACGCGCTGGGTGGCACGCTGAGTCGGCGGCGGGTGTTCTGCCAGTTTCCGCTGAAGCCAGCTGGCCCGACGCCGGCCGACTATGGCGGCCGCCCGGACGGCGCAGCGGTCGACGTGGCCGGCAATTACTGGGTCGCGATGTTCGAGGGGCAGCGTCTGCTGTGTCTGTCGCCCGCCGGCCAGCGGCTCCACGACGTACCTCTGCCGGTGCGTTGCCCGACGATGCCGTGCTTCGGTGGTGCCGACCTGAAGACGCTCTACATCACCACCGCGCGCGAGAACCGCCCTGCTGCCGAACTGGCGCGGCAGCCGCTCGCCGGCTGTGTGCTCTCGATGCGCGTCGAAGTGCCAGGCCTGCCGGCCCATCTGTACGCCTGAGCGGCGCATCCAGCGCGGTTCGCGTCGCCGCTCAAAAAATCACCGTGGGTGCGGCGCCCCAAAACTTGGGGTTGAGAAGACTGCGGGTTTGCACGTATAATCAGAGGCTGAGCTGAAAGCCGACGCAACCCGCCCGATGACTGATTCAATCGCCCATCGGGTGGCAAGCGGAGGATTCGATGATGAGGCAGAAGACCCGCCCATCACACCACTGACTCGCGCGGAGGCCCAGGCCTTGCGTGCGCGCAGCCCCCAGGTTTCACCGTGGCGCGTGATTGCGGCGCAGGTGGTCGTGGGGTGTCTGCTGGCTGCTGTGGTGTGGCTGGTGTTCGGTCGGCCAGAGCTTGTCGGATCGACGCTGTATGGCGCGCTCATCGTGGTGCTTCCGGGTGCTTTGATGGCGCGCGGCATGACCAGCAAGCTCTCCAGCGTGTCGCCCGGCGCCAGCGCCGTCAGCTTCATGTTATGGGAGGCAGTCAAGATTGCGGTTTCGGTGGCCATGCTCGTGCTGGCGCCGAAATTCGTGCAGCCGCTGAGCTGGCCAGCCTTGCTGGTGAGCCTGGTGCTGTGCATGAAGGTGTATTGGCTGGCGCTGTTGTGGCGCGGTCGCAGATCTAGTCGCTAAGCAAGACGTACACGGGACAACACAGAACATGGCAGCCGAAGGTCACGCGCCCACTGCAGGCGAGTACATCGTCCACCACCTGCATCACCTGCAGAACCACAAGCAGAAGGCGGTGGTGGACTTCACCGTCTTCAACATCGATTCGATCTTCTGGGCGGTGTTGCTGGGCGTGGTCGGCTGCTTCTTCCTGTGGCGCGCAGCGGCCAAGGCGACCTCGGGCGTGCCTGGGCGCTTCCAGGCCGCCGTGGAGATCCTGATCGAGATGGTCGACAGCCAGGCCAAGGGCATCGTGCACAACGCCACCAGCCGCAAGCTCGTGGCCCCGCTGGCGTTGACGGTGTTCGTCTGGATTTTCCTGATGAACGCGATGGACCTGCTGCCCGTCGACCTCCTTCCATACATCGTCGAGCACGGCGGCATCGCCGGCTACCAGCGCGTGGTGCCCACCGCTGATCTCTCGGTGACGATGGGCCTGAGCCTCAGCGTTCTGCTGGTCTGCCTCTGCTACAACGTCAAGATCAAAGGTATCGGCGGCTGGGTCCACGAGCTGTTCACTGCGCCCTTCGGCAGTCACCCGGTGCTGTATCCGGTGAACTTCCTGATGCAGGTCATCGAGTTCGTCGCCAAGACCGTCTCTCACGGCATGCGGCTGTTCGGCAACATGTACGCAGGCGAACTGATCTTCATGCTCATCGCGCTGATGGGTGGCGCCTGGACGCTGTCGGCCACCGGCATCGGGCTGGCCATCGGGCACATCATCGCCGGCACCGTCTGGGCCATCTTCCACATCCTGATCATCACGCTGCAGGCCTTCGTCTTCATGATGTTGACGCTGGTGTACGTGGGTCAGGCCCACGACGCGCATTGATCACGGCGCTTGTCTGACGTTTTTCCCTCACCCTTTTCCCTCACCTTTCTCTCCTGGAGCAAAAAATGGAAGTCATCAGCTTTGTCGCCCTGGCCGCCGGCCTGATCATCGGTCTGGGCGCTGTCGGTGCTTGTATCGGCATCGGCATCATGGGCAGCAAGTACCTCGAGTCGGCTGCGCGCCAACCCGAGCTGATGGGCGAACTGCAGACCAAGATGTTCCTGCTGGCTGGCCTGATCGATGCGGCCTTCATCATCGGTACCGGTATCGCGCTGTGGTTTGCCACGGCCAACCCGTTCCTGGCCCAGATCGCCAATCTGCCGAAGTAAGCCTTCGCGTCGGTCCGGCGGGCGGCGGCGTTCACGCGGCTGCCCTGATCACCCCATAACGAGGTCCCTGCCGTGAGCATCAATGCCACCCTGATCATCCAGATGATCGTCTTCGCGATCCTGGTCGGGTTCACGATGAAGTTCGTCTGGCCGCCCATCACGGCGGCCCTGGACGAACGTGCGAAGAAGATCGCCGACGGCCTGTCGGCAGCCGACAAGGCCAAGAGCGAGCTCGCCGCCGCGAACAAGCGCGTCGAAGCCCAGCTGTCCGCAGCCCGTGACGATGCCGCCAAACGTCTGGCTGACGCCGAGCGCCTGGCGCAGCAGATCGTCGAGGAAGCCAAAGGCAAGGCCATCGACGAAGGCGCCAAGATCATTGCCAGCGCGAAGTCCGAGGCCGAGCAGGAAGCGGTCAAGGCGCGCGAAGCGCTGCGCGAGCAGGTGGCTGGTCTGGCCGTCAAGGGCGCAGAGCAGATCCTGCGTCGCGAAGTCAACGCCGGCGTTCATGCCGAATTGCTGTCGCGTCTGAAGGCGGAGCTCTGACATGGCCGAGCTGGCGACCATCGCCCGCCCCTACGCCGAAGCGCTGTTCAGCGCTGCTGGCGCTCACGCCATAGGGCTCAGGCCGCAGGTTACAGCGCTGGCGCAACTGGCCGCCGACCCCGAGCTGCGGCAGCTTGCTGACAACCCCAAAGTGTCGGCAGCACAGGTGTTCGACGTCATCGTCGGTGTCGCGCTGCGGCAAGATGTGAGTCTTGATCCGAAGATCGGCAACTTGCTGCGCACCGTCATCGACAACGGACGCCTGGCCGCGCTGCCCGAGATCGCGGCGCAGTTCCTGGCGCTGCTCAACAGCAGCACCGGCGTGTCCGATGCCCTCATCCAGAGTGCCTTCCCCATCGACGGCGGCCAGTTGGCCGACGTGGTGGTGGCGCTTGAGAAGCGCTTCGGCCGCAAGCTCAACCCTTCCGTGGAAATCGTGCCCGAGCTGATCGGCGGCATCCGCGTCGCCGTCGGCGACGAGGTGCTGGATACCTCGGTCAAGGCCCGTCTCGAACACATGAAGATGGCCCTGACGGCCTGATCTTCAGGAGCAACACATGAACTTGAATCCCGCAGAAATCTCCGAGCTGATCAAGAGCCGCATCGAAGGCCTTGGTGCAGTTGCTGACATCAAGAACCAAGGCACGGTCGTGTCGGTCACCGACGGTATCTGTCGTGTGCACGGCCTGTCCGATGCGATGGCCGGCGAAATGCTGGAGTTCCCAGCCACCAAAAGCGGCCAGCCGACCTACGGCCTCGCGCTGAACCTCGAGCGTGACTCGGTGGGCGCGGTGATTCTGGGCGAGTACGAACACATCTCGGAAGGCGACATCGTCAAGTGCACGGGCCGCATCCTGGAGGTTCCGGTCGGCCCCGAGCTGATCGGCCGCGTCGTCAATGCGCTTGGCCAGCCGATCGACGGCAAGGGCCCGATCAATGCCAAGATGACCGACGTGATCGAGAAGGTCGCCCCGGGCGTGATCGCCCGCAAGTCCGTCGACCAGCCGGTGCAGACCGGCTTGAAGTCGATCGACTCGATGGTGCCCGTCGGCCGTGGCCAGCGCGAGCTGATCATCGGCGACCGTCAGACCGGCAAGACCGCGGTGGCGATCGACGCGATCATCAACCAGAAAGGTCAGAACATGACCTGCGTCTACGTCGCCATCGGCCAGAAGGCGTCGTCGATCAAGAACATCGTGCGCGCGCTGGAAGCCAATGGTGCGATGGACTACACCATCGTGGTCGCCGCCTCGGCCGCTGAATCGGCAGCGATGCAGTACGTGTCGGCCTATTCGGGCTGCACCATGGGCGAGTACTTCCGCGACCGCGGGCAAGATGCCCTGATCGTGTACGACGACCTGTCCAAGCAGGCCGTGGCCTACCGCCAGGTCTCGTTGCTGCTGCGCCGCCCGCCGGGCCGCGAAGCCTACCCCGGCGACGTGTTCTATCTCCACAGCCGCCTGCTCGAGCGCGCTGCGCGCGTGAACGCCGACTACGTCGAAGCCTTCACCAAAGGTGAAGTCAAGGGCAAGACGGGCTCGCTGACCGCACTGCCGATCATCGAAACGCAGGCCGGCGACGTGTCCGCGTTCGTGCCGACCAATGTGATCTCGATCACCGACGGTCAGATCTTTCTGGAAACCAGCCTGTTCAACGCCGGTATCCGCCCTGCCATCAACGCCGGTATCTCGGTGTCGCGGGTGGGCGGTGCGGCCCAGACCAAGCTCGTCAAGAGCCTGTCGGGCGGTATCCGTACCGACTTGGCGCAGTACCGCGAGCTGGCTGCGTTTGCGCAGTTCGCCTCCGACCTGGACGAAGCCACCCGCAAGCAGCTCGACCGCGGCGCCCGCGTCACTGAACTGCTGAAGCAGGCTCAGTACTCGCCGCTGTCGATCTCGCTGATGGGCGCATCGCTGTTCGCGGTCAACAAGGGCTACATGGACGATGTGGACGTGAAGAAGGTTCTGGCCTTCGAATCGGGCCTGCATCAGTTCCTGAAGACCAGCCACGCCGGCCTGCTCAAGAAGATCGAGGACGCCAAGGCGCTCGACAAGGACTCGGAAGCCGAGCTGTCGTCTGCCGTTGCGGCATTCAAGAAGTCTTTTGCCTGATCCGTCCACGACTTAACCAGGAGTTTTGTCATGGCAGCTGGCAAGGAAATACGCGGCAAGATCAAGAGTGTTGAGAACACCAAGAAGATCACCAAGGCCATGGAAATGGTCGCTGCTTCGAAGATGCGCAAGGCGCAGGACCGCATGCGTGCTGCTCGGCCTTATGCCGAAAAGATCCGCAGTCTCGCAGCCAACCTCGCCAAAGCCACGCCCGAGTACAAGCACGCGTTCATGATCCAGAACACGGGCGCGCAGGCCGTGGGCTTCATCGTGGTGACGACCGACAAAGGGCTGTGCGGCGGCATGAACACCAACGTGTTGCGTGCCGTGACCTCGAAGCTCAAGGAGCTCGAGGCGCAGGGCCAGAAGGCCGAAGCGGTTGCCATTGGCAACAAGGGCCTCGGTTTCCTGAACCGCATTGGCGCCAAGGTCATCTCGCATGCGACGCAGCTGGGCGACAAACCCCATCTGGAAAAGCTGATCGGCCCCGTCAAGGTGCTGTTCGATGCATACGCGGAAGGCAAGCTGAGCGCGGTCTATCTCTGCTACACCGGCTTCATCAACACGATGAAGCAGGAGCCGCTGGTGCAGCAACTGCTGCCGCTGTCGGCGCAGAGCCTGGACGCGCCGGCCCCGGACGGCGCTGGCAAGTACGGCTGGGACTACCTGTACGAGCCCGATGCCGAAACCGTGATCGATGAGCTGCTGCTGCGTTACACCGAAGCGCTGGTGTACCAGGCCGTGGCCGAGAACATGGCGTCGGAGCAATCGGCGCGGATGGTGGCCATGAAGTCCGCCACCGACAACGCCGGCTCGGTGATTGCTGAGCTGAAGCTGGTCTACAACAAGACGCGGCAGGCTGCGATCACCAAAGAGCTGTCCGAAATCGTCGCTGGTGCCGCTGCCGTCTGATCGGCGCGCCCCACGAATACAGAACCCCAGAATTCGTTTTTTCTAAGGATACGAACATGTCCGCAGTGGCTACAGAAGGCAAGATCGTCCAGTGCATCGGCGCGGTGGTCGACGTGGAATTCCCGCGCAACGCCATGCCGAAGATCTATGACGCGCTCAAGCTCGACAGCCTGGGCCTGACCCTTGAAGTCCAGCAGCAACTGGGCGACGGCGTGGTGCGCACCATTGCGCTGGGCTCGTCCGACGGCCTGCGCCGTGGTCTGATGGTGACGAACACGCAAGCCCCGATCACCGTGCCGGTGGGTCGTGCGACGCTGGGCCGCATCATGGACGTGCTCGGCTCGCCGATCGACGAGCGTGGCCCGGTGGGGCAGGAGCTGACGGCCTCGATCCACCGCAAGCCGCCGGCCTATGACGAGCTGAGCCCGTCGCAGGATCTGCTCGAAACCGGCATCAAGGTGATCGACCTGGTGTGCCCGTTCGCCAAGGGCGGCAAGGTGGGTCTGTTCGGCGGTGCCGGTGTCGGCAAGACCGTGAACATGATGGAGCTGATCAACAACATCGCGAAGGCGCACAGCGGCCTGTCGGTGTTCGCCGGCGTCGGCGAGCGCACCCGCGAAGGCAACGACTTCTATCACGAGATGGCCGATTCGGGCGTCGTGAACCTGGAGAACCTGCCGGAGTCGAAAGTGGCCATGGTCTACGGCCAGATGAACGAGCCGCCGGGCAACCGTCTGCGCGTGGCACTGACCGGCCTGACCATCGCCGAGTCGTTCCGCGACGAAGGCAAGGACGTGCTGTTCTTCGTCGACAACATCTACCGCTACACCCTGGCCGGTACCGAAGTGTCGGCGCTGCTGGGCCGGATGCCTTCCGCCGTGGGCTACCAGCCGACGCTGGCCGAGGAAATGGGCCGCCTGCAAGAGCGCATCACGTCGACCAAGGTCGGCTCGATCACCTCGATCCAGGCCGTTTACGTGCCAGCGGACGACTTGACCGACCCGTCGCCCGCCACCACCTTCGCCCACCTGGACTCCACCGTGGTGCTGTCGCGTGACATCGCCTCGCTCGGTATCTACCCCGCAGTCGATCCGCTCGACTCGACCTCGCGCCAGCTCGACCCGAACGTCGTCGGTGACGAGCACTACAACACCGCCCGCGCGGTGCAGGGTACGCTGCAGCGCTACAAGGAACTGCGCGACATCATCGCCATTCTGGGCATGGACGAATTGAGCCCGGAAGACAAGCTGGCCGTGGCCCGCGCCCGCAAGATCCAGCGCTTCCTGAGCCAGCCGTTCCACGTGGCCGAGGTGTTCACCGGTTCCCCGGGCAAGTACGTGCCGTTGAAGGAAACCATCCGCGGCTTCAAGATGATCGTCTCCGGCGAGTGCGACAGCCTGCCGGAACAGGCCTTCTACATGGTCGGCACGATCGACGAGGCCTTCGAGAAGGCGAAGAAGATTCAATAACCGGCGCACACGAGCACCGGGCGTCGTTGTCATCCTCGCCGTACGCGTGTACGGCTGAGGGTGACGCCTAGTCCGACACCCGTCTGCTTGGTTCTTGAACCGTCTTCCACGCTAAGGAAAGATCAGTATGGCCACCCTCCACGTAGACGTCGTATCCGCCGAGGAGTCCATCTTCTCCGGCGAGGCCAAGTTCGTGGCCTTGCCGGGTGAAGCCGGCGAGCTGGGCATCTATCCCCGCCACACCCCGTTGATCACCCGCATCAAGCCGGGTGCGGTGCGCATCGTCCGCGCCGACAACGACGCTGAAGAATTCGTGTTCGTCGCCGGCGGCATCCTGGAGGTGCAGCCCGGCACGGTGACCGTGCTGGCCGACACCGCCATCCGTGGCAAGGACCTGGACGAAGCCAAGGCCACCGACGCGAAGCAACGCGCCGAAGAAGCGATGAAGAACGCCAAGAGCGACATCGACTTCGCCAAGGCCCAGGGCGAGTTCGCCGCGATGGCCGCCCAGATCGCCGCGCTGCGCAAGTTTCGCAAGAAGTGACGGCGGCAACGCTGTCCTGAGTGCAACCCGCCCTCGTGGCGGGTTTTTTCATGCCCGCGCGGCAGAGGCCAGGATGTCAGCGCACGTAGGGGCGATCGGGCAATTCGTTCGGGTTCACCTGAGATGGATCGGCCGGGAAATGCTCCGAGAGCAGCGCACCGACCCGGTCGACCGCGTCAAGCAGGCCGCGCGCGTAGTCGCTGGCCTTGAATGCAGCGCCCATGGCATCGGAGATGTCCTGCCAGGTGCGCTCCGGCACCCGCTGCGTGATGCCACGATCGGCCACGATCTCGATGCGCCGCTCGGCCAGCAGCAGGTAGATCAGCACGCCGTTGTTGTGCTCGGTGTCCCACACGCGCAGCTTGCCGAACATGGCGATGGCACGCTCGCGCGCACTGGCACCGCGCCACAGGTAACTCAGCGGCAGGCCGGCCTCCACGCACACCCGCAATTCACCGGTGTGGATGCGTTCGCTGGCCGCGACGCGTTCCTCGATGCGATGCAGCGTGTCGGTGCCGAGGGCGCGCTGGGCGTCGGTTTCATCCAGCCAGCGGTGCTTCAGGATGCGAGTCAGTGTGTTCATGGTCACCAGCCACCGGAGGCGCCACCGCCACCAAAGTCTCCACCGCCGCCGGAGCTGAATCCACCCCCGCCGCCTCCACCCCAACCGCCACCGCCGCCACCCCAGATGATGGGCGGTACGCCACCCGAGCCGCCGCCACGTCGGGCGGAACCCACACCGAACACGCCGACCAGCACCACCGCAATCAGCCCTGCAACACCCGCCAGCAGCGCGCTCGCGGTCAACCACCAGCCTATGCCACCGGCGACACCACCCGTGGCCAGCGAGCCCAGCTTGCGGCCCATCATCCGGGTCAACAGCGCCCCGGCGATCGGTACGACGACGAACAGGAAGATGGCCAGCGATTCCAGCGACGGTCCGTTGCCCTGGGTGCGCTGCTGCGCATCCGGCCGATTCGGCGCGGGCAGGGCCTCGCCGCGGATGCGCGCCGCGAGCTGATCGACGGCGGCGCTCAAACCGCCCGCGTAGTCACCCGCACGAAAGGCCGGTGTGATCTGCGCATCGATGATCCGCTTGGCCGCCAGGTCAGGCACCGCGCCTTCCAGCGCCTTGGCCACCTCGATGCGCACGCGGCGATCGTTTTTCGCGACGACGATCAGCAGCCCGTCACCGACTTCACGCCGCCCGATCTTCCAGCTGTCGCCGACGCGCTGGCTGTAGGCAGCGATGTCTTCGGGCAGTGTGCTCGGCACCAGCAGCACGACGATCTGGCTGCCGGTCTGCTGCTCGATCGCCGACAACTTGGCAATCAGCGCCGTGCGCTGTGCTTCATCGAGGGTGGCCGTCTGGTCGATGACCGGCGCGGTGAGCGGCGGCACCGGCAGCACGTCTTGTGCATGGGCCGTGGCGCCCAGCCACCACAGCGCGAGCATCCACCACAGCGCCCGGGCCAGCCGGGGCGCGGCGCGGATACCGGCGCTCGCGGCCCTCACTTACTTGGCCGCAGGCTTGTCGAAATTCACAGTGGGCGGCTTCGAGATCTCGGCTTCGTTCTGCACCGTGAAAGTCGGCTTGACCTGGTAGCCGAAAACCATCGCCGTCAGGTTGTTCGGGAAGCTGCGTGCCAGCACGTTGTAGTCGGCCACCGTCTTGATGTAGCGGTTGCGCGCCACCGTCACCCGGTTCTCGGTGCCTTCGAGCTGTACCCGCAGATCCTGAAAGGCCTGGTTGGCCTTCAGGCTCGGGTACTGCTCGGCGACCACCATCAAGCGGCTCAAGGCACCGGTCAGTTCTCCCTGCGCGGCCTGGAATTTCTGGAAGGCCGCCGGGTCGTTGATCAGTTCCGGGGTGGCCTGGATGCTGGTCGCCTTCGAGCGCGCTTCGATCACCTTGGTCAGTGTGTCTTGCTCGAAAGTGGCCTCGCCCTTGACGGTCGCCACGATGTTCGGGATCAGGTCGGCGCGGCGCTGGTACTGGTTCAGCACCTCGGCCCAACTGGCCTTGACCTCTTCGTCGAGCTTCTGAAATTGGTTGTAGCCGCAGCCGCTCAAGGCGAGCGTTGCGGCCAGGGCGAGGGCGGCCAGCCAAAGTCTGCGCAGCATGGGAACTCCTTGGAAAGGGATCTGCCCATGCTACCGCCGCTGTATGGCCGGCGCATCGCCGACAGTCACCGTCCGGCTGTCGGACGACGCCGCGGCAGTCTCAACCGTCGGCGTTGATGCGAACGATCAGCTCGTTGAGTACCGCAGCGGCACGGTCGTTGTCGACCTGACAGGTGCCGGCCGCCTGGTGGCCGCCGCCGCCATAGGCCAGCATCAGCTCACCGACATTGGTGCGGCTGCTGCGGTCGAGGATGGACTTGCCGGTGGCGAACACCGTGTTCTGCTTCTGCACGCCCCACAACACGTGGATCGAGATGCTGGTCTGCGGGAACAGCGCGTAGATCATGAAGCGGTTGGTCGCCCAGATGGTCTCTTCATGGCGCAGGTCCAGCACCACCAGCTTGCCGTGCACCGTGCTGCAACGCAGGATCTGCTCACGGGCGCGTTCGGCATGGTCGAAGTAGATCTCGACACGCTCCTTCACATCCGGCAGCCCGAGGATGTCCTGGATGCCGTGGTCGCTGCAGTAGCTGATCAGATCCATCATCAACGCGTAGTTGCTGATGCGGAACTCGCGGAAGCGGCCCAGGCCGGTGCGCGCATCCATCAGGTAGTTCAGCAGAACCCAGTCCTTCGGGTTCAGGATGTCTTCGCGTGAGTACTGGGCCGAGTCGGCCTGATCGACCGCGGCCATCATGTCGGGCGAAATGTTCGGAAATGCCTTGGCGCCGCCGTAGTGGTCGTACACCACACGCGCGGCCGATGGTGCTTTCGCATCGATGATGTGGTTGGCGCGCTCGCCGCTGTTGCGCAGCGTTTCCGACAGGTGATGGTCGAACGCCAGGTGCGCGCCCGCCACGTAGGGCAGGTTGGTCGTGATGTCGCGCGGCCCGATCTCGATCTTGCCGTCTTGCATGTCCTTCGGATGAACGAACTTGATGTCGTCGATCAGCTTCAGGCTGTTCAACAACACGGCGCACACGAGGCCGTCGAAATCGCTGCGGGTGACGAGGCGGAATTTGTCTGAAGACATGGCACGCACTTTCGGCAAGGTGGATCTGTAGCCGGTTATCGGCCAGACCCACCACGCCTGTAGCGACGTGCGCGGGAGCCTTATTCGGTCGGCAGGAAGCCTTCGATCGACAGGTAGCGCTCGCCGGTGTCGTAGTTGAATCCGAGCACGGTGGCGCCGGGGGCCAGCTCCGGCAGCTTCTGGGCAATCGCCGCCAACGTGGCCCCTGACGACACGCCCACCAGCATGCCTTCTTCGCGCGCCGAACGCCGCGCCATCTCGCGGGCGGCTTCGGCATCGACCTGGATCACACCGTCGAGCAGACCGGTGTGCAGGTTCTTCGGGATGAAGCCGGCGCCGATGCCCTGGATGGGGTGAGGCCCCGGCTTGCCGCCGCTGATCACCGGGCTGGCCGCCGGCTCGACCGCGTACACCTTCAGCTTCGGCCACTTCGCTTTGAGCACCTGCGCGCAGCCGGTGATGTGGCCGCCGGTGCCGACGCCGGTGATCAGCGCGTCGATGCCGTCGGGGAAGTCACGCGCGATCTCGGCGGCGGTGGTGCGGGCATGCACCTCGATGTTGGCCGGGTTCTCGAACTGCTGCGGCATCCAGGCCTTCGGCGTTGCTTCCAGCAACTCGGTCGCGCGGGCGATCGCGCCACTCATGCCCTTCTCGCGCGGGGTCAGCTCGAAGGTGGCGCCGTAGGCCAGCATCAGGCGGCGCCGTTCGATGCTCATGCTCTCGGGCATCACCAGCACCAGCTTGTAGCCCTTCACGGCGGCCACCATCGCGAGCCCGACACCGGTGTTGCCGGAGGTGGGCTCGATGATGGTCGAGCCCGGCACCAGTGCTCCCGACGCTTCGGCGGCTTCGACCATCGCCAGCGCGATGCGGTCCTTGATCGAGCCCCCCGGGTTGCTGCGCTCGCTCTTGATGAACACCTGAGCGCCCGCACCGAACAAGCGCTGGATGCGGATGTGCGGCGTGTTGCCGATGGTCTGGAGGATGGTGTCAGCGCGCATGGTCAGCTCCTGTGGGTCCGGCGTTTTCCCGGGGCACAAACGCCGGGGATCGGAAATTATGGGCGTGATAATTCCAGGATGTACGCACCCCTCCAAAACGACAGCTTCCTGCGCGCCTGTCTGCGCCAACCCACCGACCACACGCCCGTCTGGCTGATGCGCCAGGCCGGCCGTTACCTGCCGGAGTACCGCGCCACGCGCGCGCAGGCGGGCAGCTTCATGGGTCTGGCGACCAACACCGACTACGCCACCGAGGTCACGCTGCAGCCCTTGGAGCGCTATGCCCTGGATGCGGCGATCCTGTTCAGCGACATCCTCACCGTGCCCGATGCGATGGGCCTGGGCCTGAGCTTCGCGATGGGTGAAGGCCCGAAGTTCGAGCGCGCAGTACGTGACGAGGCGGCGGTGGCCCAGCTCGCCGTGCCCGACATGGACAAGCTGCGCTACGTGTTCGATGCGGTCACCTCGATCCGCAAGGCGCTGAATGGCCGCGTGCCGCTGATCGGCTTCTCGGGCAGCCCGTGGA
This sequence comes from Burkholderiaceae bacterium, assembly GCA_965229345.1. Classification (GTDB taxonomy): domain Bacteria; phylum Pseudomonadota; class Gammaproteobacteria; order Burkholderiales; family Burkholderiaceae_C; genus PBB1. The sequence continues at coordinate 720,377 of OZ245872.1, forward strand.
CGCTGGCCTGCTACATGGTCGAGGGGGCCGGCTCGGACGACTACCGGCTGGTCAAGACGATGATGTACAGCCGCCCCGACCTGATGCACCGCATCCTGGCGGTGAACGCCGATGCGGTGGCGCTGTACCTGAACACCCAGATCGAGGCCGGTGCGCAAGCGGTGATGGTGTTCGACAGCTGGGGCGGCGTGCTGGCCGACGGCGCGTTCCAGGAATTCAGCCTGGCCTACACCCAGCGGGTGCTCAGGCAGCTCAAGCGAGAGCACGACGGCCAACGCATCCCCCACATCGTGTTCACCAAGGGTGGAGGCCTGTGGCTGGAAGAGATGGCTGCGCTGGAGCCCGATGTGCTGGGCCTGGACTGGACGGTCAACCTGAAGTCCGCGCGCGCGCGGGTGGGCAGCCGGGTCGCGCTGCAAGGCAATCTCGACCCGAACGTGCTGTTTGCGAACCCGGACCAGATTCGCGCTGAAGTGACCAAGACGCTGGAGAGCTTCGGCGCGCCGGGCCCCGTGGGCAGCAACGGCACGGTGGACAGCCACATCTTCAACCTCGGCCATGGCATCAGCCAGCACACGCCGCCGGAGAGCGTGACCGCGCTGGTCGATGCGGTGCATGAGGTGTCACGCCGCCTGCGGCAGCCCGGCTGAGCCGACGCACCAGATCGAGGCAGGCGCTGAGCGTTTCAGCGCTTGAATTTTCCGGTGAGTGAGTGCTCAGGCATTGACTTATCCCCATTTTTCCTGTTTGACGCAGGCCTCGGTACTGCTGCTGCAATGCAGCAGCAGTATTTATTTATTCGTCGCTAAGTTGTTGATTTCATTAGCCTCGGAACCCTGCCCTCAAAGTGGGCAATCCAAGGCCAAGCCCCATGAATCAAGGATTTAGCGTCGCTTTGCGTAGCTTACCCACAAAGTTATCCACACATTGGGTGGATAGATCGAAAAGACCAACTAAATCAGTAACTTACTGGTCATGTCTGAGAAAAGATCGAGCTTTCCCGCCTAACTCAGAGGTTGACAGCGATGTCTGAAAGTCTCTCGCTGCAGGTGGCGGTGGATGCGCCGGCGCATACCTCGCTGCGTGCGCCGTTGACCTACCTCAGCGAGTCAGCCCTGGCGCCAGGCACGCTGGTGCGCGTGCCGTTCGGCGCCCGCGAAGTCACCGGTGTGGTGTGGGCAGGCGAGTCCTCGACCGATGGGCGGGCAGGGGATCCGGACCTGGGCCTGCGAACACTGCAGCACGCGCTGTCCTCGCTGCCGCCGCTCGGCGCCGCCTGGCGCCGGTTGGTCGACTTCACGGCGGCCTACTACCAGCGCGGCATCGGCGAAGTCGCGCTCTCGGTGCTGCCCCCCGAGCTGCGCAAGCTCGACGATGCGCAGATACGCCAGCGCATCGCACGGCTGCACAAGGCGCTGGCGGTGTCGCAGACCGCCACGCAATCGGCTGCGGCCCAGCCCGAACTCGACGCCGCGCAAACGCGGGTGCTGGACGATCTTCGTTCGGCACAAGGCTCGGCCGTGGCGCCGACCGTGCTGCTGCACGGCGTCACCGGCAGCGGCAAGACCGAGATCTACCTGCGTGCGGCGGCCGAGGCGCTGGCGCAGGGCCGGCAGGCGCTGGTGCTGGTGCCCGAGATCAACCTGACGCCGCAGCTCGAAGCCCGCTTTGCCGAACGCTTTGCCGGGCGGCACATCGTGGCCATGCACAGCGGGCTGACGCCGGCGCAGCGGCTGCGCAGTTGGCTGGCCGCGCACCTCGGGCTGGCCGACCTGGTGCTGGGCACCCGGCTGGCGGTGTTCGCGTCGCTGCCGCGGCTCGGGCTGATCGTCGTCGACGAGGAGCATGACCCGTCGTACAAGCAGCAGGAGGGCGCCCGCTACTCGGCACGCGACCTGGCGGTCTACCGCGGCAAGCTCGAAGGGGCCATGGTGCTGCTCGGCTCGGCCACGCCGTCGCTGGAAAGCTGGCAGCGCGCCGACGAAGGCCGCTATCTGCGGCTCTCGCTGCCCGCGCGCATCGGTGGTGGCGCGCTGCCGGTGGTGCGGCTGGTCGACATGACCGCGCAGCCGAAGGTCAAGGGCGGGGCTGCGCTTTCACCCCCATTGGTGGCCGCGCTGCAGCAGCGCATCGCACGCGGCGAGCAGAGCCTGGTGTTCCTGAACCGCCGCGGCTACGCGCCGGTACTGCACTGTGGCGACTGCGGCTGGAAGAGCGGCTGTCCGCATTGCAGCGCCTGGCGGGTGTTCCACAAGCTCGACCGCACGCTGCGCTGCCACCACTGCGGTCTCACCGAGCGCGTGCCGCACGCCTGCCCGGATTGCGGCAACCTCGACATTCAGCCGATCGGCCGCGGCACCGAGCGGCTGGAAGAACAACTCGCTGAACTGCTGACCCACCCCGACGGGCGTCCGGCGCGCATTGCCCGCATCGATGCCGACAGCACGCGTGGCAAAGGCGCGCTCGAAGCACAACTTGGCGCGGTTCACGCGGGCGAGGTCGATGTGCTGGTCGGCACCCAGATGATCACCAAGGGGCACGACTTTCGCCGCATCACGCTGGTCGCCGCCATCAACCCCGACACTTCGCTGTTCAGCAGCGACTTCCGCGCGCCCGAGCGCTTGTTTGCGCTGCTGATGCAGGCGGCTGGCCGCGCTGGGCGCGATGCCGCTCAGGCATCGGCCAGCGAGATGTGGGTACAGACCTGGCATCCGCAGCACCCGTTGTATGCCGCGCTGTGCCGCCACGATTTCCACGCATTCGCCGCCTCGCAGCTCGATGAGCGCCGCATGGCGGGGTTGCCGCCGCATTCGCACCTGGCACTGCTGCGCGCCGAGGCCCGTACATCTGAAGCGGCACGCGGTTTCCTGCAAGCCGCGTCCGACGTCGCCGACGCCATGGCGGAGGCGGCCGGCGTGACGCTGTACCCGCCGGTGCCGACGCCGATCGCACGGGTGGCCAATGTCGAGCGGATGCAGATGCTGATCGAATCCCCGTCCCGGCAGGTTCTGCAGCGCTTCCTGGCCGATTGGCTGCCCGCACTGCATGACCGGCGGCGCGAGCGCGCTGCGGATCAGCGCATCCTGCGCTGGGCGATCGACGTCGATCCGCTGGCGATCTGAACCCGATGCACGCCGATCGGCGCGCGAACCGCGGCGTCGCGGCGCTCAGCCGTCAGATCGCGACCATCTCGAAATCGGCCTTCGACACGCCGCAGTCCGGGCACTCCCAGTTCGCGGGCACATCGGCCCACAAGGTGCCGGCGGGAATCCCGTCTTCCGGCATGCCGAGGGCCTCGTCGTAGATGAAGCCGCACACCAGGCATACGTACTGTTTCATGGATCGGGTCTCGCGCTGTCGATGGAGGAAAGCGTGATTCTGCTCGGGCCCGCCGGCGCGGTCCGAGCGCCCACGAAAAAGGGCGGCATCGCTGCCGCCCTTCTGGCGCTGGCCGTTGTCGACCTCAGGCGAGGTCGTAACGATCGAGGTTCATCACCTTGGCCCAGGCGGCGACGAAGTCGTTGACGAACTTGCCGTGAGCATCGTTCGTGGCATAGACCTCGGCCAGTGCGCGCAGCTGCGAGTTCGAGCCGAAGACCAGATCGACCACCGTGCCCGTCCACTTGATCTGGCCCGTGGCCCGGTCGCGGCCTTCCAGCACGGCCGGGTCGGCCGCAGACTTCTGCCACGCCGTGCGCATGTCGAGCAGGTTGACGAAGAAGTCGTTGGTCAGCGTCTCGGGGCGCTGGGTGAAGACGCCATGAGGGGCCTTTCCGACGTTGGCGTTCAAGGCGCGCAGCCCACCGATCAGCACCGTCATCTCCGGCGCGCTCAGCGTCAGCAGCTGGGCCTTGTCGATCAGCAACTCAGCCGCCGATCCCTCGAGCCCCGGGCGCAGGTAGTTGCGGAAGCCGTCGGCCTGCGGTTCCAGCGGGGCAAACGAATGCGCATCGGTCTGCGCCTGCGTCGCGTCGGTGCGGCCCGGGCTGAACGGCACCGTCACCGCCACGCCGGCCTTCTTGGCGGCTGCTTCGATGGCGGCGGCACCCCCCAGCACGATCACATCGGCCAGCGAGACCTTCTTGCCGCCCGATGGCGCCGCATTGAACTCCTTCTGGACCGCTTCCAGCTTGGCGAGCACGGTTGCCAGCTCGGCGGGCTGATTGACCGCCCAGTCCTTCTGCGGGGCCAGGCGGATGCGTGCGCCATTGGCCCCGCCCCGCTTGTCGCTGCCGCGGAAGGTCGAGGCCGATGCCCAGGCGGTGGTCACCAGCTGCGAGATGCTCAGCCCCGACGCGAGCAGCTTCGACTTGAGCGTGGCGACGTCGGCGTCGTTGATCAGCGGGTGGTCGACCTCGGGCACCGGGTCCTGCCAGATCAGCACCTCCTTCGGAACCAGCTTGCCGAGGTAGCGGGCGCGCGGGCCCATGTCGCGGTGGGTCAGCTTGAACCAGGCGCGGGCGAAGGCATCGGCGAAGGCCTGCGGGTTCTGGTGGAAGCGGCGCGAGATCTTCTCGTAGGCCGGGTCGAAGCGCAGCGACAGGTCGGCCGTGGTCATCATCGGCGGGCTCTTCTTCGACGGGTCGTGGGCATCCGGAATCAGGTGCTCGGGCTTGCAGTTCTTCGGCGTCCACTGATGAGCGCCAGCCGGGCTCTTGGTGAGTTCCCATTCGTAGCCGAACAGCATGTCGAAGTAGCCCATGTCCCAGGTGGTGGGGTTGGGTTTCCAGGCGCCTTCGATGCCACTTGTGATGGCGTGTGCGCCTTTGCCACTGCCGAAGCTGTTCGCCCAGCCGAAGCCCTGTTGTTCGATGGCAGCGCCTTCGGGCTCGGCACCCACGTGGCTTTCCGGGCCGGCGCCGTGCGCCTTGCCGAAGGTGTGGCCGCCGGCCACCAGGGCGACGGTTTCTTCATCGTCCATCGCCATGCGGGCGAAGGTCTCACGCACATCGCGGCCCGAGGCCACCGGATCGGGGTGGCCGTCCGGGCCTTGCGGGTTGACGTAGATCAGGCCCATCTGCACCGCAGCCAGCGGGTTGGCCAGTTCGCGGTCGCCCGAGTAGCGGCTGTCGGGTTGGTCGCTGGTGGCCAGCCACTGCTTTTCGCGGCCCCAATTGACGTCGTCTTCCGGCGCCCAGATGTCGGGGCGGCCGCCGGCGAAGCCGAAGGTCTTGAAGCCCATCGAGTCCATCGCCACCGTGCCGGCCAGCACGATCAGGTCGGCCCACGACAGCTTGCGGCCGTACTTCTGTTTGATCGGCCACAGCAGCCGGCGTGCCTTGTCGAGGTTGCCGTTGTCGGGCCAGCTGTTCAAAGGGGCGAAGCGCTGGTTGCCGGTGCCGGCACCGCCGCGCCCATCGGCGATGCGGTAGGTGCCCGCGGCGTGCCAGGTCATGCGAACGAAGAGGCCGCCATAGTGTCCCCAGTCGGCCGGCCACCAGTCCTGCGAATCCGTCATCAAGGCACGCAGGTCCGTCACCACGGCGTCGAGGTCGAGGGTCTTGAACTCCTGTGCATAGTTGAAATCCGCGCCCATCGGGTCGGACTCCGCGGTGTGCTGGTGCAAGATCTTCAGGTTCAGCTGGTTGGGCCACCAGTCGGCGTTGGTCTGGCCGCTGCGGGCGGTGGCCTGGGTTTGCGAACGGCCCGCGAACGGACACTTGGCTTCGGTTGACATGGCGATCTCCTTGATCTTTGGATCTGGCTGGACTGGGTCGGGCATCTCTGCAACCCGTCAATGAAATTTAGCGAAGCCAGCGGGCCGTGAAAACTCAATTGCTGAAACTTTGTTCATAGTAATTTCCTATGTCGAGGGATCTGCCCGAACGCATCCGCCTTCGCCTGCGGTGCCCCAGCCGGCGCGCTTACAGTCTGGCGCGGCGCTACGCCAAAGTTCCCAAGTGGAGTTCCCATGTCCATGCGCCCTTTCGCCCTGCTGCGACGCGGTCTCAGTGCCCTGTGGTGGTTCATCGATGCCACCCGCCGCACGCTGCTGAACCTGCTGTTTCTCGCGCTGATCGCGCTGATCGCGGTGGCCCTGTTCAAGCGCGAAGCCCCGGTCCTGCAGGACAACACCGCGCTGGTGCTCGACCTGCAGGGACCGCTGGTCGAAGAGCAGTCGGGGGGTGTCCGTGACAACGCACTCGCACAGCTGCAGGGCCACGGGGTGCAGAGCACGCGGTTGCGGGATGTGCTGGCGGTGCTGGCCGCTGCCGAGACCGACCCCAACATCAGCCGCGTGGTGCTGGTGCTCGACGAATTCCAGGGCGCCGGATTGGCCGCGCTGCGCGATGTGGCGGATGCGCTCGATCGCTTCAAGGCCAGCGGCAAGACCGTCACCGCCTGGGGGTCGGGCTACGACCAGAAGCAGTACTACCTCGCCGCGCACGCGAACGAGGTGTTCCTGCACCCGCTGGGCGCGGTGTACCTGGATGGCTTCGGACGCCTGCGCAATTACTACCTCGATGCGCTCGACAAGCTGGGCGTGGGCGTCAGCCTGATCAAGGTCGGTACCTTCAAGAGTGCAGCCGAACCCTTCATCGCCAACGGCCCGTCGCCTGCGGCCACCGAAGCCGACACGCTGCTCTACAACGGTCTGTGGTCCACCTACACCGAGGGCATCGAAACCGCGCGCCAGCTGCCGCCAGGCAGCACGCAGGCACTGATCGAAGCGCTGCCCGAGCGGCTGGCGGCGGTCGATGGCGATTCGGCCCGGTTGGCGCTCGAGGCCAAGCAGGTCGATGCGCTGAAGACGCGCGATGAGCTGCGTGAGCTGATGATCGAGCGCGGCGTGCGCGACAACGAGACCAAGAGCTTCCGCCAGGTGTCGTTCGGCACTTACCTGTCGCGCCTTGCGCCCATGCAGCGCGGCGAACCCAGTGCACTTGTCACCACCCCTGCGGTGGGCATCGTCGTGGCCGAAGGCGAGATCGTCGACGGTGCGGCGCCCGCCGGCGCCGTCGGTGGCCTGTCGACCGCGGCGCTGATCCGCAAGGCGCGCGAGGACGACGCGATCAAGGCGCTGGTGCTGCGCGTCAATTCGCCCGGCGGCAGTGTGTTCGGCTCCGAACTCGTGCGCCGCGAACTGGAGCTGACCCGCGCGGCCGGCAAGCCGGTGGTGGTGTCGATGGGCAGCGTGGCGGCCTCGGGCGGCTACTGGATCTCGACCGCCTCCGACGAGGTGATGGCCGACGCGGCCACCGTCACCGGCTCGATCGGCGTCTTCGCCTTGCTGCCGAACGCGTCGCGCGCGATCGACAAGCTCGGCGTGCATGCCGAAGGCGTGACCACCACCTGGCTGGGCGCGGCGGGCGACCCGCGGCGCGAGCCCGACCCGCGCTTCATCGGCATGCTGCAGACCAGCGTCAACCACATCTATGCCGACTTCATCGGCAAGGTCGCCCAAGCGCGCAAGACCACGCCCGACCAGATCGATGCGGTGGCGCAGGGCCGCGTGTGGACCGGCCTGCAGGCCAAGGAGCGCGGTCTGGTCGACACCCTCGGCGGGCTGAACGCCGCCATCCGCTCGGCCGCGTCGAGGGCGAAGCTGGGTGAGGGCGGTGGCACCGATGCGTCGGCGTCTGCACCGGCCTCCGGTGCGGCGGCCAAGGCGCCGGGTTACCGCATCGTCTACATCGACCGTGAGCCGGGTCGTTTCGAGCGGCTGATCGAAGCCTTCGGTGGCGCTGCCGCCCGGGTTCTGGCTGAACACTTCGACATGCAGCTGGTGCCCGTGGGCCTGCCCGAACGCATCACCGGCCCGGTCCGCAAGGACCTGGGCTGGCTGGTCGAGCTGGTCGATGGGCGCAAGCCGTTTGCCGCCGTCACCCATTGCCTGTGTGGCGCGCCGTGATGGCTGATCTCGACGGTTCGCTCCGCGCCGCGTGACCTCTGCGCCCGCGAGCCTGAACCCCGCGCAGCTCGACGCGGTGCACTACCTGGCCGGCCCCTGCCTGGTGCTGGCCGGCGCCGGCTCGGGCAAGACGCGCGTCATCGTGCACAAGATCGCGCGGCTGCTCGATGCGGGCTATGCGCCGGGCCAGATCGCGGCGATCACTTTCACCAACAAGGCGGCGCAGGAGATGCGCGAGCGGGCCAAGCAGCTGGTCGGTGCGCGCGCGGCCAAGCACCTGGTCGTCAGCACTTTCCATTCGCTGGGCGTGCGCATCCTGCGCCAGGACGGCGCGCGGCTCGGCTTGAAGCCGCAGTTCAGCATCTTCGACAGCGACGACGTGCTCGGCCTGCTGAAGGAGGCGGGCGCGTCCACCGACAACGCGCTGGCGCGGCGCTGGCAATGGACGATCAGCAGCTGGAAGAACCAGGGGCTGAACAGTGACCAGGCCGAGGCGGTGGCGGCCAACGACGACGAGCGCATCGCCGTGCGTGTGATGAAGCGCTACGAAGAACAGCTCGCGGCCTACCAGGCGGTGGACTTCGACGACCTGATCGGCCTGCCGCACCAACTGCTACAGCAGGACGACGAGGTGCGTGCCAAGTGGCAGGACACGCTGCGCTATTTGCTGGTCGACGAGGTGCAGGACACCAACGCCGTGCAGTACGAGCTGCTGAAAAGTCTGGTCGACCACCCCGACGAGCGCCGCCGCGGCCTGTTCACCGCGGTGGGTGATGACGACCAGAGCATCTACGGCTGGCGCGGCGCGACCATCGAGAACCTGAAGCGCTTGCCCCAGGAGTACCCGAGCCTGAAGGTGATCGCGCTCGAGCAGAACTACCGTTCAACCGGCCACATCCTGCGCGCGGCCAATGGCGTGATCGCCAACAACCCGAAGCTGTTCGAGAAGAAGCTGTGGAGCGACCTGGGCGACGGCGAGCCGGTGCGCGTGGTCGAGTGCGATGGCGAGGAGCACGAGGCCGAACGCGCGGTGGCACGCATCGTGGCGCTGCGCGGCGCAGGCGGTGTCATCGATCAAAGCGGGGCCATCGACTTCAAGGACTTCGCGATCCTGTACCGCGCGAACCACCAGGCCAGAATTCTTGAGAAAGCTTTACGCAAAGCCAACCTGCCGTACAAGGTCTCGGGTGGCCAGAGCTTCTTCGACCGCGCCGAGATCCGCGACCTGTGCGCCTGGCTGCGGCTGCTGGTCAACCACGACGACGACCCGGCGTTTCTGCGCGCGGTCAGCACGCCGAAACGCGGCATCGGCACGCAGACGCTGGCGAGCCTGGGCGAGTTCGCCGGCCGTTGGAAGACGAGCCTGTACGAAGCGCTGTTCGCCGAATCGCTGGGCACCGCGGTGCCAGCCCGCGCGATCGGCTCGCTGCACGAGTTCGGCCGCTATGTGAACGACCTCGAATACCGCGCGCGCCACACCACCGGTGCCGACGATGCGAAGGCGCTGCTGATGGGTTGGTTGAAGGACATCGGCTACGAACAGCACCTGATGGACGGCGAGGACAGCGAGAAACTCGCCGCCGCCCGCTGGGGCAATGTGCTCGACTTCGTCGACTGGATCGCCAAGCGCTGCGGCGGCGAGATCGAGAACGACGGTGGCATGACCGTAGAAACCGAGAAGCAGAGCGTGCTCGATGTGGCGCAGACCATCTCGGTGATCATCAGCCTGGCCGAGCGCGGCGAAGAACAGAACGTGGTGACGCTGAGCACACTGCACGCCGCGAAGGGCCTGGAGTGGTCGCATGTGACGCTGGTCGGCGTCAACGAGGGCCTGCTGCCGTTCCGCTCCGATGACGAGGACATGACCGCAGAGCGCCTGCACGAGGAGCGCCGGCTGATGTACGTGGGCATCACCCGCGCGCGCACCACGCTGCAGGTCAGCACCCTGCGCCGCCGCAAGAAAGGCCGCGACACGATCCAGGGTGTGCCAAGCCGTTTCATCGCCGAGATGAAGCTGCACGAGGTGCAGGCGAAGGAGGATCCACGGGAGAAGCTGAAGGCCCTGCGCGCGGCGGCGGCTCAGCGTGCGGCGCAGGCGGCCACTGTGCCGATCAAAACCTAGCCTCTGGCGAGTGCTGCCGAGGGCGCGGGGTGACCGGCTCCGCTCATGTCCTCCGGGCCGAGTCACCGCTCAAACGCTTCGGATAGAACCGATCCGGCCCTCCCCCTTTACTTCGCTGCGCCGGTCACCCCACGCCCTCGGCAGCTGGCACCGTCGTTGCACGCAAAGGCATGCAAACACCAGCATGCTTCATTGGTGGCAGGAGCGCTGCGGTAGGTCGCTGTGTGGAGTGAAGTAAAGGAGGAGGGCCGGCGGGATTGAAGCCGACGCGAGCAACTGGCGAACCGGCCCGGGGGACATGAACGCAACACAGTGGCCTACCGCAGCGCTCCCGCACGGATCTGCGCAAGGTGGATGGAGCCCAAGAAAACCCGAATCAGAACCCTTCTTCGACCAGCTCCGCCGCGCGGATCAGCGCGCGGGCCTTGGCTTCGGTTTCGCGCCATTCCAGTTCGGGCACCGAATCGGCGACCACGCCGGCCGCCGCCTGCACGTACAGCATCTGGTCCTTGACGATGCCGGTGCGAATCGCGATCGCCACGTCCATGTCGCCTGCAAAGCTCAGGTAGCCGCAGGCGCCGCCGTAGATGCCGCGCTTGACCGGTTCGAGCTCGTCGATGATCTCCATCGCCCGCACTTTCGGCGCACCGGTCAGCGTGCCGGCCGGGAAGGTGGCCTTGAGCACATCGAGGTTGGTGATGCCGTCTTTCAGCAGACCCTCGACGTTGCTCACGATGTGCATCACGTGCGAGTAGCGCTCCACCGTGAACGCCTCGGTGACCTTCACGCTGCCGGTCTTCGCGATGCGGCCGATGTCGTTGCGCGCCAGGTCGATCAGCATCACGTGCTCGGCGCGCTCCTTCGGGTCGGCGCTGAGTTCGGCTTCGAGTTCGAGGTCGAGTTCCGGCGTGCTGCCGCGTGGGCGGGTGCCGGCCAGTGGGCGGATCGTCACCTTGTCGCCATGCGCCGTGTGCTCGCGGCGCACCAGGATCTCGGGCGACGCGCCGACGATCTGGAAGTCGCCCATGTCGTAGAAATACATGTACGGCGACGGGTTCAGCGAGCGCAGTGCGCGGTACAGGCTCAGCGGGCTGGCGCCGTAAGGCTTGCGCAGCCGCTGCCCCACCTGCACCTGCATCATGTCGCCCGCAGCGATGTATTCCTTGGCTTTCAACACCGCAGCAAGGTAGTCGTCTTTCTTGAAGTCGCGCAGCACCTCGTTGGGCGCACAGGGCTCGACCGCAGGCGCCACCACGCTGCACTGAAGCTTGTCGAACAGCGCGCTCAGGCGGCGCTTGGCGGTGGCCAGCGCATCAGGCTGCGTCGGGTCGGCATAGACGATCAGCGACAGCCGCCCCGACAGGTTGTCGATCACCGCCAGCTCCTCGCATTGCAGCAGCAGGATGTCGGGCGTGCCCAGGCCGCCGGGCAGTTCGGTGTGCGCGAGCTTGGGCTCGATGGCGCGCACCGCGTCGTAGCCGAAGTAGCCGGCCAGGCCGCCACAAAAGCGCGGCAGACCGGGTTGCAGCGCCACCTTGAAGCGCTGCTGGTAGTCGGCGATGAAATCCAGCGGGTTGCCCGCATGCGTTTCCACGACCACGCCGTCGGTTACCACCTCGGTGGAAAAGCCGGTCGATCGCAGCAGCGTGCGCGCCGGCAGGCCGATGAAGGAGTAGCGCCCGAAGCGCTCGCCGCCGACCACCGATTCGAGCAGGAAGCTGTGTCGCCGGTGCGTGTCGGAAGGCCGGCCCGCGTCATCGGTGCAGGCAAGTTTCAGGTACAGCGACAGCGGCGTTTCCAGATCGGCAAACGCCTGCGCGATGAGGGGAATGCGGTTGTAGCCTTCGGTGGCGAGGCGGGCGAATTCGGTGTCGGAGATCACGGTGCAGGGCCCTCCAAGGCCTCGTGGCGGCGCGGGGCGGCCTTGCCCCCATTATCAGCGGGGCGCTTGGCAGGGGCGGCCAGGGGCGCTGCCTAGAATGCAGCGATGGCCCATCCCGAATTCACCTGCTCTGTCTCCGTGCAGCATCTGCCCGAGCAATCTGATCCGAAGCTGCGGCAATACGCGTTCGCCTACACCGTGACGATCCGCAACACCGGCGACATCACCGCGCAGCTGATCGCCAGGCACTGGATCATCGTCGACGCCGAAGACCACCGCGATGATGTGCGCGGACTTGCCGTCGTCGGCCACCAGCCGGTCCTCAAGCCGGGCGAGGAATTCGAGTACACCAGCTGGACCCGCATCGCGACGCCGCACGGCACCATGCGCGGCACCTTCCTGTGCATGACCGACGACGCCGAGCCCTTCGACGCCCTGGTGCCCGAGTTCGGCCTGACGCTCGCGTCGGCGCTCCATTGAGGGTGGACCGGCTCCTCGGCCCGGTCGCCGGCACGCGTTGACGAAGACGACCCTGTCCGCAGCGAGGGCCGCCCCAGCGTCGGCGTGGGACCTGACGGCGCTGCTCAATGCGGCCGCGCACGCCGCCGATCCGAAGGCCTCGCTGCCCGATCGCAACCTCTGGGTCATTCGCGCGCTGGAATGGCTGCGGCATGCGCCGTTGTTGAACAGCGGTGCCACGGCCGACGAGGACCCGGCGACCAGCGGCGCACCGCGCGCCACCCCGCGGCCGCTGCTGCGTCTGAAGCACCTGCTCAATGTGCTCGACCGCAACCCGGTGTACCGGGCGCCGGTCGCGGCCGTGCTGACCCGCTTCTGGGCCGAGATGGACAGCGCGGCCCTGTTCGCCGACTTCGGTTTTTCGCCGCGCGCCAATTTCTTCGGCGAGCTCGGCCAGCGCCTCAAATTGAAGCTGCTGCCGCGGACCCCGGCGACCACCGATCTGGCCGAGCTGTTCGGTCTGCTGTTCCCGGACGATGACGACGCGCTGTGGCTGGAGGCGATCGACCCGGCCACGCTGTCGCGGCTGCTGGCGCTGTTGGCGCCGACGACCCCGGCGCACGATCGGCATTGGCTGGCCCCCCTGCTCGACGCCATCGAGTACCTGGCCAGTGCGGTGCGGGCTGCCGGCTTTTCCAGTGCGCTGCGCCAGCGCATGAGCCCGGAGCTGCTCGCCGAGGGCCCGTTCCGTCAGCTGGCGGTGGTGGCCGAGCGCATCCGTGCGTTGGCGCTGGCACCGGACCTGGACGAAGCGGCCCTGTTGAAGGAGGCCCAGTACCTGCGGGCCTTGCTCGATACCTGCCGCCAGTGTGCTGACAGCGTTCACGGTCACCTCGAAGACCATGGTGTGTCGATCAACGTGGTGTTCGATGTCGATCAGCTGCGCTTGCGCACGCACCGCATCGAGCAGCTGCTGAACTGCGTCATCAGCCCCGAGCCCGCGCAGGAAATCACCCGCCTGCTGGCCGAACTGGTGCGCACCGCGACCGAGCGGCGCAGCATCCGCGCGCTGTTCGCACGCCACTATTCGCTGCTGGCGCGCAAGGTGGCCGAGCGCAGCGCCGAGACCGGCGAGCACTACATCACCCGCGACCGCGCCGAGTACCGGCAGATGCTGGCCGCCGCCGCGGGCGGCGGTGCGGTGATCGCCGGCACCACCTTCATGAAGTTCTTCGTGCTGGCGATCGGCCTGTCGGCGTTCTGGGGCGGCTTCTGGGCGGGGATGAACTACGCGGTCAGCTTCGTCATCGTGCATGTGCTGCACTGGACGGTGGCCACCAAGCAGCCCGCGATGACGGCGCCCGCGATGGCCGAGAAGCTCGGCGATGTGGCCGACGACGCCGCGGTCGAGCGGTTCGTCGACGAGGTGGCGCACCTGATCCGCTCACAGGCGGCCGGCATCATCGGCAACCTCGCCGCGGTCACACCCTTGGTGCTGGCCGTGCAGTGGGCGTCGCAGGCGGCTTTCGGCACGCCCCTGATACACGGCCACAACGCCGAGCACGTGCTCGACGCCATCACGCTGCTGGGCCCGACGGCGCTGTTTGCGGCCTTCACGGGGGTGCTGCTGTTCGCCAGTTCGCTGATTGCCGGCTGGGTCGAGAACTGGTTCGTCTGGCACCGGCTGGACAGCGCGATCGCCTACAACCCGCGCATCGTCATGGCGCTCGGCGCCGCCCGTGCGCAGCGCTGGGGACGCTACTGGCGCGCCAACATCTCTGGCTATGCGTCCAACATCTCGCTCGGGTTGATGCTGGGGCTGGTGCCTGCCATCGCGCTGTTCTTCGGCTTGCCGATCGAGGTGCGCCACGTCACGCTGTCGACCGGCCAGCTGGCCGCGGCCGCCGCTGCGCAGGGGTGGGAGGTGCTGCAGCACAGCCCCTTCTGGTGGTGCGTGGCCGGCATCGTGGCGACCGGCGTGCTGAACCTGTCGGTGAGCTTCTTCCTGGCCCTCAAGGTGGCGTTGCGCTCGCGCGGCATCCGCATGGTGGACCGCAGCCGCATCCGCCGTGCCATCTTCCGGCGCCTGCGCACGAACCCCGGTGCGTTCGTGCTGCCGCCGAAGCAGCTGGATTGATGCCGTTGGAGCGTGCTCGGGGGGTGCTTCAGTGGCGCGACGGTCCGGGGTCGCGCTCGCCGCGACGGCGGCCCGAGAACATCGTCCACCAGACGATCAGCACCAACACCGCCGCGGCGCCGAACGCTTCCAGGATCAACAGCCACATGACGCGCGCCCTCTGTTTGACCGTGCTGATTCTAGGAGTGCTGGTCGGTTGCTCCAGCCCGCCGGTGCGCGATGCAGCACCTGAACCGGGAGCCGCGCAGCCGTCGAGCGACTCTGCAGTGCTGCGCGGCCGTGCCCGCTGGGTGCCGGCCCGCTGGGCCGATCTGCCCGGCTGGGACACCGACCGCACTGCCGAGCTGTGGCCTGCGCTGCTGCGTGGTTGCGAGCGGCCCGCCGCGGGCTGGGAGGCTGTCTGTGCCGAAACCCGTCGCGGCGCGCCCGGCGACGATGCCGCCGTGCGAACCTGGCTGCAGGCGCGGCTGCAACCGTACCGCGTCGAGTCGCAAGACGGCGCTGCGGCCGGTTTGATCACCGGCTATTTCGAGCCGCTGGTCGATGCCAGCCGCACGCCCCGCGGGCGCTTCCGCGTGCCGCTGCTGACCCCACCCGCTGACCTGGCCACGCGCAAGCCGTACTGGACGCGCCAGCAGCTCGACACGCTGCCGGCCGCGCAGGCCAGCGTGCGCGGCCGCGAGGTGGCCTGGGTGGCCGATCCGCTCGATGCCCTGATCCTGCAGATCCAGGGCTCGGGCCGGCTGCGGCTGACGCCGGCAGACGGCACACCCTCGGTCGTGCGCGTGGCCTACGCCGGCCACAACGACCAGCCGTACAAATCGGTCGGCCGCTGGCTGATCGACCAGGGCGAGCTGCGTCCCGATCAGGCTTCGTGGCCCGGCATCAAAGCCTGGGCACAGCTGAACCCCCAGCGCGTCTCCGAGATGCTGTGGGCCAATCCACGGGTGGTGTTCTTTCGCGAAGAACCGCTGCCCGACCCGAACGTCGGCCCGCGCGGCGCGCAGGGTGTGCCGCTGACGCCCGGCCGCTCGGTCGCGATCGACCCCACCAGCATCCCCTATGGCAGCGCACTGTGGCTGGACACCACCGAGCCGCTGTCGAACACCCCGCTGCGCCGGGTGGTGATGGCGCAGGACACCGGCAGCGCGATCACCGGCGCGGTGCGCGTCGACTACTTCTGGGGCTGGGGCGACACCGCCGAGCAGCAGGCCGGCCGGATGAAGCAGCCGCTGCGGATGTGGGTGCTGGTGCCCCGGGGCTGATGCAGCGCGGCGCGGCTGCGCCGAGTCGCGGATCGAGGCGCTGGAGGGCGTGGTTGTTATTCTCGGCACATGGCCCTGTTCGCGACGACGGTTTTTCTCTCCGCTTTCCTGCTGTTCCAGATCCAGCCCATCGTCGCGAAGATGATCCTGCCGTGGTTCGGCGGCGCATCCTCGGTGTGGAGCGTGTGCCTGGTGTTTTTCCAGGTCGAGCTGCTGCTGGGCTATGCCTATGTCCACTGGCTGCACGAGAAGGTCGCCGCGCGCCGACAACCGCTGGTGCATGGTGTGCTGTTGCTGCTCAGCGTGGCGATGCTGCCGGTCGCGGCCGACCCGGCCTGGAAAGGCTCGACGCTGGCACCGGGGTTGAGCGTGCTGGCGGTGCTGGCCATCGCCGTGGGCGCCCCGTACCTGATGCTCTCGACCACCGGGCCGCTGATGCAGACTTGGTACGCGCGCTCGTTTCCCAACGCGGGCAGCGAAGCCAGGCCCTACCGGCTGTACGCACTGTCGAACCTGGCGTCGATGCTGGCGCTGCTGTCGTACCCGGTGCTGGTCGAGCCGGTGCTGCCGGTCGGTACCCAGGCGAAGCTCTGGTCGGCGGCCTATGTGGCCTTCGTCGCGACTTGTCTGGCCACGGCCTTCCTGACCTGGCGTCGCATGGCGGCGCAGCCTGCCGGCGCGACGGAGGCATCCGCGGATCGGCCCGCCATGCCGGACACGGCCCCGCGCCCCGGCTGGCGCGAGTGCCTGATCTGGATCGGCCTGGCCGCCACCGCATCGATGCTGCTGCTGGCGATGACAAGGCACCTGACGCAGGACGTGGCACCGGTGCCCTTCCTGTGGATCGCGCCGCTGTCGATCTACCTGCTCAGCTTCATCCTGTGCTTCGATGCGCCGCGCTACTACGTGCGGCCGGTGTTCCTGGCCGCACTGCCGCTGGCCTTCTTCGCGCTCGACCGGGTGCTCGACGGCGGCATGGAGGTGCCGGTGCTGATCGCGCTGATCAGCGTGTCGCTGTTCGTGTTCTGCATGGTCTGCCACGGCGAGCTGGTGCGCCGCAAGCCACCGGTTCGGCACCTGACGCTGTTCTATCTGATGCTCTCCATCGGCGGCGCGCTCGGCGGCCTGCTGGTCGGCCTGGTGGCACCGGCCGTCTTCACCGCCTATTTCGAACTGCCGCTGGGCCTGTTCTTGTGCGCCGCGCTGGTCGTCACGGTGCTGTGGCGCGATCTGCGCGGCGTGTGGCGTGTCGTGCTGCTGATCGCGCTGCTGGGCTACGGCTGGCGGCTCGCCGAGATCTCGCTGGAGTACGTGCAGGGCTACCGCAAGGTGGTGCGCAACTTCTACAGCCAGCTGCGCATCGACGACGTCACCGATGCGACGCTCGGCGCACAACGCAAGATGCTGCACGGTCGCATCAACCACGGCGAGCAGTTCATGGCCGAGGCGCATCGCAGGGTACCGACCGCGTACTACTGCGAGAAGTCCGGCGTCGGCCGCGCCATCCGCAGCCTGCAGCGGCCAGGCGCGCCACTCAAGCTGGGTGTCGTCGGGCTCGGTGCGGGCACGCTGGCCGCCTATGGGCGCGCTGGTGATGAGATGCGCATCTACGAAATCAACGAGCAAGTGCTCGACCTCGCACGCAGCGACTTCACCTACCTCTCCGACAGCCCGGCGCGCATCGAGCCGGTGTTGGGTGACGGCCGCCTGATGCTCGAGCGCGACCCGCCGCAGCATTTCGACCTGCTGGCGATGGACGCCTTCTCAGGCGATTCGATCCCCGCGCACCTGCTGACGCTGGAGGCGATGAAGACGTACTTTGCGCAGCTCAAGCCCGAGGGCGTGCTGGCGGTGCACATCACCAACCGCTACCTGGATCTGCAGCCGGTGATGGCCGCGGTCGCCCAGCAGTACGGCAAGACCGCACTGGTCTACGACCTCGACCCCGCGGCCGACGACCTGTATTGCCGCCACAGCACCTGGGTGCTGCTGATGAGCCCCGAGGTGGCGACGGCGTTGTCGGCTTCGCTGCACGACGGCGTGCCGCTGACCCCCCAGCCCGGCTTCGCGCCCTGGACCGACAGCTTCTCGAACCTGTTCACGATCCTGAAATAGCCGTGCGCCGGCGCGGCGGCCTCACAGCCCCAGATCGCTCAGGCTCGCGTGGTCATCGGGCCGGCGGCCGAGCGGCCAGTGGAACAGGCGCTCCTCGGCTCGGATCGGCAGGTCGTTGATGCTGGCGTAGCGCCGCACCATCAGGCCCTGCAGATTGAATTCCCAGTTCTCGTTGCCGTAGCTGCGGAACCATTGGCCCGAATCGTCGTGGAACTCGTAGGCGAAGCGCACGGCAATGCGCGCGCCGTCGAACGCCCACAGCTCCTTGATCAGTCGGTAATCGAGCTCGCGCGCCCACTTGCGTTGCAGGAACTCCTTGACCTGCGCGCGGCCGACCGGGAACTCGGCACGGTTGCGCCAGCGGGTGTCTTCGGTATAGACCCCGACCACCCGATCCGGGTCGCGCGAATTCCACGCATCCTCGGCCATGCGCACCTTCTGGCGTGCGGTGTCGGCGGTGTAGGGCGGTAGGGGCGGGCGGGTTTCGGTCATATGGCTGCTCCTGCTCAGTGGCGTTTGAACGTATCAGGTTTCGAGATGGGCGCGGGCGCGCTGTGACGGGACGCTGTGTTGCGTTCGTGTTCCCCGGGCCGGTTCACCATCTGTTCGCTTCGGATAAGTCTGATCCGGCCCTCCTCCTTAACCTCACTCCACACAGCATCCCATCACAGCGCTCCTTCACCACCGTTGCGCGCGGAGTTTGAAATCCGTGGCAGGCGGCGGTGGTGCCGGCTGCCGAGGGCGTGGGGTGACCGGCGCAGCGAAGTAAAGGGGGAGGGCCGGATTGGTTCTCTCCGAAGCGTTTGAGCGGCAACTCGGCCCGGAGGACATGAGCGGAGCCGGTCACCCCATGGCCTCGGCAGCCTCGCAACGATCTCAGTAAGTCTTGTACGACAGGAACTTGCCCGACATCACGATGCTCACCCGGTCGCCAGCGGCATTCGGCTCGCGGGTCAGGTCCATCTTGAAGTCGATCGCGCTCATGATCCCGTCGCCGAATTCCTCGTGGATCAGTTCCTTGAACGTCGTGCCGTAGACGCTCACGAGTTCATAGAAACGGTAGATCAGCGGGTCGGTGGGCACGGCGGTGGGCAACGAGCCCTTGTAGGGCACCACCTGCAGCCATTTCTCGGCCTCGGCCGGCAGGCCGAAGATCTTGGCCACCACCTTGGCCTGTTTCGCGTCGAAGGTCATCTGGCCGAGGCAGCCCGCGGTGACCCACTCCTTGCTCAGGCCGACCTTCTTGGCCACGTCCTCCCACCGGATGCCCTTCTTGACCTTGGCCTCGATGATCAGGTCGGTGACGTCGCTGCGGTTCATGTGTGCTCCTGGTGCTGTTCTGGGTTGACGAAATGAACGTCAACCGCATGCACGAGTCGCGCCACCGCCAGGTGGCGACCGCAACGAAGCGACGCTAGCCCTGCTGTTCGCAGAAGCTGCAGCGCAGGACCTGCGGCCGGCTGGCCAGGCGCTCGGGCTCGATCGGGGCACCGCAGGTGCCACACAGGCCGTAGCTGCCGTCCTCGAACCGCGCCAGTGCGGTGCGCACCTCGGACAAGGCGGCTTCCACGGTTCGCGATCGGGGCACCGAGCCCGTGGCGACCCAGCCGCCGGCCCTCTCTTCGGCGGTTTCCCTCAGCAGCACGTCGATCGTCCGTGACATGTCGAGCAGGCGGCGCTCCAGGTCGTCGAGTCGGTGGCGCAGCAGGCTGCGCATCGGTTCGCCGATCGGTGGGGCATGGGCAGGGGTCGGGGTGTACAGCCGGTCAGGCCAGCAGGGGCGTGTTGTCTGCATACAGTCCTCCGGGGTCCGGTGTGTGCGCGTGGCACTGGGGAGGACTGCACCTTAGTCGCCTGGCCCGCGGCGATTCTTGCGCGTCGTCAAGTCCGGGCGACAAACCGGGCGGCCGGTGCCGGGACTCAGCGGCCTGCGTGACCGAGTGCCCAGCTCACGGCCGCGGCCGTGGCCAGGCCGGCGGCCAGCGCGACACCGACGCGCTGCGCGTAGGCCCGCCCGCCGCTGACCGCAGCCACCACCGCGCGCGTCAGCGAATTGACGCCGATGGCGATCAGCGCGCCCTGCACCACGCCCTGGGACGACAGGTGGCCGGCCACCTGGAGCGCGGCCAGCGAGGCGACCGGCGCATGGGCGTCGGCCAAGGCCGCGATCGCGATGCCCAGGTTCAGCCCGGTGTCGCCGAACCACTGCTGGGCCTGGCTGACGCCTGCCGCCACCAGCCCGAGCAACGCGGCGACGACCAGCGCCTCGCGCGGTCGCAAGGCGCTGCCGGTGGTCGGGGGCAGCGCCACGGGGGCGGGCGTGTCGCGATGCCCGCGCAGGGCCAGCAGACCGATGCCTGCCGCACCCAGCGCGCCGGCCAGTGCCGTGGGCATCAGGGCCAGCGCGGCCGCCGGCGACAGCGCCGCACACACCACCAGCGCCTGCAGCCAGGTGGCCGCCGACGACAAACCCGCCCCACCGGCCAGCACCGCCACCTGGGTCGGCTGTGCGCGGGCCTGGCTGCCGAACGAGGCGATCGTGGCCGTGCTCGACACGAAGCCTCCGGCGAAACCTGCCAGCAGCGCGCCGCCGCGCGCGCCCAGCCAGCGCAGCGCCACGTGTCCCACCGCCTGCATGGCCAGGATCAGCAGCACCAGCGCGGCCAAGGGCCGGGGGGAGATGCCGGCGAGCACCTCGACCGGGTCGGCCGGGATCAGCGGCAGCACGATCAACCCCAGCGCTGCCAGCAGCAGGCCGTCGTGGAGTTCCTGCTCGCTCAGCAGATCGGTGGCAAACCGATGCAAGCGCTCGCGGGCCGCCAGCAGGACCGCCAGGCCCACCCCGCAGGCGCCGCCGAAGGCCGGTGCCAGCACCGACTGAACGCCGATCAGGTAGGTGGTGAACAGCGCCAGCTCGGTCGTCAGTCCCGGGTCGCTGGAGCGGCTTTTCCAGTGCGACACCGCACCGAGCAAGGCCACGAACACCGCGCCACTGACCACCAGCCCGGGCACCTGCAGCCATTGCGCGAGTGCGCCCGCGACGGCCGCCACCGCGAAGCTGCGCAAACCGGCCGCTTCGCGGCTGTGGCCCCGGCCCTTGCGCCGCTCGCGCTCGATGCCGATCAGCAGGCCCACGCCCAGTGCCACGGCCAGCCCGACCACGCCGTGCGGAGCGGTGTCCATGCTCAGAGATCGATCGCCGCGCCCTGCTGCGGCACCGACACGGTCCAGCCCAGTTCGTCCTGGATGCGCAGTCGCAAGGTGTCGGCGGCCTCGGGCTCGCCATGGACGACGAAAGTGCGCTCGGGCGGCGACTCGAAGGCGCGCAGCCAGTCCATCAGGCCCTCGGCATCGGCGTGGCCGGAGAAGCCCTCGAGGTGGCTGACCTGCGCCTTCACCGCCACGTACTCGCCGTGGATCTTGACCTCGGTGGCCCCGCCGATCAGGTGGGCGCCGCGCGTGCCGCCGACCTGGAAGCCGGGGAACACGATGTGGTTGCGCGGATTCGGTGCCAGTGATTTCAGGTGGTGCAGCACCCGGCCGCCGGTGGCCATGCCGCTGGCGGAAATGATCACCGCGGGCCAGCGCAGCCGTGTCAGCCGGGCCGACTCCTTGGGGCCGGCGATCAGGGTGACGTCGTCGGTCAGTCCGGCGACTTCGCGCTTGTCGATGCGCAGCAGCTTGCCGTGTTTCTCGTACAGCGCGGTGGCGGTGGTGGCCATCGGGCTGTCGAGGAAGACCGGCAGGTCGGCGGGGATCTCGCCCGCGGCCTTCAGCCGTTGCAGCACCAGCAGCAGCGCCTGCGCGCGACCGACGGCAAACGAGGGCAGCAGCACGGTGCCGCCGCGGCGCACGGTGGCGCGGATGATCTCGCCCAGGCGCGCCTGCACGTCTTCGTTCGGGTGCCGCCGGTTGCCGTAGGTCGATTCGATCAGCAGCACATCGGCCTGGGCGATGCGGCCTGGCGGCGGCATCAGCAGGTCGTCGCTGCGGCCGAGGTCGCCGGAGAACACCAGCGTGCGACGCTGGGCCTCGACGCGCACCGACATCGCGCCGAGCAGGTGGCCGGCCGGGGTGAGGCTGATCCTCGCATCGCCCACGCGCACGCTGCGACCGGCCGGCACCGCCTCGATGCGCGCGATGGCGCGTTTCGCGTCGGCCACGGTGTACAGCGGCAGGGCCGGCTGATGGCGCGTCCAGCCGCCGCGGTTCGATCGGCGGGCGTCTTCTTCCTGCAGGTGGGCGCTGTCGAGCAGCAGCACCTCGGCCAGATCGCGGGTCGCTGGCGACGCATGCACCGGCCCCTTGAAGCCCTGTTTGACCAAGGCGGGCAGCCATCCGCAGTGGTCGAGGTGCGCGTGGCTCAGCACCACCGCATCGATCGACGCCGGCGCAACCGCGAGCGGCTCCCAGTTGCGTTCACGCAGGGCCTTGTAGCCCTGGAACAGACCGCAGTCGAGCAGCACACGGGCGCCACCCGCTTCGACCAGGTGCTTGGAACCGGTGACGCTGTCGGCAGCGCCGAGAAAAGTGATCTTCATGAGGATGCCCACTTACCTGTCGATGGCGGGCTGTGACTTTCGCACACGCGGGCCAGCCGCCGCGCCCGCACCGGCGGGCACCCGACAATCGGGCATTCCATCGAAAGCCCGCATGTCCAAACCCACCACGATTCCCCAGTCGCGCGTCCACCGCGACCTGACCGATGCCGAGTTCGCCGAGCTCGACGAGTTGCTGACCCAGACCCCCGAGCCACTGGAGCCCGTCGACGTGGTGATGCTCGACGGCTTCCTGTGCGGCGTGCTGGTGCAGCCGGTGCTGCTGGAGACGGCCACCTGGCTGCCGCACGTGTTCGACTTCGACGGCACGCCGCTGCCCGACGACGTCGATGCCGCGTGGCTCGAGCGCACCACCGCGCTGATCCTGCGCCGCCACGCTGCGCTGACCCGCGCCATCGCCGAAGACGGCTGGTTCGATCCGCTGGTGCTCGAAGCCGACGAGGACCAGCCGGCGCCACCGGCCGCCGAAGGCGAGCCCGACCTTCTGGCCGGCCTGCATCCCGTGTCGCACTCGCTGATGCCGTGGGTCGCTGGCTTTCAGCATGCGACGCAGTGCTTCCCGGACCTTTCGGAGCTGAGTGACGATGCGGTGCTGTCGGCGCTGGCGCGGCTGTACCGCCATCTGCCGGCCGAGACCGACGACGAGCGCGAGGTGGTGGCCACGCTGGACCGCGAGCACCCGCTGACCACGCTGGACGCCGCCATCGAGGATCTGGTGATCGCGGTGGCCGATCTGTCGGATCTGACCCGCAAGGCGCGCTTCAAGGTCGAGACCGTCAAGCGCGATGCGCCCAAGCCCGGCCGCAACGACCCCTGCGCCTGCGGCAGCGGCAAGAAGTTCAAGGCCTGCCACGGCAAGACCTGACCGCATGCGCCTGCAGCTGCTGTCCGACCTGCACCTGGAAACCGAGGTCTTCGAGCCGCAGCCGGCGCCCGGTGCCGAGCTGCTGGTGCTGGCCGGCGACATCGACAGCACCTGGCGTGAGCTCGAACGCTTTGGCCACTGGCCGGTGCCGGTGATCTTCGTGCCCGGCAACCACGAGTTCGATCAGCGCGAACTCGACGACGCCACGCCCGCACTGCGCGCACGCTGTGCCTCGCTGGGCATCACGATGCTGGAGAAGCAAAGCGCGGTACACACCGATGCGCAGGGCCGGCGAGTCCGTTTCGTCGCCACCACCCGCTGGAGCGATTTCGAGCTGTTCGGCCTGGCCCAGCAGGCGAAGGCGATGCGCGCGGCCACGTATTTCGTCGATGTGATGCGGTCCACACAACATGGTGCGCCCTTCGATGCCGCCGCCGTGCGCGTGGAGGCGCTGGCCTGTCGCGACTGGCTGGCGGCCGAACTGGTGCGTGCGCCGGCATCGCCCGACGAGGCCTGGGACGCAACGGTGGTCATCACCCACTTCGCACCCAGTGCGCGCAGCACCGACCCACGCTACGGCAAGCAGCCCGGCACCGCCAGCTTCTGCAACGCCGACGATGCGCTGCTGCCGCACGCCGATCTGTGGATTCACGGCCACCTGCATTGCCGGCACGACTACCGGGTGGCGCACGATGCCGGCGAGACCCGCGTTGTCTGCAATGCCCGCGGCCACAGCCGCAAGGGCGAGGCCGATCACTACAACGGGCTGCTCACCCTCGAGGTGTGAGCCGTGGCGGTGGCCTCAGCTGCGGCCGCCCAGCCCGTCGAAGCAGGTCGACAGCAGCAGCTCGATGATGCGTTCGTCGGAATGCTGGCCCGACAGTTTCAGCACGCCCAGCACCGGATCGCAGGCCCGCGCGAACAGCGTGTAGAGCACCACCTCCGGTGGCAGCTGGGGGTTGAGGTGGCCGGCGGCCTGGGCGGCGACGATCCAGGCACCCAGCTTGTCGCTGACCTCCATCAGCCGCTGCAGGTAGCCCGCATCGTTGGCCAACGCCGCGCGCAACGACGAGTTCTGCGCCGGCAGCGACGGCATCTCGCCGGCCAGCTGCACCTGCATCGACCAGCGGGCCACGGCCCGCAGGTGGTCGATCGCGCGGGCGGTGGGGTGCGAGTCGAGTGTCGCGACGAAGGCCAGCGCCCGGTCGAGCAAGCGCACCATCGCGGCGGCGGCCAGCGCTTCCTTCGATGCGAAGTGCTTGTACAGGCTGGCCTTGGCGATCCCGACATCGGCCGCGACCTCGTCGACGGTCATCAGGTCGTAGCCCTTTTCGGCCAGCAGGCGGTTCACCGAGGCAACGATCGCGTCTTCGCGCGCGCGAAGCATCTGTTCCTTGAACGAGGTGCGGGGCATCTTCAAAGTGTAGAGGCCCGTGGTTGACCACACCTGCGCTGCGAGCGATGGGGCAGCAAGACCTTGAGAGCCGATCCGATCGGTGCTGGTTCTACGATCGGAGGTTCTGGTTCGTCGCCTCGTCATGTACCTGCCCTCCCATTTCGAAGAGTCTCGCGTCGAGGTGCTGCATCAGCTGATGCACACTCACCCGCTGGGCTTGCTGATCACGCAGTCGAGGCCCGATGCCGACGGTGCGCCGGCACCCATCGAGTCCAATGCGCTGCCGTTTCACCTCGACACCGCCCGCGGCCCGCACGGCACGCTGGTGGCCCATGTGGCACGTGCCAACCCGGTGTGGCGCGAGGCCCGCACCGATGCCGAGGTGCTGGTCGTCTTCCAGGGGCCGCAGGCCTACATCTCGCCAGGCTGGTACGCGACCAAGGTCGAGACCGGCAAGGTGGTGCCGACCTGGAACTACGTGCTGGTCGAGGCGCGCGGCCGGCTGACCGTGCGCGACGACGCGGCCTGGGTGCATGCGCTGGTGTCGAGCCTGACCGACCTGCACGAGGCCTCCCGCCCGGCGCCGTGGAAGGTCACCGATGCGCCGGCCGACTACATCGCAGCGACCCAGCGCGCGATCGTCGGCATCGAAATCGAGCTGACCTCGCTGAAAGGCAAGTGGAAGGTCAGCCAGAACCGCTCGCCGGCCGACCGTGCCGGTGTGGTCCAGGGACTGACGTCCGTCGGCCGCGCAGACGCGGCGACACTGGTCGATGCGCACGGCCCGAAGCCTTCGACCTGAACCCGTTTCGATGATGAAGCTCCTGACCCTGACCCTCGCCGGCCTGATCGCCACCGCCACCTTTGCCCCCGCGGCCCATGCGGCGCCGCCCTTCGAGGACACGCTGGCCCAGCGCCTGCAGGCCTGCACCGCGTGCCACGGTGAGCAGGGCCGCGCTACTTCAAGCGGCTACCAGCCGCGGCTGGCGGGCAAGCCGGCCGGCTACCTGTTTCATCAGCTGCTGAATTTCCGCGACGGCCGCCGTGACTACGGGCCGATGACCGCGCTGGTCGACCCGCTCAGCGACGCCTACCTGCAGGAAATCGCCGCCCACTTCGCGGCGCTCGAGGTGCCGTACCCCGCGCCACAACCGTCCACCGCGTCGCCGGCCACCTTGCAACGTGGCGAGCAGATCGTTCGGCAAGGCGATGCGGCGCGCGGCGTGCCGGCCTGCAACCAGTGCCACGGCGACACGATGATGGGCGTGGCCCCGGCCATCCCCGGCTTGCTGGGCCTGCCGCGCGACTACGTCAATGCGCAGCTGGGCGCCTGGCGCAGCGGCAAGCGCCGCGCGCAGGCGCCCGACTGCATGGCGCATGTCGCCCAGCAGCTGAGCCTGGCCGACATCGATGCGGTCTCGCAGTGGCTGGCGGCCCAGCCGGTGCCGCCCGGTGGCAAGCCCTTGGCGCAGCTGCCCGACGGGCACAAGCTGCCAGCCACCTGCGGTGGCGTCAGCGCCGACGCGGCCGCCGCAGCGGGAGCGGTGCGATGAGCGGCGGCGGATTCCTGCGCTGGCTGCTGGTGGGCGTGGTCGCGGTCGGTGCGCTCGCCGCCGCGGTGCTCGCGCTGAACCTGCGCGGCGAAGGCGACCTGAGCGCCGAGATCGCCGCGGCGCAGCCCATGATCCAAGGTGCGTCCCAGCCGGCCAGTGCCGAACTGCTGGCGCGCGGCGCCTACCTCGCGCGGGCTGGCAACTGCATGGCCTGTCACACCGCGCGCGGCGGCGAGCCCTATGCCGGCGGGCGCGGCATCGACACGCCGTTCGGCACCGTCTACAGCAGCAACCTGACGCCCGACGAGCAGACCGGCCTGGGCCGCTGGTCGGCGCCGGCCTTCTGGCGCGCGATGCACCACGGGCGCTCGGCCGACGGCCGGCTGCTGGTGCCGGCCTTTCCGTACACCAGCACCACCCAGGTCAGCCGTGCCGACTCGGATGCGATCTACGCCTACCTGCGCAGCCTGCCGCCGGTGTCGCAACCGGCCCGGCCGCACGACCTGCGCTTCCCGTTCAACACCCAGGCCGCGCTGGCCGTCTGGCGTGCGCTGTACTTTCAGCCCGGCGAGTTCCAGCCCGACGCGGCCCGTTCCGCCGAATGGAACCGTGGCGCCTACCTGGTGCAGGGCCTGGGTCACTGCAATGCCTGCCACGCGCACCGCAATGCGCTGGGCGGCACGACTGGCCCGTTGGACCTGGGCGGCGGCCTGATCCCGGTGCAGAACTGGTACGCGCCGTCGCTGACCGATGCGCGCGAAGCCGGCGTGGCCGATTGGGCCGAGACCGAGATCGTGGCGCTGCTGAAGACCGGCGTGGTCGATCGCCATGGCGCGCTGGCCGTGGCCTCGGGCCCGATGGGCGAGGTGGTGCTGCGCAGCACCCAGCACCTGAGCGATGCCGATCTGGGCGCGATGGCGGTCTACCTGAAGACGCTGGGCGAGCCGCCAGCAACAACGCTTGCACCGGCCGAGCCGGGCCCGGCTGCGCCCGCCGATCCGCACGGTGCCAAGCTCTACACCGACCACTGCGCCAGCTGCCACGGCGAGCGCGGCGAGGGCGTCGCTGGCGCCTACCCACCGCTGGCTGGCAACCGCGCGGTGACGATGGCGGTGCCGGCGAACCTGGTGCGCATCGTCCTCGAAGGCGGCTTCGCCCCGGCCACCACCGGCAATCCGCGCCCCTACGGCATGCCGCCCTTCGCGCAGACTTTCAGCAACGACGACGTGGCGGCGCTGCTGACCCACCTGCGCCGAAGCTGGGGCCACCGGGCCGAGGCGGTGACGCCCGTGGACGTCAATCGGTACCGGGACCCTGGCGCGCGCTGAGGGCGCGCAGCGCTGCTTCGATCAACGGCTGGCCGAAGCGGCGTTGCCGCGCTTGCCCGACAGCCGGTACGGCACGACGAACTTCGGGGGCATCCAGATGAACTGTGTGGCCGTGCGCCATGAACAGCCGCGCCCATTGGTGCGCACCGGAGCACGCCACCATGCCGATCACGCATGGTGGCAGCGAGGCGATTGCGACGTTCGGGCGCACCAGCTCGGGCTTGCCCGACTCGTTGACCCCGTGCACTGCAAAGACGTTCTTGGCGAGATCGAGGCCGACGTACAAAATGGCTACGAGCTTTCCCCTTCCGGATGAGTTGATGAGATTCGCAACCCCATCGTGGTATTCGTTGCCGACCACCGCTACGCGATCAGCTCGGGACGGGGAAGTTCCTTTCATTCGTTAAGCATCGCAAAGGCAGAACTATGAGCGACTCAGCGAAAACAAAAGGCCAGCGATATGCCGAATTTCTCAAGACGCTGTCTCTGGAACAGATCGCGCATGGAAACGAAGTAAATCGTATGAACGCCGAGGATGAATTCAGGCGCTTCAACGAACATTTCAATGCTGGAAGCTGCTACCTATGCAAACGACCTCTTTCTTCATTCAGCAAGAGGCTTCCATGTCCGCATTGGCTTTTGAAGCCAAAGGGGTTCAAGAAGAACGATCTCCCCGCTGTGGCTGCACTCTATGGCTTCTATCAAATTCAAGCCTTTCTGCGATGGGTAGCGAATCACGAGGCATTTGCCAAGAACATAAACGACCTCAAAGAAGAGGGAACGGGGAACAAGCTGTTCGAGGTAACGATCCGCTGGAAGAACATTGAATGGGCATTTGCTTGTACTGAATCCGACTACCAAGGTCACGCAACGTCACAGCATTCGAAGCACCAGCACTACCACTTCCAAATGCGACTGGACGGCCGCCCTTTCATCAACTACAGCGACTTTCATCTGCCATTTAGCGAGATGGATGTCATCAATATTGAAGCGATGCGAGCTAATCCCGAAAAGATGAAACAGCGCTTCTCCTTTGGTGAAGGCATGAGCGATGTTCTATCCGACGAGACGGTTGAACTTCTCGTCAATAGCACCGTGCCTACAGATGAGGAAAGTGATGGAGCGATCAAACTTGACACCATCGTGATGGCAGAAGAAGGCAAGACCATAAGCGGCGACGATATCTACGCTCTTATCCAGGAAGCGAAGGTGAAGGGCGTCACCATGGCAAGCCTTATGCACAAGCTACCAAACGCTAGTACGCAAGTTATCGTTACGCCAGGGCCAGGCGTTGTAGAGCAAGCGCCGCGGGCGGGCAGAAAAAGCGATGCCTTGTATCTTTCCGAAGGCCGAAAAGAAGAATGAAGTCTGAAGCAGTCGAAGCCGATCAATTCCGCGACACGCATCTCGCGGTCAGTCTCCGCCGCTATTGACGCGCCTTAAAGGGTAGTCAGCCACAGGAAGAAGACCAAAGCCTTCAAGACCGCCGCCAAAAAGCAAAAAGCCCCGAGCGCTCAACACTCGGGGCTTTTCGTTGTCCGGCTAGGCGACGGCAATTCTCAGAACGGTATGTCGTCGTCCATGTCGTCGAAGCCGGTCGACGACTTCGGCGCGGGTTTGGTCGGGGACGGGCGGTTTGCAGGTGCTGCGCTGCGTGGGGCGGGCGCGGCGCGGCTCTCGCTCCGGCCACCACCACCCTGGTCGTAACCCGAATCGCCACCGGCATCGTTGCCGCCCATGCCTTCACGGCCGCCGAGCAGCTGCATGTTGTCGGCGATGACCTCGGTGGTGTAGACGTCCTTGCCGTCCTTGTCCTGCCATTTGCGGGTCTTCAGCCGGCCTTCGACGTAGACCGGGCGGCCCTTTTTCAAATACTCGCCAGCGATCTCGGCCAGGCGGTCGTAGAAGACGACGCGGTGCCATTCGGTTTCCTCGACCTTGTCGCCGCTGGTCTTGTCCTTCCAGTTGCGGGTGGTGGCGACGCTGATGTTGCAGATCGCGTTGCCGTTCGGGGTGTAGCGCACCTCGGGGTCGCGGCCCAGGTTGCCGATGAGGATGACTTTGTTGATCGAGGCCATGTGCGCTGCTCCGGAGGACGATTTCTGATCCGCCAGATTATCGACTTCATGCCGCCCTTACCATCGGCGTTCATGTTTTTGACTGCGCCATGACCCCCCAATCTGATGTGATCGATGCCGCGCCGGCCGAGTCCCGAGCGGTTCCGGGCGGGGTGTCTGGCGGTGCCGCCCTGGCGGTGCTGCAGACGGTGTTCGGCTACACCGCCTTCCGCAACGCGCAGGCCGAGATCGTCGACCACGTCTGCGCCGATGGCGATG
Organism: Burkholderiaceae bacterium; assembly: GCA_965229345.1. Taxonomy (GTDB): domain Bacteria; phylum Pseudomonadota; class Gammaproteobacteria; order Burkholderiales; family Burkholderiaceae_C; genus PBB1. The sequence continues at coordinate 750,246 of OZ245872.1, forward strand.
CGCTGGTGCTGATGCCCACAGGCGGCGGCAAGAGCCTGTGCTACCAGGTGCCGGCCATCGTGCGGCACCGTGCCGACCGCGGCGTCAGCATCGTGGTGAGCCCGCTGATCGCGCTGATGCACGACCAGGTCGGCGCGCTCGAAGAGGCCGGCGTGCACGCGGCGTACTTGAATTCGAGCCTCACGTCGGAGGAAGCGCAGCGCATCGAGCGCGAGATGATGGGCGGGCGCCTGGTGATGCTGTACGCCGCGCCGGAACGCCTGACCACGCCGCGCTTCCTGGCGCAGCTCGATTCGCTGCACGAGCGCGGGCTGCTGAGTCTGTTCGCGATCGACGAGGCGCACTGCGTGAGCCAGTGGGGGCACGACTTCCGTGAGGACTACCTGTCGCTCAACGTGCTGCACGAGCGCTATCCCGGCGTGCCGCGCATCGCACTCACCGCCACCGCCGACGACCTGACGCGCGCCGACATCATCGAGCGGTTGCAGCTCGAAGACGCGCGCATCTTCATCAGCAGCTTCGACCGGCCCAACATCCGCTACGCCATCGTCGAGAAGGACAACGCCCGCGCGCAGCTGCTGCGCTTCATCCAGGACGAGCACGACGGCGACGCCGGCATCGTCTATTGCCAGTCGCGCAAGAAGGTCGATGAAACCGCCGCGTGGCTGAGCGAAGAGGGCATCACCGCGCTGCCGTACCACGCGGGCCTCGATGCCGACGTGCGGCGGCGGCATCAGGATCGATTCCTGCGCGAGGAAGGCCTGGTGATGGTGGCCACCATCGCCTTCGGCATGGGCATCGACAAGCCCGATGTGCGCTTCGTTGCCCACCTCGACCTGCCCAAGAACATCGAAAGCTATTACCAGGAGACGGGCCGCGCGGGCCGCGATGGCCTGCCTGCCGATGCCTGGATGGCCTATGGCCTGGCCGACGTGGTCAACCAGCGCCGCATGATCGACGACAGCCCGGCCGGCGAGGAATTCAAGCGCGGCCAGGTCGGCAAGCTCGAAGCGTTGCTGGCGCTGGCCGAGACGCACGACTGCCGCCGCGTGCGGCTGCTGGCCTACTTCGGCGAGCCCAGCGAGCGCTGCACGCGCCTGCAGAACGCCTGCGACAACTGCCTGAGCCCGCCGGTCACCTGGAACGCGACCGAGGCCGCGCGCAAGGCGCTGAGTTGCATCTACCGCTTTCACCAGAACGGCGGCCAGCGCTTCGGCGCCGGTCACCTGATCGACGTGCTGCGCGGCAAGGTCACCGACAAGGTGACGCAGCACGGCCATGCCACGCTGTCGACCTTCGGCATCGGTGCCGATGTGTCAGAAGGCCAGTGGCGCGCGGTGCTGCGCCAGCTGATTGCGCTGGGCTACCTGCGCACCGAAGGCGAGTACCACACGCTCGAGTTGACCGGCACGGCGCGCGAGGTGCTGCGCGGCGAGGTGCAGCTGCTGCTGCGCGAGGCGAGCGAGGCGACGAGCGCCGGTCGGGGTCGGCGCGGCAAAGCCACCTCACGCAGCGGCAGCACCAAGGACAAGGCGCCGCCGGTTCCGCTCGACGACGAGGCCACCGAGCGCTTCGGCGCCTTGAAGGCCTGGCGCGCCGAGGTGGCCCGCGAGCACAACCTGCCGGCCTACGTGGTGTTCCACGACGCCACGCTGGCCGAGATGGCGCGCGCGCAGCCGCAGTCGCTGGACGACCTCGCGCAGATCAGCGGCGTCGGTGCGAAGAAGCTCGAAGCCTACGGGCGCGAGATCCTGCGGGTGCTGCAGGGCTGAACGACGCCCGGCCCGGACCCCGTCTCAGGGCGTGCAGCCTGTCCATCCACGTGAACCCGGCTTGTGGCGCCGATGAGCGGTCTCTAAGCTCCAATGCGATTCATGTAAGACGATGTGTCCGTTCGTTGCAAAATTCCCTGATGTCGACAATCACCCCACGGGTCGCCAGCCCTGTAACGTGGCTCCACGGCGCCAAGCGCGTCGTCTCGCTGACGGCCCTGATCGGCGCTTGTCTGTGCACCGAGGCGATCGCCCAGTCGTCCTCTGACAGCCCGCCTCCCGGAGGCACCGGCAAGAACTCCTGGACCTTCGGCATCGACAACGACTTCCTGGCCTTGAGCAGCCGCGATGCCGGCTATTCGGGCGGCTTCCTGTTCACGATCTCCGGGCCCGATGCGGCGGAAAACCTGGTGTCTCTCGACCCGGTGCTCGGCTTCCTGGACAGCTGGTGGCTGCCCGGTGCGACGCGCACCTCATCGAAAACCGGCCTGCAGTTCGGTGCCCAGGCCTACACGCCGGAAGACAAGAAATCCCGCACGCCGATCTACAACGACCGGCCCTACGCGGGCCTGTTCTCGCTGACCAGCACCCGCATGACCATCGCCGATGCCGGACAAGTGGCGTGGTCCTCGGCGTTCACCGTGGGTTTGCTCGGCACCTCGCTGGGCAAGCACCTGCACCGGGGTTTTCACAGCCTGATCGGCAGCCAGAAGCCCAACGGCTACAGCCACCAGATCTCCGAAGGCGGTGAGCCGACCCTGAAGTACACCGCACGGCGGCAGGGGCTGATCGCCAAGTACCGCTCGCTGGCGGGTGCGCGGGCCGACTTCAAGTGGGGCGCCGAAGCCAGCCTGGGCTACATGACCGAGGCCCGCGCGATGGTGTCAGGTCGCTGGGGCAAGTTCTCCACACCCTGGTGGTCGCTGTACCCCGAGCGCAGCGAGTATTACGCGCCCCCCGCCACCAGCATCGATGGCGACCTGTACCTGATGTACGGTGGCAGCGCCAGCCTGCGGGGCTACAACGTGCTGCTGCAGGGGCAGTTCCGGCATTCGGATGTCACCTTCTCGTCCAGCCAGCTCGAGCGGGTGGTGGGCGAGGCTTACCTGGGCGTCCTGTGGGGCATCACCCGCCAGACCAGCCTGAGCTACGTGGTCCGTTTCCAGTCGGCCGAGATCAAGAACGGCCCGGGTGCGCGCGACACCTACGTCGGCAGCCTGTACCTGAACATCGGGTTCTGAGCGCTGCGTGGCGGCGGCCCTTCGGCCCGCGCGAGCGGTCCGTATGATGGCCGGTTACCCCTGCGCAGCCGATGCCCACGCCCCGATCGATTCCACCGCTGGACGCCCACGCCGACCGTGATGCGTCGCTGGAGGCGCGCGTCATTCGCGAGTCTTCACTGGAAGCACGCGTCATCCGCGTGCGGGGCGCCCGCACCCACAACCTGAAGAACATCGATCTCGACATCCCGCGGCATCAGCTGGTCGTCATCACCGGCCTGAGCGGCTCGGGCAAGTCGAGCCTGGCGTTCGACACGCTGTATGCCGAAGGCCAGCGGCGCTATGTGGAAAGCCTCAACACCTACGCGCGGCAGTTCCTGCAGCTGATGGACAAGCCCGATGTCGACATCATCGAAGGGCTGAGCCCGGCGATCAGCATCGAGCAAAAGGCGACCTCGCACAACCCGCGTTCCACCGTGGGCACCGTCACCGAGATCCACGACTACCTGCGCTTGCTCTATGCGCGCGCCGGCACGCCGTTCTGCCCCGACCACCACCTGGCGCTGCAGGCTCAGAGCGTGAGCCAGATGGTCGATGCCACGTTGGCATTGCCCGAAGGCACGCGGCTGATGGTGCTGGCACCGGTGGTGCGCGAGCGCAAGGGCGAATTCGCCGAGCTGTTCGCCGACATGCAGGCGCAGGGCTATGTGCGTTTTCGCATCGACGGCACGGCGTACGAAGCCAGCGACCTGCCTGCGCTGAAGAAGAACGAGAAGCACGACATCGATGTGGTGCTCGACCGCGTCAAAGTCACCGCCGAGGCCGACAGCGGCCTGCAGCAACGCCTGGCCGAAAGCTTCGAGGCCGCGCTGCGCATTGCCGACGGACGCGCCATCGCGTTCGAGATGGATGGCGGTCGCGAGCATCTTTTTTCCAGCAAGTTCGCCTGCCCGATCTGCAGCTACGCGCTGGCCGAACTGGAGCCGCGGCTGTTCTCGTTCAATTCGCCGCAGGGCGCCTGCCCCACCTGCGACGGCATCGGCCATGTCACGGTGTTCGACCCGCAGCGGGTGGTGGGCTTCCCCAGCCTCAGCCTGGCCAGCGGCGCGGTCAAGGGCTGGGACCGGCGCAACAGCTACACCTACACGCTGCTCGAAGCGGTGGCCCGGCACTACCGCTTCGACATCGACACGCCGTTCGATGCCTTGCCCGCAGCAATCCAGCAGGTGCTGCTGTACGGCTCGGGCAGCGAAGACATCAGCTTCACCTACACCGCCGACGCGGTGGGCCGCGATGGGGCGGGCAAGGCGCGCAGCGTCAAGCGCAAGCACCCCTTCGAAGGCATCATCCCGACGCTGGAGCGCCGCTATCGCGAGACCGATTCGGCGCTGGTGCGCGAAGACCTGGCGCGCTACCAGAACCCCAAGCCCTGCCCCGATTGCGGCGGCACCCGGCTGCGTCGAGAGGCGCGCCATGTGTTCCTGCAGGGTGTGGGCGACGAGATCGGCGAGCCGATCTATCGGGTGGAGCACGGCACGCTGCGCGAGGGCCTGGCCTACTTTGAGCGGCTGCAACTCAAGGGCGCGAAAGCCGAGATCGCCGACAAGGTGATCCGCGAGATCCGTTCGCGCTTGAAGTTCCTGAACGATGTGGGCCTGAACTACCTGAGCCTGGACCGCAGCGCCGACACGCTGAGCGGCGGCGAGTCGCAGCGCATCCGGCTCGCGTCGCAGATCGGCAGCGGCCTGACCGGCGTGATGTATGTGCTCGACGAGCCCAGCATCGGATTGCACCAGCGCGACAACGAGCGGCTGCTCGGCACGCTGCGCCACCTGCGCGACATCGGCAACAGCGTGCTGGTGGTCGAGCACGACGAGGACGCGATCCGCGCGGCCGACCATGTGATCGACATGGGCCCGGGCGCGGGCGTGCATGGCGGCCGCGTGATGGCGCAGGGCACGCCGGACGAGGTGGCGGCCAACCCCGATTCACTGACCGGGCAGTACCTGTCGCGCGTGTTGCGTATCGCGGTGCCGAAGCGGCGCGCGCCCGTAGCGGGGCAGATGCTGCGCATTGCGAACGCGCGTGGTCACAACCTGAAGAACGTCAGCGTCGAGATCCCGATCGGCCTGCTGACCTGCGTGACCGGCGTGTCGGGCTCGGGCAAGAGCACGCTGGTCAACGACACGCTGTATGCGGCGGTCGCGCGCAAGCTCTACAACGGCCACCTCGAGGCCGCGCCACACGATGCGATCGAGGGGCTGGAAGCCTTCGACAAGGCCATCAACGTCGACCAGAGCCCGATCGGCCGCACGCCGCGCAGCAACCCGGCCACCTACACCGGCATGTTCACGCCGATCCGCGAGCTGTACGCCGAGATGAACACCGCGAAGGAGCGAGGCTACGGGCCGGGCCGCTTCAGCTTCAACGTGAGCGCCTCGGCCGGCGGCGGGCGCTGCGAGGCCTGCCAGGGCGATGGTGTGCTGAAGGTCGAGATGCACTTCCTGCCCGATGTCTACGTCACCTGCGATGTGTGCCAGGGCCAGCGCTACAACCGCGAGACGCTGGAGGTGCTCTACCGGGGCAAGAACATCACCGAGGTGCTGGCGCTCACCGTCGAGGACGCGCATGCGCACTTCAGCGCCGTGCCCAACATCGCGCGCCGCTTGCAGACGCTGCTCGATGTGGGGCTGGGCTACATCCGGCTCGGGCAGAGCGCGACCACGCTGTCGGGCGGCGAGGCGCAGCGGGTGAAGCTGGCGCTGGAGTTGAGCAAGCGCGACACCGGGCGAACGCTGTACATCCTCGACGAGCCCACCACCGGGCTGCACTTCGCCGACATCGCGCTGCTGCTGAAGGTGCTGCACCAGCTGCGCGACGCGGGCAACACCATCGTCGTGATCGAGCACAACCTCGACGTCATCAAGACCGCCGACTGGCTGATCGACATGGGCCCCGAAGGCGGTGCCGGCGGCGGACAAGTGGTGGTGGTGGGCACGCCGGAAACCGTGGCGGCCTGTGCAGCGAGCGACACCGGGCGGTATCTGGCGCCGCTGCTGTAGGGATCAGCGGGAGGGTTGGTGCGCCCGGCTGGGATCGAACCAGCAACCCCTGCCTTCGGAGGGCAGTACTCTATCCATTGAGCTACGGACGCAACGCCGCCGATTGTAGTGGGCGCCTCCGGCCGAGCAGCCGCGCGAGCCCGTCTGTCCTGCCACGCCGCCCTCCAGGCACCACCCCCGGCTTTATACTTGGCGGCTGTGCTGACGCGGTCCGCTTCGGGTTGCGTCTCCGGGTCTTGCCGGATCCGGACCGCGTGACGGCGCGCACGAATCCGACTTGCATATCAGCATCACCCCGCGATCCGAGGAATTCATGAGCGACGCCAGCCACTCCCACGAAGAAGAAAACCACGAAGGACCGATCAAGACGCCCAAGCAGCTGATCGTCACGGTATTGCTCTCCTTCGTGGTGCCGGTGATCGCCATCGTGATGCTCGCCAGCTACGTCACCGCCGACAAGAAGCCCGCGGCCGGCAGCGATGTGCTGACGCCCGAGTCGATCGCCCGCCGCATCGCACCGGTCGGCTCGGTCACCATCAAGGACGTGGCCAACCCGGCGTCGTGGAAAACCGGCGAACAGGTGTTTGCCGCGCAGTGCTCGGCCTGCCACTCGGCGGGGCTGGCGGGTTCGCCGAAGTTCGGCGACGCCGCAGCCTGGGCGCCGCGCATCGCGCAGGGATACGACGTGCTGCTGACCAGTGCGCTGAAGGGCAAGAACGCCATGGGCGCCCAAGGCGGTGGTGACTACAGCGACGTCGAGATCGGGCGTGCGGTCGTTTACATGGCCAACAAGGCCGGTGCAAAGTTTGCCGAGCCGGCGGCCCCTGGCGCGGCGCCAGCTGCAGATGCAGCCCCAGCCGCCGAGCCTGCAGCCGAGCCAGTCGCAGCTGCACCCGAGCCAGCGCTTGCTGCGGCCCCAGCCCCAGCACCCGTTGAGTCCAAGCCAGCAGCAGCGCCCGCGGTGGCGGTGGTCGCTGCCGCTGCGGTACCTGCTGCCGCGGTGACCAATGCAGTTCCAGCGCTGTACACCCAGGTCTGCTCGGTCTGTCATGGTGCCGGGATCGCCGGTGCGCCGAAGCTGGGCGACAAGGCCGCCTGGGCACCCCGCCTGGCACAGGGCATCGATGGCCTGACGGCGAACGCCATCAAGGGCAAGAACGCGATGCCACCGCGCGGTGGTTCGCAAGGCAGCGATGCCGACATCAAGGCCGTGGTCACTTACATGGTCAATGCCGCCAAGTAAGCACCTGGCGCGCCACTGAAAGCCGACCCTCGGGTCGGCTTTTTCATGCCCGGGCCGCAGTGGGCTGGGGAAGGGTTTTCGCGTTTTTTGGGGGGCACTGCATCTGAAGTTCGCAGTGGTTCGTTGTGGTGTCAGGGCGTCGCGTGTCGGCGCTTTGGATTTCACCTTTCAACCACCCACTTTGTTGCGGAGCACTCCCATGAAATCAGCCCTGACCCTCGTCACCCTGTGTGCCATGAGCCTTTGCGCCAGCGCGGCGCTGTCGGCGACCGTCGACAACGCCGCCTTGCCTGAACCGGTCCGCGTGCCTGCCGGCCACAAGCAGATGATGTCGGCCACCGGCGTCGGCGAGCTGACCTACGAATGCCGCGAGAAGAAGGACGCTGCCGGTGTCTTCGAATGGGCCTTCGTCGGACCGGTGGCCAAGCTGTATTCGTCCGACAAGAAAGAGGTCGGCAAGTACTACGCCGGCCCGACCTGGGAGTCCGTCGATGGCTCCAAGGTCACTGGCAAGCAGGTCGCCGTGGCGCCTGCCACGCCGGGCAGCATCCCGCTGCAACTGGTCAAGGCCGAGCCGGCCACAGGCGCCGGTGCGATGACCGGTGTCAGCTACATCCAGCGCTTGAACACCAAGGGTGGTGTGGCGCCGGCCACCGCCTGCACCAGCGACACCAAGGGTGCACGTCAGCAGGTGGCCTATGAGGCCGAGTACGTGTTCTACGGCAGCTGAGCGGCCGCATCCGAGGCCGGGCTCAGCCGGTAACGGAATTGCCCGGGCAGGTCGGCGAATCTCGCATCGCCGACCTGCCACAGGCCGCGCTCGATCGCATCGGCGGCTGTCTCCATGTCCAGTGTGTGCACCAGGCCCAGACCCAGGTCGGTGGCCAGGAACAACCGCCCCTGCTCGTCGAGCCAGGCAGACGCAAACACCGCTGGCAAGCCGCTGTGGCTGTGCACGGCCACCTGCGGGCTCGAAGGCATGCGCTGGAGCCGCCAGACCCATGGGGCAGCCTCCAGCTCGACGTAGACCCGCTGTGGCCCGTTCTGAAAATACCAGGCGCCTGCCTCGTCGCAGGCGTAATTGCGTTCGATGAACTCGCGCAGCCCGACATGTTCGAGCCGGCTGCCCTTGGGGTGCGGGAAGCGGCCGGCTGCCTGCACCCGGTCATCGCGCAGATACCAGTCGCCGCGTGCGTCCAGCCCCAGCCAGCCGCGGCAATGCGGCACGTGGGGCCATTTCGCGAGCGCAGCGGCAACGATGTCGTCCATGGCGATCGTCCGTGGGTCAGCCGATGTGCGTGCCCAGCCAGCGCACCACCTGCTCGGGCATGTCCCGCAGGTGCCCGGGGAAGGCCCCGCTGGCGAATCCGGCATGCCCACCGCGCGCGGGCTGCCACAGCGTCACATGGCGGCCGACCTCATGCGGGCCTGGCAGCGAGGCCGCCGGCACGAAGGGGTCATTGCGCGCGTTGAGCACGAGGCTGGGGACGCGGATGCGGTGCAGATGCGGTTTGGCCGAGCCGCGGTGCCAGTAGTCGTCGGTGTTGCGAAAGCCGTGCACCGGGGCGGTGTACAGGTTGTCGAATTCGTACAGATCACCCGCTGCGAGCATCTTGTCGCGGTCGAACAGGCCGGGATGGGTTTTCAGCTTCAGCAGCGTCTTCGGGCGCAGGGAACGCATGAACATGCGGGTGTAGGTGTGGCGGTTGAAGCCGCGGCCAATCGCATGCCCGCCGGCAGCGAGATCGATCGGCGAAGACACGGCGGCCACGGCGCCGACTGTGCTCGCAGCGGTCTCGCCGGCCTCTTCGGCCCAACGCAGCAAGGCATTGCCCCCCAGCGACACGCCCACCGCGAGCCGGGGGCCGGGATGCAGCGCGCTGAAGCGGTCGAGGATCCAGCCGACTTCTTCATAGTCGCCCGAGTGGTACGCGCGTGCGGTCAGGTTGGGCTCGCCAGAACAGCCGCGAAAGTGCGGTACCGCAAAGCGCCAGCCCAGCCGCTGCGCGACCCGGGCGTACGCGCGGGCGTAGTGACTCGACGACGAGCCCTCGAGGCCGTGGAACAGGATCAGCAACGGTGTTGCCAACTTGCCGGCGCCCACCCCGGGTTCGAGCCAGTCGACGTCGATGAAGTCCGCGTCGGGGGTGATCCATCGTTGCCGCCGGTAGTGCGGCGCGGCGCCATCGATGCGCTTGCACACCAGCGCGGGCCATATCGACTGCAGATTGCCGCCGATGGCGCCATCGCCCAGCAGCCAGCCCGGCGAGTGGTACGACAGCCCCTCGGGATTCAATGCAGCACGGCCGTCGATTCGAGGACTTCCTGTGCTTCGCGAGCGGTGCCGGGGCTTGCGTGGTGGGCGACGAGCCGCCAGCCCAAGGCGGTTTTCACGTACACGTTGGTGGCGATCACCCAGGCGGCCTGGCGGCCCTTGTCGGTCTGCACCTGCACGCGCTCGAGCACGCTGTGCACGGCGCTGAAGTGGGAGTCGACGCGGCGCACCTTCTCCGGGCGCACATCGAGCGGTCCCTTGGCGAAGATGCCCGCGAAGCTTTCCCGGATCACCCCCACGCCGATCAGCCGCGGGCCACCAGGGTGCACGCAGGCCACTTCGTCCTCGTCGCTCCACACCGCCATGAAGCGATCCAGGTCGGCGTGCTGCATCGATTCGTAAAACTGCTGCTCTGCTTCATCGGGTGAGGACAGGGCCATCACCGGGGTTTTCGGAGTGTTCATTCCACCTTCCTCTTCAGCGCATGAGCTGAAAGATTCGAGTCAGCCAACCGACTGCGGATTGTACGAAGCCCATAGAATCCGCTCGCCCATGCCCACCACCTCCACCGACTGGTCCGAAAAAAGCCTCGACTTGTCGCGCCTGCTCGCACGCGCGGGTTTGGGGGATCGTGCGGCTTTTGCCACGCTTTACGAGCGCACCAGCTCGCATCTGTTCGCGGTGGTGTTGCGTATCAACCGAGACCGCGGTCAGGCAGAAGATGTGCTTCAAGAGGTGTATGTCAATGTCTGGCGTGCCGCGCGCACCTTCGATGCAGCGCAAAGCCAGCCACTGACCTGGTTGACCAGCATTGCGCGCAACCGCGCGATTGACAGCCTGCGGCGTGCGGCAACGCAACCGCAGGTTCAGATCAACCACACCTCGGATGAAGAAGACAGCGACGTGTACGACACCATGGCCGATCCCGCGTCCGGGCCGCTCGAGATGCTCAGCCAGGCATCGGAAGCGCGCGCGTTGACGCATTGCATGGACGGCCTGAGTGCGCAGCAGCGGCAAAGCGTGGCGCTCGCGTTCTACGACGGGTTGACCCACGCCGAGGTGGCCAGCCACCTCGGGCAGCCGCTGGGCACGGTGAAGTCGTGGGTGCGTCGTGCGCTGGCCGCCTTGAAGGGATGCCTGGAGCAGGCCCGGCAGCGCGACGAGCAAGACATCGAGGCGGTGCGCTGACATGGACTACAGCCGCCCGGAACTCGTCGACCGGATCGCCGCTGAATACGTCAGCGGCACGCTGCGCGGGGGCGCACGGCGCCGCGTCGAGCAGCTGCTGCCCGCGCACCCGGCGTTGCGTGAGGCGATCGCGCGCTGGGAAGCGGGCCTGATGCCGCTGACCGCCAGCATTGCCCCGCAAGCGCCGTCGCCCGCGGTCTGGCGGCGCATCGTCTCGCGCATCGGTGGTACGCCCGCACCCGCGGCAGACACCCCATGGTGGTCGAACCTGTCGCTGCTGCGCACGCTGTCCTTCCTGTCGGTGGTGGGGGTGGTGGGCCTCTCGGCCCTGCTGTCGAACCCGCCGCCGGCCAAGCCACCGCTGATCGTGGTGCTGAACTCGACCACGCCCACCGACACCCTGCCTGCCGGCACGACAGCCCCGCCGGCGATCATTGCCAGCATCAGTGGTGACGGCAAGGCTGTCGTGACGCGCACGCTGGTGAATGTCGGCGTGCAATCCGATCGCACGCTGGAGTTGTGGGCTGTGCCCGGCGCTGGTTCGCCGCGTTCACTCGGTCTGATCTCGGCCTCGGGCGCCAGCGTGGTCCAGCGCAGCAAGGTGCCGCCGGGTACCGCAGCCCTGGCGGTGAGTCTCGAGCCTGCTGGCGGCTCGACCACCGGCGTGCCCACGGGGCCGGTGCTCTACGTCGGCAAGCTGGCGCTCTGAGCACTGGCGCCTGCCGCGGCGATTCGCGGCAGGATCACGCTGAAGGTCGAGCCCTCACCCAGGGTGCTGCTGACCTCGAGGCGACCCGACATCAGCTGGACCAGGCCACGCGTCACCGCCAGACCGATCCCGGTGCCTTGGATTCCGCTGTGCTGTTGATCGAGCCGATTGAAGGGCTGGCCCAGCGCGGGCATCTGAGCCTCGGCGATGCCCACGCCGGTATCCATGACCTGGACCCGCACTCCGTCGGGCACCAACATCGCGACGAGCCGCACCGAGCCCTGGGGACGGTTGTATTTGATGGCGTTGCACACCAGGTTCAACAGCACCTGGCGCAGGCGCTTCGCGTCGGCGTGCACCATCAGCGCGGGCGGTGCCTCGATGGGCAGCAAGCGCACCGAGGCCGTGTCGGCCAGCGGCTGCAGCATGTCCATGCATTCACCCAGCAAGGCTGGCAGCGACACCTCGACGCATTCCAGCGCCAGTTGCCCGGACTCGATGCGCGTGAGATCGAGCAGCTCGCTGATCATCTGCAGCAGGTGGTCGCCCGCTTCGTGGATCAGCGCCACCCGACGCCGCTGGTTCGGTGACAGGGGATCGCCCTCGTCGAGCTGCAGCAGCTGCGCAAAACCCATCACCGCATTGAGCGGTGTGCGCAACTCGTGGCTCATGTGCGAGAGGAACTCGGTCTTGGCCCGATTCGCCGCCTGCGCCATGGCCGCGGACTGGCGCGCCAGATGCAGCTCGTGCACTTCGGTGGAATCTTCGAAATAGCCGTACCACAGCACGCTGCCGTCGCTGTCACGCTGCGGTGTCGAGGTGCCTGTCATCCAGCGCAACGCGCCGTCCGGGCGACGCATGCGAAAGTCGAAGCGCCAGGGTGTCAGCGTGCGTGCCGACGCCTTCATCGCCTCGATGGTCGGGCCGTAATGCTCGCGCTCGATCATCCGCAACACCGTGGCGCCGTCGCGCATCACTTCGCCGGCGGTCAGGCCCAGCACGTCATAGCAGCTCTCGCTGACGTAGCAGAACGCGCCGTCGCCAACGCCGCTGTGGCGATACTGGTAGATCACGCCCGGCACATGACGGGCGGTCTCGCTCAGCTGCGCGGCGATGGCCAGCGCGCGGCTCTCGGCCTGACGGCGCTGCGTGACGTCGACCAGCGTTCCCACCACGCGCAACGGCTGTCCGTCGGCGCTCCACTCGACGACGCGTCCGCGCTCGGCGATCCAGCGCCACTGGCCGTCCTTGGTGCGTGCGCGGTACTCGTGCTCGTAGAACGGGGACTCGCCGCGCGCATGCTCCTGATAGCGCGCCTCGTTGTCTGCCAGGTCATCCGGGTGGATCAGCTGATTCCACTCGTGCTGGGTGAGCCGGTTTTCCTCCGGGCCATAGCCCAGCAGGGTCATGTCGGAGTCGACGCCCGAGAGCGCATCGGTCTGCGGATTCCACTCCCACACCGAGGTGCCCGCACCCAGCAGCGCGGCCCGCACCAGGGTTTCGTAATCGCGTGCCGTGGGGTGGCTGTCGTTGCTCACGGGGTCTTTCACGGCCGCTGGGGCCGCTTGCCGCACTGCGCGTTCAATGCGAGTGGATTTTTTCACCCGCCTTCAGCGAGTAGACCGTGCTGCAGTACGGGCACTTCCCCGAACCGGTGGTGGCCACGTCGATGAACACCTTCGGATGGTTGCTCCACAGCGGCATCTTCGGGTTCGGGCAGGCGATCGCGCCCGGGCCTTGCAGGTCGGTTGCGGCGACTTCGATGGTGGCCGACGTGGCAGATCGGGCTGTGCTCATGATCGGCTCCGTGAGGTGTCGTTGAGGGTGAGTGCTCAGTGCGGCGCCGTGCCTCAGACCGGCGTCAGCCACTCGGTGTACTTCGCATTGCGCCCGTTCACGATGTCGAAGAACGCCGACTGGATCTTCTCGGTGATCGGCCCGCGTGAACCTTGGCCGATCTCCAGGCGGTCCAGTTCACGGATGGGCGTCACTTCGGCGGCGGTGCCGGTGAAGAAGGCCTCGTCGGCGATGTAGATCTCGTCGCGGGTGATGCGCTTCTCGACGATCTTCAAACCCAGATCCGCGCAGATCGCGAAGATCGTGTTGCGTGTGATGCCGTTGAGCGCGCCGGCCGACAGGTCCGGCGTGTAGACCACGCCGTTCTTGATGATGAACAGGTTCTCGCCGGCGCCTTCGCTGGCGAAGCCGCTGGCGTCGAGCAGCAGCGCTTCGTCGTAGCCATCGTCGGTGGCTTCCATGTTGGCGAGGATCGAGTTGGTGTAGTTGCTCACCGCCTTCGCCTGCGTCATCGTGATGTTCACGTGGTGGCGGGTGTAGCTGCTGGTCTTCACCCGGATGCCGCGCTTCATCCCGTCTTCGCCGAGGTAGGCACCCCAGGTCCACGCGGCGACCATCAGGTGAATGGAGTTGCCCTTCGGGCTGACACCGAGCTTCTTGTCGCCGATCCAGGCCAGCGGCCGGATGTAGCCGCTTTCCAGCTTGTTCTCGCGCACGACTCGGCGCTGGGCTTCCATCACCTGATCGATGGAGAACGGGATCTTCATGCGCAGGATCTTGGCGCTGTTGAACAGCCGCTCGGTGTGCTCGCGCAGCCGGAAGATCGCCGTGCCTTGCTGGGTCTTGTAGGCGCGCACCCCTTCGAAGGCGCCGCAGCCGTAATGCAGCGTGTGCGACAGCACATGGATCTTGGCGTCGCGCCACTCCACCAACTCGCCATCCATCCAGATCTTCCCGTCACGATCGGCCATCGACATGGCGACACTCCAAGCTGTCAGTCAACTCTTGATTTTAGGCGCCCGATCGAGCCGGTGCCGAGGCGGCGTGTGCAGGCGTGTGCCGCAGTGTGTTCGGTCACAAGCCGCGCAACAGGGCGATGGCTTCCTCGATGCGCTCCACCGCATGGATCGTCAGGCCCTCGATGGCCTTCTTTGGCGCATTGGCCTTGGGCACCACGGCGACGCTGAAACCCAGCTTCGCGGCCTCCTTCAGGCGCTCCTGACCGCGCGGTGCAGGCCGCACTTCGCCGGCCAGGCCGACCTCGCCGAAGGCGATGAAGCCGCGCGGCAGGGGCTTGCCGCGCAGGCTGCTCTGGATGGCCAGCATCACCGCCAAGTCGGCCGCAGGCTCCGCAATGCGAACACCGCCCACGGCATTCACGAACACGTCCTGGTCGTTGCAGGCGATGCCCGCATGGCGGTGCAGCACCGCCAGCATCATCGCGAGGCGATCCCGGTCCAGGCCGACGCTGAGCCGGCGTGGGCTGGGGCCTCCACTGTCGACCAGCGCTTGAATCTCCACCAGCAGCGGCCGCGTGCCTTCGAGCGTGACCAGCACGCAGGAGCCGGCCACCGGATCGCCATGCGTTGATAAAAAGATCGCGCTCGGGTTGGCCACGCCCTTGAGACCGCGCTCGGTCATCGCGAAGACGCCGATCTCGTTGACGGCACCGAAGCGGTTCTTGATCGCGCGCACCAGCCGGAAGCTGCTGTGCGTGTCGCCTTCGAAGTACAGCACCGTGTCCACGATGTGCTCCAGCACGCGCGGGCCAGCGAGTGCGCCTTCCTTGGTGACATGGCCGACCAGCACGATGGTGGTGCCGCTGGACTTGGCGATGCGCGTCAACTGCGCGGCGCATTCGCGCACCTGCGCGACCGAACCCGGCGCCGAAGTCAACTGGTCGCTGTAGACGGTCTGGATCGAATCGATCACGCACACCACCGGCTGCTCGGCGGCGATGGTGGCGGCGATCTTCTCCAGCTGGATCTCGGCGATCACCCGCACCTGAGAACCGCCCGTGCCCTCACCGAGTCCCAGCCGCCGCGAGCGCAGCGCGACTTGCGCCCCGGACTCCTCGCCAGTCACGTACAAGGCGCGCACGTTGCGCGACAACGCATCCAGCGCCTGCAGCAGCAGCGTCGATTTGCCGATGCCCGGGTCGCCGCCGATCAGCACCACCCCTCCGGCCACGATGCCGCCGCCGAGTACGCGGTCCAGCTCATCGATGCCGGTGGGCAGCCGGTCGACGTCCGACGCCTCGATGTCGGCCAGCGTGGCCACCGGCAGCGCGCCGGCGAGCGACTGGTAGCGGTGCTTGGTCCCGGCGCTGTCAGCGACCGACTCGACCAGCGTGTTCCAGGCCTCGCACGACGGGCACTTGCCCAGCCACTTCGGGCTGGTGCCGCCGCATTCGGTGCAGGTGTACAGCGATTTGGGTTTGCTCACGCGGCGACTGTAGCTGGCCGTTGCCAGCAACTTACTCGTGACTGGCCTTGCCGCTGATCTTTCCTCGACCCGCCTTCACTTGCGCGCGGATGCCCTTGCCCTCGAGCCGCCGCTGCGTTGAACCATAGGTCGGCTTCGTCGGTCGGCGCACGCGCGGCGGCGTGGCCACGCTGTCGACCAGTTCCTGCAGCCGCGCCAGCGCGTCCGCCCGATTGGCCTCCTGGCTGCGCGAGGTCTGCGCCTTGATGACGACCACGCCCTCGTCGGTGATGCGCTGGTCGCGCAGCGCGAGCAGCCGCTGCTTCACGTCGTCGGGCAGCGACGAGGCCTGCACGTCGTAGCGCAGGTGCACCGCGCTCGACACCTTGTTGACGTTCTGGCCACCCGCGCCCTGCGCACGGATCGCGGTGATCTCAACCTCGTGTTCGGGCACGACGAAGCGCGACGAGATCACGGTGTGCCGCGGCTCAGGTGCTGCCGTCACTGGCGGCCGATGGCATCGCCTTGAGCAGCGCTGCTTCGCGCTGCGCGAGCTCGGTGCGCAGCTGCTTGCGGATCTTCGCGGCCTCGAAGCGGCGGACTTCGTCGGGCGTGGCGGGCACGCGCGGTGGCACGGCCGTGGGGCGGCCGTCGTCGCCCATCGCCACCATCGTCAGGAAGCAGCTGTTGGCATGCCGCACGACCTGGGTGCGGATGTTTTCGGCGATCACCTTGACGCCGACCTCCATCGACGAGGTGCCGGTGTGGTTGATGCTGGCGAGGAAGGTCACGAGCTCGCCGACGTGGATCGGTTGCAGGAACAGCACATGGTTCACCGACAGCGTGACCACATAGGTGCCGGCGTAGCGGCTGGCGCAGGCGTAGGCCACCTGGTCGAGCAACTTCAGGATCGTGCCGCCGTGCACATTGCCGGAAAAATTGGCCATGTCCGGCGTCATCAGCACGGTCATCGACAGCATGTGGCTGGGCAGCTGCATCGTGGGATCTCAGGGGGGTCTCAGAGGCTTGGGGTTCAGTCGGCGACGACCGTGGGCACGCGCAGCGCCAGCGCGCACATCAGTTCATAGCCCACGGTGCCGGCCGCATGCGCGACCTCGTCGATGGGCAGCACGGCGCCGCCCGGCCCCTGGCCCCACAGCGTGACCTCGCTGCCCACACGTGCCGTGGGCACCGGTGTCAGATCGACCGTGACCATGTCCATCGAGACGCGCCCGACCATCTCGCAGCGCACCCCGTCGACCAGCAGCGGGGTGCCGTTGGGCGCGCTGCGCGGATAGCCGTCGGCGTAACCGCAGGCGACCACGCCGATGCGCATCGGCCGCGAGGCGGTGTAGCGGCTGCCATAGCCCACGGTGTCTCCAGGCTGCAGGTCCTGCGTGGCGATCAGTTCGCTGCGCAGCGTCATCGCCGGTTGCAGGCCCCAGTCGGCGATGTGGCGGTCGGGGTAATCGGGTGCCGACCCATACAGCGCGATGCCCGGCCGCACCCAGTCGCCGCGCACTGCCGCGTTCGCGGGCGCATGGCGCAAGGTGGCCGCGCTGTTGCACAGTGAGCGCTCGCCGGGCAGTTCGCGGGTCGTGGCGTCGAACACCGACCACTGGCGGGCGATGCCACCGGTGGCATCGGAGCGGTCGGCATCGGCAAAGTGCGTCATCAGCGTGATGCATTCGACCTGCGTCAAGCCGCTGAGCCGCAGCCAGGCCGACCGGTAGGCCGACGGCGTGAAGCCCAAACGGTTCATGCCGCTATTCAGCTTCAGGAACACATGGTGGGGCGTCTGCGTCTTGTGGGTCGCCAGCCAGTCGATCTGCGCTTCGCGGTGCACGGTGTGCCACAGGTTCAGGCGCGAGCAGGTCTCGAGGTCGCGCGCCTCGAAGCAGCCTTCGAGCAGCAGGATCGGCCCGCGCCAGCCGAGCGCACGCACGCGCTGCGCTTCGTCGAGATCGAGCAATGCAAAGCCGTCGGCGCCTTGCAGCCCGGCAAAGGCGCGCTCGATGCCGTGGCCATAGGCGTTGGCCTTGACGACGGCCCAGACGCGGGCATCGGGTGCGTGGGCCTGCGCGCGCCGCAGGTTGTGCGCCAGCGCCTGCGGGTGGATCACGGCTTCGATGGGGCGTGGCATGGGGTGATGTTTCGTGAAATCCCATTCTGCCGCACAGGCCCCTCAAGCCCTTGTCGCGCACGGGCCTGCAGTGGGGTTCGGCGGAAGCCCGCGTGCTATAACCCGCGCCGCAAGGAGACCCGTCGGATGCACGGATTCGTCATCATGCCGACCTGGAAACTGAGCGCCACCAGCGAATGAAAAAAGGTTTTTACACCATCATGGCGGCGCAGTTTTTCAGCTCGCTGGCTGACAACGCGCTGTTCGTGGCGGGGGTGGAACTGCTGAAAAGCTCGGGCCAGCCCGCGTGGCAGCCCGCCGCGCTGGTGCCGATGTTCGCGCTGTTCTATGTGATCCTGGCGCCCTTCGTCGGCGCGATCGCCGATGCGCTGCCCAAGGGCCGGGTGATGTTCTTCTCGAACCTCATCAAGGTCGTCGGCTGCCTGATGATGCTGTTCGGCAGCCACCCGCTGATGGCCTACGCCATCGTCGGGCTCGGTGCGGCGGCGTATTCCCCGGCCAAGTACGGCATCCTGACCGAGCTGCTGCCCAACTCGCAGCTGGTCAAGGCCAATGGCTGGATCGAGGGCCTGACCATCCTGTCGATCATCCTCGGCGTGTTGCTTGGCGGGCAACTGATCGGCCACACCATCTCCAGCTACCTGCTGGCGTTCGATTTCCCCGGGATCGACACCGGGATCGACACCCCGTCCGAGGCGGCCATCGCGGCCATGGTGGGGCTCTATGCGCTGGCTGCCGCATTCAATCTGCGCATCCCGCGCACCGAGGCACCGTTGCAGCCCATCGCCCACAGCGTGTTCGGGCTGGTGCGCGATTTCCAGGTCTGCAATGTCCGCCTCTGGAGCGACAAGCTGGGCCAGATCTCGTTGGCCACCACCACCTTGTTCTGGGGCGTTTCAGGCAACCTGCGTTACATCGTGCTGGCATGGGCTGCGGTTGCGCTGAGCTACGAGACCACGCAGGCGTCGGCGTTGGTCGGCGTGGTCGCCATTGGCACCGCGGCCGGTGCGGTGGTGGCGTCGCTGCGCATGCGGCTCGATCAGGCCACCTTCGTCATCCCGCTGGGCGTTGCCATGGGGCTGCTGGTGCTGGGCATGAACTTCATCACGCACCTGTGGGTGGCGGTGCCGTTCCTGATCCTGCTCGGCGCGCTGGGCGGCTTCCTGGTGGTGCCGATGAACGCCTTGCTGCAGCACCGCGGGCACAACCTGATGGGCGCGGGCCGGTCGATCGCGGTGCAGAACTTCAACGAGCAGGCGTGCATTCTGGGTCTGGGTGCCCTGTATGCCGGCATGACCAAGCTGGGCCTGTCGGCCTTCGGCGCGATCTCCATCTTCGGCGTGCTGGTGGCGGGGTTGATGTGGCTGATCCGCCGCTGGCATCAGCGCAACTGCATCCACCACCGGGTCGAAGTCGATCACCTCCTCGCGCTCGCGCGCAGCGACCAGCACTGAACACCGCAGCATCCATCGGCGCGCGCTGGGCGGCACTTGCACTGGTCTTCAACGCGCTGGTGTGGGGGTTGTCGTGGTGGCCGTTTCGACAACTCGAAGCGCAGGGCATCCACCCGCTGTGGGCCACGGTGCTGGTCTACGTGCCCACGGCCGTCGTGATCGCCATGGCGCGCCCCCGCGCCGTCGTTCAATTGCTGCGCGCTCGTTCGCTCTGGGTGGTCATGCTGGCCGCCGGTGCCACCAACGCGGCCTTCAACTGGGCCACCGTGGTGGGCGATGTGGTGCGCGTGGTGCTGCTGTTCTACCTGATGCCGCTGTGGTCGGTGCTGCTCGCGCGCTGGATCCTGAAGGAATCGTTGACGCGGGTGGCCGGCATCCGGATGGCGCTGGCGCTGGTCGGCGCGGGCATCGTGCTGGGGGCGCCCGGGGCTGGTGGTGCACCGGTGCTGCCGCTGCCGCAGTCGCTGGCCGACTGGCTTGGTGTGCTCGGCGGCTTGTGCTTTGCGCTGAACAACGTGATGCTCAAGCGGTCCGCCCACCTTCCCGAGGAGGGCCGCGTGCTGGCGATGTTCGTCGGCGGTGCGGTGGTGGCTGCGGTGCTGGCCGTCGGGCTCAGTGTGCAGGGCGACATCGGCTGGCCGGTGTCGAGCGGTGTCGCCGCCCGGCCGTGGTGGGTGCCGGCGCTGGTGTTGACGCTGAGCGCGCTGTTCCTGTGCAGCAACCTGGCGCTGCAGTTCGGCGCCGTGCGGTTACCGGTGGAGGTGAGCTCGGTGCTGATGCTCAGCGAGGTGCTGTTCGCGTCGGTGTCGGCGGCGCTGCTGGGCGCCGGACAGATCACCACTCGCTTGCTGCTGGGTGGCGCCTTGATCGTGCTCACCGCGGTGTGGGCCGCGCGTGAACCCTCGCGCTGAGCCGGGAGCGTCAGCGGAGCGCCGGGCCCGGCGATACGATCCGGCGTTGGCATGCCGCGGCCCAGCGACGGCGACAAACCCATCCCCCGAGGCTTTCGATGACTGCACCCAGCCCCACCGCGTTCGACTTCGACGCCATCGCGATCGATGGCACGCCCAGCCCCCTGTCGGCGCAGCGCGGTCGCGTGCTGCTGATCGTCAACACCGCCAGCGCCTGCGGTTTCACCCCGCAGTTCGCCGGGCTCGAAGCGCTGTGGAAGGCCCATGGCGAGCGCGGGCTGACGGTGATCGGCTTCCCCTGCAACCAGTTCGGCTCGCAGGACCCGGGCAGCGATGCGGAGATCGGCAGCTTCTGCCAGAAGAACTACGGCGTGACCTTTCCGATGATGAGCAAGGTCGATGTGAACGGCGCCTCGGCGCACCCACTGTGGAAGTGGCTGACCGCCGAAGCCCCCGGGCTGCTGGGCACCAAGGCCATCAAGTGGAACTTCACCAAATTCCTGATCGGCCGCGACGGCCAGGTCATCAGGCGCTACGCACCGACCGACACGCCGGCCTCGTTGAACGCCGACATAGACGCTGCGTTGTCGGCTTGAGCGCGTCGCCCGCGCTGTCGCTGTCATTCATCTCACTTCTGTCCCACACGCACCCATGTTCGAGCACATCGATCCCTACGCCGGCGACCCGATCCTGACACTGAACGAATCGTTCGGCCGTGACCCACGGGCGCACAAGATCAACCTGTCGATCGGCATCTATTTCGACGACGCGGGCCGCCTGCCGGTGATGGCGGCGGTGCGCGAGGCCGAGACGGCGATGCTGCAGCACATCGGTGCGCGGCCTTACCAGCCGATGGAAGGGGCTGCGAACTACCGGCTCGCGGTGCAGCACCTGCTGTTCGGCGCCGGGCACGAAGCGGTCCAGAGCGGCCGTATCGCGACGGTGCAGACCATCGGTGGCTCGGGGGGGCTGAAGGTCGGTGGCGATTTCCTCAAGCGCTATTTCCCGGATTCGCAGGTGTGGGTCAGCGACCCGACCTGGGACAACCACCGCGCGATGTTCGAGGGGGCTGGCTTTGCGGTGCACACCTACCCGTACTACGACGCGGTCGGGGGTGGCCTGAAGTTCGGCGACATGCTGGCGGCCTTCCAGGCCCTGCCCGAACAGAGCATCGTGCTGCTGCACGCCTGCTGCCACAACCCGACCGGCGTCGACCTGAGCGCGGCGCAGTGGGCGGAGCTGATCCCGGTGATCCGCGCGCGGCGGCTGATTCCTTATGTGGACATCGCCTACCAGGGCTTCGGCGACGGCATCGACGAAGACGCCACCGCGATCCGCGCGCTGGCCGACGCGGGCGTTGCGTTTTTTTGCGCCAGCTCCTTTTCAAAGAGCTTCTCGCTGTATGGCGAGCGTTGTGGCGCCCTCAGCGTGGTCTGCCCGAACGCGGCCGAAGCCGAGCTCGTGCTCGGCCAGTTGCGAGCCACCGTGCGCAAGAACTACAGCAGCCCGCCCACGCACGGTGGGCAGATCGTCGCCCGCGTGCTCCAGACCCCGGCGTTGCGTGCGCAGTGGGCGGCCGAGCTCGACGCGATGCGCGCCCGCATCCACGCGATGCGCCAGCGCCTGCACGCCGTGCTCGGTGCCAAGCTGCCGGGGCGCAATGTCGATTACTTCCTCACCCAGCGCGGCATGTTCAGCTACACCGGGCTCAGCCCCGCGCAGGCCGACCGCTTGCGCGAAGAGCACGCGGTCTACGTGCTGCGCTCCGGGCGCATGTGCGTGGCCGGCCTGAACTCGTCGAACGTCGACGCGACGGCGGTGGCGATGGCGGCGGTACTGGCCGGGTAGCCGTCCAGGGGTGTCGGAGGGTGGTCGAGCCGTCTGAACAGTGGCTCGGCCGGGGGCAGCAGGATCGAGCCTGCTCAAGTCAGCGGCCGGTTGTGCCGAAATGGACCCAAGAGGCGTGTATTTCCGACGCTTGGTCTGTCCATGAAATCTGACACCGTCATCGAAACCATCGAAGTCGCCGCGTTGACCATCGGCATGCACATCCACCTGGACGGTGGCTGGATGTCGCACCCGTTTCCGCGCTCCAGCTTCAAGATTTCCAGCCCTGAGCAGATCGCGACGCTGCGTTCGCTGGGCTTGCAGCGCGTGCGCTGGAGCCCGCAGGACAGCGACTTCAGCCACAGCACCGGTCGCTGGGACACGGCCAGCCTGACAGGAGCTGCAGCCGCCGAGACCGCCACGCCGGTGGCCTCCGATCTGCCCGCACCCGACAGCGCTGCCGAGGCCGCACCCGCCGTCAATGTGCCCACGCCGCAGGATCTCCGCCGCGCCGCACTGGCAGCTCAGCGCGCGGCGCTCGCTGCCTGCGAGCGGCAGTTCGCCGATGCCACACGTGTGGCCAAACAGGTCTTCGACGGTGTGGCGACCCAACCGGTCGCTGCCCACCACAGTGCACAGGCCCTGACTCGGCAACTGGTCGATCAGATGATCGGCACCCAGGAGCTGTGCATCCGGCTGCTGAGCGAGGGCGCCGGCGACAAGGCCGGTGCGCACGCATTGAACGTCAGCGTGATCTCGCTGCTGATGGGCCGCACCTTCAACCTCAGCGAGGCCGAGATGCTCGACCTCGGACTGGGCGCGCTGCTGCACGACATCGGCAAGGCCGAGCTGCCGGAACGCTTTCGCCACCGTGAAGAACATTTCAACGCCTCGGAGCACAAGCTCTACGAGTCGCATGTCTCGCTGGGCATCGCCCAGGCCCGGCGGATGGAGCTGGCGCCCGGGGCGTCGCTGGTCATTGCCCAGCACCACGAACACATCGATGGCAGCGGCTTTCCGCTGAAGCTGCAAAGCGACCGCACGACCGTGCCCTCGCGCATCGTGTCGCTGGTCGATCGCTACGACAAGCTGTGCAACCCCGCCAATCCGAGCAAGGCCATCACGCCGCACGAGGCGGTCGCCCTGATGTTCGCGCAGGGCAAGAACAAGTACGACCCCGCGATCCTCGGTGCCTTCATCAAGATGATGGGGGTGTACCCGGCCGGCTCGGTGGTGCAGCTCACGGACGACCGTTATGCACTGGTGGTCGGTGTCAATTCCTCGCGGCCGCTGAAGCCGAAGGTGCTGGTGCACGAGCCCGGCGTGCCGCGCGACGAGGCGCTGGTGCTCGATCTCGAAACCGTCAGCGGCCTGGGCATCCGGCGCAGCCTGAAGCCACTCGCCTTGCCACCCCGCACGCTCGACTACCTGTCGCCACGGCCGCGGGTCAGCTACTTCTTCGAGCCGACCCAGGACGGCGGGGCGCTGGCGTGAGGATTTCACGCAATCCGCCGCCCACCACCACCGTGCCTGCACCGGTGGTGCCGGCCCGGCGCGCGCGCAGCGGAGATGGGGCGGCGGGTGCGCCGTCGCTGAACCAGCGCGCCATCGACGCCTGGCTGATGCCGCCGCGCGCGCTGATCGAAGGCCTGCTCGATGCGGTCTGGCTGGTCGATCCTGAAAGCCTGCGCATCGTCGCGGCGAATGCCGCCTGCGGCACCCTGCTCGATGTCGATGCCGCCAGCCTGTGCGGGCAGGACATGCTGAGTCTGGCGGCCACCCCGGAAGACATGGCGTTCTGGCAGGAGGCGGCGCTCGGTTGGGCCGACAGCGTCGAGTCGCACACCTGGGTGCGGCGCGCCGATGGCGAACTGGTGGACGTGCTGCGGCGTGTCAGCCGGGTGATGCTCTCGTCGGACAAGGCGCTGTACATGGTTGTGATGCACGACCGCAGCAGCGAGCGGCGCGCGGAAGACGAATTGGCAGACCGGCTCGCCGAACTGGCCGCCACGCTCGAATCGACGCACGACGGCATCCTGGTCACCGACACCAACGGCCGCATCCGCAACTTCAACCAGCGCTTTGCCGCACTGTGGGAGCTGCCCGACAGCCTGATGGTGCAGCGTGATGACGACGCCATCCTGTCGTGGATGCTGCGCCGCGTGGTCGAGCCTGCGGAATACATGCGCCGACTGGCCGCCATCGATGGGGTGCCCCAGATGCAGGCCAGCGACACCGTGACGCTGATCGGCGGCCGGGTGCTCGAACGCGTCACGCTGCCGCAGTGCAGCCGCGGCAAGACGATCGGCCGCGTCTATTCCTTCCGCGACATCAGCGAGCGCCTGGAGGCCAATCGGCGCATCGAAACCCTGTCGCACACCGATGCCTTGACCGGCCTGCCGAACCGCCGCACGCTGCTCAGCCGCATCGACTACGCGCTGGCCCTGGCGCAGCGTGAAGGCGTGCCGTTCGCGCTGCTGTTCCTGAACCTCGACCGCTTCAAGCACATCAACGACACCCTCGGCCACAGCATGGGCGACCGGGTGCTGATCGAGGTGGCCGAGCGGCTGCTGCTGACGCTCCGGCAGGTGGACACGATCGCCCGCCTCGGCGCCGACGAATATGTGCTGCTGGTCCATCAGGCCGATGCCGCAGGGGCCGAAGGCAGCGCACGCCGCGTGCTCGACGCCATGCAGCGCCCCTTCACCCTCGACGATCTGAGCTTCACCGTCACCTGCAGCGTGGGCATTTCCCTGCACCCCGGCGACGGCAGCACCGCCGATGAAATGCTGCAGGCCGCCGATGCGGCGATGAACGAAGCGCGCGAAAGCGGTCGCGCGGGGTTCCGGTTCCACCAGGCGCGCGCCGAAAGCACGTCGAAGCTGCGCACCCGGATGAAGCTCGACCATGCGATGCGCCAGGCGCTGGCAGCCGGCCGCTTCCGGCTGCATTACCAGCCGCAGGTCGATCTGAAGAGCGGCGAGATCGTCGGCGCCGAGGCGCTGATCCGCTGGCGCGACCCCGAGCTCGGCGACGTGCCACCGGCTGAATTCATCCCTGTGGCCGAGCGCAGCGGCTTCATCGTGTCCATCGGCAGCTGGGTGCTGCGCCAGGCGGTGCAGCAGGCCGCGCTGTGGCGCGAGCAGGGACGCCATCTGCTGATGTCCATCAACGTCTCTGCGCTGCAGTTCCAGCAGGTCGACTTCGTCGACAGCGTGGCCCGCGCGCTGGCCGAGGTGGGCCTCGATCCGCAGTGGCTGGAGCTGGAGCTCACCGAATCGATCCTGATCCAGGACGCGCAGGAAGCACTGCACCGGCTGCAGGCGCTGGCCGGGCTGGGCGTGAAGCTGGCGATCGACGACTTCGGCACCGGCTATTCGAGCCTGGCCTACCTGAAACGCTTTCCGATCAGCCGGCTCAAGATCGACCGCAGCTTCATCCAGGGGCTGCCCGGCGACGAAAGCGATGCCGGCATCGTGCAGGCGATCGCCAACATGGCGCGTGCGCTGCGGCTGGAGCTGATTGCCGAAGGCGTGGAGAGCGAGGCCCAGCGGCAATTCATGCTGCAAGTCGGCTGCGAGCAGTACCAGGGCTTCCTGACGTCGCCGGCCATTGATGTGGTGTCGTTCGAGGCGATGCTCGATCGCCGCCGGCTGGCTGCCACCGAGCGGTCCGACGACGCATCGTCGCACTGAGCCGACGCACAATCTGCCGCTGGGCGCTGATTTCAGCGCGGACCCGGGGGCACGATGATCTACAAGTTCAAATCCAAGGCGGCGAGCGACCTCGTCATGCTGGGACCGCAGGGCGACCAGATCCTGCTCATCGTGGGCAAGGAGCCGTCGGCCCAGGGCATCTTCGAGGTGAACAGCATGCCGGCGGCGATCCAGTCGATCGAGCAGGCGGTCGCGGCCGATGAAGCCACTGGCGCCACGGGCTCGGCCGGCGCCTCAGCAACCGCCCCGGACGACTCTGCCGATCGCATCGGATTGAGGCAACGCGCCTGGCCATTCCTCGAGATGCTCAAACGCTGCCACGCCGAAGGTGCGGTCATCGTCTGGGGCGTCTGAGGTGATGCCGCCGGTGACCCGCATCGTCGCGATCCGTCACGGTGAAACCGCCTGGAACGTCGATACCCGCATCCAGGGGCACCGCGACATCCCGCTCAATGCCACCGGCCGCTGGCAGGCGCAGCGCATGGCGTGCGCACTGATCGACGAGGGCATCTCGGCGATCTATTCCAGTGACCTGCTGCGTGCACTGGAAACGGCGCAGGCGCTCGGCCGCGCGCTGGCGATGCCCGTCGTCACCGACACCCGGCTGCGCGAGCGCGCCTTCGGCGTCTTCGAGGCGCACACCTTCGCCGAGATCGAAGCGCGTTGGCCGGCCGAGGCGCGTCGCTGGGCCCAGCGCGAGCCCGACTTCGCACCGGAGGGGGGTGGCGAGTCGCTGCGACAGGTCCAGGACCGCTGCGTCGCGGCCGTGCAGGCGCTGGCCGAGGCCCATGCCGGCCAGACCATCGCGCTGGTGGCGCACGGCGGGGTGATGGACTGCCTGTACCGTGCGGCGACCCAGCTCGACCTGCAAGCCAAGCGCTCCTGGCCGCTGGGCAATGCCAGCATCAACCGGCTGCTGCACAACGGGGTCGGCCTGACGCTGATCGGCTGGAGTGACACCCGGCACCTCGACGATGTCACGGCCCTGGACGACTGGACAGACGCGGCCGGTGTGTCACAGGCCTGATCGCCGCCCTGCCGGGATTCACTCGTCGAAGAGGTCGGCGGCAGCGCTGTGCTTCGGTGGCGTCACGCCGAGGTGCTTGAACGCGGCCAGCGTCGCGATGCGACCGCGCGGCGTGCGCTGCAGATAGCCCTGCTGGATCAGGTAGGGCTCGATCACGTCTTCGATCGTGTCGCGTTCCTCGCCGATGGCCGCGGCCACGTTGTCGAGGCCGACCGGGCCACCGTCGAAGCGGTGGATCACCGCTTCGAGCAGCTTGCGGTCCATCACGTCGAGCCCGTGCGGGTCGACATCGAGCATCTTCAAGGCCAGATCGGCCAGCGCCTTGGTGATGCGGCCGTTGCCTTTCACATCGGCATAGTCGCGCACCCGGCGCAACAGCCGGTTGGCGATCCGTGGCGTGCCGCGCGAGCGGCGTGCGATCTCGAAGGCGCCCTCGGCATCGGTGGGCACGTTCAGCAGGCCGGCCGATCGGTTCACGATGCGCGCCAGTTCCTCGGGCGTGTAGAACTCCAGCCGCGCCACGATGCCGAAACGGTCGCGCAGCGGGTTGGTCAGCATCCCGGCGCGGGTGGTGGCGCCCACCAGCGTGAAGGGCTGCAGATCGAGCTTGATCGAGCGCGCCGCCGGGCCCTCGCCGATCATGATGTCGATCTGGTAGTCCTCCAGCGCCGGGTAGAGGATTTCCTCGACGACCGGGCTCAGCCGGTGGATCTCGTCGATGAAGAGCACGTCGTTGCGCTCGAGGTTGGTCAGGATCGCGGCCAGGTCCTTCGGCTTTTCCAGCACCGGCCCGGAGGTCTGGCGCAAGTTCACCCCCAGCTCGTTGGCGATGATGTGCGACAGCGTGGTTTTGCCCAGGCCCGGCGGGCCGAACAGCAGCACATGGTCCATCGCCTCGCTGCGCATCTTGGCCGCGCCGATGAAGATGGCCAGCTGCTCGCGCGCTTTCGCCTGACCGACGTACTCGGCCAGGCCCTTGGGCCGCAGCGCGCGCTCGATCGCGTCTTCGTTGGGCGATGCGCTGGCCGCGCTGACCACGCGACGCGGCTCGAAATCGTCGGTCTGGATGCTCATGCCGCATTATCGACACGGGCTCGCGGGGGCCTGCTGATGGCATCGCCTACACTCGCGCCGTGAATTTTTTCAGGCACCGTCTCCGCTGGTTGTTGCGCTTCGCGTTGATCGCGACGCTCAGCCTCGCGCTGGTGCCGACGTTGTCGCGCTTGATGACCCCGTCGGTGGGCAGCGGGCCGTGGTCGGAGATCTGCTCGACCGCCGGTGCGCGTTGGCTGGCCCAGGCCACGGTCCGGTCTGACGCCTCGGAGTCGGCCCCCACCGCGCCCAGCCAATCCCGCTCGGCGCACATGGAGCACTGCCCGCTGTGCTCGCACATGACCCCGGTCCTGGGGCTGCCACCGGCGCAGCCTGCTCTCCTGCCCTTGGCCCAGGGAGCGGATCACCTGCCGGTGCTCTACACCCAGGCGCCGCGACCCCTTTACGCCTGGGCACCGATCCAGGCGCGAGCACCTCCCGTCCTCTGAACGCTGTGATCGACCGCGTGCGCCAGCCGACCCGTCGGCGCGGCCTGCGGCCCCTGGCTGCTCGACCGGTGCGTCGACCGGCCGTGTATCGACACCCCGTTTCAGGAGGTCGCCTTGCGACATGCCCCTCATTGGTTCCTGCTCGTCTGCGCGGGCGTCGGCTCTGCCGTGGCTGCCGACGAACCCCGTGGAGACCCCCACACCGACGCCAACCAGGCGCGCACGCTCGAGCGTGTCGTCGTCACTGGCTCGCGCCCCTCGACCCTGCCGCTGGAAATCCCGACCACCACCGAAGGCATCACCGGCGCGCAGATCGAGCGCAGCATCAACGCCACCGATGCGTCCGATGCATTGAAGTACTTTCCCAGTCTCGTGGTGCGCAAGCGCAACATCGGCGATTACGACCACGCGGTGCTGGCGTCGCGCGCGTCGGGCACCGGCAACAGCGCACGCTCGCTGGTGTTTGCCGACGGCATCCTGCTGTCGAACCTGCTGGGCAATGGCGCGGAGTTCACGCCCCGCTGGGGATTCGTGTCGCCCGACGAGATCGAGCGCGTCGACGTGCTGTATGGCCCGTTCTCTGCCGCGTACTCCGGCAACTCGGCCGGCGCGATCGTCGACTACGTGACGCGCATGCCGACGCGGTTCGAGGCGCACATCAAGGTGCAGGCGCACACCCAGAACTACCGGCTGTACCAGACCGACGAGCGCTTTTCCGGGCACCAGGAAAGCGCATCGATCGGCAGCCGCTCCGGCGCGTTTTCATGGTGGATCCATCTGAACCGGCAGGACAGCGACGGGCAACCGCTGGTCATCGCACGTGTCAATCGATCCGCCACGCCAAGTGCCGCCGGCACGCCGGTCAGCGGTGCCGTGGCGGACCGCAACCACCTGGGTGTGCCAGTGTTCAACGTCGGCACCAGCACGCAGACCGACTCGGTGCAAGACAGCGGCAAGCTCAAGCTGGCCTACGACCTGACCTCGACGCTGCGTGCCAGCTACACACTGGGCTTCTGGCGCAACGAAGCCCAACGGTCGGCGGACAGTTTCCTGCGCGACGGTTCGGGCAACCCGGTCTACGCCGGCCAGGTGAACATCGGTGGCAGCGTCTACAGCATGCCGGCACTGACGCCCAGCCGTGCAGAGCTGCAGCACCTGGCCCACGGATTGACGATCAAGAGCCGCACGCTCGGCGTGTGGGACTGGGAGGCGGCTGCCAGCGTGTACGACTACCACCGGGACCGCGTCCGCACGCCCAATGCCAATGTGGTCTTGCCCGGCGCGTTGTCAGGCGGCGCCGGGCGTGTGGTCGATCTGGGTGGTACCGGCTGGACCACGCTGGCGCTGAAGGGCATCTGGCGCCCCGAGGGCGTGGATGGCCGGCATGTCGTCGAGCTGGGCGTGCAGCGCGATGCCTTCAAGCTGCGCCGCCGCGAGTCCAATGCCGGCGATTGGATCGACGGCAAGGCGGGCAGCCTCGCTGCGGCCTTCTCGGGTCAGACCAGCCTGACGAGCGTCTGGGCGCAGGATGCGTGGCGCTTCGCGCCGCAATGGCGCACGGTGCTGGGTGGTCGCTTCGAGACGTGGCGGGCCCACGATGGCCGGCGCACGATCGGCTCGGCATCGACCACCTACGCGAGCCGTGATGAGTCGACGTTCTCGCCGAAGGCCGCGATCCTGTTCGATGCCACCGAAGACTGGACGCTGAAGGCTTCGATCGGCCGCGCGGTGCGCAACCCGACCGTCAATGAGCTGTTCCAAGGCGGCATCAATACCCAGACGCAGTTGCCGACGCTGAACAACCCGAACCTGAGGCCAGAGAAATCGGTCACCACCGAACTGACGGCGGAGCGGGCATTGCCGAATGGCTTGCTGCGCACGACGGTCTTCCTGGAGCGTAGCCACGACGCCTTGTACTCGCAGACCACCGGGGCCGGCACCCAGGTGAGCAACGTCGGTCGCATCGATACCAAGGGTGTCGAAATGGCTCTGCAACTGGATCGGCTGTTCGTGCCCGGGCTGGACCTCAGCAGCAGCCTCACGTACGCCGACTCCGAGATTCGCAAGAACAAAGGCTTCCCGGACACCATTGGCAAACGCCAGCCGCGTGTGCCGGCCTGGCGGGGCACGCTGCTGGCGAACTACCGTTTCGACGAGCACTGGAGCGGCGCCTACGGTGCCCGCTTCAGCGGCAAACAGTACGGACAGCTGAACAACAGCGACACCAACGGATACTCGTACCAGGGGTTCTCGCGCTACTTCGTCACCGATGTGCGCATCCAGTACCGCATCGATCGGCAGTGGCAGGCGAGTCTGGGCATCGACAACCTGAACAACTACAAGTACTGGGCCTTCCACCCGTATCCACAGCGCACGGTGCATGCCGAACTGCGCTTCGATTACTGACCCGTCAACCTCTCTCCATGAAAGCCATCATGAACAGTCCCTCCCTACAGAAGGCGCTCGTCGGCGCCACCCTCGCGCTGGCGGCACTTGGCGCCGTGGCCCACAGCTACACGCTGGGCGCGATCGACATCGGCCATCCTTATGCACGCCCGACCCGCGACGGCCAGCTCGTTGCCGGCGGCTACCTCAAGCTCACCAACAAGGGCGCCGCCGATCGCCTGCTGTCGGCTCGTTCGCCAGTGGCCGATGCTGCAGAGATCCATTCGATGACGATGGACGGCGATGTGATGAAGATGCGTCAGGTCGACGCCATCGAGCTCCCCACCGGTCAGACTGTGGAGCTCAAGCCCGGCGGCTATCACCTGATGCTCATGGGCCTGAAGGCCCCGCTGAAGGTCGGCGACCAGATTCCGCTGACCTTGAAGTTCGAGAAGGCCGGCGAGGTGGTGGTGACGGTGAAGGTCGAGGAGCCGAAGCCGCAACCGGACGCGGCGGCCGTGCATGCGCACTGAACATGCACTGAACGCGGCGCGCCCGGCGGGCCGGTCGGCGTCAGGCCAGTGATTTGAGGGCGAGCTTGATGCCGTCGCTGACGCTCACGTCAGTGGGCAGGCTCTTCAGCGCTGCAGCGGCTTCGCGGTCGCTGTAGCCGAGGGCGATCAAGGCCTGCAGGATGTCGGCCTGCGCATCGCTGGCCACCGTGGTGGGGGCGCTGATGGCATCGGCGAGCTTGCCCTTGAGTTCGAGCAGCAGGCGCTCGGCGGTCTTCTTGCCGATGCCCGGTACCTTGACCAGTCTGCCGGTTTCCTGCCGCGCGACAGCCTGTGCCAGCTCGGTCACGCTCAAACCCGACAGCAGTGACAGCGCCATCCGGGGCCCGACGCCAGTGATCTTGATCAAGAGCCGGAAGGTCTGGCGTTCGTCGTGGGTGAGGAAGCCGAACAGGATCTGCGCGTCTTCGCGGACGATGAAGTGCGTCAGCAGCGTGACGCGCTCGCCGAGTGCGGGCAGGTTGTAGAAGCTGCTCATCGGCACGTCGACCTCGTAGCCGATGCCGTTCACATCGATGAGCACTTGCGGTGGCGATTTGTCCGCGAGGAGGCCGGTGAGTCGTCCGATCATCGGACGATTATCCGGGTGCGGTCGCCCGCCAGATCAGAAGCGTTGCCTCAGCTGTCGAACAGTCCCAGTCGCTGGGCTTCCAGTGCCGCCTCGGCACGCGAGCTGACGTTGAGCTTGCGGTAGATCTGCTTGACGTAATCGGCGATGGTGTGGCGCGACAGACTCAGTTGCCCGCCGATCTCCGGCAGCGTGTAACCTTTGGCCACGCGCAGCAGCACCTCGTTCTCGCGGTCGGTGAGCAGCACATGCGGCATCGAGTGCGCACGCTGCTGTGTCTTGACCTTGGCCTGCGCCGCAAAGTGCGCGATGACGCGCCGGGCGATCGATGGCGACAACGGTGGCTCGCCGCCGCTCATGCGCTTGAGCTGCTCGGCGATCAGTTCACGCGCCTGCTCCTTCAGCAGGTAGCCAAAGGCACCGGCTTGCAGCGCAGGGAACAGGTGGTCGTCGTCGTCGTGGATCGTCACCACCACCGACTGGCACTCCGGCTGCGATTCGCGCAACGCGCTGACCACGCTGACGCCAGAACCATCGGGCAAGCCGAGATCGATCAGCGCCAGGTCGAACTTGATCGCGGTGACCAGCTCGAGCGCGTCGTGGATGCGCGCGGCCTCCTGGATATGGGATTGCGGAAACACCTGGAGGATCAGCACCTTCAGCCAGGCGCGGATCTCGGGCAGGTCTTCGAGCAGCAGAATATTGTTCATGGGGACTCCGTCGGTCGCTTTATCGGCGATATCAACGCAGTTCTGACCCAAATGGATGCTGAACACGCATGAATTACAGCGGAATCGTGAGTCTGATCACGGTGCCGTAGCCCGGCCCCGACTCCACCAGGCACTGCCCGGACAGCTGCTTGGCGCGGTGCTTCATGCTCGACATGCCGTGGCCCCGGTCGAGCTTGCCGTCGAGCTCCATCGGAATGCCGTTGCCGTTGTCTTGCACCAGCAAGCCGAAATGCACCCCATCGACCGAGGTGCGCACCTTGCAGTGCGAGGCTCCGCTGTGCTTGATGATGTTGCTGACAGCCTCGCGCAGGATGCGGGTGGTCTGCACCAGCACCCGCGCGCTGAGCTTTTGTTGAAGATCGTCGGGCGGATTGCGCCAGTCGACCTCGATGTTGGCCTGACCCAGGCGTGACACCACCTCGGCGCGCCAGTCGGCCAGCGCGTCGGCGAGTTGCACTGGCTTGCCGGTCAGTCCGCGCACCGACAGCCGCATTTCTTCGAGTGCTTCGCGTGCCAGCGTCGAGATGCGCTCGCTGTCGCTGGTGTGCACGATGGTCAGCAGCTTGGCACCGAGGTCGTCATGCAGGTCGGCAGCGATCCGCTTGCGCTCCTTTTCGGTCACCTGCTCGACACGCAGCGCCGACATCTGCGCAAAGTTGCTCTCGATCTCCGCGGTGGCCTCCCGCACCCGGATCTCAAGCTGTGCGCGGTTGATCTCGGCGGCCTGCAAGGCCCGCCCGAAGATCTGCAGCAGTCGCGAGCCGATGCCCAGCAGCAGCACCGGCAGCGCGAAGTTCAGTGGTTGCACCGCATGCATCGGCAGCCAGCCGTACTGCACGGCCAACTCCAGCAGCACCACCACACCCATGCCGCCCGCGGTCAGCCCCATCGGCCAGAAATCGACCCGACGGCGCTTCCAGACGATGCGAAGGTAGTAGACGATGGAGGCAATCAGCTCCACCGACATCAATGCGAACCAGGCATTCGCCAGCAGGGAAAAGTGGGCGGCATCCAGCGCCAGCAAGCTGGCCGGGATCAGCAGGCACTGCAGCAACAGGGCGCCAGCGATGCGGGGCGAGCGCATACCGGCATAGCTCAGGAAAAACTGCACCGCCACGCCCACCACAGGCGCAAATGCACTGCACACCAGCAACTCGAAGCCCCGCGTGTCCAGCGGCCAGTTCGGCCACCACACGCGCAGCGACAGCAGCGACCAGCCGATCAGCAGCGCGCCGAAGTACTTGAGGTAGCGCTCCTTGCGATTGATCCAGCTCAGTACCAGCAGGAAGCCGCCGAGCGCGATCAGCGTGACGCTTGCAATCTGCACGGTGGTGATGCCCCAGAACTCGCGCTGGGCGTACATCGCCCCCAATTCCGAGGCCGGACCGATGCGCAACACCGACAGGCCTCCTGCGCGCGCGCGCACCGCGACATGCTTCAGCGCCGAGCCGCGCACCTGGATGTCCAGCACGTTGCTTGACGGATTCAACAGCGCCGCCGGCAGGCTCACCAGTTGCGGCCGGTAGCAGTTGCGGGTCAACGGCTCCTGCATGCGGCCACCGCTGTAGATGCGATGCCCGTTCAGGTGCACCTCGAGGTTGGTGCACACGCGCTCGATGTACAGCGCCAGCAGTTCGTCATCGCCAGCGCCCGCGGGCTTCGCGAAGTGCGCCCGGTACCAGACGCTGCCATCGTGATCCGGCCGCGACCGGGACCAGTCGTCGGGCAGGGCGGTCGGCACGGCTGCGGCGTCGGCTGGAAAGTGGGCAGCGTCGCTTTGCACGGACTGTGCCGATGCGATCGTCAGCACGGCGGCATGCGAAGCATCGACGGCCAGCCACAGCCACAGGGCCAGGATGGGCAGAACGGCTCGGATTCGCATGGGCGGCGATTGTGCAGGAGGCATGCCGGCCCGCTCCGTTCCTGGCCCGGCTTTGCCCGCCTTCCGTCACGAAGCTGACGCCACAATAGGGCTCTGCCCAGACGCATCGGCCCATCTTGATCCTCAGACACGCGTTCTTTCCGCTCGACAACACCCGGCTGGCCCACCTGTGCGGCCCGCTGGATGCGCATCTGCGCGACATCGAATCGGCGTTCGACGTGACGATCACCCGCCGCAACGAATCGTTCAGCATCGAAGGCGGCAAGGCGCAGGCCGAACGTGCGGTCGGTCTGCTGCAGTCGCTGTACGACCGCGCCCGGTTGCCACTGGCGGCCGATGCGTTCCAGCTGTCGCTGGTGGAGGCCGCGGCCGATGCGGCCGGACGCGCGATTCCGCAGACCCATCGCCCCGCGCGGGACCGCTCCGAGGCGACCGAGCCCATCGCTGCGGTGACCCCGTCTGCACCGGTGCTGCGCACCCGCCGTGCCGACCTGGCCGGGCGCACGCCCAACCAGCAGGTGTACCTCAGCAACATCCAGTCGCACGACATCACCTTCGGCATCGGCCCGGCGGGCACGGGCAAGACATTTCTGGCGGTGGCCTGCGCAATCGATGCGCTCGAGCGCAGCAGCGTGCAGCGCATCGTGTTGACGCGACCCGCCGTCGAAGCCGGCGAGCGGCTGGGTTTCCTGCCCGGCGATCTGGCGCAGAAGGTCGACCCCTATCTGCGCCCGCTGTACGACGCGCTCTACGACCTGATGGGCATCGACAAGGTCACCCGCGCGTTCGAGAAGGCCACCATCGAGATTGCGCCGCTGGCCTTCATGCGCGGGCGCACGTTGAACAACGCGTTCGTGATCCTCGACGAGGCGCAGAACACCACGCCCGAACAGATGAAGATGTTCCTGACGCGCATCGGCTTCGGCAGCAAGTGCGTGATCACCGGCGACGTCAGTCAGATCGATCTGCCGCGCGGCCAGATGAGCGGCCTGATCGACGCCGAGCGGGTGCTGCGGCGTGTGCGCGGCATCGCCACCACCCGCTTCACCTCGGCCGACGTGGTGCGCCACCCGTTGGTCGCGCGCATCGTCGATGCCTACGAGGCATCGCGTCCGGACCCGGCCTGAGATGCCTCAGCCGGCGTTGACGCTGTCGCTGCAGTTCGCGCGCGACGATCTCCCTCGCGCACACCGTGCGCAGCTGCCGAGACACCGTGTTGCGCGCTGGATCCGTGCGGCACTCGAGGCCCCGGCAGAGATCACGGTGCGCATCGTCGGCACCGATGAAGCGCGCACACTGAACCGCGACTTCCGAGGCAAGGATTACGCGACGAATGTGCTGACCTTCGACTACAGCCACGCGCCGACAGTGCATGCCGATCTGGTGCTGTGCGCCGATGTGGTCGAAGCCGAGGCGCGCGCGCAATCGCGCTCCGTCGAAGCCCACTACGCGCACCTGCTGATCCACGGCACGCTGCACGCCCAAGGCCACGACCACGAACGTGACGCCGAGGCCGAGGTGATGGAAGCCCGCGAAAGCGAGCTGATGCAGTCGCTGGGCTTTGCCGACCCGTATTCGGCCTGAAGCCCGTCCTTTCAGCTCAGCGCGACGAACTCAGGTAGCGCTTGCGCCAGAAGAACACGCTCAGCCCGATCCCCACCGCCAGCATGCAAAGGAAGATGGTCCAGAAGCCGGTGCGGCTGTGGATCAGCGGCAGGCCCTCGAAATTCATGCCGAAGAATCCGGTCACCAGGTTCAGCGGCATGAAGATGGCAGTCAGCACCGTCAGCGTGCGCATGATGGAGTTGGTGCGGTTGCTCTGTGCCGAAAAATGCATCTGCACTGCGGTCTCGGCCGAGGATTCGAGCCGGCGCACATGGCCCAGCACCCGTTCGATGTGTTCCAGCACATCGCGCGATCGCACGCGCAGCAGCTCGCGCTCGCGCCGTGCACTGTCGTCGGCCTCGGGCGGCCATTCGTCGAGCGCGTCGATCCATTCGGTGATCGCGCTGCGCTGGTCTTCGCAGGTGTCTTCGAGCAGGTGCAGCGAGTTGCGCGAATCCAGCAGCATCTGCCAGTTGTCGAAGCGGCTGCGTGGGTTGAACAGCTCTTGCTGCAGATAACTCAGCTGTCTGGTCAGCAGCCGCCGCAGTTCGAGGTAGCTGTCGACCATGTGGTTGACCATGCGCAGCATCAGATCCGCCGGGCTGGTGGGCAGGCGCGCCGTGTTGCGGCCTTCGGCGCCGCGCGCATCGCCCGCTGCGGGCAGCCCCTGCTGCTGCAGCCGGTTGGCGAAGAACTCGCGCACCAGGCAGTCGGTTGGGTGCACCGTCAGCAGTACGCGGTCGAACAGGGCGAAGCCGACCGGGCTGGTGTCGATCGCGTCCAGCGCCGCGCGGGCGGTGCTCAGCGTGCCCTTGCTGTCGTCGAGGAACATCGGCGCGCTTCCCTCGCCAGCGGCCAGTCGCCGGAACACCAGCATGTCGTACCAGGAGGTGTAGTCGAAGTGCGAGGGCAGCTGGTTGTTCAGCAGGTCGGAGATGTGCAGATCGACGAGTTGCCCGCCGGTCCAGCGCTGCAGCGCCGTTTGCAGCAGCGGCGACTGCACCTCGAACTCGCGGCGTGCGCTGCCGACCCACAGGTAGCCGGTGGCCGGCAGGGATTCGGGTAACCCGTCGAGTTCGCTGAACTGATCGCCGCTGATGTGGAAGACGCGCATCGTCTCTTCAGCGCCGGTGTCAGTCGGCCTTCATCCGTTGCGCGGCATCGAGCGCGAAGTAGGTCAGCACGCCGTCGGCGCCAGCGCGCTTGAAGGCCAGCAGGCTTTCCATCATCACCGCGTCGTGGTCGAGCCAGCCGTTGGCCGCAGCGGCCTTGAGCATCGCGTACTCGCCGCTGACCTGGTAGGCGAAGGTCGGCACGCGGAACTCGTCTTTCACGCGCCTCACGATGTCGAGGTACGGCATGCCAGGCTTGACCATCACCATGTCGGCGCCTTCGGCGATGTCGAGCGCCACTTCGCGCAAGGCTTCGTCGCTGTTGCCCGGGTCCATCTGGTAGACCTTCTTGTTGCTCTTGCCCAGGTTGCCCGCCGAGCCCACCGCGTCGCGGAACGGGCCGTAGAAGGCACTGGCGTACTTGGCGCTGTAGGCCATGATCTTGGTGTGGATGTGGCCTTTGGCTTCCAGCGCCTGGCGGATCACGCCGATGCGTCCGTCCATCATGTCGCTGGGGGCCACGATGTCGACGCCGGCCTCGGCATGCACCAGCGCCTGCCGTCGCAGCACCTCGACGGTGGGGTCGTTGACGATGTAGCCGGTCGCGTCGAGCAGGCCGTCCTGGCCATGGCTGGTGTACGGGTCGAGCGCCACGTCGGTCAGCACACCCAGTTCCGGGAAGCGGCGCTTGAGCTCGCGTACCACGGTGGGTACCAGACCCTCGGGGTTCAGCGCCTCGGCACCGTCCTCGGTCTTGAGCGCGGTCTCGATCACCGGGAACAGCGCCAGCACCGGAATGCCCAGGGTCAGGCAGCGCTCGGCGATGGGCAGCAGGCGGTCCAGCGTGACGCGCTGGACGCCGGGCATCGAGGCCACGTCCTGCGTCTGGTTGTGTCCAGCGGTGACAAACACCGGCAGGATCAGGTCGCTCGGATGCAACCGGTGCTCGCGCACCATCGCGCGGCTGAATTCGTCTTTGCGCAGGCGCCTCGGGCGGCTGCTGGGGTAGGCAGGAGGTGTGTGCACGAGACGTCGCCGTAGGGGTTGGGGTTCGAAAGTCGGCGGATCATAGACGCAGCGCATGGCGATAATCCGCCGATGCTCTGGATCAAAGCGTTTCACATCGTCTTCGTCACCAGCTGGTTCGCCGGGCTTTTTTACCTGCCGCGGATCTTTGTGAACCTGGCGATGGTGCCCGCCGACAGCCACGCCGAACGCGAGCGCCTGTTGCTGATGGCACGCAAGCTCTATCGCTTCAGCAGCCTGCTGATGGTGCCGGCCATCGGACTGGGCCTGTGGTTGTGGCTCGGCTACTTCGGGCTGCATGCGGGCGGCTGGCTGCACGCCAAGATCGTGCTGGTGTTGCTGGCGGTGGGCTACCACCACATGTGCCGCTCGCTGCTGCGCCAGTTCGAGCAGTTCACCAACCAGCGCAGCGACCGCTGGTTCCGCGTCTTCAACGAGGTGTCGGTGCTGCTGCTGATCGCCATCGTCGTGCTGGTGGTGGTCAAGCCGTTTTGACCACACGCTGAGCCGAGGGCTGCGCGATGGTGCGTCACCGGAGTTCCGCATCGCTGCTGGCCTGGCTGTACGCCGGCCTGATCGTCTACGCCAGCCTGTACCCGTTTTCCGAGTGGCGCTGGCCGACGACATCACCACTCCATTTTCTGCTGCTGCCCTGGCCGCGCTACTGGACAGCGTTCGATCTGGTGTCGAACCTGCTGGGCTACATGCCGCTGGGGTTTCTGATCTTCACCACCCAGGTGCGCGGCGGTCGGTCGGCCGCGATCGGTGCGTTGCATGCGCTGTGGCTGGCGGCTGCGTTGTCGCTGGCCATGGAGCTGACGCAGAACGGCTTGCCCTCGCGCATTCCGTCGAATGTGGATTGGGTGTTCAACACCCTGGGCGCCGTCGCTGGCGCAGCTTTCGGTGCTCTGATGCAGGCTTTCGGGCTGCTGGATCGCTGGCAGCGCTTGCGCGAGCGATGGTTTGTGGACCGCAGCGCGGGTGGGCTGGCCTTGCTGATGCTGTGGCCGGTCGGCCTGCTGTTCCCGACCTCGCTGCCATTGGGGGTGGGTCAGGTGCTGTCTCGGCTGCGTACCACGGTCGCATCGGTGGTGGCCGACACGCCGCTCGCAGGCTGGAGCCAGACCTGGCTGGAGGCGCCGCAGCCAGCGCCCGACTTGTCGCCACTCGGCCAGCTGTACGCCATCGCCCTCGGCCTGCTGGCACCTTGTCTGCTGGGCTATGCCATCACTCGCGCGGGGTGGCGCCGTGCCGTGCTGGTGGTGGGGATCGCGCTGGCCGGGGTCGGCGCGACGACGCTGTCGACCGCGCTCAATTTCGGGCCCGACCATGCGCTGGCGTGGTTGACCGCCAGTGCCGCGGTGGGTTGTGGCCTGGGCGTGCTGGTGGCGTTGGTGCTGGCCTGGGTGCCACGGCGCGCGGCCGCGGCGCTGGGCTTGATGGCCCTGACCGCGCTGATCATGCTGGTCGCCGAGGCACCTCAGGATGCCTACTTCGCCCAAAGCCTGCACGGCTGGGAGCAGGGCCGCTTCATCCGATTCCACGGTGCGGCGCAGTGGGTGGGCTGGTTGTGGCCGTATGCAGCGATGGCGTACCTGCTCGGGCGCATCGCTGCCCGCGAAGACACCTGACCGTACAGGTGGTTGCGCCTGCCACACCGGGGCATCGCAGGGGCCTCCGTAGAATCCCTGCATGAGCTATTTCAGCCGCCATGTCTTCTTTTGCCTGAACCAGCGCGACAACGGCGAGAACGCCTGCGCCGGACACGGTGCGCAAGCCGGTTTCGACCGATGCAAGTCGCGCGTCAAGGCGGCCGGTCTGGCCGGCCCAGGGCAGGTGAGGGTGAACAAGGCGGGCTGTCTCGATCGCTGCGCCGGTGGGCCGGTGGCGGTGGTCTATCCCGAGGCGGTCTGGTACACCTTTGTCGACAACGACGACATCGACGAGATCGTCGATTCGCATCTGTTGAACGGGCAGATCGTCGAGCGCCTGCTGTTGCCGCCATCGGTAGGCAAGTGACACATCGCCCATTCCGGGCGCCCCTACCCGCACCATGAATTCGCAGACTCAGAAGACCTCATGCCCCGGCCCGGCGGGCCTGCTGGAATGCGCGCTCGACGCCCCTGCCGGCGCGCCGGTCGGCCTGGCAGTGGTGTGCCACCCGCACCCGCTGTTTGGCGGCACGATGGACAACAAGGTGGTGCAGACCGTTGCGCGCGCCTTGCTGGCGCTGGGCTGGGCGACGGTGCGCTTCAACTACCGAGGTGTGGGCCAGTCGGCCGGGAGCTGGGATGACGGGCGCGGCGAGGTCGACGACGCGCTGGCGGTGATCGCGCAGCACCGTGTTCCAGAGCAGCCGTTGCTGTTGGCGGGCTTTTCGTTCGGTGGCTACGTGGCGGCCGAAGCGGCCTCGCGCCTGCCCGAAGCGCAACGCCCGCAGCGCCTGTTGCTGGTCGGGCCGTCGACCGAGAAGCAGCAGGTGCCGGTGGTGCCTGAAGACACCGTGGTCATCCACGGTGAAAGCGACGAAGTGGTTCCGCTGTCGGCCACGCTGGCCTGGGCGCAGCCGCAGTCGTTGTCGGTGATCGTGCTGCCCGGTGTCGGGCACTTCTTCCATGGGCAACTCGGATGGCTCAAGCGCGTCGTGACGCAGCAGTTGCAGCCCCGAGGCTGATGTTCCCGAACCCTTTCTTTTTGATTGATTCCTGATGCCTGTCTTGCGTTCTGTCCTGTCGCGTTCGTTCTCCATCGGCCTGCTGTGGCTC
Organism: Burkholderiaceae bacterium; assembly: GCA_965229345.1. Lineage (GTDB taxonomy): Bacteria > Pseudomonadota > Gammaproteobacteria > Burkholderiales > Burkholderiaceae_C > PBB1. The sequence goes on from OZ245872.1 coordinate 791,201, forward strand.
GCTGCCAGTTTTGCAGGCGCCCAGGCCCAGGCGCCATTGCCGCCTGAAATCGCGGCGCGCAGCTACCTGCTGCTCGACATGACCAGCAACCAGACGCTGGCCGAGCGCGATGCCGACGCGCCCGCCGATCCGGCGTCGTTGACCAAGCTGATGACCGCCTATGTGGTGTTTGCCGCGCTGCACGACAAGAAGCTGTCGCTGACGCAGCCGATCGCGGTGTCGCGCCGCGCCTGGGACGAGCGCAAGGGGGGCGGCTCACTGATGTTCATCGACACCACGATGACGCCGACTGTCGATGAGCTGCTCAAGGGCATGATCGTCCAGTCGGGCAACGACGCGTCGGTGGCGCTGGCCGAGGCGGTGGGCGGCACGCTCGAGCAGTTCGTCGCGATGATGAACCGGCAGGCGCAAGCCTGGGGCCTGAAGAACACCAGCTTCAGGAACGTCACTGGCCTCACCGAGCCCGGCCACAAGAGCACCGCACGCGACCTGGCCGTGATTGCCAGCCACATCATCCGCGACTACCCCACCGAGTACGCGTATTACTCGATCAAGGAGTACCGGTACAACAACATCGCCCAGCCCAACCGCAATCTGCTGCTGCGCCGCGATCCGAGTGTCGATGGCATGAAGACCGGCTACACCGAAGCGGCCGGCTACTGCCTGATCGCCAGCGCGCAGCGCGAGTTTCCGAATCTGGGGGCGGCCGGCACAGGCGGCGGGCCGCGGCGACTGCTGAGCGTCGTGCTGAACACCACCTCGATGGAGGCGCGCGCCAACGAGAGCCAGAAGCTGCTGAACTGGGGCTATGCCGCCTTCGAGACGGTGCGGCTGTTCGAGTCGAGCAAGCCCGTGACCACGGTGCCGGTGTGGAAGGGCAAGTCGGCGCAGGCGGCGCTCGGCGCCCAAGGTGGTGTGTTCGTCACCATGCCCCGAGGCGAGGGCGGCAAGCTGCAGACGAAGATCGAGCGCACCGACCCGCTGATCGCGCCGCTGGCCAAGGGGCAGCGTGTGGGCACCATCAAGGTCAGCACCGCCGCCGGCACGCCGGTCGTCGATGTGCCTCTGGTGGTGCTGGAGCCGGTGGAGATTGCCGGAATATTCAGCCGCGCCTGGGATGCCCTGCGGCTCTGGATCAAGTAACCTGCTCAGGCCTGTTCGATGAGCCCGCAAGCTCGCCCGCGGAGAACCTGCCATGCAAAGCCTGCCCGACACGCTGTGCTACCTGAACGGTGACTACACGCCGCTGAACCTGGCCAAGGTGTCGGTGCTGGACCGAGGGTTCCTGTTCGGCGACGGCATCTATGAGGTGCTGCCGGTGTACGGGCACCGCCTGTTCCGCTTCGACGAACACATGGCTCGCCTCGACCGCAGCCTGGCCAAAGTGCGCATGGCCAACCCGCACACCGCTGCCGAATGGCTGGCGCGCTGTCGCAGGCTGATCGACGCGAACGCCGCCCCCGATCAGCTGCTTTACCTGCAGGTGACCCGTGGCGTGGCGCCGCGCGATCACGTGATGCCGACCGACATCGAGCCCACGGTGTTCATGATGACCAGTGCGATGAAGCCGCCCAGCGCCGAGCAGCGACATCGCGGCGTGGCCTGCGTCACGGCGCGTGACTTCCGCTGGGAGCGCGGCGACATCAAGAGCATTTCCTTGCTGGGCAATGTGCTGGCCCGACAGATCTCGGCCGATCATGGCGCAGCAGAGACCATCCTATTCCGCGACGGCTTCCTGACCGAGGGTGCCGCCTGCAATGTGTGGGTGGTGCATGAGGGCGCGGTGCTGGGCCCGCCCAAGAGCGAGCATGTGCTCGAGGGCATCCGCTTCGAACTGATTCGTGCGTTGTGCGAGGAAGAGGGCATCGCCTTCAACCTGCGGCCAGTCTCCGAAGGCGAGGTGACAGCGGCCGATGAACTGATGCTGAGCTCAGCCACCAAGGAGGTGCTGCCGGTGACCACGCTCGATGGTGAGCCTGTCGGTCATGGGGCCTTGCGCGGCAAGCCCGGCCCCGTCTACGCCAGGCTGTATGCCGCCTACCAGCGCGCCAAGGCGGCGCAACTTTCGTGAGCCAGACCGTGATGCCCACCCCCCCCTCCGAGCAGTCGCTGATCGAGTACCCGTCCCTGTTTCCGATCAAGGTGATGGGCGCCAACGTCGATGGCTACGCCGACGCGGTGCTCGAGGTGGCGCGGCGCTTCGATCCGCTGCTCGACGACAGCCGCATCGAAACCCGCCTGAGTTCGGGCAACAAGTACCTGGCCCTCACCGTGACGGTCACCGCGACCAGCCGCGAGCAGCTCGACGAGCTGTACCGGGCGCTGAGTTCGCACCCGATGGTCAAGGTGGTGCTCTAGGGTGGAAGGGCGCGACGTCAGCGCATGACCGTGCCGATCCTGGTTCACAAGGGACGCGTGGACGCCGCCGCGGCGATCGCGGCCATGCGCGCCTACACCGACGCCCGCATCGCAGCGGCAGAACCGGCGCCCGACGAGATCTGGCTGTGCGAGCACCCGTCGGTCTACACCCAAGGCCTGGCCGGTCGACCCGAGCACCTGCACGAACCGGGGGACATCCCGGTCATCCAGACGAACCGCGGTGGGCAAATAACCTACCACGGCCCGGGTCAGGTGGTGGCCTATCCGCTGATCGACCTGAAGCGCCTGGGCATCTACGTCAAGGAATACGTCTACCGCCTCGAACACTGCGTGCTGCAGACGCTGGAGAGCCTGGGCGTCACCGGCCACCGGGTGCCCGGCGCGCCGGGCATCTATGTGCGGCTGGACGATCCTTTCGGACACGCGCCACTCGAGCGGGTGCCGCCGAGCGAGCGCTTGGGCGTGGCCGCGCCGAACGCTTTCCAGGGCCTGGGCAAGATCGCGGCGCTCGGCGTCAAGGTCAGCCGGCATTGCACGTACCACGGCGTGGCGCTGAACGTGGCCATGGATCTGAGCCCCTTCCAGCGCATCGACCCCTGCGGCTACGCGGGGCTGGCCACGGTCGATCTGGCTACACTGGGCGTACATGTCGATGTGGCGGACGTGGCGCAGCGGCTCGGTGCCCGGCTCGTCGCCCATCTGGCGCCCTGACGGCGGCGCCCCGCTGGCCCCACCGTCCCTCGAAAGACCGAGATGCCCTCCGATTCCGTGACTCCCGTCGCCGCTGGCGATACCCCGAGCGCCAGTGGCTACAACGCCAGTGCGAAGCAGAAGTCCCAGGCCAAGACCTCGCGCATCCCGATCAAGATCGTCCCGGCCGAGACGCTGAAGAAGCCGGACTGGATCCGCGTCAAGGCGGGCTCGGCCAGCAGCCGCTTCTACGAGATCAAGCAGATCCTGCGCGAGCACCAGCTGCACACGGTGTGCGAGGAAGCCTCCTGCCCGAACATCGGCGAGTGCTTCGGCAAGGGCACCGCGACCTTCATGATCATGGGCGACAAATGCACCCGGCGTTGCCCGTTCTGCGATGTCGGGCACGGTCGGCCCGACCCGCTGGATGCGAACGAGCCACTGAACCTGGCGAAGACGATCGCCGCGCTGAAGCTGAACTACGTCGTGATCACCAGCGTCGACCGCGACGATCTGCGCGATGGTGGCGCTGCGCATTTCGTCGAGTGCATCCGCCAGACGCGCGCCTTGTCGCCGGCCACCCGCATCGAGGTGCTGGTGCCTGATTTCCGCGGCCGCGACGACCGTGCGCTGGAGATCCTGAAGGCCGCACCGCCCGATGTGATGAACCACAACCTGGAGACCGCGCCCCGCCTGTACAAGGAAGCGCGGCCCGGCAGCGATTACGCCTTCAGCCTGAACCTGCTGAAGAAGTTCAAGGCGCTGCATCCGGATGTGCCGACCAAGAGCGGCCTGATGGTGGGCCTGGGCGAGACCGACGAGGAGATCCTGCAGGTCATGCGCGACATGCGAGCGCACGACATCGACATGCTGACCATCGGTCAGTACCTGGCTCCCAGCGGCCACCACCTGCCGGTGCGCCGCTACGTGCACCCCGACACCTTCCGCATGTTCGAGGACGAGGCGGCCAAGATGGGCTTCACCCATGCCGCCGTCGGTGCGATGGTGCGCAGCAGCTACCACGCCGACCAGCAGGCGCATGCGGCCGGTGTGGCCGGGGTCGACAACCCGCTGCCACGGCGCTGAGCCTGGCGCTGGCCGGACACTTCAACGCGCCGGCAGCAACTTCTCGATCGATGTGTCCAAGGCCGCGAAGTCGAGCCGGCCGACATGTCGCTCGACGATCTCGCCACGCTGGTTGATCAGCACGCTGGTGGGTGTCGCTTCCACCTTGCCGAAGCGTTCGGCCAGGCTGCCGTCGTGATCGATGGCCACCTGAAATGGCAAGGCATGCGCTTCGGTGTACCTCACCACGTTGGCCGGTGGGTCGTAGGCCATGGCGATCGCAAGCGTCTCGAAGCCGCGCGCCTTGAAACGGGCATGCGTCGCGACCAGGTCGGGCATCTCCTGCAGGCAGACGGCGCAGCTGGTCGCCCAGAAGTTGACCAACACCACCCGGCCGGTCAACTGGGCCGTGTGGGCCGGCGCTCCGTTGAGCAGGGTGTATGCCGCTGGCGCAATGACATCAGGTGCTGCCACACTGCGCAGCACGCCGCAAGCGATCGCGGCCGCCGCGCCACCCGCGCACACCGCGATCAACGCTTTCCTTTTCAACGAACCCACGATCATCGGGAGACGTCCATGCAACGCAGAAAGTTCACCATCGGTCTATTGTCGGGCGCGGGTCTCTGTGGGGTGGTTGTGCCACCAGCGCAGGCAGCGTCGCTGCTGGGCTCGCTCAGCGACGGCGATGCGGCGTCGGGCATCCGGGCCGCGCTTGAGCGCGGGGCCGAATCGGCGGTGGGTCTGCTTGGCAAGACCGACGGTTTTCTTGGCAATCCGAAGGTCAAGATTCCCTTGCCCGGCGTGCTGAAAAAGGCCGCCAAGCTGCTCAAGGCCACGGGCCAGGGCGATGCGGTCGATGAGCTGATCACCGCAATGAACCGCGCGGCGGAGGCGGCGGTGCCGCAGGCGAAGGACCTGCTGCTGGGCGCGGTCAAGACCATGAGCGTCGACGACGGCCGCAAGATCCTGACCGGTGGCGACCGTTCCGTCACCGACTTCTTTTCCGCCAAGACCCGCGAACCGCTGGGCGTGAAGTTCCTGCCCATCGTGACCCAGGCCACCGAAAAGGTCGACTTGGCCAACAAGTACAACGCGGTGGCCGGCAAGGCCGCAGGGTTGGGCCTGCTCGACAAGAAGGACGCGAATGTTCAGCAGTACGTGACCGGCAAGGCGCTGGATGGGCTGTACTTCATGATCGGCGAGGAAGAGAAAAAGATCCGCAAGGACCCCATCGGTACCGGCAGCGACATCCTGAAGAAGGTGTTCGGCTCGCTGAAGTAGGCGCGCAGACGCTGGCGTCTGCGCATCGCTGTCACAGGGTCTTGGACAGCTCGAACATCAGCACCGAAGGCAGCGCCGCCTCGATGGCGTCCTGCCCGACCCGCGCCCGCTCGATGCCGGTGTCGTCGGACACGTTGAATTCATTGCCTTCTTCCACGATGTCGATGAACGGAAACCCCGGTACCTCGGCGCGGATGTCGGCGCGGAACCGCTCCAGGCGGTCGCCTTGCAGAATGCCTTCGACGATGATGGCGTGCGGCAGGCCGTCGCTGCAGAAATCGACCGCTTCATCGATCGAATCGACCATGTCGACGATCAGCCCCATGTGCCGCAGTGCGTCGCGGATGCGCGCGCGCATGCTGCGCCGCGAGGCGATCACCACCACATGGCTGCCGGCCAGCGGCTTCGAATTGATCGAGCTGTCGAAGCCCTGATCGAGATCGACCGGGCTGACACCTTCGATGTCGGCATTGGCTGGCAGTGCGAATTCCAGTGTCACCGCCACCTGGCGGTCGTTCACCTGGCGCGCGAGCCCCAGGTTCATCGCCACCGCAGTCTGTTCGAGGAGCCGCCAGGCCAGGGTGTCGATGGGCGTGATCGGCGGGGCAGGCGTCCCGGCGTCCGCCAGCTCGAAGCGGCAGATCAGGCGGGCATGACCTTTCCAGGTGTCCACATCGATGATCAGCTCGATCGCCGAGCGGGTCTGGGTCAGTGCCCAGTCGATCAGGGTATTGAGCAGGCTGAACATCAGCGAGGCGTCGACGATGACGTCCACGGGCGTCGCCGCCGGCTGCACCGAGATGCCGCGTGCATCGATCTCGCGTTTGCGATGCGTGAGAACCGACTGCAAGGTGTCGTGCAAGGCCACCCGCTCGCGGGACTGGGCCAGTCCGGCACTGGCGAAGCGGGCCAGCAACTGCGCGGTCATGCCCAATTGGCGTGCGGCTTCGATCTCCTCGCGCAGCAACCGCAATCCGGCGCGGTCGATTTGCCCGCTGGACGTCAGCGCATTGACGCGCTCCAGCGCCAGCGTCAGTGGATGCGCGATCTCGGCACCGAGTTCGGCGATCAGGTCCCGCCATCGCACGCCATCTTCCGGGGAGGCCGGCGTCCGCTGTGCTGGGATCGGCATGGGGGAGGTGGGGGTTGCGCTCATGGGAAATCGAAATCGGCGGTTGCCAGACCACCGTAGTGTTCACCCCTGGGCTGCACTTCGCCAGTCGGCAAGACCTGCTGGCACCAGACCCAGGGTGTGAATATTTCACGGGCTGCGCCATCGCGCGTGGAACCTGGTGTCCCTCGGACGCAGGCGCGGCTGGTGGTGTTGTCGCCCGCGCCCTTCGATAATCCTCCGGATGAAGTCCTTGATGGCTTGCCCGCTGCGGCTGATCGTTGCGCTGTCTGTCAGCGTGACCGGGGGGCTGGTCGCCTGTTCACCGGCGCTCAACTGGCGCGAGGTCCATCCGCCCGACAGCCTGGTCACCGCGATGTTTCCCTGCAAGCCCGACCACCACAGCCGTCGGGTGACGGTGGCCGGCGTCGAAGGCTCCATGCAGCTGTCCTCGTGCACGGCGTCCGACAACGTCTATGCGCTCAGCCACATCGACGCCGGTCAAGCCGACCGGGTGACCCCTGTGCTGGAGGCCTTGCGCAAGGTGGCGGCCGAGAACGTCGGGGGTCCGACCACGGTGAAAGGCGCCCAGCCCGTGCCAGGCATGGCGCCGCATCCGCTGGCACAGCGTCTGACATGGCGCAGCGTGCGGGCCGACGGGTCAACCATTGCCGCGCAGGCGGCGTTTTTCACTCACGGGACGCAGGTCTACCAGGCCACGGTCGTCGGCACGCGGCTCGATGCCGAGGCGACAGACGCCTTCTTTGCTGGATTGAAGCTGCCCTGAGCCGCCGGGCGTTGTGTATTCCACCACGCCGCGTGTTTGCGATTGGGGTTTTGGCCGCTGAGCCCGGTTGAACTACAGATAATCACCCGCCATGCCCGGAATGCTGATCATTGCCCACGCCCCGCTGGCTTCAGCACTGAAGACGGTGGCGAGCCATGCATTCCCCGACTGCGCGAAATCACTGGAAGTGCTCGATGTGGCGCCGGAGATGCCCGTCGAGCAGACCGAGGCCTTGGCCGCCGGGCTGCTGGCCCAGGTGCGCGACCCACAGGCGCTGATCCTCACCGATGTCTTCGGCGCGACGCCTTGCAACGTGGCGCAACGGCTGGCCGGTCTCAGTGAGTTCGGGCAGGTGAAGGTGGTCACTGGGGTGAATGTGCCGATGCTGTGGCGGGCCTTGTGCTATCTCCACGAACCCCTGGATGCCGTGGTCGCGCGTGCGGTGGCGGGCGCCACGCAGGGCGTGATGCAGGTGTCCATTTCCCGACCTCAGAACCAGGCGACCCAGCCCGGCACCCATGATCCGAACCAGCGTCACCATCAGCAATAAGCTCGGTCTGCATGCCCGGGCCTCGGCCAAGCTCACCAAGGTGGCCAGTGGCTTTCGAAGCGACGTCTTCATCACGCGCGGAGACCGCCGAGTCAACGCCAAGAGCATCATGGGGGTGATGATGCTGGCGGCCGGATTGGGCGTCGAGGTGGAGATCGACGCCGAGGGCAACGACGAGCAGGCCGCCGTCCAGGCCCTGGTTGCCCTGATCGAGGACAAGTTCGGCGAAGGTGAATGACCGAGCGTCCCCCGCCTGGCGCGGAGGGCACGAACCATCTCAGGCCGGGCCGAGGCCCAGAAAGTGCCGGCGATAGCGGGCCGGCAGATCTTCCATGCGCATCATCATCGGCAGATCGGCGGTGTTGAAGTCCGGGTCCCAGGCGGGTGGGCCCAGCACCTGAGCGCCGCAGCGCAGGTAACCACGGATCAACGCTGGCGCCTCGATGCGCAGATCGCTTTGCAGATCTGCGATCGGCAGCGGCAGGCGCGGGGGCACCTGCCGCTCGACCGGCGCCAGGTGCGTTTGCCGCAGTTGCGCCCACAGGCTGGCTGCGGCGTGCCCGCCGTCACGCATGCTGACGCTGGCGCAGCCGATCATCGTGTCGAGCTGGTTGCGCTGCATGAAATCCGTGAGCGCGCCCCACAGCGCCAGGATCACGCCACCTCGGCGCCAGTCGGGGTGCACGCAGGAGCGGCCGAGTTCCACCATCTTCGGTCGCAGCGCGCGCAGTCGCGTCAGGTCGAACTCGGTTTCGCTGTAAAGACCACCGATGCGCTTTGCCGCGGCCGGTGTCAGCACGCGGTAGGTGCCGACCACTTCGCCAGGCTCACCCGCCACGCTGCCGGTGCTGCGCACCAACAGGTGCTCGCAGTACGCATCGAAGACGTCGATGTCGTGGCCGGCCGGCGCACCGCGCGGCAGCGTCAGGCGTGCGCCCATCTCGGTGACGAACACCTGGTACCGCAGCCGCTGGGCAGCCCGGACCTCGTCTTCATGGCGCGCCCAGCTCACCTCGAAGCCGACCGGTCGGTCCGTCGCCGCCGGGTGGCAGCCGGGCCGAGGGTGAACAGCCCCGCCCAGGCCCGAGTGCGATGCCAGCGATGATCCCGCGCGGTCTCGGCGCGCAGGTGAATCATGAATGTTCATGCCGGGATGCTGGCGCGCCCGGGTGACCGGCGCATGAAGATCGGGTGACGCTGTGGTGACAGCCGAGGCGAGGCCAGTGCGCCATGCCCGGCGCGTGGGGGCGCCCGTGACAACCCGGTGCGCTGCGGCGGGGTGGCACTGCTAGCATGACTCATGAGCTTTCAGTTGTTCGGGCTGCCCGTGTCGCGCGGGGTGGCCATCGGTCGTGCCGTGCTGGTGTCCTCCAGCCGGATCGACGTTGCGCACTATTTCATCCCGGTGGCCGAGGTGGGCGCAGAGATTTCGCGACTGCGCGCGGCCCGCGATGCCGTCGTCTCAGAGCTGACCGCACTGCAGGACGACCTGCCTGGCGATGCGCCGGCAGAGTTGTCGGCCCTGCTGGACGTGCACCTGATGCTGCTCAACGACGAGACGCTGGAGATCGCCACCAAGCAGTGGATCGAGGAGCGCTGCTACAACGCCGAATGGGCGCTGTCGGCGCAGTTCGAGGTGCTTGCGCGGCAGTTCGACGACATGGAAGACGATTACCTGCGCGAGCGCAAGGCCGACGTCGAACAAGTGGTCGAGCGGTTGTTGCGGGCGATGGCGCGCGGCTCCCCCGCACTGGTCGATGCCGCCTCGAAGCCCGCCAGCGCAGGGGCCCCCAGCGAACCGCTGGTGCTGGTGGCCAATGACATCGCGCCGGCCGACATGCTGCATTTCAAGCGCACGGTGTTCGCCGGCTTCGTCACCGACGTGGGTGGCATCACCTCGCACACGGCGATCGTGGCGCGCAGCCTGGACATCCCGGCGGTGGTCGGTGCGCGCGAGGGATCACGTGTGATCCGTCAGGACGACCTGGTGGTGATCGACGGCGATGCCGGCCTGGTCATCGTCAATCCGTCGGACATCGTGCTCGAGGAGTACCGCTTCCGCCAGCGCCAGCGCGACCTGGAACGGCAGCGGCTGTCGCGTCTGCGGAACACGCCGGCGGTGACTCTCGACAGCGAGCCGGTCGAGATGCTGGCCAACATCGAACTGCCTGGCGACGCGGCGGCGGCTGTGGCCGCCGGAGCCGTGGGCGTGGGCCTGTTTCGCAGCGAGTTCCTGTTCATGAACCGCGCTGGCGAACTGCCGGGTGAGGACGAGCAGTTCGAAGCCTATCGCTCGGTGGTGCAGGCGATGAGCGGCATGCCGGTGACGATACGCACGGTGGATGTGGGTGCCGACAAGCCGCTGGACCGGATGTCGGTCAGTGAGCTGCGACACGAGCATGCGCTGAATCCGGCGCTGGGCTTGCGTGCGATCCGCTGGAGCCTGTCGGAGCCCGCCATGTTCCGCCAGCAGATCCGCGCGATCCTGCGTGCCAGCGCCTTCGGCAAGGTCAAGCTGCTGGTGCCCATGCTGGCGCACCTTGGTGAAGCCCGCCAGACTTGGACGCCATCGCCCGGGCCAAGCAGCAGCTGGCCGATGCCGGCAAGCCGTTCGGCCAGGTCGAGGTGGGCGCGATGATCGAGGTCCCGGCCGCGGCGCTGGTGCTGCCCAGCCTGCTCAAGCTGTTCGATTTCGTCTCGCTGGGCACCAACGACCTGATCCAGTACACCCTGGCGATCGACCGTGGCGACGAATCGGTGGCCCACCTCTACGACCCCTGGCATCCGGCGGTGCTGCAACTGATCGAAAGCGTGATCCGCCAGGCCAGAAAAGCCGGCAAGGCCGTCAGCGTGTGTGGCGAGATGGCAGGCGACGCGGCGTTCACCGAGGTGCTGCTGGCCATGGGCCTGCGCAGCTTCTCGATGCACCCGTCGCAGATCGCGTCGGTCAAGCAGATCATCCTGCGCGCCAACAGCAAGCGGCTGCTCCCCTTGATCGAGGGGGCCTTCCGCTCCGACGACGTCTGGACGGGCTGTGAGCGCCTGCGCGCTGCGGCCGCTGGCCGGTCAGTGGCCGAGCTGCAGCCTGCCAGCTGACGCGTCAGCGCCGTCCGTACATCATCTGTCGGGTCAGCGCCGACTTCAGCGGCGAGATGGCTTGCACCGCCGCCAAGCCCAGGCCACGGGCCGTGCTTGCCCCCGGGAACTGCCAGGTGAAGCTGCGCGCGAGGAAGTCGGTGGCCGCGATCGTGGCCCAGCGGTCGGGGGCGCGTTGTCGATTCAGCCGCCGCAGCGCCTGATCCACATCATCTGATCGCGCCAGCGCGCGCACCAGCACGAAGGCGTCGCGCAAGCCCAGATTGAGCCCCTGACCCGCCACCGGGTGCAGCGTCTGCGCGGCGTTGCCGATGCGCGCGATGCGGCCGTCGGTGGCGCTGGTCAAGCTGCGCTCGGCGTTCAGTCCGAGTGGAAAGCGCTTGAGCGAACTCACGCTGGTGATGCGGCCGGCTTCAGACGGGAAGATCGTGTTCAGCACGCAGCGGCGCTGGTCGTCATTCAACGTAGCCACTGGGTCGTCGGTGCCATCGACGCACCACACCAGCGCCGCGCGACCGGGTGCCAGCGGCAGCAGCGCGGCCGGCCCGTGGCGTGTGAAGCGTTCGTAGGCGACACCCTCTCGGGCGCCGTCGAGCGTCACCTGGCCCACCCACGCCACCTGGCCGTAGTCGCGGGTGATCGCCTTGCGCGCCTGCTCGGCAAACACGCCGCCCTCGGCGATCACCGCCAGATCAAAGGCCTCGGCGATGTCCGCATCCACCTCCACGCGGCCAGAGTCCAGCGATTTCAATGAGCGCACGGGTGTGGCAAAACGGCTGACCAGCCGTTGTGGCTCGGCCGCGCTGGCGGCCATCCAGGCCTGCTGCAGGGCGGCGGTGACGGTGCCATAGGTCAGCACCGCCCCCAGCATCGCCACACCGCTGTCCGACGCGCGGATGCGCACCTGCGGCTCGCCGGGCGGCCGTCCCCACCATCCGCCGACCATGCCGCTCACGAGTCCGACCAACGACGGCACCTGTTGTGACACATGCACCTCGGTGATCGGTTGAGCGGCCTCGTCGCGCCAGGCGCCCAGGCGCTGCAGCAACTGCACGCTGCCCAGCGACATCGCCAGTGTGCGCGGGTCGCCCGACACATCGGCGTCGAGGGACCGGGTGTCGAACAGGTTGATCTGCGCGTGCGGCAGCGCCCGCGCGGCGTGCACGGCCAGCGACAAGCCCACGGGGCCCGCACCGACCACCGCCATCCGCAGCGGGCGGTCGCTGGCCGACACATCAGAACGGGGAGCCGATTCGAGGGAGGTCACGTCGCGGTCACTGGCAAGTCGAGGAGCTGGCGCATCGTAGTGTGGTCGGCGTGCCGTTCAGCCGCGCATCCACGCTTCGATCTCGTCGGGCGCCACCGGGACGCCGCGGGTGATCAGCTCGCAGCCGCTGTCGGTGACGATCGCATCGTCTTCGATCCGGATGCCGATGTGCCAGTAGCGCTCGGGCACTTCCGGTGCCGGGCGCACGTACAGCCCCGGCTCCAGCGTCACCACCATGCCAGGCTGCAGCACCCGCGAGGGTCGCTTGATCACCGTGCCACCGAACCCGTCGGGCTGCTCGATCGGTGCTTCGCCGAGCGAGAGGTACTCGCCGACGTCGTGCACATCGCGTCCCAGCCAGTGCCCGGTGCCGTGCATGTAGAAGCTCCGGTAGGCCGCGTTGGCGATCACGTCGTCGACCGTGCCGTGCACATCGCGCGACAACAGGCCCAGCGCCAGCAGGCCCTCTGACAGCACCTGAACCGCGGCGTGATGGGCGTCGCGCTGGCGCAGGCCGGGCTGCGTCGCATCGACCGCAGCCTGCTGCGCGGCCAGCACCAGCTCGTACAGGGCACGCTGCGGGCCGCTGAAGCAGCCGTTGGCCGGGAAGGTGCGGGTGATGTCGCTGGCATAGCCGTCGAGCTCGCAGCCGGCATCGACCAGGCACAGGTCATCGGGCAGCAGCCGCGCCGGGCCGGCCGGGTGGTGCAACACGCAGGCGTTGGCGCCCGCCGCCACGATGCTCGGGTAGGCCGGGCCCTGTGCGCCGTGACTGCGGAATTCATGCAGCAGCTCGGCCTCGATTTCGTACTCGTGCACCGCCGAGGCGCCCTGGCGAAAGCGTTGCGCGCAGTACCGCATGGCACGCTTGTGTGCGCCCGCTGAAATCGAGGCGGCGCGGCGCATCGTCGCCTGCTCTCCGATGTCCTTGATCAACCGCATCTCGGCGATCAGCGGATGCAGGTCGCGACACTGGGTCGGGCACTCCACCCCTCGGCGCTCCTGCGCCCGCAGTGTGACCAGCCAGCCTTCGACCTGCCCCGACAGCTCGGGAGGGCGCCCGAACGCGAACCACACGCTGCCTTGACCTGCCAGCAGCCCAGGCATCGCCTCGTTCAGGTGGTCGATCGGCAACGCTTCATCGACGCCCAGCGCCTGCGGTGCCGCCTCGGTGCCCAGCCGATGTCCGTGCCACACCGCATGCTCCGGGTCGGCGGGTTGGCAGAACAAGGTGCTGCGGCCATCGCTGCGCAGCACCAGCCAGGCGTGGGGCTCGTCGAAACCGGTCAGGTGATGGAAGTGGCTGTCGTGCCGATACGGATGCTCGCTGTCGCCATTGCGCAGGCGTTCCGGCGCCGTGGGCAACAGCGCCACACCGCCGCCAGCGGCACGCAGCCGATCAGCGAGCTGGGCACGGCGGGCCGCAAAGATGCTGAAGCTCATCGAAGCACTATAGCCACGGCCAGCGCAGCGCCGTGCACGAAGTCTCTGATGCTGATTCGTCTGGATGGGCTTCGCGCGCTGCCATCGGCTCGTTTACGCTCGGCACTGCACGTCGCTGTGTGACATGCTTCCCTTGCAGCGCCTGCGCCTGCCATCCGACCGCCCAACGCCCATGAACACCCACACCCACGACCTGACCCCCTGGCAGCACAGCCACGTGTTCGACAGCGGCAATCGCCGGGGCGAGGTGCGCACCCGCGCCGTGCTGGCGGTGACCGTCATCACGATGGTGGCCGAGATCGTGGCGGGCTGGCTGACCGGCTCGATGGCGCTGCTGGCCGATGGCTGGCACATGGGCACGCACGCACTGGCGTTGGGAGTGGCCACGGTGGCGTACGCGCTGGCACGGCGCCACTCGCGCGACAACCGCTACGCCTTCGGCACCTGGAAGATCGAGGTGCTGGGCGGCTTTGCCAGTGCGCTGGTGCTAGCGATCGTGGCAGCGGGCATCGCCTTCGAATCGGCCTTGCGGCTGTGGCATGGCACCCCGATCGACGCCGCCGCGGCGTTGTGGGTCGCCTGCATCGGTCTGGCGGTCAATCTGGTGTCGGCCTGGCTGTTGCACGGTGCCGATGACGCGCCGCATGGCCATGATCATGGCCTGGCCGCGCACGGTCATGCACACGGCCAGGCACATGACCATGCCCACGGTCATTCACATCATGACCACCATGACCACCATGACCACCACGGCGCGACCCCTGCGCACACCGATCACCCCATCGCCACTGCCGACGGCGGCCACGACCTGAACCTGCGCGCCGCCTATGTGCATGTGCTGGCCGATGCGCTGACCTCGGTGCTCGCCATCCTGGCCCTCGCCGCGGCCTTGTGGCTGGGCTGGCAGTGGCTGGACCCGCTGGTCGGCGTGCTGGGCTCGGTGGTCATCGGGGTGTGGTCCGTCGGGCTGCTGCGCCAGACCGCGGCGGTGCTGCTCGATCGCGAAATGGACCACCCGCTGGTGGAGCAGATCCGCACCGCCATCGAGTCCGACGGCGATGCCCGGGTGGCCGATCTGCACCTGTGGCGTGTCGGCCGCCAGCAGTACGCGGCCATCGCCAGCATCGTCGCCGATGCGCCCTTGCCGTCGGCCGATTACCGCGCTCGCCTGACGATCTACCCGGCACTGGTGCACCTCTCGCTGGAGGTCAACCGGTGCCCGCACGCACCTCAGGCGTCAGTGGCGTTCAACGCCTCCCACTGAGCCGGCGTGCCGACGTTTTCCCAGGGGCCTCGGTAGATTTCGGCCGTCACTCGCTGCGCCCGCATCGCGGAAAACAGCAAGGGCCCGAGCGCGCAGCGGGTGCCCGGTGCCATGCCGTCGAACAGTGCGGCGCGGCACAGCGCGATGTTCGCGTAGGTCCAGCGCTGGCCGTCGGGGCCCACGCCGTCGGCCAGGCCGAGGCCGTCAGCGGTGAGTCCGAAATCGCCTTGCGGGTGATACGGCGGGTTCGGCACCAGCCACAGGTGGGCGAGCCGATCGCTGGCGGCAAACCGCTGTGCCAGCGTGGCATCGAAGCGAAAGCCCGGCATGTAGATGTCGCCTGACACTGCCCAGAAGCAGTCGGCGTCAGGCGCCTGCGTCGCGCCGCGCAGCAGCGGCAGTGCGGTCGCAATGCCCCCGGCTGTTTCGAGCGCGCCGCCATGGTCGCGGCCTTCGCGCGAGTAATGCAGCGACAAGCCGAAACGCGAGCCATCGCCCAGCGTGTCGACGATCTGATCCTCCAGCCAGGCGGTGTTGACGACGACGTCACGGATGCCGTCGCGCGCCAGCGCGTGGAGATGCCATTCGATCAGTGGCTTGCCGCGTACCGGCAGCAGCGGCTTGGGCGTGACATCGGTCAGCGGGCGCATGCGTTCGCCACGGCCAGCCGCCAGCACGATGGCTTTCACAGGGCAGCGCTCGATGGGCCGCTGTCGAGGTCGGCGATGGAGGTCGGGCAGGGCATTCATCAAATTATCGAGCCCTCCTAGAATCTAGGGTTTCTATCGACCGCCTCCTCAGGGACTCGCATGGCTTTCACCGCGTCAGACCACCCCACCTCCCTGATGGCCAACGCCATCCGCGCCCTGACGATGGACGCCGTGCAGCAGGCCAATTCCGGCCACCCCGGCGCGCCCATGGGCATGGCCGACATCGCGGTCGCGCTGTGGAGCCGGCACCTCAAGCACAACCCCGGCAACCCGCACTGGGCCGACCGCGACCGCTTCGTGCTGAGCAATGGGCACGGCTCGATGCTGATCTACGCGCTGCTGCACCTCACCGGCTATGCGCTGCCGATGAGCGAGCTGCGCAACTTCCGCCAGCTGCACAGCAAGACGCCGGGCCACCCCGAGGTCGGCATCACGCCGGGCGTGGAAACCACCACCGGCCCGCTGGGCCAGGGCATCACCAACGCGGTCGGCTTCGCGCTGGCCGAAAAGCTGCTCGCGGCCGAGTTCAACCGGCCCGGCCACACCATCGTCGACCACCACACCTACGCCTTTCTCGGCGACGGCTGCCTGATGGAGGGCATCAGCCATGAAGCCTGCGCGCTGGCCGGCGCCTGGAAGCTGAACAAGCTGATCGCGCTGTACGACGACAACGGCATCAGCATCGATGGACAGGTCAAGCCCTGGTTCATCGACGACACGCCGAAGCGCTTCGAGGCTTACGGCTGGAACGTCATCGCCCATGTCGACGGCCACGATGTCGATGCGGTCGATGCCGCGATCGCCAAGGCGAAGCTGGCTGACAAGCCGACGCTGATCTGTTGCAAGACCACCATCGGCAAGGGCTCGCCGAACCGCGGTGGCACCGCCAAAGCGCACGGTGAGGCCTTGGGCGCCGAAGAAATCAAGCTGACCCGCGAAGCGCTGGGCTGGACCAGCGAGCCCTTTGTCATCCCCGAAATCGTCTACGAGCAGTGGGACGCACGCCACAGCGGCCTGGCGGCAGAGTCGGCCTGGGTCGATGCCTTCGAGGCCTACGGCAAGGCCTACCCCGAACTGGCGCTCGAATACGTGCGCCGTGTCGAGGGCCAGCTGCCGAAGAACTTTGCGCAGGTCGCCGTGGACGCCGCCCTCGCGGCCCACACCAAGGCCGAGACCGTGGCCAGCCGCAAGGCCAGCCAGATCGCGCTGGAGGCGTTCACCAAGGCCCTGCCTGAATTGCTCGGCGGCAGCGCCGACCTGACCGGCTCGGTCTTCACCAACACCAGCAGCACGCCGGCGCTGCGCTTCGGCGATGACGGCGCAAGCAACGGTGGCCGCCACATCAACTACGGCGTGCGCGAGTTCGGCATGGCGGCGATCATGAACGGCGTGGCGTTGCACGGCGGCTTCATCCCCTACGGCGGCACCTTCCTGACCTTCAGCGACTACAGCCGCAACGCGGTCCGGATGGCCGCGCTGATGAAGCTGCGGGTGGTGCATGTGTTCACCCACGACAGCATCGGCCTGGGCGAAGACGGTCCGACGCACCAGTCGGTCGAACACGTGGCCTCGCTGCGGCTGATCCCGGGCCTCGATGTCTGGCGCCCGGCCGACACCGCCGAGACCGCGATCGCCTGGACCTGCGCACTGCTGAACCACGACCGCCCGACGGCGCTGGTGCTGTCGCGTCACAACCTGCCGTATGCGCCGAAGAGCGGCCTCGACGACATCTCGAAGGGTGCCTACGTGCTGGCCGAGCCGAGCGAGGTCGGGCTGAAGAAGAAGGCGCAGGCAGTGATCATCGCCACCGGCTCCGAGGTCAGCCTCGCGCTGCATGCGCAGCAACTGCTGGCGCAGCAGAAGGTGGCGGTGCGGGTCGTGTCGATGCCCTCCACCACGGTGTTCGATCGCCAGAGCGTGGCCTACAAGAGCAGCGTGCTGCCCAAGGGCCTGCCGCGCATCGCGGTCGAGATGGGCGTGACCGACGGCTGGTGGAAGTACGGCTGCGCGGCCGTCGTCGGCATCGACACCTACGGCGAATCGGCCCCGGCGCCGGTGCTGTTCAAGCATTTCGGCTTCACGGCCGACAACGTGGTCGCGACGGTGCTGCGCGCGCTCAAGCGCTGACCCCGATCGAATTCAACTCCCAGGACATTGCAATGACCATCAAGATCGGCATCAACGGCTTCGGCCGCATCGGGCGCATGGTGTTTCGCGCGGCCATCCAGAACTTCAACGACATCGAAGTCGTCGCCATCAACGACCTGCTGGAACCCGACTACCTGGCCTACATGCTGGGCTACGACTCGGTGCATGGCCGCTTCCAGGGCACGATCGCGGTCGAGGGCAGCACGCTGATCGTCAACGGCAAGAAGATCCGCCTGACCGCGCTGAAGGATCCGGCCGAGCTGAAGTGGAACGAGGTCGGTGCCGACATCGTCGTGGAAGCCACCGGCCTGTTCCTGACGAAAGAAACCGGGCAGAAGCACATCGCCGCAGGCGCGAAGAAGGTGATCTTCTCGGCGCCGTCGAAAGACGACACGCCGATGTTCGTCTACGGCGTGAACCACGGCACCTACAAGGGCGAGGCCATCATCTCGAACGCGTCGTGCACCACCAACTGCCTGGCCCCGGTGGCCAAGGTGCTCAACGACAAGTGGGGCATCAAGCGGGGCCTGATGACGACCGTGCATGCGGCAACCGCCACGCAAAAGACGGTGGACGGCCCTTCGAACAAGGACTGGCGCGGCGGCCGCGGCATCCTCGAGAACATCATCCCGTCGTCCACCGGCGCGGCCAAGGCGGTGGGCGTGGTGATCCCCGAGCTCAACAAGAAGCTCACCGGCATGTCCTTCCGTGTGCCGACCTCCGACGTGTCGGTGATCGACCTGACGGTCGAGCTCGTCAAGGAAGCCAGTTACGCCGAGATCTGTGCCGAGATGAAGGCGCAGTCGCAGGGCGCGCTGAAGGGCGTGCTCGGTTACACCGAAGACAAGGTCGTCTCGACCGATTTCCGCGGCGAGCCGATGACGTCCGTGTTCGACGCAGATGCAGGCATCGCGCTCGACAGCACCTTCGTCAAGATCGTCGCCTGGTACGACAACGAATGGGGCTACTCGAACAAGGTGCTGGAGATGGTGCGGGTGGTCGCGAAGTAACACGCGCCCATCAGCCCGCTGCCCCGTCCGCTGCAGTGATCAGCGCGCGGTGCAGGGCGTGAAGCTGCGGCCCACGACACTGGCGGGCAGCGCTTCCAGCACCGCCACCTCGCCAGGGGTGGCATCGATGCGCAAGTGATGCTGCGGCGCCGATGGGGCGCTTGCCGCATCGGCCGTGATCTGCACCCACCGGCGGGCAATGCGGCGGGTTTTGGCATTGGCAGCCAGCGCGGTTTCTGCTGCGGCCAGCTCGACGCCATTGAACGGCCCGGCTTCCAGGCACCGCGTACCGGGTGGCGGGGGCGGTGGTGGGGTGGGTGCCAGAACCACCGCCGACCCCGCTGAAGCGGCCACCGCCGAATCTGGGAGCGCCGCCGAGGCGCCGGCCTCGACAGCCGACGCGGCCTCTGACGCCGCGCTCCCGGGCGCACTGGCTGCGCCGACGCTGCTGGCGCTGGCCTCTGGCGCCGTCGCCGCGGAAGCGCTGACGGCAGGGGTCGATGCGGCAACCGGTGGTCGCAGCAATTGCACGGACTCGGGATTCACCTGCCGTGACAGCCGCTCCGGTTCGCGTTCGCCCCCTGCCGGGCTGCCATCGCCCTTCCCGAGTCCGCCCTGCGACCAGACGAAGAAGACCAGGTTCGCCAGCAGCAAGGCCAGCAGCAGGCCTCTCAGCATGGTGTCAGCAAGCCCCTGCGGCGGGGCGCAGCCGAACGCTGACCTCGCCCGACATGACTTCGCGCAGCCCGTCGCCGGGTACGCGCACGCGCAGGGCTCCCGTGTTGGACACGCCTTCGGCGACACCTTCGATGCCACTCGCCGTGCGGACCAGCGCTTCGGAGCCCGCCACACCGGCAGCGCCCGCGTGCACGGCCCGGCCGCGCAGCACATCACGCGCTGCGAAGCGATCGGCAAAGCCGGCGAACCCCTCGCGCCCGAAGCGCTGCAATGCGTCGACCAGCGGCACGACAACGCGCGCCAGAACCTGCGGTGCGCTGGCGCCGGGGTCGATCTCCTGCAGGCAGGCAAAGCCGCTGCTGGCCTGTGCATGGGCCAGGGACAAGGGCAGCACGTTCAGACCGATCCCGACCACCGCCAGCCGCATGTCGCCGGCCGGTACGGTTTCGATCAGCAAGCCGCCGAGCTTGCGGCCTTCGGCGCTGCTGCCACCGGCCGGCATCAGCCACAGATCGTTCGGCCATTTGATGCCGATCCAGGGCGTGTTCGCAGCCTCGGTGCTCGTGGCGTCGCTTGCGCATCCTGCCGGGTCGAGGGCATCGGCCAACGCCACCCCGACCGCCAGCGAGAAACCGGACCAATCGACAGGCGACAGCGGTATCGCCAGCGAAAACGTCAGCGAGGCCACCGCTTCGGACTGCCAGACCCGGCCCTGCCGGCCGCGCCCCTGCGTCTGGTGCTCGGCCACCAGCAGGCACGGCTGGTGGTCTGCGGTACGCCGCCCGAACGCCTGGCTTTCGGTGCTGCGGCGCACCTGGGCGAGGTCGCCCTCGAACGACAGCCGGGTCGCGACGCGTGCCCGCTCGAGCAGCGCCGAATTGGTCGATGCGATCTCGGAGACCACCTCGATGCTCAGGTTCGGCAGGCGGGGCGCCAGCTGGTGATACAGCTGCTCGACGTTCCAGTTCAGACCATGATCGGCGGTGAGCGACGCAGAGGAGTTCATCGTGATTTCGGTGCCAGCATGGTGCCGCGACAGGAGGGGCTGCCGCAACGGCAGGCGTATTGCTTCTTCAGTTTCGCCGTCTGCCGCTCATCGAGCACCAGACCGTAGTCGTAGAACAACTCATCGCCCGGCTGCAGATCGCGCAAGGCCCGGATGAACACCCGCCCGTCGGTTTCATCGGCCTGGCAGTTGGGCTCGCAGGCGTGGTTGATCCAGCGCGAACTGTTGCCACCGACCTTGGCATCGATCACCCGTCCGCCGTCCAGACTGAAGTAGAAGGTATGGTTGGGGTCGTCGGGATCGTGCGGATGGCGGCGCAAGGCCTCGGGCCAGTCGATGACCTCGCCGGTGTACTCGATGATCTGTTCGTCGCGGGCGATCGGTGCGACTGCGAAGACGCCTCGACCATGCACGCTGCTGCGCCGTACCTGGATGCGCCGTTTCGATGTGTGGGGGGAGCTGTTTCGCACCGTCACTTGCGTCATCGACTTCTTTGGGTACATTGAAATTGTGGGCGTGCGCCCGTGCGTGTGTGCGCGCGAGACGGTGAATTGTAGAGAGGCGCACGTTGCGCATCGAGCCGGTGTCGATCAACCCCACGACACCCTTCCAGCGTTCTGACCAGAAAACATGACCAAGACTTTGATCATTGCCGAGAAGCCCAGCGTCGCACAGGACATCGTGCGTGCGCTCACCCCCGTGGCTGGCAAGTTCGACAAGCAAGCCGATCATTTCGAAAACGACCGCTATGTCGTCACCTCGGCGGTGGGCCACCTGGTGGAGATCAAGGCGCCGGAGGAGTTCGACGTCAAGCGCGGCAAGTGGAGCTTCAACAACCTGCCGGTGATCCCGCCGCACTTCGACCTGGCCCCGATCGACAAGGCCAAGTCGCGGCTGCAGGCGGTCGTCAAGCTGGTCAAGCGCAAGGACGTGACGGCGCTGATCAACGCCTGCGACGCGGGCCGCGAGGGCGAGTTGATCTTCCGGCTGATCGTGCAATACGCGGGCAGCGAGAAGAAGCCGATCGACAAGCCCATCCAGCGTCTGTGGCTGCAGAGCATGACGCCGCAGGCCATCCGCGACGGCTTTGACAAGCTGCGCGGTGACACCGAGATGCAGGGCCTGTCGGATGCGGCGCGCAGCCGCAGCGAGGCCGACTGGCTGGTTGGCATCAACGGCACCCGCGCGATGACCGCGTTCAATTCCCGCGATGGGGGCTTCTTCCTGACCACGGTGGGCCGCGTGCAGACGCCCACCCTCAGCGTGGTGGTCGAGCGCGAGGAAAAGATCCGCAAGCACGTCTCGCGACCGTACTGGGAGATCAAGGCCACCTTTGCGGCGGTGGCCGGCGAGTACGACGGCAAGTGGTTCGACCCGAAGTGGAAGAAGAACCCCGACGACCCCGAACTGCGCAACGACCGCGTGTGGAACGAGGCCGATGCGCAGGCCATCGCGCAGGCGGTTCGTGGGCAGCCCGCCCATGTCACTGAAGAAGCGAAGCCGAGCTCGCAGAGCGCGCCGGGTCTGTACGACCTGACCACCTTGCAGCGCGAAGCCAACTCGCGCTTCGGCTTCAGTGCCAAGACCACGCTGTCGATCGCGCAGGCGCTGTACGAGAAGCACAAGGTGCTGACCTACCCGCGTACCGACAGCAAGGCCCTGCCCGAGGACTACCTGCCGGTGGTCAAGGACACGATGGCGATGCTGGCCGACGAAGACCTGCCCGGACCGCTGCGGGCCTTGTCGGGCCACGCCCGCAAGGCGCTCAACGACGGCTATGTGAAGCCCAACAAGCGCATCTTCGACAACGCCAAGGTGTCGGACCACTTCGCGATCATCCCGACGCTGCAGGCACCCAAGAGCCTGACCGAGATCGAGGCCAAGCTCTACGACATGGTCGTCAAGCGCTTCCTCGCGGTGTTCTATCCCCCGGCCGAGTTCATGGTCACCACGCGCATCTCGACCGTGAAAGCCACCGACAAGGAGATCAGCTTCCAGACCAACGGCAAGGTGATGGTCAAGCCGGGCTGGCTGGCGGTCTACGGCCGCGAAGCACAGGAAGACGACGCCAATCTGGTGGCGGTGGCCCCTGGCGAGGTGGTGCGCACCGAGAACGTCGACGTCAACCCGCTGAAGACCAAGCCGCCGGCGCGCTACACCGAAGCCACGCTGCTGAGTGCGATGGAAGGTGCCGGCAAATTGATCGACGACGACGAACTGCGCGAGGCGATGGCCGAGAAGGGTCTGGGCACGCCAGCCACGCGCGCGCAGACGATCGAAGGGCTGATCCTCGAGAAGTACATCGTGCGCGAGGGCCGTGAGCTGATCCCTACCGCCAAGGCGTTTCAGCTGATGACGCTGCTGCGCGGCCTGCAGGTCGAAGAGCTGACCAAGCCCGAGCTGACCGGCAACTGGGAGTTCCAGCTGGCCGAGATGGAAAAGGGCAAGTTGAGCCGCGAGACCTTCATGGCCGAGATCGCCAAGATGACCGAGCGCGTCGTGGCCAAGGCGAAGGAATACGACCGCGACACGATCCCCGGCGATTACGCGACGCTCGCCGTGCCCTGCCCGAACTGCGGCGGCGTGGTGAAGGAGAACTACCGCCGCTACACCTGCGTGGGCAAGGAAGGCGCGGTCGCGCCGGAGAGCGGCGAGGGTGCGGGCTGCGGTTTCAGCATCAGCAAGATTCCCGGCAGCCGCAGCTTCGAGTTGCCCGAGGTCGAGGCCTTCATCGCGAACAAGAAGATTGGCCCGCTCGAAGGCTTCCGCTCCAAGGCCGGTTGGCCGTTCACCGCCGAGATCAAGCTCGTCTACGACGACGAGATCAAGAACTGGAAGCTCGAGTTCGATTTCGGCGACGATGCCAAGGCCGAGGCCGGCGAGCCGGTCGACTTCTCCGAGCAGGAGCCGCTGGGCCACTGCCCGAAGGACCAGGGCAAGGTCTACGAGCATGGCACCAGCTATGTGTGTGAACACGCGGTCGGTGCCAACGTCACCTGCGACTTCAAGAGCGGCAAGATCATCCTTCAACAGCCGGTGCCGCGCGAGCAGATGACCAAGTTGCTGCTGACCGGCAAGACCGACCTGCTGGAGAACTTCGTGTCCAACAAGACCCGACGCAAGTTCAAGGCGCGCCTGGCCTTCGACGCGAAGGAAGGCAAGGTCAGCTTCGAGTTCGAGCCACGGCCGGCCAAGCCGGCGGCCAAGGGCGCAGCGGCCAAGAAGGTGGCCGCGAAGAAGTCGGCTTAAGAGCGAGTCGAGCGCAGGGGCCCCGGAGCGGGGCCACCCGAGGCCGCGCTCAGAAGTACAGCGCCACCACGGACATCAGACGGCCACCGCGCAGGACGGGAATGGCCACCAGGGCATGCAGGCCGGTTCGTGCCGCCATGGCGCCGATGCCCGCCGGTTCATCGACCGCGCTGCTGGTGACGGCCGGAACGCCGGTCAGCAGCAACCGGCCGATCGTGCCCAGTCCTCGCTCCAGCAGCACGCCAGGGGAGGCTTCGACACGGCCATCGACCTCGCAGAAGCCACCGCCGCAGCTGAGCGTCTGTCGGGTCACGTCGGGATCCCAGAATTCGCAGCGGCGCGCGATCGGGGTGCCGAGCGCCGACAGGAAGGTCATCACGAAGGTCTCATCGCGAGGCGTGGCGCACGGAAAGGCGAAGCCGCGGTTGATGCCCACCTTCAGTGCCGTCTCGGCGCGCAGGAAGCGATCGCTCTTGCCCAGATCCTCCATGAAAACCGGCCCGCCCAATTCCCAGGCCACGCCGGGCAGGCCGTTGCCGCGCCGGAAGCTGACACTGCGCGAGATCAGCTCGAACGCATCCGACATCGAGCCGTAGTAGCCATCGACCAGCGCCATGTCGGCGCCTTGTGCCGGGTCGTTGTGCCACAGCTCGATTGCGCCGGCGTGCGCGTCGTCATCGCCGCAGAACATCACCAGCACCGAGGTGAGAAAGTCGCCGGCGAAGATCGGCACCGCGATGCCGCAGGTGAGGCCATCGGCCTGAGCGGCTTTCGTGCGCTGGAAATACGAGCCCTCGAACTGCTTCAACACGATCGGCTGACCCTGCTCCCAGGCTTGGCCCGGCAGCCCTTCGCCGCGGCCGAAGCAGCGGGAACCGCTGGCCGCGCCGAAGCGGTTGGCGCTGCTGTACAGGCCACCGCTGAATTCGAGGTAGCTGCGGTCATGACTGGGCACCCAGACTTCGACGACGCGGATGAAGGTCTTCATCGAGGGCTCCACGAGAGTTGAAGCCCAGCGCAGCAATATGCACGCCAGGCCACGCTGCAGGCGCGGCGTGGCGCCTTCCTAGAATGCCCCATGCCCGATGCCGAACCGCGTGACGCTGCACCCTGGCCCGCCCGCCCGCCGAAACGCCTCGACCCCGGCATGGTGCACCGGCTGGCAGTGGTCACGGTGCTCGGCTTCGCCTCCGGCCTGCCGCTGGCGCTGACGGGCCAGGCCATGCAGGCCTGGCTCAGCCTGGAGGGGCTGGACGTGGCCTCCATCGGCTTTCTCAGTCTGGTCGGCCTGCCCTACACCTTCAAGTTTCTCTGGGCGCCGTTGATGGACCGCTTCGAGCTGCCGTGGCTCGGCCGTCGGCGCGGCTGGCTGGTGCTCACGCAGCTCGCCTTGGCGGGCACGCTGCTGTGGCTGGCGGAGACGTCGCCATCGCAGGCCACCCGCAGCTTTGCGCTGCTGGCCGTGCTGGTGGCCTTTGTCGCCGCCTCGCAGGACGTGGTCATTGACGCGTACCGCACCGATCTGCTGGCCGCCCGAGAGCGCGGCCTGGGCTCATCCCTCAGTGTGCTGGGCTATCGGCTGGCGATGATCCTGTCCGGCGGCATCGCGCTGATCTGGGTCGACCCGTCGAATGCGAGCCAGCCCGGCGGCTGGACCTGGCCCGAGGTGTACCGCTTCATGGCCGCCTTGATGGCTGGCGCTGCGGTGCTGTCGGCCATTGCGCTGCCGCGCGTCCCGTCGGTCGGCGACCGCTCCAGCGTGGCACGGCAGGACCTGCTGGGCTTCGCCGCGCTGCTGGCCGCGGTGGCGGTCGGCTTCGTCGTCAGCGACCGCTTCGGCCCCCCGATCGCCCACGCGCTGCTGGCCCCTTGGTTCGACGGCAGCACGCTGGACGCCGGCCTCCAGCGCAAATGGACCGATCTGCTGGCTCTGCTGCTGGGCCTGGCGTTCACGCTGCCGCTGGCCGCCTGGGCCGCACGGGCGGCGAAGTTCCAGACCCTGCTCAACGGGCTGGACAGCTACTTCTCCCAGCGCGGGGCGGCCGCCTTCCTGGCGTTCATCGTGCTCTACAAGCTGGGCGACGCCTTTGCTGGCTCGTTGATGACGCCTTTCCTGCTGAAGGCGATGGTGTTCAGCCCGGCCGAGGTCGGTGTCGTCAACAAGCTGATCGGCCTGTGGCTGACGATCGGCGGTGCGCTGCTCGGCGGCCTGCTGATGCTGCGGCTGGGCCTGTGGCGCGCGCTGTTCCTGTTCGGCGTGCTGCAGATGGCCAGCAACCTCGGCTTCTGGTGGTTGGCCGTTCACGGCAAGGGTGCGGTACCCGGCTTCGTGCTGCCGCCGTTCGACTGGGGCTTCGTCAAGCTGGCGCAGGCCACCGACATCGACGGCGGCTTGCTGATGGTCATCGCCGCCGAGAACCTCTCCGGCGGCATGGGGACCGCCGCGTTCGTCGCCTTCCTGATGAGCCTGTGCAACCAGCGTTTCACCGCCACGCAGTACGCTCTGCTGTCGGCGTTCGCCTCGGTCGGGCGGGTCTGGGTCGGCCCGCTGGCTGGCGTGCTGGCGGAGGCCATTGGCTGGCCCACCTTCTTCGTCGTGTCCACCGTGCTGGCGCTGCCAGCGTTGGGCATGCTGTGGTGGCTGCGCGATGCGGTGCGTGAACTGGAGGTTGATTCCAGCGCTCCAACCGCCGACGATTGAGAACCGGGCGTCAGCCCACAGCTGCCGAATTGCGACACTGACCACTCTGCCCGAGCTACACGACCATGACCGCGGAATTCGATCCCCACGCCACCTTCGAGCCCGACCCCGCCACCGCTGCCGCCCTTTGGCATCACGCGGGCTGCGCCTGTCGCCTGCACGCCCGCCGTGGGTTTGGTCATGTGCTGCTGGGTGCGGGTGCGACCCTGGCGCTGCCGGGCTGGGCGCGGGACGGTGTCGAGGTCGAGAAGCAGTCCACGCTGGCCAAGCTGGTGCCTGCCGAGCAGATCGAAAGCGCGGCGGCGCAGCAGTACCAGCAGATGCTGCAGCAGGCCGCGGCGCAGAAGGCCCTGGCGCCGCCCAACCACCCCCAGGTGATCCGCCTGAATGCGATCGCCCAGCGGCTGATTCCGTTCAGCAACTCGCCCAATCTGCGCAGCACGCCGCGCGCGGCCAACTGGAAGTGGGAGGTCAACCTGATCGGCAGCAAGCAGATCAACGCCTTCTGCATGCCGGGCGGCAAGATCGCGTTCTATTACGGCATCCTCGACACGTTGCAACTCACCGACGACGAGGTGGCGCAGGTGATGGGTCACGAAATCGCCCACGCGCTGCGTGAGCACGCCCGTGAGCGCATGGGCAAGTCGGCGGCGACGCGGGGCGCGATCGAGATCGGAGCGGCGCTGCTGGGCCTGGGCGGCGGTGGGCGCTACCTCGCCGACATGGGCAGCCAGTTGCTGACACTGAAATTCGGGCGCGACGATGAATCCGAAGCCGACAA
Organism: Burkholderiaceae bacterium; assembly: GCA_965229345.1. GTDB lineage: Bacteria > Pseudomonadota > Gammaproteobacteria > Burkholderiales > Burkholderiaceae_C > PBB1. The sequence continues at coordinate 818,417 of OZ245872.1, forward strand.
GATCGGCCTGGACCTGGCCGCCCGCGGTGGCTACGAGCCGCAAGCCGGGGTGCGGCTGTGGCAGAAGATGTCGGTGGCCAACAAGGGCGCACCGCCGCAGTGGCTGTCCACCCATCCGGCCGGCACCACGCGCATCAAGGACATCGAGGCCAACATCCCGGCGGTGCAGGGGCTGTATGCCCGCGCTGACAAGCCGAAGCAGCGCTACGCACCACCCGCGCCCAGCGCGTCGGCGGCAAGCTGAGCGCCTGCGCTCAGACGGCCAGGACCTTCAGCAGCCAGCGGTTCAGGTCGCTGACTTCCTGGGCGCACACGGAATGCGCCATCGGGTACTCGTGCCAGTCGACCACGCAGCCCAGCGCCTGCAGCGTGTCGCGTGCGGCGGTCGCACGCGACAGCGGCACCACGCTGTCACCGATGCCGTGCGCCAGGAACACGGGCAAGGCCATGCTCGCGGCGCTGCGCTCGGCGGCGGTGGTGTCGGCCAGCGGCAGATAGCCTGACATCCCGACCAGGCCGGCCAGGCGCTCGGTGTGTCGCAGCCCGGTGAGCAAGGTCATCGCGCAACCCTGCGAGAAGCCCGCCAGCACGATGCGTGAGGCGGCGATGCCGCGCTCGCGTTCCTTCGCGATCAGCGCCTCGATGTCCAGCCGCGAGGCGCGCAGTCCAGCCTCGTCTTCGCGGCGCACCAGATCGGCATGCAGCAGGTCGTACCAGGCGCGCATCGCCATGCCGCCGTTGATCGTCACCGGGCGCACGGGTGCATGCGGAAACACAAAGCGCACCGGGCCGATCGCCTCCAGCCGCAGTTCCTCGGCGATCGGCACGAAATCGTTGCCATCGGCGCCCAGGCCGTGCAACACGATGATGCTGGCCGTGGGGTTCGGCGCGGTTTCGAATTCGATGGTTTGAAGCGTCATGCCCAGATTGTTGCCCAGGCAGGCGTCAGGCGGGCGCTCGCGCGGCATCGTTCAGGCGATCGACGCTGTCCGGGCGCCGCACGCGAAACCAGGCGGCATACAGCGCAGGAACGAACGCGAGCGTCAGCACGGTGGCGACGATCAGCCCGCCCATGATCGAGATCGCCATCGGCCCCCAGAACACACTGCGGGTCAGCGGGATCATCGCGAAGATGGCCGCCGCGGCGGTCAGCACCACCGGGCGGGCACGGCGGGTGGTCGCGTCGACGATGGCCTGCCAGTGTGCGGCACCGTGGGCGATGTCCTGGTCGATCTGGTCGACCAGGATCACCGCATTGCGCATGATCATGCCGCCAAGCGCGATGACACCGAGCAATGCCACGAAGCCAAAGGGCGCCCGGAAGGCCAGCAGCGCCGGCACCACGCCGATCAGCCCGAGCGGTGCCGTCAGGAACACCAGCACCATGCGCGCGAAGCTTTGCAGCTGCATCATCAAGAAAAGCAGCATCACCGCGAACATCAAGGGAAACACGGCGAACAGTGCCTTGTTGGACTTGTCGCTTTCCTCGATCGCCCCGCCCCGCTCGATGCGGTAGCCCGGTGGCAGGCTGTCGATGACCGGCTGCAGCGAGGGCCAGATCTGCTGCGTCGCGTAGGGCCCCTGCACGCCATCGGCCAGGTCGCTGCGCACGGTCAACACCATGTCCCGGTTGCGTCTCCACAGCACCGGCTCTTCGTAGGTCGCGTTGACGGTGGCGATCTGCGACAACGGCACCACCGCACCGCTGCGAGAGAAGAGCGAGACGTCCGGCAGGCGCTCCAGTGCCAGCCGTTCCTCAGGCACCGCACGCACCACCACGTCGACCAGCTCTTCTCCACGGCGCAGCTGGGTCACCGGGATGCCCGACAACACCGCCTGCGTCATGTTCGCGACCTCCGATGAGGCAAGGCCGAGCAGACGCGCCTTGTCCTGGTCGACCTGCACGCGCAGCGTGCGCACCTGCTCGTTCCAGTCGAGCTGTGTGTCTCGCACCAGCGGGCTTTGTCGAACCAGGTCGCGCACGCGATAGGCAATCTCGCGGACCTGCGCCGTGTCGGGCCCGATCACCCGAAACTGCACCGGAAAACCCACGGGTGGCCCGAAGTCCAGCCGCAGCACGCGACCGCGCAGGTCGGGGAAGTCCGCGTCGGCCTCGAAGATCGCCAGCAGGCGATTGCGCACGGCCTCTCGCTCGGCGATGCCGGCCGTCTGGATGACGAACTGCGCGTAGCACGGGTTGGGCAGCTCGGGCGACAGGCTCAGGTAGAAGCGCGGCGACCCGGCACCGGTGTAGGCGGTGAACGATGGCACCTGCGCATCGCCCTTCAGCACCTTTTCGAGCCGCTCGACCTGTGCCGCGGTCGCAGTGAACGACGAGCCCTCGCGCAGCCGCAGCTCGACCAGCAGTTCCGGCCGCGACGCCGTGGGGAAAAACTGCTGCTGGACCAGGCCCATGCCCGCGCCTGCGGCCACAAACAACAAGGCGGTCGCGGCGATCACCATCCACCGATGCTCGACACACCAGTCGAGGCTGCGGCGCATGCGTCGATAGGCGGGGCGGTCGTAGGGGTCATGCGCCGCCGCGGGTGCGGTGCCCGTGGCCAGGCTGGGCATCGACTTCGGCAGCAGCACTACGCCCAGGTAGGGCGTGAAGACCACCGCCACCAACCACGATGCCACCAGCGACACCCCGACCACCCAGAAGATGCCGCCGGCGTACTCACCCGAGATCGACTGAGCGAAGCCGACGGGCATGAAGCCCGCGACCGTGACCATCGTGCCGGTGAGCATCGGGAAGGCGGTCGAGGTGTAGGCGAAGGTCGCCGCCTTGACGCGGTCCATGCCTTGCTCCATCTTCACCACCATCATCTCGACGGCGATGATGGCGTCGTCGACCAGCAGGCCCAACGCAATGATCAGCGCTCCGAGTGAGATGCGATCGAGCGCCCAGCCCGCGGCGTACATCACGATGGCGACCAGGCCCAGGACCAGGGGCACCGAGGCAGCCACCACCACGCCGGTGCGCCAGCCCAGGGCGATGAACGACACCGCCAGGACGATGGCGAGCGCCTCGAGGAACGAACGCTCGAACTCCCACACGGCGGCCTCGACGACCTTGGGCTGGTCAGCGTACTTCTCCAGGCGCACACCCACCGGCAGGCGGGCCTGCAGCTCGGCCTGGCGCGCATCCAGCGTCTGCCCGATCGCCAGCAGGTTGCCGCTGCGCGACACGGTGACGCCGATGGCCAGCACCGCTTCACCGTTGTGTCGAACGGTGAACGAAGGGGGGTCTTCCAGGGCGTTGCGGACGGTGGCCACGTCCGACAGCCGCAGCAATCGGCCGCCCGCTTCGATCGGCAGCGCCTCGATGTCCGCGACATCGCGCAGGGGCCCGCTGATGCGCACGAAGGTGCGCTCGGCGCTGCCCTCGACGGCGCCAGACGGGGTGATCGCGTTCTGACGCGAGAGTGCGTCGATCAGGCTTTGCGGCGTCAGGCCCAGTGCAGCCAGACGCCTGCTGGAAAACTCCACATGAACCTGTTGCGCCTGTCGCCCGAGCAAATCGACCTTGTTGACGCCAGGCACGGATTGAAGCCCGCGCTTCAGATCTTCGGCCAGCGCCTGCAGTTCAGGCCATTCGAGCTCGGGAGCGTGCAAGGCATACAGCACGGTGTAGACGTCGGTGAACTCGTCATTGAAGAACGGACCGCGCACCCCATCGGGGAATTCGCCCCGAACGTCCCCGATCTTCTTGCGCGCCTGGTACCAGGCTGCTTCGAGCTGCTTCTTCGAGCTGCCGCCCTTCATCCACAGCGTCAGGCCGCCATAGCCCTGCCGTGAGAAGCTGCGGATGTAATCGATGCCGTCGATTTCCTGCAGCTCGCGCTCCATGCGGTTGAGCACTTCGTCCTGCACTTGCTGCGCCGTCGCGCCGGGCCACGCCACCACCGCGGTCATGGTCGGCACTTCGAAGTTGGGGTCTTCCAGCCGACCCAGTCGGGTGAACGATGCCAGCCCGAGGATCAGCGTGGCGAGGATCAGGAACAGCACCATCTGGCGGTGTGTCACCGCCCATTCGGACAGATTGAATGACCTCATCGCGCCGTGCTCGATGCGGCGGACGGCGCCGCTTGGATCGCACCTGCCAACGGCCGCGCAACCGCGCGCACGTGCATCGCGGCATCCAGCTTCTGCGCGCCGACTGACACCACCAGCGCGCCTTCGGCGAGTCCGCGCACGCGCACCCGGTCCTGGGTCTGCGACAGCACCTGCACCGGCGACCGCGTGAGCGTGCCCGCGCTTGCATCGACGACCCAGACCGTGGGTGATTGAGCTGTCGAGAGCACGGCGCCGAGCGGTAACAGCGCGGAGGGTTCGCGGTTCTGCCGGCTCAGGTTCAACTCGACCGTGTTCCCCAGCCGCGGAACCGCTGAGCTCGCGGCCGATGCCGCAGTCGTCGTGATGGTGTAGCGAGCCCGAAAGGTGCGCGTCGCGGCGCTGGCGGACGGTGCGAGTTCTCGCAGCCTCAATTCCAGCGGTGTGCCCGTGGCATCGACCGGCTGCGCAAGCAGGCGGGCGCTGGCGCGGTATGCATAAAGGTCGGGCGCCAGCGATTCCGGGACATCGACCACCACATCGAGTGCATCCGGCCGCGCCAGCGTGATCAGGGCTTGGGCTTCGCCGATGACTTGACCGGCTTCGAACCGGCGGGCCGTCACCACGCCATCGAATGGCGCCGACAACGTGGCGTAGCCGAGGCGGCGGCGGGCCAGGTCCAGTTGGCCCTGCGCCTGCGCCAGATGCGCCACGGCCGCATCGGCGCGTGCTTGCTGCCGCTCGAGGTCGGCCGCGCCCACCGAGCCATCGCTCAGCAGCCGACGAAAGCGTGCCGCGTCGCTGGATGCCTGCTCCGCCTCGACCTGAGCGGCGCGCCACTGCTGTGCGGCGACATCGACGGCGAGCTGAAGGTCCGTATCGTCGAGCCGTGCCAGCACCTGCCCTGGCTTGACGCTTTGGCCCACCTCCACCGCACGCGAGGCGACCTTGCCCCCGATCCGAAAGGACAACTCGCTCTCGAAGCGGGCGCTGACGGTCCCGCTGAGACGGTGCCCGGCTTCGTCCGTGTCGTGATGCACCGGTGTCACATACACCGCTTGGATGGGAGTCGCGGGCTTGGGTGCCGGGCTGCATGCGGCCAGCACCAGCGCCGACGCCAGGCACGACCAGAAGCGCAGCGAGCGCCAGGTCGGCGCATCGGGGTCATGGTGGGTGTTCATCGGACTTTGCTTTCCAGGACGGGCTGAAGATCGGCCTCGGTGTGATGTCTGGGCGCGGGAGCAGGCAGCCCGACGGCGCTTGGCTGCGCCTCGACCCGCCAGCCACCGCCCATCGACTTGAAGAGCTGGACCGCATCGACGGCCAGCTGGGTGCGACTTTCGATGGCCGCCATCTCCGCGAGGATGACGCTGCGCTGTGCGTCAAGCAAAGGCAGCATGCCGATCTGGCCTTCTCGGTGCAGCGACTCGGCATGTCGCCATCCCGTGCGCCGAAGTGCGAGGGTCTGATCGATGGCCGCCAGGCGCATGCGCCCTTCGGAGAGCACGACGAGGCTGCTTTCGACTTCCTGCACGGCGCTGAGCACACGCTGTTCGTAATTCAGCGCCGCGATGCGTTCCCGTGCCGATTGCCGATCGACCGCAGCGTGCAGGCGGCCGGCGTTGAAGAGAGGCATCGTGAACGCCAGCGCCACCTGGCTGTAGCGGGCCGGCGACAGGTCGAGCATGTTGACGCGCAGGTCTTCGCCGCCGAGCAGCGCGCTCAGGAAGAACTTCGGCAGCAGATCGGCCTGGCTCTCGCGCAGGCGCGCACTGGCGGCTGCCAATTGCCGTTCGGCGGCCTGCAGGTCCGGGCGGCGCGACAGCAGCTCAACCGGCTGGCCGGTCGCCAAGGCGGGCACCTCCGGCAGCTGGTTCGGAGCGGCGGCGGCCAGACCTTCCAATACGACGCTGGCAGATTGTCCGAGCAGCAGCGCCAGCTGATGCTCGGTCGTGGCCATCAGGGCCCGAAGCGGTGGGCGTTGCGCCGACAGTGCGGCGGTCTCGCCCGCGGCCCGAGACACGTCGAAGCGGCTGACTTCGCCCGCCGCTTCTCGGCTCCGCGTTAAGCGCTCGCTGTCGGTCTGTGACTGCAGCAGTGCCTCGACCCGGTTCAATCGTGCGCTTGCGCCTTGGTGAATGAAGTACTGTCTTGCGACCTCGGCGCTGATCAGCAGCCGGGCGCTGTCAACGCCAAAGGCCGCGGCCTCGGCGTCAAGCTGGGCCGCGTTCGATGCGGCCCGTGTAGCGCCGAACACATCCAGCTCCCAGCTCAGATCAAGCGAAGCCCGGTAAGCGCGCACGTCAGGTGAGTTCTGCTTCACCTGCGGAGGCAGACCGCTGCGCTGATCAGATGCCGACGCATTCAAGCCCAGCGTTGGCGCCCGGCGCGAATCCGTCGCGCGCAACCCTGCGCGTGCTTCTTCAACCCGCAAGACGGCCACACGGATGTCGAGATTCGCAGCGAGCGCGCGCTCGATCAGGTCCGAAAGTGTCGGATCACCGAAACATTGCCACCACGCCGATTCAAACGTCTTGCCAGGGTCCGAAGCGCCACGGAATTGGTCGGCGGTGACGTGGGACTGCGCAAGTGAGCGTGCGGGTTCTACCGTGGCGGCGCAGCCGCTGATCCCCAGCACCAGCGCACATGCCGAGGCAGCGAGCCTGAAACGAGCGACGCAAGGGCTGCCCCTCGTTGTGTTCGACCATGGAATGCAGGAGGGAGAGTTCACGGCCACGAATCGATGTTGTTGACAGCGTCAACCATTGTGGCTTGTTCTTGTTGACGCCGTCAACATTGCCTCGTCGATCGAGATGGCCGGTGCGGGACGCCGTGCTAGCGTCCATCCTTGAGCCATTTCGAACCGAGACCTGGATGCCCAAAAAGAGCAAGACCGCGGAGCCTGTCGATCTCAAGGAAGCCTGCATTCAGGTGGCACGCGACTTCATTGCCGAACATGGCATCGAGAACCTGAGTCTGCGCGACGTCGCCCGCCGGCTCGGTGTGTCGCACCAGGCGCCCTATCGTCACTATCCGAACCGGGATCATTTGCTGGCGGAGGTGCTGCGGCGCTGCTTTCAGGGATTCGCCGCGCATCTGGATGCCCGGGATCGCTTCGACGATCCCAAGGCCGACCTGCAGTCGATGGGCCGCCAGTACCTGAGTTATGCGGCGCAGCACCCACTCGAGTACCGGCTGATGTTCGACACGCCCTGGCCGCAGGCTGCGGAGCATCCGAGTCTGCTGCAGGACGCGCGGCATGCGTTTGACCTGTTGCTCGGTGTGCTGCGCCGCATCCACGGCACCGAGCCTGCCAAGCAGGCGCTCATCGAGCTTGACGCGCTGTACATCTGGTCGTCGATGCACGGGATCGTGGGGATCATGCAATGCAAGCTGACGGATAGACTCGAGCTGTCGCCTCAGGTCCCCGACCAGGCCGCCCTGCATGTGATGCAGATGATCCTGAAAGCGATGGACGGCCCTCGCTGACCTGCCGCCGGCTCAGAGCGTGAGGTCGTAATCGATCGTCAGCGGTGCGTGGTCTGAAAAACGCGGCTCGAGGTGGATGTCGGTGCGGCGAGCCCGGGCGGCGATGCCGGGCGTGGCCAGGTGGTAGTCGATGCGCCAGCCCACGTTCTTGGCCCAGGCCTGACCGCGGTTGCTCCACCAGGTGTAGCGGTCGGGGTTGGGGTCCAGCGTGCGGAACACGTCAACCAACCCGACGCCCGCATCGGCATCGAGCAGGTTCGTCATCCACGCGCGCTCTTCGGGCAGGAAGCCGCTGTTCTTCAGGTTGCCCTTCCAGTTCTTCAGGTCGATTTCCTTGTGGGCGATGTTGACGTCGCCCAGCAGCACGAACTCCCGTTCGGCGCGCAGGCGTCGAAGGTGCGGCTCCATCAGGGCCAGAAAGCGGAACTTGGCCTGCTGCCGCTCGTCGCCGCTGCTCCCACTGGGAAAGTAGCAACTGATGACACTGAAACGAGGAAACTCTGCGCGCTTCGGGTCGTCGAAGCAGGCTTCGACCCAGCGGCCTTCGCCGTCGAATTCGGCGTTGCCGATGCCGATGCGAATCTGGCTGGGCTGCTGTCGGGTGTAGATGCCGACGCCGGAATAGCCCTTCTTCGATGCGTAATGAAAATGACCCTCCAAGCCGGCCATGCGATCGAAGCGTCCGACCACGGTGTCGGCCTGCGCCTTCACCTCCTGCACCCCCATACAATCGGGCGCCGCAGCAGACACCCAGTCCTCAAAGCCTTTGCTGGCCGCAGACCGGATGCCATTCAGATTCAACGTGACCAGTCGGAGCACAGGATTCCTCAGATGAGCCAAAGCGGCCTGGTTGATTCGGACTCTGACGAACTCGCTCAGGATTTCGTCAAGTTCTCACTCGACGCCGGCGTGTTGCGGTTCGGGGAGTTCCAGACCAAGGCGGGCCGGCTTTCGCCGTACTTCTTCAACGCCGGCCTGTTCGATGATGGTGCCAAGCTGGGTCGCCTCGCACAATTCTATGCACGGCGTCTGCAGCAGGCGCAGGCCTCGGGCGCATTGCAATTCGACATGCTGTTCGGCCCGGCCTACAAGGGCATCGTGCTGGCGGCGGTGGTGGCGGTCGAACTGGCGCGCCTGGGCATCAATGTGCCGTACGCCTACAACCGCAAGGAAGCCAAGGACCACGGCGAAGGTGGCACCCTGGTCGGCGCGCCGGTTCGCGGGCGGGTCCTGATCATCGACGACGTGATCTCGGCCGGCACCTCGGTGCGCGAATCGATCGCGATGATCGAGGCAGCTGGTGGCACGCCCAGTGCCGTGGTCATTGCGCTGGATCGCCAGGAAAAAGCCACCGATCAGGGCCGCGAAGCGCCGTGGTCGGCGGTGCAGTTCGTGCGGCAGCAGCTCGGGCTGCCGGTGACCGCCATCGCCACGCTCACAGACCTGCTGCAGGTGCTGCAATCCACCGATGCGCCCGCACTCGCGGCACACGCCGAGCGGGTTCGCCTCTACCGTGAGCGCTATGGGGTCTGAGGTTCTGCGCCCGGCTTGGCAAAGGCGTCGCGTGCGAACGTGGTCGGTGCTGCTGCTGTCGCTTGCTGGCGTTGGAACGGGTGCGGCATCGGCGGCGACGATCTACTCCTGTGTCGACGCCAACAACAAGCGGCTGACGTCCGACCGGCCCATACCCGAATGCACCGCCCGCGAGCAACGCATGCTGAACGCTGACGGCTCGACCAAGAAAGTGGTGCCACCCACCATGACGGCCGACGAGCGCGCCGACGCAGAAGCGCGTGAGCGCGAACGCGTGGCGCGCCGCGCAGCCGAAGTTGATGCGGTCCGCCGCGACCGCAACCTGCGTCTGCGCTACCCGAACGAGGCGGCGCACCAGAAGGCACGCCTTGCGGCGCTGGATGACTTCAATCGCACGCTGCAACTGTCGCAAAAGCGACTGGAGGCGCTGGCCGCCGAAAAGAAACCGCTGCTCGAAGAGGCCGAGTTCTACGTTGGGCGTGCGATGCCCACGCGGCTGAAGCAGCAGCTCGACGGCATCGACGCCACCGCCGAGGCGCAGCGTGCGCTGATCCAGAACCAGCAGGCCGAGACGCAGCGCATCAACGCGACCTTCGACGCCGAGCTGGCCAGGCTGCGCAAGCTGTGGGCGGGTGCGCCGCCAGGCTCGCTCGGGCCGATGGCGCCGGCGTCGGCCGCGTCGGCCACACCACCGACGCTCAGCCCAGTTTCGTCTTCAGCAGCTCAGTGACCTGGGTCGGGTTGGCCTTGCCCTTGGTCGCCTTCATGGCCTGACCGACCAAGGCGTTGAAGGCTTTCTCCTTGCCGGCGCGGTATTCCTCGACGGATTTCGTGTTCGCTGCCAGCACCTCGTCGAGCAGGCGGTCGAGCTCGCCGGTGTCGGACAGCTGTCTCAGGCCCAGATCGTCTATGGCCTTGTCCACGAACGAGGCATCGACGGACTGAGGTGGCTCGCGAAGCTGCCCAGCGGCCCAGAGCTGCTCCAGCACCTGCTTGGCGCCGTTGTTGGACATCGTGCTGTCGCTGATGCGCGTGACGATTTGCGCGATGACAGCCGCCGACACAGGGCTGGCATTGATGGGCAATGACTCGGCGTTCAGCCGACGGGCCAGCTCGCCCATCATCCAGTTGGCGACCAGCTTTGGCGCCTTGCACAGTGCTGTGGCGTGTTCGAAAAACGCCGCATGCGCCTTGCTCTGCGTGACCGCCAGCGCGTCGTAAGCAGGCAGGCCATAGTCACTCTGGAAGCGCGCCGCCATCGCCTGCGGCAACTCGGGCATCGCCGCACGCACACGATCGATCCAGTCGGTGGCGATGACCAGCGGCGGCAGGTCGGGGTCGGGGAAGTAGCGGTAGTCGTGCGCGTCTTCCTTGGTGCGCATGGCGCGTGTCTCGCCGCGACCGCCGTTGGCCGTCGGGTTGAACAGCACCGTGGCCTGCTGCACCTCACCGCCGTCCTCAATCAGGTCGATCTGCCACTGGATCTCGCAATCGATGGCCTGCTGCAGGAACTTGAAGCTGTTGAGGTTCTTGATCTCGCGCCGGGTGCCGTAGGGCATGCCGGGCTTGCGCACCGACACGTTGGCGTCGCAGCGGAAGCTGCCTTCCTGCATGTTGCCATCGCAGATGCCCAGCCACACCACCAGCGCGTGCAGCGTCTTGGCGTACTCGGCCGCTTCGGCGCTGGAGCGCATGTCGGGCTCGGAGACGATCTCGAGCAACGGCGTGCCCGCGCGGTTGAGGTCGATGCCGGTCTGGCCCGCGTAGTCCTCGTGCAGCGACTTGCCGGCGTCTTCTTCCAGGTGGGCGCGGGTCAGGCGCACCTTGTGGGCGGTGGTGCCGATGAAGAATTCGATCGCACCGCCTTGCACCACCGGGGTTTCGTACTGGCTGATCTGGTAGCCCTTGGGCAGGTCGGGGTAGAAGTAGTTCTTGCGCGCAAAGATCGAGTGTTGCGCCACCTTCGCGCCGACAGCCAGGCCGAACTGGATCGCCCGTTCGACCGCGCCACGGTTCATCACCGGCAGCGTGCCCGGCAGCGCCAGATCGACCGGTGACGCCTGGGTGTTGGGCGCAGCGCCAAACTGGGTGGACGAGCCGCTGAAGATCTTGCTGGCGGTCGATAGCTGCGCGTGGGTTTCGAGGCCGATCACGACCTCGTAGCCGCGGATGAGCTGGCTCGCAGGCGTGTTCATGCCGCACCTCCCATCGCGGCGGCCGACGGTGCACGCTGGTGCCAGTCGGTCGCCTGCTGGAAGGCGTGCGCGGCGTGCAGCAGCGTGCCTTCCTGGAAGTAGTTGCCGATCAGTTGCAAGCCGACCGGCATGCCTGCGCCTTCGCCGGTGGTAGCGAAACCTGCCGGCACACTCATGCCGGGCAGACCGGCCAGGCTGGCGGGCAGCGTGAAGATGTCGGCCAGGTAGTTCGCGACCGGATCGTCGCCCTTGCCGCCGAGCTTCCAGGCGACCGTCGGAGCCACGGGCCCGGCGATCAGGTCGCATTCGGCAAAGCAGCGCTGAAAGTCGTCGGCGATCATGCGGCGCAGCTTCTGCGCTTGCAGGTAGTAGGCGTCGTAGTAGCCGTGGCTGAGCACGTAGCTGCCGATCATGATCCGGCGCTTGACCTCGTCGCCGAAGCCTTCGGCACGGGTCTTCTTGTACATGTCGACCAGGTCGGTGTAGTTCGATGCGCGGTGGCCGAACTTCACGCCGTCGAAGCGGCTCAGGTTCGAGCTGGCTTCTGCTGGCGCGATGATGTAGTACACGGGAATGGACAGTTCGGTGCGCGGCAGGCTGACATCGACCAGCGTCGCACCGAGCTTCTCGAGCTCGGTCAGTGCGGCGCGCACCGTGCCGTCGACCTCGGCGGCCAGCGCGGCAGGGAAGAATTCCCTGGGCAGCCCGACCCGCAAGCCCTTCAGCGGTTGCGCGGCGGTGGCGCCTGCACGCGGGGCGCGCATCGCGGCCGCGTAGTCCTGAGGAGGGCGTTGCGCACTGGTGGCGTCGCGCTCGTCGAAGCCGCTCATCGCGCCCAGCAGCAAGGCACAGTCTTCGGCCGATCGCGCCATCGGGCCGGCCTGGTCCAGGCTGGAGGCGAAGGCGATCATGCCGAAGCGTGAACACACGCCGTAGGTCGGCTTGATGCCGGTGATGCCACTGAAGCTGGCTGGCTGGCGGATCGATCCACCGGTGTCGGTGCCGGTGGCCGCCGGCACCAGGCGGGCGGCCACTGCGGCGGCGCTGCCGCCCGACGAGCCGCCGGGCACCCGGCCCAGGTCCCATGGGTTCTTGACCGCGCCGTAGGCCGAGTTCTCGTTGCCCGAGCCCATCGCGAACTCGTCGCAGTTCAGCTTGCCCAAAGTGACCATGCCAGCGCCTGGCCCCCGGCCCGGTTCGCCCGCGCCGAGGCGCGACACCACCGTGGCGTCGAACGGGCTGCGGTAGCCGGCCAGCATCTTCGATGCGGCGGTCGTGGGCAGATCGCGCGTGACGAAGATGTCCTTGTGCGCCAGTGGCACGCCGAGCAGAGGCTGCGACGGTTCGGCGCCACCTTGTGCGCGGCGCGCATCGGCCTCGCGGGCCTGGGCGAGGGCGGCGTCGGCATCGACGCACAGCCAGGCACCCAGATGCCCGTGGGCGGCAATCCGGCTCAGCAGGTGGCCGGTGACCTCGACGCTGGACACCTGCTTGTCGGCCAGCGCGCGTGCCAGGTCGGCCACGCCCAGATCATGCAAGGCGCCGCTCATTCGACCACCCGCGGCACGAGGAACAGTCCGTCTTCGACCGCCGGCGCGCTGCGCTGGTTGAGCTCGCGCTGGTTACTTTCGGTGACCACGTCATCGCGCAGGCGCAAATGCACTTCGCTGACGGCCGACAGCGGGGTGTACAGCGGCTCCACGCCCGCGGTGTCGACGGCGCTCATCTGCTCGACGATGGAGAAGAAGGCATTGAGCTGCGTGAGCATGGCCGCCTGTTCGGCAGGCTGCAACGCCAGCCGCGCAAGGTGCGCGATGCGGCCGACGTCGTCCGGGGTCAAAGGCATGGGAATTTCGGTTCGGTGAGGGGTTGTGGAGGGTCATGAACCCGAGTCCATCGGGTATTATCTGCGCTGGTTGTCAACCTATCGGACGCACAGCCCATGCCGTCTCCAATGGGCGCGTCGCCTGATCGATACGAAGGTTGCAGATCCCCGATGTTGAGGGTCTGGAAGCTTGCCCGTCGCGCCTGCCGTGACACTCGCTTCGTCCCTTTTCTTCCCCCCTCATTCCATGGAATCGTCGGGTTCGAGCGAGGCGCACCTTCGCTGTGGGTGCCGACGCTGAACACCGCATACACACTATGTTCGGATCCTTTCGTCGCTACTTCTCGACGGACCTGGCCATCGACCTTGGCACCGCGAACACGCTGATCTACGTCCGGGGCAAGGGCATCGTGCTCGACGAGCCGTCGGTCGTGGCCATCCGCCACGAAGGCGGGCCCAACGGCAAGAAGACCATCCAGGCGGTCGGCTCCGAGGCCAAGGCGATGCTGGGCAAGGTGCCCGGCAACATCGAAGCCATCCGCCCGATGAAGGACGGCGTGATCGCCGACTTCACCGTCACCGAGCAGATGCTCAAGCAGTTCATCAAGATGGTGCACCCGCGCTCGGTGCTGCGCCCCAGCCCGCGCATCATCATCTGCGTGCCCTGCGGCTCGACCCAGGTCGAACGCCGCGCGATCCGCGAATCGGCCTTGAATGCCGGCGCCAGCCAGGTCTACCTGATCGAGGAGCCGATGGCCGCCGCGATCGGCGCGGGTCTGCCAGTGTCGGAAGCCTCGGGCTCGATGGTGGTGGACATCGGCGGCGGCACCACCGAGGTGGGCGTCATCAGCCTGGGCGGCATGGTCTACAAGGGCAGCATCCGCGTCGGTGGCGACAAGTTCGACGAAGCCATCATCAACTACATCCGCCGCAACTACGGCATGCTGATCGGCGAGCCCACTGCCGAAGCGATCAAGAAGAACATCGGCAGCGCCTTCCCCGGCTCCGAAGTGAAAGAGATCGAGGTCAAGGGCCGCAACCTGAGCGAAGGCGTGCCGCGTTCGTTCACCATCAGCAGCAACGAAATCCTCGAGGCGCTGACCGACCCGCTGAACCAGATGGTGTCGGCGGTCAAGAACGCGCTGGAGCAGACCCCGCCTGAACTGGGCGCCGACATCGCCGAGCGCGGCATGATGCTCACCGGCGGTGGCGCCTTGCTGCGCGACCTGGACCGCCTGCTGGCCGAGGAAACCGGCCTGCCGGTGCTGGTGGCCGAAGACCCGCTGACCTGCGTCGTGCGCGGTTGCGGCATGGCCCTCGAGCACATGGAGCGCCTGGGCTCGATCTTCACGTCAGAGTAACTGTGGGCCCCCACGTCGCTGCGCTCCTGCCCCCCAGGGGGGCGCGGCCGACCTTGGGGCGGCCCGGCGGTCGTCCGGCCAGCGCTAACTGCACTTTGTTCCCCATCGAGCCGCCGATCGGCTTGAGGCGGCTCGGGACTTTTCGCCGGCCTTTTGTTTTTGGCATTCACCCATGCTTCTAGGCTCCATCGATCGAACGCCGCCGCCGTTCTTTCGACAGGGTCTGTCGGCGCTGACCAAGCTGGCGCTGTGCTCGGCGCTCGCGGTGTTCCTGATGGTCGCCGACGTTCGATTCAAGCTCACGCAGCCGCTGCGCGCGCTGCTGGCCACCGCGCTGCATCCGGTGCAACGTGGGTTGCTGGCACCGGTCGAGGGCATGGAGTCGACCTTCCAGTATCTGGCCGGACTGGAAGCGGCCATCGCCAACGAGTCTGCCGCCCGCCGGGCCTTGGCCGGCCAGGCGCTGCGCGTGAATCAGGTCGATCAGCTGCAGGCCGAAAACGCCCGGCTGCGTGCCTTGCTCGAGGTGCGGGGCGGTCTGCAGGTGCGGTCGCAGGCGGCTGAAGTGCTCTATGAATCGACCGATCCGTACTCTCGCAAGGTGGTGGTCGACAAGGGGCTGGCGCAAGGCATTGCAGCGGGTTCGCCGGTGATCAGCGAGGCCGGTGTGATCGGGCAGGTGACGCGGGTCTATCCGCTGTCGTCGGAGGTGACCTTGCTGACCGACAAGGACGCGGCCGTGCCGGTGCTCAACAGCCGCACCCAGGCGCGCAGTGCGGCCTACGGCTCGACCACCGGCGATGCCCTCGAGCTGCGCTTCATGGCGGGCAATGCCGATGTGCAGGTCGGTGACCTGCTGCAGACCTCGGGCGTCGACGGCGTCTACCCGCCAGGCCTGCCAGTGGCCAAGGTGGTGACCATCGACCGCAAGGTCGATTCCGGCTTTGCCAAGATCCTGCTGGCTCCGGCGGCGCTGCCTGACGGGGTGCGCCATGTGCTGGTGCTCGAGCCCATCGGCTTGCAGTTGCCGCCGCGCCCTGAGGCCGTAGCGGCTGCCGCGGCGGCATCGGCTTCTGCGCCGGCCTCGGCCGCCTCGGCGGGCCACACCAAGAAGGGCGTACGCCGATGATCCTGCCGCGCCGCACCGACCAGCTGCTGCTGCCGGTGAACCCGCTGTTCCTGTGGTTCACGCTGCTGGGCGCACTGGCGATCAACCTCGTGCCGCTGGGTCGGCATCCTGCCGTGCCCGACGCCATGGCGCTGGTGCTGGTGTTCTGGAATGTGCACCAGACACGCCGGGTCAGTGTCGGCGTGGCCTTCATGTTCGGCCTGCTGATGGATGTGCACGACGGCGCGCTGCTCGGCCAGCATGCGCTGGCCTACACGCTGCTGGCCTATGCGGCGACGACCATCCACCGCCGTCTGCTGTGGTTCGACCTGCCGTCGCAGGCGCTGCAGATCCTGCCGCTGTTCGTGGCCGCGCACCTGGTGTCGTTTGCCGTGCGCATGATCGCGGGCGGCATGCTGCCAGGATGGGAGGCGCTGCTGGCACCGGTGTTCGAGGCCCTCCTGTGGCCGCTCACCACCTGGCTGCTGCTGGCCCCGCAACGCCGCGCCCCCGACCGCGATCAGAATCGTCCGTTGTGACTGAGCTCAAGAACGTCGAGCAGGAGCTGCGCCGTTTTCACACGCGGCTGTTTGCCGCTGCGGCCTTCGTGCTGCTGTGCTTCGGGTTGCTGGCCTTTCGTCTGACGCATCTGCAGGTGGCCAAGCACGACGAGCTGAGCGTTCGTGCCGAGAACAACCGCATTGCGGTGGTGCCGATCGTGCCGAATCGGGGGCTGATCGTCGATCGCAACGGGGTCGTGCTGGCCAACAACTACTCTGCCTATACGCTGGAGCTGATGCCAGCGCGCATCGACGACCTCGACGCCACGATCAACCAGCTGGCCGAGGTCATCGACATCCAGCCGCGTGACCGCAAGCGCTTCAAGCGGTTGATGGACGAGAGCAAGAATTTCGAGTCGCTGCCGATCCGCACCAAGCTCACCGACGAGGAGGTGGCCCGTTTCACCGCGCAGCGCTACCGTTTCCCGGGCGTCGAGGTGAAGGCCCGGCTGTTCCGCAACTACCCGCTGGGCGAGGTGGGCAGTCACCTGCTGGGCTACATCGGCCGCATCAACCAGGCCGAGAAGGACGTCATCGATGACTCCGAGAACGCCTCCAACTACCGCGGCACCGAGTACATCGGCAAGCTGGGCATCGAGCAGAGTTACGAAGCCGAGCTGCACGGCACCACCGGCTTTGAGGAGGTCGAGACCAGTGCGTCAGGTCGCGCCGTGCGGCGCCTGCACAGCAATCCGGCGACCCCCGGCAACACCGTGGTGTTGTCGATCGACATCCGGCTTCAGGCGCTGGTCGAAAGCCTGTACGGCGACCGGCGCGGCGCGCTGGTGGCGATCGATCCGCGCAGCGGCGAGGTGCTGGCCTTTGTCAGCAAGCCCACCTTCGACCCCAACCTGTTCGTCGACGGGATCGACAGCGAGAGCTGGAAGGAACTCAACGAGTCGCTGGACAAGCCGTTGCTGAACCGCGCACTGCGTGGCACCTATCCGCCGGGCTCGACCTTCAAGCCGTTCATGGCGATGGCCGCGCTGAATGCCAACAAGCGCTCGCCCAGCACGCTCATCAACGACCCCGGGTTCTTCATGTTCGGTGGTCACCGTTATGGCAGCCCCGAGAACGAGCGCGGCGGCATCATGGACATGCGTCGAGCCATCGTCGAATCGAGCAACGTTTACTTCTACACGCTGGCCAACGAGATGGGCGTGGACCTGATCCACGACCAGCTGTCGCCGTTCGGCTTCGGCCGCAAGACCGGCATCGATGTCGAAGGGGAGGTCTCCGGTCTGCTGCCATCGACCCACTGGAAGCGTCGCGCCTACAAGCGCGCCGATCAGCAGAAGTGGTACGCCGGCGAGACGATCTCGCTGGGCATCGGCCAGGGCTACAACAGCTTCACGATGCTGCAACTGGCCACGGCGACGGCCACGTTGTCGTCGGGTGGCCAGCGCTACGAGCCGCGGCTGGTGCGCCGGATCGACGATGTGCTCACCGGCGCCCAGCGACAAATTTCAGCCCATGCGATCCCGCCCATCGATCTGAAGCCCGATCAGGTGGAAGTGATCCGCGAGGCCATGTACGGCGTGACGGTGTCCGGCACCTCGACCCGGGTGTTCGCCGGCGCTGGCTACCAGAGCGGCGGAAAGACCGGCACGGCGCAGGCGGTCGGCCTGAAGCAGAACGAAAAATACAGTGCGAATCGGGTTCAGGAACACCTGCGCGATCACGCGCTGTACGTGGCCTTTGCGCCGCTGGAGAACCCGCAGATCGCCGTGGCTGTCATTGTCGAGAACGCCGGCTGGGGTGCGGGTGCGGCCGCACCGATTGCGCGTCGGTTGTTCGACTACATGCTGCTGGGCCAGGTGCCCAGCGAAGAGGACATCGTGGCCACGCGGGCCGGCACCTCGGCCGCACCGATCGGCACACCCCGGCACATCCGCGATCTGGCGCTGCCGGGCAACCCCAGCTTGCCGGCGATGGCTGCCGCAGCAGCGTCTGCTGCGGCCTCTGCCAGCGACGTCCCGAGCGCGATGTCTGCAGTGACCGCGGCCGATGCGTCGGGTCGTGAGGCCGTCCGGCGATGAGACCGGCATTCCAGAAGCCGTCGTTGCTGCAGCGTGTGCTGCCGCTGTTCCACGGCTTCGACGTGCCGCTGCTGCTGGTGGTGCTGCTGTTGTCGGCGATCGGGCTGACGACCATGTACTCCGCGGGCTTCGACCACGGCACCCGCTTCGTCGATCACGGGCGCAACATGCTGCTGGCGGCCGGCATCCTGTTCGTTGTCGCCCAGATACCACCCCAGCGATTGATGGCGCTGGCCGTACCGCTGTATGCCATCGGTGTGGCCCTGCTGATGGCCACCGCGCTGATCGGCATTACCAAGAAGGGCGCGACCCGCTGGCTCGATGTGGGCATCGTGATCCAGCCCAGCGAAATCCTGAAGATCGCGATGCCGCTGATGCTGGCGTGGTGGTTCCAGCGCCGCGAAGGCCAGGTGCGTGCGCTCGACTTCGTCGTCGCGCTGCTGATCCTGGCGGTGCCGGTCGGCCTGATCGCCAAGCAGCCCGACCTGGGCACCGCGATCCTGGTGCTGGCGGCCGGACTCTTCGTGATCTTCTTCGCCGGCCTGTCCTGGAAGCTGATCGTGCCGGTGGTGGTGGTGGCCGCGGTGGCCATCACCGCGCTGGTGCTGTCGGGCGACGAGATCTGCCAGCCCGACGTCAAGTGGCCGATGATGCGGGACTATCAGAAGACCCGTGTCTGCACACTGCTCGACCCGACCACCGACCCGCTGGGCAAGGGCTTTCACATCATCCAGGGGATGATCGCGATTGGCTCCGGCGGTGTCACCGGCAAGGGCTTCATGAAGGGCACGCAGACGCACCTCGAATTCATCCCCGAGCGCACCACCGATTTCATCTTCGCAGCGTATTCGGAGGAGTTCGGTCTGATCGGCTGCATCGCCTTGATCGTCGGCTTCCTGGGCCTGATCGTGCGCGGCTTGATGATCGCCTCCGAAGCGCCGAACGCGTTCACCCGCCTGCTGGCCGGCGCCATCACGATGAGCTTCTTCACCTATGCCTTCGTCAACATGGGCATGGTCAGCGGCATCCTGCCGGTGGTGGGCGTGCCGCTGCCGTTTGTCAGCTACGGCGGCACCGCGATGGTGATCCTCGGGCTGGGCCTGGGCATCCTGATGTCGATCGCGAAGAACAAGCGGCTGGTGCAGGGCTGAGGCGCCTGCGTCGCCGTCCGCCGCCGCTTATTTTTTCGCGGCGGCGCGTTCGGCATCGATGTCGATGTAGCGCCAGAACTCGCGCATGAACGGGTGGCGCTGGTAGCCGATCACCCACGGGAACAGCAGGTCGGTGCCGATGCGGTGCGCATGCACCTTCATCGGCATGTAGGCCACCAGCAGCTTGCTGGCCTGCTGCATCAGCGCCAGCCGCTCGGGTGTGTCGCCCAGCACGGTCTGCGCGTCGTACAGCTGGTTGAAGGCGGGCAGGTCGAAGAACGCGAGGTTGCCTTCGCCCTTCTGCGGGCCGTAGGCCATCGCCAGGAACCCGTCGGCATCGGGCGAGGTGGCGCTCATGCCCAGGCCCCACATCATGATCTTGCCGGCGCGTGCGGCCTTCAGCTGCTCGGGCCACTGGGCGGTCTTGAACTCGATCTTGAGGTGGATCGCGTCCATGTACTTCTTCCACAGCTCGTTGCGCTGGCGAGAGGTCTGGTCCGGCGACGTGGCATAGACGAGCTTGAGCGGCTGGCCGTTGGGCAGGTCACGCCAGCCGTCGCCATCGTGATCGACATAGCCGTACAGGTCGAGCAATGCCTGGGCTCGCGCCGGGTCGTACAGGCTCATCTCAGACTTCCACGTGGGGTCAAAGCCGAAGGTCATCGGCGGCAGCGTGCTCTCGGCGGGCACGGCCTGGTTGCGTCGCACCTGGCGGATCTCGGTGGCCGTGTCGTAGGCCAGCGCAATGGCACGGCGCAGCGCCACCTTTTCGGGCGTGTAGCCGCCGACCAGCGGGTCCTGCATGTTGAAGTAGGTGAACGAGATGTCCGAGCCCGGCGTGCGCACCATCTGGACGCCGCGTTCCGCGAGGTTCGGCGCGAGACGGTTGTTCGGGATCGCGATGTTGGCGAACTCGGCCGGCAGGCCGTCGATCATGTCGTGCTCGGCGTTCAGGAAGGCCAGCCAGCGCGGCTGCGATTCCCCAATCACCGACACCTCGACACGGTCGATCATCGGCAGGCGCCGGCCCTTGAGCTTCTGGTAGACGGCCTGAGCGGCCGGGTCGTCGGCCGGCGGGGTGGCTTGATAGAACTGCTCGCGGAAATTCGGGTTGCGTGTCAGCACCATCCGCGACGAACGCTGCCAGTCGCTGAGCACATAGGGCCCGGTGCCCACCGGGTGCTCCATGATCTTGTCACCATAGGCCTCGACCACCTCGCGTGCCAGTGCGCCGGCGCTCGTGGCACTGGTGAAGCTGTTGATGAAGCGCGGGCTGGGCTTGCCCAGCGTGATGCGAAACGTATAGCGGTCGAGTGTGCGCAAGCCCTCGACCTCGGTGTCGTAGTCGAACGGCGTGCGGTCCTTGACGGCCCTCTCGCGCAGCGCGTCGATGCCGATGATCTTCTCGTCGGCCAGGCCGGGGTAGCTCGGGCTCTTCCAGCGCGGGTCGAAGATGCGCTTGAGCGAGTAGACGTAATCGGCGGCCACCAGCTCCCGCTTCTTGCCCTTGAACGCCGGGTCGTCGGCGAAGTAGATGCCGGGACGGATCTTGACTGTGTAGGTCTTGAAGTCGGCCGACACCTGCGGCATCTCGGCTGCGGTCTGCAGCACCAGCTTGACCGGCCGCGCCAGGTAGTCGTAGGTCAGCGGCGACTCGATGATGTTCGAGATGATGGTGGCCGAGTACAGATCGGAGATCTGCACCGGGTCGAAACCGGTCTCGGCCACGGGGAAGGCGTAGCGGAAGACTTTCTGCGCAGGCGCGGCCGTGGCGGCTGCCGCCGGCCACCCGCTGCTCAACAAGACCCCCGCCATGGCGGTGGAACCAAGCATCCCGATCACCACTCGACGCACACGACCTGACTTCATTGGCTGTTCTCTCCTGGCGACCCGAGCGCCGAGCGGGCGCAGTCTAGACTCCCCACCCCATGGCCGCCTACCTGTTCAGACGACTCTGGCAAACCATCCCGACGCTCGTGGGTGTGATCCTGCTGGTGTTCGTGTTGTTCAAGTTTTTCGGCGGCGACCCGGCGGAAATTCTGGCCGGTCAGATCGCCAAGCCCGACCAGATCGCCGCGATTCGCCAACAGCTGGGCCTGGACCAGCCTTGGTGGATCCAGCTGTCGATCTTCCTCAAGCAGGTCGTGACCTTCGACTGGGGCCGCAGTTGGGCGACGAACGAGGCGGTGTCGGAATTGTTCCTTGACCGCCTGCCCAACACGCTGACGGTGATGGTGCCGATCCTGGTGCTCGAAGTGCTGCTGGCAATTCCGCTGGCGTTGGCTGTGGCCGTGGTGCGTGGGTCGCTGACCGACCGGGCGGTGATGGTGCTGACCACCGTGGCGCTGTCGATCTCGTTCCTGGTCTATGTGCTGGTCGGCCAGTGGCTGTTCGGCTTCAAGCTTGGGTGGTTTCCGGTGCAGGGCTGGAGCGACTCGCTGTGGATCAACCTGACCCAGTACGCGCCGCTGCCGGTGCTGCTGGCGGTGGCAGTGAGCCTCGCGCCGCAGACGCGGCTGTACCGCAGCTTCTTCCTCGACGAGATCGAGCAGGACTATGTGCGCACCGCGCGCGCCAAGGGCCTGACCGAGCGGGTGATCCTGCTGCGCCATGTGCTGCGCAACGCCATGATTCCGATCCTGACCAGCATCGGTACCGGGCTGCCGGGCATCTTCGTCGGCTCGTTCCTGATCGAGGTGTTCTTCTCGATCCCCGGCCTCGGGCGTGAGGTGCTGCTGGCGGTCAACCGCAGCGACTACCCGGTGATCCAGGCGGTCACGGTGTACCTGGCAGCGATCACGATGCTGATCAATGTGCTGACCGATGTGCTCTACAAGCTCGTGGACCGACGGGTGGTGCTGAAATGAGCGCGGTGCTGCCGTCGACGGCGATGCCAGGGGCCACCAATCGCTCCGACGGCGTGTGGTCGCTGGCGTGGCGAAGGTTTCGCAGCGATCGCGTCGGGCTGGTGTCGCTCGCCATCGTGATCGCGTTTCTGGTGCTGATTGCGCTGTCGGCCCTGGGGCTCGTTGCCAGCCAGTGGCAGCGCGAAGTGGGCGTGCCGTATGCCAACCCGACCTTCCTCGGGCCGACGCCGCCATCGGCCGTGGCCTTGATCGAGCAGGGCAAGGGCCCGCCGGTGGACATCTCTGCCGTGGACCCGCTGGCGCCACGTTATGCCGAATGGGCTGAACGGGCCGCGACGCTGAAAGTCAGTGAAGCCGTGCCTGCCAACACGCTTCCGCTGGGCGGCGACCGGCTCGGCCGCGATGTGCTGGCCAAGGCGATCAAGGGGGCCGAGATCTCGATCTTCGTCGGTGTGCTGGCGGCTCTGCTGGCCACCGCGATCGGCACGGCGTTGGGCGCCGTCAGTGGCTTTCTCGGCGGGCGGATCGGTGACGCGCTGGAGTGGTTCTACAACGTGTTCACCTCGATCCCCGGCATCCTGCTGATCTTCGCGTTCGCGGCCGTCTCCGGCCGCGGCACCACCACCGTGGTGCTGATCCTGGGGCTGACCGGGTGGACCGGCATCTACCGGCTGGTGCGCGCCGAGTTCCTGAAGCACGCGGTGCGGGACTATGTGCGGGCGGCCGAAGCGATCGGCGCCAGCGTGGCCTCGCGGATGTTTCGCCACATCCTGCCCAACGTCAGCCATGTAATGTTGGTGCAGCTGTCGATCCTGACGGTGGGCTTCATCAAGGCCGAGGTGATCCTGAGCTACTTGGGCTTGGGCGTGTCGATCGATCAAGTGTCCTGGGGCACGATGCTGGCCGAATCGCAGGTCGAGCTGCTGCTCGGTTATTGGTGGCAGCTGGCCACCGCGACGGTGTTCATGGCGGTGTTCGTCACCGCGTTCTCGTTGTTCACCGATGCGCTGCGCGATGCGCTGGATCCGAAGCTGCGGGGGCTGGAATGACTCCGGTGCCGCCAGTGCTGCTGAGCCTGCAGGACCTGCAGGTGTCGTTTCGCACCGGCAAGCAAGGTGGGGTGGTGCAGCGCACGCAGGCGGTGGGCCGCCACGTGGGCGGACAAGCGCAGGGCATCAGCTTCGACATTCCCGAGCACACCACCGTGGCGCTGGTGGGTGAATCCGGATCGGGCAAGAGCGTCACCGCGATGGCGATCCTGAACCTGCTGCCCGACAACGCCGAGCGCTCGGGCGTCATCGCGTTCCAGGGCCGCGATTTGCTGAAGGCCTCGCGGCAGCAGTTGCAGGCGCTGCGCGGCAAGGACATCGCCTGTGTGTTCCAGGACCCGATGTCCTCGCTGAACCCGGTGTTCACTGTCGGCGCACAGTTGCGCGAGCCCCTGATGAAGCACCTGGGCCTGAGTGCCAAGCAGGCCATGGTGCGCGCCGAAGCCCTCCTCGCCGAGGTCGGCCTGCCGGAGCCGAAGCGGCGTCTGGGCGCCTACCCGCACGAGCTGTCCGGCGGCCAGCAGCAGCGGGCGATGATCGCGATGGCGCTGTCGTGCGAGCCGAAACTGCTGATCGCCGACGAGCCGACCACCGCGCTCGACGTGACGATCCAGCGCCAGATCATGGAGCTGCTCGCGAGCGTGAAATCACGCCATCGGATGAGCATGCTGTTCATCAGCCACGACCTCGGCGTGGTCGGTGAAATTGCGGACGAGGTCGTGGTGATGCGCCAGGGCACGGTGCGCGAGCGCGGCCCGGTCGCGGACATCTTTGCCCGCCCGCAGGACGCCTATACCCGCGCGCTGCTGGCCTGCCGGCCGACCTTGTCCAACACAGAGTCGCGGTTGCTGGTGATCGATGAGCACATGGCAACCGAAGGCGATCGGCCCCAGCGCGCTGCACCGACGACCAGTGCCAAAGACGCGGGTGCGCCGGTGATCCTCGAAGCCCGCGCGCTGACCAAGAGCTTCTGGATCCCGCAGGGGCTGTTCGGTCGCCGCGAATTCAAGGCGGTGGGCCGCGACGGCCGTGGCGTCACCTTCCAATTGCGGCGTGGTCACACGCTGGGGGTGGTGGGCGAGTCGGGGTCGGGCAAGACGACGATGGGGCTGGCGCTGTTGCGCCTGCATGAGGCCAGCGGCGGACCGGTCGGCGGCGAGGTTCGATTCGACGGTGAAGATCTGCTGGCGCTGAGCCCGGCGCAGCTGTTGCCGATGCGGCGGCGTTTGCAGGTGGTGTTCCAGAACCCCTATGCGAGCCTGAACCCGCGATTCACCGTCGGCCAGACGCTGGTCGAGCCGATGGCCATCCATGGCATCGGCAGCGGCCGCGCGGATCGCGAAGCGCGGGCGCGTGCCTTGCTGGGCAAGGTTGGCCTCGATGACTCGGCGATGGGGCGCTATCCGCACGAGTTTTCCGGCGGCCAGCGCCAGCGCATCGCGATCGCGCGCTGCCTGACGCTGAACCCTGAGGTGCTGGTGCTGGACGAAGCCGTCAGCGCGCTCGATGTCAGCGTGCAGGCGCAGGTGCTCAACCTGCTGAAGGACCTGCAGGACGAACTGGGTCTGGCCTATGTGTTCATCAGCCACGACCTGGCGGTGGTGCGCTTCATGGCCGACGAGGTGCTGGTGATGAAGGACGGCGAGGTGGTCGAGCAGGCCAGCATGGCGCAGATCCTCGACGCGCCGCAGCAGGACTACACGAAGCGGCTGATCGGGGCCATACCGCGCGGGTACCGCGCGGCCGTCTGAGTCACGCGCAGGTACCGCGCAGTGGTCTGATTCAGTCGGTGGACCGGCGCCCGCCGACGCGTCGATCGATCAGCAACGCCGGCGGGTCGGCCGGATCGGCGTCATCGGGGCGAGGCAGCGCATCCAGGCCGGTGAACAGCGACAGCTGAACCGGGCCCCGACAGCGTTGCAGCACCGTCGAAGGGCGTGACGGTGACAGACCGGTGGGCCGCACCGGCTGCCGCCCGGGTGTCGGCTCGGCCAGCACGCGCGAGAGTCCACCAGCGGTGCCCGCGTTGAACAGGAAACGATCGGAAGCGCCCATGGTCTGTGGCTCGTGTCGTGTCGTGTCGTGTCGGGGCTCAGACGACCTGTTCGACGGCACGCTCGATCTGAGCCTGCACACGGCGTGCGCCACGCAGCACCAGCTCGGGCTCGAGCTGCGCCTGGGGCGCGACGGTGTTGACGGCGTCGTCGAGCGTTTGCGGATCGGTCATCAGCGCATGGGCCACGGCCGACAACGCGCAGATCGAGCGGCGTTGCACCTGGACCGGCAGTTCCCAGGTCGCGTTGACGATCACATGGAAGCGCACGCTGTGCACCGCGGCAGGCGCCAGGCCCCAGCTTTCGCACAGTGCGGCACCCAGCGCGTCGTGGCTGACACCGAACTCCTGGTGTTCCAGCAATGCCAGTTCCTCGTCGCTGACGGCCGTGGCCAGCAGCGGCTTGTAGCGTGCAGGCGCATGGCGAAACAACACTGCCTTGCCGCACTCCTCGAACAGCCCGGCCGAATGGGCCGCCCACGGATCCACGCCCACGGCATGCCCGATGCGGCCCATCAGCAAGCCGCGCACGGCCGCGCGCTCCCACACGGGCGACAACTCGGGGGCGCCCGGGAACACCGCGCGCAGGCCCATTTCGAAGGTGACCGCCGCGACTTCGCGGGTGCCCAGGTAAGTGATCGCCTGGTGCACGCTCTGCACCCGGCCTGACAGGCCATACAGCGACGAGTTCACCGCCTTCAGCACCGCAGACGCCAGCGCCATGTCGGACTCGACCAGCAGGCTGATCTGCTGCAGGTTCACCTCTTCTTCGGCGAGCAGCATCGACAGTTTGACCAGCGCTTCCGGCTGGGCCGGGATGTCGATGTTCAGCGCGCGCAGTTCGGGATCGACGGGCATGGCGTGGGTCCGGACAAGATTGATGTCAGGCCATCGTAAGCACCTGCCACAGCCGCGTAGCCCGGAACAATGGGGTCGAGACGGTGCAATTCGGAAGCGTCCGGCCTGTGGTCACCACAGGCCGGAGTAGCCGTCCCAGACCGTCTTGACGATCAGCGCACCCACCACGCACACGAAGACACTGCGCACGAAGCCCGCGCCATGACGCAGTGCCAGCCGCGTGCCGAGCAGGCTGCCCGCCACATTGGCGACCGCCATCACCGCGGCGAGCGGCCACCACACATGGCCTGTGCAGCCGAACAGCACCAGCGCGGCCAGGTTGGTCGCGGTGTTCAGCAGCTTGGCGCTGGCACTCGCATGCAGGAAATCGAAGCCGAGCAGCCGCACGAACAGGAACACGAAGAAGCTGCCGGTGCCCGGTCCGAAAAAGCCGTCGTAGAAGCCGATCACCGCACCGATCAGACTGGCCAGCAGCGCCTGTGCGCGTCCGTGGTATCGGGGCGCATGCGTGCGCCCGAGGTCCTTGCGCAGCAGCGTGTAGGCCAGCACCGCCAGCAACACCACAGGCAGGGCGCGCCGCAGGCCGGTCGCATCGATCAGCGTCACCGACCAGGCTCCGGCGAAGCTGCCGATGAGTGCGGCCAGGGCCGCCGGCAGCAGCGCGCCCCAGGGCAGCGTCACCCGGCGCGCGTACTGCAGCGTGGCCCAGGCGGTGCCCCAGACGGCCGCCCCCTTGTTGGTGCCGAACAGGGTGGCCGGTGCGGCGTTCGGGTAGGCAGCGAACAGGGCGGGCACCAGCACCAGGCCGCCACCGCCGACGATCGCGTCGACAAAGCCCGCGAACAGCGAGGCCAGGGTCAGCAGGGTGGTGTCGAGCATCCGGAAACGAAAAAGCGCCGGGGTACCGGCGCTCATCGATTTTGACATGGACCGATGGTGCGGCGCTGTCGGTGCGAATGTCAGGCCATGCGCCTGCATCCGTTCGTGATGTCTCCTCATCCTCCCCCGAATCAGGAGCTGGCCGTGACCGGCTCCTTCGAGAAAAGCGACTTTAGATATGCGCCAAACGCATGAATCTCAGGGCTTTCCCTGGGCTGTCGCGTGAGAGCCACTGCGGGCGGCTGCCCGCACTCATCCGGCAGGCAACGACAGCGTCACCGTGGTGCCGCGGCCTGGCTCGCTGGCGACCGCCACCGTGCCGCCATGCAACTCGGCAATGCGCTTGACGATGGCCAGGCCCAGGCCCTTGCCGCCCTCTGACGAGGCGGGCTCCACGCTCTGCCGACTTTGGTAGAAACGATCGAACAGGTGGGCGAGATCGGCTGCCGGAATGCCGGGCCCGCTGTCGCTCACGCTGACTTCAACGCGCCGCTGCGCGGCCTCGTGGTCGCTGCGACTGCGCGCTGCCAGCGTGATGCGCCCACCCGCCGGGCAGAACTTCAGCGCGTTGTCGACCAGGTTGGCCACGGCGCGCTCGAACAGCTCGATGTCCAGCGCCGCGAAAGTGGGCCACTCGTCGGTTGCCGGCTCGGCAACCAGCGCGATGCCTTGCTTCTCGGCACGCGCTGCGAAGCGCACCGCGATGTCGCCGAGCAACTCGGCGGCATCGACCAGTTCGGGGTGCAGCTTGAATTCGGGCTCGTCGAGCTGGGCCAGATCCCCCAGTGATTGCACCAGCCGCGCGGCATTGCGGGTGTTTCGCAGGGCGACTTCGACCAGCGCACGGTCGGCCGCTTGGTTCGGGTATTGCCCCGGGTCGGCGGCCCAGCGCGCGTCGAGGGTTTCCAGGCAGGCCGCGGTGGCGGTCAGCGGCGAGCGCAGGTCGTGTGACAGGTTGCTGACGCCTTCGCGGCGGAAATGATCGAGGCGGCGCAGCGCTTCCCACTGGGTGCGCAGCGTCATCAGCATCGCGCGAAAGCCGCTGGCCAGCTGGCCGAATTCGTCGCGTGCCGAATTGAATTCGAAACGATCCGGGGCGTGGAACAGCGCGGCTTCGGAGGCGGCTCCGGCGGTCAAGCCTTCGCGCTGCACCGTGGCGACGGCCTCGGTGAGCCGTCGCAGCGGTCGGGTGACGGTGGCCGTGATCCAGGCGGTGAGCAGTGTGGCCAGCACCACCACCGCGAGGATGGATGCCAGCGCCGGCCGGGCGAAGGTGCTGCGGAACGCCTCCAGCCGGCCCTCCGACGCGATCGGCTTCTGGCTCACCAGGTACAGGTAGCCTGCGATCGGTTGGTCCGGGCGGATGACCGCGTTGGTCAGCGGCAGTGCGGCGATGATCGCGCCGTTGTCGAGGCCCGGGCGCTCCGGGTCGTCACCCATCACGTACGGCATCGGTGTCGGACCCATGGCCTGCCGCACCGGCTGTAGGGCCACCTTGTAGTCCGGTGGCAGCGTCATGGCGCTGGTCGACACGATCACCGAGCCATCGGCACGCAAAAGGTAGAGCTGGCTGTTGGGTTCGAAGAACAGCAGGCTGCGCAGGAAGGTGACGAATTCCTCCGGGTGCCGCTGCTGCATGTCGAGCATGCCGTTGTAGGTGGAGCCGACGCGTTTCAGGAACGCATTCGCACGGTAGTAGGTCGTCTCATGCTCGAAACGCTGGAAGGCGAACAGCACGGTGGCGATCACGCCCAGCGCGGTCAGCGTGCCGGTGATGAAGATCGTCAGTGCGATCTTGAACCGAACGCTCATGCCGGGCGGGCGGGCGACCCTGCTGCCAGCGTCATGGCGGAGCCTCGCGCATCTTGTAGCCCGCGCCGCGCACCGTGAGGATCAGCTGCGGGCGCATCGGGTCGGCTTCGAGCTTGGCGCGCAGCCGGTTGATGTGGGTCGTCACGGTGTGCTCGTACCCATCGTGGGTGTAGCCCCACACCGCGTTCAGCAGCTGGCCGCGCGAGAACACATGGCCCGGGTGCTGGGCGAAGTGCAGCAGCAGGTCGAATTCGAGGGCGGTGAAGTCGAGCAGCTGCTGGCGAAAGCGCACCTGGCGCTTGACCGGCAGGATTTCGAGGTCGCCGTTGCGCAGCGTGCTGGCGCTGGCTTGCCCAGTCGCCCCGGCCTGCGCCGCGCGCAGCATCTCGGCGCGCCGCAGCAGTGCCTTCACGCGGGCCAGCAGCTCGGCCAGTGAAAACGGCTTGGTCAGGTAGTCGTCGGCGCCGAGTTCGAGGCCGAGCACGCGGTCGAGCTCGGTGGACTTGGCCGTCAGCATCAGGATCGGGGTGCTGTGTCCACGGGCGCGCAGTGCCTTGCACACCTCCAGTCCGTCCAGGCCCGGCATCATCAGATCGAGGATCAGCAAGTCGCTGGCCTGTTCGTTCTGGCTGGCCAGTGCTGCCGCGCCATCGGCCACCGCTGTGACCGCGTAGCCTGCCTGCTGCAGGTTCATCACCAGCAGGTCACGGATGTCGGTCTGGTCTTCAGCGACGAGGATCTGGGCGGGCATGGCGTCATTGTCGCGCGGCACCTCCGCGTCTTACACCGCCAATGTGAGGTGGCTGTGAGGTTCGGTGAGCAAGGCGCGAGGTGCGATGGCCACAGTCAGGCCATCGACCACACCGATCCGGAGCCCACCATGCAAGCCACCCACGCCCCCATCGCCGCGTCCGCCGTCGCCCTCTCGTTCGATCGGGCTGCGTACGCCACGACAGCAGTGGCCTGGACCGACCTGGTGGCCCACCGCAGCCATCTGGTGCGCTTCGCGCAGCGCAAACTGCACGATCCCATGCTCGCCGAGGACGTGGTGCACGACGTGTTCGAAGCGGTGCTGTCCGGCCGCGCGCTGTTTGCCGGCCGCTCGGCCTTGCGCTCATGGCTGACAGGCATCCTCAAGCACAAGATCGTGGATCTGGTGCGCCAGCGCGCTGTCTACGACAGTCTGGACGACAGCGATGGCACCGGCGACGACGGCGAAAGCCTGGCGCACGGCGCGATGGCTTTCGAGTGTCCGCAGCCGCGGCCTGATGAACTGGCCGAGCAGCGCGAATTCCTGGCGCACACCCTGGCGCGCATCGATGCGCTGCCGGCCAGCCTGCGCGACGTGATGCATCTGCGGGTGCTGCAGGACCAGCCCACCGACACCGTCTGTCAGGCGCTTGCGATCAGCGAGGACAACCTGTTCGTGCGCCTGCACCGCGCGCGCAAGCAGCTGTTGTCATGACGGGGTGAATCCTTTTGCCGCGCGATGCACCTCGCGCGGCTTCAGCGATCAGGCTGGGCGTTCTGCGCGATCCATTGCGCGGCGCGCTCAGCGATCATCAGTGTCGGCGCCGCGGTGTTGCCGCTGGTGATCGTGGGCATCACGCTGGCGTCGGCGATGCGCAGGCCTGCGACGCCGTGCACGCGCAGCTGCGCATCCACCACCGCCTGCGGATCGCTGGCTGGCCCCATCTTGGCCGTGCCCACGGGGTGGAAGATGGTGGTGCCGATCTCGCCGGCCAGGCGGCTCAGTTCTTCATCGGTCTGGTATTGCATCCCGGGCTTGATTTCTCGTGGCCGGTAGACCGACAGCGCCTGCTGCGCGACGATCCGGCGCGTGACCCGCAACGCGTCGGCGGCGACCTGGCGGTCTTGCGCCGTGCTCAGGTAGTTCGGCGCAATGCGTGGTGCGTCCGTCGGGTGCGGGCTGCGCGGCTGCACCGTGCCCCGGCTCGTCGGGTTCAGGTGACACACGCTGGCGGTGATGGCGTCGAAGGGGTGCAGCGGCTCGCCGAAGGCCTCGAGCGAGAGCGGTTGCACGTGGTACTCCAGGTTGGCGTGCGGCTGATTCGGGTCGCTGCGCGTGAACGCACCGAGCTGCGAGGGGGCCATGCTGAGCGGTCCGGAGCGTCGCAGTGCGAATTCGAGCGCCATCTGCGCCTTACCCCACCACGAGCGCGATCGCGTGTTCAGTGTCGTCACACCCTCAACGGCATACACCGATCGCAATTGCAGGTGATCCTGCAGGTTCGCGCCCACGCCTGGCAGATCGCGAAGCGGCGTGATGCCCGCCGCTTGCAGTGCCGCCGCTGCCCCGAGCCCTGACAGTTGCAGCAGTTGCGGCGTGCCGATGGCGCCCGTGCACAGGATCACTTCGCGGGCCGCATGGACCTGGATCGGCTCGCCCCGATTGGCGTGGCCTTGCTTGTCGCGGGGCAGCACCTCGACACCGACGGCACGCAGTGGAGCCGCTGCCGTGTCGCCCGGCGAACCCGGCTCCAGCAGCACCCGCGCAATGTGTGCGCCGGTCCAGACCTGCAGATTGTCCCGGTCCAGCACCGGGCGCAAAAAGCCCTTCGCGCTGTTCCAGCGCAGGCCATTGCGCTGGTTGACCTCGAAGTAGCCCACGCCTTCGTTGTCGCCGCGGTTGAAGTCCGCGGTGGCCGGAAGGCCGGCCTGGCGAGCGGCCTCGGCGAACGCCTCGAGCACCGTCCAGCGCAGCCGTTGCCGCTCGACACGCCATTCGCCGCCGGGGCGCTCGCCCTTTTCGTCCCAGCCGGGTGCCGCGTGGAACGCATCGGCCCCTCGGTGGAAGTCCTCGTGCTTCAGGAAGTGCGGCAGGCACTCGGACCAGCCCCAGCCGGGGTTCGGCCCGAACCCGTCGCCTGCGCCCCAGGCGTCGTAATCCCGCGCCTGGCCCCGCATGTAGATCATCCCGTTGATGCTGCTGCAGCCGCCCAGCACCTTCCCTCGCGGGTAGCGCAAACGGCGCCCACTCAGCCCTGCCTCGGGCTCGGTCTGGTACATCCAGTCGGTGCGCGGATTCCCGATGCAACGCAGGTAGCCCACCGGGATGTGGATCCAGGCGTAGTCATCCTTGCCACCCGCCTCGATCAGCAGGACACGCTTCGTCGGATCGGCACTGAGGCGGTTGGCCAACAGGCAACCGGCGGTTCCGGCGCCGCAGACGATGTAGTCGTACATGAGGTGGCTCATCAGGGTTTCACCGCACTGGCGCCGCGGCGTCTAAAACAATATAGATAAGAGATTGGCGGAAACGGTGGCGCCAGGTGATACCTGCAAAACAACACTTTGTTGCGCGCGATTTTGAGAAGCCTTTGCGCAATATCGGTCAACTCACCCATAATGAAAATTCTGTGTTCAGTAGCAGCGCCTTTGCTTGAATGGGTCAGGATAGGTTGAAGCTACACAGGTATTCTGTGTTCTCTGAAAAGAAAGGCGCTCGCAATGGGCAACAAACTCTACGTCGGTAACCTGTCGTACAACGTACGAGATGACGATCTTCAGCAAACATTCGCTCAGTTCGGCACGGTGTCGTCGGCGAAGGTCATGATGGACCGTGAAACCGGTCGCTCCAAGGGTTTTGGTTTCGTCGAGATGGGTTCCGATGCCGAAGCGCAATCGGCCATCAACGGCATGAACGGCCAACAGATGGACGGCCGCGCCCTGGTCGTCAATGAGGCGCGTCCTCGTGAAGAGCGGCCAGGTGGCTTCGGTGGCGGCCGCTCCGGTGGTGGTGGCTACGGTGGTGGCGGTGGCGGCTACGGTGGTGGTGGCGGCGGTCGCTCTGGCGGCGGTGGCGGTTACGGCGGTGGTGGCGGTGGCGGCGGTCGCTCTGGCGGCGGCGGTGGTTACGGCGGCGGCGGCGGTGGTGGTGGTGGTGGCCGCTCAGGCGGCGGTGGTGGTTACGGCGGTGGCGGCGGAAACCGCGGCGGTTACTGAGTCGTCACCCAGACACCGACAAACCGAATGATCCAAAACGGCTGCACTGAAAAGTGCAGCCGTTTTGCATTCAGGGCCGATGTTTCCTGAGGCGTTGCTTGCGGGGCTGGCCGGCCACGACCCGGTCGAATATCGCATTGGGCAACAGCCGCAACAGCCTCGCCACCATGCCCATCTGCCACGGAATCACTGGGTGGGATGAGCCGTTCTGGATGGCGAGGAAAGCCTTTTGCGCAAACGCCTCGGGGCTCATCAGGAAAGGCATCGGGTACCGGTTGTCGCGCGTCAGTGGGGTATCGACATACCCTGGGCTGAGCGTCACCACCTTCACGCCAAAGGGGCGGCACTCGCCGCGCAGGCTTTCACAGTAGCTGATCACCGCGGCCTTGCTGGCGCAGTACGCTCCGTGACCTGGCAACCCTCGCACGCCAGCCACGCTCGCCACACCCACCAGCACGCCGCGTCGCCGTTCGCACATGCTGCGCACGAACGGCTGCAGCGTGGCGGCCAGGCCGATCACGTTGGTTTCGAACGTCTCGCGCAGGACCGCCAGGTCTTCGACTTCGGCACTGTCGATGCCGATGCTGATGCCTGCGTTCGCGATCACCACATCGGGCAGGCCTTGCGCGGCAATGCACGCATGCGCGGCACCGGTGATGCTTGCGATATCGCGCACGTCGGCTGCATAGACCGCACACTGCGCGGGGCTCGTGCTGTGTGCGCTCGCCCATGCCGTCAGTTCATCGTCGCGACGTGCCACCAGTGCCAGGCGGTAGCCCGCTTGCAGGTAGCGAGCAGCCAGCGCGCGCCCGATGCCGCTGGAGGCGCCCGTGATGAAGACGAGAGGTGCGTTCACATCAGGCCGAGTGGTGGTGGCCCTGGCGGCGCGCGACACGGTTCAGCGCGAACGCTGAATCAACGTCTTTGCCCACCCGGGCCGAAGGTGGCCTTCACGCCGCCGGCGAACTGTGCCACCTGGCCGAGGTTGTCGTAGTTCATCGATGCGCCCTGGATTCGCACCGTGCCGCGGGTGATCGTCACCGGAAGGTGCGACCGCACTTGCTCCGTCTGCAAAAACGCGTGCAGGAACTCGCTTTTGAAGTCGATGGCCTCCAGCGTCTTGTCCCCCACCTGGGCGGCTTGGCGCACCACATGGGCCTGGCCCATCAACTGCACCTCGGACCCATCGCCGTTGGAGATCGCCTTTTGTGCGGTCGCCACGGTCACGCCTGAATCGGGTGCGATCGAGCGGATGCGCGCGCGGTCGATCTCCAGCGTATCGGTGTCGGGGTAATGGCGCGCCTCATCCCCTTCGATCTGCAGGCGCAGGCTGCCGTCGGCCGCAAAGCGCTGTACCGTGAAGTTGCGCATCGTGTAGTCCGGAATGTGGCGCGCTGCGACGACTGGCTTGGCGCCCTGGAAGACCGGCGTGTTCTTGACCAGCCACCAGGTCGCCAGAGCCACCAAGGCCATCAGCATCAAGGGCAGGTACGCCGACAAGGTGCTGATCGCGCGCTGGTACCAGGGCAGGACATACCGCCGGGCCGCTGGCGCAGGGGGTGCCAGCGTGGATTCGGCTGCTGAGTTCAAGTGAGGGGCCCTCGGTTCCGCATCGCGGCGGCGCTGCAGCGCGTCATGGGGTGCCGTCGAGCGTGGTCAAGTGACCCCGCAGCAGCGAGCCATAACGACCTGCGGCCATGAGCAGCAGGTCGCAGCACTCGCGCGCGGCACCACGGCCGCCGCTTGCCCGTGTGATGTGATGCGCGACCGCGCTGACCTCCGGGTGGGCGTTCGACGGTGCGCAGGCAAACGCCGCGCGCGTCATCAGGGGCAGATCGGGCCAATCGTCGCCCATCGCTGCCAGCGCGCCCCAGTCGATCTGCAGCGTGTTCATGAGCGTGCCGGTCGCAGCCAATTTGTCGTGCACGCCGTAGAAGGCATGCGCAATGCCGAGGTCGGCCACGCGACGGCGCACGGCGGGCGAGTCTCGCCCGGTGATGACGACCGGCGTGATCCCGCCTTGCGCGAGCAGCTTCAGGCCGTGACCGTCGAGCGCGTTGAAGGCCTTGAAATCCTCGCCGTGTTCGCCGATGTACAGACTGCCGTCGGTGAGCACACCGTCCACATCAAAAATGGCTGCGCGAACGCCCTGTGCGGCCAGCAAGAGCTCTGGCGCAAACGACAGCGTCGGGTTCAGGGGGCGTGGCGCGTGCGCGGCCATCAGATGACCTTCGCGCGCATCAATTGATTGAGGTTCAACGCGCCGACCAGACGCTGCGAACCATCGACGACCAGCACGCTGGTCACGCGGTGCTGTTCCATCAGGCCCGCGGCATCCACCGCCAGTGCATCTTCACGGATCACCTTGGGTTGGCTGCGCATCACTTCGCGAGCGCGCAACGGGCGCAGATCCTGTCCGCGCTCGATCAGCCTGCGGAGGTCTCCGTCGGTGAAGATGCCGAGCACCTGCTGCTGTGCATCCACGACTGTGGTGAAGCCCAGGCCCTTGTCGCTCATGACGCGCAGCATGTCACCGAAACCGGTGTCGGGGGCGACCGATGGCACATCGTCACCGGACACCATCAAGTCACGCACATGCATCAGCAACTTGCGACCGAGGCTGCCGCCAGGATGAGATCGTGCGAAGTCGGTCTCGCGGAAACCGCGCGCATCGAGCAACGCCACGGCGAGCGCATCACCCAGGGCCATCTGTGCCGTGGTGCTGGCAGTGGGGGCCAGATTGAGTGGACAGGCCTCCTGATCGACACCGCAGTCCAGCGCGATGTCGGCAATTCGCGCGAGCGTGGATTCACTGCGTCCGGTCATGCTGACCAGGATCACTTCCAGGCGCTTCAGTGCGGGCAGCAGTGCAGCGATTTCATCGCTTTCACCGGAATTGGAAATCGCCAGGACGACATCGCCCTTGGTGACCATGCCGAGGTCGCCGTGGCTGGCCTCGGCGGGGTGGACGAACATGGCCGGTGTGCCGGTGGACGCCAGCGTCGCAGCGATCTTGCGGCCGACATGCCCACTCTTGCCCATGCCCATCACGACCACACGCCCCCGGCAGCGCAGCATGGCTTCCACCGCCCGCGCGAAACTCACGCCTTGACGCGGCTTCAGGCCGAGCAGGGCGCGCGCTTCGATGTCGAAGGTCTCGCGCGCGAGATGCAGGGCGCGCTGGGCGTCGAAGGCGACAGGCGTTGCAGGGAGGGTGTCTGGCACAGTGCGGACGAGAGCGTCTATTAGGATCGAACCAACAGCGGTGCCGCATTCTAGGCATGTGCCCTGCGTGCGACTTGCCTTGGTACCCCTGCCCGAACCGCTGTCCCATGACCGCCCAGCGCCTGCTCCGATTCGATGGCTTCCACCCTTGAGCTGACCCTGCTTTACCTGGTGGCTGCCGTCGCCGGCGTCGTGCTGTGCCGGCTTGCGAAGCTTCCACCGATGCTGGGCTACCTGGCGGTGGGCGTGGTCATCGGCCCCAACGCGATGGCGCTGGCCAAGGACTCGGCCGGCGTGCGCTACCTGGCCGAGTTCGGTGTGGTGTTCCTGATGTTCGTCATCGGGCTCGAATTCAATCTGCCCAAGCTGAAGAGCATGCGCAAGCTGGTCTTCGGCCTGGGGCTTGCGCAGGTGCTGCTGACCATCGTGGGGACGGTGGCGGGGCACTTCGTGCTTGCGTGGTTGTTCTCGTACACCTCGCAGCCCTGGCAGTTGTCATGGCGCGGCGCGGTGGTGCTGGCATCGGCGATGGCGATGTCGAGCACCGCCATCGTCGTCAAGATGATGGCCGACCGACTGGAGCTGGAAAGTGAGCACGGCCGTCGGGTGATCGGCGTGCTGCTGTTCCAGGATCTGGCCGTGGTGCCGCTGCTGGTGCTGATTCCCGCGCTCGACGACAGCGGCACGGACATGGCAGTGGCCCTCGGCTGGGCCGCGTTGAAGGCCACGGTGCTGCTTGGCGTGCTGCTGGTCGGTGGTCAGAAAGTGATGCGCTGGTGGCTGACGCTGGTCGCTCGTCGCAAGAGCGAGGAGCTGTTCGTGCTCAACCTGCTGCTGGTCACGCTCGGGCTGGCCTGGCTGACCGAGCATGCCGGGCTCTCGCTGGCGCTGGGCGCATTCGTCGCCGGCATGCTGATCGCCGAGACCGAATACAAGCACCAGGTCGAGACCGACATTCGCCCGTTCCACGATGTGCTGCTCGGGCTGTTCTTCATCACCATCGGCATGAAGCTCGACTGGCGTCCGGTACTGGACCAGTGGCTGCTGGTACTGTTGCTGTCGATGCTGCCGGTGTTCGTCAAGTTCGCGCTGGTGACGCTGCTGGCGCGGTTGTTCGGCACGCCGTCGGGCGTGGCGTTGCGCACCGGGCTGTACCTCGCACAAGCCGGCGAGTTCGGCTTCGTGCTGTTGACCCTGGGCGCGCAGCAGCGCCTGATCGATCAGCAGTGGATGAGTCCAGTGCTGGCCAGCATGGTGCTCAGCATGCTGGCGTCACCCTTCCTGATCAACTACAGCGACCGCATCGTGATGCGGCTGAGTTCCAGCGACTGGCTGATGCAGTCGGTCGCGATGACCTCGATTGCCAAGCGCGCGATCAACACCGAGGCCCACGTCATCATCGCCGGCTACGGACGCAGTGGGCAGAACCTGGCGCGCATCCTCGATGCCGAGCGCATCCCGTACATGGCGCTCGACCTCGATCCCGATCGCGTGCGGCAAGCGGCTGCAGCAGGCCAGAGCGTGGTGTTCGGCGATGCCGCGCGCCTGCAAAGCTTGATGGCCGCAGGCCTCGCACGTGCCAATGCGGTGGTTGTCAGCTACCACGACACGCCGTCGGCCATGAAGATCCTGCGCCTTGTGCAAGAGCATGCACCGAAGGTGCCTGTGATCGTGCGCACCATCGACGACAGCGACCTCGAAAAGCTCCAGGCCGCAGGTGCGACCGAGGTCGTGCCCGAGGCCATCGAAGGCTCGCTGATGCTGGCCAGTCACGCACTGGCGCTGGTCGGCGTACCGATGCGCCGAGTGATCCGCGTCGTGCAGGACCAGCGCGAGGCACGCTACGGCTTGCTGCGCGGTTACTTCCACGGTGCCGACGACGACACGCATGACGAACTCGGCAACATGCGGCTGCACAGCGTCACGCTGACCGCGGTGTGTGGCTGCATCGGCCAGACGCTGGCCGACCAGGCGCTGCACGCGGTGGGCGTGTCGGTCGCCTCGGTACGGCGCGCGTCAGGCGCTGTCACCAGGCCTGACGACGATCTCTTGCTCGCGGTGGGCGACACCCTGGTGCTGTCAGGTCTGCCCGAGCCGCTCGCGCGCGCTGAAGACAAGCTGCTGTCGCGCGGTTGACGCCCTGGGGCTCGCCCCTCGATTGAACCGACAATCAAAGGCTGCTTTTCCCGCGTCGCCATGATTCGTCTCACTGAACTCCGCTTGCCGCTGGACCACGCAGCCGAAGCCTTGCGCACGGCGGTCGTTGCGCGACTGGGCGTGACCGATGCCGAGCTGATCGATTTCGTTGTCTTCAAGCGCAGCCACGATGCGCGGAAGAAGACCGCGATCGTTCTGATCTACACGATCGATTGCCAGCTGGCCGACGAGCCTGCCGTGCTGCTGCGGCATGCCGGTGACCCGCACGTCAAGCCGGCGCCAGACACACGCTATCGCTTCGTGGGCCACGTGCCGGCCGACTGGCGAGCGGTCGAACGCCCGCGGCCGCTCGTCATCGGTTTCGGGCCCTGCGGCCTGTTCGCCGCCCTGGTGCTGGCGCAGATGGGGTTGCGGCCGATCGTGCTGGAGCGCGGCAAGGAAGTTCGCGAGCGCACCAAGGACACCTGGGCACTGTGGCGCCAGGGCGTGCTCAACCCGGAGTCGAATGTTCAGTTCGGTGAAGGCGGTGCGGGCACCTTCAGCGATGGCAAGTTGTGGAGCCAGATCAGTGATCCGCGCCACCTGACGCGCAAGGTGCTCGAAGAGTTCGTGCAAGCCGGTGCGCCGGAAGAAATCCTCTATGTCGCCAAGCCGCACATCGGCACCTTCCGCCTGGTCGGCATGGTCGAGAAGATGCGCGCGCAGATCGAATCCTTGGGTGGCGAGATCCGCTTCCAGCGCCGCGTTGTCGATGTGCGCATCGAGACCGATCGCCAGGGCGGCAGAGCGATCCGCGGTGTGACCCTTGATGACGGCGAGCAGATCGACGCCGAGCAGGTGGTGCTCGCGCTCGGCCACAGTGCGCGCGACACCTTCGAGATGCTGCAAGAACGAGGCGTCT
>OZ245872.1:862500-2297500 GCA_965229345.1 Burkholderiaceae bacterium
AACTCTGGAGAAGGAACTCGGCAAATTGACACCGTAACTTCGGAAGAAGGTGTGCCTTTAGTAGGTGAACCATTTACTTGGGGAGCCCAATGAGGCCGCAGAGAATCGGTGGCTGCAACTGTTTATTAAAAACACAGCACTCTGCAAAGACGAAAGTCGACGTATAGGGTGTGACGCCTGCCCGGTGCTGGAAGATTAAATGATGGGGTGCAAGCTCTTGACTGAAGTCCCAGTAAACGGCGGCCGTAACTATAACGGTCCTAAGGTAGCGAAATTCCTTGTCGGGTAAGTTCCGACCTGCACGAATGGCGTAATGATGGCCACACTGTCTCCTCCAGAGACTCAGCGAAGTTGAAATGTTTGTGATGATGCAATCTCCCCGCGGAAAGACGGAAAGACCCCATGAACCTTTACTGTAGCTTTACATTGGACTTTGAACAGATCTGTGTAGGATAGGTGGGAGGCTTTGAAGCGGTGCCGCTAGGTGTCGTGGAGCCAACGTTGAAATACCACCCTGGTGTGTTTGAGGTTCTAACCTTGTCCCGTTATCCGGGATGGGGACAGTGTATGGTGGGCAGTTTGACTGGGGCGGTCTCCTCCCAAAGCGTAACGGAGGAGTTCGAAGGTACGCTAGGCACGGTCGGAAATCGTGCTGATAGTGCATTGGCATAAGCGTGCTTGACTGCGAGACTGACAAGTCGAGCAGGTACGAAAGTAGGACAAAGTGATCCGGTGGTTCTGTATGGAAGGGCCATCGCTCAACGGATAAAAGGTACTCTGGGGATAACAGGCTGATACCGCCCAAGAGTTCATATCGACGGCGGTGTTTGGCACCTCGATGTCGGCTCATCTCATCCTGGGGCTGTAGCCGGTCCCAAGGGTATGGCTGTTCGCCATT
Organism: Burkholderiaceae bacterium; assembly: GCA_965229345.1. Taxonomy (GTDB): domain Bacteria; phylum Pseudomonadota; class Gammaproteobacteria; order Burkholderiales; family Burkholderiaceae_C; genus PBB1. Next base: position 863,399 of record OZ245872.1, read on the forward strand.
TAAAGAGGTACGTGAGCTGGGTTTAAAACGTCGTGAGACAGTTTGGTCCCTATCTTCCGTGGGCGCTGCAAGATTGAGAGAGCCTGCTCCTAGTACGAGAGGACCGGAGTGGACGCACCTCTGGTGTATCGGTTGTCACGCCAGTGGCATTGCCGAGTAGCTATGTGCGGAAGAGATAACCGCTGAAAGCATCTAAGCGGGAAACTCGTCTCAAGATAAGTCTTGCCGGGGCCTTGAGCCCCCTGAAGGGTCGTTCGAGACCAGGACGTTGATAGGCTGGGTGTGGAAGCGCAGTAATGCGTTAAGCTAACCAGTACTAATTGCCCGTGAGGCTTGACCCTATAACTTTGACTTACCGTTAAAATACGGCGCTGCAAAGCGTGTCAAAGTAGGCTGTCAATTGAATTAACACGTTGTACCGATCTTCAACTGAATTCGGTGCGCAATCGAAACTGATTATTGAACTCAGTTCACTGCCGTGAACTGGGCGACTCTTCGAATTGGCTGTCTTGCCCATCCCCTCGCGGGGACAAGCAAGTCGGCAACCAGTTAAGCCTGATGACCATAGCGAGGTGGTCCCACTCCTTCCCATCCCGAACAGGACAGTGAAACGCCTCAGCGCCGATGATAGTGCGGGTTCCCGTGTGAAAGTAGGACATCGTCAGGCTACTACCCCGAAACCCCCGTGCCCCTCAAGGCTCGGGGGTTTCCCTTTTGGGGGCACGAAAATGGTCTCTCATGTTGGCCAGATTACAAAAACTCCTGTTGTTCGGCTTACTGACCACCTTGGTTGGTTGGATCTGGGTTGCTGTTGAGTATCTCAGCCCCGCATGGATGATGGCCGGCCTGCTGGCCCTGCCCGCTGTCCACGCGGGTACGCTGGCGCTCGAGTTCGTGTTGATGTACTGGGCGAATCGCCTGGATCCGGCACATCCACTTCGGGTGCGCAGCGCTTGCTCCGCCTGGTGTGCAGAGACGCTGATTTCCGCGTGGGTGTTCTACTGGCTGCAGCCGTTTCGTTCGCACGCCATCAGTGATCAGCTCGGTCTGCCGCAGGGTCGGCGAGCCGTCGTCCTGATTCACGGGTTGGTTTGCAACCGTGGCTTCTGGAACCCTTGGATGAGACGGCTGCGCAGCCTCGGCATTCCGTGCATCGCGATCAATCTGGAGCCGGTATTCGGCACGATCGACGACGGCGCTGAGGCAATCGACACCGCTGTGCGCCAGGCGACCCTAGCCACGGGACTCACCCCTGTGATCGTCACCCACAGCATGGGCGGACTGTCGGTGCGCGCCTGGCTGCGTGCCAAGTCAGCAGACGACCGCGTTCATCGCATCGTCACCATCGCCGCCCCGCATCACGGCACTGCCCTGGCGAAATTGGCCACCAGCGATGTGGCCCGACGCATGCGGATCGGCAGCCCTTGGCTGACCGCGCTGGCGGGTGCTGAACCCCCGTCACGCTATCGCCTGTTCACCTGCTTCTACAGCCACAGCGACAACATCGTGTTTCCGACACGCCACGCCACCTTGCCGGGTGCCGACAACCGCCATGTGCCCGCGAGTGGACACATCCAAATGGCACACCGTGCCGAAGTGTTTCGAGAAGTGATGCGCTGGCTGACCTGAAGCGCCCGCAGCAAGGCCGGACCGCTCAGCCGTCCAGGCCACGCAACAGGCTGAGCGTGGCCGTGGTCGAAAGGTTCAGCAAATGGGCCACGTCGTTGACGTCGTCTGGAATGGCCGCGTTGTCCCAGCCCGCTGCCGTGTGCCGCGCCAGCCGCACACCGAGCATGACGCATTGAACATTCGGGTGCTTGGCCTGCTTGTCGTCGGTGATGCGCACCAGCAGATCGGGCAGATGCCATTCCAGCATCAGGGCGTGCTGCAGGTCGAGCAATTCCACATGCAGGGACTTGCGCTGCTCGGTGCTGGATCGCAGGGTCGGATCGGCGCGCTGCGCATCGCGTATGGCCAGCGCCAGATCAGGCGCATGGCACCACAGCAGCATCTCGGCGAAATCGTGCAGCAGCGCGGCCTGATGGATGATGGCGGCATCCGGGTCAAAGCGATGCACGGCGAAAGACAGTGCGAAGTTGGCGGCACGGCGGGCTCGGCGCAACACCTGTTTCAGCCCGGCCAGCGCTTCAGGCCGATCTGCCAGCAGGTCTTCGAGAACCGGCTGCGGACCAAAGGCCCGAAAGAACGGCGAGATGCCCATCATCACCAGCGTCGAGGTCACGGTTTCCGGCTCCGTCACCACGCGGGCCGAGCGATTCCTGGCGCCGTAGGCCATCACCTTCAACGTCATCAGCGGGTCGTCGGAGATCATCTCGCCGATCAGGTTCGCATCGACATCGTCTTCGCGCTCGCGCATCGCCTCCAGGGCGTCGGCGGTGTCTGCCAGCACAGGAATGTCGGCGTCACGAAAACACGCCGTCCACGCCGCCAGATCAGCCAGCGGCTGCGTCAGGCGGATGAAATCGGGTGTTGTCGGGTCAGGATCGGGCATGGCGAGCGATGCAAGCAGAAAGTGCTTGCGCTCCTCTCGACCCGTTATCGGTGCAATCCCGGCCGGGTGTAGCTCGGGTGATCCCTGGGTCAGCGGATCAGCGCTTCACCAATTGCGCCTTCAGCGCCACACCGACCTGCTTGTTGACGAACTGTGTCGTTGCCACCCGGCTCAGATCGACCTCGCCGGCTCGGTAGAGGCCCGCTTTGACCATCTGCTGGTAGAAGTCGCGAATGCGCGCCGGGTTCATCGCGCCGACGCCCAGCGTGAGCGCTTCACCCGAATCGACGATGCCCTGCTGCTTCATCAAGGCCACCGACGCCTCCAGTTCGGCGTCGCTCATCTCCGGGTTGTCGCGCTTCATCAGCGCGTGCGCGGCGCTGCGATCACCGTACAGGTAGTTGACCCAGCCAATGATCGAAGCATCGACGAAGCGCTGCACCAGCGCCGGCTGCTTCGCGACCATGTCGGTGCGCGCCTCGATCACCGTCGAGTAGGTGCTGAAGCCGTGGTCGGCCAGCAAGTGCACCACTGGCTTGAAGTGCCCCTGGGCTTCGACGTAGATCGGCTCGGCCACCGAATAGCCTTGCTGGATGGCCTTCGGGTTGGCGAGGAAGGGACCGAGGTTGTAGTTGTAGGGCTTCAGGGCTTCGTCGCGGAAGCCGTGCACGACCTTCAGCCACGGCCACCAGCTGAACTGCGCGTCTTTGGCGATCAGCGCCACCGGGGCCGATTTCAGCGCCTCGAAGTTCTCGTAGCCCTGGCCCGGGTGGGCGACCAGCGCCTGCGGATCCTTCTGGAACATGCTGGCCACGACGATGGTGGGCACCCCGTTCTTCACGTTGTCGAAGCTGTGCAGCAGGTTGCCGGTCATCAGGAAATCGATGCGGCCTGCAGGCAGCAGCGGCCGGTTGTTCACCTGCGGGCCGCCTTGCAGCAGGGTCACGTCCAGCCCGTACTTCTTGTAGGTGCCGTCGGCGATCGCCTGGTAGAAGCCGCCGTGCGCGGCCTGCGCCTTCCAGTTGGTGGCGAAGCGGATTTTGTCGTCGGCGTGTGCCCACGTTGCTGAAAGGCAGGCCAGGGTAATGAGCGCACGGCCACAGGCGAGCGCACCCAAGCGGAAGAAGACGTTCGACATCAATGGCTCCTGGATGGGGTTGAACTCCGAGCGTGCTCCAAGGCCTGCCAGCGCGCCAGCAGTCGATGCGACAGCGCGTTCGAGGCACCGTAGATCATCAGCCCCGTGGCCACCAGCAGCAGCAAGGCGGCGAACATCTTCGGTGTCTCGGTGCGAAAACTGGCCTCGAGGATGCGCGAGGCCAGCCCGGTTTCACGGCCCGCGGCGCCCGCCACCATCTCTGCCGTCACCGCACCGATCAGGCTCAGCCCGCCCGACACCTTCAACCCCGCGACGAAATACGGCAGCGCACTCGGCATCAGCAACAGCCGCAGCCGCTGCATCGGCGTCGCGCGGTACAGCCGGAACAGGTCGCGCAGCAAGGGGTCGGCCGCGCGCAGGCCCATCACTGTGTTCGACAGGATCGGGAAGAAGGCGACGATCCATGCGCACAGCAACAGCGCCGTGGTGGTGCTGTCGATGTAGATCAGCATCAGCGGCGCGATCGCGACCACCGGCGTCACCTGCAAAACCACCGCCAATGGCAGCAGCACGGCTTCGAGCGGTACCGACAAGGTGAACACCGCGGCGATCAGCACGCCGCCGAGGCACGCCAGCGCCAGTGCGCCGAAGGTGATCTTCAAGGTGAACCACCAGCTCAGCGAGAGCGAACCGAGGTTGGCCCACAGCGTCTGCAGCACCACACTGGGCGCGGGCAGGGTGTAGGCAGGCATTTCCGCGATGCGCACCAGCGCCTCCCAGGCCAGCAGCCAGCCGATCACGCTCAGCAGCGGCAGCCAGCGCCTCACGCGCTCGGCCCCTCGGCCGCCGAGGCGACTTCCAGTGCAAGTGTGACGTCTCGACAGATCTGCGCGTAACGCTGCGAGGTGCGGAACTCCGCGGTGCGAGGCAGCGGCTCGTCGACGACGAGCTCGGCCACGATGCGTCCGGGTCGAGCACCCATCACCAGCACGCGCTGGCTCAGGAACACCGCCTCGAACACGCTGTGGGTGACGAACAGCACCGCCAGCGCATTCGATTGCCACCACGCCAGCAGGTCGGCATTGAGCCGCTGGCGGGTGATCTCGTCGAGCGCCGCAAACGGCTCATCCATCAGCAACACCCGCGGCTGCGTGACCAGTGCCCGGGCGATCGAGGTGCGCATGCGCATGCCGCCGGACAGCTCGGCCGGAAAGGCCGATTCGAACTCGCCCAGCCCCACCAAGGCCAGCACCTGTCGCACTGGCGCCGTGGCCTCGGCCTTCGACCGCCCGGCCAGCCGCAACGGCAGCCAGACGTTGTCGAACACGCTCGCCCAGGGCATCAGCGTCGGGTCCTGGAACACGAAGGCGGTGTCGCGTGTGGTGGCGCTGCCCAGGGCGGGCGAGTCGATGTGTCCGCTGTTCGCCTCATCGAGCCCGGCGATCAGCCGCAGCACCGTGCTTTTGCCGCACCCAGAGGGCCCCAGCAGCGAGACGAATTCACGCGCCCCGACATCGAACGAGATGCCCTGCAGCGCCAGCGTGCCGCTTGCGTAGCGCTTGACCACCTCGCGCAGCGCAATCGCGGGCCCCAAGGTCACTGGAAGGCCACCTCGGCGAAGCTGCGCAGCTTGCGGCTGTGCAACTGATCGAAGCCCTGCTCGCGCAGCAGTTCGAGCGCGCGGATGCCGATGCGCAGATGCTGATCGACGCGCTCGCGGTAGAAGTGGTTGGCCATGCCCGGCAGCTTGATCTCGCCGTGCAGCGGCTTGTCGCTGACGCACAGCAGCGTGCCGTAGGGCACGCGGAAGCGAAAGCCGTTGGCTGCGATGGTGGCGCTCTCCATGTCGAGCGCCACCGCGCGGCTCTGGCTGAAACGACGGTCCGGCGTGGTGGTCACATGGTGCGAGGGCAACAGCTCCCAGTTGCGGTTGTCGGTGCTGGCCACCGTGCCGGTGCGCATGATCCGTTTCAGTTCGTAGCCCTGCAGCTGCGTCACCTCGGCGACGGCGGCCTCCAGCGCAACCTGCACCTCGGCCAGCGGCGGGATCGGCACCCACAGCGGCAGCTCCTCGTCGAGCACATGGTCCTCGCGCACATAGCCATGGGCGAGCACGTAGTCGCCCAGTTGCTGCGTGGTGCGCAGCCCGGCGCAGTGGCCCAGCATGATCCACACATGCGGGCGCAGCACCGCGATGTGGTCGGTGATGGTCTTCGCGTTCGAGGGCCCGACGCCGATGTTGACCATCGTGATGCCGGCGCGGTCGTCGCGCAGCAGGTGGTAGGCGGGCATCTGCGGCAAGCGTGGTGGCGCCTTGCCGAGCTCGTCACCGTCACGGGCGGGCAGGCCTTGCCGTCGCGTGATGACGCCACCTGGCTCGACAAAGGCAGCGTAGGCGCTGCTCGGATCGCTCATCGCCGCGTGGCCCAGGCGCACGAACTCGTCGATGTAGAACTGGTAGTTGGTGAACAGCACGAAGTTCTGGAAGTGATCGGGTGCCGTGCCGGTGTAGTGGCGCAGCCGATGCAGCGAATAGTCGACGCGTGGCGCGGTGAACAGCGACAAGGGCTGCCGCACCTTGCCGTCCTTGCCGGGCTCAGGCTCGTAGGTGCCGTTGGCAATGCCATCGTCCATCGCCGCCAGGTCGGGCAGGTCGAACAGGTCGCGCATCAGCAGCCGGCGCGCCGGGTCGAGCGAGCCTTCGACGTGGTCGTTGTCAGCGAGCGAGAAATGCACCGGGATCGGCTGCGTGCTGGTGCCGATCTCGATCGAGACCTGGTGGTTGCGCAGCAGCAGCTCGAACTGCTGTCGGTAGTAGTTGCCGAACAGGTCGGGCCGCGTCAGCGTCGTCTCGAACAGTCCGGGGCCGGCGACAAAGCCGAAGCTCAAGCGCGAGTCGGCCCGCGCGACGGTGTCGGTGCGCACCCGCACATAGGGGTAGCAGGCGCGCACCCGTGTGGACAGCGTCTCACCGGCGACAAAGCGTCCGAGCGCATCGCGCAGGTGGGCCACATTGCTGTCGTAGATGCCGCGCACATGCGCTACCGCCGCATCGGCGTCGTCAAATTGGCAAGGGGCGATGTAGGACGGAGCGATCGGCATGGGCGCGCTTTCCAGGGACACCCCGCATTCTGACCGCCGTGATCGTCTTGCGCCGCTACAGGCCCAGCCGCTTGCAGATCTCGAGCACCGCGGCCGACTGGTTCATCGTGTAAAAGTGCAGGCCGGGTACGCCAGCGGTGCGCAGTTGGTCGCACAGGTCGGTGATGACATCGAGGCCGAAGGCGCGGATCGATTCGTGGTCGTCGCCGAAGGCCATCAACCGCAGCCGCATCCAGCGTGGGATCTCGGTGCCGCAGCCGTCGGCAAAGCGCATGATGCCGCTGGCGTTGGTGATCGGCATGATGCCTGGCACCACCGGGATGTCGGCACCGAGTGCGTAGGCCTCGTCGACGAAGCGGAAGTACGCGTCGGTGTTGAAGAACATCTGCGTGATGGCGCTGTTGGCACCGGCCTTCACCTTGGTGGCGTAGGCCTGCAGATCGGCCCGTGGCGATGCGGCCTGCGGGTGCATTTCCGGGTAGGCCGCGACCTCGATGTGGAAATGGTCACCGGTCTCCTGGCGGATGAACGACACCAGGTCGCTCGCATAGCGGAATTCGCCGGAGCGACCATAGCCGCTGGGCAGGTCGCCGCGCAGCGCGACGATGCGGCGCAAGCCCGCAGCCTTGAACTGGGCCAGCTGTTCGCGCACACCCGTCGCGCTGGCGCCGATGCACGAGTAGTGCGGTGCGGCCTCGACCTGCTCGGCCTGGATCGCCCGCACCGTGGCCAGCGTGCCGTCCTGCGTGCCGCCGCCTGCGCCGTACGTCACCGAGCAGAAGTCCGGCTTCAGCGCGTACAGCTCCTGCCGCACGGTGGCCAGTTTGAGCACGCCTTCCGGCGTTTTGGGCGGGAAGAACTCGAGGCTCAGCGGAAGTTGGTTGCTCATGGTGATTCAAGGGGCTGAGCCCACACGAAGAATTCAGTGTTGCCTGCGGTGACCCCGTGGCCACCGCCCGTGATCGTGCTCTGGAAATAGTCGCGAACGGTGAGGCCGTTGTCAGCGCAGGCCTGGCGTATGCGCGTCTCGACCTCCTGGAAGCTGCGCGCATGTTTCACGATGCCGCCCTTGCCGATGTGCTCGGGCTGCAACTCGAACTGCGGCTTCACCAGCATCAGCAGCTGCCCCGTCGGCTTCAGGTAACGACGCAAGGTCGGCAGCACCAGCGTCAGCGAAATGAACGAGAGGTCACCGGTCACGATGTCGAACGAGCCCTCGGCATGCGCCGCAGCGAAGGCGCTGCCCGTCACGTCGCGCGCGTTCACGCCTTCATGGCACTCGACGCGTGGATCGGACGCCAATTGCGGGTGCAACTGACCATGCCCGACCTCGATGCCGACGACCCGCTTCGCGCCGCGTTGCAACAGCAGGTCGGTGAAGCCGCCGGTGCTTTGCCCGGCGTCAAGGCTCGTGGCCCCGTCGACCGAAAAACCGCAACGCTCGAGCGCGGCTTCCAGCTTCAGCCCGCCGCGCGACACGTAACGAAGTTCGGCGCCGTCGGTGACCTCGATCGAACAGCCCTCCGGCAGGTCTTCTCCCGCCTTGCGTGGCACGGCCCAGCCCTTCGGGCCCAGCCAGCGCACCGCCCCCGCATCGATCAGCCGCTGCGCGGCCGATCGCGTGGGTACGAGCCCTCGCTGTAGAAGCAGTTGATCAGCGCGCATCAGAGAAGACCAAGCCACTCGCCGCGGGAGGGCGTCCCGACCGCTGGCGAGGCGCCCCTCGGGGGCTCAATACCGATACGTGTCGGCCTTGTAAGGCCCCTTCTTCGGCACACCGATGTACTCGGCCTGCTCGTCGGTCAACTCCGTCAACATGGCGCCGACCTTCTTCAAGTGCAGCCGAGCCACCTTCTCGTCGAGGTGCTTGGGCAGCACGTAGACCTTGCCCTGCTCGTAGAAGTCGCTGTGCGTGTACAGCTCGATCTGCGCAATCGTCTGGTTGGCGAACGACGACGACATCACGAAGCTCGGGTGGCCGGTGGCGCAGCCCAGGTTCACCAGCCGGCCCTTGGCCAGCAGGATGATCTTCTTGCCGTCCGGGAACACCACGTGGTCGACCTGCGGCTTGATCTCGTCCCACTCGCACTTCTCGAGCGAGGCGACGTCGATCTCGTTGTCGAAGTGGCCGATGTTGCAGACGATGGCTTCGTCTTTCATCGCGGCCATGTGTTCGTAGCGGATCACGTTCTTGTTGCCGGTGGCACTGACGAAGATGTCGGCCTTGTCGGCGGCGTACTCCATCGTCACGACCTTGTAGCCCTCCATCGCCGCTTGCAGCGCGTTGATCGGGTCGATCTCGGTCACCCACACCTGCGCGCTCAGTGCGCGAAGCGCCTGCGCCGAACCCTTGCCCACGTCGCCGTAGCCGGCGACCACGGCGACCTTGCCGGCGATCATCACGTCGGTGGCGCGCTTGATCGAATCGACCAGCGATTCACGGCAGCCATACAGGTTGTCGAACTTGCTCTTGGTGACGCTGTCGTTGACGTTGATTGCCCGGAACAGCAGCGTGCCCTTGGCACTCATTTCCTTCAGGCGGTGCACGCCGGTGGTGGTTTCTTCGGTCACGCCGATGATCTCGGCGCCCTTGCGGCTGTACCAGGTGGGGTCCACGGCCAGCTTGGCCTTGATGGCAGCGAACAGTTCGCGCTCTTCCTCGCTGCCGGGGTTGGCGATCAGTGAGGCGTCCTTTTCTGCGCGCTTGCCCAGGTGCATCAGCAGCGTGGCGTCGCCGCCATCGTCGAGGATCATGTTGGGGCCTTCGCCTTCAGCGCCCTTGGCGCCGAACTCGAAGATGCGGTGGGTGTAGTCCCAGTAGTCCTTCAGGGTCTCGCCCTTGTAGGCGAAGACCGGCGTGCCCTGTTCGACCAGCGCGGCGGCAGCGTGGTCCTGCGTGCTGAAGATATTGCACGAGGCCCAGCGCACCTGAGCGCCGAGGGCCTGCAGTGTTTCCACCAGCACGGCGGTCTGGATCGTCATGTGCAGCGAGCCGGTGATGCGCGCGCCCTTGAGCGGCTGGCTGGCGGTGAATTCGTGGCGGATCGCCATCAGACCGGGCATCTCGGTCTCGGCGATCTTGATTTCCTTGCGGCCGAAGTTGGCTTGCGACAGGTCGGCGATCGCGTAGTCGGCGGTCGGTTTGAGAACAGCGTTCATATCAGGCTCCAATGGATGAGGAACCCGCACGGCGACACAGGGAACGGTCAGGGAAGACTCACTCACCCACGAAGAACCATCGTGCGGGTGAGCGCGGTTGCAATGATGAACTCCGAGCCTGGGACACAGACGTGCCTTGCAACGCTCCTCGGATGAAGTCATTGTAATCGGCCGAAATCAGCAAGAGATGAGGGCGGGGTCTCCAGCACGCCAGGCCAGAGGCATGCAGGCTTTAAGCTTGTGCGATGCCTCACAACATCTCGCTGATCACGACCATCGCCGCCGGTCTCGGTCTGGCCCTGGTGCTGGGCTTCCTGGCCGTGCGGCTGCGGCTGCCTGCGCTGGTCGGTTATCTGCTGGCCGGCGTGCTGATCGGGCCGGGAACCCCCGGCTTCGTGGCCGACGTGGAGATTGCAGCGCAGCTGTCCGAAATCGGCGTGATGCTGCTGATGTTCGGTGTCGGGCTGCATTTCTCGATCGATGACCTGATGGCGGTGCGCAAGATCGCGCTGCCGGGCGCGATTGCGCAGATGGCCGTGGCCACCCTGCTCGGCATGGGTGTGGCCCACCTGTGGGGCTGGAGCCTGGGCGCCGGGCTGGTGTTCGGCCTGTCGCTGTCGGTGGCCAGCACCGTGGTGCTGCTGAAAGCCCTGGAGAGCCGGGGCGTGGTCGATTCGATGAATGGGCGCATCGCAGTCGGCTGGCTGATCGTCGAGGACCTCGCCATGGTGCTGGTGCTCGTGCTGCTGCCGGCGCTGGCCGGCTCGCTCGGTGGGCAGGCATCGGGCGCCGCTGCCGATGCCACGGCGGTGTGGTGGCAGCTGGGCCGCACCCTGCTGGAGGTGGTGCTGTTCGTCGCGCTGATGCTGGTGGTCGGGCGACGCTTGTTCCCGTGGCTGCTCTGGCAAGTCACGCGAACCGGCTCGCGTGAGCTGTTCACGCTGTGCGTGATCGCTGCGGCGGTGACGATCGCCTACGGCTCGGCGGCGCTGTTCGGCGTGTCGTTCGCGCTCGGGGCCTTCTTTGCCGGCATGGTGCTGCGCGAGTCCGAGTTCAGCCACCGTGCCGCGCAAGACTCGCTGCCCTTGCGCGACGCCTTCGCGGTGCTGTTTTTCGTCGGCGTGGGCATGCTGTTCGAGCCGCGCGTGCTGATCGAGCAGCCCCTGCAGGTGCTGGCGGTGGTGGGCATCATCGTGCTGGGCAAGTCGCTGGCCGCGGCTGCCGTGGTGCTGCTGTTTCGCTACCCGTTGAACACCGCGCTGACGGTGTCGGCCAGCCTGGCGCAGATCGGCGAGTTCTCATTCATCCTGGTCGGCCTGGGCGTGTCGTTGAAGCTGCTGCCGCCCGAAGGCCAGAGCCTGATCCTGGCCGGTGCCCTGATCTCGATCGCCCTGAATCCGCTGGTGTTCACCGCGATCGAGCCATTGCAGCGCTGGCTGCGGCAGCATTCGGCGCTTGCGCGACAGCTGGAGGCGCGCGACGATCCGCTGACCGAACTGCCCGCAGGCACCGAATCGAAGTACCTGGCGCGCCAGGTGGTGATCGTGGGGTACGGCCGTGTCGGCCAGCACATCGCGGCCGCGCTGTCGCAGGCCGGCGTGCCGTATGTCGTTGCCGACCAGAACCGTGAGCGGGTCGAGGCGCTGCGCGCCGAAGGCTGCGCCGCGGTGCTGGGCGACGCGAGTGACCCGGTGGTGCTGGTGCAGGCGCACATCGCCCGTGCGCACATGCTGGTGATCGCGGTGCCCGACACCGTCGGCGTGCGCCGCATGATCGAGGTGGCGCAGACGCTCAACCCCAGCATCGCGATCGTCGTGCGCTCACACAGCGAAGAAGAGGCCGAACGGCTGCGCAACGATGGCGCCGCACAGGTCTTTGTCGGCGAGCGGGAGCTGGCGCTGGCCATGGTGCGCCACGTGCTCGACACCGCACCACCCAAGGCGGCCGAGTCACCGGCGCATTGAACGCCCGGCTCAGCTCGGTGGTGCGGGCAGGCGGCTGATCTGCCGGTCGTGCCAGCGGGCGAGCAGCCACTGCGCTGCCATCGCGCCCACCCAGGCGCAAAACATGTCTTTCTGGGTGTCGAACGGATCGCCCTGGGTGCCCAGGAAATCGTCTGCGCCGGCGCCCATGGCCTCGGCCGCGCCCCATTCGATCAGTTCGTACAACGCGCTGAAGGCCAGGCAGATCGAGGTGACCAGCAGAAAAAGCCAGCCGCCGCGCATGGAGGCGCTGGACAGCGGGGTGCGGCGCAGCAGGATTTCACGCGCCGCGATCGCCGGCACGAAGCCCTGCATCAGGTGGCCGATGCGGTCGTAGTGGTTGCGGGTGAAGCCGAACGCATCTTCCATCCAGAAACCCAGCGGCACGCGGGCATAGGTGTAGTGCCCGCCGAGCATCAGCACCCCCATGTGCAAGGCGATCAGGCCATACAGCAGCGGCGTCAGCGGAAAGCGCTGGTGCGTGGCCACCATCAGCGGCAGCGCGATGACCACCGGCGCCACTTCCATGGCCCAGGTGGCCTGTTCGTAGGCGCCCATCGCCGACGCGACCAGCAGCGCCACGAGCGCCGCGGCGTAGGCGAGCAGTGCCGGGCGGTTCATGGGCGCGGGGGGCTTACAGCCCCGCCGCTGCACGCAGCGTCTGCACCTTGTGGCTGCGCCGCAAGGTTGCCCAATCGCTGCGCGATCGCCTGCTTCACAGGCCTGCTGCGTTCCGCAGCACCTGCACCTTGTCTGCCCGTTCCCAGGTGAACTCGGGTTCGTCGCGGCCGAAGTGGCCGTAGGCAGCGGTCTTTTCGTAGATCGGGCGCAGCAGGTCGAGCATCTGGATGATGCCCTTGGGCCGCAGGTCGAAGTGCTCGGCCACCAGCGCCGACAGCTGGTCGTCGGGCAGCACGCCGGTGCCTTCGGTGTAGACGGTGATGTTCATCGGCTTGGCCACGCCGATCGCATACGCGACCTGGATCTGGCACTGGCGCGCCAGGCCTGCGGCCACGATGTTCTTCGCCACATAGCGTGCGGCATAGGCCGCGCTGCGGTCGACCTTGCTCGGGTCCTTGCCGCTGAAGGCACCGCCGCCGTGCGGGCAGGCGCCGCCGTAGGTGTCGACGATGATCTTGCGGCCGGTGAGGCCGCAGTCGCCTTGCGGGCCACCGATGACAAACCGGCCGGTCGGGTTGATCAGGTAGCGGGTGTTCTGCAGCCACTCCTTGGGCAGCACCGGTTTGATGATCTCCTCGATCACTGCCTCGACGAAGCTCGCCTTCATCTTGGTTGGCGATTCGCTCTGGTCGGGGCTGTGCTGGGTGGACAGCACCACCGTGTCGATCGAGTGCGGCTTGCCGTCGACGTAGCGCATCGTCACCTGGCTCTTGGCGTCGGGGCGCAGGAAGGGCAGACGGCCGTCCTTGCGCAATTGCGCCTGGCGCTCGACCAGCCGGTGTGCGTAGTAGATCGGCGCGGGCATCAGGTCGGGTGTTTCGTCGCAGGCGTAGCCGAACATCAGGCCCTGGTCGCCGGCGCCAATGTTGAGGTGGTCGTCAGACGCGTGGTCGACGCCCTGGGCGATGTCGTTGCTCTGCTTGTCGTAGGCCACCAGCACCGCGCAGCCCTTGTAGTCGATGCCGTACTCGGTGTTGTCGTAGCCGATGCGCTTGATGGTGTCGCGCGCGACCTGGATGTAATCGACGTGCGCGTTGGTGGTGATTTCGCCCGCCAGCACCACCAGGCCGGTGTTGGTCAGCGTCTCGGCGGCCACGCGGCTGCGCGGGTCCTGCTTGAAGATCGCGTCGAGAATTGCGTCAGAAATCTGATCGGCGACCTTGTCGGGGTGGCCTTCGGAGACGGATTCGGATGTGAAAAGGAAATCGTTCGCCACTCTTAAACTCCGGTTGATTGCAACTCGCGTTGCCGGCTCACTTCGGGAGTTTCGGCGAACGCTTTAGCGGTTTGTTGAGCTGTTGCCCCGCAGGAACCCCAAGACATGGAAATGTCTTGAACCCTCCTGCAATCGCCCCGCAAGTAGTTCTTTAACTCGGCGACGAGCCGATTCTAGCGATTCGATGACCCGCTTTCTGGCGATTTTCCTGACCGGCAGCCTGCGCTTTCTGGCGCGTTTCCCGCTGCGCTGGCTGCAGGCCCTGGGCTCGCTGGTGGGTTGGGGGTACTACGCGATGTCCTCGTCGCACCGCGAGCGATTCCGTGCGAATGCCAGCCGGGCTGGTGTCCCTTGGGCGCAGGCCAGGGCGGGCATCGCCGCCACTGGCCAGATGATGATGGAGCTGCCACCGCTGTGGTTGCGTCCGCAAGGCGCGCCGCTGCCCATGCCGGTGCAGTGGCAAGGTGCCGAGCTGATCGAAGCCGCCCAGGCTGCGGGCCGCGGGCTGGTGATGCTCACGCCGCACCTCGGCTGCTTCGAGGCGATCGGCCAGTCGTACGCCGAACGTTATGGCGCGCGCTGTGGTGCGATGACGGTGCTTTACCGACCGGCTCGCCAGCCGTGGCTGCACGACCTGGTCGAAGCCGCGCGGCGCCGGCCGGGCCTCCACGCTGCACCCGCCACGCTGGCCGGTGTGCGGCAGATGATCCGCGCGCTCAAGCGTGGCGAGGTGGTCGGTCTCCTGCCCGATCAGGTGCCGCCCACCGGCCAGGGGGTGTGGGCGCCGTTCTTCGGTCGGCCGGCCTACACGATGACGCTGGCGTCCCGGCTGGTGCAGCAAACCGGCGCGGCGTTGCTGCTGGTCTGGGGTGAGCGGCTGCCCAAAGGTGCGGGCTACCGGGTGCGCGTGAGCGAACTCGGTGAGCCGCTGCCCGATGACAACGTGGCCGCGGCCACGGTGATCAATCGCGCGATGCAGCGTCTGATCCTGCAATGCCCGCAGCAATACCTGTGGGGCTACCACCGCTACCGCAAGCCGCATGCGGCGCCCGTCCCACTGAGAGGGGCTTCGTGAAAGCCGGCTCGCGTCGCTCTAGAAAGCAGCAGCCCTCGCTGATGCGCTGGCTGACCGCCGCACTGACCCGCGCATTGCTCGCGCTGCTGTGGCTGCTGCACTGGCTGCCGCTGTCGGTGCTGGCGCCACTGGGGCGCGGGCTCGGTGTGGTGCTGTGGGCGCTGGGCCGGTCGCGGCGCCACATCGCGTTGCGCAACCTCGAGCTGTGTTTCCCGGAGCGCCCCGAGGCCGAGCGTCGCGCGCTGGCGATCGAGCACTTCAAGCTGCTGGGACGCAGCCTGCTCGAGCGTGGCCTGCTCTGGCACGCCTCGGCCGAGCGCCTGAAGCGCCTGATCCATGTCGAAGGCCAGCCGCATTTCGCCGACACCCATCCTGGCGCGCTGATGTGGCTGGTGCCGCACTTCCTGGCACTCGATGTGGCGGCGATTGCCATGCGGCTCACCGTCACGCGCACCGCCTGCACCGTCTACCAGTCGCAGAGCAACCCGCTGTTCGACGCGGCCGTTCGACGCGGCCGGGACCGCTTCGGCAAGAACCGGCTGTTTTCCCGGCACGAGACCGTCAAGCCACTGTTGCGGGCCATCAAGGAAGGCGATGCGTTCTTCAACCTGCCGGACATGGACTTCGGCCGCAAGGACTCGGCCTTCGTGCCCTTCTTCGGCGTGCCCGCGGCCACGCTGCTGACGTCGTCGCGCATGGCGCAGCTGCTCGCCATGACGGTGCAGCCCATCGTCGCCGAGATGCTGCCCGGCGGCCAGGGCTACCGGGTGCGCTTTCTCGAGCCGTGGACCCACTTTCCGACCGACGACGCGCTGGCCGACACCGCCACCATCAACCGCTGGATCGAAGACGAGATCCGGCGCCATCCGGCGCAGTACCTGTGGGTGCACCGCCGCTTCAAGACACGACCGCTGGGCGAGCCCGGCTTGTACTGATCAGCAGGCGGCCGAGGCCGCCCCGGCGACGATAATCACCGCATGAAACTCCGGTTCACCAAGATGCAGGGCGCCGGCAACGACTTCGTCGTGCTCGACGCCACCCGCACCCCCCTGAACCTCAGTGCCGAACAGATGCGCCGTCTCGGCGACCGCCGCTTCGGCGTCGGGGCCGACCAGATCCTGGTGGTCACGCGCAGCGACACGCCGGGCGTCGATTTCGGCTACCGCATCTTCAACCACAGCGGCGAAGAGGTCGAGCACTGCGGCAACGGCGCGCGCTGCTTCGTGCGTTATGTGCGCGAGCAGGGGCTGTCCGACAAGACCACGCTGCGGGTGGAGACCGTCAACAACCTGCTGGAGCTGCACCTGCAGCCCGACGGCCGCGTCACCGTCGACATGAATGCCCCGGTGTTCGATCTGGCGCGTGTGCCGTTCCACTCGGCCGGGCTGCGGCCGCACCATGTGAAGGTCAAGGGCGACCGCAAGGGTGCCACGTTCGATCTGTGGCCGCTGACCATCAAGGGGCGCGCCATTCAGGTGGCGGTGCTGTCGATGGGCAACCCGCATGCGGTGCAGGTGGTCGATGATGTCGACGCCGCGCCGGTCGAGGTGCAGGGCCCGCTGATCGAGCACCACACCAGTTTTCCGAAGCGCGTGAACGCCGGCTTCATGCAGATCGTCGCGCGTAACCACATCCGCCTGCGCGTGTTCGAGCGCGGTGCTGGCGAAACGCTGGCCTGCGGCACCGGCGCCTGTGCGGCGGTGGCCGCGGGCATCCGCCTCGGGCTGCTCGATCCTGTCGTCGATGTGGATGCGCGCGGCGGCCGGCTGACCATCGAATGGCAGGGCGTGCGCGACGGGCTGGGCAGCCACGTGTTCATGACCGGCCCCGCCGAAACCGTGTTCCAAGGAGAGATCGAACTGTGAATCACACGACTGAACCGACCACCGCAGGCACCGCATCGTGAGCAGCCCCACCGGAGTGCAAGGCATCACCGAGGCCGACATCGCCAACTACCTGGCGAACACGCCCGGCTTCTTCGAGCGGCATGCCGAGCTGCTGAGCTCGATCCAGCTCAGCAGCCCGCACGGCACCCGCGCCGTGTCGCTGCAGGAGCGGCAGATGGACCTGCTGCGCGAGAAGCACAAGGGCCTGGAGCAGAAGATCATGGAGATGATCCGCCATGGTCAGGAAAACGTCGCCATCGCCGATCGGCTGCACCGCTACACCCGCGCGCTGATGCTGACGGTGGATGCCGCCGACCTGCCCGAGGTGGTGGTGCGCGAGCTGAAGCAGCAGTTCCTGATCCCGCAGGCCGGCATCCGCGTCTGGGGGCTGGCATCGGCACCCGCAGAACGTGAATTCGCGCGCGAGGTCAGCGCCGATGCGAAGAGCTTCGCCTCCAGCCTGACGCTGCCCTACTGCGGCGCCAACGTCGGCTTCGAAGCGGCTGGCTGGCTCGACGATGCCTCCACCGTCGCATCGCTGGCGATGATTCCGCTGCGCCACGGGGCGACCACCGACGCCTTCGGCTTGCTGGTGCTGGGCTCGCCCGATGCCACCCGCTTCGCGGCCGACATGGGCACCGAGTTCCTGATGCGCATTGGCGAGATCGCCAGCGCCGGGCTGTCGCGGCTGATCCGGGCCGAGTGACCGATCTCGCTGGCAGCGACATGACCACCCCTGTCGCTGAAGCCGCCGTGCCAACGGCTCACGTTCTGCACGATGACCTGATGCGCCACCTGCAGCACCTGCAGGTCGAGCGGCGCCTGGCCGAGCGCACGCGCACGATGTACCGCCTGGCCTTCGAGCGCCTGCAGCGCTGTGCCGAGGCCGCTGCCGTGCCGCTGCGCGAGGTGCTGCCGCACCATGTGCGCCGCTGGGCCGGGCAGATGCATGCGCAGGGGTTGGCGCCGGGCAGCATCGCGATTCAGCTGTCGGCCTGGCGCAGCTTCTACCGCTGGCTGGGCCGCGAAGGTCTGGTCGCGCAGAACCCGGTGGCCGGCGTGCGCGCACCGCGGGCGCCGAAGCCGCTGCCGAAGGCGCTCGCCGTCGATCAGGCGGTGGCGCTGGCCGAGTTCAACGAGGACATCACCGAGCGCCGCAACAGCGCGGCCCTGGCCGCGCGCGACCAGTGCATCACCGAGCTGCTGTATGGCTGCGGACTGCGTGTGGCCGAGCTGGTCGCGCTCGATGCGCAGCCGGGCCCGCAGGCCATTGGCTGGATCGACATCGCCGACGCCACCGCGCACGTGCGCGGCAAGGGCGACAAGCCGCGCAGCGTGCCGGTGGGCGGTCCAGCGCTGAAGGCGTTGCACGCGTGGCTGTCGATACGCGGGCAGATGGCCGCACCCGATCAGCCGGCGCTTTTCGTCAGCAACCGCGGCAGCCGCATCACCACCGGACAGGTGCGTTCGCGGCTGAAGCGGCGCGCGCAGCAGGCCGGCCTGCCGACCCATGTGCACCCGCACATGCTGCGGCACTCGTTCGCCTCGCACCTGCTGCAGTCCAGTGGTGACCTGCGCGCGGTGCAGGAGTTGCTGGGCCACGCCAACATCACGACCACGCAGGTCTACACCAAGCTCGATTTCGGCCATCTCAGCAAGGTGTACGACGCGGCGCACCCCCGAGCCAAGCGCAAGGACTGATCGGCCATGAAAGTCATCAAGCTGCGCGACGGCAAGGAGCGCTCGCTGTGCAAGCGCCACCCCTGGGTCTTCGAAGGCAGCATCGCCAGCGGCCGCGCCGATGCGGGCGAGACGGTGCGCGTCGAATCGCACGCCGGCGAGTTCCTGGCCTGGGGCGCCTACAGCCCGGCCTCGTCGATCCGCGTGCGTGCCTGGAGCTTCGACGCCGCCGAGCGCATCGATGCCAGCTTTTTCGAGCGCCGCATCGCTCGTGCAGTGGCGGTGCGCGCGCGTTTGCCCATCGACAGTGACGCGGTGCGTCTGGTGCACGGCGAGGCCGATGGCCTGCCCGGGCTGGTGGTCGACCGCTACGGCGACACGCTCAGCGCCCAGTTCACCGCCGCCGGGGTCGAGCGCTGGAAGGGTGTGATCGCCGACGCACTGCTGAAGGTCACGGGCTTGCAGCGTCTCTACGAACGCAGCGACGCCAGCGTGCGCGAACTCGAAGGCCTGCCACCGATCACTGGCTGGCTGCGCGGCGCGGCCGCTGAGGCGGATGGCACCGAGATCACGATCCGCGAGCACGGCTGGCAGCTGACGGTGGACGTGGCGCGTGGCCACAAGACCGGCTATTACCTCGACCAGCGCGACAGCCGCAAGCTGTTTGCCGACAGCGTGCGTCATTTCGGTGTGCAGCGCGTGCTGAACTGCTACAGCTACACCGGTGGTTTCAGTGTCGCAGCGCTGGCCGGTGGCGCTGCGGACGTCACCAGCGTCGATTCCTCGGGCCCGGCGCTGGAGCGCGCCACCGCACATGTCGCGTTGAACGGTTTCGATGTGGCGCGCCACACCGCCATCGATGCCGATGTGAACGCCACATTGCGCCACTTCATCGAACAGGGCCACCGTTTCGATGCCATCGTGCTCGACCCGCCGAAATTCGCGTCCACCGCCGCGCAGGCCGAGCGCGCCGCGCGGGCCTACAAGGACATCAACCGCCTTGCGTTCGGGCTGCTCGAACCGGGCGGCCTGCTGTTCACCTTCTCGTGTTCGGGCGGTGTCAGCGCCGATCTGTTCCACAAGATCGTGGCGGGCGCCGGGCTCGATGCCGGCATCGACGGGCAGATCCACGCGCGCACCGGCGCGGCGCCCGACCACCCGATGACGGTGACCTTTCCCGAGGGGGAATACCTGAAGGGCCTGGTGATCGTCAAACAGATCGCGTGATTAATGCCGCATTTGCGCGATTGCGCGGCTTTCGATGTCGTGTGGCGGGCCCGCACAGCGCGTGGTCTGCGTAGCATCGGCGTTGCTTTCGCTCTACCGTAACCCGGAGATTTCTCATGTGTGGCATCGTCGGCGCCGTCAGCAGGCACAACATCGTCCCGGTGCTGATCGAGGGCCTGAAACGGCTCGAATACCGGGGCTACGACTCCTGTGGTGTGGCGGTGCATCAGCGTGGCGGCCTGCGCCGGGCTCGCAGCACCGAGCGGGTGGCCGAACTCGAGATCAATGTCGCGGCTGATGAGGTCGCAGGCACCACCGGCATCGCGCACACCCGCTGGGCGACGCACGGTGCGCCGGCGGTGCACAACGCGCATCCGCATTTTTCGCCGGGCCCGGTCGGGTCTGATGAAGGCGGTTCCAGCGATGGCGTGGCCGCCGTCGGCCGGGTGGCGCTGGTGCACAACGGCATCATCGAGAACCACGACGAGTTGCGCGATGAGCTGCGTCGCCTGGGCTACCGCTTCGACAGCCAGACCGACACCGAGGTCATCGCCCACCTGGTCGATCACCTGTACGACGGTGACCTGCTCAGCGCAGTGCAGCGAGCGGTGCAGCGTTTGCGTGGCGCCTATGCGATCGCGGTGTTCTGCCGCGACGAGCCGCAGCGTGTGATCGGTGCGCGCGCCGGCTCGCCACTGATCCTGGGCGTCGGCACCGGCGAGCGCCTGGGCGATCACTACCTCGCCAGCGACGCGATGGCACTGGCTGGTGTGACCGACCAGATCGTCTACCTCGAAGAAGGCGATGTGGTCGATCTGAAGCTGGGCAGCGTGGCGATCAGCGCGGGCGTTGATGGCATCTTCCACGCGGTGCAGCGCCATGTGCGCACCGTGCAGGCGCATTCGGGTGCTGCCGAGCTGGGGCCTTACCGCCACTACATGCAGAAGGAAATCTTCGAGCAGCCGAAAGCCATTGCCGACACGCTGGACGCGGTGCAGGGCATTTCACCCGCCTTGTTCGGCGAAGGCGCAGCCCAGGTCTTCGGGCAAGTGGACTCGGTGTTGATCCTGGCCTGCGGCACCAGCTACTACAGCGGCTCGGTGGCGAAGTACTGGCTGGAAAGCATCGCCAAGATCCCGACCAGCGTGGAAGTGGCCAGCGAGTACCGCTACCGCGACAGCGTGCCCAACCCGCGCACGCTGGTGGTGACCATCACGCAAAGCGGCGAAACCGCCGACACGCTGGCCGCGGTGAAACACGCCAGCGCTCTGGGCATGCCGCACACGCTGACGGTGTGCAACGTCGCCACCAGTGCCATGGTGCGCGAGTGCGCGCTGTCGTACATCACCCGCGCCGGCATCGAGATCGGCGTGGCCTCGACCAAGGCGTTCAGCACCCAGCTGGTGGGGCTGTTCCTGCTGACGCTGACGCTGGCCAAGACACGTGGCTACCTGTCGGCCGAACAAGAAGCCGGGCACCTGAAAGCGCTGCGCCACCTGCCGGTGGCCGTGCAGTCGGTGCTGGCGCTGGAGCCGCAGGTGATGGCTTGGGCCGAACAGTTCGCCGACAAGGAAAACGCGTTGTTCCTGGGCCGCGGCCTGCACTACCCGATTGCGCTGGAAGGCGCGCTGAAGCTCAAGGAAATCAGCTACATCCACGCCGAGGCTTACCCCGCCGGCGAGTTGAAGCACGGGCCGCTGGCGCTGGTGACTGCCGAGATGCCCGTGGTCACCGTGGCCCCCAACGACGCGCTGCTGGAAAAGCTCAAGAGCAACCTGCAGGAAGTGCGCGCGCGCGGTGGCGAGTTGTTCGTGTTCGCCGATGCCGACACCCGCATTGAGTCCGCCGAAGGCCTGCACGTGATCCGCATGCCAGAACACTACGGCGCATTGAGCCCCATCCTGCACGTGGTGCCGTTGCAGCTGCTGGCGTACCACACCGCCTGCGCACGCGGCACCGACGTCGACAAGCCGAGGAACCTGGCGAAGAGCGTGACGGTGGAGTGAGGTGGGCTGGAGCGGTGGCTCCGCCGCGCGCCTCAGTCCTTCAGGCGTCGTGCCGCCACAGCGCGGCGGCGTGCCAGGATCCACCAGGTGTTCAGGCCGGTCAGCACCATCAGGGGCCAGAGCATAGTGCAGATCAGCGTCCACATCACGCGCCCGTCCAGTGGGTCGTTCTCGCTCTTGTCGCGGCGCTTGGTCGGCCCTTCGCTGAACAGATGCCGGTTCGAGTAGGTCACCAGCCCGAAGCAGAAGCCGAAGACGAGAAACAGGGCGATCGGGAGGTTCATGGTGCGGTCCTTTGGTGGGGCCTGAGGTTTTCGGGCGGGGCCGCTCCAAGGACGCAGCTGAACGCATGGTAGACACCGCAGCGCCTGGGCGCAAGCGCGGCGACGGCAGACTGTCGTATTGGCAATCGAGCCGCTGGCTCAGCCCGCGCCCATGTTCATCGGATCAGCAGCACCGGCGTCTTGCACTGGGCGATGACCTTCGTGGCGACCGAGCCTATGACGGCATTGAGCAGGTTGCCGTGCCCGTGCGAGCCCATCATCAGCAGATCGAACGAGCCGCTTTCGGCCTGCTTGGCAATCACCGTTGCCGCCGGGCCGACCTTCGACACGAACTCGGCGGTGATGCCGCGTTGCTTGAAGAAGGTTCGGATGGGCTTGAAGACCCGCTCGGCTTCGTCGTCGTAGTAGCCCTTGACCACCTCTCGGCCCAGGGTCGCGGCAGCCCGCGGCGGAATGCTCGGCACCGCCGTCACCACCAGGTAGCGGTGGTGCGCGCCCAGCCACTCTTCGTGGGCTGCCACATAGCCCAGCATGCGTTTGGTGTAGGGGCTGCCGTCGGCAGCTAGCAGGATGTTCATGGGAGCTCCATTCGGATTGCAGCTTCCATTGTGGCCGTCCCCTCGGTCCAGGTGCGTGTCGCGCCATCGTTCAGCCAAAATGCCGGGGCACCGACACGCACGCACCGCCTTCACCGAGGTCTCAAACGATGAACAGCCTGGATCTCGACGTTCTGATGCAGGCACGCGCCTGGCATGCACAGGGCCAGCCGGTGTGGCTGGTCACGGTGATCGAAACCTGGGGCTCGGCGCCGCGGCCGCCGGGCGCGCTGCTTGCCATGCGCGGCGACGGGCTGATCGCCGGATCGGTGTCCGGCGGCTGCGTCGAGGACGACCTGATCGAGCGCGTGCGGCATGGAGAGCGCATCGACCGTCCGTCGCTGGTCAGCTATGGCGTCACCAAGGAGGAGGCGGCCCGCTTTGGCCTGCCCTGTGGCGGCAACCTGCGCCTGGTGCAAGAACCCCTGAACGACATCGCCTGGATCGACGAGTTGCTTGCGCGCACCGGGCGACATGAACTCGTGGCGCGTCGGCTGGATTTGGAAACGGGCCACGTGCTGATCGAGACCGCCGTGCGTGGCGAGTTGTTTCAATTCGACGGCAGGTCGCTGCGCGCACTGTTCGGTCCCCGCTGGCGCCTGCTGATCATCGGGGCCGGCCAGCTGTCGCGGGTGTTGGCCCGCATGGCCCTGGCGCTCGATTTCGATGTGTTCTGCTGCGATCCGCGCGAGGAATATCACCTGACCTGGGACATCGAAAACACCACCTTCAGCCGGGCGATGCCCGATGACCTGGTCGTCGATCTGCAACTCGATCCGCACAGCGCCGTGGTGGCGTTGACGCACGACCCCAAGCTCGATGACATGGCGCTGCTCGAGGCGCTGAAGTCGCCTGCGTTCTATGTCGGCGCGTTGGGCTCCCGCAGCAACACCCGCAAGCGCAAGGAGCGACTGGCCCTGTTCGATCTGTCGGCCGACGAGATCGATCGCCTGCACGGGCCAGTGGGTCTGGACATCGGAGCCCGAACGCCTGCGGAGATCGCGCTGGCTATCCTGGCCGAGCTGATTGCGGTGCGCAACGGTGTGCAGCTGAGCCAGAAAAAGGAAGGATCCTCGTTGCCGCAAGACCCCCACCGCAGCACGGGCCAGCCCCGATCCGGGACGACACTTTCGCGATAACAGGAGACCATGGTGCGCACATCGATCAACACAATGCTGCTGGCTGCATCCGCCGCCTGGTTGCTGAGTACCTCGCCGCTGAGTGCTGTGGCGGCGACACCGGGTTTCAATGGCTACTTCGCGGGCATGTCCAAGGTGCAGGCAGAGCAGATCGGCGTCGAGAACTGCCGAGACGGCGTGTCGACTTCGGAGGACAGCACGTCGCTCTACTGCGACATTCCGGTCGCCAACCGCCAGTTGGGAGGCATCGTGGCACGCAGAGCGACGCTGGAGTTTGCCGGCCTGCAGCATGGTGCTTTGAACCAGATACGGCTGGAGTTCGTCAAGCCTGTCGAATCGATCAAGTCCGCCATGATGGCCACGTACGGAGCCCCCCGCTTCGACGGGCAGACCTACCTCTGGGAGCAGGGAACGCAAACCGTGAGCCTGAACATCCTCAGCCGGCTCAATGCCATCTCGTGTGTCACCTTCGATCACGAGTTCTCTGCCGACAAGGCGCGTGTGAATGCGCTCAGGCTCGAGGCACTCAGAAAGCAGGTGGTGAAGAGCTACTGATGGCCTGTGCCGACGCGGCTAGTAATGCGGCGGCAGCTCGTCGCGCAGGCTGCGGAATGCGGCATCGTCGGTCGACGGGCGGCGCTCGCGCAGTTCCCTCAGCTCGCGCATCAGGCGGTCGATCTGGTCCTGCTGCCTGACGATCACCTGGTTCAACTGGTCGAGCATGTCCTCGGTGAAGCTGGCCTTGACCTCCAGATCGGTCAGGCGGTGTTCAATGCGGTCGTCGTGGTCCATGGTGATCGTGAGGAAGTCAGGGCAGCATCGCGTGCAAGGTCAGCCGCGCGTGCTCGAAGTCGAACTGCGTGATCTGTCGCACCAGCAGCGCCCCCTGCGCGCCACCCACCGTCTGCAGCAGCTCCGTGCGCGGCCCCAGCGCGGTCAGTACGGCGGCGTCACTGGCTTCGAGCAGGACGTCGAGTTCGCGCAGCGCGGCCACGAGGCGGCTGTGTTGATCGGGCGACGGGGCTGGGGGCGTGGACGATGTCGAGGCAGAGAGGGACCCTGGCCCGTCGCCAGGCGGCGGTTCGGGATCCGAAGCCCGCGACGGGCTCTTCCGGCGGCCCAGCCATTTCAGCATCGTCTGATACAGCACCGAGGCGTCCATCGGCTTGGCGATGAAGTCGTTCATGCCCGCGGCCTGGCAGGCTCGGCGATCGGCATCGAAGGCGTTGGCCGTCAGCGCCAGGATGGGGACGTCTGCCCACCCTGGCAGCTGGCGCATCTCGCGCGTCGCGTCCAGACCATCCATGTGCGGCATCTGCATGTCCATCAGCACCAGGTCGTAGGGCCGCGCCCGTGCCAGATCGACGGCTTGCTGACCGTCGAGCGCCAGATCGACGTTCAAACCGACCACCCCCAGCAGCGCCAGCGCGACCTGGCTGTTGATCTCGTGGTCCTCGGCCAGCAGGATGCGTGCACCGGCATGGTCTCGCCTGAGCGCGGCCTCGGCGCTGGCGGCCGGTTGGTGTCTGGGGGCGATGGCGGTCATGGCGACGCCGCGCTGCAGCCTGGCGGTGAACCAGAAGGTGCTGCCCACGCCGACCGTGCTTTCGACGCCGGCATCGCCGCCCATCAGCCGCGCCAGACGCAACGTGATCGCGAGGCCGAGTCCGGTGCCGCCATGCTTGCGGGTGGTCGAGGCGTCGGCCTGTTCAAAGGGCTGGAACAGCCGCGGAATCTGCTCTGGCGCGATGCCGATGCCGCTGTCTTCGACCGAGAAACGCACCAGCAGCTCGTCTTCGTTGTCCTCGAGCAGCCTCGCGCGCAGGCTGATGCGGCCGCGTTCGGTGAACTTGACCGCGTTCGAGGCGTAGTTCAACAAGGCCTGCCGCAGCCGCGTCGGGTCGCCGCGCAGCCAGTGCGGAACGGCATCGTCATCGACCTCGATCTGCAGCCCCTTGTCGTGGGCCGACTCGGCAATGATTGACTTGACCCCGTCGAGGATGGCTGACAAGTGGAAAGGCGCGCTCTCGAGCTGCACCCGCTCGGCCTCGATCTTCGACAGGTCCAGCACGTCGTTGATGATGGACAGCAGGTGCTGGCTGGCGGCATCGATCTTGTCGAGGCGCTGGGCCTGCTCGGGCGTGACCCCGGACTGCCGCATCAGGTAGTTCAGGCCGATGATGGCGTTCATCGGTGTGCGGATCTCGTGGCTCATGTTGGCCAGGAAGGCGCTCTTGGCGCGGTTGGCGCCTTCGGCCGCATCGCGCTGGGTGCGTGCGCGCAAGGACTCGATGCCGAAGGCGACGTTGCGAGCCAGCTCCTCCAGCAACTTCACCTCCTCGTCGGAGAAAGCCTCAGTGTCCTTCGAGTAAATCGTCAGGGCCCCGAAAGCGCGCCTCGGGTTGTTCAACGGCAGCGCGATGCTGGCCCTGAACCCGCTCGCCTGCGCGGCCTGTCGCCAGGGGGCCAGGCCTGGGCTGCCGTAGTTCTGGTTGATCTGTGTCATGCCAGTGGCCACCGCGCGCCCGCTCGGGCCTTGCCCGAGCGGAGAGTTGGCATCCCACGACACCCGCACGGTCTGCAGGTAGCCGTTGGCATCGCCGAATTCAGCCGCGCAGCGCAAGCTCTTGGCCGCGTCCTGATCGGCCGATCCGATCCACGCCATCAGATAGTCTCCGCCCTCGACCACGGCCCGGCACACCTCGGCCATGTAGGTCTTCTCGTCCTGGGCATTGACCAGTGCCAGGTTGCAGGTGCTCAGCACCCGCAGCGTGCGGTTCAGACTCTGCAGTTGCTGCTCGGCCTGTCGCCGTGCGGTGATGTCGCGCGACAGCAAGATGAAGTGCGGCGGTGCATTGGCAGGCATGGCCTTGCGTGACACCGACAGTTCGAACCAGCGCAGCCCGGTAGGCAGCTCGCGCGAGATTTCACGCCCGTTCGATTGCCCCTTGAGGTGCGCTTCGCGCACAGCGGCCATCACCTCGCCGGCTGCATCGGGCGGCAGCACCTCGGCGATCTGCTTGTTCAGGAACTGCCCCGGCGGCCCGGCGAGCAGCTCCGGGCGCAGCGATTGGTAGGACAGGTAGTTGCCGTCCAGATCGATTTCGAACAGCAAGTCCGGTATGGCCTCGAGCGAGGCCCTCAGCGTGGCTTCGCTCTGGCGCAAGGTGGTCTCGGCCAGCCGGCGTGCGGTGACATCCCGAGTGATCCCCACATGGTGGCTGACGCGCCCTTGCGCATCACGCACCGGCGAGATGGTCAGCTCGTTCCAGAAGCTGCTGCCGTCCTTGCGATAGTTCAGGATCTCGCCAAAGAACTCCGTCTCGCTGCGCAGGCTGCCGCTTATGGCTTCAACCGTCTGGGGATCGGTCAGCGGTCCCTGCAGGAAATTGCAGTTGCGACCGAGGATTTCTGCCTCGCCATAACCGGTGATCGCGGTGAAGGCAGCGTTCGAGGACAGGATGTGGCGTTCGGCATCGGTGATCAGCACGCCCTGCGAGACCGTCTTCAGCGCCGCATCGCTGAGCCGCAGCGTGCTTTCGAGTGCACGGCGCTCGGTGACATCGGTCTGCACGCCCAACAACCGGGTTGGCTGGCCCCGCGCGTCGCGCTCGACTACGCGCCCCACCACCTCGATCCATCGGTAGCGGCCGTCCTGGTGCAGCAGCCGTGCCTGGTAGGCGTACGAGTCCTCGGACCCGGCCGCCAGCGCGCTGTCGGTGACCGCCGTCACCAAGGCCCGGTCTTCCGGGTGCACGCGCTCGGTCCACTGTTGGCCGCTGAGGTTGCCCTGGCCAGGGTCGACCCCCAGCATCGTGAAGCAGGTGGGCGTGGTGTATCGCTGGTCGGAGGCCACATCCCAGTCCCACACGCCGATCGCAGCAGCGCCGGTGGCCACCGTGAGCCGCTCGGCCAGGTGCTCGGCGTTGCGTTGCTCGGTGGCCACCCGCTGCCAGGCCCGGGCCAGGTAGCCGCTCAGTACCAGGAAGGCGAGCGAGGCCGCGCCCCACACCGAGGTGGCCAGCAGCGCCATCTGTCGCCAGCCCGCCAGCACGCGCTCTTGGGATTGGCCGACCACCACCAGGAAATCAGGCTGCGTCGACAGCGTGCGAAAGGCGAAATTGCGCACGACGCCGTCGTAAGCGCTGGCCTTCTGGAAGTGGCCGGCCGACTGCCCTGCCTGGGCCGCATTGACCAGCGCCAGCTCACCGTGGGTCTTGCCCATGAAGGCTTCGTTGTAGGGGCTGCGCATCAGCAGCATGCCGTCGCGCCGGATCAGTGCGACCGAGCTGGCCGGCCCGAGGTCGATCGAGCGCCACAGCTGATCGAAGAACATGGGCTGCAACGCTGCGACGACGATGCCTTCGAAGCGACGCTCGGCACCCGTTTGCAACGGGCGCGAGGCGCTGATCAGCCAGCCGCCCGTGGTGCGGCTGCGCACCGGGTTGCCGACGTGAAAGCCACTGTGCGGCTGGTCGCGGTGAAACCGAAAGTACTCGCGATCGGACAGGTCCACCCCGGTATTGCCGGTGTCCGAGTCGTACTGGATGCGCCCCTGAGCGTCCAGTACCCACATTGCGCGGATGAAGGGCAGCGACTGGATCTGTTGTTGAAGCAAGGCCTGTGCGGCGGCGGCATCGAGCTTGCCGGCCGACTTGGCACGGGCCAGCTCGACGGCGGCCAGCTGCAGACGCTGGTCGGTGGCCTGCAACGTGCGGGCGGTCTGCTCCTCGATGATGCGGGCGAACGATTCGGTGGCGCGTTGACCGTCCTCGATCGCCTGGTCTCTCAGGTAACCCAGCGCCAGCGCCAGCAGCACCCCGGTGACCACGACGACGCCCGCCGCGAGCCAGACCACCGAGCGCTCGGTGCCCGGCTTCGAGGGCTGGCTAAGCATCCGGTGTTTCGTCCCGGTAGCGCTCGGCAATGGCAACGAAGTCATCGTATGCCGCGAGGAAGGTGTCGACCACGTCGGGATCGAAATGCCGGCCTCGGCCTTCCTTGAGCAGGCGGCCGGCCTCGGCCGTGGTCATGGCTTCCTTGTAAACCCGCTTGGAGATCAGCGCATCGAACACATCGGCCACGGCCATCAGGCGCGCTGCAAGCGGGATCGCCTCGCCGGCGAGGCCGTCGGGATAACCGCTGCCATCCCACTTCTCGTGGTGCCAGTGGGCAATTTCCTTGGCGAGGGTCAGAAACTCCAGCGGCGCGTCGACATCCCGCTCGGCCTGCTCGATCGCATTGCTGCCGCACTGCGCATGGGTCTTCATCACCACCCACTCGTCGGCCGTCAATTTGCCGGGCTTGAGCAGGATGTGGTCGGGGATGCCCACCTTGCCGATGTCGTGCAACGGAGCCGACATGGTCAGCAGCTCGATGTAGCGGTCGTTGATGAGTCCGGCAAAGCGCGGGTGGCCGCGTAGATCGGTCGCCAGCCGCTTCATGTAGCTTTGGGTGCGCAGGATGTGGTTGCCGGTTTCCGGGTCGCGTGCCTCGGCCAGGTGGGCCAGCGCGCGGATCGTGACCCGTTGCGTCAGATCGTTTTCTGCCATGCGGCGCGCGACTTCGGCCTCGAGCGCGGCATTGCGATCGTTCAGCCATTCGCGGGCCAGCTTGGCTTCGAGCTGACAGCGCACCCGCGCCAGCACCACCGCCGGCTTCAGCGGCTTGGTGATGTAGTCGCTGGCACCGTGGCTGAAGCCGCGTTCTTCGTCCGACGGGTCGCCCAGCGCGGTCAGGAAAACCACTGGAATCTCGCGCGTGACAGGGTGGGCGCGCAGCCGGGCCAGCACCGCATAGCCATCCAGCCCCGGCATCATCACGTCGAGCAAGATGAGGTCGGGACGCGGCGTGCCCAGCGCCACCCGCAGGCCGGTTTCGCCGGAAATGGCTGCCAGCACCCGGTACTGGGGGCACAGCAATTCATTGAGGACGAACAGGTTGTCCGGGTCGTCGTCGACGATGAGGATGGTGGAGCCGTTGTCGGTAGGCATGCGTTCGAATCCCAATGGCACCACGAAAGCATCGTCCGGGCGAGGGGCGATGAAGACAGAATTCGGGCTTGCGTATTTTGTCGATGTATCGGCGCCTGGATCGGAAACATTAAGGGCTCGTGCCAGCGCCGCGGGTCAGGGTCTTCCCACGAGCCCGTCATCAAAACGGCTCAGAATGCGCTGCATGAAGAAGCCCGCTGCCTCCGCATTGCGTCGTCGAACCCTGCGGGCCTCCGATCCTGGGCTCGCCAAGGATGACGAAGAGGCAATCCTGGTTCTGCAGGGCGGTGGGGCGCTGGGGGCGTACCAGGCAGGCGTGTTCGAGTCGCTCGCCAAGGTTTACTGCGAGCCGACCTGGGTTGCTGGCATCTCGATCGGCGCGATCAACGCGGCATTGATCGCAGGCAACCCGGCCGCCCATCGGGTGGACCGATTGCGCGAGTTCTGGGAACTCGTCAGCTCGGCGCTGCCGACGCCCCTGATTGGCGCCAGCACCACCGCCCGCGAGGCCTTGAACGAATCCCATGCTTCGCAGGTCATGCTGTTCGGCGTGCCGGGGTTTTTCAAGCCCCGCTTTCCGCCGGCACCGTTTCAGCCGGCCGGCACGCTCGAAGCGATCAGCTACTACGACACCTCGCCGCTGGCAGAAACCCTGGAACGGCTGGTGGATTTCGAGCGCATCAACTCGGGTGCCGTCCGGCTGTCGGTGGGTGCGGTCAATGTGCGCACCGGCAATTTCGAGTACTTCGATTCGGCCAAGCAGCCTCTCGATGTGCGGCACATCATGGCCAGTGGTGCGTTGCCGCCGGGTTTTGCACCGGTCGAGATCGATGGCGAGCACTACTGGGACGGCGGCCTGGTGTCGAACACCCCGTTGCAGTACGTGCTCGACCAGCCCGGCCAACGCCACCGCGTGGTGTTCCAGGTCGACCTGTTCGCCGCGCGTGGTGCACTGCCCACGAACCTGGGCGAAGTGACCGAGCGCGAGAAGGACATCCGGTTTTCCAGCCGCACCCGACTCAACACCACCAACGAAATGGATCGCCAGCTGATCGCGCAGGCGGCCCAACGGCTGATCGCGAAGCTGCCACCGGCGCTGCGCGACGATCCCGATGTGCGCGCGTTGTCACGCGTGCGCTGCGAGCGCGCGGTCGATGTGGTGCACCTGATCTACCGCAGCAAGCACTACGAAAGCCAGTCCAAGGACTACGAGTTCTCGCGGCTGTCGATGCACGAACACTGGGATGCCGGCCGTGCCGACATGGCGCACACCTTGCATGACCCGCGCTGGCTTCAGCGTGAGCGCAACGCCCATGGCGTGCATGTGTTCGACCTCACCTCGGACAGCCCGTTTTCCACTTGAATCTCCGCCGCCTCGGCCATGAATCCTTCTTTTCCCATCGAAAGCAACCCATGAAGCTCCAGGACAAAGTCTGCATCGTCACCGGCGCCGCCAGCGGCATCGGCAAGGAAATCGCCGTTGTGTACGCCAAGGAGGGCGGCAAGGTCGCCATCGCCGACATGAACCTCGCGGCGGCGCAGGCCACGGCTGACGAGATCACGAAGGCCGGTGGCACCGCGATGGCGGTCGCGATGGACGTGACCAGCGAAGACCAGGTCAACGCGGCCGTGGCCGCGGTGGTGGCCGCTTACGGTGGCGTCGATGTGCTGGTCAGCAATGCCGGCATCCAGATCGTCCACCCGGTCGAGGATTTCCCGTTTGCCGACTGGAAGAAGATGCTGGCGATCCACCTCGATGGCGCCTTCCTGACCACCAAGGCCTGCGTGCCGCACATGAAGGCTTCGGGCAAGGGCGGCAGCATCATCTACATGGGCTCGGTGCACTCGAAGGAGGCGTCGCTGCTGAAGTCGGCCTACGTCACCGCGAAGCACGGCCTGATCGGCCTGTGCAAGACGGTCGCCAAGGAAGGCGGCAAGCACGGCATCCGCGCCAATGTGATCTGCCCGGGTTTCGTGCGCACGCCGCTGGTCGACAAGCAGATCCCCGAGCAGGCGGCTGCACTGGGCATCAGCGAAGACGACGTGATCAAGAAGGTGATGCTCAAAGAGACGGTCGATGGTGAATTCACCACCGTGCAGGATGTGGCCGATGTCGCGCTGCTGTTCGCGGGCTTCAACTCCAACGCGCTGACGGGTCAGTCGCTCGTGGTCAGCCACGGCTGGTTCATGCAGTGAACCCGGGCCGCCCTGACGCTCAGAAACGTCGGGCGATGTGCACTGCGCCGGCAGAACCTGATCCGACCACCGCGCACCACGCCCGCAGCAAGAGGCCGGGCGGCTTGGTGGCCTGCGACAGGGCTTCGTCGCGGTGGTCGCACTCATCGGCCTGACACTCCCGAAGCAGTGAGCGCAAGGCCGCGTGTTCCGGACGATCAGTGAGGCGGTCGATCTGCTGCTGGTAGTGGTGGTCGACGAACGTTTCCACCGCAGCGATCGTCGCGTACACCGCGCGCGGACCGAACAGCGCGGGCAGCGCGCCGGTCAGGAATCCCGCCGCGCGCCAGGGCACCAGCAGCCGGCTGCGCTGTGCAGCGGGCAACCATTGTTCGATGAGATCGAGATGGTGCTGCTCGGTGGCGCCGTGGCGGCGCGCGAAGTCGCACACGCCGCGATCGCGGGCGACGGCGAGCACGCCGCGGTAGATCCAGACCGCGCCGCTTTCGCCAGCGTGGTCCGAGCGCAGCTCGCCGACCATCTCGGGCGGAATCTGGTTTTGCAAAGAAGGCGACGTGAATTCCAGGGCCGCCGCGCCGACGTCAGGCTGTCGATGGGTCATCGACCGGATGTTGCCTGCACGCGTCGGCCCCTGCCGATGGGCCGGCCGATACACCAGGCCGTGGCCCGGTCTTTTCCGGCCAGTACGGCGGATGGTCGAGCCGGCGACCGGTCACTTCAGAAAGTCCTGCACCGCGGCGATGGACTGCTCGGCCGCCTCCTCCTGCGGCAAGTGACCCACGCCGGGCAGCGACACCCGCGTGGCGTGCGGTATCGCCTTCAGGTAGTCGGCTGAGTTGGCGAACGGAATCATCGCGTCGGCCTCGCCCCACACCAGCAGGGTGGGCGCCTGAATGCGTTGCAGCAGCGGGATCGGGTCGACCAGGGTGGTTTGCCGCATGCGTGCGAGCAGCGCATCGCGGCTGCCAGGTGCCAGCATCAGGTCGTGGTAGCGCGTGGTGAGGTCGTCGCTCAGGAAGGCGGCATTCCCATAAGCGGGCTCGAGGCTCATGCGCAGCAGCGGCTTGGGCAGCACATAGCGCATCAGCTCGGCGCTCACCGGCACCTCGGGCGCCTGGCCGTATGCGAAGCCCGGGCTCGCGAATCCATCGGGCGCGACCAGCACCAGCTTGTCGACCCGCTCGGGGTGCGTGGCGGCGAAGGTCCAGGCGATGCGCCCGCCGATCGAGTGGCCGACGATGCTGGCGCGGGCGATGCCCAACTGGTCCATCAGCGCGATCAGCAGCTGCATGCTGCGTGCATCGGTGTAATTGCCGCTCGGGTCGGGCGCGGTGAGGCCGCAACCCGGCAGATCGAAGCGGATCACGCGGTGGTCGCCCGACAAGGCCTGCGCCCACGGCTCCCAGCTGTGCAGGCTGCCGCCGAAGCCGTGGACCATGATCACCGCGGGGGCCGCCTTCGGGCCGCTGTCGCGCAGGTGCAGCCGCAGGCCATCGAGCTCGACGAGGTCGCCCGGTGCCGCCAGGTAACGGGCCTCCAGCGTGGGCAGGTCTTGGTCTGGCGTCCACAACCAGAAGGCCACCAGCAGCACCAGCAACGCGGCGCCGGCCATCCAGGCGTGACGCTTCAGGCGAGGTTTCAAGCGAGAGCTTTCGGAGCGGGCTCGATCGGCGAGTGGGCCGCATCGAAGGCGTAGGCCGAGAAATCGGGGCGACGCACCGCATCGACGTACTCGCGGGTGTAGCCAGGAAACAGCGCGAACACCCGGCCGTTGTCGTGGCGGTACCAGCTGCGGCACTGGCTCCACACCGAGCTGCCCAGGCGTTCTTGCAGGTGGCGGTTGTGCTCGCGCATCGCTTTGGGTCGCACGTCGATCCAGCGGTGGCCACCGTCGCGCACCGCGCGCATGCAGGCGATCGCGTGATCGACCTCGGGCTCGATGTACAGCAGCGTGGAAGTGTGGCCGGTGGCCGTGTTCGGGCCCAGCATCAGGAACAGGTTCGGGAAGCCCGACACCGTGATGCCGTGGTACGCCTCGGGGCCGTCGGTCCAGGTGTCGGCGAGCAGGCGGCCTTGCACGCCCGCGATGCGGGTGGCCGACAGCGAATGCGCGACGTCGAAACCAGTGGCGCAGACCAGCACGTCGATCGGCCGCTCGCGCCCATCGGTGGTGACGATGCCGTGCGCGGTGAGGCGCTCGATGCCCTCGGTCACCAGCTCGACATTCGGCCGGCACAGGGCCGGGTAGAAATCGTTCGAGTAGATGATGCGTTTGCAGCCCAGCGGGTAGCGGGGTGTCAGCCGCTCGCGCAAGGCCTCGTCGCGGACCTGCCGCTTTCGGTGTGCGGCGGCGGTGGCCAGCAACCCGCGACGCGCCAGCGTGCCGTCCTCGAAGCCGCGGCGCCCCCATTCGAGCACCTGCGCCCAGTTCCAGCGCACCATGGCCGCATACGGCGGCAGGTGGGCCAGCGCGCGATCGAGCACGGTGTAGCGGCGGTCCATGCGAGGCATGACCCAGTTCGCGGTGCGCTGGAACAGGTGCAGCTGCCGCGCCTGCTCGGCGACCGGTGGCACCAGCTGAGAGGCGGTCGAGCCGGTGCCGATCACCGCCACCCGCTGGCCTCGGAGCAGCGCGCTGTGGTCCCAGCGCGCCGAGTGCAGGCGCCGGCCTCGAAACGCCTCCAGGCCCGGGATGTCGGGCCAGCGCGGCCGGCTCAGCGGGCCGGAGCTGCACATGAAGAAGCGAGCGCGCAGCACATCGCCCCGGTTGGTGCGTATCTGCCATCGGCCGGTGGCCTCGTCGAAAGAGGCCTCGGTGACCTGCGTGCCCAGGCGCAGGTGCGCCAGCAGCCCGAAGCGCGCCGCGACTCGCTGCATGTAGGCCTGGATCTCGGGGGCGCCGGGGAAGCGCCGGCTCCAGTCGGGGTTGGGTGCGAAGGAAAACGAATAGGCCGGTGCCGGCACATCGACGTGCGCACCGGGGTAGGTGTTGTCCCACCAGGTGCCGCCGAGGCCAGCTTGCTTTTCCAGGATCACGAAGTCATGGGTGCCCGCGCGCTTGAGCTTGGTGCCGGCGCACAGCCCCGACATGCCTGCGCCGAGGATCACGACCTCGTGGTCGATCGCCGTCGGCGCCGGACGAGCGGCGGCCAGCGGCGGCATCACGAAGCGGGCGATGCGCTCGATCGCCTCGTCGGCGCTGCGCAGCACGCCGCCGTGGGTCTGGAACACATGCCATCGCCGGGCGGTGATCTCGCAGCGTGTTTCGACGCCCGCGGCCTGCAGTGCGGCTTCCAGCTGCAGCGCCTGGTCATGCAGCAGTTCGTCGGTGCCGGCCTGGATCAGCGTGGGAGGCAGCCCGTGCAGATCGGCGAACAGCGGCGACACCGGGGCCGTATTGGCCAGGGCGGGATCGCCCAGGTAGTGCGTGGCACAGGCAGCGGCCCAGGCAACGCTGAGCATCGCTTCGCCGGGGGGCTCGGTGGCGGGTGCATCGCGCATCGCCAGATCGACCCAGGGCGACAGCAGCACCAGCGCTGCCGGCCGTGGCGAGCCGCTGTCACGCAGCGCCAGCGCGGTGGACAGGGCCAGGCCTCCGCCGGCTGAATCGCCGGCCACCACGATCGGGCGGCCTGCGTCTTCGGTGTGGAGGCCGCGAAAGGCCGCCAGCGCGTCATCGAGCGCGGCCGGATGGCGGTGCTCGGGCGCCAGCCGGTAATCGGGCGCAAAGACGGGCATCCCGGTGACGAGCGCCAGCCGAGCTGTCAAGGCGCGGTGGGTCGCCGGCGACCCGACGCAGAACGCCCCACCGTGCAGGTAGAGCAACACGCCCGGTGGCGAATTCGGTGCCCGCATCGAGCGCAGCCATTCACCTCGCACACCGCCCACCGTGCCGGGTTGGACCGACACGCCCCGCGGCACGAGGGTGCTGCGTGACAACACGTTCAGCCAGCGGCGCTGGAGGCCGATCGACACGCCGGGCGAGAACGCCGGCTTCAGCAGCCACCTCAGCGAGCTGCGCAGCAGGGCTGCCAACAGCGTTTCGATCAGACCCTTCGGTTGATAAACGACCATGACGAGCCTGCGTTGCAAAGGTTGCGATCGTAGCCAGTCGTCGCGCGAGCGCTGCAGTGCACGACGGCAGTCGGCAATTCCGCACATTCCCTTTCATTTGCGCTGCAAATAGAAACATCGTGATACATCGCGGCGTGGCCGGGCCATTACGCTCGTCTTACCGCTGGTTCACTGACGGATGGGGGTCCGTGCGACGATGAACGATTACCTGTTGTGGGGCGCTGGTGCAGCACTGGTGGTGCTGCTGCTGGTCTTGCAGCTGCTCCGGCGGCGCGCGCGGCGACCCGTGGCCCGACCCGAGCGCGTTGAACGGGGTGCCGCTCGCGCCTCCGCGCCGCTCTCGCGCAGCGCATCCGTGCTCGACACCGTCAGCGATGTCCATGAGCTGAATCCGGCACGGTCCTCGTTCGGCGACGATGCCCGGCTGCGCGCCGAGCGCGAGGCGGCCGAGCAGGCCGCTCGTGCCGAAGCCGACCGCGAAGCCGCCGAGTGGGGAAGCGCGCCTGGTCGCGCAGCAACTGGCCGACGAAGAACGCGAGCGCATCGTTGCCGAACAGGCGGCTGCCGAGGTGGTGGCGGCACCTCCGCCGCTCGAATCGGCCGCCCTTGAGCCCGCGGCCTCTGAGATCGACGAACAAGCTGCGCTGGAGGCATTGGCCCGAGAGGCTGCCGAATGGGAAGCGCGCCTCGCCGCGCAGCAGCAAGCAGACGCCGAAGCCCAGGCTGAAGCCGAGCGCCAGCGGGTCGCAGCCGACATCGAACGCGCGGCGGCCGATGCCGCTGCGGCGCGTGCTGCGGCAGCCGAGGCGCAAGTCCAGGCCGAACGAGCGGCCCAAGAGCGCGCTGCCCAGGAGCTGGCGGAGCAACTGGCCGCGCAGCAGGCCGCGCTGATCGAGTCCGAGCGGCAAGCTCAGGACGACGCTGCGCGGCAGCAGGCCCTGCATGCCGCCGATGCAAGCCCCGCCGAACCGGTCACTTTCGAGTTCACCTTCGAGCCCGAGCTGTCGCCGCCTCCACCGGCGGAGCCCGCCCCGGCGGCCGCGCGTACGCCGGAGCAATGCCTGGTGATGATTGCCGACGACTCGAAGGTGGTGCGCATCAAGACCAGCCGTCTGCTGTCCAAGCACCTGTACCGGGTGTCACTGGCCGAAGATGGCCTCGATGCGGCGCGGCAGATCGAAATCGACCTGCCCGACGTGCTGATCACCGACGTCGAAATGCCGGGCATGGATGGCTTCGAGCTGACGCGTCAGGTCCGCAGCAACCCGCGCACCGCGCACATCCCGATCGTGATGATCACCGCCGATGACGAGAAGCACCGCGCTGGCGCGCTTGAAGCGGGCGTCAGCGTGCTGCTCAGCAAGCCCTACCCCGAAGACCAGCTGTTGTCGTATCTGCAATCGACCCTGACCCGCTCGGCGACGGCGCCCTGATCGGGGCACTGCTCAGGACCAGAAGGTCAACACCTCGCTGGTCGGTGGCTTGTCGTGCTTGGCGCGGCCGTCCAGAGCAGGCGTGCCGATGGCGATCCAGCCGACCAGCGTCTCCCCGGCATCGCAGAACGCCGATGTCAGCAGCGGCGAGCGCGCTTTCGCCCCGCTCAGCATCTTGGCGCCGTAACCCATCGCCTTGGCCGCCAGCAGCAGGTACGCCACCGCGCCGCCGACGCAGGCCCATTGCTCATGCGCAGGCACCTGAGGGTGACCCAGATCGAGTCGGGCGATCACCGCCAGCGTGACCGGTGCCTTCAAGGCACGCTCGCGGTCGAGCGCGGCGCCGGCCGCATCCTTGCCGCCCGCGCGCGCGGCCTGCTCGAACAGGGTGGCCAGGCGGGCTCTGGCCTCGCCGCGCACGGCACTGAAACGAAATGGAACCAGCGCAGCGTGGTCGGGCGCGCGCAAGGCGGCCTCGGTGAGTGTGTGCAGTTCGGCGTCGCTCGGGCCGGGCTCGACCAGGTGCTTGGGGCCGGTCGAATGGCGCTCCAGCAGGGCCTGCAGCACCGGGTGGGAATCGGGTGTGGTCATGGTCAGCGGTTCAGCCATCGCCGCGCAGCGTACGACATCGCATCGACCACCGCCACCAGCGACATCATCGCCAGCAGCACGGTGCAGCTCTCGTGCATCTGGAACAGCCCGAGGTGATACGACAGCATCTGTCCCAGTCCGCCCGCACCGACCACGCCCAGCACCGCGGCAGCGCGGATGTTGTTCTCCCAGCGGTACAGCGTGTAAGAGACGACCTGGGGCCAGATCTGCGGCAGCGTCGCCCACAGGAACACCCGCAGCGGCCCGACGCCGCGCACGCGCAGTGCGAACGCCGGCTCTGGCGGTGCGTTCTCGATGCTCTCGGCGAACAGCCGACCGAGTACGCCGCTGGTGTGAGCCGCCAGCGCCAACGTGCCCGAGAACGGTCCCAGCCCGGCGGCGATCAGCAGCAGCACCGCCCACACCAGCTCGGGCACCGAGCGCAGCACGTTCAAGGCGATGCGCGCTGCGCCGCGCAGCAGTGGTGCGGCGAGGCCGGGCCGATCGTCGTGCCCGCGCGCGCTGGCGCCCAGCGACAGGACCAGGCCGCCGAGCGCAGCGAGCAGCGTGCCGAGCAAGGACATCGCCAGGGTTTCCAGCGTGCCATCGAGCACGCGGCGCAAGAAGGCCGGTGCCGTCTCCGGCGGGAAGAAGCTGCCAGCGAATCGGGCCATCGCCTGCCGTGCCTCGGCAGACAGAAAGTCGCTTGTCTTTAGATCGAGCGTTGCGAAGCTGGCCACCACCAATGCGGCGATGCCCAAAGCGACCCAGCGCGCGGCGCGGCGGGCGGGAGGCGGCGCGTGGGCCGATGCGGTCATGCCATCGCCTTTCTCAACACCGCGCTGATGCGGTCCGACAACGCGACCAGCGCGATGAACACCAGCAGGATGCTGCTGACCTCACCGCCGGAGAACATCTTCGCTGCGCTGTCGAGCAGCTGGCCCAGGCCGCCCGCGCCGACGAAGCCCAGCACCACCGACGCGCGGATTGCGCATTCCCAGCGGTAGAGGGTGTAGCTGACCAGCTCGGCCGCGCACTGCGGCAACGTGCCGAACAGCAGCGCCTGCAGCCGGCCGCCGCCGTTGCGCAGCAGCGCCTGCGTCGGGGCCGGGTCGCTGCTTTCGAGAATTTCGGCGTAAACCTTGCCCAGCATGCCGCCGTAGGCGATGCCGATCGCCAGCACCCCGGCCGTCGGGCCCAGGCCGACCACGCGCACGAACAGCAGCGCCCAGACCAACTCGGGCACCGAGCGCAGCACCACCATCGTCCAGCGCAGCAGCGTGCGCACCGCGAGCGGCAGCAGGCCCATCGGTTGAGCCAGCGCGCTGACCGACAGCCGCGCAGTGGAACCCAGCGCCAGCGGCACCGCGATCAGCCATGCCAATGTCATGCCCGTCGTGGCGATGGCGACGGTGCGCCAGGTTTCGTGCAACAGCAGCCCGAGGAACTCGGCGTCCATCCGCGGCGGCACGAAGCTGACCAGGAAATGCCCGGTCGAGCGCAGGCTGCGCGCATCCAGCAGCACCCAGGGCTTGAATTCGGTCAGCACCACCAGCGGCCACAGCAGCGCGGCGAGCAGCAGCACCGTGGCCCAGCGGACGGCGCGTGCGGGGTCGCTGCGAGCCAGCGCGGCATCGGCCATGGCATTCGCAGCGGCCGTCGACGCGCTCTGGCGCAGGTTTGAAGAGGGTGTCACGCTGGCATCGATCTCAGCGGCAGATGATGGCCACCGGGGCCACATGCGGGGGCCGAGGGGCGTGGTCGTCGTCGTTGCTGGCATCGATCGCCGGTGCGTCGGCCAGCCCCGATGTGCCGTACAGCGCACTGATCTGCGCATCGGTGAACGCCGAGGCCGCACCGTCGTAGACGATCACGCCATCGCGCAGCGCGACGATGCGCGGGAAGCGACGCCGCGCCACCTCGACCTGGTGCAGCGTGCACACCAATGTGCGATCGGTGCGGTGCGCGGCGGCCGTCAGGCTGTCGATCACCTGCTCGGCACGCACCGGATCGAGCGCCGACAACGGCTCGTCGATCAGCCAGAGCGCGGCATCGGCGACCAGCGCGCGCGCCAGCCCGACGCGCTGGCGTTCACCGCCGGAGAGCCGATCGACGCGCTCCCACAGCTTGTCGCCCAGGTCCAGTGTGGCCAGCGCGGCTTGTGCCAGCGCTGCTTCGCGAGGGTGCCACAGCGTGCGCAGGCTGGCCCACAGCGACTGCGCTGGCAACCGCCCGGCCAGTACCGCGGTGACCACGCGCTGCCGCGGGGGCAGCGGCGGCACCTGCGGTGCGAGGAACAGCCGGCCGCGCAGCCGTTGCCGTGCGCCGGTCGACAGCGTCCATGGGTCCGCGCCGAACAGCGTCAGCTGGCCCGACAGCGGCGGCACGGCGCAGGCCAGCGCCTGCAGCAGGCTGGTCTTGCCGGCGCCCGACGAGCCGATCAGCGCGAGCTGTTCGCCGCGCCGAATCTGCAGAGACAGCCCGCGCAGCGCCTCCGCCGTCGCCCCAGGTGCGGCGGCCGCGCGCAGATCGCGAAGCGAGACGACCAGGTCGCTGGCGTCGCTGAGATCGGCCGCATCCCTCGCGGCGGATGGAGCTGTCACTTCAGCAGGCCAGCGTTCTCGGCCGCGGCGCGGATGCCGCTGTAGTTCTCGGCCTTGGTCGGGATGAATCGCGTCGCGCGTTGCAGGCCGAGGATCTCCTTGCCCTGCGGTGTGCTGGCGTCCAGCGCCAGGAAGGCCTGCTGCAGTTTGTTGCGCAGATCGGCCGGCATGTCGGCATGCACCGTCCAGTTGTAGTCGTAGTACGGTGGCGTCGTGTAGAAGACCTTGACCACCGCCGGGTCGACCTTCTTGTCGGCGACGAACTTGTCCCACACCGAGATGTTCAACGCGCCGGCATCGACCTTGCCGCTGGCCACAGCAGCGATCGTCGCGTCGTGCGCGCCGGAGAAGCTGATGCGCTTGAGGTCCACATCGGGGTTGATCTTCGCGGCCAGCAGGAAGCTGCGCGGCATCAGGTGGCCCGAGGTGCTCGAGGCCGAGCCGAAGCTGAGCGTCTTGCCCTTGAGGTCTTCGAGCTTGTTGATGCCGCTGTTCGCGTCGGTGATGAAGACGGAACGGAACTTCTCGTCTTCCTCGCGCTGCACCAACGGAATCACCTTGCCCTCCGAGCGCACGCTGGCCTGCACGAACGTGAAGCCGCCGAACCAGGCCAGATCGACCTTCTTGTTGACCAGGGCCTCGACGGCCGCCGCGTAGTCGGTCACCGGCGTCCACTCGACCTTCACGCCCAGCTTGGCTTCGAGGTAAGCGCCGAGCGGTGCGAACTTGCGCGCCAGTTCGGTCGGTGCCTCGTCGGGGATCGCGGTGACGCGCAGCACCTGCTGCGCGTGGGCGGCGACGGCAAGCGTGGCGGCTGCGGTGATCAAGACCAGCGAGCGCGCCCAGCGGGCAACGCGGTGGAGGGTGGGGTTCATGCGAAAAGCTCCTGAGGGCGACGGCGCACCGTGTGGTCAAACCCAGGAGGTTAACGGCGTTGCAGGGTGCGCCAGCCACCTGCGGTACCCTGCCGCATGAACGACACCCCTGCCACCCCGGATACCGCGACCTCGCTGGGCAGCTTGCGCGAACTGGCTGCGGCGATCGCGCCTGAGTCTGAACCGATCGCCGCGCCCGAGCCCGAGCGCGAACGTGTGCTGCTGCACATGCCGGTCGATGTGCGCAGCATGTCGCTTGCGGTGCTGGCCGGCTTGGCGGTGCTGTACACGCTGCAGTGGGCCAGCGTGGTGCTGATCCCGCTGATGCTGGGGGTGACGGTCAGCTATGCACTCAGCCCGCTGGTCGATCGACTCGAACGCGCGCGGTTGCCACGTGCGGCCGCTGCGGGGTTGCTGTTGCTGTCCATCGTGGGTGGCATCGGCTCGACGGTGTATTCGCTGAGCGACGATGCCACCGCGCTGATCGAGTCGCTGCCCGAGGTGGCGCAGAAGATTCGTCAAACCGTACGGGGCAGTCGCGGGGCCTCGGAATCGGCGATGGACAAGATGCAGAAGGC
Organism: Burkholderiaceae bacterium; assembly: GCA_965229345.1. Classification (GTDB taxonomy): domain Bacteria; phylum Pseudomonadota; class Gammaproteobacteria; order Burkholderiales; family Burkholderiaceae_C; genus PBB1. Next base: position 905,386 of record OZ245872.1, read on the forward strand.
CGCGGCCCAGTTGGAACAGGCCGCACAGGAAGGCGGACTCACTTCAACGACCGCCTCGCGCGGCGTCACCCGGGTGCGCGTCGAACGGCCGCAGTTCGACATCAAGGACTACCTCTGGACGGGCACGCTGAGCCTGGCCGCATCGCTTGGGCAGGCGATGATGGTGCTGTTCATCAGCTTCTTCCTGATGGCCTCGGGCAACACCTTCCGCCGCAAGCTGGTGAAGATCGTCGGCCCCACCTTCGCGCGGCGCAAGATCACCGTGCAGGCGCTCGACGAGATCAACGACCAGGTCCAGCGCTACCTGCTGGTGCAGGTGATCGTCAGCCTGGGGGTCGGTCTGGCGACGTGGCTGGCGTTCTTGGCGATGGGGGTCCAGCACGCGGCGGTGTGGGGCGTGGCGGCCTGCGTGCTGAATTTCGTGCCGTACATCGGCTCGCTCGTCATCACCGCGGCCTCGGCGATGGTTGGCTTCGTGCAGTTCGGCAGTGTCGACATGGCCTTACTGGTGACTGGCGTGTCGCTGCTGATCCACACCGTGTCGGGTCATCTGATCACGCCGTGGCTGACCAGTCGCACCTGCCAGATGAACGCGGTGGCGGTGTTCGTCGGCGTTCTGGCGTTCGGCTGGCTGTGGGGCATTTGGGGGCTGCTGCTGGGCACACCAATGCTGATGATGGTCAAGACGGTCTGTGACCGCGTCGACGATCTCAAGCCCATCGGCGAACTGCTCGGGGCCTGACCGAACCGGCCTCGCCAGCCCCGGCGTCGCCCCGGGGCCACTGTCAGCGCGTCAGGTGTTGCCGCCCGCCGGGGACGAGGTGCGCATCGTGTTCGGCCCATCGCGCTGGGTGCTGCTGTCCGACAGACGCAGCGTGTCGCCATCGACGACGACCGCTGCACCCACGGCCATCGCCTGGGCGCGGCGGAACGATCGGGTGCTGCCATCGTCCATGCGCACCGTGACGTCGTAGACCGTTTCGGTTCGCACCCGCTTCTCGACCTCGTTACCCGCGAAGCCGCCGCCAATGGCGCCCAGCACCGTCATCGCCGTCTTGCCTTTGCCGCCACCGATCTGGTTGCCCAGCAGGCCTCCAGCGACCCCGCCGGCAACCACACCCACGCCGCTGCCCTGGCCCTTCTGCTGCACCGCCTGGACCGACTCCACCACGCCGCAGCTCGCGCAGACCACAGTGCGGGTCGTTCCACCGGGCGCGTGCCACGGTGCGTCGACGCTGGTCCCGCTCGATGTCGCAGGCCTCGGTGCGGCCTTGTGCTTGATGGGGGGCGCTGCCGGTGGTACCTCGGTCATCGACGAGACCGAGGCAGGCGTCGCACTGTCGGATGAATCGGTCGGCGGGATCGATTTCATGACCAGCGCCCCGGCCAGCGCGGCCGTTACCAGGCCGAGGGCCCCGAAGCCGATCCACACGGCACGTGGAAGGCCTGTGGTCGACGGGGCGGCAGTGGAAACAGCGGAAGTAGAGGGGATCATCGTCAGTCCTTGAATTGGTTCTTGGTAATAAAACGGCGATTGGAGACCGTCGATGACTCAGCGATCCCGGCAAGTTGTTTCCGGGTGTGTCCCGGCCCTGTCGGGAGCATCAGTTCCGACGGCGTTTGGCCATGAAGCCCACCGCACCCAGACCGGCCAGCAGCAAGGCACGGGTCTGCGGCGTCCTCTGCGATTGCAGACGAACGCTGTGCGCTGTGCATCAGGCAGCGACTGGCGTCGCTGCCACCAGGTGCTCTGTGAGGAACCAGGCCTGCAGCTCGTTGGTGCGCAAGACGTTGCTGACGAGCAGGTCGTTGGTGCCGGAGTCACCCGCGTCGGCCACGATCTCGGCGTTCTTGCGCGCGGCGATGATGATCATCTCGTGCGCTTCGGCCAACCGTGACAACTGCACCAGCGCAGGTTCGCGGCCGCGCGGTGGTCGCGGGATGCGCGTGATTTCAGCCACGTCGGCTGCCATCGCCAGTGTCACGCCGCCCAGCACCTGGATGCGCTCGGCCACCAGATCGACCAGTTCGGCCTGTGCCTCGTAGTGCTTGTCGAACAGCAGATGCAACTGGTCGAAGGTCGGACCGACCACCTGCCAATGGTGCTTCTTGTAGAGGTCGCGCAAGGTCATCGTGTCCGCCAGCGTCTGGTTCAGCAGCGCGACGCTCTTGGTGCAGACCGATTCGGACAGACCATTCGGCAGCTTGACGATGGTGCCGTACGCCTGCGTGACGACGCCTTGCTGATTCAAGTGCGGGGCCGCGCTGTTGGACGCGCTGTGGGACTCGGTGTGTGACTTGGACATGGAAGGCTCCTCGAAAAGTGTGGAGCCAGTGTGGGCCGCAGCAGGGTGCGCCGGGCATCGGAGGCTGCCGCAATGAACGATCGGTGCCGTCCTACAGCCGCAGCGGCGCGGACCAGGCATTCTTCTCCGCGATGTCGGCAGCAGCGCTGCAGGAACATGGTTGTCGGCAGTTCGTCGGCAGCGCGCACGAATGTTGCGTTGCAACATGTGCAACCACTGGAACCCCCATGTTCATCCGCATCGGCTACGACATCGAACTCACGCTGACGGCCCCGACAGCACTGATCTACCTGCTGCGAGTGCACCCCAGCCGCGAGCCTGATCTGCAGGGGCCCGAGAACCTGTATCTGCAACCCGGTCTGGTCTCGACCGACTATTTCGACGGGTTTGGCAACCGTTGCGGGCGCATCCAGGTGCCGCCTCACGTGTCGACCGTTCGATTGACCAATCAGGCCACCGTCTACGACACGGGTCTGCCCGATGCGGTGCACGTCGACGCTTACCAGCATGCACCGGAAGAATTGCCGACAGAGGTGCTGCAATTCTTGCTGCCCAGCCGCTACTGCGAGGTCGACAGCGATCTACTGGGTTTTGCCTGGACTCAGTTCGGTGGCAGCCCGATGGGCTGGGGCCGGGTGCAAGCCGTCTGCGATTTCGTGAACCAGCACATCCGCTTCGACTACAGCCAGGCACGCGCCAACCGCAGTGCGCTGCAAGGCTTTCACGAGCAGACGGGCGTCTGTCGCGACTTCGCGCACCTGGCCGTCACCTTGTGTCGCTGCATGAACATCCCGGCGCGCTATGCGACGGGCTACCTCGGTGACATCGGCATCCCGCCCGTGCGATACCCGATGGATTTCAGCGCCTGGTTCGAGGTGTACCTGGGCGGTACCTGGCACACCTTCGACGCACGCCACAACACACCGCGCATCGGCCGGGTGGTGATGGCGCGAGGCCGCGATGCAGGCGACGTGCCCATCACGATGACCTTCGGCCCGAATGCACTGACCCGCTTCGAAGTGACGACCAACGAGGCGCTGTGAGCGCGGTGACTGTGGAGCCCGCATGACCTATTGCGTCGCGGTCAAGCTGGAAGAGGGGCTGATCTTCGCCTCCGATTCGCGCACCCATGCCGGGGTCGACAACTACGCCACCTTCTGCAAGATGACGGTGTTCGAGCGTGCGGACGAGCGGGTGCTCGTGATGCTCAGTTCGGGTGGCCTGGCCGGCACACAGGCCGTGATCAGCGTGCTGCGCCAGCGCATCGAAGCAGGTGTCGAGCACCTATTCAACGCGCCGACGATGTTCGAAGTCGCCAACCGCGTGGCCGACGCCATGCGTCACATCGATCGGCGAGACACACCGCACATGGGCGATACCCCGTTCAATGCGTCGTTCATCCTCGGTGGACAGATCAAGAGTCGGCCGATGCAGTTGTTTCGCATCTATGCCGAAGGCAACTTCATCGAGGCAGGGACCGAAACGCCGTTTCTGCAGACCGGCGAGGCCAAGTACGGCAAGCCCATCATCGACCGCGTCATCACGCCGACCACCAACCTCGCCGATGGCATCAAGTGCCTGCTGATCTCGTTCGATTCGACGCTGCGCAGCAACCTGTCGGTGGGCATGCCGATCGACTTGCTGTGTTACGAGCGAGACAGCCTGCGCGCGAACCTTCGGCATCGCTTCGAGGCGGGCGATGCGCACTTCAGCGCGATTCGCGAGCAGTGGAATGCCGGCACGCGGCGGGTGTTCAAGGAATTGCCGGAGCTGCGCTGGTCGTCCCAGACGCCGACCGTCACTGCGGGCCCGCCTTGATGGCCGGATGGGCCAGTGACAACGTCGCCTTGCTCTGCATCGGGGCGTAGCACAGGCCGGCATCGGCGCAGCCTTGGCTGCTCATGGTCAGAACCAGACTCGTGGCTGCTGATTCAACCGGCAGTCGGATCACGGCGCGACCGCGGTGGGCTTCGAGCTTCTTGCCGAATGTCTCGTCGAACTTGATTGGGCCGGGTGGAATCGCTGCTTGTCCGAGCTTCACCTGGGTGGGGGTGGCGGCGAAGGCGAATCGCTCGCGCTTCGAAGCGAAACGCCTGCTCTGGCGCCAGGAAATCGTCGGCCGCGGCTGCCGCCGTGCCGCACAGTCCCGGCAACAAGAGCAGCCCTGGAGCGAGGCAACGCAGCAGGAACGCGGTCATGGGCTTCAGTCGTGTGATCTGGCCCGAGGTGGCTGGCCGTTCAGGGGCGAGATGTTGAGTCGCGACAGACCGCGATGTCTATCAACGGATGGATCGTTGATCCTGGCCTGCTGTGAGCGACCCTCACTCACTGAAGATCAGTTGCCGTGCCTTCGCCGCTGCTGCTGCGCCCTTGCGCTGCGCGATCTCAGCCACCACGCGATCGGCGACGGGCAGCAGTTCGGCGACGTCGGCGGCCTTTTCCACCGCCAGCGTCAAGCGGAATCCGCGCAGGCCAAGCTCGCTTGAGATCAGGTGCGTCAGCCGCGCCGTGAGCTGCGCATAGCTGGGCGAGGGGCGCTCGTCGATCAGCACATCCAGCTCGCTGCGCGGCCGACCTGCTGCTGCCGCCGCAGTCGTTGCCGATGCCGATGCCGATGCCGATGCCGATGCGCTGCTCCAGCCAGGGCTCGGCGCGGGGGCCGCCTCCGCAGGGCTGATCAGGCACAGCCGTGCCAACAGATCAAAGTCGGCTGCGGTGACGCCTGCCACGCTGTTGAGCAGCAGCTCCTGTGAGCGACGCCCGTCGATCAGCAGCAGCAAGGTGCGCCGCGCCCGCTCGGGCACCAGCTTCCGCATGCTGATCTCGGCGCGGCCGATGTCGGTCTTGATCCAAATCATGCCCATCTTTCCTGGCCCGGTGCGAGCGCGTCCCGCCGTGCGGGGGCGCTTCGCCTGTCTTATCGGCAGTCAGACCGAGGCCCGCAGGTCTGATTCGCCTGCGATGGCAACGGGATGTAAGCCTCAGGTTGTCCGATGGTGCCGACGGCGCTTCACCGTGGGTGCAGCCCTGGCCACGGCCCGCGTGGCGGCGTCACGCAGCTCTGGCGACGGGCTGCCGCTGCGCATCGGCGCTTGACTGCCCGACACCCAGCGATCCGATGTGGCGATTGCACTGAACGCCCAGGCGACGGCGATGAACAGGCCGATCCCGCCGATCGCACACACCACCAGCAGCACGCCTTGTTCCCAAGGATGGGTCAGCACCGCGAACCCCGCTGCGGCCAGCAGCGCCAGCGCGAATGCGCGCAGTCGCCCCGCGGGACCGAGCATCGAGCCCAGTGCCGTGCCATAGCTCAGCAGGAACACGAGGCCCAGCAGGTGCTGCACCAGCGTCAGTTGCTGCAAGGTTCTGTGCAGTTCGCTCATGGCCGAAAACTCCTTGCCGTCGGAAGCGAGGTTGCACGCCCGGGCCACGCTTCGCAAGTGGTGACGAGTCGGTAGCCCGTGAGTCTGTGAAGCGCGTCACAGTGGCTGCCGATCTTTCGCCCGGATCTCAGAGTTGAGGCTAGCGACGCTTGATTTCAAGCGCATGAAACAGGGCTATTCAGTTCGTTACGCCGCGTGGCCTTGGATGGCAATCGGCGTGCCCGACCGTGCTCGGCCCTGCCGTCAGGGCGATGACATCGGCCAGGGTCGCTGCGCTGGGCGCATCTGCTCCCAGGCCCAGGCCATCTGCAGCACGCCGAGGTCGTCGAAGCGACGGCCTGCGATCTGCAGGCCGATGGGCAGGCCTTCCGCGGTGTACCCCGCGTTGATGCTGGCCGCAGGCTGCTCGCTCATGTTGAAAGGCACGGTGAACGCGATGTGCTCGAACGGCCGCGCGGGGTCGTTGGTCGGGCAGGGCAACTCGGCGGCGAAGGCAGGCATCGGTGCGACGGGCGACAGCACGAAGTCGAAGGGCTGGCAGGCGGTCACCGTCGCCGCGCGCATCGCCAGCGTCTGGTGATAGTGGCGCATGAGGTCGACCCCGCTGAGCGTCGCCCCGCCCTCGGCCCACGCGACGATGAAGGGCAGCACGCGGCACCGCTGTTGTGCATCGAACGCCGCCAGGTCGACCCAGGCGCGGGTGCGCCAGAAGCGGTCGATGCCATCTGCCATTTCGCGATCGACGAACGGTGCCAGCGGCTCGACGATCGCGCCTGCATCTTCGAAGGCGCGGGCGGCCGCTGTGATCGCAGCCGTGACCTCCTCCTGCGGCGGCAGGCCCCAACCGGCATCCAGCATCAGTCCGATGCGCAGGCCGCGCAAATCGCGGCCGAGCGACATCCAATCGATGCGTTCAGGCGGCAGGCTCATGTGGTCGCGCCAGTCGGGTCGACTCAGCACGGCCATCATCAGCGCTGCATCATGAACGCTGCGGGTGATGGGGCCGGCCACCCGCGCGGGGTAGGGCGCTCCGATCGGGACGCGGCCATGGCTGGGCTTGAGACCGAAGACACCGCACCAGCCAGCGGGCAGCCGGATGGACCCGCCGATGTCGGTGCCCACCTGCAACGGGCCATAGCCCGCCGCGGCCGCCGCTGCCGCCCCGGCACTGCTGCCGCCGGGCGTACGCTCCAAATTCCACGGGTTGCGGGTCAGTGGGTGGAAGCTGGACAGCCCTGACGACAGCATGCCCAGGTCGGGCATCGTCGTCTTGCCCAGGATCACCGCGCCAGCTTCGCGCAAACGGGCTGCAGGCGGTGCATCAGCTGGCGCGGCTCGCAGCTCGGTGGCGGCACAACCCAGCGGAATCGGGACGCCCAGGGTGGCGATGTTCTCCTTCAGCAGGGCTGGCACGCCATCGAGCAGCCCGGCGGGTTCGCCGCGCTGCCATCGGCCCTCGGACGCCTGCGCGGCGTCCATGGCGCGGGCGGCATCGACGGCGTATGTTGCATTCAGAAGCGGCTCACATGCCGTGATGTGCGCGAGCACATCCCTCAACACGTCGACAGGACTCAGCGACCGGTTGCGATAAGCCGCCAGCAATGCATGGGCGCCGAGCTGATGCAGCGCTGGCATGGGACGTGGTGCCTGCGTTGGAGTCCCGGCCGCTCAGGTGTAACGCCCCTCGTTCTCGGCCAGTTCGCAGCCTTCGATCAGGAACAGGCCATCGGGTTGACGCTCCAGCGTGTAGGTGGCCAGCCATGCGGCCCCTTGCGTGTCGGTCATCTGCACGCCCAGCACCACCACGCCGTCGATCAGCTGCGGCTTCAAGAACGCCACCGAGGCAGGGCGATACACCACCGCATAGCGCTTTCGCACCAGGTTGATGAAGTTGTCCGGCGATCCCAGGTGCCTGCGCGCACCGGGCGAGGCCAGCAAGAAAGCCCGCCGGGCGTCGTCTGCAGCAAATGCGTCCAGTTGCGCTTGCACCACCGCACGGGCCTTGACGGCCACTGCTGCCGGCACCTCCTCGGCACGAGCCGCACCCATGACGGCGCTCAAGCCGAGGCCCAGGCCACATGCGAACAAGGTGCGACGACGAATCGGGACGGTATTCATGGCAACTCCGGCAAGCGACGTTCGACCGGATCATGCCGCGAACGCGCGAAAAAAACATCTGTTACGTGCCGGCGTGCGCTTCGGATGCACAAATGCGCACGCTCAGTGCATTTCAGCGCGTTTCAACCCCTGAATGCGGGGTGCCTGGGCCGGCACTTTGAGCCTCGAAACTGTTACAAATAGGTCCCCCTGCCCAGCCGTTGAAACAGCGCCAAGGCGCGCCGCGAAAAGGCGCCCGCACCTCCGATTTGATGATGCAACCAACGGCTCGATACCCTCGTCCGCACTCGTCGCTGTCCGCGATCGCGGATCGGCGCGACAGTGCGATCCGCGAGATGCGTCGCCGTGGCGACCGCGATCCGGTGGCGGAACTGCAGTCGTTGCTGGACAAACTGCCATCGCTGGTGGTGCGGCTGCACCGCTCCGAGGCGGGGCATTGGGCGGTACCTTACGCTTGCAGCGCCTTCATCCGACTGTGTGGCATCTCGATGTCGGTGCTGCGCACCGATGCCCGTGCTCTGGTGGACTGTGTGCATGCAGAGGACCTGCGGCGCATCGAGCGTGACTGGAATCCGGTGCTTGCCTCGGCCCAGCCGATCCACGAGTCCGTGCGCCTGCGTCGTCGCCATGGACCCTGGAGCCGATTCGACGCCAGCGCACTGGCCGATCCGGCGCCCGATGGCGGTGTTTACTGGAACGTACTTCTGCGACCGCAAACGTCGCCGTCAACCCTCGATGCCGATCTGCAGCAGCGCTACGAGCGCTGGCAGCTGGCCACCGCAGCCGCCGACATCGGGGTGGTGGAGTTCGATGTCGCGGGAGGAACCTTGCAGCTCGATGCCATTGCGTGTCGGCACCACGGTCTGGCCGAGGCGCCGCACATGGTCGAGGTGGAGGCCTGGATGGCGCTGGTGGTCGAGGCCGACCGCGCTGCGGCGCGTGCCTTGTGGCTGCCGACCGTGCTGGCGGAAGACCGCATGCGCCTGTCGCTGGCTGTCGATGTGGGCGCACCGCATGGCCAGCGAACGCTGGAATTCGTCCTGCAGGCCGTGGACGGAGAGCAGCGCCTGGTCGGCACCTGCACAGACGTCACCCAGCGGCAATCGATCGACGCGCTGAAACGCGACAAGCTCGATGCAGAGAAGGCCAGCCGCAGCAAGAGTGAATTCATGTCGCGCGTCAGTCACGAATTGCGAACCCCCCTGAACGGCATCCTAGGCTTCGCTCAGCTGATGGCGTTGGACAGCGAAGCACCGCTGCCGCCCGTACAAGCCCAGCGCCTGGAGGTGCTCAGGCACTCTGGCTCACGGCTGTTGTCGCTGATCGACCAGCTGCTGGAGGTTTCGCGCATCGAGCAGGGACGTCTGCGCCTGCGGCATCGGCCGGTCGATGTGCGGAGGCTGGTTGAGCGTTGCGCGGACGAGATGATGCCGCTGGCCCAGCAGCGCGGCATCGAGCTGATGGTGCAGATCGCGCCGGATGCGCCAGCGGTCCGCGCCGATGCCGATGCGCTGGAGCAGGTGCTGGCGAACCTGCTGTCGAATGCCATCAAATACAACCGACCGAGAGGCCGGGTGAGGGTGCGCTTCGAGGCGAAGGAACAAGGGGTGCTGACCGTCGATGACACCGGCATCGGCATGACCGAGGAGCAACTCGGCAAGCTCTTCGAGCCCTTCAATCGCCTGGGCGCCGAGCGTACCGACGCCCACGGCAGCGGGCTCGGACTGGCGATCACCCGCAAGCTCGTCCGTGCCATGGGCGGCAAGATCGATGTGCTGTCTCGCCCAGGCAAGGGCTCGCGATTTGCGGTTTCGCTGCCACTGGCCAAGGCCGGCAAGGCCAAGCCGGCGCAGGACGTGCAGACGCCGCCGGAGTTCCCGTCGCTGTGGGACGGTGGCGTGGAGCAGGTGGTGCTCTACGTGGAGGACGACGAGGTCAACACCATCCTGATGGAGCAGATTTTCCGGTCCCAGCCGAACTGGCGGTTGCTTACCGCCACCAACGGGACCGAGGGACTGCAGCTGGCGGATGCGCACGAGCTGTCGTTGGTGCTCCTCGACCTGAATCTGCCGGGACTGTCGGGTTTCCAGGTGCTCGAGCGCTTGCGTGCCCAGGAGCACACGAAGCACCTGCGCTGCATCGCACTGAGTGCCGACGCCTTGCCGCAGCAGATCCAGCAAGCGGTGGCGGCGGGATTCGATGACTACTGGACCAAGCCAATCGATGTGTCGGTGGTCATCGGCAAGCTCAAGGATGAGTTCCGTTTGCAGGCGGAGGCGGGTTGAACTCCGCTCTGCTGGTAAAAGTGGTTTCCGAATGTGACGCTGCGCTGGTAGCCTCGGGCAGTTGTTTTCCGCGGTTTCTGCTGGGCGTGTTGACAGCGGCATCTCGGTTGCCGGTGCTGGCCACCGGGGGTCGCAGTTCAATTTTCCGGTCACGGTGCCGATGTTTCGACCACGCCATGCTTGATCGGCAGGTTTGACGGCAGCAGTCATGCAATCCACCCCTTTTCCGCGAAACCACGCTCAGCCATCGCTCAAGCCGTTGCTGCTCGCCCGCCTGACCCCTACCCCGGCCCCAGAGGACGTGCGGTGACGGCCAAGCGCACGCCCTATGCGATCCAAGGTGGCGCAGGCGCAGGGGGGACGACGCCCGCCAAACGCAGGGGCGCTGCCGCATCTCCGGCGCCAGGCGTCTCTGTGGGTGAGGGCGGCAGCGCGGCGTCGATCGCGATGTCGCCGCTGATTGACGGCCTGCTCGACGCTGCGTGGCTGGTCGAGCCGCAAACCCTGCGCGTGCTGGCGGCCAATGCCCAGGCTGCCGCGCTGCTGGGCATCGACGTGTCGTCGCTGTGCCGTACCGATGCCCTCGCTCTGGCCGCGACGCCGCAGGACGTGGCGTTCTGGGAGGCGGCACGCAGCGGTGTGATGGAGGCTGCCGACGTGCAGACCGTGCTCAGTGGCGCAGATGGCAAGCTGATACCGGTGCTGCGGCGTGTCACCCGCATCGACCCCGGGGCGCTGGGTGATTCGCGACACGGTGTTTACCTGGTCGTGATGCGTGACCGTGGTCCGGAGTTGCGCGCGCAGGCTGAACTCGAGGAGCGTCTGTCGGAGCTGCGTGCCACGCTCGATTCGACGACCGACGGGATCCTGGTCCTCGACCTGGGCGGACGGATCGTCAACTTCAATCCGCGCTTTGCCGCGCTGTGGGAACTGCCCGAGGCCTTGCTGGCCGACCGTGATGACGCTGCTGTGGCGGCCTGGATGCTGCGGCGGGTGGCTGACCCGGTGACTTACAGCAAGCGCTTGCAGAGCCTGGCCGAATCGCCGTCGCTGGAAGGCTCAGACGTGCTGATGCTGCGCAACGGCAAGGTGTTTGAACGCCGCACGTTGGCGCAGCGCAACCGAGGCCAGACCATCGGTCGCGTCTATGCCTTTCGCGATGTGACCGAGAGCCAGGTTGAACAACAGCGAGCGACGCCATCGTCCAGCAACGACGCGCTGACCGGCCTGCCCAGCCGCCAGCTGGTGGCCGATCGCATCGATTACGCGCTGGCACTGGCGCAGCGTGAAGGCATCGCGTTCGCCTTGCTGCACCTGAACCTCGATCGATTCAAGCCGATCAACGATGCACTGGGCCCAGCTGCTGGCGATCGTCTGCTGGTCGAAGTCGCCAAGCGGTTGACCAGCACGACGCGGCAGGTCGACACCGTCTGCCGCCTCGGCGATGACGAGTTCCTGATGCTGCTGCACCAGGCCGACATGCAGCGTGCGGAAGGAGCGGCCCGGCGTGTCATCGAGGCACTGCAACCGCCATTCATCGTTGACGGCGTGAGCCTGACGGTGACGGCCAGCATCGGGATTGCGCTGTATCCCGGAGACGGCAGCACCCCCGAAGAGCTGTTGCAGGCGGCTGATGCGGCGATGGCCGACATGAAGGCGGCCGGTGGCGCGGGCTTCCGCCTGCACCACCAGCGGGCTGGTGCGACCGTGGTCACCCTGCGCACCCGAACGAAGCTCGACCAGTCGATGCGCCAGGCGCTGGCGGCCGGCCGCTTCCGGTTGCATTACCAGCCGCAGGTCGATCTGAAGAGCGGCGAGATCGTCGGCGCCGAGGCGCTGATCCGCTGGCGCGACCCCGAGCTCGGCGACGTGTCGCCCACGGAGTTCATTTCGGTGGCCGAGCGCAGTGGCTTCATCGTGGCCATAGGCGACTGGGTGCTCCAGCAGGCTGTGCAGCAGGCCGCCCTGTGGCGCGCCCAAGGGCGCCAACTGCTGATGTCCATCAACGTCTCTGCGTTGCAGTTTCAGCAGGCTGATTTCGTCGACAGCGTCGCCCGGGCGCTGGCCGAGGCGGAGCTGGAGCCCCAGTGGCTGGAGCTGGAACTGACGGAATCGATCCTGGTCCAGGACGCTCAAGAAGCGTTGCACCGCTTGCAGGCGCTGGCCGAGCTGGGCGTGAAGCTGGCGATCGACGACTTCGGCACCGGCTATTCCAGCTTGGCCTACCTGAAACGCTTCCCGATCAGTCGGCTCAAGATCGACCGCAGCTTCATCCAAGGGCTGCCCGAGGACGAGGTCGATGTGGGCATCGTCAATGCCATCGTCAACCTGGGCAAGGCGCTGCACCTCGACATGGTGGCCGAAGGCGTCGAGACCGAAGCGCAGCGGCTGTTCATGCTGAAGACCGGTTGCACGCAGTACCAGGGCGGGCTGTGCGCGCCGGCCCTCGATGCCTTGTCGTTCGATGCCCTGCTCGATCGCGGCCCCGATTTCGAACAGGACCTTCCGGACACGGGCGACTGGATCGAAGGCAGCTCCTGAGCCGGGGGATGGCTCAAGCACGCGCCCCCAGCGTGCACGTCAGAGGAATCGTTCCAACAAGCGACGGGAGCGCCGATCCAGGACACGGCGATCGCGGACGATGAACTGGATGCCGTGGCTGTCGGTGATCCACAGTGCGCCCTCGTGCAGGCGCCTGATGTCCTCCTCGCCTTTCAACACGAAGCTGGTATTGCCGCGGTCGGTCTCCACCTGCCAGATGCTGGGGGTCGAGAACGTCGACACCGAGACGATCCGGCGGATGACCGGTGTGAGTTCGCGGCTGAGCAGTTCCTCTTCAATCAAGGTGCGCAGTGGCGCCGGCAGGTCGTCGAGGGCTTCGATCCAGACGACTTCGCGGCCATCTGCATCGACCAGCGACAGACCCTCGCTTGGGGCCGCGATCGGAAACGCCCGAACCGGCACCACCCCCCCATGGCGCACCCCGTCGGCCGTGGTCAGCAGCAGTTGCCCATGGGCATCACGCTCCAGGTGGAAGGACGCTGCGTTCATGCGGGCCGCTCGCTGTGGCTGGAGCTCCCGGCGGCGGCTGCCGACGCCGGTGGCTCTGCGGTGCCACTGTGCGCCACCCAGTCATCGGCTGCGGCCTGGCGTGCTTGCGCTTCGTGCAGACGCCAGTAGGCGCCGCGCTGCGCCATCAGCTCATCGTGGGGGCCGACCTCGACGATCTGACCCCGGTCCATCACGACCAGCCGATCGGCCTTGCGCAAGGTGGACAGCCGATGCGCGATGGCGATCGTTGTGCGACCTTGCACCAGGTTGTCGAGCGCCTTCTGGATTTCCTTCTCGGTTTCGGTGTCCACCGACGAGGTCGCCTCGTCGAGGATCAGGATGCGAGGATCGATCAACAGCGCACGCGCAATGCTGATGCGCTGGCGCTCGCCGCCTGACAGACCCTGTCCGCGCTCACCCACCAGCGAGTCGTAGCCCTGCGGCAGCCGCAGGATGAATTCGTGCGCGTGCGCGGCGCGCGCGGCGGCGACGATGTCCGCCCGGCTGGCGTCGGGGCGGCCGTAGGCGATGTTCTCGGCGATCGTGCCAAAGAACAGGAACGGCTCCTGCAGCACCAGGCCGATGTGGCGCCGGTAGTCGGCCACGCCGTAGCGGCGGATGTCGATGCCGTCGACCTTGATGGCGCCGTCCGTCACGTCGTAGAAGCGGCAGATCAGGTTGACCAGGGTGCTCTTGCCCGAGCCGCTGTGACCGACCAGGCCGATCATCTCGCCCGGCTGGATGTCGAGCCGCAGTCCGCGGATCACCGAGCGGTTGCCGTAGCGAAAACCGATGTCTGCCAGCTCGATGCGACCCTGCGGCTGGGTCAGTTTCAGCGGCGTTGCCGGCTCCGGCACGTTCGACACATGGTCGAGGATGTCGAAGATGCGCTTGGCGCCCGCCGCGGCCTTTTGCGTCACTGACACGATGCGGCTCATCGAATCGAGCCGGCCGTAGAAGCGGCCGATGTACGCGATGAAGGCCGTCAGGACGCCCACCGTGATCTCGTGCCTGGACACCTGCCAGATGCCGAAGGCCCACACCACCAGCAGGCCGATCTCGGTCAGCAGCGACACCGTGGGCGTGAACAGCGACCAGGTCTTGTTCAGCCGGTCGTTGACCTGCAGGTTGCTCTGGTTGGCCGCCCTGAAGCGCTGGGCCTCGCGGCCTTCCTGCGCGAACGCCTTGACCACGCGGATGCCGGGAATGGTGTCGGCCAGCACATTGGTCACTTCGGACCAGACGCGGTCGATCTTCTCGAAGCCGGTGCGCAAGCGGTCGCGCACCGTGTGGATCATCCAGCCGATGAAGGGCAGCGGCAGCAGCGTGACCACCGCCAGCCAGGGGTTGATCGAGAAAAGGATGACCGCGGTCATCAGGATCATCAGCACGTCGGTGGCGAAATCGAGTGCATGTAGCGACAGAAAGACGCAAATGCGGTCAGTTTCACTGCCGATGCGGGCCATGAGGTCGCCGGTGCGCTTGCCGCCGAAGTAGTCCAGCGACAGCTGCAGCAGGTGCTCGAAGGTCGCGGTGCGCAGGTCGGCGCCGATGCGTTCGCTGACCAGTGCCAGCAGATAGGTCCGTGCCCAGCCCAGCCCCCAGGCCAGCAGCGCCGCCAGCAGCAGCCCGCCCAGGTACAGCGCGACATGCATCGGATCGATTTGCTGCCCGTTCTGGAACGGGATCAGGATGTCGTCCATCAGCGGGATCGCAAGATACGGCGGCACCAATGTGGCGGCGGTGGACGCCAGCGTCAGGGCGAACCCGGCCGCCAGCGGCTTGCGGTACGGGCGGGCGAAGCGCCACAGTCGCAGCAACACCCAGGTCGAAGGCACCGCCTGCACCTCTCGGCTGCATACCGGGCAGTCCTCGCTGTCGGGCGGCAGCGGTGCTTTGCATGACGGACACAGCCCGAGCTCTGCGGCGCTGGAATCCACGCTGGCTGGCGCGCTGGCCTCCGAACGGCGGGTCTGCTGCATTTCAAACAGCGTCGCCAGTCGCAGGGCGTAGACGTTTTGGGCCAAGGTGAAGCGCCAGATGGCCAGCCGGCCGTGGTCGTCATGGAGCGCCAGGGTGCCGACGCCGCCGTGGTCGCTGTGTCTCAGGTGCAGCCGTCTGGCGGCCGGTTCATCCAGCCGCCAGGACACCCATGCCGCTGCGTCTGTGCCTGGTGCCTGCTGCCGCGAGAGCAGCCGGTGCTCGGTAAGCACCAGCTGGCCCCCGGAAAACTGCAGTTGCGGCGTCAAGTCAACCAGCAGCGACGCGAGCGCGTTCTCGTCGGACCGGAGCGGCACAGCGTCCGAGTTCACGGCGACGGGCAATCCTGGCGCTGGGGCTTGACGGGAGTGGGAATGCTGCATGTGGAGATTGCGCCGCCGACTGGACAGATGACATGACCATCGAACGGAGCCCGCGATTCTCGCCGAGCGGCCCGCCTTGAGAACACCTTCCCTGAAACATGAAGAAATTCGACGACATACGCCTGCTTCGCATCACCTACCTGCGCGGCCCGAACATCTGGACCTACCGCCCCGCGCTGGAGACCTGGCTGGATCTGGGCGAACTGGAAGACCACCCGAGCCACCTGCTGCCGGGTTTCAACGAGCGCCTGGTCGCGTTGCTGCCGGCACTGGTCGAACACCACTGCGGTGTGGGTGAACGCGGTGGCTTCCTCGAGCGGCTGCAATCGGGCACCTGGGCCGGCCATGTTCTCGAGCATGTGGTGATCGAGTTGTTGAACCTGGCCGGCATGCCCACAGGCTTCGGCCAGACCCGCAGCACCTCGCAGCGCGGTGTCTATCGCATGGTGTTCCGAGCGCGCGACGAGCATGTGGCCCGCACGGCCCTGGCGGCTGGTCATCGCCTGGTGATGTCCGCGATCAACGATGTGCCTTTCGATCTGAGCGCTGCCGTGGAGCAAGTGCGCGAGAAGATCGACGATTGCTACTTCGGCCCCAGTACGGCCAGCATCGTCGCTGCCGCCACCGAGCGGGGCATCCCGCACATCCGGCTGAACGCCGGCAATCTGGTGCAACTGGGCCATGGGGCAAGGCAACGCCGCATCTGGACGGCCGAGACCGAGGACACCAGCGCCATTGCCGAAGGCATCGCCAGCGACAAAGACCTGACCAAGACATTGTTGAAGTCGTGCGGTGTGCCGGTGCCCGAGGGCGAGGTGGTGTCCAGCGCGGCAGCTGCCTGGGAGGCGGCACAGGAGATCGGCCTGCCCGTCGTGGTCAAGCCGACCGACGGCAACCACGGCCGTGGCGTCACCCTCGACCTGATGACCCAGGAAGACGTCGAGGCTGCCTATGCGGTGGCCGAGCCTGAAGGAAGCGATGTCATCGTCGAGCGCTACATCCGCGGCCATGAGC
This sequence comes from Burkholderiaceae bacterium, assembly GCA_965229345.1. Taxonomy (GTDB): domain Bacteria; phylum Pseudomonadota; class Gammaproteobacteria; order Burkholderiales; family Burkholderiaceae_C; genus PBB1. The sequence goes on from OZ245872.1 coordinate 921,909, forward strand.
ACCGCCTGCTGGTGGTCGGGGGCAAGGTGGTGGCCGCGGCGCGCGGCGAGTCGGCCTTCGTCACCGCAGATGGCCGCGCCAGCGTGCGCGAGCTGATCGAGACCCAGATCAACTGCGATCCACGCCGCGGCACGACCGAGGACCACCCGCTCAGTCCCATCGACCTCGCCACGGACGGGGCCGTGGTGCTCGATCTGCAGCGCCAGGGGCTGACCCCGGGCGATGTGCCCGCTGCCGGCCGGCGCGTGCTGATCCAGCGCAATGGCAACGTCTCGATCGATTGCACGGATGAAGTTCATCCCGAAGTCGCGCACCAGGTGGCCCTGGCAGCCCGCGTGGTCGGGCTCGACATCGCCGGCATCGATGTCGTGGCAGAAGACATCTCCAAACCGTTGCACGTGCAAGGCGGCGCGGTGGTGGAAGTCAACGCCGGGCCGGGTCTTTTGATGCACCTGAAGCCCGCAGAAGGCACGCCGCGCCCCGTCGGCCGCGCGATCGTCGACCATCTGTTCCCCGAAGACGAAGACGACGGCAAGAGCGGCCGCATCGACATCGTCGGCATCGCCGGATCGGTGGGCACGCACACCATGGCCCGACTGGTGGCCTGGTTGCTGCACCTGAGTGGCCGTCGTGTCGGCCTGGCCTGCCGCGATGGCTTGTTCCTGGGCAGCCGCCAGATCGACCGGAGTGACGGTGTGCGCTGGGAAGCCGGCCACCGACTGCTGATGAACCGCAGTGTGGATGCCGTGGTGATCGAGAACGGCGCGCCGTCGGTGCTGAATGACGGGCTGGCCTACGACCGCTGCCATGTCGGCGTGGTCACCGACCTGACGCTGGCGTCCCATGACGCCGCGGTGCTCGCCACCCATGATGTCTTTGGCTCCGACCAACTGACCAAGGTGCTGCGCACCCAGGTCGATGTGGTCACGACCAGCGGCGTCGCGGTGCTGAATGCGGCCGACCCCCGGATTGCCGACATGGCCTCGCTGTGCGACGGCGAAGTGATCTTCTACGCCCGTGACGGTGACAACACCGCGCTGGGGAGCCACCGCACTGCCGGTGGACGCGGTGTCTTCCTGCGTGACGGTTGGGCCGTGCTGGCCGCGGGCTCGGTGGAAACCGTGTGTGCCAACGTCGAACATGCTGGTCGCCGGTTCACCGCGCCCCCCCATGCGACGCTGCCCGCGGCCGATCCGACCGAGGTGCTGCTCGCCTCGATCGCCAGCGCCTGGGCCTTGGGCATCTCGCCCGAGTTGATGGCAGCCGGCATCGAGACGTTCCCGGTGGCCGTGACCACCGGGGTGATCGCTGCGGTTCAGCCCACGACCGAGGTGGCACCCCATGCATCGGCCGTGCTGCCGGTGGCGCCATCCACCGAACCCTTGCTGGCCCCGGTCTGACGTGGTTTTGCGCCTGACCGATGGGTCGGGCAGAAAGTGCTCTCGATGAAAGTCACCCGCGTCCGCGCACTCCGCGGCCCCAATCTCTGGACGCGCCACACCGCCATCGAGGCGGTGGTCTCCTGCACGGCGCCCGAATGCGTGCTGGAAAACATCGCCGGATTCGAATCCCGCGTGCGTGCGCTGTTTCCGGCCATCGGCGCCTTGCACGCATCCAGCCAGCAGCAACCGAAGTCGCTGGCCCACGTACTCGAATCGGCCGCGCTGGCCTTGCAGGCGCAGGCCGGCTGCCCGGTCACCTTCAGCCGCACGTCAGCCACCGTCGACCCCGGGATCTACCAGGTTGTCGTTGAATACAGCGAGGAGGCCGTCGGTCGGCAGGCGTTCGAGCTGGGTCAGGCGCTGGTCAAGGCAGCGGTTCACAACCGGCCGTTCGACGTGGAAGCAGCCATCAAGCAACTGCAGGCCACCTACGAGGACGTGCGCCTGGGCCCCAGCACTGGCGCCATCGTCGATGCCGCGGCCGCACGCGGCATACCCTGGCGCCGGCTGACGCAAGGCAGTCTGGTGCAGTTCGGCTGGGGGTCGCGCCAGCGCCGCATCCAGGCCGCGGAAGTCGACGCCACCAGCGCTGTGGCCGAATCCATTGCACAGGACAAGGACCTGACCAAGACATTGCTGCTCGCCGCAGGCGTTCCGGTGCCCTACGGTCGGCCGGTCTCAAGCGTGGAAGAGGCCTGGGCGGTGGCGTTGGAAATCGGCCTGCCTGTGGTCGTCAAACCGCAGGACGGCAACCAGGGCAAGGGCGTCACCGTCAACATCGTGAACCGCGAACACCTGGAGATCGCCTATCGCGTGGCCGCCGAAATCGGCGAGGTGATGGTCGAGCGTTTCCTGCCGGGCAGCGATTACCGACTGCTGGTGGTCGGCGACCGCCTGGTGGCAGCGGCCAGGCGTGATCCGCCGCAGGTGCTGGGCGATGGCGAGCACACCGTGCGGCAGCTGGTGGATCAGGTCAATGCCGATCCGAAGCGCAGCGATGGGCATTCGACGTCGCTGACCAAGATCCGCTTCGACGACATCGCGGTGGCTCGCCTGGGCGAGCAGGGGTTGACACCGGAGTCGGTGCCCGCCAAGGGCCGTCGCGTCGTGCTGCGCAACAACGCCAACCTGAGCACCGGCGGAACCGCGACCGACGTGACCGACAGCGTGCATCCGGAACTGGCCGCGCGCGCGGTGACCGCGGCCCAAACCATCGGGTTGCACATCTGCGGCGTCGATGTGGTGTGCGAGAGCGTGCTGCGCCCGCTGGAAGAGCAAGGCGGTGGTGTGGTCGAGGTCAACGCGGCGCCGGGCCTGCGCATGCACCTGGCGCCGTCCTACGGCAAGGGCCGGCCCGTCGGTGAGGCCATGATCGCCAGCCTGTACCCGCATGGCGACGACGGCCGGATTCCAGTGGTGGCGGTGACGGGCACGAATGGCAAGACGACCACCGCCCGATTGATCGCCCACCTGTTCTCGACCAGCGGCCTGCGGGTGGGCATGACCAACACCGACGGCGTGTATGTCGAGGGAAGGCAGATCGACAGCGGCGACTGCAGCGGCCCGAAGAGTGCGCGCAACGTGCTGATGCACCCCGATGTCGATGCCGCCGTGTTCGAGACCGCCCGCGGTGGGGTGCTGCGCGAGGGCCTGGGTTTCGACCGCTGCCAGGTCGCGGTGGTCACCAACATCGGCAGCGGCGATCACCTGGGCCTGAACTACATCACCACCGTCGAAGACTTGGCCGTGCTGAAGCGGGTGATCGTGCAGAACGTGGCGCCGACGGGGTATGCCGTGCTCAACGCCACCGACCCGAACGTGGTGGCCATGGCTGCCAACTGCCCGGGTGAGGTGATCTTCTTTGCTGTCGATCGCCAACACCCGGTCATGGTCACGCACCGTGCACAGGGACACCGCACCGTCTGTGTCGAAGGCGAGTGGCTGGTGGCGTCGCAAGGCGCCTGGCGCGAACGCGTCGCGCTGCGCGATGTGCCGCTGACGCGCAACGGCGCGATTCGTTTCCAGGTCGAGAACGTCATGGCCGCGATGGCCGCCGCCTGGGGTGCGGGTTTGGCCTGGGATGTCGTGCGACGTGGGCTGGCCAGCTTCTCGGGTGACGCCGACAACGTGCCCGGCCGTTTCAACGTGATGAACTATCGCGGGGCCACCGTCATTGCCGACTACGGTCACAACCCTGACGCCATGCGCGCGCTGGTCTCGGCCGTGGAGGCGCTGCCGGCACAGCGGCGCACGGTGGTGATCAGCGGCGCGGGCGACCGCCGCGACGAGGACATCCGTGAGCAGACGCAGATCCTGGGCAACGCCTTCGACGACGTGCTGCTGTACCAGGACGCCTGCCAGCGTGGGCGAGCCGATGGCGAGGTGATCCGTCTGCTGCGCGAAGGCCTCGAAGGCGCGAAGCGCACGCGGCGCATCGAGGACATCCGAGGCGAATTCGTGGCCATCGACCGTGCCCTCGATCGCCTGGAGCCCGGCGATCTGTGCCTGGTGCTGGTCGATCAGGTCGACGAAGCGCTGGCGCACTTGTCCAAGAAAGTCGCTGCGGCTTGACGCCGCTCGACCTCTTCAAACAGCCGGCACCCCCGAATGGGGGCCATCGCCGGATGGATGTTCTTGCGTCGATCTCGAATGGATCATTCGCGCCCACCGTTCTGCCGAGCGGGTGAAGGGCGAATGATGAAATTCGAAGAGCGAGTCGAGGGCGACTACCTGATCTACGCCGGTGCGCTGGATGTTCTGCGTGGCGATGGTTACATCGGCGCGGTGGTCGTCAACCGCACGAGTCGGCAGCATCGCAGAGGCCAGGAGGTCTTTCGGGATGAAAGCCTGGCCTGTGGTCACCGGTGGTCATCTGCGGACGAGGCACTGATGTTTGCGTTGTGCAGGGCGCAGGAGTGGATCACTCAACAAGGCCGGCAGGTGCCTGAGCGTGGCAACCAGCGCGCGATGCAGGCCTGAGGGCCCCGCCAAACTGATTGACCAGCAGCCCTGCCAGCACCAGCCCCGCCCCGGACCATTGCGCAGCGCTGAGGCGCTCCGACAGGAAGAACGAGCCCGCCCACAGCCCGACGACGGGAACCAGCAGTGAAAACGGTGCGATGCGGCCGGCTGCATGACGCTGCAGCAGCCGCATCCACAACGAGTACCCGACCAGGGTGGCCAGCAGCGCGAGGTAGGCCACAGCAGCCCACTCGCGCACACCCATCGCCGTCACCGATTGCCAGCTCGCCGCTGCACCATCGAGCGCCACGGCCATCGCCAGGAACGGCAGTACCGATACCGCGCTGCTCCAGACGATGAACTGGAAAGGATCGATCGGCGCTGTGCCGCGTCCCATCAGTCGCACGAGCAGATTCGAGCCTGCCCATGACAAGGCGGCCGCCAAGGTCAGCCCGAAGCCCAGCAGCGTCATCTCGCGCGGGCCGCTGCCGTGGCTCGCCGCAATCAGCGCGAGTCCCGCGGCAGCAATCAGCAACCCCATGCCATGGTGCAGGCGAGCTTTCTCCCCAAGCACCGGCACGGCCAGCAGCAGCGTGAACAGTGCCTGCGCCTGCAGCACCGTCGAGGCCAGCCCCGAGGGCATGCCGAAGTGCAGGGCGGTGAAGAGCAGCCCGAACTGCCCGAGCCCCTGCAAGACGCCGTAGCTCACGATGAAGCGCCAGGAGGTGTTCGGTCGTGGAACGATCCACAACAGCGGGAGTGAGGCCATCGCGAAGCGCAGGGCGCCGAGCATCATCGGGCTGACGGCGGACAGCGCCCGCTTCATCACGACGAAATTCAGCCCCCAGATGATCACCACCGTGAGTGCAGCGAGCAGGTCTCCCCGCGACAGACCGCGATTCATCGGCGTGCCAGGAAGGCGTCGTACAAGGACACGAATTCGTCCAGGCGCTCGAAGTAAGGCAAGGCTCCGGTGGGCATGACGTCGAACGTCCAGTTCGTTCGCCCGGCATAGGCCGACTTGTGCCGGTAGTCGACGAAGTCGCCGCGCACGCCGTGAACCATCCACACCGGCATCGTCAGCGACTGATAGACGCGCGTGATGTCAGCGCTGAACAGATAGGCGCTGACGAACCAGTACGGCGCGAACTTGGCGCCAGGCTGGCGCGTCGTCAATACGTCGTAGTCCAGCAGCCCTTCATCGATCTGCGCGCTTCCCCAGGTCTTCTTCAGGAAGTAGCGGATCACCGAGCGCTTGGTCAGCCAGCGGTACAGCCCGTCGCTCCACCGTGGGTTGAAGAAGATCCGGCGCAGCTAGGCGATGCCGCGGTTGGTGCCTGTGGGACCATTGAACGGCGCTCCACGATTGAAGCCTGTCGGGCTGACCAAAGCGACGCTGCGAAATCGAGCCGGGGCCTCCTGAGCGGCGCGTGCGGCGTACTCGCTGGACAGCGAGACGCCGATCACGTCGATCGGTCCATCGCCGTGTGCACGCTGGATCTCGGCCGCCATCGCATGCACCGCATCGGTCATCAGGCGAGGCAGATACGGGCGGTCGGTGCGCTCGGAAAACCCAAAGCCCGGCAGATCGGGTGCGTACACCGGGCGCTGGCGGCGGTAATGCTCAAAGAGCGGCTTCACCTCAAAGGCCGAGCCCGAGGCATTGATGCTGTGCAGCAGCAGCAGGGGCGTCTTGTCGGGATCGGATGCGGTGCCATCGGCCGGACCTGCGGCGTAATACGACAAGCGGCCAGCGACGCTGTCCATCTCGATGCGATCGCCTGGCAGGGCGGCGGGCAGTGTGGGAACGTGGGACATGGGTGTCATCAAAGACGCATGGGAGGACGCGCTTCAGCCGACGTCATGGCCGCTTGAACACCACCACGTGCTGCCAAGGCAGCTTGCGCGCGGTGCGCTCCCAGACCAGCGACTGATCGGCGGCTTCCAGCCGGATCTGTTGCTCTGTCATCTTGTGCAAGGACTTGATCGGAACGCTGAAGTCTTCGCCCCGGTACTCGACGAACACCACGCGTCCCCCTGGCCGTACCGCGCGCACGATGCTTGCCAGCACCTCGTGCGGATACGCCAGCTCGTGATAGACGTCGACCATGATGGCCAGATCGACCGATGCCTCAGGCAGCTTCACGTCATCCTCGGTGCCCAGCACCGGAACGATGTTGCCGTAGCCAGGGCGCTTCGCGGTCGTCTCGAGCACGCGCAGCATCTGGGGCTGCACTTCGATCGCAAAGACCTTGCCTTCGGGGCCGACCTGCAAGGCCAAGCGCCGCGAGTAATAGCCGGTGCCGGCGCCGACGTCGGCCACGGCCATGCCTGGCTTCAACGCCAGTTCGGCCATCAGCAGGTCGGCACGCTCTTCCTTTTGCCGCTCGGTGCGCTCGAGCCAAGCGGCGCCGTCGACGCCCATCATCTGGGCGATTTCGCGCCCGTGATAGGCCTTGCCGATCCCGTCGGCGCTGGGCGGTACCGACTGATAGCGCTCTGCTGTTTGCGCAAGCGCCGCGCCCATTGAGGTGGCCCAGCCCAGCAGCAGGACCAGTGCCGCCTGTCGTGCACAACGCAGGAGGGGTGGCGAGTGGCCCATGCTCAAGGTGCCGATCGCGTGTGGTGGCTGAAGAAGCGCCACATCTCGCGTGTGGCATCGGGGCCGCTCGGGTTGGTGTAGGAACCTTGCGCGCTTCCGCCCGACCAGGCGTGCCCGCCGCCGTGCACGACCCAGTGCTCGGCCTGTGCGGGCTGGCCGGCGGCTGCGCGGTAGATCGTGCGGGTGTAGCGGCGACCCTGCACTGAGACGCCGTGCTCCATCACCGGGGCCACGTCGGAGATGGCGCCCGCTTCGATTGATTCGCCCAGCGCGACCGCGATGGCCTGCGTGCCGTTGCCGGGGTGGACAACGGCATCGCCATCACCGTGGAACACGATCGTTGGCAGCGGTGTGTGGGCGTTGGCTGAACTGATCGCGGCATCGCCTGGTTCGCCACGGTGGGGCGCGCTCGGCGCAGAGGGGGGCTTCGTGGGCCCGTTTTTCATCGCCGACAAGGCCGACATCAGGTCGCTCGCGGCACCACTCGCCAGACCGGAGTGAATGCCGACCGCGGCGTAAATGTCGGGATAGGCTTGCCCGAGGATCGCGGCCATCGCACCGCCGGCAGACAGGCCGGCGACGTAGACACGGCGGGCATCGAGTCCGTGCTGCGCAATCACGGCACGCGTCATCCCGGCCAGCACCGCTGCCTCGCCGTGACCGCGCTGCTGGTGGTTGTGCTTGAACCAGTTCCAGCAGCGCTGCGGGTTGGCATCCTGGGCCTGCGCGGGGTACAGCACCGCGAAGCCCTGCTCGCGCGCCAGGGCGCTCATGCCGGTGCCGAGCGCGAAGTCGGCCGGATCCTGCGTGCAGCCATGCAGCATCACGACCAGCGGCAACGGGGGGGCGGGGGGCGAGTCCGACCCCGTGGGGGGAAGATAGAGCAGATAGTCTCGGGTCAATCCGGCCTCGGTGTGCGAGCCCGTCAGCGTCGAGCCCTCAGCGCGCACCGGGGTTCGCGCGAGCGGTGCGGTGTCGATCTCGGCGTTGATGTGCTCCTTGACGCAGCCCTCGATCACCTCGCGGTGGGCGGCGTCGGCCGAGGCCTGAGGCCCTGGGGGCGACGGGCGCCCCAGCGCTTGCTGGATGGCCTTCGTGGCGTCGGCCAGCTTGCCCAGGCGGGTCAGCCGCGTCACCTCGGTCATCCAATGCTGCAGGGTTTCGGGCATGGTGGCTTTCGTGTGGGCAGTGAGGAAGTATTCGGTGCGATCAGGAAGAGGGCTCGCCAGCGCGCTCATTTCAGCCGTCCGGCCAGCGCACGCTTGACTTCGGCGCTGGCGTGCAGCGCACCGAGTACCTCGAGTGCCTCGATCGTGTCCAACGCCAGCTCGGGGGTCACATCGTCGGCGATCGATGCCAAGCCCACGACCCGCAGGGTCAGCTTCTGCCGCGAGCGCTGCAGGGCTTGCAGGTCCTGACGGCTGATGTGCTGCAAGCCCAGCACCAGCATCTTGCGCGCCACCACTTGCTTGAGCGCATCGCTGTGCTGCGTCAGCTGGTTGCGGATGGCGGTGCGGATGAAATCGGTGCGGTTGCTGTAGAAGCCTTCACTGACCAGCAAGTCGACCTGACCCAGATCGACGTGCCCGAGGTTGATGGTGATCTTCTCCGAATCGGCGGCCTTCGCCATGCGGCTGGGCTTGGCCAGCACGGTGCTTTGGGGCTTGCGCGCGCGGGTCTTGGCGCGTGGCTCGGGTGGGCGAGCGGCGACGGAGGAGTTCATGTGAACCACTGTAGCACCATCCAATAACCATCCATTGGGATGGTGGTTCCTTCGCCAAGACTCAGCGCCTGGCCTGAGAATGCGCCCACCGTGCCGACGACGCTTTCCTCATGACCGCCCCCCCATCGCCGACGCCGTGGTGGGCTGCGCTGGCAGCCTTGAGGCGAGATCGCTTCTTCTGGCTGCTGTTGCTCGCGCTGGTGGCGCTGACGCTGGCTCAGCCGGACAAGCTCGCCAGCTATCCCTCGCTGGTCGATTGGCCGACGATCGCTGCGCTGACGGGGCTGCTCGCGCTGACGCAGGCCGTTGAATCCAGCGGGGCGCTGGCTCGGCTGGGTCGATGGCTGGTGGCGCATCTGTCCACCGAGCGGATGGCTGCCTTGGGGCTGGTCACTGCTGCCGCGCTGCTGTCCACGCTGCTGACCAACGATGTGGCGCTCTTCGTTGTCGTGCCGCTGACGCTGGGGCTGTGTCGCATCGCCCGATTGCCGACCACGAAGTTGATCGTCTTCGAGGCGTTGGCGGTGAATGCGGGCTCGGCCCTGACGCCGATCGGCAACCCGCAGAACCTGTTCCTGTGGCAGCTGTCGAAGGTGTCGTTCGCCGAATTCACCCTGCACATGGCGCCCCTGGTGGCGGTGCTGTTCGCGCTGATGCTGGCGCTCACCGCGCTGGCGTTTCGCCGCACGCCGTTGAACGCCGCGTCCCAAGACGCCGCGCCTGCGCTGGACCGCCCGCTGCTGTGGGTTGCACTCGCTTTGTACGGGCCATTTTTGTGGCTGACCGACCGCGGCCATGCCGCCGCCGGCTGTGCGGTCGTCGTGTCGGTGATGCTGCTGCTGCGCCCGCGGGTGCTCGCGCGTGTCGATTGGGGCTTGCTGCTGGTGTTCGTGCTGATGTTCATCGACCTGCGGCTGATCGCCGGGCTCGATGCGGTGCGTGGCGCCATCGGCAGTTGGGGGTTGTCCGAACCACGCAAGCTCTATGTGGCTGGCATGGCCGCTTCGCAGCTGGTCAGCAACGTGCCCGCCACCATTGCCCTGGCGGAATACTCGCGGGACTGGCGCGTGATGGCGTATGCGGTGAACGTGGGCGGCTTCGGACTCGCTGTGGGATCGCTCGCGAACCTGATCGCTTTGCGCATGGCGCCCGACACCCGCGCCTGGCTGAGCTTTCACCGTTATTCGCTGCCTTTTCTGCTGGCGGCGGCCGCGGTCGGGTACGGATTGCTGTTCGTCGTGCCCCGGGCTGGGCCTTGAAGCTCGGCGGCCCAACCCCATATCCACGCTCTTGAGCTAACACTCACCTCAGCGACCATGACCAAACAAACACTTTCCTTTCAGGCCGAAGTCAAGCAGATCCTGCACCTCGTCACCCACTCGCTGTATTCCAACAAGGAAATCTTCCTGCGTGAGCTGATTTCCAATGCCTCCGACGCCTGCGACAAGCTGCGCTTCGAGGCGCTGAACCGGCCCGAGCTGTACGAAGACGCGCCCAATCTTGAAGTGCGCATCAGCTTCGATGCCGAGACGAAGACACTGACGATCCGCGACAACGGCATCGGCCTGAGCGCCGACGAGGCGGTGGCCAACCTGGGCACGATTGCCAAGAGCGGCACCCGCGAATTCATGGCCAAGCTCGATGGCGATCAGAAGAAGGATGCGCAGCTGATCGGCCAGTTCGGCGTCGGCTTCTACAGCGGCTTCATCGTGGCCGACCGCATCACCGTCGAATCGCGCCGTGCCGGCACCCAGCCCGGCGAGGGCGTGCGCTGGAGTTCGGAAGGCACCGGCGACTTCGAGATCGAGACCATCGAACGCGCCGAGCGTGGCACCGATGTGATCCTGCACCTGCGCGACGGCGAAGACGAATTCCTCAGCGGCTGGAAGCTGAAATCGATCATCAGCAAGTACTCCGACCACGTGTCGCTGCCGATCTTGATGCGCAAGGAAGAGTGGGACGCCGAGGCGGCCAAGCAGGTCACGCGCGACGAATGGGTGCCGGTCAACAAGGCCGCCGCGCTGTGGACGCGCAGCAAGAGCGACATCACCGAAGAACAGTACAACGAGTTCTACAAGCAGATCAGCTACGACACCGAAGCGCCGCTGGCCTACACCCACAACCGGGTCGAGGGCCGCAGCGACTACACGCAGCTGCTCTACATCCCTGCCAAGGCACCGTTCGATCTGTGGAACCGCGACAAGCGCGGCGGCGTGAAGCTGTACGTCAAGCGCGTCTTCATCATGGACGACGCCGAGGCGCTGATGCCGGTCTACCTGCGCTTCGTCAAGGGCGTGATCGACAGCGCGGACCTGCCGTTGAACGTCAGCCGCGAGTTGCTGCAGGAAAGCCGCGACGTGCGCGCGATCCGTGAGGGTTCGACCAAGCGCGTGATCAGCATGCTCGAGGCGCTGGCGAACAGCGAGGACGAGGCCGAGCGCGCCAAGTACAAGGCTTTCTGGCGCGACTTCGGGCCCTTGCTGAAAGAGGGCGTCGGCGAGGACCATGCGAACGTCGAGCGGCTCTCGAAGCTGCTGCGCTTCGCCTCGACGCATGCCGACGAAGACGTGTCGTTTGCCGATTACTTGGGCCGCATGAAAGAAGGCCAGGAAGCGATCTACTACGTCACCGCCGACAGCCTGGCCGCCGCGAAGGGCAGCCCGCAGTTGGAGATCTACCGCAAGAAGGGCGTCGAGGTGCTGCTGCTGACCGACCGCGTCGACGAATGGATGCTGAGCCACCTGCACGAGGTCGAAGGCAAGCCGCTGCAAAGCGTGGCCAAGGGTGTGGTCGATCTGGGCGCGCTGCAGGACGAGGAAGAAAAGCGCCAGGCCGAGCAGGCCGCCGATGCCTTCAAGCCCGTGCTCGAGCGGCTGAAGGCGTCGTTGAAGGACCGCGCGAAGGATGTTCGTGTGACCACGCGCCTGGTCGACTCGCCAGCCTGTCTGGTGGTCGAAGACGGCGACATGAGCGGCCACTTGGCACGGTTGCTGAAGCAGTCGGGACAGACCGGCCTGCCGTCGTCATTGCCCACGCTGGAAGTCAATGTCCAGCACACGCTGGTCAGCTCTCTCGAGCAGAGCCCGCACTTCGACGACATGGCGCAGATCCTGTTCGATCAGGCGGTGCTGGCCGAAGGCGGCCAACTCGAAGACCCGGCCGGCTACGTCAAGCGGGTCAACCGGCTGCTGACGCCGGCCTGATGCCGGGTTTCACGGCGCGGCGACTTGCTGTCTGAGTTGCTGCGCCAGTTGCTGCCAGTAGCCGCTGGTGCCGAACCACGGAAAGCTCGGCGGGAAGGCCGGATCGCGCCAACGCTTGGCCAGCCAGGCGCTCTGGTGAACGATGCGCAGCGTGCGCAAGGGCTCGATCAGGGCGAGCTGGCGGTCGTCGAAATCCATGAACTGCTCGTAGCCGGCGAGCAATGAGCGCAGCTGCAGCTTGGCGGCGGCTTCGTCACCGGGCAGCAGCATCCACAGGTCCTGAATGGCCGGGCCCATCAGGCAGTCGTCCAGGTCGACGAAGTGCGGGCCGGCATCGGTCCACAGCACATTGCCGACGTGGCAATCGCCGTGCAAGCGGATCGGGTTCAGATCGCCGATGCGGTCGAAAGCGCGCTGTACCTCGGTCAGCGCCGCATTGACGGCATCGTGCCACTCGGGTTCCACCTCCGAGGGGATGTTGCCGTGCGCCAGCAGCCAGTCGCGGCAGTCCCAACCGAACTCGGCCACCGTCAGGCTGCGGCGGTGTGCAAACGGCTTGCGCGCACCGACGGCATGCATGCGGCCGATGAAGCGGCCGATCCATTCCAGCGTGGCGGGCTGCTCGAGTTCCGGCGCACGGCCGGCCTTGCGCTGGCTCACGGCGAAACGGTAGGCGCCTTCCGCGATCGACACGGCGCCCAGCGTGGGCGGTGCACCACTCAGCGTGACCTGCAACGGCGAGCTGGGATCGACCGCCAGGCTCAACGGCGCCGCGACCGGAATCTCCTCGGCGGCCAGCTCGGCCGAGAACGCGTGTTCTTCGAGGATCTGGGCGTCGCTCCAGCGTTCGGGCCGGTAGAACTTGGTCACCACCGCCGTGCCGTCGATCAGGAAGACCTGAAAAACGCGGTTCTCGTAGGAGTTGAGCTGCAGAAACCGTCCGTCGCTGCGCAGACCGACCCCGTCGAGCGCATCGAGCATCAACTCGGGCGTCAACCCGGAGAAGGGTGTCGGTGACACAGTGACAGCGGGACGAGCTTCAGGCGCCCCGACAACCGCAAGTGATCGGTCAGCGCCCACTGGCGAGTCTCACGGGCGTCCGACGCCACCGTGCACCTTCCCCCTCGTCGGTCACGACCGCGCCGTCGTCATGGTGGCGCGAACCCACGGCGGGCGGCCAGTCCGGCCATTCCGGGGTTGACTCACCCGCCGACTCCACGCCAGGGCGGTCGTCGGTGGTGAAAAACGAGTCGAGGAACACATTCGGGTCCTGCCCGTCCGCAGCGGGTTCGGCGCGACGTGCCGTGACCGCCATGCCGGTGGGCGAAGCAGCGGGCGCGACTGGTTGCAATGCGGTACCCTCGGTGACCGGTGCCGTGGTCGCTGCGAGGGCGGGCACGGCCTCTACGGACTGGACGGGATCGCCAACGGAGGGTGGCGTTGTGGCTCCGAGCGGCGCACCGAGGGTCTCAGCGGTGCCAACCCCTGCCAGCAGCGTGCGCAATTCGTCGATCGACGGGAGCGCATCGGCGGCGCATTGCAGCCGTTGGATGCCACAGGCGGCCAGCACCGATTCCTTGATCCGTGTGCTGCGACGCGAATGGCTGCGGGCGCTGTCGAGATCGATCACCAGCAGCACATGGCCGTTCGGATTGCACACGGCAAACGTCACATGGGCAGACCCGATCAGTTCGTACCAGTACGTCACGTGCTCAGGGGTCGCCGGCTGGCACAGTCGCACCAACGGCAGCTTGGGCAACACGATGTACTTGGGGAAGGCCAACCGAAGCTGGTTGTAGAAGCGCCGTTCGTTGGTGTTGAGTGCGCGTCGCGCGGCCAGATTCCACTGCGTCGGAAGGGGTTGCAAGCGCTTGCGGGGCGGCGCCCAGTTCCAGACCGCCAAGCCGCCCAGCGCTGCGCCGGCCAACAAGGTGGCGATCAAGATCGACAAGGCAGTGGCGGCATTCACGGGTCAATCGACCATCGCAGAGCAGGGCGTCAAGCGCGCCCGGGAGTGCCGATGCTATCGCCCTCCTGGTCCGAGGTACCCGAGGCACTCTTGCGAGAAACGAATCTGCACTGACCTCGGGCGAGCCGTCTGTCGCCACTGAGCCGATGAAATTCACCTCCGCTGGCCTGGCTCTGCTATGATCACAGGCTAACCTGAATTTTCTGCCATCAGGTGGTGCGGCTGGGTCAAGCGCAATGAATTACCGACGAGGCTGCCACTCCAGAAGCAGTTCCAACGGAAATTCAGGACGGCGAGCGTTGTATCGCTGACGTCCACAAGGCAAGTTTCTCGTACAGGAATAACCATGAAAACCTTCAGCGCCAAACCGGCCGAAGTGACGCATGAGTGGTTTGTGATCGACGCGACCGACAAGGTCCTCGGCAGGGTGGCCAGTGAAGTCGCCCTCCGTTTGCGCGGCAAGCACAAAGCCATCTACACGCCTCACGTCGACACCGGCGACTTCATCGTCATCGTCAACGCCGACAAGCTCCGCGTCACCGGCAACAAGGCCAATGACAAGGTGTACTACCGGCACACCGGTTATCCCGGCGGCATCATCGCGACGAAGTTCAAGGACATGCAAGCCAAGCATCCTGGTCGCGCGCTGGAGAAGGCCGTCAAGGGCATGCTTCCCAAGGGTCCATTGGGTTACGCCATGGTCAAGAAACTGAAGGTGTACGCCGGCGCCACGCACCCGCACACCGCACAGCAGCCCAAGGCGCTGGAAATCTAAGGGGCATGTGATGATTGGTAATTGGAATTACGGCACCGGCCGTCGCAAGTCGTCCGTTGCTCGCGTGTTCATCAAGAAGGGCACCGGCCAGATCCTCGTCAACGGCAAGTCGGTCGACCAGTATTTTGGTCGCCAGACCTCGATCATGATCGTCAAGCAGCCTTTGATGCTGACGGCCAACGATGCGGCGTTCGATATCAAGGTCAATGTCCATGGCGGTGGCGAATCCGGCCAAGCTGGCGCTGTGCGTCACGGCATCACCCGCGCGCTGATCGATTACGACGCGGCGCTGAAGCCCGAGCTCAGCCGCGCCGGCTTCGTGACCCGTGACGCCCGTGAGGTCGAGCGCAAGAAGGTCGGCTTCCACGGCGCACGCCGTCGCAAGCAGTTCAGCAAGCGCTGATCGATCGTCGGTGCGGGTATTGCACACACCGAGAAAGGTCGCCTTCGGGCGACCTTTTTCATTCTGGACGGCACGGTCCATAATCCGGTCCTAGAGCCCAGGATCTTCAGGAGCAGTCATGAACGCCGCCGCAGAACACAATCACCTTGCCGCCCCGCAAGACGAACCGCCTCCTCCGTTGGTCTTCACCGACAGCGCGGCCTCGAAGGTCAAGGAACTGGTCGATGAAGAGGGCAACCCGGACCTCAAGCTGCGGGTGTTCGTTCAGGGTGGTGGCTGTTCGGGATTCCAGTATGGGTTCACGTTCGACGAAGTGTTGAACGAAGACGACACCCGCATGGACAAGAACGGCGTCACCTTGCTGATTGATGCCATGAGCCTGCAGTACCTGATGGGTGCTGAAATCGACTACAAAGATGACCTGCAGGGCGCGCAGTTCGTCATCAAGAACCCGAACGCAACCACCACCTGCGGCTGCGGTTCCAGCTTCTCGGTCTGAGGCGTCTCAGCCGGCCGGGTACAGCGCCCCGAGGATGCGCGGGCCTTGGGCCCCAGTGACCGCCGGCAGATTGCCTGGCTGGCGATTCATCCAGACGCTGGCCAGCCAAGCAAAAGCCACTGCCTCCACCTGATCGGCCGCCAAGCCGCATGCCTTGGTTGACTCGACCGAAACATGTGGCAAGCGCTGCGCCAGACGGTGCATCAACTCGGCGTTGTAAGCGCCTCCACCGCAGACCAGCAAAACGCGCGCATCGGGAGCGAATCGCGCCATCGATTGCTGGCAGCACCAGGCCGTCAGTTCGCAGAGCGTGGCCTGCACATCGACCGGGGCAAGCGCCTCGCCCATGGCGATCGTCTGCTGCAGGCATTGCGCGAGCCACGTCGGGTTGAACAGATCCCGACCGGTGCTCTTCGGCGGTGGCAGTGCAAAGTAAGCCTCGTTCTGCATCACCCCGAGAAGCTTCGGATGGACCGTGCCAGACGCTGCCCAGCTGCCGTCGCGATCGTAGGGCTCACCACGGTGCAGCAGGCACCAATGGTCCATCAGCACGTTGCCGGGGCCGCAGTCGAAGCCAGACGTCGAGCTGTCGGCCGCAAGCACCGACAGGTTGCTGATGCCGCCAATGTTCAGCACCCCGGTGCAGAGGTGGTCGCGGCCGAACACGGCACGATGAAAGGCCGGCACCAGTGGCGCGCCCTGACCGCCAGCCGCCACATCGCGCGATCTGAAATCTGCGATGACATCAATGCCCGTCAACTCGGCCAGCAAGGCGCCATTGCACAGCTGCAGGGTGTAGCCCATGCCATCGAACAGGCCAGGACAATGCCGGACCGTCTGTCCGTGGGCGCCGATGGCGATCACCTCTGATGGCGTCGCCGTGGCAGCTTCCAGCAAAGCAGCCACGACCGCGGCGTAGGCCCGCGCCACCGCATTGCCCGCCAATGCGGCACGATGCAGTTCGTTGTCACCGGCCGAGTTCAGGGCCAGCAACTCACTCACAAGCTCGGTCGAGAATCCGTGGTGTACATGAGCGCGGATCGCCGGCGCATGCAGGTTGCTGAACTCGACCAGCACACCATCGACGCCATCGAGCGAGGTGCCGGACATCAGCCCGATGAACAACCCGGTGCCGATCTGGTTGGCCATCAATGAAAAAGCCCGCGGTGGCGGGCTTCGGATGACCTGACGAGAAACGGCATGGTGCCGGCTTTCACTCGAAGGTCGCGGTCGCCGGATTCGTGGTTTGCGCGATGCCCAGTTGGGTCTTGGCAGATTCGGCCAACTGCGCGAACTGCGCACGCGCCGCCGGCGCCAATGCGACGGTGTTGGCGAGGCTGGCGATCACTGACGGATCGCGCTGCATGCCACCTACCTTGAACTCGAAGTGCAGATGCGGCCCGGTGGCCCAGCCTGTCATGCCGACGGCGCCGATGTGCGTGCCCTGCGCGACCGTCTGCCCCTTGCGCACATCGAGGCGACTCAGATGCGCATACAGCGTGCTGCGATCGCTGGCGTGCTTGACCACGACGACATTGCCGTACCCGTTCTGCCAGCCTGCAAACTCCACGACGCCATCGCTCACGACACGAACCGGCGTGCCGATGGGCGCACCGTAGTCGATGCCAGCGTGCTTGCGCCAGTTTTGCAGGATCGGGTGAAAGCGCATCGCGAAACCCGAGGTCACGCGCGAAAACTCCATCGGGCTGGCCAGAAAGGAGCGCTGCTTGCTGCGGCCGCTCGGATCGAAATAAGCCCCGCGCTGGCCAGCCTGGCTGCTTTCAAACCAGATCGCCGAATGGGACTCACCCTTGTTGACGAACTCGGCGGCCAGCACGCGGCCCGCTGATTCGTTCCAGGTGATCGGTTCGCCATCGGCGGTCAGCGTTTCGTAAACCACCGAGAACGTGTCGCCGCGGCGCAGATCGCGGTGAAAGTTGATCTCTGTGGCGAACACCTCGGCCAGCTGCGTGGCGATGGAGTCCGGCAGGCCCGCTTCATCGGTGGCATTGAACAGCGAGTTGATCACCACGCCGCTGCCCATCTTGGTCATGGCGGCGAGTGGCGCGGTCTCGATGCGTGCCTCGAACTGCTGGTCATGGCGCGTGATGCGCAGCCGCGTGAAATGGGTGGTGAGTTGGGCGGCGCTGCGTGCGGGATAGCGTGCGATCAGTTCGTCCATCTGGCCGGATGCATCGGCGCGTACCTGGATCATCTTGCCGCTGCGACCCGCGAGCAACTCTCGCGCGAGCGGGTTGCGGCGCAAGAAAGAGGCCGCGTCGGCATCCGAAACACCGAGCCTGCGCAGCAGGCTGTCGACCGTGTCACCCGGACGCGTGGTGTCGTTGCGGAACAAGGACAGCTCTTGCTGGGCCAGCGTAGAAATCTGCGCCTGCAGATCGACCGGCGACACCGATTCAGTGACCAGCTGCTGCACCTGGGTGTCGACCGACGTGAGTGGCGCTACGCCGAAGGCGGTCACACCAAACCCGGCACAGCCCAGCAGGATCGCCGCGTAGAGTCTCTTGGGATGCTGGCGCACCACCTTCGCGGCACGTTGACCCAGATGGACTGCAAAGCGATCAATCAAATCTGGTGAGCTCAAGGTTCAGGGAGCGCATCGCTCAGGCTGGGGCTTGCGTGAGGCAAGCCGGATGAAGGCGGCTGTGTGACCCGTCCCGTAAACTGCGGGACGATACAAACAGGTGAGAGCGGCAGCCTGACTCGAGATCCCTGCGCTTGCCAATGCCCCAAAACGAAGCGCAAGTATACCGATGGGTTCGGCCGGTTTTGACGGGTTGAACGCGCCAATTGCCCCGTCTTTTATTACGTACTTTCCCGACATGTCGCCACCCGACCTTATCGACCCGAATGTGACCGGCTTGAGCCCATTTCCTGTGACAGAACGTGTCCTGGCGGCCTTCCGCGCCACGAAGCGAGGCTGTGACGAACTGCTCCCCGAGGCCGATTGGCTGAACAAGCTGGCCCGCGCAGAAGCCACCGGCACGCCGTTGCGCATCAAGCTGGGACTCGACCCGACCGCTCCGGACATTCATCTGGGCCACACCGTGGTACTGAACAAGCTCAGGCAATTGCAGGATCTGGGCCACACGGTGATCTTCCTGATCGGTGACTTCACCTCGACGATCGGTGACCCGTCAGGCCGCAATGCCACCCGGCCACCGCTGACCCGCGAGCAGATCGAGAGCAACGCGAAGACTTACTTCCAGCAGGCCACGCTGGTGCTCGACCCCGAGAAGACCGAGGTTCGCTACAACTCCGAATGGAGCGACCCGCTGGGCGCGCGTGGGCTGATTCAGCTGGCCTCGCGCTACACCGTGGCGCGGATGATGGAGCGCGACGACTTCACCAAGCGCTACAAGGCCGGCACGCCGATCAGCGTGCACGAGTTTCTGTACCCGCTGATGCAGGGCTACGACTCGGTGGCCTTGAAGAGTGATCTCGAACTCGGCGGGACCGACCAGAAGTTCAACCTGCTGGTCGGTCGTGCGCTGCAGAGCGAGTATGGCCAGGAGCCGCAGTGCATCCTGACGATGCCGCTGCTCGAAGGCCTGGACGGCGTCGAGAAGATGTCCAAGAGCAAGGGCAACTTCATCGGCATCAGCGAGGCGCCCAACGACATGTTCGCCAAGCTGCTGTCGATCAGCGACACGCTGATGTGGCGCTACTTCACGCTGCTGAGCTTCCGCTCCGAGGAAGACATTGCGGCGCTGAAAGCCGAGGTCGAGGCCGGGCGCAACCCGAAGGACGCGAAAGTGATGCTGGCCAAGGAAATCACCGCCCGGTTCCACGGCGCGGCGGCGGCCGATGCGGCCGAAAACGATTTCAACCTCCGCGCGCGTGGTGGCGTGCCCGACGTCATCCCCGAACTGTCGCTGTCTGGCGCACCGCTGGGGATCGGGGCCTTGTTGCGCGAGGCCTCGCTGGCGCCCTCGAGCAGTGAAGCGCTGCGGCTGGTCGACGGCGGCGGCGTCAAGGTGGATGGCAACGTCGTCAGTGACCGTGGCCTGAAGCTCGGTGCCGGGACTTATGTGCTGCAGGTCGGCAAGCGCAAATTCGCGCGGGTGACCTTGGGCTGAGCGGCTGACACCTTCAGCGGTTCAGTACGCCGGAGGCGACCAGACCTGCGGGGACATGCGGCGCCGCGTTTTCGATGTGACCGGTCTGGTCGTCGAAGAAGAAGTCGGGTTCGAACTCGCGCAGGAATTCGCCCTTGGCCAGACCGCCGAGGAACATCGCCTCATCAATCTCGATGTCCCAGTCCATCAGCGTGCGGATCGCGCGCTCATGGGCTGGCGCACTGCGTGCCGTCACCAGCGCGGTGCGGATGCTCATCGCTGGCGTGGCCGCGTGTTGCAGCCGTTGCAACGCCTCGAGCAATGGTTTGAACGGGCCGGCTGCCAGCGGTTTCTCGGCACGGTCACGCTCGTGCTCCTGAAACGCGTTCAGGCCCGCGCGCTGATACACCTGCTCGGCCTCGTCGGAGAACAGCACCGCGTCGCCGTCGAACGCAATGCGCACCTCGTTCGGGTGCGCGGCCGAGGCCCGCGCCGAGTGGGGGTAGACGCGCGCTGCCGGTACGCCGGCGTCGAGGGCAGAGCGCACATCGGCGTCGTTGGTGGACAGAAACAGGTTCGCATTCAGCGGCTGCAGATAGCGCCATGGCGGTTGCCCGCGGGTGAACACGCCGCGCTGGATCGGCAGGCCGTGCTGTTTGGCCGAACGGAACACCCGCATCCCCGACACCGGGTCATTGCGCGACAGGATCACCACTTCGACGCGCTGCGCCGGCGAAGCGTCGTTCGCATTCACTGACGGTGCCCGGTTGAACGCGAGCAGCTTGTTGACCAGCGAGAACGCAACGCCCGGCTTGGCGGTGACATCCAGCCGGTCGAGCTGCAGCCGCATGTAGGCACGGTCGTCGTTGGCCTCGAAGACCTCGTTCTCTTCCTCGAAATCGAACAGCGCGCGCGACGAGATCGCAACCACCAGTTGACCGGCGAGGGAGACAGGCATGCGAACGATGATACGGCGCGGCCCGCACGGCCGGGCGCGCCGCATCTTGCCGAAGCTACTGTACGAACCCCATCGTGGTGCGCCGCTGCTGGCCGTCCGGCAGGTCAGCGGTCGAGATCTGCGAGCGGCGATCGAGCTTGGCATTGCCGAACGCCGTCATCCAGGCACGCCGCATCTCGCGCGGGGCCATCTCGCTCATGCGGTCGAGCACATCGGCATGGGGCTGCTCGTCGAAACGACTGCCCCAGTCGTGGCTCGACCGGATCGAGGTGTACAGCTTGGTCGCGATGCGCCGCGCGGCGTCGCGGTCGGGCGCCTGCACCTCGTAGACGTTCATCCGGTTGAGGATGGGGTCGGGGATGCCGCGCGCGTCGTTCGCGGTGGCCACCCAGATGACCTGGCTGGCGTCGATGGGCACCTCGGCAAACTCGTCGATGAAGCTGCCGGCGGTGTCGTGCTCGAGCAGGCTGTACAGCGCACCCAGCGGATCGTAGGCGTGCTCGCCACCGGACTTGTCGATCTCGTCGACCACCATCACCGGGTTGGCGTACTGGCCGTCGACCAGGGTCTCGAAGACCTTGCCGGGCCGGGCGCCTTTCCACTGGCTCGACGCGCCCGACAGCACCCAGCCCGCGGTCATCGAGCTCATCGAGATGAAGCCCATGCCGGTGCCCAGCAACTGCGCGAGTTCGCGCGCGAAATGCGTCTTGCCGATGCCCGGCGGTCCGAGCAGCAACAGCGGCGTGATCTCGAGCGCATCGCGGCTGTCTTCGCACAGCGCGAGTTGGCGCTTCACATCGTCGAGCACGTCGCAGAAATTCGGCAGGTCGTCGTACAGGTGATCCATCACCGGCAGGCCCGACGGCTTGACCTGAAACCGTTCGGGGCCCAGTTCGATCATCCGTTCGTAGGTTGAACGCAGGCTTTCGTGTTCCTTGTGCGGCAGCTTGTCGAGTTTCCGGCCGACGTCGTCGACCCGGTAGACGCTGCGCATCCGCGCGATCGGTATGCCGCCCTGCGGCGCCGACACCTTGACCAGTTCATGGGAAGCAGACATCGCACCTCCAGAAAACAAAGCTCGCTGGAATCATTCAATCACGCGTCGCCAGCGACATGCTTCAGAGAAGCACCGCATTGACACGTCAAACGCCATGCATTCAGCGTGCCATGGGCCCGGGAAAGCAAGCGAAGCGATGCGCCCATCAAGCCACGCCCGCGGAACCGGCTTTGCCGGGCCGCCAGGCGGCGCCCCTTGGGGGCAGGAGCGCAGCGACTGGGGGGCTGCCTACTTAACCCAGGTATTGAGTTGAATGATGGGGAGCAAGACGGCCAGCACGATCAGCATCACCACGCCACCCATCGCGACGATCAGCAGCGGCTCCAGGATGGTGGCCATCTGCAGCGCACGGCGCTGCACTTCGGTCGCCAGCTGTTTGGCGGCACGGTCGAGCATCTCGGGCAACTGGCCGGTCTGCTCACCGAGGCGAGCGAACATCGCCAGCAGCCCGGGGAAGCGCTTCTTGCCTGCGAGTGCGGCTGCCAGTGGCGCGCCTTCGCGCACCCTGACCAGGGCGTCCAGTGCATCGCTGCGCATGGCCCGGTTCGACAGCGTCTCAGCCGCTGCCTGCAAGGCCTTCAGGATTGGCACGCCGGCACCGGCCAGCATCGCCAACGTGCCGGCAAAACGCGCGGCGTTATAACCGCGCGCGAGCCGGCCGATCAGCGGCAGGTTCAGCCAGCCGGCGTCGAAGCGCTCGCGGAACAGCGGGTTGCGCAGCATCAGCAGCAAGGTGCCGACACCCGTACCGAGCGCCAGCAGCAGCAGCCAGCCGTAGCTGCGCAGAAAGCTGCTGGTGGCCAGCATCGCGATCGTCAGCGCGGGCAGGGCGCGCTTCGAACTGGTGAATACAGACGCGACCTGCGGCACCACATAGGTGACGAGGAAGATCACGATCACCAGCGCGATCACCGACACGATGGCCGGGTAGAGCGTCGCACCGATCAGCTTGGCCTTCAGCGCCTGGCGCTCTTCCAGGTCGTCGGCCAAGCGCTCCAGCACCTGGCCCAGCGCGCCACTTTGCTCACCGGCGGCGACCACGCCACGGTAGACCTCATCGAATTCACGCTCGGCACTGGCCAACGCGCGGGCGAACGGCGAGCCGGCATTGACCTCGGAGCGCAGGTGCGCGACCAGCTCGCGCTGGCGAGGGTCTTCGGCCTCGTCACTGAGGGCCGTGAGTGCCCGCTCCAGTGGCAAGCCGCTTCCCACCAGGCCTGCCAGCTGGCGCGTCCACACCGCCAGCCCTGTCGTCGAGAACACCCGCGTCGTGAAGCGCAGCCCCTGGCCTGAGGTGCCGGCCGACGCGACCTGGGTGACCTCGAGCGGCACCAGCGCCTGCGCCCGCAGCTGCGCGCGCGCAGCACGCGCGTTGTCGGCTTCGACGATGCCGCTGGTCGATTTGCCCGCAGCGGTCAGTGCCTCGAATTTATAGGCAGGCATGTCACTCTCGGGTGACGCGCATCACTTCCTCGGGCGAGGTGATGCCTTCGGCCACCAGCCGCTCGCCGTCTTCGCGCATCGAGCGCAGGCCGGCCTCTTCAGCGGCGACGAACAGCTGCGATTCGGCGGCACGGCTGTGGATCAGCGAGCGCACCTTGTCGTCGGCGACCATCATTTCGTAGACGCCGGTGCGGCCCTTGTAGCCGCTGTGCCCACATTCGGCGCAGCCCACCGGGTGATAGCGGCCCTGCGCATCGGCCTTCTTGCAATGGCTGCAGAGCTTGCGCACCAGCCGCTGCGCCAGCACGCCCAGCAGGCTGGAGCTGAGCAGGAAGGGCTCAACGCCCATGTCGGTCAGCCGGGTAACGGCGCTCGGCGCGTCGTTGGTGTGCAGCGTGGCCAGCACCAGGTGGCCGGTCAGCGAGGCCTGGATCGCGATCTGCGCGGTCTCGTAGTCGCGGATCTCGCCGATCATGATCACGTCCGGGTCTTGCCGCAGGATCGCGCGCAGGGCCTTTGCAAACGTCAGGTCGATCTTCGGATTCACCTGCGTCTGGCCGATGCCACCGAGCTCGTACTCCACCGGGTCTTCGACTGTCAGCACGTTGGTAGTCGAGGTATCGATGCGGCCGAGCGAGGCGTACAGCGTGGTCGTCTTGCCCGAGCCGGTGGGGCCGGTGACCAGCACGATGCCGTGCGGTTGCTGAACCAGCTTGTCAAAGCTCGTGAGCACATCGCCGCTCATGCCCAGGCCTTCGAGCGTGAACTTCGATTCGCCCTTGTCGAGCAGGCGCAGCACCGCACGCTCGCCGTACGACGACGGCAGCGTGCTGACCCGCACATCGACCGCACGACCGCCGATGCGCAGCGAGATCCGGCCATCCTGTGGCAGGCGCTTCTCGGAGATGTCGAGCTCGGCCATGATCTTCAGCCGCGAGATCAGCGCCGCGTGCAGCGCCTTGTTCGGCTGCACCACCTCGCGCAGCGTGCCGTCGACGCGAAAGCGCACCGAGCTCGAGCGCTCGTAGGGTTCGATGTGGATGTCGCTGGCACCGTCTTTCGCCGCCTGTGTCAGCAAAGCGTTGAGCATGCGGATGATCGGCGCGTCGTTCGAAGCTTCGAGCAGGTCCTCGATGGCCGGCAGCTCCTGCATCATCCGGCTCAGGTCCACCGCACTTTCGACCTCACCGATGACGGTTGCGGCGCTCGACTCGCTGCCGGCGTACGCGACCGCGATGCGGTTGGCCAGTGTGGCGGCGGCTTCACGCTCCAGCGCGTCGACGTCGTACACGCGCAGCACCTCGGACAGTGCCGACAGCGACACCGTTTCAGGCGCCCACAGCACCAGGCGATCGCCCTCGTCCTCGAGCAGCACGGTGTGCGCCCGCGCGTAGGTGTACGGCAAGGGATGACGGCTGGCCATGGGGTCGCGCGGCTCCTGTCAGTTCGCGCCCGCGGGCGTGCGCGGTGCCGGTCCGGTCGGGGGCGGCGAGATCGGCTGGGCCGGGTCCTCGACGGTCTTCAGCGGTGGAACCACCGGCACGCCGTTGATCGGCAGCAGCGGGTTGGAGGGGATCCTCACGTCCTTCTGCTCGCCGCGCAGCAGCTCGTAGCGGTCGATCGACAGGCTGTTCGATGCGCTGGCGTCGCGCATCACGACAGGCCGCAGGAAGACCATCTGGTTGGTGCGCTTCTTGGAGCGCGACTCGCTGCGGAACAGCGCACCGAGATAAGGGATGTCGCCGAGGAGCGGCACCTGGGACTTGTCCACCGTGATGGTGTCCTCGATCAGGCCCCCCAGCACGATGATCTGCCCGTCATCGACCACCACCGTCGATTCGATCGAGCGCTTGTTGGTGGTCGGCCCGGCGCTCGACGTGCCCGGTGCCGTGCCCGAGGCCAGGCTGGAGGATTCCTGGAACAGCGTCATCCGCACCGTGCCGTTCTCGCCGATCTGCGGGCGGATGCGCAGCGTGATGCCGACGTCCTTGCGCTCGATGGTCTGGAACGGGCTCACCGTCGAGCCGCTGCCGCCGGTGTTCGTGTACTGGCCGGTGATGAAGGGCACGTTGCTGCCGACGATGATCTTCGCTTCTTCGTTGTCCAGCGTGACCAGGTTCGGCGTCGAGACGATGTTGGTGTCGGCGCGCGACTGCAAGGCGCGCGCGATCGCAGCCAGGCCGAAGTTGTCACCGATCTTGCGCACCACGCCGATGTTGAAGCCCTCCCCGATGCCCGCCAGCGCGCCGGTCACCGTGGTCGCGGCCGCGTTGGTCTTGATGTTGGTGTTACCACTGCCGAAGTTGGTGCCCACGCCGCCGATGTAGCGGCCGTTGACGTTGCCGAGCGCCTGCCACTGGAAGCCGAAGTCGGCCGAATCGTCACCAGAGACCTCGACGATCATCGTCTCGATGAACACCTGCGCGCGGCGCGCATCGAGCTGGTCGATCATCGCGCGCAACTGGCGGTACATCGGTTCGGGCGCGGTGATGATCAGTGCGTTGGTGGCCGGGTCGGCCTGCACGAAGCCGCCGGTCGATGGCCCCGCCGAGGGCGTCACCGGGGCAGTGGCCTGGGGGGAGCCGCCCTGGCCGCTGAGGGCATTGACCAGATTCTGCGTCGACGGTGTGTTCGCTGGCGACGGGCCCGCGCTGTTGCTGCCCGCGGAAGCGCCGCTGCTGCTGTAGGCCGCGCGCAGCACGGCGGCCAGCTTCGTGGCATCGGCATTCTTCAGGTAGACCACCCAGATGTTGCCGGCTGCGTTGCCGCCCTGGACCGGCTGGTCGAGCTTGTCGACCAGCGCGCGGATGGCTGCCAGTCGCGCCGGGTTCGGCGCGCGCACCAGCAGCGAGTTGCTGCGCGGATCGACCAGCACCGAGGCGCCAGTGCCACCGGCGGCGCCGGGGGCCGTGCCGCCGGTCGAATCGGTCAACCGCTGCACCAGCACCGCGATGTCGCTGGCCACCGCGTGCTTCAGGGTGATGACTTCGACATCGCCCGTGCTCGGCGTGTCCATCGCCGCGATGATCTTGCCGATGCGCTGCAGGTTGTCCGCGTAATCGGTGATGACCAGCGTGTTGTTACCGGGGTTCGCGTTGATGGTGTTGTTGGGGCTGATCAGCGGGCGCAGCACCGGCACCAGGTTGTTGGCGTTCTCGTGCGTCAGCCGGTAGATCTGCGTCAGCACCTGGTCGCCGCGGCGGTTGACATCCCCGACGGAGACCGTGCCCGACTGCAGCTTGGCGTCGGCCTCCGGCACCACCTTGAACAGGCCGCCCACCTCCACCACGGTGTAGCCCTGCCCGCGCAGCGCCGCCAGGTAGTTCAGGTAGGCCTCGTGTGGTGCCAGCGCCTTCTCGCTGTACAGCGTCATCGTGCCCTTGACGCGTGGATCGACGACGAACTGCTGGCGCAGGATGGCGGCCATGGCCCGCGACACCGCGTCGATGTCGGCGTTGACAAAGTTGAGTGTCACCGGCTCGCCGCGGAATCGGCTGGCCACCGCTTCGGGAGCGGGTGCCTGCGCGTGCGCCACGGTGGGCACCACGCCCAATGGCGACAGCAGCAGCGACAGCGACAACGGGATGCACACCGCGTGGGTGCCGAGACGCGATGCGTGTGGGCACCAGCGGCGTGGCAGCAAGGACCTCGAGGCGCGAGCAGTCATGTCTATCCGATCGAAATGACGGACCGCGCGCCGTCGCGCCGCCCGATGATGTTCAGCAGGTTGCCCAGCGCGGCGTCGTTGGGGTCGGCGGCGCTGGCCTCGCCCGTGAAGCGCAGGCCTGCGAGGCCCCAGGTGCCGTTGCCGCTCAGCAGCAAAGCACCTTCCAGCGTGGACAGCGTGATCTGCGCCGTTCCTCTCGACGCGTTGCTGCGGCGGTTGTCCGGCGACGCGTTCAGCGGTTCTCCCCGTACCGTCAGCCGGTAGCTTCCGAGTGTGTCCAGCGTGGACAGCCGCGAGGAGGCGTTGATCAGCTCGACATCCAGCCCGCCGGCCAGGCGCCAGCGGCCTTGCGCCGACTCGATCGTCAGGCCTGGGGACAGCAGTCGCGCCGTTCCACCCAGGCGCAGGGTGTTCCATGGGGTGCCCAGGCCGGTGAGCCAGGCGCTCGGCCACTGACCGACCCAGTCGGCCGGTGGATTCAAGGTCGCGGTGTAGCCATCGAGGCCGGGTGCCCAGCGCACGGTGACCGGGCCGTGCAGGCAGCAATCCTGGCTGAGCACCACCGCCACTCCCCAACCGCTCGGCCGCGCGTTCCAGGCCAGGCGCCCCGGCAATGCGGCCTTGTCGCGACTGTCCGGGCCGCCCGTGAGCGCCACCACGGCGCTGCCCGACCAGACACTGCCGCGCGCATCCAGCAGCATCAGGCGCTGTTGCGTGGCCGCCGACACGCCAGCGGCCAGCCAGCTTGCCGGAGCGAAGCAGATCAATCCGATCAGCGCACCAGTGATCGCGCCGGCCCAGCCCCAGCGGGTGCTGCCGACGCGGGCTCGGCCCCATGCGACTTCGGCGTAGCTCGATTCAGCCCAGCGGGAGACGGCCATGCTGTTCTGAAATGCCGTGCGGCCGCGTGCCCGCGGCCCCAGCCTGCCGAGCCAACGGCCCTTCATCGCTGACCACCCAGGCTCAGCACCAGCGTGCCGGTGTAGCCCTGTGCACCCCGCGTGAGCTGGACCTCGGTGGTGCGCATGCGTGCTGCGCTGCGCACTTCGGCCAGCCAGTCACGCAGTTCGTCGCCGCTCAGGCCGTTGACCGCGACGGTGGCGAGCTCGCCCTGCCATTGCAGCGAGGCGCGGCCGGCAAAGCGGGCCATCGTCCCTTGCAGTGCAGCGCTGGCTTGTGCACTGGGAACCGGTGCAATCGCGCGCAGTTCGGCGGCTTCGGCTGCCAGCCGATTCAGGCGCTGGAGTTGGGCGCCTTGCTGATCGATGCGGGCAGGCGCCTCGCGCAGGGTTCGCCAGGCCGGCTGGATCGCCACGCTCCACAGCAGCAGGGCACCGATCAGCGCTGCCGCAGCGGTCAGCCCGGCGCGTTCGCGTGCGGCGAGCGCTGTCCAGCGGGCCAGCAGCGTGTCGCGCGCAGCGATCCATGAGGCCGGCCCCGAGCGACGATCACCGGATCGGGCAGTGCCCACGGGCGCGCTGGCCGGTCGGCTCATGGTGTCAGGCCCGCCGCCGGGCTCAGGCTGACGCGGCCATCGGCCGCATCGACCTGCCAGCCGGCCGGTTGCAGCTGGCTGCGGAATTGCGTCATCTCGGCGTCGCTCCAGCCGGTGGCTGAAAGCGTGAGCCGCCCCGATTCGTAGCGCAGGTTGTTCACCGGGGGCTGGCTTGGCGGCCAGGCGGCTGCAGCGGCCAGCAGCATCGGTTCGACATCGGCCGCCGACGGGCGACCCGCGGCCGCACGCAACGTGTCCACCTCACGCTGCATCTGCAGCGGCGCGTCGAGCACGGCGCTGACCTGCGGGAAGGTGGTCTGCAACAGCGAGACCATCGCCTGGCGTTGGGCACCGAGTTCAGAGCGCAGGTGCCAGGCCCACAGATTCAGACCGAGCAGCTGCACCACCAGCAGGGCCAGCAGGCCGTAGCGCACCGGTCGCCAACCCGGGCTCAGCCAGCGGCGCCAGGCATCGCGTGCGGCTCGGGTGCCGCGGTGGCGGGCGGCCAGATCGAACTGGCGCAGATTCCACAGCGTGCGAGTGGCCTGCAAGGCGCGCTCGCCAGCCGACACCACCGCCACGGGCGCGGCCAGCCAGCGCTCTGCCGTGGTCGCCACCTCCGGTGTCGCCGTCCAGCGGGCATCGGCAGGCAGCTCGGCGGGCAGCAATGCCCGCGCGAGACCGCCTTGCAAGCGCAGCACAGCCACGCCATCCGCATGCGACCAGGTCAGCACCACGTCGTGGGGCGCGCCGCTGCCTTCCACCGAGGCCGCACCGCGCGCCGCGCTGAAATGACCGGACGGTGGCGAGTCGGGCCACACTGCCGGCACGACCCGGTCCACGAACACCCGGTGGCGTTCCAGCTCGGCCAGCTCACCATGCAGCCAGCGGCGGCTGACCGCGGCGACCCACGTCGGTTGGCCGGCGGCTGCGTCCGGTGCGAGCGCCAGATGCGTGGCATCGGCATCGTCGAGCAGGGCCTCTTCGAGCACGCCAGTGAGCGCGGCGCGCAACCGCGCCGACGGTGCTTTTGGCAAGGTGATGCGGTGCCAGGCAACATCGCTGTCGCCCACCACGGCGATCACGCTGTCGGCCTTTGGGAGCAAGGCGGCGGCACTGCGGCCTTGCGCCTGCATCGTGAAGCCGTCGCGACTCAGCAGGTAATCGAACTCGTTCTCAGCGGACGAACCATCGGGTGCGGCCCCGTCGGCATGGCGGCTGCGCAGGCGGGACCGCGGCGACAGTGAGATGACGAGGATGGACATGAAGCGAGGTGGCACGCCCGGGCGGGCAGTCGCCGAGTTTAGTCGGGGCTCCTGAAGGGAACTGACCGTGCGACCCCTGCGAAGGTGATCCCAGCCCGTGCGCCAGCGTGACCGAAGTCTCGCCGATCGACGCGAAAGAACCTCGACTCAGTTTGGCGCATCTTGCAGGTTCATCCGCTGGCGCTGCAGGGAGAGCACTTCCAGGCCGCGCCGCTCGACCAGCGAGAGCTCTTCGAGCACCCTGTCGCCCAGGCGGATGCGCCCGCGCACCTCGAAGAAGCTCGACTTCACATCGACCCGCGAGGGGTCCAGCGCCAGCGATGCAGGGAGCAAGCCCTGAGCGTCGGAGAGGGCCTTGAACGGCGTGCGCTGCCGGCTTTGCACCAGCCGACCGGCCGCGCCGAGGTCCATGCCGTCGACGCTGGCGGCGATCACCTCCCGCGAGGCGGTGTTCAGGTTGACCGGCGTACGCACCGGCAGGATCACCACCACCGGCGACATCCGGCGCACCGTGTCGGGGTCCACCCCCAGCCAGCTCAGCTGCGCGACCGTGCGTGGCAGCAAGGGCGGCGTGGCCGAGCGACCCTCCGTGCCAGGCCGCGAGAGCGCATCGCGCAGCCCCGCAGCGAGCCGGTCGGCGAGGTCAGGTGCGACGCCGATCGAATCGAACAGGCGCCTGGCCGCGGCCAGCTCGGCGGGCACCACCTTGCCATCGCTGCCGACCAGATTGCGCAGGTTGTAGCGCGCCTGTGCGTCGGTGATCTGTCCGGAGAGGAAGGCCTCGGGGCCGTCGTCGGTGTTCGTCTTGTCGGCGGCGAGAAAGCTCGACAGCCGGGCTTCGGCCAGCGGCGTGGCCCATGGGTCGCTGAGCGTGGTCGCACCGCCGGACTTGGCGTCTTCGCGCAGGATCAGTCTCGCCCAGTCGAGCGCACCCGCCAGGATCCAGGCCGACTGCGTCCGCGCCCGCTCGGCACTTTCGACCTGCACCGCGCGCCACTGCTGCCACACCATCGCCGAGGCCAGGCTGCTGACCAGCACGACGATGAGCATCGCCGTCAGCAGCGCCGCACCCGTCTGATGCCGGGGCCGGATTCCGGAGGCGGTCATGGCGGCGAGGGCCCGAAGGCGACGTCGCGGGTGAGCGTGCCGTCGTTGCCGTCGTTCAAGGTCAGCACCAGCCGCAGGCCCGAGGGCAGCGCCGTGCGCACGCCCACCGGTACCCCGCTGGCAGGCGATGCGGTCGCCACCACGTTGCCGGTGGATTGGCAATTGCTCCAGGCGTTGCCGCGGTAGCAATACAGCTGCAGCTCCGACACGCCGTCCAGCGTGCGCAGCAGCGCGGGGTCATTGTATTGCAGCAGCTGGCTGCGCAACCAGCTGTCCTGCAGCGCGGCGCTTCCCGTGACTGTCGGCCCGGCCCAGCGCGTCCATTGCAGTCGGTCGGTGTCGCGCTGTGCCGCGTTGCCGGTGAGTGACCAGGCGACCAGTTGCACACCGTCGTCGGTGCGGCGCGTCAGCCGCAGTGTCCTGCCGTCGTAGCTGAGTGCAGGCACGGCGTCGGTCTCCTGCAAAGACGCCAGGTCTTGCTCCCACTGGGCGAGCACCGTGCCCAGTCGCAGCGTGCGGTCCAGCTTGGCCTGGCTGGCGTCGCGGGTGCGCACGATGCCGTCGATGCCTTGCCAGCCCATCACCGCCAGGGTCGCCATGATGCTCAATGCCACCAGCACTTCGACCAGCGTGAAGCCGCGGTTGGCGGAGGCGATGGGTGTGCCCCTGGCCATGGTCATTGGTTCGGCAGGATCGCCGACAGCGTCAGCAGCGGCTCGCCGGCGTCATTGCTCATCTGCGTGTCGACGCGCCGAAAATTCGGGTTCGGCGTGGGCTGCACCCGGTAGGTGCCGATGTAGGTGTGTCCCAGTTGCTCGCAGCTGAAGGTCGAATCACCGATGTCGGGAAACACCTTCGCGAGCCTCAGACCGGTGAGGTGGTTGTCGGCACACCATTGCGCCTCGCTGATCTCGGCCAGCCGCTGGGCATTGTTCAGCAGCGCACCCGCCGCCTTGATCCCCGCACCGAGCGTGATCGCGACGATGACCAGCGCGACCAGCACCTCGATCAGCGTGAACCCACGTGAGGCTCGGGCTGGCTTCACCGCGACACCGATGGAGGCTCGTCGCTCAAGACGGCGAAGGGCCCCAGGCCATCGGTCGCCAGGGTCAGTCGGCTGTCGCCCAGACGCAGCGTGATGCGCTGGGCGCCGATCAATGGTTCCGGACCCAGCACGACGTCGGGCGCACCGATCACGTTGGCAGTGACGCCCTCAGACAGCCAGCGCCGGGGCAATCCGGCAGACATCGGCAGACCGACGAAGGTGAAGTCAGCCGGTGCTTCGCCCGTGCCCGGTCGGTCGCTGGCGATCGAACGTGGCAGCCAGTGCACCGCCAGCCCAGAGGCCCGTGCCTCGGCGCGCGCCGATTCGAACAGTGCAGCCAGTCGCGCGCCTTCCTTCTCCAGCAGCGTGTCTGACGGATCGCGCAAGGCCAGACTCACCACCGCGGACGCCAACGCGATGATCGCCACCACGACCATCAGCTCGATCAAAGTGAAACCGGCACATCGCGTCTTCCGGCCAGGGCTCGAAGGGAGCGCAGGCGCCATCAGCGTCAGCCGCTCACTGCCAGGAACCGATGTCAGCGTCGTTGCCTTCACCGCCGACGACGCCGTCGGCGCCCAGGCTGTAGATGTCGATCTCGCCCTTGACGCCCGGGTTGGCAAATTGGTACGGCCGGCCCCACGGGTCATTGGGCAGCTTGTCCAGGTAGGGCTTCCAGTTGGGTGGGATCGTGCCGACGGTGGGCTTGGCCACCAGTGCCTTCAGGCCCTGCTCGGCGCTGGGAAAGCGCTGGTTGTCCAGCTTGTAGAGCTTGAGCGCCTGCATCAGGTTGTTGACGTCGGTGCGGGCGGCGGTCACGCGGGCGTCGTCGGCGCGGTTGAGCACATTCGGCACGATCAGCGCGGCCAGCACGCCGATGATGACCAGCACGACCATCAATTCGATGAGCGTGAAGCCGCCCGCGCGGCCTCTGCGTGTGTGCCACGCCATGAGCCACAAAGGAACGTGTGAGCGAGGTCTCAAATCCGTCATTGACATGTCGACATCCCGGCCGCGGCCCGAATGCGCGGCTGTCGCGGCGCATGATAATCGTCGTATGTTGTCCCGCTCGGTCGCATTCCTCGTTTGGGCCCTGGTCGCTGGGACAGCCGTGTTCTGGGGCACGCGACTGCTGGCGCGGCCCACCGTTTCATCGGTGCCGGTGGTGGCGATGGATGCGGCCCTGACGGCAAGCGCCGATGTGTCGCGGTTGCTCGGTGCCGCAGTGCAAGCCGAGCCGGTGCCGATCGAGGCCGCGCCGCAGGTCAGCAGCCGATTTCGCCTGACGGGTGTGGTCGCACCGAAGGTGCCCAGTGAACAAGGACTGGCGCTGATCTCGGTCGATGGCAATCCGCCGCGCGTCTACTGCGTCGGTGCCGCCATCGATGGCGACCTGATGCTGCGCGCGGTCAGCCTGCGCACGGCCACCGTGGCGTCTTCGCGCGCCAGCAACGACGCGGCGACCTCCTTCGTGCTGGAACTGCCTGCGCTGTCGACTGCGGCCACCGGCGCGCTGCCGCAGAGCGGGTTCACCATTCCGCAGCTTGCGCCTCCGGCTGCTCCGGGCGTGCCCGATCGTGACCCGGTCAGCAGCTTCGAGCCGCCCGCGGCAGGCCGGCCGCAGCGCTAGAACGCAGCTCGCCTCTCAGGCGTTCAGGTCATCGCGCCCGGCTGGCTGGGGCCCGGGTCCTCGCCATCGGCGAGTTCGGTAAGAAGGGCGGCCGCGCTGCGGATCAAGGGCCAGGCCAGTGTGGCGCCCGTGCCATCGGTGCTGTCCATGCCGAGTTCAAGCATCGCCGACGCCTGGAACAGGCCCAATGCGCGGTCGAGTCCTCGATGGTCGTTGCTGCGGCAGAACACGCAGTAATCGACCACCGTCGGGGCGATGTGCGAGCCGACCACCAGGGCCGCGCAAGCGGCCAGTCCATCGACCATGATCAGGTGGCGCTTGCCGGCAGCCACCATCATCAGGCCGACCATCATCGCGATCTCGAAGCCGCCGAACGCTGCCAGTACCTCGATCGGATCGACCACGTCCTTGTGGCGTCCCTGCGAACCCTGCAGCACCACCATCATCGCGGCCAGATCGGCGGGCTTCATCGTCGGTCCGGACAGCACGAAATCGCGCACCGGCACATTCGCCAGCCGCGACAGCACCAGCGCAGAAGCCTGGGCCGATCCAACGCCGATGCCGGCGCACACCACCGCATTGCCTGGCAGCGAGTCGCCGATTTCCATGCCTGCGCGAATCGCGGCATGCGCCTGCTCCAGCGACATTGCGGCAGTGACGCGCGAATTGCGCGTGCCGTGGGCGATCTTGCGCGACAGCAGCCGGGCATGCCGCGGCAGCGTTTCAGCCACGCCCGAATCGACCACGGACAACTCCAGTCCCTGGATGCGGGCGAACACCGACAGCGGCATCTGCGAGGTCAGCAGCGAGTGCACCACCTGCGTGGTCGAATGGCGCTCGCTGGCGCCGATGCCGTCGACCGCAATGCCGTGGTCTGCGGCAAAGACCACGACCTGCGGCGCACTGAACCGCGGCTTCAGGGTGTTCTGGATCAGACCCAAACGCACCGCCAGGGGCTCCAGCTCGCCCAGCTCACCCGTGGTCTGGCTGCGCAGCAAGAGCTTCTCGCGCAGGGCCACCTCGAGCTCCGTGTTGCCGGTCGGCGAAATCAGGTTGTGGTAACTGTTGGCCATGGTCTCGGCAGCTCAGCGCAGGAACAGTCGATAGGCCGCATTGTCGGTCTCGTCGACGTACGGATAGTCCAGTGTGCCGAGAAACTCGCGGAAGGCCTTCTTGTCCTGACGCGGCACCTGGATACCGACCAGGATGCGGCCGTAATCGGCGCCCTGGTTGCGGTAGTGGAACAGGCTGATGTTCCAGCCCGGGTGCAGGCTGGCCAGGAACTTCATCAGCGCGCCGGGCCGCTCGGGAAACACAAAGCGGTAAAGGCGCTCGTCGGCCGCGAGTTCGCTGCGTCCGCCGACCATGTGGCGCAGGTGAAGTTTGGCGAGCTCGTCCTTGGTGAGATCGATCGCCTGGAAACCGTGGCGGTTGAATGTGTCGGCCAGCGTGGCGGATTCACCTCGCTGCGTGGTCGAGAGGCCGACGAACACATGGGCATGGCGCTCGTCCGAGATCCGGTAGTTGAACTCGGTCACCGCACGCGGGCCGATCAGCTCGCAGAACTTCTTGAAACTGCCGCGTTCTTCCGGAATCGTCACCGCCAGCAGTGCCTCGCGCTCTTCGCCGACATCGGCCCGCTCGGCCACGAAGCGCAGTCGGTCGAAATTCATGTTCGCGCCGCAGGCGATCGCCACCAGGGTCTGGCCTTTGGCGCCCTGCTGATCGACGTACTGCTTGACGGCCGCGACCGCCATCGCGCCGGCGGGCTCGAGGATGCTGCGGGTGTCCTGGAACACATCCTTGATCGCGGCGCACACCGCGTCGGTGTCGACGGTCATGAACTCGTCGACCAGCTCGCGCGTCAGACGGAAGGTCTCGATGCCGACCTGCTTGACGGCCGTGCCATCGGAGAACAGGCCCACGTCGTTCAGGACGACGCGCTTGCCCGCGGCCACCGATCGGATCATCGCGTCGGAGTCGGTCATCTGCACACCGATCACCTTGATCTCGGGCCGCACCGCCTTGACGTAGGCCGCCACGCCGGAGATCAAGCCACCGCCGCCGATCGCGACGAACACCGCGTCGATCGGGCCCGGATGCTGGCGCAGGATCTCCATCGCGATCGTGCCTTGCCCGGCGATCACGTCCGGATCGTCGAACGGGTGCACGAAGGTCAGGCCTCGCTGCTGCTCGAGCGTCAGCGCGTGTGCATAGGCGTCGGAGTAGCTTTCGCCGTGCAGCACCACCTCGCCGCCCAGCGCCTTGACCGCGTCGATCTTCAGCCGCGGGGTGGTGGTCGGCATCACGATCAGCGCCTTGCAGCCGAGCCGGCTGGCACCCAGCGCCACACCTTGGGCGTGGTTGCCGGCCGACGCGCAGATGACGCCGCGCTGCAGCTGCTCCGGTGTCAGGTGCGCCATCTTGTTGTAGGCGCCGCGCAGCTTGAAGCTGAACACCGGCTGGCTGTCTTCGCGCTTCAGGTACACCCGGCTGCCGATGCGCAGGCTCAGGTTGCTGGCCAGCTCCAGGGGTGTTTCCACCGCCACGTCATAGACGCGTGCGGTGAGGATCTTCTTCAGGTAGTCGCCGAGCCCGAGGGCCTGGCTGCGTGTGGCAGCCCCCTTGTTGCGCGCAAAGCGTGCTGCGGGTGCGGTTCGGCCAGGCATGAGGAATCTCCGGGGTCAGTGATACCGCAGACACCATCGGCCAGCGGGCGCGGATCATACGATGCGTGCAGGCGTAAAAAAGCCCAAGGCATCGCTGCCTTGGGCTGAATCCACCTGAGGGAGGTGGAGGAGACAACAGAGCTGTCGCAAGATTTGTTCCGCGACAATGGGTTCAATATAGCGCCGATTTTGCTGCACCGCAATATAAATGCATCAGCTTTGCTTGTGCGCGAATGAAAAGGGCAGACGATGGAATGCACAGTCAACTGGGTGCCTGCGATGGGCATGGGGTTCGTGGCCGAGACCGGCAGCGGTCATCTGCTGGCGATGGATGGCGCGGTGGAAGGTGGCGGCCGCAATCTCGCACCGCGGCCCATGGAGACGGTGTTGGCGGGCACCGCTGGTTGCACCGCCTACGACGTGGTGCTGATCTTGAAGCGTGGTCGCCACGCGGTCAGCGGTTGCCAGGTCAAGGTGACTTCCGAGCGCGCCGAGGCCGATCCGAAGGTGTTTACCAAGATCCACCTGCACTTTCAGCTGACAGGTCGTGATCTGCCGGTGGCCGCGGTGGAGCGGGCCATCGCGATGTCGCACGACAAGTACTGCTCGGCCACCATCATGCTGGCCAAGACCGCCGAGATCACCACCAGTTTCGAGATCGCAGCGGCCTGAACCGCTTCACAGGTGGTGCGCTGTGGTGGTCATCACCTTGGCCACTGCGCGCATTCCCCAGCGGACCGGGGCTGGGAGAGGCGTCGCGCCCGCTTGCAGTGCATCGCTGGCATGCCGAGCCTCGTCGGCCTTCATCTGGTGCACGATCGCGCGGGAGCGTTGATCGCCGGCTGGAAGTCGGCCCAGGTGCTCGTCGAGGTGCTGCTCCACTTGGCGCTCGGTTTCGACCACGAAACCCAGACTGATCGCGTCGCCGGCACGCCCGGCCAGCCAGCCGATCGCGAAGGAGCCGGCGTACCAGAGCGGATTCAGCAGACTGGCGTGAGCGCCCAACTCGTCGAGCCGTTGCTGGGTCCAGGCCAGGTGGTCGGTCTCTTCGCGGGCCGCGGCCAGAAATCGCTGCTGCATCACGCGGTCGGTCGCCGCCAGCGCCTGGCCCTGATAGAGCGCCTGCGCGCACACCTCGCCGACATGGTTGACACGCATGAGCGCGCCGGACAGCGCTTTCTCTGCGGCAGACAGCTCGGCGCATGCGGCCTGACTCACAGACGATGCAGGCGTCGGCCGGCCGGCGCTCAATCCACCGGACAGCGTGCGCAGGGCATGGTCTGCAGCGGCGATGAATGCGTCCTTCATGGGGGCTCCGTGTTGCGCCAGAGAAACAACTGTCTTGGAACAGTCATCAGAATCAACCACAGTGTACGAACTCGGCGGGGTTGCAAGACCCGAGTCAGCTTGTGGCGGTGTGATCGCAGTTGGCGATGCCGTCGCCTCCAAGGACACGGCTGACTCGTCCTCAAAGCACCACCGATTGTTGCGGCATCACAACGGAAAATGGGTTTTGCCGCAGTGCATTAGCTTATGGATCGTGCCATGCGTGCGCGGATGCAATAGCCTCAGGGTATGCACTCATTTGATGCGTGCCGGCGATCCACCGATCAACTCGCGTTCATCACATCGCGATTTTTGTTTCAACTGTCAGTTTCGGAGAACCTACAACATGAATAAGTCACTCGTCGCCCTTGCCGTTCTCGGCGCGTTCACCAGCATCGCTTCGGCGCAATCGTCGGTCACCTTGTACGGCCGTATCGACCAAGCTGTCGTGCTGCAAGATCCAGGCAGCCGGACGGCTGCCACGGTGGGTGGCAAGAACGGCAAAGCCCTGACCAAGCTGCAAGAAGGCACCTTGGGTGGCTCGCGCCTCGGGTTCCGCGGTGTCGAAGACCTGGGTGACGGCCTGAAGGCTTTCTTCCAGCTCGAAGCAGGTGTCGCACCGGACTCTGGCTCGGCAGGCGGTTCGACCACGTTGAACACCGCTGCGGGCAGCTCGTTCTTCAACCGTGGTGCCTACCTCGGCCTGAGCCACGCGGCTTACGGTGAGATCCGCCTGGGCCGCCAAGAGACCCTGACGCGTGAGAACGCCGTCAAGATCAACGACATCAGCGGTGACAGCCAGTTCGCCCTGACTGAATTGCTCGAAAAGAGTACCGATACCATCGGCAAGGGTTCCCGTCCGCTGTTCC
Organism: Burkholderiaceae bacterium; assembly: GCA_965229345.1. GTDB lineage: Bacteria > Pseudomonadota > Gammaproteobacteria > Burkholderiales > Burkholderiaceae_C > PBB1. The sequence continues at coordinate 960,096 of OZ245872.1, forward strand.
AGAACTTTGGTACGCGTGTGGACAACGCCATTCGTTACACCACGCCGGTGTTCGCTGGACTGCAAGGCAGCGCCATCATCGGCTTGAGCGAGCGCACCAAGGTTTTCAACGCTTCCAACGTGTTGACCAACAAGGCAGCGAACTATCGCGGCTTGAGCGTGGTGTACACCGCAGGCCCGTTGGCATTGGACGTGATCTATGAAGATCTGGCCGGTGGCGTCAGCGGCACCAAGAACGACTACAACAACACGATCACCGTTGGCGGCAGCTATGACTTCGGTATCGCCAAGTTGGCAGCGGCTTATCAGCACACCGCCAACCTGGGTGGGCAGCTCGCGGCCCTGACCTATGTCAAGGGCACCGACGTGAACGCCTGGAACATCGGCGTGGCCGTGCCGATCAATGCGTTCACCTTCAAGGCGCAGTACACCGGCTCGTCCCTGGACCCTGCGTCCGGCGCAACGCTGGACCAGAACAAGTACGGCGCTTCGGTGCAGTACGCGTTCTCCAAGCGCACGACCGTGTACCTGTCGGCGACCGAGCGTGGTGGTGACCAACACCGTTACTTCTCGCGTCAAAGCGAGGTCGCTGCCGGTCTGGCTCACACGTTCTAATCTCGCATCGATCGCCGCTTGACGGCGAGGGGTGAGAGACAGAAGCCGCCTTCGGGCGGCTTCTTTTTTGATCGGTCCAAATGCGGATGGGCGGCGCACGATTCGAATGACACACTTCGTTTTGGTTTTGTCGCCCTATTACCCGTCCAAGTGCCTCATGAAAAGCCGGTTGCTGGTGATGATGTGTCTGACCGCCGTCGCCCCGGCGAGCCTGGCGCAAAGCAAGGTGGAGCTCTACGGCATCGTCGATGCGGGCGTGACCCGTGTGAGCGGGCTCAAGGGTGGCGCGGTCACCCAACTGGCCAGCGGCGTCATGGAGGGTTCACGCATCGGCTTGCGCGGTCAGGAAGATCTCGGCAGCGGCTACCGCGCGATCTTCACCATGGAAAACAGGCTCGAAGTGGACACCGGTGGCATCAGCAACCGGCCACCCTCGCGCAACCAGGTGCCCGACCGGGCCACCTATGCGCGCTACTTGCTGCCGTCGCTGCCCACGGTGCAGCAGAACGCGTTGCAACCGGTGCTGGATCGGGTCTCCAATGCGCTGGGAGCGCAGGTGGGCATCAATGTCCGCAGCGATGGCCCGGCGTTTTTCGATCGCCAGATCTATCTCGGGCTGGTGACGCCTGTCGGCGCGGTGCTGGCCGGCCGGATGTACACCCCTGGCTATGAGCTGGTCGGCACGTTCGATGCGCTGAATGCGCAGTCGTCGTTGGCCTCGGGCCAGATCGCCGCTGTGCCCTATGCGGTCGATATCCGGGTGTCCAATGCGCTCGCCTATCGCGTGCAGACGGACACGGTCACTGCTGCCTTGATGGTGGGTTTCGGCGAGAAGGCCTTCGATACCGGCCGCTTCATCGGCGGCATGGCGATGTACCGCAACGAGGCCTTTGGCGTCGGCGTGGCCTACAACCAGCGGGACAACGAAAACGGCCAGCGCTCGCTGACCAGCACCGTGATCGGTGGCTACCTGAGTGTGGGGGCGGGTCGGCTGCATGCATCTGCTGCCGCGATCCACGACAAGCATCCGTCGCTGGTGTCGGGCATCGGCGCTCAGGTCACGCCGCTGGTCGGCTCCACGCTGGCCGGCCTGATCCAGGAGGCCTACACCGACGCAGTGCGACAAGACGCCACCCTGTGGCATCTGGGCTATCGCCACCAGCTGCGGGCCACCACCTTCTACGTGGCCTACAACGTCTACAACGACCTGCGCGCGGCCAATGCCGACGTGGCCTCTTACGGCGCGGCGTGCACGTACACGCTGTCCAAGCGTACCGACGTGAGCGTGGTGGTCACCCATTTCAACAACACCGGTCTGGGGCAGGCGGCGCCTGGCGGGGGTGGCTATCTGGGCGGGGTGACCGCGCGTGCTGGTGTCGACTCGACCAGCGTGGCGCTGGGAGTGCGTCATCGTTTCTGAGGCCGTTCTGCCGCGCATGCAGCGTCGATGGTGGATGCTTGCTGCGGTGTCGCTGCTGGCGCTCCCGGCCTGTCGCACCACCACCGAGCTGAAGCCCGTCGCCGCCGATCAGGCCAGTGCCTCCGGCTGGGAAACCACCCCCTTGCCGACGAAGCGCCCGACGCGCTACACGCCCCAGGTGATCGACGGCCAGCAGGTCATCCAGGCCGATGCCGACAATGCCGTCAGCCTGTACCGCCGGCGCGTGCAGGTCGCACCGGGCGACCTCGGGCGCCTGTCGTTCTCGTGGATGGTGCCCGAGCTGATCGTCGCGGCCGATCTGAGCCGCAGCGAGACCGAAGACGCGCCGGTGCGTGTCGTGCTGGCCTTCGATGGTGATCGCAGCAAGCTGTCGTACAAGAACCAGTTGCTGTCCGATCTGCTCGAAGCGGTGATGGGTGAAGAGCCGCCGTATGCGACGCTGATGTATGTGTGGGACAACCGCGCGCCACTCGAGTCGGTGATCATCGCCAGCCGAACCGACCGCATCCGCAAGATCGTCGTCGATTCGGGCCCCGCGCAAAAAGCCATCTGGCGGCTGCACGAGCGCGACATCGCCAGCGACTACCAACGCGCCTTCGGGGAGGCCCCCGGCGCCTTGATCTCGATTGCCCTGATGACCGACAGCGACAACACCCGCAGCACCACGCGGGCCTACTACGGCGAGGTTCGGCTGGTCGGGGCGAACGGGCAACCGCAGTAGTCGAGCAGGCGCCTTCTCCATGCTGGTTTTCGTGTTCAGGCGCCTGGCGCAGGCGGTGCTGGTGATGCTGACGGTGGCGCTGGTCTCGTTCGCGCTGTTCCAGTTCGTCGGCGACCCGGTGACCAACTTGCTGGGCCAGGACGCCACACCGCAGCAGCGTGAGCAACTGCGCAGCGATCTCGGCCTCGATCGCAGCGTGCCCGCGCAATTCTTCGGATTCATCGCTAACGCGGTGCAGGGCGAGTTCGGTCTCAGCCTGCGCCAGGGCCGTCAGGTGTCGGCGCTGATCGCCGAGCGGCTGCCGGCCACACTCGAGCTGTCGCTGGTGGCCGCCGTGCTGGCGCTGGCGTTGGGCATTCCGCTGGGTGTGTACGCCGCGCTGCGACGCGGCCACTGGGACGCGCAACTGTTGATGGGCGTCTCGCTGATCGGCGTGTCGCTGCCCACCTTCCTGATCGGCATCGGCCTGATCGGCGTGTTCTCGGTCGCGCTGAACTGGTTGCCCAGCTTCGGCCGCGGCGAGGTGGTGCAGCTTGGCGTCTGGAGCACCGGGCTGCTGACCGCCGACGGCTGGCGCCACCTGCTGCTGCCGGCGGTGACACTGGCGATCTTTCAGCTGACGTTGATCATGCGGCTGGTGCGCGCCGAGATGATCGAGGTGCTGCGCACCGACTACATCCGCTTCGCGCGTGCCCGCGGCCTGTCGAACCGGGCGATCCATTTCGGCCATGCGCTGAAGAACACGCTGGTGCCGGTGATCACCATCACCGGGCTGCAGCTCGGTTCGCTGATTGCGTTTGCCATCATCACCGAGACGGTGTTCCAGTGGCCCGGCATGGGGCTGCTGTTCATCCAGGCGGTGCAGTTCGCCGACATCCCGGTGATGGCGGCGTACCTCTGCCTGATCGCGCTGATCTTCGTCGTCATCAACCTCGCGGTGGACCTGCTGTACTTCGCGGTCGATCCGCGCCTGCGCATCGAAAGGGCGGCCGATGCGGCTTGATCTGTGGCGCGTGGCTGTATGGGTGCTGGCCTTGGTCGCGAGCGCGGCGCAGGCGGTCACGCTGCGTGTGGCGAACCAGGGCGATGCGCAGGCGATGGACCCGCACGCGCTGAACGAGGCGCTGCAGCTGTCGCTGCTCGGCAATGTCTACGAGCCGCTGGTCGGGCGTGATCAGAAGCTGGCGTTGACGCCGGCGCTCGCGACCCGTTGGTCAGCCACGTCACCCACAGTCTGGCGCTTCGAGCTGCGCCGTGGCGTGCGCTTTCACGACGGCACGCCGCTGGCCGCGGCTGATGTGGTGTTCAGCTTCCAGCGTGCGGCCGGCGAGGGCTCGGACATGCGCAGCTACACCGCTTCGATCAAGTCGGTGCGCGCGGTGACAGGTGCTGTTGCCAGTGGGGGCGGCGACGAGGCGATCGAGATCGAAACCTCTGCGCCCTTCCCGATCCTGCCCGACGTGATCTCGAACGTGTACATCATGAGCCGCGCCTGGTGCGAGGCGAACCAGGCGACGCGGCCGGTCGATCGCCGCAAAGGCATCGAGAACGCGGCCACCTTCAAGGCCAACGGCACCGGGCCGTTCCAGCTGAAGGAGCGCCAGCCCGGCACACGCACCGTGCTCACCCGCTTTGCTGGCTACTGGGCGCCGCTTTCCACCAACGTGACCGAGGTGGTGTTCACGCCGATCGCCAACGATGCCACGCGGGTGGCCGCGCTGCTGAGCGGCGAGATCGATCTGATGGAGCCGGTGCCCTTGCAGGACATCGATCGGCTGAAGGCGAACCCCGCGTTGAAGGTGCTGCAGGGCCCGGAGCTGCGCACGATCTTTCTCGGCATGGACCAGCAGCGTGACGAGCTGCTGTATTCCGATGTGAAAGGCCGCAATCCGTTCAAGGACCACCGCGTGCGCCAGGCGTTCTACCAGGCGATCGACATCGAGGCGATCCGCGCCCGGGTGATGCGCGGTGCCGCCAGGCCCGCCGCGTTGATGCTGGGCCCCGGCGTCAATGGCTATCCCGCCGATCTGGACCGGCGCCTGCCCTACGACCCCGCCGCAGCGAAGCGCCTGCTGGCCGAGGCGGGCTATCCGTCAGGTTTCGAGGTGGGCATGAACTGCCCGAACGACCGCTATGTGAACGACGCCAAGATCTGCCAGGCGGTGGCCGCGAACCTGGCGCGCATCGGTGTGCGCATCGAGCTGCAGGCCGAAGCCAAGGTCACCTACTTTCCGAAGATCCTGCGCCGGCAGACCAGCTTCTATCTGCTCGGCTGGACGCCCGGCACCTACGACGCCCACGATGTGCTGAGCGCGGTGCTCGCCACGCCGAACGAACAAGGGCAGGGCCAGTTCAACCTGGGCTGGTACAGCAACGCCCGCGTCGATGCGCTGACCGCTGCGGTGCAAAGCGAGACCGACCCGGCACGGCGCAACGCGCTGATCCGCGAGGCGCTGGAAGTGCATGCGCAAGACATCGGCCACATCCCGCTGCACCAGCAGGCACTGGCCTGGGGCATGAAGAAGAACATCGAGCTGGTGCAGCCCTCGGACAACATGATGCCGTTCAAGTGGGTGGTGGTGAAGTGAGCGCGACATGAGCCAGGCCGCCTCATCGTCGGGCCCGTTGCGTCGCTTCTTTGCGGGCGACCTGTGGCACAGCTTCACCCACTCGCCCACCGCGATGGTGGCCGCTGCCATCGCGTGCATCTGCATCCTCAGCGCGACCTTCGCGAACGTGTTGGCCCCGCACCACCCGTTCGACCTGGCCACGCTCGATCTGGCCGACTCGCGGCTGCCCCCAGCCTGGCTGCCCGAGGGGCGCGCCGCCTACCTGCTGGGTACCGACGACCAGGGCCGCGACATCCTGTCGGCGCTGATGTACGGCGCGCGCATCTCGCTGCTGGTCGGGCTGGCCTCGGTGCTGGTGTCGATGGTCGTCGGCGTCGCGCTCGGCCTGCTGTCGGGTTATGTGGGCGGCAGGATCGACGGCTTTCTGATGCGGGTGTGCGATGTGATGCTGTCGTTCCCGGCGATCCTGGTCGCGCTGCTGATCGATGGCATCGGCCGTGCGCTGTTTCCGCAGTCGCACGACGCGCTGGCCTATGCGGTGCTGATCCTCGCGATCTCGCTGACCGGCTGGGTGCCCTATGCGCGCACCGTGCGCGGCAGCGCGATGGTCGAGCGGCAGAAGGAGTACGTGCAGGCCGCCCGCGTCATCGGCGTGGCGCCGCTGCGCATCATGCGGCGCCATGTGCTGCCCAACGTGATGGGGCCGGTGATGGTGCTGGCGACCCTGCAGGTGGCCACCGCCATCCTGATCGAGGCGACCTTGTCCTTCCTCGGCGTCGGCGTGCCGCCAACGTCGCCGTCGTTGGGCACGCTGATCCGCATCGGCAACGACTTCCTGTTCTCGGGCGAATGGTGGATCACGGTGTTCCCCGGTGCGATGCTGGTGCTGATCGCGCTCAGCGTGAACCTGCTGGGCGACTGGCTGCGGGATGCACTGAACCCTGGCTCCCGCTGAAATGGAAAACCTGCTCGAAGTCGATCAGCTCTGCGTCGAATTCACCACGCGCCACGGCAGCCTGCGCGCGCTGTCCGACGTGTCCTTCGCCATCGCGCCGGGCGAGGTGCTGGGCATCGTCGGTGAATCCGGCGCGGGCAAGTCGCTGACGGGCGCCGCCATCATCGGCTTGCTGCAGCCGCCGGGCCGCATCAGCGGGGGCCGCATCGTCTATGACGGCCAGCGCATCCACACCCTGCCCGACGAAGCGATGCGCCGCCTGCGCGGCCGACAGATCGGCAGCATCTTCCAGGATCCGATGACGGCGCTGAACCCGCTGCTGACGATCGGCCGGCAACTGGTCGAGACCATCCGCACCCACCTGCCGCTGAGCGAGACTGAAGCGGTGGCTCGGGCGGTGAGCCTGCTCGAGGAGACCGGCATCAGCGGCGCAGCGCAGCGGCTGGCGCAGTACCCGCACCAGTTCTCCGGTGGCATGCGGCAGCGTGTCGTCATCGCGCTGGCGCTGGCCGCCGGGCCGCGCTTGCTGATCGCCGACGAGCCGACGACTGCGCTCGATGTGTCGGTGCAGGCGCAGGTGATCGCGCTGCTGAAGCGGCTGTGCCGCGACAAGGGCATGGCGATGATGCTGGTCACGCACGACATGGGCGTGATCGCCGAAGCCTGCGACCGCGTGGCGGTGATGTATGCCGGGCGCATCGTCGAGATCGGGCCGGTGCGCGAGGTGATCCACAGCCCGGCGCATCCGTACACCGTCGGGCTGATGGGCGCGATCCCGGCGATGAGCGGCGAGCGGGAACGGCTGGTGCAGATCGACGGCGCGATGCCGCGCCTGGGCGAGATCCCCGGGGGCTGCGCTTTTCACCCGCGCTGCCCGCAGGCGGGGGCGCGCTGCCGCAGTGAACGGCCCGAGCTGATGCCCGTCGGCACCAGTCGCGCGGCGTGCTGGTTGCACGACGTGGGGTCGCCACGATGACGACGCCCAAGACCTCACCGCTGGTCGAGGTGAAAGAGCTCAGCAAGACCTTCGACGTGTCATCGCCGTGGCTCACGCGCGTGATCGAGCGCCGCGCGCCGCAGTTCGTGCATGCGGTCGATGGCGTCAGCTTCAGCATTCCGCGTGGTCAGACCTTGGGCCTGGTCGGCGAATCGGGCTGCGGCAAGAGCACCGTGGCGCGCCTGCTGGTCGGCCTGTACACGCCGACATCGGGCGAGGTGCGCTTCGACGGGATCGACATGACGCAGGCCTTCGCCTCCGGGCAGGCCGGCGCGCTGCGCCGGCGCTTGCAGATGATCTTTCAGGACCCGTATGCGAGCCTGAACCCGCGCTGGAGCGTCGCCGACATCGTCGCTGAACCGCTGGTCGAACATGGCCTGCTGTCGGGCCGCGCGGCATGGCGCGAGCGCGTGGACGAGCTGCTGACCTCGGTCGGCTTGTCGGCGGGCGATGCCGCCAAGCTGCCGCACCAGTTCTCCGGCGGTCAGCGACAGCGCATCTCGATCGCGCGCGCTCTGGCGTCGAACCCGGAGTTTCTGGTCTGCGACGAGCCGACCTCGGCGCTCGATGTGTCGGTGCAGGCCCAGGTGCTGAACCTGATGCAAGACATCCAGCAACGTCACGGCCTGACCTACCTGTTCATTTCGCACAACCTCGCGGTGGTGCGGCATGTGGCCGATCAGGTCGGCGTGATGGTGCTGGGCCGCATCGTCGAACTGGCCGACCGCCATACCTTGTTCTCACGACCGATGCATCCGTACACCCGGATGCTGCTTGATGCGATTCCCGATGTGGCGATGAGCGGCCGCGTGCGCACGCCGGTGCACGGCGACCTGCCGAACCCGCTGCAGCCACCCACCGGCTGCAGCTTCCATCCGCGCTGCCCGCACGCGAACGAACGCTGTCGTGTCGAGCGTCCCGCGTTGCTGACGATTGCCGGTGTGCAGGTGGCCTGTCATGCGGCGGAGGAAGGCCGTTTGCCGTGAGGCACACGACGGGACGCCGCCTCGGCGTGGCGCGTTGACTGCTCGCGTACCTCGGGGAAATCAGGGGGTGTGAGTTCAACCATGCGATGGCTACACTTTTTCACAGCAGTCATCGCCAGCTTCCGGGACGGGGCGTCGCGCCCGCTCTCCGAGGACAGTTCAGGAGGCAGATGTGTTGGCTCATCAAGCAGCCTCAATCCGCAACATGCGGCACGCAGCGATCTCCAGGCCCATCCTGTCACGAGGGAAACCATGGCAATACGGAAAGCAAGGCGACTCAACCGTTGGATCAGATACGCCGCGTGCGCACTTGCCAGCCTGCCTGCACTCCCCGCGCTCGCTGTCAGCGTCGCACTGCAGTCGTCTTCGACCATTGGTCAGTCGCAGCCTCAGGATCAGGACATCAAGAATTTCCAGAGTCTGATTCCTTCCGACTTGACGGTATTGCACCGCCTCGATACGGGCGTTTCGTCGACGCTCGCATCCTCAGACGGATGGATCTCGGGCATGGCGGGCGCACTCCACGCCGTCTCCAACGCCTCTGTCACGACGGGAAGCCAGGCATTTTCGAACGCCTTCAATCAAGGTGCGATCGTGGATGTTCTGCACGTGACCTCGCCCAGCCTTGCCAATGGCACGCCGGTGGCGTTGCACCTCGCCCTGTCTTTCTCGGTTCTGTATTCGGCGAGCCTGCCGGCGTCTGGCTTGAGCTTCGGCATCACCTCATTCCTGACCGCAAATGACGGCCTGCAGTCCGCGTCTTTGTTCAGCGATGGCCCCAAGGTGGTGATCGACGCTGGACTGACCCAGGGGCAAGGCGACGATGTCCTCAACGCGACCCTGCAGACGTTCGTGGGTGCGAGCGTGACGCTGGATCAGCGCATCAGCATCGCGGCACATGCCGAGCCCGAGCTATTCACCGGGATCGGACGCAGCGCCAAGGCAGATGCCTCGCACAGTGCGCACTTCTACGTTGACGCCGCCACGGCTGGTGTTGTCCTTGTCGCCGACAGTGGTCACAACTACGCCTCGGCCCTCGCGGTCCCAGAGCCCTCGGAATCTGCGTTGCTGATTTCGGGGTTGGCGCTCGTGGGGCTGGTCACTCGCAGGCGCCGATTGCCGGTGGTGTAGAGCAGAGCAGCGGGCCCGTATCAGGGCAGCAGGTGTTCGCTGCGGAACAGCTCCGCCGGCGTTTCCCGGTCGCGAATCAGCCAGGCCTTGCTGTCCGACACCATCACTTCGGCGGCGCGGCCGCGGGTGTTGTAATTGCTGGCCATGCTCATGCCGTAGGCGCCGGCAGACAGCAGCGCGAGGTGGTCACCGGCCTGAGCTGCCAGCGCGCGGTCGCGCCCCAGCCAGTCGCCCGACTCACAGACCGGGCCGACCACGTCATACGTCACCGGTGGTGCGTCGCGCAGGCGGCAGGGCACGATGCCCATCCAGGCTTCGTACATCGCCGGGCGCGCCATGTCGTTCATCGCGGCGTCGACGATGCAGAAGTGCTTGCCATCCGCGTCGTCCGACGGCTTCAGGTAAAGCACCTCGGTGACCAGCACGCCGGCGTTGCCGACCAACGAACGACCCGGCTCGAACATCAGTTGGCGGTGGCCGTGTCCGCGTGCGTCGATGCGCTGCAGCAGCGCGCCAATGAGTTCGCCCGCCGACGGCGGTTGCTCGTCGGTGTAGGTGATGCCGAGGCCGCCGCCGAGATCGAGGTGGTGCAGCTTCACGCCGGTGGCTTCGATCGCCTCGACCAGGTCGAGCATGCGGTCGAGCGCGTCGAGGTAGGGGTCGATCTCGGTGATCTGCGAGCCGATGTGGCAGTCGATGCCAACGATCTCGATGCCAGGCAGTGCGGCGGCGTGGGCGTAGACCGCGACGGCGCGCTCGTGGGCGATGCCGAACTTGTTGCCCTTCAGCCCGGTGGAGATGTAGGGGTGCGTTTTTGCATCGACGTCGGGGTTCACCCGCAGGCTAATCCGCGCGGTGTGGCCGGCCTGAGTGGCCACCGCCGACAACGCTTCGAGCTCGGCTTCGCTTTCGATGTTGAAGCACATCACACCGACATCAAGCGCCTGCTGCATCTCGGCGTGGGTCTTGCCGACGCCGGAGAACACCACCTTCGACGGCGCGGCGCCTGCGGCCAGCACGCGGGCCAGTTCGCCGGCCGACACGATGTCGAAACCACAACCGGCGCGCGCAAAGGTCTGCAGCACGGCCAGGTTCGAATTCGCTTTCACCGCATAGCAGATCAGGTGATCGCGCCCTTCGAGCGCGCGCTGGTAGGCCGCCAGGGCCGAGTGCATGGCGCCTTGCGAGTAGACATACAACGGCGTGCCGAAGCGCGCGGCCAGATCGGCGACGCTGCAGTCTTCGAGCATCAGCACGTCACCGCGATAGCCAACGTGAGGTGAGCCGGGAAGCTTCATCGTTGCATCACCGTGGCGGGCTGCCCCACGGCCGCGCGTTTGAAGCAGCAGGGTCTGGTGGGATGGCGGACATCGACCCCGCCGTGGCGGCCGGACGCGGGGTGGCCTTCTGGGCCGCAGATGGCGGCTTCGCCTTGGGGGCCAACGTCAGCGGGCCCTTCTGGCCACAACCCGACAGCATCAAACCCACGGTGATCAACGCGGCCATCGCAACGGGCCCGTACCCCCGCAGGACTAAACTTTCTGATTGTTCAGACATCGAGCGAATTCTACTGACCATGCCTGCTGCCACCCCCCACACGCCACTGTCCGATGCCGACTTCCGCGAGCTGGCTGGCAGCGTGCTGGCCGGGATCGAGGCCACCATCGACCGCTGGCTGCAAAACGACGTGATCGACATCGATGCGAATCGCACCGGCGGCATGCTCGAGCTGAGCTTCCCCGATGGCAGCAAGATCGTGGTCAACACGCAGCCGCCGTTGCAGGAGCTGTGGCTGGCTGCGCGCCGCGGCGGCTTTCATTTCAAGCACCTGGGCGGCGAGTGGCTGGACACGCGCAACGGCGGCGCCTTCCATGCGGTGCTGTCGGCGTGCGCCAGTGAACAAGGCGGCAAGGCACTGACGTTCGCTGCAGCCTGAGCCTGGCGCGCAGCCCGGTTCGTCAGCGCGAGAACAGATCGAGGATGCCTTTGCGTTCTTCGGAGTCGGGCGGTTTTGGCGCGCTGTCGTCGAGGCCCAGGCTGCTCACGCCGCCGCCCTGCACATATTCCTCGTAGTACCACTCGCCGCCGATGTTGACGACACCTTCTGGCGGCAGGGGCTCGCTTTCCGGGCGGCCCTTCAGGGCACTGCTCATGTAGTCGATCCAGATCGGCAATGACAGGCCGCCACCGGTTTCGCGGTCACCCAGCTTGCGCGGGTTGTCGTAGCCCATCCACACCACTGCCACCAGCTCATGCTGGTAGCCGCAGAACCAGGCATCGTGTGAGTCGTTGGTGGTGCCAGTCTTGCCGTAGACATCGGTGCGCTTGAGCATGGCCTGCGCTCGAGCGGCCGTGCCCGAGCGGGTGACTTCCTGCAGCAGGCTGTTCATCATGAAGGCATTGCGCGCGCTCAGCACGCGCATCGATTCATCGAGGGCGGGCGGTTTGACCTGGTTCACCAGGTGGCCGCGCGAGTCGGTCACCTTGCTGATCAGGTACGGATTGACCCGGTAGCCTCCCGTGGCGAACACGCCGTAGGCGCTGGCCATCTGCAACGGCGTGACCGAGCCGGCGCCCAGCGCCATCGTCAGGTAGGCCGGGTGCTTGTCGGCCTCGAATCCGAAGCGCGTGACCCACTCCTGCGCATAGGGTGCGCCGATGGACTGCAGGATGCGGATCGACACCATGTTCTTGGACTTGGCCAGCGCGCGCCGCATCGACATCGGGCCCTCGAACGTGCCGTCGTAATTCTTCGGCTCCCACGGCTGGCTGCCCGTGCTGTCGGCGTCGAAGAACAGCGGCGCGTCGTTGATGACGGTCGAGGGCGAGAACCCTTTTTCGAGCGCTGCGGAGTAGATGAACGGCTTGAAACTGGAGCCCGGCTGCCGCCACGCCTGCGTCACATGGTTGAACTTGGACTTGGCCTGGTCGAAGCCGCCGACCATCGTCACGATGGCGCCGGTGCGCGGGTCGAGCGCGACGAAGGCGCCCTCGACTTCGGGCAGCTGGGTGGCGGTCCAGGTGCCGTTCTGGGACTTGGTCAAGCGAATCACCGCGCCGCGACGGATCTGCGTTTTCGGGTTCGCCTTGTCGCCGAGGCCCGAGGTCACCGGCTTGAGCCCGTCGCCTGTGACGGTGACGGTTTCGCCGCTTTGCAGCGCCGCCACCAGCTTCTTGGCATTCACGTCCAGCACCACGCCGGCCTTCAATTCGTCGTTGTCCGGGTGATCGGACAAGGCTTCGGCCACGCGGGTGTCAACGTCGCGCGCGTCGGCAGGCAGGTCGATGTAAGCCTCGGGCCCTCGGTAGACCTGGCGACGTTCGTAGTCGAGGATGCCGCGCCGCAGTGCACGGTAGGCCGCCATCTGATCGTTCGAATTGATGGTGAGGTAGACGTTCAGCCCCACGGTGTAGGCGTCTTCGCCATACTGGGCATAGACCAGTTGCCGGGCGGCTTCGGCGGCGTACTCGCCGTGCACCGGGGTTTCCGACGGCGCCCGATAGACCAGCTTCTGCTTGCGCGCCGCATCGTGCTGCTCGGGCGTGATGAAGCCGTTCTCGAGCATGCGGTCGATGATGTAGAGCTGCCGAATGGTTGCGCGCTTCGGGTTGCTGATCGGGTTGTAGGCCGACGGCGCCTTGGGCAGCCCGGCCAGCATCGCCGCTTCGGCGATCGACAGCGAAGCCAGCGGCTTGCCGAAATACACCTCGCTGGCCGACGCGAAGCCGTAGGCTCGCTGGCCGAGGAAGATCTGATTCATGTACAGCTCGAGGATCTGGTCCTTGCTGAGCAGGCTTTCGATCTTCAGCGCCAGCAGGATCTCGTAGATCTTCCGGGTGAACGTCTTCTCGGTGGACAAATAGAAGTTGCGCGCCACCTGCATCGTGATGGTCGAGGCGCCTTGGCTGCGCGATTCGCCGAAGTTGGCCAGTCCGGCGCGCAGCACGCCCAGGTAATCGACACCGCTGTGCTGGTAGAACCGCGCGTCCTCGATGGCGAGCACGGCGTCCTTCATCACCTTCGGGATTTGGGCTGCTGGCACGAAGTTGCGCCGCTCTTCGCCGATTTCGCCCAGCAAGATGCCGTCAGCCGAATAGATGCGCATCGGCAGCTTCGGCCTGTAATCTGCCAGTCCACCGATCTCGGGCAAGTTCGGGTAGGCCACTGCCAGCGCGAGTGCGACCAGCATCAACACCGCCAGCGCGCCCGCCGTGATCACTCCCAGGGTGCTGGCGACTGCCTTGACCAGGCTGCGGGCCCAAGAAGTCGATCGAGGGCTGGGCGACGCAGCGGCCTTGCCGTCGCGCGTGGAATCGCTCATGGAGCTCCGTTGATTTCAGCCTAGATTATAGGAAGTAGCGGTCAGTGCCCCCCTTTCAAATGGGAACGGGCGCGCGTAGTTCCAAGAAACTCCTCATGAGATGAGCCAAAGTGCCGATAACCGAGCATGCGCAGCGTGTGCAAGTCACAACGGATGCGTGTGGGTCGGCCCCGTTTTCTATGGGTGCACATAGGCTTTACTGCTAGCATTCAAGTAACTTCTTAACATTCCACCGCTGGTTTTGGCGCGTCGGAGGGCCAAGTCTGTGAGCTTTCTAGACACCCTGTTAGGCCGTAAATATCCACCGATGATCGGGCTGGATATCAGTTCGTCCAGCGTCAAGCTCGTCGAATTGGGGCAAGACGACTCCGGCGCTTACATACTGGAACGTTTTGCCGCTGAGAGTTTCGAAAAAGGCTGGATCACCGACGGCCAGATCGAGAAATTCGACGAAGTGGCCGACGCCGTGCGTCGAGTGGTCAGCAAAAGTGGCAGCAAGACCAAGGATGTGGTGATGGCGATGCCGCAGTCGTCGGTCATCACCAAGAAAATCATGTTGCCGGCCGGCTTGCGCGAAGAAGAACTGGAGCTTCAGGTTGAATCCGAGGCCAACCAGTACATCCCTTTCTCGCTCGACGAGGTCAGCCTAGACTTCTGCGTGATCGGGCCCAGTCCGACATCGGTCGGTGATGTCGAGGTGTTGATCGCTGCCTCGCGCAAGGACCGGGTGCAAGACCGGCAAGGTTTGGCTGAAGCCGCAGGATTGCGCCCGGTGGTGCTCGACATCGAGTCGCATGCCTCTCGCCTGGCGATGAGTCGGGTCGTCAGTGCGCTGCCGAATGAAGGGCACGATGCGCTGATCGCGCTGTTCGAGATTGGCGCCGACACGACCAGCCTGAAAGTGTTGCGCGATGACGAGATGCTCTACGACCGCGATCAGGCCTTTGGTGGCTCGCAACTGACGCAGCTGATCTCCCGTCAGTACGGGTTTTCTTTCGAAGAGGCCGAGCAGAAAAAGCTCGCCTCCGACTTGCCGGAAGACTACGACCAGCAAATCCTGGCACCGTTTGTCGACAGCCTGTCTCAGGAAATCGGTCGCGCGCTGCAGTACTTTTTCACCAGCACGCCGCACCACAAGGTCCACTACGTGATGCTGGCTGGCGGAACGGCCACCTTGCCGGGGCTGAAGGACCGGGTGACCGAACTGACCGGCTTCGCATCGATGGTGGTCAACCCGTTCGACAACATGAAGCTCGGCAGCGCGGTGCGTGAGAGCAAGCTGCGTCGAGAGGCGCCTTCCTACCTGACGGCCTGCGGGCTGGCGATGCGGAGGTTTGCCCAGTGATCCTGATCAATCTACTCCCTCATCGGGAAGAAAAGCGTCGCCGCAAGAAGATTGCCTTTTTCGCAGGCGTCGGTGCGGCTGCGGCCGTCGGTGTGTTGACCGTCGGGATCTGGTTCGGCATCGTCGAGCAACTGACTTCATCACAGCAGGAGCGCAACGCCTTCCTGGGAGCAGAGATTGCGAAGCTTGAGATCCAGATCAAGGACATCGCCGCGTTGAAGGCCGAGATCGAGTCGCTCAAGGCGCGGCAGAAAGCCGTCGAGGATCTGCAGCTCGACCGCAATGTGCCGGTGCATCTGCTCAATGAGCTGGTGCGGCAGACGCCGGAAGGTGTGTACCTGACCTCCGTCAGGCAGAACGGCCAGTCGCTCAACATCGTCGGGGTGGCGCAGACGAATGAGCGGGTGTCCGAGTTGTTGCGCAACACGGCCTACAACTCGGAATGGCTGGTCAAGCCCGAACTCATCGAAATCAAGGTGTCTGGTGTCCAGGCGGCCGATCGCTCGCAAAAGCGCTTGTTTGACTTCTCGCTGCGGGTCAGCGTCAAGCGACCCCAGGAACAACCCGGCGCGGTGCCCGCGGCACCTGCCGCCAACAAGGGGTGACAACCATGGCCACGTCCTCACCCCCCACCATCCCCGCTGGAAGTGCCGACATCAACTCGGTGTTCCAGGATGCAGCGTCTCAATTCAAGGGGCTCAACCTCAATCAGCCGGGCCAGTGGCCTGCGTTGCCCAAGCTGGTCGCCTGGTTCGTCGTCGCTGCGGTGGTGGTCTTCATCGGCTGGACCACCTTGCTGTCCGACGCACACGAGCAGTTGGACGCCGAAATTGCCAAAGAACCCGTCCTCAAGGACGATTACCGCAACAAGCTTGGTCAGGCGGTGAACCTCAGCGAATTACGCAAGCAGAAATTGCAGGTTGAAGAGTATGTGACGCAGCTGGAAAAGCAGCTGCCGGGCAAAGCCGAGATGGACGCTTTGCTTTCCGACATCAATCAGGCCGGATTGGGCCGTGGATTGCAGTTCGAACTCTTCCGTCCGGGGCAAAGCGTAGTCAAGGACTATTACGCCGAGCTTCCGATCGCGCTTCGAGTGTCCGGGCGCTATCACGACGTCGGGGCGTTTGCTGCTGATGTGGCCAACCTTTCTCGCATCGTCACCTTGCACAACATCTCGATCGAAGGCGGTCGCGGAAGCGATGTGCTGGCGATGGAAGCAACAGCACGAACCTATCGCTATCTGGACGCCACGGAGCTCGATGCCATCCGCAAAGCCAATGCAGCGAAGAAGCCGGGAGGACAGCCATGACCCCCCGTCTTCGCGACCATCGCATCGGCGCTGTTGTCGTTTGTTGCACCGCACTGCTGGCCGCTTGCAGTGGTGATCAGCAGGAACTTGCGCAGTGGATGGATCAGCAGCGCAGGGAAGTCAAACCCAGCGTGCAGCCGATTTCGCCACCCAAGAAATTCGATCCGCAACCCTACACGGCCGGTGAGGCGGTTGAGCCGTTCAGTACCCAGAAACTCGCGGTCGCCATCAAGCAGGAGTCGCGTCAGCCGAATTCACTGCTTCAGTCCGAGATCAACCGTCGTCCTGAGCCTTTGGAAGCGTATCCGCTCGACAGTGTCACGATGGTCGGCAGCGTCACTCGCGGCAAGCAGCCGTTCGTGCTGCTCAAGGTCGACAAGCTGCTCTACCAAGTCAAGCTGGGCGATTACATCGGCCAGAACTACGGAAAGATCATCAAGATCACAGAAACCGATATGTCCCTCCGGGAGATCGTGCAGGACGCATCAGGTGAATGGATCGAGCGCACCAGCTCGATCCAACTCCAGGAGAACGCTCGATGAAGGCCATGCAGGACAAAATCAACATGGGTAGTGAATGGCGGTCGCGTCTGTGGACGCTCGTGCTGCTGTGCGGCGCATCTTTCTCGGCCATGGCGCAGACGGCGATCCAGTCGATCAATGGATCGCTGCAGGCCGGTTCCGAGGTCATCCGAATCGAGCTGTCGGAGCCGCTGTCTGTGCTGCCGAAGGGCTTCGTGGTCCAGACGCCACCCCGCATCGCCATCGATCTGCCTGGCGTGGGCAACGCGACCGGAAAGCCCGTGGTCGACGTCAATCAAGGCAATCTGCGCTCGGTGAACATCGCCCAGTCCGACGAGCGCACGCGTCTGGTGCTGAACCTGCGGCAACCGGCGACTTACCGTGCGGAGTTGCAAGGCAAGACGCTGGTGATCGTGCTCGAGTCGAACGCGTCGCCGGAGGTCGCAAGTGCCACCGGCACCGTGACACAAGCACCGACGCGTTTTGCCGAGTCGCAAAACCGCCAGCAGCTGCCGCTCAAGGACATCGACTTCCGGCGTGGTGCCGATGGGGCAGGGCGTGTGGTGGTCGATCTGGCGAACAACCAGGTCGGCGTCGATATTCGCCAGCAAGGCAAGGGCTTGGTCGTAGAGTTTTTGCAATCCAGCCTGCCCGACGCACTGCGTCGCCGGCTGGACGTGACTGATTTTGGAACCCCGGTGCAGACCGTTTCGACGGTGCAGGTCGGTGATCGGGTTCGCATGGTGATTGAGCCGCGCGGTGACTGGGAGCACAGCGCCTACCAAAGCGACAACCAGTTCGTGGTCGAGGTGCGCGCTCAGAAGATCGATCCGAACAAGCTAACGCAAGGCCCCGGATTTGCTGGCGAGAAGCTGTCGCTGAATTTCCAAAACATCGAAGTGCGCGCGTTGTTGCAGGTCATTGCTGACTTCACCAATTTCAACGTCGTCACGAGCGACACGGTGACAGGCAATGTGACCTTGCGTCTGAAAGACGTTCCCTGGGATCAGGCGCTCGACATCATCTTGCAGGCCAAGGGCTTGGGACTGCGTAAATCGGGCAATGTGATCCTGATCGCACCCAAAGACGAACTGGCTGCCAAGGAAAAGGCCGATCTCGAATCGAAATTGCAGATCGCCGCGCTGGAGCCGGTTCGCACTCAGGCGTTTCAACTCAACTACACCAAGGCCGAGGAAATCTCGCGCGGCCTGACCGGTCAGAACTCAGGACAAGGAGGCGGTGGCGGCGGTGGCGGAAGCGGTTCCACCACAAGCCGCATCCTGTCGCCGAGGGGCAGCGTGCTCTACGAGACACGCACCAACCAGCTGTTCGTCAGCGATACCCCGTCAAAGCTGCAGGAAATCCAGGAGTTGATTGCGAAGATCGACATCCCGGTGCGCCAGGTGCTGATCGAGGCCCGCATCGTCGAAGCTGACGACTCGTTTGGGCGCTCGCTGGGGGTGCGCCTGGGTGTCAACGATGCGCGTACTGGCAACAACGCTGGCTTCGGCGTCGGTGGCAGCCAGCGGGTTGCAATCGGTGGCAATCTGAACGTGGTCGGCAACCGCACGGGACAGACTGCATCAGTGCCCCTGCTGAACGACACCAACTTCCTCAACCTGCCGGCCTCGGCCCAGGGTGGCTTCTTGCCCGCAACCTTCGCGTTGTCGTTGTTCGGCTCGGGCCTGAATCGGTTCCTGAATCTGGAGCTGTCCGCCCTCGAAGCAGACGGTCGTGGCAAGGTGGTGTCCAGTCCACGCATCGTGACGGCCGACCAGATCAAGGCGGTGATTCAGCAGGGCACGAAGATCCCTTACCAGCGTGCAACCTCGAGCGGTGCCACGTCGATCGAGTTTGTCGATGCGACCCTGAAGCTCGATGTGACGCCGCAGATCACCCCTGAGGGCAACGTGATCCTGGACGTCAACGTCAACAAGGACAGCGTTGGTGCGGTGACCAACAACGTTCCGTCGATCGACACCAAGTCCATCCAGACGCAGGTGTTGGTGGAGAACGGCGGCACGGTCGTCATCGGGGGTATCTTCGAACAGACTGATCGGTCCGACGTGGTGCAGGTGCCTTTGCTGGGCGACATCCCGGTGGTCGGCAACTTGTTCAAGACCCGCACCAACTCCTCCAGAAAGACCGAGTTGCTGATCTTCCTGACACCCAAGGTTGTCAGCGAGCGCACCGCAGCGCGCTGAGTTTCAGCGCGCGCTGCAAGCCGGGCTTCACGGCGCGATGTTCGTCAGCCTGATCGGCATGCCCGGCGGTGGTAAATCGACCGTCGGGCGCAACCTGGCGCGCAAGTTGGGCGTTCCGTTCAGCGACAGCGATGCCGTGATCGAGCGGCAGATCGGCTGCAGCATCCGCGAGTTCTTCGAGGCTGAAGGCGAAGAGCGCTTTCGCGATGTCGAACAGGAGGTGATTGCCGAGCTGGTGCGTGCCGACCGTGGCGTGCTGGCCACCGGCGGAGGAGTCGTACTGCGCGATGCCAATCGCCATGCGCTCCATCGGCACACCACCGCGGTTTATCTGCGATCGACGCCGGAAGAACTCTTCCGCCGGTTGCGGCATGACACCCAACGTCCTTTACTGCAAGTCGCTGACCCGCTGGCAAAGCTGCGCGCGATGTTCCAGCTGCGTGATCCGCTGTACCACAGCGTCGCGCACTTCGTCATCGAGACCGGGCGACCCTCGGTGCACAACCTCGTCAACATGCTGCTGATGCAACTCGAACTGGCAGGGGTGCTGCCGATGGACGTGGTGCCGTCTCCAGTCGATGGGATCGAGCCACTGCTGCATTGATTGACAAGGACGGCGGCAGTCGCACGGCAAAATAAGGCCATGTCCATTTCATCTCCGAACTCGTCGCATCCCATCCTGCCGCCCCACCAGTTGCGCATTGATCTGGCAGACCGGAGTTACGACATCCAGATCGGTTGCGGGCTGCTCGACAGCCTTCGTGCCGTGGGCTGTGGCGCCGCCTCCTCGGAGGCGTTGATCGTGACCAACACGACCGTCGCACCCCTTTATGCCCAGCGACTGCAGCGCGTGCTCGCCGGCCACCATGCTCGTGTTCACACGATCGCCCTGCCCGATGGTGAGGTTTACAAGGACTGGGCCACGCTCAACCTGATCTTCGATCGGCTGCTCGGCGAGGGCTTTGACCGCAAGACGGTGTTGTATGCGCTGGGCGGGGGCGTCATCGGCGACATGACCGGCTTCGCTGCCGCCTGCTACATGCGAGGTGTGGCCTATGTGCAGGTGCCGACCACGCTGCTGGCGCAAGTCGATTCGTCTGTGGGTGGCAAGACGGCCATCAACCACCCGGCAGGCAAGAACATGATCGGCGCTTTCTACCAACCGCTGCGCGTGATCGCCGACCTCGATACCCTCGACACGTTGCCTGATCGAGAGATTTCGGCCGGCCTCGCCGAGGTCATTAAATACGGGCCGATCGCCGACGACGATTTCCTGGGCTGGATCGAGCAGCACATCGATGCCTTGCGCGCGCGTGACAAGACCGCGTTGGCGTACGCCGTGCGTCGCTCGTGCGAGATCAAGGCGTGGGTCGTCGGCAAGGACGAGCGTGAATCCGGCCTGCGCGCCATCCTCAACTTTGGCCATACCTTTGGCCATGCGATCGAGGCGGGGCTGGGTTTCGGCACGTGGTTGCATGGCGAGGCGGTCGGCTGCGGCATGGTCATGGCGGCTGAACTCTCGGCGCGCTGCGGGCTGATCGATGCTGCTTACGTGCAGCGCATCGCCCGGCTCATCGAGCGTGCCGGCCTGCCGACGCGCGGGCCCAGTCTCGGTGCGGCGCGCTATCTGGAGTTGATGCGGGTCGACAAGAAGTCGGAGGCAGGGCAGATCCGCTTTGTGCTGATCGACGCGCCGGGCCATGCCAGCCTCCATCGCGCCGACGACGCGCTGGTGGCCGAGGTGATCGAAGCGCGGTCGGTGTGAACACGCTGTCCCGCGCAGGGCTTGCACCATACGCCAGTGCCCCCGAGCGCAGCCGAGGCTGGCGGCACCACGAGCCCTTAGTGCCCGGCCAAACCGTGTTCCAGCGCGACCGTGATCGCGTCATCCACAGCACCGCATTCCGTCGGCTGGCATACAAGACACAGGTCTTCCTCAATCACGAAGGCGACCTGTTCCGGACTCGCATCACGCATTCGTTGGAAGTCGCGCAACTGGCACGGTCCATCGCGAGATGCCTGCGCTTGAATGAGGACCTTTGCGAGGTCATCTCACTGGCTCACGACCTGGGTCACACCCCGTTTGGTCACGCTGGACAGCACGCGCTCGATGACTGCGTGCGCGAAGCTGACCCGAGCAGCCTGGGTTTCGAGCACAACGCACAGAGCCTGCGGGTGGTCGATCATCTGGAGGAGCGCTGTCTGACCCACGATGGTCTGAACCTCAGCTTCGAGGCCCGTGAAGGCATCCTGAAGCACTGTTCGCTCCGGCACGCTCAGGCGCTGGAAGTCGCTGAGCCGGGTGGCGTGGCGTCGCGTTTCATTCAGCGCACGCGACCCAGCCTTGAGGCTCAGTTGTGCAATGTGGCCGATGAACTGGCCTACAACGCACACGACATCGACGATGGCGTGCGCGCCGGACTGCTGGAACACTCTCAACTGCTCGAGCTGCCATTTTTTGAACGATTCCATCGACAGGTACTGACAGAACACCCGCAGGCTGACGGCCGTCGGCTGTTGTTCGAGGTGATCCGAAGAATGCTGTCGCACCAGGTCGATGACCTGATCACAGCATCGAGCGACCGCATGGCCCGGCATGGACTGCATGATGCAGCCGACGTCGCGCGGGCGCCTACGCTGGTGGCGTGCAGCGATGAGGTATCTGCGCATTCGGTGCAGCTCAAGGCCTTCCTGCGCCGTCAGCTGTACCAGCATCCCCGGGTGGTCGCCGCCAACGATGTGGTCCGGCAGGTGCTGCGCGATCTGTTCCGGGCCTATGTGGACGAGCCCGAGCAGATGCCACCGTCGCATGCCGCGCGCGTGCCGCGCCAACTGGCGATCACGGATTACATCGCCGGCATGACCGACCGCTTTGCCTTGCGCGAGCACGCCCGGCTGTTCGGCGATCAGCTCACGAGCCAGCTGCCGCGCCAACTATTACCGTTTTGAGTCGCGGACCCTCCGCTTGGGCGACGAGCGGTTTTTGAAGACAGACCAGCGGCAGCCCCTCGCTCGCACATGGCGTGCCGCTTGGCAACAATCGGCGCATGTCTATGGCCTCATCCTTCTCGTTGTACAGGCGCGATGTGCTCGCAGATGCGCAGCAGGGTTTCACGCTCGTGGAAATCCTGGTCGCGATCGTCGTGTTGTCCTTCGGCGTGCTTGGCGTCGTTGGCATGCAGGCGGCTGCCTTGCAGTCCAACCGCGCTGCGCGCAACCAGTCGACCGCGGTGGCCCTCGGCCGCGAACTCGCGGACATCATGAGGGGCAACAAGGACGTGGCGCTGGCTACTTCCACCTCGAGCAATCCTTATCTCGTGGCGAACTACACCGGAACCTTGCCGACGATCTCCGCCAACTGTTTCACCACGGCGTGCACGTCGACACTGGCCGTTGCGCAGTACGACATGAACCAGTGGCTGGCGCGCGTCAGTGCGGCGTTGCCTCAAGCCCGTGTCGTGGTGTGTTTCGATGACACCCCTTATGCGTCGTCTACAGGGCTGCCCCAGTGGGATTGCACTACCGCCGCAAATCAGACCTTGGTGGTCAAGATCGGTTGGACTCAGAAGTCGCTGGACAGCTCCGCCTCGGCGCCTGAGAAAGCCTCTGCTTCGGGCAGCCGACCCGCCGTGGTCCTTCCCTTGATCGCAGGCAGTGCGACATGAAGGCAATTCGCGCTTCATCAAGCAGCAGTCACGGCAGGTCTCGCCAGGCCGGTCTGACACTCGTCGAGTTGCTGGTTGCGGTCACCCTTGGATTGCTGGTGACGCTCGCGGCAGTCGCTGCGCTCTTGATTGGCCGGCAAGGTTTCACCTCGGTGGATCAGTCGTCGCAGTTGCGCGAGAACGCCCGGTTTGCCGCCAGTCTGATCCAGCGCATCGTCATCCAGGCCGGCTACGAAAGCCACCGCGATGGCACGGTGGCCAGCGCCTGGCGTTATTTCTGCTCAGGCTCGGGTCAGCCTTGTGGCGACATCAACGGTGACAGGAATCCTGGCATCGTCGGATTCGACAACGCCCTCGTTGGAAGTCTGACGCTGCCGACCGGATTGGTCAGCGGCAACCGCACCAGCGGATGCGGCTCTGTCACCGACACCAGCTGTCTCAATGGCGATGACATTCTTGTGGTGCGCTACTGGGGCGACAGCCGTGCTGGCGCTGCTGCCGGCGATGGATCGATGATCAATTGTTCCGGAGCCAACGAACTGGACGGAACCGTACCGGCCTACAGCATCTTCCACGTCGCTCGCAGCGCCTCCGGTGAACCCACGCTGGCCTGCACCTACCGCGACGCGACAGGCGCCTGGCAGACCGTGCCACTGATGCAAGGCGTAGAAGGATTTCAGGTCCTCTACGGCGTGGACAACGTGACGCCGACGACCGCGCCGCCGTCAGGCGAGACGGGTCTGGATGGTGTGCCAGACCGCTACCTGCGTGCCTCCCAATTGACGGTGAGCGGAAACACCAACGCCACCATGGACAACTGGCGCCGGGTGCGCAGTGTCCGTATCGGCCTGCTGCTGCGGGGCGACCCCGGCTCTGCCGTTGACCGAGCTGCGAGCGGCCGGAGTTATGACGTGCTGGGTCCCGGCTTGACGGTCAGCGGCGACGTCGGATCCAACCTGACCGTCCCGGCCGATGGTCGACTCCGACAGCCCATGGTGTTCACCGTGCACTTGCGCAATCGGCAGTACGTGACACCGCCCACCTGGAATCCGTGACCATGAAACGTCACTGCACTTCATCTGCTACATCCGTCGGACAGCGCGGCGTGGCGCTCGTGGTCGTGATGTTGATCCTGTTGGTCGTCGTCGTGCTCGGCGTCGGCGGGGCTCAGATCGCACTGCTCAGCGAGCGCACGGCCCGCTATGACCGCGACTACCTGATCGCCTCGCAAGCAGCAGAAGCTGCGCTGATGGATGCCGAGTTCGACATCCGCGGCCCGAACACGTCCGCCAACAGCCGCACGGTCCAGTTCGCGCCAGGCAATGACGGCATCTTCGCCTCAGGCTGCAGTTCCAGCTCTTCCACGCGAGGGCTGTGTCTGCCATTCCCGGACACGACCAAGCCAGTCTGGGCCCGTGTCGACTTCCTCGACACCAGCACGAGTGCGCCGACCGTCGAGTTCGGCCAGTTCACCGGACGCACGTTCGACTCGGGCAGCGGCATCCGCCCTGCGCGGCGCCCGCGCTACATCATCGAGCTGATCGACGATCAGGCCCAGGGCAACAACGCCGCGGGCGGGCAGGTGCCCAAGATGTACCGCGTGACTGCCATGGGGTTCGGCCCGCGCGTCGACGTGCAAGTCGTGCTGCAGATGGTGTTCCGCAAAGAAAAGGGTTGACCATGTCATCACGCACCATGAATCTGTTCAATGCCATGGCAGCCAGCTCGCTGACGCGATGGGTGGTGCTGCCTGCGTTGTGTGCGGCGGGCCTGGCCATCGTGTCGGCCCAGACCACACCGTCCTTGCCCCCGACAGTGACCCTCTCGCCGGAGCCGCTGTACGCCCGCGGCGCGCGCGCCAAGCCCACGCTGACGCTGGCTCTGTCGGTGGAATTCCCAACGGTGGGTGCGCAATACGTCGGTACGCCCAACACCACCGACGACGCCAGCTACTCGCCCACCACCAAATACGTCGGCTACTACGACACCGAAAGCTGCTACCTCTACAACCTCAGTGCGGGTGACGCGAGTCTCAGGTACTTCTATCGCAGTGGGGCGGCCACGAACCGCACCTGCGGTGGTGCCGCCTTCAGCGGGAACTTCATGAACTGGGCGACCAGTTCCGCTGTCGATGTGCTGCGGTTGGGACTGACCGGCGGGGATCGCGTCATCGATACCGCTTCGCTCACCGTTTTGCAGCGGGCCGTGCTGCCTGGCAACTCGGCCAATAACAACACCAATTTCTGGAACGGCACGAATTTTCCGTCGAAGCAAATTACCAGCACACAAGCGGCGGGTGCGGTACCGACCGCGTTGCTTCCCAGCGGCTTCACGGGCACGCTGTATGTCGCCAACTGCCTCAACCGGGTGCACTTTGGCATCCAGAAGACCGGCAGCTGCGACACGCCAGGCAACAACGGCAACTTGGGCATCGCGGCCGCCAGCTACGGTCCGACATCCCAGACCAGCGGCTCACTGCCTAGCGGCACTTGGACGAATTGTGCGTCCGAGGGCGGAACCTGTTCTTTCACTGGTGTGATGGAAGTGGCCTACGGCAGCAGCGCCAGCAGCGGGAACAGTTGGCTCGTGCTCCCTGCATCAAACGGTATCGTTTGCAGCAACACGATGAGCGGTACGTCCATTGACCCTCGGCCTGCTGTCTCGAAAGAGTGCCGTTACCGCGCCTATACCGGCAGCTGGACGCCATCGACGGCAACGGCGCTGACCCTGGACAAGTTCTTCTACAGCCGCGTCCGTGTGTGTGAAACCGACACATCGGGCGTGCTGACCGACCCGCGTACCAACCTGTGCCTGCGTTACCCGAACGGCAACTACAAGCCCGTCGGCAACCTGCAGAAGTACAGCGACCGCGTCCGCGTGGCAGCCTTCGGTTACCTGAACGACAACGACGACACCACGCAGCGCTACGGCGGGGTGTTGCGCGCCCCGATGAAATACGTTGGAGCGCGTGCCTACGACGCCAATTTCTCGTTGATCTCGGGCACCAACGCTGTCAGGGAGTGGGAGGAAGACACGGGGGTGTTCAGGACCAATCCGGACAGTGTCACGGCGCCGAACAGCGGGAGCTCCAGCAACGCGCCGAACCAACCGATCAGCGGCGTCATCAACTACCTGAATCAGTTTGGTCGCACCGGTGTCTTTGGGCAGTACAAAAGGCGGGACCCGGTGGGCGAGCTGTACTACGAAAGCCTGCGCTACCTGCAAGGATTGCCGCCGACTCTGGTGGGAACCAGCACCGCCACCAACGCGATGCAGGGCCTCAATGACACCTTGCGTGACGGTTTCCCGGTGGTCTACGCCGACTACCCCGCGTACACCGACCCGCACCCGGCGTCTACTGGCACCACAGACTATTCCTGCTTCAAGAACAACATCGTCGGTATCGGGGATGTCAACGCCAATGCCGACAAATACCTACCGGGTAACTCAATGACCGGGTTTGGGGACATTGCGCGTTCCGCCAGTGATGCCGCTAACGAGCCAGACTTTAAGTTCTGGACTCAGGTAGTTGGTGGTTTCGAGTCGAATCACACTCCAGTGGTGTCATACACCGATGGCAAGGGTGTCTCTCGTACGACCAGCAACCCCAATACGCCAGCCAACACCGCTCGCTGGGGCATGGAAGGACAGACTTTTTCTGGTGGCGCAACCTACTATGTCGCCGGCGCTTCCTACTGGGCCAACACCCACGACATCCGCGGAACGCAATGGACTGACACCGCCAAACGGCGCCCGGGCATGCGCGTCACGACCTATTGGCTGGACGTCAATGAGTTCGGCGAGCAGACTCAGCCTAGCGTGCACCGCATCAGCAACCAGTTCTATCTGTCCGCGAAGTACGGTGGCTTCAAGGATGTAACTGGGACAGGCAATCCGTTCAAGAAACTGGACCCGAGCGGCAGCATCGTCACCGACACCACCAATGCGAACTGGCAGCGGCAAACCAGCGATACCAATCTGCAAGAAGCCAAGAATTACTTCCTGTCGAGTTCTGCAGACACCGTGCTGGCGGCACTCGACGAGATCTTTGCCAATGTCGCTTCCGAAGCCAACAGCATCGCCGGTGGTGCGATCTCGACCTCGCGAGTCACGAGTTCGGGCGGCCTGATTTACCAGGCCCAGTTCGACCCGGCTGATTGGAGCGGCGATCTGGTGGCGTACTCACTGGGCCTGTCGACCGACGGGACACAGATCCAGATCGGCTCGGCCACCACGTCCATCTGGACCAACTCAGCCGGCCAGCCGGTAGGTGCTGCCGGCAAGCTCGACGACACCGCACCCGGCAGTCGCAATATCTACGTCGGCTTCAACTCCTCGGCGACGACACCTGTCTTCGACAGCAGTGCCTTCACCTGGACGGCGGTCGACACCTCGGTCAAGTCAGCCCTGTACACCTCGCCCGAGACCGCAGACGTGCAGGGCCAGAACCGCCTGAACTACCTGCGCGGCGATCGCACGCTGGAAGCCGGGGGCACGGCCGGGGGTACGTTCCGCAAGCGCGGCAGCAAGCTGGGCGACATCGTGAATTCCGGCATTGCCTACGTGGCTGCTCCGACTCAGGCCATCTCCGATTCGTCTTACGCGAGTTTCTACAGTGCCAATCAGGGCCGCGTGCCGGCTCTGTACGTCGGTGCCAACGACGGCATGCTCCACGCCTTCAACGCAACGACCGGTGCGGAGTTGTTTGCCTACATCCCGAGCTGGACGGTGCCCAACCTGATAGCGCTGACTTCGACGACCTACAGTCACCGCAGCTATGTCGATGGCACGCCGACGGTCAACGAGGCCAACCTGGGTTCCACAACCTCGGCAGACTGGCGCACCGTGCTGGTCGGCGGTGCTGGCGGCGGCGGCCAGGGCGTCTATGCACTGGACGTGACCGATCCGACCGCCTTTGCCACCACCAGCGGCAACAGCAAGATCCTCTGGGAGTTCACCGACAAGCACGATGTCGACATGGGCAACGTGATCGGTACGCCGCAGATCCTGAAGCTGAACGTCGCGGCCGGCGGTGCTACACCCGACTACCGCTACTTCGCGGTGGTGGCCAGCGGCGTGAACAATCAAGTGGCGGACGGTCAGGCCAGCACCACCGGCCAGCCAGCGCTGTTCTTCCTGCGGCTCGACAAGGCGAAATCGACAGCCTGGCAATTGGGTGTCAACTACTACAAAGTGAATTTCCCGGTCATCACCACCGACAGCTCGCTGCCGTCGGGCCTGGCCAACTTCACCGTGCGGCTGGGTATCGCCGGTGAGGTGAACTACCTCTACGCCGGAGACTTGCAGGGCAATCTGTGGAAGCTTGACTTCCGGTCCACGTCGGCCAGTTCCTGGAGTCTGGACAACCTCTCGTTCTTCAAGAACAGTGGCAGCGCGATCCCGATGTTCGTGGCGACCGATGGCGCAACAACACCGAACCGGCAGCCGATCACGATGCCGCCTGCGCTGAGCTTCGGCCCGAACCGCGGCATCATCGTGTCGGTCGGAACCGGGCGCTACCTCTCGGCTGCCGACAACTCGGCGCCGTTCAAGGTTCAATCGATGTATTCCGTGTTCGACAACAACAGCATCACGCCGGACTCGAGCGGATCACCTGCGGCAGCCATTTCGGGTCGAGGGAGGTTGCAAGCGGGAACTGTGACGTCAAGCTCCGTCACCTTTTCGGGCTTCGCTTGGGGTCGACCTGCGGCGGACAACGACACGACCTCGCGTGCCGGTTGGTACTTCGATTTCTACCAATCCGGGACCACGAGCACGGTGACGGGCACCGGCGAACGACAGATCAGCGGATTGGGTGTGTTAGCTGGTCGTTTGATCTTCGGGTCGGTGATACCGGCCGTGACCAGTTGCGACAATGGCACCGGCAATTTGTATGTGATCGACACGCTGAGCGGCAACGGTTCTGCCACCGTGTCTGACGTCGGTATCCTTGGCGAGCCCTTCCTGACCCGGGTCGGCTACTCGACCCTGTACATCAGCGACCCGACAGGCTCCCGCAAAGAAACAACCCGCTATCAGATCATCAAGCAAGGCTCCGGCGGCCTGGGTACCCAGCCCAGTCAGACGATCAACACCACCGTTGGCCGACTGAGCTGGCGCGAAATCAGCAATTACCAGGACGTGAGGAACGCCACCCCATGAAGCCGCGTCCATTGAACTATCACCACGCGGCCCCACACCGGTTGCGCGAGCTCCGCTACGGGCGTGGCTTCACCTTGATCGAGCTGATGATCACGGTGGCCATCATCGGCATCCTGGCGGCGATTGCCTACCCGTCGTATCAGGATTCGATCCTGAAGGGCCGACGCGCCGAAGGGCGTACTGCATTGCTGAACTTGCTGCAGCAGCAGGAGCGCTACTACACGCAGACCGGCAGTTATCTGAAGTTCGCTGCCGCAGCGACTGGGAACAACGGCACCAACGCGGCGGGCGCCACCACCGTGGCAATTCCGTTCCGGACCACATCGGGAGACTCCACCAGCTTTGCCTACACGCTCAGTGCTGATGTGTGCAGCAACACACTGGGGCTCGACGAATGCGTCTTGCTGTCCGCTGTACCTCAAAGAACCGACACAGCTGCAGGGACATTGACCGTGTCCAGCAGTGGGACGAAGGATTGCGACGGCAGCAAGCGGCTCACTCCCGGTGTTTGTTGGCGATGAAAGCTGCTGCATCCATGTTCCGACAGCAGCGCTCAAACGCATCGGATCCCCGTGGCTTCACGCTGATCGAGTTGATGGTCACGCTGGCGCTGGTGGCGATCTTGATGGTGCTGGCGGTGCCGAGTTTCATCACGTTTCAGCGGAACTCCCAACTGACATCCACGGCCAACAGCTTTCTCGCGTCGTTGTCAGCAGCGCGTGCAGAAGCGATGAAGCGACAGCTTCGAACCTTCGTGATTCCTGTGGACGGCAACAGCTGGTCCAGTGGCTGGACAGTATTTGTCGATGTGAACAGCAATGTCAGCACCACCGCCTTGTCCATGGACGGCGGTGACATCCTGTTGTCCAGTGTCGATGCGCTGCCCTACCCGCTCACCATCGACACCACCAGTGCGACCAGCTTCGTGCATTCAGGCGTCAAGTACGTGATGTTCAACGGCACCGGTTTCATGAGCCTGATCGGTGGCGGGTTTCCTTCGGGCGGCGCTGATTCGCTGGACTTCAGCAACGGCAGCGAGACCCGGCGCGTGCTGGCCAGCGTGGCTGGGCGCGTCCGTGTATGCAAGCCCACCGATGCGGGCTGCAGCGTGTCGGCCGGCTTCTGAACTCGTAACCCCGAGCGCGCATCGACGTGGCACGACTGCCGCGCTCCGTGGTGGCAGGCCTGCCGCACTTCGTGATTCACCGTGGCTTGAATGGTCAGAGAGTCTTTGTCGACGACGCGGACCGATCGACCTATCGCCGAGCCCTGACTCAGGCTGCCCGCGAGTCGGATGTCGCTCTGCATGGCTACGGGCTGTACCCCGATGAAGTGAGGCTGCTCGTCACGCCACTGGCGTCGGCGTCGCTGGCCGCGATGATGCAAAGCATCGGACGGCGTTACGTTCGAGCCTTCAATCTTCGGCATGGCCGCAGCGGCACGCCGTGGGAGGGACGCTTCCGTTCGACGGTGATCGACGCTCCGGATTGGTTCATGCATTGCCTGCAGTACGCCGAAGGCGGCGCCGGTGCCGACCCGAGCGATGCCGAACTGGTGTCCAACGGCGATCAGCAGTGGTCCAGTGCGGGCCATCATCTCGGTCTGCGCATCGACGACGGGGTCTCTGAACACGCGTTGTTCTGGGTGCTTGGCAACACCCCCTTCGAGCGTGAAGCTGCGTACCGCCGCGTGCTGGCGCAGACGCTGCCGCAAGGCACGATCGAGCGCATCCGTAGCGCCACGTTGAAGGGGTGGGCGCTCGGCAGCCCTGTATTCGCCAAATCGATCGGCGCCCTGACCGGTCGGCGCCTCGAGCCGTTGGCACGCGGACGCCCCGCGCTGAACCCGGTGGACACCGCACAGCGGCCCTCTTGATCTGTCCCTATTTATAAATATCACCTGAGTGGTGATTCTTCAAATGGGGTCAGACCCCGTTTTAAGTTCTTGGCATGCTTACTGCGACACGCTAGGATTAACCCTCCCCATGCACCTCAGGAGCTCGCGATGCACCAGGCCGCGCCAAGAAAAAACCCGCAGGACGAACGCCAACTGGCCAGCGAGCACGGGCTGTATCAACCGAGTCAGGAGCACGACGCCTGCGGTGTCGGGTTTGTCGCCCACATCAAGGGACACAAGGCCCACTCGATCGTCGAGCAGGGGCTGAAGATCCTCGAAAACCTCGACCATCGGGGCGCTGTCGGTGCCGACAAGCTGATGGGTGACGGGGCGGGCATCCTGATCCAGATCCCCGATGAGCTCTACCGCGCCGAGATGGCCGCGCAAGGCATCGAATTGCCGGCACCTGGTGAATATGGCGTCGGCATGATCTTTCTGCCGAAAGAGCATGCCTCGCGCCTGGCCTGCGAGCAGGAACTGGTGCGCGCGGTGCGGGCCGAGGGCCAGGTGGTGTTGGGATGGCGCGACGTGGCCGTCGATGTCGACATGCCGATGTCACCCACGGTGCGCGAGAAAGAGCCGGTGATCCGGCAGATCTTCATCGGTCGCGGCCCTGACGTGATCGTGCCCGACGCGCTCGAACGCAAGCTGTACGTGATCCGCAAGACCGCGTCGAGCGCCATCCAGCGCCTGAAGCTGACCCACAGCCATGAGTACTACGTGCCCAGCATGAGCTGCCGCACCATCATCTACAAGGGCCTGCTGCTCGCCAACCAGGTCGGCGTGTACTTCAAGGACCTGGCCGATCCGCGCACCACCTCGGCGCTCGCACTGGTGCACCAGCGCTTCTCCACCAACACCTTCCCTGAATGGCCGCTGGCGCACCCGTACCGCATGGTGGCGCACAACGGCGAGATCAACACCGTCAAGGGCAACTTCAACTGGATGCGCGCCCGAGAAGGCGTGATGAAGTCGCCGGTGCTGGGTGACGACCTGCAGAAGCTCTACCCCATCAGCTTCGAAGGCCAGAGCGACACCGCCACTTTCGACAACGCGCTCGAGCTGCTCACGATGAGTGGTTACTCACTTGCGCACGCCGCAATGATGATGATCCCCGAGGCCTGGGAGCAGCACACCACGATGGACGAGCGCCGCCGCGCCTTCTATGAATACCACGCCGCCATGCTGGAACCGTGGGACGGCCCGGCCGCGATGGTGTTCACCGATGGCCGCCAGATTGGTGCCACGCTCGACCGCAACGGCCTGCGCCCGGCGCGCTACATCGTCACCGACGACGACCTGGTGGTGATGGCGTCCGAGTCCGGCGTGCTGCCGTTCCCCGAAGACAAGATCATCAAGAAGTGGCGGCTGCAGCCGGGCAAGATGTTCCTGATCGACTTCGAGCAGGGCCGCATCGTCGACGACGAGGAACTGAAGAACCAGTTCGCCTCGGCCAAGCCCTACCGGCAGTGGATCGAGAGCGTGCGCATCAAGCTGGAAGACGTGACCGCCGAGGGCGAAGCCACCACCTTCACCGAGACACTGCTCGATCGTCAGCAGGCGTTCGGCTACACCCAGGAAGACATCAAGTTCCTGCTGAGCCCGATGGCGCAAGCCGGTGAGGAAGCCACCGGCTCGATGGGCAACGACTCGCCGCTGGCGGTGCTCTCCGACAAGAACAAGCCGCTCTACAACTACTTCAAGCAGCTGTTCGCACAGGTCACCAACCCGCCGATCGATCCGATCCGCGAGAACATCGTGATGTCGCTGGTCAGCTTCATCGGACCGAAGCCGAACCTGCTCGACATCAATGCGGTGAACCCGCCGATGCGGCTCGAAGTGCCGCAGCCCATCCTCGACTTCGACGACATGGCACGGCTGCGCAACATCGAGCGCCACACCGCGGCCAAGTTCAAGAGCCACGAGCTGAACATCACCTACCCGGTGGAATGGGGCGGCGAAGGCGTCGAAGCGAAGCTGGCGTCGCTGTGCGCGGAGTCGGTCGATGCGATTCGCAGTGGCCACAACATCCTCATCATCAGCGACCGTCGGGCCGATCGTCACCACGTGGCCATTCCGGCGGCGCTCGCGCTGTCGGCCATACACCAGCACCTGGTGCGCGAAGGCCTGCGCACGACCGCGGG
This sequence comes from Burkholderiaceae bacterium, assembly GCA_965229345.1. Classification (GTDB taxonomy): domain Bacteria; phylum Pseudomonadota; class Gammaproteobacteria; order Burkholderiales; family Burkholderiaceae_C; genus PBB1. Next base: position 993,079 of record OZ245872.1, read on the forward strand.
TCTGGTGGTCGAGACCGGCTCTGCGCGCGAGGTTCATCACTTCGCCGTGCTGGCGGGCTACGGGGCCGAGGCGGTTCATCCCTATCTGGCGATGGAAACGCTGGCCAATCTGCACCGCGATCTGCCGGCCGACATGTCGACCGAGAAGGCGATCTACAACTACGTCAAGGCCATCGGCAAGGGCCTGTCGAAGATCATGTCCAAGATGGGCGTGAGCACCTACATGAGCTACTGCGGTGCGCAGTTGTTCGAGGCGATCGGTCTTGAGAAGACGATGGTCGACAAGTACTTCCGCGGCACTGCATCGCAGGTGGGGGGCATCGGCGTGTTCCAGGTCGCCGAGGAAGCACTGCGCATGCACCACGCCGCGTTCGGCGACGATCCGGTGCTGGCCGGCATGCTCGAGGCCGGCGGTGAATACGCCTGGCGTGTGCGCGGCGAAGAGCACATGTGGACGCCGGATGCGATCGCGAAACTCCAGCACAGCACGCGCGCCAACAAGTTCGATACCTACAAGGAATACGCCCAGATCATCAACGACCAGTCGCGCCGTCATCTGACGCTGCGGGGCCTGTTCGAATTCAAGCTCGATCCGAGCAAGGCGGTTCCGCTCGACGAGGTCGAGCCCGCTTCCGAGATCGTCAAGCGCTTCGCCACCGGCGCGATGTCGCTGGGCTCGATCTCGACCGAGGCGCACAGCACCCTCGCCGTCGCGATGAACCGCATTGGTGGCAAGAGCAACACCGGTGAGGGTGGCGAAGACCCGGCGCGGTATCGCAATGAGCTCAAGGGCATTCCCATCGCCGACGGAACCAAGATCAGCGACGTGCTCGGTGAGAAGGTGATCGTGGCCGACTTTCCGTTGAAGGCCGGTGACTCGTTGCGCAGCAAGATCAAGCAAGTAGCGTCGGGCCGCTTCGGTGTCACCACCGAATACCTGTCCAGCGCCGACCAGATCCAGATCAAGATGGCGCAAGGTGCGAAGCCGGGCGAGGGCGGTCAGCTGCCCGGCGGCAAGGTCAGCGAGTACATCGGCTTCCTGCGTTATTCGGTGCCCGGCGTCGGTTTGATCTCGCCGCCGCCGCACCACGACATCTATTCGATCGAGGACCTGGCGCAGCTGATCCACGACCTGAAGAACGCCAACCGGCGAGCCGACATCAGCGTCAAGCTGGTCAGTGAAGTCGGTGTCGGCACGATCGCGGCCGGCGTGGCCAAGGCCAAGGCCGACCATGTGGTGATCGCCGGCCACGACGGCGGCACCGGGGCGTCGCCGTGGAGCTCGATCAAGCACGCCGGCACGCCGTGGGAGCTGGGTCTGGCTGAGACGCAGCAGACGCTGGTGCTCAACCGTTTGCGCTCACGCATCCGCGTGCAGGCCGACGGCCAGATGAAGACCGGCCGCGACGTGGTGATCGGTGCGCTGCTCGGCGCCGACGAGTTCGGCTTCGCGACCGCGCCGCTGGTGGTCGAGGGCTGCATCATGATGCGCAAGTGCCACCTGAACACCTGCCCGGTCGGCGTGGCCACGCAAGACCCGGCGCTGCGCGCCAAGTTCCAGGGCAAGCCCGAGCATGTGGTGAACTATTTCTTCTTCGTGGCGGAAGAGGCTCGCCAGATCATGGCGCAGCTGGGCATCCGCCGGTTCGACGACCTGATCGGTCGCGCCGATCTGCTCGACACGAAGAAGGGCCTGGCGCACTGGAAGGCCAAGGGACTCGATTTCTCGCGCATCTTCCACATGCCGGCGGTACCCGCCGATGTGCCACGCCGGCAGCTCGAAACGCAGGACCATGGCCTGGACCGGGCGCTCGACATGACGCTCATCGAGAAGTGCAAGCCGGCTTTCGAGCACGGTGAGAAGGTGCAGTTCATGCAATCGGTGCGCAACGTCAACCGCACCGTTGGCGCGATGCTCTCGGGCGAACTGGTGCGTTTGCATCCGGAAGGACTGCCCGACCAGAGCATCTTCATCCAGATGGAGGGCACGGGCGGTCAGAGCTTCGGTGCATTCCTCGCCAAGGGCATCACCTTCTATCTGATCGGCGACGCCAACGACTACACCGGCAAGGGCATGAGCGGCGGGCGCATCGCGATCCGTCCGAGCATCGAGTTCCGTGGCGATGCGCTGAAGAACATCATCGTCGGCAACACCGTGCTGTACGGGGCCACCAGTGGCGAGGCATTCTTCCGCGGTGTGGCCGGCGAGCGCTTCGCGGTGCGGCTCTCGGGCGCCACTGCGGTGGTGGAAGGCACCGGCGACCATGGTTGCGAGTACATGACCGGCGGCACCGTCGTCGTGCTGGGCGAGACGGGGCGCAACTTCGCGGCCGGCATGAGCGGCGGCATCGCCTATGTCTACGACCCCGATGGCCAGTTTGCCTCGCGCTGCAACACCTCGATGGTCAATCTGGAGCGCGTGTTGCCGCCGGCAGTGCAAGCGGCCAACACCGACCGCGCGATGTGGCACAAGGGCAAGGACGGCACGCCGGAGAGCGACGACGCGATCCTGAAGAAGCTGATCGAGGACCACCACAAGTGGACCGGATCGCTGCAGGCTCGCCATCTGCTGGACCAGTGGGAGGTCTCGCGCGCGAAGTTCGTCAAGGTGTTCCCGATCGAATACAAGCGCGCTCTGGCCGAAATGGCGCTGAAGGCAGCTCAGAACGTCAAGGCCCACGAGCCGGTCGCGGCAGCGCCTGCGGCGGTGTCTCCCAAGTCAGCCGAGAAGAAGGCCAAGGTGTCACCCGCGAAGTGATCTGCCAGCGGTCGGTGGCGCCTGCGCAGGCGCCACGCCGCACCTTGTGAATCGAATCAACCCGTCCGTCAGAAAGTTGCAGGAACATCATGGGAAAAGTCACTGGCTTCATGGAGTACGAGCGCCTCGAAGAGCCCTATCAGCCGGTGCAACTCCGCCTGAAGAACTACAACGAAGTGGCGATCGGGTTGAAGGAAGACGAAGCCAAGGTGCAGAGCGCGCGCTGCATGGACTGCGGCACCCCGTTCTGCAACAACGGCTGCCCCGTCAACAACATCATCCCGGACTTCAACGACCTGGTGTACCGGGGTGACTGGAAGAACGCGATCGAGGTGCTGCACTCGACCAACAACTTCCCCGAGTTCACTGGCCGCATCTGTCCGGCGCCGTGCGAAGCGGCGTGCACGCTCTATGTCAACGACGACGCGGTCGGCATCAAGAGCATCGAGCACGCGATCATCGACCGTGCCTGGGCTGAAGGCTGGGTGCTGCCGCGCCCGCCCAAGCACAAGACGGGCAAGACGGTGGCCGTCGTCGGCTCCGGGCCGGCCGGACTGGCGGCTGCACAGCAACTGGTGCGCGCAGGGCACGAGGTGACGGTGTTCGAGAAGAACGACCGCGTCGGCGGCCTGCTGCGCTACGGCATCCCGGACTTCAAGATGGAGAAGTCGCACATTGATCGCCGGGTTGATCAGATGCGTTTCGAAGGCGTGGTGTTTCGCACGGGCGTGCTGATCGGCAGCCTGCCCGAGGGTTCCAAGGTCACCAACTGGGCCACAGAAGTCATTTCGCCGGAGCAGCTGAAGGCGCAGTTCGATGCGGTGCTGCTGGCCGGTGGTGCCGAGCAGTCGCGCGATCTGCCTGTGCCGGGGCGCGACCTCGACGGTATCCACTTCGCGATGGAATTCCTGCCGCAACAGAACAAGGTGGTGGCAGGCGACAAGCTGAAATCGCAGGGCATCAACCAGATCCGCGCCGATGGCAAGCATGTGGTGGTGATCGGCGGGGGCGATACCGGCAGCGACTGCGTGGGCACCAGCAACCGCCACGGTGCTGAAAGCGTCACCCAATTCGAGCTGATGCCGATGCCGCCCGAGCACGAGAACGGCCCGCTGGTCTGGCCGTATTGGCCGACCAAGCTGCGCACCTCGTCCAGCCATGAAGAAGGCTGCGAGCGCGAGTTCGCCATCGCCACCAAGGAGTTCATTGGCGGCGAAGGCAAGGACAAGGGCAAGGTCAAGGCGCTGAAGGCGGTGCGCGTCGAGTGGCAGGGCGGCAAGATGGTCGAGGTGCCGGGCACCGAGCAGATCATCCCGGCCGATCTGGTGCTGTTGGCCATGGGCTTTGTGAGCCCGGTGGCCAGCGTGCTCGACGCCTTCGGTGTCGACAAGGACGCTCGCGGCAATGTCCGCGCGGGAACCGACGAAGGCACCGGCTACGCGACCAATGTGCCCAAGGTCTATGCCGCTGGTGATGTGCGGCGCGGCCAGTCGCTGGTGGTGTGGGCGATTCGCGAGGGCCGCCAGGCGGCACGCGAGATCGACGCAGCGCTGATGGGGCGCAGCGACCTGCCTCGTTAAGGCGCGGAACGTCATGGCGCACCGATGACCGCGGGCCCGCGGGGCCATCGGTTGCCCAGGGCGGCATCCCCTATCATCGGCAGCCCGGTGGGAGGCGGCATGCCTCATCACGTAGTGCCGCTCCATGACCCCATTGCCTGATTCCCGCTCGTCAACGTCGCCAGCCCTGGTCTCCATGCGTGGTGTGAGCTGTGGGTATGGCGATCGCATCATCCTCAGCAACGTCGACCTGGACCTGCATCGCGGCCAGGTGATCGGCGTGATGGGCACCTCGGGCGGCGGCAAGACGACGCTGCTGCGGCTGATCGGCCGTCAGCTCACGCCGATCTCGGGACAGGTGATGTTCGACGGTGTGGACATCGGCACACTGGACCGTGACGGTCTCTACGCACTGCGTCGCCGCATGGGCATGCTGTTTCAGTTCGGTGCGCTGTTCACCGACTTGTCGGTGTTCGACAACGTGGCCTTCCCGCTGCGCGAACACACCAACCTGAGCGAATCGATGATCCGCGACGTGGTGCTGATGAAGCTCGACGCGGTGGGCCTGCGCGGTGCGCGCCACCTGATGCCGTCGGAAGTTTCGGGTGGCATGGCACGACGCGTTGCCCTTGCGCGCGCCATCGCGCTCGACCCCGATCTGATCATGTACGACGAGCCCTTCGCCGGCCTCGACCCGATCTCACTCGGCAGTGCCTCGCGCCTGATCCGCGATCTGGGGCACGCGCTGGGCGTGACCAGCATCGTGGTTTCACACGACGTCGAGGAAACCTTCGCCATCGCCGACCGCATCGTCTTCATCGCCAACGGCAACATCGTGGCGCAGGGCACCCCCGACGAGATCCGCGCCAGCAGCGATCCGCTGGTGCACCAGTTCTTCACCGCATCGCCTGATGGCCCAGTGGAGTTCCACTACCCTGCCGTGTCTATCGCTGATGACTTCGGTGCGGGAGCACGCCGATGAACTGGCTCAATCCGGCCTCGGTGGGGCACTGGGTGCGCACCCAGCTCGCCAACCTGGGCATGTCGGCGCGCCTGTTCTCGCGCCTGGTCGCGTTGACGCCCGCAGCGCTGCGGCGGTTCAGGCTGGTCAGCGAGCAGATCTACTTCGTCGGCAACCGCTCGCTGTCCATCATCAGCGTGTCCGGTCTGTTCGTCGGCTTCGTGCTGGCCTTGCAGGGCTACTACACCCTGAAGCGCTACGGGTCGGCCGAAGCCGTCGGCTTGCTGGTGGCGCTGTCATTGGTGCGGGAACTGGGGCCGGTGGTCACCGCGCTGTTGTTCGCGGGCCGTGCCGGCACCTCGCTGACCGCCGAGATCGGCTTGATGAAGGCCGGTGAACAGCTGGCCGCCATGGAAATGATGGCGGTGGACCCGGTGCGTCGCGTGCTCGCTCCGCGCTTCTGGGCCGGCCTGATCTCCATGCCGCTGCTGGCCGCGGTATTCAGTGCGGTGGGCGTGATCGGTGGCTGGCTGGTCGCGGTGCCGCTGCTGGGCATCGACGACGGCTCGTTCTGGTCGCAGATGCAGGGTGGCGTGCGCTGGAGCGCCGACGTCGGCAACGGTGTCATCAAAAGCATCGTGTTCGGTATCACCGTGACCTTCGTGGCGCTCTGGCAGGGCTACACCTGCAAACCGACGCCGGAAGGCGTTTCGCAGGCCACCACGCAGACCGTGGTGGTGTCGTCGCTGGCGGTGTTGGCACTGGACTTCGTGCTGACCGCGATGATGTTCTCGATCTGAGCTTTCTGATTCAATGACCGAAGTGGTTTTTCAAGGGGAATGACGTTGCAACAATCTCGTCATGACGTGTGGGTCGGGCTGTTCGTGATGGCCGGTGCGGCTGCGCTGCTGTTCCTGGCGCTGAAAGCCGGCAATTTGCTGAGCCTGAATTTCGATGCAACCTACGGCGTCGTTGCCCGGTTCGACAACATCGGCGGCTTGAAGCCGCGTGCTGCGGTCAAGAGCGCGGGGGTGGTGGTCGGTCGGGTCGAGTCGATCGGTTTCGACGACAAGACGTTCCAGGCCAGCGTGGCCTTGCAGCTGCAGGACAAATTCAAGTTCCCCAAGGACAGTTCCGCCAAAATATTGACGTCGGGGCTGCTGGGCGAGCAATACATCGGAATCGAACCCGGCGGTAATGAGAAGAATCTGGCTGCTGGCGATGTCATCACGCAAACCCAGTCTGCCGTGGTGCTGGAGAATCTGATCAGCCAGTTCCTGTTCAACAAGGCCTCAGAGGGCAAGCCCGCCGCCGAAGCCGCCAAAGGAGAAGAAAAATGATGTATCCGACCCGAAGCGGCTTGAAGGCCCTGGCGTGTGCCGCGGTGGTGCTCGTTATTCAGGGGTGTGCGTCCACACCGTCGCCAAACGGCAGCACCCAGGTCAACGATCCGATCGAGGGCTTCAACCGATCGATGTTCGGATTCAACGAGAAGGTCGACGAGAACGTTCTCAAACCGGTGGCCACGGGCTACAAGAATGTGGTGCCCAGTCCTGCGAGGACAGGCGTCACGAACTTCTACAACAATTTCGAAGACGCCTGGTCGGCAGTCAACAGTCTGCTGCAGCTGAAGTTCGAGCATGCGGCGAGCAACACGATGCGGGTGCTGGTGAACACCACCCTGGGGTTTGGTGGCTTGCTCGACTGGGGCTCGGAGATGCGCCTGCAGCGCTACAACGAGGACTTGGGGCAAACCTTGGGTTACTGGGGCGTGGGTGAGGGCGCCTATGTCGTCTGGCCTTTCCTGGGCCCGTCGACGGCGCGTGACTCGTTGGCCTTGCCGGTGGACCTGGCGGTCGGCCCGGGCCTGGTCATCGACAGCACCCCGGTGTCCATCGGTGTGACGGCGCTCAATGTGGTCAACACCCGCGCGAACCTGTTGGACAGCTCGGCGCTGCTCGATGACATCGTGCTCGACAAGTACATCTTCGTTCGCGACGGCTACCTGCAGCGCCGTCGCAGCCAAGTGTACGACGGTAATCCACCAGACGCGCCGAAGAATTGATGTCCGCTCCGGACTCCGCCTGCGCCGCTACAGCGGGCTGAGACGACCGGTGTCCACAGCGTTCAGCGAACTTTCTCGGCGCCGCTGCCTCCAACGTCCACGATCGGTCCTGTCAACCGAAGAGAGAACTGCCACATGAAGCAAAAGACGACCCTCGCTGCGCTGTGCGCAGCTTTGTTGACGGCTTTGGTGCCGGCGTCGCATGCGCAATCTGCCAATGCGCCGACCGTGGCTGCCGCGGCCGCCCAGACACCGGACCAGCTCATCAACCGCTTGTCCAATGAGCTGCTCGATGCGGTTCGCGCCGACAAATCGATCCAGGCCGGCGACACCAAGAAGGTGCTCGCGCTGGTCGACGAGAAGGTCGTGCCGTACGTGAGCTTCCAGCGCATGACCTCGTCGGCGGTGGGTCGCTACTGGCGTCAGGCCACGCCCGAACAGCAGGCCAGCCTGGAAAACGAGTTCAAGACCTTGCTGATGCGCACCTACGCTGGCGCGCTGGCGCAGGTGAAAGACCAGACGGTGGCCATCAAGCCTTCGCGCAACCTGCCGGAAGACGAAGAGCAGATCGTCCGCACCGAGGTGCGTGGCGGTGGCGGCGATCCGGTCCAGCTCGACTACCGTGTCGAGAAATCACCGACCGTGGGCTGGAAGATCTACGACGTCAATGTGCTGGGTGTCTGGCTGGTGGAGAACTACCGCAACAGCTTCGCGCAGGAGATCTCCAAGGGCGGCATCGACGGTTTGATTGCCAAGCTCAGCGAGCGCAACAAATCGGCTGCAGCGCGCAAGTAATCGTCTTGCCTCACTGGCGCATTCCATGCTGACCCTGCCAGCCACCATCGGCTTGACCGAAGCCAGCGCGGTGATGCGCCCTTTGGCCGACGCCATCGCGCGTGAGCCTGCGGGCTCGCTGAACATCGACGCGGCAGGCTTGCAGCAGTTCGACTCCTCAGCGCTGGCGGTGTTGCTGGAATGCCGCCGGCTCGCTGAAAAGTCGGGCCGGTCGCTGCAGCTGCGCAACGCGCCACCGCGTTTGAGCCAACTGGCGCGTTTGTATGGCGTTGCCGAGTTGCTGGGCATCGCGCCCGTGCAGGACGCCGCAGCCACCGCCTGAACGGCTCCGCTGGGGCGTGACCCAGCGGCCTGCATCGTCAGCGCCCGTCCTCTTCGCCCCTCACTGCTCTTCCGACCACGCGTAACCATCTCGGGCCACCAGTGCGCTGGCGGCCGCCGGCCCCCAGGTGCCTGCGGCGTACGGGCGCGGCCCGCCGCCGGCCGCGTTGTCGCGTTGCCAGGCCTGAAGGATCGGTTCGACCCAGCCCCAGGCCTGCTCCTGCTCGTCGCTGCGCACGAACAGGTTCAGCCGCCCGGCGATGGCCTCGAGCAGCAGGCGTTCGTAGGCGCCAACCCGGGTTTCGGGAAACGCCTTGTCGAAGTCCAGATCGAGCGAGACCGCCGACAGTGCCTCGTTCTGGCTGGTGCCCTTGGCGGCCAGCAGGTGCAGCTCCAGCCCGTCTTCCGGCTGCAGCTTGATCACCAGCTTGTTCGGCTGGTTGATGCCGGGAAAGATGCTGTGTGGCGTCGGCCGGAAATTGACGACGATCTGCGCGTCGCGCGCTGGCAAGCGCTTGCCGGTGCGCAGGTAGAAGGGCACGCCCGCCCAGCGCCAGTTCTGCACCTCGGTGCGCAGCGCGACGAAGGTTTCACAGCGGCTGTCCGGTGGCACTTTTACCTCGTCGAGGTAGCCCTTCACCGCCTGTCCCGCTGCGCTGCCGGCGCGGTACTGGCCGCGCACCACGTCGCGCGCGACGCTGTCGTCGGTGAAGGGTTTCAGCGAGCGCAGCACCTTCAGCTTCTCGTCGCGAATCGCGTCGGCGTCGTAGCGTGAGGGCGGCTCCATCGCCACCATGCTGAGCAGCTGCAGCGCGTGGTTCTGCACCATGTCGCGCAGCGTGCCGGTGCGGTCGTAGAAGTCACCGCGGGTGCCGACGCCCAGGCTCTCGGCCAGCGTGATCTGGATGTTCGCGATGCTTTCGCGCCGCCACAACGGCTCGAACAGCGCGTTGCCGAAGCGAAGCGCCATCAGGTTCTGCACCGAGGGCTTGCCGAGGTAATGGTCGATGCGGAAAGCCTGTGTTTCGCTGAATACCGAGCGCACGACGCGGTTGATGTCCTGGGCGCTGGCCAGGTCGTGGCCCAGCGGCTTCTCCAGCACCACCCGCACGTGCGGGCCGTTGAGCCCGACCGCCCCGAGCTGGGCGCAGATCTGCGGGAACAGGTGGGGGCTGGTGGCCAGGTACAGCACCACGGTGTCGGCGCCGCGATCTTCGAGCCATTGCTTCAGTCCGGCGTAGTGCGCGGGCTGGGACAGGTCCATGCGGCGGTAGTGCAGCAGCTCGGCAAAGCGCGCGAACTCTTCGTCGCTCGGCCGCTTGCCGCCTTCGACATCCTGGAAGCGTTCCTTCAGCCAGCCGCGGTACTTGTCGTCGCTTTGCTCGTCGCGCGCCACCGACAGGATGCGCCCGCCCGGTGGCAGTTTGCCGTGACGAAACGCCTGGAACAGGGCAGGCATCAGCTTGCGCCAGGTCAGATCGCCGGTGCCACCGAAAAAAACCAGGTCGAACGACATCGTCAAAGTCCTCTCGCTAGGGTCCGGGGTCGCTGCGACTCCGCGTGCAGGATAGACGCTAGGAGCGTGCCAGATGTGCACGACAGCGCCGGCTCGGGTTCTAATGCAGTGTGCTTGACCTGCCCGCGCTCCCATGAACCAACTCGATCAACTCAAGCAGTACACCACCGTCGTCGCCGACACCGGTAACTTCAAGCAATTGGCTGCCTTCGCGCCGCGTGACGCCACGACCAACCCGTCGCTGATCCTGAAGGCGGTGCAGCAGCCCGACTATGCACCGTTGCTTGCAGAAACCGCCCGGGCGCACCACGGCGCTGCACTCGATGAGGTCGTCGATCGCACGCTGGTGCGCTTCGGCCTCGAGATCCTGAAGGTCGTGCCCGGCCGGGTATCGACCGAGGTCGATGCGCGGCTGAGCTTCGACACCCCTGCCACGCTGGCGCGCGCGCGCCGACTCATCGGCCTGTACGAAGCCCAAGGCATCGCCCGTGAGCGGGTGCTGATCAAGATCGCGGCCACCTGGGAGGGCATTCAGGCCGCCCGTGAACTGGAGCGCGAAGGCATACGCTGCAACCTGACGCTGCTGTTCGCTTTTGCTCAGGCGGTGGCATGCGGCGAGGCCGGTGTGCAATTGATCTCGCCGTTCGTCGGACGCATCTACGACTGGTACAAGAAGTCGGCCGGTGCGGCGTGGGACGAATCGGCCAACGCGGGTGTCAACGATCCGGGGGTGAAGTCGGTGGCGCACATCTACCGCCACTACAAGAAGTTCGGCATCGCCACGGAGGTGATGGGTGCGAGCTTTCGCAATGTGGGCCAGATCGTGGCACTGGCCGGCTGCGATCTGCTGACGATCAGCCCGGAGCTGCTCGCGAACCTGCAGGCGAGCGAGGCGCCGGTGATGCGCCGGCTCGATCCGGTCGAGGCGCGCGAGGCCGCGCTCGAGCCGGTGAGCCATACCGAGGCAAGTTTCCGCTACGCGCTGAACGAGGATGCGATGGCCACCGAGAAGCTGGCCGAAGGCATCCGCGCGTTCGCGGTCGATGCCGGCAAGCTCGATGCCTTGATCCAGGCACTGTGAGGGTGCTCTCGACATGATCCGCTGTGACCGTACCGCCGCCTGGGCTGCGCTGAAGGGGCACTTCCAGGCGCATGGCCGTGACTTCGATCTGCGTGTGGCCTTCGCGCGCGATCCGGGCCGGTTTGATGCGCTGAGCTTCGAGGCGCCCGGCGTCTTTGCCGACCTGTCGAAGAACCTGCTCGATGTGGCCACGCTGCATTTCCTGCTCGACCTGGCGCGCGAATGTGGCCTCGAGGCGCAGCGCGACGCGATGTTCGCCGGCGCGGCGATCAACACCACCGAAGACCGCGCGGTGCTGCATACCGCGTTGCGCGCGCCGCGCGGCCAGGGCCCGCATGGCGACGAGGTGCACGCCGTGCTCGACGCGATGCTGGCCTGGGCCGAAACGGTGCGTGACACCGCGGCCAGCGGCATCCACCACGTCGTCAACATCGGCATCGGTGGCAGCGACCTGGGCCCGCAGATGGTCGTGCCGGCGCTCGATGCCTTCGTGCACCCGGGCCTGCAGTTCCATTTCGTCTCCAACGTCGATGGCCACGACATCAGCACCGTGCTGCGCCGGCTGAAGCCGGCCGAAACGCTGTTCATCGTTGCCAGCAAGACCTTCACGACCCAGGAAACCATGGCCAATGCCCAGCTCGCGCGGGCCTGGTTCGAGGCCGAGGGCGGTACCGACATCGCGCGGCACTTCGTCGCCACCACCACGAACGTGGAAGCCGCTGCGGCCTTTGGCATTACCACCACCTTCGGCTTCTGGGACTGGGTGGGAGGGCGCTTTTCGTTGTGGTCGGCCATCGGGTTGCCGATCGCGCTGGCCATCGGCGCCGACCATTTCCGGGAGCTGCTGGCCGGCGCGCATGCGATGGACCGGCATTTCGCCGAAACCCCGCTCGCCGCCAATGTGCCCGCGCTGCTGGGCTTGCTCGATGTCTGGTATCGCAATTTCCATGGCGCGGCCAGCCGCAGCGTGGCGCCGTACCACCACGGCCTGCGGCGTCTGCCGGCCTACCTGCAGCAGCTGGAAATGGAGAGCAACGGCAAGCGCGTCGACCGCGACGGCGAGGTGCTGCCGTATGCGACCAGCCCGGTGGTCTGGGGCGAGCCCGGCACCAACAGCCAGCACGCGTACTTCCAGATGCTGCACCAGGGCACCGATCTGATCCCGGTCGAGTTTTTGCTCGTGCGCCGACCGACCTACGGCAGCGCCGGGCTCACCGACGACCTGGTCTCGCGCCTGGAGCGGCAGCAGACGCTGCTGCTGGCCAACGGGCTCGCGCAGTCGCAGGCCTTGATGTGCGGCAAGACCGCCGAGCAGGCGCTGGCCGACCAGCCGCTGCCCACCTCGACACAGACCGATGCGGCCACTCTGGCCCGCCACCGCAGCTTTCCCGGCAACCGACCGAGCACCACCTTGCTGCTCGATCGTCTGACACCGCACAGCCTGGGCGCACTGATCGCGCTGTACGAGCACCGCGTGTTCACCAGCGGCGCGCTGTGGGGCATCAACAGCTTCGATCAGTGGGGTGTGGAGTTGGGCAAGGTGCTGTGCCGTGATTTGCTGCCCAGGCTCACGACAGCGGGCCCCTCGCAGGGGCTGGATGCATCGACGGCCGGGCTGATCGCGCGCCTGCGCGCCTGACGTGGGCTTGAATCGACCGCGGCCCACGGCCATCGTCTGGGACTTTGGCGGTGTCCTGTTCCGCTGGGACCCTGCTGCACTGATCGCGCGGACGCTGCCGCATCGCATCAGTGCCGATCACGGTGCGCAGCACTGGAAGTACCAGTTCTTCGCCCGACCCGACGGCGAGTGGGTCGCCTACGACCGTGGCACGCTCGGCGAGGACGCCGTGGTGACCGGCATCGCGCAGCGCCTGGCGTGGCCGGAAGCCGAGGTGCGTGCCGTGGTCGATGCGGTCCCTGGTGAACTGCAGCCCATCGATGGCAGTGTGCGCTTGCTGCGAGCCCTGCAGCAGCGCGGGCATCGCTTGCATTTCCTGTCGAACATGCCGGCGCCGCTGGCCGATCACCTGCGGCGCCAGCATGCGTTTCTGGGGGTGTTCGCCAGCGGGATCTACTCGTCGCATGTGCAACTCGTCAAGCCTGAGCCTGCCATCTATGTGCGGGCCCAACAGCATCTGGGGCTCGACCCAGCCACCACGCTGTTCATCGACGACCACCCGGAAAACATCGAGGCAGCGCAACACCACGGCTGGCAAGCGCGCTTGTTCACCGGGCCGGATGCGTTGGCGGGCGCGTTGCGCGAGCTCGAACTGATCGACTGATGCAACCGAGGCGGTCGGGCGGCCTCAGCGGCGGGGCTGCGCCAGCCACTGCTCGGCCATGCGCACCCACAGCGTCGCGCCCAGCGGGATCAGGGCGTCGTTGAAGTCGTAGCTCGGGTTGTGCAGCATGCACGGGCCGAGGCCATGCCCCGACTGCCGGTGTCCACCCTCGCCGTTGCCCATCACGAAGTACGCGCCGGGGATGGCTTGCAGGTAGTAGGCGAAGTCTTCAGCGCCCATCGTCGGCTCGAACTCGAGCACGTGGTCGCCGCCCACCAGATCGGTCATCACGCGACGCGCGAACGCGGTCTCATGGGTGTGGTTGATCGTTGGCGGGTAGTTGCGGCTGAACTCGAATTCGCAGCCGACACCGAAGGCCGCGCAGGTGTGCTGTGTGATCTGCTCCATGCGCTGCTCGATCAGGTCCAGCACCTCCAGCGTGAAGGTACGCACCGTGCCCTGGATCTCGCAGGTGTCGGGCACCACGTTGGCGGCTTCGCCGGTGTGGATCATCGTCACCGAAATCACGCCGGCATCGATAGGCCGCTTGTTGCGGGTGATGATGGTCTGGAAGGCCTGCACCAGCTGGCAGGCCACCGGCACCGGGTCGAGCCCCAGGTTCGGCATCGCCGCATGTGAACCCTTGCCGCGCAGCGTGATGCGGAATTCATTGCTGCTGGCGAAGCATGGCCCGTTCTTGATCGCGAACTGCCCGTACGGGATGCCTGGCCAGTTGTGCACGCCGAAGATCGCCTCCATCGGGAACTGCTCGAACAAGCCGTCGGCGATCATCTCGCGCGCCCCGCCGCCGCCTTCCTCGGCCGGCTGGAACACCAGGTACACCGTGCCGTCGTAGTTCCGGTGCCGCGCCAGGTGTTTCGCAGCGGCCAGCAGCATCGTGGTGTGGCCGTCGTGGCCGCAGGCGTGCATCCTGCCGGCGTGGCGGCTGGCGTGCGCGAACTGGTTGCGCTCGGTCATCGGCAGCGCGTCCATGTCGGCGCGCAGGCCGACCGCGCGGTCCGAGCTGCCACTCTTCAGGATCGCGACGATGCCAGTGGTGCCCAGCCCGCGATGGATCGGGACGCCCCACGCGGTGAGCTGCTGCGCAATGACATCCGATGTGCGTCGCTCCTCGAAGCAGAGCTCGGGGTGCGCGTGCAGGTCGCGGCGCAGCGCGGCCATGGCGGGCGCGTCGGTGACGATGGAGTCGATCAGGCGCATGGCGAGGCGGTGTGCAGTCGGGCTCTGACCAGTTTAGCGAAGCCCCAACTGGGCCGCGCGGACCTCGGGCTGTGCAATGATCAAAACACATGAGCCGACGCCGACACACCCTTCGTGCCGCCGTCGCGGCCAGTTTGCTGGCGGTCCTCACCAGTGGCTGCAGCAGCATCGGCTACTACGCGCAATCGGTCAGCGGTCACCTGAAGTTGCTGAACGCCGCGCGACCGGTGCCCGAGGTACTGACCGACCCCGCCACCCCCAACGCACTGAAGGCCCGGCTGGCACTGTCGCAACGCATCCGTGACTACGCCGTCACGGCGCTGAGGCTGCCCGACAACGCCAGCTACCGACGCTATGCCGATGTGCAGCGCAGCGCGGCGGTGTGGAATGTGGCTGCCGCGCCCGAGCTGAGCCTGACGCTGCGCACCTGGTGCTTTCCGGTCGTTGGCTGCGTGGCGTACCGCGGCTACTACGAGCGAGAGCAGGCCGAGGCCGAGGCCAGGCAACTGCGCAGCAGCGGGCTCGATGCGGGGGTCTATGCCGTGCCGGCCTACTCGACGCTGGGCAAGATTCCCGGGCGCTACTTTGCCGATCCCCTGCTGAACACCTTCGTGCAGTGGCCCGAAGGCGAACTGGCCCGGCTGATCTTTCACGAACTGGCGCATCAGGTGGCGTTTGCGCCGGACGACACGGTTTTCAATGAATCGTTCGCAACCATGGTCGAGCGCGTCGGAACCAACCGCTGGCTGGCCGAGCGCGGCAGTCCTGCTGCACGCGATGCGATGGTTCTGCTGGCATCGCGCCGTGCCGATTTCCGCGCGCTGACCACCACGTATCGCGACCGCCTGAACGCGCTGTACCAAAGTTCGGTGTCGGACGATGACAAACGACGTGGCAAGGCAGAACTGCTGGCTGCACTGCGCGCCGAACATGCGACGCTGAAGGCCGGCCCGTGGCAGGGATACACCGGCTATGACGCCTGGTTCAACGGGGTCAACAATGCGTCCTTTGGCATGCTGGCGGCTTACACCGAACTGGTTCCGCAGTTCGAACGCCTGCTCGCCGAGCAGGGCGGCGACCTGCCCCGCTTCTATGCCGAGGTTCAGCGGCTGGCCGCCATGCCGATGGGCGAGCGGCGACGTGCCCTGCCGCTGGCCGTGCCGTCGCCTTGAGCACGGTGGCGCTCATCCTTCATTCTTCCCGGACTCTGTGTCATGCCCGACTTCACCATCCAGCGCGATCACTCGCTCGGCCTCGATGGCGCCCGACAGTTGGCCCAGCACTGGGCCCACCACGCACAACGCCAGCATGAGATGGACTGCCGCATCCGGGCCGAAGACGACTGCGAGCGGGTGGCATTCGAGCGCACCGGCGTGAAAGGCGAGCTGATCGCCACTGCCGACCGATTCAAGCTGACCGTGACGCTTGGCTTTCTGCTCTCGGGGTTCAGCGACCGCATTCGCAGCGAGATCGAGAAAAACCTCGACGCGGCGATCGCGAAGGCCGCGGCCTCGTCCGGCGGTGACTCCGGGGCGGCGAAAGGCGGGCTGGTGTAGCCGCGACGGCCACCTGCCTACGGGGCCATGCGGCTGCTGGCGGTCGGTGTCGCTGCCGCTGCCGCTGCCGCTGCCGGCCGGGCGTGAGCCGGCGGAATCGCAGGCGCCTTCGAATAGGCCTGTGCCAGCCCGAGCAGGTGCTGCTTCTGCGCCGGTTCGAAGTAGGGCGCCAGCAGGCTCAGCACGTGCGACGCGCCGCGCAGCAAGGCGGCGCCGGCGTTCTCGGGTTCCAGCGCGTGGCGCGGGTCGCGCACGTACTCGTAGCTCAGCCAGTAGGTCGATACCACGACCATGGCGGTTGCGACCGATTCGGCCTCCGGTGCGGTCAATCGGATCGCATGGCCCCGGTCCAGACCTGCCAATACCCGCTGCACGGCTTGCGTCTTTTCCTTCAGCACGTACTGGAAATGGGTTTCGATCCGACGGTTCTTGCTCAGCAGATCGTTCAGGTCGCGGTACAGGAAACGGTACTGCCAGATCAGTTCGAACAGCATGTGGAAGAACAGCCAGGCGTCCTCGACGTCGTGCACGTCGTCGGCCGCCTTCAGCAAGGCACCGAGCGCTGCCTCGTACCGGTCGAACAGCCGATCGACCAGCAGGTCCTTCGCCGGGTAGTGGTAGTAAAGGTTGCCGGTGCTGATGTTCAACTCGGCAGAGATCAGCGTGGTCGACACGTTGGGCTCGCCGAAGCGGTTGAACAACTCCAGCGTGACGTCGAGGATGCGCTCGGCGGTGCGACGTGTCTTCTTGGCGGGAGTCGCCATGGCCTCTGATCTCATTGCAGTCGGACTGCCGACCAAGGTAGCACCAAGTGGGCGCGTGTCCAGCCGCATCTGCCCTAAAGCAGCCCGATGCGCGCCAGGCCACGATCCTGCGCCAGCGGGCGGTGGCCGCACTGCCTACAATCTCAGGCTCCATGCAGGTTTCTCACCCCGGCCGCGCCGGCGCCGCCGTCTCTTTTCGCAGCGTCAGCAAACGCTACAGCGGCTCCCAGGGCAGTGTGCAAGCGCTGGACGGCGTCTCCTTCGACATCGAACCCGGTGAATTCTTCGGCCTGCTGGGCCCCAACGGGGCTGGCAAGACCACGCTGATCAGCATCCTCGCCGGGCTCTCGAAGGCCAGCGCGGGCCAGGTGCTGGTGCATGGTCACGATGTGGTGACCGATTACGCCGCTGCCCGCCGCAGCCTGGGCATCGTGCCGCAGGAACTGGTGTTCGACCCCTTCTTCACGGTGCGCGAGACGCTTCGGATTCAAAGCGGTTATTTCGGTGCGCGCATCGACGCCCGTGCCAACGATGCCTGGATCGACGAACTGCTCGAGAACCTGGGCCTCACCGACAAGGCAGACGCCAACACCCGGCAGCTCTCTGGTGGCATGAAGCGCCGTGTGCTGGTCGCACAGGCGCTGGTGCACCGTCCGCCGGTGATCGTGCTCGACGAGCCCACCGCGGGCGTCGATGTCGAGTTGCGGCAGACGCTGTGGCAGTTCGTTGCACGGCTGAACAAGGAAGGGCACACCGTGCTGCTGACCACGCACTACCTCGAAGAGGCCGAGGCACTGTGCGGCCGGCTGGCGATGCTGAAGCAGGGCCGGGTGGTGGCACTCGACCGCACCTCGGCGCTGCTGGCCGGGCGTGCCAGCACGATGCTGCGCTTCAAGCTCGACACGCCACTGCCTGCCGCCCTGCAGCCGAATGCACGGGTGACGGGCCGCATCGTGCAGATCAAGGCCCGCAATGCGGCCGAGGTGGAGTCGGTGCTCGCCACCTTGCGCGCGGCTGGCGGTCAACCAGAGGATCTCGAGATCGGCCGCGCCGATCTCGAGGACGTGTTCCTCGAGATCATGCACGGCGAGCCGGCCCCCATGCCGTTGCAGGTGCCGGCATGACGCCCGTGGCCGACGTGCCGACGATGCACCTGCTGTCCGGTGCCCGTACGCTGTTCTACAAGGAAGTGCTGCGCTTCTGGAAGGTGAGCTTTCAGACCGTGGCAGCGCCGGTGCTCAACGCGGTGCTGTATCTGATGATCTTCGGCCACGCGCTGGGCGACAAGGTGCAGCCCTTCGAAGGCATTGGGTACACCAGTTTCCTGGTGCCCGGCCTGGTGATGATGAGCGTGCTGCAGAACGCCTTCGCCAACAGCAGTTCGTCGCTGATCCAGAGCAAGATCACCGGCAATCTGGTCTTCCTGCTGGTCACGCCGCTGTCGCACTGGGCCTGGTTTCTCGCCTACGTGGGCGCCTCGGTGGTGCGTGGCTTGGCCGTCGGTGTCGGGGTGCTGGCGGTGACGATGTGGTTTGCCCCGCTGCACCTGGCGCAGCCGGCGTGGATCGCCGTGTTCATTCTGCTGGGTGCTGCGCTGATGGGGGCGTTGGGCTTGATCGCCGGCCTGTGGGCGGAGAAGTTCGACCAGATCGCCACCTTCCAGAACTTCGTCATCCTGCCGATGACGTTTCTCTCCGGCGTGTTCTATTCGATCACCAGCCTGCCGACACCATGGCAGGTCGCCAGCCACCTGAATCCGTTCTTCTACATCGTCGACGGCTTTCGGTTCGGCTTTTTCGGGGTCAGCGATGTCTCGCCGTGGATCAGCCTGGGCGTGGCGGCCGCAGGCCTCATCGGTGTGTGCGGCTTGGCTCTTCGCCTGCTGCGCATCGGCTACAAGATTCGTTACTGAGCCGCCTGAGCGATAATTCGTCGATGTCTGAACCGACACCTAACGACGTGCAGCGCTTCATCGCACAAGGCCTGAATTGCGAGCATCTGGAGGTGCAGGGCGACGGCCAGCACTTCTTCGCCACCATCGTCTGCGCCGCCTTCGAAGGCGCCAGCCGGATCAAGCGCCACCAGATGGTCTACCAGGCGCTGGGCGACAAGATGCGCGCCGAGATCCACGCCCTGTCGATGAAGACGCTGACACCGGCCGAATGGGCTGTCAGCTCGGACAAAGCCTCACTGCAACATCACTGAAAGTCGCCGCGGCACGTGCTGCGGCTGTTGAGTCCGCGCTCGCGGGCTTGATGGCGATGCAGATTTCGGCCCCACGCTCATGGACAAACTACTGATTCGCGGCGGACGGCCTCTGGAAGGTGAGGTCACGATCTCGGGTGCCAAGAACGCGGCCTTGCCCGAGCTCTGTGCTGCCTTGCTGACGTCCGAGCCGGTGACGCTGACCAATGTGCCGCGCCTGCAGGACGTCAACACGACACTGAAGCTGTTGCGCAACATGGGCGCCCGGGCTGAGCGCAGCGAAGCGCAACCGGATGCGGTCTCGCTCGACACCTCCACCGTGACCACGCCGGAGGCCCCTTACGACCTGGTCAAGACGATGCGGGCCTCGATCCTGGTGTTGGGCCCGTTGCTGGCGCGCTATGGCCAGGCGCGGGTGTCGCTGCCCGGCGGTTGCGCGATTGGCTCGCGGCCGGTCGATCAGCACATCAAGGGCCTGCAGGCCATGGGGGCGCAGATTGCAGTCGAGCACGGCTACATCATCGCGACGGCACCGGAAGCCTCTGGTGTCGGCCCGCAGCGCTTGCGCGGCGCCAAGATCACCACCGACATGGTCACGGTGACCGGCACCGAAAACCTGCTGATGGCTGCGACACTGGCCGACGGCGAGACGGTGCTCGAGAACGCAGCGCAGGAACCCGAGGTGGTGGACCTGGCCGACATGCTGATCGCGATGGGTGCGCGCATCGAAGGCCACGGCACCCGCCGCATTCGCGTACAGGGCGTTGAACGCCTGCATGGTTTGGTGGGCGCAACGAGCCACCGCATCGTGCCCGACCGCATCGAGGCGGGCACCTTTCTGTGTGCAGTGGCGGCCACGGGTGGTGACGTCGTGCTGCGCCGCGCGCGTGCCGATCACCTCGACGCGGTCATCGAGAAGCTGCGCGAGGCGGGGATTTCGATCGAATCCGGCGATGACTGGATCCGCGTTCGCAGCCGGCAGCGCCCGACCGCGGTGAGTTTTCGCACCAGCGAGTACCCGGCGTTTCCAACCGACATGCAGGCGCAGTTCATGGCGCTGAACTGCATAGCAGACGGCACCGCCAAGGTCACCGAGACCATCTTCGAGAACCGCTTCATGCACGTCAATGAAATGGTGCGGCTGGGCGCGCGCATCGAGGTCGATGGCCACCTGGCCGTCGTGCACGGTGTGCCCAAGCTCTCCGGCGCCACGGTGATGGCGACCGATCTGCGCGCCTCGGCCAGCCTGGTGATTGCGGGGTTGGTGGCCGATGGCGAAACATGCGTCGATCGCATCTACCACCTCGACCGCGGCTACGACCAGATGGAAGCCAAGCTGCGCGGCATTGGCGCGGACATCGAGCGCGTCCAATGAGCCCCCACGTCGCCTCGCTCCTGCCCCCCGAGGGGGTTGTCCGGCCCTTGGGGCGGCCCGGCGGTACCGTCCAATGATCACCCTCGCGCTGTCCAAGGGACGCATCTTCGAGGAGACCCTGCCGCTGCTCCGGGCGGCCGGCATCGAGGTGGCTGAAGATCCGGAGAAATCGCGCAAGCTGATCATCGGCACCAACCGACCCGACGTGCGCGTCGTGCTGGTGCGCGCCAGCGATGTGCCGACCTATGTGCAATACGGCGGTGCCGATTTGGGCGTCACCGGCAAGGACACGCTGATCGAACACGGCGGCTCGGGCCTGTACCAGCCCCTCGATCTGCGCATCGCCAAGTGCCGCATGAGCGTGGCCACCCGCGCTGATTTCGACTACGCCAACGCGGTGAAGCAGGGCTCGCGCATCCGCGTGGCCACCAAGTACACGCTGACCGCGCGCCAGCATTTTTCCGACAAAGGCGTGCACGTCGACGTGATCAAGCTCTACGGCTCGATGGAGCTGGCGCCGTTGACCGGGCTGGCCGACGCGATCGTCGACCTGGTGTCCAGCGGCAACACGCTGAAAGCGAATCACCTGGTCGAGGTCGAGGAAATCATGCAGATCTCGGCGCGGCTGGTCGTCAACCAGGCTGCACTGAAGCTCAAGCGCGAGCCGATCCGCGCGATCATCGACGCGTTCGCGTCGGCCATCCCAGACTGAGTCGCTCGTTCATGACCGTCCGCATCCGTCACCTGGACACATCTGCCGCCGACTTCGCGGCCGAGTTCGAGCGCGTGCTGCACTGGTCCGCCGAAACCGACGGCGCGATCGAAGAACGCGTGGCCTCGATCCTGGCCGACGTGCAGCAGCGCGGCGATGCGGCGGTGCTCGAGTACACGCGGCGCTTCGATGGGCTGAATGCCGCGACGATCGCCTCGCTGGAAATCGGTCACGCCGAGTTGCAGGCTGCACTGAACGCGATCACGCCGGCGCAGCGCAGCGCGCTGGAGTTTGCCGCCCATCGGGTGCGCGACTACCACCAGCGCCAGCTCGAGGCCTGTGGCCGCTCGTGGACCTACCGCGATGCCGATGGCACCTTGCTCGGCCAGAAGGTCACACCGCTGGACCGTGTGGGCATCTATGTGCCCGGCGGCAAGGCGGCGTACCCGTCCAGCGTGCTGATGAACGCGCTGCCCGCCAAGGTGGCTGGGGTCGGTGAGATCGTGATGGTGGTGCCGACGCCGAAGGGCGAGAAGAACCTGCTGGTGCTGGCCGCCGCCGCAGTGGCCGGCGCAGACCGCGTGTTCACGATCGGCGGTGCACAGGCGGTGGCGGCGCTCGCCTACGGCACCGCCACGGTACCCGCCGTCGACAAGATCACCGGCCCGGGCAATGCCTATGTCGCCAGCGCCAAGCGCCGCGTCTTCGGCAAGGTCGGCATCGACATGATCGCCGGCCCGAGCGAAATCCTGGTGCTGGCCGATGGCAGCACGCCAGCCGACTGGGTCGCGATGGACCTGTTCAGCCAGGCCGAGCACGACGAACTGGCGCAAAGCATCCTGCTGTGCCCCGACGCGGCCTACATCGAGCGGGTGCAGATCGAGATCGACCGGCTGATCGGTGCGATGCCACGCCGCGATGTGATCCGGGCGTCGCTCGAAGGCCGGGGTGCCTTGATCCACACGCGCAGCATGGAAGAGGCCTGCGAGATCAGCAACCGCATCGCGCCCGAGCACCTCGAGGTCAGCTCGCGCGACCCGCACCGCTGGGAGCCGCTGCTCAAGCACGCGGGTGCGATCTTCCTCGGCGCCTACACCAGTGAAAGCCTGGGCGACTACTGCGCCGGGCCGAACCATGTGCTGCCGACCTCGGGCACCGCGCGCTTCTCGTCGCCGTTGGGTGTCTACGATTTCCAGAAGCGCAGCAGCCTGATCGAGGTCAGCGAGGCCGGCGCGCAGCAACTCGGCGTTGTGGCGGCGGAACTGGCTTACGGCGAAGGGCTGCAAGCCCATGCGCAAGCCGCCGAGATGCGGCTGAAACGCTGAGGTTGCGCTGCAGTCGAGTCGTACCCCATGCCCCGCCTGACCACCGACGCCGTGATCCAACGCCACATCCGCAGCGATGTGCGCGCGATGCATGCGTATGCCGTGCAGACCAGCGACGGCCTGGTCAAGCTCGACGCGATGGAGAACCCGTTTCGCCTGCCCGAGCCCTTGCGCGCCGCGCTCGGCGCCCGCCTGGCCGAGGTGGCGATCAATCGCTACCCTGGCAGCCGCAACGACGACCTGCGTCGCGCGCTGGCCCAGCACGCCGGCCTGCCCGCGGGCTTCGACCTGATCCTGGGCAACGGGTCCGACGAATTGATCTCGATGCTGAGCCTGGCCTGCGCGAATCCCGGCGCCAGCGTCGTCGCGCCGGTGCCGGGCTTCGTGATGTACGACGTGTCGGCGCGACTGCAGGGCCTGCGCTCGATCAGCGTGCCGCTGACCGCCGACTTCGAGCTCGACGAGGCCGCGATGCTCGCCGCGATGGCCGAGCACCAGCCGGCCATCGTCTACATCGCCTACCCGAACAACCCGACCGCCAACCTGTTCGACGACGCGATCATCGAGCGCTTGATCGAGGCCGCGCCCGGGCTGGTCGTGATCGACGAGGCCTACCAGCCGTTCGCCTCGCGCAGCTACATCGACCGCGTGGCGCGCCACGGCCATGTGCTGATCATGCGCACGCTGAGCAAGTTCGGTCTGGCGGGCGTGCGGCTGGGCTACCTGATGGGGCCGCAGGCGCTGATCGCCGAGATCGACAAGGTGCGCCCGCCGTACAACGTCAGCGTGCTGAACTGCGAGGCCGCGCTGTTCGCGCTGGAACACGCCGACGAGTTCGATCGCCAGGCGGCGGTGCTGCGCAGCGAGCGGGCCCAGCTGATGTCTGCCTTGCAGGCGTTGCCCGGCGTGCATCCGTATCCGAGCGAGGCGAACATGATCCTCACGCGTGTGCCGGATGCGACAGCGCTGTTCGCTGCGTTGAGGCTGCGCGGCATCCTGGTCAAGAATGTCTCGAATCTGCACCCCTTGCTGGCCAACTGTCTGCGTTTGACGGTCGGCACGCCGGAAGAAAATACCCTGCTGATGACTGCCTTGACCTCCGCCCTGGAAGCGAGCCCACGATGAGTTCAGACACCGCGGCCCCGGCCGCCCCGCACCGCGTGGCGGAGGTGACGCGTCACACCGCCGAAACACAGATCCGTGTGGCCATCGATCTCGATGGCAGCGGGGTCTCGAAGCTGGTGACCGGCATCGGCTTCTTCGACCACATGCTCGACCAGATCGCGCGCCACGGGCTGATCGATCTGGACATCGAGGCGAAGGGCGATCTGCACATCGACGGGCACCACACCGTGGAAGACATCGGCATCACGCTGGGGCAGGCGATGGCGAAGGCGGTCGGCGACAAGCGCGGGCTGCGCCGCTACGGTCATGCCTATGTGCCGCTCGATGAGGCGCTGTCGCGGGTCGTGATCGATTTTTCCGGCCGGCCTGGCCTGCACATGCGCGTCGATTTCAAGAGCGGCATGATCGGCGCGCTCGACACGCAGCTGGTGTACGAGTTTTTTCAGGGCTTCGTGAACCACGCCAACGTCAGCCTGCACATCGACAACCTGCACGGCGACAACGCACACCACCAATGCGAAACCATCTTCAAGGCGTTTGCCCGGGCGATGCGCATGGCGCTGGAGATCGATCCGCGCATGGGCGATGTGATCCCGTCGACCAAAGGCAGCTTGTGAAGGGGATGGCGTGAGTCGAGTGGTGGCCGTGGTCGACTACGGCATGGGGAATCTGCGCTCGGTGTCACAGGCCGTGATGCACGTGGCGGCAGGCTCGGGCCTGGAAGTGAAAGTCACTGCCGACCCGGACGTCGTCTACGCCGCCGAGCGCGTGGTGCTGCCCGGACAGGGTGCAATGCCTGACTGCATGCGCCAATTGCGCGACTCGGGGTTGAAGGAGGCGGTGCTCGATGCGGCCGCGCGCAAGCCGTTGCTCGGGGTGTGCGTGGGCATGCAGATGCTGCTCTCGCGCAGCGAGGAGGGCCCGGCAGGCATCGGCACGCCAGGCCTGTCGCTGATCCCGGGCGAGGTGATCCGCTTTCAACTCGAGGGCCAGTTGCAACCCGACGGCAGTCGCTACAAGGTGCCGCAGATGGGCTGGAATCAGGTGATCCAGGCTCGCCCGCACCCTTTATGGGCGAGCGTGCCGGACGGCGCCAGCTTCTATTTCGTGCACAGTTTCTATGCGCGCCCGACCGATCCGCGCCACAGCCTGGGCGAAACCGACTACGGACATCGCTTTACCTGCGCGCTGGGGCGGGATAATATTTTTGCGACGCAGTTCCATCCGGAAAAAAGCGCGACGCATGGTCTGACCCTGTATCGCAACTTTCTCTTTTGGAATCCCTGATCCCCAAGATCCGCTGCGCAGGCCTTGGTTCTGCGGCGCATCCGTGCCCCTGATTTCTTCAACTGTTTGTTCCGGTCATGTTGCTCATTCCTGCGATCGATCTCAAAGACGGCAAATGTGTGCGCCTCAAACAGGGGGACATGAGCAACTCGACAACCTTCGGTGAAGACCCTGCGGCGATGGCCCGGCGCTGGGTCGATGCGGGCGCGCGGCGTCTGCATCTGGTCGATCTGAACGGCGCGTTTGCCGGCAAGCCGGTCAATGAGCCGGCGATCAAGGCGATCCTCGCCGAAGTGGGTGATGAGATCCCGGTTCAGCTGGGCGGCGGCATCCGCGATCTCGACACCATCGAGCGCTACCTGGACGATGGCCTGAGCTTCATCATCATCGGCACCGCCGCGGTCAAGAACCCGGGCTTCCTGCGCGACGCCTGCAGCGCGTTCGGCGGCCACATCATCGTGGGCCTCGATGCCAAGGACG
This sequence comes from Burkholderiaceae bacterium, assembly GCA_965229345.1. Taxonomy (GTDB): domain Bacteria; phylum Pseudomonadota; class Gammaproteobacteria; order Burkholderiales; family Burkholderiaceae_C; genus PBB1. The sequence goes on from OZ245872.1 coordinate 1,018,467, forward strand.
GCAAGGTCGCCACCGACGGCTGGAGCAAGCTGACGGGCCACGAGGTCATCGACCTGGCCAAGAAGTTCGAGGATTACGGCGTCGAAGGGGTGATCTACACCGACATCGGTCGCGACGGCATGTTGTCGGGCATCAATATCGACGCGACGGTGAAGCTGGCGCAGGCGTTGACGATCCCGGTCATCGCTTCAGGCGGGTTGAGCAATCTGGCCGACATCGAGCGGCTGTGTGCGGTCGAGTTTGAAGGCATCGACGGTGTCATCTGCGGCCGGGCGATCTACACCGGCGATCTCGATTTCGCTGTCGCCCAGGCCCGCGCCGACGAGCTGAACGGGGACTGACCCGGGCGATTCCCTTTCTCCGCGACGCCCTGCGATGGCAGACGGCGATTTCAGATGCTTTCCAAGCGAATCATTCCCTGCCTCGATGTGACTGGCGGTCGCGTCGTCAAAGGTGTCAATTTCGTCGAGCTGCGCGATGCCGGTGACCCGGTGGAAATCGCCGCGCGCTACAACGAGCAGGGCGCCGACGAGCTGACCTTCCTGGACATCACCGCCACCAGCGACGGGCGCGACCTGATCCTGCACATCATCGAGGCGGTGGCGTCGCAGGTGTTCATCCCGCTGACGGTCGGCGGCGGCGTGCGCTCGGTGGAAGATGTGCGGCGACTGCTCAATGCCGGTGCCGACAAGGTCAGTTTCAACTCGGCCGCCGTGGCCAACCCGCAGCTGATCCGCGATGCATCCGCGCGCTACGGCGCGCAGTGCATCGTCGTCGCAATCGATGCCAAGCGCCGGAGCGGTGATGATCTCGCCGCGCGTGGCCCCGGCTGGGACGTCTATACCCATGGCGGGCGCAAGAACACCGGCCTGGATGCGGTCGACTGGGCCGCGCAGATGGCCGAACACGGCGCCGGCGAGATCCTGTTGACCAGCATGGACCGCGACGGCACCAAATCCGGCTTCGACCTCGAGCTCACACGCGCGGTCAGCGACCGCGTGGCGGTGCCGGTGATCGCCTCGGGGGGCGTCGGTGCGCTGGAGCATTTGTCAGAAGGCATCCGCATCGGCGGTGCCGACGCGGTGCTCGCTGCCAGCATCTTCCATTACGGTGAATTCACCGTGGGCCAGGCCAAGGCGCTGATGGCACGCGACGGCATCCCGGTGCGTCTGTGATGGCGGGCACCAAGCAGAAAGAGGGTCCTCGTTTTGGGAGTCGCGCGTTCGCCGAGGTGCCTTCCCGCAAGAAGGCGGCCGTAAAGAAGCCAACCGTGTCGCCCGACATCGCCTCGCTGCCACGCGAGGTGCGCATCATCGGCGGCGAATGGAAGCGCAGCAAGCTGCCGGTCGGCCTGCTGCCAGGCCTGCGTCCGACGCCTGACCGTGTGCGTGAGACGCTGTTCAACTGGCTGGGCGCCGACCTCACCGGCTGGCGCTGCCTCGATGCTTTCGCGGGCAGTGGTGCGCTGGGCTTCGAGGCTGCATCGCGTGGCGCTGCCTCGGTGGTGCTGATCGAGCGCGAGGTTCGGCAGGCCCGCAGCCTCGAGGAGTCGAAGCTGCGCCTGAAGGCCGACAGATTGCAGGTGGTGACCACCGATGCCTTGTCCTGGATGCGCCGCAGCGCGCCGGATGCCTTCGAGCTGGTGTTCGTCGATCCACCGTACGACAGCGATCTGCTGACGCCCGCGCTGGCCGCTGCGTCTCGCCTGGTGGTGGAGGGCGGCTACATCTACCTGGAAGCTGCGCATTCCTACCGCGCCGAGGACCTCGCGCCGCTGAATTTGACCGTGTACCGGCACCTGCACGCTGGCCGGGTCCATGCTCACTTGTTGCGCCGCATCAGCGGTGACTACACTGCGGCCCACACCACGTGACCAGGAGCGCCGAATGACCTCCGTGACCCGACTGACGGCCATCTATCCCGGCACTTTCGATCCGATGACGCTGGGTCACGAAGATCTGATGCGACGCGCCAGTCGATTGTTCGAGCGGTTGATCGTCGCGGTGGCGGCCGGGCACCACAAGCGCACGATGTTCACCATCGAGGAGCGGCTCGAAATTGCGCAGGAACTCGCGCGCAAGCACCCCAACGTCGAGGTGGTCGCCTTTCGTGGGCTGCTGCGCGACTTTGTCGTCGGCATTGGCGGCAAGGTGGTGGTGCGCGGCCTGCGTGCGGTGAGCGACTTCGAGTACGAGTTCCAGATGGCCGGCATGAATCGCCAGCTGATGCCCGATGTGGAAACCGTCTTCCTGACGCCGAGCGACCAGTACCAGTTCGTTTCCGGCACCTTCGTCAGGGAGATCGCGATCTTGGGCGGCGACGTTTCCAAGTTTGTGTCACCGTTGGTGCTGGGTCGGCTGCGCGCACGCGTCAGCCTGCAGTACCCGGAAGCCTGAACCCATCTGATTGTCGCCATGGCCTTGCTGATCACCGACGAATGCATCAACTGCGACGTGTGCGAGCCCGAGTGCCCGAACGCGGCCATTTCGATGGGGGTGGAGATCTATCAGATCGACCCGGCCAAATGCACCGAATGCGTCGGCCACTTCGACGAGCCGCAATGCGTACAGGTGTGCCCGGTGGCCTGCATTCCGATCAACCCGGCGCATGTCGAGTCGAATGAGTCCTTGTGGGCCAAGTACCGACGGTTGCAGGCAGACGCCGCCTCTGCCGGAACATCGGCGGCCGGCTGAGGGCCGGCGAGGGCTGGGTTCAGTTGCGCGGTTGCGCCAGAACGGCTTCCTGCGTTGACTTGGGTGCACGGCGATGGGCCGCTTGAGAGGCAAGGCGCAGCCGCCTCTTGGCCTTTGCCTGCGCGCTGGGTTGGCTCGCTTTCGTCGATACCTTCTTAGTCGGGGCACCGAAGCTGCCTGCGCGGCTCGGCCGAGCCGCCGCTTCGCTGGCGAGTCGGTCTCGTTCCAGTGACTCGGCCAGTGCCACGGTGCGCTCGTTCACTTGCAGGGCCTGCAAGCGCTGCTCGTCGCTGCGGGCGTCGGTCCGTTCGATGCGCCGACCGTCGGAACACGGCACGTGTGAATAGGTGGTGCCGTTGGGGCCGCAGCGGTAGATGTCTTGCGCCAGCGCTGGGGTGGTCAGTACGGCCATCACCCAACTGGCGATGCATGCGCTGCGCAGTGTCATGGCAAAGGTCCTCCGGATGCATCGGATGGCTTCTTGGGCTTGGGCGGCCGGGCGTGGATCTTCAGCATCGCGCGCGCCATGTCACCTGCGATCAGCAGATCGAGGGCCCCCAGCGCCTGGGTGATGCTCTGATCGATCGCTTCGCGCTCTGCCGCGGGTGGCTTGCGCAGCACGTGGTTGATGACTTCCGCCTTGACGCCGGGGTGGCCGATACCCAGACGCAGCCGCCAGAAGTCGGGTGAACCGATCTGAGCCTGGATGTCCTTCAGGCCGTTGTGCCCGGCATGGCTGCCACCGAGCTTCATCTTCATCTGCCCGGGCATCAGATCGAGCTCGTCGTGTGCGACGAGGATCTCCTGCGGTGCGATCTTGAAGAAGCGCGCCAGCGGTGCCACCGATTTGCCCGAGAGGTTCATGAAGGTCATCGGCTCCAGCAGCCACAGCGGGCCCTCGGGCAGCTGGACGCGCGCGACCAATCCAACGTACGACCGATCAGGGACCAGGGTTGTCTTGAGCTGGCGCGCCACCTCGTCGATGAACCAGAAGCCCGCGTTGTGCCGCGTGTGCTCGTATTCCGCCCCAGGATTGCCCAGGCCCACCATCAGTCGGATCATGTCTTGATTATCGATTTCACACGCCCATGAAAAAGCCCCACCGTGGTGGGGCTCCGAAGAGGGACGGTGGCAGGAGCGCAGGGCCCCGGCGTTGTCTTACTTCTTGTTTTGCTTTTCGGTCTTCTTGCCCTTGGTCGGGGCGGCTGCGGCTGCGGCCACCACCACCGGTGCGGCTTCCTCTTCAGCCGACAGAACCGATGCGGACACCAGCACCGGGTTCGGCTTGCCCTGCGTCATGACCTTGATGCCGGCAGGCAGCGAGATGTCATTCACGTGCAGCGACTGGCCCTTGACGAGCTGACCCAGGTCCACCGTCAGGAACTCAGGCAACTGCGAGGCCAGGCACTGGATACGCAGTTCGGTGACGATGTGGTTGACCACGCACTTGTCGACCTTCACCGCCGGGGACTCTTCCTCGTTGATGTAGTGCAGCGGCACCTTCTTCGTGATTTTGGTGGTGGCATCGACACGCTGGAAGTCGATGTGCAACACGATCGGGCGGAACGGGTGCAGTTGATAGTCACGCAGCAGCACCTGCTCGGACTTGCCCGCCAGTTCCATCTCGAGGATGGACGAGTGGAAGGCTTCCTTCTTCAACGCGAAGAACAGGGCGTTGTGATCGAGTTCGATCATGGCAGGCGCGCCAGCGCCATAGACGATCCCGGGAACCTTGTCGGCGTTGCGCAGGCGGCGGCTCGCTCCGGTCCCCTGCAACGTACGCTCGAATGCGACGAATTTCATGTTGACTCCAAAAGATGAGAAGCCCCGCGACCAGGTGCTTCAGTACTTCAAAAAGCAGACCTTGCGGCCCGCATGAACACCCGGCCTGTCGGCCGGCTGCTTGGTTCGACGCTCAGAAATTGCTGTTCTGCTCGGCGAACAAAGACGTGACCGATTCGCCGTCGGAAATGCGACGGATGGTCTCGGCAAACAGGAACGACACCGACAACTGGCGCACCTTCGCGCACACCTTGGCGGCATCGGACATCGGAATGGTGTTGGTGATCACGACCTCGTCGAGCATCGACGACTGGATCCGTTCGATGGCCGGACCGGAAAACACCGCATGGGTGCAGTAGGCGTACACGGATTTGGCGCCACGCTCTTTCAGCACCGCGGCCGCTTTGACCAGTGTGCCGGCAGTGTCGATCATGTCGTCCATGACCACGCAGTTGCGCCCATCGATGTCGCCGATGACGTTCATCACCTCGGACACATTGGCTTTGGGCCGGCGCTTGTCGATGATCGCCAGATCGCAGCCCAGCTGCTTGGCCAGCGCGCGTGCACGCACCACACCGCCGATGTCGGGCGAGACCACCACGAGGTCGTCATACCGCTTCGACTGCAGATCGGACAACAGCACCGGAGAGGCATAGATGTTGTCGACCGGGATGTTGAAGAAGCCCTGGATCTGGTCGGCGTGCAGATCCATCGTCAACAGGCGTTCGACGCCGACGGCTTCCAGCATGTTGGCAACGACCTTGGCGCTGATCGGTACCCGCGTGGAGCGTGGCCGACGATCCTGGCGTGCATAACCAAAGTAGGGGATCACGGCGGTGATGCGGCGCGCACTGGCGCGCTTCAACGCATCGACCATGATGCACAACTCCATCAGGTTCTCGTTGGTCGGCGTGCAGGTCGACTGCACCACGAACACATCGCGCGCCCGCACGTTCTGCTCGATCTCGACCGCGACTTCGCTGTCGGAGAAGCGGCCGACCGAAGCCTTGCCGAGTTCGACACCCAGGTGAGTGGCGATTTCCTTGGCCAGCGCCGGGTTGGCGTTGCCAGTGAAAAGCACAGTGTTGAAAAGCACATTCCCTCCGACGAGGCTCTGTGGAAGCACGTTGCTTCCTTTCAGTCCAGCCCAGGCCTGTTGTCAGGACGCTCCGGGAATCAAAGAATCTGGCAGGGGAAGAAGGATTCGAACCTTCGCATGTCGGAATCAAAATCCGATGCCTTAACCAACTTGGCGACTCCCCTACACCGGTGCGCGGCCGAGGCCCCACACCCACAACTTTCAGGATCCGACTTTCAATCCTGCATCTCTTCGTCTCGCGCCCACTCACGCAACGGGTGCTGCGGCAGGCTGCGACACACTTTCGTGAGCCAACCTTGCGGCAACTCGCCGTCGAGCGCGGGCACCACACTCGACTCTGACACGATGCGCGCAAACACCACGCTGCCCGAACCGCTCATGCGGCTATTGCCATAACGAGACTGCAAAACCGCTGCTGCGTCGCGCACCTCGGGGTGCAACAACTCGGCAACCGCTTGCAGATCGTTGTGACCCCAGCCAACACCATCCGCAGGTGCGGTGATGCGCAGAAGTTCGTCTGCATCAAAGCCCTCAAGTATAGCGCGAGGTGTGTCGCGAACCAACTGAGGATGGCTGAAAACTGCACGCGTTTCGATCGATACCGCCGGTTTGATCAAGGCAAAGGACTGCTCAGGCACCGCCATCGGGGTCAGCGCTTCACCGATGCCTTCGACCCACGCGTTGTTTCCACCAATAAAAAAAGGCACGTCGGCCCCGAGTGTCAAACCCAGCGCATGCAGTTGTGATCGCGACCAGTTCAAGCCCCACAGCCGATTGAGCGCCAACAAGGTCGTGGCCGCGTCGGAGCTGCCGCCGCCGAGGCCCGCGCCCCAAGGTACCTGCTTGACGATGCTGATGTCCGCGCCGCAACCCGTGCCGCTGGCCGCCTGCAACGCCCGCGCCGCGCGAAGGCACAAATCATCTGCGGGCAGGGCAACCGACAGGTCGTGGCGCTGCAACCGACCATCGCTGCGCCGCTCGAAATGCAGCGTGTCCGCCCAGTCGAGCAGCACGAACAGCGACTGCAGCAGATGGTGGCCGTCAGCGCGCTGCCCGACCACGTGCAAGAAGACGTTGATCTTGGCCGGGGCACTCACATCCCACAGGGCGTTGAGCGTCATGGCGGGTCCAGCTTCACCTGCACGGTGACCACCGGCGGTGCCGCGCGGCGTGCAGTCAGCCGGGACTCATCAAAACGGGACAGATCCACCCGCCAGCCCAGCTGGCTGAAACCCGTTGGTTCGGGCGCCGCGGTGGCAACGCTGATGGCCCCGGGCCAGGGTCGGCCGCGCAGCCAGTCGAACAACGCAGGCACCGGCAGCGCTTCTCCGACCACCGCCCGCGTCAACTCGTCGAGGTTCGCGTGACGGGTCTGTCCCTGCGGCGTGTCGAGGACCACCGCCTCGGGGCTCCAGCGCGCACGCGCCACGGTGCTGCCCAGCGGCGTGTTCATGTCGAGTCGCCCCCGCTGCGGCGTGCCACTCAGCTCGAACGAGGCGGTCAGGTTGTGCGCGGGCTCCGTCTCGGTGGCCGCCACCTGCACCGACATTCGGCCTGCCAGCAACTCACCCGAAGGGGTCTCGTCGGGCGGTGTCAGCGTCGAGCATCCCGTCAGTGCAAGCACCAGCACCAGCGCTGCACAGACTCCACTGACCCTGAAGATCACAAATTGACTTTCAGGCGCACCACGGTTTCGCGCAGCACGTCATTGGCCTGATCTCGGCTCTTGCCTTCGCGCAGGACGCGACGGGCTTCCTCGTGCTGACCATTGACCCACAACACCTCCCCCAGGTGAGCCGCTATCTCCGGGTCGGGCCGCGACTGGTAGGCGCGTGAGAGCTGCTTGATCGCTTCGTCGAGGTTGCCCATGCGGTACTCGACCCATCCGAGGCTGTCGGTGATGAAGGGTTCGCCGGGGGCCAGCTCCAGCGCCCGCACGATCAAGGCCTTCGCCTCCGGCAGGCGCAGCCCGCGATCGGCCAGCGAAAAACCGAGCGCGTTGTAGGCGTGTTCATGGTCAGGTCGCAGCTCGATCACACGCCGCAGCAGGCGCTCCATCTCATCGATGCGGTTGAGCTTCTCCTCCATCATCGATTGCTCGTAAAGCAGGTCGGGGTCGTCCTTGAAGCGGTCGTTGGCACGCTTGAGCACGTCGCTCGCCTGCGACCATTGCCTGGCCTCGCGCCACAACGACACCTCGGCGAGCAGCTTGGCGCGGGTGTCTTCGTCGCCCGCCTCCGGGGCGCGGCGAATCAACTCGACCGCTTCGGTCAGGCGCCCCTGCTTGGCCAGCAGCGACGCACGTCGAACCTGCACTTCCAGCGCCCGGGCCGGGGTGTCGACCTTCGCGAGCCACGCCTCGGCGGCCTTGAAATTGCCTTGCTGCTCAGCGGCCTGCGCCAGCATCAGCCAGGCCTGAGTCAGGCCGCGATCATCGGACTCGACCACGACCTCGCTCCCGCCTTCCGCGGCCGGCGTCGTGGCGCTGGGCTTGGCAGGCGTGCTGACCGCTGGCGTCGACTGCAGGCGTTCGATGAACGTCTTGATCGCGACCGTGGCTTCCTTGGGCTGGCGCAATTCCAGGTGCAAGGCGCCCAGCGTCAGCCATGGCGCAGTTTGCGCAGGGTCATCGCGGGTCACCCGGTCCACCTGCGCCAGCGCTTCCAGGTAGCGCTGCGACATGCCGAGGGCGCGCGCATAGAACATGCGTATGGCGGTGGCTTGCGGCCTGGCTTTCAGATAGCCCTGGACGATGGGCTCGGCGTCGGTGGTTGTCGGCAACAGCTCCAGCGCGAGCACAACCGGGCCATCGGCACTGGCATCGCGCGCGTGGGCTCGCTTGGCGAACTCCAGTGCCTGTGCAGTGTCACCCGCGGCCTGCCAGGCCCGGCCGATGGCGATCAGCGACGCATCGGCTGTTGTCGGCGCATCGATGTAGGGCTGCAACGCGTCGGTCAGGATCTCTGGAATCAGCTTGCGATCGCTGGTTCGATCGAAAAACCGCGGCAAGCTGCTGATCAGGGCGGGACGTTCTGCCTCGGGTGTCAGCCGGATCAATGAACGCAGCGGCTCCGCGGTTTCAGCGGGCCGGTTCAAGGCCACCAGCAGTTCGATCAGATAGCGGTGCGCATCGCGCGAAGCTGGCAGGGCGCGGCGCCAGGACTGCACGACGATCAGCGCCTGACTGCCCGATCGCATCTGCAGCGCCATGTCGACCGAGCGCTTGTACAGCTGCTCGTTCTTGGTCTTGTTGGCGGCATCGAGCATGACCAGGAAGGCCGTGCTGCCCTCGCTGGCGCTGAGCTCCAGCTCGCCGATGAGCAACTGATAGAAGAGTGCGGCGTCGAGATCCGAGTTTTCGAACGCCGGCGCAGAGGCAGCAGGCGCTGGTGCCGCCGCTGCGGTCGGCGACGCCTGAGACCACGCCTGCGGAGTCCAGGCGCAGCCCGCAACGACAAGCGCACAGACCGCTTTTGCGGGGGGAAAACGAGCGGGCATCGGCGACTCCTGGAAGCTCAAAGATTCTAGAGCGGGGCCCTGCAAGGCCCTGCCCAGACCATACGACCTCGCTGGCTGCTGATAATTCCGTCGATGCCTGAACTGCCGGAAGTCGAAGTCACCCGCCTGAGTTTTGCCGATCGCATCGATGGCGCGGTCGTCACCGGTGCGCGCCTGGGCAAGCCCCTGCGCTGGCCACTGGGGATCGATCACGCGCAGTTGACTGGCCTGCGCGCTGGTGGGGTTCAGCGCCGCGGCAAGTACCTCTGGCTGCCACTGCGGGCGGATGCCGATGGCGAGTCGCCCGCTGCCGGCGGTTTGCTGTTGCACCTGGGCATGTCCGGATCACTGGCTTTCAGCCATCAAACCTCGCTGCCTGGGCCGCACGATCACTTCGATTTGGCCACCGACCGTGGCACGCTGCGCCTGACCGATCCCAGGCGCTTTGGCGCGGTGGTCTGGTCGCCGTCGCAGGACGCCGGCACGGCCGGCAAGCTGCTGGCCAGCCTGGGGCTGGAGCCGTTCGATGCCGCGTTCGATGGCGCCCATCTGCATGCGGCGCTGCAGCGGCGCCGCGTTCCCATCAAGCTGGCGCTGCTGGGGGGCGACATCGTCGTGGGCGCCGGCAACATCTATGCATGCGAGGCCTTGTTCACTGCCCGCATCGACCCACGCACCCGCAGTGACCGGCTGAGCCGCCCCCGCTGCCAGCGCCTGGCCCTGGCGATACGACAGACGCTGCAGACTGCACTCGACCTCGGCGGGTCCACACTGCGCGACTTTCGCGATGCGCACGGCATGGCCGGTCAATTCCAGCTGAGTGCACGGGTGTACGGGCGCGCCGGGCAGCCGTGCCCCGTGTGCGGTTCGTCGGTCAGGCGCATCGTGCAGGGGCAGCGCTCGACGTTCTTTTGCCCCTCGTGCCAGAAACGCTGAGCGCAGACTCAAAAAAGGGCGAGTCACCGGTTGTTTCTCGCGTTGCAGGCGCGCGGGCTTGCCCTAGGATGAGAGGCTTGAAGCTCCGAGCGAGTTGCGGCCCCGCCGAACCCACGCCAACCAGTCCGATCGCGCCATGACTTCCGCTTTTTCCGGTCGTTTCGACGAACTCAACCAATGGCGAGACGGGGTCCGTGCGCGTCTGGACGATCTGGCCGAGTTCCTGGCGGAGCAAGGCTCGTCCGATGCCACCGAGCAATCGCAACTCGTGTCGCTGCGCCAGCGGCTGTCCACCGACAAGCTGGTGGTCGCCTTCGTCGGCGAGTTTTCTCGCGGCAAATCGGAGCTGATCAACGCGGTCTTTTTTGCGGACACCGGACGCCGCGTTCTGCCGGCCACGCCGGGGCGAACGACGATGTGCCCCGTCGAGCTGTCACACGATCCCGCGCAGCCGATCACGGTGTCTTTGCTGCCCATTGCCACCCGGTTGGCAGGCACCTCGTTGGCCGAGCTCCGGCGCGATCCGCAGGCCTGGACGCATGTACCGCTCGACGCGGCACGCCCCGAGCATCTGTCGAGCGCGCTGCGCGAGGTGATGGGCACCCAGCGGGTGTCGATCGCCGATGCGGTGGCACTCGGTCTGTGGGACGAAACGAACGCCGGCAACAACCCGAAGCCCGATGACAGTGGCCGCATCGAGATCCCGGCCTGGCGCCATGCGCTGATCAACTACCCGCATCCCTTGCTGCGGCAGGGCCTGGTGGTGCTGGACACCCCCGGGCTCAACGCGCTCGGTGCCGAGCCCGAGCTGACCTTGAGTCTGCTGCCATCGGCGCACGCCACGGTGTTCATCGTCGGCGCCGACACCGGCGTGACGCAGTCGGACATGGCCGTCTGGCGCGACCACCTGGGCACCCGTCAGGGGGCTGCCTTCGTCGTGCTCAACAAGATCGATGCGCTGCGTGACCCGTTGCTGACCCCACAGCAAGTGGCGGCTCACATCGAAGCGCAGCGCAGTGCCACGGCGCACTTGCTGGGCGTGCCGGCAACGCGTGTGTTTGCGCTGTCGGCGCGGCAGGCGCTGGTCGCGCACGTCGAATCCGATGCCGATGCCCTGACCGCCAGCGGCATCGCTGAATTCGAAGCCGCGCTGTCGGCCGAGTTGCTGCCGCAGCGCCAGCAGGTGCTGCACCGGTTGATCGACGACACCGTCACCTTGCTGCATCAACGGGCAGCACGCCGTCTCGGCGATGCGCGCCGGCAGATCGCCGAACAGATGCTCGAGCTGCGCGGCCTGCGTGGCAAAAGCAGCGGTCGACTGCGCACGATACGCCAGCGCATCGAGCAAGAGGCGCTCGAATTCGAGCACTGCCACTCGCGTCTGGTCGCGCTGCGAGGGCTGCATTCGCGTCTGCTCGACGAGGCACTCGAAGGGCTCTCGGAAGAGAACCTCAAGGCCGAGATCGATCATCTGCTGGCAGACATCAAGGTCAGCGTGCTCAAGCTCGGGGCGCGCAAGGCGTTCATTGCGGCCTGCGCCCGGCTCCGTTCACGGCTCATGAAAGCCGGTCGGCAAGCCCAGGAGATCCGGGAGATGCTGGCCGGTACCTTCACCCACCTGAATGCCGAGTTCGGGTTCGGCCTGGTCCTGATGCCCGGACCCGACCTGTCGCGGTTCGCCGACGAGCTGGACGCCATCGAACGCAGCTACACCCAGTACCTGGGGCTCGGACAGGCCCTGCGCCTGTCGCAGCCGCAATTCATGTCGCAGTTCCGTCGCATGCTGCTCTCGCGGCTGGACCCGGCCTGGGACGGCGCACGCAGCGACATCGAATCCTGGAACGGCGCGATGACCACGCACGTCGAGGTGCAGTTGCATGAGCGCCGGCGTGGCTTCCAGAAGCGTGCGGAAGCCCTGTCGCGCATCCGCGGGGCATCCGATGAACTGGAGCTGCGCATCACCGACATCGAACAGCAGGACGCCCAGTTGCAAAGTCGTATGGAGCGCCTGGCCGTACTGGCGCAGGCGGTGCTTTCCAGCGCGTCGACCGCCGTGGTGTCCGAAGGCAACATCGACGTCACCTTGCCCTTCGGCGAATTTGTCTCGGTTCGGCAGGCGCAAGCCTGAATGACGCTGCAGCTGCTGTGCCACGGGTCGGCGCGGATCACGCCGTGAGCCTGCGCCGGGCCGCATCGCCCACACCATCCCCCGTGTTCTCGACGCGCATCGTCGAGTGGCAGCGGCACCATGGCCGGCACGGCTTGCCCTGGCAGCACACCCGCGATCCGTACCGCGTCTGGCTGTCCGAAATCATGCTCCAGCAAACGCAGGTGACAACGGTGCTCGGCTATTACGAGCGCTTCCTGCAACGCTTCCCCGACGTGGCCGCGTTGGCGGCCGCCTCGCAGGATGACGTGCTGGCCTTGTGGAGCGGCCTGGGCTATTACAGCCGTGCCCGCAACCTCCACCGCTGCGCCCAGGCGGTGGTGTCGCAGCACGGTGGACAGTTCCCGCGCAGCAGCGAGGCGTTGCAGGGCTTGCCAGGCATCGGCCGTTCGACGGCCGCAGCGGTGGCTGCGTTCTGCTTCGGCGAGCGGGTGGCCATCCTCGATGGCAACGTGAAGCGGGTGCTGACCCGTGTGCTCGGCTTCGCCGGTGATCTGGCACAGGCGGTGCAGGAGCGTGAGCTCTGGGCCCAGGCCACGGCGTTGTTGCCAGACCAGGGCATCGAGCCCTACACGCAGGGCCTGATGGACCTGGGTGCGACCCTGTGCAGCGTGCGCGCCCCGCAGTGCCTGCTGTGCCCGGTGCGCGAGGTCTGCGTGGCCGCCACCACCCAGACCCAGGCGAGCTTGCCGGTGAAGACGCGCAAGCTCAAACGCGGCAAACGCGAGCACGTCTGGCTGTGGCTGTGCTGGCGCGATCGCATGTGGCTGGTGCAGCGCCCCGACCTGGGCGTGTGGGCCGGGCTGTGGAGCTTGCCGGAGTTCGACACGGCCACCGACTTTGAGCGGCACCGCGCTGGCCAGCCGGGCCACGCCGAAACGCTCGCGTCGTTCACCCATGTACTGACCCACCTCGACTGGACCTTGCACCCGGTGCGCTGGACGCTGCCGGCGGAGCTGGATGAGGCGGAAGCCGGCGCCATCGTGGCTGCCTGGCCGACCGGGCGCTGGTTCACCCGCGAAGAAGCGCTGGCAGCCGGGCTTCCGGCGCCGCTGCGCAAGCTGCTGCTGAGCTGATCCCCCAGCGGTGTGCTCAGCCGCGCGCGTCGAGCTCGCGGTGGCGGATCAGCGTGACGGTGCGGCGCGAGAAGCGGCGCGCCAGCATCTCCACGAGGTACACCGAGCGGTGCTGGCCCCCCGTGCAGCCGATGGCAACCGTCAGGTAGCTGCGCTGGTCGTTGTTGAAGGCGGGCAGCCAGCGCGTCAGGAAGGTCTCGATCTGCGTCAGCATCTCGATCACGTCGGGTTGTGCTTCGAGGTAGGCGACCACTGGCGCATCGCGCCCGTCCTGCGGCCGCAGCTCGCGCACGTAATGGGGGTTGGGCAGCACCCGCACATCGAACACGTAGTCGGCGTCCAGCGGCACGCCGTGCTTGAAGGCGAACGACTCGAACACCAGGGTCAGCCGGTTGCCGGTGCCGCTCATCAGGTCGCGGATCCACAGGCGCAACTGGGCCGGACGCAGCTGGCTGGTGTCGATGACGGTCGAGACCTCGCGCAGTTCTGACAACAGCTCGCGCTCGAGTTCGATCGCATCGATCAGCGCCCGATGGCCGTCAGGCGCCGACACCCGTTCGAGATCGAGATCGCCGGGGATGGTGTAGCCCGTGTCGTCGTCGCTGCGATGGTCGGGGGTTCGCTGGCTGCGCTCCGGGCCTTGCGACAAGGGGTGCGGGCGGCGTGTTTCCGAGAAGCGGCGAACCAGCGCATCGGTGCTGGCGTCGAGGAAGATCGAGCGCACCTTCACGCCTTCGGCGTTCAGCTGCTTGATCAAGGGCAGCAGGTGGGGGAGGGATCCGGCGCTGCGCACATCGACGGCGATGGCCACGCGCTGGTCGTTCCGCCGATGTTCCAGTTGCAAAAATCCTCGCAGCAATTCAGGCGGAAGGTTGTCAACGCAGAAGAAGCCCGCGTCCTCCAGCGCATGCAGCGCGACCGACTTGCCTGAGCCCGAAATGCCGGTGACCAGCACCACCTCGCGTGCTGCATCGGCTCCGCCGGTGGCCGCTGATTCGTGCGGTTGTGTGCTGCTCATGAAAGCGGCTACTCCTGTCGTGTGCGCGGTCGATCCGCGTCTGCGGTCAATCCCATGGCCAACATCTCCTGGGCGTGGGCGAGGCTGGTGCCCGAGAGTCTTTCGCCGGCCAGCATCCGGGCGATCTCGACCACCCGTGCTTCACCAGTGACCCGGTGCACTTCACTGCGCACCGTGCCATCGTCTGCGGACTTAACAACCACGTGGTGGTGGTCGGCACAGGCGGCCACCTGCGGCAGGTGGGTCACAGCCAGCACCTGGCAATCGACGCCCAACTGCTTCATCAGGCGCCCGACGGTGTCGGCGACCGCGCCGCCGACACCGGCATCGATCTCGTCGAAGATCAACGTGCCGGCACTGGCATGGCCGCGTGGCAGCTGGCAGGTCGTCACCGCGATGGCCAGCGCGATGCGAGACAGTTCGCCACCCGAGGCCACCTTGGCCAGCGGCCTCGGCGTGCCACCGGCATGCCCGGCGACCAGAAACTCGGCTGCTTCCAGGCCGAAGGACTGCGGAGCTTCCTGCGCCGTCAGCATCACCTCGAAGCACCCTCCAGCCATGCCGAGTTGCTGCATGGCCAGCGTGACGGCTGCGGCAAGCTTCGGTGCGGCCTTGCGGCGGGCAGCCGAGATGCGTGCGGCTTCGCTCTCGTAGGCCGAACGAGCCGCTGCCAGCCGAGCCCGTTGCGCGTCGAGGTCGGCTGCATCGTCGAGTGCGTGCAACTCGTCCTTCCACTGCGCCAGCAGTGCGGCCAGATCGGCCGGAGGACGGCGGTAGCGGCGCGCCAGCCCCATCCAGGCCGACAGCCGGTCGTCGAGTTCGCCTAAGCGCTGTGGATCGGTATCGGTGTCGTTGAGAAAGCTCGACAGCGTGTGTGCCGCATCCTGCAGTTGCGCCTGTGCGCCGTTCAGCACCTCGACCACCGCGGCAAGTTCACCATCGATCTCGGCAGCGGCGCGCAGGCGGTCGATCGCGCGGCCGGTCAGCGTGTCGGCGCTGTCGTCGGCTTCGCTGATCGCGTCGAGCGCCTCTCGGGCGGCGTCGAGCAGGGTCTGCACATTGGCCAGTCGGGTGTGCTCGGCGTTCAGCTCCGCCCACTCATCGGTGCCAGGCGCCAGCTTGTCGACCTCGCCGATCTGCCAGGCCAATCGTTCGCGCTCGCGATCGAGATCGGCCTGCTGCGTTTGTGCGCGCTCCAATGCGTCGGCGGCGCCACGCCATTCGGTCCAGGCGCGGCCGAGCACCTGGGTGTCGACGCTCGCATAGGCGTCGAGCATGTCGCGCACCGCTGCCGGCCGGGTCAAGCTTTGCCAGGCGTGCTGGCCGTGGATGTCGATCAGGTGATCGGCGATCTCGCGCAACTGCGCAATCGTGGCTGCGCTGCCATTCACCCACGCCCGGCTCTTGCCCTGGGTGTCGATCGTGCGGCGCAGCAGCAGGCTGTCCGTGGCATCGAATCCAGCGTCTGCCAGCCAGTCGCTCAGACTGGGCGGCGCATCGAATTCAGCGCTGATCTCGCAACGCTGCGCGCCTTCGCGCACCACCCCGACATCGCCCCTGCCGCCCAGCACGAGTTGCAGGGCGTCGATCAGGATCGACTTGCCGGCCCCGGTTTCTCCGGTCAGCACCGAGAAGCCGCTGCCAAGCTCCACGTCGAGCGTCGTGACGATGACGAAGTCGCGCAGGACCAGGCGACGCCACATCATGCGGTCCCTGAATTCCAGTGCAGCTTGCGGCGCAGCGTGGCGTAGTAGCTCCAGCCCGGCGGGTGCAGGAAGCGCGCCTGGAACGCTGCGCGTCGCACCGTGATGCGATCGCCGTGCAGCAGGCTGGCCAGGCTCTGCATGTCGAAATTGACGCTGACATCCCGCCCGGCCACGATCTCGATACTGATCTCGCCCGCGTCGGGCAACACGATCGGCCGGTTCGACAGATCGTGTGGCGCAATCGGCACCAGCACAAACCCCGGGATGCTGTGATGCAGGATCGGCCCGCCAGCCGACAGGGCGTAGGCGGTGGAGCCGGTGGGCGAGGCGATGATCAGGCCGTCGGCGCGCAGGTTGGCAACAAACTCGCCGCCGATGTCGATCTTCAGCTCGACCATGCTCGAGGTAGCGCCGCGGCTGACCACCACATCGTTCAGTGCGAAGGCCTCGAAGATCACCTCGCCATCGCGGCACACGCCGCCTTCGAGCATGGTGCGGTGCTCTTCCTCGTAGCTGCCGGCGATCATCGGCGCCAGCGCGGAAGCGAACTCGCCGATCGGCACGTCGGTGATGAAGCCGAGGCGCCCCTGGTTAATGCCGACCAGCGGAATGTTGAACCTGGCCATCTGACGGGCGATGCCCAGCATCGTGCCGTCGCCGCCGACCACCACGGCGATGTCGCAGCACTGGCCCAGCTCTGCCGGCGTCAAGGCGCCATAGTCGGTCAGGCCGGTGTTGAGCGCGGTCTCGTGCTCCATCGACACTTCGAGCCCCTGCGCGATCAGAAAGCGGGCGACGGCGTCGAGCACGTTGCGGCTGCCCAGCGCGTTGTACTTTCCGACCAGTGCGGCATGACGGAACCGGCTTTTCATGAGGAATTACACCACAGCGTTTTCCGCAAACCCACGTCAAAAACACCCTGCGCCCTACAATGAAAATGGCATGGACGAACGCGCACGAACCTTACTCAAGACCCTGGTCGAGCGCTACATTGCCGACGGCCAGCCGGTCGGCTCGCGCACGCTATCGAAAGCCTCCGGGCTCGAGTTGTCGCCAGCCACCATCCGCAATGTGATGGCCGACCTGGAAGAGTTGGGCCTGATCGCCAGCCCGCACACCAGCGCCGGGCGCATCCCCACCGCGCGTGGCTACCGCGTCTTCGTCGACACGATGATGACGGCGCAGCCGCTGCAGCTCCAGCAGCCCCCGAACTTCGAGACCCAACTGCAAGCCGATCAGCCGCAGCGGGTGATCGCCAATGCGGCACAGATGCTGTCGAGCCTGTCGAATTTCGTCGGCGTCATCACCGCCCCGCGCAAGACCAGCGTGTTCCACCACATCGAGTTCATGCGCCTGAGCGAACGGCGTGTGCTGGTGATCCTGGTGGCGCCGGACGGCGATGTGCAGAACCGTGTCATCTTCACCACCCAGGACTACACCCAGGCGCAGCTGATCGAGGCCAGCAACTTCCTCACCGCCCACTACGGCGGCTGTACGCTGGAAGAGGTGCGCGAGCGGCTGAAGACCGAGGTCGATGCGCTGCGCGGCGAGATCGCGACGCTGATGCAGGCGGCGGTGCAAGCCGGCAGCGAAGCGGTGGCCGACAGCCAGGAACAAGTGGTCATTTCGGGCGAACGCAATCTGTTGACGGTGCAGGACTTCTCCACCGACATGGGCTCGCTGCGCAAGCTGTTCGACCTGTTCGAGCAGAAGACGCAACTGATGCGCCTGCTCGATGTGAGCAGCCGGGCGGAGGGCGTGCGCATCTACATCGGTGGCGAAAGCCACGTCGTGCCCTTCGAGGAGCTGTCGGTGGTGTCGGCGCCTTATGAGGTCGACGGCATCGTGGTCGGTACGCTCGGCGTCATCGGCCCCACGCGCATGGCCTACGACCGAATGATCCAGATCGTCGACATCACCTCACGGCTGGTCGGCAACGCGCTGAGCACCAAGTAGAAGGCCGCTTCGGCTCGCTGCCTACAATGAGTCGCTCGGGCCGTTAGCTCAGTTGGTCAGAGCAGAGGACTCATAATCCTTTGGTCGTTGGTTCAAGTCCAACACGGCCTACCAAATGATCAGGAACACAGGCGTACAGCACCTGGGATGCCCAGGGTCCGCAGCCTGGCGAAGCCTGAACCCGCCCAGCGCGTCTACTTGATCGCCATCGGGTTGATCGGCGACCCGACGGCGTGCGTGATCGGCAGCGGCGGGGCTATGAACATGAATTCGTAGACGCGGTCCTGCGCGCAGTCGTCGGCCAGGTCCTTCAGATAGAAGATCTCGCCCATCGTGATGCCGATCTTCGGGATGACAACCCAGTGCCAAGGCTGGGAGCAGTCGTCGGTCTCGTTCGGGCGAACTTCGCAGCCCCAGGTGTCGGTGCAGATGGCGGCGATCTCTTTTTGGAAGATCCACTCGGCGGTCTCGAAGGCGAGCCCGGGCGCATCGCCCCCCGCATAGCCGCCCCACTCGCCAGCGGCGAGGCAGCGCTCCATGTGTCCGGTGCGAACGATGACGAAGTCTCCGCGGCGGATCTCGACGCCCTGCGCGCGGGCGGTGGCGTCGAGGTCGGCGCCGGTGATGGCCTCGCCATCGTCCAGCGAACTGCGCCCCAGGTGGCGTGCCACATCGAGCAGGACGCCGCGGCCCACCATGCGGTCCTTCACTTTCTCGATCCCGTTTTTCTTGGCGCCATTGGCGTCGACCAGCCTGGCGTCGTAGCCGTTCCACATCTTGTCGCCATAGAAGATGTGCCCCAGCGCATCCCATTGCGTGCCGCATTGCAGCGGCATCGACACCGCGTCATCCGCAAAGCGCACACCGCCGGCATCCTGGTTGCCTGCCACGGCATCCGTGCCGGTGGCGAGCATCACGTGGATCGGGTTGTACCGATTGCCCCACAGCCCACGTTGCGGGCCGTTGCGGTCGAAATTGAGCCCCAACGAGATGGCCCGACCCCGTTTCACCAGATTGGAGGCGGCAATGATCTCCTGCGGGCCGATGAAATTGAGCGTGCCGATCTCGTCGTCAGGGCCCCAGCGACCCCAGTTGCTGCAGCGCTCGGCGACCTCGTGCAAATGAGCGAGAGTGAATTTGGCGGCGTCGAATCGATGGGTCATGGCAGTCTCCTTTGCCGTGAGAACTGTGCGCGGACGACATGCCGTTTGCACTTCTAGAATTGAGCGGCTGCTCATTTATAGGTGTCGACAAGTTGGCTGTCAATGCCCTCGACCTCTAGAATCAAGGCAGGTTCATCTCTGGATCCAACGCACTCGCATGCAGGCCGTGAAGCGCATCCGAACGAGCCCGCCGCTCAAGCGCAAGCTGGCCTCTGCACCTGTCGCCACCGAGCCCGCGCAAGCCGTGCGGCGGCGCCTGCCACCGGCAGAGCGCAAGATGCTGATCGTCGAGGCGGCCATCGCCTACTTCGCTGAAGTCGGCTTCGAAGGCCAGACGCGCAACCTGTCCGCGCGCCTGGGTGTGACCAACGCGCTGCTGTTCAGGTACTTCCCCACCAAAGAGGAACTGGTCGAGCGTGTGTACCAGCAGATGTACCTCGGCCGGTGGGGCAGCGATTGGGAAGGCGCGCTCAAGGATCGCGCCGTGCCCTTCGATGCACGTCTGCGCAGGTTCTACAAGAGCTATCTCTCGGTCATCTACTCGTACGAGTGGATACGGATCTTCTTCTTCGCGGGGCTGCGTGGGGTCAACATCAACGACCGCTACATCAGCCTGCTGAACAGCCGCATCGTGCAGCCGATCTGTACCGAGGTCCGGCACGCGTATGGGCTGCCGACTCCCGAGCAGGTGCCCATCACGGCGGTGGAGTCCGATGCCGTCTGGGGCCTGCAGGGGCAGATCCTGTACATCGGCATCCGGCGCTTCATCTACAACCAGCACATCGCGGACCCCGAACGCATCGTGGACGCTGCCGTCGATGTGTTTCTGTCGGGCATCGCCAGTGTGGCGTCTGCCGCTTCAGGTCCGTCGCGCTGAGCGCGTCCGCCGCCAAGCTGCGCTCAGGCCTTGTCCTGGCGGAACCACCGCGCAGCCCAGCCGCGCAGCATCTCGCGCAGCAGCGCTAGCAGATTGAGTTCGTTGCGCGCGCTCGCCGGCGTGCCGGGCACCGCGTCTGCCGCGGGCGTGGGGCTTGCGCCTGACACCGGCAGCTCCCCCGCGATCGGGACCGCGGCGGCCGCGGCAGAAAAGTTTGCCGCGAACTGCGTCAGCAGCGCATCGATGACGGGCAGCAACAGCCGACTGCCGAATTGGGCGAGCTTTCCGCTGACCGTCACCGTGGCCTCACCGACGAGCAGCGATGACGCTGCGGATTCGCCGGGTTCCACGCGCGCTGTCAGCTTCATGCTGGCAGACGATCCCGAGCGGTCGGCCCCTTTTCCCAGCATCGACAGCTGCATGACCGCTGCATCGCAGCTCAGCAGCTCGATGTCACCGGCGAAGCTCATCGTGGCGGGGCCGACCCGGGTCTTGACGGTGCCCTTGTAGTGCGTGGCGTCGATCTGTTCGGTGATGGCAGCACCCGGCAGGCAGGCCGCCGTGGCCGTGACGTCGGAGAGCACGGCCCAGGACCGGGCGGCGCTTTCACCGATGGGGTATCGGCGTTGTATGGTGAGTTCCATGAAGGGGGTCCTGCCAAGATCGATCTCGAACGCTGCCGGATTGCTGTGTCGAGCCCGGCAGGGCTGCGCGGACCTTAACCTCCTGCCGCGCGAACGATCTCGCGAAGACGACGTGGCGTGAGGGGCACCTCGGACAGCTGCACACCGAGGTCCTTGAGCGCATCCTCGACGGCCTGAACGATCACCGGTGGTGCCGCCATGCGCCCACCCTCACCACCGCCCTTGATGCCGTACTCGGTGTAAGGCGAGGGTGTCTCGACATGGCCCACGCGGATGTGCGCCGGCATCTCATGCACGGTCGGGATGTGATAGTCCGCAAACGAGCCCGTCAGCAGCTGGCCGCTCTCGTCGTAGCGCAGGTGTTCGTACAGCGCGGTGCCGATGCCCTGCGCCGTCCCGCCGCGCACGTGGCCTGCCAGGGTCATCGGGTTCACCACGGTGCCGCAGTCGTGGACCGCGACGTAATCGAGGATCTTCACCTGGCCGGTCCGGGTGTCTACCTCCACCGCGACCGCGTGGACCATGTGTCCCATGATCGGATAAAAGATGCCGAGGTGCGTGCCATCGGCCGCCGGCATCGTGGTCAGCGGATGGTCGTACACCGCGGTGGTTTCGAGGCCGCTGTCGAACTCGGGCCGGTCTGGGAAATTCAGGCGGAAATAGTGCGCGGCCGACGCCACCTCGGCGATCGTCTTTTCTTTGCCGGGCACGCCCTTCACGCCCACTTTGCCGCTGCGCAGCTCGAGGTCGCTGCTGCCGCACTCCATCATGTGCCCGGCCAGCCGGAACAGCTTTTCGCGCAGCGTGCGCACCCCCTTGACCACCGCGCCAGCCACCATCACGGTGTACCGGCTGCCGCCCGGCCCGGTGCCATTGAACCCGGCGTCGGTGTCCGCATAGGCGATCGACACGTCGGAAGGTTCCACCGTCAGCGCCTCGGCGACGATCTGCGTCACGACGGTCTCGGGGCTGTTGCCCCAGAACGGCGCGCACAGCTGCACGAAGACCTTGCCCGTCGGGTCGAGCCGGATCGCCACCGCCTCGGGCGAGCTGGACAAGGTGAACCCCGGGTGTTCGGGCGGGTTGAGCGACCAGAACTCCGTCGAACTGAAGACGCTGCGCTCCTGGCACGCGACCAGGCCGATGCCGATGTGGCGGCCTTCCAGCCTGGCCTCGGCCTGCTTGCGGCGCCAGCCCTCGACATCGAACATGTCCACGGCCTTGTCCATCACGGCCTGGTAGTTGCCGATGTCATAGACGTTGCCCGAAGGGATCACGTAAGGGAACTCGTCGGGCTGGATCAGGTTGTGCCGGCGCAAGGCGATGCCGTCGATGCCCAGTTCCTGGGCTGCCGCATCGACCATGCGCTCGAGCACGAAGTTGGTGACCTCCGAGCCGAATCCGCGGTAGGCGCCTTGCTGGCACTTGTTGGACAACACCGCGGTGATGCGGGCCTGCACGCTGTTGATCCGATACGGTCCCACGACCTGTGAAAACGCGTTGCCGTGCGTGCCGTAGCCGTATTGGAGATAGGCGCCGTAGTCATCCCACACCCGGTAGCGCAGCGCCAGCATCGTTCCGTCCTCGCGCACGGCCAGTTCGGCGTCGTACAGCCGGTCAGAGCCGTGAGCGTCGGCATTGGCGATGTTGTCGGCGCGGTCCTCGATGTACTTCACCGGGCAGCCGGCGATGCGTGAAAGGCCTGCCGTCAGCACGATCACCCGGTGCAGGAACAGCTTCGAACCGAAGCTGCCGCCCGCCAGCGTGGGCACGATGGTCAAGTGGGTCGCCGGCACGTTCAGCGACATGGCGCACAGCCACCCGACATAGGTGTACATCGAGGTGTTGCAGTGGACCCTGAATTTGCCGGTCCCCGAATCGAAGTCGGCGATCGCACCTGCGGTTTCCATCGGCTGCGGGCCGGAGCGACCCCAGCGCAGGCGCCGGCGAATCACGCGGTCGGCGCGGGCGAAGTCGTCGTCCACCGGGCCGAAGGTGAAGGTCCGGTCCATGGCGACATTGCTCTCGCCACGCTCTGGGTGCAGCACGGCATCGCCGCGGGCGTGTTCCTGCTGCTCGATATCGGTGACCACAGGCAGTTCTTCGTACTCGACCTCGATGAGCTCGAGCGCGTCTTCGGCGATGTACCGGTCCTCGGCGATGACGGCGGCGACGGTCTCGCCGACGTGGCGGACCTTGTCGATCGCGATGGCCGGCTGTACCACCGCCGGGCTGGAGAAGGTGACGGTCGGGCCGGTGGTTTCGGCAAACTCACGGCCGGTGACGACGCAGATCACGCCAGGCAGCGCCCGCGCGGCGC
Organism: Burkholderiaceae bacterium; assembly: GCA_965229345.1. Lineage (GTDB taxonomy): Bacteria > Pseudomonadota > Gammaproteobacteria > Burkholderiales > Burkholderiaceae_C > PBB1. The sequence continues at coordinate 1,041,402 of OZ245872.1, forward strand.
TCACATCGATCGACTTGATGCGTGCATGCGCGAACGGGCTGCGCAGCATGGCCGCATGCGCCATCCCGGGCACCACGACGTCATCGAGGTACTTGCCCTTGCCGGTGAGCAGGCGCGGGTCCTCGACCCGCTTCATGCTCTTGCCGATCCAGCGCGGTTCGTCCTGGGGCGGCTTTTCGCGGCGGGACGCCGGGATGTCGAGCTTGGGGACGTAACGGGCGCTCATGCCTGCGCCTCGGTCGTGCGCATGGCGGCGGCGGCCGACATGATCGCGTCGACGATGGTTTCGTAGCCGGTGCAGCGGCACAGGTTGCCGGCAATCGCATCGGCCACCTGTTCGCGCGTGGGGTTCGGGTTGCTCGCCAGCAGTTCTTGTGCGGTCATCAGCATGCCCGGCGTGCAGAACCCGCATTGAAGGCCGTGCTTTTCCCAGAACGCCTGCTGCAGCGGGTGCATGTTCTGCATCGTGCCCAGGCCCTCCACGGTGCGGACCTGGCAGCCGTCGGCCTGCACCGCGAACATCAGACAGGAGCGCACGGTCTGCTGGTCGACCGAGACGGTGCAGGTGCCGCACACGCCGTGCTCGCAGCCGACGTGCGTGCCGGTGAGTGCAAGGTCCTGCCGCAGGAAGTCCGACAGCAGCTTGCGCGCAGGGACTTGGCGGGTGTACGTGCGGCCGTTGACCGTCAAGGTCACCGGATGATCGGCGTTGCTCATTCGTAGGGTTCCTTGCCTCAGCCTGCGGGCGCCGTCGCGGCCGCACTGCGGAGCGCCCTGGGTGTCAGGGTGCGGATCAGATCCAGCCGGTACTCGGCGTCTGCGTGCTGGTCGGAGGCGGGTGTGATGGACGTGGCAGCAGCGTTCGCAGCGCGTTCGAAGAGGGCCTCGGACGGCGGCTCGCCCACCAGGATCTGCTCGGCCTGCGGGCATCGAATCGCGTGCGCGTCAACGCCGGCGTAGGCGAGCGCGGCCGACACGATCCGTCCGCCGCTGATGCCCAGCGTCGATGCCACCAGCGTCAGCGCGAAATCGCCTTGGCGTATGGACATCTCCTCGAACCCGTGGCCGACGTGCCGCACCGGGATCACCACTTCCACCAGCATCTCATCGGCCTGCGCGGCGGTGGTGTACGGGCCGAGGAAGAAGTCGGCAGCCTTGACGGTGCGTTCTCCGCGGACGCTGCGCAGCCGCAGTTCGCCGTCGAGGGCGAGCAGCACCGCGGGCATCTCCGAGGCCGGGTCGGCGTGGCACAGGTTGCCCGCCAGCGTGCCGCGGTTGCGGATGGTGTGATGGGCGACGTGCGGGTAGGCGGCCGCCATCAGCGGCGCCAGTTCACGAACCAGGGGCGAGGCCGCCAGCGTGGCGTGTCGCGCCAGGGCGCCGATGCGCAGGACCGCGCCGTCTTGCCAGTGCCGATCCAGCCCGGCGATGCGGTTGATGTCGATCAACGCGCCCGGGCGGGCGAACCGGAGATTCATCATCGCCACGAGGCTTTGGCCTCCGGCGATGACACGCGCGTCCTCGCCGTGCTCGGCCAGCAAAGCCAGCGCTTCATCGAGCGTCGCCGGACGCAGGTAGTCGAAGTGGGCTGGCTTCATGGTCTCCTGCCGCGTGGTGTGGGAAGCTGCAACGAATCGCAGCTCCTAAGTGAGCAGATGCTTACTATTGCAAATCTCAGGCAACACCGTCAAGGCCTTATCCTCGACGGCGCCTTAGGGGTTCCACGGGTCGGGCCAGGTCTTGCAGCCGCTTGCCCATGGGTCAACGGAAGGCTTCGGGCCATCGCCAATGAACACGCCTCATCCACCACCGCTGCGGATTGCTCAGTCGCTGCCTGCGACGGTCGACGACCTCGTGATCGCGCTCGCCCAGGCGGGCTACGTCTGCGATCGACCGCTGGCGGTGTCGGTGTTCCTGTCGTTGAGGCTGCAGCGCCCGCTGTTCCTCGAGGGCGAACCGGGGGTCGGGAAGACGCAATTGGCCAAGTCGCTGGCCAGTGTGCTTGGCAGCCAGTTGCTGCGCGTGCAGTGTCACGAAGGCCTGGACATCGCGCAGACGGCCTACGAATGGAATGTGCAACGCCAGCTGATGCGGGTGAGGCTGGCCGAGGCCTCCGGGCGCATCCAGGGCGAAGCGGCCGAGGCGCAGCTCGAGAGCAGTCTGTATCAGCGCGACATGCTCATCGAGCGTCCGCTGCTGCAGGCCCTGACGCAGCCGATGTCCCCGGTGCTGCTCATCGACGAGATCGACCGCGCTGACGAGCCGTTCGATGCCTTCCTGCTGGAAATGCTGGCCGAGAACCAGATCACCGTCCCTGAATTGGGAACGGTCATTGCCAGCGCGCCGCCGATCACGGTGATCACCAGCAACCGCACGCGCGAAGTCCATGACGCGCTGAAGCGTCGGTGCCTGTATCACTGGGTGGGCTTTCCCGATCCCGCGCGCGAGCTCGAGATCGTGCGCCGGCGGGCACCCGAGGCTGCGTTGAACCTGGCCGCGCAGGTGGTCGCTGTCGTGCGCCGTGTGCGCGAGATGGATCTGCTCAAGGCGCCCGGCGTCTCGGAGACGATCGACTGGGTGCGGGCGCTCACCGCGCTGTCCGTGGTGTGCCTGGACCCTGCGGCAATCGAGCAGACCCTGGGCGTGTTGCTCAAGCACCGTGAGGACATCGAGCGGCTGCGCGCGCATGACACCGCCGGCCTGCTGCGCGAACTGCAGGACAGGGGTTGGCTGGAGCAGGACGCCTGAGACGGCGCGGCCGGACCCGATGTTCCACCGGAACGTGGTCGAGTTCGCCCGAGCCCTGCGACGGGCAGGCTTCGCCGTGCCTCCTGACTCGGTGGGTCTGGCGCTGCTGGCACTGGAGCACACCGGGCTCGAGCGGCGAGACGACGTCCGCGCTGCCCTTCGAGCGGTGCTCACCAGCCGGCACGACCAGCACCCGCTGTTCGATCTTGTCTTCGATGCCTTCTGGCGAGACCCTGAGCTCCTCGCGCGCGCGTTGCCCCGTTTGAAGCCGCAGCCCGCGGCATCGCGCGCGCGCGCCGACCGGCCGTTGTCTGAGCGGCTGTTGTCGGCACTGGCGCCCCCGCCAGCGCCCGCCCGTCCGCCTCTGACCCGCCCGCAGACGGTCCTCACGGAACGGGGCGCCTCTGCCGCCATCGGTTTGCGCCGGGCCGACTTCGGGAGCATGACGCCCGACGAGTTTGCCGCTGCACTCGACCTGGTCCGTTCACTGCCGCCGCCTGTGGCGCCGATCCAGTTGCTGAGAAAAGTGCCGTCGCCCAGGGGGGCCATCGATCTGCGGCGCACCGTCCAGCAGACGATGCGTCAGCCGGCGTCGTTTTCGCTGGCGTTCAGCCGACGCCGCGAAGTGCTGCCTCCCCTCGTGCTGTTGATCGATGTCTCGGGTTCGATGGAGCGCTATGGCCGTGTGCTGCTTCACTATGCGCACGCCTTGACGCGCCGGTACCCCCGGACCGAGACGTTCACACTGGGTACCCAGCTGCATCGGGTCAGCACCTGCCTGCGCAACCGGGACGTCGATCTCGCATTGCAATCGGTGGCGTCCTGCGTGAGCGATTGGAACGGGGGCACCCGACTGACGCTGTGTCTCGACCGCTTTGTCCGAGACTGGGCCCCACGCGTGCTCGGCGGCCGGGCAACGCTGCTGCTCGCCACGGACGGCCTCGATGGCGACCATGTCGCCCATCTCGATGCCGTGCTCGCAAGGCTGCGGCGACGCGCCCATGCCATCGTCTGGCTCAATCCCCTGTTGCGCTACGACGGGTTCGAGCCGTTGGCGCCCGCAGTTCAACGGCTGTGGCGCTGCGCGGACGGCATGTGGCCCATGCACCGCGTGGACGACATCGGTCGGCTGGCCGATCTTCTCCGGCACCAGCGTTCACGGCTTTGGCCTGGCCGTGTCGCCGAGTACCGGCAGGTGGCCTGAGTGAGTGCGGATGTCTCCTCGCGGCGGGTCGTCAGCGCGCAGGAGAGGGTAAATACTGATCTCCCGTCTCGCGGGTCGCGAAAAGGGGCCCTGGGGAAAACTCTGTGTCGATTTGAGACGGTCGCTGCGGCCAGGCGGCCCATCCAGCGTCCGGTCTTGCGACGGCCTTGCCGTTGTTCTTGCGTCGGGAAATCCATCAGCGTCTGCGATTTTTTTTCAATAAAATCAAAGGCTTGCCTGAATGTTTCGTGCTGCGCTCGCAGGGGCTGTGAATGTTTGCCTGGGCGTGCGAACGTCCGAGATTGCCCCGCGACGCATCATTCACGCATCCCACCCGAAGAGCGCTCGATGAACGCTGCCGTTCGCTCCTCAACATGACGACTCCATGGCGGTGGGGTTTTGATCCCTTGAATTTCTGAACTTCGCGTCCCATGTGCCACGCTGATTTGTAGTCAGTGGCCCGCAACAGACCCCATGATCACACCCATTCCCGTGACCGTATTGACCGGCTTTCTCGGTGCCGGCAAGACCACTTTGCTCAACCGGCTGCTTCGTGATGCGGGCGGAAAGCGCTACGCCGTGATCGTCAACGAGTACGGCGAGATCGGCATCGATGGCGATCTCGTGGTCGGCGCGGAGGAAGAGGTCTACGAGCTCAACAACGGCTGCGTCTGCTGCAAGCTGCGCGGTGACCTGGTGCGTGTGGCCAGCAACCTGGTTCGTCGGCCTGGCGGCTTCGACGGCATCCTGATCGAGACCACCGGCCTGGCAGATCCAGCCCCGGTGGTGCAGACCTTCCAGCTCGACGACCTGCTGCGCCAGTACACGCGGCTCGACAGCATCATCTGCGTTGCCGATGCGCGCCATCTCCCGGCTCAGCTGAGTTCGATGCCCGAAGCCAGCACGCAATTGGCGCAGGCCGACATGGTGCTGCTGAACAAGGCGGACTTGGCGGACGAGGCCATGCTGGGTGCGGCCGAGCGCGCCGTGCAAGAGCTCAACCCCACTGCCGATGTGCGCCGTGTCGTGCGCGGCGAATTGCCCCTGGCGCAGTTGCTCGACCGAGGTGCTTTTGACAACGCGCGCATGCGTCTGCCCTCCATCGGGCTGGGCAAGTCGGCCAATGGCCCGACCGCTCACGGCTACCAGCCGGTGGGGTCTGGCCGCCACAGCGCAGGTGTCACCAGCGTCTCCCTCAGCTTCCCGCGCCGGTTCGAGCGCTCTCGCTTCCTCCCCTGGTTGCAGCGATTGGTGACCGAACAGGGCGGCGATCTGCTGCGTGCCAAAGGAATCCTTGCGTTCAGTGGCGAGTCACGTCGTTTCGTCTTTCAGGCGGTGCACATGACGGTGGACAGCGGGATGGGTCGCGCCTGGGCTGCGGGCGAGGCCGCTGAGTCAAAGCTGGTTTTTATCGGAAGGCGGCTCGAGGAATCGACGCTGCGTGAAGAACTGACCCATTGTTTGGAAGACGTCTGAGAGGTGTAGTCATGAACTCGGTAACTGATACTGCTGGCGCGCCGCCAGCCAACGTCGCCCCACCGCTGCTCGCGGTGATGGGTGTTTCCTGGCCGGTCGATGCTCCCGCTGTGGCGGTGAGTTGGGACACCGACGGCAACTCTGCTGCATTTGCCCTGGGCAACGGGCACGTGCTGGTGGCCGACACCCAGTGGCCGCAGGGGCCGCGGGTGCAGCCTCGGCCGGGAGGTGGCGTGACAGTCGTGCCGTCTGCCGAGCCTGCGCCCGCGCCTGTGCGCGCCGCATGCCATCAGGGCACCTGCCTGGCATTGGCGCCTCATCCGCAAGGCGGCTTCGTCAGCGGTGGCGATGACGGCCGAGTCGTGTACCTGCCCCGCGGTGCGGCGCCGACCGTGCTCGAACACACAACGGAAGAATGGATCACCGCGCTGGCCGGCCATGCAGAAGGTGGCTTGGCGGGAGGCCTCGCGTACGCCCATGGCCGCACGGTCCATCGCCACGCCTCTGGCAGCGCGTCCAAAATCGAGTTGCCAGCCCCGGCCACGGCGTTGGCCTTCAGCCCGGACGGACTCGTGCTGGCAGTGGCGCACAGCGGTGGGGTCACGTTGTGGCCATGCCTCGGAGCGACGCGGCAATTGAATTGGCCCGGCTACCACCGCGCCTTGTGCTGGAGCCCCGACGGCGCTTACCTGGTTTCTGCAATGCAGGAGAACGCGCTGCACGGATGGCGAGTCTCCGACGGCATGGACATGGAAATGAGCGGGTACGAAGGGCAGCCGCTGTCGCTTTCATTTGCGCATGACGGTCGTTACCTGACCACCAGCGGTGCCACACGTCCGGTGTGCTGGAGTTTCGACCCGCCGGGCAAGTCGCAGCAACCCACGCAATGCGGCATTGCCAGCAAAACGCCGGTCACTGCCGTGGCCTGCCATCCCCGCCAGCCCCTGATCGCCGCCGGCTATTACAACGGAGCCGTATTGCTGTGCCGTCCCGGCAGCGACGATGCCTTGTTCGTCAAGGGCTCCGGTGAAGGCGCGGTGAACGCGCTGGCCTGGTCCCCCGACGGACAACGGCTGGCTTTTGGAAATCAAGGCGGGCTGTGCGGCTGGGTGAATCTGCCCGACGCCCTGTTCCGCACCAGTGGCAACCCATCACCAACCACCTCAGAGGAGACTGCGAAATGAGCGAGAACACCCCCACCAACGACACACCGAGCCCTGAAGAGACGGCCAGCAAGGACGCCTTCTTTGCCCAACTGGCAGCCGTCTCCGACGCGATGATCGCGGCCCATGGCAGAGACTTTGCTATGGGCGCGCACCTGCTGGCCGCGCGCTACATCGCCGAGTCTGACGCTCGCACCAAGGCCGCCGTCGAGTCTCTTACTGCGCCTGCGAAGCCAGTACTAGAGTGAAAACCCGATAGTCCGAAACCTCAGCTTCGGACGCGCCGGGCGCCATCGCCGTCCCAAAACGAGACGCTGCTGGGGGTGGCTGTCCCAGCTTCTCCGGCGGTCTCCCAGGAAATCGCACTAGGGTTAGGGATATGGAGCGGTGGCACGCGAATAGCTATAGTTGGGGTAGGGCGGAAGCCCGAATTGCCGGGTGTAGGGCGGTCTTTTGCCAGACCCTGGACAGTACATCGTCACTTTGTAATTTGACTTTCAAGTAGACATGCAAAGGAGTTCTAAATGTCTGAACTGACTCTCAACAAGATCACGTCGCAAAAGGGGATCCCGATCGCCGAAGCGACGCGCCGCATCGCCGATCTTGGCTGGCAGCCTAGCTATGTGCAGGAAGCGTCGACGTTCCCTACCGACTACAAGATCGGTAAGGCGCCGCGCGACCCAATGAAGCAAGTGCTGCGTTCCTACTTTCCAATGCAGGAGGAAAAGGACAGCCGCGTTTACGGTGCTCTTGACGCTGCGCTCCGCGGTGACATGTTCCGCAACACCCAGCCTCGCTGGATCGAGTGGATGAAGTTGTTCCTGGCCATCATTCCTTTCCCGGAAATTTCGGCCGCTCGCTCGATGGCAATGGTTGCTCGTCTGGCCCCAGGTGAAGAGCTGCGTACCGGCTTCACCATGCAAATGGTCGACGAATTCCGTCACTCCACGATTCAGATGAACCTGAAGAAGTGGTACATGGAAAACTACATCGATCCGGCTGGTTTCGACATCACCGAGAAGGCTTTCGGTCAGTGCTATGCCACGACCATCGGCCGTCAATTCGGTGAAGGCTTCATCACCGGCGACTCGATCACTTCCGCCAACATCTACCTGACCGTGGTGGCCGAAACCGGTTTCACCAACACGTTGTTCGTGGCCATGCCGTCGGAAGCCGCTCGTAACGGCGACTACGCTCTGTCCACCGTGTTCCTGTCGGTGCAGTCGGATGAGTCGCGCCACATCGGTAACGGTCACTCGCTGCTGATGTCGATCGTCAACGACCCAAGCAACCACCTGTTGCTCGAGCGTGACCTGCGTTATGCATTCTGGCAAAACCACGCCATCGTTGATGCGGCCATCGGCACCATCATCGAGTACGGCACCACCGATCGCGACAAGAACAAGGAGTCCTACTCCGAGCTGTGGCACCGTTGGATCTACGAAGACTACTATCGCAGCTACATGCTGCCGCTGGAAAAGTACGGCGTGAAGATCCATCACGACGACGTTTCCGCTGCTTGGGACCGCATCGTCAAGAAGAACTACGTCCACAAGACGGCTCAATTCTTCTCGGTGGGCTGGCCCGTCAACTTCTGGCGTATCGAAGCCCAAACGGAGAAGGACTTCGAATGGTTCGAGCACAAGTATCCGGGCTGGTACGCTGAATTCGGTGCCTACTGGAAGTGGTACGAGCGCAAGAGCCATCCAGGCCAGACCAACATGCTGTTCGACCAAGAGTGCGGCTACAAGTACCCGCATCGCTGCTGGAGCTGCATGGTGCCTTGCCTGATTCGCGAAGACTTCTGCTATGACGAAGTTGATGGCGAAGTGTTCACGTACTGCTCTGAAGTCTGCCGTTGGACCCACAAGGTTGCCTTCTCTGCTGAATACGAAGGCCGCCCAACGCCAGCGATGGGCCGCTTCAGCGGTCGTCGTGAGTGGGAAGACTGCTATGACGGCTGGGACCTGGCTGACGCCATCAAGGACCTGGGCTTCGTGCGCCCTGACGGCAAGACGCTGATTCAACAGCCTCACCTGCGCTTCGACGACAAGCACATGTGGACTCTGGATCACGTGAAGGGTCACACCCTGGCCAGCCCGCTCAAGGCCTTCCGCGCTCTGTCGCCGGAAGCTCGCGAGCAAGCAGCCATTGAGTACCGCAAGGGCTTCACGATCAACCCGATCTAAAGCTTAGGCGTTTCCCAAGGAATCTCGGGAGGGGGGGGTCTCCCCTCCTCCCGAGTGTCTGTATATCAAGTGCGAAAGCATTGAAAGAAAATCATGTCAGAAAAAACGATCCACTCGGTGCGCATTGAACCCATGGGTTTGGAGATTGAAGTTGAAGAAGGCGAGTGGGTTCTTGATGCTGCGTTCCGTCAGGGTCTGGCGGTCCCGCATGGTTGCCGTGAGGGTCGTTGCGCTAGTTGCAAATGCGTTTTGATAGACGGTGATGTCGAGATGGAAGACTATTCGACCTTCGCACTGTCTGAGTCAGATCGCGATGGTGGTCAAATTTTGCTTTGCCGCACGCAGGCATACAGCGACATTACCGTCGAGTTATTGAATTACGACGAAGACTTGATGAGCCGCTCGATTCCGGTGAAGGAATTCAGTGGAGTTCTCAGCTCCGTCACTGAGTTGACGCACGATATTCGATTGCTCAAAGTACAGCTCGAGAAGCCACTGAAGTTTTGGGCGGGCCAGTTTGTTGAGCTTGGTGTACCCAGCGCTGGTGTTACGCGCTCGTACTCGATGGCCAGCACGCCTGCGACGCCAAACCAGTTGGAATTCATTATTCGTAAGTATCCAGAAGGTGCGTTTTCTTCGCTGCTGGATACCACGCTCACCCCGGGCACTGCCGTCACGGTAAAGGGGCCATTTGGTACCTGCTTGCGCCGCGAGGGCCGTCCTGGTCCGATGTTGCTCATCGGCGGCGGCTCGGGTATGTCGCCGCTTTGGTCGATCTTGCAAGATCACATCGCAAGTGGTGAGCAGCGTCCTATCCGTTTCTTCTATGGCGCACGCGCCAAGAGAGACTTGTTCATGTTGGAAGAATTTGCCGCGATTGCAAAATCGTTGCCTGACTTCCAATTCATACCGGTGTTGTCGCAGGCCGGTACTGACGATGCTTGGTCTGGTGAAACCGGATTCGTGCATGAGGCGCTCGAACGCATCATGCGCGAACAGCAGTTGTCCGGTGAAATCGACGCGTATACCTGTGGCCCTGTGCCCATGGTTGATGCTGTGTTGCCCGTATTGCAGGAATTGGGCGTTTCTCCAACCAACACGCATGTCGATAAATTCACGCCAGCCAGCGCTACTGCGCCAAATCTAGCTCACTAATAACAGGAAATAGACCCATCATGACTGAGACAACAGACTACGTGCCCGTCAACTCCGGTGCCGCTGGTGCTGCCAAGTTTGCAGGCTCTGACAGCCGCAAATTCAACTATTACGCCCCCAAAGGACGAAAGGCCTCGCATTACGAGGACATGACGCTTGACGTCCAACCGGACCCGAAGCGACACCTTCTGCAAGGCTGGATCCTTAGCTTCCCAGACGGAACGCCAACTTACTCGGAAGACTGGACCGCTGCCAAGTCGGGCGATTGGCATCTTTTCCGCGCTGTCGACGAAGAGTGGGAGCGTACTCACTACAAGCGCCAGTCAACCATTGAGGGGATGATTGGGCAAGCAGTAGAAAACGGACGCCGCTCAGGTGCTGCGTCTCGCTTCAACAAGGCCTGGGTCAAGGTACTCGAGCGTCATGTGGGTGCTTACAAGCACGCCGAATTTGGCCTGAGCTGTTCTTTGACACAAGCGCAGCGCTATGGCTACACGCAGATGATCAACTCTGCGATTCTGACCAATGCCTCGTACAAAATCCGCTTCGCGCAGGATTTGACCTTGTACCTGTCGGACATCGGGCTCGACATTCCCGAGGGATTTGACGCAGAAATCGGCAAGACGCACTGGATGGAAGATCCCATCTGGCAGCCGACTCGCAAGATCGTCGAAACCATTGGCGGATCGCAAGACTACCTTGAGCAGTACTTCGCGACCAACATCGTATTCGAACCGATGGTTGGCGAGCTGTTCCGCAGCGGATTCATCATGCAGGCTGCTGCCTCGCAAAATGACTTCATCACGCCTACGGTTGTTTCTTCTGCCGAAGCTGACTACCAGCGTAACCTGGCCAATACGATGGAATTGCTCCACATGCTGGTCAAGGATCCAGTTCATGGTGCACACAACGTCGGCCTGTTCAATTCCTGGTTGCACAAGTACGGAGATTTGGCTGTTGATGCCGCGAAGAATCTCCAGCCGATCTGGTCGCTGCCCACGGTGAAGGTTGCCCAGTTCCCCGAAGCCTATGCATCGGCAGTTGCGCGCATGCGCAGCATCACGGGTCAGCTGGGTCTCACCCTGCCAGCCTCTATCGCCGGTTGAACGTTCGTCAACGAATTCAGGAGGGCATTATGTCCAGCGACCACACTCAAAGTATTTTCAAGCACACCAAAGATCTGGAATTCAAGGACACCGTTTCGCATCAGTGCGGTGTCACGCTCAATGAAAGCGTGGAGGCAAGAGCGATTGCTGACGTGATCGGGCGCCGTGAAGGCATCACCGTGACGTACATGCCAGCGATGATCCGCATCGACGGTGAAGGCAAAATCATCTTCAAGATGGATGAGATCTCTGAGGAACTCGGCTACGAGATGACTCATGAGATGTTTGAAATCTCTACCTCCACCCACTACGGGCGGATGGTGATGGTGGACGAGAATACCGTGATCTTGTTTGGCGACATGAACGAAGCCATGTCGTACATCGCTTACGACTGAGTAAGCGCTCGCTGCACAGGAGTAATCCTGTGCAGCGCAGCAACGCCAAATTAGAAGTTTTGCCCTCTGGGCTTCTTTCTTCTAGTGGGGCGTCATTTGTGTGAGCAAGCTAGGCGATCTGGTCTGCTCACCGAGGCTTGAGCTCTACGAGCCTGACAAAAAGAAGCACTTGAATGTTTTGCAGTCTGAGACATTGCGGTGAGAGGGTAATGAATTAATCCGCGACGTTCGGTGGCCGCTGTCGGCTGTTGATCCTGACCAACATCCTAATTGGAAGTGTAGTAATGGCTAATCTAATGTTGCATGACGACGATGCCCGCCAGGCTTTGGGCCGGGGTGTCGCCAAGATGGCGAAAGCAGTACGCGGTACGCTGGGTCCACGCGGTATGAACGTGATCATTGACAGGCCCATCGGGTCGCCCATGATCTCGCGCGATGGCGCTCGAATTGCTGCTGAAATCGAACTGGAGAACCCGTTCGAGAATATCGGCGCTCAGGTGCTGCGTGAGGTTTCAATGCAGACGGCAGAGGTCGCCGGTGACGGCACCACGACTGCCACTGTGTTGGCCGACGCACTGGTTCAGGGTGGTCTTGCTTCCCTTGCCAAAGGCTCGAACCCAGTGGAGCTCGTCGAAGGGCTGGAACTGGCTGTCAATGAGGTGATTGCGGCGCTCAAGCGCAACGCCAAGCCGCTGCGCGACGGGGAGCAATTGCGCGCCGTGGCGTTGGTGGCAACCAGCAACGATCCCACAGGCAATCTTGTTGCCGAGGCTTTGGAGCGCGTTGGCGCGGATGGCATCGTCGATGTTGACTACGGCACCACCGTGGAAACGATGCTGGAAGTCGTCGATGGCATGGCGTTCGATCGGGGTTACCTGTCGCATCACATGATCACTGACGTCGAGAAGATGCAGGTGGTTCTCGAGAATCCCTACATCTTGATGACCGACCAGCGCTTGATGACGGCCGATGAAGTGGCCACGCTGGTGAAATTGGTTGCTCCATCCAAGCGGCCATTGCTGGTGATTGCCGAAGAGGTCGCGCCACAGGCTGTGATCGGACTGCTGGCCTGGCGGGATAACGGAGGATCGCAGGTGGCTGCCATTCATCCGCCTGACTACGGCCACTGGCGGAAAGCCGCTCTGGAAGACTTGGCCATTCTGACGGGTGGTCGTGTCATCTCTCGTGATTTGGGCGGCACCATTGCTGCAGTTCAGTTGCGTGATTTGGGCCAGGCTCGGCAAGTGCGCATTTCGCAAAACCAGACGGTGGTGACTGCGGGCAATGGTGATCCCGCCATGATCGCGGCACGCCGCCAACAGATTCATCGTCAATTTGAATTGGCGCCAGAGAACATCGAGCGCGACAAGATCAAAGAGCGTCTGTCCAAGATGTCCGGTGGTACCGCGATTCTGTTGGCCGGCGGTGCAACTCCTGTCGAGCAGAAACGCCGCTTGCTTCTGATTGAAGATGCCATTCACGCTGCTCGAGCTGCCATCGCCGAAGGGGTCGTGCCCGGAGGGGGCCTCGCACTCTTGCGCGTTGCCAACGAGCTGTCCGGCTTGCTCGAGAGCACACAGGGCTCGGTGAAGGAAGGTGTAGCGATGCTGCAGCGCGCACTGCAACTGCCCGCCTTCTATATCGCCGCCAATCGCGGATTGGACGCCAAGGCCGTCGTGAACAAGGTGTTGGAATCTGAGTACGGCGTTGGTTTGGACGCTCGCAGCGGCAAGTTTGTGGACCTCGAAGCAGCCGGCATCATCGATCCCGTGCGCGTTACCTACAGTGCCGTGCGCAACGCGGCTTCGGTGGCCGGATTGATTTTGACCACGCAGACACTGGTCGCAAAGAAGCCTGATGTCCTTGATCCAACTGCTGGACCAGCAACGGGCGGCGGCGCAGAACTGCTCGGCCGAGCCTGATAGAGGCGCTTAAAAGGAGGGCCCCCGCTTGGATAGTGGGGGCGCCCCGCAAAGTGATCGGTGTACCCATGGGATATGCGGAGCCGATTCGCCCATAGCCACAACGCTGTGCGCTGATAGGCCAGCAGGCCCGGTTGCAGTGGCTCAGGGACTTGCGACACGTAACGGCCCGGATCTGTTCCGGGCCTTTTTTTGTCATGCGCACGCAGCAGTTTTGCGCATCGCTGCGCAGCCTCGTGCGCTTGTGCATGGCTTTCCTTGAGTTCTTCAGGGGCCCAACCGATAATGCTGCGTAGACCACTGTGCGGCAATGCGCACGGTGGTGCACTGCCTTAGGAGTGCAGGTTCCCCACGGGCACTCGACATTCGAACAGGGCCGAAGCCGAGCAAGTTCGGGGCTTGGTCGACCGCATCGGAGACGCTAATGCTGGACGATCACATATCGGGCAGGCTATTGCCCGCGCGCGACAGCAGCGCCCATTTGCCGGCACCGCAGGCCGCGCCTTCAGAGCGCCAGACCATGGAAGCCTGGGAGCGGTTTGTAACCGGCCAGGAAGTGGTGGCAGGCTGCGTGTCGAAGCATGTGTGGTCGTCGTGGCAGCGCAGCCGCCGCCATGGAGTAGAGCCTGTGACGCGGTTGGCACCAATCGCTGTCGCGGGTGACGGCTTGGAGCAATTGCGTCTTCGCAACCAAATGCTGATGGCTGCTGCGAAGGGGCTGTTCATGACCACAGCGCATCTTCTGGCTCGGTCTGGCTCGATCATGCTGCTCACGGACGCGCAAGGCGTGGTGCTCGAAATGGCGGGCGATCACGCCACCATGGCTGCTGCGCGCGACATCCGACTCATCGAGGGTGGCAACTGGAACGAAGGTGTGATCGGGACCAATGGCATCGGCACCGCACTGGCGATGCGCACGCCAGCTCAGGTGCACACCACAGAGCATTTCTGCTCAGGTATCAAGCTGTGGGTCTGTGCGGCTGCGCCGATCTTCATGCCGGGCACTGACCAAATTCTCGGCGTGGTGGATATCTCGTGTCCACCGGCCAGCTACCAGGTCAACAACCTGGCGCTGGCCGTGGCGTCGGCGCGTCAAATCGAGGCCGTTCTGGCTGAGCGCATCAGCCAGGAGCACCGCAGGCTGCTGGAGGCGTGTCTGCAAATGAGTGGACGGGCAGATTCGCAGGCGCTGCTGGCACTGGATCGAAATGCGTGCCTGGTGCACAGCAGCGGCAACGCCCCGGGGCTCGATTTGCGGCAAGGGGCTCGTGTTGCCGGACTGGAGCCAGGGCATTGCATCGAGGATTGGGCTCGGCGTTTGCCAGAAAACTTGCGCTCGGAATGGTTGCATCCCGTCACATTGAACGGCGCCTTCATTGGCGGACTGCTGATGGTTCCCAAGTCATCGCGTGGAACGCCAAAGTCGGTTGCCGTCGCAGACAGCGAGATGAAGACAGCGGGCCATGACTTGGGTGTGTCCTATCCGCCGATCCCTGACACGGGGGGCTTCGCGAAGCTCGTGTGGAACAGCCGAGCGATGCGCACCGCGATCGAAAGGGCTCAGCAAGTCAGCGCACGGCGTGTGCCGGTGCTGATTCAAGGTGAGACCGGCGTCGGTAAAGAACTCTTTGCGCGTGCCATTCATGGCGATGATGAGCGCAATGGTCCATTCGTGACCTTCAACTGCGGCGCGACCACCAAGGAATTGATCGGCAGTGAGCTCTTCGGACATGTCCGAGGCGCGTTCACGGGTGCCACGAACGAAGGCCGAGCTGGGCGTTTTGAACTGGCACACGGAGGTACCTTGTGCCTGGACGAAATCGGTGAATTGCCGCTGGATTTGCAGCCGGTCCTGTTGCGCGTGCTGGAAGAAGGTGTCATCTATCGCCTGGGGGATGGCAAGCCACGTCATGTCAACGTGAGATTGTTGGCGATGACCAATCGCGACTTGCTGCAGGAGGTCGAGGCGGGGCGGTTCCGGCGCGACCTTTATCACCGCATCAATGTCACACGGGTCCGTGTGCCGCCGCTGCGCGAGCGCGAGCGGGACATCGAGCTGCTCATGGAGCATTTCAATCTCCAGCTCTCACTGCGGCATGGGGTCCCGGTTCGTCAGTTCGGGCCCGACGTGCGCGCAGCAATGCTCGCCTACTCGTGGCCTGGCAATGTGCGTGAGCTTCGCAATCTGGTTGAAAGCTTGCTGCTCACATCGGATCAGGATGCGGTGCTGCTCAGTGAGTTGCCGGAAGAGCTGCTCGCATCGACCGATCAACCTCGAACCGTCGTTCAGGATGCACCTGTCACAAGCCTCGAAGAAGGCGAGCGGCTGGCCATCGTGCGGGCGATCAAGGACTGTCAGGGTAACTTGGCTAAAGCAGCACGCGCGTTGGGCGTGTCGCGCAGCACCCTCTATCGCAAGGTCGAACGGTACCGTCTGGAAGACTTGGTTCGGCCCAGCGCGGGCTAGGAGTCGGATACGTCCAACTCTGGAAGCTGACATCCACAAAAAGCTTCGGCTGCTGCGGACGATTTCCTGTCCACAGCAGCCGAAGACTCGTTACTGCCTTGTCACTACAGCCCGAGATTTTTCAGGCGTCCCGGCTCCACGATCTCGATCCAATACCCATCAGGGTCTTTGATGAACGCCACATCCTTCATCTTGCCCTGTTCTGGACGTTTGACGTAGACGACCTCGTTCTCATCGAACCAGCGAGTCGCAGCATCAAGGTCAGGCACTGCAAAGCAGAGGTGGCCGAAACCCTGTGGCTGCGCGTTGCCGTCGTGGTACTTGAACGACTCGTCTGCTTCCGATCCCCAGTTGTGCGTCAGCTCCAGGACTCCGCGTTGGGCGAATGTCCAGGCGGTACGCTCGCCTGCGTCTTCGGGTACCAATTCACCAGCCACTGGGCGATGCAGAAAGTACAGCGAAAACTCCATCGCTGGGAAATCAAGTCTGCGCAGCACGCGCATGCCAAAGATGCGTGTGTAGAAATCCAGCGAGACCGCTGGATCCTTGATCCGCAGCATGCTGTGGTTGAAAACAAATCCGTCAGATGCAGCGCTCGGTTCTGCGCAGACGCCAGGGTGGCTCTCGGTACAAAAAGTCATCAAGTGAATCGAAACTGTGAAAGGGAACTGGTCAGATCGTGCGCGCCGTCATCTGCTGGGCAATGTACTCAGCTTGACGAATTGCCAGCGTCACGATGGTGAGCGTCGGGTTTTCGGCGCCACCGGTGGTGAATTGGCTGCCATCGCTGATGAACAGGTTGGCGATGTCGTGGGTCTGGCCGTACGCATTGCAAACGCTGTCCTTCGCCGACGCACCCATGCGACAGGTGCCCATGTTGTGAGTAGACGGATACGGTGGAGTGCGGAACGACTTGATGGCTCCTGCCGCTTCATAGACACGTTGACCCTGACGGAAGGCGTGCTCACGCATCGCGATGTCGTTCTCGTGGTCGTCGTAGTGAACGTTAGGAGCAGCATTGCCCCAACGATCCTTGACCTGTGAATTCAGCGTGACACGGTTGGTCTCACGCGGCATGTCCTCGCCCACCAGCCACATCCCTGCGATGCGGGTGTAGTTGTCCATGTACTCGGTGAATTCGTTACCCCACGCTCCCGGGTTCAAGAATGCAGCCATGAACGGCAGACCCAGCGACAGCGTTTCCATCTCGTAGCCGCCGGCGAAGCCGCGCTTCGGGTTGTGATGTGCTTCGTCGCGAACGATCCCGGCCATCACCGTGCCGCGGTACATGTGTACCGGTTGTTTGAACATGGCATAGACGGAACCAGTCATGTGCCGCATGTAATTGCGACCGACCTGGCCAGAACTGTTCGCCAAGCCATCCTTGAACAGGTTCGATGCCGACAGAAGCAGCAAGCGCGGAGTCTCGATCGAATTGCCCGCGACGCAGACGATGCGCGCCTTTTGACGCTGTTCCTTGCCGTCCTTGTCGAAGTAGACGACGCCTGTGACCTTGCCGGCATCGTTGTGCTCGATGCGCGAGACATGGGACTCAGGACGCAAGTCCATGTTGCCTGTGCGTTCGGCCTTCGGCAGTTCGGTGTAGAGCGTGCTCCACTTGGCGCCGCTCTTGCAGCCCTGGAAGCAGAAGCCCAGCTGCAGACACTGTCCACGATCGTCGCGCGGGCGGCTGTTGATCGCCATGCGGCCGGTGTGAACTTCTTGGTAGCCCAACTTGGTCGCGCCGGTGTACATCACCTTGAAGTTGTTGTTGCCCGGCAGCCCTGGGATGCCGTGGGTGCGTGTCACACCCATCTTGTCTTCGGCACGGCTGTAGTACGGTTCCAATTCCTTCAGCGTGATCGGCCAATCCATCAGATTGGCACCCTTGATGTCACCGTAGGTGGTGCGAATCTTGAACTCATGCTCCTGGAAGCGCAGCGATGCGCCAGCCCAGTGGGTTGTGGTGCCGCCCACTGTCTTGCAAATCCAGGCGGGCAGCCCGGAGAAGTCCTTCGCGACACGCCAAGTACCCGACGTCGTTCGCGGATCCAGCCACGCCAGCTGGCTGAACGACTTCCACTCGTCGTTGATGAACTTTTCGCTCGACTGCATCGCGCCGGCTTCCAGCACGACGACTTTGATGCCCTTTTGGCACAACTCGTTGGCCAGCGTGCCACCGCCAGCGCCCGAACCGATGATGACGACTACCGAGTCGTCGCTGTTGTCAAATTTCGCCATCTTGTCTCCTGCGATTCTTCTGATTCTTGCCGTGTCGGCTGGTGGTGGCCGTGTGGCCAGTGACGCTGCTCAACTCACCAGGCCGGTGGGCTGGCCTCTGCAGTTGGTGCAGGCAGCCATTTCAGGTCCTGGAAGCCGCGCGTGAGGTAACCGCCCTTTTCCCAAGAGCCACCTGGGTAGCCGAAGACCGCGAAGGCCATGTCGTTGTTGTAGAGCGATGTGATGCACTGGCCGCGCACGGTGTTGAAGAACGGTGTACCTTCAATTGCCTTGACAAGTGCGAGCTTTTTCGAGGCCGTCGCTTTGACGAAGCTCCCGCCAGCTGCCTTGTCGAGCGCGGCGATGCCGTCGCGCACCACTGGCAGGGCGCCTGCGTTGCCGTCCAGATCCTTGGCCAACAGCGCGTAAACCGCGTCGGGCAGCTTCTTGTGCGGATAGAGCACGCGACCCAGTGCGATTAGCGTCTTGCCCTCGGCGGTGGTGAGCTGCTTCAGCTCCACGGCCCAAACCGGTGAAGGTGCCAGAGTGGCCAGCACCGAGCTTGTCGCAATGGCGCCGGTCAACAAGCCCGAACCCTTCAGGAACTCGCGCCGCACCAGCGGCAAATCAAGTTTCGGTACCCGGCCGTCTTCTTCGTTGCATGAAGTGGCATCGGCACCGGGCTGCGCCGACGGCGCGATCGGAATCACACGCATGGGGTCTCCTGTCATTTTCGTTTTTCTGCAGGCCGGTCATCCGACCCACCTTGGAACTGTAAGCTAAAAAGCCCTTCATCGGGCTCGCGAGACCAGACCCTACCCTGCTGATTTCATGGGGAAGTACCAGGGTGTCCGAGCTCAGCCAGTCCATCGGTGGGTGTGCGTCGTTGGGCTCGCGGGCGCGTTCAGCCAGACCGTCGAAGACCACGCCGCATCTCGACTCAACCGTCCAGCGCGCCCAGTATTTCAGCCTCGGACTGCTTGAGAAGTGACTTCAGCAAAGGGGGGGTGAAATGCCGCTGCACCGAGATGGCGTAGAAGCTTTCATGTAGGTCCGGCACGACGCTGTACTCCACAAGACGTCCGTTACGCAATTCGTCTTGCACCACGACCGTTGGCAGCAGCGCTACGCTGTCGGAGTCACGTGCCAACAGCCGCAACAGGGCCATGTCGTCCACCTCTGCGCGCAGCCGGTAGCGAATGCCCAGCCGCTCGCACAGAAGGTCGAAACCCGCTCGGATGTCGTTGTCGCGCCCGGGCAGCAGCAGTGGTACGTCAGCCAACTCTTCGGGGTAGCGGAATGCCTTGCGCTTCGGCCGGGGCTTGCCCACGAGGCTGACAGGTTGGCGAGCCAGGCGTTGACAGCGCCAGGGATCGTCACTGCTGGCATGGACCCGCTGGTTCGAGAGCACCAGATCCAGCGTGTGCACCCTCAGCCGCGCGAGCAGGTCGACCAGACTGCCCGAGTGCAGCACCAGCTCGACGTCTTCGCGCTCGAGCAAGGGGCGCAGGAAGTTTTCCTGGAAATTGCGGGAGAGGGTGGCCATGGCGCCGATGCGCAGTACCTGGCGTTCATCGCGGCGGCCCTCTCGCAGCAGTGCCGTCAATTCAGCGCCAGCGGTGAAGATGGATTCGGCATAGCCCAGCGCGAGCTGACCGGCCTCGGTGAGTTGCAAGCCGCGCCCTACACGGGCAAACAGTGGCTGGCCCAATTGCTCTTCGAGCTGTCGGATCTGCGCCGACAGCGCCGACTGCGACACGTGGAGGTGCGTGGCCGCGCGCGTGAGATTGCCCTCCTTGGCCACGGCCCAGAAATAGTGGAGGTGGTGGAAGTTGAGGCGCGCCACGATGCAAATGTTCTCGCTGAGAGAACATGTTAAGGCGAACGATCAGTTCAGCGATATGCCGATGTCACGGCGTCGCACCCCAGCGATTCCGCGCAAACCCGTGAGCTCAAACAGGCGGCGTGTGGCTGAATGGCAGCGGCGTGGAGTTCGATCCACGCCGCTGGCTCATTGCACGGCGGTCGAGCCGGTCAGCAGGTCCAGGACGGTGCCTGCTCAGGCGCGATGGAATACTTGGCGATCGCCTGCGCGCAGGTCGCCGCATCGACGAGACCCTGCGCGCGCAGCGCAGTCAGCGACGCCAGCACGATCTGGAAGCGATCGACCTCGAAGAAGCTGCGCAGTGCGGCACGGGTGTCGCTGCGACCGAAGCCATCGGTGCCCAGCGTCGTCACCGGCGCTTGCAGATAACTGGCGATGAGCTGCGGCCACGCTCGCACGTAGTCGCTGGCCATCACCACCGGAGTGTCGCCGCTCAGGCATTGCTGCACGTGGCTGACGCGCGGTGCTTCTTGTGGATGCAGGCGGTTCCAGCGCTCGATTTCGCGTGCCTCGCGTGCCAGCTCGCTGAAGCTGGTGGCGCTCCAGACGTCCGTGGCGATGTGCCAGTCTTGCATCAGCAACTCGGCCGCGGCTATCACTTCACGCAAGATGGTGCCCGAACCCACCAGCCGAATGCGCAGTGGATCGGTCACGCTTGCCAAGGAGGTGTAGCGGTACATCCCCTTGATCACGTCGGCCTCGACACCCGCTGGCAACGACGGTTGCGCGTAGTTCTCGTTCATCAGCGTGACGTAGTAGAAAACGTCTTCGTGCTGCTCCAGCATCTGGCGCATGCCGTGGTCGAGGATGACCGCGAATTCGCCCGCGAAGCAGGGATCGTAGGTGCGGCAGTTGGGCACCGTCGATGCTTGCAGCAGGCTGCTGCCATCCTGGTGCTGCAGCCCTTCGCCGCCCAGGGTCGTGCGGCCCGCGGTGGCTCCCAGCAGGAAGCCGCGCGAGCGCTGGTCGGCAGCGGCCCAGATCAGGTCGCCCACACGCTGGAAGCCGAACATCGAGTAGTAGATGTAGAAGGGCAACATGGCCAAGCCGTGCAGCGAGTAGCTGGTGGCTGCGGCCGTCCAGCTGCTGATGGCGCTGGCTTCACTGATGCCCTCTTCCAGGATCTGTCCGTTGGTGGCTTCCCGGTAGCTCATCAGGGAGCCGATGTCTTCCGGTTCGTAAGCCTGGCCTTCGCTTGAATAGATGCCGATCTGCTTGAACAGATTGGCCATGCCGAAGGTACGCGCCTCGTCGGCGACGATGGGCACCAGGCGTGGGCCCAGCGCCTCGTCCTTCAGCAGATTGGTCAGCATGCGCACGAAGGCCATCGTCGTGCTCATCTCCTTGCCGTCGGCCTGCACTGCAAACTCTGCGTACTTTGAAATGCTGGGAACCGGCACGGCAGCCGCCTGCGTCGTTCGCACCGGCATGCCTCCGCCCAATGCGGTCCGGCGTGCCTGCAGGTAGCGCATTTCGGGGCTGTCGGCGTCTGGCTTGACGAATTCGAGTGCGGCTGCCTGTTCGTCAGTGAGCGGCAGCTTGAAGCGGTCGCGGAAGGCGATCAGGTCTTCACGCGCGAGCTTCTTCTGCTGGTGCGTGGTCATGCGGCCCTGGCCGGCAGCGCCCATGCCGTAGCCCTTCTTGGTCTGCGCCAGGATGACCGTCGGGCAGCCGGTGGTCTTCATGGCCTCGTGGTACGCGGCATAGATCTTCACCAGATCGTGGCCGCCACGCTTGAGCAGGTCGATCTGCTCGTCGCTCAGGCCCTGCACCAAAGCGGCGAGCTGCGGGTTCTGGCCGAAGAAGTGCTCTCGGTTGTAGCGACCGTCCTTGGCTGCAAACGTCTGGAACTGGCCGTCGACGGTTTGCGAGAACGCCTGCGCCAAGGCGCCCGTGGTGTCGTTGGCGAACAGTCCGTCCCAGTCGGAGCCCCACACCAGCTTGATCACGCGCCAACCTGCGCCCACGAACAGCGCTTCCAGCTCGTCGATGACGCGGCTGTTGCCACGCACCGGGCCGTCCAGGCGCTGCAGGTTGCAGTTCACCACCCAGATCAGGTTGTCGAGCTTCTCTCGCGAAGCGAGCGTCAGGGCCGACATGCTTTCCGGTTCGTCCATCTCGCCATCGCCGAACACGCCCCAGACCTTGCGGCCTGCCGTGTTTTGCAACTGTCGGTGGTTGAGGTAGCGCATGAAGCGCGCCTGGCAGATGGAGCTGATCGGGCCCAGGCCCATGGAGCCGGTCGGGAATTGCCAGAAGTCGGGCATCAGCCACGGGTGCGGATAGCTGCTGAGACCCTGCTTGCCGGCTGCGCGCGCGGCGATTTCCTGCCGGTAATAGGCCAGTTCCTGTTCGCTCAGACGACCTTCGAGGAAGGCCCGTGCATAGACGCCAGGCGCCGAGTGTGCCTGGAAGAAGACCAGGTCGCCTCCGTTGGTACCTTCTTGTCCGGCACGGAAGAAATGGTTGAAGCCCACTTCAAAAAGATCCGCCGCACTGGCGTAGCTGGCGATGTGGCCACCCAGTTCGCCGTAGGCCTGGTTCGCGCGCACCACCATGGCCAGTGCGTTCCAGCGCATCAACGAGGCCAGCCGCTCCTCGATCGCCAGATCGCCGGGAAAGGGCGCCTGCTGCGACAGCGGAATCGAGTTGACATAGGGCGTGCCGCGGATCGGTTTCCAGGAGATCGCCGTGTCGCGCGCCGAGATGGCGAGCGCGTCCATGATCTCGCGCACCCGTTGCGGGCCAGCGACCTGCAGCACTGCTTTCAGCGCATCTTTCCACTCAGCCGTTTCTTGCGGATCGCTGTCGGGTGCTGAAAGAACGCTGGTGGACGATGGAATGGACATGTCGCTCATGGCTGGTCTCCTAGGATCGAACACTATAGGCAATCAGGCCGGAAATTTACGCTTGAAATCGCGAGCTTCAACGGGTGTGCTCAGCACAAAATTCGGTACAAACCTGAAAGACACGCACGATGCAACTGAATGCCGTGGATTTGCGCATCCTGCGCGAACTGCAAAGCGACGCCAGTCTCTCGAACGTTGCGCTGGCCAAGCGCGTCCATCTGTCGCCGTCAGCTTGCCTGGCGCGGGTCAAGGCGCTGGAGTCCAGCGGCTTGATCCGGCAGTACGTCGCACTGCTCGACCCGCAGCGGCTGGGGCTGACGCTCAACGTGTTCATCTCGATCAGCCTGAAGCAGCAAACGCGAGCGGCACTGGATGCCTTCGAGGCCAAGGTCTCGGCGCGCGAGGAGGTGATGGAGTGCTACCTGATGTCGGGTGAGGCCGACTACCTGATCCGGGTGGCGGTGACCGACATCGCAGCGCTCGAGCGCTTCATCATCGAACAGCTGTCGCCGATGAAGGAGGTCGAGAAGATCCGCTCCAGTTTCGCGCTCAAGCAGGTTCGCTACAAGACCGCGCTGCCGCTGCAACTCGGCTGACCGCGCAGCGAGTGCCCGCAAGGCACGGGCGCCCATAGCCCGAGGCCGTCAGGCGACCTGACCCGCGCTGCGTTTGGCCAGTGCCCTCTTCATGCGCCAGCCCAGCAGCACGGCGATGACGACGGCGTACACCGCGACCTCGGCGAAGTTGTTCTTGGCCGCACGCATCCAGAAGAAGTGCAGCAGGCCGAGCAGCGCAATGGCATAGATGGCACGGTGCAGCATCTGCCAGCGTGCTGCCCCCATCGCCTTGATGGCGCGGTTGAATGACGTGGCTGCCAGCGGTGCCATCAGCAGCAGACCGGTCGTGCCAACCAGGATGAACGGCCGCTTGACGATGTCCCTGACGATCGCGTCGATGTCGAAGCTTTGGTCCAGCCAGCTGTAGCTCAGGAAGTGCATCACCACATAGAAAAAGGTGAACAAGCCCAGCATGCGGCGAAAGCGAGCCAGCGCGGGCAGGTCGGTCCATTGCCGCAAGGGCGAGACGGCCAGCGTGATGCACAGAAAGCGCAGCGTCCAGTCGCCGGTGGCGCGAATCAGCGCTTCGGCGGGGTTGGGCCCGAGTGTGTTGGCCCAGGCGCCATGGAACAGCCATGCAAAGGGCAACAGGCACAGGGTGAACAGCAGCACCTTGGCTGCAGGCCGCAGCAAAAACGGCTTGCGCCTGACGCTGTCGTTGACCGCACTCGCACGCGCCGCGGCCGCGCCGTGGGGTGTGGAACGCAGGCTGGGTTCGGGGCCGGCGCTGGACATCAGATTCATGGTGCGTGGGCTGGCCGGGCAGAGGGTCAGAAGAACTTCTTCAGATCCATGCCTGCGTACAACTGGCCGACCTGCGGCTCGTAGCCGTTGAACATCAGCGTGGCGCGCTTCTTCTGGAACAACCCGTCCTCGCCGATGCGGCGCTCGGTGGCCTGGCTCCAGCGCGGGTGGTCGACGGTGGGGTTCACGTTCGAATAGAACCCGTATTCGCTGCTGGCGGCCTTGTTCCAGCTGGTACGCGGCTCTTTCTCGACGAATCGGATCGCGACGAGGGACTTGCCGCTTTTAAAGCCGTATTTCCAAGGCACCACCAGGCGCACTGGTGCGCCGTTCTGGTTGGGCAATACCTCGCCATAGAGGCCAAAGGTCAACAGCGTCAGTGGGTTCATCGCCTCGTCGAGGCGCAGACCTTCCACGTAGGGCCATTGCAGCACCCGCGAGCCGACTCCGGGCATCATTTTCGAATCAGCCAGGGTCACGAACTCGATGTACTTCGCATTGCCAGTGGGCTCGACCTGCTTGATCAATTCGGACAACGAATAGCCTGTCCACGGGATCACCATCGACCAACCCTCGACGCAGCGCATGCGGTAGATGCGCTCTTCCATGGGGCTGAGCTTGAGCAGGTCTTCGATGTCGTAGATCTTCGGTTTGCCGATGGCCCCTTCGACGCTCACGGTCCACGGACGCGTCTTGAGCGAGCCCGCGTTGCGGGCGGGGTCGGACTTGTCGGTGCCGAACTCGTAGTAGTTGTTGTACGAGGTCACGTCGCCATGGGGCGTGAGCTTTTCAAGCGTCATGCCGGCCGGGACGGCGCTGCGCTTGCTCGCCAGCGCGGCCAGCTTGCCTGGGCGTGCGGTCTGTGCCATCGCGTCGCGTGCGGCCCATGAGGCCATCGCGAGGCCGGCACTGCCTGCAGCCATGGACTTCAGCAGCGTGCGCCGGCCCTCATAGACCTCGCGCGCGGTGATGTCGCTGGCAATGGGATGAACGAATCCGTGATCTTTGAGGAAATGCATGCGGGTACTCCGGGGCTGGCATTCGGCGCTGCGATGACTTGTGTCGCAGCCGTCACAGGTTCCTTACGTGCCGACGCAGCGCCGGACGGGCAAGCCCCATCCCATGGCTCAAATCACGTCGTTGGAGCCCGATGGGGCAAACAGGTGCAGAGAACTTTGCGACTGGCGCTCGCGAAAGCCCTTGCGCGCGAACAGCTTGGCTTGGGCCTCGGGAGGCAGGTCGGTGATGTTGAGGATGTTCTTGACGATCAGCGTGTCGATCACGTCTTCGAGCACGCGCACGAAGTCGGCGTCGAGCTTGGAGTAGCCCTCATCCCCATCGGTGCGGCCGACAAAGGCCTGCACCTCGGCATGGTGGTCAGGCAGAAACTCGTTGGCACCATCGGCTGCTTCGCGGTGCAGGCTGTCGATGGCGCCAGTAGGCGTGCGGTGGATGTAAGGCATGGACGGCAGATTCGAAGTGCTGTCACTTTACGCCTGTCGCCACGCCTGTCGCTGGCGAACAACCAGCACTTTGCCGCACAGACACCTCGCCGGGCCACGCGCTGAGACGCCAAAAAGAAAGGCCGGTCAGCGACCGGCCTTGTCTTGAGAACGGCGGGATTCAGTGCAGCCCGGCGATGTACTCGGCCAGACCTTGGATTTCGCGGTCGTTCAGCTTGGCGGCCACGCCCATCATCTGCACGTTGTTCTTGCGTGTACCACTGCGGAAAGCAGTCAACTGTGCGGCGGTGTAGTCAGCGTGCTGGCCCGCCAAGCGCGGATACTGAACCGGGATGCCGGCGCCACTGGGGCCATGGCACGCCGCGCAGGCTGGAATGCTGCGCTCGGCGACGCCACCGCGGTAGATCTTTTCCCCGAGCTTGGCCAACTCAGCGTCCTTGGCAAAGCCGGGCTTGGCATGCTTCGATGCGTAGAACGCAGCGACGTTCTTCATGTCTTCCTCGCCGAGCGTGGCGGCCATGCCACTCATGATCGCGTTGGCCCGCAGCCCGCTCTTGAATTCGGTCAACTGCTTGACGAGGTATTCCGGATGCTGGCCTTGCAAGATAGGTTGTGCCGGGCTGCCGCGCGATCCATCGCTGCTGTGGCAGGCCGAGCACACCGCCGCTGAGGCAGCGCCTTTGACCAGATCCGGCTTGAATGCCGCACGGGGCTCCTCGTTGGCCGAGGCAGTGACAGCAGCGAAACACAACAGCAAAGCAGACGCAAACTTCATGACGAGGACCAAGGAGAGACTGTTAATCCGACGATTCTACAATTGCAGAATTTGGCAGGCGGCATGACCGAGCAAATGAAAATGCCCCTGAAGGGGAGCCATGCGGCCGTCGAGGGTGATTCCGCAGAAAAGGTCGCATTGGCCTGGACGCACACGGCGCGATTCCTGACCACTGCCAGCCGGCTGAATGAACTGCCGCAGACTGAACTGCCCGAGATTGCCTTCGTCGGGCGCTCGAATGCAGGCAAGTCGACCGCGATCAACACCTTGACGCAGCAGAAGCGGCTGGCCTTCGCATCGAAGACGCCAGGCCGCACGCAGCACATCAACCTGTTCGAGCTGGGGCCGAAGACCGGGGCCAACGCCCTGCTGGCCGATCTGCCGGGCTACGGCTACGCCGCGGTGGCGCGAGGCGCCAAGCTGCGTTGGCAACAGGTGATGGCCGACTACCTCGAGGTGCGGCGCAGCCTGGCTGGCGTGGTGTTGATGGTCGACTCGCGGCTGGGGTTCACCGACCTCGATCGTCAGCTGCTGGCCTTCATCGCCCCGCGCATCGGCAACGGGACGGTTCGCCTGCTGGTGCTGCTGACCAAGGCGGACAAGCTCAACCGCAGCGAGGCCCACCTCGCGCTGGCTTCTGCTCAGCAACTGCTGGGCGAGTTGACCACCGCGGAGGCCGACGTCAACGTGGCCTTGTTTTCAGCGCTGAAGAAAAGCGGTGTTGGCGACGCGGCTGTCTTGCTTCACGGCTGGGTTCATCCCCAGGTGCCGGAGGCGTCAGGGTCTGCCGAGGAACAGGTACACCCCTGAATGGCCGCGTGGCGCGTAGGTGACGCCGAAGTACAAGGGGCCGACGCTGGTGTCTGCGCCCACGAACAGGCTGCTGCCGGTGCGCAGGTTCGACAGTGACACATCCCGCTTGCGGGTCCAGGCATTGCCCGCTTCGAGGGTGCCTCCAACGAACAGGCCCCGGGTCAGCAACGGCACGTACTCCAGCCGCCGGTAACCTTCCAGCCGGCCGAACAACACGTTGTTGCCGGCCAGTTGGTTGAAGCGGTAGCCCGACAGGCGGTGAAATCCGCCCAGGTTGTAGCTGTAGCGACCCAGGTCGGTGGAGAGGTCTTCGCCACCGGCGCTTTCAGCACTCAGGTAGGCGTTGAGCGTGTATCGCTCCCACGTCACCGCAGCGGTGCCTTCCAGCTCGAACCGCGCGAAGCCGTTTCGACCGGAACCGCCGGTCACCGTGCGCGAGCCGATCACGGTTTCACCTTCGACGCGGTAGCCGCTCAGCGGGAAGTTGACGTAGTCCAGCTGGTCGATGATGACCTTGAAGCGCGCACCGGTTTCCTGCACCGTCTGGCTGTTGCCCGGTCCGGGGTATGCAGCCGCGAGCAGATCGGGGCTGTTGTGCATCACGACGTGGCTGAGGCCGAGGCGGAATTCGCCGAACTTGCCCCACGGTTGCCCGATGTCGATGCCAAAGCGACCGGTGGTCCGGCTGAAGCGACCCAGCTCATCGGCGCTGTCGGCGTCGTAGACGGTGACCCGTCGACGCTCGACGCTCGCATACCCGGAGACGAACCAATCGCTGGTCCAACCGAGGGTCCACTTCAGAGGGTGATACAGCTCGGTGTAGAGCTTCGGCGTCTCGCCGATCTGCACGAAATTCCGCCACTCGGTGCCGTTCTCGTCCAGCCAGCGCCGGTCGTGGTTCAGCTTCAGGTTGAAGGCACTGTCGCCCTGGAAATCAGTGAACAGGTCGATACCGACGCGGAAGTAGTTCGGACCCCAGGGCTTGTCCTCGAGATCGAAGACGAGCCCGTCGCCATCGGGCGTGTTGATGAGCCGGAAGTCGGCCCGGGCGTAGTCTCCGCTGGCCGCGAGCCGGCGGGCATCGCGCTCGGCCTTCTTCTGGTCGAAGGGCGCCCCGGTCGTCGATTCGAGCTCGTTGGCAAAGCGCTGGGGGTTGGTCAGTTCACTGCCCTGGAAGCGGATGAACGAGACCTGCGCTGGCTCTGCCTCGGGCTGACGGTGTGCGGCCTGCCATTGGGCATAGGCCGACGGGGACAGCGACAGCGCGGCGAGTTTGGCCAGCTGGGGCCGCACGCCGGCTTCGCCTTGGTCAATCAGCTCGCGTGTCTGGTTGAAGTCGCCGGATGTCAGCGTGCCCAAGGGCGGAGCGATCAACACATCGCGGGGTTTCAACAGGGCCAAGCTGCGCGCTACGTTTTGCTCGGTCAGGATGCTGAGCATCTGAGCCGTGAGCCCGGTGACCGAACTCAATGCATCCCGGCCAGACAGCGGTGTGCCGATGTTGACCGCGATCACGATGTCGGCGCCCATGGCGCGCGCCACGTCCACCGGCAGGTTGTCGACCAGGCCGCCATCGCCGAGGATTCGTCCGTCGGCCTCGGTGGGTGCGAAGACCCCGGGGACGCTCATGCTCGAGCGGAGTGCCAGGGCCAGGTCTCCGCTGCCGAGGATGATCGGCTGCCCGGTCTCCATGTTGGTGGCCACGGCCCGAAACGGGATCGCGAGTTGCGAGAAGTCGCGCACCCCGCGCACCGGCAGGGTGTAGCGACGCAGCAGGGATTCGAGCCCGCGGCCCGACAGTGCACCCAGCGGTGCCCGCAGCTCGCCGTCGCGCATGCCGAACTCGAGCACCGGCGAGAGTTCGAAATCCTCTTCCTTGCGGCGCTGTGACAGCAGCGGGCGATCGACGCGGCTGGCGAACACCTCGTCCCATTTCACCGAGAGCAATTCCTTCTCCAGGCGCTCGGCGTCCATGCCGCTGGCATACAGGCCGCCGATGATCGCGCCCATGGAGGTGCCCGCAATCACATCGATCGGGATGCGTTCGCGCTCCAGCATCTTCAGCACACCGACATGCGCCAGCCCGCGGGCGCCGCCCCCCGAGAGCACCAGCCCGATGCGCGGTCGGCCCAGCGGGCGAAGGGTCGGTGAGGACGCTGCCGTCGGGGCGTCGACCACGGAGACAGGTGTGCTCTCGTGGCCGAATGCGCTGAGCGATGCGGTGAGCCACACGGCCAAACCAAGACGACGGGCAAGCAGCAACATCGAGGGCATGCCGAAATTGTGCGGGATGGTCCTGACGGCTGTTGCTCGCGCGGCCCCGGTGACGCCCGCGCCGTGCGTCACGGGGGTTCAGTGCGCGGCAGCGAGATCGCGCATGACGCGGTGCACGGCGCGCTGGATCAGCTGTGTGTCCGACACCGGCTTGACGAGGCCCTCGGTCACGAGTCGCGCCAGTGCCTGACGCGTGATGGAATGCGTTCGGCCCGCCGTCTCGCCGGCGAACACGAAGTAGTTCAGCGAGTCGCTGCGCCAGAGCAGCTGAACGGTGCGCCAGCGACCGCTGAGGAACCAACGGCAGCTGGAGCCGGGCGTCATCGCGTCGATCGGGCGATCGGGGGCGGTCTCTGGCGCATCGCCGTCGGACATCAGCTCGGCCGGAACGGTGTCCATCGAGAAAACTTCGATCAGTGAATCGGCGAAGCCTTGAGCCGATGGGGGCGGCGCACTGGAAGGGCCTTCATCGCGCAGGCGCTGGAAGATCTCCTGCGGGGTGGCTTCGCGGGCACTGGCACGCTCTCCTGGGCGCAGGGATTCAGTGTGCACCGCCATCAATTCGTCGAGCACCGCCTGCTGCTGGGCCTCGGGCAGCCCCACCAGCGCCATGCCCGCACGCAGGCGCTTGAGCAGATCCGGCAGCAGCCCGAGCAGCCGTTGGCGGCTTTGTGGATGGTCGGGGATGCGCAGGCTCCACAGCAGGTCGTCAGCGGTCTTGAGGGCGCTGACCGTGCGTTCGTCGTTGTCGCCGTAGCGAAGCATCGACTCTGTGAGCACGCGGGCCCAGTCCTGGATCAGGAATTCACGAAGGCGAGGGGTGGTCCGCACCTGTCGGGCCTGTTCGGCCAACTGCTGCGACATCGCTCGCTCCAGTGTGTCCCGCCGCTCGTTGGCGGTCAGCGCGGCGATGCTGTTCTCTGCGCGTTCCTGCTGCGCTCGCAGTTCCTGGCTCAGATGCGCCTCCAGGCGCACCAGCCCCTTCGTGAAGACCGAGGCGGCCTGCTGCGGTGCCGAGGCGATGTCGCTGGCAAGTGACTCGCAGAATGTGAGCAGCCGTGCACTGCGGGGGTCGCCAGATTGCGGCCAGACCTGGGACGCCTGGGCGATCCGGTTCATCAACAACCACACCGGATGCTGGTGGCTGTCGAGCAGCGTGCGGTCGACCAGGCACAGGCGCAGCACCGACGTCTGCAGGCGCGCCATCACGGTCCGCAATTCCGCTGAGATCTGATCGTCAGACAGCACCGCCGCGAAGACCCGCGACAGCAAGTCGACCAGATGAGGATCCACCCCCTCGGGCACGTTCGCTTTCGCCAAGCCCGCCATGCCTTGCAGGCTCGCCCCCTGGGGGGCGCCTGGTGCCGACGAGCCCGGCATCGCAAGCGACGTGGGCGTCTGCGGGGCGCCCGCGGAACGGCTTTGCAGCAAAGCGCTGATCTGTTGCAGCGCCTGTTCGAAGGCCTTCGGTGTGGCCGCGGCCGGTGTCGGCGTGGCAGCCGTGCTGCTGGTGGCCAGCACCATCGTTCGGTAGATGCTCGGCGTGACACCTTGAGACTCCAGGCGCGTGCAGGCGGCAGCCCAGGCCAACTTGAGCTGACCAGCGATGACCCCCGCGGCGGTGCGCAGCAGCAGACCGCGTTGTGCAGAGGCAGGGCAGATGGCAGAGCAGGCATCCCACAGCGCCTGCGCATACACGGCGGGCCGCAGAGGGTTGGATTCAGCGCTGACGTGCGCCTGGCCGATCAGCGTCGAGGTGAAGGTTTGCAGCTCTCGCAGCTCCCATTCGGAGGCGCTGTCGATCCATTGCGCCGCACGGGAGATCTCGATATCGGCTTCGACGCGGGTCTCGTCCATCAGCTGCAGGCCACCTGCGATCGTGGTGGTGCCGGCAGTCGACGCGTTGTCCACGCCTTGTACATCGGCCATGACCAGCGCTTGCAGGCTGTCGACAAAGGCTTGCCCAAACGGGCCGGAACTTCGCCGCAGTGCCTCGACGACTTCCTGCTGTACCTGGCGGTCAGCCGCCGCAGCGGTCGTGCTGGGCTTGGCCGGTTGCTGCAACTGCGTCAAGGTCGCCGCGGCCGTGCGTTCTGCCAGCGCAGGCGCCCGGGACAACTCGTCCTCGACGAAGCGCAACATCAAGGGGGAGACCGGCATGGGCGTAGGAGGTTGCCTTTCGCTCGGATTATCCGGTTGATTGATCGACGCACACCAGTGCCGCGATGCGCCGTGGCCATGAAAAAGGGCTGCCGAAGCAGCCCTTTTCAGGAACGCATGCGAGGTTCAAGCCCATGGGCCTGAAACCAGGGCGCATTTACATGTCCATACCGCCCATGCCACCCATGCCGCCCATGCCACCACCATGACCACCGCCGCCAGCACCAGCTTCTTCCTTCGGTGCTTCAGCGACCATGGCTTCGGTCGTCAACATCAGGGACGCGACCGAGGCTGCGTTTTGCAGCGCGGTGCGGGTCACCTTGGTCGGGTCGAGGATGCCCATTTCGATCATGTCGCCGTAGGTGTCGTTCGCGGCATTGAAGCCGTAGTTGCCCTTGCCGGCCAACACAGCGTTCACGACCACGCTGGCTTCGCCGCCGGCGTTGTAGACGATTTCGCGCAGCGGCGATTCGATGGCCTTGAGCACCAGCTTGATGCCGGCGTCTTGGTCGGGGTTGTCGCCCTTGATGTCGCCAGCCAGTTGCTTGGCGCGCAGCAGCGCGACGCCACCACCGGCCACGATGCCTTCTTCAACGGCTGCACGCGTGGCGTGCAGCGCGTCTTCGACGCGGGCCTTCTTTTCCTTCATCTCGACTTCGGTGGCAGCACCGACCTTGATGACGGCGACGCCGCCAGCCAGCTTGGCCACGCGCTCTTGCAGCTTCTCGCGGTCGTAGTCGGAGGTGGCTTCTTCGATCTGCACGCGCACTTGCTTGACGCGCGCTTCGATGTCGGCAGCCGCGCCCGAACCGTCGATGATGGTGGTGTTTTCCTTGCCCACTTCGACGCGCTTGGCCTGGCCCAGATCGGCCAGCGTGACCTTCTCCAGCGTCAGGCCGACCTCTTCGGCGATGACCTTGCCGCCGGTCAGGATGGCGATGTCTTCGAGCATGGCCTTGCGACGGTCACCGAAGCCAGGTGCCTTGACGGCGACGACCTTCAGGATGCCGCGGATGGTGTTGACCACCAGGGTGGCCAGTGCTTCGCCTTCGACGTCTTCAGCGATGATCAGCAGCGGACGGCCGGCCTTCGCGACGGCTTCGAGCGTCGGCAGCAGGTCACGGATGTTGCTGATCTTCTTGTCGAACAGCAGGACAAACGGGTTGTCCAGGATGGCCGACTGCTTTTCCGGGTTGTTGATGAAGTAGGGCGACAGGTAGCCGCGGTCGAATTGCATGCCTTCGACGACGTCGAGTTCGCTGTTCAGGCTCTTGCCGTCTTCGACGGTGATGACGCCTTCCTTGCCGACCTTGTCCATGGCTTCGGCGATGATGTTGCCGACTTCGTGGTCACTGTTGGCCGAGATGGTGCCGACCTGAGCGATTTCCTTGCTCGTGGTGGTGGGCTTCGATTGGGCCTTCAGCTGCTCGACCAGGGCCGAGACAGCCTTGTCGATGCCGCGCTTGAGGTCCATCGGGTTCATGCCGGCGGCCACGTACTTCATGCCTTCGCGAACGATGGCCTGGGCCAGCACGGTGGCGGTGGTGGTGCCGTCACCGGCGATGTCGCTGGTCTTGGAAGCGACTTCCTTGACCATCTGCGCGCCCATGTTCTGCAGCTTGTCCTTCAGCTCGATTTCCTTGGCCACCGACACACCGTCCTTGGTCACGGTCGGGGCGCCGAACGAGCGCTCGAGCACCACGTTGCGACCCTTAGGGCCCAGCGTGACCTTGACCGCGTTGGCCAGGATGTTCACGCCTTCAACCATGCGGGCGCGGGCGTCACCGCCGAAAATTACGTCTTTTGCTGCCATTTGAAATTCTCCTAGAGCTTGATAGGCCGGCTTTCGCCGGTGAGTTCTTCTGTCTGCGGCCGTCCCTTCAGGACTTGACTTCGCATCGCGAAGTCAGCCTGCGACGAAAGTAAATCGCGGGCGATTTACTTTTCAACCACGGCGAACAGGTCTTCTTCGCGCATCACGAGCAATTCGTCACCATCGACCTTGGCGGTCTGGCCGCTGTACTTGCCGAACAGCACGCGGTCACCGACCTTGATGTTCAGAGCGATGAAGTCACCCTTTTCGTTGCGCTTGCCTGGGCCGACGGCGAGGACTTCGCCTTGATCCGGCTTTTCAGCGGCTGCGTCGGGGATGACGATGCCAGAGGCGGTCTTGGTTTCCTGTTCCAGGCGCTTGACGATCACGCGATCGTTCAGAGGACGAAGTTTCATAGCATCTCCTTGAGGGATAAAAACCGGGTTCGGTGTGGGTCGTGACGGGCGCCGAACGATGCACCGTGCAGGTTCATTCGATCGTTGAGGCGAGCCCCGAATCTGTTAGCACTCAATGCCCACGAGTGCTACCAATCAGATTATAGGGACGATACACGCCAATTCAAGAGCCGGTTTGCGGCGTTTTTGGCAGGCAGGCCACGGGCATCGACCGCCCTGCAAGCCCAGAAGCGGTGCCGATCAGTGGGGCGGTGGCGTTGAGCCGTCGCTGTTGTCGTCTGGCGCGGTGCCGGTGGCTACCCGGTAGTCTTCACTTGCCCAAGCACCGAAGTCGCTGTTCTTGCAGCGAGCGCTGCAAAAGGGGCGGTAGAGGTTTGAAGCTGCATACACGCTGTCGCCGCCGCAGCCGGGGCAGCGGACGACGCGCTCCGGTACCTCAGGGAGACTCACGAGCACAGGGTCAGCTCGAAGCTGCCATCGTTGGCGTGGGGCCGCAGTCGGCCCTCGGCGTCTTGGCGCATCAGCCGCACTGACACCATCAGGCGGTGCCCCGTGATTTCGGGCACCAGACCGCCGGTCGGATCGAGGCGAACGCGCATCAGATGATAAGAACGGCCCGTCGGCAGGCTCTGCTGGAACTGACCCGCCACGGCCGTCACCCGCTGCGGCACCCCCGAGTCGCGCAGCAAGCCCAGCAGCACCGTCAGCGCCTCGGCCAGCGGCAGCAGCAACGCGATCCAGCGGGCCAGGTCGGCACGGCGCTCGGCCGGCGCATGCTGCTGCCAGGCGTAATAAGCCGGCAGATCGAATTCGCAGGTGCCGCCCGGGATGCTGATGCGGCTGCGGATGCTCATCAGCCATTCGTTGGCGGTCAGGGCTGCGCCCGCCTTGCCGGGCAGTTCGTTCAGTCCGGTATGGGCGTGTTCGATTTTCTGGATGACAGCATCCAGCGCCTCTTCCGAGATGGACGGGTTGCCGCGGTAGCCGTTGAGCTGGGCCTTTTGCCGCTCCAGATCTTTGAGCAGGTCGGACTTCAGGTCGGCGCGCGAGGCGACTTCCATGATCTCGAAGAGCGTGGCGATCGCGTAGTGGTGATCCACCGCGGTGTCGCGGGTGGCCAATTGCCCCAGCCGATCGAACAAATGCTCCAGCCGAAGCATGGTGCGGATGCTTTCGTTGAACGGGTACTCGTAGAGGACCAAGTGGCCTTCCTTCAACGGCGGGTGAAACGGCGTCAGATGAGTGATACGACGGCGAATCTTGATTGTTTCACAGCGGTGCGCGTCAGAGCGATCTCCAGGCTTTCCACAACCGATCGACGCACTGGCCGAGCGCGTCGATCGAGATGCCGTCGTTGACGATCACGTCGTCCGCGGCGGCGCGCCGCTGTTCTCGCGTGGCCTGGGTGGCGATCACCGCCTTGACCGACGCCTCCGACCATCCGGAGCGCTGCATGACCCGTGCTATCTGCGTGGCTTCGCTGCAGTCGATCACCAGCACGCGGCGCACCCGCCGCAGCCATTGCGGCGACTCGACCAGCAACGGAACGTCGAAGACCAGCACGGCCGAGCCCGCCAGCAAAGCGGCTTCGCTCTCGGTGTCGGCCAGGATCATCGGGTGCAAGATGGCTTCCAGTCGGTGTCTGGCCGCAGGATCGTCGAAAACCAGGTGACGCATCTGGCGGCGGTCGAGTGCGCCGTGGGCATCGATGGCGCTGTCGCCGAAAGCCTCGCGCAATGCGGGTATGGCTCGCCCGCCGGTGGCGGTCAATCGGCGTGAGATCGCATCGGTGTCGACGACCCCTGCGCCGTGCGATGCCAGCAGGGCCGCGACGGTGCTTTTCCCACTGCCGATGCCGCCGGTCAGCCCGATGCGCAGCGGTTCAGTGATGCCTCTCGGCACTGCGGCCATCGGGTGGGTGCCAGCGCGAGCCAGTTGGCAATCAGGCCCAGCCCAACCAATCCAGGATGGTGGGCCTGCCAATGAACAAGACCGCCAGCCCCGAGCCTGCGAGAAACGGTCCGAATGGCACGTAGCGTCCTTCGCGTAGGTTGCTGGCGAGCTTCATGCCGATGCCGACGATCGCGCCGAACACCGAGGCGCCCAGCACGACCGGCAGCACCATCGACGCACCGAGCCACGCCCCCAGTGCTGCCAGCAACTTGAAGTCGCCATGGCCCATGCCCTCCTTGCCAGTGGCCAGCTTGAACAGCCAGTACACCGACCACAGGGACAGGTAACCCGCCACCGCGCCCCAGACCGCTGATGACAGCGGCACCGTCAGACCGGCGGCCGCCGCAACCAGCCCCGCCCACAGCAGCGGCAGCGTGAGGCTGTCGGGCAAAAGCGTGGTGTCCCAGTCGATGCCGGCCAGGGCCACCAGCACCGCAGCAAACCCGCACCACGCCAGCGTGGACGCCTGTGCGCCGAAGCGCCAGGCGAGGCCTGCGAACAGCAGCGCCGTGACGATCTCGAAGGCCGGGTACCTGGGCGAAATACGGACTTTGCAGGCCGAGCACTTGCCGCCGAGTCGCAGGTAACTCAGGACGGGGATGTTTTCGTGCCAGAGGATCTGATGGCCGCAGGAGGGACATCGCGACCGAGGGGCCGACAGGCTGATTTCGGCCGGTACCTCGGCCTTGACGCCGAGCAGTTCAGCGCTGTCAAGTTTCCAGTCACGCTCCAGCATCAGCGGCAGCCGGTGGATGACAACATTCAGAAAGCTGCCGATGCACAACCCCACCAGAGAGAGGGTCCACGGTGAAAGCAATGCGTCGATCAACAGCGTGTCCATCCCCCGGCGTCAGACAACCTGCCCAATCTTGAAGATCGGCAGGTACATCGAGATCACGATGCCACCGATCAGAGTCCCCAGAATCACGATGATGAACGGCTCCATCAGGCTGGACAGGCCTTTCACGGCTTCATCGACTTCATCCTCGTAGAACTCGGCCGCTTTGCCCAGCATGGCGTCGAGCGAGCCGGACTCCTCGCCGATGGAGCACATCTGCAGCACCATGTTCGGGAACACCCCCGTGGTCTGCATTGAGGTAGTCAGCGAAGCGCCAGTAGAGACATCTTTTTGGATTTTCTCTGTGGCTTCGGCAAACACCGCATTGCCCGACGCGCCGCCAACCGAATCGAGCGCTTCAACCAGTGGTACGCCGGCCGCGAACATGGTCGATAACGTGCGTGTCCATCTCGCGACGGCCGACTTGTTGACCAGGTCGCCGAACACCGGGACTTTCAGCAGCAGGCGGTCCATGGCTTTTTGCATCTTCTCCGAGCGTTTCCAGGACTCAAGGAAAAAGTATGTTCCGCCGCCAACGAAACCGAAGATGGCCCACCAGTAGCTGACAAAGAACTCCGACATCGCAATGACGACAAGCGTAGGCGCGGGCAGGTCGGCACCGAAGGAAGTGAACACTTCCTTGAACGCGGGGATGACAAAGATCATGATGACCGTCACCACAACGAATGCCACCACCAACACGGCGACCGGGTAGATCAAGGCCGACTTGATCTTGTTCTTGATCGCCATCGTCTTTTCCTGGTAGATCGCCAGGCGATCCAGCAATGCTTCCAGGATGCCGCCCGCCTCACCGGCTTCGACCAGGTTGCAGTACAGCGCATCGAAGTACAGCGGGTGCTTGCGGAATGCGGCCGACAGGCTGGTCCCGGTTTCCACGTCGGAGCGGATGTCGGTCAGCAGGCGCGTCAAGCGCGGATTCGGGCTGCCGCGCGCCACGATGTCGAACGACTGGATCAGCGGCACACCGGCGCGCATCATCGTGGACAGCTGGCGGGTGAAGATGGCGATGTCTTTTTGCTTGATCGAGCGGCCGCCACTGACGCGGCGCTTCTTGACCTTGGTGATCAGGATGCCCTGGCGGCGCAGGCTCGCATTGACCATGGCCTCGCCGCCGGCACGCATCTCACCTCGAACGATCTTGCCGTTCTTGTCCTTGCCTTCGTATTCGAAAACAATTTCCTTGACGCGTGTTGCGGCCGCTGCAGTCGCCATGGTTCCTCCGGAACTCTCAATCCACCAATGTGCTTATCGTCAGGATTGTGGAGTTATTCATCGGTAATCACTCGTTCGTGCATGCGATGACTTCTTCCAACGTCGTGACGCCTGCCCGCACTTTCACCAAGCCGGACTGTCGCAGATCGCGCACGCCTTCGCGCTGAGCCTGCTCGGCGATGTCGACCGCGGTGCCTTCGGTGAGGATGATGCGTTGGATCTCTTCGGTGATCGGCATCACCTGGTAGATACCGACACGGCCGCGGTAGCCGTTCGAGCAAGCCGAGCAGCCCACCGCCCGAAACGGCTTCCAACTGCCGTTCAGGTCGGCCTCGACGAAGCCCGCCTTGAGCAAGGCCTCCCTGGGATAGTCTGCCGGTGCTTTGCAGCCCTCACAGAGCTTGCGTGCCAGCCGCTGGGCAGTGATCAGCAGCACGCTGGAAGCGATGTTGAACGGTGCGACGCCCATGTTGAGCATGCGCGTCAGCGTGGTCGGCGCGTCGTTGGTGTGCAAGGTCGACATCACCATGTGGCCGGTTTGCGCCGCCTTGATGGCGATGTCGGCGGTTTCCAGGTCGCGGATTTCCCCGACCATGATGATGTCCGGGTCCTGGCGCAGGAAGGATTTCAAGGCCACGGCGAAGTTCAGACCCGCCTTGTCGTTGACATTGACCTGGTTGATGCCTGGCAGGTTGATTTCAGCCGGGTCTTCGACGGTGGAAATGTTGACGCCTGGCTGATTCAGGATGTTCAGGCAGGTGTACAGCGACACCGTCTTGCCGGAACCGGTCGGGCCGGTCACCAGCACCATACCGTACGGCCGCTGGATGCAATGCAGCAGACGATCGCGCTCGATCTTTTCGTAGCCCAGCGCCTCGATGCCCAGCTTGGCACTGGATGCATCCAGGATCCGGATCACGATCTTTTCGCCGAACAGGGTAGGCAAGGTGCTGACGCGGAAGTCGATCGATTTGCTGCCGAACTTCAGCTTCATTCGCCCGTCCTGCGGGACGCGCTTTTCGGCGATGTCCAGCCGTGAGATCACCTTGATGCGCGACGACAGCTTGTCCTTGATGGCGATGGGCGGCTGCGTGATCTCGCGCAATTCGCCGTCAACCCGGAACCGCACCCGGTAGTGGTATTCGTAAGGCTCGAAATGAAGGTCTGACGCCCGCGCGTTGATGGCATCGATCAGCATTTTTTGCAGAAAGCGCACCACCGGCGCGTCTTCGACATCCGGTGCCGCTTCAGCAGCTTCCTGGTTGGTGACATCGTCGGTGACATCGAACTCGAAGTCGCCCGAGGCCATCGACTCCAGGGTTTCCGTCGCGCTGGTGCTGCTCGATTCAACGATCTTCGAGAGCTTGTCGTGTTCGACGATGACCCATTCGGGTGTCAGCTGAGTCGCGAACTTGATCCGCTCGACCGCTTCTTGATCGGTGGGGTCGGCGCCGCCGATGAACAGGCGCCCACCGCGCTTGCCCAGAACAACGATCTGGTATTGCGACGCCAGCTTGCCTTCGATGATGTTGCGCGGCAGCTTCTGCGCATCGACCGCATTCAAGTCCAGCAGCGGCAGCGCCAGGGCAGATGACAGCGTGTGGGCCAGATCAGCGGGGGACACCGCGCCCGCAGCAATCACCGACGCAACGAAGCTGATCTTTTTTTCGCGAGCCGACTTGACCAGGCCCTCTGCGGCCTTCTCGTTCAGCTTTCCGGCGTGGACAAGGACCCGTGCAACGCCGGACAGAGCGGATTGTGGCGCTTCAGCGAGGGTGTCTGCCATTCAGTGTCCGGTGGTCGAACGATCAACTGACGAATGGGCTTCTGCGAAGAAGTTACGGCCCATGACCCAGAAATTGGTCGGGGTGAGAGGATTCGAACCTCCGGCCTCTACGTCCCGAACGTAGCGCTCTACCAGGCTAAGCTACACCCCGAATTCCAGCGTCTGAAAATGATTTGTCTCGGAAATCTCAGGACGAGCGATCAAGTGAACGTACACACAAGTTTATCAGAGCGTCCCGGTAAATCGAGGGGCGCAAGCCCGCCAGACTTTGTTCTGCAAGCTGGATTTGTTCACGAGCCGCTTCTCGTGTCGCATCAATCGAACCGGTGCGGCGCACGACCTCAATGACTTCGGGCAGGCGTGCCACCTCGCCTTCGAGGATGGCCGTCCGGATGAGCTCGCGCTCGGCTGCGCTGCCGCGCTCCATGGCCAGCAACAGAGGCAACGTGGGCTTGCCCTCGCGCAGATCGTCGCCGACGTTTTTGCCGAGCTCAGCGGTGGTTCCTTCGTAGTCCAGCAGATCGTCGACCAACTGGAACGCGGTACCCAGCGACCGCCCGTAATTCGCGCAGGCCTCTTCGATGTCGGAAGGCGCTTCGGCCAGTACCGCTCCCAGCCGAGCGCTGGCCTCGAACAATTTGGCCGTCTTGAAGCGGATCACCTTCAGGTAGTCACTGACCTGCACATCGGGGTTGTGCATGTTCATCAACTGCAGCACCTCCCCTTCGGCGATGACATTGGTGGCGTCCGACAGCACTTCCAACACCCGCATTCTGTTCACCGACACCATCATCTGGAAGGCACGCGAATAGACGAAATCGCCCACCAGGATGCTGGCGGCATTGCCGAACAGCGCGTTGGCGGTCTTCTTCCCGCGGCGCAAATCCGATTCGTCGACCACGTCGTCGTGGAGCAGGGTGGCCGTGTGGATGAACTCCACCGTTGCCGCCAGTTCGAAGCGCTCGGGTCCGCGAAAGCCCAAGGCGTTCGAGAACAGCAGCACGAGCATCGGCCTGACCCGCTTACCGCCCGCGCCGGTGATGTATCCGGCGATCTGATTGACGAGCACGACTTGCGATGCCAGGCGCCGGGCGATGACGGCATCGACTTCCTGCATCTCTGCCTTCATCAGACTGGCGTCTGCGGAGGCATCATTGGTGTAGGCGTTGGGTTCGGCGCGCACGCTGGCCTTTGTCGGGAAAGGCCCGAATTATAGAAATGCGACAGTCGGCCCGCAGGCTGCGTTTGACCGCACTTTCCGAAACCGGCGCAAACGGGCGAATTCGAGCTAGAATCGCGGGCTACGCCAAATGCTGAGTCAGCATCGCATGGCGCGCAACAAAGAATTCAATCGAAAGGACTGAAATGTACGCAGTCATCAAGACCGGTGGTAAACAATACCGGGTCGCCACAGGTGAGAAGCTCAAGGTCGAGCAGATCGTCGCTGAGATCGGCCAGCAAATCACGCTTGACCAAGTGCTGGCGGTTGGTGATGGTGCGGACATCAAGGTCGGCAGCCCGCTGGTGTCTGGTGCGACCGTGACCGCCACCGTGCTGTCGCAGGGGCGCCATGACAAGGTGCGCATCTTCAAGATGCGCCGTCGCAAGCACTACCAGAAGCGCCAAGGCCACCGTCAGGCTTTCACGGAAATCCAGATCAGCGCCGTCAACGCCTGAACTCGGCAGCACTAGTTTTTTGAGGATTCAGTCATGGCACAGAAAAAAGGCGGCGGTTCCACCCGCAACGGGCGCGACTCACAGCCCAAGATGCTCGGCGTCAAGGCGTTTGGTGGCCAGTCGATTCCGGCCGGCTCCATCATCGTTCGCCAGCGCGGTACCCAGTTCCATCCCGGTACCAACGTGGGCGTTGGCAAGGATCACACCTTGTTCGCGTTGACCGATGGCGAAGTGGTCTTCGCTGTCAAAGGCCCGCGCAACCGGCGCACGGTGAGCATCAAGTCGCACTGACCCTTGTCGGCAGAGCAGCGCGAGCCCCGGTTTGCCGGGGCTTTCGCATTTATGGTCTGCCGTTTAACGTTGTGCCAGTCTGAAGTCGGTCGCCGTTGCGACCTGTGTATCGCCCCAACACCCTCTGAACTCCGATGAAATTCGTAGACGAAGCCTCGATCGACATCGCTGCCGGCGACGGCGGCAATGGCTGCATGAGCTTCCGGCGCGAGAAATTCATCCCATTCGGTGGCCCGAACGGCGGTGACGGCGGCCGCGGTGGCAGCGTCTACGCTGTCGGCGACCGCAATCTCAACACGTTGATCGATTACCGCTATGCGCGTCGACACGAGGCGCGACGCGGTGAAAACGGGCGCGGGTCCGACCAGTTCGGGGCCGCGGCTGAAGACATCGTGCTGCGCATGCCCATGGGCACGATCATCACCAACGCCGATACCGACGAGGTGATCGCCGAGCTGCTGGTGCCTGACGAAAAGGTATTGCTGGCCAAGGGTGGCGATGGCGGGTTTGGCAACCTCCACTTCAAGACCAGCACGAACCGTGCGCCTCGGCAGAAGACCCCGGGCTGGCCTGGCGAGCAGTTCCGTCTGCGACTCGAGCTGCGGGTGCTCGCCGATGTGGGGCTGCTCGGCATGCCCAACGCCGGCAAGTCGACGCTGATCGCGGCGATCTCCAATGCGAAGCCGAAGATCGCCGACTACCCGTTCACCACGTTGCATCCCAACCTGGGCGTGGTGCGTGTCGCCCCCGAACAAAGCTTCGTCGTGGCTGATATTCCTGGGTTGATCGAGGGCGCTGCCGAAGGCGCGGGCCTCGGGCACCTGTTTTTGCGCCACTTGCAGCGCACCCATCTGCTGCTGCATCTGGTCGATTTCGCGCCGTTCGACGAAGCTGTCGACCCTGTTGCGCAAGTCAAGGCCATCGTGGGCGAGCTGAAAAAGTACGATGCCACCTTGCACAAGAAGCCGCGTTGGATGGTGCTGAACAAGCTGGACATGGTGCCCGCGGAAGATCGGCAGCGCCGCGTCGACGACTTCGTCAAGCGCCTGAAGTGGAAAGGCCCTGTGTTCCAGATTTCGGCGCTGACGCGTGAAGGCTGTGAACCCCTGATTCGCGCGATTTATGACCATGTGGCGCGTCTGAAGAACGTGGTGCCGGAAGACCCTGATCCGCGCTTCTCGGAGCCGGACCACCTCACGCCATGAGCGACGCCTTGAAGTCGGCGCGCCGGATTGTCGTCAAGGTCGGCTCCAGCCTGGTGACGAACGAAGGGCGAGGTCTGGATGGAGACGCGGTCGGCAATTGGTGTCGACAACTGGCAGTTCTGGCTGCGCAAGGCCGCGAAGTCGTGATGGTGTCGAGCGGCGCCATCGCCGAAGGCATGAAGCGTCTTGGGTGGGTGTCGCGTCCGAAGCCACTGCATGAATTGCAGGCCGCGGCGGCCGTCGGCCAGATGGGCTTGGCGCAACTTTACGAATCAAAGCTGAGCGAGCACGGTGTTGGCAGCGCGCAGGTGCTGCTGACGCATGCCGATCTGGCAGACCGCGAGCGCTATCTGAATGCCCGCTCGACGTTGCTGACCTTGCTGGGTCTGAAGGTCATCCCCGTCATCAATGAGAACGACACCGTCGTCAACGACGAGATCAAGTTCGGCGACAACGACACGCTGGGTGCGCTGGTGGCCAATCTGATCGAGGCCGACGCGCTGGTCATCCTGACCGATCAGCATGGACTGTATTCAGAAGACCCACGGAAAAATCCACAGGCGCGCCTGATCGACGCAGCCCATGCCGGTGACCCCGCGCTGGAGCGCATGGCCGGGGGAGCTGGCAGCAGCATCGGCCGCGGCGGCATGATCACGAAGATCTTGGCGGCCAAGCGCGCAGCGAGCAGCGGTGCCAGCACCGTGATCGCCTGGGGCCGCGAGCCCGACGTGTTGCTCCGGTTGTGCGCTGGCGAAGCCATCGGCACGGCCTTGTTGGCCTCGACACAGAAGATGGCGGCACGCAAGCAGTGGATGGTTGATCACCTGAAACTGCGCGGTGCGGTGGTCATCGATGCAGGAGCAGTGCTCAAGTTGCGCGAGGGCGGTAAAAGCTTGCTGCCGATTGGGATGGTGGAAGTGCAGGGTGAATTCCACCGCGGGGATGTCATCGCAGTGCTGGACGCATCGGGCACCGAGGTGGCTCGTGGGCTGGCCAATTACGCCAGCAGCGAAGCCCGCCTGATCGCCAAGAAGCCGTCAACCGAGCTTGAGAGAATCCTCGGTTTCAGCGGAGAGCCAGAAATGATACACAGAGATAATATGGTGATTATCTAGTGTATATGTACTGTATTTAATGGGCCGATCGATGATGTATTCATCGAGTATTGAGTAAATTGACTGGATCCGGCTGATTCAATTCAGTCTGCGGATTCGGATGGTTCGGCCGCATCCTTCGGGGGCGAGGACAATGAGGCGTCCTGGCCGTAGTCGTCTGGATGCGACATCTCCCGCTTTGCTGCTCGATCTGCCTGTCCTGTCCTGGGCAGGAAGCGCGACAACTCTGTGAGGGCGTGCTGGTACACCTCGCGCTTGAAGTCGATCACCACGTCCAGTGGTATCCAGTATTCGTTCCACCGCCACGCATCGAATTCGGGATGGCTGGTGGCGCGCAGATTCATGTCGCTGTCGCGACCGGTCAGCTGCAGCAGGAACCAGATCTGCTTTTGCCCGCGGTAATGACCT
This sequence comes from Burkholderiaceae bacterium, assembly GCA_965229345.1. GTDB lineage: Bacteria > Pseudomonadota > Gammaproteobacteria > Burkholderiales > Burkholderiaceae_C > PBB1. The sequence continues at coordinate 1,085,762 of OZ245872.1, forward strand.
CGGGCCTCGCGGCGGATGAACCTGTCTGGAACCTCGTAGCGCAACCAATCCCGCGTGCGGGCAAGGATGCGCACATGTTCCGTTGTCAGCCCCACCTCCTCGTGGAGCTCGCGGTACATCGCCTGCTCGGGCGTTTCACCGTGTTTGATTCCTCCCTGCGGGAACTGCCATGAGTGTGTTCGGAGCCGTTTGCCCCAAAACACCTGGTTCCTCTGATTGAGCAGGACGATGCCGACGTTGGGTCTGAACCCCTCACGGTCGAGCATAATGAACCCCAAATCTGTAATTGATTTGATTATTGCACCGCGCCGGCAATATGCAAACTCCTCGTCTGCATCGTGCTTAACGCCAGACTTGTCGCGCTGCGACCCCTTCCTTTTTTCCTACAGCCCATGCGGCCCTGCTGATGAAAGCGTCCCAGTTCTTCATTTCCACCCTCAGGGAGGCGCCCGCTGATGCCGAAGTGGTCAGTCACAAACTGATGCTTCGCGCGGGTTTCATCAAGCGCCTGAGCGCTGGTATCTACAGCTACATGCCGATGGGGCTGCGGGTGATTCGCAAGGTGGAGGCCATCGTGCGTGAGGAAATGAACCGTGCCGGCGCGATCGAGTTGTTGATGCCGCTGGTTCAGCCGGCTGAGCTCTGGCAGGAAACGGGGCGCTTCGATAAGATGGGTGCCGAGTTGATGCGGGTGAAGGATCGCCACGACCGAGACTTCATCATTCAGCCAACCAGCGAAGAAGTGATCACTGACATCGCTCGCCAGGAACTGCGCAGTTATCGTGCCCTGCCCAAAAACTTCTATCACATCCAGACCAAGTTCCGCGACGAGCGCCGGCCGCGGTTCGGGGTGATGCGGGGTCGTGAATTCACGATGAAGGACGCGTACTCCTTCGACCGCGACGTCGAGTCGGCGGGCAAGAGTTACGACGCGATGTACGCCGCGTATCAGCGCATCTTCGAGCGGCTGGGGCTGACCTACCGTGCCGTGGCCGCCGATACCGGCGCCATCGGCGGTGATCGCTCGCATGAGTTCCAGGTGATTGCCGACACGGGTGAAGACGCGCTGGCCTACTGTGCAACGTCCAGCTACGCGGCCAATGTCGAACTGGCCGAAGCGCTGCCACTGATCGCACAGCGTAGTGCTGCCGCACAACCCATGGCCAAGACCGCCACACCGCGCAAGTCGACGTGCGAAGACGTTTCCGCCTTGCTCGGCGTTCCGCTGTCCTCGACGGTGAAGTCGCTGGTGCTCGCCACCGACGAGCAACTGCCCAATGAGGCTGGCACGCGCACCACGATCTGGTTGCTGCTGGTGCGCGGCGACCACAGCCTGAATGAGGTCAAGGCGGGCAAGTTGCCTGGCTTGAAGGCCGGACATCGCTTTGCCACCGCGGCTGAGATCGTCGAGCACTTTGGCTGCAAGCCTGGTTATCTGGGCCCGGTGGGCGTGACAGGTGCTGTCAAGGTCGTCGCCGATCGCACCGTGGCGGCGATGAGCGACTTCGTCTGCGGCGCCAACGAGGAGGACTTTCACCTGACCGGCGTGAATTGGGCCCGCGATCTGCCAGAGCCAGACCTGGTCGCTGATTTGCGCAATGTCGTTGCCGGCGACCCGTCGCCAGACGGGCAGGGCGTGCTGTCGATCCAGCGTGGCATCGAGGTCGGCCATGTGTTTTTCCTGGGTACGAAATACAGCGAGGCCATGAAAGCGACCTACCTCGACGAAGGTGGCAAACCGCGTTTGATGGAGATGGGCTGCTATGGCATCGGCGTCACCCGTATCCTGGGCGCCGCCGTTGAGCAACGTCACGATGAGCGCGGGATGATCTGGCCGGCGGCCATCGCACCGTTCGCCGTGGTGATCTGCCCGGTCGGCTACGACCGATTTCCCGAGGTGAAGGCCGCCGCCCAGAACCTGTATGCATCGCTGGAGCAGGCGGGCATCGATGTGATCCTCGACGATCGCGGCGAGCGTCCAGGCGCCATGTTCGCCGACTGGGAACTGATCGGTGTGCCGCATCGAGTCGCCATCGGCGAGCGCAGCCTGAAGGAGGGCAACGTCGAATACCAGGCGCGGCAAGACGCGGGTTCCACGGCGGTACGCCTCGACGACGTGGTGGCGCTGTTGAAGGGCAAGCTCGCGCCATGACGATCGCGCGCCGTCGTGTCCTGCTCGCGGGTGTCGCCAGCGCGGTACCGTGGCACGCGGCGCATGCCGGTGGACAGGTCGAAGAGCCCTTGGCCGATGCCGTTCGTTCGGCATTGTCCGCCGCGGTGCGTGACGCCGCACCGCCCACGCCCACCTTCGACACCACGGAGCAGCGTCTCGCCTACCTGCGTTGGCTGAGCGCGGCGAGTGATCGCCTCAAGGCGCGCAAGCCGCACGACGACACCCGCGTCGAGTTTCTGCAGACCGTCTGGTACGAGAGCAAGCGCAAAGGCCTGGATCCGTCACTGGTGCTGGCGCTGATCCAGGTCGAAAGCGGTTTTCGAAAGTACGCCATCAGCCGAGTCGGGGCTCGTGGCTACATGCAGGTGATGCCGTTCTGGGCGCGCCTGATCGGTGACGGCGATGTCAGTCGACTGTTCCACATGCAGACCAACCTGCGCTTCGGCTGCGTGATCCTTCGTCATTACCTCGACACCGAACGCGGCGATCAGTTCTTGGCGCTTGGCCGCTACAACGGCAGCCGCGGTCGCGCTGAGTACCCCAGCATGGTGTTCGGTGCCCGCAGGCAGTGGGACGTGAGGGTGGCCTGAAAGGGGCCGATCAAAGTCCGGCCCAGGCGCGTGGCGCCGCGGCATCGATGCCGATCAGCGCCAGCACCCGCTCGACGGTGTCGTCGACCAGCTCGTCGATGGACTTCGGCTTCAGATAGAAGGCGGGCAGCGGCGGAAAGACGATGCCCCCCATTTCGGTCACCGCGGTCATGTTGCGCAGGTGCGCCAGGTTGAACGGTGTTTCACGCACCATCAGCACCAGCCGACGCCTTTCCTTCAGTGTGACGTCTGCGGCACGAGTCAGCAGGTTGTCTGACAGCCCATGGGCCACAGCGGCCAATGTCTTCATCGAGCAGGGCGTGACGATCATCGCCTGCGTGGCGAACGATCCACTGGCGATGGCAGCGCCGACATCGGCGGGGCTGTAGGCCACGTCCGCCAGACGCTCCAGCGCGTGGCGGTCCAGTCCGAGTTCGTGGTGGACGTTCAGCACGCCGGCCGGCGTGGCGACCAGGTGGGTTTCACAACCGATCGAGCGGCAGCGTTCCAACAGGCGCACAGCGTAAACCGCGCCGGTGGCGCCTGACACACCAACCACCAACCGAGGTCGCTGACCTGCGGTCGCGATCATGGGCAACGCGGGCCGCGTGGTGGTCGGTGGTCAGCCTTTGAGCAAGGGTGCCAGTTCGCCCGCTTCGAACATCTCGGCCATGATGTCCGAGCCCCCGACGAATTCACCCTTGACGTAGAGCTGTGGAATGGTCGGCCAGTTGGAGTAGCCTTTGATGCCCTGGCGAATCTCCTCATCCTCCAGCACGTTCACCGTGGTTACTGCGGTGGCGCCACAGGCTTTCAAGATCTGGATTGCGCGCCCGGAAAAGCCGCACATCGGGAATTGAGCAGTTCCCTTCATGAACAGAACCACGTCGTTCCCTTTGACGAGATCGTCGATTCTCTTGTTGACGTCGCTCACGGTATCGCTCCTCAAAGACTCATATTCTGGCGGCGAGGTTACACGAGAACCTGTACCTGTTGCCCGAGCCCGGACGTTTGTGCCGTGCTCAGAACGAGTAGGACACGCCGATTTGGATCAAGGGCGACAGCCGCAGATCGCGCAACAGATCGTCCAGGCCTTGCGAGCCCGACAGTGCGCTGCCGAACTTGACGGCTGACTGGGGTCGCAGTGCCATCAGCCCCAAATCGGCGCGGAAGCCCCAGCCAGTGCTGGCGGGTCGATCGGTGTAGCCCACGCCGACGTACGGGACCGAGACGAGATCGTTGTTCGGGTCCGACCATCCCCCTCCGGTGGTGCGTCCTGTCAGTCCCTGCAGCGACGCTCCCGAAGCAGCGCCACGCCGGGAGGGCGACAAGGTCGTGGCGCTGCGCGAAGTGACCACCAGCCCGCCGGTTGCGCGCAATCCGCCTGAAGCAGCGGGCACGGTTGCCGTGTCGTCACCCCAGTTGAAGTAGTAGTCGCGCAACACAGAGAGTCTGCGCAGCGCGCTGCGGTTGGCGTCGGCTGCGAGGTTGTAGCGGTCAAGCTGGTGCCGCCCGCTCAGCCCCTGATTCAGCTCGATGCGAGCCTGCCATCGGCCATGGAACCAGCTCGAGTCGGTGGCCCGCAGTCCCGGACCGTCGACGGCCCAGGCGGGCAAGCTCGTGACCATCCATGTGGCAATGACGATGTGGCCGGATCGGATGCGCATGTCGGTGCTCCCCAAGTCGACGAAATCGAAAGCGTCGAGAGCATCCTACGGCTTGCGCAGTCGGCGTGCGGGTCGCTGTTGCGCAATCTCGCACATGTCACGGGCAACCGGTAGGCAACGCTGCGGTGGACTGTGGCGCCTGCGCGACGCCTCGGGGCGCGCGCATCCAAATCATCCGAATCGCCCGCCGGTGCAGCGTTCCAGCCCTGCCAGATCGCAGCGCGTTTCCACCTGGCTGAAGCCCACCTGCTGCAGGCGCTCGCGCACCGGCAGACCTTGGTCGTGCCCATGTTCCAGCAGCAGCCAGCCGCCCGGGTGCAGTGATTCGGGCGCCATGTCGATCAGCCGACGCAGATCGGCCATGCCGTTGTCGGGAGCGACCAAAGCGCTTTGCGGTTCGTGGCGCAGGGCCTGCAAATGGGGATCGCCGGGAGCCACATAAGGCGGGTTGGCCAGCGCGAGGTGAAAGCGCTGTCCGGCCACGGCCGACCACCAGTCGCCGAGGGCCCACGTGATCGGCAAGCCCAGCGCCTCGGCGTTGCGACGCGCGATGTCCAGCGCGGGTGCGCTGGCATCCACCGCCGTCACGGCTGCTGCCGGGTGCCGGTGTCGAATCGCCAGCGCGATCGCGCCGCTGCCACAGCCCAGGTCGATCACACGGGCTGGGGTGGCCGGCCCGGCCCACGTGGCGAGCACCTCCACACCCCAATCGACCAGCAGTTCGGTTTCTGGCCTCGGAATCAGCACCTCCGGCCCGACCTGCAGTGTGAGCCCGCAGAACTCCGCCTGCCCCAGCAGATAGGCCAACGGCTCGCCGGCACCGCGTCGTTCCAGCCACTGCAGATAGCGACTCGAATGCTGTGCGCCGAGCGGCTCGTCGTCGTGTGCGATCAACCAGCTTCTCGGGTGCTGCAGCAGATGGGCCAGCATCAGCTGAGCGTCCAGCCGATCCACGCTGGCCCTCTGGGCCTCAGCCAGTGCCTGGGCGACCGTCATCTCGGCGCGCCCGGGACCGACCGGCGCTGCACCGGCCTTCATCCGCCGCCACTTTCCAGCAAGGCCAGTTGTTCCGACGCGCTGGCGGCCTGCAAGGCCGCGATGACTTCGTCAAGATCGCCGTCGATGATGGCCTGCAGCTTGTACAGCGTCAGGTTGATGCGGTGATCCGTCAGCCGCCCCTGCGGGAAGTTGTAGGTGCGGATGCGGTCGCTGCGGTCGCCGCTGCCGATCAGGCCCCGGCGTGTCGCGGCGTCTTTGGCGGCGCGTTCCTGCCGATCCTTGTCACGAAGGCGCGCCGCCAACACCGCCATCGCTTTGGCCTTGTTGCGGTGCTGCGAGCGATCGTCCTGGCATTCGGCCACCAGGCCGGTCGGCAGATGGGTGATGCGGATCGCGCTGTCGGTCTTGTTGACGTGCTGGCCGCCAGCGCCGCTGGCGCGGAAGGTGTCGATGCGCAGGTCGGCCGGGTTGAGCTGAACCTCTTCGGCTTCGTCAGGTTCCGGCAGCACGGCGACCGTGCACGCGCTGGTATGAATGCGGCCTTGTGTTTCCGTGACCGGCACCCGCTGCACCCGGTGTCCACCAGACTCGAATTTCAAGTGCCCGTACACCCCATCGCCCTCGACGCGGATCACCACTTCCTTGTAGCCGCCGAGATCAGACACGCTTTCTGACATCACCTCCGAACGCCAGCCCTGTCGCTCGGCGTGACGCAGGTACATGCGTGCAATGTCGGCGGCGAACAGCGCCGACTCGTCGCCGCCGGTGCCAACGCGAACCTCGATGAAGGCATTGCGTGTGTCGTCGGGGTCGCGTGGCAGCAGCGCTGTCTGCAGGGCCTGGTGCAGCCGGTCGAGGTCGAGCGCCGCGGTGGCGAGTTCTTCGCGCGCAAACCCGGCCATCTCCGGATCATCATCGGCACGCTCGAGAATGGCTTGGGCAGCCGCGGCATCGTTTTCACGGGATTCGTACTGACGAAACAGGTCGACCACGCCGCCCACTTCGGCGTACTCGCGGTTTACCGCCCGAAAGCGCTGCATGTTGTTCGACAGTGCCGGGTCGTTCAGCGTGGCTTGCAACTCATTGAGCCGCAAGACCAGGCGTTCGAGCTGCTGTCGAAGAGAGGCTTTCATCGGGGTTTTGGGAAAACGCTGGCTGATCGTCGCGGCCAGCGTTGCGTCCCGCATCGGGGGGCGCGACGCACATCGCCGGCTTCGACGCCGGGCTGTCTACAAGAAGGCGTCTGTGTCGCGGCCTGGCGCGGGTGATGGCGCTTCGACCTTGCTCGTGGCCGGGCCGTTGCGCAAAAACAAGCGTGACACGGTGTGTGTCAATTCGGCACGCTGTCCGCTGTCACTGGCGTTCAACTCGACCATCGCCCCGTGCAGCATCTTCTGAGTCAGTCCGCGCGACATCGATTCGAGCACCGCATCGATGCTCTCGCCCTTGGCGAGCAGCTTGCGTGCGCGCGCGATCTCGCTGGCGCGCCATTCGTCGGCCTGCGCATTCAGCGCCTGGATCAGAGGAACCGTGCCACGCTGGTCGAGCCAGCTGACGAACCCCTGGACACCCGTTTCGATGATGGCTTCGGCCTGCTGCACCGCTGCCTGACGCTTCTCGCCGGCGATCTGGACCAGCGTGGACAAGTCGTCGACGGTGTAGAGGTAGACGTCGGAAAGGCGGCTGACTTCGGGCTCGATGTCCCGTGGCACAGCGAGGTCGACCATGAAGATCGGCCGGCGCCTGCGCGCCTTCAGCGCCCGCTCGACCGCACCGAGGCCGATGATCGGCAGGGTGCTGGCAGTGCACGAGATCACCACATCGAATTCGGCCAGGCGCTGCGGCAGATCAGCGAGCGGCAGCACCTCGGCGTTGAACTTGCTGGCAAGTTTTTCACCGCGCTCGCGGGTGCGGTTGGCCAGTGCCATGGCGCGGGGCTTCTTCGCGGCGAAGTGCGTGGCGACCAGTTCGATCATCTCGCCGGCACCCACGAACAGCACCTTCAGCTCGCTCAGGTCCTCGAATAGCTGCGAGGCCAGTCTGACCGAGGCTGCGGCCATGCTGATCGAATGCGAACCGATCTCGGTCGAGCTGCGCACTTCTTTGGCAACAGCAAACGAGCGCTGGAACATCTGATGCAGCGTGGTCCCCAGCGTACCGGCGGTGTCGGCTTCCCGCACCGCCTGTTTCATCTGGCCGAGGATCTGTGGCTCACCAAGTACCATCGAGTCGAGCCCGCTGGCGACGCGGAAAGCGTGGCGCGCCGCGGACTCGTTTTCCAGCACGTACGCATGCTCGCGCAGCGCCGCGCTGGACATGCCGCCCACCTCAGCCAGCCAGTCGAAAGCGGGTGCCACCAGCCCAGCATCGGCACCGACATAGAGCTCGGTGCGGTTGCAGGTGGAGACCAGTGCGGCTTCAGGGGCGCGTTGCAATCGTTGGCGGAAAGCGCGCAGCGTGGGCGCCAATTGCTCAGCGGAAAATGCGAACCGTCCACGCAGGTCGAGCGGCGCGGTGGCGTGGTTCAGTCCGAGAGTGAAGACGCTCATATGTGTCAGGCAAAATTTACAGCAATTCGCAGTCCATGCCCATCCTGCAACACCCGAGACGCGGTGGTGCGGGGCGACAAACCGGCCGCAACATGAACTTTCTTGATCTTTTCTGGCACATCGCCGATTTTGCTGCACCTGCGCTGTTGCTGGGTGCGATCAGTGCCGCAGCCACGAAGTGGCTGTGGCGAAGTGCGCTGCGCACCACACCTTGGTTTCATCTGGGGTGTTCAGCGGCGGCTGCCAGCCTGCTGGCCTGTGTCGCCGGCTTGGTGATCACGGGTCACGACGGCAAGATGGTCACCTACGCTGCGATGGTGCTGGCCTGCGCGGCCAGCCTGTGGTGGCGCTTGCGAGGTCGCTGAGCGGCTCTGTCCCAAGAGTCAGGCCACGACGGCCACACCGCGCAGCGAGTTCGGATTGGCCTGCGTCACGGTCACGTCGATCAGGGTGCCGATCAGGCGCGGAGCACCCTTGAAGTTCACCTTGCGGTTGCACACTGTCCGGCCCATCAGCTCGCCGGGATCCTTGCGCGACGGTCCTTCGACCAGGATGCGCTGACGGCTGCCCACCATCGCCTGGCTGATGCGCTGCGCGTTGGCTTCGATCGCCGCCTGCAGGTGCTGCAGCCGTTGCAGTTTGACGGTCTGTGGTGTGTCGTCGTGGAGGTTCGCCGCCGGCGTGCCGGGCCGTGGGCTGTAGACGAAGCTGAAGCTGGTGTCGAAGCCGACGTCGTCGATCAGCTTCATCATCTTGGCGAAGTCGTCCTCGGTCTCGCCGGGGAAGCCGACGATGAAGTCGCTGGACAAGCTCAGCTTCGGCCGCACTGCACGCAGCTTGCGCACCGTGCTCTTGTATTCCATCGCGGTGTAGCCGCGCTTCATCGCCATCAGGATGCGGTCGCTGCCATGCTGCACGGGCAGGTGCAGGTGGTCGACGAGTTGAGGCACCTTGGCATAAACATCGATCAGCCGCTGCGTGAACTCGTTGGGGTGGCTGGTGGTGTAGCGAATGCGTTCGATGCCGGGGATCTCGGCGACATACTCGATCAGCAAGGCGAAGTCGGCAATCTCGCTGCCAGAGCCCATCGCACCGCGGTAGGCGTTGACGTTCTGGCCCAGCAGCGTGATCTCCTTGACGCCCTGGTCGACCAACCCGGCCACTTCGACCAGCACATCGTCGAACGGCCGCGACACCTCTTCGCCCCGGGTGTACGGCACCACGCAGTAGCTGCAGTACTTCGAGCAGCCTTCCATGATCGACACGAAGGCGCTTCCGCCGTCGACGCGCGCTGGCGGCAGGTGATCGAATTTCTCGATCTCGGGGAAACTGATGTCGACCTGCGCGCGCTGTTGGTCGGCACGCTGGTTCAGCAGGTCAGGCAGACGATGAAGCGTCTGCGGCCCGAACACCACGTCCACATAGGGCGCGCGTTCGATGATGGCCGCACCTTCCTGGCTGGCCACGCAGCCCCCGACGCCAATCAGCACGCCCTTGGCTTTCAGGTGTTTGACACGCCCGAGATCACTGAACACCTTCTCCTGTGCCTTTTCGCGCACCGAGCAGGTGTTGAACAGGATCAGGTCGGCCTGCTCGACGTCTGCGGTCGGCTCGTAGCCTTGTGCCTCGCGCAGCACATCGACCATCTTGTCCGAGTCGTACTCGTTCATCTGGCAGCCGAAGGTCTTGACGAAGACCTTCTTGGCGACAGTGGGCGCGCTCATGGCTTGGTCCAGGTCTGGGTGGCGGGATTGAAGTTCCAGGCCTGTCGCTCTTCGACCGTTTTGGGCCACGGCTTGTTCTTGCGTTCAGCTTCACGCAGGATCCACAGCTCCTTGATCATCCCCGTCGTGTCTTCGAGCGTGTAGTGAACGGTATGGCTGCTGCCCGTCAACGTGGTGGGCAGCACCAGCAGGTTATCGGTGCCATGCAGCCGAGCTCCCGGTGCCAGCCTGGACGGCGCGCCATTGAGAACCACTGCGGGTGGTCCGGTGAAATCCACCTTGCCACGCAGCGCCGTCAGCGGAAACTCCCGGGCCAGTTCCTGTGAACACACCGGTGTTGCGATGGCGACGGTGAGGGCAGTCAACAGAACGAGACGGCGGTGCATGGCGGAATTCAGTGGCTGTCGGTGGCTAGGCGAGCCAAAGGGCAGGCTCGCGTGGCAGAAGTAAAAACGACCCTGGCCTGAAGGCCGTGGAAGAAGACCACAGAAATCTGGTGGCACTTCAATCAGGCCTACCCATCACTTCGGCAGGGCTGGCCGGTGGGCACTGAAAACGGCCATTGGCGACTGCGCAACAGGCTGCCTCACGGCGCGCCCAAGTGTATCCGAGGCACATCCTTGCGGCGAACAGAATGCCGCGTGCCAGAATTTGAAGGCTTACATCCGAACTAATTTAGTTTGACTGGGTAAAGGAAGCCTTCGGTGATGCCACTGACGCTCGAATCAATTTTGCAGCGCGACAGAAACAATTTCGACTTGATTCGCATGCTGGCGGCTGCTTCAGTGATTCTCGGGCACTCTTTTTCATTGCACCCGACGGGTGGTTGGCAAGATCCGATCGGGCAGGTCTTCGAGTTCACTTATTCAGGCTCGGTTGCTGTAGATGCATTTTTCTTTCTCAGCGGCATATTTGTTGCGGCGAGTTTTTGCCAGTCTCGCAGCCTGCTGCGATTTGTGCTCATGCGCGCCGCAAGAATTTTGCCCGGCTTGGCAGTATGTCTGGCCATCACAGCCCTGCTGGTCGGGGCTGTGGTCACCTCAAAATCGACGGTGGAGTACTTTGGTTCTGGCGACGTGGGACGTTACATCCTTAAAAACATACAGCTTCAGAAGCTTTTCAACAGGTTGCCTGGAGTGTTTGAGCTCAATCACTACGAGTCGTCGATCAACGGTTCGTTGTGGACGCTGCCGGTGGAGGTCCGTTGCTACGCGATGGTTTTTTTGTTCGGCGTGCTGGGTGGATTCAAGCGAGTCGGGTGGAGCGTTGCGCTGGCTTTGATGCTGGCGGCTTTGGCTGTCTTCTATCCTGATGCCCTCAAAATTTTTCGAGTATCAGAAGACCTCAAGCTGAGGCTGCCACTGATATTTTCGTTGGGGATCATGTTTTATGTGAACCGCAGCCATATTCGCATCGACTGGAGGATTTCCATCGTCGCTTTGATGGTGTCTTTGTTTTTTCGATCTACGGCGTTCGGGGTATTTGCCGCATATTTATTTTTGATCAACACTGTGCTGGTGCTCGGCAGTGCTGAATTCCTGCGGCGACTCAAATTGTCTGGGGACTATTCATTTGGGATTTATATATACGGATGGGTTATTCAGCAGTGCGTGGCTCACTCACTTCCAGAGCTTGAGTCATACCCCAGCCTCGTGTTGACTTTGCCATTGTCGATCGCCGCAGGAGCATTGAGTTGGCACGTCATCGAGGCGCCATCTCTGCGTTTCGCCAGACGCGTATCGGATCGACATGAAGGCAAGCGCGGCCTGAGTGCCCATGCCGCTTGACCGCGGCCTGAGCGGACTGCTCAGGGGCGAGGTGCATGGTCGCGATGACTGGCAATCGTCCGGCGGATCAAACGCTCGGCCCGAGCGCATGCGATCCGCGCAACTCGCGGCAGGCCAGCACAGGATAGGGGTTGATTCAGCTGAATTGCCGGTGCAACTCTCGGGTGCAGACAGCGACCCGATGGCATCTCGTGGCTTGAAACTCTTGCAGGTCATTGACCTGTCGCCAGAGGCTGGATGGTGGCGCTTCAGGGATTCGAACCCCGGACCTGCGGATTATGATTCCGTCGCTCTAACCGACTGAGCTAAAGCGCCCCAAGCCCACGATTATAGCTGGCCCCGAGCGGTCACGGAGAGGACCTGGCTGGCCTGGTGGGCGACTCTGATTGGGTTCATCTCTGCGCTTCACTCGCGCTCGTACGACGCCTCACGCATGTTCAGCTTTTTCAAGAAGAAGACACCCTCGGTCGCGCCCACGTTGGTGGCTTCGGCCGCCACGGCGGAACCCTCGCCCGACACGGCCATCCCGACGGCTGCGCCCGCCGCAGCGCCTGGCGCTGAGCGCAAGAGCTGGCTGGGCCGGCTGCGCGCTGGACTGCGCAAGACCGGTTCCGGCATCGCGCAGGTCTTCACGGGCACGCAGATCGATGACGCGCTGTACGAAGACCTGGAATCCGCGCTGTTGATGGCCGATGCGGGTGTCAAGGCCACCGAGTACCTGCTGGCCGACCTGAAGCGGCGCGTCAAGGAAGGCCGTGTCACCGAGCCCTCTGCCGTCAAGGCCTTGTTGGCCGAAGCGATCACCGACCTGTTGCAGCCGCTGCAGCGCCCGCTCACTGTCGGCGAGCACACGCCCACGGTGATCATGGTCGTCGGTGTCAATGGCGCGGGCAAGACGACGAGCATCGGCAAGCTGACGCGCCATCTCGCCGAGAGCGGACAGAAGGTGTTGCTGGCTGCGGCCGATACCTTCCGCGCGGCCGCGAAGGAGCAGCTTGCCGTCTGGGCGGGGCGCAACGGTGTTGAGATCGTCAGCCAGGACGGTGGCGACCCCTCGTCAGTGACCTTCGATGCGGTGACCGCCGGCAAGGCGCGCGGCTGTGATGTGGTGATCGCCGACACCGCGGGCCGGCTGCCGACGCAACTGCACTTGATGGAAGAGTTGCGCAAGGTCAAGCGCGTGATCGGCAAGGCTCAGGCCGGCGCACCACACGAAGTGCTGTTGGTGGTCGATGGCAACACCGGGCAGAACGCGTTAGCCCAGGTCAAAGCGTTCGACGAGACCTTGCAACTGACGGGACTGATCGTCACCAAGCTCGACGGCACGGCCAAGGGCGGCGTGCTCGCTGCGATTGCGCTGTGGGCGCGAGAGCGCGGCGCGGGTGTGAACGGTGCGACAGGCCCGGTGCCTGTCTATTTCGTCGGCGTCGGCGAACAGCTCGAAGACCTGGAAACCTTCGACGCGCGCGAGTTCGCGACGGCCTTGCTCGGCTGAGGGCGTCTCGGCAGGCGACCTACCGCATGCCGCCCATGCCCTTCATGCCGCCGAGCCGCTTCATCATCTTCATCATGCCGCCGCCGCGCATCTTCTTCATCATGTCGCGCATCTGCTCGAACTGGTTGAGCATGCGGTTGACGTCCTGCACCTGAACGCCGGCACCGGCGGCCACACGGCGTTTGCGGGTGGCCTTCAGCAGCTCGGGCTTGCGGCGCTCCAGCGGCGTCATCGAGCAGATGATGCCTTCCATGCGGCGCACGTCGCGTTCGGCCTTGTCCATGTCGACATTGCCGGCCTTGGCGGTCATCTGCGAGGGCAGCTTGTCCATCAGCCCGGCCAGGCCACCCATCTTCTTCATCTGCGAGATCTGCTGCAGGAAGTCGTTCAGATCAAACGCGTCACCTGATTTGACCTTGTCGGCGAGTTTCTGCGCTGCGGCGATGTCGACGCCCTGCGTGACCTGCTCGACCAGGGCCACGATGTCGCCCATGCCGAGGATGCGCCCGGCATGCCGCTCGGCGTCGAAGACTTCGAGTCCGTCGATCTTCTCGCTGACACCGGCGAACTTGATCGGTGCGCCGGTGATCTGTCGCACCGACAGCGCAGCGCCACCGCGTGAATCGCCGTCCATCTTGGTCAGCACGATGCCGGTCAGCGGCAGCGCTTCCTTGAACGCCTTCGCGGTGTTGATCGCGTCTTGCCCCTGCATCGCGTCGACGACGAACAGCGTCTCGATCGGTTTCAGCGCCGCATGCAGGGCGCTGATCTCGGCCATCAGCGCTTCGTCGATGGCGAGCCGGCCGGCGGTGTCGACCAGCAGCACGTCGAAGTAGTGCTTGCGCGCGTAGTCGAGCGCGGCGTTCGCGATGGCTATGGGTTTGTCGGTGGCGGTGGACGGAAACCACTCGGCACCAGCTTGCTTCGTCACGGTCTTCAACTGCTCGATCGCGGCTGGTCGGTAGACGTCGGCCGACACCGTCAGCACCTTCTTCTTGCGCTTTTCGATCAGGTGCTTGGCGAGCTTGGCGGTGGTGGTGGTCTTGCCCGCGCCCTGCAGGCCGGCCATCAGGATCACCGCGGGGGGCTGCACCGTCAGGTTGATGTCGGAGACCCCTTCGCCCATCGTCGAGGCGAGTTCGCGGTTGACGATGCCCACCAGCGCCTGGCCCGGGTTGAGGGAGCCGACCACTTCGGTGCCAAGTGCCTTGTCCTTCACCCGCGCAATGAAGTCGCGCACCACTGGCAGCGCCACGTCGGCTTCGAGCAGCGCCATGCGCACTTCGCGCAGCATCTCCTGCACGTTCGATTCGGTGATGCGGGCCTGGCCGCGCATCGTCTTGACGGCGCGACTCAGGCGGTCGGTGAGGGTGGAAGCCATGGTCGGAGAAGCGCTGCCGTGCGGGCGCGGCGCGAAAGTACACTTTGAAGATGAGTCTATCTTCGAAGGCCCTCCAATGATTCCGGCGTCGTTTCCCGCGCTGCTGGCCTTGGTCAGCCTGATGGCATTGCTGGCCTACGGTCGCGCGGCCACGGTGCCGGAGAGTGCGCCGGGCGGCCTGCGCATGTATTTGCTGACCGGCTGGGTGCTGCACGCCGTGGCGATCGTGATCGACACCTCGGGCTTCGGCACCGGCATCGAGGGTGCGCGATTCGGCTTTGCGCCCGCCTTGTCGGTGACGCTGTGGTTGGTGATCACGGTCTACGTCGTCGAGAGCCGCTTCCTGCCGATCCGCGGTGTGCGGCGGACGCTGGCCTTGCTGGGTGCTTTCGCCGTGGTGCTGGCACAGCTTTCCTGGCCAGTTGCGGCCTCAGGCGGGCTCTCCCTGGGCGCCGATCCACTGGGTGCTGGGGATCGCTTCCTACGGCCTCTTCGGTGCTGCGGTGTTGCACGCGGCGATGATGAGCCGTGCCGATCGGCAGATGCGGCAGAACCTGCAGCCGGGCCGACTCGCCACCGCGGGGGCGCCCGAAGCGCTTCCCACCGGCGGGCCACCGATGGGTCTGCCGCTCATGCGGCTGGAGCGACTGACCTTCCGTTTCGTCTCGGCCGGTTTCGTGGTCTTGTCGCTCGCCATTTTTCTCGGCTGGCTGTTTGCCAATCCGTGGCGCTGGGATCACAAGGTGGTGTTCTCGGTGCTGGGCTGGCTGGTCTACGCCGGGTTGCTGGCAGGCCGCCGGCGTTTCGGCTGGCGCGGGCCTCAGGCAACCCGCTGGGTTTACGTCGGGGCGGCGCTGCTGTTGTTGGCGTATGTCGGCTCGCACTTCGTCGCTGAAGTGTTGTTGCATCGGCCGCCCGAGGTGCCATGACCGAGACGGCTCTCCGATGAAATTCTTTCTCCTGCTGGCGCTGCTTTTCGTGGGGGTGTGGTTGTTCCGTGGCAGTCGTCGGCGTGACTTGCCCGGTGCGCCACCGAAGCCACCCGGCACCGCGACAGCCGACGCGCAGGCGGGCCAGGAGAACGTGGTGGCTTGCATTCACTGCGGCCTGCATCTGCCGCAAAGCGAGGCGATCTCGGGTGACGCAGGCTGGTTCTGCGGCGACGCCCATCGCATTGCGCACGACAGCGCCGGGCCGCACTGACGCTCGTCGCGATGGTCGAAGCAGCCCGGCCACCCCTTGACCGTCGCAAGAACGACCGCCGCCGGCGCGCCCGCGGAACACGCACTGACGAGTCATGGTTCGGGGCGTTCTCTGCCGACCCCGACTCGCTGACCGCTGGCGACGGTCTTCGTGACGAGGGGCGCGACGACGCGACGCGTCACGCCGAGGTCGACTCGGCGCTGGAGGCGAGGCTGCTGTCGCAGCCCGGTCTGTCGGGCCGGGTGGGCGATGTCTCCGCGTTTCATCGGATCTACCGCGCGTTCTTGAGCGCACGGGCAGCGCTTGGTGTGGCACTGGTCGCCACGCTGGCAGCGGCGGGGCTGTTTGGTGCGCGTCCCAGTGTGGTCGTGGCGTCGATCGGCGTCTCGTACGCCGTCTTGGCGATCGGCCTGTGGTTGTGGCCCGGCACCGGCGTGGCCGACGAGCACGCCGAGTCGCCGCGGCTCGGGCGCCTGACGTGGCTGGCCTGCATCGGTGTGGACATCATCTGTTTCGCCGCGCTGCATGTGCTGACGCCCTCCGGCGGGCTGAACTTCGCTGCCCTGCTGGTGCTGCCGGTGCTGACGGCCGGGGTGCTGACGCGGCGACTGCAGGCGCTGGCCACCGCCGCCGGCGTGGCCTTGCTGCTGCTCGGCAATGCGTGGCTGGGCGTGATGGCTGGCGGTGACGCCGCCAACCTGATGACGCAGGCGGGTCTGGCGGGCAGTGGCTTGTTTGTCATCACGGTGCTGGCGGGCGAACTGGCCAGCCGCCTCGCCCGCGAGGAACTCACGGCCCGCGACAGCATGGAACTGGCGCGGCAACAGGTGCAGCTGAACCGCCTGGTCATCGAGGAAATGCAGGATGGTGTGCTGGTGGTGGACCGGGCCGGCCGGGTGCGCGCGGCCAACCCGGCAGCACGGCGACTGCTGGTGCGCCGTGGGCTCGGCCGCCCCGCCCCGTTTCAGCTGCGCGGAGTGCCGGCCTGGGAGCAGTTGGTGACGACGGTTGAGCGTGGTTTCCACGAGGCCGTCTGGCCCGAGGCCGGGCGGGACGTGATGCTGCAATTCGAGCAGGGCACCACCCGCACGCTGCGTGTTCGCATCCGATTCACCCGTGGTGCCGACGAACCCTCGGCCGAGGAGCTGTGCGTCTTGCTGCTCGAGGACGTGCGCAGCATGCAGGCCCGCATGCGCCAGGAGAAGCTGGCTGCCATGGGTCGTGTGTCGGCGGGCATCGCGCATGAAATCCGCAACCCGCTGGCTGCGATCGCCCAGGCCAACGGTCTGCTGGCCGAAGACGCCACCACGCCGAGCCAGCAGCAGCTCACCCGCATGGTTGCCGACAACGTCAAGCGACTGACGCGCATCGTCGAGGACGTGATGGAGGTGGCGCCCGGCACGGTGATCGACGCCGGTGTCATCGATGCCACGGCTGAAGTGGGTGCGATCTGCAGCGACTGGGCCCGCGCCGCCGGGCTGGAGCTGGGTGACAGCAGCCAGTTCAAGGTCGAGCTGCCCGCGGAGGCGCTGGGCGTCAACTTCGATGTCGAACATCTGCGGCGGGTGATGATCAATCTGCTCGACAACGCGCGGCGCCACGCCACTGCGGCGCCGGGCGCGGTGCGCGTGCGGCTGCTGGCGCTGGACGAGGCCACGGTCCAGCTCAGCATCAGCAGCAACGGCCCGATCATCCCCGACGATGTCGAGCGCTACCTGTTCGAGCCCTTCTTCTCGACACGCAGCCGGGGCACGGGCCTGGGCCTGTATATTTGCCGGCAGCTGTGCGAGCAGTACGGTGCCAGCATCGACTACCGGCTGCGGCCCGTGACCGAGGCGAACCGAAACGATTTCGTCGTCACCATGCGACGTCGCAACGGGGTTCCTGCGGAGACTGGGCTGCAGTTCCCGAAGTGATGTGACGAAGCCCTGACCCGTTCCCGCCATGTCCGCCCCCGCCTATTTCAGCCTGCTGGTCGTCGATGACGAGCCTGACCTGCGCACGCTCTACGAGCTGACGCTGCTGCGCGAGGGCTATGAGATCGAGACCGCCGGGAGCGTGGAAGAAGCCCGGCTGCATCTGCAGGACCGGGTCTACAGCGCCGTCATCACCGACATGCGGCTGCCCGACGGCACGGGGCTCGATCTGCTGTCCTACCTCGAGCGCGAAGGCCGGCGCGAGAAAGCGATCGTCATCACGGCGTATGGCTCGGCCGAAAACGCCGTTGAAGCCTTGAAGGCCGGTGCCTACGACTACCTCACCAAGCCGGTCGATCTGAAGCAGTTCCGTGCGGTGGTGGCCTCTGCGCTGGGCCGCGGGCCGGCCACCAGCCCGACGCTGTCGCCCGCCAGTTGGTCGTCGGCGCGCACGGCCCCCACTGGCGAGCCGCCTGCAGCCAGACCCGCGGGTCGCGCACCTGCCGACGCGGTTGCGGCCGAGTCGACGCCGCCGGCCGCTGCGGCCGCGTTGTCCAGCCCGGCGCTGAGCCGCATGGCCGGCCAGTCGGCTGCGATGAAGCAGGTGCGCGCGATGGTCGACAAGGTGGCGCGCAGCATGGCGCCGGTGCTGGTGCAGGGCGAGTCCGGCACCGGCAAGGAACTGGTGGCGCGCGCCATCCACGAGGTCAGCGTTCGCAGTGCCCAGCCGTTCATCGCGGTCAACTGCAGTGCCATCCCGGACCACCTGCTGGAAGCCGAGTTTTTCGGCTACCGGCGCGGGGCCTTCACCGGTGCCAACGAAGACCGCGAGGGCTTCTTCCAGGCGGCCGATGGCGGCACGCTGTTCCTCGATGAGATCGGCGAGTTGCCACTGTCGATGCAGTCGAAGCTGTTGCGTGCCGTGCAGGAGCGGTCCGTGCGACCGGTCGGCGCCGTGAATGAATTGCCGGTCAACGTGCGGGTGCTCAGCGCCACCCACAAGGACCTGGGCGTCGAGGTGCAGGCCGGGCGTTTTCGGCAGGATCTGTACTACCGGCTCAACGTGATTCAGATCCGCGTGCCGCCTTTGCGCGAACGGCTGGAAGACCTGGCGAGCATCGGCGAACGGGTGCTGGAATGGATCGCCCGCGATGCCGGCATGCGGCCGGTACCGCGCTTGACGCCTGCGGCCCTGCAGCACCTCTCGCGTCACCCGTTCCCGGGCAATGTGCGCGAGTTCGAGAACCTGCTGCACCGGGCTGTGGCCTTGTCGGGGGGCGACACCATCGATGTGGGCGATCTGGCGTTGCCCGGTGAGGCACTCGCCGATGTCTGGGGTGCAGACGCGATGTCGGCGCCAGCGCCAGCACTTGCCAGCGCCACCATCCCCGCCGAGTCGCCTCGTCCAGCGCCTGCGAACACAGCCCCCGGCCTGCCAAGCGATCTGGCGGTCTACCTCGATGACATCGAGCGCGACATGCTGCTGCGCGCGCTGGAGCAGCATCGCTTCAACCGCACCGCGGCGGGCGCCAGCCTCGGGCTGTCCCTGCGACAGATGCGCTACCGGATGGCCCGGCTGCACGTGATGGACGGCGCGGACGCGCACCTCGATGGCGAGCGTGGCAACCCCTGAGCTCGCGGGCGACTGGCAGCGAGGCTGGTGGGCGCGCGCGCGGCATTGCCCGTCGCCGAACTTCGGGCCGCGACCAGAGGGTTGCGAGGTCAGCCTGGCCCTGGTCCATTCGATCAGCCTGCCGCCAGGCGTCTACGGCGGCGCGGAGGTCGAGCAGTTCTTCCTCAATCAGCTCGATGTGTCTGCGCACCCGTATTTCGATGCGCTGCGTGGCATGCGGGTGTCAGCCCACTTCTTCATACGCCGCGACGGCGAATGCGTGCAGTTCGTGTCCTGCTGCGAGCGCGCCTGGCACGCCGGTGTGTCGCAGTGGCGGGGACGCACCAACTGCAACGATTTTTCGATAGGCATCGAGCTCGAGGGGTTGGAAGGCGAGCGGTTCGAGATGGTGCAGTACGCGCGGTTGGGTGAGCTGTTGAAAGCCCTCGATCATGGCGGCCGGCGCCTCGATGTGGCCGGCCATCAGCATGTGTCGGTCGGACGCAAGGCCGACCCGGGCATGGGCTTCGATTGGGCCCTGCTGATCGCTGACCTGGGTTGGCCCGCACAGTATTTTCCCGAGGAGCTGATGGCGTCGTCGTGAGTGCATCGAGGCGTGCACAGTGCCTATCGAGCTGGCGCTGCCGTGCCGCGGTTTTGTCATCCAAGCATCGGCGCGCGATTGCGCTCGGGATCGGCCGGAAAATCAATGCACACGCGGTCGCGCTGCGAACGTTGCAGTCTCCAGGCGGCTCCACGCGGCACGCGCGCTGCCGCCGCCGCGCGGAGACCCGTGCCGGGGGGCGGAGATGCACAGATCCGCTGATGCCAAATTCATGGCTGGACGCTAGCGGTAGCGCTTGAAGCTGTCCCAGGCCCCAGATATAGTGTCTCGATGCGAAACGCATCTCTCTTCAAGCGCTCATGATTTGCGCTTGTCTGCCACCCGCAAGCGGACTGGGCACAAGCTCGGAGCTGTCCGAGCGACGAAGACCCCCGCCCCGCATCACACACTGACCCCCGCGCCGCTTCGCAGGCCCAGGCATTGACCTGCACATCATTCAGAAGCGCGGCAACGAACCTCTACGCACACCAAAGGCTGACCATGCAAGCACTCCAAATTGCCCCTCGGGCCACCGCCTACGCCGCCGACGCACCGGCCACGCCGACCGCAGCACCCACCTCGGCCTACGAGGCTTTCCACATCATCCGTCGCAATGGTGCGGTGGTGCCTTTCGAGCCCAACAAGATCGCCGTCGCGCTGATGAAGGCCTTCCTCGCGGTCCATGGCACCCAGGGTGCTGCTTCGGCCAGCGTGCGCGAGACGGTCGATGGCCTGACCGAATCGGTGGTGCGCGCGTTGCTGCGCTCGCGCCCGGGCGGCGGCACCTTCCACATCGAGGACATCCAGGACCAGGTTGAACTTGGTCTGATGCGCGGCGGGCACCACGAGGTGGCGCGCGCCTATGTGCTGTACCGCGAGCGCCGCTCGCAGGAGCGCGCCAAGCAGTCGCACCCGGTCGCGGTGAGCGAGTCCACGCTGACGGTACTCGATGGCGGTCAGCGTGTGCCGCTGGAATCGATCCATCTGCAAGCCATCGTACAGGCGGCCTGCGAAGGCCTGGGGGCCGATGTCCGTGCCGAGCCCATCCTTGCTGAAACCCGCCGCAATCTGTACGACGGCGTGCCGATCGCCGAGGTTCACAAGGCGTCGATCCTGGCGGCCCGCACGCTGATCGAGAAAGACCCGGGCTACACCCGCGCCACCGCGCGCCTGCTGCTGCACACCATCCGCCGCGAAATCCTGGGCGAAGAGGTGCAGCAAGCCGACATGCACACCCGCTATGCCGAGTACTTCGGCGGCTACATCAAGAAGGGCGTGCAGGCCGAATTGCTGGACGACAAGCTGCTGCAGTTCGACCTGGCGCGGCTGGGTGCGGCCCTGAAAGCCGAGCGCGACATGCAGTTCGACTACCTCGGCCTGCAGACGCTGTACGACCGCTATTTCCTGCACATCGATGAAGTCCGCATCGAGATGCCGCAAGCCTTCTTCATGCGTGTGGCGATGGGTCTGGCCTTGGGTGAGATCGATCGCGAGGCGCGTGCGATCGAGTTCTACGAAGTGCTCTCCAGCTTCGACTTCATGAGCAGCACGCCCACACTGTTCAACGCCGGGACGCGTCGCTCGCAGCTCTCCAGCTGCTACCTGACCACCGTGGCCGATGACCTCGACGGCATCTACGAGGCGCTGAAGGAGAACGCGCTGCTGAGCAAGTTCGCCGGTGGCCTGGGCAACGACTGGACCAATGTGCGCGCCCTCGGCAGCCACATCAAGGGCACCAACGGCAAGAGCCAGGGTGTGGTGCCATTCCTGAAGGTCGTCAACGACACTGCGGTGGCTGTCAACCAGGGCGGCAAGCGCAAGGGTGCGGTGTGTGCCTACCTGGAAACCTGGCACCTCGACATCGAGGAGTTCCTCGAGCTGCGCAAGAACACTGGCGATGACCGTCGGCGCACGCCCGACATGAACACCGCCAACTGGATTCCTGACCTGTTCATGAAGCGGGTCATGGACGGCACCGACTGGACGCTGTTCTCGCCCAGCACCTGCCCGGATCTGCATGACAAGTTCGGCAGCGACTTCGAGTCCGCTTATGTGGCCTACGAAGCACGTGCCGCGGCAGGCGACATCAAGCTGCACAAGAAGATTCCGGCGCGCGACCTGTGGCGCAAGATGCTGTCGATGCTGTTCGAGACCGGGCATCCCTGGATCACTTTCAAGGACGCCTGCAACGTGCGCTCACCGCAGCAGCATGTAGGCGTGGTGCATTCGAGCAACCTGTGCACCGAGATCACGCTCAACACCAGCGAGACCGAGATCGCGGTGTGCAACCTGGGTTCGGTGAACCTGGTGCACCACCTGATCGACGGCCCGAACGGCAAGCAGATCGACCAGGCCAAGTTGAAGCGCACCGTGTCCACCGCGATGCGCATGCTCGACAACGTGATCGACATCAACTACTACGCGGTGAAGAAGGCGCGCGACTCCAATCTGCGCCATCGTCCGGTGGGGCTGGGCATCATGGGCTTCCAGGACGCGCTGCATGAATTGCGCGTGCCTTATGCGTCACAGGCGGCCGTCGATTTCGCCGACCGCTCGATGGAATCCGTGTGCTACCACGCGTACTGGGCGTCGACCGAGCTGGCCGCCGAGCGTGGCCGCTACTCCAGCTACCGCGGCTCGTTGTGGGACCGCGGCATCCTGCCACTCGACTCGCTGGACCTGCTGGCCAAGGCGCGCGGCGACTCGTCCTATGTCAATGTCGACCGCAGCAGTTCGCTCGACTGGAATGTGCTTCGCAGCCGCATCGCCGAGCACGGCATGCGCAACTCCAATTGCGTGGCGATCGCACCGACGGCCACCATCTCCAACATCATCGGTGTCAGTGCTTCGATCGAGCCGTCGTTCGGCAATCTGTCGGTCAAGAACAACCTCTCGGGCGACTTCACCGTGCTCAACGAGTACCTGGTGCGCGACCTGAAACAACTCGGCCTCTGGGACGACGTGATGGTGATGGACCTGAAGCACTTCGAGGGTTCGCTGCGCCGCATCGACCGGGTGCCCGAGGACCTGAAGCTGCTGTATGCGACCGCCTTCGAGATCGACACCGAGTGGCTGGTCGAAGCCGCAGCCCGTCGCCAGAAATGGATCGATCAGGCCCAGTCGTTGAACATCTACATGGCGGGCGTGTCGGGCAAGAAGCTCGACGAAACCTACAAGCTGGCGTGGCTGCGCGGTCTGAAGACCACCTACTACCTGCGCACGCTGGGCGCCACGCACGCCGAGAAATCGACGATCAAGGCCGGGCAGCTCAATGCGGTGAGCAGCGGCTCGTCGGGTTCTGCGCAGGCTGCTGCTGCGATTCAGCAGGCCCAGGCATCGAGCGCTGACGCAGCCACCGACATCAAGTACTGCGCGATCGACAACCCCGACTGCGAAGCGTGCCAGTGACGCGGCGGTGCACGCAGCCACCGCTCCCGCGCACAGGCGCAAGCGAAGGCGGGAGCGGTTGTCGAACGAATGAGCGACGCAGCCGCGCAACAGAGTAGTTCTGCGCGCGGCTTCGTCTGACAGGTAATGCTTTGTTTTTTTCGACATCGCTCGGATAATCAATATTGACTGGAAATCCATCATGCTGGTTTGGGAAGAAGAAATTAAATCGCCGTCGGTGCCCCCCGCAGCCTTTGCGAAGGAGCGGATTTCTGACGACATTCAAAGTCCAGGTGCTGGGGTGGATGTTTTCGCCGCCCAGGCGTCGCAGGCGTTCATTTCTGATGAGCCCATTCACCCAGTGGCTGCCAAATCCGCTGAAACCCATCGCGTGGTTGCGGCCGACAAGCGCATCATCAACGGCCGTACCGATGTCAACCAATTGGTCCCGTTCAAGTACAAATGGGCGTGGGAAAAGTATCTCGCCACCTGCGCAAACCACTGGATGCCGCAGGAAGTCAACATGTCGCGTGACATTGCGACCTGGAAGGATCCCAACGGTCTCACCGATGACGAGCGTCGCATCATCATGCGCAATCTCGGGTTTTTCGTGACCGCAGATTCTTTGGCAGCCAACAACATCGTGCTCGGGACGTATCGCCACATCACCGCCCCCGAGTGCCGGCAGTTTTTGCTGAGGCAGGCATTTGAAGAGGCCATCCATACCCACGCTTACCAATACATCGTGGAATCGCTGGGATTGGACGAAAGCGAAATCTTCAACGCCTACCACGAGGTCGAGTCGATCCGGGACAAGGACCAGTTCCTGATCCCGTTCATCGAGGCGATCATGGACCCCAACTTCCAAACGGGCACGCCTGAGAACGATCAAAAGCTGCTCAAGTCGCTGATCGTCTTCGCCTGCCTGATGGAAGGCCTGTTTTTCTACGTTGGATTCACCCAGATTCTGGCGCTGGGCCGACAAAACAGGATGACCGGCGCTTCGACGCAGTATCAGTACATCCTGCGAGACGAGTCGATGCACTGCAATTTCGGCATTGACCTGATCAACCAGATCAAACTTGAAAATCCGCTGCTGTGGACGGCGCAGTTCAAGGCTGAAATCAAGGCGCTTTTCATGCGAGCGGTTGAATTGGAATATCGTTACGCTGAAGACACGATGCCCCGTGGCGTGCTCGGCATGAATGCCTCGATGTTCAAAGGTTATTTGCGCTACATCGCCAACCGGCGCGCTACGCAAATCGGCCTGGAGGCCCTCTTCCCGAACGAAGAGAATCCGTTCCCGTGGATGAGCGAAATGATCGATCTGAAGAAGGAAACCAATTTCTTTGAAGGGCGTGTCACCGAATACCAGTCTGGTGGCGCACTGTCATGGGATTGAAAAGCGTCTTGCCGATGCACCGAACAAGGTGAAAGTGAGACGATCAAGATTTGCAAGCGGGAAGAGGCCGACGCAGAAGCGGCATCTCCTGTTTGATACCCGATTCATTGCACCGGGGCGCCCGTCATGGGCAGTTTTCGGGTGATGAATAACTGCTCGGGACCGGTCACCGGTGTTCGAACAGTGTTCCTTTAACTTGATCAAGGAGAATGTAATGGCAACTGCGAAGAAGGCCGCTCCGGCCAAGAAGGCTCCGGCCAAGAAGGCCGCCCCAGCCAAGAAGGCTCCGGCCAAGAAGGCCGCCCCAGCCAAGAAGGCTCCGGCCAAGAAGGCTCCAGCGAAGAAGGCTGCGCCGGCCAAGAAGGCCCCGGCGAAGAAGGCTGCGCCTGCGAAGAAGGCTCCAGCGAAGAAGGCAGCACCTGCGAAGAAGGCCCCGGCCAAGAAGGCAGCACCTGCGAAGAAGGCCGCTGCGAAGAAGGTCGCGAAGAAGGCAGCACCTGCGAAGAAGGCCGCTCCCAAGGCCCCTGCAAAGAAGGCTGCTGCGAAAAAGGCGCCCGCTACCCCAGCCCCTGCGGCGGCCAAACCGGCCGCACCCGCTGCGAAAACATCACTCAGCCCACAGGCTGCGTGGCCGTTTCCGACAGGCTCCAAGCCCTGATCCGAAAGTCCGCATCGTGCGGGCTTTCGGTGTCATATCAACCCGGCTTCGGCCGGGTTTTTTGTGCCCGCAACGACGCTCAGGGTCGATCAAAGCCCAAGAAGCGCGCGGTCGATGAGGTGGTTCTGCCCGCCGCGGCAGGCGATCTTCAGCGCACCGATGCGATTGCCCAGCTCGACGCAGCGGCGCAGCGGCCAGCCGCGCTCCAGGCCGTACAGCAAGGCGCCACGGAAGGCGTCGCCACAGCCGGTGGGATCGACCACCTCGGTGGCTGCCACGCCGGGCACATGGGTGCGCTGGCCTTGCTCCCAGACGTCGCAACCGTCGGCGCCCAGCGTGACGACAACACCTGCCAGGTGTGAGCGCGACAGCGACTCGAGGCTCTCGCCCGTGCGATCGCACAGCATGCGTGCCTCGTAATCGTTGACGGCCACCCAGCGGGCCTGCGACACGAAACGTCTGAGCTCGGTGCCGTCGAACATCGGCAGGCCCTGACCTGGATCGAAGACGAACGGGATGCCGGCAGCGGCCAGCTGCGATGCGTGTTCGAGCATCGCATCGCGCCCATCGGGCGCGATGATGGCGATGCGGATGTCGTCGCGGCGAGGTACCGGGGTTTGCTGTGCCGATTGCATCGCCCCCGGATGGAACGCGGTGATCTGGTTGTTGCTGCTGTCGGTGATGATGATCGCCTGCGCGGTGAAGCTGTTGCCGATGCTGGCGATGTGCTCGGTGCTGACACCCCAGGACTGCAGTCGCTGCAGGTATTCGCCACCATCGCCGCCCAACGCCGCCAGCACCAGCGGTTCGCCACCGAGCCGGTTCAGCGTGTAGGCGATGTTGCCGGCGCAGCCGCCGAACTCGCGCCGCAAGGTGGGCACGAGGAAAGACACATTCAGGATGTGCACCTGCTCGGGCAGGATCTGATCGGCAAAGCGGCCGGGGAATGTGGTGATGGTGTCGAAGGCGAGAGAGCCGCAGATCAAGGCAGGCATGGATGCTCCAGTGGGGCGGTGGCAATGGGAAGTCGGGGAAGTCGGCGCATGGCGCGCTGCACGATCAGGGGTAGAACACCTCGACCGTGTAGCCGCTGACGCGACCGCCAGCCACCCGGAAACGCAGCGACAAGGGCATGTCCAGCCCAGGTGGCAGCTGCGGGTCGATGACGCCGAAATCGCGAGGCGACAGTGACCGCCGTGCAACCAGTTCGCCATCGGAGCCGGTCAGGCTCAGGTCGACCGAGGGCATGGCGATGTTCCACTGGCCGCGGTTGCGCAAGGTGACCGCCAGACGCAGGATGTGCGTGTCACCGTCAGGCGACGATGCGGCATCGTCCGCGGACTGCGCAGGGCCCTGACCCTGAGTCAGCGCGGTGTTTTCGATGCTCACATCGGCGATGCGCTGCAGGGTGTCGAGACGGCAGCCGGTCACGTCACAAAAGCCCTGCAACCAGGGCAACGCGCCCGGATGCTGCGCGGCAATGACCTGCCGGAAATGGTGGATCACCTGCGTGATCAGCAGCAGCACGGACACCGCCACCAGGGCCCACAGCATCCGGCGCACCGGGGGTTGTTCCCAGCGCTCGTTGCGCGCGGCTTGTCTCAGGAAGGCCGGTGTGACTTCGGGGGACGCCTCCGTGGACGTGGAGGATGCCGTGGCATCTGCATCGCCGCCGTCATCGGCGGCGATGGCGGCGGGGTCGTCCACCACCGGGGCATCGATCGGCGAGCTGTCGACCGTGTCCGGCGCCGGTTCGGCGGCGGGTTCATCATCGTCTTCGGCGCGCGCGGGCATGCTGAAGGGCTCAGCAGCCGGCTCCAGCGCGGCCTCCTGCGCTGAAAAACCGGGCTCTGTCCACGCCGGATGCGCCTCTGGCAGCGGTTCGGGCTCGGCGATGTCGTCATGGCCCTCGGGCGTGAGCGCGGCGCTGACTGCGAGCTCGTCATCGGCAGATGCCGAGCCGATGGCGGCGTCTGCAGTCTCTGCGGGTGGCTGCCACGGTGGCGGCGTGTCATGTTCGAGATCGAACAGGTTCTCTTGTGCGTTGAACACGGCCTGACACCGGCCACAGCGCACCCAGCCCTCGGACACCTTCAGCTGGTCCTGGACCACCCGGAACATGGTGCCGCAAGCGGTGCAACGGGTGGCCAGATTCATCGCGGAATGATGCCACGCGGGTTGCCGAAAACCGCCTCAGGCGGGCCGGTGCGCGGTCATCAGGATCCAGCCGTCTTCCGCATCGCTGACCTGAAGGGCCAGCCAGGGCGCATAGGCGTCGATCAGTTCATCGGCCTGCCGTTCGAGGATGCCGGCCAGCACCAGGTCACCTCTCGCATGCACATGGCCGCACAGCAGCGGCGCCATCAGCTTCAAGGGCGTGGCGAGGATGTTGGCGAGCACCAGGGGATACGTTCCGCCGGCGAGATCGGGCAGACCCGCGCGCAACACCACACCATTGGCCTTTGCGTTGTCGTCGGTGGCCTGCACCGCGGCCGGATCGATGTCCACCGCCTCCACACCAATCGCACCGTGCAGCGCCGCGCCGATCGCCAGGATGCCCGAGCCACAACCGTAGTCGAGCACACGCGACCAGCGCATGGCGCGCTCGGGGGCGTGGTTTGCGATCCAGCGCAGGCACATCCGCGTCGTCGGGTGGGTGCCGGTGCCGAAGGCCATGCCGGGATCGAGCTGGATCACCTTCTGCGCTTCGGCCGGGGCTTCGTGCCAGCTCGGCACGACCCAGAACGTCGGCGTGACGGCCACGGGGGTGAACTGCGACTGCGTGAGCCGCACCCAGTCCTGATCGACCAGTTCAGTGATCGACTGCAACTGCACTGCCGAGGCCCACTCCTGCGCCAGCAGCACATCGCTGGCCTCCTGGGCTGCGGCGTCGGAGTCGAACAGTGCCTTGACGATGGAGCGGTCCCAGCCACCGCGCGGCGCCGGCATGCCGGGCTCGCCGAAGAGGGCGCGCTCGGACTCGGTGTTCGCGTCGGCGTCTTCCACCGACACTGACAGCGCACCCAGCTCGTCCATCAGCGCATCGGACACCGCTTCCGCCTCGTCCTGCGGGCACAGCAACAACAGCTCGACCATGTCAGTCTGCCCAGGTCAGCGTTGCTTGCGATCGCTCATCCACCCTTCGAGGTAGTGGATGTTGGTGCCGCCCTCGATGAACTTCGCATCGGCCATCAGCTCGCGGTGCAGCGGGATGTTGGTCGAGATGCCCTCGATCACCGTCTCCGACAGTGCGATGCGCATGCGTGCCAGCGCCTGCTCGCGGGTGTCACCGTGCACGATGATCTTGCCGATCATCGAGTCGTAGTTCGGCGGCACGTAGTAGTTGGTGTACGCATGCGAATCGACCCGCACGCCGGGGCCGCCGGGTGGGTGCCAGGTGGTGATGCGGCCGGGCGACGGCGTGAACTTGTAAGGGTCTTCGGCGTTGATGCGGCATTCGATCGAATGGCCACGGCACTCGATCTGCCGCTGGGTGAAGGGCAGCTTCTCCATCGCTGCGACGCGGATCTGCATCTGCACGATGTCGATGCCGGTCACCAATTCGGTCACCGGGTGCTCGACCTGCACGCGGGTGTTCATCTCGATGAAGTAGAACTCGCCGTTCTCGTAGAGGAACTCGAAGGTGCCAGCGCCTCGGTAGCCGATCTTCTTGCAGGCCGCGGCACAGCGCTCGCCGATGCGCTCGATCACACGGCGCGGGATGCCCGGGGCCGGCGCCTCCTCGATGATCTTCTGGTGCCGGCGTTGCATCGAGCAGTCGCGATCACCCAGCCACACCGCATTGCGGTGCTGGTCGGCCAGCACCTGGATTTCGATGTGGCGCGGGTTCTCGAGGAACTTCTCCATGTACACCGCCGGGTTGCCGAACGCGGCGCCGGCTTCGGAGCGCGTGGTCTGTACCGCGTGGATCAGCGCCGCTTCGGTGTGCACCACCCGCATGCCGCGGCCACCGCCACCGCCTGCTGCCTTGATGATCACCGGGTAGCCGATCGCGCGCGCAGCCTTGACGATCTCGCGCGGGTCATCGCTCAGGGCGCCTTCGCTGCCCGGCACGCAGGGAACGCCTGACTTGATCATCGCCTGCTTGGCCGACACCTTGTCGCCCATCATGCGGATGCATTCCGGGGTCGGGCCGATGAAGGTGAAGCCGCTGCGCTCGACGCGCTCGGCAAAATCGGCGTTCTCGGAAAGGAAGCCGTAGCCCGGGTGGATCGCCTCGGCATCGGTGACTTCGGCCGTCGAGATGATCGCCGGCATGTTCAGGTAGCTCTGGCTCGAAGCCGCCGGGCCGATGCACACGGCTTCGTCGGCGAGCTTCACGTACTTCGCGTCGCGGTCGGCCTCGGAATAGACAACCACCGACTGGATGCCGAGCTCGCGGCAGGCGCGCTGGATCCGCAGGGCGATCTCACCCCTGTTTGCGATCAGGATTTTCTTGAACATCAGGTCATCCAGCTCACTCGACGATGAACAAGGGCTGTCCGTACTCGACCGCCTGGCCGTTCTCGCACAGGATGCGGGTGATCCGACCGGAGTGGTCGGCTTCGATCTCGTTCATGATCTTCATCGCCTCGATGATGCAGACCGCATCGCCCTCCTTGACCTCGGAGCCGATGTCGACCAGCGGCTTGCCGCCAGGGCTGGACGAGCGGTAGAAGGTGCCCACCATCGGCGACTTGACGGTGTGTCCGGTCGCAACGACTTCGGCAGCGATCGGGGCGGGCGGCGGTGCATGATCGACGGCCACCGGGCGCGCAGGTGGCGGCGCGATCACATAGCTGGGCGCAGCGGCCTGCGGATCGGCCTTGACGATGCGAACCTTGCCGTCGGCTTCGGTGATTTCGAGTTCGGAAATGTTCGATTCGGAGACCAGATCGATCAGTGTCTTCAGTTTGCGTAGGTCCATGGGGAGGGGCTCCAACGGGTGTAGGGGGTGCCTGCGTCGGCAGGGAGATGAAGGCGAAGGGGGCGTGGGGGTGGGCCGAAGCGCACGTCGACCGCCGGGTGTGGCGCCTTGCTCAGCGAACGCCGCGCATGAGGGCGTGAGCGAGTGCCAGCCGGTAGCCATCGGCGCCCAGACCGCAGATCACGCCCACGGCCAGGGCCGAGAAGTAGGAATGGTGGCGAAAGGCCTCGCGCTGGTGGATGTTGGACAGGTGCACTTCGATGAAAGGCAGCGCCACGGCCGCCAGCGCGTCGCGCAGCCCCACGCTCGTGTGGGTCAGCGCAGCCGGGTTGATGATGATGAATTGGGTGCCGTCGTCGCGTGCCGCCTGCACCCGGTCAATCAGCGCACCCTCGTGGTTGCTCTGGAAGGATTGCAGTGTTGATCCGGCATCGATCGCCAATTGGTGCAGATCAGCATCGATCTGCGCCAAAGTCAGCGTGCCGTAGACATCGGGTTCACGTGTACCCAACAAATTCAGGTTGGGGCCGTGGA
This sequence comes from Burkholderiaceae bacterium, assembly GCA_965229345.1. GTDB lineage: Bacteria > Pseudomonadota > Gammaproteobacteria > Burkholderiales > Burkholderiaceae_C > PBB1. Next base: position 1,116,370 of record OZ245872.1, read on the forward strand.
GCACGAGGATTTGCATGGATGAAGGTCTGCAGGCTCCGAGAGAACCTGCTCGCAGTGACGCAGCGGCCGGACTTTACGCTAGTTGAAGGCCGTAGTCGCTCTTTTGACCAAAATTGGCGTGTCGATCGAAAGAAGGGCTGTTCTTGCGCGTGGATGGGGTCAGGTTCGACCCTGAGACACCCAGCGCGCGAGGTCGGAGGATTCCAGGGCGCCCAGTTTGCGGTCGATGACGCCGCCGTCCCGCACCACCACGGTGAAGGGCAGCGAACCGCTGGGGTTGCCCAGCGTGCGGCTCAGTTCGGTACCAGCCAGGCCCGCCAGGCCGATCGGAAAACCCATCGGCCGCCTGGCCAGGAACTCGCGCACCGGTGTCGGGCTGTCGATGGCCAGACCCAGAACCTGCCAGCCAGACGCCTGGTGCTGGCGGTGGAAGTTGTCGAGCAACGGCATTTCCTTGACGCATGGCGGGCACCAGGTCGCCCAGAAATTCAACAGCAGCGGCGCGCCCCGCAGGCTGTCGAGCACCAGTTCACCGCCTTCGGGACGCTCGAAGCGCTGCGACCAGAAGTCGGGCCCGAGGTGGTTGTCGCTGCTGGCGTTGAGCCGGAACCGCTGCCAGGACAGGCCTGCACCCGCCGCGCCGGCGGCGATCGCGGCCCCGCCCAGTACCCAGGTACGTCGTTTCATGTCGAAGCGCCCATCAAGCGGCGCAGCGCCCCCAGATCGCCGCGCTGGGTTTGCCCACTGGCGTCGGGTTTGAGCCCGCCGCGCAGATCATCATGGTCGAGCACGGTCAGGAACACCGTCACCGCTTCACCCAGCGCCTGGCTCGGGCTGCTGACGCTGAGCAGATCGACCGGCAGGCCGCGCGGACCCTTGGTGCTGCCGATGTCGAAATCGATGCCCCGGTTCAGCATCGCGATCTCTGCACTTTTCGGGTCGTCGCAGAACAGTTGCAGGTGCACGGCGGACAGGCGGGTGGCCGTGCCGCGCCAGACGGCGCCGGTCAGATGGGGCCGAAACTCGGCCAGCCGCTCCATCCAGTGGGCCGCCACCTCGCGCAGCGCGGCCAGTTCGACCGGCTGGGTGTCGGCACAGAACACGGCCAGGTAGGCGCGAACTTCTTCTTCGAGGGTGGTGTTGTCGGGCATCTCCACGGCCCGTGTGCTGTGCTTGCCCAGCGTGCGTGCAGCGCGCTGCTTGGCCGGTCCGTACTCCATGCCTTCTTCGACCACCAGCCGCGCGGCGGTGGCGGCGATCTCGGCCGTCAGTGCAGAAACCATGTCGTGTCCATTCCGTTCAGGGCAGCTCGACGGCGCCCATGCGTGCCGTCACGGTACCCGCCCGCGAGATCACATACGACGAGTCGGGTCGCTTTTCGAAGCGTTTCGGCGCCGGCAGCATCACCGCCAGCCGCGCCGCCGCCATCGGAGACAGCTGCGAGGCGGGAACGTGAAAGTAGTGGTGTGCCGCCGCCTCGGCGCCGAACAGGCCTTCGCCCCACTCGACGTTGTTCAGGTAGATCTCGAGGATGCGGCCTTTGTTCAATATCGCCTCCAGCATGAAGGTGATGATGAATTCCTGTGCCTTGCGCGGCAGGCTGCGCTCTCCGGCCAGGAAGAGGTTCTTGGCCAGTTGCTGCGTGATCGTCGAGCCGCCGACGACCTTGGGTTCCACCGCCGCCCGGGTCGGCGCCGCCGCGTTGGGCCTGGTGGCTTGCCGCTCGATGCGCTCGTTGATCTTGGCCACCCGCGCCTCGGCTTTCTGGTTGCGCTCCCAGGCCTTTTCCAGCGCGTCCCATTCGACGCCGCTGTGCTCGACGAAGCCGGCATCTTCGGAGGCGATCACTGCGCGTTTCAGATTGGGCGAGATCTGCGCGCCCGCCACCCACTGCTGGCTCCATTCGATGCTGTGCTTCTCGACCACCAGCCGCCAGATTTCGGAGCGCTGGAAACTGGTCGATTGCGGATCGACAACGCGCATCAGCGCGATGCGTGCCGCGAACACCAACTGCAGTGCCAGCGTGCAGATCGCCAGCAGCGCCACGAAGCGCAGCAGCGATGAAGCGCCGCGCTTCATGGCGCCGGACGGGGCGCTGCGGCACCGGCCAGCCGCTGCCGCAAGGCGGCCAGCACTGGCGCGGTCTCGGGCCGCACCCCGCGCCAGAGCCAGAAGGCTTCGGCCGCCTGCTCGACCAGCATGCCCAGCCCGTCACGTCCCCGCGCGCCGTGCGACTCGGCCCAGGCGATGTACGGCTGCGCAGCGGTGCCATACATCATGTCGAGCGCCAGGCTGCCGGCGCGCAACACCGTGGTCGGCACCGGGGGAGCGCTGGCCTGCAGGCTGCTCGCACTGCCATTGATGACGATGTCGAAGCCGATGCCGGGCTGGTGCAGCGGGGCCACGCTCAATGAGACGCGGTGCGCATTCGCCCAATCCCCGTGCCGGGCCACCAGGGCCTGCGCTTTCTCGGCCGTGCGATTGCACACCACGATGGCGGCCGGCCGCGCAGCGATCAGGGGGCCGAGTACGCCGGCGGCGGCACCGCCAGCGCCGATCAGCAGCACACGCTGCCCGGCCAGAGGCACGGCCGCGTTGTGCTCGATGTCGCGCACCAGGCCGGCGCCGTCGGTGTTGTCGGCCAGCCAGCCGCCTCGGGCCTCCGGCTCGAAACTCAGCACGTTGGCCGCTTGCGCCAGCAGCGCGCGCTCGGTGTGCCGGGCGGCGAGCTGAAAGGCTTCGAACTTGAACGGCACGGTGATGTTGCAGCCGCGCGCCGGTCCGCTGACAGATCCCGGGGGCTCCGGATCGAATTCGCCGACTTCACCGCCGGCGGAGGCGGCGAACGCATGCACTTGCCGGGCGAAGCCACCTTCATCGTCGATCGGGCACAGCAGCCGGCCGTAGCGCAGCGCCTGAGCCGTGGCCTGCGCGAACATCGCATGGATGAACGGCGACTGGCTGTGCGCCACCGGGTTGCCGGCGACCAGGTAATGGTCGAGGGACAGCGGCAGATTCATCGCGCCGGCCCGAGCGTGGTGGCTTCGAGGCCGTCTTCGCGTGTGAAGCGAAAGCGCGAAGTGACGACCAGCTGATCGGCCTGCGCGCGCATCTTCGCGTCGAACGGGCCGAACGGTGCGGCCGCCTGCACGATCGCCACCGCCTGACGGTCGAGCACGCGCGAGCTGGAGGCGCGCACGATCTCGGTTTCCACCACGTTCCCGGCCGCATCGACCGTCACGTTCATCGTCAGCTCGCCATACAGCTTCTGTCCCCCCTGCTCAGGGAAGTTGCGCGTGCCGCGCTCCTCGATCTTGCGGCGCAGCTGGTCGTAGTACTGCGCATACGCGGCTTCCTTGGTGGCCGGGCTGATGTAGCGCTTCTTCGGCCGGGCGTTGGTCTCGTTGACGCGCTTCTCGATCTCGGCCAGCAGCTGCACGAGGCGGCGTCGGCGCTCTTCTTGCGCACGCTCCTCGGGCGAGCCCTCGTCTTCCCGATCGCGGGGCGCCGGCATGGCCGCCAGCTCGCGCCGCACTTGGGTCAGCAACTGCTGCTGGGTCTCTTGCAACTGCTCGATCTGCTTGCGTGACTCGTCCTGCGCGTCGCCCACCTCGGGTTGCGGCGAGGGCAGCAGCGGCGAGGTCGCGCGGCCGCGGTCGGCTTCGCCACCACCGGCAAGCGTGGCCTGTGCGATCGCTTGCGCCTGGTCTGGTGCCATCGTGGTGCGCGAGTTGACCAGCACCACCTCCAGCGGGGTGTCCTCGAAGATCCGGTTGAAGCTCTCAGGCGCGACAAAGCGCACCGACAGCAGCACCGCATGGGCCGCGGCCGAAACGATCAGCGCGATCTGCAGGGCCGACAGTTTGACCAGCATCGTCTGTGGCGCGTCAGCGGCGGCTCAGGACGTTTCGGCCACGGCAGCAGCGGCGCCGTCGAGCGCAGCGTCCTGCATGTCGATCGCCAGCGTCAAGGGGCCAGCGCTGTCCGCGCTGCCGTCAGCCGGGTCGTCGAGCTCCGGGGCATCGTCGGCGGGGGTGGCCGGATCGTCGATGCGTGCGATCACGTTCGCGTGCAGATCCAGCGTCAGCAGGTCGCTGCCGGTGATCCGCACCCGCACCCGGGCATTGCGCGGCAACGACTCGACCCCGAGGGCGCGGAACACCAGCGGCAGCGTCTCCGCGCGCACCAGGCCGTCCTTCATCACCGCGGCATCGAGCTCGGAGATGTGTTCCTGCGCCAGGTGCTTCAGCGTCCAGTAGCGCTCGATCGCTGACTGGAAGCCGTTGTAGGCGCTGTAGGCTGCATCGAAGCCCGAGATGATCGCGAACAGCGCGGTGTCCTTGTGCCTGAACGGCGCCACCAGCGCCGCGGTGCGACCCTGTCGGGCGCAGGCGATGATCTGCCACTGGTTGACCAGATCGACATACCGCCGCAGCGGCGAGGTGGCCCAGGTGTACTGCGCCACGCCCATGCCGGCATGCGGCGCCGGCTTGGTGCCCATGCGCACCTTGACGCCCGGTGCCATGCTGAACTGGCTGCGGTAGATGCCCGGTACGCCGAGTTCGGCGATCCAGCCGCCCCAGGTGCTGTTGGCCAGGATCATCGCCTCGGCGACGATCAGGTCCAGCGCCGAGCCGCGGGCGCGGGTGCTGATGACCACACGCTCGTCGCCGCGCGGCTCATCGGCCACCTTGCCTTCCAGGCGGAAGTTGTAGTCGGGCCGGTTGAAGTTCTCCGGCTTGCCACGCACCACCTCGCGGGCGGCCTTCAGGTGCCGCGCCAGCCGGTGCGCAAAGGCCAGTTCGGCGGCGAAGGCGTAGTCAGCGGGGGCCTCGCCGTTCAGCGACGCCTCGGTGATCACGCCATCGAGCTGGTCGTGGCGCAGGTTGGCGGCGATCGGCACGCGGTCGATGCGCGTTTCGCTGCCGGTGATCGCCAGCGTCGCCTCGTCGAGCGTCACGTACAGCGACACCGCCGGGCATTCGCGTCCTGCCATCAGCGTGTAGGCCTGCACCACGTCGTCGGGCAGCATCGTGAGCTTGTGGCCGGGCATGTAGACGGTCGAGTAGCGCTCGCGCGCGGCCTTGTCGACCGGGCTGTCGGGCGCGATGGCCAGGCCCGGCGCGGCAATGTGCACCCCGAAGACCACGGTGCCCGTGCCCAGGCCTTGCACCGACAGCGCGTCGTCGATCTCGGTGGTCTGCGAGTCGTCGATCGAGAAGGCCTGCACCGCCGCCAGCGGCAGCGCTTCCTTGATGGCCGGTGCGGTCAGCGCAGGGAAGCCGGTGCCCTTCGGGAAGTGCTCGAACAGGAAACGTTTCCAGTGGAACTGGTAGGGCGAGTCGATCGCGCCCGCAGCGGTCAGCAGATCGAGTGGCGGCTTCTGCGCGCGCTTGGCCGCCTCGACCACGGCCTTGTACTCGGGCCCGTTCTTGTCGGGTCTGAACAGGATCTTGTAGAGCTGCTCGCGCACGGGGGCCGGGCAGTCGCCTGCAGCCAGTTCACCGGCCCAGGCGTCGATCTGCGCGAGCTGCTGCTTCTTGCGTTCGATGCCGAGCAGCGCGGCCTTGACGGTTTCCTCGGGCGCCTTCTTGAACTGTCCCTTGCCGAGGCGGCGGAAGTAGTGCGGCGCTTCGAACAGCCGGAACAGGGCGGCGGCCTGATGGGTCAGGCTGGCCTTGGCGTCGAAGTAGTCGCGGGCCAGATCGGCAAAGCCGAATTCCTGCTCGGGGGCAAATTCCCAGGCGAGGTCCAGATCGATGTCGCGGGCCAGCGCCTGAGCCTCGGCGATCAGCTCGGCGGGTTGGGGCTTCTCGAATTTCAGCAGCACGTTGGCTGCCTTCACCTTGACGCGCTTGCCCGAATCGAGCTCGATCTGCAGCGAGCTGTCGGCCTCGGACATCACGCGTCCGGCATGGAATTTTCCCGCGTCTTCATAGAGTGCATACATACGCCGCGGATTGTCACCGATGCGCCTGCAACGGCCGGGGCCCAAGACCCCGCTGCGCAGGGTGCCGACCGGCGCCACCTTGCCCCTCAGGGCGCTGACCGGCGCCACCTTGCCCTACAGTGCGAGGGCATCGCGCCGGGCCTGCGACGGCCCACTTTCAAGGAGCACGTCATGGTCAAGAAACCCGCTACCCCCGCCGCCTCGCCGCTCGAGGCCGCCGCCGGCCTGTTCGACAACGCCCTGGCGGGGCACGTCAAGGAGTCGGCACAGCAGATCTGGCTGGCGGGTCTGGGCGCGTTTTCGAAGGCGCAGGAAGAAGGCGGCAGGGTGTTCGAGGCCCTGGTGCAGGAGGGCGTGACGCTGCAGCGCAAGACGCAGGCGGTGGCTGGGGAGAAGCTCGGAGCGGTGTCCGCCCAGCTGGGTGATCGGCTGGCCGAGGTCGGTCAGAAGGTCGAGGAGGTGTCGGCCAAGGCCTCCGGCCAGTGGGATCGGCTGGAAACCATCTTCGAGCAGCGTGTGGCGAAAGCGCTCGCCAGCCTGGGTGTGCCGCACTCCAACGACATCCGCGCGCTGACCGAGCAGATCGAGCAGTTGCGCGCCGAGGTGGCCGCGCTGACGCCCAAGCCGCAGCCGGCCCGACCACCCGCTCGCAAGAAGCCCGCAGCGCGCAGCGCAGCATCGCCTGCACCGGTCGCACCGAAGCGCCGCACGCCGAGGCCCTGAGCGCAGCGCCTCAGGACGCGCCCGGGAAGAACCACAGCAAGGCGGCCGTCATCGTCACGTAGCGGGCGAACTTGCCGATCGCCATGTACAGCAGGCAGGGCCAGAAGGGCAACTGCAGCCACCCTGCCACCGCACACAGCGGATCGCCCACCACCGGCAGCCACGACAGCAGGCAGGCCTTGGCGCCGTAGCGTTTCAACCACTGCGAGGCGCGCTCGTGGGCCGGCGACGGCGCTGCCGGCGCGGCGCCCGCGCTCGCCAGCGCATGGGCCTTGCGCCGCTGCGCCACCGCATGAAAGGCCCGTCCCGCGCCCAGTCCCATCCACCAGGTCACGGCGCCGCCCAGCGTGTTGCCGGCGGTGGCCACCAGCACCGCCGGCCAGAACAGGCTGGGATTGAGCTTCACCAGCCCGAACACCGCGGGCTCCGAGCCCAGCGGCAGCAGCGTGGCCGATACAAAGGCGACGACGAACAGCGTGCTCAAGCCAAACTTGGGCAGCGCCAGCGCCGCCATCAACGCGGCCAGCAAGGACTCGATCCAGGCTTCCATCCGCCGGATTATCGAGACGCGAAAACCCGCCTCTGACCGCCGGGATGCGCAGCTATACTCTGCCTCCTTTTTGAGCAGACCGGCCCCGCCCCACGCATGAAAATCGGCCACATCGAGTTGACAAACAACCTGTTTGTCGCACCGATGGCGGGGGTCACCGACCGGCCCTTCCGTCAGCTGTGCAAGCGCCTGGGCGCCGGTTACGCGGTCAGCGAGATGGTCACGTCGCGCCGTGATCTGTGGAACAGCCTGAAGACCAGCCGCCGCGCCAACCACGACGGTGAGGTAGCGCCCATCTCGGTGCAGATTGCCGGCACCGACCCGCAGATGATGGCCGAGGCGGCCGCCTACAACATCGAGCGCGGTGCGCAGATCATCGACATCAACATGGGTTGCCCGGCGAAGAAGGTGTGCAACACCTGGGCAGGCTCGGCGCTGATGCAGGACGAACCGCTGGCGTTGCGGATCATCGCGGCCGTGGTCGCCGCCTGCGAACCGCACCGCGTGCCGGTGACGCTGAAGATGCGCACCGGCTGGTGCGACACCGAGCGCAACGCCTTGTCGATCGCGCGCGACGCCGAGTCGGCCGGCATCGCGATGGTGACGGTGCACGGCCGCACCCGCGAGCAGGGCTACAAGGGCGACGCCGAGTACGACACCGTCGCCGCGGTGAAATCCGTGCTTCGCATTCCCGTGGTCGCCAACGGCGACATCGACAGCCCGGAGAAAGCGCGCGCCGTGTTGCGCCACACCGGTGCCGACGCGCTGATGATCGGCCGCGCCGCGCAGGGCCGGCCGTGGATCTTCCGTGAGATCGCGCACTTTCTCGCCACCGGTGAGCACCTGCCGGCGCCCGAGGTGATGCAGGCCAAGCGCTGGCTGCTCGAACACCTGCACGACCACTACAGCCTCTATGGCGAATTCGCCGGCGTGCGCACCGCCCGCAAGCACATCGGCTGGGCCGTGAAGACCTTGCCCGGTGGCGAAGCCTTTCGCAGCGAAATGAACCAGCTCGAGACCTGCGACACCCAGGTGCGCGCCGTCAGCGACTGGTTCGACGCGCTGGCCGACCGCCATGTCCTGTGGCCCACCGTGACCCCCGCCGCCAACCAACCCTTCCTTCGTTTGAGCGCATGAGCAACAAGAAGCAGATCGAAGAATGCATCCGTGACGGGCTGGAGGGCTACTTCAGAGACCTCAATGGCGTCGAGCCTGCGGCGATGTACGACATGATCCTGAAGGTGGTCGAACGCCCCTTGCTCGATGTCGTGATGAAGCACGCCGACCAGAACCAGAGCCGCGCGGCCGAATGGCTGGGCATCAACCGCAACACCTTGCGACGCAAGCTGGTCGAACACAAGCTGATCAAGTGAATCCCCAATCCGCCGCACCCGAGACTGAGCCATGCACGCACTGATTTCCGTATCCGACAAGACCGGCGTTCTCGAGCTTGCTCGCGGCCTGCACACGCTGGGCATCCAACTGCTGTCGACTGGGGGCACTGCCAAGCTGCTGGCCGAAGGCGGCCTGCCGGTCACCGAGGTGGCCGATCACACCGGCTTCCCGGAGATGCTCGACGGCCGCGTGAAGACCTTGCACCCGAAGATCCACGGCGGCCTGCTGGCACGGCGTGACCTGCCCGAGCACCGCGCGGCGCTGACGGCCCACCGCATCGACACCATCGATCTGCTGATCGTCAACCTGTACCCGTTCGAAGCCACCGTTGCGAAGCCTGGCTGCACGCTGGAAGACGCGATCGAGAACATCGACATCGGCGGCCCGGCGATGGTGCGCAGTGCGGCTAAGAACTGGGAGCATGTGGCGGTGTTGACCGATGCCTCGCAGTACGCCGGCGTGCTGGCCGAGCTGAAGGCCCACGGCGCGGTGCAACGTGCCACCCGCTTTGCGCTGGCCGTTGCCGCCTTCAACCGCATCTCGAACTACGACGCGGCCATCAGCGATCACTTGTCATCACTGACATTGGCCGAGGGCAGCGAACCCACCCGTGCCGAGTACCCGGCGCAGAGCAACGGCCGCTTCGTCAAGCTGCAGGACCTGCGCTATGGCGAGAACCCGCACCAGAGCGCGGCGTTCTACCGCGATCTGCATCCGGCGCCGGGCTCGCTGGTGACCGCGACGCAGCTGCAGGGCAAGGAGCTGTCGTACAACAACATCGCCGACGCAGATGCCGCGTGGGAGTGCGTCAAGTCCTTCGGACTTGACGATGCACCAGCCGCCTGCGTGATCATCAAGCACGCCAATCCGTGCGGCGTGGCCGTCGGTGCCAGTGCCGGCGAGGCCTACGCACAGGCGTTCAAGACCGACCCGACCTCGGCCTTCGGCGGCATCATCGCCTTCAATGTCGAGGTCGATGTCGATGCGGCCAAGCGGGTCACCACCCAGTTCGTCGAGGTGTTGATCGCGCCGTCGTACACGCCCGATGCGCTGGCCGTGCTCGCCGGCAAGACCAACATGCGGGTGCTGCAGATTCCGCTGGCGGGCGTCGATCGCCAGGGTGCCACCGCCTGGTCGCGCGGCCGCAACCTGCAAGACATCAAGCGCATCGGCTCCGGGCTGCTGATCCAGAGTGCCGACAACCGCGAAATCACCCGCAGTGAGCTGCGGGTCGTCACGAAGCTGCAACCGACCGAAGCCCAGTGGCGCGACCTGTTGTTCGCCTGGAAGGTGGCCAAGTATGTGAAGAGCAACGCGATCGTGTTCTGTGGTGGCGGCATGACCCTGGGTGTCGGCGCTGGCCAGATGAGCCGCATCGACTCGGCGCGCATCGCGAGCATCAAGGCTGCCAATGCGGGTCTGACGCTGGCCGGCTCGGCCGTGGCCAGCGACGCGTTCTTCCCGTTCCGCGACGGGCTCGATGTGGTGTGCGAGGCGGGTGCCACCTCGGTGATTCAACCGGGCGGGTCGGTGCGGGATGACGAGGTGATTGCGGCCGCGGATGAGCGCGGCATTGCGATGGTGCTCACGGGGGTGAGGCACTTTCGGCACTGACCTTGCTGTGTGCCTTCCGGTGCACCGCGCCGGGATTCCGCCCCGGCAGGCGGGTCACTTTTTTCTGCGGGGCCAGAAAAAGTAACCCAAAAAGAGGCCCTGAACACCAGCCCATTTGAGTAGCTCGCTTCGGCTACACGCCTACTTCAACGGCTCTGGCTCGAGAACATGAACCGGACTACTTCAGTGGTGACCTCGCTCAGGTTCAAACATGCGGTCTCGCTACGCCTCGACCCTGTCGGGTCCTCGGTGCGGGTTCTTGTGCCAGAGCCTTTGCCGTTCGCCTGTAGCCGAAGCGAGCTACCCAAATGGCTGGTGTTCGGGCACTCTTCTTTGGTGACTTTCTTCTGTGCCAGCAGAAGAAAGTTACTCGGCAGCCGGGCCGAAACCCGGCAGGCTGCAACGCAAGTGCAAAAGCCCTTCGCAGAAGCAACCAAACAGCGGCCGATCGCCAAGACGATCCCATGAGAATCCTCGGCATCGACCCCGGCCTCAGGGTCACCGGCTTCGGCATCATCGAATCCGAAGGCTCGAAGCTCCACTACATCGCCAGCGGCACGATCAAGACCGATGCGGTGGCCATCGGCGAGTTGCCAGCGCGGCTGAAGATCATCTTCGACGGGGTGCGCGAGGTCACCACCCGCTACCAGCCGAGCTGCGCGGCGGTCGAGATCGTGTTCGTCAACGTCAACCCGCAATCCACGCTGCTGCTGGGCCAGGCCCGCGGTGCAGCGATCACGGGTCTGGTGACGGGCGGGCTGGACGTGTCGGAGTACACCGCCTTGCAGATGAAGAAGGCCATCGTCGGCCACGGCCATGCGCGCAAGGAGCAGGTGCAGGAGATGGTGATGCGGCTGCTTCAGCTGCCCGGGCTGCCCAGCAAGGACGCGGCCGATGCGCTGGGCCTGGCCATCTGCCATGCGCATGCCGGCGCGTCGTTTGCCGCCATGTCCAAGGGTGCCACGCTGGCGCGCCGCGCGCATGCGCAGTTCAAGGGCGGCCGCACCTACTGACGCCGATGCAAGCCGGTGCCCACCGGCGCCCCACGGTTCAGCGCACCGTGGCCAGTGCCGACGCCGATGCCGACAGGACGCTGGTCTCGGTGGCCTGGCCCGCGGGTTGAACCAGGGCCGTCAGCCATGCCACGTCGATCCATTGCACCAGCACGGGCTCCTTGCCATGCTCGGTGTTGATCTGCATCGGCAGCAATCCGCAGATCCAGGGCGCGAACGACTGGAAGCCGCGCGGCGATTCCTGCAACTGCCGGCGATCGATGTCGGTGACGGCCAGCAGGTCGTCGACGCGCAGCCCCATCAGCGGCAGCTCGGGCCGCAGCGGATTGCGCAGCACCAGCACCACGCCGTCCGTGACACGTGGCTGGTAGAGCACGCCGAACTGCTGGCGCGCACAAATCACGGGCACCATCTGGCGACCCGCGGGCGCGCGCGCATCCACCAGGCCGAGCTTCGTGGGGTCGGGGTGGGGGGTGCGGACGATTTCGGATTTCGACACCGCATCGACCAGCACCGATGCGGGCAGGGCGTAGCGCATCGCGCCAACCTGGAACACCGCGACCTCCATCGCCTGCGTTCGATCGGCCACGGCCGTGTGGATCAGGGCCTGGTCCGACAGATTTGATCGTCGATGCTCGATCGCGCCGAGTCGCAACGCAACCACCGCGCTCAGGCGGTTGTCGTAGCCATCGCTGGTCTTGAACTCCCGGTAGCCGCTGGCCCGCACGCGGGCGCAGGCGTAGTGGGTGCCTTCGTGTTCGACGACGCCCAACCCACCGGGCACCTCCAGCAGCGGCTGGTCGACGCCGGCAGGGCGGGTTGACGCGATCACCTTGCCCGAGTTCTCGACGAAGACCGCAAAGCCGGTGCGATCGCCGAGGATGTCCTCGAGCATGTTCGCGAACTCGCGGGCCGCATTGAACACGATGGCCATGCCGCCCAGCAGTTTGTTGCCATCTTCGGCATCGCGCACTGCCGACAGGTAGACGTAGGTCGGCCCTTCGGCATGCGCCGAGGTGTCTTCGAAGGCGCTCACCGCATACTGCTGCGAGTTGTGCAGGGCCTGCGCTGCCGCGGCCCAGCGCGGATCGATCGCGCTGCCCACCAGCCCTGGTGCGTCGGTGGCACGCGAAACGCCTCGGATCACGCCGCAGGTGTCGAACGCGATCAGGCGGGTGTACACGGTGTACAGCCCGTTCACATGGTCCAGCAGCGCATTCAATGCCCGGGTCTGTGACCCATCGTCGGGCGCGCGCAAGGTCCGCTGCAGGGCCGGCGACAGCGCCCACCAGCGGCAGTCGTTGGCGCGCTCGTACAGGTTGCGATCGATCAGGTCGGTGGCCAGGGTCGCCAGCTGTTCGGCGCGCAGCTGCATGCGGTTGATCGAGGTGCCATACAGGTCCTTGATGGCCATGTCGACCCGCGCCCGTGTGCGCATGCCGGCCACGCTGACCTGTGTCAGCACCGCCTTCAGCTGCGCCTGCTTGTCGCCCTGGTTGCCGGCCATCAGGCGGCCGTTCCAGACCGCGGTGCGCAGATCACGGTTGATGCGCTGCGTCTCGCTCTCGATGGCGATCAGCTCCGGACTGTCCAGCAGGACGTTGCCCGGGATGGGCGCTGCGCCTTCGCGATGCCGGAACGCGGTCAGCAGCGACACCATCGCCTGCGCGCGCCAGGCCGGCCCGGGGTATCCCTGGTAGCCCGGACTCGCGCAGACCACCGTCAGGTAGTCCCGCCCGGCGAAGGAGGTGCGCACCACCTGTCCGTTGGTCACCGGGCGCAGCGTGACGGCAGTGGGCACATGGCCCTCGTCGTTGGTCGCAATCACGCGGCCAGACTCGTCGATCAGCACCAGCGCCACTTCCGGGGGCGCTTGCCCATCGCCGCTGTGGAAGATGCGGTGCATCTCGTCGATGAACCTGAACCGAAGCACCAGAACACCCACGTTCACACCGCCCTTGGCGGCGATGCGGTGGGCATACAGCAGGTCGGGCGTGTCGCCGCTGCCCAGGTCACTGACGCGAAAGCGCTCGACATAGGCGGGCGCCTTCAGGGCTTCCGCGACGATGGAGTCGCTGCTGCGGGGCGACGTCGCCTCGGTGTCCATGCGCACCAGCACTTCGCCGGTCGGCGACAGCAGCACGATGTCGTCGTACACGGTGTACTTGGCCTGGTAGTCGCGCAGCCTGTGCACCATCGCCGCACGGTGTGTCTGCTGGTGGTCGGCGTCGCCGCTGCAGAACTCCACCACCACGTCGTCGGTGGCGAGGAAGCCGACGTCGGCCGTCCGTTCGTACAGGTTGCGCACCAGGATGTCGATCGCGCACTGGGCCTGGGCCATCAACTCGTCGCCGAGCGCGGCCTTCTGCTCGTCGACCATCCGCGAGATCAGCCGCTGCTGCAGCTCGTTGAATCGCTCGCGGGTCTGGATCAGCGTGGGCAGGATCGGTGCGACCTCGTCAGGGCAGCTGATCGTCGCGCTGGACTCGATCATCTGCCAGAGCATCCCGAGATCGCGAAGGTCACGTTCGCAGGTCTGCACACGGTGCATGTGGTTGACCAGATCGTCATGTGCGGTCATCTCGGGTACTCCTGAAAACGAAGCGCTCAGTCTAGGAATGCTGCGGCGCAGCGTAAGCGTGCATTTCAGGCAGGGTTACCCCGTATCTCTCGGCGATGACCCTGTCGAAGGGCTTCCAGGCTGCAGCATGGCGTCGATCGGCGGTGGCCCGGCGCGCGGCCACCTACAATTTTTCTCTTGCGTCCAGTTCGCTTCCCCCACTGCCTGTCCCACCGAAAGCCGACCGATGAACCTTCCCCCGCCCGTCCCCGCCGCAGGCAGCGCATCGCCGACGGTCGATCTGTCGCACATCGCCGCCCGCGACAAGGCCGAGATCCTGGCCCAGGCCTTGCCCTACATCCGCAAGTTCCATGGCAAGACCATCGTCATCAAGTACGGCGGCAACGCGATGACCGACCCGGCGCTGCAACAGGATTTCGCCGAGGACGTGGTGCTGCTCAAGCTGGTGGGGCTCAACCCGGTGGTGGTCCACGGCGGCGGGCCGCAGATCGAGGAGGCGCTGGCCAAGATCGGCAAGAAGGGCACCTTCATCCAGGGCATGCGCGTGACCGACGACGAAACGATGGAGGTCGTCGAATGGGTGCTGGCCGGTCAGGTGCAGCAGGACATCGTCGGCCTGATCAATGTGGCCGGCGGCAAGGCGGTCGGGCTCACCGGGCGCGATGGCGGGCTGATTCGCGCGCACAAGCTGCGCATGCAGGACCTGAAGGACCCGACCAAGGAACACGATGTGGGGCAGGTCGGCGAGATCGAGTCGATCGACCCCAGCGTGGTCAAGGCGCTGCAGGACGACCAGTTCATCCCGGTGATTTCGCCGCTGGGTTTCGGTGCCAACAACGAGAACTACAACATCAATGCCGACGTGGTTGCCGGCAAGCTGGCCGAGGTGCTGAAGGCCGAGAAGCTGATCATGCTGACCAACATCCCCGGCGTGCTGGACAAGAACGGGAAGCTGCTCACCAACCTGACGGCACGCGAGATCGACGAGCTGTTCGCCGACGGCACGATCTCCGGTGGCATGCTGCCGAAGATCGCCAGCGCGCTCGATGCGGCCAAGAATGGCGTCAACACGGTGCACATCATCGACGGCCGCGTGCCGCACGCGATGCTGCTCGAAGTGCTGACCGAGCAGGCGTACGGCACGATGATCCGAAGTCATTGAGCCCCCCAGTCGCGATGCGCCTGCCCCACGGACCCGCAGGGGCCACGGCGTCGCCCTCAGGCGCCCCCTTCGGCCCGGGACGCCCGGACTTCGGGGTTGCTTGATGGGGACGCACCCAACTCGCAGGGTCTGGTTGTTCGATTTGGACAACACGCTGCACGACGCCACTCACGCGTCGTTCGGCCCGACCAACGAGGCGATGACGCAGTACATCGTCGATCACCTCGGCTTGCCACACGCCGAGGCGGGCTCGCTGCGCCAGCACTACTGGCTGCACTACGGCGCGACGATGCTGGGCCTGGTGCGTCACCACGGGGTGAAGGCCGCGCATTTCCTCGAAGCCACCCACCAGCTGCCTGGGCTGGAAGCACGCCTGCGCACCAGCGCCCACGACCGTGCGGTGCTGCGCCGACTCCGCGGGCGCAAGCTGATCCTCACCAACGCGCCGCGTGCCTATGCCCTGCGGGTGCTGAACACGCTGCGGCTGGCGAGGTGTTTCGATGGCGTGATCAGCATCGAAGACATGACGATGTTCGGCCACCACCGCCCCAAGCCCGATGCGCGGATGTTCCGCTACATGGCCGCCCGCTTGAAGGTGCCTGCGCACCGTTGCACCCTGATCGAGGACACGCTGGAGCACCAGCGCGCGGCGCGACGTGTGGGCATGCGCACCGTGTGGATGCAGCGCTACCTGCCACCCGTGCCGCGGCGGGTTCGCCCCCTGGAATCAGGGGGTGGGCTCGGTGTTCACCCTTGCCGCAGGCCCACCTACGTGTGTGCCAGAATCAATTCGCTGCAGAGGTTGTTGACGCTGTAGCGCCCCTCCAGTGGTGCCCGCGCAATGACGAATCGCCCCGACGACGATACCCTGGACAGCGACGGCGCCCCTGCCGATGTGCTCGCCAGCGACGCCATCAACGCACCCCATCCCGACACCGGACGCAAGCGCCCCAGGCCCGGCGAGCGCCGCGCGCAGATCCTGCAGACACTGGCTGGCATGCTCGAGCAACCGGGCGCCGAGCGGGTGACCACGGCCGCCTTGGCGGCGCGACTGGGCGTCAGCGAGGCGGCGCTCTATCGTCACTTCGCCAGCAAGGCGCAGATGTTCGAGGGACTGATCGAGTTCATCGAGAGCAGCGTGTTCACGCTCGTCAACCAGATCACCGAACGCGAGCCCTCCGGCCTGCAGCAGGCCTGCAAGGTGATCACGCTGTTACTGCAGTTCGGCGAAAAGAATCCGGGCATGACGCGCGTGATGGTGGGCGACGCGCTGGTGTTCGAGCACGACCGCCTGGGTGCCCGGATGAACCAGTTCTTCGATCGCATCGAGTCGCAGCTGCGCCAGAGCCTGCGCGTGGCAGGCGATGACGCCGGGTCGCTGACCGCCTCGACCGATGCGAACGCCCGGGCGTCGGTCCTGACCGCGTTTGCCATCGGGCGCCTGCAACGCTACGCCCGCTCGGGCTTCAAGCGCTTTCCGACCGAGCATCTGGAGGCGGCGCTCGGCCTGATCGCCGCTTGAATCCGGCGCCTTTTGCGCCGAGGTCTGCGACATGCTGACGATTGCGGTAGCGGGTGAGTCGCTGACGCTGCTGCCCGAAAAAGCGGCGTACCTTGCTGAACGGCGGTTGCTGCTGATCGCCGATGCGCACCTGGGCAAGGCGGTCTCGTTTCGCCGGCTGGGCGTGCCGGTGCCGCAAGGCAGCACCGCCGACAACCTGGCCACACTGAGTTCGCTGATCGACCGGCTCGGGGCCAGGCACACCGTGTTTCTGGGCGATCTGCTGCATTCCGCCCATGCGCATTCGGCTGCCACGCAGGCGGCCCTGGCGCGGTGGCGTGAGCGCCACCGCGACCTGCAGCTGACGCTGGTGCGCGGCAACCACGATGACCACGCTGGAGACCCCCCCGCAGCACTCGGCTTCGAGGTGGTGGACGAGCCGCTGCGCGTGGGCCCGTGGGCGCTGTGCCACCACCCCCAGGCGCAGCCCGGCGGCTATGTGCTGGCCGGGCACCTCCACCCCTGCGTGAGATTGCAGGGGCGGGCCCGAGAACGGCTGCGTCTGCCGTGCTTCTGGTTGGGTGACGAGGTCGGTGTGCTGCCAGCCTTTGGCGAATTCACCGGCATGCACCCGATCGAGCCGCGGCCGCACGACCGGGTGTATGCGCTGACCGGCGATGGGGTGCTTGAAGTGCCCCGCTGAGTGGCTGCTCTGGGCAGTGGCTCTGGCTACACTGCCTGCCTCTCGCGCTCCATGCCCCACGGCACGTCGTCCATGTCGATCCTTCCAGACTCCCTGTTGCAACTGATCTCCCGAGCAGAAGCGCTGTTGGTGAGGCTGGAAGCGGTGCTCCCGCATCCGCTGGCGGCACCCGACTGGAACGCCTCGATCGCCTACCGCTACCGCCGCCGCAGCACCGGTGGCAGCGCGCTGGAGCCGGTGCGGCATGTGGCGCAGATCAGCCTCGACGACCTGGTGGAAGTCGAGCCGCAAAAAGAGCGGCTGCTGCGCAACACCGAGCAGTTCGTGGCCGGCCGCGCTGCCAACAATGTGCTGTTGACGGGCGCGCGCGGCACCGGCAAGAGCTCGCTGATCAAGGCCTGCCTGAACGAGTTCGCACCGCAGGGGCTGCGCCTGATCGAGGTCGACAAGGCCGATCTGGTCGATCTGCCCGACATCGTCGATCTGGTCGCCGAGCGCGCCGAGCGCTTCATCGTCTACTGCGACGACCTCAGCTTCGACGAAGGAGAGCCCGGCTACAAGGCGCTGAAGTCCATCCTCGATGGTTCGGTGTCGCAGGCTTCGGACAACGTGCTGATCTACGCCACCAGCAACCGCCGCCACCTGCTGCCCGAGTACATGGCCGAGAACCTGAGCTACCAGCACCTGGAGAACGGTGAGGTGCATCCGGGCGAGGTGGTCGAGGAAAAGATCTCGCTGAGCGAGCGTTTCGGCTTGTGGATCAGCTTCTACCCGTTCACGCAGGAGGAATACCTGGCCATCGTCGCGCAGTGGCTGCGAGGCTTCGGCGTCAGTGAAGCCGTGATCGCCGCGGTGCGGCCGGAAAGCCTGGTCTGGGCGCTGGAACGCGGTTCGCGCTCGGGGCGTGTCGCCTTCCAGTTTGCCAAGGACTACAGCGGGCGGCAGCCGCGGTGAGCGCCTCAGAGCGCACGCCCGCCGATGCCGGGCCCGTCGAACCGCGCCATCCGGTGGATGTCGCGGTGGGCGTCCTGATCGACGCCGACGGCCGCTTCCTGATGACCTCGCGCCCCGAGGGCAAGGTCTACGCGGGCTACTGGGAGTTTCCGGGGGGCAAGCTGGAAGCGGGCGAGACCGTCGAGGCCGCATTGCGCCGCGAACTGCACGAAGAGCTTGGCATCGTGATCGGCGAGGTACACCCCTGGCAGGTCGAGCTGGTCGATTACCCGCACGCGCGGGTGCGGCTGCACTTCTGCAAGGTGTATGCGTGGCAAGAGGCTTTCGAGATGCGCGAGGCGCAAACGATGGCTTGGCAGACCCTGCCGGTCGAGGTGGTGCCGGTGCTGCCGGGCACGATCCCGGTGCTGCGCTGGTTTGCCGAGGAACGGCGCCATCAGGGCCCGACTCACCGGGGCTGAACCTGTAGCGGTTGCTAAACTGACCCGATGAGCTGGATCGACGATGTGAAATGGGACGCGCAGGGGCTGGTGCCGGTCATCGCGCAGGAAGTCGGGACCAACGATGTCCTGATGTTCGCCTTCATGAACCGCGAGGCCCTGCAGCGCACGGCCGAGCTCGGTGAGGCGGTGTACTGGAGCCGTTCGCGCGGCAGGCTGTGGCACAAGGGCGAGGAGTCCGGCCACATCCAGAAGGTGCACGAGCTGCGCATGGACTGCGACAACGATGTCGTGCTGATGAAGGTTGAACAGCGCGGCCACACACCGGGCATCGCCTGCCACACCGGTCGGCATTCGTGCTTTTTCCAGCAGTACCGCGATGGCGCCTGGCATGACGTCGAACCCGTTTTGAAAGACCCGGAGCACATCTACAAATGACCGCGCCAGAGTCCAATTTCCTGTCCCAGGACGTGCTGGCCCGGCTGGCCGAGGTGATCGAAGCCCGCAAGGCGGGTGACCCTGACAAAAGCTACGTCGCTCGCCTGTTCCACAAGGGCACCGATGCGATCCTGAAGAAGATCGGCGAGGAGGCCACCGAGGTCGTCATGGCCGCCAAGGATGGCGACCCGAAGCAGGTGGTCTACGAAGTCGCCGACCTCTGGTTCCACTCGATGCTGGCGCTCAGCGCCTTTGGTTTGAGCCCGGCCGACGTTCTGACGGAACTGCAGCGCCGCGAAGGGCTCTCAGGGTTGGAAGAGTTCGCGGCCCGCAAGGCGCGCGACCGTGAAGCCAACGGAACCTGAGACCCCATGGACGACGTGATCGACCTGCGTGAACCCGACGAGTCGCTGAAGACGGTGGGGCACATCAGCTACCTGCTGCACACCATCGTGGCGGTGGGCGCGGTGCTGCCCGGCGTGCAGGCGGGTGTTGCCCTGCTGATCGTCGCTTTCGTGATCGACCTGGTGAAAAAGGACGATGCAGCTGGTACCTGGCAGGAGTCGCATTTCCGCTGGCGCATCCGCAGCGTGCTGTGGGCCGGTGGCCTGTACCTGCTCACCGCCCCGCTGTGGCTGATGTTGGTGTTGCCAGGCTGGATTGCCTGGGGGCTGATTTCGATCTGGTTCCTGTATCGCGTGGTGCGCGGCTGGATGAACCTGAACCGCAGTCAGCCGATGCCGCTGCGCTGACCTGATCCTTCGACGAAGCCAACGATGACCGACGCCAAGACACACGATGCGAACTGCATCTTCTGCAAGATCGTGGCGGGCCAGATCCCGAGCCGCAAGGCTTACGAGGACGAGGACCTGCTGGTGTTCCACGACATCAACCCGTGGGCACCGGTGCATCTGTTGATCATTCCGAAGCAGCACATCGCGACGCATGCCGACGTTCAGCCCGAACACGAGCGGCTGCTCGGCCGGATGCTGCTGCTGGCGCCGAAGCTGGCGCGAGAACACGGTGCGAACAATGGATTTCGCAGCATCATCAACACCGGTCGCGATGGCGGCCAAGAGGTCTATCACTTGCATCTGCATGTGATCGGTGGTCCCCGGCCCTGGAAGCAAGGGTGACGGCTGTCACGCGCCACGGGTATGTCAATGCGGATCGGTCAGTGGGCTGACCTAGAATCCGCCGTCCTTTCGCAGGAGAAACAAAAATGGGCTCATTCAGCATCTGGCATTGGCTGATCGTGTTGGTGATCGTGGTGTTGATCTTCGGCACCAAGAAATTGAAAAACATCGGCGCCGACCTCGGCGGTGCGGTCAAGGGGTTCAAGGACGGTGTGCGCGATGGCGGCGCACCGGCTGAGCCCGCCGCGCAGGTGACCGCGCAGAAGTCGGCGGACGCCAACACCGTCGACGTGGAAGCCAAAACCAAGTCGTGATCGATTTCGGGTTCGACAAGATCGCGCTGATCGGCGCGGTCGCGCTGATGGTCATCGGGCCGGAACGCCTGCCCAAGGTCGCCCGCACGGTGGGCCACCTGATGGGCAAGGCACAGCGCTACGTGGCCGATGTCAAGGCAGAGGTCAACCGGTCGATCGAACTCGAAGAGCTGAAGAAGATGAAGGGCGAGTTCGAAACCGCCGCGCGCGATGTCGAACAGAACGCCGCGAGCGCGATCTACCAGGCGAGCACCGACCTCAGCAAGAACTGGGAAGAGCGCGAGGCGTCGTCTGCCGACGACCGTCCGCACAACTACGACCAATACGACACGCTGTTGCTTCCGGTTCCCGACTATCGCAACCCGAACAAGCGCTGGCGCCTGAAACGGGGCGCCATGCCGCAGTGGTACAAGCAGCGCCACGGCATACGCGGCAAGGCGCAGTCGGGTGCGGCACGTGTGGCGCGTTTTCGGCCGCCGTCCTCGTCGGCCTGATCCATGGCAACGAACCCGTCAGGCCCTGATGAACTCAGCGGCAAGGAACAGCCTTTCGTCACTCACCTGATCGAGCTGCGCGACCGCTTGGTGCGCGCTGCCATCGCGGTGGGGGTGGTGTTCGGCGTGATGTGCCTGTGGCCAGGCCCTGCCGGCCTGTATGACCTGCTTGCCGCGCCGATGGTGGCCCACCTGCCCAAGGGAGCCACGCTGATCGCCACCAACGTCATCTCGCCGTTTGTCGTGCCTTTGAAGATCACGCTGATGGCGGCGTTTCTGGTGGCGTTGCCAGTGGTGCTGTATCAGGTGTGGGCGTTCGTCGCGCCTGGGCTGTACACGCACGAGAAAAAGCTGGTGCTGCCGCTGGTGATCTCGAGCACGGTGCTGTTTCTGATGGGCGTGGCGTTCTGTTATTTCTTCGTGTTCGGCAAGGTGTTTGCCTTCATCCAGAGCTTCGCGCCCAAGAGCATCACCGCAGCGCCTGACATCGAGGCCTACCTGAGTTTCGTGCTGACGATGTTCATCGCGTTCGGAGCGGCCTTCGAGGTGCCCATCGTGGTGGTGGTGCTCGCCCGGATGGGTCTGGTCAGCATTGAAAAGTTGAAGGAATTCCGCAGCTATTTCGTGGTGCTGGCCTTCATCATTGCCGCGATCATCACGCCACCGGACGTCGTGTCTCAGCTGGCGCTCGCGATCCCGATGTGCATCCTGTATGAAGTCGGCATCGTTGCCGCACGCATCTTCATCAAGCACACCCAGGCGCCGACCGAGGAGCGCACGCCAGCGGCGTGAAGTCTCAGCCGCCGTTGCGGCCGTCGATGTCTGGATGCGGCAGGGTTCTCGGAGGGCTTTTCGGCCGTTGCGCGACCGTCACCTGCAGGTTCATCGACTTGTCAGCGCGTTGCACGCTGATCGATGCCACGCTGTGTGGCCGCAGCGACGCCACTGCATTGAGCAGCTGTGCGGTGTTGAGCACCCGCTGTTCGCCGACCTTCACCACCACGTCCCCCGGCAACATGCCGCCGGCACTGGCCGGGCCGTTCTGCAGCACGCCGGTGATCAGCACGCCTTGCTTGACCGGCAGGTTCAGCGTCTCGGCGATGTCTGCGGTCAGGTCTCGGGGCTCGACACCGATCCAGCCCCGCGTGACCTGGCCCTCGTTGATCAGGCCCTCCATCACCTGGCGAGCGGTGTTGGCAGGAATGGCGAAACCGATGCCCATGTTGCCGCCCGAGCGGGAATAGATGGCGGTGTTGATTCCCAGAAGATTGCCGTTCGCATCGACCAGCGCGCCGCCGGAATTGCCAGGGTTGATGGCCGCATCGGTCTGGATGAAATTCTCGAAGGTGTTGATGCCGAGCTGGTCGCGGCCGAGCGCGCTGACGATGCCCGATGTCACCGTCTGGCCCACGCCGAACGGGTTGCCGATGGCCAGCACCACGTCGCCGACTTGCAGGTCATCGGTCTTGCTGAAGGTCATCACCGGCAGGCGGTCGAGCTTGATCTTCAATACGGCGAGGTCACTCTCCGGGTCGGTGCCGATGACCGTGGCCGAAGCGCTGCGACCATCGGGCAGTTGCACGTCGATGTCGCTGGCGCCCTCGATGACGTGGTTGTTGGTCAGCAGAAAGCCATCGGCCGAGACGATGACGCCTGAGCCCAGGCCAACCTGCGCTTCCGACCGGCTTTGCTTGTCGCCGAAGAAGAAATACTGGAACCACGGATCGCCGGAACGTGGGTAGCGGGCGGTGGCCTTGCTCGCGGTGATGCTGACCACCGACGGCGATGCCCGCTTGGCGGCGGCGCTGTAGCTGCCGACGACACCGCTGCGTGCCATCGGCTCGGCACTGACCACGGTGCTGCCCGTGGCCGAGCCGAACGACACCCCACCTGGCAGACCCGAATCGCCTGCATGCCGCAGCCATTCCGGCTTCAGCGTGGCGACCACGAACAGCACCGCGACCATCACGGTGACCGTCTGGGAGAATAAAAGCCAGGTTCTGCGCATGAGGAGGAGTCTGTGGCCCGCCGTTCAGAGATCGATGAGTACCTGTCGGCACAGCTGCAGACGGCGAGCTTCAAGGATTATGGGCCGAACGGTTTGCAGATCGAGGGTCGCGACGAGGTGCGCCGGCTGGTCAGCGGCGTCACCGCCAGCCGCGCGCTGATCGACGCGGCCATCGATGCCCAGGCCGACGCCGTGCTGGTGCACCACGGCCTGTTCTGGCGGGGGTACGAAGGGCGCATCACCGGCTGGCTGAAGCAGCGCATCGCGCGGTTGCTGGCCCACGACATCAGCCTGTATGCCTACCACCTGCCGCTCGATGCGCATGCCGAATTCGGCAACAACGCGCAGCTGGGTACCCGCCTGGGCATCGCCGCCGATGCGCGTTTCGGCGAGCAGTCGCTGGGCTTCATCGGCACGCTGATGGTGCCGTCCACGGTGGCCGACCTGGCCGCTCGGTGCGCGCGCTTGTCGGGCCGATCGACCACGTCGATCGACGGCGATGGTCGTGCGCTGGCGCGCGTTGCCTGGTGCACCGGCGGCGCCCAGTCGTATTTCGAGTCGGCCATCGCAGCCGGTGCCGACGTGTTCATCACCGGTGAAATCTCCGAGCCTCAGGCGCACCTGGCGCGCGAGACCGGCACGGCCTTCATTGCCATCGGTCACCATGCGAGTGAGCGCTATGGCGTGCAGGCGCTGGGGGCCCATCTGGCGACGGTGTTCGGCATCGAGCACCTCCACATCGAGATCGACAACCCGGCCTGAGGGTGCTGCAGGGGCTCGCCGGTCAGCTCGACAGGTCGCAATGAGGCAGCAGCCTGAGGAACTCGTGGGTGCCTTGCTCCGGGCCCGACAGCGCTGCGATCCGGATGGCATCGAATGCTTCATGGTCGGCGTACCCGCAGCGCCATTGCGTCATGAGGCGAGGTGTCTCTTCGAGCCTGTCGATCAGCAACTGGACATTGCAGTGCCGGGCGTCCTGCGCAATTCGATGCATCAAGGTTTGCGCGGTGTCTGGGTCGCCCTCCAGCAACTGGCAGAAGCGCTCGCCATCGAACAGCAACGCGCCGCTCAACGCCAGCCGATGATTGCGCTCGCGTGACTGGCGCAGAATTTGGCCCACGACGGTCGATGGCATGGCCGGCGCCAGATCACTGACATACAGAAACCGGCGCAACGGGAAGGTGCTGAGCGACATGGTCACACGTGGGGTGAAGAAGCGATGCAGGCACTGTAGTGAGGCGATCCTGCGAGCGTTGTGTCCAAAGACATACTGTTGTCAACGTGCGTGTCTGCGGGCTGGCCCATGAACGACATCCCTTGCAGCCAGTGCCCATTGCGTGCACTGTCCTTGTTCGTGCCGTATGCCCCGGGCGACCTGGAGCTGATCCAGTCACTGAAGAAGCGCATGGTGAGTGTCGCGGCCGGCGAATCGATCATCCAGGAAGGACAGACCGACGCGCCGCTGTTCACGCTTTTCAGCGGCTGGGCGTTTCGTTTCAAGACGCTGTCCGACGGTCGCCGGCAGATTCTCAATTTCCTGCTGCCGGGGGACTTCATCGGGGTGCAGCAGAAGATGACCGATGCGTCGCCGCACGGTGTCGAGGCGCTCAGCGACGTGAACCTGTGCACCTTCCAGCGCGATGCGCTGTGGGCACTGCATCGCGCCGCGCCGAGCATCGGATTCGACATCACCTGGCTGGCCGCGCACGAGGAGTCGCTGGTCGATGACAACCTGCTCTCCGTCGGTCGGCGCAGCGCCGAGGAGCGCATCGCGACCTTGCTGATCCTGTTGTTCAAGCGAGCCGCCGCGCTGCTGCCGCAGGGCGGTGCCGACGGTGTGCCGTTTCCGCTGACACAGCAGCACATCGCCGACGGTCTCGGGCTGTCACTGGTCCACACCAACAAGACCCTGCGCAAACTCGAAAGGCGCGGCCTGCACCGCATCGAAGGGGGCCGCTTGTTCCTGCGTGATGCGCGCGCCCTGGTCCGGCTGGCCGATCTCTACGGCGATGGCAAGCCCAGCCCGAGGCCGCTGATTTGAGTGCCTTGAAGCAGCCGGCCAGACCGATCGCGATCACGATGGGCGATGTCTGCGGCATCGGGCCGGAGATCATCGCGCGGCTATTTCGCCGTGCGCAGCCGGGCGGGTGCTTCGTGCTGGGCGATGTGGGTGTGATGCGCCGCGCCGTGCAGGTCACCGGTGGCGGGCTGGTGGTGGCGGAAATCGACGCTGCGCGGGCGGTGACCGAGGTGCCTGCGGACACCTTGCCCGTGCTTCAGGCGCAGGCCTTGCCAGCGGATCTGCTCGGTGCGCCGTGGGGCACCGTCGACGCCCGGGCGGGTGCTGCTGCGGCGCGTTGCATCGAGCAGGCGGTGATGCTGGCGCGGCGCGCCGAGGTGTCGGCCATCGTCACGGCACCGGTGCACAAGGAAGCTCTGGCTGCGGGTGGTGTTGCCTTTCCGGGCCACACGGAAATGCTGCAGTCGCTGGCGACCGAGCCAGGCCAGTCGCCGCCGCCGGTGCGCATGATGCTGGCCAACGATGAGCTGCGCACCGTGCTGGTGACCATCCATCAGTCACTGCGTTCGGCGCTCGATGCCGTCACCTTCGACGCGGTGCTGCAGACGCTGCGCATCGCACATCGCGCCGCCTGTGCCTGGGGACAGGTGGCGCCGCGCATCGCGGTGGCCGGATTGAACCCGCATGCCGGCGAGGGCGGCCTCTTCGGCGATGAAGAGATCACGATCATCGCGCCGGCCATTGCCGCGGCCCGCGCCGAAGGCATCGACGCGCGGGGCCCCTTTGCGCCCGACACGGTCTTCATGCGGGCGCGTCAGGCGCCCGGCCACCCGGGCGAGTTCGACATCGTGATCGCGATGACGCACGACCACGGCCTGATCCCGGTGAAGTACCTGGGTATCGAGCACGGTGTCAATGTCACGCTGGGGTTGCCCTTCGTGCGCACCAGCCCGGACCACGGCACGGCGTTCGACATCGCGGGCACCGGCGTGGCGAACGCGTCGTCGCTGGCTGCCGCGCTCGCGATGGCCCGGCAGCTTGTTTCGAACTGACGCGCCTCGCGGCGCGCGCAATCACGACTTGGTGTTGACGGCCAGCGTTGCCAGCTGCTGGCGGGCCCGCGACGTGGCGCGCTCCATCAGGTAGTTGTTCTCCACGGCGCGCAGACGCTCGGCCTCGCACATGCGTGCCAGCATCCGCGCGGTCAGCGAAATCGTTTCCTGCAGGTTGCGTCCGTGCGTGAAGACGAAGAAGCTGCGGCCCGGGCTCATGTAGGTCAAGCGCACCTTTTGCCACTGGTCTTTCAGCAGCATCTGGTAGGCAAAGCCGATGCGCAGGTGGTCCATCAGGCGGGCCCCATGCGAGACCTCGGCCGGGTCGGCGGCGATCAGGTCGAGGTTGATGTCGATGCCCAGGTTCAACGGTTCGACCGGTGCGGCCGGCACTTCGGCGCTCAGGTCGACATCGACCGGCTTGTCCCAGTCCACGGCCTGCTCGTCGATCAGGCCGACGCGCTTCGCTTCTTCAGCGGTGAAGCGCTGCTCCACATCGGCAGGCATCGCGGTACTTCCCGCTGCCGCGATGTGCGCTGGATCTCCCTGGCCGGGCACCCCGCTGTTGAACACCGACTCCATCTGCTTGGACAGCAAGTTGTAGTCGAGCTCGGTCATGGCGGGCACCTTCAGCGATTCGGCATGGGCCGGCATCAGCTGGGCGAAGAACTCCTTGGTGGCGGCCTCGGGCCAGCCAATCAGCTTCAACCCGGCATTCAGATCGCGCATCAAGGTGGGCAACTGCATCAGGAAGCGCTTGCGCATCGCGGGCGAGCCCTTGGGCTGCACGCTCATCACCAGATCGCGCCCGGCTTGCCGGTAGCGCTTGACCGTTTCGCCGTCCACGCCTTCGGCTCGACTGGACTGCACCAGCGCCTGGCTCCACACCTGGCACAGGAAGGTGCGCAGGAAGTCCGGCATGGCCACCGAGGACAGGGCACTTTGCAGCTGGATCAGATAGCGCTGCTGGGTGCGCAGATCGGATTCCTTGGTCTCCAGCACGGCGACCGCGCCTTGGTCCTGAACGACGGCTTCGGCTTGCTGTGCGATGAAGGCCTCCAGCTCCGAGAGCTTGGCGGCATACAGATCGACCTGATCGAAGTCGCCATCGACGATCTCTTGCACCAGGTCACGCACGCGGGCCACGAATTCCTTGCCGGGCCCTTCCTCGAAATCGTCGAACGCGCAGGCCAGCGAGGCGATGCGGTTGACGAAACGGCGCACCGGGTGCTTGCGTGAGGAGAAAAACGTCGGGTCGACCAGCGCCACCCGCAGCACCGGCAACTGCAGCCGCGCGATCTGGCGCGCCATCTGCGGCGGTACCCGGGTGTCGGAAAGAATCTGGTCGAACAGGCTGCCGACCACGTCGATCACCATGTGATCGAGCTTGCCGTTGGAGGCCTGCATCAGCTCGTCGCGGTGGGCGCGGATCAGGTTGACGGCCATCAGGCCGGCCGATGCGTCCTCGGCGTAGGCGCTGGCGGTGCCTGGGTCGGCGTAGGGGTTGCCGCCGATCGAACGCAACTCTCCGGCACCCGAGCGCGGACCCGACGCCGCAGCGTACCCGCCGAAGGCGCCGGATCGCTGCCCACTGCTCCCGGCAAAACCTCCACCAACACCGCCACCGCCGCCGACAGCACTGCCCGACTCGCCCGTCAGGCTCGTCAAGCGGCGCAACAGGGTCATCAGGTGTGCTTCTTGCGCCGGAGAAGAGCCAAGACCGCCACCGGAGTCGCGTGTGCTGCTGCCGTAGCCCGTGGTCCCGCCACTACTGCCACTGCGCCCGACTTGCCAGCCGCTCGCCCCTGTGTGCCGGGCTCCCGAAGTCGAACGACGGCCGGTCAGGCCCGAATGCGTCGAGTCGTGGAAATCGTGACCGGAGTGGCGTGTCGATGGACTGTCGTCGCGCAGGGTCTGGTAGCCCGAATTGAGCCCCGGCAGCTGGTTGCCGGGCCCGTCGACCGTGCGCACCTGAAGACTCACCGGGGTGATGCCGCGCGCCTGCAATTCGACCACGATGGCGGCGTAGCAGGCCGGCATGGCATGGGCCATCACCGAGGCGAACTCGCGGGTCAGCACGGCCCGCTCATTCGGGTCGATGCTCACCGTGCCGATCGCCATGTGCAACGCGTGGCCGATCACCCCCGGGCGCAGCGGATTGCGTTCGTCATCGGCGGTGCCGAAGCCCGTGATGCGACCCATGTAGCCCGACAGCTCGCGCAATTCGACTTCGCAGGCCTGGGCGATCTGCTGCCCCAGGCGGTCGGACAGCATGCGGTCGTCGACCTCCTTGTCATCGACCAGTGTCAGTGACTGCCAATCGGCTGGTGCGGGCTTGCGCTTGGACTCCGACGGCGGAGCCAGCGTCTCCAGCATGCGGGTGTCCAGTCGGGTCTGGAACTGCAGCCGAAACGAGCCCAGCTGCCGGTGCAGTGCCAGCTGGGCCGCGAACATCGTGTTGCGATCCGCCGCCTTCGAGACCGACTGTGACTGCGCCGCCAGCGTCTGGCACACGCGCTCGGCCACCGTCACGGCCGTGGCCTTGACGAGGTCGGCCGCAACGACCAGGTCCGGTGGCAGTCGAGGGTCGGAGTGGTTCATCGCGCAGGCGCGTTACTTACTTCCTGAGTGCGTCACGGATTTCGCGCAGCAGCAAGACGTCTTCGGCAGGCGGCGGCGGGGCGGCGGGCTCGGCGGCCACGGCGACCTCTTGTTGCTTCAGCCGGTTGACGGCCTTGACCATCATGAAAATGATGAACGCGAGGATCACGAAATTGATGGACACGGTCAGGAAGCTGCCGTACGCCAGCACCGCGCCTTCCTTCTTGGCCTCGACCAGCGTGGTGGCCGTTTGGCCCGAGAGCGCGATGAAGTAGTTCGCGAAATCGAGGCCGCCGAAGATCTTGCTGACCACCGGCATGATCACGTCACCGACCAGCGAATCGACGATCTTGCCGAAAGCCCCGCCGATGATCACGCCGACCGCCAGATCGACAACACTGCCCTTCATCGCGAATTCTTTGAACTCGGTCGTGAATCCCATTGCGCTCGCTCCTTGTTGGTGTGTTTGTAGGGGTTGCACTGCGCCTCTGCATCCTGGCGCACCCGGACGCAAGTATTGCCGATCGACCCCCGTGTGAGTGGGGGCGATGCCGCCTGCGGCCCGCAGAACGCGGTTTGAGAGCCCCTGACCTGGGTCCAGACCCATTCCCCGCGCAAAGGGCTCCGCTAGAATCTGAGGTTGTCCTGGAATCGTTGTCACACGCGAGGTTTTATGAGTGAGCAGCAAGTTGACGGTGCGAAGCGCACCTGGTTGATCGCATCGAGTTGCATGGGTGCGGCCGGTGGCGTGGCGGTGGCAGTCCCCTTCGTCAGCACGTTTCAGCCCTCAGAGCGCGCGCGCGCGGCGGGTGCGCCGGTCGAAGTCGACATCAGTGCGCTGAAGCCCGGCGAAAAGATGACGGTCGAGTGGCGCGGCAAGCCGGTGTGGATCATCAAGCGCACCCCGGAACAGATCGCCAGTCTGCCCAAGGTGGACGCATTGCTGGCAGATCCGCAGTCGCTGCGCAAGCCCGACGAGTTCACCCCTGAATATGCGCGGAACGAGCACCGATCGATCAAGCCAGAAATCATGGTCGCGGTAGGCATTTGCACTCACTTGGGGTGCTCGCCCTCCGATAAGTTCACCCCCGGCGCCCAGCCCTCGTTGCCCGATGACTGGGCCGGAGGCTTCCTGTGCCCGTGCCACGGTTCAACGTTCGACATGGCCGGACGTGTCTA
Organism: Burkholderiaceae bacterium; assembly: GCA_965229345.1. Taxonomy (GTDB): domain Bacteria; phylum Pseudomonadota; class Gammaproteobacteria; order Burkholderiales; family Burkholderiaceae_C; genus PBB1. The sequence goes on from OZ245872.1 coordinate 1,146,198, forward strand.
CAAGAACAAGCCCGCGCCGGACAATTTGCCCGTGCCGCCCTACATGTTCCTGTCGGACACCCGGTTGCTGATCGGCGAAGACAAGAAGGCCTGACGGCCAAGCAGTAACGGACCTCAGGAGAACACTCGATGGCCACCATGAAGGAAGCACCCGCCAATGCCAGCGCAGCCGAAAAGCTGCTGACATGGGTTGACAACCGATTCCCCGCGACCAAGCTCTACAACGAGCACCTCGCCGACTACTACGCACCGAAGAACTTCAATTTCTGGTACTTCTTCGGTTCGCTGGCGCTGCTGGTGCTGGTGATCCAGATCGTCACCGGGATCTTCCTGGTGATGCACTACAAGCCCGACGCGAGTCTGGCCTTCGCCTCGGTCGAGTACATCATGCGCGACGTGCCCTGGGGCTGGCTGGTGCGCTACATGCACTCCACCGGCGCCAGCGCGTTTTTCGTCGTCGTCTACCTGCACATGTTCCGCGGGATGATCTATGGCAGCTACCGCAAGCCGCGCGAGTTGGTCTGGATCTTCGGTTGCGCGATCTTCCTGTGCCTGATGGCCGAGGCGTTCATGGGTTACCTGCTGCCCTGGGGCCAGATGAGCTACTGGGGCGCTCAGGTGATCGTGAACCTGTTCACCGCCATTCCTTTCATCGGCCCGGACCTGTCGCTGCTGATCCGCGGTGATTACGTGGTGAGCGATGCCACGCTGAACCGCTTCTTCAGCTTCCACGTGATCGCCGTGCCGCTGGTGCTGCTGGGCCTGGTGGTTGCGCACGTGATCGCACTGCACGAAGTGGGTTCGAACAACCCCGACGGCGTCGAGATCAAGGCCAAGAAGAATGCAGCGGGCAAGCCGCTCGACGGGATTCCGTTCCATCCCTACTACACGGTGCACGACATCCTGGGTGTCAGTGTGTTCCTGATGATCTTCACCGCGATCATCTTCTTCGCCCCTGAGTTGGGTGGTTACTTCCTGGAATACAACAACTTCATTCCGGCCGATTCGCTGACCACGCCGCTGCACATCGCGCCGGTCTGGTACTTCACGCCTTACTACTCGGTGCTGCGCGCCATCACCGACGAGTTCAAGTACGTGCTGATGGCCTGCGTGGTGGCTGCGGCTTTCTTCACCTTGGTCAAGTCCAGGCTTTCCGGGCTGCTCAAAGTCGTGACGCTGGGTGCCGCTGCGGTGGTGGTGGCGATGATGTGGTCGATCGACGCCAAGTTCTGGGGTGTCGTCGGCATGGGCGGCGCGGTGGTCATCTTGTTTTTCCTGCCCTGGCTGGACAACAGCGAAGTCAAGTCGATTCGTTACCGTCCCGACTGGCACAAGTACCTCTACGCCGTCTTCGTCATCAACTTCCTGATGCTCGGCTACCTGGGCGTGCAGCCGGTGTCTCCGGTGGGCGAGCGCCTGTCGCAAATCGGTACGCTGGTCTACTTCGGTTTCTTCCTGTTGATGCCGTGGTGGAGCCGCCTGGGCGAGTTCAAGCCCGTTCCTGATCGCGTGAACTTCGCAGCCCACTGATCGACGAAGCAGGCTTTCCAAAATGAAAAAACTCATCCTCACCCTGCTGATCTCTGTGGGCGCCTGGTCGGCAGCCCACGCCAACAGTGGCGGCATCGCCTGGGACAAGTTCCCGGTCGAGAAGACGACCGATGTCGCTGCGTTGCAGGACGGCGCCCGCACCTTTGCCAACTACTGCCTGAACTGCCACAACGCAGCCTTCATGCGCTACAACCGCCTGCGCGACATCGGGCTGACAGAAGCGCAGATCAAGGCCAACCTGATGTTCGCCACCGACAGGGTCGGTGACGTGATGAAGGTATCCATGGATCCCAAGAACGCCAAGGATTGGCTGGGCAAGGTGCCTCCTGACCTGACGCTGATCGCCCGCTCGCGCTCGGCAGCTGGCCAGGGCACGGGTTCCGACTACCTGTACACCTTCTTGCGTACCTTCTACCGCGATGAGACGAAGGCGACAGGTTGGAACAATCTGGCGTATCCCAATGCAGCGATGCCGCACATCCTCTGGGAGTGGCAGGGGCAGCGCAAGGCAAAGTTCGTCGAGGTTGCCGATCCGCACGACGAGGCCAAGAAAGTCGAGCGGTTTGCCGGTTTCGAGCAGCTGACACCGGGCACCAAGTCTCAACTCGAATACGACAACGCCGTGGCCGATCTGGTGGCGTACCTGACCTGGATGGGCGAGCCTGCGCAAAGCGAGCGCACCCGCCTGGGCGTGTGGGTGCTTCTGTTCCTGTCCGTCTTCACCGTCGTTGCGTGGCGCCTGAACGCTGCCTTCTGGAAAGACATCAAGTGACATCATGCCGGCCCAGCGTCCCCCTCGGACGCCGGGTCACCGCGCAGTGGGTCAGCCCGACAAGGCGCCCCCTGCGTTTTTCTTTTCTGATCCCATGAGGAGCTCGCCCACATGATGGTGCTTTACTCCGGCACGACCTGCCCTTACTCACACCGCTGCCGCTTCGTGCTGTTCGAGAAGGGCATGGACTTCGAAATTCGCGATGTCGACCTCTTCGCCAAGCCCGAAGAGATCGCGCTGATGAACCCGTACAACGAAGTGCCGATCCTGGTCGAGCGAGACCTGATCCTGTACGAGTCGCACATCATCAACGAGTACATCGACGAGCGCTTCCCGCATCCGCAGCTGATGCCCGGCGACCCGGTGGCGCGTGCGCGGGTGCGCCTGTTCCTGCTGAACTTCGAGAAGGAGCTGTTCGCGCACGTGAATCTGCTCGAGTCCCGCGGCGTCAAGGCGACCGACAAGCAGCTCGAAAAGGCTCGGTCGCAGATCCGCGACCGTCTGACACAGCTCGCACCGATCTTCCTGAAGAACAAGTTCATGCTGGGCGACGACTTCTCGATGCTCGACGTGGCCATTGCGCCGCTGCTGTGGCGCCTCGACTACTACGGCATCGACATGTCCAAGAACGCGGTGCCGTTGCTGAAATACGCCGAGCGCATCTTCTCGCGGCCGGCCTACATCGAAGCGCTGACGCCGTCCGAGAAGGTCATGCGCAAGTGAACTTCGGCGCCGACTGTCTGCACCTGGTTCGGCCTCGATGACACAGCCGCCTGCACCACCGCTGATCGGCAACAACGGGTCGTCCACGCGCCCGTACCTGATCCGTGCCTTGCACGAGTGGTGCACCGACAACGGCTTCACGCCCTACATCGCGGTGTTTGTCGGGCCGCAGGTGCGGGTGCCGATGGAGTACGTGAAGAACGGCGAGATCGTGCTGAACGTCGGCTTCGAAGCCACCACCGCATTGGAACTGGGCAATGAACGCATCGAGTTCAAGGCACGGTTTGGTGGCAGCTCTCGCGAGATCTCGGTCCCCGTCGATCACGTCATTGCGATCTACGCCCGGGAAAACGGACAGGGCATGGCATTCCCGGTTCCGGCCGGCACAGCCACCGCCGGGCCGGCTCCCGCAGCGCAGGCGCAGGACGCAGCGGATCGCCCGGGCATGGTGCTGCGCCTGGCCACCGAGCGCGACGAGCCTGCGCCTGCAGCCGCACCCGCCGGCAAGAAGGCGCCTGACCCCGATGCCGAGCCACCACCCGAGCCGCCACCGGCCGCGGGCCGACCGACCCTCAAGCGCATCAAGTGATGTGTCGCCGGTGAGTAGCCGGTGTGGGTGTCGCTGGCGCCAGTAAACTTTCGTGATTGCCCTTGTAGCTCAGTTGGTAGAGCAGCGGTTTTGTAAACCGAAGGTCGCGGGTTCGATTCCTGCCGGGGGCACCAATCCAGGGTGCGAAGTGGCGCCTCAGCTCGCCCGGTCGAGGCGAGTGCCGATCGAGCACGGTGCTGCCTGTCTGTGCTGAAAGGAAGACACGATGTTTCTCCTCCGTGATCGAACGAAGTTCAACTCCGACGTCGACCTGATCCTTCGAATGTCCTTCGAGATCGAGACCGACAGCAGCAAGAACCCGGCCTTCCCGTCCTTCATCAGCTATCTGAGCCACCTGAGCGAGATCTGGAACGGGAACGGCACGCCGGAGCACGCGGCGGTCCACATGGCATGCACGTACTGCAAGAGCTTGGTGGACAAAGGCGATGCGGTGCGCAAGGCCGAGGCGCAGGCGCTGCGAACCCGCATCGACGAGGCCATCCCGGTGTACGTGTCGCGCGGTCAGCTGACCCAGGACTGGGGCTCGCACTACACGGGCTTGCTCCAGAAGTCCGCCGACCCGCTGGCCTGACCCGCTGACCCACGGCTTGCAGGCGCGCGGGTGCGTCCTTCAGGCCGATCGAACCTTGATCCTCAGCGGCACCGCCGCAAACCCGCAGTCGAGCAGCCGCTGCTCCAGCCGAGGCTGAAGCTGGCGCAGCTTGGCCGCCACGCTGGCATTGGCGGCCACCAAGGTCCAGCCCCCTTCGTCTGCCGGGCTGGCAGTCACGTGGGGCGCCAGAGAGGCGGCGAGGCAGGGCAGCACCGCGGCGTGGCGGCGCCTGGAATCCTCGAGCCGGTGCCGCAGCAGCGACAAGGACGCACTGGCGTTCAGCGCCTGGCTGATCGGCAGGGCATCGGGGACACTGGCGGTGTGCTTGCTCATGCGTCAAGTCAGTGTAGGCCAGCCCGGCGGGCGGCAAATGCCGGCGCCGGGGCACCGCGATCACCGGAGAACGCGGTGGCCGGGCGGTAAACTCGAGAGCTTTGCCGCGTCACCCGGCCTCGACGGTCCGGCGTGCGCGACGCCAACTCCCTTCTGACGCCGCATGTTGCCCAAGATACTCACTCAGCTTTTCGGCAGTCGCAACGAGCGGCTGCTCAAGCAATACCGCCGGGTGGTCGTGCAGGTCAATGCGCTCGAATCCAAGTTCGAGGCCCTGGACGATGCGGCGCTGGCAGCCAAGACGAGCGAATTCCGACAGCGGCACGCCGCCGGTGAAAGCCTGGACGCGTTGCTGCCTGAAGCCTTTGCCGTGGTGCGCGAAGGCAGTAAGCGCGCCTTGAAGATGCGGCACTTCGATGTGCAGCTGATCGGTGGCATGACGTTGCACGACGGCAAGATCGCCGAAATGCGTACCGGCGAAGGCAAGACGCTGATGGCGACGCTGCCGGTGTACCTGAACGCCATCGCTGGCAAGGGCGTGCATGTCGTCACCGTCAACGACTACCTCGCCAAACGCGATGCCGAGTGGATGGGCCGGCTCTACACCTTCCTCGGCCTGACGGTGGGCGTGAATCTCCCGCAGATGCCGCGCGAGGAAAAGCAGGCTGCTTATGCCGCCGACGTGACCTACGGCACCAACAACGAATTCGGCTTCGACTACCTGCGCGACAACATGGTCCAGGACGTCGCCGACCGCGTGCAGCGCGCGTTGTCGTACGCCATCGTCGACGAGGTCGACTCGATCCTGATCGATGAAGCCCGCACACCGCTGATCATCAGCGGCCAGGCCGAAGACCACACCGAGATGTACGTGCGCATCAACGCCGTGGTGCCGCACCTGAAGAAGCAGATCGGCGAGCTCGACCTGCGCACTGGTGAAGGCGTGATCGAGCCTGGCGACTTCACCGTCGACGAGAAGACGCACCAGGTGTACCTGACCGAAGACGGTCACGAGAACGCCGAACGCCTGCTCGCCGAAGCCGGCCTGCTGGCCGAAGGCGCCAGCCTCTACGACGCGGCCAACATCGCGCTGATGCACCACGTGTACGCCGCACTGCGTGCACGCCACCTGTACAACCGCGACCAGCATTACGTGGTGCAGCAGGGCGACAACGGCCCTGAGGTCGTCATCGTCGACGAATTCACCGGTCGCCTGATGACCGGTCGCCGCTGGTCCGACGGCCTGCACCAGGCGGTCGAGGCCAAGGAAGGCGTGCCCATCCAGAGCGAGAACCAGACGCTGGCGTCGATCACGTTCCAGAACTACTTCCGCATGTACGGCAAGCTCTCGGGCATGACCGGCACGGCCGACACCGAGGCCTACGAGTTCCAGGAGATCTACGGCCTGGAAACGGTGGTGATCCCGCCGAACCGCCCGACGGTGCGCAAGGACGAGCTCGACCTGATCTACAAGACCAGCCGCGAGAAATTCGAGGCGGTGATTCAGGACATCCGCGAATGCCACGAGCGTGGCCAGCCGGTGCTGGTGGGCACCACCTCGATCGAGAACTCCGAGCTCATCTCCGGCCTGCTGAACAAGGCGAAGCTGCCGCACCAGGTGCTCAACGCCAAACAGCACGCCCGGGAAGCCGAGATCGTCGCGCAGGCCGGTCGGCCCGGCGTGATCACGATCGCCACCAACATGGCCGGTCGCGGCACCGACATCGTGCTGGGCGGCAATGTCGAGAACCAGATCAAGGCGCTGCAAGCCGATGCCACCATCAGCGAAGCCGATCTGCAGGCGCGTGCCCGGCAGCTCACCGACGAATGGCAGGGGTTGCACGATCAGGTGAAGGCCCAGGGCGGTCTGCGCATCATCGCCACCGAACGCCACGAGTCGCGCCGCATCGACAACCAGCTGCGCGGCCGCTCCGGTCGGCAGGGCGATCCGGGTTCGTCGCGCTTCTATCTGTCGCTCGACGACTCGCTGATGCGCATCTTCGCGGGCGACCGTGTCAAGGCCATCATGGAGCGGCTGAAGATGCCCGATGGCGAGGCCATCGAAGCCGGCATCGTCACCCGCAGCATCGAAGGTGCGCAGCGCAAGGTCGAAGCCCGCAACTTCGACGTGCGCAAGCAATTGCTCGAATACGACGACGTCGCCAACGACCAGCGCAAGGTCATCTACCAGCAGCGCAACGAGATCCTCGAATCGCAGAGCCTGACCGAGCAGATCGCCAGCCTGCGCCGCAGCACCATGGCCGACGTGGTGCGCACCCATGTGCCTGCCGAGAGCCTGGAAGAGCAGTGGGATCTCGACGGCCTGCAGAAGGTGCTGCGCGATGAATGGCAGCTCGATCTGCCGCTGAAGGCCGAGGTCGAGGCCAGCGATTCGACCACCGACGAAGACCTGGTCGAGCGAGTTACGCAGGCTGCCGACGAGCTGTTCGATGCCAAGGTCGCGATGGTCGGCATCGATCAGTTCATGCCTTTCATGCGGATGATCTTCCTGCAGTCGATCGACCAGCACTGGCGCGAGCACCTGGCCGCGCTCGATTACCTGCGGCAGGGCATCCACCTGCGCGGCTATGCCCAGAAGAACCCGAAGCAGGAATACAAGCGCGAGGCGTTCGAGCTGTTCAGCCAGCTGCTTGATGTGATCAAGATGGACGTCACCCGCACGCTGATGACGGTGCGCATCCGCTCGGCCGAGGAGGTGGCGCAGGCCGCCGAAGAAATCGAGCAGCGCGCCGAGCGCATCGCCAATGTGACCTACACGCACCCGAACGAGGACGGCAGCCTGTCGTCCGACTCTGCGCCGGACGCCGACGCAGCCGCGCAGGTGGCTGCCGGCATGTCGCAGCGCGCCCAGGTGCCTGCTGGCGACTTGCCCCGTGTCGGCCGCAACGAGCCGTGCCCCTGCGGCAGCGGCAAGAAATACAAGGTCTGCCACGGCAAGCTGGTCTGAGCGCAGCGCAGACACCGTTCAGCCTGACCCCGAGGAACCTGCGATGCCCGTCCATCTGCAAGCACCGAATCCCGCCGATCTGAAGCCCGTCCCGGGCGTGCAACTGGGCACCGCGAGGGCCGGCGTGCGCAAGGCCAACCGGCGCGACGTGCTGGTGGTCACCCTGGCCGAAGGCTCACAGGTGGCCGGCGTGTTCACCCGCAACCGCTTCTGCGCGGCGCCGGTGCAGCTGTGCCGCCAGCACCTGGCCCTCGACCGCGGCGCCACGCCGGGCATCCGGGCGATCCTGGTCAACACCGGAAATGCGAACGCCGGCACCGGTGAAGACGGCCTGGCGCGTGCCCGCTCGACCTGCGTGGCGCTGGCTGCGCACCTGGGTGGGCGGCCTGAACAGGTGCTGCCGTTTTCCACCGGCGTGATCATGGAAACGCTGCCCAACGATCGCATCGAAGCGGGCCTGCCCGCAGCACTCGCCGATCTGCATGCCGACCACTGGGCGCAGGCCGCCGAAGCCATCATGACCACCGACACCCTGCCCAAGGCAGCGTCGGCGCAGGTGCTGATCGGCGGCGAGACGGTCACCATCACCGGCATCAGCAAGGGCGCCGGCATGATCCGCCCGAACATGGCGACGATGCTCGGCTTCATCGCCACCGACGCGGTGCTGGCGCCTGGCCTGCTGGACACCTTGGTGCGCGAGACAGCCGACCGCTCGTTCAACCGCATCACGATCGACGGCGACACCTCGACCAACGACTCCTTCGTGCTGATCGCCACACAGCAGGCCGGCCATGCACCGATCACGCAACTCGACAGCGGTGATGGTGCGGTGTTGCGCGAGGCGGTGATCTCTGTGGCGACGACGCTGGCTCAGGCCATCGTGCGCGACGGCGAAGGCGCGACCAAATTCATCACCGTGCAGGTCGATGGCGGCGCCACCGAAGCCGAATGCCAGCTGGCGGCCTATGCCATTGCCCACTCGCCGCTGGTCAAGACGGCGTTTTTTGCCAGCGATCCGAACCTCGGCCGCATCCTGGCGGCGGTGGGCTACGCCGGCATCGCCGACCTCGACCAGACGCTGATCGATCTGCACCTCGACGACGTGCAGGTGGTCACCCGCGGCGGACGCCACCCGGCGTACCGCGAGGAAGACGGCCAGCGGGTGATGAAGCAAAGCGAGATCACGGTGCGGGTGAACCTGAACCGCGGTGTGGCCAGCACCACGGTGTGGACCTGCGATCTCAGCTACGACTACGTGAAGATCAACGCCGACTACCGCAGTTGACCGGCCAGCTGCAACGCGCTGCCACTCACAGCGCGGGCAGCCGGTCCACCGCGTCGGTGAACAGCGCGTCCACGCCCCAGCCGAACAGCCGCCTGGCCACCGCCGCATCGTTCACCGTGTAGGCCATCGCCAGCAGCCCCACGGCGTGCAGCCGCTCGACCCACCCAGCGTCCACCAGCACGAAGTCGGCCACCACCGCCACGCAGCCCAGCGCCTGCGCCAGTTCGAACCAGCCTGGCGTCAGCGCGTCGATCAGCAGCGCACGCGGCAACTCCGGCGCAGCGTCACGGGCGGCGGCCACCGCGTCTGCCGAGAACGAGCTGAGCAGCGGCGCCTCGGCCTGACCCCGCCACAGCCGCGCCGCTTCGGCGGCAACGCGCTGCCCGGTCAGCGCCTCCACCCCAGGCGTCGGCTTGATCTCGATGTTCAGCAGCGAGCCGGTCGAGGTGCAGAACTGCGCGATCGACTCCAGCGTCGGCAGGCGCTCCCCGGCGTAGGCGGCGCTGTGCCAGCGGCCGGCGTCCAGCGCCGCCAGCTCGGCCCAGGTGCGATTCCCGGCCACGCCGGCGGTGTTGGTGGTGCGCTCGAGCGTGGTGTCGTGCAGCAGGAAGGCCACGCCGTCGGCGCTGAGCTTCACATCGCACTCGAAGGCGCGGCAGCCATGGTGGTGGCCGAGGCGAAAGGCCGCCAGCGTGTTCTCGGGCGCCAGCGTCCCAGCGCCCCGGTGCGCGAGCCAGCGGCACGATCGCCATGGGCTCTGTGGCGGCAGCGCGGTGGGGTGGGGCCTGTCGGTGTTCATCGGTTCAGATCGGCTGTGGCGGCATCGGGGTGCGCCCACGCAACAACGATAGAGCGGTTTGCCATGTCGAGGAGTCCCCACATCGCGGTTTGGGCCGGTGAGCAACGACAATCAGGCATTCTCGCAACGCGTGTGCCTCTGGGGCGCGTCCGGCCCGTCCGGGCGGCGCCCCTCGCCAGTCGCCTCATCCATGAACGCACCCACGACCCTGACCGAATTGGTGTCTGCGAGCCGCGTCGAAACCGGCTCGCCTCGCCTGCGCGAGATTCCGTACAACTACACCTCGTTCTCCGACCGCGAAATCGTGCTGCGGTTGCTCGGCGCGCGCGCCTGGGAACTGCTGGGCCGGCTGCGCGGCGAGCGCCAGACCGGCCGCTCGGCACGCATGCTCTACGAGGTGCTGGGCGACATCTGGGTGGTGCAGCGCAACCCGTACCTGCAAGACGACCTGCTCGACAGCCCCAAGCGCCGCCAGCTGCTGATCGATGCGCTGCACCATCGGCTCAGCGAGGTGGAAGCGCGCGCCAAGCCCAGCGACGGCGCGCACCACGGTGAAGTCAACGAACTGCTCGCCTGCGCGAAAGCCGCGGTGCAACGCTTTGCCGACCAGTTCGACGAGGTCGCCCGCCTGCGTCGCCGTGCCACCAAGACGCTGCGCCGCTGCACCGCCGCCGACAACGTCAAGTTCGATGCGCTGTCGCGCGTGTCGCACGTCACCGATGCCACCGACTGGCGCGTCGAGTACCCGTTCGTCGTGCTCATGCCCGACACTGAGGCCGAGATGGCCGCGCTGGTCAAGGCGTGCGTCGAGCTGGGCCTGACCATCATCCCGCGCGGCGGCGGCACCGGCTACACCGGCGGTGCGATCCCGCTGACCTGGAGCAGCGCGGTCATCAACACCGAGAAGCTCGAGGCGATGAGCGAGGTCGAGATGCGCCAGCTGCCCGGTGTCGAGCAGCCGGTGGCCACCGTGTGGAGCGAAGCCGGTGTCGTCACCCAGCGCGTGGCCGATGCGGCCGAGCGCGGCGGCTATGTGTTCGCGGTCGATCCGACCTCGGCCGAGGCCAGCTGCATCGGCGGCAACATCGCGATGAACGCCGGCGGCAAGAAGGCCGTGCTGTGGGGCACAGCGCTCGACAACCTCGCCTCGTGGCGCATGGTCACACCCGAGGCCAAGTGGCTTGAAGTCACCCGACTGAACCACAACCTCGGCAAGATCCACGATGTCGAGGTCGCCAGCTTCGAGCTGAAGTACTTCGACGCGAGCGGCAAGACGCTCGAGCGCACCGAGCGGCTCGACATCCCCGGCGCCACCTTCCGCAAGGAAGGTCTGGGCAAGGACGTCACCGACAAGTTCCTCGCCGGCCTGCCGGGCATCCAGAAGGAAGGCTGTGACGGCCTGATCACCAGCGCGCGCTGGATCGTCCACAAGATGCCAGCGCACATCCGCACGGTGTGCCTCGAATTCTTCGGCAACGCGAAGGACGCGGTGCCCAGCATCGTCGAGATCAAGGACTACATGTTCGCCCAGGCCAAGGCCGGTGGCGCGGTGCTGGCAGGGCTCGAGCACCTGGACGATCGCTACCTGAAGGCGGTCGGCTACGCCACCAAGAGCAAGCGCGCCCACGTGGGTGCCAACGCCAACGGCCTGCCCAAGATGGTGCTGTTCGGCGACATCGCTGGCGACGATGCCGACGTGGTCGCGCGTGCCACCAGCGAGGTGATCCGCATTGCCAACAGCCGCGCCGGCGAGGGCTTTGTCGCGGTCAACCCCGAAGCGCGCAAGAAGTTCTGGCTGGATCGGAAAAGAACCGCGGCGATCAGCAAGCACACCAACGCCTTCAAGGTGAACGAAGACGTGGTGATCCCGCTGCCGCGCATGGGCGAGTACACCGAAGGCATCGAGCGCATCAACATCGAGCTCAGCCTGCGCAACAAGCTGGCACTGCTCGACGCGCTGGAGGCGTTCTTCCGCAAGGGCCAGTTGCCGCTGGGCAAGGGCGACGACGCGGTCGACATCCCGTCGGCCGAGCTGCTCGAAGACCGGGTGCAGCAGGCCCTCACGCTGATCGACGACGTGCGCGCGCTGTGGCAGCTCTGGATGACGCACCTCGACGCCGGCCCTGCGCCTGGCGAGCCAGGGTACTTCGCGCAGCTGCAAGACCACACGCTGCGCGCCTCCTGGAAGCAGCAGGTTCGCGCACCGCTGCAGACGATCTTTTCCGGTGCGGCGCTGTCGCCGGTGGTCGACGCCTGCCAGGCGATCCACAAGGAAGTGCTGCACGGCCGCGTCTGGGTGGCGCTGCACATGCATGCCGGCGACGGCAATGTGCACACCAACATCCCGGTCAACAGCGACGACTACCAGATGCTGCAGACCGCGCACGAAGCGGTCACGCGCATCATGAACCTGGCGCGTCGGCTCGACGGCGTGATCTCCGGCGAGCACGGCATCGGCATCACCAAGCTCGAATTCATGAGCGACGCCGAGCTGGCCGATTTCGCCGCCTACAAGCAGCGCGTCGATCCCGAAGGCCGATTCAACAAGGGCAAGCTGCTTCGGGGTGGCGCCGGCCGCGCCGATGTGGCCGAACTTGGTGCCGAGGCGGAGTTGCGCCCATCGGACCTGACCCAGGCCTACACGCCCAGCTTCGGGCTGATGGGCCACGAGTCATTGATCATGCAGCAGAGCGACATCGGCGCCATCGCCGACAGCGTCAAGGACTGCCTGCGCTGCGGCAAGTGCAAGCCGGTGTGCGCCACCCATGTGCCGCGTGCCAATCTGCTGTACAGCCCGCGCAACAAGATCCTCGCCACCTCGCTGCTGGTCGAGGCCTTCCTGTACGAGGAGCAGACGCGCCGCGGCATCAGCCTGCGCCACTGGGAAGAGTTCGAAGACGTCGCCGACCACTGCACCGTGTGCCACAAGTGCCTGAGCCCGTGCCCGGTCAAGATCGACTTCGGCGACGTGTCGATGAACATGCGCAACCTGCTGCGCAAGATGGGCAAGAAGAGCTTCCGCCCCGGCAACGCGATGGCCATGACCTTCCTCAACGCCACCAACCCGCAAACGATCAACCTGATGCGCGGCGCGATGGTCGGCATCGGCTACAAGGCGCAGCGGCTGGCCAACGACTTGTTGCAGCGCCTGGCCCGCAAGCAGACCGCGCTGCCGCCGGCGACGGTGGGCCCCGCGCCGATCAAGGAGCAGGTGATCCACTTCATCAACAAGAAGCTGCCCGGTGGGTTGCCCAAGAAGACCGCGCGTGCCTTGCTCGACATCGAGGACAAGGACTACGTGCCGATCATCCGGAATCCGCAGACGACCACCGCCGAGACCGAGGCGGTGTTCTATTTCCCCGGCTGCGGCTCGGAGCGGCTGTTCTCGCAGGTGGGCCTGGCCACGCAGGCGATGCTGTGGCACGCCGGCGTGCAGACAGTGCTGCCCCCTGGCTACCTGTGCTGCGGCTACCCGCAGCGCGGTAGCGGCCAGTTCGACAAGGCCGACAAGATCATCACTGACAACCGGGTGCTGTTCCACCGCGTGGCCAACACGCTGAACTACCTCGACATCAAGACGGTGGTGGTCAGCTGCGGCACCTGCTACGACCAGCTGCAGGGCTACCAGTTCGACGAGATCTTCCCCGGCTGCCGGATCATCGACATCCACGAATACCTGCTCGAAAAGAACATCACCTTGCCGGGGCAGGGCGGCTACCTGTACCACGACCCCTGCCACAGCCCGATGAAGCTGCAGGAGCCGATGAAGACGGTCAAGGCGCTGCTCGGCAGCAACGTGATCGACGCCAAGCGCTGCTGCGGTGAAAGCGGCACGCTGGGTGTGACGCGCCCCGACATCAGCACGCAGGTGCGCTTCCGCAAGGAAGAAGAGCTGCGCAAGGACGAGGCCGCGCTGCGCAAGACCGGTGCGGTGGCCGAAACCGGTGCGGTCAAGGTGCTCACATCGTGCCCCAGCTGCCTGCAAGGTCTCAGCCGTTACAGCGGTGACCTGCAGAACGGCCTGCTCGAAGCCGACTACATCGTCGTCGAGATGGCCAACCAGCTGCTCGGCCCCGACTGGATGCCGCAATACGTGGCGCGCGCCAACCAGGGCGGTATCGAGCGGGTGCTGGTGTGACGATGCACTGCGCTGGCCGCGAGTTTTGCCGAGTCAGTTTGGCCTGAATCTTGCTCAAACAGAGTTGGCTGTTTTAAGTGGATGAAGTGCACCGCAAGTGCACGGCTACCGACCTCTTAGCAGCTTTTGGTTACGGTTGCATGAGGTCTACCCCCGCGACTGAGGGGTGTCGCAGACCCGGGGCGCCTCGTATAACCTGACCAGCGCTGAGAAATCGGTGGCCTTTTTTCTAACCCCTCTCAGGAGTACGCTCAATGAAACTTAAACACATCGCCGCGGCGGCCGTCATGGCCGTAAGCGGATCGGCATTTGCTGCAGGTGCGGCACTTGGCCCGATCGACAACTCGGTCAAGCCAGTCTTCTCGCTGGTTCCAGCGGGTTTCTTTCAAGACTTCTACACCTTCACGATCGCCAATCCGGGCACTGTGTTTGGTGAAATTCAAAGCGCCGGTATTTCCAACTTCACAGTGTCATTGATCAGCGGGCCCACCACCATCGCGTTCGACACTACCCCAGTGAGTTTCAGCTTTGGTGGCCTGTCTGCCGGCAGCTACACGCTGTCGGTCCTGGGGTTCCCCTCGACTAGTGGTGGTTACGGTGGTTATGTTTCTTCTCTTACCGCGCCGGTTCCTGAGCCAGAAACCTACGCGCTGATGCTGGCTGGTCTGGGCGTGGTGGGCTTCATGGCAGCACGTCGCCGTCAAAGCTGATCTACGCGGCCGCGAGTTGCCAAAAGGCAGCTCTGCGACACCCAAGGCGGTGCAAATGCACCGCCTTTTCATTGGTGCTGCGGTGTCGCGGCATCCGCGACGAAGACCCCGTTTTGCCGGCGTTCCATCAAGTGCGCGGCCGCCGACCCTTTGACAGCTTTTGGTTACGGTTGTATGAGCTCTACCCCCGCGACTGAGGGGTGCCACAAACCCGGATCGCCTCGTATAACCTGTCCATCGCTGAGAAATCGGTGGCTTTTCTTCTAACCCCTCTCAGGAGCACGCTCAATGAAACTCAAACACATAGCCGCGGCGGCCATATTGGCTGTGAGCGGATCGGCATTCGCCGCTGCATATGATTTCGGGCCGCATGGTCAACTGGAGTCTTCTGGACTCGTAGTCTTGCCCGGTGGTTCGTTTGGTGACACCTACACATTCACGCTGGCAGCTCAGTCGACGGTTGCAAGCGCCGCTCAACTCATTGGCGGTTTTGGCTCGTACAGCTTGTTCAGCGGTGATGCTCTGCCTGGTGGTTTGGCTGACACCCAACTGTTCTCTTTCAATTTCGGCACCGCTCCCAATTCGGTGTCGCTCGGCGCAGGTAGTTACTTCTATGTGGTTTCCGGCCTTACCTTTGGCCCAGGTGTGTACACGCTGAATTCGTCAGCAGTCGCTGCACCGGTGCCAGAACCAGAAACCTACGCGCTGATGCTGGCCGGTCTGGGCGTGGTGGGCTTCATGGCTGCACGTCGCCGTCAAAGCTGATCTTCGCGGCCGCGAGTTGCCAGAAGGCAGCTCTGCGACACCAAAGGCGGTGCAAATGCACCGCCTTTTTCATTGGTGTTGTGATGCCGTTGCGTCGTGTGCCCGATGATCGACTCACCAAGCGTTGCCTCGTGACCCGCCTCATGCCCTCGAACTGCCCCCTATGCGCCGACGCCGGCGGCGTCCTGATCGCCAGCAGCCCGCTGTGGCGCGTCATCCGCGCCGAAGACGATGCGTTCCCCGCCTTCTATCGCGTCGTCTGGAACGAGCATGTTGCCGAGTTCAGTGCCTTGTCGTCGGCACAGCGCAGCATTTGCATGGACGTGGTGTGCACGGTGGAGCAGGTCTTGATCAACGCGCTGCAGCCGACCAAGATCAACCTGGCCGCGCTGGGCAACGTGGTGCCGCACCTGCATTGGCATGTGATCGCCCGCTTCGAGGCAGACAGCCACTTCCCGCAGCCGGTCTGGGGTGCACCGCAGCGTGAACAAGCCGATGCCAGCCGCCTGCTGAAGATCGGGCTGAGCGAGCTGGATGCGCACATGAAGACCGCCCTGCAGCATGTCTTTCAGTGCGCGTGAGCACCCGCTACGCCCAGGGCCCTTCGATACACTGCCGCGGTCACTCGCACAAACACCTTCACCATGGCCGGACTCACTGCCAGCACCCCGCAACCCACGGCCCTCACGGTGCATCAGCAGTCCCGCGTGCTCGAGATTGGGTTTGCCGACGGCAGCGAGTTCCGCATTCCGTTCGAACTGATGCGGGTGTACTCGCCATCGGCCGAAGTGCAGGGCCATGGGCCGGGCCAGGAGGTGCTGCAAACCGGCAAGCGCGAGGTCGAGATCGTCGCGCTGGAACCGGTCGGCAATTACGCGGTGTTGCCCACGTTCTCTGACGGACACAACACCGGCATCTACTCCTGGGACCATCTGTACTTCCTCGGCTCGCAGCAAACGCAGCTCTGGAAGCAATACGAAGAGCGCCTGGCCGCTGCGGGCCTGCACCGCGACACGCCAATGACTGCACCGGCAGGTTCGGCCTGCGGCAGCCACTGAACACCCTACCAAGGCATCCCGTGAGCAACACCCATTTCGGATTCAAGTCGGTCGACGAATCGCAGAAGGCCAGCCGTGTTCGCGGCGTGTTCGACTCGGTGGCCTCGCGCTACGACGTCATGAACGACCTGATGTCGATGGGCCTGCACCGCGCCTGGAAGGCCTACACCATCGCGGTGGCCAATGCGCGGCCCGGCGACCGTGTGCTCGACATCGCTGGCGGCACCGGCGACCTTGCCTTGGCCTTTCACAAGAAGGTCGGCACCAGCGGCACCGTGGTCCACACCGACATCAACGAAGCCATGCTGCGCCAGGGGCGCGACCGCCTCACCGACGCCGGCGTGCTGCTGCCCACGACGATCTGCGATGCAGAAACGCTGCCCTTCCCGAGCGACAGCTTCGATCTGGTGTCGGTCGCCTTCGGCTTGCGCAACATGACGCACAAGGACCGTGCGCTGGCCGAGATGAACCGTGTGCTGCGCCCGGGCGGCAAGCTGCTGGTGCTGGAGTTCTCGAAAGTCGCGAAGCCGCTGGAGAAGGTCTACGACTGGTATTCGTTCAAGGTGCTGCCCAAGATCGGCCAGTGGGTCGCCGACGACGCCGACAGCTACCGCTACCTGGCCGAATCGATCCGCATGCATCCCGACCAGGACGCGCTGAAGGCGATGATGAAGGCTGCCGGTTTCGGCCACGTCGATGTGCACAACCTGAGCGCCGGCATCGTCGCGCTGCATGTCGGCATCAAGTGCTGACGCCGCAAAAAGCGTCGCGCTTACCAGCTGCTACATATTCACGTTTTTCCGCATTGCCATGCACCATCGCCCCGCGTTCGCGGGTGCGTGAAATGTCATGCTGCGCGGCTACACTGTTTTGTGATCAGAAGTCAGTCCTTGATGGCTTGACCTCGCACATCAATCAACTCGCTGGAGATACCCTCGATGATTTCGAGTCTTGACGGACGCGGCCTTTGCGCCCAAAGCCGATTCGGTGGCCGCATCACCCTGATTGCGTTGGCTGCCACCCTGGTTCTGCTGTCAGGCTGCGGCGAGAAGAAAGAAAAAGCCGCCTCACAGACCGCAGCCAAGGTCAACAAGGAAGAGATCACCGTCCACCAGATCAATTACGTGCTGCAGCAGCAGCGCGGGCTGCAGCCCGGCCAGGCAGAAGCCGCCGGCAAGCAGATCCTCGAGCGCCTGATCGACCAGGAGCTGGCCGTGCAAAAGGCCGAAGATCTGAAGCTCGACCGTGATCCACGCGTGGTTCAGCAGATGGAGGCCGCACGGCGCGAAATCATTGCGCGTGCCTACGTCGAGAAGACCGGCGAGGCCGCATCCAAGCCCACCGACGCCGAGATCAAGGCCTACTACGACTCGAAGCCTGCGCTGTTCTCGGCCCGCCGCATCTACAGCCTGCAGGAAATCGGCATCGAGGCCAAGCCCGAGCAGCTGGCGACGCTGCGCGAGCAACTGGGGGCTGCCAAAAGCATCAACGAATTCGTCGAATACCTGAAGGCCAATGGCTACCGCTTTTCGGGCAACCAGGCGGTGCGCACGGCCGAGCAACTGCCGCTGAACCTGCTCGACACCTTCGCCAAGCTCAGCGATGGGCAAGCGGTGCTGCTGCCATCGCCTGCCGGCGCGCAGGTGGTGCTGTTGGTGGGTTCCCGGTCCGAGCCGGTCGATGAGGCGCGTGCCAAACCTGCCATCGAGCAGTTCTTGCTGAACGATGCCAAACGCAAGCTCGTCGAATCCGACATCAAGGCCTTGCGCGCGGCCGCCAAGATCGAATACGAGGGCAAGTTCGCCCCGGCGCCTTCAGACGCCGCTTCTGCCGCCGCTGCCGCGCCTGCTGTGGCGCCCGCACCAATCTCTGCGCCGCCCTCTGCGGCTTCCGAAGGTGGCCTGAGCGCCACCGACATCAGCAAAGGAATGGGCCTCAAGTGATGAAACACACCTTGCAATCCACACTGCTGACGGCCTTCGCTGCCGTTGCCTTCGGCTCGGTTTCACCCTGGGTGCAGGCGCAGACGCCAGCGGCTGCCAGCACCGCGCCAGCCGCCAACGAATACAAGATCGGCTCGGGCGATGTCATACGCATCAGCGTCTACCAAAACCCCGACCTGACGCTTGAAACCCGCATCACCGAGGCCGGCGTCGTCACCTACCCGCTGCTGGGCACCATTCGCCTGGGTGGTCTCGGTGTCACCGCCGCTGAAAAGCTGATCGGTGATGGCTTGCGCAACGGCAATTTCGTCAAGCAGCCCCAAGTCACGATCGTCGTGCTGCAGGTGCGCGGCAACCAGGTCAGCGTGCTGGGCCAGGTCAATCGCCCCGGGCGCTTCCCGATCGAAGTGGCCGACATGCGCCTGACCGATCTGCTGGCCACCGCCGGCGGCACGGCCGTCAACGGCTCAGACCTGGTGGTGCTGTCGGGCACGCGCAATGGCGCACCGTACCGTCTCGAAGTGGACCTGCCAACCTTGTTCGGCCCCGGTGGCCGCGACAAGGACGTCGTTGTCCAAAACGGCGACACGATCTGGGTCAATCGGCAACCGCTCATCTTCATCTATGGCGAAGTGCAGCGCCCGGGCGCGGTTCGGCTCGAACGCGACATGACCGTGATGCAGGCGCTTGCCACGGGTGGGGGCCTCAATCTGCGCGGCACCGAACGCGGCATCCGCGTGCACCGCAAGGGCACCGACGGCAAGGTACAGGTCTTGCAGCCCAAGATGGACGACACATTGCTCGAAGGCGATGTGGTGTTTGTTCAAGAGAGCCTGTTCTGAGCATTCTTTGCGCGTTGCTCGCGCGAATGATCTTTTCGCCCGTAACTTGCCCGAACCGGAACGCCCCAGGAAAGCTCGACACATGACCTTCGGACAATTCCTTTCGATCCTGCAGGCCCGTAAATGGGCAGCGCTGCTGGTGTTCTTTCTGGTGGTGGTTACCACGGTGGTGGTGAGTCTGCTGCTGCCCAAGCAGTACGACGCTGCAGCGAGCGTGGTGATAGACATCAAGCCCGATCCTGTGTCGGCCATGGCCTTCCAGGGAATGGCGATGCCCGGCTTCATGGCTACGCAAGTCGACATCCTCACCAGCGACCGCGTGGCACTGAAGGTGATCCGCGATCTGAAGCTGACGGAGAACCCGGGCCTGCGCGAGCAGTGGCAGACCGAAGGCGAGGGCAAGGGCAGCTTCGAGCAGTGGTTGATCGAGATTCTGAAGAAGTACCTCAACGTCAAGCCGTCTCGCGAAAGTAACGTGATCGAGATAGGTTACCGCTCACCCGACCCGCGCTTCGCAGCTGGCTTGGCCAATGCATTCGCGCAGGCCTTTATTGCCACCACGCTGGAGCTTCGGGTGGACCCGGCGAAGCAGTACAGCACTTTTTTCGTGAACCAGAGTAAAGAGGCCCGCACAGCACTTGAAACGGCGCAAGCCAAGCTGTCAGCCTTCCAGCGTGACAAGGGCATCATCGCTGCCGACGAGCGCCTGGACGTAGAAAACGCTCGGCTGGCTGAGCTGAGTAGCCAACTCGTGCAAATACAGGCTGTGTCCAGTGAATCGGGCAGCCGGCAGCAATTTGCCCAAGGTGCTCAGGGTGATCGCATGCAAGAGGTTCTCAGCAACCCGCTTATTGGCGGTTTGAGAACCGACTTGACGCGTAATGAAGCCCGACTGCAAGAGCTGAACAGCAAGTTTGGGGATAACCACCCGCAAGTGGTGGAAGCCAAGGCCAATATCGCCGAGCTGCGCACTCGCATCGACGCTGAGATTCGCAGGGTGACTGGCGGCGTGAGCGTTACCAACACCATCAACAAGCAACGAGAAGCCCAGGTAAAGCGTGAACTGGAGGCGCAGCGCAGCAAACTGCTGCAGATGAAGGCAGTGCGCGATCAAGGCCAGGTGCTCGTGCGCGAGCTGGAAAATGCACAACGCTCCTACGACAACGTGATGACCCGGTTGAATCAAACCGCGATGGAGAGCCAGGCCAACCAGAGCTATGTGAACTTGCTGACCACGGCTCAACCTCCCGCAGATCCAGCCAGCCCCAAGCTGCTGTTGAACATCGCTTTGGCGATCTTTCTCGGCGCTTTGCTCGCAATCGGGCTGGCGCTGCTTCTGGAATTGAGCACTCGCCGCGTGCGTGCGCCTGAAGACGTGATCGCCGCGCTGGGGCTACCAGTGCTCGGTGTCCTGCCTAAACCCAATGCCAAGCGTTTTGTTTCTGGCAAGCATGCGCTGATGCTGCAGCAGCGTGTCATTGGCCTTCCTGCCCCGCAAGCCAACACCGGAGCCTGAGGGCGCAACGAGTCAAACACATGGCCAAGTCCAGAAAATTCAGCACCGCAGACGCCACCACGGTGGAGCCGGACCAAGACACCGATGTAGCAGATCGTTCCATCGGTTCGATCATCGCCGAGACCCGCAACCTCACTGCCGAACAAGTCGAAAAGGTGCTGGCCCACCAAAAGGCTCACGGCATTCGTTTTGGCGAGGCCGCGATTGCCTTGGGGTATGCCAGCAACGACGATGTGTTGTTTGCGCTGAGCCAGCAGTTTCATTACCCCTATGCTGCTGAAGACAAGCGTAATTCCAATCCCGAGTTGGTCACGTTGAACAAGCCCTTCGGCGTCCAGGCGGAGAGCTTCCGCGCCATTCGCAGTCAAATCATGATGCGGCTGTTCAATGAGGGCCAGGAGCGGCGTGCCCTCGCGGTGGTGAGCCCGGACTCTGGTGACGGCAAGACTTTCTTCGCTGCGAACCTCGCAGTGACCCTGGCTCAGCTCGGTGGCCGAACCCTGCTGGTAGATGCTGATCTTCGTGGGCCGCGCCAACACCAAGTATTCGGTATCTCGAACAACGCGGGCCTGTCAGGCATTTTGAGCGGCCGAGCGGAGTCCAAAGTCATTCAACAGGTGGTGGGTGTGCCTAGTCTGTTTGTGCTGCCAGTAGGCATCACGCCTCCCAACCCGCTCGAACTGGTGGAGCGTCCGGCTTTCGGGCTACTGATTCGTGAGCTGCTGTCCAAGTTTGACCATGTCGTGGTGGATACACCGGCGGCGCAATACGGCAGCGACAGCGCGGTGATTGCCGCCCGCTGCGGGGCCGCACTGGTGGTGGCACGGCAAGGCAAGAGCCAGGTGGGGAGCCTGCAAGACCTGGTGGCCAATCTGGCCGAAACGCCTGCCAAATTGGCGGGCGTGATCGTCAACGAATTCTGATCGCGCCTTTGAAGCTCTGGCGCCTGAGGTTCACGATATGAGTGCAGAAGTCGCGCTGGATCCGCAGGCTCGAGACGGAAAACCCTGGATCGAACATGTGCCTTGGCTGATCGCTGGGCTCGGGCTCGTCGTCCTGTATGGGCCCACGTTTCGCGACTTGATGATGTCGATTTGGGCCACTGACGAACAGGGCCACGGACCAATCGTTTTCGCAATTTCGTTTTGGCTGATCTGGCGGAACAGGTTAGCGCTGACGAGCAACCTGAACGTCCACCGGCGCCCGGTTGCCGCCGGCTTCATCCTGAGCATTGGCGCACTTTTGTATGTGTTCGGCCGATCGCAGGATATTTTGATCTTTGAGGTTGGATCCCTGCTCTGGATGATCGCTGGCCTAGTGCTGCTCTTGCGCGGTACGCGGCAACTTCTTGCGATTTGGTTTGCGCTTTTCTTCATGCTCTTCATGGTGCCGTTGCCGTCGGCAGTGGTTGATGCCGTGACCCAGCCGATGAAGCTGGCGGTGTCGTATGTGGCAACACAGGTGCTGTACTTTTTCGGTTACCCGATTGCCCGTTCAGGGGTGGTACTGCATGTCGGCCCATACCAGCTGCTTGTGGCAAACGCATGTGCAGGCCTGCACTCGCTTCTCACGCTGGAGGCACTCGGGTTGCTGTATCTCAACATCGTGCGCACCAGTTCGGCGCTGCGAAACATCACGTTGGCCATCTTCATCGTGCCGATCAGCTTTGTTGCAAACGTCATCCGCGTGATCACATTGACCTTGGTGACTTACCACTTCGGTGACGAGGCTGGACAAGGGTTTGTGCACAGCTTCGCCGGGATGGTGCTGTTCATGAGTGCCTTGGCGCTCATCATTTCGGCCGACAGCGTCCTGCGGCTGCTCTTTGTGCGAGATCGGAAGGCTTACGTGCAGCCATGAATTCATCCGCCATCGACAGCGAGACTGCAATCAGCCTCCGGCAGGCTGTCGTGTTTCTCGCCGTCTGCATCATTGCTGCCGTGCTCGCATCGGTGCTGCGCCCCACCACGGAAATCACCTCGTTCCCTAACCGCAGCCTTGAGAAATCGATCCCCGGGAGTTTTGGGGATTGGCGTGTCGACGCATCCATCGTGCCACTGGTCCCCGACCCCACCACGCTCGCCGCCATCAACCGCATTTATAGCGAGACTGTTGCGCGCACGTATGTCAACAGCCAGGGCGAACGCGTGATGCTGTCGCTCGCTTACGGTCGACATCAGAACGACACCATGCGCTTGCACGAACCCGAAGGCTGCTACACCGGACAGGGCTTCGGTGTACGCAGGCTGGGCCAGCAACTTGTGACCGTGGACGGGCAAACTGTCCCAGTCATGCGGCTGCACGCCACGATGGGTGGGCGCAACGAGCCCATCACGTACTGGATGGTGGTGGGTGGTGGCCGTGCAATCACGCAGACAGAGGCCAAGCTCGCCCAATTGCGATTCGGGCTGCGGGGCTACGTTCCTGATGGGTTGTTGGTTCGGGTGTCGTCGATCACCACAGACAGCGCTGCCGGTTTTGCGATTCAGGATGCCTTCATTCGAGACCTCGCCGCTTCGTTGCCTTCCGAGATTCGCTCCGGGCTGATGGGGTCGTGAACGGTAACCCGGGGCTTCAGCGCGCACTAGCCTACACAGCCGGCGGCGCGGCCACGGCAGTGTTGGCTGTGTTCGTTGGCATCGTTGCAGCGTCTGGCATAGCGGTTGGTCAGTTGCTCATGGCCGGGATGCTGCTTGGCGGTTTGCTTCTGCTGTTGCCCCTGCGCATTTTGTTGGTGATGCTGCTGGTGGTGACGTTCGTCGTCCAGGGCTCGGCGAGCTACTTCTTGCGTTTTCAGCAAGCGGCTTGGTTGCCCTACTTGCTTTGCATGATTTTGACCGTCAAGGTCATCGATTTGCGCCCTGTGCCGAGTGCGTTTCAAGCCGGTCGTCCTCGGATATGGAGCAGTCCCCCGGTGCTGTGCCTGGGGCTGTACGCACTGTCGATGGCCTGCGCCATATTGATCAATCGCCCGCCCATGTTTCAGGTGGTGATCGGATTGAAAAATGCGTTGCCGCTGTGGGTGGCTGCGGCGCTTATCTATCGGGCGGCGCAGCTGCCGGGGTTCATCGAGCAACTCTGGACCGTCTTGAGCGCCGTGTTCTTCCTGCAACTGCCACTGGTGCTCTACCAGCATTTCGTTATCGTCCCCTCGCGCCACGACGCCGAAACCACCGGCATGGATGCGGTCGTGGGCAGCTTCGGCGGCTTGATCGACGCGGGTGGCGCCAACAGTAGTTTGGCCTTGTTCGCCTTGTTTGTGATGGCATACCGGCTGGCGCTCTGGGTGCGCCGCGAGGCAGGCTTTGGCAGCGTGCTGCTTTATTGGACGATCGGGCTGGTGATCGTGCTGGCTGGCGAAGTGAAGGCGACCCTGATCTGGATGCCTTTTGTCGTGCTGTACGTGCTGCGGCGGCGCGTGCTTTCTAGTTTTGGCTCCTTTTTGGTGGCCATGCTGGTCAGCGCCGTGTTGATGTCGGGGGTCTTTGCAGCGTACAGCGCGCTGTACTGGCAGAAGATTGCGCACAAGTCGAATGCCGACCTCATCAGTCGGATGGGCTACTTTTTCGACCCCAATAATGTCAACTACCGCACCGGCGAGATCAGCCGCGGCGCGTCGCTGGCGCTGTGGGCTAACGATCCGCGAAGTGATCTGGCGCAGCGTGTGGTCGGCAACGGCCCTGGCGCTAGCCGCATCTCCGCCACCGGCGGCTTGGGGGAAGTGGCCAGGCGCTACGCCCCGCTGGAAATCGCAGCCACAAGTGTGGCCTTGCTGCTCTGGGATGCCGGTCTTCTCGGATTGCTGGCGTTTGCCGGCGTACTTGGGACGACCGCGTGGTTGTTGCGCAGTCAGTCTGTCGATCCAAACTTACCCCCGCGCGCGCAGGCCGCGGCCGACGCGTTCGGTGCCACGGTGCTGATGTTCCTGAGCCTGTTGATTTACAACAGAAGTCTGAATGACGAGCCATCGGTGCAACTGCTGCTGGCCATTGCCGTGGGTTGTGCGCTGCACTGGCGCGGCATCCGGAAGCCGTGAAGCCTTCAAACGCAGGGCTCCGGCATTCGCGGCCGATGGTCAAGCTTGGGCGATTTGCCGCCTTGCGCGTGCTATCGGGCGCGTTGGGTCTGGCCTGGGTCGTGGCCGTGGCGCGCTGGATGCCAGTGATGGAATTTGCCGCGTACGCCGTGCTGCTGGCTGCGGTCACATTGGCCTCTGTCGTTGGCACGCTGGGCGTCGATCGTGTGCTGTACCGGCACGTTCCACAGGCTCATCTGGCGCAGTCGCCCCGGCAGGTTCTGCGGCTGGCCGGATTTGCGGTAATCATGCGGTTGCTGGTGGCCTCTCCGGTGGCAATGGGCATTGCCTATGTGACGCAACCTGCCGACAGCGTCGTCTCCACGATTTCCGCGTTGGCGTTCGGTGCGGCTTTGGCCGCATCTCTGGTGGTGAGCGATGTGCTGGCCATCACGGCCAATGCATTGATGCGCTTCGAGGCACAAGCGCGCATCGCCAGCGTGGCGCTCTGTATACGGCTGGTGGCCGCGGGCATTGCCTACGAGGCCGACGGTACTCTCAGTGTCCTCGTTGCGTTGTGCATTGTGCTTGGCGGCGACCTGCTGCAGTCGGCGGGCAGTTACTTGCTGGCGGTGCGTCCTGCCTTGCGGGCCATGGGTGACTCCGCCACCGTGTCGCGTCCGCCCTATGAACTGCCTCCACTGCGCGGCTTGCTGCAGGACTCTGGCACCAACTACGCTTCGTATCTGTTCGGCTTGCCCTGGCAGGGCTCGGCCGCCGTGGTGCTGGTGGGTGCCACGGCTGGGGCTTCTGAGGTGGCGCTGTTTTCGCTGCTGCAGAACCTGGTGGACCGCATGCGGCAGTATTTGCCATTGCAACTGCTGCAAAACGCGTTCGAACCCATCCTCGTGAGTCGCTACACGGCCGATGGAGACAGGCAGGCTGTCGCCACCCAGGTGGAGCTGTTGCGGCGGGCCAATTTCTGCCTGCTGGCGGGTGCAGCAGCCGTCGTCTGGCCAGTTGGCAGCGAATTGATTGCCTGGGCCACTCACGGCAAGTACGCCGGGGCCGGTCCTCTGGCCGCACTGCTGTTGGCGGCGTTGGCCTTGCGCGGTGTCAGCGCGGTGTTGTTCATCAGCGCCAACGTGATGAACGAAATGGACCGGCTGATGCGTATCTACGGGGTCATGTCACTGCTGTGCCTGCTGCCGCTGTACTGGGTCGCTCAGCGCTTCGGCGCGGAGGGGGTGGTTCTCTGGTCCGTGGCGCCGTCTTGGCTGTTGTGGGCTGGCTTGCGCGCAGGCCATGCTCATTGCGCGTTGGGGGTGTGGCATGGGCGCAAGGATATTGCTTGCCTCACAGCGGCTGGCCTGGGTACCGCGATCGGGCTGATGCTGAAGTCCGTTATTGCCGGTGTCTACGTGCCCGCACTGGCAGGCCTGGCCGCCGCCTTGACCTATTTCACGGTCGTCCTGGCCTTCAAGGTCTTTCCATCTGGCGATCTTGCTTTGATGCGCGCCAATCTGCAGCGAGGCGTGACATGACCGTGGCTCGTAGGCGGCGGCTGGCCGTTGTCACGTGGTTCTTCGACCAGCAGCCGGGGTTTCTGGATTTCCGCTATCGCGTAGCGGCACTGGCACGCCATCACGATGTCACGCTCATCGTGCGTCATGAGCGTTTCCTGGCTGAGTTCGATGCGACGGACGCGCGCCCGCTGGTGCTGACGCAGGCCCGCGCTGGCACCCGGTCGCTGCTGGCCTATGTGTGGCAGGTGGCTCGTGTGCTACGGGCTGATCCGCCCGACGCCGTGGTGCTGCTCGGGGCACAACTGGCGCCGGCATGCTTTCTGCTCGCCCGCCTGCCGGTGGCGCTTTACTGGAACGAACATCCGACCCACACGTTTCATGGTGGCCGATGGGGTTTGGCCTCCGCCTGGCTGAACCGCGCGCTGGTTAGGTTGTCGTATGCCGGAGCACGCCGGGCGGCGCTGGTCATGCCGATCGGCGAGGCGCATGGCGACGATCTGGCCGAGCAAGGCGTCCTGCCCGCGCGCACCAGGCTGATACCGATGGGTGCTGACGCACGCTTTGCCCAAATCGCCATTGGCCGCGCGCCGCGCCCGGTCGATGAGCCGTTGTCGGTGATCTACACCGGCACGGTGCAACGCGAGCGCGGGCGAGATGTGATGCTCGAAGGTCTGGCGCTGGCGCGTCAGCTGGGCGCTGCCTGCCGGCTGACGCTGGTAGGCGCCAGCGAGACCGAACTTACCTACTGCCTGCAGCGCGCGCAGGCGCTCGGCATCGGCGATGCATTGACCGTCATCGGGCGGGTGCCTGGCGATGCGATTCCCGGCTATCTGCGGCAGGCAGACGCTGGCGTCTGCCTGTGGGAAGACCGCGTGTGGTGGCGTTTCAACCCACCGACCAAACTGTTCGAGTACCTGGCCGCCGGCCTGCCGGTGCTGGCCAGCCGCATCCGCACCCACACCGCGTACCTGGAGGAAGGCGAGACGGGTTTGGTCTTCGACTACGACGCGCAAGCCTTTGGTCAGGCCCTGCTGCGCCTGTGCGCCGCCAGGTGCGATTTGCCCCGCATGTCGCGAGCGGCCACGAACGCTGGCGAGGGCTTTTTATGGCCTCGTGTTGAGCCGCAGCTTCTTCAAGCCATAGATGAACTGTGTTTTGCAAGTGCAGTGTGAATCGTTGGCGTCCAATCGAGATAGAAGGCCCATGTGCATCAAATCAGTCAGACATCATGAATGAGCCGCCCAAACTCGATCGGTCGGCAGTGACGCGGCTGGTGGCCGAGTTGTTGGCGGGTGTGGGTCACTCAGACATCGAGTTCATTCCAAATCTTGGCAACGCTGGGGACGCTTTACTGAATGCGGGCGCATGGCAGCTATTCGAGGCGATCGGCATCCGACCGGAAGTCTATCGGCCGGGTCGTGTGCCTAAGAGTGCACAGATCTATGTTTACTCAGGCGGCGGCAATCTGGTTCCGCTCTACTCCGGCGCGCGCGATGCCATTGAGGCACGGATCACTGAGCCATTCCGCTCATTCGTCATGCTCCCACACACCATTCGAGGCCACGAGAACCTGCTAGCCCGCATGGATGAGCGCTTTCATCTGATCTGCCGCGATGTCCTGTCATGGCAGCATGTGCGGGACCATGCGCCCCGCGCGCACCGCTACCTGGCGGATGACCTGGCGCTGATGCTGGATCTGGACTGGGTCTTCTCCCCCTGGCGCAATGCGCTGCGGCTGGTGCAGTTGATGCTGAGCCCGCACTCGCTCAAGCGCTACCTGCTGTGGCGGCGCAGCATCCGGGCCATTAGGCCCGACAAGGGCGTGTTGCGGCTGATGCGTGTCGATGAGGAGTCGAGGTCGCAGGGCAGCGCCGATCCCAGGATGGATTTGTCGGCCCAGTACGGCTCGTTCTTTTCGACGCGCGGTGAGGCCGAACTCGTGACGCGTGACTTTCTGGCGGTGTTGCAGCGGGCGGAGCGGGTGGAGACCGACCGGCTGCATGTCGGCATTGGCGCCAGCCTGCTGGGGAAGGACGTGCGGCTGCTGGACAACAGTTATGGCAAGAACAAAGGCATCTACGAGTTGTCGATGCAAGCTCGCTTTCCACGCACACGCCTGGTGGCTTGAGGTGCGCCGGTGATACGCCTGCTGTTCCTCACGGCCGAAAGCTGTCCCACCTTTCGGCCCGACGTGGCCGTGCTGTTCGGCAAGTGCCTGCCAGCGGCCGGGGTACTGAGTGACATCGTTGCTGCCCGCACTCCGGGCAGCAACGACCCGGCACCCTGGCCAGGCGGCCAGGCGATCTTGCGCAGCATCGGCGGCGGCGCCATGCGCAAGCGCGTGGTCTCTATGTGGCATGGCGTGGTCAGCCTGTTGCGCGCCGATGCCACCCGCTATCGGGCGATCCAGGTGCGCGACATGCCAGTGCTGGCTGCGCTGGCGTTGCTGGCGGCGCGCTGGAAGCGTTTGCCACTGATCTACTGGATGTCTTACCCAATGCCGGAAGGGCAGATCGCACTGGCACGCCAGCGCGGCTTGTCGGCCGGGGTGATGAAATATGTGTATCCCTGGGTCAGCGGTCATGTCGGCCGATGGCTGCTGCGTCACTGGGTGCTGCATGGCGCTGCGCATGTCTTTGTGCAGTCTCCGCAAATGAAGCGTGAACTGGTGGCCTTGGGCGTCACGGCCGACCGGATGACGCCGGTGCCGATGGGCGTGGACCTGCAGGCGGTGCAGACGAGTGAGCCGCGGAACGCAACAGACGCGCGGCTGATCGGGCGGCGGGTGATCGGTTACCTAGGCACGCTGGACCGTCCGCGCTGCATCGAAACGCTATTCGACATGCTGGCCGTTCTGCGGCGTCAGGTGCCGGATGCGGTGCTGTTGCTGGTAGGTGATACCGAGGACGCGGTGCATCGGCGTTGGCTGATGCAGCGCGCGGCTGCGGCCGGCGTGGGCGAGCATGTGGTGTGGGCCGGCTGGGTGCCCACGGCGGCGGCGTGGCAATTGATGTTGAACGCCGAGGTGGCGTTGTCGCCATTTCCAAGAGGTGAATTGCTCGATTCGGCATCGCCTACCAAGGTGCCCGAATACCTGGCGCTGGGGTTGCCAGTGGTTTGTAACGACAACCCGGACCAGGCCGCGGTGGTGCGTGAGAGCGGGGCCGGCTTGTGCGTACCCTACACGGCCGAAAACTTTGCGGCGGCTGTTGTGACATTGCTGGGCCTGGACGCGCCAGCCCGGGCGCGCATGGTGGCCGACGGCCGCCGCTACGTGGCCGAACACCGCGACTACCCACGCATTGCCGCGCAGGTGACGGCGGTCTACCACCAACTACTGGAGTGATGGTATGAAACGCCGAAGCGTACTCACCATGGCCATCCCCGCATTAGGTATGGGCACCGCACTGCCCTGGGCTGCCGGTACAGCATCGGCCGGTAGTAGCTGGCTGCCCCTGGCGGACCAACAGCTAACCACAGCAAAGGCGGGCAACGCACTTGACTTTTCGTCACTGGGTTCAAGCGATGCCGCGGGGCGCTGGGGTTGGGCGCGAGCAATGCCGGGCGAGGGCATCGGGTTTGAGCGGCAGCCGGCACCGAAGCGTTTTCTTTGCGCATCGATGGTGTTCAGTCCTCCCAACGGTGGGCTGCCGTCTAAGGAGGAGGCGCGTCAGCTGGTGACTGAACTGCGCCGCACCGGCTACAACGCGGTGCGCCTGCACTACATCGATGCGGCGCTGATGCAGGGTCGCAACAAGGACTTCGATGTCGATCCCGACGGCTTGGCACGGCTGCACGGTCTGCTGGCGCAGCTGAAGGAGGCGGGCATCTACTGGCTGGTCGACGGCATGACCTCTGACAACGGTGGCTACGGCGATGTGGGGCCGAACCGCTACGTTCGTAAACACGATACCAAGGTGGATGCTCTGTTGACGTCGGATGGCTTTGACCACTGGGCCCAGCTGGTCGATGTCATCTGGGGTGTTAAGAACCCGCATACCGGGCTGGCGCCACTGGCTGACCCTGCAATGTTGGGCATCATTCTGGTGAATGAGGGGGGGCTGGCCTTTACGGCCACCGTGCGAGGTAACCGTTATCCCCCATCGCTCGCGGCGCCTTTTCGGGCTTGGTTGAAGCGCCGCTATGGCCAAGACAGCGTGGCGCGTGCCGCGTGGTCGGGCGAGATGGCACCTGCCGAGTCGCTCGACGGTGAGCTGGGCCTGCCCGCCGCTGTCCGTGGTCAGTCGCCACGTGACAAGGACTTCGCGCGCTTCATCAGCGACACCGAGGTGGACGGCTTGCGCCGCATGGAGGCACACGTGCGCAGCCGTGGATTTGGTGGGCTTGCCACAGCGTTCGACAACTGGAGCTTTCTGGGGGCTGATCTCACGCGCGCACAGGCCAGCTGGGTGGATATGCATGCCTACCACTCGGAGCCGACGCGCTATGTGGAACCGGGCTCTCGGGTGGTGCAATCGGGACTGCTGGAAAGTGTGGGCCGCGCAGTGCGCGAGCTGAGCAATGCGCGCCAATGGGGCAAGCCGTTCACCGTATCGGAATACGCTCAGCCGTTCTGGCACCGTTCTCGTTTCGAGATGGCGGCGCTGTTGCCGGCTTTCGCAGCCCACCAGGGTTGGGGGCTGATCTGCCAGTTTGCCGAGGTACCGGTCCAGATCAGCTACGGCCCGTCGCCCTTCGCCCGGCGGCAGGCGATCTACCCCTTTGGCGTGGGTGCTGATCCGATCGCGCGTGCTGGGGAGCGGCTGGCAGCCGTGCTGTTCCTGCGTGGCGACGTGGCCAAGTCGAAACATCGCATCCGCTTGCACCTGCAGCCCAATGCGTTAATGACGCGCAGCGCTGGCTGGGAGCAGGTGCCTGAGGCCGTCTCGCGCCTGGCCTTCGTCGCGCCACTGGGGCTGGACTTCGGTCCATTACCCGAACAGCCCGTGCCCGGAGAGCTATCGCTGGACTTGCTGGGAGCAGCACCGCCCTGGCTGGCCAAGCTGCAAAGCGCATTGACCAAGGCCGGGCTCGGTGCCGGCGGCGAGGGCGTGGCGCAGTTGCGTGGCGCTGGCATCATCGATGCTGCCAATCGCTCGCAGCCTGGCCGCCAGCGCTACGAGTCGGACACCCGGCAGATGATGCTGGATGCACGTGAGCAATGGCTGACGATCGATACACCCATGACGTCAGTGGTGGTGCTTTGCGCAGGCGGCAGCGGCAAGGCGGGTGGGTTCAGTGTTGAACAGGCCAGCGGTCCGGCGCTATTTGCAGTGTCTGTGCTGGACGGACGGGCGCTGGGTGAAAGCCGCCGCTTGCTGTTATGGGTGCTGACCGACGCGATGAACACCGGCATGACGTTTGCCGACGAGCAGCGCAGCACGCTGACGGCGCTAGGTAAGTTTCCACCCCTTGTGCGTACCGTGGCAGCGCGCCTGACCATTCCTAACGTGCAGGCTTCCGACCTGAAAGCCTGGGCCTTGAGCCTGAACGGCGAGCGGCGTGAATCGCTGCCCTTGTTGATCGATGACCGGACGGTGACGCTGATGCTGGACACCGCGGCACTACCCGGCGGGCCGGCACTGTTCTTTGAGTTGGCAGTCGAATGAGATCGAACCGAATGTTGGTGCAAGCGAAGGCGACCAACGGATGAACCTCGCCGCAACATCATCGCCGCGCCCGTCGGGCGGGCCCATCGTCGTGCGCACCTTCTACCCGGCCGATCCTGTGGGCGTGGTGCCCGGTGGTGTGGACACCTTCATCCGCGGCCTGGTGAAATGGGCGCCCGAGGACTTGATCTTCGAAGTGGTGGGCATGACCACTGACCCGTCTGCCCGGCCCGTCGGCCGCTGGACACGCTGTGACCTTGGGCGACGTCAGTTCAACTTCTTGCCTTTGGTCGAAGTGGCTGAGGCAGGCCAGCGTACGCGGGTTCCGCTGTCGGTGCGATACACCGCTGCGCTGCTCAGGCATTGGCGGATGGCAAAGCAGGGTTTTGATGTGTTCGAGTTCCATCGGGTGGAACCAGCACTGCCGTTCCTGGCAGATGCTCGACCAAAAAATGCCTTCTTTCACCAGGACATGGGCGTTATTCGGCAGGAGGCCAAGGCCGACATCCTTTGGCGTTACTTGCCTGGCCTGTACTTCGGATTGGAGTCCTGTGTAGTCAATCGCCTTGACTCTGCATGGTGTGTACGCGAAGAGGGTACCCAAGCGCTGCGGGCGCGTAATCCGGCAAAGGCTGACGTGCTGCGCTTCGTGCCGACCTGGGTGGATACCGAGGTGTTTTCGCCGGCCACTCCAGAGGGACGCGCAGAGGCCCGCCACGCTGTGGCGGCGGCGTACAAGCTCGATCCCAATGCGGTCTGGGTTGTCTCGGTCGGGCGGCTGGACGGCCAAAAAAACCCTGAACTGATGAGGCAGTCGGTGGCTCGACTAGCCGCTAGCGGCATGAAAGTGTGTTGGCTGGTGGTCGGCGATGGCGCGCTGCGCGCCGAGCTTGAAAGGGCTGTGCAGGCGGCAGGATTGGCTACCAGCGTTGCGTTCATGGGGCTTCTCAGCGCCGCGCAGATCGCTCGCATCATGTCAGCATGCGATGTTTATGCACTGTCGTCAGCCTACGAAGGCATGCCCATGGCGTTGCTGGAAGCCTTCGGCTGTGGTTTACCAGTGGCCACCACGGACGTTGGCGAAGTCAGGCGGGTCGTTAAGCCCGGGATCAACGGCGAGGTATCTGTCGATCGCAGTGTTGAGGCATTCACAGAGTGCCTCAGCGCGGTGATCGGGCGTCGTGACAAATACAGAGGCCAGCCGGCCATCTCAGCGATTCAGCAGTACCTGCCGCACATCGTGCTACAGCCCGTTTATGACAACTACCGCGAACTGGGTTGTCGCGGGCGCGCATCGGCCGGTGACTGAAGGGTGGCCAGATTCGCAGTCAGTCTGGACCGCAGGCGGCCGTGGTGCGAGCTAGCGGGCATATAGCGATACGGCCTATCAGCGAGGCATGAGCAACTGACGAGCCGCACCTACGATGAACAAAGTGTTGGTGACGAGGTAGCGCTTCCAAAGCCGGCGGGGCTCGCTTGCTAGGCGGTGCAGCCATTCCAGGCCACTGCCACGCATCCAGGCGGGCGCGCGCCGCACATTGCCAGCGTGGAAGTCAAACGCTGCACCGACTCCCACCATTACCGCTTGGACACGACCGCGGTGGTCCGCCATCCATTGCTCCTGTTTCGGGCAACCCAGGCTCACCCACACGCTGCCCGCGCCCGATGCGTTGATGCGCTCGACGACGGCGTCGTCTTCTTCAGCTGTCAGCGGGCGAAAAGGTGGGGACTCGGCACCCGCGATGCGCAGGCCGTGAAAACGCGCTTGCAGCGCTGCCTGCAATGCGGACAGCGTGGTGGGGGTACTGCCGTACAAATAGATGGAGTCCCCCTGGCGGACAGTATGGGCACAGTAGTCCAACATGAGGTCCGGGCCACAAACACGGCGTTGGCCGAGATGGCCGAGTCGTCTGAGCATCCAGGCCACAGGCGCGCCGTCGGGCGTGGCCATGTCGGCCTGCTCAACTACCGCCCGAAATGCTGGCTCGCGCGAGGCGGTAACGACTGAGTGTACGTTGCAGATGCACACATATCGGCTTTCGCGCCGTCTGGCCCAAGCCGAGATCCGTGCGACAGCCTCGGCCGCTGTCAGGAAGTCGATCGGCACGCCCAGAACGCTGGCGCGCTGGCGGTCAGAATTGTCGGCGAATGGGTCTGGCTTGTCGGGCTGCATCGTCAATCGCGTGACCGACACGCTGGTGAATCAGCGTGTCAGAGATTTCTGCCTTGTCCCCGAGAAACTCGCCGGCGGCGTGACTGCAGGGCGCACAGCGAACCGTTATTGTCCCACGCTGCAGCCGGTTGAATTGACGGCACTGCCGGCGGCGGTGCCAGCGCAACGATCCTGTGAGTCGGCGATGCCGTCACCGTCGCTGTCGACCAGCGTCGGGTCCAGCGTGTAGACGATCTCGCTGGTTCGGCTGGCCAGGGTGTACGGCCAGATGACAGGTGTGCTGTCGCTCAGGCGCACGTACTGGCCGCAGGTTGCCGGCGCGATGTCGGCTGTTGGACAAGCGATAAGCGTTGTGGCCTTGCCGGTGTTCATTAGCAGGGCCGTGCGGGTGGCGGTGTCGGCCGCGCTGATCGGCACCATCTCGAGATTGGTGAGCGATACGGTCTGTCCTGGCTGGATGCGCTCCATATCCAGCCGGGCGCCGTTGTCGCCGGTCAGGGGGTCGGCGGCGGTGACGGTTGCCTTGGCTTGTAGCGTGAAGGTGAACCGCTTCCAGTTGCGCGAGGCTGGCGCGCTGAAGTAGACGTTGCTCAGCGGCTCGTAGCCGTTGGTGCCGCCGCCACCTCGCCGCACCAGCAGGTTGATCTGCTGCCCCTCGGTGCTGGCCAGCACGTCGACGCTGACGCGGTACCACTGGCCCTTGACCACCGAGAAGTTGGGCGTTGAGATCAGCCCGGCAGAACCGCCGGCCACGTAAGTGGCACAGTAGCCTAAGGCACAGGCTTCGCGATACAGCATGCCTTTGGGTGCCGTCCCATTCCACGAACTCCACCCGTAGGCATTGGCCGCCAGATTGCCATTGCGTATGAGATTTGCGCCGACAATCAATGCTGGTGCGTAGCGCACCGCCGTAGTCGCTTTGCCGTTCACGTCCAGCAGTCTCGGCAGGCCGGTGGGCAGCATCGCCGCCGTCCACGTGCTGAAGGTGTAGTCGACAACACCCTTCGGGGTGTCCTCGGTGCTGATGCGCGAGAAGATTCGGTCGAGGTACAGATTGCGATCGAACTTGCCGAAACCATAGGCCTCGGTCGTTTGGCTGTTCAGGAACAGGCCAAGCGACGTCGCCGCCGTCGGCACTATCTGGTTGTCGGCGACGATGTTGGGAAGCACCGACCCATCGGGCTGCACGTCCTTACTGACCTCCTGTAGCCAGAGCTGGCTCTTGCGGTTGCCGTAGAGCTTGTTGCCCTGGATGACGTTGTTCGACGACAGGTGGATCTGTATGCCGTGGTCGGCGTCGGTCACGGTGTTGTTCTTGATGGTGACGCCGGAAGCATGTTCGTCGAGGTAGATGCCCTGTGCCTGTGTGAAGGCCAGCGCGGTGGGCTTGCCCTCGACGGCTCCGCGCGAACGCTGAACGATGTTGCCAGTGATCACGCTGTTGTGGTTGGCGCCGCTTGCGTAGATGCCGCCGCAGTCATCCAGTACCGCGCAGGTACCGATGACCACGTTATCGGATACGGTGCTGCCAGGAGACGAGAGGATGCCGTTGTAGCCGGTGTTCGTCACGCGGTTGGCGCTGACCAGAGCAATCCTGCCGGCACGGATGGCGCCGTAGCTGCGAATTGGCAGACTCACCGGAGTGTCCACTCTCAGCGCCACGCCACTCTCGGTGATGGTGTTGCCGACTACTTGCAAGCCAATGGCACTGGCAATCACGGCATCGGTGGCGACGATGGCATCAGCCCCAGTGCGCACCAGGGTGTTGTATAGGACGTTGCCATAGGTGCAGCCTGCGACGTCGATGCCAAAGGCTGCAGTGTTTTCAATGCGGTTGTTGGTGAGCGTGACACCCTTGCTCTGGCGCGCGCCCATGCCTGTGCCCACCCGACGCACCACGAGACCGTCCACGGTGATGTATTGACGAGTATTGAGGTCGACACCAACGGCCAGTGTCGTGGCCACCAATGTGTTGTCTGGGGCGCGCGAATCCGGCATCCAGGCGTACACCGTGCCGCTGGCGGCGTCATGGAACCACTCGCCCGGGGAGTCCAACATCCATAGCCGACCCAGAAGGTAGTAGCCCCAGCCGGCTGTGACCGGATAACTAGTGGGTGTAGTCAACGTAAGTTTGTTGCCAACCACTGCTGATACCGTGGATTCGTCTATGACCCAGGCATTGGGGCGGATCCGGACCTTCAACCCGGCCGATATGCTGGCGCCGTCTGGCAGCACCAGATCGCTGCCGGTGGTGATGTATGTGCTTGCAGTACGGGAGTCAACACTGGTCTTGTCCGAATCCACGGCAACCTTGGCATACAGCGACTCCGGGCGCGTAGTGTCGAAGCCACGATTGGGGTGATGCGCTGCCGTCATGTAGCCGGTGGCCGAGGTGACGTCCAGAGGTGCAGTGGCCAGCGCCGCCTTGTAGATGTTGCCCTTGTAGAGCGTCCAAGCGCTGGCGGGTAGGGTGCTGCCGCCATCGATCACCGGGGGATTGAGGCAGCCTGCTGGGTAGGCCGCGAGGGTGATGCGCGCGCTGGCCGTACCTGACGCGCTGACGCGCAAGGTCTCGTTCCATTTGCTGCCGCAGGCGAGCCGTATTGTGTCGCCTGGTTGCAGGGTGGCTGCGGCTAGTTTGGCCAGCGTGCGCCAAGGGCCTTGGCCGGCGGTGCCAGTGCCAGCGTTCAGGCCGGTGTTGCTATCGTTGCCGCTCGTGCTGTCGACGTAAAACACGCGGCCTGCGGGTGCGGTCACCGCCGCGGCGGCCTTGATAGTTGGGGCAAGAAATAGCGTGGCAGCCAGTACGCTCAGACAAACGAAGGCGGGTGTCGCTGGGCGCAAGTAGGTCATGGTTCGTCCTAGGTGTCGGGCCGTTTGGAGGTGTCGCGCCGGCGGCGGCTCAAGATGTCATGGCTGCTGCGGTGCAGTCCGAAGCCTGCAATGCGGTCTTTGCCGTCATCTCAGACTATGTATCGGTGCCTGGACGCCCGCGTTGAGTTGGGCGCGGTAAAAATAAGTCGCTGTGGGTATGTATTTGTAACCAAGAGATTGAATGCACTGGATGGCTGGCCCATCGGTTGGCTTTAACAAGGCGGTGTCGCGTGCGAGCATGCATATTGGCCTGCTAGGAAGAGCGCAGGACATTACAGGGCGACGGCTCGCCGCTACATCGCAAGAGCACTAAACCTGGCGCTGACGCTGTCAAGCTACCAGGGCCATGTGCTTCGCGGCAACCGATACGGTCTGGTGAACTACGCGCGCGCCGGTCGGGCAAACGGCATGGCTGAGCGCAAGTAGACGGCGCAAATGCTGGCCGACGTGGGCAGCACGACGCCGCGCAAAACGGGGCCAGCCGACACGGCCTATGGCACCAAGGGCTTCGTGCAGGCATCCCGCTTGCTCAACGTCATACCGCCTGTCGCGCAGAACGTTAACCAGCTCGACGGCAGTGCTTTTTACGGGCGTACGGCGGGCGCGCCACGAGCGGGACCGAAGACATGCGCGCCAGGAGGCGCAGGAGGCTGTGGTTTCAGCCCGGCCGCCCGATACCCAAATACTCAATCCCCAGCGTGCGCATGTACGCCGGCTCGTACAGGTTCCGCCCATCGATCACCACCGGCTGCTTCAGCAGGGCCTTGATGGCGTCGAAGTCGGGGCTCTTGAACTCTTTCCATTCGGTGATGATGACCAGCGCGTCGGCGCCTTCGAGCGCCTGCGTCTGGTTCTCCACGAAGGTCAGGCCCTGGGTGCCTTCTAGCACCCGTTTGGCTTCTGCCATGGCGACCGGGTCGTAGGCCTTGATGGTGGCGCCGCGCTGGGCCAACTCGGCGATCACCACACGGCTGGGCGCGTCGCGCATGTCGTCGGTGTTGGGCTTGAACGAGAGGCCCCACACGGCGAACTGGCGTCCGCTCAGGTCGTTGCCAAAGCGCTTGACCACCTTGTCGACCAGCACATGCTTCTGCCTGTCGTTGGCGG
This sequence comes from Burkholderiaceae bacterium, assembly GCA_965229345.1. GTDB lineage: Bacteria > Pseudomonadota > Gammaproteobacteria > Burkholderiales > Burkholderiaceae_C > PBB1. Next base: position 1,184,107 of record OZ245872.1, read on the forward strand.
CTTCCACTGCGGTCAGCACCTGCAGCGTGACACCGTTGTCCTTGGCGGTTTTCACCAACGCTTTCACGTCTTTCGGGAAGCACGATCCGCCATAGCCGGCGCCGGCATACAAGAAGTGGGTGCCGATGCGCGGGTCACTGCCGATGCCCTTGCGCACCAGCTCGATGTCGGCGCCCACCTTCTCGGCCAGCAGCGCCAGCTCGTTCATGAAGCTGATACGGGTGGCCAGCATCGAGTTGGCGGCGTACTTGGTGAACTCGGCGCTCTTGATGTCCATCACCAGCAGCTTGTCGTGGTTGCGCATGAAGGGCGAATAGATCGAGCGCATCAGCAGAATGGCCCGCTCGTCGTCGGCGCCCACCACGATGCGGTCAGGCCGCATGAAGTCTTCAACCGCCGCGCCTTCTTTCAGAAACTCGGGGTTTGACACGATCGAAAAGTCGACCTGCACCCCTCGCTTGGCCAGCTCTTCGGCCACCGCGGCGCGCACTTTTTCGCCAGTGCCCACGGGTACGGTGCTCTTGTCGACGATGACCTTGTAGTCGGTCATGTGGCGGCCCACGTTGCGTGCCGCGGCCACCACATATTGCAGGTCGGCCGAGCCGTCTTCGTCGGGCGGGGTTCCCACACCGATGAACTGCAGCGTGCCGTGGTTTACCGCCGCCACCACGTCGGTGGTGAACTGCAGGCGTCCCGCCGCGCGGTTGCGCTTCACCACATCGAGCAGGCCAGGTTCGTGGATCGGAATGCCGCCGTCTTCCAGGATCTTGATCTTGGCCACGTCCACATCGAGGCACATCACGTGGTTGCCCATTTCCGCCAGGCAGGCGCCAGTAACCAGGCCCACGTAGCCAGTACCGATGATGGTGATTTTCATGAGATGGTTTTCTCGAGTGGAACGGGGCCCGGTACTTAACCGACGCGTCCGTAGGTGTCTTCGAAGCGCACGATGTCGTCTTCGCCGAGGTAGCTGCCGGACTGCACCTCGATGATCTCCAGCGGCACCTTGCCGGGGTTGGCCAGGCGGTGCACCTGCCCCAACGGAATGTAGGTGCTCTGGTTTTCGGTCAGCAGCAGCACCTGGTCGCCGTTGGTCACCTCGGCAGTGCCCCGCACCACGATCCAGTGCTCGGCGCGGTGATGGTGTTTCTGCAGGCTGAGGGTGGCACCGGGCTTGACCATGATGCGTTTGACCTGAAAGCGCGCGCCGGCGTCGATGCTGTCGTACCAGCCCCAGGGACGGTGGACGAGGCGGTGCAGGTTGTGCTCGGTGCGCCCGTCGCGCTGCAGCTGGCCGACGATCTGCTTCACGTCCTGGCTGCGGCTGCGGTGGCTGACCAGCACCGCGTCGGGTGTCTCCACCACCACCACATCGTCGAGGCCGATCACGCCCACCAGCCGGCTGGTCGCGTGCACCAGGGTGTTGCGGCTGTCGCGCATCAGCGCGTCGCCGCGGCTGGCGTTGCCGGCGGCGTCTTTCGGGCTGACCTCCCACACCGCATCCCAGGCGCCCAGGTCAGACCAGCCGGCGTCCATCGGCACCATGCGAATGTCGAACTCGGGCGATGCCGGGCAGCGCTCCATCACGGCGTAATCGACCGACTCGCTGGGAATGGCTTCGAACGCGGCGCGGTCGGGGCGGATGAACGGCGCATCGGTGCTGCGGCCTTCCCACGCGACTTGCGTAGCGCTGGCAATGTCGGGCCTGAACTGTCGCAGCGCTTTCAGCCAGACCGAGGCGCGCACGACGAAGATGCCGCTGTTCCAGTAGTAGCGGCCATCGGCCAGGTAGCGCTGGGCGGTCGGCAGGTCGGGCTTTTCAACGAACTCGTCCACGAACTCGGCAAGCCGCTGCGCGGCGCTGGGGTCGTGGCCCTCGGTTGCGGTGCAACGCAGGTAGCCGAACCCAGTTTCTGGCCCGGTGGGGGCGATGCCCAGCGTCACGATGGCTCCGCCCGCCGCGGTGCGTACGGCGGCTTGCAGCGCACGGGTGAAGCCGGCTTCGTTCACGTAAGCGTGGTCGGCAGCGGTGACCACCATCACCGGGTCGGTGCCATTCGCGCTGGCTTGTAAGGCCGCCAGCGTCATGGCAGGGGCGGTGTTGCGGCCTGCGGGCTCCAGCAGCACGGTGGCGGGCGGCAGCTTGAGCTCGCGCAGTTGGTCGAGCACCAGAAAGCGGTGCTCTTCGTTGCCCACGATCAGTGGGGCGGCCACGGCGATGTCGTCGGCGGCCAGCGTGGCAAGCCTCTGCGTGGCCTGCTGAAACAGGCTTTGATTGCCCTGCAGCACCAGAAACTGCTTGGGATGCATCGCGCGCGACAGCGGCCACAGCCGCGTGCCGCCGCCACCGGCCATGACGACGGGAAGAACCTGAATGGGGGCAGTGCTCATGGTGTTCAGGGGTGGGTGGCAACGAATTCGGCGTAGGCGTGGCGCAGCCCAGCGGCCAGTGCAGTGCGCGCTGTCCAGCCGGTGCGGGCCAGCAGGCTCACGTCCATCAGCTTGCGCGGGGTGCCGTCGGGTTTGTCGCGGTCGTAGACGATCTGGCCCTTGAAGCCGGTGGTCTGGCGCACCAGCTCGGCCAGCTCGGCGATGGCCACGTCGTGACCCACGCCGATGTTGACCAGCGGCGGCTCGAAGCGGCCGCTGACCGATTCATCGCTCCCGAGCAGGGCCTCGTAGCGCTCGTCGCTGAGGTTCATCAGGTAGACGCAGGCGTCGGCCATGTCGTCGCTGTACAGGAACTCGCGCCGTGGTGTGCCGGTGCCCCAGACGGTGACGGTGCTGTCGCCGCGCTGCGCGGCTTCGTGGAACTTGCGCAGCAGCGCCGGGATGACGTGGCTGTTGGTCGGGTGGTAGTTGTCGCCCGGGCCGTACAGGTTGGTGGGCATGGCGGCCAGGTACTTCGTGCCGTACTGGCGGTTGTAGCTCCAGCACATTTCGATGCCGGCGATCTTCGCCAGCGCGTAGGGGCGGTTGGTGGGCTCGAGCGGGCCGGTCAGCAAGTCGACTTCGCGCATCGGTTGCGGCGCCAGCTTGGGGTAGATGCAGCTCGAACCCAGGAACAGCAGGCGCTTGACGCCGCTCAGGTAGGCCGCATGGATCACGTTGGCCTGGATGACGAGGTTGTCGCGGACGAACTCCGCAGGAAAGCTGTTGTTGGCGACGATGCCGCCCACCTTGGCGGCCGCCACGAACACGTAGTCGGGTCGGGTGGCCTCGAAAAAGGCGCGTGTGGCCCGTTCGTCGGTCAGGTCGAGTTCGGCGTGGGTGCGCGTCAGCAGGTGTTGGTAGCCTGCGGCCTGCAGGTTGCGCACGATGGCCGAGCCCACCAGGCCCCGGTGGCCGGCCACATAGATCTTGGCGTCGGTGTGCATGGTCGACCGCTTACTCGTTGTAGTCGTAGGCCTGGAAGCCCGCGAGCTTGACGAGGCTGTCGCGCCGGGCCGCGCTGTAGTCGGCCTCGACCATTTCCTTGACCAGTTCAGGCAGCGTGGTTTTGGGCACCCAGCCGAGCTTTTGCTTGGCCTTGCTCGGGTCGCCGAGCAGCGTTTCGACTTCGGTCGGGCGGTAGTAGCGTGGATCGACCTTCACGACCACTTCGCCGATGCGGCACTTGGCCTTGATCTCGCCGCCGACGGGTTCGATCCGGGTCACGGTGCCGATCTCCTGGTCGCCTTCGCCGCTGAAGGTCAGCGTGATGCCGAGCTCCTTGGCCGCCAGCTCGACGAACTGCCGCACGCTGTATTGCACGCCTGTCGCGATGACGAAATCTTCAGGTTGCTGCTGCTGCAGCATCAACCATTGCATTTCGACATAGTCCTTCGCGTGGCCCCAGTCGCGCAGCGCGCTCATATTGCCGAGGTACAGGCAATCTTGCAGCCCCAGCGCAATGCGGGCGATGGCGCGGGTGATCTTGCGCGTGACGAAGGTTTCACCGCGCAGCGGGCTTTCGTGGTTGAACAGCACGCCGTTGCAGGCGTACATGCCGTAGGCCTCGCGGTAGTTGACGGTGATCCAGTAGGCATAGAGCTTGGCGACCGCGTACGGGCTGCGCGGATAGAACGGTGTAGTTTCCTTTTGCGGGATTTCCTGCACCAGGCCGTACAGCTCGGAGGTGCTGGCCTGGTAGAAGCGCGTCTTCTTTTCGAGCCCCAGGATGCGGATGGCCTCCAGGATGCGCAGCGTGCCGATGCCGTCGGCGTTGGCGGTGTACTCGGGGGTTTCGAAGCTCACCGCCACATGGCTCATCGCGGCGAGGTTGTAGATCTCGTCGGGCTGCACCTGCTGGATGATGCGGATCAGGTTGGTGCTGTCGGTCAGGTCGCCGTAGTGCAGCTTGAAGCGCTGGTGGTCGACATGCGGGTCCTGGTAGAGGTGATCGATGCGGTCGGTGTTGAACAGGCTGCTGCGGCGCTTGATGCCGTGGACTTCATAGCCTTTGGCCAGCAGCAGTTCTGCCAGGTAGGCCCCGTCTTGTCCGGTGACCCCGGTGATGAGAGCGACTTTGGTCATGATTTTCCAGGTGTATTGACGATGTCTGGGTGAGGTCGAATCTGATTGACTCAGTGGCCGTAGCCATTCGGATTCGACCGTTGCCAGCGCCAGCTGTCGGCGCACATCGCATCGATGTCGCGTGTGGCTTGCCACCCGAGCAACTCCCGGGCCCGGCTGGCGTCTGCATAGCAAGCCGCCACGTCACCCGGGCGGCGGGCGACGATGTCGTAGGGGATGGGGCACCCGCTCGCGTGTTCGAAAGCGCGCACGAGTTCCAGCACGCTGTAGCCACGCCCCGTGCCCAGGTTGGCGGTGAACGAGCGGCCCGCGTGCTCGGTCAGGTGACGCAAGGCGGCGACATGGCCTTCGGCCAGATCGCACACATGGATGTAGTCGCGCACGCCGGTGCCGTCGGGCGTGTCGTAGTCGCCACCGAACACCTGCAAGCGCTCGCGCTTGCCCACGGCCACCTGCGTGACGTAGGGCATCAGGTTGTTCGGTATGCCGCGCGGGTCTTCGCCGATCAGTCCGCTTTCGTGTGCACCCACCGGGTTGAAATAGCGCAGCAGCGAAATGCGCCACGACGGGTCGGCCTGGGCGGCATCGTTGAGGATGTTTTCGCTGATCAGCTTGGTCGCGCCGTAGGGACTGGTGGTGGAGAGCGCTGCGGTTTCGGGGATCGGCAACTGCCGGGGCGAGCCGTAGACAGTGGCGCTGGAGCTGAACACCAGGGTCTTGCACCCGCTGGCAGCCATGGCCTCGGCGACATTGATCAGGCCACCCACGTTGTTGCGGTAGTAGGCCAGCGGCTTGGCGCTGCTTTCACCGACCGCCTTGAAGGCAGCGAAATGAACCACCGCACTGATCGCATGGCGCTCGAAGAGCGACCGCATGGCAGCCCTGTCGCAGACATCGGCCCGCTCGAACAGCGGGGTGCGCCCGCCCAGGCGCTGCAGGCGGTTCAGCACCTCCGGCGAGCTGTTGGAGAAGTCGTCGACGCCGATGACGTCGTACCCCGCGGCCCAAAGGGCCAGCCAGGTGTGCGAAGCGATGTAGCCGGTCGCGCCCGTCAGCAGGATCATGCCGGTCACTGCAACGTGATCTGTGCCGAGCACGACACGCTGTTGTTGCCATAGTCGTACGAGACCTGGCCCGACGCACTGCGGCTGTCGCGCCCGGCGCTGCACGACAGGCTCAAGCTGCGCAGCGGCTGGTAGGTGGCCACCAACATGGCGCTGCGCAAGGCATCGCTCCCCTTGAATGCGCCGAACACCAGCGAGCGGTGGTTGGCGTACAGGTTCAGATCGAGGCGGATCTTCGAGGTCACCGCGTACGTGGTGTTCAACGACAGCGCGTTGGTGAGGCGGCTTTCATCGCCGAAGGTGCCGGCTTGCTGGCCATTGATGAAGCCGCTTTCGGCGCCGCTGTCCCGGTTGAACGAGGTGACGAAAGTCAATTTGCCGGTGGGTTGGTAGGTCCATTTCAACTGGCCGGTGGTGCCGTTGAAGTCGAACGCAGAAATACCGTTGCGCGAGGTGCGCTTGCCGTAGCTCAGCCGGGCGTAAAGGGTGCTGCGGCCGGTGGGCACCCAGTTGGCCGTGAGGTCGATGTCCTTGCGGTCGAAGTCGCGCTCGAGCCTGTAATTGCCCTTGGTGTAGCGCAGCGCGGTGCCCAGCGTCAGCAATGCGCTCGGGCGATAGGTGAGCCCGACGCTGACCGCGTCCTGGTCGAGGGCGTTGAACTTGTAGGCCGGGTCCGAGTAGTTCTGGTTGCGGTGGGTGTAGCTGGTGTCGAGCGACAGCAACGAGGCAGAGCCGTATCGCAGGCGCACGACGGTTTCGTTGCGGCGCTCGAGGTTCTTGGCATTCGACTGGATGGTGTTGCTGCCGCCGTAGTTGTAGAGGCTCTGGCTGCTGGTCTGGCTGAGCGTGCCCGAGAGGTTGTAGACAGTGGCCCAGTCGATCCCGGCATTCAGGCTGTAGTTGGTGTGGTCGAGGTTCTTCAGGTCTTGAAAGCGGGTGTCCTGCAGTGTGCCGCTGGCATAGACACGCTGCCGACCGATCTGCTGATCGAAGCCGCCCAGCAGCCCCAGCGAATAAGAGGTGTCGCCCACGGCGTTCGGCAGGCGGTAGACGTTGGTGTCGTGCGCCACCGAGGCGCTGCCACCGATGTAGTACGGGCTGGGATCGTCGGCGTGCGCGGGACCGAACCCGGCCGCGGCCAGCGTGGCGGTCAGCAGGCAGAGCAGGGTGTTCAGCGGACTGCGTTGGGTGGGTTGCGGCATGGTGAGGGTCCGGCAGGAAACGGGGCAGGGGGCCGACATCAATACGCCTTGGAATTGAAGAAGGCCACGCGGATGGTGCGGATGATGATTTGCAAGTCAAGTGCCAGCGACCAGTTGCGCAGGTATTCGAGGTCGTATTCCACCCGTGCCTGCATCTTTTCGACGGTTTCCGTCTCGCCACGGTGCCCGTTGACCTGTGCCCACCCGGTGATGCCGGGCTTGACCTTGTGGCGGACCATGTAGGCCTTGATCAGTTGGCGGTACTCCTCGTTGTGAGCCACGGCGTGCGGGCGTGGTCCGACGATGCTCATGCGGCCTTGCAACACGTTGATGAATTGCGGCAGTTCATCGAGCGAGGTGCGGCGGATGAACGCGCCGAAAGGGGTCAGCCGGGGGTCGTTGGGCTTGGCCTGCATCACCACGGGGCCGTTGTCCATCGTGGTCATGGAGCGGAACTTGTAGACGATGATCTCGTTGCCGTCGAGCCCGTTGCGGCGCTGCTTGAAGACGATGGGGCCGGGCGAGCTGAGCTTGACACCGATGGCGAGCGCCAGCATCACAGGGGCGATCAGCACGAGGATGATCGATGCCAGCACCACATCGCTGATGCGCTTGACCAACTCGTTGGTGCCGGTGAAAGGGGTCTCGCAGATGCCGACCACCGGGACGCCGTTCATGTCCTGCAACCGGCCCTGGATGATGCCGATGCCGAACACATCTGGCACGAAGAACAGCGATGCGGTGGTGCCTTGCAACTGGTCGAGCAGTTCCACGATGCGGGGCTGTGAGCCCAGCGGCAAGGTGATGAACACCTCGTGCACCCCGCGCTGCCGTACGAAGGACGCGACATCCTTGAGCCCGCCCAGGTTGTTGGCCGCAGCGCTCTCGTGCAGGCGATCGTCGATGCGGTCATCGAAGTAGCCGAGGAAGTCGACGTTGCGATCCTCGAGCCCCGACAGCGCACGCGCCACCTTCACGCCCAGCCCACCACCGCCGATGACGATGGCACTGCGGCGGCTCTCGGGCCGCGAGGCCTGCAACTGCAGCACTTTCTTGCCACACCACACCGCGGCGCATTGCAGCAGCGGCGCGGCGATGGCCCACGCCATCAATACCTCTTCTTCGAAGTACTTGAGGCTGCGCGTCGCGTAGGCGCACAACATGAGGATGGCGAGCAGCACCATCCACGAAACGAAGATATCGACGCAGGCACCCAGCAAACTGTCACGAAATCGGTTGCGGCCCGGAAAGGTCAGCGCAAACACCAGCAGGCACACCGTGAGCTGGGGCCGGGCGATCGGCTCGTCCATCCAGAGGTTGGCGAGGATGAAGGCCACGATGATGATCGTGGGTTCGAGAAAGGCGGCCACCAACGACGTGACCGATTGCGGCGCGCTGTAGAAAGTTCGCTTGTAGGTTCGATCTTCGTACATCGGTCAGGTGAAGAAGGGGCGGGTCGCGCCGGGTGCGCTGTGCTCACGGGCACCAGTCACACCGGGCGGTGTGGCAGCGTTGAGTCGGGACCCAACGTCAAGCGAACCATTGTGTCCTACGCAGATGTCAGTTTGCCCCCCGCGTCAGGGTGGCTCGCGCGAATCGGGTGCCTACAATCTCACGATGATGTTGGCGTTTTCGCAGTCTCTGGAAGCCACGGTGATGCCGCGCCTGGCGCTGCTGTTGAACCATGTGTTGTCGGCCGAACCGATGGCTGCGCAGCGTTTGCGTCCCCATGCAGAAAAGTGCATCCGTTTGCAACTGCGCGACGTTCCGGCGCTGGCCGCCTGGTTGCCGTCGCAGTGCACGGTGGCGGTGACCCCGGCCGGGTTGCTCGAATGGCTGCCCGACGCTGCCGATCATGCCGATCTGGTGGCCACGCTCGATGCCTCGAATCCGGCGCAGACCCTCGGCGGCGTGCTGTCGGGTCAACGCCCGCGGGTCGAGGTGGCGGGCGACGCCGCCTTGGCCGCCGACGTGAGCTGGCTGATCGACCACCTGCGCTGGGATGTGCAGGACGATCTGGCCCGGCTGCTCGGTGACGGGCCGGCGGCGCAGCTGGTGCGGGTTGCATCCTCTGCGACGACCGGGCTGCGTGAGGCGCTGCGCACCCTGGCGCAGTCGGCCGCTGATCGCTGGCGACCGGCAGCGCCTGCGTCCGCGGAGTCGCCGCCGCGATGAGGCACATCACGCGGCTGCTGTTCATCGTCTTCACGATCTACCGCTACGGCCTCGACGAGCTGGCCTTGTCGAACTTTCGCCAGCGCTGGGTTCGCGTGCTGGTGCGTGTGATCACCGCCAGCCGCCGCCTCGACGCGCCGCGTGGCGTGCGGTTGCGGATGGCGCTGGAGAAGCTGGGCCCGATCTTCGTGAAGTTCGGGCAAGTGCTCTCCACCCGGCGCGACCTGATCCCCCCCGACCTCGCCGACGAGCTCGCGCAGTTGCAGGACAACGTGCCGCCGTTCCCACCGGCGCTGGCGCGGCAGCTGATCGAAAAGGCCTACGGGCGCCGCATCGAAGACGTGTTCGCCAGCTTCGAAAGCGAGCCGGTGGCCAGCGCGTCGATCGCGCAGGTGCACTTCGCGACCCTGAAAGACGGGCGCGAGGTGGCGGTGAAGGTGCTGCGGCCGAACATGCTGTCGGTGATCGACGACGACCTGGCGTTGATGCGCACGATTGCGGTCTGGGTCGAGCGGCTGTCGGCCGACGGCAAGCGGCTCAAGCCGCGCGAGGTGGTGGCCGAGTTCGACAACCACCTGCACGACGAGCTCGACCTGATCCGCGAAGCGGCCAATGCCGCACAGCTGCGGCGCAACATGCAGGGCCTGAACCTGGTGATGGTGCCCGAGATGCACTGGGAGCTGTGTACGCAGACGGTGCTGGTGATGGAGCGCATGGACGGCGTGCCGATCAGCCAGACGCAGCGGCTGCTCGACGCCGGCGTCGACATCCCCAAGCTGGCCCGCGACGGCGTGACGATCTTCTTCACCCAGGTGTTCCGCGACGGCTTCTTCCATGCCGACATGCACCCGGGCAACATCCAGGTGAGCCTGGCGCCGGCCACCTTCGGGCGCTACATCGCGCTCGATTTCGGCATCGTGGGCACGCTGACCGAGTTCGACAAGGAATACCTGGCGCAGAACTTCATCGCCTTCTTCCGCCGTGACTACAAGCGCGTGGCCGAGCTGCATATCGAGTCGGGCTGGGTGCCTGCGACCACCCGCGTCAACGAGCTCGAAGGCGCGATCCGCGCGGTCTGTGAGCCGCACTTCGATCGCCCGCTGAAGGACATTTCGCTGGGCCAGGTGCTGCTGCGGCTGTTCCAGACCTCGCGCCGCTTCAACGTCGAGATCCAGCCGCAGCTGGTGTTGCTACAGAAGACGCTGCTCAACATCGAAGGCCTGGGCCGCCAGCTCGACCCCGAGCTCGACCTGTGGAGCACGGCCAAGCCCTTCCTCGAGCGCTGGATGAACGACCAGATCGGCTGGCGCGGTCTGGTCGCCCGCCTGAAGAACGAGGCGCCGCGCTATGTGCAATTGCTGCCCGAGTTGCCGCGGCTGGTGCACCAGGCGCTGCAACCCAAGCCGGCGACCGAGCAGAAGATGCTCGAGGCGCTGCTGACCGAGCAGCGCCGCACCAACCGGCTGCTGCAGGCCATCGTCTACGCCGGCATCGGGTTCCTGATCGGCGTGATCGTTGTGCAATGGCTGCTGCACCTCGGTTATCGCTGAACCTGCCACCGTATAATTCAAGGTTTTTCTTTTCTAATCAAAGGCTTAGCCATGCCCATCTATGCCTACCGATGCGCTGCCTGCGGCCACGCGAAAGACGTGCTCCAGAAGGTCTCCGACCCGCTGCTGAGCGTGTGTCCGGCCTGCGGCGCCGAGAGTTTCCAGAAGCAAGTGACCGCCGCGGGCTTTCAACTGAAGGGCTCCGGCTGGTACGTCACTGATTTCCGCGATGGCGCCAAGCCCGCCTCGCCGGTAGACAAGCCGTCAGGCGAAGCGAAGCCGTCGGGGGGCGCCCTCGCGGGCCATGCGGAGACGCCTGGTTCAAAGACGGCTGCCAGCAAGACCGAGAGTGCCAAGTCGCCGGCACCGGCCGCGCCTGCATCGGCACCCAGCGCACCGACCAGCGGATCGTCGCCTGCCCCTTCGCCCTCGTCGAACTGACGCCCGCTAAAGCGGCATCACGCGGTTCAGCCCTAGGACTCCCTTGAAGAAATACCTGATCGCCGGCTTGCTGGTCTGGCTGCCACTGACCATCACCGTGTGGGTGCTGACCTCGGTGCTGGGCGTGCTCGACGGGCTTTTTGCCTGGCTGCTGAGCGCCTCGCAGGCCCTGCTGCCGGAGTCGGCTCACTCGTCGCTGGAGACGCTCAAGCAGATCCCGGGACTCGGGGTGATCGTGATGTTGGTGGGCCTGCTGCTGACCGGCGTGTTCGCCGCCAACATCGTCGGCCAGTGGTGGCTGTCGCAGGGCAGCCGCCTGCTCAACCAGATCCCGATCGTCAAGTCGATCTACAGCTCGGTGAAGCAGGTGTCGGACACGCTGTTCTCGAGCAGCGGCAATGCCTTTCGTGAAGCGGTGCTGGTGCAGTACCCGCGTGCGGGCTCGTGGACGATCGCTTTTGTCACCGGCAAGCCGGGCGGCGAGGCCGGGGAGCACCTGGTGGGCGACTACCTGAGCTTGTATGTGCCGACCACACCGAACCCGACCTCGGGCTTTTTCCTGATGGTGCCGCGCGCCGATGTGATTGCGCTCGACATGAGCGTCGACGAGGCGCTGAAGTACGTGATCTCGATGGGCGTGGTGGCGCCATCGGCCACCAAAACCATCCGCTCACCACAGCCACAGCCACAACCGCCTGCCTGAACGCGTCCGCGTTCGATCCGACTGAATTGCAGCGGGCGCTGGTGCGCCTTCCAATGAACCCGTGAACCTGCCACCCCTAGCTCGATGCAGCGACACCTCGAATCCGTTTCTGGAGTGACACGATGAGAACGACGTACTGTGGCCTGGTCAGCGAGACCCTGTTGGGCCAGACGGTGACGCTGATGGGCTGGGCGCACCGCCGCCGCGATCATGGGGGCGTGATCTTCATCGACCTGCGCGATCGGGAAGGCCTGGTGCAGGTGGTCTGCGACCCCGACCGCGCCGAGATGTTCAAGACCGCCGAAGGCGTGCGCAACGAGTTCTGCCTGAAGGTCACCGGCAAGGTGCGTGCGCGCCCGGCTGGCACCGAGAACGCGAACCTGACCAGCGGCAAGGTCGAGGTGCTGTGCCTGGAGCTCGAGGTGCTGAACCCGAGCGTCACGCCGCCGTTCCAGATGGACGACGAGAACCTGTCCGAAACCACCCGCCTGACCCACCGCGTGCTCGATCTGCGCCGCCCGGTGATGCAGAAGAACCTGATCCTGCGCTACCGCGTCGCGATGGAGGTGCGCAAGTTCCTCGATGCCAACGGCTTCATCGACATCGAGACGCCGATGCTCACCAAGAGCACGCCCGAAGGCGCGCGCGACTACCTGGTGCCCAGCCGTGTCAACGAAGGCATGTTCTTCGCGCTGCCGCAGTCGCCGCAGCTGTTCAAGCAATTGCTGATGGTGGCGGGCTTCGACCGCTATTACCAGATCACCAAGTGCTTCCGCGACGAGGACCTTCGTGCCGACCGCCAGCCCGAGTTCACCCAGATCGACATCGAGACCAGCTTCCTGACCGAGGAAGAAATCCGCCGGATGTTCGAAGGGATGATCCGCACGGTGTTCAAGAACGCCATCGGCGTCGATCTGCCCGAGTACCCGGTGATGAAGTACTCGGAGGCGATGCACCGCTACGGCTCGGACAAGCCCGATCTGCGCGTCAAGCTCGAGTTCACCGAACTCACCGACGTGATGGCCGATGTCGACTTCAAGGTCTTCAGCACCCCGGCCACGACCAAGGGCGGCCGAGTGGTGGCGCTGCGCGTGCCGCGCGGCGGTGAGGCCAATGGTGGCCTGAGCCGCGGTGAGATCGATGCCTACACGGAGTTCGTCAAGATCTACGGCGCCAAAGGGCTGGCGTGGATCAAGGTCAATGACGCCAGCAAGGGCCGCGAGGGCCTGCAAAGCCCGATCGTCAAGAACCTGCACGATGCGGCGCTGGCCAAGATCATCGAGCGCACCGGCGCACAGACGGGCGACCTGCTGTTCTTCGGTGCCGACAAGGAAAAGATCGTCAACGACGCGATCGGTGCATTGCGCATCAAGATCGGCCACAGCGACTTCGGCCGCTCGCACGGCCTGTTCGATGACGTCTGGGCGCCGCTGTGGGTTGTGGACTTCCCGATGTTCGAATACGACGAGGACGCCCAGCGCTGGAACGCGACGCACCATCCGTTCACCGCGCCGAAGGACGGGCACGAGGACTACATGGACAGCGACCCCGGCCAATGCATCGCCAAGGCCTACGACATGGTGCTCAACGGCTGGGAGCTGGGCGGCGGCTCGGTGCGTATCCACCGCGCCGAGGTGCAGAGCAAGGTGTTCAGCGCGCTGAAGATCGGGCCCGAGGAAGCGCAGCTGAAGTTCGGCTTCCTGCTCGATGCCCTGCAGTACGGCGCGCCACCGCACGGAGGTCTCGCTTTCGGCCTCGACCGGCTGATCACGCTGATGACCAAGGCCGAAAGCATCCGCGACGTGATCGCCTTCCCGAAGACGCAACGCGCGCAGTGCCTGCTGACCGGCGCGCCAAGCGCGGTCGACGAGAAGCAGCTGCGCGAGCTGCACATCCGCCTGCGCAACGCCCTGGCTGCCACGCCCAACGCCAGCTGATCCCGCCATGGCCCGCAGCAAGGAGCGCGCACCGGCGGTGTTCGAGTTGCGCAGCGCGTCGATGACGCTGGTGGTCGTGGCGCTGAAGACCACCGACATGTCGGTGATCGAGCGCGAACTGACCGCCCGCTTTGCCGACACGCCGGAGATGTTCAACCACGACCCGGTCGTGATCGACATCGCGCAAGCCGAAGGCGACCCGCTCGCACTCGATTACGCCCGACTCAGTGGGCTGTTGCGGCAGTTCAAGATGGTGGCCGCTGCGGTGCGTGGCGGTTCCCCCGAACAGATGGCGGCCGCGGCCGAGGCCGGCCTGGGTGAGGCGCCCGAAGCGCTGCCACCGGCAACCCGTGCCCCAGCGCCCGCGGCGGAGGCCGTGCCGGCACCCGCACCGACGCCCGAGCCTGTGGCTGCTGCGCCGGTGCAGACCCCGCCGGCTGCCAGCGCCACGCTGATCGTCGACAAGCCGCTGCGCTCCGGTCAGCAGGTGTATGCGCGGGGCGGTGACCTGGTGGTGCTGGCGGCGGTGAACTTCGGCGCCGAAGTGATCGCCGACGGCAGCATCCACGTCTATGCGCCGCTGCGTGGCAAGGCGATTGCAGGGGCCCGGGGGAACAACGACGCGCGCATCTTCAGCACCTGCATGGAGCCCGAATTGATCTCGATCGCCGGCACCTACCGCACCACCGACAACCCGCTGCCCGACAACGTCATCGGCAAGCCCGCGCAGATCCGCCTCGACGGCGAGCGTCTCGTGTTCGAGCCCCTGAACTGATCAGCGCTTCCCTTTCCCTTCCCATTCATCTTCTTTCGCCCCCGGCGACATCACATCCACAAGGACTGCCACCCATGGCCAGAATCATCGTCGTGACCTCCGGCAAGGGAGGCGTCGGCAAGACCACCACCAGCGCCAGTTTTGCCTCCGGACTCGCGCTGCGCGGGCACAAGACCGCCGTCATCGATTTCGACGTCGGCCTGCGCAACCTCGACCTGATCATGGGCTGCGAACGCCGCGTGGTGTACGACCTGATCAACGTGATCCAAGGCGAGGCGCGGCTGAACCAGGCGCTGATCAAGGACAAGCAGTGCGACAACCTGTACGTGCTGGCCGCCTCGCAGACGCGCGACAAGGACGCGCTGACGCAGGACGGCGTCGAGAGAGTTTTGGAAGAGCTCGCGGGCATGGACTTCGAGTACATCGTCTGCGACTCGCCAGCCGGCATCGAGACCGGTGCGCTGATGGCGATGCATTTCGCCGATGAAGCGCTGGTGGTGACCAACCCCGAGGTGTCCTCGGTGCGCGACTCCGACCGCATCCTCGGCATGCTGCACAGCAAGACGCGCCGCGCGATCGAGAAGAAGGAGCCGATCAAGGAACACCTGCTGATCACGCGCTACAACCCGAACCGGGTGATCGGCGGCCAGATGCTGAGCTTGAAGGACATCCACGACATCCTGCGGGTGCGGATGATCGGCGTGATCCCGGAGTCCGAATCGGTGCTCGATGCCTCGAACCAGGGCGTGCCGGCGATCCACATCAAGGGCTCCGACGTGTCGGAAGCCTACAAGGACGTGATCACGCGCTTCCTCGGCGAGGAAACCCCGCTGCGCTTTGTCGATGCCGTGAAGCCCGGTTTCTTCAAACGCCTGTTCGGGGGGAAGTGAGCGATGGGCTTTCTGTCTTTCTTTCTCGGCGAAAAGACCAAGACCGCCAGCGTCGCCAAGGAGCGGTTGCAGATCATCCTGGCGCATGAGCGCAACGGTCGCACCCGCGACCCGGCTTACCTGCCCGACCTGCAGCGTGAACTGATGGCGGTGATTTCGAAGTACGTGTCGGTCGGGCCCGGCGACATCAAGGTCGAGGTGGAGCGCCAGGGCGATCTCGAGGTGCTGCAGGTCAAGATCGAGTTGCCTGACGCCGCACGCTGACATCACTTGACCGATGGATGCGCCGCGCCCGCCGAAGATTCCCGAGTCGGTGCTGGTCGTGATCCACACCGTCGATCTCGAGGTGCTGCTGATCGAGCGCGCGGACCGGCCGGGCTTCTGGCAAAGCGTGACCGGCTCGAAGGATGCGCTGGATGAGCCCTTTGAGCTGACCGCGCGCCGTGAGGTGGCGGAAGAAACCGGCATCGTCGTGGGCTCGGTGGACGTGCCGCTCTCGCATCTGCGAGACTGGGGCATGCGCAACGTCTACGAGATCTACCCGGTGTGGCGGCACCGTTATGCGCCCGGCGTGACGCACAACACCGAGCATGTGTTCGGCCTGCAGGTGCGGCGCGACATTGCCATCACGCTCGCCCCGCGTGAGCACACCCGCAGCGAGTGGTTGCCGTGGCGCGAGGCGGCCGACCGTTGCTTCTCGCCCTCGAATGCCGAGGCGGTGTTGCAACTGCCCAGGTTCGTGTCGTCGTGAAAGGCATCCACCACGCGGATGCCGGTGCGTCGATGCACCCTGTCGACGTGCTGCGGGTGGCCACCTACAACATCCACAAGGGTGTGCGCGGCGTCGGCCCGCGCCGCCGGCTGGAGATCCACAACCTGGCGCTCGGCATCGAGGCGCTCGACGCAGACCTGGTGTTCCTACAGGAAGTCCGCAGTTCGAACCGTGCCGAGGCGCTGCAGTTTCCCGACACCCACATCGGCTGGCCGCGGATGCCCCAGGCCGATTACGTGGCCCCCGAGGGCTATGCGGTGGCCTACCGCACCAATGCGATCACTCGCCACGGCGAGCATGGCAACGCATTGCTGTCGCGCTGGCCGATCGGTGACATCCGGCACCACGACGTGTCCGACCACCGGTTCGAGCAGCGGGGCCTGCTGCATGTGCCGGTGCAGTGGAACGGCACGGTGGTGCATGCCATCGTGGCGCACCTGGGCCTGATGCATGCCAGCCGGGTGCGGCAGGTCGAGCGCATTGCCGAGTTCATTGCCACCCACGTGCCCGAGGGAGAGCATCTGGTGCTGGCGGGCGACTTCAACGACTGGGGCGAGAAGCTCGACGCACCGATCCGCCAGATGGGCCTGGAGCCGGCGCGCGTGTCGGGCCAGTCCCCGTTGCGCACCTTCCCGTCGCGGGTGCCGTTCTTCTCGCTCGACCGCGTCTACACCCGCGGCCTGCGCTGTACCGCGACGCAGGTGCCGCGCGGCCGGGCCTGGGCGCGGATGTCGGACCACCTGCCCTTGGTGGTCGAGCTCCAGCTGAGCTGATCGGCCGATGCCGAACCCCGACGACCTCGCCGCACGTGCCCACGCTGAGCGTTTCGCGCTGGAGCAGATGTGGGGCGCGGTTCCGCGGCCGGTGTTCAGCGGGGGCAACCAGGTGTCGCTGTTGCGCGGCGGCGATGCGCTGTTTCCCGCGATGGTTCAGGCCATCGACGGCGCGCGCCATGAAGTCTGCGTGGCGACCTACATCTTCCATGACGATGCGGCTGCCGACCGGGTGGCTGCCGCACTGATCCGGGCGGCGCAACGCGGCATCCTGGTCAAGGTGGTGATCGACGGGTTCGGCACGCTGGGCGGCGCCAGCGCGTTGCAGCACCGCCTGTGCGAGGGCGGTGTCCAGGTGGCGGTGTACCGGCCGATTGATCGCTGGTGGAACTGGTTGCAGCCGGGCCAGCTGCGGCGCCTGCACCTGAAGCTGTGTGTGGTCGATGCCGAGATCGGCTTCGTGGGCGGCATCAACCTGATGGACGACCGCTATGACCTGCACCACGGCTGGAGCGATGCGCCTCGTCTGGATTTCGCGGTGCAGGCGAGCGGGCCCATCACCGGTCCGATCCATCAGGCGGCGATCGCGGTGTGGTCGCGCGCCCACCTGGGCCGCACGTTCAAGGATGAAGCGCTGGCCATCGTGCGCGGCGCGGAGCCGCTGGCCCGGGTGCGGCGGCTGATCAAGCGCTTGCGGTTGAACGGCTCGCGCGGGATGCAGGCCACGCCAGGCGATCTGGACCCGATGCACGCGGCCTTTGTGCTGCGCGACAACGTGCGCCAGCGCCGCACCATCGAGCGCGCCTACATCGATGCGATCCGCTCGGCCCGCACGCGGGTCGATCTGATCTCGCCGTACTTCTACCCGGGCCGTCTGTTCCGCCGTGCCCTGCGTCAGGCGGCCCAGCGCGGTGTGCGCGTGCGGCTGCTGCTGCAGGGCAAGCTCGACTACCGCATCGCCGGCCTGGCCGCACGCGCGCTGTACGACGAATTGCTCGGACACGGCGTGCGCATCTACGAATACACCCCCGCCTACCTGCACGCCAAGATCGCCGTCATCGATGACGACTGGGCGACGGTCGGCAGCTCGAACATCGATCCGTTGTCGCTGCTGTTGAACCTCGAGGCCAACGTCATCGTGCGCGATGCGGCGTTCAATGCCGAGTTGTCGGCGCAGTTCGACGCGGCGGTTGCGGTGTCGGAAGAAATCGACCCGACGCAGAAGTACCGCCCCGGCATGCTGGGCGCGCTGCGTCGTGGCGTGGTGGCCTGGGTGTCGTACGTGTATCTGCGGGTCGCGGGAGCCACGGGGCGCTATTGATCTAGTCTCGTGGACATGGCCTGCGCCGACACCGACCTGATCATCGAACGCCCGGCGGGCCTGTACTGCCCACCAGGCGATTTCTACATCGACCCGTGGCGGCCGGTCGATCGCGCGGTGATCACCCATGCGCATGCCGATCACGCGCGCACGGGTCATGCGCACTACCTGGCGTCGGCGGCATCGGCTGGCGTGCTGCGCTCACGGCTGGGGCCCATCAACCTGCAGACGGCGGCCTATGGTGAGGTGATCGAGCACCGAGGCGTGCGCGTCAGCCTGCACCCCGCCGGGCATGTGCTGGGCTCGTCGCAGGTCCGCGTCGAGCACGGCGGGCGGGTGTGGGTGGCCTCCGGCGACTACTTTGTCAGTGGCGCCCCCGACGATCACAACCTCACCTGCGATGCGTTCGAGCCGGTGCGCTGCGACTGTTTCATCACCGAGAGCACCTTTGGTTTGCCGGTCTACCGCTGGCGGCCGCAGCACGAGGTCTATGCACAGATCAACGCCTGGTGGAGCGCCAACGCCGAGGCGGGCCGCGCCAGCGTGCTGATGGGCTACAGCTTCGGCAAGGCGCAGCGGCTGCTGGCGGGACTCGACGAGCGCATCGGACCCATCGTCGTGCATGCGGCGGTCGAGCCCTTGAATCGGGCCTACCGGGCGCAGGGCGTGCGGCTGCCGCCCACGCAGTTGCTCAGCGAGGTGAGCGACAAGGCAAGTCTGCGGCGTGCGATCGCGATCGGGCCGCCCTCGGTGCAGGGCAGCAGTTGGGCGCGCGCCTTCAGCGTCGGCGGTGTCGACGCCAGTGACGCCTTTGCCAGCGGCTGGATGCAACTGCGCGGCGCGCGTCGTCGCCACGCCGTCGATCGGGGATTCGTGATGAGCGACCATGCCGACTGGCCCGGCCTGCAGCGCGCGATCGCGGCGACAGGCGCCCAGCGCGTGATCGTGACGCACGGCTACGAGGCGGTGATGGTGCGCTGGCTGGAGCAGCAGGGGCTGCAGGCGGGGTCGTTCAAGACCGAGTTCGGTCGCGAAGACGCTGGCGAAGCGCCGGCGTCGCCCGACCCCGCGGCGAACGTGCCGGAGATCCCCAATGCGGAGACGGCTGGAGTGTCGCGTTGAGGCGCTTTGCCGCGCTGTATGCGGAACTCGACGCGAGCACCGCCACCACGGCCAAGGTGGATGCGCTCAAGCGCTACTTCGCCGTCGCCGAGCCCGCCGATGCGGCCTGGGCGGTGTACTTCCTGTCCGGCGGAAAGCCCCGCCAGGGGGTGCCGACCGGCGTGCTGCGAATGCTGGCCTGTCAGCGTGCCGGCATCGACGACTGGCTGTTCGAGGAGTGCTACCAGGCGGTCGGCGATCTCGCCGAGACGATCGCCCATGTGCTGCCGCCGGCGGCGAGGCGCAGCGACGTTGGCCTCGCCGTTTGGATCGAGGTTCGCCTGCTGCCGCTGCGCGACGAGACGCCCGAGACGCAGTCGGCGCGCATCTCGCAGTACTGGGACGAACTCGACGCCGACGAGCGGTTCCTGTTGACCAAGCTGATCGGTGGCGGCTTTCGCGTCGGCGTCAGCAAGCTGCTGGTGCAGCGCGCCCTGGCCGAGTGGGCCGGCATCGACGCCAAGGTGGTTGCCCAGCGGATGATGGGCACCACCGACAAGACGGCACGGCCCGATGCGGCGAGCTTTGCCAGGCTGGTGTCGCGCGACGCCGAGCCCGGTCGCGACGCCGGGCAGCCGTACCCGTTTTTTCTCGCGCACCCGATGGAGGTGCCGCAGGCGCAGTTCGACGCCGTGCTCGGCCCGTCCAGCGATTGGCTGGTCGAGTGGAAGTACGACGGCATCCGGGCGCAGGTGGTGCGGCGGGCCGGGCAGGTGTGGATCTGGTCGCGCGGCGAAGAACTGGTTACCGAGCGCTTCCCCGAGGTGGTGGCCCTGGCGCTGCGCTGGCCCGACGGCACGGTGCTCGACGGCGAGATCCTGGTCTGGCCTGAAGGCAGCGAACGCCCTGCGCCGTTCAGCCTGTTGCAGCAGCGGATCGGTCGCAAGAACCTCACGAAGAAGATCCTGGCCGACGCGCCGGTGGTGTTCATGGCCTACGACCTGCTGGAGCAGGGCGGTGTCGATCTGCGAGACAGCGCACAGCACCTGCGGCGAACGATGCTGGAAGCGCTGGGGGCCGCCGTGCCGCAGCTGCGCATCTCGCCGCTGCTGCACGGCCACTGGCCCGAGCTGGCGGCGCTGCGCGCCCAGTCGCGTGGCTGCTGTGTCGAGGGGCTGATGCTCAAGCACCGCGATGCGGCCTACGGCAGCGGGCGACGCAAGCAGACGGATGCAGCGACCGGGTCGACGACGCTCGCGTGGTGGAAATGGAAGGTCGAGCCCCTGACCGCCGATGCGGTGCTGATCTACGCACAGGCCGGCCATGGCCGGCGTGCCAGCGTCTACACCGACTACACCTTCGCGGTGTGGAACCGCACGCCGCGCGATGCGGCCGAAGCGCAGGCGGTGGTCGAGGCCATCGCCACGCGCCAGCCGCCACAGCCCGAGGGCCTGCAGCTGGTCGCCTTCGCCAAGGCGTATGGCGGCCTGAGCGACGCCGAGTTCAAGGCGGTCGATCGCGTGATCCGACAGCACACGCTCGAGAAATTCGGCCCGGTGCGCAGTGTGCGGCCGACGATGGTGTTCGAGCTGGGCTTCGAGGGGCTCGGCCGAAGCACGCGCCACAAGAGCGGCATCGCCGTGCGGTTTCCCAGAATGCTGAGAATCCGCCATGACAAGCCGCTGCACGAAGCCGACACACTCGCGACGCTCGAAGCGCTGATGCAACCTGGAGAACCTGCCGATGAGCACGACGAACTTTGACTGCGACCTGCTGGTGATCGGCGCCGGCAGCGGCGGTGTGCGTGCCGGGCGCTTCGCGGCGCAACGAGGTGCCCGGGTGATCGTCGTCGAAGGCGGCGCACTCGGCGGCACCTGCGTCAACGTCGGCTGCATCCCGAAGAAGCTCTACAGCTACGCGGCGCACTGCGCCGAGGCCTTCGAGCAGTCGCACGGCTTCGGTTGGGAAGCGGTTCAGCCGCACTTCGACTGGAGCGTGCTGAAGGCGCGCCGTGCCGCCGAGATCGGCCGGCTCAACGGCATCTACGACGGCCTGCTGAAGGCGGCAGGCGCGACGCTGGTGCGTGGCTGGGCCCGCGTGGTCGATCCGCACACGGTCGCCGTTCGCCCGGTGTCGGGCGGCTCGGACTCAGCGGTGCAGCACTACACCGCACGCCACATCCTGCTGGCCACCGGTGGCCAGCCACAGAAGGTCGATGGTCCGGGGGCCGAGTGGGCGCTGACCTCGGACGACATGTTCGATCTGGATCCGTTCCCGCGCCGGCTGGTGGTGGTCGGCGGTGGCTACATCGCTTGCGAATTCGCATCCATCTTCAATGGCCTGGGCGCGCAGGTGACGCTGGTGCATCGCGGGCCGCGGCTGCTGCGCGGCTTCGACCACGAGGTGGCCGATTTCGTCACGTCCGAGATGCGCAAGAAAGGCATCACGGTGCATCTGCAGTCCACCATCGCCGAGGCGCAGCGGCAGGATGGCGTGCAGACCCTGCGGTTGAAGCAAGCCGCAGGCGACGGCGCGGTGATCGAGGCCGATGCGGTGCTGCACGCCACCGGCCGCATCCCGCGCACCCGCGACCTCGGCCTGGAGGCGCTCGGCATCGCGCTGAATGCCAACGGCACGGTGCCGGTCGATGCCCATTTCCAGACGGCCGTGCCCTCGGTGCATGCGATCGGCGATCTGGTGGGGCACATGGCGTTGACGCCGATCGCGCTCGGTGAGGCGATGGTGCTGGTCGATCGGCTGTTTGGTGATGGAACCCGCCCTCCGATCGACTATGCGATGGTGCCCACCGCGGTGTTCACCCACCCCAATATCGGCACCGTGGGCCTCGGTGAAGAGGCCGCCCGTGAGCGCGGGCCGGTGCGCATCTACCGCAGCGACTTCAAGCCGCTGCAGCACACGCTCAGCGGCAGCACCGAACGTACCTTGATGAAGATCGTGGTCGATGACGCAAGTGACCGAGTGCTCGGCATGCACATGGTGGGCGCCGATGCCGGGGAGGTGATCCAAGGCTTCGCCGCTGCGCTGCAGACGGGGATGACCAAGGCACAACTCGACCGCACCGTCGGCATTCACCCGACGGCGGCGGAAGAGTTCGTCACGATGCGCGAAGTGTCACGGCGCTGAGCCGCCGCGATGCGATCAACGCAGCGTATAGCCGCGGGCGTCCATGCAGGCCTCGGTCGCGCGGTTGAACACGCTGCTGTCGGCCATCGCGCTGGGCTGGGTGGTCGCCCAGCGGTTGCAGTCCTGACGATCGGCTTCGAGCTGCTGCGCGCTCTGACCGTTGCGCGGGTAAATGATCGGTTCGGGCGGGGCTTTGGCCACCGGCTCGTGGCGAGGCACCTCGCGGTACACGGGAGCGGGCACCTCGCGGTACACCACCGACGGCGGATCCACGTACACATAACCCGGTGGGTAGGCCGGCACGATCACGCTGGAATAGACCGGTGGGCCATAGGTGTAACGGGATCCGGCCAGCCAGCCCAGCCCCACACCCAAGCCCAGCCCGATCCCTACCGCGCCCCAGCCGGGTCCGTAGCCACCGCGGTAGCCGCCTCGCCCGTAGGCCTGGGCATCGGCTGGCGCCAGAGTCACCGCCAATACGACCGCCGCCAAAGCCGCGGCGCAGCCATGTGTCAAGGTCTTCATGGTCGCTTCCTTCGCTAGATGGACAACACGCCCTGCAAGCATAGACCGGTGCGCGACACACCTGTTCCGTCTTCTGTGTAAAGCTAGGTGAATTCGGAGGTGACATGAACACGATCCCCAGACCGCCTGGACACGCAGGCATCGCCAGCATTCCACGGGAGCGGTTGCCCGCACTGCTGCGCGAGATGCCCAAAGCCGAGTTGCACATCCACATCGAGGGCTCGCTCGAGCCCGAACTGATCTTCGCGCTGGCTGCGCGCAATGGCGTGTCATTGGTCTATGACAGCGTCGAGTCGCTGCGCGCGGCCTATGCGTTCACCGATCTGCAGAGCTTCCTCGACATCTATTACGCGGGTGCGTCGGTGCTGCTGCACGAGGCCGATTTCTTCGACATGGCGATGGCCTACTTCCGCCGCGCCGCGGCCGACCACGTGGTGCACGCCGAGCTGTTCTTCGACCCACAGACGCACACCGAGCGGGGTGTGCCGATCGAGGTGGTGATCAATGGCCTGGTGCGCGCCTGCGAGGCGGCCGAAGCCGAGTTCGGCATCACGTCCTTGCTGATCCTGTGCTTCTTGCGGCATCTGAGCGAAGAAGCCGCTTTCGACACGCTGACGCAGGCGCTGCCATCGATCGACAGGCACCGGGATCGGCTCGTTGGCATCGGCCTGGACAGCAGTGAGCAGGGGCATCCCCCGGAAAAATTCGCCCGCGTCTTCGCGCGCTGTCGTGAACTCGGGCTGCGGCTGGTGGCGCACGCCGGCGAAGAGGGGCCGCCGGCCTACATCTGGAGCGCGCTCGACGTGCTGAGGGTCGAGCGCATCGACCATGGCGTGCGCTGCGTCGAAGACCCCGCGCTGGTCGCCCGGCTCGCTGCCGAGCGCGTGCCGCTGACGGTGTGCCCGCTGTCCAACGTGAAGCTGCGTGTGTTCGACACGCTGGCACAGCACAACCTGGCGCGGCTGCTTGAGCTGGGCCTGTGCGTGACGGTCAATTCCGACGACCCGGCGTACTTCGGTGGCTACCTGAACCAGAACTTCGTGGAGACTTTCAAAGCGTTGCCTTCACTCACGGCCTCCCACGCCTACACCCTGGCGCGCAACAGCTTCGAGGCGAGCTTTGCGACATCGGCACAAAAGGCGCAATGGATCGATGGGCTGGATGCCTGCTTCCTGGCCGCCTGACTTCGAGGGCACATGCCCAGTGCGTGTGCGCAGCGCATCGAGCCACCGCGGCGCGCTTGCGCTGTGGGCGCATCAAAGCGTGTCGCTGTAGGCTGCCGAAACCAGCGTGCCCGCGGGCCCCACGCGCAGTTCGCAGCCCCGTTTGCTCGGCACTTGCGGTGCCAGTGGCGGCACTTTCAGCAGCACGCGACCTGGGCCAGCGGCCACCACGTCATAGCCGCGAGCTGCGGCCTGCGATTGAATTTCTGCCGCCGGCGTGTCGACTGCCAGCGACGCACAAAAGCGCTGCATCTCGCGCGATGCGTTGTAGTACGGAACGAAGCCGATGGCCACGCCGGCCAGCATCAGCAGCGTCATGCCACCGAAAACCCCGAGGCGGATCGTCCTGCGCTGTGCGTCAGTGAGTCCGAAGAGTCGGGGCGATGCCGAGGGTGCCTTGCGGTCCTCGCCATTAGAAGGGGGGAGGGCGGGCTGCTCCAGGACGGGCAGCCCGCCGTCGGCGCGGGAGACCCCGCGTCGACGGTCAGAGTCCAGGTCAGACGACCCGGTGCTCCTCATTGAACAGCATGACGATCTTCGAGCCGTCGAGGAAGTTCGGGATGTCGGCGGCAGTCGCCTGGCCTTCAGGGCTGCCCCACGAGCGTTGCAGCGCGCCCATGTCAGCGAATTGAAGCAGGGCAACGCCGTCATAGGCCGGTGCGCCGTTGGCAGGTGCCACGCCACCGTGGTACTGCACGTACTTGATGACTTCAGGCATCTTCCCACCGATAGGCGCGTGCACGTTCTTCCAGTAGGCGCTGAATTGTTCGAAGCTCATGTCTGCGCGGCGGGTGAGTAGAACCAACTGAGTGACCATCCGTATCTCCAAGGTTTAGATGAAAAGAGGGTCGCGACCGTACCACACCGGGCGCCTCGGCGGCAAGAGGATTCGTGGTTTCCAACCTGTGTCCGGATGCTGCCAGCAGGTGCGAACAGCAGCATAGACAGGACCCGGCGCGGGCGGTGATGTGATCGCTATCCCCCGGTTGCATCGGCCTGGCGTGGACAGTACACTGCCGACCTCTCAAAAGCCCCCGCGAGGATCCATTCATGAAAGCTGCGGTACTGCATCAGTACAACGAGACGCTCACCGGCGACTCCTTCGTGAACTACGAAGACGTGCCCGACCCGAAGATTGAAAGCCCCACCGACGTCATCGTGCGCATCGGCGGTGCTGGCGTGTGCCGCACCGACCTGCACGTGGTCGAAGGCATCTGGCGCAGCAAGGTCGACATCAAGCTGCCTTACATCATGGGTCACGAGAATGCAGGCTGGGTTGAGGCCGTGGGCTCGGCAGTGACCGGCGTGAAGGTCGGTGACGCAGTCATCTGCCACCCGCTGGTCACCAGCGGTCACTGCCTGGCTTGCCGCCGCGGCGCTGACATGCAGGCCGAGGAAAGCAGCTTCCCTGGCATCAACGCCAACGGTGGCTACGCCGAATACCTGCGCACCGGTCAGCGTTCGCTGATCAAGCTGCCGAAGTCGCTGGCACCGAAGGACGTCGCTCCCTACACCGACGCCGGTTTGACCGCCTATCGCGCCGCCAAGAAGGCATCGCGCCACCTGCTGCCAGGCGAGTACGCCGTGGTGATCGGCGCTGGTGGTCTGGGCCACATCGGCATCCAGGTGCTGGCTGCGCTGTGCGCCGCCGAGATCATCGTGGTTGACCGTGGCGACATGGCGCTGCAACTGGCCAAGGAGTGCGGCGCGCATCACCTGGTCAAGGCTGACGGCACCGAAGTGGACCAAGTTCTGGCCCTCACCGGTGGCAAGGGCGCCCAAGCCGTGATCGACTTCGTCGGCGAGGGCGATGCCATCGCCAAGGGCCTGGCGATGACGAGCACCGCAGGCAACTACTACATCGTCGGTTACGGCGGCAAGATCGACATCCCGGCGCTGGACCTGATCACCACCGAAAAGAACATCGTCGGTTGCCTGGTCGGTACCTATCCGGAACTGGTCGAACTGATGGCATTGGCCGATCGTGGTCTGGTGCATCTCGCCACCCGCGAGTACAAGCTCAAGGACGCGAACCAAGCGCTCCTCGATCTGCACCACGGCAAGATCAAGGGCCGCGCGGTCCTGATCCCCTGATCGATCGACCGCGGCCGTGATGGCTGGGCAGTGCCGCAAAACGGCGCTGCCAAACCATCGGCAGGTGGAAGAACAAGCGGGCTGCTCCATACGGGCAGCCCGTTTTTCATGGGTGGTCCCGAGGCCAGCCCGAACATGAACAGCCAGGCTGCCTGATCAGGTAGCGCTCAGAACCGATAGCCCACGCCGACACCGATCAGCACGGGATCCACCTTGAACTCGCCCACCTTGCTGCCCGATGAACTCACGTCGGCGCTCAGGTCCAGCCGCTTCACGTCGAGGTTCAGGTAGACGTTCTTCGACACCTCGTAGTCGAGTCCGATCTGGAACGCAGCGCCGAAGCTGGCACGGCTGACGTCCGGATGCAGGGCCGTCACGACGGCGGGATCGAAGCGCACCTTCGACAGGTGGGTGTAGTTGAGCCCCGCGCCGACGTAGGGCTTGAACGCACCCAGGCCGGTGAAGTGGTACTGCAGCGTCAGCGTGGGTGGCAGGTGCTTGAACGAGCCGATCCGCGTGCCGCCCGCGCTGAGGCGCTGGCGCTGCGGGTAGGTCAGCACCAGTTCGGTGGCGATGTTCTCGGTGAAGAAGTACGAAACGTCGAGTTCTGGAATCACACGGTCGTTGATCGACAGATCGAGTCCGGTCGTGTCCTTGTTGCGGCTCAGCAGTTCCACCGCGCGCACGCGCACCAGCCAGGGCTCGTTCGGGCTGTCGGCCTGCGCGGTGAAAGGCAGCGATGCGAAGGTGGTCAGAGCGAGCGCCAGTGCGGTGTGTTTCAGAGTTGTCATGATGTGGACCTTTTTGCTTGCAGAGGAAGGCTCCTCGGCAGTCATTTCAGCCCCACGCTCCACACCAGATGTTGCGACGCATCAAACTTCGGGCACCTTCAGCATCGGCGCCACAGCGCAGGGCGGATGAGGGCGCGATCGTGAGCGCCGCCGCGTCCGATCCCCTGGCGCCTGCGCTGTCCAGCGCAGGTCCCGGCCCGGTGGTCGGAGTCGACTTCACGAGCCGGCCTTCGAAGCGCAAGCCCATCGTTGTCGCGCTCGGCCGGTTCGATGGCCAAAGCGCTCGGCTCGATGCCATCCAGTCGCACAACGGCTTCGATGAATTCACCGCCTGGCTGCAAGCCCCGGGCGACTGGGTCGGGGCTTTCGATCTGCCTTTCGGACTGCCGCGCGAATTGATCGAGACGCTGCGCTGGCCCACCGACTGGCTGCCGTTGATGCGGCATTACGCAGCACTGTCGCGCGAGCAGATCCGCGACACCTTCGCCGCGTTCTGCGACGCCCGGCCGGTGGGCCGCAAATTCGCACACCGGGGCTGCGACGGGCCCGCGGGTTCGTCGCCGTCGATGAAGTGGGTCAACCCGCCGGTGGCGTTCATGCTGCATGCGGGCGTTCCCTTGCTGATCGACGCCGGGGTGCATCTGCCGGGTCTGCACGCAGGTGACCCCTGCCGTGTGGCGGTCGAAGGGTATCCGGGGCTGCTGGCGCGCGCGGTGCTGGGCCACCGTTCCTACAAGAGCGACGACAAGGCGAAGCAGACCCCCGAGCGGCTGATCGCCCGCAAGGACCTGGTCGATGCGCTCGAGCAGGGCCGCACGCCGCTCGGCCTGCGGTTGCGGCTGAGCCATGCCCAGCGCGATGCGCTGGTCGCCGATGCCAGCGGTGACCGGCTCGATGCGGTGTTGTGCCTGCTGCAGGCCGCCTGGGCCCGCACGCAGCCCGACCACGGCCGGCCGCCGGATGCTGACCCACTGGAGGGATGGATCGTGACGGCCGGCCGGGTGTGAACCGGTGAAATCACCTTCAAAGCGCCGCACCGTGCCAGCGCCCGGGGTGACGCTGGCCGAAGCCTGGTTCACCGCGCGCGGCTGGCAGCCCTTCGCGTTCCAGCGTGAGGTATGGGCCGCGATGGCTGCGGGCCGCAGTGGCCTGCTGCACGCCACCACCGGCAGCGGCAAGACCTATGCAGTGTGGTTCGGCGCGCTGCTGCGCGGCCTGTCCCTCGGTGCGTCGAGCCTGGCCGCGGCCCCACCGCTCGGCGTGCTGTGGCTGACGCCGATGCGGGCCCTGGCTGCCGACACCGCGCGCGCGCTGCAGCAGCCCTTGCCCGAGATCGCGCCGCACTGGAGCGTTGGCCAGCGCACCGGTGACACTCCATCGGCCGAGCGCGCGCGGCAAGACCGGCGCTTCCCGACCTCGCTGGTCACCACGCCCGAATCGCTCAGCCTGATGCTGACGCGTGAACACGCTGCAGAGGAACTGGCTGGCGTGCACACGGTGATCGTCGATGAATGGCACGAGCTGATGGGCAACAAGCGCGGCGTGCAGGTGCAATTGGCACTGGCGCGGCTCAGGCGCTGGAACCCGCGGCTGGTGGTGTGGGGATTGAGCGCGACGCTGGGCAATCTGGACGACGCGAAGCGGGTGCTGATCGGTGCGCACGGTGCCGATGACGACAGCGTGACGGTGCAGGGCCGCGTCGACAAGACACTGCTGATCGACACCTTGCTGCCCGAGAACCCCGGGCGCTTCTCCTGGGGCGGCCACCTCGGCGCGCAGATGCTGCAGCCGGTGATCGCCGAGATCGACCGCGCGGCCACCACGCTGGTCTTCACCAACACCCGATCGCAGGCCGAGATCTGGTACCAGCTGCTGCTGCGCGAGCGGTCCGACTGGGCCGGCATCGTGGCGCTGCACCACGGCTCGCTCGACAAATCCGTGCGCGAATGGGTCGAGGCCGGGCTGAAGCATGGGCAGCTGAAGGCCGTGGTCTGCACCTCGTCGCTGGACCTCGGCGTCGATTTCCTCCCCGTCGAGCGGGTGCTGCAGATCGGCAGCGCGAAAGGCGTGGCGCGCCTGCTGCAGCGCGCCGGCCGCAGCGGCCATGCGCCAGGGCGGCCGAGCCGCGTCACGCTGGTGCCGACGAACACGCTGGAACTGGTCGAGGCCGCCGCCGCCCGCCGCGCCGCGCTGGCCGGACGCATCGAAAAGCGCGCCTCGCCCGACAAGCCGCTCGACGTGCTGGTACAGCACCTGGTGACGGTGGCCCTCGGCGGCGGTTTCGCCGCTGATTCAAAGTCCCGTGGGGGCTTTGCCGCCGACGCGTTGTACGACGAGGTGTGCTCGACGCATGCCTACCGCGCACTCGGGCGCGATGAGTTCGACTGGGCGCTGGGTTTCGTCGAGGGCGACCGCGGAAGCCTTGCGGCCTATCCCGAGTACCACCGCGTGCGGAACATCGACGGTGTCTACCGTGTGCCCGATCGCGGCATCGCGAAGCGACACCGGCTGGCGATCGGCACCATCGTCAGCGATGCCTCGATGCTGGTGAAGTACCGCAGCGGCGGCAGCATCGGCAGCATCGAGGAAAGCTTCATCGCCCGGCTGCGCAAGGGCGATTGCTTCGTGTTTGCGGGCCGCATGCTCGAGTACCTGCGCACGCAGGACATGACCGCCTATGTGCAACGCGCCACGAAGAACAAGGGCGTGGTGCCCAGCTGGGCTGGCGGCAAGATGCCGTTGTCGAGCGAACTGGCCGACGCGGTGCTGGAGCTGCTGGCAGTGGCCGCGCGCGCCGACAACCATCTGGTGCCCAACGAGCCCGAGATGCTCGCTGCGCTGCCGATGCTGCAGACGCAGGCGCGGCTATCGAGATTGCCGACACCCGACACGCTGCTGGTCGAGGTGTACACCTCACGCGAGGGCCACCACGCGTACCTGTATCCGTTTGCCGGCCGCCATGTGCACCTGGGCCTGGCCAGTCTGCTGGCGTGGCGGCTGGCGCGCGAGGCGCCGAACACCTTCAGCGTCAGCGTCAACGACTATGGGTTCGAATTGCTGAGCGCTGAGCCCGTCGATCTGACCGCTCTGTTCGACGGCCGGCTGCTCGATGCCACCGACCTGCTCGCCGATGTGCTGCACAGCCTGAACAGCGGCGAACTCGCGCAGCGGCGCTTTCGCGAGATCGCGCGCGTCGCGGGCCTGGTGTTCGCCGGCTACCCGGGCGCGCCGAAGAGCACGAAGCAGCTGCAGGCGTCGAGCAGCCTGTTCTTCGAGGTGTTCAAGAAGTACGACGCCGGCAACCTGCTGCTGACCCAGGCGCAGACCGAGGTGCTGAGCCAGGAACTCGACATCGGCCGTTTGCGCACCACCTTGCAGCGCATGGCCGGCCTGGCGATCGAGCGCGTCGACCTGAAGGTGCCCAGCCCGTTCAGCCTGCCGCTGATGGTCGAACGCCTGCGTGAGAAGCTGACGACCGAAAAGCTTGCGGACCGGCTGGCGCGCATCGTGCGGGATGCCGAGCGTGCTGCCGACAAGGCCGCGCCCCGCTGAGCGTCAACCCACCCTCGTATCATCAAACCAGCACGACATCGGGTCACCACTTGGACATCACACTGCTGATCAAAGCCGCCCTGATGGGCATCGTCGAAGGGCTGACGGAATTCCTGCCCATCTCCAGCACCGGCCACCTGATCCTTGCCGGATCGCTGCTGGATTTCACCAGCGAAACCGCCAAGGTGTTCGACATCGCCATCCAGACCGGCGCGATGTTCGCCGTCATCTGGCAGTACCGGGTGCGATTGCAGGCCACCGTCAGCGGCCTGGGCAGCGACCCGGTCGCGCGGCGCTTCGCCCTCAATGTGCTGATCGCCTTCATCCCGGCGGTGGTGCTGGGCCTGGCCTTCGGCAAGGCGGTGAAGGCGCACCTGTTTCACCCGGTGCCGGTGGCGCTGGCCTTCATCGTCGGCGGGGTCATCATCCTGTGGGTCGAGGCGCGGCAGAAGCGCTTGTATGGGGCCGCAGATACCGAAGGCACGCGGCGCACCCGCGTCCAGACGGTCGATGACATGAGCCCGATCGATGCGCTGAAGGTGGGCTTGCTGCAATGCCTGGCGCTGATCCCGGGCACCAGCCGATCCGGCGCCACCATCATCGGCGCGATGGTGCTGGGCTTCTCGCGCAAGGCCGCCACCGAGTTCAGCTTCTTCCTCGGCATCCCGACCCTGATGGGTGCTGGGGCTTATGCGTTGTGGAAACAGCGCGAGGCCTTGCATGCCGGCGATATCCCGATGTTTGCGGTCGGCCTGGTGTTCGCGTTCTTCAGCGCACTGCTGTGCATCCGCTGGCTGATCCGCTTCGTGTCCACCCACGACTTCGTGGGCTTTGCCTGGTACCGCATCGTTTTCGGTGGCATCGTGCTGCTGACCGCCTGGCAGGGATGGGTGAACTGGGTCGATTGACCTTGGGGTTTGCTTTGCTGGCAGCACGCCGTGGTTCGCTTGTGCGTAGGGCTTGAGCCCAACGGGAGACCGCGCCGGGTCCCGCCCCGGCAGGCGGGTAACTTTCATTTGCGGGCCCAAATGAAAGTCACCAAAGCAAAGGGCCCGAACACCAGCCATTGGGTGACCACGCTTCGGCTACAGGTGGACCGAAAAGGCTCTGGCACGAGAACCCAAACCGAGGACCCGAAGGGTCGAGGCGCAGCGATACCGCATGTTTGAGCCTGAGCGAGGAAACCGCTGAAGTAGTTCGCTGAGTGTTCTCGAGCCAGAGCCGTTGAAGTAGGCGTGTAGCCGCAGCGAGCAGGCCAAATGGCTGGTGTTGGGGCACTCTTCTTTGGTGACTTTCTTCTGTGCCAGCAGAAGAAAGTTACTCGGCAGCCGGGCCGAAACCCGGCGGGCTGCAACGCAAGGCCACACCCGGCGCGGGTTCCCCCCACGGCGGGCTGCACCGCAAGACAACCAACCGTGCCGTGTAGCATGCGCCCGCAATGCAAATCCCCTACGAACTCCAGATCGGCTGGCGCTACACCCGCGCGGGGCGCAGCGGCCGCCGCAACGGCTTCATCTCCTTCATTTCCGGTGTGTCGATGCTGGGCATTGCGCTGGGCGTGGCGGCATTGATCATCGTGCTGTCGGTGATGAACGGTTTCCAGAAAGAGGTGCGTGACCGCATGCTGTCGGTGGTCTCGCATGTCGAGATCTACCAGTCGCGCGGCGAGGCCCTGCCGGACTGGCAGGCCACAGCCACCCAGGCGCGGTTGAATCCCCAGGTCATCGGCGCGTCGCCGTTCGTCGCGGCGCAGGCGCTGATCGCGCGGGGCGACGACATGCGCGGCGCGATCGTGCGAGGCATCTCTCCGGCCGAAGAGGCCACCGTGACCGACCTCGCGGCGCAGCTGCGTGACACCACGCTGTCCCCGCTGGTACCCGGTTGCTGGTGCATCGTGCTCGGCGGCGAACTGGCCCGCAGTCTGGGCGTCGAGGTGGGCGACAAGGTGACCATCGTCGCGCCTGGCGGGCAGGTCACGCCGGCCGGTGTGGTGCCGAGGTTGAAGCAGCTGACGCTGGTGGGCACCTTCAACGCCGGCCATTTCGAGTACGACAGCGGACTCGCGTTGATGCAGGTGGACGACGCCGCGCGGCTGTTCCGCGTGGCTGGCCCGACCGGCGTTCAATTGCGACTGAAGGACGCGCAGCAGGCGCGCGAGGTGGGCGATGAGCTTCAGGTGCGCCTGGGCTCCACGGTGCGTGTCAACGACTGGACGCGCACCAACCGCAACTGGTTCCAGGCGGTGCAGATCGAGAAGCGGTTGATGTTCATCATCCTGACGCTGATCGTCGCGGTGGCGGCCTTCAACCTCGTCAGCACGCTGGTGATGACGGTGACCGACAAGCAGGCCGACATCGCCATCTTGCGCACCCTGGGCGCGAGCCCACGCTCGATCATGGGCATCTTCATGGTGCAGGGCGCGGCCTCGGGTGTGATGGGCACGCTGGCCGGCATGGTGCTGGGGCTGGGTGTCGCCTTCAACATCGATGTCATCGTGCCAGCCATCGAGCGTGCGCTGCACACCAGCTTCCTGCCCAGCAGCGTCTACCTGATCAGCCACATGCCGAGCGATCCGCAAAGCGGCGACATCGTGCCGATCGTGCTGATTTCTCTGGCGCTGGCTTTCGTGGCCACGATCTACCCGAGCTGGCGTGCCAGCCGCGTGCAACCGGCCGAGGCGCTGCGCTATGAATGAGCCAGTGCCGCATGCCGACAAGGTGATCCGTGTCACGGGGTTGCGCAAGCGCTTCCACGAAGGCGCGCTCGACGTGAACGTGCTGCAGGGCATCGACCTCGACATCGCGGCGGGCGAAACGGTGGCCATCGTCGGCGCTTCGGGTTCGGGCAAGAGCACGCTGCTGCACCTGATGGGTGGGCTGGACGCGCCCACGCAGGGCGAGGTCACGCTGATGGGCCGAGACCTGCAGAAGATGAACGCCCAGGACCAGGGCGTCTGGCGCAACCGGCACCTGGGGTTTGTCTACCAGTTTCACCACTTGCTGCCCGAGTTCACCGCGCTCGACAACGTGGCAATGCCGCTGCGCATCCGCCGCGTGACGCAGGCCGAGGCCCGCGCGTCGGCCGAGGCTGTGCTGCAGCAGGTGGGGCTCGGCCACCGCATCGGCCACCGGCCGGCGCAGTTGTCCGGCGGCGAACGCCAGCGCGTGGCCATCGCGCGCTCGCTGGCCGGGCAGCCCGCCTGCGTGCTGGCCGACGAGCCCACCGGCAACCTCGACCGCGAAACCGCCGATGGCGTGTTCGAGCTGATGCTGTCGCTGGCACGCAGCCGGCAGATGGCATTCGTGCTCGTCACCCACGACGAGGTGCTGGCCGCGCGTTGCGACCGCGTGTTGCGCCTGAAGCTGGGCCGGCTCGTGCCCTGACTGCGGCAACGCCACATGCGCTGGGTCGACACCCATTGCCACCTGGACGCCCCCGAGTTCGGCGGCCAGGCCGAGGCGGTGGTGGGGCGGGCCCGGGCCGCAGGCGTGGTGCAGATGGTGGTGCCAGCGGTCGAGCGGGCAAACTTCGATGCCGTGCGCGATCTGGCGCACGCCCACGACCTGAGCTATGCCCTCGGCATCCATCCGCTGTATGTCGATCGGGCTGGCGACGCCGACATCGATGGGCTGGCCGAAGCGCTGGACGCGCACCGCCACGATCCGCGGCTGGTGGCCGTGGGCGAGATCGGCCTCGACCATTTCGTGCCCGGCACTGACCGGGCACGTCAGGAGCAGTTCTATGCCACGCAGCTGCACCTCGCGCGCGAGCTCGATTTGCCTGTGATCCTGCATGTGCGCCGCTCGGCCGACACGCTGCTGAAGCATTTGCGCCGAACGCCGGTGCCCGGTGGCATCGCGCATGCCTTCAACGGCAGCGACCAGCAGGCGCAGGCCTTCGTTGCGATGGGCTTCAAGCTGGGATTCGGTGGCGCCATGACGTTCGAGCGCGCGCTGCAACTGCGCCGCCTCGCGCAGACCCTGCCGCTGGAGGCCATCGTGCTCGAAACCGATGCGCCTGACATCCCACCGCAGTGGCTGTATCGCACGGCTGCCGAGCGCCAATCCGAACCGGGTGCGACGCGACCCAACGAGCCGGCACAGCTGCCGCGCATCGCCCAGACGCTGGCTGCGCTGCGCGGGGTCAGTCTGGCCGAGGTCGCCGACGCCACGTGGACCCAGGCCTGCGCCGCGTTGCCGAAGCTGGGGGCGCTGCAGATCTCGGCAGGCGGCGCATGAAGCGGCAACGAGCTGTCGCCCGCAGCCTGCCGCCGCCGGCATCGCCAGCGCCCCCCTTGCTCGACAGCCTGCCTCCCGTCGTTGCGCACGACACCCGGCTGGTGGTGCTCGGCAGCTTCCCGGGGGTGGCGTCGCTGCAGGCGCAGCAGTACTACGCGCACCCGCGCAACCAGTTCTGGCCCCTGCTGTCGGCGCTCTGGGAGATCGATCTGGTCGGCTTGCCCTACGAGCGACGGGTGGCCGAAGCCAGCGCCCGGGGGCTGGGGCTGTGGGACGTGTACGCCCGCTGCCGGCGTGTGGGCAGCCTGGACAGCGCCATCCGCGACGCGGCGTTCAACGACCTGGCCAGCCTGACCCAGCGCGCGCCCGGCCTGCGAGCAGTCGCGCACAACGGCGGTGAGTCGGCACGCGCGATGCGCCAGACCCAGGCGTTGGGGGTGGCTGTGATCCGGCTCCCCTCGACCAGCCCGGCCCATGCGAGCTGGAGTTTCGAGCGCAAGCTGGCTGTCTGGCGCGAGGCGTTCGTGGCGCATGGCGTGGCCTGATCGAAAGCCCCGGTGCATCCAAAACGCGTGGTTCTGCGTACCATGAGGGTCGAAATTCTGTAATCTGTAATGTCCGCCGGCGGCTGGCGACGTTTGTCCATGCCACTGCCGGCCCCAACATGCCGACGGCTCGACTGCTAGGCCCCTTTTTCACTTCATAAGGAACCACCGTGATGACAAAACTGGCAATGGCCTGCGTAGCAGCCGGGGCGCTGAGTGCCCAACCCTCACAGGCGGCCACGCCCGCGAAGAAGGACGATGCAGCCTTGTCGGCCATGCTCGTCGGAACCTGGGTCAATCCCCCAGACAGCGCCGACTACGAGGCGGTTCCCAGCAAGGAAGTCTTCAACGCGGACGGTACCTACACCTACACCGAGTTCGAGGACAACACCTGCTCGCGGGTGTCGGCGGCCATCAGTTCGAAGTGGTACGTCTGGGACGGCACCTTGGTCGTGGAGTTCCCTGACGGCAAGTCATTGAAAGACGAGATCGTCAACATGGCACCGAAGAAGATGGTGCTGCGCTCGATCGAGGACAGCTTGGTGTACCACCGCGTCCGTTCCGAGAAATGCTTCTCGACAGCGATCAAGGCCAAGTCGGCGGTGTCGAAAGCGGCGCACTGAGGTCACCGTCTCGACACGGGCCGGACATCGGGGTTTCCCGAGTGTCCGGCTTGAGGGTCTCGTCAGCTCAGGCGGTCATTCAATGCGGATGACGACCTTGCCGAAGTGCGTGGCGCCCTCCAGGTGACGCAACGCTTCCCGTGAATCGCTGAAGGCGAACACGCGGTCGATCACCGGCTTGATCTTGCGTGCGTTGATCAGTCGGTTCATCGACTCGAACATGTCGCGCGAGCCGACAAAAACGCCACGCACGTTGGTCGTGTTGAACAGGATGGGCAGCGGGTTGATCTCGCCGCCGGTGAGCACGCCGATCAGGTGGACATGACCACCGTGGCGCGCGGCCGAGATCGAACGCTGCAGCGTGCCCGGCCCGCCAACTTCCACCACATGGTCGACACCGACGCCGCCGGTGATCTCGCGCACCTTCTGGTCCCAATCCGGATACGTCTTGTAGTTGATCAGGTGGTCGGCACCCAATGCCTTCGCCTGCGCCAGTTTGGTGTCGCTCGACGAGGTGGCGATCACCACCGCACCAGCGGCCTTGGCGAACTGCAGCGCGAACATCGACACGCCGCCGGTGCCCAGCACCAGCACCGTCTCGCCGGGTGTCACCGGCTTGCCCTCGAACAGACCGTTCCATGCGGTCAGCGCAGCGCAGGGGAGGGTCGCTGCTTCTTCGTCGCTGAGGTGGGCCGGCGTGGCGACCAGCGCCTCGGCAGGGAACACCCGGTACTCGGACAGCACGCCGGGCACCGAGCCGCCCAGCGCATGGCTGTAGTGGGCCGGCAGCATCGGGCCGCTGAGCCAGGTCTCGAAAAAGCAGCCGGTGACGCGGTCGCCGGTGGCGAAGCGTGTCACGCCCGGACCCACCTCGGCCACCACGCCGGCACCGTCGGACACCGGGACCAGCCCCTGCGACTTCATGCCGGGGTAACGGCCGGTGATGATCAGCAGATCGCGGTAGTTCAGCGAGGCCGCCTTCATGCGCACCAGCACCTGCCCAGGGCCAGGGCGCGGGACATCGCTCTCGTGCAAGGTCAGGCTGTCGGCATCGAGTTCTTTGAGGTAGGCGTAGCTGCGCATGGTGGGCTTCTGATGGGTTGGAACTGCGTGGTTGTGGGAGACTGCTGAGGCGGCATTTTCGGCCGGGCGAGGATCATGCCACGCAGGGCCGAACCCTGCCCGGACGCGCTGTTTCCGGGGTGGCAACATCCAGGTCACGATGACCCAGAAGAAAAAACGACCCGAACTGGCCCCGGCCACCATTTCCGAATCCGATGGCGTGCGTTATCTGCACCTCGGCACGCCCTGGGTGCAAGGGGCGATGCGCATCCGCAAGCCGCTCGCGATCGAGCTCGAATACGTCCAGCGCATGATGGTCTGGATGCTGCTGCGGCCGAGCAAGGCGCTGTCCGAGGGCCACGCAGTGCAGCTGGGCCTGGGGGCGGGCTCCATCACACGCTACTGCCATGGCGTGCTGCGTCTGCGCACCACCGCGGTCGAACTCAATGACAGCGTGATCGCGGCGTGCCGCGCCTATTTCCAGGTGGAGTCCGGTCGGTTGCTGAAGGTGATTGAAGCCGACGCCGGGGCCTACGTCGCCGACCCTGCGAACGAGGCGAGCGCCGATGTGCTGTGCGTGGACCTCTACGACCACGATGCAGCGAGCCCGGTCCTCGACAGCGATGCGTTCTATGCCGGCTGCCATCGCCTCTTGCGCGAGGGCGGTGCGATGACGGTCAACCTGTTCGGCCGCGATGCCAGCTTCGAGCGCAGTGCGCAGCGCATCGCGGCGGCCTTCGGTGCCGAGCGTGTGCTGAGCCTGCGCCCGACGCGCGAAGGCAACACCATCGTGGTGGCCCTGAAGGACGCCGACTGGCCCGAACCGGAGGTGCTGGCGATGCGTGCGGACCACATCGAGCAGAACGCCGGCCTTCCCGCGCGAAAATGGCTGAAGATGCTGCGTGCGCTGCCGAAGGCCTCTGCAGCGGAGAGCTGATGTCTCGCGCTCGAACCATCGCCTCAGAGAAATCCGCCATGCCTGCTGTCGAACGACCCGCCAAACGTCAGACCGGCCCGACTGCGCAGGCCGACATTCCCCTCGAGCCGGTGCCCACCGGCAAACTGGATTGGCGTCGCCTGCTGGACTGGCTGAGCGATGACGACCTGATCGAGCGTGCGGATGCCGAGCGCACGATCAAGCGCTTTGGCGCGGCGCACAGTGCGCAGCACCCGCTGGTGCGGTTGGGTGCGGCCGGGCTGGTGCGCAAAGGAACCGAGGGCAAGACACTCGACACCGAGTCGCTCACCGAATGGCTGGCTGCACGCTGCGGGCTGCCCTATCTGCGCATCGACCCGCTGAAGGTGGATGTGGGCCGCGTGGCCGATGTGATGTCGATCAATTACGCCGAGCGGCGCAGTGCCTTGCCGCTGCAGATCGGCCCGACCGACGTCACCGTGGCCACCTGCGAGCCGTACGACATCGACTGGGTGCCCGAGATCGAGGCGCACACCCGCAAGCCGCTGAAGCTGATCGTCGTCAGCCCGCTCGAGCTGCAGAAGTACACCACCGAGTTCTACACGCTGTCGCGGTCGGTGCGTGCGGCGATCAAGAGCGGCGAGTCGTCTGCGATCGCGAGCTTCGAGCAGCTGGTCGAGCTGGGCCGCAGCAACAAGCAGCTCGATGCCAACGACCAAGGTGTGGTGCAGGTGGTCGACTGGCTCTGGCAATACGCCTTCGACCAGCGCGCCTCCGATATCCACCTCGAGCCGCGACGCGATCTGAGCGCGATTCGTTTTCGCATCGATGGCGTGATGCACACCGTCTACCAGCTGCCGCCGGGCGTGATGAGCGCGATGATCGCGCGCGTCAAGCTGCTGGGTCGCATGGACGTGATCGAGAAGCGCCGCCCGCTGGATGGCCGCATCAAGACGCGCAACCCCGATGGTGACGAGGTCGAGATGCGGCTGTCGACGCTGCCCACCGCCTTCGGCGAGAAGATGGTGATGCGCATCTTCGACCCCGACACCACCGTCAAGCCACTCGAGGCGCTGGGCTTCGGCACGCACGACGCCAAGCGCTGGGAGTCGCTGGTGGCACGGCCCAACGGCATCATCCTCGTGACCGGGCCGACCGGCTCCGGCAAGACCAGCACGCTGTACTCCACACTGCGGCGCTTGGCCACCGACGAGGTCAACGTCTGCACGATCGAAGACCCGATCGAGATGATCCAGCCGGCGTTCAACCAGACGCAGGTGCAGCCGGCGCTGGATTTCGGCTTCGCCGAAGGCGTGCGCGCGCTGATGCGGCAGGACCCGGACATCATCATGGTCGGTGAGGTGCGCGATCTCGAAACCGCCGAAATGGCGATCCAGGCGGCGCTGACCGGCCACCTGGTGTTCAGCACGCTGCACACCAACGACGCGGCTTCGGCGATCACCCGGCTGGTCGATCTGGGCGTGGCGCCGTACCTGATCGGCGCCACCGTCATCGGCGTGCTGGCGCAGCGGCTGGTGCGCACCCTGTGCCCGGCTTGCAAGCAACCCGACGACACGCTGTCCACCGAGGACCTGGCTGCGTTCGTCAAGCCCTGGCGCCTGAGCGGCAAGGCCAAGCCGTACAAGCCGGTGGGCTGCCTGGAATGCCGGATGACCGGTTTCCGTGGCCGCACCGGGCTGTATGAGTTGCTGTCGGTCACCGATGCCGCACGCCACTGCATCCAGCCCGTTCCCGATGCGCTCAAGCTGCGCCAGCAGGCCCTGCTCGACGGCATGCGGCCGCTGCGGCTCGCTGGCGCCATGAAGGTGGCCGAGGGCCTGACGACGCTGCAGGAAGTGCTCAGCGCCACGCCCGCGTGGGATTGAGTCCGTTGTCGCAGCGTGCCTCCGAGGCCACGCCGTGGCCCGGTCTGTTGATGGCCGCCGTCGGGGCGGTGGCGTTTTCCGGCAAGGCCATCATCGCCAAGCTCGCCTACCGCTACGGCGTCGATGCGGTCACGCTGGTGATGTACCGGATGCTGTTTGCGCTGCCCTTGTTCCTGCTGCTGAGCGTCTGGGCGAGCCGCGGCAAGCCGGCGCTGGAAAGACGCGATGGGTGGGTCGTCTGCGGCCTCGGTTTCAGTGGTTATTACCTGGCCAGCACGCTCGACTTCATGGGCCTGCAGTACGTCAGCGCCAGCCTGGAGCGCCTGATCCTGTACCTGAACCCGACGCTGGTGCTGGCGATGGGGGTGGTGTTGTTCAAGCGCCGCGTCAGTGCCCGCCAGGTGATCGCGCTGGCGGTCAGCTATGGCGGCGTGCTGCTGGTGTTCGGCCAGGAGATCACGCACGTCGGACCGCATGCCCTGCTGGGCGCCGCGCTGGTGTTCGGCAGCGCGCTGAGCTACGCCGTCTACCTGGTGCTGAGCGGCGAGGAGGTGCGCCGGCTCGGTGCCTTGCGCCTCACCGGCCTGGCCAGCACCGTGGCCTGTGTGCTGTGCCTCGCACAGTTCGCGGCGC
Organism: Burkholderiaceae bacterium; assembly: GCA_965229345.1. Taxonomy (GTDB): domain Bacteria; phylum Pseudomonadota; class Gammaproteobacteria; order Burkholderiales; family Burkholderiaceae_C; genus PBB1. Next base: position 1,224,558 of record OZ245872.1, read on the forward strand.
TGCGTCCCCTGTCGGCCGCGGTGGTGGCGCCTGAAGTGATCGCGTTGTCGCTGCTGAACGCGGTGCTGTGCACCTTCGCACCGGTGGTGCTGATGATGCTGGCAGTCGAGCGCATCGGCGCCACGCTGGCCGCACAGACCGGGATGATCGGCCCGATGTCGACCATCGGCATGAGCGTGCTGCTGCTTGGCGAACCGTTCACCGCAGGCCTGGCCGCCGGCACCGCGCTGGTGGTCGCTGGCATCTGGCTGCTCGCGACCTGGCGCTGAAGGGAGGCCGCTCAGCCGGCTTTCTTCGGGCGCCCGGTCTTCAGCGGGGTGATGCGGGCCAGCGCTTTCTCGAGCTGTACATCGGGCAACGTGGCCAGCACCTGCAGGCCAGCCCGCAGCAGCTCACTCTTCTTGACGGCGTGGCGGAAATTCATCGCACGGTGCTTGAGCACGTCGATCAGCTCGAAGTCCGATTGCGGCATGGTGAAGCTGTCGCGCACCAGCTTGAGTTTGGCCTTCGGCGCTTTGCCGGTCGATGGAACCGCTGGCTTGATCGGTGCGGCTGCAGGGGGCTTGGCCTTGGCCGCTGGCTTGCTGGCCGTGGGCCGGGCAGGCGATGCAGGCGTTGGTTTTCGCTTCGGCGTGGCCGATGCCTGCGCGGCGGCTTTGGGCGCCTTGGCGACCGGCGCCTTCTTCGGCGCCGCGTTGGTGCCTGAACTGCCGCTCGAGGCGGGCGTGGTTGCAACGTCCAGGGTAATGAATGAGTCGATCATGGCGGTGGCTTCAAAGAATCAAGATAAACCGTTTATACGGTATGCCGAATGATCTCGCAAACCTGATCGTCATGCCCTGGGTGTTTTGAGCAGGAGCAGCGCTGCAAAGGCGCTGAACCCGACCGCGGCAGACAGCCCGATCGCCCCCGCACCCCAGCGGTCGATGGCCATGCCAAACAGCAAGGGCGCGGACGCCTGTGCCAGCCGGGACGGCACCATCAGCCAGCCTTGTCGCAGCCCATAACCCAGCGGACCGAAGAGCACCAATGGCAAGGTGCCCTTGGCAATGGTCAGGATGCCGTTGCCCGCGCCATGCAGCAGGGCGAACGCCGCAGCGCCAGGCGCTCCCAGCATCCACAGGATCGCGGCACCGACGGGATGTGCCAGCGCCGCCAGCCGGGCGGACAGCAGTGGGTGGACTCGGCGCAGCAAGCCGAACTCCAGCACCCTGGCCACGACCTGCGCCGGCCCCACCAGTGCACCGATGCCTACGGCGATGGCCAGCGACACGCCGCTGACATTGAGCAGGCGAGGCAGGTGCGTGGCCATCGCAGTGCTGATGAACCACGTCGCGGCGAACGTGAATGCCAGCAAGACGGAGGTCAGTGCAGGAGGCGTCGGTCGCGGCGCCTCCGGCGACGGTTCGGTGGGCGACACCGGTGCTGCGATGGGCATTCGATCTGGCGACGCCAGCGCGGGCAGCATCGCATTCAGTGGCAGTCCGATCACCAGGTGCAGCGCCGCCCATCCCAGGCACGCACCGCGCCATCCCAGGTGCGATTCCATCAACGCCGACAGTGGCCATCCCACGGTGCTGGCGAGGCCCGCGATCAAGGTGATGCCGGTGATCGCACGGCGCGACTCGCTGCCGTACAGGCGCACCAGTGTCGCGAATGCCGCCTCGTACAGCCCGCTTCCCATCGCGATGCCGATCAGCAGCCAGGCGGCGAACAGCGTGAGCAAGCCTTGCGCCGACGCCAGCGCGCCGAGACCCAGCGCGAACAGCAGGTTGGTGCCCATCAGCAGCGACCGGCCGCCACGCAGGTCGATCGCTCTGCCTGCCCACGGCCCGACCATGGCGGACACCAGCAGTGCGGCCGAGAAGGCCGCGAACACGACGGTGGTCGACAGACCCAGGTCGGCTGCCATGGGCGCTGCCAGCATCGCAGGCAGGTAGTACGACGAGGCCCAGGCCAGCGTCTGTGCCGTGCCCAGTGCGGCGACCGGCTTGAACAGGGGGGCTGGGCGCATCCGCGTCGGCCAATCGCCTCAGATGCTGCGCTGGTTGACCCGCTGCGACAACGCCTCGGCGCTTTCCTTGCGTTCGCTGTAGCGGTCTACCAGGTACGAGGCCGCGTCGCGTGTCAGCAGCGTGAACTTCACCAGTTCTTCCATCACGTCGATCACGCGGTCGTAGTAGGCAGAAGGCTTCATGCGCCCGGCCTCGTCGAACTCGAGGAAGGCCTTGGCCACCGACGACTGATTCGGGATCGTCAGCATGCGCATCCAGCGGCCGAGCACGCGCAGCTGGTTGACCGCATTGAAGGACTGCGAGCCGCCCGAGACCTGCATCACCGCCAATGTCTTGCCTTGCGTGGGCCGCACGGCACCGAGCGCCAGCGGAATCCAGTCAATCTGCGCTTTCAGAATGGCGCTCATCGCACCATGGCGCTCGGGCGAGCACCAGACCATGCCTTCGCACCAGTGCGCCAATTCGCGCAACTCGACCACCTTGGGGTGCGACTCTGGCGCACCGTCCGGCAAGGGCAGGCCGGCGGGGTCGAACAGCCGTGTCTCGCCGCCCATCGCCTGCAGCAGACGCGCGGCTTCCTCGCTCAGCAGGCGGCTGTAGGAGCGCTCTCGCAGCGAGCCGTAGAGCAGCAGGAAGCGCGGCGGGTGGGTGGACAGCGATGCCGGCAGCAGCCGATCGATGCTCGGCACATTGAACAGCGCCGGATCGACGTTCGGCAGAGAAATCGGGGACTCAGGCACGTCGTCGATTCTCGGCCATCTCCCCGTTGATCCCTCGTTCGTACCAGTCCTTGCTGCGGTTCACCCACTTGACCACCAGCAGCATCACCGGCACTTCGATCAGCACGCCGACCACGGTGGCCAGTGCCGCGCCGGACTCGAAGCCGAACAGGCTGATCGCTGCGGCCACCGCCAGTTCGAAGAAGTTGCTCGCCCCGATCAAGGCCGATGGGCAGGCCACCGCGTGCGATTCGCCAAGACGGCGGTTCAACCAGTACGCCAGGCCAGAGTTGAAGAACACCTGAATCAGGATCGGCACGGCCAGCATCGCGATCACCAGCGGCTGCGCCAGGATCGCCTGGCCCTGAAACGCAAACAGCAGCACCAGCGTGGCCAGCAGTGCCGCGATCGACCACGGGCCGATCCTGGCGAGCGCCGCATCGAAAGCCGCCTGGCCGCGACCGAGCAAGGCCTTGCGCCAGAGCTGCGCGAGCACCACCGGGATCACGATGTACAGCACGACCGAGGTGATCAGCGTGTCCCACGACACGACGATGGCCGACAGGCCCAGCAGCAGCGCGACGATGGGGGCAAAGGCGAACACCATGATGGTGTCGTTCAGTGCCACCTGCGACAGCGTGAACAGCGGGTGGCCGCCGGTCAGCCGGCTCCACACGAACACCATCGCGGTGCACGGCGCGGCGGCCAGCAGAATCAGTCCGGCCACATAGCTGTCGGCCTGATCGGCCGGCAGGTAGGGCGCGAAGACATGGCGGATGAAGATCCAGGCCAGCAGCGCCATCGAGAATGGCTTGACCGCCCAGTTGACGAACAGCGTGACGCCGATGCCCCGCCAGTGCTGGCGGACCTGCGACAGCGACGCGAAGTCGACCTTCAGCAGCATCGGGATGATCATCACCCAGATCAGCAGGCCGACCGGCAGGTTGACCTGGGCGACTTCCATGCGGCCGATGGCCTGGAACGGGCTCGGGAAGAACTGCCCCAGCGTGATCCCCGCAACGATGCACAGGAAGACCCAGACGCTCAGGTAGCGCTCGAAGAGGCTCATCGGTGCCGGGGCCGAAGCGGTCGCGGGCAGCGTGGTGGTGTTCATCGTCGATGCCTGCCGATCAGGCCTGGCCGATCTGCTTCAACTCGTGATGGATCGCCATGCGGTCGAGGCTGGCGAGGGGCAGCGCAAGCATCAGCTCGATGCGGCGCTTCAGCGTCACCGCGGTGTCCATGAAGGCCCGGGCCTTGGTCTCGTCGCTGCCTTCCACCGCGGCGGGATCGGGCACGCCCCAGTGCGCTGTCATTGGCTGGCCTGGCCACACCGGGCACATCTCGCCCGCGGCGTTGTCGCACACGGTGAACACGTAGTCGAGCGCGGGCGCGCCGGGTTGCGAGAACTCGTCCCAGTTCTTGCTGCGAAATCCCTCGCTCGGGATGTGGAGTGCCCGCAAGGTCGACAGCGCATGCGGGTTGACGGTGCCATTCGGGTGGCTGCCAGCCGAGTGCGCGACGAACCGACCGCGGCCCAGGTGGTTGAGCAAGCCTTCGGCCAGGATCGAGCGGGCCGAGTTGCCGGTGCAGATGAACAGCACCTGCCGGGGGGTGTCTGACATGGGAAAGCCTTTCGTGTGGGGAATTCAGCAGCTCGTGCAGGATGGGGCGGCCACCTCGGCGCAGGCTTCGCCGGCACAGCAGTTCGCCGTCAGGTAGGCCATCAGGCCGTTCATCTGGTCGAAGCCTGCGCGGTAGATCAGGCTGCGGCCGTCGCGCTGCTGCGTGGCGAGGCCGGCGTGCATCAGCTCTTTCAAGTGGAACGACAGCGTCGAAGCCGGCACCGCGAGCGTTTCGGCCAGTGCGCCTGGCGTCATGCCTTTCGGGCCGGCGACCACCAGCGCACGGAACACCCGCAACCGGGCCGGCTGGGCAAGCGCCGCCAAGGCGGTGATGATGTCGGACTCTTCCATATTTCCATGATTATAGAAAGGTATGGAAAAGCCCGCAAGCCGCACCGCCGCGGTGGCTCCAGGCCCCGTGACCGTTGCCCGGCCGAAACCGCGTCAGGGGAGTGGCCAGTCCACGGTGGCCGACAGCCCGCCCAGGCCGACGGCGCGACCGATCACCACGTTGGCCCGGTGCACGGCCGCGATGCGCTGCACGATCGACCAGCCCAGCCCGCTGCCGCTTTGCGCCGTGCCCAGGACGCGGAAGAAGCGTTCGCCGACGCGCTGCATGTCGGCCTGGCTCATGCCGGGTCCGTTGTCGTCGACCAGGAGCCGGATGCAATCCGGCTGCCGACGCAGCGCAATCTGAATGTGGCCCTTGGCCGGGCTGTAGCGGATCGCGTTGTCGACCAGGTTGCGAACCAGCACGGCGAGCAACAACGCGTCGCCGCGGACCTGGCAGGGCACCGGTGCATCGACCTCGATGGACTGCTGCTTGTCGATCGCCTGCGGCGCGAGTTCGGCCACCACACCGCGCACCACCGCGTTCAAGTCGACCACCTGCCCCAGGGGCACCGCGCCGGCCTCCAGCCGCGACAAGGTGAGCAACTGCTCGACCAGCCGCGTGGCCCGGTCGCAGCCCTCGAGGGTGGCGGCAAGCGCCCGCTGGCGCATCGCGTCATCGGCTTCGCCCTGCGCGACCTGTGCGTGCAAGCGGATGGCCGCGATCGGCGTGCGCAGCTCATGTGCCGCATCGGCGGTGAAGCGGCGTTCGGAGGCCATCAACTCGCCGATGCGTGCGAGCAGGCCATTGAGCGCGCCGAGCATCGGTGTCATTTCGGAGGGGGCACCGTCGACTCGCACCGGGGTCAGTGCCTGGGGCTCACGTTCGGCCAGCGCGTGTCCCAGTCGCTTCAGCGGTGCGACACCCCGATGCACCGCCCAGCCGATCGCCACCGCAAACAGTGGCAGCGCGGCGGCCATCGGCCACAGCGTGCTGCGCAGCACCGCCCACAGGATGGCGTCGCGTGAGGCCAGCTGCTCGCCGACGTACACCTGCACATCGCGATGCGCGCCGCGGGCGGCGAACACACGCCAGTCCGTCTTGTCGATCTGCACCGTCCTGAACCCCGACTCGAAGCCGGCGTCGATCCCGGACATCGGGGTGGCCGGCGCAGTGGCCGAGCGCATCGTCAGGTGCCCGTCGTGGAATACCTGGAAGGCGACCTTCGGGGCGTAGCGGTGCAGCAGTGGCGCGTCCACCACGTCGTCCTCATCGCCGTCGCTGGCCTGCTGCACCACCAGCAGGGCCGCCGCCTGGGCGAGGTGGCCGTCGAGCAGTTCGTCGAGCTCGTGTCGGGCGTCGAGCGATGTCACCACCACGGTGACGGCCCAGACACCCACGACCAAGCCCACGATCAGCCCAAGCAGCCGGCCTTGCAGCGAGCGCGGTGCCAGTGTCATGTTTTCGGGGCTTCGCGCAGCAGCATGTAACCCACGCCGCGCACCGTCTGGATCAAGGTCGAACCCAGCTTGCGCCGCAGGTGATGGATGTGCACTTCGACCGCATTGCTCTCGACCTCCTGACCCCAGCCGTAGACGCGCTTCTCGAGCTGCTCACGCGACAGCACGCGCCCTGCATTGAGCAACAGCGCGTGCAGCAGATCGAACTCACGCCCCGACAGCAGGACCACCTTGCCGGCCTGCACGACGCTCCGCGCTGCCGGGTCCAGTTGCACGTCCTGGGCTGTCAGGATGTCTTGTGGCCGGCCGTGCGAGCGGCGCACCAGCGCACGCAGCCGGGCTGCGAGTTCGTGCAGGTCCACGGGCTTGACCACGTAATCATCAGCGCCGACATCGAGCCCGCTGATCCGGTCTGGCAGCGCGTCGCGCGCGGTCAGCACGAGCACCGGCAGCGCGCTTCCGCTGCGCCGCAGCGAGGCGAGCACGTCCATCCCGTCCATCCTGGGCAGCCCGAGATCGAGCACAGCCGCAGCATAGGAGTCGGTTCGCAGCTCACGCTCGGCGGCGGCGCCATCACGCACCCAGTCGACGAGGAAACCGAGCTGTCGAAGCCCGGCTTGCAGGCCATCGCCAAGCAGGGGGTCGTCTTCGGCCAGGAGGATGCGCATGTCAGATGCCCGATGTCTGCTTGATTCAGTGGTCGTCGCCATCATGCGCGAACGAAGAGGCGGCCGGCACGTCGCCGATGCCGCGGCTGGCCGGGGCTCCTTGCCACTGCAGCCACCAGAACCCCAGTACGGCAACCAGCATGAGCACGGCCACGCTGCGCCAGGCGTTGCGAACACCGTCTTCGGGTCGACCGGATTTGCGGCCAGTGAACATCGAGACGGTCAGGTTCTCACGGTGCAGTCCACTGCTGAGCAGCACCCCGGCAATGTGCACGCCGATCACGGCCAGCATGGTGTTGGCTGCCAACTCATGGAGCTCCTCGGACCATACGCCACCGATGTCGTTGTAGACCGACCAACCCGAGAGACCGATGGCCATCGTCAGGCCCAGCAGGGCCACGATCGCCAGTGCGCCTGCCGGGTTGTGGCCGACGTGATGTTCCGGCCGGCCGCTGATCAGGCTGCGCACGTACCGCGCGACGGCCGCCGGCCCGCGCACGAAGTTCGCGAACCTGGCGTATCGGCTGCCCACCAGTCCCCAGGCCAGACGAAACACGACCAGCCCGACCATGGTGTAGCCGAGCGTCACGTGCACCAGCCGCCAGCGTTCGCTTTCGGCAGTGAGGTAGGCGCCTGCAAAGCTCAGCACCATCAGCCAGTGGAAGACGCGCACCGGCAGATCCCACACCAGCATGGTGGGTCGGGCCACCGGCGCAGCGCCAGAGTCAGCGAGGGATGCGGACATGGTCTTCATCGAAATCTCCTTGGGGGGCCCGGCTGTGACACGCCGAGCAGTTGGCCGCGCTCTTGATGGATGCTCGCTTCCAGGTGTCGGCGGGTACGTCGTCGTGCTTGTGGATGAACCAGGCAGAGCGTGTGATGCGGTCTTCGGGCGGCGCTGTCAGGCCCTGGCGCGTGCCCGCATTCCGGCTCAACCAGGCCGATATCTCCTGGGCGGTGGCGGCATCGAGCGAGGCATCGGTACCGAAGTGGCGAGGCAGGCTGCTCATCAGCCGTTGCCACGATGCCGCGGGCAGCATGCTGGGCGGATAGGCGATGTGGCAGGCCGCGCATTCCTGCTGGTAGGCAGGGGACGCCGGAGTGACTGCGTAGCGCATGCCACCCTCGGCCTGCGCGCTCGGCATGCCGCTCAGTGCGGCGGCCACCAGCAGCAGCGCTGCCGTGACGCGGAAAGGGGAATGTCGATGCATGTCGAGAGCTCGGGACTGTTGTTGAAATGGAACGTGGCATTCAACGCTTCAGCGTCAGCAGCCAGCTGAGCACATCGGCCTTCTCGCCAGCGGTGCACTCGCGGCCCACGACGTCGTTGCAGTTGCGGCGAAACCATTTCTCCGTCTTGGCCGGGTTCGTGAATCGCTCCGCATGGGCCGCTGGGGCCAGCGGCGCGATCACCTTGCCGGTCGAGGCGTGCTTGCCTTCTTGCGTGGGTGTGACGCCGTGACACGACGAGCAACTCCACTCGCGGCCGTGCAGCCCGGTAAAAAATGCCCGCCCGCGCTCGGGCGATGCTGCTGCGCCCGCCTGCGCGCTGTAGCCTGCCAGCAGATCGGCCGGCGTGGCCGCGTTGGCGCCAGAGACCGCTGCCATCGCGCAGACGATCGCGGCGATCAGAGGTCGGGTTCCTGGGGTGGTATTCATCGTGTCTCCCTGGCAGCCATGTTCAACTGGCCGCCTTAGGGATTTCTTACCGCGGCACCTGCCATCTCATCAGGCAGCCCTCAGACTGTCGTTGCAGACTCGACCAACGTTCCCTCCATCACCGGCACACCCGGACATCCCCTGTGAATCTGAACCCCATGAGGCTTTCCACTTACACCGACGATCCAGAAGACTCGCCGGCCCGCCTGGACGAGCGCGCAGCAGCCGCCTCGCGCAGCACCTGGGTGAGCGTGGCCGTCAACCTGGTGCTCTCCACCATCCAGATCGCGGTGGGCGTCGCGTCGAAGTCGCAGGGCCTGATCGCCGACGGCATCCATTCGCTGTCCGATCTGGTGTCCGACTTCATCGTGCTGCTGGCAGGGCATCACAGCCGCAAGGACGCCGACGATGAGCATCCTTACGGCCACCAGCGCTTCGAAACCGCCGCGTCGCTGGCCCTGGGTGGGCTGCTGCTGGCTGTCGGGGCGGGCATGTTGTGGTCGGCGGTGACCAAGCTCCAGTCGCCGGCGTCGGTGCCCACGGTGCACGCCGTGGCGCTGTGGGTGGCTGGGGGCGCGCTGGTGGCGAAGGAGGCGCTGTTTCGCTACATGCTGGCGGTGGCCAAGCGCGTCAAATCGAGCATGCTGGTGGCCAATGCCTGGCATGCGCGCTCGGATGCCGCGTCGTCGCTGGTGGTGGGCGTCGGCATCGTCGGCAACCTGGCGGGCTACCCGATCCTGGATCCGATCGCCGCGGCGATCGTGGGCTTCATGATCGTGCGCATGGGGTGGTCGTTCGGGTGGGACGCGCTGCACGATCTGATGGACCGCTCGGTCGACGAACAAGAGGTCGAGGCGATCCGCCAGACGCTGGCCGACACACCGGGCATCCGCGGCGTGCACGACCTGCGCACCCGCAAGATGGGCGACATGATCGTCGTCGATGCGCACATCGAGGTCGATGGGCAGCTCACCGTCGAGGCCGGCCACGAGATCACGGTGGCCGCGCGCGATCGCGTCTTGCAGCGCCATCGGGTGCTCACCCTGATGACGCACCTGGACCCGTGGCGCCGACCGGACCCGAATCAACCGACGGTGTCGCCATCCCCCTGAGGCATCGCCGCACCGCAGTTCCAGCATTGCTCGAACGGGCCGTCGATCAGTTCCTGGCAGGCGACGCACCACCAATGTCGCGACACCGGCGAACGGAGTTCCGACAGCAGCCGCTCGGCGCGCTCGAAATTGTCGGCATCGGTCAGCCACAGCTCGGGCAGTGACTGATCCGGTGGCACCTGTCCTGCCAGGCTGCTGTTGTACGCACGCTGGATCGTCGTGGGCACGCCTGCGTGGCACAGCATGTCGGCCCACAGCGTGGCGATGGCCAGATTCGGTGCGGTGGTCAGCCTTTTCATGTGAAACATCCCGGCGTGTGAATTCAGCGGGCTTCGGGCACGATAGCGCACCTCATTTTTCGGAGCTTTCAGATGTCCGCTGCCTTTGCACGCACCACCCACGCCGTTCGCATCGATCAACCCGGCGGGCCGGAAGCCATGCGGCTGGTCGAGGTGCCGATCGACGAGCCCGGGCCGGGTGAGATCCGCATCCGCCATCAGGCCTGCGGCCTTAATTTCATCGACGTCTACCACCGCACCGGGCTGTACCCGCTGCCATTGCCGGCCGGGCTGGGCATGGAAGGCGCTGGCGTCATCGAGGCGGTGGGCGAGGGGGTGACCCACCTGCGCGCAGGCGATCGCGCTGCCTATGCCAGCACCCCGCCGGGCAGTTACTGTGTATCGCGCGTCATGCCGGCGAAGTGCGTGGTCAAGCTGCCCGACGGCATCGATGCCGAGACCGCCGCCGCGATGATGCTCAAGGGCCTGACCGCGCAGTACCTGCTGAAGAAGACGCTGCCGCAGGGCGGACTGCAGCCCGGCGACTTCATCCTGTTCCATGCTGCGGCAGGCGGTGTCGGGCTGATCGCCTGCAAGTGGGCGCGCGCGCTCGGCCTGCAGCTGATCGGCACGGCAGGCAGCGACGAGAAGTGCGCGCTGGCGCTGCAAAACGGCGCCGTGCACGCGATCAACTACCGGCGCGAGGATTTCGTGGCCAGGGTGAAGGACATCACTGGCGGCCGCGGCGTGAAGGTGGTCTACGACTCGGTCGGGCTGGACACCTTCGAGAAGTCGCTCGATGTGCTGCAGCCCTTCGGATTGCTGGTGAACTTCGGCAACGCCTCGGGCAAGGCGCCGCCGGTGGATCTGGGCGTGCTGGCGGCCAAGGGGTCGCTGTACGTCACGCGGCCGACGCTGTTCACCCACATTGCCACGCGCGACGCGACGCAGGCGATGGCTGACGATCTGTTCGCTGTGGTGGCCAGTGGCGCGGTGAAGATCCCGGTGGAGCGCCGTTATGCGCTGGCCGATGCGGCGCAGGCCCACCGCGATCTGGAAGCCCGGCTCACGACGGGGTGCAGCATCCTGCTGCCCTGACCCTGGATCCAGGGCTCGCGGGGATTCAGCCGCGGCGCACGCGCATCACCTCGTCGACGATCAGCAGCACCGCGCCGACAGTGATCGCACTGTCGGCGATGTTGAAGCTGGGAAAGTAGCCCCCGTGGAACATCGGGGCCAGCCAGTCCCAGTGGAACTGCAGAAAATCGATCACGTGCCCGTGCAGCAGGCGGTCGATCACGTTGCCCAGCGCCCCGCCGAGGATCAACGCCAGCGCCAGGCTGAACAGACGCTGGCCCCCATGGCTTTTCAGCATCCAGACGATGGCCACGGTGGCCACCAGCCCGAGCCCGACGAAGAACCAGCGCTGCCACCCCGAGGCGTCGGCCAGAAAGCTGAACGCTGCGCCAGTGTTGTGCACCCGAACCAGGTTGAAGAACGAGGTGACGGTGTGGCTGTCGCCAAGCTCGAAGCTGCCGATGATCAGCGTCTTGCTGAGCTGATCCGACAAGATGATCAGCAGCGCCAGACCCAGCCAGGGAAGCAGGCTCGACCCCGCTGCGTTCTTGGTCGCCATCTCAGGCCACGCGGCGGATTTCGCCGTCGCCGTAGAGGTTGCTGGTGCAGCGGCCGCAGATCGTCGGGTGCGCCGCGTCATGGCCGACGTCGTCGCGGTAATGCCAGCAGCGCTCGCACTTCGTGGCGGCCGATGGCGTCACCTGCACTGCCAGTTCGCCACCTTGGTTGAGCTGGGCCTCCGAGGTGATCGTGACGAACTTCAGGCCGTCACCCAGCGACGCCAGCAGCGCGTGATCATCGGCACCCGCGGTGATCGCAATCGAGGCCTGCAGCGACGAGCCGAGTTGGCCCGCGGCACGCACGGCTTCGATCTGCTTGTTGGCGAATTCACGGACCTCGCGGATGCGGTGCCACTTCGCCAGCAGTGCGTCGTCGGTCCACGCGGTGGTATCGCTGTAGGTCTCGATGAAGATCGAGGACGAGGCGCCCGGCGCGAAGATGGGCCACGCTTCTTCGGCGGTGAAACTGAGGAACGGCGCCATCCAGCGCAGCATCGCGTTCGTGATGTGCCACAGCGCGGTCTGTGCGCTGCGGCGTGCCAGGCTCTTCGGCGCGGTGGTGTAGAGCCGGTCCTTCAGCACGTCGAGGTAGAACGCGCCCAGGTCTTCGCTGCAATAGACCTGCAGCTTGGCCACCACCGGGTGGAATTCATACACCTCGTAGTGCGCCAGCACCTCGGCCTGGAACTGCGCTGCGCGCGCCAGCGCATAGCGGTCGATTTCCAGCAGCTCCGACAGCGGCACCGAGTCCTTGAACACATCGAAGTCGCTGGTGTTGGCGAGCAGGAAGCGCAGCGTGTTGCGGATGCGGCGGTAGCCGTCGACCACGCGCGCGAGGATCTTGTCGTCGATGTTCAGGTCGCCCGAGTAGTCGGTGCTGGCGACCCACAGCCGCACGATCTCGGCGCCGAGCTTGTCGCTGACCGACTGTGGCGCCACCACATTGCCCAGCGACTTGCTCATCTTGCGGCCCTGGCCGTCGGTGGCGAAGCCGTGTGTCAGCAAGCCCTTGTAGGGCGCGTGACCTTCGATCGCGCAGGCGATCAGCAGCGAAGAATGGAACCAGCCGCGGTGCTGATCGTGGCCTTCGAGGTAGAGATCGGCCTCCGGGCCTTCGGCCTGGCCGGCGCCATCGTGCGAGCCCCGCAGCACGTGGTTGAAGGTGCTGCCCGAGTCGAACCACACATCGAGGATGTCGTTGCTCTTGGTGTAGTTCGCGGCCTCGTCGCCCAGCCAGTCGCGCGGATCGAGTTGCGACCAGGCTTCGACACCGCCTTGCTCGACGAGCGCGGCGGCGCGGTCCATCAGGGCCAGCGTGTCCGGGTGCAATTCGCCACTGTCTTGGTGCAGGAAGAACGGCAGCGGCACGCCCCAGTTGCGCTGGCGGCTGATGCACCAGTCGGGGCGGTTGGCGATCATGTCGCGCAGCCGGGCCCGGCCGTTCTCCGGATAGAAGGTGGTGGCGTCGATCGCGGCCAAGGCGCTCTGGCGCAGCGTCTGCGGCGCCGGGTCGGTGGCGAAGACACCGGCGGTGTCGTCGTTCGCTTCGTCCATGCGCACGAACCATTGCGCGGCGGCGCGGTAGATCACCGGTGTCTTGTGCCGCCAGCAGTGCGGATAGCTGTGCTGGAAGGTGGCGGTGGCGAGCAGGCGGCCCGCGTCACGCAACGCATCGAGGATGACCGCGCAGGCCTTCCAGATGTGCTGCCCGCCGAACAGCGGCAGGCTGGTGTCGTAGACGCCGCTCCCGGTGACCGGGTTCAGGATGGCGTCGATCGCCATGCCGTGCTCGACGCACGACCGGAAGTCTTCCACGCCGTAGGCTGGCGCCGCATGAACGAGGCCGGTGCCGTCGTCGGCGGTGGCGTAGTCGGCGAGGTAGATCGGGCTCAGGCGGTCGTAGCCGGCATCGACATGGGCCAGCGGGTGGCGGAAATGGATGCCATCGAGCTTGTCGCCAACAGCCGTGGCCAGCACCTGGCCTGGCAGCCCGTAGCGCTTCAGGCTGTCTTCCACGCGCGCCGACGCCAGCAGCAGCAGGCCGCGATCCGTGTCGACCAGGCTGTACTCCAGCGCCGGGTTCAGATTCAGCGCCTGGTTGGCCGGGATCGTCCACGCGGTGGTGGTCCAGATGACCGCAAAAGCGTCCTTGTTCAGCGACGGCAGCCCGAACGCTGCGGCCAGCCGATCGGGCTCGGCGCACAGGAAGGCGACGTCGAGCGATTGCGAGCTCTTGTCGGCGTACTCGATCTCGAACTCGGCCAGTGACGAGCCGCAGTCGAAGCACCAGTAGACAGGCTTCAAACCCCGATAGACATAGCCGCGCTCCATCACCCGCTTCAGCGTGCGGATCTCGCCGGCCTCGTTGCCGTGGTCCATCGTGCGGTAGGGGCGCGCCCAATCGGCCAGCACGCCCAGGCGCTTGAAATCGGCCATCTGCTGCGCGATCTGTTCGGTCGCGTAGGCGCGGCTCTTGGCCTGCACCTCGGCGCGTGGCAGCTTGCGGCCGTAGGTCTTCTCGATCTGGTTCTCGATCGGCAGCCCGTGGCAATCCCAGCCGGGGATGTAGGTCGCGTCCATGCCCTTGAGCTGGCGCGCCTTGACGATCATGTCTTTCAGCACCTTGTTGACCGCGTGGCCGATGTGGATCTGGCCATTGGCATACGGCGGGCCGTCGTGCAGCACGAACTTCGGCGCGCCGCAGCGGGCCTCGCGCAGCCGCTGGTAGGTGCCTGCGTCGTCCCATTGCCTGACCCAGCCCGGCTCGCGCTTGGGCAGGTCGCCGCGCATCGGGAACGGGGTGTCTGGCAGGTTCAGCGTGGCGCGCAGGCCGGAGGTGTCGGCACCCGGGGCGTAGACAGAGGACTTTTCGGTGGACATGCGGAGGTCTCAACAGGTGGCATTCGCGCCGGGCGCGGGGTCAACAGGCAGGAGGGTGGGGCCGCTGGGAGGGTGCCCATCGACCCGGGCAGCTCATCGGGTGAAGCGGCGGCAGCACGGCCAGCACGCCGCGCCGCAGCGTCAAATTCGATCGCGCGAAGTCTGCCGGTGCGTGGCACCGTGCGCGTGGGACGCGTGACGAGCGAAGAAGCGCAAATGCATGGGGCCATTCTACCGGGCGGGTGTCTGGGCCTTGCATACAAAATACCGTGCGCACCGCGGGGCACTTCAGCCCCTCAGGGCCGCTCAAAGCGCCTTCGTACGCGATCACCGCCACCACCTCACATTGCCATGCCGAACGCCGAGTCCCTCAGCAACGTACCCTTCAAAGTCGTCGGCATCCAGAGCGAGCGAGCCGGCCCGCGCCTGATCGTGCTGGGCGCGGTGCATGGCAATGAGATCTGCGGCCCGCGCGCCATCGAGCGGGTGTGGGCCGAATTCGAGTCGAAGACGCTGAATCTGCTGCGTGGCAGCGTGTCGTTCGTGCCGATCACCAACACCAAGGCGTACGAGCTCGTGCGGCGCGAGGGGGATCGAAACCTCAACCGCAACCTCGGGCCCGTGGCCGAGCCGCAGGATTTCGAGGACCGCATCGCCAACGCGCTGTGCCCCTTGCTGAGCCGACACGACGTGCTGATCGACCTGCATTCCTTCCACTCGCCTGGTGAACCTTTTGCGATGCTCGGTCCCACCAACAACACCGGCACGCTGCAGCCGTTCGCGCTGGCTGGCCAGGAAGAGGCCCTGGCGGCGCGGCTCGGGCCCAGGCGCCTGGTCGAAGGCTGGCTGGAGACCTATGCCGATGGCGTGGCCGCCCGCGTGCGGCGCGCCGAGCTGTCCGATGACCCGCGCACCGCGCGGGCGAAGTTGCTCAACACCGACCCGCGCTACGGCATCGGCACCACCGAATACATGCGCAGCGCCGGCGGCATGGCGATCACGCTGGAATGCGGCCAGCACGACGACCCGGCGGGGCCGGACGTGGCCTACCGGGCGATCATCAACACCCTGGCGCATCTGCGCATGATCGACATGCCGGCGCCTGCGCCACGCACCGACATCGAGGTGCTGCGTCTGCTCCACGTCACCGATCGGCTGAATCCAGGCGACACCTTCGTCAAGCCCTGGGCCAGCTTCGATCCGGTGCAAGCGGGCGAGCCCATCGGCCACCGGCACGACGGCACCGTGGTCACCGCACAGGGCGACGGCTACATCGTGTTCCCGAACACGAAGGCCCTGCCGGGCAACGAATGGTTTTATTTCGCGCGCCGCAGCGACCGTGCACTGAACCTTGGCTGAGCGAGCCGCTCTCAACAAGGTGTCTGTCACCGGTCTTCCTGGTTTGAAAGCTGTTGGGTGATTGAGGTTCAAGACCTGCGCTTTGCATGGCCTGCATCCTGGGGCCATGGCCCCGTGCCGGACTGCATCGCCATCGATAGGCTCACCATCGCGGCCGGTCGAACGGTGTTCCTGCACGGCCCGAGCGGCGGCGGCAAGAGCACGCTGCTCGGACTGCTGGCGGGGGTCTTGCTGCCGAGTGCCGGTTCGGTGAGTCTGCTGGGCACCCGCTGGTCTGATCTGTCGGGTGCGCGACGCGATGCCTTTCGCGCCGATCACGTCGGCTACATCTTCCAGCAGTTCAACCTGCTGCCTTACCTGAGCGTGCTCGACAACGTGTTGCTGCCGTGCCGCTTCTCGGCCCTGCGCCGCGAGCGGGCCACGCAGGACGGCGGCGCTCCCGGCGCGGCCGCGCGTGACCTGCTCCAGCGGGTGGGGCTGACAGAGGTGCTGTGGGCGAGACCCGCCTCCCAGCTGTCGGTCGGCCAGCAGCAACGGGTGGCAGCGGCACGCGCGCTGATCGGCCGGCCCGAGGTGGTGATTGCCGACGAGCCGACCTCGGCGCTCGATGCGGCCTTGCGCGACGGCTTCATGGACTTGCTGTTGGAAGCATGCCGCGCGTCGGGCGGAACGCTGGTTTTCGTCAGCCACGACGAGCGGTTGGCGGCGCGCTTCGACGAGCGGGTGTCGCTCTCGGCGATCAATCGCGCAGCGTCATCCGCTCCGGTCGAGGGTGTGGTGTGAGGGCATTGCTGACGCTGGCCTGGCGCAGTGCCTGGAACCGCCGGGCGACGCTGTCGCTGGTGTTGCTGTCGGTCGCGTTGTCGACCTTCCTGCTGCTGGGCTTCGAGCAGGTGCGTACCGATGTGCGCGAGAACTTCTCGCAGTCGGTGAGCGGCACCGATCTCGTCGTCGGTGCGCGCACCGGCTCGGTCCAGCTGATGCTGTATGCGGTGTTTCGTGTGGGCAGCGCGACCAACAACATCCGCATGAGTAGCGTCGAGGCCATCGCCAAGCATCGCGCGGTGGCCTGGGTGGTGCCGCTGTCGCTCGGCGATACGCACAAGGGCTACGCCGTGCTCGGCACCACGGCCGACTACTTCAATCGCTTTCTGTACGGTGACCGCGAGCCGCTGGTGCTGGCGCAGGGTCGCGCGTTCGCTGATGGCATCGATGGCTTGTACGGTGCGGTGCTGGGTGCCGAGGTGGCCGATGCGCTCGGCTACCGGCTCGGGAGCAAGCTCACGCTGACGCACGGCGCGGGTGGCCTGCCCGGTGCCGAGCATGCCGACAAGCCGTTCACCGTCGTGGGTATCCTGAAGCGCACCGGCACGCCGGTCGATCGCACGGTGCACATCAGCCTGGAATCGATGGAGGCGATCCACATCGACTGGGTCGGCGGCGCGCCGATGCCGGGGGTGTCGATTGCGCCCGACCAGGCGCGCAAGTTCGATCTGGCACCGAAGGTGGTGACCGCCGCGCTGGTGGGCCTGAAGGGCCGCGCTGCGGTGTTCAATGTGCAGCGCTTCGTGGCCGACTACGCCGACGAGCCGCTGATGGCGGTGCTGCCCGGCGTGGCGCTCGACGAGTTGTGGGACGTGGTCGGCGTGGGCGAGAAGGCGCTGATCGGCATGTCGGCGATGGTTGGTGTGGTCAGCCTGGCAGGTTTGGTCGCGGTGGTGATGGCCGGTTTGAACGAACGGCGCCGTGAACTGGCAGTGCTGCGCGCCGTGGGTGCTGCGCCGCGCCATGTGCTGCTGTTGCTGGCCGGTGAAGGGCTGCTGATCACGCTGTGCGGCGCGCTGCTGGGTCTGTTGACCACCGGCCTGTTCATCGCACTGGCGGCGCCTTGGGTTCAGGCGCACTACGGCGTCAACCTGAAACTTTCCGCACCGAGTGCGGCTCAATGGAGTCTGTTCGCGGCTGTGGTGGTGGCCGGTGCGGTGGCCAGCCTGATCCCGGCCTGGCGCGCGTATCGATGGTCCCTGGCCGATGGCCTGTCCCCGAGGGTGTGAAGATGAAGATCAAACGGCGTGCAATGGTGTCGGCCATCGGTGCACTGGGCTTCGGCCTGTGTGTCCTGGCCACCGCAGCGGGTGCTGCCGCCACCTCGGCGAGCCAGCCGATCGGCGGCAGCGGTGTCAGCCAGCCGGTGGCCGCCGGCACGTTTCGCGAGATCAAGTGGGACGATCTGGTGCCCAAGGACTGGGACCCGCTCAAGCAGTTCAAGAACATCAACTTCAGTCTGATGAACGACAGCGATCCGCGGGCCAACGAGATGCTCAAGCGCATGCGCGAGACCTGGGACAACGCGCCGACCAACAACGAGATGGACGGCGCGTCGGTGCGCATTCCCGGCTATCTGGTGCCGCTGGAAGAAACCAAGGCCGGGTTGAAGGAGTTTCTGCTGGTGCCGTATTTCGGTGCCTGCATCCACACGCCGCCACCGCCGGCCAACCAGATCATCTACGTGAAGGCCGAGAAGCCGCCGAAGGGCTTCCATTCGATGGACACGGTGTGGGTCAGCGGTACGCTGAAAACCCTGCGCAGCGACAGCTACATGGGCGCGAGCGGCTACCGCATGGACGCGATGGTGGTCGAGCGTTACGTCGACCCCAAGTGAATCGGCCGCCGTTCAGGCGTGGGTGACGACGCGGTCCCGGCCGCTGTTCTTGGCGGCGTACAGCGCCGCATCGGCACGTGAAATCAGCGACGAGGCGTCGTCGTCGGGCTTCATCGCCGTGACACCGCCCGAGATGGTCACCGTCAGCAGCACCTCTTGCGTGGTGCGGTTGCGGATCTTCATCGCTTTGGTCCGACTGCGCACGGCCTCGGCCAGTTGAACCGACTTGTCGAGCGAGGTCTGCGGCAGCAGCAGGGCGAACTCCTCGCCGCCGTAGCGCGCCGCAGCGTGGTTCGCGTCGGTCACCGCGGTGCGAAGGATCTCACCCACGGCCTGAAGCACACGGTCGCCCATCAGGTGGCCATGGGTGTCGTTGACCTTCTTGAAGTGGTCGATGTCCAGCATCACCAGGCAGTGGCTGTGGCCATCGGCGGCCTGCTGCGACAGCAGCGACTCGATCTTCTTTTCGAATCCGCGCCGATTGAGGATGCCGGTCATCGGGCACAGCAGCGCCTCGCTCGTGGCACGGTCCAGATCGCTGCGCAGCCTGTTGATCTCGTCCTGGCTGGTCGATACCTTTTGCTGCAGCGCCTCGACCGAACTCTTCATTTCGGCGGTGCCCGCAATCACTTCGGTCAGGCGAGGCCGCAGTTGTTCGACGTCGCGCGATGCCAGTGCCTGGTTCAGACCGGTCAGCTGATCGCCAAAGGCACCTGCCTGGTCGCCAGTCTGCGATGCCGACTGCGCCAGACTGGCGAGCAGTCGCCCCATCTCGCCACTGATCTGTGCCATCACCGCTTCATCGGCCGGGGCGATGTGCTTCTGGTACAGCGCGATGACCGCGCCGTCGTCCATGCCCTTGCCTTCATTGAGCAGCGCATCCATCGCCGCAGTCAGCGCGGGATTGATGCCGGCCACATATTCGTACCAGAGCGTGAAGGTGACGGGATTGAACGCCGCGTCGTGTTTCCCCATGTGTCCCAAAGCCAAGCGAAGCAACTCTGCGGTTCGGTCTTTCGGTTCTGAATACCTCACGGGACTGCTTTCAATGACGAACACACGGGTAAAAAAATTTTACGGTCAATTTTTTTCAATGCAATAGCGAGGGATACGTCGTCGATGCCCCGTAGGAGCATCGAGCCAGACGCCAGCGCGGCGTGGATCTGGCCTCGCGTCCTGCGACATGCGCACTGACAATCTGCTCATGTTCACACCTTCTCAGCACGATGTGCGCCGATTTTTTTGCGAAGCACATGCCAAGTCTCGCGCGGGCATGCCCCTGACTGCGCTGGAGATCGTCGCTGCAGACTGGATCGCCTTGCATCCGGAATACCACGCAGCCCTGGCCGATGTCGATCAGGCGCTGGCGGCTGTCTACGATGTGGGTGCGGGGCGGCCCAACCCGTTTCTGCACCTGTCGATGCACCTGTCGATCAGCGAACAGTTCTCGATTGATCAGCCGCGTGGCATCAAGCAGGCCGTTGAGTTGCTGGCAGCGCGACGAGGCTCGCTGCATGACGCGCACCACGACGTGATGGAGTGCCTGGGCGAGATGATGTGGACCTCGCAGCGCAGCGGCCTGCCACCGGATGGCGAGCGCTACATCGAGGCCGTCAGGCGCCGGGCGACCCGCGACTGAATGGCCGCTGGCCTGCGTGCAAGGGCGGTCTCGTGCTTTGCGAGTTCACCCACCCGACCCCCGTGAATGAGGGGGTCGGGTGTTGCGTTGAAAGCAACACCTGGGGCCGTCACGCCCGTCCTGGCGCGACAACAGGCGGGGTGGCCGGGCTGAAGGACATCGGTTTCCGTGCCCCGGTCTCTGCCGCTCGTGCTGCTGCTGCCGCTGGGTCCTGCGTTCAGTCGCGCTTCAGCCGTGCCGGTCTAACATCGAACGCGAATGAACCTTCGACCCATGACCGCGGGGCGTGACGCCACCTGGATCGCACTCAGCTTGCTCGCTTTGCTGGCGTGGGATGCCTCCGGCCTCGACATGACGGTCGAGCGCTGGTTTGGCGACGCGCAGGGCTTCCGCCTGAAGAGCCATTGGCTCTTCTCGCAGGTGCTCCATGACGGCGGGCGCTGGGTCAGTGCGGCGGCCATCGTCGTCGTCCTGGTCCACGCATTCAGGCCATGGGGTTTCGCGGGCGCGATGAACCGGGCCACCCGCATCTGGTGGCTGGCTGTCACGGTGATCTGCCTGTTGCTGATCCCGACCCTCAAGCAGCTCAGTGCAACCAGTTGTCCCTGGGATCTGGCCGAGTTCGGCCGCTCGGCCCAGCATGTGTCGCACTGGGCTTTCGGCGTGAACGACGGCGGGCCGGGCCGCTGCTTCCCGTCGGGCCATGCGTCGGCGGCCTTCAGCCTCTTCGCTGGCTGGTTCGCATTGCGCCGCACTTCACCTCGCGCTGCCCGCTGCTGGCTGGGCGGCGTGTGGTTCTTCGGCACGCTGTTCAGCGTGGCACAGAGCGTGCGCGGTGCGCACTTCCCCAGTCATTCGATGTGGACGGCCTGGGTGTGCTTTACAACCAGTGCGCTGCTGTGGCACGCCGCGCAGCCGCTGCTGCGGCCATCAGGCACCAGGCCCTGAGGCTCGCTGCCTCAGGTCGTGTTCAGGTGCTGAATTCGATGTTGTCGATCAGGCGCGTGGCGCCCAGCCGTGCCGCTCCGAGTGCCACCCACGCGCCTGCGCGGTCGTCGTCGCCGCTGGGTGAGCCCAGGTCGCACTGGCGGCGCACCGTCAGGTAGTCGGGCTGCCAGCCACGCGCTGCCAGTGCCTCCAGCGCCTGCGCCTCCAGCAATTCCAGTGGCGCCACGCCATCGCCGAAACGCTCGGCCAGTGTGCGCAGTGCCTGCGACAGCTCGATGGCCTTCGCGCGCTCGGCCGCGCTGAGATAGCCGTTGCGTGACGACAGCGCCAGGCCGTCGTCGGCGCGCGATGTTTCGGCGGCTTCGATGTCGATGGGCAGCGCAAACTGCCGCGTCATCCGGCGAATCACCAGCAGTTGCTGGTAATCCTTCTTGCCGAACAAGGCGATCCGCGGCTGCACAGCGTTGAACAGCTTCATGACGACGGTGCTGACACCGGCGAAAAAGCCTGGCCGGAAATGTCCCTCGAGGATGTCGGCCAGCGCCGGGTCGGGGAGCACCTTGAACGTCTGTGGCTCGGGGTAGAGCTCGTGCTCGTCGGGCGCGAACACGATGTTGCAGCCGGCCGGTTGCAACAGTTGGCAGTCGCGTTCCAGCGTGCGCGGGTAGCGGTCGAAATCCTCGTGGGGCGCGAACTGCAGCCGGTTCACGAAGATGCTGACGACCACCGGCAGGCCGTGCGATGCCGCCTGCCGCACCAGCGCCAGATGCCCATCGTGCAGGTTGCCCATCGTCGGGACGAAGGCGCAGGCGCCGGGCACCGGCAGGGCGGCACGCAGCGCGGCGATGGTGTGCACGACCAGCATGGTGGGGTGTCGGCTCAGAGGTAGCCGTGCAGCGCCGGGTCTGGAAAGCGGCGCGCCTTCACATCGGCAACGTAGGTGCTGATCGCGGCGTCTATCGAGGCCGAGCCCTGCATGAAGTCGCGCACGAAGCGCGGCTGCTTGCCGTGGCCCAGGCCCAGCATGTCGTGCAGCACCAGCACCTGGCCTGAGCAGTCGGCGCCAGCGCCGATGCCGATGGTCGGGATCGGCAGGCTGGCGGTGATGCTGGCGCCCACCGCAGAGGGCATCAGCTCCAGCACCAGCATGGCGGCGCCGGCGTCGGCCAGTTGCTGTGCATGGCGCAGCAGCGTGGCGGCCGAGGCCTCGTCGCGGCCCTGGATGCGATATCCACCCAGCGCATGCACCGACTGCGGCGTGAGCCCCAGGTGCGCGCAGACCGGGATGCCGCGCTGGGTCAGGAAGTGCACCGTCTCCGGCGTCCAGCCGCCACCTTCGAGCTTGACCATGTGCGCACCGGCCTGCATCAGCACCGTGGCACTGGCCAGGGCCTGTGCTGGCGACTGCTGGTAGCTGCCGAAGGGCAGGTCACCGATGATCCAGGCGCTGCGGTTGCCCTGCGCCACGCAGCGCACGTGGTACGCCGTGTCGGCCAGCGTCACCGGCAAGGTGCTGCCGAGTCCCTGCAGCACCATGCCGAAGGAGTCGCCGATCAGCAGGCAGTCGACGCCAGCGCGGTCCAGCACACGGGCGAATGCGGCGTCGTAGCAGGTCAGCACGCTGATGGGCTCGCCCGCCGCGTGCATCTCGCGCAGCCGGTGCAGCGTGATCGGCTTGCGCGCAGCCGGTGCGGTATCAGGAGACGGGTGCACGCTCATGGCGTTGCGCTCAAGCGGCCCTCATGCCCAGCGTTTCCAGCAGCACTTGATCGGCCGTCACATCCGGATTGCCGGTCACCAGCAGCTTGTCGCCGTAGAAGATCGAGTTGGCCCCGGCCACGAAGCACAGTGCCTGCACCGCATCACCCAATGCCTGGCGGCCTGCCGACAGCCGCACCCGCGTGCGCGGCATCGTGATGCGCGCCGCGGCGATCGTGCGCACGAACTCGAACGGATCGAGCGGGGTCTGCTCTGCCAGCGGCGTGCCAGCCACTGGCACCAGGTGGTTGATCGGCACCGACTCGGGGTAGGGCTCCATGTTGGCCAGCTCGGCGATCAGTGCGGCGCGCTGCGTGCGTGATTCACCCATGCCGACGATGCCGCCACAGCACACCTTGACGCCTGCGCCACGCACCCGCTGCAGCGTGTCGATGCGGTCCTCGAACTGGCGGGTCTGCACGATGTCGGCGTACTTGTCCGGCGCGGTGTCGATGTTGTGGTTGTAGTAATCGAGACCGGCGTCACGCAGCGCTTCTGCGTGGCCGTCGCCCAGCATGCCCAGCGTCGCGCAGGTTTCCAGGCCCAGGTCCTTCACCGCGCTGATCAGTTGCGCGACCTTCTCGATGTCGCGGTCCTTCGGGCCGCGCCAGGCCGCACCCATGCAGAAACGGGTGGCACCGGCCGCCTGCGCTGCCCGTGCGGCGGCCAGCACCTCGTCGACCTTCATCAGCGCGGTCGCCTCGACGCCGGTGTCGTAGGCCGCCGACTGCGGGCAGTACGAACAGTTTTCCGCGCAGCCGCCAGTCTTGATCGACAGCAGCGTGGAGAGCTGCACCTCGGCCGGGTCGAAGTTCGCGCGGTGCACCGTCTGCGCCTGGTACAGCAGCTCGGTGAAGGGCAGCGCAAACAGCGCTTCGATCTGCTCGACCTGCCAGCGTGGCGTGTCGGTGCGTGTTGCCTGGCCTGCGGCGGCGGGGCGTACAAGTTGGATGGGCGCTGATTGGATGGAGGCTGTGGACATGGTCAGGTCTCGCTGGGATGCGGGCGCAATGATGCGTCGGATCGGAAGGAAAGGGGTTGTTCGCTGTCAAACGGCCTGGTAGGCCAACCGCACGTAGATCGGGGCGTAGGCTTCGGCCTGGGTGATCTCCAGCAGGCATTCGCGCGCCAGTTCGAGCATCGCGATGAAGGTGACGACCAGCACCGGCTGGCCACGCGTCACATCGAAAAGCTCATGGAATTCGACGAATTTTCGGCCCTGCAGGGCGCGCAACACGATGCTCATGTGCTCGCGTACGCTGAGGTGTTCGCGGTTGATGGTGTGGTGCTGGTTCAAGCTGGCCCGCTTCATCACGTCGGCCCAGGCTGCCTGCAACTCCTCGGGGGCGACGTCGGGGAAGCGGGGCACCAGCGACTGCTCGATGTGCACCTGCGCGCGGAGGAAATCGCGGCCGATGACTGGCATGGCATCCAGGCGGGCAGCGGCCAGCTTCATCTGCTCGTACTCGACCAGTCGGCGCACCAGCTCGGCACGCGGGTCCTCCGGCTCGCTGCCGTCTGCGCTTTTCTTCGGCGGCAGCAGCATGCGCGACTTGATCTCGATCAGCATCGCGGCCATCAGCAAGTACTCGCTGGCGAGCTCGAGGTTGGTCTTGCGGATCTGCTCGACGTAGGCGAGGTACTGTCGCGTGACATCGGCCAGCGGGATGTCGAGGATGTTGAAGTTCTGCCGGCGGATCAGGTACAGCAGCAAGTCGAGCGGCCCCTCGAAGGCTTCGAGGAACAGCCGCAACGCATCTGGCGGGATGTAGAGATCGTGGGGCAGCTTGAACAGCGGTTCGCCATACAGCCGCGCCACCGCCACGCTGTCGACCGCCAACGGCGGGGCCTCCGCCGCCCCGTCGGCCATCAGGGCGTGCAACTCGGGGGGCTCCGTCAGCGCAGGGCCAGGCAGGTTCATGGGCGAGATGTTGCCGGCTTACCGCGCCTCACTTCGGCCCGGTCTGGTAGACATAAGGCTTCTGCGGCACGCGCGATTCAGCCGCGTCGGCCTGGGCGTCGCGGTCCACCCGCTTGTCCCACAGCAGGGCGCGTCCGGCACGCTGCTCGCTTTCAAGCGTTGGCTTCTGAGCCTTCAGCGATTCGATGAAGGTGGTCACGTCCGACTTGTAGGGTTTCCAGAACAGTGGCATGGCGTGGCATGGCGCGAAGCAAACGGGAAAACCCGGAGTTTACCGGGGCACGCGCCCAGGACGCAGGGGGACCCGCTGCCGCAACCCGGCGTTTCCCTGAACGCCGATTCATCAAATCTGACGGGGGTGGCTGTCACCATCGCGTCATGAGAGAAGTCGAGCTGAAGTTCCAGGTGCCGCCCGCGGCCCGCAAGGCGGTCGAAAGTGCAGTTGCCGGTCCGAAGGCGGTGCGGCGCATCCATTTGCGGGCTGCCTATTTCGACACCCCGGCCGGCGCGCTGGCCGGGGCCGGACTGGCGCTGCGGCTGCGCAAGGAGGGCCGTGCCTGGGTGCAGACCTTGAAGGGCCTGCTGCCGGAAGGTGGCGGCATGATCCGCGCCGAGCACAACGTGTTGCGCGCCGAGACCGGCGCTGCGGTACCCGCGATCGATCCGCAGCTGCATGCCGACACCGCCGTGGGCGCGGCACTGTCGAACGTGCTGGCACAAGCCGATGGCGTGCTCGCCCTCGTGATCAGCACCGACATCTGGCGGCGCATCCGCACCGTGCGGGTCACCGGTGGTGTGGTCGAGCTGGCCTTCGATGTCGGCCGGATCGCGTCTTGCACCACCGTGCCGCCACGACAACTGCCGGTCTGCGAACTCGAGATCGAACTCAAGCGCGGCCACCCGCAGGCCGTGGTGACCGCCGCGCAGCGCTGGGTGGCACGCCACGGCCTGTGGCTGGACACCCGCAGCAAGGCCGAGCTGGGCCACCTGCTGTCGCGCAACGATGCGATGGCCCAGGCGCGCCGCGCCGGCGAAGTGACCCTGTCGAAATCCATGACGCCGGCTGCGGCGCTGCAAGCGGTGCTCCGATCCTGCCTGCAGCAGATCAGCGTCAACGCCAGCCAGATCGCCAGTGGCCGCCACGCGCCGGAACACACCCACCAGCTGCGCGTCGGCCTGCGGCGGCTGCGCACCGCACTGCAGTTCTTCGATGGTGCGCAGCTCAGCGAGGCCATCGATGCACCGGTTCGGGATCAGCTCGCTGGCGATGCCGCCGCATTGTTTCGCCAGTTGGGCGAGGCCCGCGACCGCGCCGCCGTGGCCGAGCCGCTCGCCATCGAGCTGGCCCGCGCCTTGGCCGCGGTGGGCCTGTCGGGTGAGCCGCCTGAGCTGTCGGCGTTCGGCGCCGAGGTCGATCCGACGGTGGTGGTGCGGCAGGAGGGGGCGCAGCGCTTGATGCTGACGCTGATGTCTCAGCTGCAGCGCGACAGCGCGGCATCAACGCCAGCGGCTGATGCCACGACCTCCGAGCCGCTGCGCCAGCGACTCGCCCAGCGGCTCACCCGCTGGCACCGCCAGGTGCTGGTCGATGCGCAAGCCTTCGAGACGCTCGACGACGAGGGCCGCCATCGGTTGCGCAAGCGCATCAAGCGCCTGCGCTACGCGGTCGAGTTCGCCGCGAGCCTGTTCGACGGGCGTGGCGTGCGCCGCTATCTGAAGGTCCTGCGAGCCCTGCAGGAGCGGCTGGGTACGGTCAACGACGTGGCCGTCGGCATTGCGCTGTACTCAGCGGCACTTCCGGCCGATGCACGGGCCCTGTTCGCGCTGGGGTGGTTGGCCTCGCAGCGCGAGCGCGCGCTGGCCGCCTGCAAGCCGGAACTGAAATGCTTTGTCGGTCTGAAGCGTTTCTGGCGCAAGCGTGGCGACCACACCGGGACGAAATGAGGAGATCGCCCCAGTGCCAGCGGCTGACCATCGCGCAGCCGAGCCGATGACAATCGGCGTCTGATTGGCTCGGGAAGTACGTCGCATGCGCATGGATCCTCAGAAGTCGGTGCTGGTCACCGGAGGGGCCGGTTTTTTGGGGTCGTTTCTGTGCGAGCAGCTGCTCGAGCGCGGGCACGAGGTGCTGTGCGTCGACAACTTCTTCACCGGGGGCAAACGCAACATCGAGCACCTGCTGGACCACCCGCGGTTCGAGCTGCTGCGCCACGACGTCACCTTTCCGCTGTATGTCGAAGTCGAACAGATCTTCAACTTCGCCTGCCCGGCCTCACCGGTGCATTACCAGTACAACCCGGCGCAGACGACCAAGACCAGCGTGCACGGTGCGATCAACATGCTGGGCCTGGCCAAACGCACCGGTGCCACCATCCTGCAGGCCTCGACCAGCGAGGTCTATGGCGATCCCCAGGTTCACCCGCAGCGAGAGGACTACTGGGGCCACGTCAACCCGATCGGCCCACGCGCCTGTTACGACGAGGGCAAGCGTTGCGCCGAGACGCTGTTCTTCGACTACCGGCGACAGCACAAGCTGAAGATCAAGGTGATGCGCATCTTCAACACCTACGGGCCGCGGATGCACCCGGATGACGGCCGTGTGGTGTCGAACTTCATCACCCAGGCACTGCGGGGGCAGCCGATCACGCTGTACGGCCAAGGCGATCAGACCCGGTCTTTCTGCTACCGCGACGACCTGATCGATGGGTGTCTGCGCCTGATGGCCACCCCCGATGACGTGACCGGCCCGATCAACATCGGCAACCCGCAGGAGACCACCATCCGGGAGCTGGCCGAGCTGATCGTCGAGCTGACGGGCTCTGCTTCACCGCTGGTCTATCGGCCCTTGCCGCAAGACGATCCGATGCAGCGCTGCCCCGACATCACGCTGGCGCGTGAACTGCTCGGATGGGAGCCGACCATCGAACTCAAGACCGGATTGATGCGCACCATCGAGTACTTCGATGCGACGCTGGGCGGTCGTCTGGCGCAGCCCTGACCGGGCTGCGCTGCACCCTCGTTCAACGGATGGTCGCGCGTGCTTACCGCACGCGCATGCCTGGCGTGGCTCCGGGCCCGGGCTCCAGCACATACACACCGGGCTGGGCCTTGCCATCGGCGTGGCTGGCGGCCAGCACCATGCCCTCGCTGACGCCGAACTTCATCTTGCGCGGCGCCAGATTGGCCACCAGCACGGTGAGCTTGCCGATCAGGTCGGCGGGCTGGTAGGCGCCCTTGATGCCGCTGAACACATTGCGGGTGCGCGGCTGACCAGCCGCGTCGACCTCGCCCACATCGAGCGTCAGCCGCAGCAGCTTGTCCGAGCCCTCGACGTGCTCGCAGTTCACGATCTTCGCAATGCGCAGGTCGATCTTGGCGAAGTCGTCGATGCCGATGGGTTCGGCGATCGCTTCGCCGCCTGGCTGGGGCGGTTCGATCACTGCCGCAGCCGGTGGCTCGAACAGGGCATCGAGCAGCTTCGGATCGACACGCTGCATCAGGTGCTTGTAGTCACCGATGGTGTGCGCGCCGAGCGCACGGTGCGCATCGGCGGACACCAGCGGCGCGACCTTCAGGAAGGCTTCGACCTGCGCGCTCAACGCCGGCAGCACCGGCTTCAGGTAGATCGTCAACAAGCGGAAGGCTTCGATGCAGACGGTGCACACGTCGTGCAGCACCGCGTCCTGGCCCTCCTTCTTGGCCAGCTCCCACGGCTTGTTCTGGTCGACGTATTCATTGACGCGGTCGGCCAGCAGCATGATCTCGCGCAGTGCCTTGCCATATTCGCGCTCGTCGTACAGCCGCTCGATGTCGGCGTGGCCGCTGCGCAAATGATCGAGCAGCACGCGGCCCTCGACACCGACGTCCGACGACAGCTTGCCGGCGAAGCGCTTGGTCAGAAAGCCCGCCGCGCGGCTCGCGATGTTGATGTACTTGCCGACCAGGTCGCTGTTGACCCGCGCGACGAAATCCTCGGGGTTGAAGTCGACGTCTTCCACCTTGCTGCTCAGCTTGGTCGCGATGTAGTAGCGCAGCCACTCGGCGTTCATGCCGAGTTCGAGGTACTTCAGCGGCGAGATGCCGGTGCCGCGGCTCTTGCTCATCTTCTCGCCGCTCACCGTGATGAAACCGTGGGCGTAGACGCGGTCGGGCACCTTGCGGCCGGAGAACTTCAGCATCGCCGGCCAGAACAGCGTGTGGAAGTAGGTGATGTCCTTGCCGATGAAATGGATCTGCTCGACCGCCGGGTCGGTGATGAACTCGTCGAAGGGGCGCAACTCGCCGCGTGCCCGCGCCTTGCCCTGGTCGAAGTAGTTCTTCAACGACGCCAGATAGCCCACCGGTGCGTCGAGCCACACGTAGAAATACTTGCCCGGCGCATCGGGAATCTCGATGCCGAAGTAGGGCGCGTCGCGGCTGATGTCCCAGTCGCTCAGGCCGCCCTTGCCTTCTTCGTCCTTGGTGAACCACTCGCGGATCTTGTTGGCGACTTCGCTCTGCAGTCGCTCGCCGCCGGTCCAGGCTTCCAAGAACTCCACGCAGCGTGGATCGCTCAGCTTGAAGAAGAAGTGCTCGCTGCTCTTCATCACCGGCGTGGCGCCGCTGAGTGTCGAGTACGGGTTCTTCAGGTCGGTGGGCGCGTAGACCGCGCTGCACACCTCACAGCTGTCGCCGTACTGGTCCTTCGCGCCGCATTTCGGGCACTCGCCCTTGATGTAGCGGTCGGGCAGGAACATGCCCTTCACCGGGTCGTAGAACTGCTCGATCGTCTTGGTGGCGATCAGCGAGCCGTCGCTGCGGTCGCGCAGCTTCCGGTAGATGTCCTGCGCGAGCGCGGTGTTCTCGGGCGAATCGGTCGAATGCCAGTGATCGAACGCGATGTGGAAGCCATCGAGGTACTGCTGGCGCCCGGCGGCGATCTCGGCCACGAACTGCTGCGGTGTCTTGCCGGCATTCTCGGCAGCGATCATGATCGGCGCGCCGTGGGCATCGTCGGCGCCCACGAAGTGCACCTCGTGGCCCTGCATCCGCTGGTGCCGCACCCAGATGTCGGCCTGGATGTACTCCATCATGTGCCCGATGTGAAAGGGCGCGTTGGCGTAGGGCAGGGCGGTGGTGACGAACAGCTTGCGGGTCATGGGAGCACAGGTGAACCAGCCCCGCCGTCGTGGCGTACAACGGCTTCGGGCAGCCCTTGATTCTAGGCCGCCGCCCTGTTGCTGACACCGGCCGGCCCAGGGCCAGGCCCCCTGCGCTAGACTGCCGCCGCCCTGGCCACGATCGCGTGCCAAGCGGCTTGTCTCCCTGTCTGGAACCGTCATGTCCGCCACCGAAATTGCGTTGCTCGAAGCCCTGAAGTCGGTGGTCGACCCGAACACCGGCCGCGACTTCGTCAGCACCAGGCAACTGAAGAATCTGCACATCCACGGTAGCGATGTGGCCTTCGACGTGGAACTCGGCTACCCCGCCAAGAGCCAGCTGTCTGCATTGCGCGAGGCGCTGGTCACGGCCGCCAGGACGGTGGCAGGCGTTCAAAACGTCAACGCCAACCTCAGCAGCAAGATCATTGCGCATGCGGTGCAGCGCGGTGTGCAACTGCTGCCGAACGTGAAGAACATCGTCGCCGTCGCCTCGGGCAAGGGCGGCGTCGGCAAGAGCACAACGGCTGTCAACCTGGCACTGGCGCTGGCTGCCGAAGGCGCGCGGGTGGGCATCCTCGATGCCGACATCTACGGCCCGAGCCAGCCGATGATGATGGGCCTGGACGGCCGTCCCGATTCCGCCGATGGCAAGACGATGGAGCCGCTGCAGAACTACGGCGTGCAGGTGATGTCGATCGGCTTCCTCGTCGAGGCCGACAGTCCGATGGTCTGGCGCGGCCCGATGGCCACCCAGGCGCTGGATCAGCTGCTGCGGCAGACGAACTGGGGCGACCTCGACTACCTGATCGTCGACATGCCGCCGGGCACCGGCGACATCCAGCTCTCGCTGTCGCAGAAGGTGCCGCTGACCGGTGCGGTGATCGTCACCACGCCGCAGGACATCGCGCTGCTCGACGCCAAAAAGGGCATCCGGATGTTCGAGAAGGTCGGCGTGCCCATCCTCGGCATCGTCGAGAACATGGCGGTGCACGTCTGCGAGCAGTGCGGCCACGTCGAGCACATCTTCGGTGAGGACGGCGGCAAGCGGCTGGCCACCGACTACAAGACCGACTACCTCGGCGCGCTGCCGCTGAACCTGAGCATTCGGGTGCAAGCCGACAGCGGCCGCCCGAGCGTCGTCGCGGAACCCGATGGCGAGATCGCCGCCCTGTACAAGGCGGTGGCCCGCAAGGTGGCGGTGAAGATCGCCGAGCGCGCCAAGGACTTCTCGTCCAAGTTCCCGTCGATCACGATTTCCAAGGACACTTGACGGCTCGCGTCGCTCGTTGACCTTTCGAAGGAGACTCCCTCATGTTCAAGCGCATCCTCTCGACCGCCGCCGTCGTCATGGCCATCACCGGCACCGCTTTTGCAGCCGATGGCAACCAGCCGCCTGCGGCTGCACAAGGCGTCTACATCGTGGCCCCGGCCGATGGCGCCACCGTCAGCAGCCCGTTCAAGGTGCAGTTCGGCATCAAGGGCATGACTGTCGCCCCGGCTGGCACGGTCACCGAGGGCACGGGGCATTACCACCTGCTGATCAACACCACCGTGATCCCGAAGGGCGATGTGATCCCGGCCGATGAGAAGCACCTGCACTTCGGCAAGGGCCAGACCGAGACCGAGCTGAAGCTCGATCCGGGTACCTACAAGCTGACCGTGCTGTTCGCTGATGGCCTGCACAAGTCGTACGGCGACGGCATGAGTGCCAGCATCAGCGTCACCGTCAAGTAACGGCGTGCGGCGTCCGCGACCCGGCGCGGCGCACTCCGCATGAGCCTCGGGCCCTGGCTGCGCGAGGGCGCGCGCACGCTGTTCTTCAGAGCTCCGCGTACCGCTGCCCTCCATGCGCGCCCCAGCACGGTGGTGGTGCTGCTCGCGCTTTTGCTGGGCATCGTCATCGGCATTCAGCGGCTCGCGATCGACGGGCCCGCGCGGTTCGACCTGACCGCAATCCACAGCGGCTGGCTGTCCACGCTGCTGGCATTGGGCACCTGCTGGATGGTGGTGCGCAGCCGCGGCACGTCCAGCCTGGCGCCGGATGCTCCCTCGGTGGCGACGCTGTTCGGGCTGCTGCTCGCGCAGCAACTGTGGCTGTCGGCGCTGCTCGGCCTTCTCTACATCGGGGTGGTGTTCTGGATGCCGATGTCGGCATCCGTGGACATCGATGCGCTGCTCGACAGCGCGTGGCTGACGTCGCTGTTGTGGTTCGTGCTGGGCGCCATGGTGCTGCTGTGGCGTGAGGCGCCGCGTCGCCTTGTGGCGCAGTCTGCGGTCGTCGTTTATGGGGTGCTGAGTGCGGCGCTGCAAATCACGACCCCCGAGGCACGCTTCTGGATCGCGCGCGCGGATCTGGCGGCCAGTGCGGACGCCGACGGCAGCTCGCGCACCGAGGCCGACGGGTCTG
Organism: Burkholderiaceae bacterium; assembly: GCA_965229345.1. GTDB lineage: Bacteria > Pseudomonadota > Gammaproteobacteria > Burkholderiales > Burkholderiaceae_C > PBB1. The sequence goes on from OZ245872.1 coordinate 1,256,777, forward strand.
ACAGAGGGACTCCGCTGGCGCTCAGCCAGGAGCTGATCGAGGCCCAGACGCTGACCTTGCCCACCGCCCTCGATGCGCTGACCCCCGGCCGCCCGGGGGTGGTCGATCTGTACGCGATCACCTTCGCGCCGTATGCCGACGAAGACGTGTTCAGCCGCGAGGTCACTTTGGTGAGCGAGCTGATGCGCAGCCGCTTCGACGCGCGGCAGCGCGTGGTGCAGCTTCAGAACCACGCGCGCAGCGTGGCCGAGCTGCCATGGGCCACGCCGCTCAATCTGAAGCGCGCCATTCAGCGCGTCGCGGCCGTGATGAACCGAGAGGAGGACATCCTGTTCATTCACCTGACCTCGCACGGTGCACGCGATGGCCAGCTGGCGGCCAGCTTCGAGCCGCTCGCGGTCGACTCGGTCACGCCACAACAGCTGAGCGCATGGCTCGATGAAGCCGGCGTGCGCTATCGGGTGCTCTCGATCTCGGCCTGCTACTCGGGCTCGTGGATCGCGCCGCTGTCCGGCCCGGGCACGCTGGTGATGACGGCGGCCGACGCCGACCACACCTCTTACGGATGTGGCAGCCTGTCGCCGCTCACCTTCTTCGGCCGGGCGATGTACGACGAACAACTGCGCCGCACCCATTCGTTCGAAGAGGCGTTTGCCGCGGTACGGCCGGTGATCGAGCAACGCGAAAAAGAGGCCGGCAAGACCGACGGCTACTCGAACCCGCAGATGGCCGTTGGCGCGGCCATCCGCGGCCCGCTGCGCAGCCTGCAGCAGCGGCTCGATGCGAGACCGGTGCCGGCCGACTGACGCGCAGACACCCCTCGCCACGCGCTTTCTACAATCGGGGCGCCGCTCGCACGGCGAATCTCAACCTTTCACGGGCACCGCGACGGTGTGACGCATGAGCATCAAGAGCGACAAGTGGATCCGCCGCATGGCCGAGACGACCGGCATGATCGAACCCTTCGAGCCGGGGCAGATTCGGCACGCGGCCGACGGCCAGAAGATCGTCAGCTACGGCACCAGCAGCTACGGCTACGACATCCGCTGCGCGCCCGAATTCAAGGTGTTCACCAACATCTACAGCACCGTGGTCGACCCGAAGAACTTCGACGAGAAGAGCTTCGTCGACATCGAAAGCGATGTCTGCATCATCCCGCCCAACAGCTTCGCGCTGGCGCGCACGGTCGAGTACTTCCGCATCCCACGCAATGTGCTGACCATCTGTTTGGGCAAATCCACCTATGCGCGCTGCGGGATCATCGTCAACGTCACGCCGTTCGAGCCCGAGTGGGAAGGCTATGTGACCCTCGAGTTCAGCAACACCACGCCGCTGCCGGCCAAGATCTACGCGGGCGAGGGCTGTGCGCAGGTGCTGTTCTTCGAGAGCGACGAGGTCTGCGAGACCAGCTACAAGGATCGCGGTGGCAAGTACCAGGGCCAAAAAGGCGTGACCCTGCCCAAGACTTGAATTGCACCTGAAGCGCACCTGAACTGCGCGGCAAAGCCGCTGCACTTCCCCCGATCTTTCTGGCACGGTCGCATCAAGATGCACGCATGCGTCGGCCCCGCATCGGCGCAGGAGATCTTGAAGATGCACGCTGAACGGGGTACCCGATACGCCACACCCGCCACGGTGCTGGCCATGCCCATCCTGACGATGGCACGCTTTCGCCGGCTGATGAGATTCGAAGGCCACGATGTGGACCTGCCGCGCATGTGCATCGACGCCGACTACGCCTACCGCTGCCTGGCCGCAGCGCACACCAGCAACGACGAACGCCTGCGCCGCATCGCGCTGGAACTGTTCGAGACCTACCAGCGCAACGCAGCGGCCGAGTCCGTTCTGCACTGAAGCCACAATGCGCGCCAGAGGCCCGACAGGCAGGGCCAGGGGCGCAGCATGAAGTGGGAAGGCAATCGGCAGAGTGACAACGTCGAGGATGCGCGCTCCGGCGGCGGTGGATTCCGCATGGGCGGCGGACGCGGTATCGGCATCGGCTCGATCGTCATCGCGCTGCTGGGCGGATGGATCTTCGGCATCAATCCGCTGACCATCCTGGGCGTGCTCGACGGCGGCTCGGGAGGGCTGACGCCACAGGTGCAGCAAGCCCCGGCAGCCAGGCCGCCGGCCACTGACAAGCAGGCCGCGTTCGTGGCCACCGTGCTGGCCGACACCGAAGATGTGTGGAAGGCGCAGTTTGCGCGGGCCGGCTCGGCTTACGAAGACCCCAAGCTGCGCCTGTTTCGCGGTCAGGAGCCCACCGCCTGCGGGCAGGGCGATGCGGCCATGGGGCCTTTTTATTGCCCGGGCGACCGCAAGGTCTACATCGATCTGGCCTTCTTCGACACCTTGTCGCAGCGGCTGGGCTCGCCTGGCGATTTCGCGCAGGCCTATGTGATCGCCCACGAGGTCGGCCACCACGTGCAGAACCTGCTGGGCGTGACCGGCAAGGTCGATGCGATGCGCGGGCGCGTCAGCGAGGCTGAACAGAACGCGCTGAGCGTGCGCGTCGAGCTGCAGGCCGACTGCCTCGCCGGGGTGTGGGCGCACGACTCGCAGAAGAGCAAGGGCTGGCTGGACAACGGCGACATCGAGGAAGCGCTGAACGCCGCCAGCCACATCGGCGACGACACGCTGCAACGCCAGGCGCGTGGCACCGTGGTGCCCGAGAGCTTCACCCACGGCACCAGCGCCCAGCGCGTGCGCTGGTTTCAGCGCGGATTGCAAGGCGGCAGCGTGCAGCAGTGCAATACGTTCGATACCAAATCGCTGTAGGAGCGAGCGGGGCTGCGCGGTTGTCTGCAGCGCAGTCTTCAATGGCGTCGGCGCCCCTCCGGCGTGTCAGGGATATCCGGCAATTCGATCACTCCGCCACTACATTACTGCCCGGAACTGGGCAGGCCAGGTAGACCAGGAGGAGACCATGTCGTCAACGATCACCACCGAACAGCTGCTGGCAACGCGCATCGACGAGCTGCGCCACTGCACCTGGAACGACAGCCGCCACATCTGTCAGCAGATCGAGGAAGACGCCCGTGGCAAGACGTGGCTGCTGCTCGATGAACACACCTACGCCACGATCTATGACGGCAAGGCGGGTCCGGCGGTGTTGTCGTTCTTCCACGACGAGGAGGCGAGCCTGGTGTTCAGCGATCACGCCGAGGCCGTGCTCGATGGCTACGAGGTGCCTGTCGACGCGCTGCGCGACGTCGTGGGCTGATCTGCCCAACTGCGCATCCGCGCGCTGCGGCTCAGGGCGCGTTGACGATGTCGCGGTGCATCGGCGCGAGCTGCGCCAGCAGGCGGTTCTGCGTGCGGTAGCCGACACCCTGCGCGTCCAGCGACTGCTGCAGCACCTCGACGGTGGCGTTGAAGGTGGCCTTGTTGATGTCCATCGCGCTGTGCACCTTGCGCATGTCGTGCTTGGCCTGCTTGCAGGGCCCGCCAGACACTTCGCAGAATTGGATCACCAGCCGTTCCTGGTACTGCTTGGCGTCGATGTCGCGAAAGTAGGGGCCGAGCTGCGGGTCGGCCGCCAGCCGGTGATGGAACTCGGCCGCGATCTTCACCAGACCGTCGTGTCCGCCGAGCGCCTGGTACAGCGAGTCATCGGCCGGCGCCACGGGGATGTAGGTGTCCACGATCGCAGGCGTGCGCTGCGGGGCATCGGCGGCACTGGCGGCCCCGCAGGCTGCCAGTCCGTACATCACCGTCGCGAGCAGTCTCTTGCCTGACAGCGGCTTCAGCGCAGCTGCGCCCTTCGATGCAGGTGTCATGTCATCTCCCCCCCGGTGTTCAGTCGATTCAATAGGACAGCTGCGCCGACATGTACGCCCCGCTCTGGCGCTTGGGCGTCAGCGCGGGCACGATGTGACCGAGGTCGACATAGGCCAGCGTCAGCGAGAAGTTCTTGCAGGGGGTCCAGGCGATGAAGGCGTCTTTCCAGTCGTCTTCGTGCAGGCCGCTGCCGAACGCCACCCGGTTCAGGTTGTCGGGCTTCATGCGGTACTCGATGCCGATCGCCAGGTCCTTGCGCAAGGCCAGCGCGAGCGACATTTCCGCTTGCAGGCGGTAGTTGTCCTGACGGCTGCTGCCGAAGCCGAGCAGCCCGTTCTGGTTGGCGCGCGTGGCACGCAGCGTGGTGTTGACCAGCACGCTCTGCGCGAGAAACAGCTTGGTGGCGCTGGCATAGAAATCGGTGCCCCGGGTGTGTGCGCCGAGCGAGCGCAGCACCGGCTTGAAGCGGCCCGAGTCCAGGTCCTTGTATTCAATGCCCAGGGCGATTTGCGGCATGAAGTTGTCGCTGTCGAGCACCGCATCGCCTGCCACGCGCAGCTTGAGGCCCACGATGGTCTGCCGCAGCTTCAGGCCGGGAAAGCCCAGCGGCGCGATCGACTGACCGGTGTTGAACTCCTGGCGTGCCAAGGACACTTCCAGGCGATCGCCCCAGCCCACGGCCACGCCGTACACATTGAGCGCGTAGTCCTGCACGACGGTGCGTGTGTAGAAGGCGCTGGTGCCGATGCCACCATCGGTGGCATAGCCGCCGGTCACGGCCCATGGCGTCAGGCCACCTCCGGCCGCGCCGTCGATGCTGCTGACGCCTGAGGTCAGCAGCAGCTTGCCCTGACGGCCCGGCACCGGCTGCGGTGGCTGTGGGGCCGAGGCAGCGGGCTCGGCAGGTGTGGCGCCGGCATCGGGGACGGGTTGGGCAAACGCTGCTGCACCGTGCAGCAGCGCGACCAACGACAGGGCAAGGGCAGGGTACGGCGATCTGACCATGGTTCGATGACGGGCTGAGGTGCGCAGGTGGTGGACTCCAAGATCACCGGCGCCAGAAAAACCTCATTGGCAGGTAGTTACCCGCATTGTTCAAACCGTGCCATCGTTTGAAGCGCTGAAGAAGGGCAGATCGACCTGCTTTTTGTGCGCGATGGGCGCAGGCGTCGACACCGACAAGAGGGCGGCGCTGGGCACGAGGCCTGCCGCGCGCACGCCGATCAGCCGCAGCCGCTGCGACAGGTCCACGCGCTTCAGGCACGAGCCTGCGGCCTGCCGGATGGCCCGCGCATCGGCAATCGGCGCGGGCAGCGTCACATCGCGCGACACCCGTTTGAAGTCGTCGAAGCGCAGCTTGATGCCGAGCGTTTGCGCGGCGTAGCCCTTGCGTTGCAGATCACTCGCCAATCGTTCGCAGAGCCAGGTGAACACGTCAGACAGCGCGCTGCGATCGTGCAGCGCATGCAGATCCCGCTCGAAGGTGGTTTCGCGGCTGATGGACTTCGGCTCGCTGTGGGTGACGATGTCCCGCTCGTCACGGCCGTGCGCGGCTGCATGCAGCCAGGCGCCGTAGCTGCGCCCGAAGTTCGCGATCAGCCATTGCGGATCGGCCGCGGCCACGTCGCCGATGGTGTGCAGGCCGAAGCCCGTCAGCTTCTCGGCGGCTTTCGGGCCGATGCCGTTGACCTTGCGGGCGGCCAGCGGCCAGATGCGCGTGGCGAGGTCGGCTTCGGTGAGCAGCGTGAGCCCGTCGGGCTTGTCGAGTTCGGAGCCGATCTTGGCCAGCAGCTTGTTCGGTGCCACCGCGATCGAGCAGCGCAGGCCTGTGGCGTCGTGCACCGCGTCCTTCAATGCGCGCGCTGCCGATGCGCCGGCATCCTGCTGCGCGCCTGGCACCTCGCTGAGGTCGATGTAGATCTCGTCGATGCCGCGGTCTTCGATCTGCGGGGCGATGCGTTGCACCGCCTCCTTGAAGCGGCGTGAGTAGAGGCGGTACTCATCGAAGTCGACCGGCAGCAGCACGGCATCGGGTGCGAGCCGCGCGGCCTTCATCAGCCCCATGGCCGAATGCACGCCCAGGGCGCGGGCTTCGTAGGTGCAGGTGGTGACCACACCGCGGCCGGCGTAGTGGCGCAGCGAGGCGTAGCGGCGTGTACCGTCGGGCTGCACAGCGGGTTGCCGATCGCGCCCGCCGCCGATCACCACCGCCTGCCCGCGCAGATCGGGATAGCGCAGCAGTTCGACCGACGCATAGAAGGCGTCCATGTCGAGGTGGGCGATGAGGCGACGTGGCACAGCCGGCATGCGGGTGATTTTGATCGGCCTGAACCCGCATCGACTCCGGGCAGGGCCATCGCATTGCCGGTAAGGTACAGGGCTGACATGCAACCCGAATCCCTGCCCCTCGACCCGAGGATGACGCCCACACCACCGGCCACGGTGTCACGGCGCGCGCTGCTCGCTGGTCTGTCGCGGACCGGCTGCACCGTGCTGATGCTCGGCGGATGGCCGGGTGCTCGTTCGGCCGGGTGGGCGGTGGCGAGTGCGCAGCCCGACGTCGAGACGCTGCGCATCCTGCGCTCGCGCATCGAACTGCAGTTCGCACCCGGTTTCAGCCCGGGCCTGCAAGCGGCAGCGCGTACCTGGGCGATCACGTCGGCCGATGCGGTGGCGCGTTATTTCGGGCGTTTTCCGGTGCCGAAGGTCGAGCTGTTGCTGGTCCCCGAGGAGGGCAGTGGCGTGCGCACCGGTGTGACCTATGCCGAGCCGTCGCTGCTGATGCGCATCCGCCTCGGCCGCGACACCACCGAGTCGCAATTCACCGACGACGGGGTGCTGGTCCACGAAATGGTGCACCTGGCCATTCCGCGCATTCCGCGTGCGCAGAACTGGCTGCACGAAGGTGTGGCCACTTATGTCGAAAGCGTGGCGCGTGCTCGCGTCGGGCTGGTCAGTGCCGAGACGGTATGGCGCGAGTGGGCCAAAGCGATGCCACAGGGTCAGCCGCAGGCGGGCGACGCCGGGCTCGACCACACGCCGACCTGGGGCCGCACCTACTGGGGTGGCGCGATGTTCTGTCTGCTGGCCGACGTGGAACTGCTCAAGCGCAGCCAGTTGCGCACCGGGCTGCAGCAGGCCCTGCAAGGTGTGCTGGCCGCGGGTGGGCAGTACAGTGTGCCGTGGACGGTGGAGCGCATCGTGGCCACGGCCGATGCGGCTGTGGGCCAGACGGTATTGACCGAGCTTTACGGTCGCATGAAGGACTCGGCCGAGCCGGTGGACCTGACCGGTCTGTGGCGCGACCTCGGCACCGCTGGCGGTGCGCTGAACGACAAGGCGCCGCTGGCCCACGTGCGCCGCGCGATCCTGGCCTGAGGCCGGGCACAGATGGACTTCATCCTCGACGGAGCATCCCCGTGATCGATCTCTACTACTGGACCACCCCCAACGGACACAAGATCACCCTGTGCCTGGAAGAACTGGCGCTGCCCTACCGCATCGTGCCGGTGAACATCGGACGCGGCGAGCAGTTCCAGCCCGACTTCCTGCGGATTGCGCCGAACAACCGCATCCCGGCCATCGTCGATACCGCCCCGGCTGACGGTGGCGAGCCGCTGTCGGTGTTCGAGTCGGGTGCGATCCTGCTGTACCTGGCTGAAAAGACGCAGCGCCTCATTCCGCAAGACCTGCGCGGCCGCCAATTGGCGTTGCAATGGCTGTTCTGGCAAATGGGTGGCCTGGGACCGATGGCCGGACAGAACCACCATTTCGGTCAGTACGCGCCGGAGAAGCTGCCGTACGCGATCGACCGTTATGTGAAGGAAACCGCGCGCCTGTATGCCGTGCTCGACCGGCATCTGGGTGACATGGCGCGGACGGGCCACCACTTCATCGCAGGCGACTATTCGATCGCCGACATCGCCTGCTACCCGTGGGTGGTGCCGCATGAGCGGCAGCAGCAAAAGCTGAGCGACTTTCCGCACCTCGCTGCGTGGTTCGATCGCATCCGCAATCGGCCCAGCACCGAGCGTGCGTACGCGCGCGCGACGGAAATCAATGCCGTCCCGGTGGTCGATGACGCCTCGCGCAAGGTGCTGTTTGGTCAGGACGCCTCGACGATCCGGCAGGCGCCCTGACGGCGATCAGGCCCCTGGCTTCACATCCGCCTTGCGGATCCGAACCGCAGCTGGCTTCTTCGGCGCAGGCGCGGCCGGCTCGCTCGGCGTTTCTGCGATGCCCAGCGCGGCCGTCAGCGCGGCTTCGGGGGTCAGGCCGGCGTCCTCTGCGGGTGGTGATCCCGGCGTGGTGGATGCGGCCTCGGCCTTGATCACCTTGGTGTACGGCGCCAGTGTCTGCACCAGTTGGCCGTAGATCTTCGGGTTGCCGGCGACCACTTCGCGCTGGTACAGGAAGTCGGCGTCACCGGTGAAGTTGCCGATCAGACCGCCAGCCTCGGTGATCATCAGCGAGCCCGCGGCGATGTCCCAGGGGCTGAGGCCCGTCTCGAAGAAGCCGTCGTAATAGCCGGCGGCCACGTAGCAGAGGTCGAGTGCGGCCGCCCCGGGGCGGCGCAGGCCAGCGCAGTTCTGCATCACCGCCTCGAACATCTGCACATAGCGCTTGAAGTTGTCGCCCTTGCGGAACGGAAAGCCGGTGCCGATCAGCGAATCCGCCATCCGGATGCGCTTGGACACCCGCAGCCGCTTGTCGTTGAGGAAGGCACCGCGCCCCTTCGAGGCATAGAACAGGTCGTTGCGCGAAGGGTCGTAGACCACGGCCTGCTGCACCTGGCCCTTGAAGGCCAGCGCGATGGAGACCGCATAGACCGGAAATCCGTGGATGAAATTGGTCGTGCCGTCGAGTGGATCGATGATCCACAGGTAGTCGCTGTCCTTCGCGCCATGCTCGCGGCCTGACTCCTCGGCCAGGATGGCGTGACCCGGGTAGGCACCGAGCAACACCTCGATGATGGCCCGCTCGGCCGCCTGGTCGACCTCTGTGACGAAATCGTTCGGCGCCTTGCTGCTCACCCGCAGCAGGTCGATGTCCATCGAGGCACGGTTGATCAGCGCACCTGCCGTTCGTGCCGCCTTGATGGCGATGTTGAGCATGGGGTGGAGCGCTTGCGACATGGGGCAACCTTCGGGGCGGGGTTCGGACTGGCGGGGACAAAGAGCTCATCGGCGGCTCGGGCGCGCTGGCGCACCACACTGACTTCCGATAATCGAGATTTTAGCGGGCACCCCATGCAAACCCTGGATTCGCGGTCGCCGACGACCGCCGACGCGACCCGTTTCGTGCTGCTGCACACCAGCCACCCCGGCAACGTCGGTTCAACCGCCCGTGCGATGAAAGTGATGGGCTTTTCGGACCTGGTGCTGGTGGCGCCGCGCTATTCGAACGTCAAGGGCAAGGCCGATGCGATTTCGCTGGCCAGCGGCGCGCTCGATGTGCTGGACGGCGCGCGCGTCGTCGACACGCTGGCCGAGGCGCTGGACGGCGTCAGCTTTGCCTGCGCGACCGCGATGACGCCCCGCGACTTCGGGCCTTCCACCCATGCGCCGCGCGATCTGTTTGCCACGCTGGCTCAGCAGCCACACCGCGTGGCGTTCGTCTTCGGATCGGAGCGCTACGGCATGAGCAACGACGAGGTGTACCAATGCCATGCCTGCCTGAGCATCCCCACCGCGCCGGGCTACGGATCGCTGAACCTGGCGCAAGCGGTGCAATTGATTGCCTACGACTGGCGGCAGGCGCTGGGGGGCTTCCCGGTCGCTTCACGCACCGCCGACCCGGCGTTGGCCGACGTGGTGGCGGTGCAGGGCGCGCTCGAGCACTGGCGGCAGGTGCTGATCGAGATCGAGTTCCTGAATCCCCAGTCGCCGCAGAAGTTGATGCCGCGCCTGAATCAGGCCTTGAACCGCCTGCAGGTCACCGACGAGGAGATTCACCTGTTGCGTGGCATCGCAAAAGCCGTGCAAAAGCGCACATGAATGGCCCACCCGGGCCGTTTCAGCCCCCACAGTCGCGGGGTGTGCAGGCGCGGCGTCGCCCCTTAACATGCACCCAACGGTCGAGTGTGGGTTGATCGACCAGTACTTTTGAACCGCCTGGGAGTTTGTATGTCACCAATCAAAGCCATTGCCGCTGCCGCAGTCGTCCTCACGGCGGCTCAGGCCCACGCTGTCTCGTTCACTGTGAGCGAAGGGGCGTTCTCGACGGTGGAGGGTGTGGTCACAGACACCTTCGATCCCGATGCGACGATTTCGCTGAATGTGAGCGGTGGGGCGCTGTTCCCAGTGGCCGGCGTGATCGGCGTCAGCGCACGGCCTGCGGGTTCTGAAGGTCAGTGGTGGTCCATTGGCAGCTCGGCGATCCATGCCACGCCCGGCGTCGTCCAGCTGTACAACCCCTCGACGTACTACGGTTTCCTGTGGGGCTCCCCAGACGGCTACAACTCGGTTTCGTTCCTGTACCAAGGCTCCGTGGTGGGATCGTTCACCGGTACCGATGTGTTCCCCTCGGCAAATGGCAACCAAAGCGCGCTGGCCGGCGGTCAGTACGTGAACTTCTGGGCCGGTGAGGGTGAACAGTTCGACGAAGTTCGTTTCGTCTCCAACTACGATGCCTTCGAAACCGACAACCACGCAGTGTTTCCACCGCCCCGCCTTGAAATCGATGTGGTTCAAGTGCCGGTTCCGGAACCAGAAACCTATGCGTTGATGCTGGCCGGTTTGTGCGCGATCGGCTTCATGGCCCGCAATCGCCGGCGCGACTGATATTCGCTCCCTTCAAAAAGGCCCCGCTCGGGGCCTTTTTTGCGCCTGTCGCGCGCAGCGTGCCGGCGAGCGTGCGGCTAGACTGGCTGCTGACCACAACCCAGAAACCATGTTCCAGCGCCTCCGCGAAGACATCGCCTGCATTCTCGAACGCGACCCCGCTGCGCGCAGTTCGTGGGAAGTCTTGACCTGCTACCCTGGGCTGCACGCGCTGGTGTTGCACCGCTTGGCGCACGCACTCTGGCAGCGCGACTGGCTCTGGCTCGGGCGCTTCATTTCCCATCTGGGGCGATTTGTGTCCGGCATCGAAATTCACCCCGGCGCCCGGATAGGCCGGCGTGTCTTCATCGACCACGGCATGGGTGTCGTGATCGGTGAGACGGCCGAAATCGGCGACGACTGCACCATCTACCAGGGCGTCACACTCGGTGGCACCTCGCTGTCCAAAGGTGCCAAGCGCCACCCGACGCTGGGTCGTGGGGTGATCGTCGGCGCCAACTCGCAGGTGCTGGGTGGATTCACCGTGGGCGACAACGCGCGTGTCGGCTCGAATGCCGTCGTGCTGAAGCCCGTCCCTGCGGGCGCGACCGCGGTCGGGAACCCGGCGCGCATCATCGATGCCCAGGCCGATGCCGCTCGGGAGGCGACCGCTGCCAAGATGGGTTTCTCGGCTTATGGCATCACGCAGGGCGATGACCCGGTGGCCCAGGCCATGAAGGGTTTGATCGACCATGCCGCCACGCAGGAGCATCAGATCACGCTGCTCTGGCAGGCCATTGAGACCTTGTCCGCGCGGCCGGGTGAGTCGGTTCGGGCCGACTGCGTGCCGCCCGATGCCCAGACGACCGACCAATTCAACGCAGCTGCGCTGAGTCAGCTTGTGAAGTGAAGCGGATCAGCTCGGCGTGGGCCGCAGCGCCGACTTCGGCCGGAACGCCTTGCAAAGCGCCGGGTCGGTTTCCAGGTAAGGCCCGCCGATCAGGTCGATGCAGTACGGCACGGCCGCGAAGATGCCTGGCACCGGTGGCGCGGCGGTCGGCAGACCCTCGAGCGTTTCAGCGATCGATTTCGGCTGGCCTGGCAGGTTGATGATCAAGGCGCGACCGCGGATCACCGCGACTTGCCGCGACAGGATCGCGGTCGGCACGAAATGCAGGCTGATGTTGCGCATCTGTTCGCCGAAGCCCGGCATCAGCTTGTGCGCGACCGCCAGCGTGGCTTCCGGAGTCACATCGCGAGGGGCGGGGCCGGTGCCACCGGTGGTCATCACCAGATGGCAACCCGCGTCATCGACCAACTCGCACAGTGCGGCGCTGATGCCCGCCTGCTCGTCGGGAATCAGACGCGTTTCCCATTGCACCGGGTTGCGCACCGCACGCGTCAGCCAGTCCTTGAGTGCGGGCACGCCCTTGTCCTCGTAGACGCCCGAGGACGCACGATCACTGATGGACACGATGCCGATGCGCACGGTGTCCAGGGCGAGAGACGCTGGCGCGTTCATTCAGCGTTGGCGTCGCAGATCAGCTGACGTCGGTGGCCGGCGAGGGCGGGAACTGCCGAATGAACTTGAACAACTCGCGAAAGGCCTTGCCGCTGCGCTGTTCGGGCTGTACCGAGGCGTCCTTGCGCGCAGCGCGAATGAGGCTGCGCAGCTGCTGCACGTCGGCCTGCGGGCGCTCGGCGGTCCAGGCGGTCAGCGCATCGTCGCTGGCGATCAGCTCGGCGCGCCAGCGTTCGGCATCGTGCAGTGCCAGCGCGTCCTTGGCGTGGCCGAGTTGCATCGCCGCAACCGCCTCGCGTAACGGTTCGGGGTCGGTGCGGCGCATCAGTTTGCCGACGTACTGCATCTGACGGCGGCGACCTTCGTGGGTCTTGGTGCTTCGGTACTGGCGGATCGCGTCGAGCAGGATCTCGTCCATCGGCAGGTCGACCAGCCGGTTGTCCGGCATCTCGACCAACGCCAGGCCGAGGTCCTGCAGATCGTGCGAGTCTTTCTTGCGCCGCGTCTTGCTGGGGCGTGTCAGCCAGGCCGGGATCGGCTCGGCATCGGCAGGGTCGCGGGGGTCGTTCGATGGCATGGGTCGGCTGTCAGGGCAGGGCACAGGGCGAAGCGCAGAATGCGCTCGCCGCTCAAAAGCCGCTCGGTATCATAGCCACGCGAGCGTCCAGCCCGGTGGCACGCGATGCCTCCCCGGTGCGACAGCCTCCCGATCCATTGTTCCGAGTGCGGCTTGCGCCGCACATCAACCGACGTACCCCATCCATGCCGCCAAAGACCTCGCCGTCATCCTCGTCCACCGGCTTTGCCTACGCCCGTGCCGACTTCCAGCAACTGGTCGATGACGCGCTGAAGTTCGCCGCCGAGATCGGTGCCAGTGATGCCAGCGCCGAGGTGTCCGAAGGCGTGGGCCTGTCGGTGTCGGTGCGCAAGGGCGAGATCGAAAATGTCGAGCGCAATCGCGACAAGTCGATCAGCGTGTCGGTCTACATCGGCCAGCGGCGCGGCAATGCCAGCACGTCTGACTTTTCCCGCGCTGCGCTCGAACAGACGGTACGCGCCGCCCACGACATCGCCCGTTTCACTGCCGCCGACCCGGCCGCTGGCCTCCCGGAGGCCGCTGACTTGGCCCTGGGCGACGCCGCCACGCGCGACCTCGACCTGTTCCACCCCTGGGCCATCGATGCGGCCGGTGCGGCCGAGATGGCGCAACGTTGCGAGCGCGCTGCGCTGACGCTGGATGCGCGCATCACCAATTCCGAAGGCGCTGGCGTGTCGGCACAGCAATCGCATTTCTTTGCCGGCAACAGCCATGGTTTTCGAGGCGGCTATGCCAGTTCACGGCACTCGCTGTCGGTCGCGCCCATCGCCTCGCTGCCTGGCCGCCGCGGCGACGACATGCAGCGCGATGCCTGGTACAGCTCGATGCGCTCAGCCGATGAACTGGCGTCACCGGAAGCGGTCGGCCGTTACGCTGCCGAGCGCGCACTGTCGCGGCTGAAGTCGCGCAAGGTCAAGACCTGCGAAGTGCCGGTGCTGTTCGAATCGACCATCGCCGCCGGTTTGCTCGGTGCCTACGTGCAGGCCACCAGTGGCGGCGCGCTGTACCGCAAGTCGAGCTTTCTGCTCGACAGCCTGGGCAAGCGCGTGCTCGCCAAGCACATCGACATCCACGAAGACCCGCACCAGCGGCGTGGCAAGGCCAGCGCGCCGTTCGATGACGAAGGCGTGGTGACCCGCGCGCGCGACGTCGTCAAGGGTGGTGTGACCCAGGGCTATTTCCTGTCGAGCTATTCGGCACGCAAGCTGGGCATGCGCACCACCGGTCATGCCGGCGGCTCGCAGAACCTGATGCTGACCAGCCGCCTGACCCAGCCCGGGGACGATCTGGCCGCCATGCTGCGCAAGCTCGATCGCGGCCTGTTCGTCATCGAGCTGATGGGGCAGGGCGTCAATCCTGTCACTGGCGACTATTCGCGCGGTGCGGCCGGCTTCTGGGTCGAGCGCGGTCGCATCGTGCATCCCGTCAACGAGATCACGATCGCCGGTAACCTCAAGCAGATGTTCAAGGGCATCGTGGCCGTGGGGGCCGATGCGTACACCACCGGTGGAAAAACCATCGGCTCGGTGCTGGTCGATGCGATGAAGATCGCGGGCAGCTGATCCCTCGCTTTCAACCTGTCTTTTCTGCGGAGCGCTTGCGTGCAACGTCGTCGATTCCTCCACCACAGCGGCCTGGCCGGCGTGCTTGCAGCAGGTACAGCACCGGCCATCGTCCACGCCCAGGCCAACCTGCGGTGGCGTCTGGCCTCCAGCTTTCCCAAGTCGTTGGACACCATCTTCGGCGCGGCTGAACTGTTCGCGAAAAAGGTGGGCGAGATGAGCGGCGGGAAGTTTCAGATCACCGTCCATCCTGCCGGGGAACTGTTGCCTCCATTCGGTGTGGTCGATGGCGTCCAGGCGGCCACGGTCGAAATGGCGCACACCGTGCCCTACTACTACTTCGGCAAGGACGAGACCTTTGCCATCGGCGCGGCCATTCCGTTCGGCCTGAATTCGCGCCAGATGTCCGCGTGGACCTTTCATGGCAACGGCCTGAAGCTGATGCGAGAGTTCTACGCCAGGTACAACATCATCAACTTCCCCGGCGGCAACACCGGGGTTCAGATGGGTGGCTGGTACCGCAACGAGATCAAGTCGCTGGCCGACATGAAGGGCCTCAAGATGCGCATCGGTGGCTTTGCAGGCCGCGTCATCGAGCGCATGGGTGCGGTGTCGCAGAGCATCCCCGGCGGTGAGGTTTACCAGGCCTTGGAGAAAGGCACGATCGATGCGGTCGAATGGATCGGCCCGTACGACGACGAAAAGCTTGGCTTCTACAAGGTCGCGCCGGTCTACCACTATCCCGGCTGGTGGGAAGGTGGCCCCCAGGTCGACTTCTTCATCAACACCCAGGCCTACACGAAGCTGCCGGCCGAGTACAAAGGCATGATCGAAGCGGCTGCAGCGGTCGCCCACATCGACATGCAGACCCGGTACGACGCCAAGAATCCGGCCGCTCTGAAGACGCTGGTGAAGGCCGGCGTGAAGGTGTTGCCGTTTCCGAAGCCGGTGCTCGACGAGGCGTTCAAGCAATCGATGCAGCTGTATGACGAACTGAGCGCGAAGAACCCGAACTGGAAGAAGGTCTACGAAGACTATTCGGCCTTTCGCCGCGAACAGAACCTGTGGTTCCGCTTCGCCGAGTCCAGCTTCGATCGCTACATGCAGAGCGTCAAGCTCTGAGCGGCCGCGAATCTTTCTGCTGCGTGGGCTGAGGTCGCGGCGAAATCGTCGCGACCCCTCGGTTCACTTCGGCGCGGCCTTGCGGTCGGCCTCCAGCGACTCCTGCAGCGCCTTCAACGGATCTTCATCGGCGGCACTCGGGTCGTGCGATGCGGCGGCGCTGGCTGCGTCTGCGGCGTCGACCGCGTTCTGATCGGCTTGCATCCGCTGCAGCACCGCGTCCGCATCGATGCGCGTGACCTCTTTGTCGCCGTGCGACACCAGTTGCGGGAACGCGATGATCAGCGCCACCATCGTCAGCTGGATCAGCACGAACGGAATCGCGCCGCGGTAGATCTGCCCGATGGTGACCGGCGCCATGCGCAGGCCGGTCACGGTGTCGGTGTACTCCCGCTCGGGCGCCACGCTGCGCAGGTAGAAGAGCGCGAAGCCGAATGGCGGGTGCATGAACGAGGTCTGCATGTTGACCGCCAGCAGCACGCCGAACCACACCAGGTCGATGCCCAGCGCTGACGCCACCGGGGCGAGCAGCGGCACCACGATGAAGGCCAGCTCGAAGAAGTCGAGGAAGAACGCCAGCACGAAGATCAGCGCGTTGACCACGATCAGGAAGCCCAGCGCTCCACCGGGCAGTCCGGTCAGCAGGTGCTCCACCCACTTCGGCCCGTCGACCGCCTGGAACGCCAGGCTGAACACCGTCGAGCCGATCAGGATGAACATCACGAAGCACGACAACCGCGCTGTGCTGTCCATCGCCTGGCGCAGCAGCGTCATGTCGAGACGGCGCCGCAAGATCGCCATCACCAGTGCGCCAACCGCGCCCATCGCGCCGCCTTCGGTCGGCGTGGCGATGCCGAGAAAGATCGTGCCCAGCACCAGGAAGATCAGCGCCAGCGGTGGCACCAGCACCAGCGCGACGCGCCCATACAGCCGTGCCTGCGAGCGCCAGCCCGAGGCCAGCTGCTGCCCGCCCAGCCTGCGCGCTGACGTGGGCATCGCCGGCACCCACTCGGGCCGCACGAGGCTGATGACCAGCACGTAGACGACGTACAGACCGGTCAGCAGCAAGGCCGGGCCGAAAGCGCCGTGGTAGAGGTCGCCCACGCTCTGCCCGAGCTGGTCGGCCAGCACGATCAACACCAGCGAGGGCGGAATGATCTGCGCCAGCGTCCCCGAGGCAGCGATCACGCCGCTCGCCACCCGGCGGTCGTAGCCGTAGCGCAGCATGATCGGCAGCGAGATCAAGCCCATCGAGATCACCGAGGCCGCGACCACGCCCGTGGTGGCGGCAAGCATCGCGCCGACGAAGATCACCGCATAGGCGAGGCCGCCGCGGATCGGGCCGAACAGCTGGCCAATGGTGTCCAGCAGGTCCTCGGCCATGCCCGAGCGTTCGAGGATCAGCCCCATGAAGGTGAAGAACGGGATCGCCAGCAGCGTGTCGTTCTGCATGATGCCGACGATGCGCAGCGGCAGCGCCTGCATCAGCGAGGCCGGCAGCAGGCCCAGCTCGATCCCGACCAGCGAATAAAACAGCCCGCACGCGCCCAGCGAGAACGCCACCGGGTAGCCCACCAGCAGAAAGATCACCAGCGAGCCGAACATCAGCGGCGCGATGTTGGCGGCGATCAGCTCGTGCATCAGCGGGTGTCCTTGCCGGCTGCGGCCGGGTCTTCGGCGACCGCTGGATCGGGGAGCAGGCCGCGCAGCCAGGCCACCCGCTTGATCAATTCAGACAGGCCCTGCAAGCCCAGCAGCCCAAAGCCCAGCGGCAGCAGCGCGAGCACCGGCCAGCGGATCAGGCCGCCGGCGTTGCTGGACATCTCGCCAGTGACATAAGCCTGCGCCACGAGCGGCCAGGACAGGCTGATCACCATCACGACGAGCGGCAGCAAAAAGCACAGCACGCCGAAGATGTCGATCCAGGCCTGCATGCGCTTGGAACAGCGCGCCGACAACACATCGATGCGCACATGCGCCTGGCGGCGCAGCGTGTCGCCGGCCACCAGCAGGAAAACGGCGGCGAACAGGTACCACTGGATTTCCAGGAAGGCGTTCGAGCTGGTGTTGAGCAGCTTGCGCACCACGGCATTGCCGGCGCTGATGAGGGCGGCTGCCAGCACCAGCCAGGCCACCCAGCGCCCGACCCCGGCGTTCAGCCGGTCGATCAGGCGCGACAGCTTGAGCAGGTTCAGCACGCCCGAATGACGCCCGGATCAGGCCGATGTGGCAGCCTGGAACAGCTTGCCGGAGCGGGTGCCCGTGCGGCAGAACACCAGGATGGGCTGGGGCAGCGCATCGATCAGTTCGCGGAACTTCGCGATTTCTTCGGGGCTTTGGTAGCCCGGTGCCACCGGCAGGTGCCGATAAGACAACCCGGCGGCCAGGGCCGCGGCTTCGATCGCCGCGCTGGTCGGCTGATCGGCGCCGCCTTCGTGGTCAGGGCGGTTGTTGATGACGCTCTTGAAGCCCGCCTGCGCGACCAGCGCCATCGCCGCGGGTTCGAGCTGAGGCGCGGCACTGACATGGGCACTCAGCGGTTGCAGTGGTGGCAAGCTCATCGGCGGTCTCCTTGCGGGGGGAATTCAGCGAGTCAGGGCCTGCTTCACGGCGGCTGACACCAAGCCCATGTCGGCCTTGCCGGCCAGCTTGGCCTTGACGGCGGCCATCACCTTGCCCATGTCGCCCGGACCGGTCGCGCCGGTTTCTGCCACGATGGCCTGAACTTGCGCGGTGATCTCGTCGGCGCTGAGGCGCTGTGGCAGATAGCTTTCCAGCACCTTCAGCTCGGCCGTTTCCTTGTCGACCAGGTCGGTGCGGCCCGCGCTGCTGAACTGCGCGATCGAGTCTTTGCGCTGCTTGATGAGCTTGTCGATGATGGCAACGATGGCCGCGTCGTCGAGCACGATGCGCTCATCGACCTCGCGTTGCTTGCAGGCGGCGAGCAGCCCGCGGATGGTCAACAGCCGGGGCGCATCTTTGGCGCGCATGGCGGTCTTCATGTCCTCGGTGATCTGGTCTTTCAGGCTCATGGTGGGCGCGTCCCTGGGGTAATGGCCATGCGGGAAATTCCGCTGTGCAATGAAAAAGCCCGCAAAGAGCGGGCCTTTCGGTGGAGCGAGAAGGCTGTCAGAACAGCTTTTTCGGCAGCTGCATGCTGCGAACGCGCTTGAAGTGGCGCTTCACTGCCGCAGCCTTCTTGCGCTTGCGCTCGGCGGTCGGCTTCTCGTAGAACTCGCGTGCCCGCAGGTCGGTGAGCAGGCCGAGTTTCTCGATGGTGCGCTTGAAGCGGCGCAGTGCCACGTCGAATGGCTCGTTTTCTTTCACGCGAATCGTAGTCATGTATCGATTGAATCCAGATTGAGTGTGCTTGGGGCGGGAGGCTCGACATCGAAACGGAAGGTCCGGACTTTCGAGTCGCGCGAGCAAACCACCGCAAAGCGTATTTGCCAGCAAAGCGCGAGATTATAGACAGGCATCCGGGCGCTGGCAACCCGGCCGGCCTCATCGGGCCGCAGCAGGGGGTGGCGCCGACAGCGCGCCGGCGCAGGCGGCCGCACTGGCCCACGCCCACTGGAAGTTGTAACCCCCCAGCCAGCCCGTCACATCGACCACCTCGCCGATGAAGTGCAGGCCTGGCACCCGCTTGCTTTCCAGCGTGGTCGAACTGAGCTCGCGGGTGTCGACGCCACCGGCGGTGACCTCGGCCTTGCGGTAGCCCTCGGTGCCGTCGGGCACGAGCTGCCAGTGCTTCAGGCTGGCAGCGAGCGTGGCCAGATCGCGATCACGCATGTCGGGCAGGTGCCGGTCCACGATGTCGGGCTGAGTCAGCAGCCAGGTGTCTGCCAGCCGCCGCGGCAACCATTCCGGCAACTCGTTGGAGAGCTTGCGGCGCGAGGTCGCCTTGGCCGAGGTCAGCGCATGCTGCAGGTCGTGCTGCGGGACGAGATCCAGCGTCAGCGGCGTGCCGGGCCGCCAGTAGCTTGATATCTGCAGGATGGCCGGCCCGCTCAGGCCCCGGTGGGTGAACAGCAGGTCTTCGGTGAACCGGCCGCCCGTCTTGTCACGGCCTTTGGTGCTGCCGGTGGACACGACGGCTTCGAGCGACAGTCCGGCCAGCGCCGCAAAGGGTTGCCAGGTGGTCGCATCGAAGGTCAAGGGCACCAGTGCCGGTCGTGTTTCGACGACCCTGTGGCCGAACTGCCGTGCGAGCCGGTGGCCGAAGTCGGTGGCGCCGATCTTCGGGATCGACAGACCACCGGTCGCGACGACCAGGCGCGCGCTGCGCACCGTTCCACGGTCGGTGGTGAGCTCGAAGCCCGCAGCGCCGTGCGCAACGGCGTGCACCGTGCACGGTTGCCAGCGCGTCACTGCGCCGGCCTCGCACTCGCGCAGCAGCATCGCGATGATGTCTTCGCTCGACTCGTCGCAGAACAGCTGGCCCTTGTGCTTCTCGTGGAAGGCGATGCGGTAACGCTGCAGCAGCGCGATGAAATCGGCGGGCGTGTAGCGGGCGAGCGCCGAACGGCAGAACGCCGGGTTGGCCGACAGGAACTGGGCCGGTGTGGTGTCGCGATTGGTGAAGTTGCAGCGCCCGCCGCCGGAGATGCGGATCTTTTCTGCCACCCGCTCGGCATGGTCGATCAGCAGGACCTTCAGGCCGCGCTGGCCTGCGATTGCCGCGCAGTGCAGCCCGGCGGCGCCGGCACCCATGATCACCGCGTCGACGTGCTGCATCGGCGCGGATGATACGGGCCGGAAATTCAGTACATCAGCCGGTCCGGCCGGATGTCGCGCAGGATGGTGGTGGCGATTTCCTCGATCGATTTGTGGGTCGACGACAGCCAGGCGATGCCCGCCTTGCGCATCATCGTCTCGGCGGCGCGCACCTCGTAGCGGCAGTTCTCGAGCGAGGCGTACTTGCTGTCAGGGCGACGCTCGGTGCGGATCTGGCTCAGGCGCACCGGATCGATGGTCAGACCGAAGCATTTCTTCTTGTAGGGCTCCAGGGCCGGCGGAATGTGGCCTCGGTCGAAATCCTCGGGGATCAACGGGCAGTTGGCCGCCTTGATGCCGTGCTGCATCGCCAGGTACAGCGAGGTCGGCGTCTTGCCGCTGCGGCTGACGCCGACCAGGATCACGTCGGCCAACTGCAGGTTCTTCGACGACTGCCCGTCGTCATGCGCGAGCGAGAAGTTGATGGCTTCGATGCGGTCGGTGTACTCCTGGCTCTTGGACACATCGGAGAAGCGGCCCACCCGGTGGTTGGACTTGACGCCGAATTCCGCTTCGAGCGGCTCGATGAAGGTGTTGAACAAGTCGAGCACCAGGCCAGCGCAGTTTTCCCTGACGATCGCCTGCACCGCCGGGTCGATCAGCGTGACAAAGACGATGGGCTTGTTGCCTTCGATTTCGGCCGCGTGGTTGATCTCGCGCATCACCTGGTGGGCCTTGTCGATGGTGTCGATGAAGGGCCTGCGCACATGGTGTGCCCGGATCGAGAACTGGTTCAGGATCGAGTTGCCGAAGGTTTCGGCCGTGATGCCGGTGCCGTCGGAGACGAAAAAGACTGTGCGGTTCGACATGGAGCTCGGGCTCTCGAAGGGGTAACCGACCGGATCATAGGGATTTCAACCGTAAACTCGGAGGTAATTTCGACGCCATGTTCTTGCCACTCCACCACCCACCGCAACCCGCCGTCGCATTGAATGCGCGCGGGTGTGGGTGGCTGCCCTCGAAGCCTCGCTCGGGCCCGGCACATGCCATGCAGGTCGCACCGGTTTTCTCACATCACGGAGCTCTTCCATGTCAACCCAAAACCTGGCGACCGCCCTGGTCGTACCGTTTGAACAACTAAGAATGACCGACGTCGAGTCGGTGGGCGGCAAGAACGCCTCGCTCGGCGAAATGATCAGCCAGCTCGCCGCCACCGGCGTGCGGGTACCTGGCGGGTTCGCGACCACGGCGCATGCGTTCCGGCGCTTTCTGGCCCACAACGGGCTGGCCGCGCGGATCGAGCAGCGCCTGGCCACGCTCAACACCGATGACGTCCGTGCGCTGGGCGAAGCCGGCGCACAGATTCGCCAGTGGATCGAGGAAACGCCGTTTCCCGACGACCTCGATCAGGCAATTCGCAGTCACTTCGAGGCCATGACCGCTGGCAATCCCGGGGCGTCGTTCGCGGTGCGCTCCTCGGCCACCGCCGAAGACCTGCCCGATGCCAGCTTCGCGGGTCAGCAGGAAACCTTCCTGAACGTCGTGGGCATCGACGAGGTGCTGCACAAGATGAAAGAGGTGTTCGCCAGCCTCTACAACGACCGCGCGATCAGCTACCGGGTGCACAAGGGCTTCGCCCACGCCGAAGTCGCGTTGTCGGCCGGCGTGCAGCGCATGGTGCGCTCGGATCTCGGCTCGGCCGGTGTGATGTTCACCATCGACACCGAGAGCGGCTTCAAGGACGTGGTGTTCATCACCTCCAGCTATGGCCTCGGCGAGACGGTGGTGCAGGGCGCGGTGAACCCGGACGAGTTCTACGTGCACAAGCCCACGCTGCGGGCCGGCAAGCAGGCCATCATCCGCCGCAACCTCGGCTCCAAGCTGATCAAGATGGAATTCGCCAGCGCCGCCGACCGCGCCGCCTCAGGCAAGCTGGTGGCCACGGTGGACACCGCGCCCGAGCAGCGCAACCGCTACTCGCTCACCGATGCCGACGTGGCCGAGCTGGCGCAGTACGCGCTGATCATCGAGCAGCACTACGGCCGCCCGATGGACATCGAGTGGGGCAAGGATGGTGGCGACGGCAAGCTCTACATCCTGCAGGCGCGCCCGGAGACGGTGAAGAGCCAGTCCGAAGGCAAGGTCGAGCAGCGCTACAAGCTGAAGTCCACCGGCACCGTGCTGGCCGAAGGCCGCGCGATCGGCCAGAAGATCGGTACCGGCCCGGTGCGCATCGTGCACAGCCTGGCCGACATGGACACGGTGCAGCCCGGCGACGTGCTGGTCGCCGACATGACCGATCCGAACTGGGAGCCGGTGATGAAGCGCGCCAGTGCGATCGTCACCAACCGCGGCGGGCGCACCTGCCACGCGGCCATCATCGCCCGCGAACTCGGTGTGCCGGCGGTGGTCGGCTGTGGCGACGCCACCAGCAGCCTGAAAGACGGCGCCCTGGTGACGGTGGCCTGTTCTGAAGGCGACACCGGCTACGTCTACGACGGCCTGCTGGAGACCGAGATCAGCGACGTGGTGCGCGGCGAACTGCCGTATTGCCCGATCAAGATCATGATGAATGTGGGCAACCCGCAGCTCGCGTTCGATTTCGCGCAGATGCCCAACAGCGGCGTCGGCCTCGCGCGGCTCGAATTCATCATCAACAACAACATCGGCGTGCACCCGAAGGCGATCCTGGACTACCCGAACATCGATCTCGACCTGAAGAAGGCGGTCGAGTCGGTGGCGCGCGGCCATGCGTCGCCGCGGGCGTTCTATGTCGACAAGCTGGTCGAAGGCGTCGCCACCATCGCAGCGGCCTTCTGGCCGAAGCCGGTGATCGTGCGCCTCTCCGACTTCAAGAGCAACGAATACCGCAAGTTGATCGGTGGCTCGCGCTACGAGCCCGAAGAAGAAAACCCGATGCTCGGTTTCCGTGGCGCGTCGCGCTACATCAGCGAGGAGTTCGGCGAAGCCTTCGCGATGGAATGCGAGGCGCTCAAGCGCGTGCGCAACGACATGGGCCTGCGCAACGTCGAGATCATGATCCCGTTCGTTCGCACGCTCGGCCAGGCCAAGCGCGTCACCGAGATGCTGGCCGCCCACGGCCTGAAACGGGCGACCCAGGGCGGGACCGACGAGTTGCGCGTGATCATGATGTGCGAGGTGCCGAGCAACGCGATCCTGGCCGAGCAGTTCCTCGAGTACTTCGACGGCATGTCGATCGGTTCGAACGACCTGACGCAGCTCACGCTGGGCCTGGATCGCGACTCCGGCATGGAGCTGCTGGCGCGTGATTTCGACGAACGCGATCCAGCCGTGAAGGCGATGATCTCGCGCGCCATCGCGGCCTGCCGTGCGGTGGGCAAGTACGTCGGCATCTGCGGTCAGGGCCCGAGCGATCACCCCGACTTTGCCGACTGGCTGGCCTCGGAGGGCATCGTGTCGATCTCGCTGAACCCCGACACGGTCGTCGAGACCTGGCAACGGCTGGCAAAGGGCTGAGCGGCACTCAGGCTGGGTCGATCTTGCGTCGACCCAGCGCATGCAAGGTCAGGTTGCGGCCCAGCCGCAGCGCAGGGTAGAGCAGCCTTGATGCAGCCGCCGACCGGAAGACGGCCGCGTTGATCCGGTTGAAGGTGCCCGAGCCCGTGCTCAGCAAGGCCAGCAGGTTCAGCCCGTCGGCCCCGTGGTGGATGCGGCCGGCGTACTCGACCACCATGCCATCGTTCAGGTCGTAGCCCATCCGCTGCAAACGCGCGACGTCTGGATCCCGGCGGCGTGCGTCGATCAGCCGCACCGGACCCACCGCATCACGCAGCCGCAGCATCCCGATGTAGCGCGAGCAGAACGGGCACTCGCCGTCGTAGACGATGGTGACAGCGACCGTGTCAGCGGATGTCGAAGGTGTACTCATTGCGGTACAGCGTTTGTGAAACGGCGCCGGTCGTGTCGAGACAGTCCGACTCGATGACCAGGCGGTATTGCCCGATGCGCCGCAGATCGACTTGCGAGAACGCCTGCTCGACCGAAGGCGCCGACCAGAAGTGGTGCGGATACACCGCATTCGACCAGTGGCCATCGGCATTTGCCTTGGCCACCACGTGATGATGGTAGGCCTGAACAAAGCGTTGCATCGACTCCGGGCTCCAGCGCTTGGTGAACTGCGACTCGGTGGTGGTGAACCGGCACTGCTCGGCCTGTTTCCTGAAGCGTGACTTCGGCGTGCCGCCGTTGGTCAACGTCGGCAGGTAATCGCCCGGCGGCAGGCCGAAACTCATGTGAGCGATCGGGTACGAATAGAACCCGAAGTAGGTGTTCGGCACGCGCGTGCTCCGGCCCATGTCGTCGACCGCCTCGAAGTACAGGACGTTGATCGCCCGCGTGTCGTACCAGGCGAGGGGGAAGACCTTGATCAGTGCGGGGGCGATCGCGATCAAGGCCGCGCCAGCGAGCCCCGACCTCCCGTTGAACGCAGCCGAGGGTACCCGCGCCACGGCCGCGATGATCGCCAGGTTCACCATGAACCAGGTCCAGAAGTTCGCGCCGACCATCGCGAAGATGCCGATGTGCATCAGGTCGACAAAGATGAACAACCCCAGCATCAAGCGCTTGCGGGAAAACGCCGCGATCATCCCGAGCTGGGCCAGCAGCAGCACGACGGCCAGCGGCCGCTGCACCGCCCGCAGTCCCGCAACGACCGAGTCGGCCAGCCGGGAGTCATCGCCCCACAGTAACTGCTTGTTGTGCAGTGCGACCAGCACGATGTTGGTGATGTCGTTGTGCAGCGGCCATTCGAGAAACGACCCGTTGAGCGTTGCCTTGGCCACCCCGGCGACCACGTAGTTCGCTGCGTGCATCGCGATGGCGACCCACAGGACAGCCCGCCAGGTTTTCTGCGTGTCGGCCTGCGAGAGCGGCAGCAACGGGTGAACCAGCACCGCAATGGCCAGGTAGGCGGGCATTTGGTAAAGCGGCAGCACATCAAGCAGCGTGTGGTACGGGAAGCCGGTGACCCAGCCCGCCACCTGCTTGACCCAGAACGCATAGAACGCGCTGAAGAGCAGCCACCCCGGGCGCTTCCAGGCCAGCCCTGTCGCCACCGCCGCGGCGCACCACGCCGCCCAGATGCCAGCCTCGGCATGTGCACCGAGGCTGGGGGCAATGACCGGGAAATCAGGGAGCAGCAGCAGGTTGTGCAGGCCGCAGGCGATGACCAGGCCACGCAGAAGGATCCGAACCGCATCGGGCAGCGCGCGACAGCTCACTGTCGACCCGAGCGCGCACAGGACGGCCACACCGACGATCGATCCCCAGGCTGCCGATGGCGCTGTCGCCAGCGCGTCCAGCGACTTCACGTAAGCGACAAAAACGATGAGCGTGAGTCCGCAGGCCCATGCCGGTGACCACCCGCTGGCTCGCGTGGCAATGGCTGAACGGACGATCAAGGTTGTCGGGGATGAATCGCAGCCGTCTGCAGCTGGTGCAGCTCTTGTGCGGTGTTGGCGTTGGCGAAGGCGGCCATGTCGTCGAACACCACCGTGGCGCAGCGGTGCGCAGCGGTCCAGCGTTCGACCCGACGCTCGCCGCTGGCTATAAATTCGATCAGGCTGTCCTTCAGGTTGGCATCCATCAGGCAGAACACCGGCTGTACCCGCACACCGTGGGCTTCACGGGTGGCGGCGATCGCCATCGGCGCACCCTGTGCTGTCGATTCAGCCGCAAGCCGCGTGGCCAGATCGAGCGGAAAGTTCGGTGCGTCGCAGGGCACGGTGAGCAGGTACGGCGTTTTGCAATGCGCAAGCCCCGCGAGAAAACCTGCGAGCGGTCCGGGGTGATCGGCCATCGCGTCGGGCCACACCGGCACGCCGAACGATGCGTAGGTGTCGAGGTGCCGGTTGGCGCTGATCATCAACGCCCCCACCTGCGGCCGCAGCCGTTGCATCGCATGCAGCGTGAGCGGGAGGCCCAGGTGGTTCTGCAAGCCCTTGTCCACGCCACCCATCCGGCTGCCCCGGCCGCCAGCCAGGACGATGCCGGTGATGTGCTCGCGCGCGATCACCGTCTCGCGCCAGCGGCCCACGTCAGCCCCCGATGTAATGCATTTCGACGCGCTTGGGCTCAGCGCCGTCCAGGGCCTGCGCAGCGGCAGAACCCGCCGCGCGCAGTTCCGAATACCGATCCTCCCGCTGCTGCCACACCAGTCCGATCGCACTGGCGATCTCCAGATCGCTCGCACCGCCGCGCAGCAGCGCGCGCAGGTCGTGGCCGTGGGTGGCGAACAGGCACAGGAAGAGCTTGCCTTCGGTGGACAGCCGAGCGCGGTTGCAATCGCGGCAGAAGGCCTCGGTGACGCTTGAAATCACGCCGATCTCGCCGGCACCGTCCCGGTATCGCCAACGCCGTGCGGTCTCGCCGGGTTCGCTCGATTTCATGCGTTCCAGTGGATAGGCATCGCTGATCCGCGCGATCACCTCGGCCGACGGCAGCACCTCGTCCATGCGCCAGCCATTGGTGGCGCCGACGTCCATGTACTCGATGAAGCGCAGGGTCACCTTCGTGTGCCGGAAGTGCGCCGCCATCGGCAGGATCTCGTGGTCGTTGGTGCCACGCTTGACGACCATGTTGACCTTGATCGACCCGAGTCCCGCGCGCTCGGCGGCCTCGATGCCTTCGAGCACATCGGCCACGGGGAAGTCCACGTCGTTCATGCGCCTGAACACCGCGTCGTCAAGCGCGTCGAGGCTGACGGTGATGCGCTGCAGGCCCGCCGCCCGCAAGGCCTGCGCCTTCTTCGCCAGCAGTGAGGCGTTGGTGGTCAGTGTCAGATCGACCGCCTGACCCTCTGGGGTTCGCAGCTCGCTCAACATGCCCACCAGCTGCTCGATGCCCTTGCGCAGCAGCGGCTCACCGCCGGTGAGCCGGATCTTGTGCACGCCGTGCGCCACGAACAGCTGCGCCAGCCGGGTGATCTCCTCGAAGCTGAGCAGCGAGCTGTGCGGCAGGAAGTCGTACTGCGGCGTGAACACCGCCTTGGGCATGCAGTAGCTGCAACGGAAGTTGCAGCGATCGGTGACTGAAATTCGCAAATCGCGCATCGGCCGCGCCAGCGCATCCTTCAGCGACCCGGTCGGCGCAGCCAAGGTCGCCGGGATGTGCGGCACCGCCGACGCATAGCGGTGATCGGCCAGCGGGATCACTTTGTCAACCATCGGCGAATTGTGAACGCTGGCCGCGTTCGGCAGCCGGGGTGTTCAGCGCGGGCTGGCGCCGGTCTGCGCCTCGGCGCGGGGCACCAGATCGACTGCAGGCCCGGCCCGCCTGGCACCGTTGTAGCGCTGGCTCCAGTAGGCATAGCGCATGTCGTCGACGCGCACTGCTCCGCCCGTGGCAGGGGAATGGATGAATTTGCCATCTCCCACATAGATGCCGACATGCGAGAAGGTGCGCCGCATGGTGTTGAAGAACACCAGGTCACCTGGCCGCAGGTCCTCGCGCCCGACCTTCATCAGGCCCGCGGCGTTCGCCTGTTCGTCGGCGCGGCGCGGCAGCACCAGGCCGAGACTCATCTCAAAGATGTGGCGGGTGAAGCCGCTGCAATCGAAACCGGTGGCCTCGGTCGAACCGCCCCGCTTGTACGGCACCCCGAGGAAGTTCATCGCGGTCAGCACCATGTCGGAAGCGCCATCACGCACCTTCTGCGCCAGCGTGGGCGCGGCGTTGCCGATGCTGGCGGTCAGGCCGGTGGCGTCGGCGGGCAGCAGGCCGCGCTCGATCAGCAGCCGGGTCACGGCATCCGGCGTGCCGTTGGGTGAAGCGTCTGGCGAGGCGTCGGGTGCCGCGAATGCCACAGGCTGCCCGCAGAGCGCCGCCGCGGCGAGCCCGATTGCCACCATCTCCCGGATCCCGCCCCGCACACGCTGCGGGCTCAGTGGGGACAGGGGGCGACTTTTCGGCATGCGGCGCAGGATAGGGGAGGCATCGAGGGGCGTCAAATGCGATTCTGGCGCTCTGCGGGCCGGTCTTGTCAGACACCTGACAGCCACCTGCGCCATGCTCTGCGCCCCACGGCTCATCACGCGAACCACGAGGATCACCATGTTCAACGCGCTCCTGCTCGAGAAATCCGAAGCCGGTTTCACGGCCTCGGTGAAGCCGGTCGATGACGCCCAGCTGCCCGATGGCGACGTGCTGGCGGCCATTTCCCATTCCACGCTGAACTACAAGGACGGACTGGCGATCACCCAGCGCGGGCCGGTGGTGCGCAGCTGGCCGATGGTGGCCGGCATTGACGGTGCCGGCACGGTGCTGGAGAGCAGCCACCCGAACTGGAAGCCGGGCGACCGCTTCATCCACAACGGCTGGGGCCTGGGCGAAACGCGCTGGGGCTGTCTGGCCGAACGGGCGCGCCTGAAAGGTGACTGGCTGGTCAAGCTGCCCGCGGCCTTCACGCCCCGCCAGGCGATGGCGCTCGGCACCGCCGGCTACACCGCGATGCTGTGCGTGCTGGCGCTCGAACGCCACGGCGTGAAGCCGGGCGATGGCGAGGTGCTGGTGACCGGCGCCACCGGCGGCGTGGGCAGCGTGGCGACGATGCTGCTGGCGAAGGCCGGCTACACCGTGGTGGCCGCCACCGGCAAGGCATCCGAGGCCGACTACCTGAAGAAGCTGGGCGCCACCACCGTGATCGATCGTGCCGAGCTGTCCGCACCCGGCAAGCCCTTGCAGAAGGAGCGGTGGGCGGCGGTGGTCGATGCGGTCGGCAGCCACACGCTGGCCAATGCCCTGGCGCAGACCCGCTACAACGGTGTGGTGGCCGCCTGTGGGCTGGCGCAGGGCGCCGATCTGCCGACCACGGTGATGCCGTTCATCCTGCGGGGCGTGACGCTGGCCGGCGTCGAGAGCGTCGTGGTGCCGCTGCCCTTGCGCGAACAGGCCTGGACCCGGTTGGCACGCGACATCGATCTGGGCCTGCTGGAATCGATGGTCGAGGACATCACGCTGGCCGATTGCGTGGCCCGCGCGACAAACTTGATCGACGGCAAGGTGCGCGGCCGGCTGGTCGTCAACATTGCCTGAGCCTGCACCCAGCGCCTGACCGAAGAGCCGGGCCTGACCCACCAGACACCCATCGGAGACACCCCATGACCCGCTACGCCGACTTTCACCAGCGCTCGCTCACCGACCGCGACGCCTTCTGGGCCGAACAGGCCGCGCTGATCGACTGGCACCGGCCATTCGATCAGGTCTGCGACCACAGCCACCCGCCATTCGCCCGTTGGTTCGTCGGCGGCCAGACCAACCTGTGCCACAACGCCGTCGACCGGCACCTGGCGACGCGAGCCGACCAGGCGGCGCTGATCTGCGTGTCCACCGAAACCGACACTGAGCGCACCTACAACTACCGCGAACTGCATGCCGAGGTGCAGCGGATGGCGGCCATCCTGCTCTCGCTGGGTGTGAAGCAAGGCGACCGGGTGCTGATCTACATGCCGATGGTGGCGCAGGCGGTGTTCGCGATGCTGGCCTGCGTGCGCATCGGCGCGATCCACTCGGTGGTGTTCGGCGGCTTTGCCAGCGGCAGCCTGGCGAGCCGCATCGATGATGCGCAGCCGACGGTGATCGTCAGCGCCGACGCGGGCAGCCGCTCGGGCAAGGTGCTGCCCTACAAGCCGCTGCTCGACGAAGCGATCCGGCTGGCGACCCACCAACCGCAGAAGGTGCTGCTGATCGACCGCGGGCTGAGCCCGATGGACCTCGTCGCGGGGCGTGATGTGTCCTATGAAGCGCTGCGCGAGCAGCACATCGACGCGGTCGTGTCCTGCACCTGGGTCGATTCCACGCACCCCAGCTACACGCTGTACACCAGCGGCACCACCGGCAAGCCCAAGGGCGTGCAGCGCGATACCGGCGGCTACGCCGTGGCGATGGCCGCCAGCATGAAGCACATCTACTGCGCCTACCCGGGCGAGACCTTCTTCAGCGGCAGCGACATCGGCTGGGTGGTCGGTCACAGCTACATCGTCTACGCGCCGTTGATCAACGGCATGGCCACCATCCTGTATGAAGGGCTGCCGACGCGGCCGGACGCGGGCATCTGGTGGCATCTGGTCGAGAAGTACCGCGTGTCGGTCATGTTCAGCTCGCCGACCGCGATCCGGGTGCTGAAGAAGGCCGACCCCAAGTACCTCTCGCAGTACGACCTGTCGTCGCTGCGCGCGCTGTTCCTGGCCGGCGAGCCGCTGGACGAACCCACCGCTGCGTGGATTTCGCAGGCGCTGGGCAAGCCCGTCATCGACAACTACTGGCAGACCGAAACCGGCTGGCCGATCCTGACCATCGCGCACGGCGTCGAGCCCGCGCCGTCGAAGCTGGGCAGCCCGGGCTTTGCGATGTATGGCTATGCCGTCAAGGTGATCGACGAGCTGACCGGCCTGGAGTTGACCGAGCCGAACCAGAAGGGCATGTTGGTCATCGACGGGCCGCTGCCGCCGGGTTGCATGCAGACCATCTGGCGCGACGACGAGCGCTTCGTCAAGACCTACTGGAGCGGTGAGCCCGGCAAGATGGTCTACAGCACCTTCGACTGGGGGGTGCGTGACGCCGACGGTTACTACTTCATCCTGGGCCGCACCGACGATGTGATCAATGTGGCCGGCCACCGCCTGGGCACGCGCGAAATCGAGGAGAGCATCTCCAGCCATCCGGCGGTGGCCGAGGTCGCGGTGGTGGGCGTCGCCGATGCGCTGAAGGGGCAGGTGGCGATGGCCTTCGTGGTGCTGAAGGATGCGGCGAAGGCGGCCGCGCCGGCCGATGCTGCCCGCCTCGAAGCCGAGATGATGAAGGTCGTCGACACCCAGCTCGGCGCGTTGGCTCGACCCGCCCGCGTGCGCTTCGTCACCGCCTTGCCGAAGACCCGTTCTGGCAAGTTGCTGCGCAGAGCCATCCAGGCGGTGTGCGAGCAGCGAGATCCTGGCGATCTGACGACCATCGACGATCCGAGTTCGTTGCAGCAGATCAAGGACACCCTGGTGGGCTGATCGTCCCCCGTATGGCTGTCCGCGCTCGGGGGGATGGGCGGGCGCCGGCGCAATGAACAGACTGGCGGCTTCACCACCCAGGAGCCTTAGCCATGATCTCGTTCAACATCCCTTGCACACGCCGTCAGGCCTTGGCGGCCGTGGTCGCCGTGTGGCCGACGACGCACGTGGCTGCCAAGCCTCGCACGCAGGCGACACCCGATGCGCCCCGGGTCGCGCTGCTCTCGGAGGCGCGCCCCGACATCGATCCCCGTGGCTACCTTGTCAGCGAAAAGCTCGATGGCGTGCGCGCGATCTGGGATGGCAGCCGGTTGCGCTTTCGCAGCGGCCGAATCGTCTGCGCGCCCGACTGGTTCACCGCCGCCTTGCCACCCGTCGCGCTGGACGGTGAACTGTGGGGCGGGCGCAAACGCTTCGATGTCGTCTCCGGCACCGTGCGGCGCGACACCCCGGACGATGCCTACTGGCGAGCGCTGCGCTTGATGGTCTTTGATCTGCCTGGGGCGCCGGGCGACTTCGCCACGCGCGCCGCGCGCATTGCCGAGTGGGCGACCGCGGCGCGTGCCACGGTCTGGGCGGCCTGCGAGCAAACCCAGGTGCCTGATCGCGCCGCGCTACAGCAGCGACTTGACAGCCTGGTGCGCGATGGCGGCGAGGGTCTGGTGCTGCATCGCGCGGATGCGCGCTGGTCACCAGGGCGCAGCAGTGCCTTGTACAAGCTCAAGCCGCTGCACGACGCCGAGGCGCAGGTGCTGGCGCATGAGCCGGGCCGGGGACGTCTGGCCGGCCTGATGGGCGCCTTGCACGTGCGTACCGTGAGCGGCATCGAATTCCGCATCGGCACGGGCTTCACCGATGCCGAGCGCCGCGACCCGCCGCCCGTGGGCAGCTGGATCAGTTACACCCATCACGGCACCACGCCGTCCGGCGTGCCACGGTTCGCGAGTTACTGGCGTCCGCACGACGCCGGGCTGTGAAGCCCGACGAGCGTCAGAGCACCTCGCTCGCGAAGTCCGCCAGCCGCGAGCGCTCGCCGCGTGCCAGTGTGACGTGGCCACTGTGCGGCCAGCCCTTGAAGCGATCGACGGCGTAGGTCAGGCCCGAGCTGCCTTCGGTCAGGTAGGGCGTGTCGATCTGCGCCAAGTTGCCCAGGCAGACGATCTTCGTGCCCGGGCCGGCGCGCGTGATCAGCGTCTTCATCTGCTTGGGTGTCAGGTTCTGAGCCTCGTCGATCAGCACGAACTTGTTCAGGAAGGTGCGCCCGCGCATGAAGTTCAGGCTCTTGATCTTGATCTTGCTGCGCACCAGGTCGTTGGTGGCCGCGCGGCCCCATTCGCCGGCGCCGCCGTCGGTCTTCGACAGCACTTCGAGGTTGTCGTCGAGCGCACCCATCCACGGGCCCATCTTCTCTTCCTCGGTGCCCGGCAGAAAGCCGATGTCTTCACCGACCGGCACGGTCACGCGGGTGACGATGATCTCGGTGTAGCGGCGGTCGTCCATCACCTGCGACAGGCCGGCGGCCAGGGTCATCAGCGTCTTGCCGGTGCCTGCGGTGCCGGTCAGCGTGATGAAGTCGCAGTCCGGGTCCATCAGCAGGTTGAGCGCAAAGTTCTGCTCGCGGTTGCGTGCCGTCACGCCCCACACCGCGTTCTTGGCGTGGGTGTACTCGCGCAGCGTGCGCAGCACAGCCGTCTTGCCGGTGATCTCGGTCACCTTGGCGTGCAGCGGCGCAGCGCCCGGGGCTTCGAGATAGACGAACTGATTGATCAGCAGCGCCGGCACCAGCGGGCCGCTGATGCGGTAGTAGGTGAAGCCGCCCTGGTTCCAGCTTTCCATGGTCTTGCCATGGCGGTCCCAGAAGTCGGCCGGCAGTTGCAGCACGCCGGTGTAGAGCAGATCGCCGTCTTCCAGCGTCTTGTCGTTGAAGTAATCCTCTGCCGGCAAGCCGAGCGCACGCGCCTTGATACGCATGTTGATGTCCTTCGACACCAGCACCACCTCGCGCCCCGGCTGCTGGTCGCGCAGGGCCTGCACCACGCCGAGGATCTGGTTGTCGGCCTTGCCCTGAGGCAAGCCAGCCGGCAAGGTCACATTGACGAGGTGGGTCTGGAAGAACAGCTTGCCCGCCGCTTCACGGTGCCCGGTCTGCGCCAGCGGAAGCCCCTCACCCAGTCCGTCTGACGAGCCCTGCGCCTTGCGCGAACTCATGTTTGCAGCCAGTGCATCGAGATCACGGCTGACCTGGCGCGCGTTGCGGGCCACTTCGGTCATGCCTTTCTTGTGATCGTCGAGCTCTTCGAGCGTGATCATCGGCAGATAGACGTCGTGCTCGTCGAAGCGGAACAGGCTCATCGGATCGTGCATCAGCACGTTGGTGTCGAGCACGAACAGCTTGGCCGGGCCCGTGCCACGCGGCTTGGCGGGGCGTGGCTTCGGTTCCTGGCGCTTGGCTGCGGCGGGCGCAGGCGCAGCGACCGCGACGGGCGCCCGGCTGGAGGCGCGCGTCGGCGCCAGCGCGGCCGGGTCGTACAGATTCAGCTCGGCAGGTGCCGCGGGCTCGGCTTCCGCGCTGGTGCGCGCGGAGCGTTTCGTCGGTTTGGCAGCAGCCTGGGACTCGAAATCGGTGGCAGACAACAAGGAGGCACGTTTGGCAGGCGGCTTGGGCAGTGGCATGGGGCGACGACGGATGAAGTTGGATGACAGCGTATCGGAAAACAAAAAAGCCGCACAGAAGGGTGTGCGGCTTTTGCGTGAGCGCGTTGCGAACCGAGGATCAGACTTGCTCTCTCAGGGCTTGGGCGGCAGCCAGCACTTCCTCGACGTGGCCAGCGACCTTCAAGCCGCGCCATTCACCGCGCAGCACGCCGGCGCCATCGATCAGGAAGGTGCTGCGCTCGATGCCCTTGACCTTCTTGCCGTACATGATCTTGTTCTTGACCACGCCGAACATGTGACACAGCTTTTCTTCGGTGTCGGCGATCAGGTCGAACGGCAATTCGAGGTTCTGCTTGAACTTTTCGTGCGAGGCCATGTTGTCGCGCGACACGCCGAACACGACCGCGTCGGCGGCCACGAATTCCTTGTGGAAGTCGCGGAACTGCATCGCTTCGGTGGTGCAGCCGGGCGTGTTGTCTTTCGGATAGAAGTACAACACCACTGTCCGTCCGGCGTAGGCCTGCGGCGTGAACTTCACTCCGCTGGTGGCGAGCGCTTCAAAGTCCGGGAGGGGTTTGTTGAGGGCTGGCGTCATGGGAAGGGTGGGGTGTTGCGGCGTCGCGGCGCGTAGCCCTCAATTATAGGGGGCCGCTCGCGCACCGGCTGCGCGCGATGGTGGTCAGTGCCTCAGCGCTCGAACAGCAATGCCGCCAGCACAGCGCGGCCCTCGGACAGCAACACGTTGTAGGTGCGGCAGGCGGCGGCGGTGTCCATGGTCTCCACGCCGATGCGCCGCTCGATCAACGAGCGCAGGACGCTGGCCGCGGGGAATCGCAATCGCGCGCCGCTGCCGAAGATCACCAGTTCCGGCGTGTGCTCGGCGAGGGCCGTGAAATGCTCGGCCTGGAGATCCTCGAAACGGGCTACCGGCCAGGCCGCGACCAGCCCCGTCCACGGCACGATCACGCTCTGGGTGTGCTGCACGCCGTTGACCAGCACGCCATCGGGCCCATGGCGCGCGATGGCATTGGTTCCTTCGATCCGTTCGGCGTTCAGTTTCAAGGCGACAGCAGGGTGATCACTGAGCCTAAAATTGTAGGCTGCGTGCCGTGTCGGCGCGGTGCTGGAGCCCGCTTTGAAAGCTG
Source organism: Burkholderiaceae bacterium (assembly GCA_965229345.1). GTDB lineage: Bacteria > Pseudomonadota > Gammaproteobacteria > Burkholderiales > Burkholderiaceae_C > PBB1. The sequence goes on from OZ245872.1 coordinate 1,291,671, forward strand.
TTGCCAAGTCGAGCAAGCTCGCCAATGTCTGCTACGACATCCGTGGTCCGGTGCTCGACAAGGCCCGGCAGATGGAGGAGGACGGGCAGAAGATCATCAAGTTGAACATCGGCAACCTGGCGGTGTTCGGGCTGGAGCCGCCCGACGAGATCGTGCAGGACATGATCCGCAACCTGCCCAACAGCGCCGGCTACACCGACAGCAAGGGCCTGTTTGCACCCCGCAAGGCGGTGGTGCATTACTCGCAGGAAAAGCGCATCCAGGGCGTGACCGTCGACGACGTGTACCTGGGCAACGGGGCCTCTGAACTCATCACGATGAGCATGAACGGCCTGCTCAACACGGGCGACGAGGTTCTGGTGCCGGCACCCGATTACCCGCTGTGGACCGCCTCGGTCGCGCTCTCCGGCGGCACGCCGGTGCACTACCTCTGCGACGAGCAATCCGGCTGGTATCCGGACATCGCCGACATCCGCCGCAAGATCACGCCGAACACCAAGGCGATCGTGGTCATCAACCCGAACAACCCGACGGGCGCGCTGTATCCGGAGAGCGTGCTGCGCGAGATCGTGGAGGTGGCGCGCCAGCACCAGCTGATCGTCTTTGCCGACGAGATCTACGACAAGACGCTGTACGACGGCGAAACGCACACCAGCATCGCTTCGCTGGCCGATGACGTGCTGTTCGTCACCTACAACGGCCTGTCCAAGAACTACCGCTCCTGTGGCTACCGCGCCGGCTGGATGGTGGTGTCCGGTGCCAAGTCGCATGCACGCGACTACATCGAGGGCCTGAACATGCTGGCCTCGATGCGGCTGTGCTCGAACACGCCGGGCCAGCTGGCCATCCAGACCGCACTTGGCGGCTACCAGAGCATCAAGGACCTGGTGGCACCCGGCGGCAGGCTGTGCCGCCAGCGCGACCTGGCCTACGAGCTGCTGAGCCAGATCCCCGGCGTCAGCGTCGTCAAGCCGAAGGCCGCGCTGTACATGTTCCCGAAGCTGGACCCCAAGATCTACCCGATCCAGGACGATCAGCAGTTCGCCTACGACCTGCTGGCCACCGAGAAGGTGCTGATCGTGCAGGGCACCGGCTTCAACTGGCCGAATCCGGATCATTTCCGGCTGGTGTTCCTGCCCAACAGCGATGATCTGACCGAGGCCATCGGGCGCATCGCCCGCTTCCTCGATCAGTACCGCAAGCGCTACGCGCTGTGAAGGTCGGCCATTGGCCGCTCCTGCTGCTTTTTCTTTCTACGACTACTAGTACTGGCCCGAACGGGCATTCAAGATGACACCGATACGAGTTGGCCTTCTGGGCATCGGCACCGTGGGCAGCGGCACCTTCCATGTGCTGCGTCGCAACCAGACTGAAATCACCCGCCGAGCGGGTCGCGGCATCGAGATCACGATGGTCGCCGACCTGGACACCGCGCGTGCCAAGGCAGTGGTGGCGGACCTGGGAGTGCAAGACAGCGTGCGCGTGGTGGCCGATGCACGCGAGGTGATGGCGAACCCCGACATCGACATCGTGGTCGAGCTGATCGGTGGCTATGGCATCGCCCGCACGCTGGTGCTCGAAGCGATTGCCGCCGGCAAGCATGTGGTCACGGCCAACAAGGCGCTGCTGGCGGTGCACGGCACCGAGATCTTTGCCGCGGCGCGCGACAAGGGCGTGGTCGTTGCCTTCGAAGCCGCAGTGGCCGGTGGCATCCCCATCATCAAGGCGCTGCGCGAAGGGCTGACGGCCAACCGCATCCAGTGGATCGCCGGGATCATCAACGGCACCACCAATTTCATCCTGTCGGAAATGCGCGCCAAGGGCCTGGATTTCGGCGTGGTGCTCAAGCAGGCGCAGGCGCTCGGCTACGCCGAAGCCGACCCGACCTTCGACATCGAAGGCGTCGACGCGGCCCACAAGCTGACGCTGATGAGTGCGATCGCATTCGGCATCCCTGTTCAGTTCGACAAGGCGCACGTCGAAGGCATCACGACGCTGGCTGCGGCCGACATCGCCTATGCCGAGCACCTGGGTTACCGCATCAAGCTGCTGGGCATCACCAAGCAGACAAGCGCCGGCATCGAGCTGCGCGTGCACCCGACGCTGGTCCCTGCCAAGCGCCTGATCGCGAATGTCGAAGGCGCGATGAATGCGGTCATGGTGCAAGGCGACGCCGTGGGCAGCACGCTCTACTACGGCAAGGGCGCGGGTTCCGAGCCGACCGCCTCGGCGGTGATCGCCGACCTGGTCGACATCACCCGGCTGCACACCGCCGACCCGCACCACCGCGTGCCGCACCTCGCGTTCCAGCACGATGCGCTGAGCGCCACGCCGATCCTGCCGATGGAGGCGACCGTCACCGCCTGCTACCTGCGCCTGCAGGTGACTGACGAGGCCGGCGTGCTGGCCCGCATCGCCGGCATCCTGGCCGAGAACCGCATCTCGATCGACGCCCTGCTGCAGCGGCCGAACGATGGCGGTGCGGCGGATAACGCCCAAGCCCGCACCGACGTGATCATCCTGACGCACGACACCGTCGAAGGCGAGATGAACCGCGCGATCGCGCAGATGCAGGCGCTGCCCACGGTGCTGGCCCCGATCGTGCGCATCCGCAAGGAAGAACTCAGTTGAACTACCTCAGCACACGAGGCGACCCTTCGCGTCACGATCCACCCCGAGGCTTCTCCGACATCCTGCTCGAGGGCCTGGCGCCCGACGGCGGTCTGTACCTGCCCGAGTCTTACCCGAAGGTCGATGACGCCACCCTCGCGCGCTGGCGTGGTCTGAGCTACGCCGATCTCGCGTTCGAGATCCTGTCGCTCTACATCACCGACATTCCGGCCGACGACCTGCGCACGCTGGTGCGCAAGACCTACACGCCCGCCATCTTCGGTACCGCCGAGATCACGCCGCTCAAGCCGCTCGACCGCGCTGTGAGCGCGGACAGCGGCACCGATGTCTACCTGCAGGCGCTGTCCAACGGCCCGACGCTCGCCTTCAAGGACATGGCGATGCAATTGCTGGGCAACCTGTTCGAGTACGAACTGGGGCGCCGTGGCGAAGTGCTGAACATCCTTGGCGCCACCTCGGGCGACACCGGCAGCGCTGCCGAGTACGCGATGCGCGGCAAGCACGGCGTCAAGGTGTTCATGCTGAGCCCGAACGGCCGGATGAGCCCGTTTCAGCAGGCACAGATGTTCAGCCTGCAGGACGCCAACATCCACAACATCGCTGTCGATGGCGTGTTCGACGACTGCCAGGACATCGTCAAGGCGGTGTCGAACGACCTGGCGTTCAAGCGCCAGCACCGCATCGGCACCGTCAACTCGATCAACTGGGCGCGGCTGCTGGCGCAGGTGGTTTATTACTTCGCCGGTTACTTGCAAGCCACGCGATCGAATGATCAGCAGGTCAGCTTCGCGGTGCCCTCGGGCAACTTCGGCAACATCTGCGCCGGCCATGTCGCGCGGATGATGGGCCTGCCCATCCACAAGCTGGTGCTGGCCACCAACGAGAACAACGTGCTCGACGAGTTCTTCCGCACCGGCACCTACCGCGTGCGCGGCAGCGCCGAGACGCATGAGACCTCGAGCCCGTCGATGGACATCTCGAAGGCCAGCAACTTCGAGCGCTTCGTGTTCGACCTGCTGGGCCGCGATGCTGCGCGCACGAAGCAGCTGTTCAAGACCGAGGTCGAGCAGCACGGCTCGTTCACCCTCAGTGCCGACGAGTTCGCCCACATCGCCAGCTTCGGCTTCGTCTCGGGGGCCAGCACCCATGCCGACCGCCTCGCCACGATCCGCGACACGTACCAGCGCTTCGGCGTGGTCATCGACACCCACACCGCCGATGGATTGAAAGTGGCGCGCGAGCACCTCGATGCCGGCGTGCCGATGCTGGTGCTGGAAACGGCCCTGCCGGCCAAGTTCGCCGAGACCATCGTCGAAGCCATTGGCGTGCAGCCCGACCGCCCCGCCGCGATGCGCGGCATCGAAGACCTGCCCAAGCGCTTCGTCGTGATGCCGGTGGACACGCAGGCGGTGAAGGCTTACCTCAGCGCCCACGTCTGACGGACCATGGTCGCGCCGCTCCAGCCGTCCGCCACGCCGACACCAGCGCGCCCGCCGCTGATGAGCCTGGACGACGCGCTCGCCAGGCTGATGCAAGCGGTGCGGCCGTTCGAGGCGGCGCAGGCGCTGCAGGTATCGACCTTCGACGCGCTCGGGCGCGTGCTGGCGGCCGATGTCCGCTCCTTGGTCGACGTACCGCCGGCGGACAACTCCGCGATGGACGGCTACGCGATGCGCTGCGCCGACGTGCCTGCTGCGGGCACCATGCTCCCAGTGAGCCAGCGCATCCCGGCGGGCGTGGTCGGCGAGCCGCTCGTGCCTGGCACCGCCGCGCGCATCTTCACCGGTGCCCAGGTGCCGCTGGGGGCCGACGCGGTGGTGATGCAGGAGCAGTGCACCGCGGTCGGTGACATCACAGCGGGTGGCGCGGTGCGCGTCGACACCGTGCCACGGTTGGGGCTGGCAATCCGCTGCCGGGGTGAAGACGTGCGCGCTGGTTCGGTCGTGCTGCCCGCTGGCACGCGGCTGACACCGCAGGCGCTGGGTCTGGCCGCGTCGGCTGGTGCCGCCACGCTCGCCGTCGCCCGCCGGCCGCGCGTCGCGCTGTTTTCCACCGGTGACGAACTGGTGATGCCGGGTGAGGTGGCGCCCGAGCAGATGAAGCCGGGTGCGATCTACAACTCGAACCGCTACACCCTGCGCGCGCTGATCCAGGCGCTGGGCTGCGAGTGCACCGACCTCGGCAACGTGCCCGACCGGCTCGACGCCACCCGCGAGGCCCTGCGCCGCGCCGCGCGCGACCACGACCTGATCGTCACCAGCGGCGGCGTGTCGGTCGGCGAGGAAGACCACATCAAGCCGGCCGTCGAGGCCGAAGGCCGTCTTGATCTGTGGCAGATGTCTATGAAGCCCGGCAAGCCGCTCGCGTTCGGCGTGGTCCGGCGCAGCGCGGTTTCGCCGGAGCAGGACCTGGCGTACTTCATCGGCCTGCCCGGCAATCCGGTGTCGAGCTTTGTCACCTTCTTTCTGGTCGTGCGGCCGGTGCTGCTGCACCTGCAGGGCGTGCTCGACTGGCAGGTGCGCCCCACACCGATGCGCGCTGATTTCGACTGGCCACGCGCCGACAAACGCCGCGAGTTCCTGCGCGTGCGCCGAAACGACCGTGGCGGTCTCGACCTGTTCCCCAGCCAGGGCTCCGGTGTGCTGACCTCAGCGGTGTGGGGCGACGGCGTGGTCGACAACCCGGCGGGCGAGGTCATCCGCGCTGGTGACACAGTGAACTACCTGCCGTTCTCGGAACTGCTGTCGTGAAGGTTCAGGTGCGCTATTTCGCGTCGATCCGCGAAGCGCTCGGGGACGGGGAGTCGATCGACATGCACCAGGGCGCGACAGTCCGTGAGGTGCGTGACCAACTGATCGCGTCCAGCCCCGGGCATGCGATCGCTCTGGCGCGCGGCAAGTCGCTGCGGTGTGCCCTGAACCAATCCCTGTGCGATGAATCGGAAGTGATCATTGCTGATGCCGAATTGGCTTTCTTCCCTCCGGTCACCGGCGGGTAGGTCGCCTTAAACCTGCGGTAACAAGCAATTCCCATCAGCCTTGGAGAAAGCAATGCCCGTCTACATGCTCAACGTGCACCGCCGAAACCATCAAAAACTTTATGGGCCTGGGGCTTTCTTCGATCTGAATCAGGACGGCCAACAAGCAACATTGCTTTTAGATATCCGGCCGCAGCAGGAATGTCTGGTGGTCTCGTACAGCGAAGCCAAAGGTCAACAAAAAGACCCAGAGCTTGAGTTCAGTACGTACCTATTTGAAAGAGCAGAACCTATGGAAAGTGAAGAGACTGGCGTCTTTTGTCGCGTGTTCTTTGGATCGAGAAAAAGCTCCGTGACCATGTTGAAAAGCACCGCGATTAAAACGCCAATGTACGCGCCGTTCTTTAGCAAGATTGGGCATTTCAAGCAGCGCTCGGTCGTCAAAGGTTTGCTCGATACTCATTGATGAAATTGAGCGAAGCTGGAGTGAGTGCGTGTCCATGACCGTCAGCATCCAGACCGCCGACTTCGACCTCAGCACCGAGGTCGCTGCCTTGCGTGCTGCCGATCCTGGCGTCGGTGCGGTGGCCAGCTTCGTCGGCTGCGTGCGCGACCGCAATGACGGCGTGGGGGTCAGCGCGATGGAGCTCGAGCACTACCCCGGTATGACCGAGAAGTCGATCGAATCGATGATCGACGCGGCCCGCCAGCGCTTCGACATCCGCGGTGTGCGCGTGATCCACCGGGTGGGCCGGCTGCAGCCACAGGACCAGATCGTGCTGGTGGCGGTGAGTTCGGCGCACCGTGGTACGGCGTTCCAGGCCTGCGAGTTCCTGATGGACTACCTGAAGACGCAGGCGCCGTTCTGGAAAAAGGAAACCACGCCCGAGGGCGCCCGCTGGGTCGATGCGCGGGTCAGCGACGAGCAGGCGATGGCGCGATGGAAGCTTCCCCCTGCCGGGGCGGCCGTGGAGCGCGCGGCATGAATGCCGGCTTCCCCTGGGCGCAGCTCCTTGCCGTCGCGCTCGGCTCGGCGGCGGGCGGCGTCTTGCGCTGGGTGGTGCAGCTCTGGCTGAACGCGCGCTGGGCCGGCTTTCCGCTGGGCACGCTGGTGGTCAACTGCGTCGGCGGGCTGTTGATCGGTGTGGCGCTGGCCTGGTTCGCGCGCTCGCCGAACGAGGTGCTGCGCCTGCTGCTGGTGACCGGCTTCCTGGGCGGTCTGACCACCTTCTCGGCGTTCACCGGTGAATCGCTGACGCTGCTGCAGCGTGGCGATGTGGGCTGGGCGCTGGCGCACAGCGCGGCGCACCTGCTGGGCGCGCTGGCCTGCTGCGCGATCGGTTTCCGCCTGGCAAAGACACTGCTGGCCTGAGCGGTCGCACCCGGCGCGCCGAGAACGGCGCACACTTGATCCCGATCAAGCCGTGGCCCGCTGCACGCCTTGAAATGCGCCGTTGTCCCCTCAACTTCGAGGGAATAGGAGGACATTTCCAATGCGTCTCGACAAATTCACCACCACCTTCCAGGAAGCGCTGTCCGATGCGCAGAGCCTGGCGAACGGCCGCGACCACCCGTATGTGGAGCCCGCGCACCTGCTGAGCGCGATGCTCGCGCAGACCGATGGACCCAAGGCCCTGCTCGCCCGCGCCGGTGTCAACACCGCCAAGCTGCAATCGGCGCTGGAGGCGGTGCTCAACAAACTGCCGCAGGTGCAGGGCGGCGAACAGGTGCAGCCCGGCCGCGAACTCGTGGGCCTGCTGCAGGCGGCCGAGAAGGAGGCCACCAAGCGTGGCGACCAGTTCATCGCCAGCGAGATGTTCCTGCTGGCAGCCGCCGACAGCAAGGGAACCGGCAACAGCGCGATCGGCCCGCTGCTGAAGGAGCACGGTGTCACCCGCCGATCTCTTGAAACAGCCATAGAGGCGGTGCGCGGCGGCCAGAAGATGGACAGCGCCGAGGGCGAGGGCCAGCGCGAGGCGCTGAAGAAGTACACGCTCGATCTGACCGAGCGTGCCCGCCTGGGCAAGCTCGACCCGGTGATCGGCCGCGACGACGAGATCCGCCGCGCGATCCAGGTGCTGCAGCGCCGCACCAAGAACAACCCGGTGCTGATCGGCGAGCCGGGTGTCGGCAAGACCGCCATCGTCGAAGGCCTGGCCCAGCGCATCGTGGCCGGCGAGGTGCCCGATTCATTGAAGAACAAGCGGGTGCTGGTGCTCGACATGGCCTTGCTGCTGGCGGGCGCCAAGTTCCGCGGCGAGTTCGAGGAACGACTCAAGAGCGTGCTGAAGGAAGTGGCGCAAGACGAAGGCCAGACCATCGTCTTTATCGACGAGATCCACACCATGGTCGGCGCCGGCAAGGCCGACGGCGCGATGGATGCCGGCAACATGCTCAAGCCCGCGCTGGCGCGTGGCGAGCTGCACTGCATCGGCGCGACCACGTTGAACGAATACCGCAAGTACGTCGAGAAGGACGCAGCTTTGGAGCGGCGATTCCAGAAGATCCTCGTCGGCGAACCGACGGTGGAAGCGACGATCGCGATCCTGCGTGGCCTTCAGGAAAAGTACGAGGTGCACCACGGCGTCGAGATCACCGACCCGGCGATCGTCGCCGCGGCCGAGTTGAGCCACCGCTACATCACCGACCGCTTCCTGCCCGACAAGGCGATCGACCTGATCGACGAGGCCGCGGCCAAGGTGAAGATCGAGATCGACTCCAAGCCCGAGGTGATGGACAAGCTCGACCGCCGGCTGATCCAGCTGCAGATCGAGCGCGAGGCGGTGCGCCGCGAAAAGGACGAAGCCTCGCAGAAGCGTTTCGCGCTGATCGAGGAAGAGATCACCAAGCTGCAGCGCGAAGCCGCCGACCTGGACGAGATCTGGAAGTCGGAGAAGGCCGCCGCGCAGGGCTCGGCGCAGATCAAGGAAGAGATCGACCGCATCCGTTTCCAGATCGAGGACTGGAAGCGCAAGGGTGACTTCAACAAAGTCGCCGAGCTGCAGTACGGCAGGTTGCCGGAGCTGGAGAAGAAGCTGGCCGAGGCGCAGTCGAAGGAGCAGGGTCGCAGCAAGGCCGGTCAGGCCAGTGGCAAGCCGCAACTGCTGCGCACGCTGGTGGGGGCCGAGGAAATTGCCGAGGTCGTGGCCCGTGCCACCGGCATCCCGGTGGCCAAGCTGATGCAGGGCGAGCGCGAAAAGCTGCTGCAGATGGAGGGCCGTCTGCACGAACGCGTGATCGGCCAGGACGAGGCCATCACCGCGGTCGCGAATGCGATCCGCCGCTCACGCTCGGGCCTGTCTGACCCGAATCGGCCAACCGGTTCCTTCCTGTTCCTGGGCCCTACCGGCGTGGGCAAGACCGAGCTGTGCAAGGCGCTGGCCGGCTTCCTGTTCGACAGCGAAGACCACCTGATCCGCATCGACATGAGCGAGTACATGGAGAAGCACTCGGTGAGCCGCCTGATCGGCGCGCCACCGGGGTACGTGGGCTACGACGAGGGCGGTTATTTGACCGAGGCGGTGCGCCGCAACCCTTACTGCGTGCTGCTGCTCGACGAGGTCGAAAAGGCGCACCCCGACGTGTTCAATGTGCTGCTGCAGGTGCTCGACGACGGCCGGCTGACCGACGGACAGGGCCGCACGGTGGACTTCAAGAATTGCGTGATCGTGATGACCAGCAACCTGGGCTCCCACCAGATCATGCAGATGGCGGGGCAGCCGAGCGAGGACATCCGCGACGCGGTGTGGGTCGAGGTGAAGCAGCATTTCCGCCCGGAATTCCTGAACCGCATCGACGAGGTGGTGGTGTTCCACGCGCTCGATCAGCGCCACATCGAATCGATCGCCAGGATCCAGCTGAAGGTGCTGGAGGCGCGGCTCGAGAAGATGGACATGAAGCTCGATGTGTCGGCGCAGGCGCTGGTCGAATTGGCCAAGGCCGGCTTCGACCCGGTTTTCGGCGCACGGCCGTTGAAGCGGGCGATCCAGCAGCGCATCGAGAATCCGGTGGCCAAGCTGATCCTCGAGGGCCAGTTCGGGCCCAAGGACGTGATCCCGGTCGGTGTCGAAGACGGCGAGTTCGTCTTCGACCGCGTCGTGCACTGAGAAGGGGGAAGCTTTCTGCTGCGCGGGCCGATCTGACGCTTCCGGTGCTCACCGTACGCCTGTACGGCTCCGCTCCTCGGCGTCACCTCGGCCCGCTCGCGACGAAATCTTCGCCCTTCTCTGCGAAGACTGCTCAGCGGTCCAGCAAGGGGTCGAGCCGCTCGATCTGCAGCCGGGCGAGCGTCAGGTTGGCGTTCGTTCGGTCGAGCACGGTGATCAGCGCCATGCCGCTGTGCTTGTCCACCGAGCGCAGCAGCAGGTGGTGCGAGCCCAACGTGATCGCGGCATCGGGCAGCGTGTGGCCGAGGCCGAGCGCCCGGCTGCTGGCGCCCATCGCCGACAGGATGCTGCGACCCTGGCGTGCCAGTTCGGCCGGTGGTGCCCCCGAGCCCGAGCTGGCCACGGGCAGGCCGGAGCCGATGTCGAACACGCAACAGCCGACCACGCCATTGAGCTCGCAGATCTGGTGCACGTAGACATCGAGCACCTCGTCGTGCATCGGTTCCGGCTTGGACAACACATCAGGCATGGGCCGCAGCGGCAGCATGTTGGTGGGTGCGAACGCGGTGCTGTCGATGCCCATCGGCACGGTGTCTTGTGACGCCGGGGTGCGGACCGGTGCGGGTGCCGCCGAGGCTGTGCGTGCTGGCGCGGGGGTGGGTCCAGGCGCAGCGGCCGTGCCGCGCATGCGATTCCAGGTGCCGTTGATGAAGTTCCAGGCGTCGGCCGGCCGCGTGACCACCGGTGTCGTGCGCAGCGTGATGGCGGTGCCGCGCACCATTTCCTGGCCTTGTGCGACCAGCGTGGCGTTGTTGGTCAGCGGCAGCAGCAGCAGCTGGCGGTTGTGCCAGGGGCTGCGAATCACTTCTTCATGCCAGGGCCGCAAGGTGGTGTTCAGGGTGGCAGCCGGCAACGAGCCGACCATCATCACGCCGAGCTGGCTGAAGGCCAGCAGCGTGCGCGCGACACCGTGGGCCGTGGCCGCATCGCTGGTGTCGGCGACGTCGGTCGAATAGAGCCGCAGGACCTGCTGCGCCGTCAGCGGCACATCGACATAGTCGATGGAGGCCAGCGGTGTGCCCTGGCCCTGCCGGCGCAGCATCAGTTTGTGCACCGGGCGGCTGCAGGCGGCAGCGATGCCGCGCAGCAGCTGCCGCGACGAGCGGGTGCCGAGATCGTGAACGGCGACGAAATCCGGCCGCAGGTGCTCGAACTGCTGTTGCAGTGCCTCGCCGGGTGCGCAGGAAACGAACAGTTCGCGCACGTGGTTGTCGACGGCCCGGCCGATGTCCTGCTGCGTCGCGGCACGCTCCAGTTCTTCGCGGTTCATCACCTGGGTCGCCAGCGCGGTCTGTGCGCGGGTCGATTCCCAGCCGTCGTTTTCCATCGGTGCGGTCTCGCGGTAGTCGGGATAGGGGTTGCCGGTGCGGCTGCTGTAATTGCTCATGGGGCCCTCGTCGCAAGGTCGATGGGTGAGTGAGGCGGATGCTGGCACAGTCGCGCAGCGGAAGCCACCCCCTCGAGGCCGCGCCCGGGGACGGGCGGTCTGGTGACAGGGGCGTCGATAGAATCGATCGATGTCATCGAGCCCTCATTTCCTCTGCTGGCGGCATCGTGCCGACTGCCATGTCCCCCGCTGATCCGGCGACCGACGCGCTGCCGGTGGTCATCATCGGTGCGGGCCTGGCCGGCCTGACGGTGGCGCTGCACCTGGCGGCCGAACACCCGGTCGTGGTGCTGGCCAAGCGCAACCTCGACGAGGCGGCGACGGCGTGGGCCCAGGGGGGCATCGTCGGCGTGCTGGGCGACGACGACAGCATCGATTCCCATGTGCGCGATACCCAGGATGCGGGCGCGGGCCTGGTCGACGAGCACACCGCGCGGTTCATCGCGCAGCACAGTGCCGAGGCGATCGCCTGGCTGGTCGAGCGTGGGGTGCCTTTTTCGGCCGACCCCGACGGCCCGCTGGGACTGCACCTGACGCGCGAAGGCGGCCATGCGGTGCGCCGCATCGCGCATGCGGCCGATGCGACCGGCAAGGCGATCCACGACGTGCTGCTCGACGAGGTCAAGCGCCACCCGAACATCGACATGCGCGAACGCTGGATGGCGGTCGACGTGATCACCTCGCGACAACTCAAGCGCGACGAGCCGCCGCGCTGCTACGGTGTCTACGCACTCGACATCGATCGCCAGCGTGTCGAGACACTGCCTGCGCGCGCGGTGGTGCTGGCCACCGGCGGTGTCGGCAAGGTGTATCGGTACACGAGCAATCCCGACACCGCGACCGGCGACGGCATCGCGATGGCCTGGCGCGCGGGCTGCCGCATCGGCAACATGGAGTTCATCCAGTTCCACCCGACCTGCCTGTACCACCCGCAGGAGCGCAGCTTCCTGATCACCGAGGCGCTGCGCGGCGAGGGCGCCCACCTGAAGCTGCCGAGCCTGGGGCCGGGCGATCCGGGTGGCAAGCGCTTCATGGCGGCGCACGACGAGCGCATGGAGCTGGCGCCGCGCGACATCGTCGCCCGCGCGATCGACTTCGAGATGAAGCGGCATGGCCTCGACCACGTGTGGCTCGACGCCACCCACCTCGGCGAGGCGTTTCTGAAAGAACATTTCCCGACCATCCATGCGCGCTGTCTGGCACTCGGCATCGACATCGCGCGGCAACCGATTCCGGTGGTGCCGGCCGCGCACTACACCTGCGGCGGTGTGGTCACCGACCTGCATGGCCGCACCGATCTGCCGGGCCTGTATGCGGTCGGCGAAACCACCTACACCGGCCTGCACGGCGCCAACCGGCTGGCCAGCAACTCGCTGCTCGAATGCGTGGTGCTGGGGCGCACCTGCGCGCTGGACATCGAGGCGCAGATCGAGCGCCGCGAGCCGTCGTTGCCGGCCTGGGACGAAAGCCAGGTCGAGAACGCCGACGAGCAGGTCGTCATCGCGCACAACTGGGACGAACTGCGGTTGCTGATGTGGAACTACGTCGGCATCGTGCGCACCACCAAGCGGCTGCAGCGTGCGCTGCACCGCATCAAGCTGCTGCGCAGTGAGATCGACGACTACTACGGCAGCTTCCGCGTGAACCGCGACCTGCTGGAGCTGCGCAACCTGGTCGATTGCGCCGAGCTGATCGTGCGTTCGGCGCTGATGCGCCACGAGAGCCGCGGGCTGCACTACAGCCGCGACTACCCGTATGCCTTGCCCGTCAGTTTCCCGACGGTGCTGATGCGCAGTGCGGCCGCTGGCAAGAAGCCGAAGACCCGCGGCATCAGCGTCTGATCGCATCTTTCAGCGTCGTGCGCGCATGGCCACCTTGGCCTGCACGAACTGGTAGGCGAAATCAACGGCCTCGTTGATGGCCAGCTCGTTCTCGTTGCGCTCGCGCTCGGTCAGGTAGAACGAGAAATCGACGCCGTGGCGGATGTAGCGCGGAGGCAGCCGGTTCAGCGCCACGCAGGCCACGTCGGCCTGGATCTGCGGATCGCTCAGGTGCGCAAAGCGAGGTGCCGCGGCCTGCACCGCGTCGAAGACCGCGCGTTCATGGTGGTTGTGGATCGTGTCGAAAACGGTGCTCATGGCAGTCTCCGCTCCCCCGTGGAGCTGAGGCGCCAGTTTCCAGTCACCGCGGCCGGCCCAGCCTCGAAATAGCGCCGTAAGTGCCGCCCAGTTGGGCGTGCGGCACTGGGCTGGCACCGGGTCAGAGCGTGTTGAGCACCCGCATCGAGTAATCGGTGGCCCGCACGTCCTTGGTCAGCCGGCCGATCGAGATGCGGTCGACGCCGGTGGCCGCGATCTCGCGCACCTGGTCAAGTTGCACGCCGCCCGAGACCTCCAGCAGTGCGCGACCGGCATTCAGTGCCACCGCTTCACGCATGCCGGTCAGATCGAAGTTGTCGAGCAGCACGCTGACCGCGCCCGCCGCCAGTGCCTCGGCCAGCTGCGCCAGCGATTCGACCTCGATCTGGATGGCCACGCCCGCGTTCAGCGCCTGCGCGTTGCGCAGCACGGCGCCGATGCCGCCGGCGGCTGCAATGTGGTTTTCCTTGATCAGGATGCCGTGCCACAGCGCCATTCGCTGGTTCTGGCCGCCACCGGCGCGCACTGCGTATTTCTGCGCCTGCCGCAGGCCGGGCAGCGTCTTGCGGGTGTCGAGGATCACGCAGCCGCGCGGGTTGGGAGAGACCCCGGCGATCGCATCGACAAAGCGTCGCGTCAGCGTCGCCGTGCCCGAGAGCAGTTGCAGGAAGTTCAGCGCCGGGCGTTCGGCCGACAGCAGCGCGCGGGCGTTCGATTCAATGTGGCAGACCAGCGTGTTCGGCGCCATCAACGCGCCCTCAGCCGCATGCCAGGTGATGCGCGCGCCGGGGTCCAGTGCCAGCACACAGGCATCGAACCAGTCGCGCCCGCACAGCACGGCCTCTTCACGCACCAGCACCCGCGCGGCCACCCGCTGCTCAGCGGGCACCAGCTCGGCGGTCCAGTCGCGCTGGCCGATGTCTTCGCGCAGCGCCTCGCGCACATTGCGCGTGCGTGCCTCGTCCAGGCTTTCGTTGGAGTCGAACATCAACTGGGGTCAGGCCGCGCCGAGGTGCGGCACCAGACCCGGCTTCTGGGTGGCTGTCGGGTTCGCCTTCACGTAGGCCAGCATCCGGTCGATGCAGCCCAGCGCCTGGCTGCGCACCGGCTCGTCCACGGTGATCTCGCCACGGCCGGATTCCAGGCAGTCGATGACACCCTGCAGCGCGTTCATCGCCATCCATGGGCAGTGCGCGCAGCTCTTGCAGGTGGCGCTGTCGCCAGCCGTCGGTGCTTCGAGCAGTGTCTTGGTTGGCGCGAGCTGGCGCATGCGGTGCATCAGGCCGTTGTCGGTCGCGACGATGAAGGTGGGGGCGTCCATCGTCGTCACCGCGTTCAGCAACTGCGTGGTCGAGCCGACCACATCGGCCAGCTTCACCACCGCCTCGGGCGACTCGGGGTGCACCAGCACCTTGGCCTCGGGGTGTTGCGCCTTCAGCAGTTCCAGCTCGAGGCCCTTGAACTCGTCGTGCACGATGCACTCGCCGTTCCACATCAGCATGTCGGCGCCAGTGTGTTGCTGGATGTAGCGGCCGAGGTGCCGATCGGGTGCCCACAGCACCTTCTGGCCTTGGTCTTTCAGGTGCTGCACGATCGCCAGCGCGCAGGAGCTGGTCACCATCCAGTCGGCACGGGCCTTCACCGCCGCGCTGGTGTTGGCGTAGACGACCACGGTGCGGTCCGGGTGGGCGTCGCAGAACTGCGCGAATGCGTCGGCCGGGCAGCCGAGGTCGAGCGAGCAGGTCGCATCGAGATCAGGCATCAGCACCCGCTTGGCCGGGCTCAGGATCTTCGCGCTCTCGCCCATGAAGCGCACGCCGGCGACCACCAGCGTCTGGCTCGCGTGGTCGCGGCCGAAGCGCGCCATTTCCAGCGAGTCGGCCACGCAGCCGCCGGTCTCCAGTGCCAGGTCCTGCAAGTCGCCATCGACGTAGTAGTGGGCGACCAGCACCGCGTTGTGCTGCTTCAGCAGTGCCGCCGCGCGGGCCTTCAGGGCACTGCGCTCAGGGGGTGTCAGTGCCGCCGGCACCTTGGCCCAGGCTTGCGCGGTGCAACTGGCACCACGTGCGTCCTGGCGGGTGAAATCGTAGAGGACCTGGGTCATGCGGAGGCAGGGGCCAAAGAGGGGAGGGGCGCGTCAGGGTGCATTGGTTGATCGCGCGTTGCTACGACATTATCGATGGCCGGGCCGCCCCGCGTCGCGCCGATCCGCGGCCCGCGCGCGGGTGGGCAAACCGTCTTGCTGCGCATGCCGTCTCACCCCAGCAGGCGGCTGGGCGACATCCCGACCGAGCGTTTGACCATCGCGCTGAAAGCGCTCGCGCTGGTGTAGCCGAGCTCGGCGGCAATCGTGCTCATTGGCAACTTGCGGGCGGCCATCGACAGGGCGCGCGCCAGCAGCACCTGCTGCCGCCACTGCACGAAGGTGGTGTCCAGCTCGGCGCGGAACAAGCGTGCGATGGTGCGCGCGCTGGCGCCGACATGGCGCGCCGCATCGTCCAGCGTGACCCAGCGGGCCGGGTCTTCGAGCACGCTTTCGCACAGCGCCCGCAGCCGCTTGTCGCGCGGCAGATCGATGCCCAGGCGCACCGGGCGGGCATGGGCCAGCTCGTCTTGCACCAGGTGCCCGATGCAGCGTTCGCGCTCGGTCGACGGGCCGTTGCCAGGCTCCAGCGGCAGGTGCGCCACCAACTCCTGCAGCAGGCTCGAGGCTTCGAGCACCCGGCATTGCCGCCAGGCGCCATCGCTGTCCGCGGTTCGCAGTGGGCCGTGGTGCTCGCTGTCCTGGTGCAGGTAGAGGGTGCGCAGATCGGCGTCCTCGACCACGGTGACCACATGCTCGACACCCGGAGGGATCCACAGCGCGCGCTGCGGCGGCACCAGGTAGGTGCTGTCGCCGGCGGTCATGCGGATCACCCCCTTGCTCGACATCGCGATCTGCGCCCACGTGTGGCTGTGCGGCTCGACCTGGGTGTCGGCCGCCAGATGGCGCAGCTTGGCGCGCAGCGGGCGCGCGGCGGTGGGCGCATAGACCTGCGGGTCGATCGGCGGCACGCTGACATGCCGTTTCGCGCGGGGTGCTTTCATCTGTCCTCCCGACGACGGGTTGGGGTGTCGTGACTCAGCTTGTCCGGATCACGACAACCATTGTCTGACTATCGTCACTGCGACGCACAGGATGACACTACATTGACCCTCCTCGGTCGGCCCACTGCCGACGTCAACGATGCCTGTGATGACCTCCACCGCCTCGAACCCTGCAGCCGACGCCGTCACCTTGCGACAAGATGTCCGCACGATCGGCCTGGTCGGTCTGGCCCATGGCACCTCGCACTTCTTTCACCTGTTGTTGCCGCCGCTCTTTCCGCTGTTCATCCGCGATTTCGGATTCAGCTACGCCGAACTGGGCCTGCTGGTCACCACCTTCTTCGTGATTTCCGGCATCGGTCAGGCGCTGGCCGGCTTCGTCGTCGACCGCACCGGGGCGCGGCCGGTGCTGTTTGCCGCGCTGTCGTGCTTCGCATTGGCTGGCGTGGCGGTGTCGCTGGCCACCGGCTACAGCGGCCTGATGCTGGCCGCCGCGCTCGCCGGGCTGGGCAACTGTCCTTTCCATCCGGCCGACTTCACCATCCTGAACCGGCGTGTCTCAGCCGCGCGTCTGGGGCATGCCTTCAGCACGCACGGCCTGACCGGCAATCTGGGCTGGGCCGCAGCGCCGCTGTTCCTGACCGGGCTGACCGCCGCCACGGGCTCCTGGCGAGTGGCTGCCGCCTGCGCCTCGGTGATGGTGCTGTGCGTGATGGCGATCCTGTGGTGGCAGCGCGACGCGATCGACGACCGCCAGGGCGAGTGGGCGCCGGTGCCTGCCATGGCCGGGACAGGTGGCAAGCCCATGGTGCCCGAGCACCCGATGGCTTTCCTGCGCCTGCCCTCGGTGTGGATGTGCTTCTCGTTTTTCTTCTGGTCGACCTGTGCGCTGAGCGCCATCCAGAGTTTCGCGAGCCCGGCGCTGCACCAGCTCTCCGGGTTACCGCTCACGCTGACCTCGCTGGTCGTCAGCGGCTACATGCTGTTCGGCGCCGTGGGCATCGTCATCGGGGGCTTTCTGGCCTCGCGCAGCGAACGGCTCGAAAAGATCATCAGCTTCTGTCTGCTGGCGTCGGCGGCACTGCTGGTGCTGGTGGGCAGTGGGGTGTTGCCGGGCATGGCGGCGGTGGTGCTCACCGCCGTGGCAGGCTTCGGCACGGGGCTGGCCGGCCCCTCACGCGACATGCTGATCAAGCAGGCCGCGCCACCGGGCGCCACCGGTCGTGTGTACGGCATGGTGTATTCGGGCCTGGATCTGGGCTTTGCCACGGCCGCGCCGGTCTTCGGGGCATTGCTCGACCATGGCTCGCCGTCGGCGGTGTTCTACGGCTCGGCGCTGGCGCTGACCGTGGGCGTGGCGTCTGCGGCGGTGGTCGGGGCGGGCATCCAGCGCCAACGCGCGAACCGGTCAGTGGCCTCTGCGGCGACGGCCTGAGGCCGCTTCGAGACGGCCTGGGCGTGGCACAGTGGCAGGCCCGCACCCCAGGAGTCCGCCATGAGTTCAAGCCGCGCGTCAACGGCCGCTGAGGCCGGCAGCATCCCCAGAACCTGCGACCTCTGCGATCTGCACAAGCACGACAGCTCCGGCTCGTTTCGCGTGCTGCCACCAGTGTTCAACAGTTATGGCCGGCGCACCCGGTTCGCCGGGCCGATCAGCACGGTCAAATGCTTCGAGGACAACACCGCCGTCAAGGCCGCGCTGGAGGCGCCGGGCGGTGGGCGCGTGCTGGTCGTCGATGGCGGCGGCTCGCTGCGGCGCGCGCTGGTGGGCGGCAACATCGCGGCCTCCGCGGCGGCCAATGGCTGGGCCGGCATCGTCGTCGATGGCTGCGTGCGCGACAGCGCCGAGCTGGCGGCCACCGAACTGGGCATCCGGGCGCTCGCGCTGATGCCCATGCCCACCGATCGCAAGAACCAGGGTCTGCGCGATGGCGTGCTGTCGATCCAGGGCATCACCGTGCGGCCCGGCGAGTGGCTGGTGGCCGACGAAGACGGCATCGTCGTGCTGCTGACCGCACCCTGAGCCTTCACCCTTCCCATTCACAGGAACATCGCCATGACCGCTGCATCCCCATCCCTCAGAGACATCGTCGGCCTGGGCCAGGAGCCGGGGCAACTGCACGATTCGGCGCTGATCATGATCGACCTGCAGAACACCTACCGCCAAGGTGTGATGCGCCTGAGCGGCGTCGAGCAGGCGATTGCCGAAGCCGCGAAACTGCTGGAGATCGCGCGTGACTTGAAGGTGCCGGTGTTCCACATTCAGCACGACGGCGGTGCGGGCTCGCCGTACGACATCGGCGCGGCGATCGGTGCGATCGCCGACGAGGTGGGCCCCATCGCCGGCGAGCCGGTGATCACCAAGCACTACCCCAATTCCTTCGTGCAGACCGACCTGGACGAGCGGCTCAAGGCGATGGGCCTCCAGAAGATCATGCTGGCCGGCTTCATGACGCACATGTGCATCAACTCGACCGCGCATGGCGGCTTCAACCTGGGCTATGCGCCGACCGTGGTGGCCAGCACCACCGCCACCCGCGCACTGGAGGGCGCGAATGGCCAGGTGCTGAGCGCGCAGCAGATGCAGGATGCCGCGATCGCCTCCACGCGCGACCTGTATGCCGCGATCGTCGAGCGGGTGTCCGATCTGCGCACCTGGTGACGGTGCTCTTCAGCCTTCAGGGACGCACCACCTCCAGCAGCCGGTCGAGCCCGCCGCTGTCGATCGCGACCATCGCCTGCTCGCGCACTGCAGGCTTCGCGTGGTAGGCCACCGACAGCCCCGCCACACCCATCATCGGCAGGTCGTTGGCGCCGTCACCCATCGCGATCGCCTGTGACGGGCTGATGCCGAGCTGCGCGCAGGTCTCCAGCAGCATCTTGCGCTTTTCGGCGCCATCGCAGATGTCGCCCCAGGGCTGATCGACCATGCGGCCTGTGAGCTGCCCGCAGTTGGCGCCGGGCTCGATCTCCAGCACGTTGGAGCGGGTGAAATCGATGCCGAGCCGGTCGCGGATGCGGTCGGTGAAGTAGGTGAAGCCCCCCGACACCAGCAGCACCTTCATGCCCACCGCCTTGCACGCGGTCACCAGCGCCTCGGCGCCCGGGTTGAGTTGCAGCCGTTCGACGTAGACCTGCTCCATGTGCGCGACCGTGACGCCGCGCAGCAGCGCGACCCGCCGGCGCAGGCTGTCCTTGTAGTCGGTGATCTCGCCACGCATGGCGGCCTCGGTGATCGCGGCCACCTCGGCCTTGCGGCCGGCCGCGTCGGCGATCTCGTCGACGCACTCGATGTTGATCAGCGTCGAGTCCATGTCGAACGCGATCAGCTTGAAGTCGGCGAGCCGCAGGGGGGGCGTGACACCACGCAAGGTGAGGCCGGGGGGATTGCTCATGAACATCTCGGTTGTGGGTGGCGCTTGCGGGCGATATTTTCGTCAGTTCTCGACAGACGATACGCGCCAGACGGCCGGCGCCCCCGGCACCGACCGTCTGCGGCCGTGCGGTTCAGACGCCGTGCTGGCGTGCCAGCACGGCGAGATGCGATGCCAGCAACGGCGCCAGCGGCCCGCGGCCGAATCCCTCGCCGTAGGCCCGCTGCGGAAACATCACGTCAGGGCTGTTGTTTCCCTCCAGCAGCACGGGACCTGCCGGGGTGAGGGCGATGTCCCATCCGATCAGTACCCGATGTGGAAAGGCACGGTGCGCCGCCACGGCCAACGCCTGGATCTTGGGCCAGGCGCTCAGCACCCGCCCACTCACCTGATGCCCCGTGACCGGGTGGTGCGTGTGGCGAACGCTGCATTGGCCCAGCCGGTCACTGACGATCCGGCCGAGCCGGCCGCTGTCCATCTCGATCGGGCAGGCGTATTCGTCCTGACGTTGCCAGCGCGGCTCCAGCTTGCCCAGCATGCGCAGCAGCCCGTGGGTCGCCACCGGTCGGCCCTCGCTGTCCAGGCAGGTCAGCACCCGCAGCGCCACCAGCGACTGATCTGCCAGATCGGCGATCTCAGGGTGGTTGACCAACCTCGGTTGCACGATCATCGGCACGGTGGTGCCGATGACGCGCAGGCGCTCAAGCAGCGCATCGAGATCGATTTCCGTGCCATCGGCAGATCGATAGCGCTCGGGTGCGACACGCCGAAACATCAAGGTGCCGCGCGCGCCACGGCCTCGGATCGGCTTGCAGAACAGGTCGCAGTCGAGTGCATCCCTCGGTGCCAGCATGCTGAGCTTCGCGTGCGCGCTGATCAGCAGCGTCGGCACCGCGGCCAGGCCCTCCTGCTGGCATCGGACGGCGAACACCTGCTTGTCCTTCATCTCCGTGGCCACCGCTGGTTGCGGCCTCATGCGGTTCAGCACGCACAGCAGGCCGTTCTTGGTTTCGTGCCGGGTGAGGTAGTAGGCCGCCTCGTCGCGCCCACCCACCCGGTATAGGTCCTGCAGGTAGTACGCCAATGGATCGAAGTCGTCGCGAAAGGTCAGCACCAGCAGATCGCCGAGCTGGGCGCGCAGGGTCTTCCTGGAGGACCGTCGCACGAGCGGCCCGACGGTGGCGACCAGCCACAGGCACACCGCAGCGAGCAGCAGCGACCGAAAGCCCGGAACGAAGGCCAGCCGCGTGGGCGGGTAGCGCGCGCTGCGAAAGAGACGGGCCTGCTGGTAGATGCGCCTGGCCTCGGCCCCGAGCGCCAGCGGGAGCGCAATCCGTGGCGCCGATGCCTGTGGCTCAACGGTCCCGAGCACGACCAGCGCGACGACGTAGGACGCGATGCTCAGCAGCTCGCTCCACTCGCCCAGCGCAGCGATGTCCGTGGCCGACAGGGCCGGCGGGAATGCCAGGCGACTCCAGCACAGATGAAGGACCACGAACCCGCTTTGGATGCCGGCCCCGAACAGCCACAGGCGCCAGGCCCAGGGGCGCCGGCGCTGACTGCTGATCGCCGCCCCGACGAGGGCGCTCACGGCGGCCCACATGGGCATGTCGAGCAGCCATTCGTCGTCGATGACGGCACTGGCGAGGAACTGATCCCTGAACTGAACCGCGCCGAACAGCAGCATCGCGCCGATGGCCACCACCCAGCATCCGATCGCACGGCTCTGCGCACTGCCGATGGAAATCTGGAACCAGGACCATCCCACGCCAAACACCACGGCGGCGTCGGTCGCGAGCTGAACGGCAGAGCCGGTTTGCGACGCGGGAGTCTTGCTCAGGTACTGGGCCAGGCAGGTCACTGCCCCGAAGGCGAGAACGCCGCCCATGACGGCGAAGTGACTGACCGTCGGCGTGTCGGGATGCGTCGTTCGGGAGGGCATGCGAGTCGGCTCCTGCGCGAATCGCGAGTAGCTAGAAGCCAGGCGGTCCACGTTGATTCCCGCCCTGCGCTGGCCCGGATGGCGCCAGCGTGGCGTTCGTGCCGACAGTACGGGGAGCGCCTTAGCCGCAACTGAAGTTGCGGCGCCCGGTCACCGGGCTTGCGGTGCGAGCACGGCCTCGCCCGATGTCGGCTTGCCGAGCGCGCGCAGCACCTCGCGGATCAGCTGCGCGCGGTCTTTCGCTTCGGGCATGACGCGTTCGATGCGCAGCCTGTCGTTGCCGGCGAGCTTGATGTGCCGGTTCTTCTGCACCAGCTCGATGATCTTCATCGCATCGATCGGCGGGTTGGGGCGGAAGCTGATCACCATCAGATTCGGTGCCGCATCGATCTTGCTGACGCCGAACGGCTTGGCCAGCACCCGCAGCCGGTGTACATCGAACAGCGTTTGGCCCTGTGGCGGCAGTTTGCCGAAGCGGTCGGTGATCTCCTCCAACATCGCGTCGATCTGCTCGTTCTTGTTTGCCGAGGCCAACCGTTTGTACAAGCTCAAGCGGGTGTGGACATCGCCGCAGTAGTCGGTGGTCAACAGCGCCGGTGCGTGCAGGTTGATCTCGGTGGTCACGGCGAGCGGCGACAACAGATCGGGCTCCTTGCCAGCCTTGAGCGAGCGCACCGCCTCGGCCAGCATCTCGTTGTAGAGCTGGAAGCCGACTTCCATCATGTTGCCGCTCTGGTTCTCGCCCAGCACCTCGCCAGCGCCGCGGATTTCCAGGTCGTGCATCGCGAGGTAGAAGCCCGAACCGAGCTCTTCCATGTCCTGAATGGCCTGCAGCCGCTGCTGCGCCTGCTTGGTGAGGCCTTCGACATCGGGCACCAGCAGGTAGGCATAGGCCTGGTGATGCGAACGACCGACGCGGCCACGCAGCTGGTGCAGCTGCGCCAGGCCGAACTTGTCGGCGCGGCTGATCACGATGGTGTTGGCGCTGGGCACGTCGATGCCGGTCTCGATGATGGTCGAGCACAGCAGCACGTTGTGGCGCTGTGCGACGAAATCGCGCATCACCTTTTCCAGCTCGCGTTCCGGCATCTGTCCGTGCGCGATCGCGATGCGT
The DNA here is from genome assembly GCA_965229345.1 of Burkholderiaceae bacterium. Classification (GTDB taxonomy): domain Bacteria; phylum Pseudomonadota; class Gammaproteobacteria; order Burkholderiales; family Burkholderiaceae_C; genus PBB1. The sequence continues at coordinate 1,314,487 of OZ245872.1, forward strand.
GCTTCGGGCAGCAGCTCGACCAGCTTGTCGCGCCGGTTCTCGATCGTCTCGACCTCGTTGTGCAGGAAGTACACCTGCCCGCCGCGTTTGAGTTCGCGCAGCACCGCCTCGCGGATCGTGCCGCTGGACTCGCTGCGCACGAAGGTCTTGATGGCCAGCCGCCGCTGCGGCGCAGTGGCGATCACGCTCAGGTCGCGCAGCCCTTCCAGGGCCATGCCCAAGGTTCTCGGGATCGGCGTCGCGGTCAGCGTCAGCACATCGACCTCGGCGCGCAGCGCCTTCATCGCCTCCTTGTGGCGCACGCCGAAGCGATGTTCCTCGTCGATCACCAGCAGACCCAGGCGCTTGAACTTGGTGTTCTGGCTCAGCAGCTTGTGGGTGCCGACGACGATGTCGATCGTGCCGTCTTCCAGCCCTTCGAGCGCCTGCTTGATTTCCTTGGCCGAGCGGAAGCGCGACATCTCGGCCACCTTGATCGGCCACTTGCCGAAGCGGTCGGCAATGTTCTGGTAGTGCTGCTCGGCCAGCAGCGTGGTGGGTGCCAGGATCGCGACCTGCTTGCCACCGGTGACCGCCACGAAGGCGGCCCGCAAGGCCACCTCGGTCTTGCCGAAACCGACGTCGCCGCAGACCAGCCGGTCCATCGGCTTCGGGCTCACCATGTCCTGGATCACCGCGTGGATGGCGGCCTTCTGGTCGGGTGTTTCCTCGAAGCCGAAGCTGGCCGCGAAGGCCTCGTAGTCGTGCGCCGAGAAGCGGAAGGCGTAGCCCTCGCGCGCCGCGCGGCGGGCGTACAGGTTCAGCAATTCCGCGGCGGTGTCGCGCACCTGCTCGGCGGCCTTGCGCTTGGCCTTTTCCCATTGACCGGACCCCAACCGGTGCAGCGGCGCCTCTTCGGCGCTGACGCCGGTGTAGCGGCTGATCAGGTGCAGCTGCGCCACCGGCACGTACAGCGTCGCCTTGTCGGCGTACTCGAGATGCAGGAACTCGCTGTCGCCGTCGCCCAGATCGATGTTGCGCAAGCCGACGTAGCGCCCGATGCCGTGGTTGATGTGCACCACCGGGTCGCCGACCTTCAGCTCCGACAGGTCCTTGATCAGCGCATTGACGTCGCTGACCTGCTCCTGCTTGCGACGCCGGCGTGCAGTGGGCGAGGTAGCGAACAGCTCGGTCTCGGTGACGAATTCAATGGCGACCTGCTCTTCTGTTTCGGTCCAGAAGAAGCCTTCGGCCATCGGGGCCACCGCAATCGCGAAGCGTTCGTCGCCGGCCTGGAATTCGGCCAACGACGCCACGCTCGGGGGCTCGATGCGGCTGTCGCGCAGCAGCTCCAGCAGGCTCTCGCGGCGGCCCTGCGTTTCGGCAACGATCAGCACACGGTGGGAGGTGGTGCCGACATGCACCTGCAATTTCTTCAGCGGCTCGGGGGCGCCGCGGTCGACGCTGAGGTCGGGCAGCGGCCGCGCCCACGCGGTCTCGGCTGCGCCTTCGGTGCTGCGGCCGCGCAGGCTCAGCGTCGCGTGCGCACCGGCCAGCGTGAAGAAATCGTCCGACTTCAGGAACAGGTCTTCCGGCGGCAGGATCGGCCGCTCGCGGTCGTGCTGCAGGAAGCGGTGCCGCTCGCGGGTGTCGGTCCAGAAGCGCTTCAGCGCCTCGTCGACTTCGCCATGCAGCACCAGCGCGGCCGAGCGGTCGGTGTCGGCTCGGGTGTCGCCCGCCAGGTATTCGAAGATCGTTGCCGTCTGGTCGAAGAACAGCGGCAGGTAGTACTCGATGCCGGCGGTCGCGATGCCGGTGGCGATGTCCTTGTACAGCCGCACCTTGGTCGGGTCGCCCTCGATGCGTTCGCGCCAGCGGGCACGGAAGGCGGTGCGCGCGTCTTCGTCCATCGGGAACTCGCGGCCGGGCAGCAGCCGCACCTCGGGCACCGGGTACAGGCTGCGCTGGCTGTCGGGGTCGAAGGTGCGGATCGAATCGACCTCGTCACCGAACAGGTCGACGCGGTAAGGCACCAGCGAGCCCATCGGGAACAGATCGATCAGACCGCCGCGCACCGCGTACTCGCCGGGCGAGACCACCTGGCTCACATGCTGGTAGCCGGCCAGCGTCAGCTGCGACTTCAGCGCCACCTCGTTGAGCTTTTCCTTCTGCTTGAAGTGAAAGGTGTAGGCGGCCAGGAAGCTCGGGGGGGCGAGGCGCACCAGCGCGGTCGAGGCGGGCATCAGCACCACGTCGAGGTCGCCGTCCTTGTGCGCTTTCAACAACCGCCACAGCGTGGCCAGCCGTTCGGAGATCAAATCCTGGTGTGGCGAGAAGGTGTCGTAGGGCAGTGTTTCCCAGTCGGGGAAGACAGCGATGCGCAGCTCGGGCGCGAAAAAGGCCAGCTCACCTTCGAGGCGTTGCGTGTCGGCCGGCTCGGCGGTGATGATGGCCGTCAGGCGCTTCTGAGCGGCTTGTGCCTGGGCATGGCGGGCCAGCAGCAGCGCGTCGGCAGACCCGAGTGGGCGGGGCAGGGTGTGGCGTTTGCCGGCGGCGATCGAGGGTGTCTGCACGGGGTGCGTGGCGCAAAAAGCAAAGCGCCCCGCGAGACGATACCCCCGGGGCGAAACAGCTGCGAATTATAGAATTCGCGCTCGTTCCAACCCCCAATGCCCCACACCGCTCCCACCCTCGAACCGCAGCGTGCCTCGCCCCGTCTGTATGGCCTGGTGCCCTGTGCCGGTGTCGGTGAGCGCGCAGGCACGGCCGGCCCGAAGCAGTACGAAGCACTGGCCGGCGGCACGGTGGTCGGGCACACCTTGGCGGCACTGCAACAGGTGGCTCGCCTGCACCGGGTGCTGGTGGTGCTGAGTCCGGGCGACGTGCTGTTCGAGTCTCGCGTTCCGCAGTTCGACGGCTGGGTCACGCGCACGGGCGGCGCCACACGCGCGGACAGCGTGGCCGTGGGGCTTCACGCACTCGCCGAACGCGGTGCGCAGCCCACCGACTGGGTGCTGGTGCACGATGCGGCACGGTGCCTGATCCGCCCCGAATGGGTCGATGCGCTGATCGACGCGTGCGTGAACGACGACACCGGTGGCTTGCTGGCGCTGCCGGTGGCCGACACGCTGAAGCGCGAACAGGCGGGCCGCGTCTCGGCCACGGTCGATCGGGCGTCGACCTGGCAGGCGCAGACACCGCAGATGTTTCGCATCGGCCTGCTGCGCGAGGCGCTCGCGGCGGCCGCGCAGCGGGGTACCCCTGTCACCGATGAGGCCAGCGCCATCGAGGCGCTGGGTCATGCACCGCGGCTGGTGCGCTGTCCGTCGGAAAACTTCAAGGTGACCTTTCCTCCCGACTTCGCACTGGCCGAGCGCCTGTTGCGAACCCGCTGACCCGATCCTGAAAGCTGCGCAATGAACAAACCGATGAAGGGCCCTGCATTTCGCATCGGCGAAGGCTGGGACACGCATGCGCTTGTGGTCGGCCGCCCCTTGATCCTCGGCGGCGTGCACATCCCGCACACCCACGGCCTGCTCGGGCATTCCGACGCCGATGCGCTGTCGCATGCAATCACCGATGCGCTGTTCGGTTCGGTCGCGATGGGCGACATCGGCCAGCATTTCCCCGACACCGACGAGCAGTTTCGCGGTGCGGATTCGGTGGCGCTGCTGGCTGAGGCAGCACGGCGTGTGCGCGCGGCGGGATGGCAGATCGGCAACATCGACAGCACCATCACCGCCCAGGCGCCGAAGATGGCGCCGCACATCCTGGCGATGCGCCTGCGGCTGGCACAGGCACTCGCGCTCGACCTCGATCAGATCAATGTGAAGGCCAAGACGGCCGAAAAAATGGGGCCGGTGGGGCGAGGCGAATCGATCGAGACCCGGGCCGTGTGCCTGGTCTACCGCTGAGCGCGGCGCCCAGCGGCCGCGTCGACAGGTGCTTTCCCGAGCACGAAGTAAACCTCTGAGTTGAGGGCGGCACCCAGGATCGGGAATGGACTGAAGTACCGATCGAGCAGCTCGAACGGTTCTCGAAGCCTGCGCTGCAGTGCGCGATGGTCGAAGCCCAGGTGATGAAGGTGGAAGCGGGCCCCCGGGAAGATCTCGGCGATCGGTCGGTCCGAAGGCGGACGGCCCACAAGCGCCGAGAAAATGTGGTCGGCTCGGGCGTCGAAGTCACCATGGCGGCGAGCCATGCGGAAAAGCCCCTTGAACAGGGCCGGCAGGAACAGTTCGTGGGGCACACCGATCACGGCGCGGCCGTCGCGCGTCAACAAGCGGTGAATGGCCTGCAAGGCCTCGGTGGTTTCCTGCTCGGGCAAGTGCTCGAAGACCTCCAGGCAGAACACGTAATCGAAGGTGCCCGGCTCGACGGAATCGAGGTCTTGCACGAACCTCACTGTGTCGACGCCGGCCAGGTTCTCCCGGGCCTCCGCCATCAGTGCAGGGGCGGGCTCATAGACCCAGGCTTCGATGGAGGCGATGCCTGGCATTTGTCGGACGAGCTCACCATTGCCGGCACCGAAATCCAGGATGCGCAGCCGATTCCCAGCGGGTTCGGCGCGCAACACCTTGAGCGCGTCGGCGAGCCGCTGCCTTTGCAACCAGCGCTTCACGGGATTGCGGTCACGGATCGTGAGGTCGGCGTAGGTCATCAGGCTGAAGCGTCACCGAGTCCGGGATGGTTGGCCTCGCGAGGCGTGGATGGCAGCGGACGTCGATTCCCGAGGCTGCCGCTCACAGCGCCCGCTTGAGCCGGATGCGCGCCACCATGCCGGTGCCTTCGGTGGCGTTGCCCAGCTCCAGCGTGCCGCCCATGCGCTGCATGGCTTTCTCGACGATCGCCAGGCCCAGGCCGGCGCCGGTCGCGGCGGTGCGGGCGGCATCGCCGCGGAAGAACGGCGTGGTCAGCTGCGCGAGCTTCTTCGGGTCGACGCCCGGGCCACGGTCACGGATGCTGAGCGCCACCCACGGGCCTTCGCGGGCGTAGGTGATCTCCACCTCGGCGATGCCGGAGTCGGCGCTGCGGCCATAGCGGCGCGCGTTCTCGAACAGGTTCTGCAGCACGCGGCCCAGCTCGGTGTCGTCGGCCAGCACCTTGGTGTCGATCGCCACCCGCGAGGTGATGCGGATGTTGGTCGGGTCGCGGAACGCGGCGATCTCACGGTCCACGACGCCGCTCAGGTGCACTGGCGACAGCCGCACCTCGCCCGGCCGTGAGTAGTCCATGAACTTGTCGATGATGGCGTCGAGCTGGTCGATGTCGAGTGCCATGTTGTTCTTGGCCTCTTCGTCCTGCACGCTCATCTCGGCCTCGAGCCGCAGGCGGGCCAGCGGCGTGCGCAGGTCGTGCGAAATGCCGGCCAGCATCACCGCGCGGTCTTCTTCCAGCTTGGCCAGCTCGCGTGCCATGCGGTTGAAGCCCATGTTGACCTGGCGGATCTCGCTGGTCAGCGTGCTTTCGTCCAGACGCGAGTCGAACTCGCCTTCGCGGATGCGGCTGGCCGCGAACGACAGGTCGCGCAGCGGCTTGTTGATGGCGCGTGCGATCGCCACCGATGCCAGCACCGTCGCCAGCAGTGCGATGCCGACCCAGATCACCAGCGTGCTGGTGGCCATCGGGCCCAGCCGGGTCGGGTCGGCCTGCAGCCAGTACAGGTCACCGTCGATCGCGAAGCCGACCCACAGACCGGCGGCACCGTTGACCTCGCTGGCCACCAACGTGCCGGCGCCCAGCCGCGAGCGCAACTCGGTGCCGATGGCGCGCGAGAAGCGATCGACTTCATAGGGCGTCCAGCGGTCTCCCGGTTCGCGTGGTGCGAGCTTGACCCCACCGGCGTCCGGCAGGCTCTTGATCAAGGTCAGCCGGTGGATGCCATCGGGCCCGCTCAAGGCCGCGCGCGCCAGACTGACCAGGCTTGCAATCTGCTGCGCGGCCTGCACCGCGCGCGGCTCGAACTCGAGCGCACGAAAGGTCTGCGTCCAGGCGAGCACGCCGCCGAACAGCAGCAGTGCCAGCAGCACGAAGGTGCGCCAGAAGAGGCTGAGCGCGAGGTGCTTACGCGGCATCTGTGGCGGGTTCAGTCTCGCCGCGAGAGAACCGGCCCCGCTGTACTTCGCAGGCCGTCAACCGGGCCGATGAGCTCAAGTCGCTTCGTCGGGCACGAACACATAGCCGACCCCCCACACCGTCTGGATGTAGCGCGGCTGGGCCGGGTCGGGCTCGATCATCTTGCGCAGGCGAGAGATCTGCACATCGAGACTGCGGTCGAAAGGTTCGAACTCGCGGCCGCGCGCCAGCTGCGCGAGCTTGTCGCGCGACAGTGGCTGGCGAGGATGGCGCACCAGTGCCTTCAGCATCGAGAACTCGCCGGTCGTCAGCGCGATCTGCTCGCCTTCCTTGGAGAGCCGGCGCAGCGCCAGATCGAACTCGAATGGCCCGAAGGTCACGGTCAAGGCCTCCTTCGCTGGCGCCCCGGGTGCCTCGAGCGAAGGCCGGCGGCGCAGCACGGCATGGATGCGTGCCAGCAACTCGCGTGGGTTGAACGGCTTGGGCAGGTAGTCGTCTGCGCCCACCTCGAGGCCCACGATGCGGTCGACATCCTCGACCTTGGCGGTGAGCATGATGATCGGCGTGACGTCATTGGCCGCACGCAGGCGGCGGCAGATCGACAGCCCGTCCTCGCCGGGCAGCATCAGATCGAGCACGATCAGATCGATCGTTTCGCGGGTCAGCACGCGGTTGAGCGCCTTGGCGTCTTCCGCCAGCAGCACTTCGAAGCCTTCCTGGGTCAGGTAGCGGCGCAGCAGATCGCGGATGCGGGCGTCGTCGTCGACGACAACGATGCGGTTGGCGCGCGCCGGTGTGGCAGCGTTCATGGCACTCTCCAATATGTAACAAGCGAGATTCTGCGGGCCTGAGCGGCCAGTTCAGCGCGACATTGACCACCTGTTACAAATATCCGTGCCGACGCCGTGCGGTGCGGCACGTGCCAGCGTCATCGGGTGCGATGCGGCCCGCGTTAGCCTGTGCAGGCGCAGCTCGCGCCAGCCACCCTTGTTTCTCATGACCACCAACCGCGCTTTTCCGCTGACTTCCAATCGCTGGTCTCGAGGCCTGAATTCGGCCATCGCCGGCAGCCTCCTGGCGCTGTCGATGACCGCTGCGCTGGCGGCCGATCCACCGGTACCCAGTGGCGTGGTGGCGCTGACCGCGAGTGCCAGCGTCGAGGTGACACGTGACCTGATGGCCGTCACCCTGTCGGCCACCCGCGAAGGCACCGACGCCAGCGCGGTCCAGTCGGCGCTCAAGCAGGCCCTGGATGCGGCGCTGCTCGAGGCGCGCGGCGCGGCACGACCCGGACAGATCGATGTGCGCACCGGCAATTTCTCGATGAATCCACGCTATTCGCCCAAGGGTCTGTTGAACGGCTGGCAGGGCACCGCCGAGCTGGTGATCGAAGGCCGGGACCTGACGGGCATCGGCCAGCTTGCCGGTCGCATCCAGTCGATGACGATCGCCCGCGTCGCGCAGGGCTTGTCGAGGGAGCAACGCGAGAAGGCCGAAAGCGGCGTGACCGCGCAGGCCATCGCCCGCTACCGTGCCCAGGCCGCCGATGTCACCAAGCAGTTTGGCTATGGCAGCTACACCGTGCGTGAGGTCAGCGTCAACAGCAACGAACAGGGCGGACCCGAGCCGATGATGATGCGGGCGAAGGTCTTCGCAGCCGCTGCAGATGCGCCGCTGCCGGTCGAGGCGGGACAGACGAGCGTGACGGTGACCGTCAGCGGCACGGTTCAGATGCTGAAGTGACGACGCGGAGCGAGGATCCACATTCGGGCGTTCCATGAAGGGCGTTGATACGATGCCTGGGTGAACTTACCCCGCCTGCACCACGTCCCTTGCCTCGACGCCCAAGGTCTGCATCGCGTCGCCTACTGGGAGTGGGGCGACCCCCACAACCCGCGCGTGTTGCTGTGCGTGCACGGCTTGACCCGCCAGGGTCGCGATTTCGATGTGCTGGCCGCAGCGATGAGCGACCACTACCGCGTCGTCTGTCCCGACATCGCCGGTCGCGGCGAATCCGACCGGCTGCCTGATCCCGCCGAATATGTGGTGCCGCGTTATGCCGCCGACATGGTCACCTTGCTGGCAAGGCTCAATGCCGAGACGGTGCATTGGGTGGGCACCTCGATGGGCGGCCTGATCGGCATGGTCGTGGCATCGCTGTCCCCTCGGCCGCTGGTGTCGAAACTGGTGATGAACGACGTCGGCCCGGTGCTGCCGCCGCAGGCCATTGCACGGATCGGTGCCTACCTGGGCTTGCCACTGCGCTGGGACAGCGTGGAGCAGGCGGCCGACTACCTGTGGACCATCTCGAAGAGCTTCGGTCCGCACACCGCCGCGCAATGGCTGGCGCTCACCCGTCCGATGCTGCGGCAGGCCGCCGACGGCCACTGGGCTCTGCACTACGACCCGGCGATCGCGATTCCCTTCCAGACCTCGACTGCCGAGTCTGCCGCTGCCTTCGAGGCGTATTTGTGGGCCGCCTACGACGCGGTGCGCTGTCCGACGCTGCTGCTGCGCGGCGCCGACTCTGACCTGCTGACGCCCGCGCATGCGCTGGAGATGACGCAGCGCGGCCCGCGTGCTCGGTTGCATCAGATCGTCGGGGTGGGCCATGCGCCGACGCTGATCGCCGACGACCAGGTGCAGCTGGTGCGGGAGTTCCTGCTGGCAGCATGAAGACCGGCGTCTCGTCTGCGCGTGCGAACGCGGCCACCATCGTGGCGCTCACCGAGGTGGACCCGACCGATCGATCGGTGCAGCCGGCTGCAGGCGGCGACAACGCGGCGCAGATGCAACGCGCCCGTGCCTTTGCCGAACCCCTGCTGGCAGGCCAGCCGCTGGACACCGGCGAAGACGCACTCGAACATGCGGACGGTGTCGCGCACATCCTCGAGGGCATCGGGGCCGCCCCGTCGATGCGGGCCGCGGCCTACCTGGTGTATGCCGGCGACTACCTTCAGAAGCCCGAGGAGGTGGTGAGCAAGGCCTTCGGGCCCTCGCATGCCAGCCTGGTCATGCACACGCGCAAGCTGGTGCAGATCCAGCGGGCGGCACGCGAAGCGCAGTTCGACGGGGAGCCGCGCGGCGCCGAGCAGCGGGCCAAGCAGACCGAGCGGGTGCGCAAGATGCTGCTGGCGTTCTCACGCGATCTGCGGGTGGTGCTGCTGCGGCTGGCCTCGCGCCTGCAGACGCTGCGCTATTTCGCGGCCCACAAGCAGCCGTGCCCGGAAGCGCTGGCACAAGAGTCGTTGCAGGTGTTCGCGCCACTCGCCAACCGGCTGGGCATCTGGCAGATCAAGTGGGAACTCGAAGACCTGTCTTTTCGTTTCCTGCAGCCGTCGCAGTACAAGACCGTGGCGCGGCTGCTCGACGAGAAGCGCATCGAGCGCGAGCAACACGTCGAGGCCTTTCGCCAGCAACTGGCCGAGCGGCTGCACGCACACGGCATCGAGGCACAAGTGCAGGGCCGGCCGAAGCACCTGTACAGCATCTGGAAGAAGATGCAGGGCAAAGGCCTGGACTTCGACCGCGTGCTCGATGTGCGCGCGATGCGGGTCATCGTGGCCGATGTGCCGGCCTGCTACGCCGCGCTGGGCCTGGTGCACGAGCTGTGGACGCCGGTGGCCGATGAGTTCGATGACTACATCGCGCGGCCGAAGCCCAACGGCTATCAATCGCTGCACACCGTCGTGCTCGACGATGCGGCGCGGCCGGTCGAGGTGCAGATCCGCACGCAGGCGATGCACGACCATGCCGAACATGGTGTCGCAGCGCACTGGGCCTACAAGGAGGCGGGTGCCAAGGGCTATGCGGGGGCGGTCGCGGCCGATTCGGATTTCGACGTCCAGTTGGCCGAGGCACGCAAGAGCGTCCTGCGACAGCTGCTGGCCTGGGAGCGCGATTTCGTCGGACAGGAGCAGGTGTCAGATTCGCCGGCCGCTGCCGAAGCCGCCTCCACCTTCGACGACCGGATCTACGTGTTCACGCCGCAGGCTGCAGTGGTCGAACTCACGGCTGGCGCCACGCCGATCGACTTCGCCTATGCGGTGCATACCGATCTGGGCCACCGTTGCCGCGGCGCCAAGGTCGACGGTGCGATGGTGCCGTTGAACACCGCGCTGAAGAACGGGCAGACGGTCGAGGTGACCTCGGTCAAGGAGGGCGGCCCCTCGATGGACTGGTTGAACGCGGACCTGGGCTACCTGCAGAGCCCGCGCTCCAAGGCCAAGGTACGGGCCTGGTTCAACGCGCGGGCCCAGGCCGAGACCATCGCGCGTGGCCGTGAATCGGTCGAGAAGCTGTTGCAGCGCATCGGCAAGACGGCTGTGAAGCTCGACGATCTGGCGGCGCAGCTCGGCTTCCGTCAGGCCGACGCCCTGTTCGAGGTCGTCGGCAAGGACGAGTTCTCACTGCGCACCATCGAGACGCTGCTCAAGCCACCCGAGCCGCTGCCCACCGTCGACGAAGTGATCGCGCTGCGCAAGGCCCGACCCGATGGCGAGTCGCCCAAAGGCGGCGTGCTGGTGGTGGGTGTCGAGTCGCTGCTGACGACGCTGTCACGCTGCTGCCGTCCGGCGCCGCCGGATGCGATCGGCGGCTACGTCACACGGGGCAAGGGGGTGGCCATCCACCGCAGCGGTTGCAGCAACTTCAGGCAGATGGCGCAGCGTTTGCCCGAGCGCGTGATCAGCGTGGCCTGGGGTGTACCGCGCGCCGGCAAGGATGCGCTGTACCCGGTCGATGTGGTCGTCGAGGCGGCCGACCGACAGGGGCTGCTGCGTGACATCTCCGAAGCCTTCTCGAAGGACAAGATGAATGTCACTGGGGTGAAGACGCAGTCGGTGCGCGACGGCAGCGGAGGCACCGCGTTCATGACCTTCACGGTCGAGGTGGCGGATGCCGCGAAGCTGGCACAGGTGCTGCGCGTGGTCGGGCAGGTCGGTGGCGTGCGGGCGGTGCGGCGCAAGTAGCGACACCAGCCGGTGACCTGGATTGGCCGGGTCTCGCCCCGCTTTTTCGGACATCGAGGGCGCGAGCCGTCAGGAAAATCGGCGCCATTCATGGACGCACCGCACACCGACAATCTGGCATTCCGGGGTCTTGCCCGGCATGGCCGATGCCTGCCGGCACGCTGCAACGCTCGCCTGGCGACTGTCGCCATGCTGGCGCTGCTGGCTGGCGCTGCGATGGCTGCCGGTGATCACCACGAGCCCAACAGCACCAAGTCTCGGTCCTCGACCACGCTCGTCGATGCGGCGCTACATCGCGAGTCGAATCCCGCCGCACCTCAGGGTACCGGCGCAAGGGTGGCCAGCGGTCAGGTGCAGCCAGCCTGGCCTGCGGTGCCCCCCGCCGCCAGCGCGCCTTCTGCCGCTGTGTCTGAGCAGGCCGCACCGTCTGCGCTGGACGCGCTCACGGGGCATCTGCGTCCAACGATCCTGCCGACTCTCAGCGATGAAATTCGTCTGGCCGCGCTGCAAGAGGGCAAGCGGCTGCGGTCGATGCCGCCCGGTGCCGCATCGGCCCCGACGCCCGCTGCGCGTCCTGTCGAGGACAGCTCGGTGGCCAGTCACTCGAAGGCGAGAGCGCCTGCCGACGGCACAGTGGCCTACGCCTTGGTGACCGACATCACCCGCACGCGGGTCGCCTCGGAGCTACGCCAGCAATTGATGGGTTCCAGCGCGACCATCGGCGACTTGCCGGGCGCGCCGCGCACGGACCTGATGCAGGTCGGTACCGGCTGGCGTGCGGTGGTGTGGCCTTTTGCCACCGAGCCGCAGGCCGACGAGGCTCGTCGACTGCTTGCCGAGCGCGGCATCCGCACGGAGCTGTTGAAGTTTTGAGTGTGGGTCGGCCGTGATGGCTGCTATAGTGGAGGGCTCGACAGGCGCGTAGCTCAGCTGGTTAGAGCACCACCTTGACATGGTGGGGGTCGATGGTTCGAGTCCATTCGCGCCTACCAAATTCGGTAGGAAGATCAAGCACTTGGCGGCAACGCCAGGTGCTTTTTTCTTGCCGGTATGTCACCCGCTGTGGGGCGGCTCCCCTGCAGTCTGCAGGGCAGGCTTCTATCAGGCCACCACGGCTCCCGGCTGGGGATCAGGGGTCTGGCGGCATGCCGGCAGCAAATGGGCCAGCGATTCCGGCGGCAGGGGCCGCGCCAGCAGATAGCCCTGCACCTCGTCGCAGCGGTGGCGCCGCAGGAATTCCAGTTGCGCCTGCGTTTCCACGCCTTCGGCAACCACCTGCATGCCCAGGCTGTGCGCCATCGCGATGACGGCCTGGGTGATGGCGGCATCGTCGCGGTCGTCTGGCAGGCCCTGGACGAACGAACGATCGATCTTCAGCGTCCTCGCCGGAAAGCGCTTCAGATACGCCAGCGACGAGTACCCGGTGCCGAAGTCGTCGATGGCGATGCGGATGCCCAACTGGTCCAGGCTGTTCATCACCTCCTGTGCGCGTTCGGTGTCGGCCATCAGCATGCTTTCGGTGATCTCGACCTCCAGTGCGTCCGGCTCCAGTCCGGCCTGGTCCAGCGCAGCGCGGACCTCGTCGACGATGGGTTCATGACTGAACTGGCGCACCGAGAGGTTGACTGAACATCGCGGCGGATTCAACCCGCTGTCCCGCCAACGGCGGATCTGCCGGCAGGCCTCTTCAAATACCCAGCGGCCGATCGGCACGATCAGGCCACTTTCCTCGGCAAGCTCGATGAAGTCTCCGGGCCCCAACAAGCCGCGCTGCGGGTGCTGCCAGCGCAACAAGGCCTCCATGCCGCAAATCGCCGATTGATCCAGATCGTAGCGAGGCTGGTAATGAAGGCGCAGTTCGCCGCGCTCCGCGGCCTGGCGCAGTTCGCTTTCCATGGCGAAATGCCGCGACGCACGCTTGGCCAGATCGGCGGTGAAGAACTGGAAGTTGTTCTTGCCACGCGACTTCGCCAGGTACATCGCGGTGTCCGCGCTTTTCAGCAAGCCCGCGACATCGGTTCCGTCCGCCGGGTACAGGCCGATGCCGATGCTGGCGCTGACTTGCAGCGGCCTGCCCGAGAGCCGCAGCGGCTCGCACAGCACGCTGAGCATGCGCCTGGCCACATTGGACAGGGCATGCGTATCCACACCGCCGTCCAGCAGAACCACGAACTCGTCACCCCCCAGGCGGGCCACCATGTCGGAGTCGCGCATCAGGCCGGAAAGTCGCTCGGCCATCACTTGCAGCAGGCTGTCGCCAGCCGCATGGCCCAGGCTGTCGTTGACGGTCTTGAATCGGTCGAGATCGATGAAGAACAGCGCCAGCTCCTGCTCCTTCACCCGGGCTCGGGTCAGCGACAGTTCCAGCTGTGCGATGAACGTGCTGCGGTTCGGCAGGCCCGTCAGCTCGTCGTAGCGCGCCAGCTGCACGACCTGCTGTTCCGCCACGGTGGCCTGGGTGACATCCGATCCCACACCGCGCCAGCCGCGGAAGATCTCGCCCTCGAACACGGGTTCGCCGCTGATGCGCAGGTACAGCGCTTCACCCTCCGGCGTGAGCGCGCGCAAGGTGACGTTACGAAATGGCGTGCGTGCCACCACGCTGTCCGCGTAGGTGGTGGCGCTGTCATCGCCCACTGCCATCAGGTCGACCAAGGCCTGCTTGCCCGTGAGCAGCACCGAGAGCCGAGATCCCGTGTCGCCGCTGTGCGAGGACACATAGCGAAAGCGCTGCTCGGTGTCTTGCTCCCAGATCCAGTCCGACGACAACGACACCAGGCTCGCCAGCCGGCTCTGACTGGCTTTCAGGTCGTTGTACAGCTGTGTCATCTCGCGCGAGGCCACCTCCTGCGAACGCTCCAGCAGGTAGCGGGCCTGGTCGGCGTCGCTGTAGGCGCGGCTGATGCGCTCCAGCAAGGCCGGCAGCTGCGCATGGACGCCATCGGTGGTCAGTACATCCATGCCCACGCGGCGGAGTTGCCGTAGCAACAACGAGTGCAGTTCTTGTGCCATACAGCGATGTGGCGTGACTCAGTCTTCAGCGAAGATGGTGACCGTCATCGTCTGGTTGTGCAGCTCGCTGGCGCCACCGTCCAGTCCCGGCGCGATCTCGCCATAGGAGTAGAAGCCCACGTGGGTCGCGCCTGGCGGTGCGCCGGCACTGATGGATTCGACCTCCTCTTCGGTCCGCTCGCCCAGTACCAGACGCCGCCCGACGCAGCTGACCGAGACGACCAAGGCCGGGGCCGGTCCGGTGCTGGGCATCGCGCCACAGGCCTGAGCCACCGCGGCAGCGGCGCTGTCGATCAGCCCCTCGTCGGTCGTGCGCATCAGCCGTGCCTCGAATCCTTCGGGAACGTCACCGGCAAAGGTCAGGCTGTGTTGCTGCTCATCGATGGCCAGGATCGTGCGCACCACGGGCTTGCCATCGCTGTCGGGCCTGCGGATCGCCAGCGGGAACAGCAGCGCCGATCCCGGCAGGCCTGCGGCCAGCGAGCCCAGGTATTCCTTGTACAGATCCAGTGCCGGCTTGCCGTCGAGTTCGAACAGCACATTGCCCTCCGAGCGTGTGATGCGTCGCTGTGGCCCGAAGTCCAGCCAGCCACCGTTGCAGCCGCTGCTCACGCGCAGCCGCTCGCCGTACAGGCCCACCGCGGCAATGCGATGGGGTTGCGGACGGCCTTCGGAGATGACCCAGGTGTGCCTGAAGTCGCTGCCGTCACCGGCCAATCCGCCGGTGATCGTCACGCCTGGCGGCAGCCGGCTGGTCAGCCCGGACACCAGTGAGGTGCCGTTCACGTTCAGGCCGTCGGAGAGGAGGAACACCGCGCGCAGCCCCGGGCCGCTGATCTGACTGGCCAGGCGTTCGCCAGCCGCGCGCGAATCGGCCGGGGCAACGATCTCGGTGGTCGCCAGCCGCAAGCGGGTGTGCTCGAACCGTGCCACGACGAGGCTGATGCTGGCGTCGTCGACGTTTGTTCCCGCCATCTCGCCGGAGGTCGAGCAGCCGAGCAACTGGGCGTGTGGAAACGCCGCGCGCAGCTCGTCGAAGGGTGCAGTTTGATCGCCCAGCACACGGGCTCCGAATGCCAGCACCAGCGTTTGTGGGCTGTCCATCTCGGTTGGCAGGGCGGGCAACCAGCCGGTGGAACCCGTGTAACGACAGGAATGAAGGCGCATGAGGGTGTCGGCGTCCGGTCTGATGCCAGATGGCCTCTCAGATTTCGACGCTTCACCCGGCGACTTGAGCCTAGGGCAAGCCCGATCGACATCGCCGCGCGGGCGCTCGATCTGGCGCTATTTGGTGAGGATGAGCTTCCCCAGAGACGTCAGGCGCAGTCGGTAGATGGCCTGACCGTGCTCGATCTCGATTTCCTGCTGCTGGCCGAGCAACTCGGTGCTGCGCCAGCGTCGATGACAGGACGTTGCCATCGGGGGCGCCGGTTGCGCTTCGGGCGTGCTGGGCTGCTCAGGCGCAGACCGGAGCGGCGTTGTCATTCTCAGAGGCCTGCCACCCGGGCCGCCTCGGCATGTATCACCAACACCCGGCGTGCGGCGGGGCAGCGGGCAGCGTCAGTGCCGCTGGCCACGACGTGAACTTCCTGCTCCAGCTGCGCTGCGTGGTGATGGAAGGTCTCGCGTGCGCAGTCGTGACAGCGTCCACAAGACGTCGCCACGGACAGCTCGGACTGAAGCTCGTCGAAGCTGGCGCAGCCCTGATGGGCCGCGCGTGCGATGTCGCGGTCGGAGACGCGGTGGCAGATGCAAATGATCATGTGCGCAATGTAATGCGAATAGTTCGCATTGGCAAGCGCATTGAAAAACCAGCCCGCCGTCCGGGCTGATCGAGGCCCGGATCAGCTGCCGAGTTGCGACTGCAGGTAGTTCTGCTCGCCGACCTTGTCAACCAGTTCGAGCTGGGTCTCGATGAAGTCGATGTGCTCCTCGGTGTCTTCGATGATGTGCTGGAACAACTCGCGCGACACATAGTCCCGCGACAACTCACATTGGGCGATGGCGTCTTTCAGCGTGGCCTGCGCAGCTTGCTCGGACTTCAGGTCGCAGCCGAGCGCCTCGACCAGGGTCTCGCCGATCATCAGCTTGCCCAGATCCTGCAGATTGGGCAGTGCACCCAGGGTGAACAGGCGCTCCATCAGCGCATCGGCATGCTTCATCTCGCCGATCGATTCCTCGTACTCCTTCTTTGCCATGCGCTCGAAGCCCCAGTGCTTGAACATGCGAAAGTGCACGAAGTACTGGTTGATCGCGGTGAGTTCGTTTTTCAGCTGCGCTTGCAGCCAGTGAATGACCTTCGGATCGCCTTGCATGGTGGGTTCCTTCTTGTGGATGGGTGACGGTCGCGCCGTCTGACCTGTGCATTTTGCGGTGTCGAAGACCGGCCCCGGTCTACAAGGGCAGGGTACGCTCGATCAGCCACGCCAGTGCCGGGCCACAGACCAATGGCGACAGACGCTCGAGCACGGTGGCGTGGTAGCGATTGAGCCAGTCGATCTCGCCCGCATCGAGCAGCGATCGGTCGATGCAGCGGGTGTCGATCGGGCACAGCGTCAGCGTCTCGAACTCGAGGAATTCGCCAAAGGCGTTGCCCTCGGTGGCATCCACCGCCACGTTCATCACCAGGTTCTCGATGCGGATGCCCCATCGGCCTGAGCGGTACAGGCCGGGTTCGATGCTGGTGACCATGCCGGGCTGCATCGCCATCGACGCCTCGGGGATCGCCTTCGAAATGGTTTGCGGTCCCTCGTGCACGTTCAGGAAATAACCCACGCCATGGCCGGTGCCGTGGCCGTAGTCGAGCCCGTGTTCCCACAGCGGCGCGCGCGCGATCGCGTCGAGCATCGGTGACAAGGTGCCGCGCGGAAAGCGCGTGCGGCTGAGCGCGATCAGGCCTTTGAGCACCAGGGTGTAGTCGCGTTGGTGTTCGGCGTTCGGCGTGCCGATCGGCCAGACCCGGGTGATGTCGGTGGTGCCGCCGCTGTACTGGCCGCCGGAGTCGATCAGCAGCAGGCCGCCTGTGCCTGATGGCGGCATGTCGATCACGGCATGCGATCCGGATGTCGCACGGTAGTGCGGCATCGCGCCGTTGGCGTTGAAGCCGGCGATCGTCGGGAAGCTCAGGCCGACAAAGCCCGGGCGATCGCTGCGCGCCGCGCTCAGTTGTTCGTCGATCGTCAGCTCGGTGAGGCGGTCCTGCCTTGCCGGGTCGGCCAAGGCCTGCTCGAACCAGGCGTAGAAGGCGCACATCGCGGCACCGTCCTGTGCCATCGCTGCGCGGATCTGGGTGGCCTCGGCCGCGCTCTTGCAGCTCTTGCGCAGGGTGCTGGGATTGACGGCCTCGATGACCTGCACGCCATCGCTGTCACCGTCCCGGACGCAGAGGCTAAATCCGAGCGTGATGCGGCGCGGATCGATCAGCAGGCGTGACGCACCGGGCAGGGCTGACAGCGCCAGGCCTGCGCGTTCGTACGGTTCGACACGCACCCCGTCGGCGGCCAGAACCGACTGCAAGGCGGTCGATATCTTGCCGCCAGCGACGTACAGAACCGCCTGCCGCGCATCGATCAGGGCGTGCGCAAGGAACACCGGGTTGTAGGCGACGTCGGATCCGCGCAGGTTGAACAGCCAGGCGATGTCGTCGACCGTCGAGATGAAGTGGTGGGTGGCGCCCAGCGCGGCCATGTCGAGCCGGACCTGCGCCAAGCGCTTGGCGCGTGATTCGGTGGCGTGAGGTGCCAGGTGTTCGTAGACGGGGGCCGCGGGCAGCCCAGGGCGTTCGGTCCACACCGCAGCCAGCACGTCGAAGTCGGTGCGCAGCGCGATGCCTGCGCTCTTCAGCGAGCGCTGCAGGCGCTGCGCGCTGGCCAGGCCCAGCACCTGGCCATCGACGCCCACCGTCTGGCCGGCGGGCACATGTGTCGCCAGCCAGTCGGCCGGGTGCGTCGATGCCCCGGTCGGGATCTTCTCGAGTTCAATGCCGCTGCCGGCCAGCTCGGCCTCGGCCTGCACCCAATACCGGCTGTCGGCAAACAGCACCGCAGCGTCGGTGGTGACGATCAGCGTGCCCACCGATCCGGTGAAGCCCGACAGCCACTGCCGGCCCTGCCAACGTTCGGGCAGGTACTCGGAGAGGTGCGGGTCTGACGAGGGCACGAGCACCGCGTTGAGCTGCTGCTGCCTCAGCGCGTCGCGCACACGCTCGATGCGCAGCCGGATCGGGGCGGTGGCGGTCTCCATCGGCACGGGTTCAGGGGGTCGCGCCGGGAGCTGTCATCGTTCCGATCGCAGCCTCCGCGCCTGGCACGTTGCCGCTCAGGCGCGATCGCACCAGGACGATGTAGCTGCGCAGCGCATACAGCTCGTCGGTGTAGGCCAAGGGCACGGTGATCTGGCCCACCTTGCCGTCCAGCGCATCGAGTTCGGCCAGCAGATCGGCCGACGGCTTATCGCCGATTGCGTTTTCGATCTGCCGCAACTGCTCGTACCAGCGGAACACCCGCGATCGGATGCGGAACTGGTACAGCGGCGGCAGCATCCGCGACAGCGGCAGCAGCACCGCGACGATGGTCACCAACACCGGCCACATGCGATCGACCAGGTTCGCCAGCCAGAACGGCAGGTAGCGCTGCAGCAGCGGCACCCCGCTCTGGAAAAAGCGCTGAGCCTCCTTCGCCAGCGGCCGCTCGGTGTTCAGTGCCGTCGGAAATTCACCCTTGCGCTGGAACCAGCCGGCACCGCCGTGCACCTGCTGCGCCGCCTGCACGAACAGCTGGATCAGTGCCGGATGGGTGTCGTCGCGGGCCACGAGGGTGGCGGTGGGCGCCACCAAGTGCACATCCTGCGGCGGCAGGTTGCCGGCCAGATCGACTACGCCGCGCGGCAGCGTCACCGGGCTCATGAACGGGAAACGGCGTGAATAGGCCTCGGCCTGTGCGAAGTCGAACAGCTTGATGCCGGGCGTCTGCAGCAGCATCTGCACCATCTGCGACTCGGGCGCAGAGGCGAACACCAGTGCATCGGATTCGGCGCCGAGCAAGGCCATCACGGCGGGTGTCTGTGGCTCCTGCAGCAGCGTGATCTGCGTCGGGTCCATGTGGTTGGCCTCGAGCAGCTTTTTCATCAGGTTCGGCACGCCGCTACCGGGGGCACCGATGTTGAGCTTCCAGCCTCCCAGTTGCGAAATGCCGCTCAGCGAGTCTGATTTCAGCAGGCGCTGCGCTGCATCTTCCCGATAGAACAGCCACACCGGCTCGAAGAACATGCTGCCGAGAGACACCAGGGCGGGTTCTTCGTCATCGCCGTCGGTGCCTTGGAGCGATTCATCGGCCCCGCCTTGCACAAAGGCGATCTGCACGTCGGACGCCGGATCGCGAAGCAGCGCCAGGTTCTCCGCGGCACCTTGCGTGTTGCGCAGCTCGACCTGGACGCCATAGGTTTTCAGGATGGCCTGGTAACGCTTGCCGAATGCGTGGTACGCGCCTTGTTCAGCGCCAGTGGCGAGCACCACCTTCTTGGGCGGCGTGGGGTCGAGCACGTAATACGCCGGTACCAGCAACGCCAGCGCCAGCAGCACGAAGGGGCCGACGGTGGCCAGCAGGTCGCGAATCGACAGCAAGGTCTGGCGCAGCGAGTCGGGCATGGCCATCCGCGCGGGCTCAGCCGATGCGGCCGATCAGCAGGTACTCCAGCAGGGCCTTCTGCACATGCATGCGGTTCTCGGCCTCGTCCCAGACCACGCTTTGCGGGCCGTCGATCACATCGGCATCGACCTCCTCGCCGCGGTGGGCGGGCAGGCAGTGCATGAACAACGCATCGGGCTGGGCCACGGCCATCATGTCGCGGTCGACGCGCCAGTCGGCGAAGGCCTTCTGGCGGGCCTCGTTCTCGGCCTCGTAGCCCATGCTGGTCCACACATCGGTGGTCACCAGGTGCGCGCCACGGCAGGCGTCCATCGGGTTGTCGAACACCTTGACGCAGGCCTGGTTGGTGACGCCCGCCACTGCGGGGTCGATCTCGTAGCCGCTGGGCGTGCTGACGTGCAACGTGAAGCCGAGGATGTCGGCCGCCTGCAGCCAGGTGTTGGCCATGTTGTTGCCGTCACCCACCCAAGCCACCACCTTGCCTTTGATGTCGCCGCGGTGCTCGATGTAGGTGTACACGTCGGCCAGGATCTGGCAGGGGTGGTATTCGTTGGTCAGGCCGTTGATCACCGGCACGCGCGAGTGTGCGGCGAAGGCCTCGATCTTAGTCTGCTCGTAGGTGCGGATCATCACCACATCGACCATGCGGCTGATCACGCGGGCGCTGTCCTCGATGGGTTCGGCGCGGCCCAGCTGGCTGTCGCCGGTGGTGAGGTTCACCACCGAGCCGCCCATCTGGTACATGCCGGCTTCGAAGCTGACGCGGGTGCGGGTGCTGGCCTTCTCGAAGATCATCGCCAAGGTGCGGTCGGCGAGTGGCGTGTACTTCTCGTAGTTCTTGAAGCGCCGCTTGATCTCGGTGGTGCGCGCCAGCAGGTAGGCGTACTCCTCGGCGCGCAGGTCCTTGAACTGAAGGTAGTGCCGGATCAGTGTCTTGCCGGGTTTCATGGCGGATGTGTTCACGACGGCACGGGCTCTTGAAGGAAAGCCTTGATCAGCGGGCACAGGATGGCGACGATCTGTTCTGCCTCGGCCGCCGTGAGAATCAGCGGCGGCACCAGGCGCACGACCCGATCGGCGGTCACGCTGAGCAGCAGACCGGCTGCGGCGGCGCGCCCGAGCAGGTCGCCACAGGGACGATCGAGTTCGATGCCGAGCATCAAGCCTTGTCCGCGGATCTCGACCACACCGGCCACGCCCGACAACTCGCGCGCCAGCCCGGCACGCAAGGCCGCACCCACCACGCTGGCGTTCTCCAGCAGGTGGTCCTCCTGCATGATGCGCAGCGTCTCGATGCCCGCGCGCATCGCCAAGGGATTGCCACCGAACGTGGTGCCGTGGTTGCCCGGCTGGAAGACCGTCGCGGCGCGCGGGCCGCACACCACCGCGCCCACCGGCACGCCCGAGCCCAGCCCCTTGGCCAGCGGCATGACATCGGGCACGATCCCAGCCCACTGGTGTGCGAACCATTTGCCGGTGCGCCCGATGCCGCACTGCACCTCGTCGAGCATCAGCAGCCAATCGTTTTCGTCGCACAGGCGGCGGATCGCGCGCAGGTAATCCACCGTGGCGGGGTTCACGCCGCCTTCGCCCTGGATCACTTCGAGGAACACCGCCACCACATTCGGTCGGGTGTTGGCAACCTCGTCGATCGCGGCCACGTCGTTCAACGGCACGCGCACAAACCCTTCCAGCAGCGGCTCGAAGCCTGCGTGCACCTTCGGGTTGGCAGTGGCCGACAAGGTCGCGATCGATCGGCCGTGGAAGGCCTTTTCGTAGACGATGACCTCGGGGCGATCGATGCCCTTGTTGTGCCCGAACTTGCGCGCGAGCTTCAGCGCGGCCTCGTTCGCTTCCAGGCCGCTGTTGCAGAAGAACACGCGGTCGAGGCCCGACAGCTCGCACAGCGTCGATGCCAGGCTTTCCTGCAGCGGCGAGGCGTAGTAGTTCGAGGTGTGGATCAGGCGGCCGATCTGCTCCTGCAGCGCCGGCACCAGCTTGGGGTGGGCGTGGCCCAGGGTGTTGACTGCGATGCCGCCCAGGCCATCGAGGTACTTCTTGCCGTTTGTGTCCCAGACCCAGCAACCGCGCCCATGCGACATCGCCATCGGCAGGCGCGCGTAGGTGTGCATCACATGCGGCTCGGGATCGACGGCGACGGGGTCAGGGGCGTTCATGGCAGGGATCCGCAAGTGCTGGGGTCAGGTGCCTCGCCGCAAAGAGCAGCTGCGTGCAGGCGCGCGAGCGACGGATTCTAAGGACGCGCAGAAGTCGGCGCGCGAGGGTCTGGCAGGTGCCTGTCAAGCGGCACAATCGGCACGCGTGTTGCATCGCATCAAAACGAGGGCGCTGAAGCGCTCCGGATCCACCATCTCTGTCTGCGCCACTGGAAGCATGAGTTCAACGCCCGCTCGCGAAGTGTTCATCAAAGGCATCACCCTCGACGGCCACGCCTTTCGACCGAGCGATTGGGCCGAGCGTCTGGCCGGCGCGATGTCTTGCTTCCGGCCGGAGGGTTCTGCCTCCGATCGCTCGTCGTTCATTGGCTATTCGCCGTATTGCGTGCCGCGGGTGATCAGTGGCGTGAAGTGCGTGATCGTCGACCAGGCGCTGCGCGATGCCGAGCCGATGGCCTGGGACTTCGTCATGAACTTCGCGCGCGACAACCAACTGCAGGTGGTGGACGGCTGCCTGCTTCCACCGTCGCCAGGCGACGATTGAGTCGCTGAAATGACAAAGGCCCGCAGAGCGGGCCTTTGATGGGGTGCCGAATCGCAGATCAGGCTGCAGCAGGCAACGCCTTGATCTTGGCCGACAGGCGGCTCTTGTGGCGTGCGGCCTTGTTCTTGTGGAACAGGCCCTTGTCGGCGACCGAGTCGATGACCTGCTCTGCGGTCTTGAACAGATCGGCAGCTTTGGCCTTGTCGCCAGCGATCACGGCCTTCTGGACGTTCTTGATGACGGTGCGGAATTTAGAGCGCAGCGCCGTGTTGGCCGCATTCAGCTTCACGTCCTGACGCACCCGCTTCAAGCCGGAGGCGATGCGGACGGTTTTCTTCTTGGCTTTGGATGCTGTGGCCATGATTCTTCTGAGAGCAGTTGGAGCAGAGCCCGCGAGTATAGCAGCGTCAAAACCGTTGCGGTGCATATCGTTCGCGACCATTCGGCCGATGCCTATACTGCGCCGCCCGTCTGCCTTGACACCATGAACCTGCTGCGCGCTGCCTCCACCGTTTCGCTGCTGACGCTCGCATCACGGATCACGGGCCTGGGGCGTGAGCTGATCGTCGCGGCGAGTTTCGGTGCCAGCGCCTACACCGACGCGTTCAACGTGGCGTTTCGCATCCCGAATCTGCTGCGGCGTCTGTTCGCCGAGGGCGCATTTTCTCAGGCCTTTGTGCCGATCCTCGCGGCCACCCGTGCCACGGAGGGCGACGACGCCACACGCCGATTGGTCGATGCCGTTGCCACCGTGCTGGCCTGGGCGTTGGCGCTGACCTGCGTGGTCGGCATCGTCGCGTCGCCGCTGCTGGTGTGGTTGATGGCCTCGGGCCTCGACCGGTTCGACGCTGCGGTGGTGATGACGCGGGTGATGTTTCCGTACATCGGCTTCATGTCGCTGGTCGCGCTGGCGGCCGGTGTTCTCCAGACATGGAAGCGCTTCGCGGTGCCGGCGGTCACGCCGGTGCTGCTGAACCTGGCGGTGATGCTGGCCGCATGGCTGTTGGCTCCGTGGTTGGGGCGGCGCGGGATCGAGCCGATCTATGCGCTGGCCGTCGGCGTGATGCTGGGTGGCGTGCTCCAACTGGCGGTGCAGTGGCCGGCGCTGCGCGCCATCGACATGCGCCCGCGCATCGGGGCTTCCTGGCGCTCGTTGCGTGCCGCGCTCAATCATCCGGGCGTGGGGCGCATCCTGAAGCAGATGGGCCCGGCGTTGATCGGCGTGTCGGTCGCGCAACTGTCGCTGTTGATCAACACGCAGATCGCCTCACACGTGGGTGTAGGCGCAGTGTCATGGCTGACCTACGCCGACCGCCTGATGGAGTTTCCAACCGCGCTGCTCGGTGTGGCCCTCGGCGTCGTGCTGCTGCCGCAACTCTCGGCCGCCCAGGCCAGTGGTGACCGAGCCGCCTATTCCAGCCACCTCGATTGGGGTTTGCGCCTGGTCGTGCTGCTGGCCTTGCCTTGCGCCGTGGCCTTGATGGTGTTTCCGACGGCGATGGTGTCGGTGCTGTATCACTATGGGCAGTTCAACGATCGCGATGTACAGCAGACGGTGCGGGCGCTGATGGGCTATGGCGTCGGGCTGCTGGGGCTGATCGGCATCAAGGTGCTGGCGCCTGGCTTCTATGCGCGGCAGGACATCCGCACGCCGGTGAAGATCGCGGTGGTGGTGCTGATCCTGACCCAGCTGATGAACCTGCTGTTCGTGCCGCAGCTCGGTCATGCCGGCCTCGCACTGTCGATCGGGCTGGGCGCATTGATCAACGCCGGGTGGCTGTTGTTCGGACTGCGGCGCCAGGGCACCTATGTGCCGCAGGCAGGCTGGCTTGGTTTTGGCGTGCGTGTGCTGTGCGCGAGCGCGCTGTTGGGTGCGGCACTGGGCATGGCGGCAGTCGGCATCGACTGGGTTGGCCTGGGCAGTCAGCGCCTGTTGCGGATAGGTTTGCTCGCAGGATGTCTGCTGGGTGTTGCGCTGCTGTACTTCCTGACCCTGCGATTGATGGGCATCCGTCTGAGGGATTTCGCCCGCCGCGGCTGAGCTCGCGCTGCGCGCCGCGACGGCCGCCGTACACTTCCAAAATGTCCAGAAAGTTCCAGTTCGCAGCGCCCACCGCGCTCGAGTATTTCGGCGCCTTGGTGGCAGACGATGCCAGCTTGCCGCTGCTGGAAGCGGCGGCATCGATCGGCCTGGACGAGCACCCGCAGGTCGACCTTCAGGCGGTGCTCGCCGAGGTGGACGAACTGGCCAACAGGCTCAGGCGTCGCATCCCGGCCGATGTGGTTCCTCTGCAGCGGCTGCGCTGGCTGAACCGCTACTTTTTCCACGAGCTCGGTTTCCGCGGCAACGTCAACAACTACTACGAACCGGGCAACAGCTATGTGCACGAAGTCCTGCGCACCCGCTGCGGCATCCCGATCACGCTCGCGATCCTGTACGTCGAACTGGCCACGCAGATCGGGCTGCGCGCCCATGGCGTGTCGTTCCCGGGGCACTTTCTGGTCAAGGTCAGCAAGCTGACCGGACATGGCAACGGGGAGGTGGTGATCGACCCTTTCTCCGGCAAGTCGCTGTCTCGAGAAGAACTCGACGAACGGCTCGGCCCGTACAAGATCAGTCAGGGGCTGGTCGGCGACTTCGATGCGCCGCTGGGGCTGTTTCTGCAAACGGCCCAGCCACGCGAGGTGCTGGCCAGGATGCTGCGCAATCTGAAGGAGATCCACAGCACCGCCGAAGACTGGCTGCGCCTGATGCCGGTGCTGGATCGTCTGGTGGTGCTGCTGCCGCATGCCCACGAGGAGCGGCGCGATCGCGGGCGCGCCTGGGCCCAGCTCGGGCAGGCGAGCAAAGCCGCCGATGATTTCGAAGCGTATCTGCGTGACCGTCCTGATGCAGACGACAGCCACGTGATGGCCGAGCAATTGGCCCGCCTGCGCCGGGGCGAACGCCCGAGGCTGCATTGACACCACCGCCTTTGTCGGGCCCGCAACGCGCATCGCAGCTCACCTGTCGGCGGTTGAGGCCATGAAGCAGATCCCTCTGCCGATCAGCCTCGGCAGCCAGCCGACCTTCGACTCCTTCGTCGCCGGGCCCAACGCCATGGCGCTGGCGCAGCTGCGTGCCGCTTGCGCGCCGGGTGCGGCTGCCACACCGCTGTACCTCTGGGGTGAGCAGGGCGCCGGAAAAACACACCTGCTGCGGGCCCTGGCGCATGAGGTGCAGAAGCAAGGTGGCCGCATCGGCTGGTTCGACGCGTCACAGCCCCTGCCCTGGGTGCACGACGACAGCTGGAGTCTGCTGGTGCTCGATGGCTGCGAGAGCTATGGCGCGCAGCAGCAGCATGCGGCATTCGCCTTGTTCGTCGAAGCGACGGCGCAGGCGACCTTGATCGCGGCATCGGGACGACTGCCGCCCGTCGATCTGCCGTTGCGCGACGACCTGCGATCGCGGCTGGGCTGGGGTCATGTGATGGCGGTGCAGGTCTTGTCGGAGGCCGAGTCACGGGCGGCATTGCGCCGTGAGGCCGATCAGCGCGGGCTGTTCCTGTCCGACGAGGTGATCGACCACCTGCTGCACCGCTACGCCCGCGACCTGAAGCACCTGATGACACAGCTCGATCGACTTGACGAATTCGCTCTGGTCCACAAGCGGGCCTTGACCGTGCCGCTGCTGCGCCAGATGCTGGCTGAAACCGCTGCCGACGATGCCTGCAGCCGCGATGGGGTGCTGTTTTGAACCTCTGCCTGTTCGACCTCGATGACACGCTGCTGCCGCTCGATTCTGATCACGCCTGGGGCGAGTTCGTGATATCGCTGGGCTGGGTCGACGAGACCGGTTTCCGGCGTGACAACGACGCCTTCTTCGCGCAATACCAGGCGGGCCGGCTCGATGTGCATGCCTACATCGAGTTCGCGACCCGCCCTTTGCGCGAGCGTTCCCCTGAAGAGCTGAGTGCTGCACAAGGGCTGTTCATGCAGCGGGTGATCGAGCCCGCCCTGCGCGACAGCGCCCGCGAACTGGTGCGTCGACACCAGTCACAAGGGGATCGGGTGGCGCTGGTCACTGCGACCAACGAGTTCGTCACTGCGCCGATCGCGGCGGCGTTCGGCATCTCCACGCTGATTGCGGTGCAGCTCGAGCGCGACGCGCGCGGTAGCATCACGGGCCGCATCCAGGGCACACCGAGCT
The DNA here is from genome assembly GCA_965229345.1 of Burkholderiaceae bacterium. Lineage (GTDB taxonomy): Bacteria > Pseudomonadota > Gammaproteobacteria > Burkholderiales > Burkholderiaceae_C > PBB1. The sequence goes on from OZ245872.1 coordinate 1,341,078, forward strand.
ACCGCGAAGGCAAGGTCCGGCGTGTCGAGGAGTGGTTGAGCGGGTTGGGCGCCTCCTGGAGCGACTGTGGTCGCATCAGCGTCTACAGCGATTCGCTCAACGACCTGCCACTGCTCGAAAAGGCCACCAATCCGGTGGCGACGAATCCGACGCCTGCGCTGCTCGCGGTGGCTCACCAGCGCGGCTGGCCAACGTTGAACCTGTTCACATGATCAAGAAGTTTTTTGACAAGCTGCTGGGCAAGCCGGCCAAGAAAGCCAGCGCGGGCTCACTGCTGGGCAAGCGTGTCGAGGTGCCGAAGAGCGAGCACCAGATCGACCCGTCGCTGGTCGATGAGCGGGCCGCCAAAGTGGTGCAGACGCTGGTCGATGGCGGCCACGAGGCCTACATCGTCGGCGGCGCGGTGCGCGATCTGCTGCTCGGCCTGCGCCCGAAGGACTTCGACGTCGCGACCGACGCGACACCCGAACAGGTCAAGGCGCTGTTTCGCCGCGCCTTCATCATCGGTCGGCGCTTTCGCATCGTGCACGTGGTGTTCGGCCGCGGCCGGCAGGATCGTGGCCTGAGCGAGGTCATCGAGGTCTCGACCTTCCGCGCGCTGATGGATGCGGCCGCTGCCGAGCAGGTGGTCGGCAACGAAAAGACGCTGAAGGCCGAAGGCCGCCATGCCGCGGGACCGAGCCATGTGGTGGATGCCGACGGCCGCGTGTTGCGCGACAACGTCTGGGGTCCGCAGATCGAGGACGCGGCGCGGCGCGATTTCACCGTCAACGCGATGTACTACGACCCGGTGCGTGAGCTGGTGGTCGACTACCACGGCGGCATCAAGGACGCCAAGAAGAAGCTGCTGCGGATGATCGGTGACCCGGAAACGCGCTACCGCGAAGACCCGGTGCGCATCATCCGTGCGGTGCGTTTCGCGGCGAAGCTGGGGTTCGAGATCGAGCCGAAGACGCGCGCGCCGATCCAGGCGATGTCGGCGCTGCTGGAGAACGTGCCCCCGTCGCGCCTGTTCGACGAGATGATCAAGCTGCTGCAGACCGGCCATGCGCTGGCCAGCCTAGCCGAACTGCGCAAGCAGGGTCTGCCAGCGGGCACTTTCCCGGTGCTCGACACGCTGCTCGATGACAGTCGCGGCACCGCGGCGCACCGGGAATTCGTGCGGCTGGCGCTCGCCGACACCGACCGTCGCGTGGGTGAAGGCAAGCCGGTGGCGCCGAGCTTCATGCTCGCTTGCATGCTGTGGCATGACGTCCAGCTGAAGTGGGATCAATTGAAGGCCCGTGGCGAGCCGGCGTTCGCCGCCCTGCAGCAGGCCGTGGAAGCCATCTTCGATGCACGCATCGGCGACATCTCCGGGCGCGGCAAGCTCGGCGGCGACATGCGCGAGATCTGGCTGATGCAGCCACGCTTCGAGCGCCGCGTGGGCAATTCGCCCTTCACGCTGGTCGAGCAGCCGCGCTTCCGCGCCGGCTTCGATTTCCTGCGCCTGCGCGCCGATGCGGGCGAAGCCTCGGATGAACTGGCGCGCTGGTGGGAGGCGTTCTCGCTGGCCGATGACGACGAGCGCCGACGCCTGATCGAATCGGTGCGGGGGCGTGACGTCCGCCACGACGGCAGGCGTCAAGCGAAGTCTGCGCAGGCCGCGGAGTCCGACGAGGAGCCGGTAGCGGCCGCCGAGCAGGCCAAAAAACGTCGTCGCCGCCGCCGCAAGCCGGTCGAGGCGGGCGCTGCAGCCGCTCCAGAAGGCGGCGAGCCCGGCACGGTGTGATCGAGTCGCAAGCCTGCGTTGGCCTGGGCGCCAATCTGGGCGAACCGCGGGCGGTGCTGGCGAGTGCCTACGCCCAATTGCAGCAGTTGCCAGGGACGCGGCATCACCGTTGTTCGCCGTGGTTCATCAGCGCGCCGGTCGATTCCAGCGGCCCGGACTACCTGAACGCGGTGGCCTGCTTCGACACCACGTTGTCGCCGCAAGCCTTGCTCGAGGCGCTGCAAGGCATCGAGCGCAGTCATGGGCGCGAACGCCCCTATCGAAACGCGCCGCGCACGCTCGATCTGGATCTGCTGCTCTACGGCGATCAGCAGATCGAGTCGGCTGCGCTCACCGTGCCGCACCCTCGGATGCACGAGCGAGCCTTCGTGCTGCTGCCGCTGGCCACCTTGTGGCCGGATGCGGTGATTCCGGGCCGCGGTCCCGTCAGTAAGCTGATGGAGTCGGTGGCGGGGCAGTCGGCGCGGCGGGCTGACTGACGGCCGGCGCCTCGGTCTCGACCTGGTACTCGAAATAGCGCTGGGCGGCGAACGCGATGGTGGCCATCAGCACCCCGGCGCCGACCAGCAAGGCCAGCATCGCGCCGAGTACGGCGGCCCAGCCACTTCGAGAGCCCGTGCGGCCGGCGTTGAAGCGGGCGTTCCATTTCTCATCGCTGGTCAGGCCGTAGACGATGGCGCACAGCATCGAGGCCGCGATCGTGCAGCCGACAAACGGGATCAGCACCCATGCGAGCTGGTCGTCCTGACCCAGTGACCGCGCCCGCAACACGCCGTACAGGCCGATCAGCGTAGGCAGTGGATGGAGCCAGCCGGGCAGGTCGCGAAACCCGTGCAGGTAAAAACGATGCAGGCCCAGGGATCCGGCGACGATGGCGATCCAGGTAGCGAGGGTCTTCGATTTGGCGGCGGACACGGTCGGTTCGATGATCGTCACTCGTTGAAGCGGGACGATGATTCTGCGCCCGCATTGCGATGTCGTCGGCTGAGCAGGCGCGGATCAGCCAGGGAGGCGTCACGGAGTTGGCAGCGGTCGGCCGCTCCCGCTTACAATCGAGAGTTCACGTGACGGCTGGTGGGTTCTGGGCGCTTTGGTGCGCTGGGGCTTGTCGGCGTATCTACGGCACTGATCTTTGTCGTGGCCCCGTTGGCCGCGGCTTCATGTTCTGCGCGACCGGAGTGTCTCCCGGATGCGGCGGGCAACCCATCATTCAAGGAAATACCATGGTTGTGATTCGACTCGCTCGCGGCGGCGCCAAGAAGCGTCCGTTCTTCAACATCGTCGTCACCGATTCGCGCATCCGCCGCGACGGCCGCTTCATCGAACGCGTCGGGTTCTACAACCCGGTCGCCTCCGGTGGCGAGCAGCCGCTGCGCGTCGCTTTCGATCGCATCGATTACTGGGCTGGCAATGGCGCGCAGTTGTCGCCGACAGTGGCACGTCTGGTCGAGCAGGCCAAGGCCGCTTCGGCCTGAGCCTGAATTGATCGTCGGCGTCACCCTGCTGCCTGACACGCCGGGAGCAGCCCATGGCTGATCCCGGTGCCGACGTGGCGCCCTGGCCCGACGATGCGATCGAGGTGGGCATCATCATCGATGCCTGGGGCGTCAAGGGCTGGTTCAAGGTCAAGCCCTTCTCGGCGGATCCGCAGGCGCTGTTTTCCTCGAAGCGCTGGCTGCTGAAGCCGCCCGAGTCCACCGGCCCGAAAGCCGTGGTCAACACCGCGCCCTTGCCTCCACTGCTGAAGATCGTGACCGCCAAGGACCACGGAGAGCTGGTGGTCGCCCAGGCTCAGGATGTCGTCGATCGCCCCGGTGCCGAGGCCTTGCGCGGCGCACGTGTCTACGTGCCACGCAGCAGTTTCCCGACCGCGCCGCCCGATGAGTACTACTGGGTCGACCTGGTCGGCCTCGCCGTGTTCAACCGCCAAGGTGAGCACCTGGGCGAGGTGGTGGGCCTGATCGATACTGGCCCACACAGCGTGCTGCGGGTGGCTGCGGCAGGTGTCACGGCCGAAGCCGACCAGCGCCTGATTCCATTCGTCGCTGCGTTCGTCGACGCGGTCAGCCTGCCCGAGCGACGCATCACCGTCGACTGGGGCCTTGATTACTGACCGTCGATCTGATGCCGCCATGCGCTTCGACGTCATCACGCTATTTCCCGAGCTGTTCGAGCCGCACCTGACGCACGGCATCACGCGGCGCGCCTACGAGTCGGCGCAGGTGGACGTCCGGCTGTGGGCTCTGCGCGACTTCGCCGACGGCCAGTACCGCCGCGTCGATGACCGTCCCTACGGTGGGGGCCCGGGCATGGTGTTGCTGGCCGAACCGCTGGAGCGTGCCCTGGCCGCCGTGCGCGCCGGGCGCGACACCGATGCCGCGGTCACAGCCACTGCCAGTCACACATCAGCCCCCGTCATCCACTTCACCCCCACCGGCCGGCGCATCGATCAGGCGCTGGTGCGCGAGATGGCCACGGGTCCGGGTGCGGTGCTCCTGTGTGGACGCTATGAGGGCATCGACCAGCGCGTGCTCGATCGCCATGTCGATCTCGAACTGAGCCTGGGCGACTTCGTGCTGTCCGGCGGAGAGCTGCCCGCCCTGGCGTTGCTCGATGCGGTGGCCCGGCTGCAGGACGGAGTGCTCGGGGATGCGCAATCGCATCAACAGGACAGCTTTTCCGACGGGATGCTCGAAGGCCCGCACTACAGCCGCCCCGAGAACCTGATGACCGACGATGGCCCGCTGCCGATTCCGCCGGTGTTGTTGTCGGGCCACCACGGCCGCATTGCGCGCTGGCGCCGGGAGCAGTCGCTCGCCTTGACGGCCCGCCGTCGGCCCGACCTGATCGCGGTCGCACGGGCCAAGCAGCAACTCAGTGCTGAAGACGAGCGCTTTTTGGCGAGTCTCGGGGTATAGTAGAGGGCTTTTCTGATCCTCTGCCACGTCCGGCCGCGCGTTGTCTCTTCGCGTCGCAGGCCCGGAACAATTCCTCCACACAACGTGGGCAAGATCACACGGAGAAATCATGGACCTGATCCAAACCCTCGAGCAAGAGGAAATTGCCCGTCTGAACAAGACCATCCCGGCGTTCGCGCCTGGTGACACGGTCATCGTCAACGTGAACGTCGTCGAAGGCACCCGCAAGCGCGTGCAGGCGTACGAAGGTGTCGTGATTGCCAAGCGCAATCGTGGCCTCAACTCCAGCTTCATCGCCCGCAAGATTTCCAGCGGCGAGGGCGTCGAGCGCACCTTCCAGCTGTACAGCCCGCTGATCGCCTCGATCGAAGTCAAGCGCCGCGGCGATGTCCGCCGTGCCAAGCTGTATTACCTGCGCCAGCGCTCGGGCAAGTCGGCACGTATCAAGGAGAAGCTCGCTTAAGCGAGCTTCTGGCCCGACGCTCGCTCGATCAAGCCGCCTCTCCAGGCGGCTTTTTCAATTCCGAGGATATCAATGCGCCCGCATTTCGATCCGCAACAGTGCCCCGTGCTGGCGATCGATGATCACCTGCCGGCCGTGCCGCGCGATCGGCTGGTCGCGCCCGCGCTGCGGGAGCGGTTCGAGCGCGTGCCCGAGTGGCAGCCCGAGCGGGTGGCCGATCGCCAGCCACTGCCAAGATCGCTGGTGCATGCCTCGGTGCTGATGCCGCTGGTACTGCGTGGCGACGACATCACGGTGTTGTTGACGCAGCGGTCCGAGCGGCTCAGCGACCACCCGGGGCAGATCAGTTTTCCTGGCGGTCGTGCGGAGCCGGAGGACGCCAGCCCGATTGCGACCGCGCTGCGCGAGGCCGAGGAAGAGGTCGGGCTGGCAAGCGACTTCGTGCAGGTGTTGGGCACCATGCCGCACTACACCACTGTCACCGGCTACGTCGTCACGCCCGTGGTGGCACTTGTGCAGCCAGGCTTCAGCCTGCGTGTCGACGCCTCCGAGGTGTCCGAAGTGTTCGAGGTGCCTCTGGCCTACCTGATGTCGCCTGCCCATCACCGCCGGCATGCGGTGGGTCAGGGCGACGAGGCCCGCGAATTCCTGTCGATGCCGTGGACGTCGCAGGCGGAGGATGGGACGCCCAAGTCCTATTTCATCTGGGGCGCCACCGCGGCGATGCTGCGCAACTTCTACCGATTCCTCGCGGCCTGACCCACCGCTATCATCGGCTGCGATGAGCCTTTTTTCGGTCCTTCTGGCGCTGCTGCTCGAACAGCTGAAACCCCTGCAGCGCGGCACGGCGATTCATTCTGCGATGACCTCCTGGCAGCGCTGGGTGGGTCGAAACTTCGACGCCGGCCGCGACCACCACGCCTGGGTGGTGTGGATCATCACCGTCGTGCTGCCCGGCGTGCTGGTGTGGCTGGTGCATGCAGGCATCACCCATTACAGCTTGCTGCTCGGGCTGGTGTGGAATGTGGCGGTGCTGTACCTGACGCTGGGTTTTCGCCAGTTCAGTCATTACTTCACCGATATACGAGACGCACTCGATCGCGAGGACGAGGCCGAGGCGCGCCGCCTGTTGACCGAATGGCGCCACCTCGACGTGAGCGAATTGCCCCGCACCGAGCTGTTGCGCCATGTGATCGAGCACTCGCTGCTGGCCGCGCACCGCCATGTGTTCGGCGTGTTCTTCTGGTTCGTCGTGCTGTCGTCGCTCGGCTTCGGCCCGGCGGGCGCGGTGCTGTACCGCTGCGCCGAGTTCGCGAGCCGCTACTGGGCCTTTCGCAGCCGCACCATCGGCGAGCCGACCAACGAACGGCTGATGGCGTTGTCGCAGCGGCTGTTCGGCCTGATGGACCGCATCCCGGCGCGGCTGACCGCCTTCGGTTTCGCGGTGGTCGGCAACTTCGAGGAAGCCATCAATGGCTGGCGCCGCGATGCCGAGCTGTGGCTGCATCCGAACGAGGGCATCATCCTCGCCGCTGCCGCCGGTGCCGTCGGCGTGCAACTGGGCGGCACCGCCGCGCCGGGCGTGACGCCCGATCGATCGAAGACCTTCGACAAGGGCGTTGGCTTCGAAGACCTCGCGGCCGTGGGTTCCACCTCCGGCATGACGCCGGTGCTGGGCCACCTGCGCAGCATCGTGGGGCTGGTCTGGCGCTCGGTGGTCTTGTGGATGCTGCTGCTGGCCCTGTTGACGCTGGCCAATCTGGTGGGTTGACCCCACCACACGCCTACCAGCGTGTGCCTTCGAGTTCTTGTCGGATCTCGCCGTAGATGCGGTAGCGCGACTCGCTGATCTCGCCTTGCGCCAGGGCCTCGCGCACACCGCAGCCTGGTTCCTGGCGGTGGGTGCAGTTGTAGAAGCGACAACGGGTCGAGGCCTCGCGCAGGTCGGGCATCAGGCCAGGCAGCTTTTGCGCGTCGACCTGCTTCAGGCCGAACTCCTGGAAGCCGGGTGAATCGATCAGGCCGGTGCGGCGTTCGGTATCCAGCCAGTACCACTGGGTCGAGGTGGTGGTGTGGCGTCCCGAGTTCAGCGCCTGCGACACCTCGCCGACCTGCGCACGGGCATCCGGTGCCAGCAGGTTGATCAGCGTGCTCTTGCCGGTGCCGCTGGGTCCGAGCACCAGCGAGGCCTGGCCGGCCATCAGCGGCATCAGCAGCGCGCGAGATGCCTCAGGCTGGGCCTTGAGCGCCACCTCCAGCACCTGATAGCCCATGGCCGTGTACGGCTTCAGTCGCTCCCGCGCCGCAGCGATCTGCGGCAGGTCGGATTTGTTCAGCAGGATGCTGGCCGCGATGCCGGCGCTCTCGGCTGCGATCAGCGCACGCGCCAGTTGCGACTCGCTGAACACCGGCTCGCTGGCCACCATCACCAGCACCTGATCGAGGTTGGCGGCGAAGGCCTTGGTCTTCCATTCGTCCTGGCGAAACAGCAGATTGCGGCGCGGTTCGAGTTCCTCGATCACGCCCTCGTCACCACTGATCTGCCAGCGCACCCGGTCGCCGACGACGCACAGGCTTTTCTTGCCGCGCGGGTGACAAATGGTGCGCACACCGGCCTCGGACTCGACGACGTAGTGGCGGCCAAAGCCCGAGACCACCAGCCCGGTGGTGCTCTCGGCGTTGTCGACCTTCGCCTTGCTCAAGGCATCGATCCGGTCATGTGGCGGTGGCCGGTGTCTGCATCGCTGCCAGCCGCTCGGCGGCCGGTGGGTGCGAGTAATAGAAGCGCGCGTACAACGGGTCGGGCGTCAGCGTCGAGGCGTTGTCCTTGTAGAGCTTGAGCAGGGCCGACGACAGATCACGCCCGCTGGCCTGCGCGCAGGCGTAGGCATCGGCCTCGAACTCATGGCGTCGCGACAAGCCAGCGAACAGCGGCGACACGAAGAAGCTGAACACCGGCACGATCAGCATGAACAGCAGCAGCGCCACCGCGTCGTTCGATGCCGTCATCGACGGCTGCACCCCGAAGGCGGTGTAGAACCAGATCCGGTGCGACATCCAGCCCAGCACCGCGAAGCCGACCAGGCTGATCGCGAACATCGAGGCGATGCGCTTGAGCACATGCCGGTGCTTGAAATGACCCAGCTCGTGTGCCAGCACTGCCTCGACCTCGCCGGGCAGCAGCTTGTCGAGCAGCGTGTCGAAGAACACCACTCGCTTGGCCGCGCCGAAGCCGGTGAAGTAGGCATTGGCGTGAGCCGAGCGCTTGCTGCCATCCATCACGAAGAAGCCCTTGGCGAAGAAGCCGCACTTCGCCATCAGTGCCTGCACCCTCGCTTCAAGGGACGCGTCAGCCAGCGGCTTGAAGGTGTTGAACAGCGGTGCGATCACCGTGGGATAGAGCACCAGCGCCAGCAGGTTGAAGCCCATCCACGCTCCCCAGGCCCACAGCCACCAGAGTGCGCCAGCGCTGCCCATGATCCACAGCATGCCGGCCGCCAGCGGCAGACCGATGAGCGTGCCCAGCACGATGCCCTTCAGCGCATCGACGAGGTAGAGCTTCCAGGTTGTGCGGTTGAAACCAAAGACTTGCTCGAGGCGAAACGTGCTGTACAGATCGAAGGGCAGATCAAGCAGCGACCCGATCACCACGAATGCGGCCAGCAGGGCGAGCTGGTAGGCCATGTCGCCGTAGGCTGGCTGCACGGCCTCGCGGATGGTGTTGTTGAGCAGGCCCAGTCCACCCAGCAAGGTCCAGCCGACCAGCACGGCAGCGCTGAAGGCCATGGTCCACAGGCCGAAGCTGCCCTTGGCGAGCGTGTAGCGCGCGGCCTGTCGGTGCGCGTCCAGCGTGACGATGTCGGCGAATGCCGCGGGCACCGCATCGCTGTGACGCGCGACATGGCGCATCTGCCGTGCGGCGAGCCAGAAGCGGATCAGCAGGGAAACGACGAGGGCGGCAGCGAACAAAAGCGCAAGCAGCGAGGCAGGGAGGTTCAAGGGGACTTCAGAGGGTGACGTCGGTGCGCAGTGTAGGGCGCGAGGCCGCCTGCGCAGGCCGTCGTAAGACAATCCCTGCAAGGAGCAAGCACCATGACCACCCCCTTGGCAAAAAGCGACCAGAACCTGATCTGGATCGACCTCGAGATGACCGGGCTGTACCCGGAAACCGACCGCATCATCGAGATCGCGGTGATCGTCACCGATTCACAGTTGAATGTGCGCGTGGAAGGCCCGACGATCGCGGTCCATCAAAGCGATGCGGCGCTGGACGCGATGGACGCCTGGAACAAGGGCACCCATGGCCGCAGCGGGCTGATCGATCGTGTCAAGGCGTCGACCGTGGACGAAGCGCAAGCCGAGGCACAGATCATTGCCTTCCTCGAGCAGTACGTGCCCAAGGGCAAGTCGCCGATGTGCGGCAACAGCATCTGCCAGGACCGCCGCTTTCTGGCGAAGACGATGCCCGCGCTGGAAGACTTCTTTCACTACCGCAACCTCGATGTCAGCACGCTGAAGGAGCTGGCCAAGCGCTGGAAGCCGGGCATCCTCGACGGATTCAAGAAGGCCCAGGCACACACCGCGCTGGCCGACATTCGGGAGTCGATCGAGGAACTGGCGTACTACCGCGAGCACTTTCTGGCGGCGTGAGCTGAGTTTTCACGCCGACTGAGACCAACGCGTGAGCGTTGCGCCGGGCCACTGTGTTGCGTTCATGTCCCCCGGGCCGGTTCATAAGTCGGTCGCTTCGGCAAGACCAACCGGCCCTCCTCCTTAACTTCACTCCACACAGCGGCCCGCCGCAGCGCTCCTGCCATCACCGAGGCAGTCGGGGATTGAATTCCTTGGTGTGCAACCACAGTGTCGGCTGACGAGGGCGTGGGGTGACCGGCGCAGCGAAGTAAAGGAGGAGGGCCGATGCGGTCTGGCCCATAGCGTCTAGGCGGCGAACCGGCCCGGGGGACATGAGCGGAGCCGGTTACCCCGCGCCCTTGTCAGCACCGCGCAAAAGCCCGCAGGCACGTGAGCGGTGCAAAGCGATCAGTAATTGATCCCCATCGCGTCCCGCACATCCCGCATCGTTTCTCGGGCCACCGTGCGCGCCCGCTCGGTGCCGACCTCGACGATCCACTGCACCTGTTTCGGGTTGCTCAGGTAGGCCTCGGCGCGTTCGCGCCAGGGTTGCTGCTCGCGAATGATCGCTTCGATCACTGGCTGCTTGCACTCCAGGCAGCCGATGCCTGCCGTCTTGCAGCCCTTGACGACCCATTCCTTCGTGTCGGTGTCTGAGTAAACCTGGTGGAACTGCCACACCGGGCAGCGGTCCGGGTTGCCGGCATCGGTGCGGCGCACGCGCTGCGGGTCGGTCGGCATGCGCTTGATCTTTTGCTCGACCACAGCGGGCTCTTCGCGCATCGCGATCGCGTTGCCGTAGCTCTTGCTCATCTTCGCGCCGTCGAGGCCGGGCAGCTTGCTCACTTCGGTGAGCAGCACCGCCGGCTCGTGCAGGATCGTCTTGCCGGCGCCGCGCAGGAAGGCGTCGAGCCGTTCGCGGTCGGCCGCGCTCAAGGCGCCACTCGCGGCGATCAGCGCACGTGCCTGCGTCAGCGATTCATCGCTGCCGGTCTCCTGGAAGGCCTTGCGCGCCGCGGCAAACGCCTTGCCGTCGTTCTTGCTCATCTTCTTGACGACGGCCAGCGCCAGTGCCTCGGCGTTCGGCTCGCGGCCGTACAGGTGGTTGAAACGGCGGGCCACCTCGCGGGTGATCTCGACGTGCGGGGCCTGGTCTTCACCCACCGGCACGAACGCGGCTTTGTAGATCAGGATGTCGGCCGCCTGCAGCAGCGGGTAGCCGAGGAAGCCGTAGGTCGCGAGGTCGCGGTCCTTCAGCTTTTCCATCTGGTCCTTGTAGGTCGGCATGCGTTCCAGCCAGGCCAGCGGCGTGCCCATGGCCAGTAGCGTGAACAGCTCGGCGTGTTCTGGCAGGCGGCTCTGGATGAAGATCGTGCACTGCTCGGGGTCGAGCCCCGCGGCGATCCAGTCGATCACCATGTCGTAGACGTTCTTCTCGATGACTTCGCGATCTTCGTAGTGCGTGGTCAGCGCATGCCAGTCGGCGACGAAGTAGAAGCAGTCGAACTCGGCCTGCAGCCGCACCCAGTTCTTCAGCGCGCCGTGGTAGTGGCCGAGGTGCAGGGCACCGGTGGGGCGCATGCCGGACAGGACTCTCTGTTTCATGGGACAGCTCGGTGGTGTGGCTGGCGATTGTAGGTTTGGGCTCCGCGGCGGGCCGATACACTGCGGCCCGCCGTTGAACCGCTTGAATCACACTCTGCGTCATGAAGAACCTGGTCATCCTCATCTCCGGTCGCGGCTCGAACATGGTGGCGATCGCCGAGGCCTGTGCTGCCGAGGGCTGGGATGCCCGCATCGCCGCCGTGATCAGCAACCGCAGCGATGCCGGAGGGCTGGGTTACGCGCAGCAGAACGGCATCCCGACGGCGGTGGTCAACCACCGTGAGTTCGAAGATCGTGAGGCCTTCGATGCAGCGCTGGCGCAGATCATCGACGGGTTTGTTCCTGATCTGGTCGTGCTGGCCGGTTTCATGCGCATCCTGACGCCCGGCTTCGTGCAGCACTACGCCGGCCGCATGCTCAACATCCATCCGTCGCTGCTGCCGGCCTTCCCGGGCCTTCACACGCATCGCCGCGCGATCGAGGCCGGCTGCAAGGTCGCGGGCACCACTGTCCACGTGGTGACGCCCGAACTGGACCACGGCCCGATCGTCGTACAGGCGGTGGTGCCTGTGCGGCCCGACGACACCGAAGACACGTTGGCAGCGCGCGTGCTGGTGATGGAGCACCAGGCGTATCCGCGCGCGGTACGGTGGTGGATCGAAGGCCTGCTGGAGTTGACGGATGACGGGCGCATCGTTCATCGCCATGGCGAGTCTCAGGCGCTGATGGCTGGCTGAACTGGTCGGCGGGATGTCGCCCCGGATAATCGGGTGATGCATCCCAACGCCTTGCTAGAACTCGCCACGGAACTGCTGCATCGGGTCATGCAGTTCAGTGCCCCCGCCGACAACGTCGTCTCCGACTTCTTTCGCCAGAACCGCGGCCTCGGCATGCGCGAGCGGCACACGCTGGCCGAAACCACCTATACCGTGCTGCGTCAGCGCCCGCTGTTCCAGCACCTGGCGCAGTCGGGCAAGGGGGAGATGGAGCGCCGCCTGGCGCTGCTCGGCTGGCAGGGCAACGCGGCGTTTCTGCGTGCGGCCCTGCAGGACCACGAGGTGCAGTGGCTGGAAAAGGTGGGTGCGGTCGACCGCACTGCGCTGCCGGAGAAGCTGCGCCACAACCTGCCCGAATGGCTGGCCGATCGGCTGCAGGCCGAAGTCGGTGACGAATTCTGGCCGCTGGTCGAGGCGCTGAACGGCAGTGCGCCACTGGACCTGCGGGTCAACACCTTCAAGGCCAAGCGCGACGCGGTACAGACCGATTTCAAGGCCGCCAACATCGATGCGCTGCCGACGCCCTATTCACCCTGGGGCCTGCGCATCGAAGGCAAGCCGGCGCTGCACAAGCTCGAGGTGTTTCTGCGCGGCGATGTCGAGGTCCAGGACGAAGGCAGCCAGCTGCTCGCGCTGCTGACCGACGCGAAGCGCGGCGAGATGGTTGTCGACTTTTGCGCGGGTGCCGGCGGCAAGACGCTGGCGCTCGGGGCGTCGATGCGCAACACCGGGCGGCTGTATGCGTTCGACACCTCCGGCCACCGACTGGCCGCGCTGAAGCCGCGTCTGGCGCGCAGCGGGCTGTCCAATGTGCACCCGGTGCAGATCGCGCATGAGCGCGATGACCGCATCAAGCGGCTGGCCGGCAAGATCGACCGGGTGCTGGTCGATTCGCCGTGTTCCGGCCTGGGCACGCTGCGCCGCAACCCGGACCTGAAGTGGCGACAGTCACCGCAGTCTGTGGATGAACTGCGCGTCAAGCAGGCCGCCATCCTGGCCAGTGCGTCGCGGCTGGTCAAACCGGGCGGTCGGCTCGTCTACGCGACCTGCAGCCTGCTGCAATCCGAAAACGAAGCCATCGCCGACGCGTTTTCAGCCGAGCGCGTGCGGGATTTCAAGCCCATCGCGGTCGAGTCGTTGCTGGAGGGGGCGCATGTGGACTCGGCCAGCAGCCTGGTCAGCGGTCCGTACCTGCGCTTGTGGCCCCATCGCCACGGCACCGATGGGTTCTTCGCAGCGGTCTGGCAACGCACTTGATTCGAGTCGGAACGGCCTCAGGTTTCAATTGCCGGGCAAGCGCTGCATTGTTCAGGCCATCTCGGGGTATCGGGCGGCGCCTACAATCGAGAAGTTTGACTCATTGCAGCGCGGACGCGATTCATGAACGTATTGACGACGGTGTTGGACAGTCTTCTGAACTGGTTGGCCAACGGCTTGATTGAAACCACCTGGTGGCAGGTGGTCCTGTATGCGTTGCTGACAACGCACATCACGATTGCAGCCGTGACCATTTTTCTGCACCGGTCGCAGGCGCACCGTTCGCTCGATCTGCATGCGATCCCCTCGCATTTCTTCCGCCTGTGGCTGTGGCTGGGCACCGGCCAGGTCACCAAGGAATGGGTGGCCGTGCACCGCAAGCACCACGCCAAGTGCGAAACGCCCGACGACCCGCACAGCCCGCAAACCCGTGGCATCAAGACCGTTCTGTTGACCGGTGCCGAGCTGTACCGGGTCGAAACGAAGAACACGGAAACCCTGGCGAAATACGGGATGGGCACGCCGGATGACTGGGTGGAGCGCAATCTGTACACCCGTTACAGCTGGCAGGGCGTCGGCGTGATGATGCTGATCGACCTGGCGCTGTTCGGTGCCGCCGGCTTGGCGGTCTGGGCCGTGCAGATGGCGTGGATCCCGATCACGGCGGCCGGCATCATCAATGGCCTCGGCCACTGGTGGGGGTACCGCAATTTCGAGGCACAAGACGCCTCGACCAACATTTCCCCTTGGGGCATCATCATTGGCGGCGAAGAGCTGCACAACAACCACCACACGTACCCCACGTCGGCCAAGCTGTCGGTCAAGCCCTACGAATTCGACATCGGCTGGATGTACATCCGTGCGATGGAGATGATCGGCTGGGCCAAGGTGCGCAAGACCGCGCCACAGCTGAAGCTGGGTGCCATCAAGCCGGTTGCCGATTCAAAGACGCTGGAGGCGATCATCGCCAACCGCTACGAGGTGATGGCGAAATACGCCAGCCACCTGCGCGACGAATGCCGCAGTGAACTCGCGCGTTTGAAGGCCGAGGGTGCCGAGAACAGCGCGCACTGGAAGGACATGCGTCTGGCCAAGCGCTGGCTGCACCGCGATCACGACAAGATCCCCCACGGCGTACAGGAGCGGGTGGCATCGGTGTGTGCCCAAAGTGCCGTGCTGTCCAAGCTGGTGACGATGCGCGAGGAATTGCGTGGCCTGTGGACGCGCACCAACGTGTCGGCCGATCAATTGGTGATCGACCTGCAGGCGTGGTGCAAGAAGGCCGAGGACAGCGGCATCACCGCATTGCAGGAGTTCGCGCTGAAGCTGCGCGCTGCGCACGCCTGACGGCCACCGAGCAGACAAAAAAACGCCCCGCAATGCGGGGCGTTTTGTTTTGTCAGGGCGAAGCGGTTATCGCAGCTTCGTTTCCTTGTACATCACGTGCTTGCGTGCCTTCGGATCGAACTTCATGATTTCGATCTTCTCGGGCATGGTCTTCTTGTTCTTGTCGGTCGTGTAGAAATGACCGGTGCCAGCTGACGATTCCAGCTTGATTTTTTCGCGTCCACCTTTTGCCATGATCCGCTCCTAATCAGATTTCGCCGCGGGCGCGCAGGTCGGCGACGACCTGCTCGATGCCCACCTTGTCGATCAAGCGCAGTGCCGCGTTCGAGATGCGCAGGCGCACCCAGCGGTTCTCGGTTTCGAGCCAGAACCGGCGGTATTGCAGGTTCGGCAGAAAACGACGCTTGGTCTTGTTGTTCGCATGGGAAACATTGTTTCCCGACATCGGGCGCTTGCCCGTGACTTGACAGACGCGTGCCATGACGCTGCTCCAATAGGTTCGTGTTTCAGGTTTTGCTGATGCGGCACGCCCCAGGGCGTCGGCTGCATCGTGGCTTGCGCCCACGTGGCCGCTGCACCACGACCCTCGAATCACAGAGGCCCCGAGCACAGCGAAGCCCGCGAGTATAACCGGCTTCGGCGTTCAGGGGCCTGGAATGCGCCGTCAGATCATTTTTCGAGGAAGCGCTGAGAGTCCAGTGCAGCCATGCAGCCGGTGCCGGCGCTCGTGATCGCTTGCCGGTAGACATGGTCCTGCACATCGCCGGCGGCGAACACGCCCGGCACGCTGGTCATGGTGGCCATGCCATTGAGCCCGCCTCTGGTGATGATGTAGCCGTCCTTCATCTCCAGGTGACCCTTGAAGATGTCGGTGTTCGGCTGGTGGCCGATGGCGATGAAGCAGCCTTGCAGCGCCAGGTCGGTGGTCGAGGCGTCCTGGGTGCTGCGGATCCTGACACCCGTCACCCCCCCGTCATTGCCCAGCACCTCGTCAAGGGTGTGCCACAGGTGCAGTTGAATCTTGCCGGCAGCGACCTTGTCCATCAGCTTGTCGACCAGGATCGCCTCGGCCTTGAACTTGTCACGCCGGTGGATCAGATGCACCTTGCTCGCGATGTTCGACAGGTACAGGGCTTCTTCGACGGCGGTGTTGCCGCCGCCCACCACGCAGACTTCCTGTTCGCGGTAGAAGAAGCCGTCGCAGGTCGCGCAGCCGCTGACGCCACGGCCCATGAATGCCTGCTCGCTCGGCAGGCCGAGGTATTTGGCCGAGGCGCCGGTGGCAATGATCAGCGCGTCACAGCTGTAGCTGCCCGAATCGCCGGTCAGTTTCAGCGGTCGCTGCGAAAAATCGACTGCATTGATGTGATCGAACACGATGTTCGTGTTGAACCGCTCGGCGTGCTTCTGAAAGCGCTGCATCAGGTCCGGGCCCATCACGCCATCGACGTCGGCCGGCCAGTTGTCGACATCGGTGGTGGTCATCAGTTGACCGCCCTGGGCGATGCCGGTGATCAGCGTCGGATTCAGGTTGGCTCGAGCGGCGTAGATGGCGGCCGAGTAGCCGGCCGGGCCGGATCCGAGGATCAGCACGCGGGAGTGGATGGGTGTGGTGCTCATGGCGAAAGACGGGAGACGACGAGATATTCAGTTTGACACGCCATCCTGAAGGCGCGTTACAGGTCGTTTGCGGCCATTCAATGAAGAGAATAGGGAACTTTCATTTGTCCAGTGAATTTCTCACAAGCCCTGCCGATAACCGCAGCAAAGGAGCTCCACGATGGCCATGCTTTCCAATCTCGACCTGATCCGGCGCGTGCCGATCTTCTCGCTGCTGACCAACGACCAGGCGCAGGGCATTGCCGATGCGGTCGTCAAGCGCCGCTACCGGCGTGGCGAACTGGTGGTGGAACACGGCAAGAAATCAAACGCCCTGTTCATCCTGCTGACCGGCCGGGCACGGGTGCTGACGGCCGACTCCCGCGGTCGCGAGGTGATCCTCGCGGTGCTGGAGTCCGGCGATTACGTCGGCGAGATGAGCCTGATCGACAACGAACCGCATTCGGCCACGGTGCGCGCCGAGATCCAGACCGACATGCTGATCCTCGGTCGCCCCGAGTTCGCCCGTTGCCTGCCCGAGAACTCCAGCCTGTCCTACGCGATCATGCGCGGCTTGGTCGCGCGGCTGCGCAGTGCCGACCGGCAGATCGAGTCGCTCGCGCTGCTGGATGTTTACGGCCGCGTGGCGCGTTCGCTGCTCGACATGGCCGACACGATCGGCGAGGTCAAGATCATCCGCAACAAGGTCTCGCGGCAGGATCTGGCCAAGGTCGTAGGCGCCTCCCGCGAGATGGTCAGCCGGGTCATGAAAGACCTCGAAGAGCGCGGCATGATCGAGACGCAGGACAACGGCTCGGTGATCCTGAAAGAGCGCCTGACCTGACGCCTGCGGCAGCGGTTGCTGCTGCCGCTTCGGCCACAATGAGCGGATGACATTTCCGCTCGGCTCGCTGCGCACGTCCGCGGCAGATTCCTCCCCGGGTGCGGGCCTCGCCACAGGCGAATCCCGTGCGCGCGACGACGCCCGCGGCACACCCAGATCCTTTGCTCACGGTGCCGATTGGCGGCGGCAGGCCCGCGTCCTGATCGGTGGCGTGCTGTGGCTGCTGGTGCTGATCGCGATGCTCACGCACCACCCGCTCGACGCGGCGTTTTCCACCTCTGGCTCGGGCGAGGTGGTGCGCAACAGCGTGGGTACGCTGGGCGCGTGGGCGTCCGATCTGATGTTGTTCGTGCTCGGCTTTTCCGCTTGGTGGCTGATTGCGCTGGGACTGCACCGCTGGCTGGCTGCGCTCGCCGACCTGCTGCGCCGCGGCAGTGCGGACACGCCCATTGCCACGCCGGTGCGCTCGGGATGGCCATCGTGGGTGTCGTGGTTGGGCCTGGCACTGCTGCTGTCGGCCAGCACCTCGCTCGAATGGACGCGGATGTACCACGCCGAGGCACAGTTGCCAGGCGGCCACGCCGGCGGCGTGCTCGGCTACCTGCTCGGACCACTCAGCATGAAGGGCCTGGGGTTTGCCGGCTCGGGTGTGCTGTGGATCGCCGCGCTGGTGGCCGGCATGTCACTCGCCTTCCGGTTCTCATGGCTGCAACTGGCTGACGCGATCGGCGAGCGGCTCGATGCCTGGCGCGACAGCCGAGTCGAGCGCATCGAGCGGGCCGAAGACATGCGCCTGGGCGAACAGGCGTTGCGCGAGCGCGAAGACATCGCCGAGGTCGAGCACGAACTCAGCGAGGACCATGCGCCCATCGTGATTGCGGCGCCGGTGGTCGAGGTGCCCAAGAGCGACCGGGTGGTCAAGGAGCGCCAGAAGCCGCTGTTCGTCGAGCTGGCCGATACCAAGTTGCCGCAGGTTGATCTGCTCGATGCGGCGCCAAGCCGTACCGAAACGGTCTCGCTCGAAACGCTGGAGATGACCTCGCGGCTGATCGAGAAGAAGCTCAAGGACTTCGGCGTCGAGGTGCGGGTGGTGGCGGCGTCGCCCGGGCCGGTGATCACCCGTTACGAGATCGAGCCGGCCACCGGTGTCAAGGGTGCGCAGGTGCTGGGCCTGGCCAAGGACCTGGCGCGCAGCCTGAGCCTGGTCAGCATCCGTGTGGTCGAGACCATTCCGGGCAAGACGACGATGGCGCTCGAGCTGCCCAACGCGCGGCGCCAGACCATCCACCTGTCTGAAATTCTCGGTTCTCAGGCCTACAACGGCGCATCGTCGATGCTGACCATGGGCCTGGGCAAGGACATCGTTGGCGCACCGGTGGTGGCTGACCTCGCCAAGATGCCGCATTGCCTGGTGGCCGGCACCACCGGCTCCGGCAAGTCGGTGGGCATCAACGCGATGATCCTGAGCCTGCTCTACAAGGCCGAGGCACGCGATGTGCGGCTGATCCTGATCGATCCGAAGATGCTCGAAATGAGCGTCTACGAAGGCATTCCGCACCTGCTGTGTCCGGTCGTCATCGACATGAAGCAGGCCGCCAACGCGCTGAACTGGGCGGTGGGCGAGATGGAGCGCCGCTACAAGCTGATGAGCAAGCTGGGCGTGCGCAACCTGGCCGGCTACAACAAGAAGATCGACGAGGCGGTGGAGCGCGGCGAGACCTTGCCCAACCCGTTCAGCCTGACACCGGAGGCGCCCGAACCGCTGCAGCGGCTGCCCCATGTGGTGATCGTCATCGACGAGCTCGCCGACCTGATGATGGTCATCGGCAAGAAGATCGAGGAGCTGATCGCGCGCCTGGCGCAGAAAGCCCGTGCGGCCGGCATCCACCTGATCCTGGCCACGCAGCGCCCCAGCGTCGACGTGATCACAGGCCTGATCAAGGCCAACATCCCGACGCGCCTGAGCTTCCAGGTCAGCTCCAAGATCGACAGCCGCACCATCCTCGACCAGATGGGCGCAGAAGCCCTGCTCGGCATGGGCGACATGCTCTACATGCCGTCGGGCACCGGCCTGCCGATTCGCGTGCATGGTGCTTTTGTCAGTGACGATGAAGTGCACCGCGTCGTGGCTTACCTGAAGAGTCAGGGCGAGCCGAACTACGTCGAAGGCATCCTCGAGGGCGGCACGCTCGATGGCGATTCGGGCGAGATCGCCGTCAACGACGGCGGCGGCCCCGGCAACGAGAGCGATCCGATGTACGACAACGCCGTGGCCATCGTGCTGCAGCACAAGCGCGCCTCGATCTCGCTGGTGCAACGCCACCTGCGCATTGGTTACAACCGCGCCGCGCGGCTGCTGGAACAAATGGAGAAATCGGGGCTCGTATCGGCCATGGGCACCAACGGCAACCGCGACATCATCGTTCCGGCGCGCAACGAATGAAGCGTGCGCTGGGTGCTCTGCTGGTCTGGTGCGCGTTGGCGATCGCGCCGGTGGCTGCGCATGCCGACGCTGTCGATGCGCTGAAGGCCTTCGTTCAACAGGTGAAGACCGGCCGCGCCACCTTCACCCAGACCGTCACCTCGCCCGACGGGGCCAAGACCAAGACATCGAGCGGCAGCTTCGAGTTCGCCCGGCCCGATCGTTTTCGCTTCACCTACACCAAGCCGTTCGAACAGTTGATCGTCGCCGACGGGCAGAAGGTCTGGATCTACGACACCGATCTCAACCAGGTCAGCAGCCGCAAGTTCACCCAGGCGCTCGGCGCGACACCCGCTGCCTTGCTGGCCGGCGGTGACCTGAGCCGCGATTTCGACCTGGTGGCCGAGCCCTCGAAAGACGGGCTCGACTGGGCCAAGGCGACGCCCAAAGCCAAGGACGGTGCCTTCGAATCGATGCGCATCGGCTTCAAGGGCAGGCAACTGGCCGCGGTCGAGATCGTCGACAACTTCTCCCAGCGCTCCCGGCTGACGTTCACCCAGTTCAACGCCAACCTCGAGTTGCCCGCTGAGAGCTTCAAGTTCGTGATTCCGAAGGGCGTCGATGTCCTCGAGCAATGAGCCGACGGTGAGGTCAGGCGGCCAAGGGCGCAGGCGTGGTTGATCTCTTCGCAATGGCTCCCACAGCGCCGTGGGCCGAGGCCCTGCGGCCGACCACCCTCGATGAGGTCATCGGGCAGTCACACCTGATCGGCGCGGGCAAGCCACTCAGGCTGGCCTTCGAATCGGGCAAGCCGCACTCCATGATTTTGTGGGGCCCCCCGGGCGTCGGCAAGACGACGCTGGCCCGGCTGACAGCGTCTGCTTTCCAGTACGAGTTCATCGCCTTGTCGGCCGTGTTCTCGGGCGTGAAGGACATCCGTGAGGCGATGACGCAGGCCGAGCAGAACCTCGCGCAGGGCCGCAAGACGATCCTGTTCGTGGACGAAATCCACCGTTTCAACAAGAGCCAGCAGGACGGGCTCCTGCCCTTCGTGGAGTCCGGGCTGGTCGTGCTGATCGGCGCGACGACGGAGAACCCGTCGTTCGAGGTCAA
Organism: Burkholderiaceae bacterium; assembly: GCA_965229345.1. Lineage (GTDB taxonomy): Bacteria > Pseudomonadota > Gammaproteobacteria > Burkholderiales > Burkholderiaceae_C > PBB1. The sequence continues at coordinate 1,361,825 of OZ245872.1, forward strand.
CTCGGCGCTGTTGTCCCGCGCGCAGGTGTATGTGCTGCAAGCACTCACCGACGATGAGCTGCGGCAGCTGTTCCAGCGTGCGCACGATGCCTTCATGGCCACGCTCGGGTTCGAGGATGCAGCCGTCGAGGTGTTGGTCGGTTACGCCGATGGCGATGCCCGGCGGTTGTTGAACCTGCTGGAGCAGACCGACACGGCAGCACGTGCGGCGGCGGTGTCCTCCGTCGATGCCCCGTTCGTCAAGAACGCGCTGACCGCCAGCGGCCGGCGTTTCGACAAGGGCGGCGAGCATTTCTACGACCAGATCTCGGCCCTGCACAAGTCGGTGCGGGGGTCCAACCCCGACGGCGCGCTGTACTGGCTGTGCCGGATGCTTGATGGCGGCGCCGACCCGAGGTATCTGTCGCGCCGCATCGTGCGCATGGCCTGGGAAGACATCGGCTTGGCCGATCCGCGCGCGATGCAGATCGCCAACGACGCGGCCACCACCTACGAACGCCTGGGCTCGCCGGAGGGCGAGCTGGCGCTGGCGCAGGCGGTCATCTACCTCGCGGTGGCCGCCAAAAGCAACGCGGGCTACAAGGCGTACAAGCAGGCCAAGGCCTTCGTGAAGCAGGACAAGTCACGCGAGGTGCCGATTCATCTGCGCAATGCGCCAACCCAGCTGATGAAGGAACTCGGCTACGGCCACGAGTACCGCTACGCCCACGATGAGCCGCAGGCCTATGCCGCAGGCGAAACCTACCTGCCCGACGACATGCAGGACCCCGCCTGGTACCAGCCGGTGCCCCGCGGGCTGGAGGTCAAGATCGCCGAGAAGATGGCGCACCTGCGCCGGCTCGACGACGAGGCACGAAATTCGTCGTCATCCGACTGACCTGGGCCGTCGCATCGCGGCAAGTGACGCCGCCTCTGCGACGCCACCATGAAGCCTTGATGCCTTTCAGGTGGCGTTCGCCGAGACGAGCCAGGCGCGTCGCGTGCGGCGCATGGGGGCCGGCGCCGCCTGCGGATGCCAGGTCGCATGCGCCGGCTCTGCCTGGGCCAGCAACTGGTCGCGCAGCCGCACCAGGTGCTGCGGCTCGCTGAGCAGGCGCATCTGGTCGCCAGCGCTCAGGCTGTCGAGGTCGTGGGTGGCGCGCAAGCGGCCCACCAGCTGACGGCGGGTGCGGCCGCGCTGACCCCACATCGTGCTGCGCGGTCCCATGGCCTTTTGCACCACGTCGAACAGCCACGTGTTCTCCAGGGCGTCGCGCCAGTGGGCGAAACGGCTCTGTTGGCGCGCGTTCTGCCGGGCATAGGACGCCGCTTCGCGCAGCACGGTCGGTGTGCGTGTTTCTTCGGGCGTGACCAGCCAACCGAGTTGTCGCACCCGTTCGCCCAGCCCCGCACGGCTGGTCAGCACCGCCAGCGGCACCGCGAGCAGCAACGGAATGCCGACCGGCGCCAGCCACAGCAGCGTGGCCGGTGCGAGCATCAGCGCGGTCACGCCCAGCGCCAGCATCACCACGCCGATCAAGGCAAAGCGGTTCGACGCATCGGCCCAGCCGATGTCGTTGGCTTCGCGTGGAGGCGACTTCCAGTCGAGTTTCAGGCCGGTCAGCGCGACGACGACGAACAGCGTGTGCGCCACCATCCGCAGCGGCGCCTGCAGCACCGAGAGTGCCCCTTCCATCACCGCGCCACGCACCAGTGCGGCGGTACCGCCATACAGCGCCTGTTCACGGCGCAGCACGATGGCCACCACGCCCAGGGCACGCGGCATCACCAGCATGGCCAGCGTACCGGCCCACAAGGCCAGGATCTCCACCGGCACCACGGTGTCGGTGCTGAACACGGGGTGGCCGCCGAACAGCCACAGGGCCACGCCCAGCACCACATAGGCCAGCCACAGCGGTGCCGACAGATAGGCCAGCGCGCCGGTCACCAGCATCGCGCGGTGCACACCATGCAGTCCGGGCTCGGCCAGCAGCCGGGCGTTCTGCAGATTGCCCTGGCACCAGCGGCGATCGCGTTGAAGTTCTTCCAGCAGGTTGGGCGGCTGTTGTTCGTAGCTGCCGCCAAGGTCGTTGACCAGCCACACCTGGTAGCCGGCACGGCGCATCAGTGCGGCTTCAACGAAGTCGTGCGACAGGATGTGGCCACTCAGGCCGCCGCGACCCGGTAGCGCCGCCAGCGCGCAGTGCTTCATGAACGGTGCCACGCGCAGGATCGCGTTGTGGCCCCAGTAGTGCGATTCACCCAGCTGCCAGTACTGTATGCCGGCGCTGAACAGTCGGCCGGTCACGCGACCGGCGAATTGCTGGGCGCGCGCATGGATCGTCGACAGGCCGCTGGCCTGCGGCGCGGTCTGGATGATGCCGGCGTCGGGATGGGCTTCCATGAGGCGCACCAGGCTCAGCAGGCAGTCGCCGGTCATCACGCTGTCGGCGTCCAGCACCACCATGTAGCGGTAGTTCTTGCCCCAGCGGCGGCAGAAGTCGGCCACGTTGCCTGATTTGCGCTGCGTGCGCCGTTGCCGCCACCGGTAGTGGATGCGGGTGCTGGAGCCGACGGCGTTGCGCAGCTCGGCCCAGGCGGCCAGTTCGGCGGTGCGGATCGCCGGGTCACTGGTGTCTGACAGCAGATAGACATCGAACAACCGCGCGCCACCGGCAGCGATCAGCGACTCCACCGTGGCGCGCAGTCCGGCGAACACGGTGGACACCTGTTCGTTGCAGATGGGCATGATGAGGGCCGTGCGCGCGTCAGCCGCAATCGGCCGGTGCGCGACAGATAGGCTCGAGAGCGCGTGCGGATCACCTCGCCACTGCACCCAGAAACCCATCATGGCGGTGTAGAAGCCTGCCGAGACCCATCCGAACAGGATGGAGAACAAGCCGATCTGCGTCGTGCGCAGCCAGGCGCTGTCGTAGCTGGGCAGCACGTGGTCCAGCATCGCGGTGGCGCCGACGACTGACAGCGTGATCAGCGCCAGCAGCGCACGCCGGCGTTGCGTGGCGGCCTGCTTCCAGGCGGCGGTGGCAGCCGCATCGGCCGGCGCGGGCGCCTCGTTATCGAAGGAGGCACGCGGGGAAGACTGGCCTGCCAGGCGTGTCGCCAGCGCGATCCAGCCATCGAGCACGCCGCCCAGGAATCCTCTCCAGGGTCGGGCCGTCATGGAACCGCGGTTCACTGGCGGCATGCTCGCGCCAGTGCTCGGGTTGGTGACGGCTGCCGGGGCGGCCGAGCCTGTGCTGGCCTCGGTCCAGGAACGATTCAGACGGTTGACAAGGCGGTGGTTCATCGGGCGCTCGGAGGGACGATGAACCCCTCAGCGCAACCTGCATGCCAGTGTCGAAACCGCCTTGTGAATCAAGCACTTGAAGAAGAAATTCGGCCGGGTGTCGCCAAATCTCGGGTTTCTACGGCCTCGCGGCTCGATTTATGTCCTGAATCAGCGACAAGCGCCCGTGGCCAAGCGCGCAAGTCGTTGATTTACAAGGGCTAAATGCTGTCGCCGATCGGCGACAGCGGTGCCGGTGGCGCGGCGTCCGTCGAGCCCTCGGGCCGCCCGTCATTGCGAAAGAGCCCTGGCGTCAGGCCATGCTTTTGCAGCAGGCGGTAGAACTCCGTGCGGTTGCGATCGGCCAGCCGCGCGGCATCGGCCACATTACCGTCGGTGAGCTTGAGCAACCCGACCAGGTAATCGCGCTCGAAACGTTCGCGGGCCTGCGCGAAGCTCAGCACCTCGACACTCGGCACCCGCAATGCGCGCTGCACCAGCGCCAGCGGCACCAGGGGGGTGGTGGTCAGCGCACAGACCTGCTCGACCACGTTGTGCAGCTGGCGCACGTTGCCGGGCCAGGGTGCAGCGGTCAGCGCCTTCAAGGCCTCCGGCGCGAAGCCGTTCAGGCGCTTGCCGTACTTCTCGCTCAAGGTGGACAGGAAGTGGTTGGCCAGCAGCGGAATGTCTTCCCGCCGCGCGCCAAGCGCGGGCAAGGTAAGCGCCACCACGTTCAGGCGGTAGTAGAGGTCTTCGCGGAACTGCCCCTGCGCCATCGCGACATCGAGATCACGGTGGGTGGCCGACAGGATGCGCACATCGATGGGCAGCGACTGGTTCGCGCCCACGGGCCGCACCGATCGCTCCTGCAGCACCCGCAGCAGCTTGACCTGCAGGGCCGGCGGCATGTCGCCGATCTCGTCGAGGAACAGGCTGCCACCATCGGCTGCCTGGAACAGACCGCGGTGGTTGGCGACCGCGCCGGTGAATGAGCCCTTGACGTGGCCGAAGAGTTCGGATTCGAGCAGCGCTTCGGGGATCGCGCTGCAGTTGACTGCCACAAAGGGCTGTGCCGCGCGCGGGCTGGCGCGGTGGATGGCCTGGGCCAGCAGTTCCTTGCCGCTGCCGCTTTCGCCGCAGATCAGCACACTCGCATCCGACGCGGCCACCATCTTCGCCTCGGCCAGCAGTTCGGCCATCACCGCCGAGCGGCTGACGATCGGTGCACGCCAGGCTTCGTTGGCGCCGATTGGATGGGCGGCCGGCGCGCCGAGCGCCAGTGCCTGGGCGATCTTGTCGAGCAGCGCCTTGCCGTCGAAGGGCTTGGTGAGGTAGGTGAACACGCCACGGGCAGTCGCTTCGACCGCGTCGGGGATGGTGCCGTGAGCGGTGAGCAGGATCACCGGCAATGCAGGGTGCCGCTTGCCGATCTCATCGAACAGCGCGAGCCCGTCGCGCCCAGGGAGCTGCACATCGCTGACCACCAGCTGCGGCCGCGTGGCCTCCAGGTGCGCCAGGGCCTCCTCGGCCGAGCCGACGCCAGTCACGTGGTAGCCGGCGGCCGTCAAGCGCATCGACAGCAGCTGCAGCAGATCGGCGTCGTCGTCGACGACCAGCAGCTTGGCGCTCATGAAGGTGCCTTGCGTGGTGCCGACTTGGCGCGTGCCGGAGTCGCCTCGGTCGCGGCGGCAGGTGAGCTGTTGCTCAAGGTTCCCGGAGCGATCGAGGAGATCGGGCGGGGCGCCAGGCTGCGTTCGATCGCCTTCAGCGCCTCGAGCTTTTCGTTGAGCTGCTTCACATCGCGCTGGCTGTCGCGCAACTCCTGGTTGCGGCGCTCGAGCAGGTCTTCCAGGCGCCGCAGTTCCTGCAAGCGCGCCAGCAGCAGCCGAGCCACAGGCTGCCAAGCCTCGGCATCGGGCGTGGCGCCTTTGGCCAGCGGCTCGACCAGACCGATGGCCCGGAGCTGCTCACCGCCGTTGCGTGTGAGCAGCAAGGCCATCGCCAGATCGATCGCGTTGTCGGGGGTCGGGGGCAGGGCGCTCAGCCGGGCGATTTCCTGCGCCAACTCGTTGGGTGGCAGCGCGCGCAGCTGCTCGTGGTTGGCCAACGCACGTCGCGACGCCAGGTCGACCGGCGTGGCGACCTCGACCGGCGCGTGGGGTGCGCTGGGTGCCGCGGTGATCGCCGGCGGCGTCGGGGTGACCACGGTCGGTGCCGGCATCGGCGCTGGCGCCGGCGCGCGCTGCCACACCGAACAGCCAGCCGCACTCAGCGCCGCAGCGATCAGGACCACAGTGGCCAGCGGCCGCAGCGCACATCGCCGCAGGGCGGACTCAACGAGCAGGAACATGGGGCAATTCAATTCGAAAATGGGCGCCTGACGGTGAATTTTCATCAGGCATCAAAAGGTCGATCTGACCGTCGTGGGCACGCACCAGTTCCTGCACGATCGACAGGCCGATGCCGCTGCCACGGGGGGCGTCGGTGGGTTGGCGCTCGCCTCTGAAAAAGGGTTCGAACACGCGCGCCCGATCGACTGCCGCCACACCGGGGCCTTCGTCGGTGACATCGATGCGCGCCCGGCCCGGCCATTGCGAGACCGTGAAGACGATGCGCCCGCCGATCGGGCTGAAGCGGATCGCGTTGGACAGCAGGTTGCCCAGCGCGGTTCCCATTTTTTCGGCATCGACTTCGGCCTGGATCGGCCAGCCGGTCACGGTGACCTTCAGCTTGCGCGCTTGCCATTGCAGTTTCTGCGCCTCGATCTGCTCGGCGATCAGGGTCGTCAGCTCCACCGGCCGACGCACCAGACGGCGCGCGTCGAAGGCGGCGGTGTTGAAGCGCAGCAGGTCCTCGATCTGACCCTGCAGCACCGCGGTGTTCTGCCTCAGGATGCGCGCGACCTCGCGCTGTGGCTCGTTGAGTGTGCCGGTGACGCCGTCCTCGAGCAGCGCGACGCCTTCGCGCAGCGCCGCCAGCGGCGTCTTCAGTTCGTGCGACACATGGCGCAGGAAGCGGGCCTTGTCAGCATCGAGTTCGGCCAGCCGCAGCCGCAGCCATTCGAGGCGTCGGCCGAGCTGGCGCACATCGGCCGGGCCGCGCATGTCGATCGCCTGGTCGAGGCGGTTCTCGCCCAGCCCGACGATCGCCGTCTCCAACCGCTTGAGCGGACGCGCCAGCCAGATGCCGAAGGCGAGCGCCAATCCCACCGCGATCGCAATCGCCGCCAGGATCTGTCGGGCCAGCTCGGCGCGGCCGGATTCCAGCCGCTCGAGCAAGGCGGCGTTGCGCGATTCGGTCGCCAGCCGGACCTGGTCGGCGAGCTCGATGTTGATCTGGCCGAGGTCGCGAAATGCCGCGGTCAGCGCCTGCTCGCGGTCGCGCAACGTCTCGGCGTCACCACTGAGCTGCTGGCGGATGGTCTGCAAGGTGCCTTGCCACGAGGTGGCGAGCGATGGGCCGCCGTTCCGCGCCCCGGCGTCTTGGGTGCCTGTGGCCAGCTGCTCGAGCGCACCTGCGGCTTCATGAGCGGCCTCGTCGAAGCGCTGCCGCAGCAACGGGTCATCGAGCACCAGATACTGCCGCGCCGAGCGTTCCATCGCCACACTGCGCTCGGACAGCCGCTGTGCCGCGGCACCCAGCGACACCGCCTGTTGCGCGCCGTCGCTGCTCTGCGTGATCAAGGACTCGATCGTGAACAGCCCGCGCAGCGAGGCTGCGCTGAGCAATCCGGCAATCAGCAGGAAGGCGACCAGCAGCAATTGGTGAAACGAAAAGCGGTCCAGCGAGAACATGCGGGCGATTCTGCCTGCGCCACCTGCCGCCGCCGTCGATAATCCTCGGTGATTCCCGGACAGGCTGAAACCTCGGCGCCTGACCGAGGTATGTCACTCCATCGATACTCCACGGCCCGGCCGATCCCGTGGGCGCCCTCGCCGAATGCCGATGAATTGCAAGATTGAAAGCCGATGATGAGACGCCTGAAGTTGGGGTGGGTGGTGGGGTTGGTGGTGGTGCTGCTGGTCGCTGGTTTCGTGGCCCGTACGCTGTATGCCCGCGCTCAGCAACGTGCCGAGACCGCCGCCCCGGCAAAGCCGCCGCAAGCGATGGAGTTGACCGAGAGCGACATGGTCACGGCGCGCGTGCAGCCATTCAATCGCACGCTGCCGATCTCAGGCAGTCTGAAGGCGCTGGACAGCGCGGTGGTGCGAGCCAAGGTCGCGGCCGAGGTCAAGTCGCTGTCGGTGCGCGAGGGTGACGCCGTCCAGGCCGGCCAGACCATCGGCCAGCTCGACACGCTGGAAGTCGATCTGCGGGTGCAGCAGGCCGACCAGAACGCGGCCTCGGCCAAGGCGCAATGGGACATCGCGCAGCGCGCGCTCAACAACAACCGCGCGCTGGTTGCGCAGGGTTTCATCTCGGCCACCGGCCTGGAAACGTCGATTTCCAATGAAGCGGCCGCACGTGCGACCTACGAAGCAGCGTTGGCAGCGGTGAACCTCGCCCGCAAGGCACGCACCGACGCACGATTGGTCAGCCCGATCTCGGGTCTGGTGTCGCAAAGGCTGGTGCAGCCCGGAGAACGGGTGGCGGTCGATGCGAAGCTGGTCGAGGTCGTCGATCTGTCGCGCATCGAACTGGAGGCGGCAGTGGCGCCCGAGGACATCGGCAGCGTGGCCATCGGCCAGACGGCACGCCTGGCGGCTGAAGGCCTCGACGGCCCGGTGACGGCTCGGGTGGCGCGCATCAACCCGAGTACCCAGGCTGGCACGCGTGCCGTGCTGGTCTATCTGCGGCTCGACCCACGGCCCCAGCTGCGCCAGGGCCTGTTTCTCACCGGGGCCATCGATCTCAGTACCGCGAGCGCACTGACCGTGCCGTTGTCGGCGGTGCGGGTCGATCAGGCGCAGCCGTATGTGCTGGCGGTGGTCGGTGGCCGTGTCGAACAACGCAAGGTCACGCTGGGCCAGCGCGGCGAGTTGCCGATCGATGGCCACACCGACTCGGTGGTCGAGCTGACCAGCGGCGTCGCTGATGGCACGGTGCTGCTGCGCGGCTCGGCGGGCGCATTGCGCGACGGCACGGCTGTGCGCGTGCTCGATGCTGCGCCACCGGGTGCTTCTGCCGCGAGCGCCGGCAGGCCCTAGCGATGTGGTTCACCCGCGTCTCGATCGGCAACCCGGTGATGGCCACGATGGCCATGCTGGCCTTCGTGGTGCTCGGGCTGTTCAGCTACCAACGGCTGTCGGTCGATCAGTTTCCGAACATCGATTTCCCGACGGTGGTCGTGCAGCTCGATTACCCCGGTGCCTCACCCGAGATCGTGGAGACCGAGGTCACCAAGAAGGTCGAGGAAGCGGTCAACACCGTGGCCGGCATCAGTTCCCTCTACTCGCGCTCGTATGAAGGCAACTCGATCGTCATCATCGAATTCAACCTGAACGTCGACGGGCGCAAGGCGGCGGAGGATGTGCGCGAGAAGGTGGCGGCGTTGCGACCGAGCCTGCGCGACGAGGTCAAGGAGCCGCGCGTGTCGCGCTTCGATCCGGCAAGCACACCGGTCTTCAACCTGGCGGTCCTGTCGCCGAGCGGGCAACACACGCCCCAGGAGCTGACCACCTGGGCCACGCAGGTGCTGCAAAAGCGCCTGGAAAACGTGCGGGGTGTGGGCTCGGTGAGTGTTGTGGGCGGCGTGTCACGGCAGATCAACCTGTACCTGAAGCCAGCGGCCATGGAGGCGATGGGCGTCAGCGTCGACAACGTGATCAACGCGGTGCGCAGCGAGAACCAGGAACTGCCGATGGGCGCGATCCGCTCGTCGGAGCAGGAGCGGGTGGTGCAGATCAACGCCCGCCTGAAGCGGCCGGAGGAGTTCCGCGAGATCGTGGTCGCCCGCCGAGGTGCTGCCACGCCGGGCACCGGCAATGCCACCGTCAGCGGCGGCTCGCCGGTCAAGCTGTGGCAGGTGGCCGATGTGGTCGACGGTCCGCAGGAAGTGGAAAGCCTGGCGCTGTACAACGGCCAGCGCACGGTGCTGCTGTCGGTGTTGAAGTCGCAAGGCGAGAACACCATCGAGGTGGTCGACGGCCTGCGCAAGGCCATCGACGCGGCCGCGCCGGTGACACCACCCGGCGTGGTCGTCGAGATCAACCGCGACAACTCCCGCTCGATCCGCGTGGCCGTGGCGAACGTCAAGCACACCCTGGTCGAAGGCGCCGCCCTCACGATCCTGATCGTCTTCCTGTTCCTCAATTCCTGGCGCAGCACCGTCATCACCGGCCTGACGCTGCCGATCGCGCTGATCGGCACCTTTGGCTTCATGTACATCTTCGGCTTCACCATCAACAGCATCACCATGATGGCGTTGAGCCTGTGCGTGGGCTTGTTGATCGACGACGCGATCGTGGTGCGCGAGAACATCGTGCGCCATGTGCAGATGGGCAAGAGCGCGCACCAGGCGGCGCTCGACGGCACGCAGGAGATCGGCCTCGCGGTGATGGCCACCACGATGTCCATCGTCGCGGTGTTCCTGCCCATTGGCTTCATGGGCGGCATCGTCGGCAAGTTCTTCCACGAGTTCGGGCTGACGATCGTGGCCGCGGTGCTGATCTCGATGTTCGTGAGCTTCACGCTCGACCCGATGCTCTCCAGCATCTGGCACGACCCGCAAGCCGCCCACCGCACCGGCACACCGCGCGAGACGATCAGCCTGTACGACCGCACGCTGGGGCGCGTCACCGCGGTGTTCGAGCGCTTCACCGTGTGGCTGGGTCACGGCTACCAGGGCATCCTGGGCTGGTCGTTGCGGCATCGCCTGGCGACGTTGGCGATCGCGGTAGCGACCTTCGGTGGCAGCTTCCTGCTAATCCCGGTGCTGGGCGCCGAGTTCGTGCCCAAGGCCGACTTCTCGGAGACCACGATCAATTTCTACACCCCGGTCGGCTCCTCGCTCGAAGTGACCGAAGCCCGAGCCAAGCAGGTCGATCTGGCGCTGCGTGAGCTGCCAGAGGTCAAGTACACCGTCACCACCATCAACAGCGGTGCCGCCGCGGGCAAGATCTACGGCTCGACCTATGTGCGGCTGGTCGATCGCGATCTGCGCCAGCGCGGGCTCGAGCAGATGACGGTGCCGATGCGCGAGCGCCTGGCCCGCATCCCGGGCATCACCGTCACCAACATCGGATCGCCCGATCTGGGCGGCGGCAAGAGCCTGCAGTTCTCGATCCAGGGCAGCGATCTGGGGGAACTGGAACGGCTCTCGAAGGTGATCACCGAACAGCTGAAACAGGTGCCCGGGCTGGTCGATCTCGACAGCACGCTCAAGCCGAACAAGCCCACCGTCGCGATCGACGTGAAGCGCGAGGCGGCGTCGGACCTGGGGCTCAATGTCAACACGCTGGCCACCACGCTGCGCTCCCTGGTCGCCGGCACGACGGTAGGCAACTGGCGCGCGCCGGACGGCGAGAACTACGACGTCATCGTGCGTCTGACCCCGGACAGTCGCACCTCATTGGCCGACCTGCAGCGCCTGCCGGTGCCGGTGGTCGCGGGCGCCGATGGGCTGCCGCGCATCGTGCGGCTGTCGCAGGTGGCCGATGTCACGGCCTCCACCGGACCGAATCAGATCAACCGGCGCGACCTGAACCGTGAGATCAACATGGATGCCAACGCCTATGGTCGCAGTTCGGGGGATGTGTCGGCGGACATCCGCCGCATCCTCGACAGCGTGGCTTGGCCGCCAGGCTACCGCTACAGCTTTGGTGGCAGCACCAAGAACATGACCGAGTCGTTCAGCTACGCGATCGGCGCGCTGGGGCTGGCGGTGGTGTTCATCTACATGATCCTGGCCAGCCAGTTCCGCAGCTTCCTGCAACCGCTCGCGCTGATGACCTCGCTGCCCCTGACGCTGATCGGGGTGGTGCTGACGCTGCTGATGTTCGGCTCGACGCTGAACATGTTCAGCATCATCGGCATCGTGATGCTGATGGGTTTGGTGACCAAGAACGCGATCCTCTTGATCGACTTCGCGATCCGTGCCCGCGAGGGCAGCGTGCCTGGCGAGGTCGCGATGGACCGCGAAAGCGCCTTGCTGCTGGCCGCTCGCGTGCGGCTGCGCCCGATCCTGATGACCACGCTGGCGATGATTTTCGGCATGGTGCCGCTGGCCTTTGCGCTGTCAGAAGGGTCGGAGCAACGCGCCCCGATGGGTCAGGCGGTGATCGGCGGCGTGATCGCCTCGTCGCTGCTGACGCTGGTGGTGGTGCCGGTGGTCTACTGCTATCTGGACGATCTGTCGACGTGGGTGAAACGGCGCTGGTCCGGTCGCCGTCACCCCCTCGTCGCGCCGCCGCTGATCGTGGGCAAATAAACTACGCGGTGGCCCACCGCCGCCCGACGCTTCGCCTCAACTTCACTGCCATCCAGCCCCGACATCCATGGACATCGAACACGCCCGCTTCAACATGATCGAGCAACAGATCCGGCCCTGGGACGTGCTCGATGCCGAGGTGCTGTCGCTGCTGGCGGTGGTCCGCCGCGAAGACTTCCTGCCGCCGGCCGCGCGCGCGATGGCCTTCGTCGACACCGAGGTGGTGCTGCCCACGTCCACCGGCCCGGCGCAATCGATGCTGGCGCCGAAGGTCGAGGCGCGTCTGCTGCAGGAGCTCGACGTCGGCAAGCACGAGCGGGTTCTCGAGATTGGAGCCGGCTCGGGCTTCATGGCCGCCTTGCTGGGCCACCGGGCTCAGCAGGTGCTGAGCCTGGAGATCGATGCGGATCTTGCCGCCTTCGCCAGCGCCAACCTGCGCCGCAGCGGCGCCGCGAATGTCACCGTGCGCCATGCCGATGGGTCGAAGGGCAGCCCCGACGAGGGTCCGTTCGATGTCATCGTGCTGTCCGGCTCGGTGCCGCAGGTGCCGCAGTTGCTGCTGGATCAATTGAAGCCCGGGGGCCGTCTGGTGGCCATCGTCGGCCAGTTGCCGATCATGCAGGCGGTGCTGTACACGCGCAGCCTGGCAGGCGGGGGCGATCGCAGCGCGATCGGCAGCGTCGAGCTGTTCGACACCGTGGCGCCGCGGCTGCGTGGTTTCGACGAACCCAGCCGGTTCAACTTCTGATGCAGCACATCGGTGCGCGCGAATTTGCGGCGCTGCTGGCCGCCGACGGCTCGTCGGCACCTGCGTCGTCACGGCCGCTGTTGCTCGACGTGCGCGAGCCCTGGGAATTCGAGCTGGCCTCGTTGCGCGCCGACGGCCTCGAGACCGTCAACCTGCCGATGAGCCAGATCGCCCAGCGTGTTGCCGAACTCGACCCGGCGCGGCCCACGGTCTGCATCTGTCACCACGGCATGCGCAGCGCACAGGTGGCCGCTTTCCTGGAACAGCGCCACGGTTTCGCTTCGGTCACCAACTTCACCGGTGGCATCGACGCCTGGTCGGTCGAGGTCGATGCCGGTGTACCGCGGTATTGAGCGCAGCGGCCGAACGCCTGCCGCAGACCGACCTCACCGAGCCGTCCCGATGTCCAGCCCCTTGATTTCTCGCCGATCCAGCGTGTCTGCACCGAGACCGCAGCGCTGGGCGCCGTGGTTGATGGCCGCGGGGCTGAATCTGGCTGCGCTGTGTCTTTCGGTCGTTCACGCGCAGAGCCTCGACGAGCTCTACACCGCAGCGCGTGGTTACGACGCCACCTACCTGGCAGCCCGCTCGCTCGCTGATTCGGCACCCTTCCGCGCGGCACAGGCCGATGCGCTCTTGCGCCCCAGCGTGAACCTGGACGCCAGCGCCAACACCGGCCGCGTCGAGACCGGCTTTGGCAATGGCTCCTTCAACACCCGCTCGGGTCAGCTGTCGGCGCGTCAGCCGCTGTTCAACCGCAACAGCAGCGTCACGATCGCCCAGGCCGAGCGCGAACTGGAAGCCGCTGCCTTGCGCCTGGAGGTGGCCGAGCAGGACCTGATCGTGCGGCTGGCGCAGGCCTACTTCGATGTGCTGGCGGCCCAGGATGCGCTGGCCACCACGCGCACCAGCAAGGTGGCGATCAATGAGCAGCTGGCGTCGGCGAAGCGCAATTTCGAGGTGGGCACCGCCACCATCACCGACACCCGCGAGGCGCAGGCCCGCTTCGATCTGGCCACAGCCCAGGAGCTCGCCGCCGACAACGACCTGCGCAACAAGCGCATTACGCTGGATCAGTTGGTCGGCCGCAGCAATGTCGAGCCCAAGGGTCTGACGACGCCGGTGTCGCTGCCGCCGATCGCGCCGGCCGATGCGGAAGTCTGGGCTCGCCAGGCAGATGCGCAGCACCCGTCGGTGCGGCTGGCGCAGTTGTCGCTGGACGTGGCGCGACTCGAGACCAGCAAGGCCCGCTCAGGCCATCTGCCCACGCTGGATGCGGTGGCCAGCGTGGCCAGCCAGTACAACTCATCCGGCCGCAGTGGCAGCCAGCTGTCGAGTACCGGCACCACCAACACCGGCAGCATCGGCGTGCAGTTCAATTTGCCGCTGTTCACCGGGCTGTCAGTGCAGAACCGCATCCAGGAAACGCTGGCGCTCGAGGACAAGTCACAGAACGACCTGGAAGCGGCACGCCGTGCGGTGTCGCTGAGCACGCGGCAAGCCTACTTTGGCGTGCAGTCGCTGCAGGCGCAGGTGCTGGCGCTGGAGGCGGCTGAATCCTCCAGCGCGCTGGCGCTGGAAGCCACCCAGCTCGGCTACCGCGTCGGCGTGCGGGTCAACATCGATGTGCTGAACGCGCAGACCCAGCTGTACACCACGCGCCGCGATCTGTCGAAAGCCCGCTACGACACCTTGCTGGGGGGTCTGCGGCTGCGCCAGGCGGCCGGGCAGCTGAAGCCCGAGGACGTGACGGCGGTGAGCCGGTTGCTGACCCGCTGAACCCTTGGCCGCGGCCGGCTCAGCGGCGCATCAAGGTGCTCTTGCCGAACAGGCTCTCGATCAGGTCTACCGCCACCTCGGCGGTCTGGTTGCGCACATCGAGTGCGGGGTTGAGCTCCATCACGTCAAGGCTCGCCAGCCGGCCGGTGTCGGCGATCATTTCCATGCACAGCTGCGCTTCGCGGTAGGTCGGCCCCCCTGGCACGGTGGTGCCGACGCCGGGTGCAATCGGCGGGTCGAGGAAATCGACGTCGAAGCTCACGTGCAGGTGGGTGTTCACGTCCAGTGTGGCCAGGGCCAGTTCCATCGCGTGCCGCATGCCCATCTCGTCGATGAAGCGCATGTCGAACACATCGAGTTCCTGCTCGTGCACGAAGCGCTTCTCGCCGGCATCGACACTGCGTATGCCGATCTGCCGCACCCACTTCGGGTTGATGGCCGGCACCTGACCGCCGATCTCGATCAGCTCCTGCGGGCCATGACCACACAGGCACGCGACCGGCATGCCATGCAGGTTGCCGCTGGGCGTCAGCATCTGGGTGTTGAAGTCCGCGTGCGCGTCGAGCCACAGCACGCGCAGCCGCTTGCCGACATCGCGGCAGTGGCGCGCCACCGCGCTGATCGAACCGATGCCCAGACAGTGGTCGCCACCCAGCAGCACCGGCATGCGGTTGAGCTTGAGCTCGGCATAGACCGCGTCGTGCACCAGGCGATTCCAGGCGATCACCTCGGGCAGGTGCCGGTAGCCGTCGGCCGCGGGCAGCCAGGGGTTGGTGGGGCCGCTGAGGTTGCCGCGGTCGAGCACTTCCAGTCCGTGGCCTTGCAGCGCCGGCACGATGTTGGCAACCCTCAAAGCTTCGGGCCCCATGCTGGCGCCACGTTGGCCGGCACCGATGTCGGTGGGCGCGCCGATCAGGCTCAGGTGCGGGTTCATGGGCAGACGGCTGGTGGCGTCAGATGTCGACCGCGAACTCGCCGGTCTGTGTCGGCGGTGCATCGAAGCCGTATTCGGCCTCGAGCACGGCCCACGCCTCCTCGGCGGTTTCGACGTAGCGGAACAGGTGCACGTCGCCCGGCGAGATCATGCCGGTCTCGATCAGCACGTCGAAGTTGATCAGCCGCGACCAGAACTCGCGCCCGAACAGCAGGATGGGCCGCTTGCGGCACTTCCCGGTCTGCACCAGCGTCATCGTCTCGAACAATTCGTCGAGGGTGCCGAAGCCACCGGGGAAGCACACCAGCGCGATGCTG
Source organism: Burkholderiaceae bacterium (assembly GCA_965229345.1). Lineage (GTDB taxonomy): Bacteria > Pseudomonadota > Gammaproteobacteria > Burkholderiales > Burkholderiaceae_C > PBB1. Next base: position 1,377,236 of record OZ245872.1, read on the forward strand.
CGCATCAGGAAATGCATCTTGCGCAGCGCGAAGTAGTGGAACTGGAAGCACAGCTCGGGCGTGATGTAGGGGTTCGGCTCCTGTTCGTGCGGCAGCACGATGTTCAGGCCGATGCTCTTGCCGCCGACCTCGAAGGCCCCGCGATTGCCCGCTTCCATGATGCCCGGGCCGCCGCCGGTGACCACGTACACCGGCGTGTCCATGTCGGCGGTGCGCTGCGTGACCAGGGCGGCAAAGCGCCGTGCCTCGTCGTAGTAGCGCGACATCGACACGCGTGTTTCGGCGGTGCGGATGGCGCTGGCATCGTCGCGGGAGCGGGCTTGCGCCAGATCGGCCGCAGCGGCCTCGGGCGACAGGATGCGGGCGCTGCCGAAGATCACGATCGTCGACTCGATGCCGGCTTCCTTCTGTACCAGTTCCGGCTTCAGCAGTTCGAGCTGCATGCGCACCGGCCGCAGCTCTTCGCGCAGCAGGAAGTCGTTGTCGGTGAAGGCGAGTCGGTAGGCGCTTTCCGGCCCACCGTACAGCGAAGGAGGCGCGGCGACGTTGGCGTCCTCCTGGGCCGTGGGGAAATTGCGTGCAGTGAGTTCGGTGCGTTTGTCCATGCGGTCAGCTTAGCGTGTCGGTGGCTGGAGGGGTGTCAGCGGTGCAGCGACGCGCACACCGGACAGTGGGGATCGCGGGCGAGCCGGATCTCGGACCATTGCATCTGGCGCGCTTCGAGCATCTGCAGTCGGCCGGCCAGTGACGTTCCGACCCCGGCCAGCAGCTTCAAGGCTTCAGCCGCCTGAACGCTGCCGATGATGCCCACCAGGGGCGCGAAGACGCCCATCGTCGCGCAGCGGGCTTCCTCGAAGCTCGCTGTGGGCGGAAAGACGCAGGCATAGCAGGGACAGGAGGCATCGCGTTGATCGCGTCGATCGGTGACGTAGACGGACACCTGCCCGTCGAAGCCGATCGCCGCACCCGACACCAGTGGCCGGGCGTGTCGGACGCAGGCGGCGTTCACCGCCTGCCGGGTCGCAAAGTTGTCGCAGCAATCGATCACCAGATCCACCTCGGCGACCAAATCATTCAGCCGCGCCGCACCCGCCCGTTCACGCAGACCGACCACCTGCACGTCCGGGTTGATGGCCTGCACCGTGGCCGCCGCGGAGTCGACCTTGGCCTGGCCCAGGCGTGCCACCGTGTGCGCGATCTGGCGTTGCAGGTTGGTCAACTCGACCGTGTCATCGTCGACGATGGTCAGCCGCCCGACACCGGCGGTGCCCAGGTACATCGCCACCGGCGATCCCAGGCCGCCCGCACCGATCACCAGGACATGCGAGGCCAGCAGGCGTTGCTGCCCCTCGATGCCGATCTCGTCGAGCAGGATGTGGCGCGAGTAGCGCAGCAGTTGGTCGTCGTTCATCGTCGGGATGGCGGCACGAAAAAACGCCCGCATGCAGCGGGCGTTGGCAGGGCAGGGGTGTGGCGCGCTATCACCTGCTGCCCCGTACCCTGAGGCGCATCAGTTCGAATCGGAGTCGGTCTTGCGCTCGGTCATCGATTTGCTCACCAGCACCGGCTTGCCCTTCAGCCGGTTGATGGCCTGCGTGAGCTGGAAGTCGTCTTCACTGCCGAACTCGGCCGGTGGCTTGATCGGGGCAGCGGCCTTCTTGGCGCTTTCTTCTTCCAGCTTCTTGCGAGCAATCTCGCGGGCCTTCTCACGCGCTTCGTCCTTGACTTCGGCGCCCTGGCCGCTTTGCAGGTGCTTTTCCAGATCCGCTTCGCGTGGACGCAGGGCCGAGAACAGGTTGCCCTCGGCGGTTTCGTCGATCATTACGTCGGGCACGATGCCCTTGGCCTGGATCGACTTGCCGCTTGGCGTGTAGTAACGCGCGGTGGTGATCTTCAACGCGGTGTCCGGAGACAGCTGACGCACGGTTTGCACCGAGCCCTTGCCGAAGGTCTGCGCACCCATCACCGTGGCGCGCTTGTTGTCTTGCAAGGCGCCGGCGACGATTTCACTGGCCGATGCCGATCCTTCGTTGACCAGCACCACCAGGGGCACCGATTTCAGCGCCTCCGGCAGGCGCCGCAACGGATCGGTGCCGCCGCGCCGCAGGTAGTACTCCGGCCCGGCCTTGAAGATCGACTTCGATTCAGGGATCTGCCCGTTGGTCGTGACGACCGTGGCATCTGCCGGCAGGAAGGCCGATGAGATGGCCACCGATGCCTCGAGCAGACCGCCAGGGTCGTTGCGCAGGTCCAGCACGATGCCCTTGAGGTTCGGGTCCTGCTTGTAAAGCTCCTCGAGCTTGCGGGCGAAGTCCTCGACCGTGCGGTCCTGGAACTGGCTGACACGCAGCCAGGCGTAACCCGGCTCGACCAGCTTGGCGCGTACGCTGACGGTGCGGATTTCCTCACGCACGATGGTGACGGGGAAGGTGCGGTCCTCGGACTTGCGGAACAAGGTCAGCACGACCTTCGTGCCCGGCTCGCCGCGCATGCGCTTGACCGCCTGCTCCAGCGTCAAGCCCTTGACGACGGTGTCGTCGATCTTGGTGATCAGATCGCCGCTCTTCAGTCCGCCGCGGTAGGCCGGAGATCCTTCGATCGGGGTGACCACCTTGACCAGGCCGTCTTCCATGCCGATTTCGATGCCAACGCCGACAAAACGCCCGGTTGTGCCTTCGCGGAATTCCTTCCACGATTTCTTGTCGAAATACTGCGAATGCGGGTCGAGCCCCGCCACCATGCCGCCGATGGCGTCGGTGATCAGTTTCTTCTCGTCGACGGGCTCGACGTAATCGCTCTTGACCATGCCGAACACCGCCGCGAGCTGCTGCAATTCGTCCAGGGGCAATGAGCTGACTGAATTGCGGGCGGTCGCCTGCAGCTGCATCGTGACCAGCGCGCCGGCCACTGCGCCCAGCGCAATCCACCCTGAAATCTTGAGCTTCGTACCCATGTCCGACCCTCTAACTGGCTTGTGCATTCGTTCCTCATCTCAGTATAGAACCCAGTGGTAGATGGATGCTGCATGGGCGTGCTTAGTTTCAGATGAGGACGCCATGGACCCAAAGAAATCTGCAGTCACTGTCAAGTTTGCCGGGGCATCGCCGATACCGAGATGACCTTTCCGGGTTTCTGGCGATGTCCCTGTGGCGCCGACCCGCATGGTCATCGATCGACGACGAGGCCGTGTCCATTCATGTTCAGCATATTCAGGATTCCCAGATCCGAGCGGGCGACGCTGACCCTGGTGGACAGCTCGCCTGCCACGCCAATTGACGGCGCACCGACCCCGCCTGCCGGGCTGCGGCGCACCTTGCCCAGCGAGCAGGACCGCGCGCTGTCATCGGAGGCGCGGCAGTGGTTACGGCGTTTGCCCGGGCGGGAACGCCCGCTGGCGCTGTGCTCGATGTATCCGCGCTTGGCCAACCGGCTGGCGGCAGCCTGGGAGGATCCCGTGCAGACCGAGGCGGTCTTCGACGAGCTGATGATCGACCGCCGCGGTGGTCGACTCGGTTTTGCGCCACTGGTGGCTGGCGAGCTGATGCGCTTGCATCGGTTGCACGAAAAGCGCCTGGAATCGAACGAAGGCGCTTGACATCGGCTCGGAGACGAGCCGTGCTGCGCCACTGCAGTGATGCCAGCCAGCGACGCTGTGATTCACGGCTGAATGTTCGCGCCGCCTGAAGATTCGGCAAGAATCATCTACATGAGCCCCCACCCCTACAAGCCAAGCCCTCCCGCCGCAGAGCGACGCTCAGGATTGGATCGGCGTGTGCGCGATGTGGCGATACCGAAGGGCCATGATCGGCGCCGAGGCGTGGAGCCACGCAAGCCGGAAGTGCAGGAGATATCGCCCAGCGATTCGCTGTGGGCGAGTTTCGACGTCGAGCCCCCTGCCGCAGACAGCAAGTAATCCGGCACAAGATTTTGCTGACGGCCTGCCAGGCTGATCGCCTCGAAGCCGGCCGATCGGGTTCAGCTCATGCCGAGGTGCTCGATCAAGATCGCCGCGCCGATGCCAGCGAGCAAGAGGCCGCCGCAGATCTCCGCCCACTTTCCCGCCACCGTGCCGAGCACGCGCCCCACCATCACGCCAGCGGTCACGGCCACGAAGGTCGTGAAGCCGATCGCTGCGGCCACAGGCAGCACGTTGACGTCGATGAATGCCAGCCCGACACCCACCGCCATCGCGTCGATGCTGGTGGCGAATCCCGTCAGCGCGAGGAGCCAGAACGGGTGTCGGCTGAGCCGTTCACCGATCTGCACCGTGGGCGCCGTGAGCCCTTTGTAGATCATGCGCACCCCGAGCCCCACCATCACGCCGAAGGCAATCCAGTGGTCCGAGGCCTTGACGTAGTTGGCAGCGGTGAGACCCAGCGCCCAGCCGATGACGGGTGTGATGGCTTCGATGACGCCGAAGATCGCGCCAGTTCGCAGCGCTTCACTCCAGCGAGGCTTTTGCAGCGCGGTGCCTTTGCCGACGGCAGCGGCGAATGCGTCGGTGGACATGGCCAGCGACAGCAGAACGATGGAGAGGAAACTCATGAGGGGAGTGCATTTCTGGCCGGGCGAGCACTACGGCACATCGGCACTGTCCGGCTTACGTCGTGCTGACGCGCCGATGGTCTCGCCAACCAGAATGGTTGCCTGCACCACGACCTGCGAGACAGGCCGAGTATGTTGACGCAGGCGCTTTCAGCTGAAAGCCGGCTACTCCCCAAAGGATGCTTTCATTGTACGAGATGCGCGCCGTGCGTGGCTTGTCCACCGCGTACGCGATGAGGTGTCATACCCGGTCCCACACCACCCGTGGGCAACAGCCATCGCGAAGCGCTCACGTATATTCGTTGCGACCCGTCGGCTGCGACACGCGACAACTGCGTGGGCGTGCAACTGAAGCCCTGTTCACCGTGACGTCTGGCTCGTTGGAAGGATCCTTGAATTGCGCGTGAACCGTCTTCATTCCGGCTGGCTCCAGGGCCTGCGTGACCTGTTTCAGCCCACCCGCAGCGGCCCGTGTGACGGGGAGTTCGCCACCTTTTGGCAGGGCCCGCTCGATCCGCTGACCTACAGCTGCCTGGCGTCGTTTCCGCATTTCGGGGCGCGGCTGCGGCTCTACAGCTATGACGCGGACAGCGAGGTGCCGCCCGGCGTCGAGTGGGCCGATGCCCGCACCATCTGCCCCAATGAAACGCTGGTGGAGCGTTACATCGCCAATGGTCAGCGCTCCTACGCCAAGTTTTCGAATCTTTTCCGCTACCGCATGATCCGCAAGACCGGCTTGTGCTGGGTAGACACCGACATGCTGTGTCTGCGCCCGCCGGATTTCCTCGCACATCCGATCGTGTTCGGCCGACAGCTGGAGACGTCCCACAGCTGGAGCATCAACAACGCCGTGCTGAAGCTGCCGTCGGCGCATCCGATCCTGCCCGACTTGATCAAGCGGGCGAGTGCAGTGGTGGATCTCGATCAGCCGTGGGGCATCATCGGCCCGGCGCTGCTGACCGAACTCACTCGGAAGCACCGCATCGACCATCAAGCGCGCGACATCCCGGTCTTTTACCCGGTGCCCTCAGACGATTGCTGGAAGCCTCTGCTGCCGGAGGCCTGCGGCGAAATCCGGGCGGCGACCCGCGACGCCAGCTTCCTGCACCTCTGGCACGAGAGCTTTCGGCGCCATGGGCTGGACAAATGGGCCGCCCCGCCAGCGGGATCGTTTCTGCATGGTGTCTGCCAGCAACTCGGCACCTTGGAGCGATTTCGCCGGCCATGCAGCGAAGCTGAACTCAAGGCCTTCATTGCCGAGGTGATCGCATAGCTCAGATGCACCGGTGCCCAGGATCGTCGGTGTCTTTGGTCCCACCGACAGGAATCGAACTAACGGGCTGTATGTGGGTTCTGGAGGCAAGGTACCTCCAAATCCAACCCCAGGGGATCGCAGTTATATCCAACGACTGCACGCTGGTTGTGTCCGCCGTCGCCGCGAACTGGCCGGATTGATCTGGTTCGGCGCCCAAACGCGCCGCCCGACGAGACTTACTTCGCCTGTTTTCTGCGCCAGGCCAGCATTGCGCCAGCGCCGGCCAACATCAGTGCCCAACTGGTGGGCTCGGGCACGGCCGTGATCTGCGGTGCAGTTGCGCCTGTGAAGCCAACGCCCAGCGTGCCTGTGTGGCTGTTGCCGGAAAGGTCGGCCAGTTGGTTACCTGTCAAATCGCTGGCATTGAAGTTGTAGAGAAGCAGCGTATTAGCGTCGCTGGAAAGATCGCCAGTCGGCGCCACGAAGCTGGCTCCGCTGTAGCGCGCAACATTGGAGATGCGCAGCGTGTCGATGTCGCCGATGAATGACGAGGACAGGGAGCTCGTATTTTGGAAAAACTGAGCGCCTACAGCCGGCGTGGTTGCGGCGCTGTCGTCGATGTCGCCCGAGACGCTGCGGGTGGCTAGGAGGCCACCGTCGAAGTACAGACGCTCCTCGGAGCCGTCGCGCACAAAGGCGACGTGGTGGAAGACGCCAGTGGTGACCGCGACAGGCGCAAAAAAGGCAGTCTGATTGCTGGGCAGCGTGAAGTCGATGGCAGCCGGGCCTGTGTCGTTCAGCACCAGCCGCTTATCTTCCAGACCGTCGGCCTGTTCAAAGTAGATCGACCCGCCTCCACCCGGCTGAATCAACAAGCGGGCTTCGAAAGTTGCCGTCGTGCCCAGCACCGTCTGTCCGGCAATGCTGATGGTGTCGGTGATGGCATCGAACCGCGCCACCTGGGCATGCGTAGGCAGGGCAGTAGTGGCCAGTACAGTCAGACCGAGTTGGGTCAGTGCTTTGCGCGACGAAATGAGCATCGAATCTCTCCGGATCAGGGCCCAAGCAGTCTATTAGGCAGCCATCTCCCCCGTCTAGAAGACGGTACCCCCCTGTTCAGGGGGCGCTGTTGCGTCACCAGGCCTGCCTGATCACCCCGCAGTGACGGGTAACGATCCAACATCCCCTCCAGGAATCGCGATAACGCAGCCTCGCGTTGATCCTCGCAGTCCCAGATGATCGACACGAGCAGTCTTTACCGTCGATCGAGTAATCGAGGGCCACGCTGTCACCGTCTGATCGATATCCCAGGCATGTCAGAAACACCCCCAGGAACAGCCAGGAATGAAAAAACCCGAGAGCGTTGATTGCGCTGAGGTTTTCGGTCTTTCTGGGTGCCTGTCGGCCTTGTCTCTGGTCCCACCGACAGGAATCGAACCTGTATCTGCCGCTTAGGAGGCGGCCGTTCTATCCATTGAACTACGGCGGGCGATTCACGATTTTCACATGGGGGGTGTCCGCACCTAGCCCCAGCGCCAGGTCCAGATCACGTCGAGCGAATTCTCGAACCCCGACTGCGCGCGCAGCGTGAAGCTGCGCGCGATGCGGTAGATCAACTGGAAGCTGCCAGCGGTGGCGTTCAGGCCGCGTTCATAACCGACGTACCAGCGCCGCGACAACTGCTTGCCGAGCGAGATCACGGTCTCGCGCACCTCGCCCTGGTTCTGCTTCAACGTCAGCTCGTCGAGCCCGATGGCCTTGGTGAACTGGTCGGTGATGCCGTCGCCCTCGCCGGCCAGCAGCGCCAGCGCGGCGGTTTGCAGCAGCGCCGTGTCGGCTCCGCCCAGACCATCGCTCGCGCGGCCCAGTGCCAGCCACGACAGCTTGTCGACGTCGGACACCTCGGGCTCCGAAAACAGCCGGATGCGCGGGTTCTGAGCGGTGCCGGTCACCTGAACGCCGACGCGGATGTCGATGTTGGGTCGGGTGGCCTCGATGTTGAGCTGTGGATTCTCCGGTGGCCCGTTGAACGTGATCTGCCCGCGATCGATCGTCAACTTCTGGCCGTAGGCGGCGTAGGTGCCCCCGGCCGCAGCGATGGTTCCGTTGATGGCCAGCCTGCCGCCGGGCGCGGTCAGCCGCAGATCGCCGCGCAAGCCGGTCTCGATCCCGCGACCGCGCAGCCGCAGCTTGTTGCCCAGCCCGATCTTCAGGTCGAGTGCCACGTTGCGCGAGGTCGCAGGCGTCGGCAGGGGAGGCGCCGCATCGCCTGCGCCCGGTGTCTCGCCTGGCGCGCCGCGCGTCGGCCCGCTGGCTGCGGCGCGCACCACCTGCACGTCGTCGGACAGCGTCGGTGCGTCGCTGCGGGTGAAGTCGATCAACCCCTCGTCGATGGCGAAGCCGCCGTTGACGCTCAGGGCGTCGCGCTCGAACCCCAGCTGGGCGGTGCCGCTGGTGACGATGCGGCGATCGACGCGTCCCAGCAGAACGAAGCGCTCGGCCTTCAGCTGCAGATTGGCGCTCGGAGATTCGCCCAGGGTGGCAGAGCCATCGACTCGAAGGCTGCCCGCCCCGCCCTTGGCGGTGAAGCGCTCGATGCGCGCGCCACTGCCCTGCAACGAAATCAGCACCTCGCCGTCGCTGATGTTCACGCCCTCGAGGAAGTTGCGTGCACTCAGCGCGCTGCCCTGGATGCTGCCGGTGATCTCCGGCGCGCCGAATCGCCCGCTGAACACCGCGCTGGTCTTCATCTGTCCGCCCAGGCGCCAGCCGGTCGGTACCCAGGTGCCCCAGGCGCCGAGGTTGGCCACATCGAGTTCGGCAGCGCCTTCGATCGTGGCGTCCGGCGTGGGCCACAACGCCTCGGGCGAGGTGCGCACCAGCACGGCACCGGCCAGCACACCGAGCGTCTTGCCGTTCAGGTATTGAGAGAAGGTCCACACGCCGTCGGTGGCGTTCAAGGCCAGGCGCAGGTTGGTCAACCCCAGCGACTGGGTGCTGATCTCGTCGGTGACCGTCAGGTCGCCTCGCCCACGTTCGAGCACGAGGCTGGCCGTCAGGCCCCCGTCGCTGTGCGCCTCGAATCGACCGCCCATCGTCAGGTCGCCGCCCCAGCCAAAGCCGGGCTGCAGGCGGGCCAGCAGCGGTGCAAGCGGGATCGGGTCGAATGAGAGCTGCGCGTCGATTCGTGCCGGCTGTGCGATGCCGCCGGCCGCCTGCCAGGACAGCTGGCTCCAGCGCACGGCCGCGCCCAGCACCTCGGCCTGTCCGGGCTGCACGGTGAGGCGCGCGGGCGCGCCAGCCCACACGGCTTCGATGTCGACGTCGCCGGCGCTGATCCAGGGTGCCGCGTTGCCAGGGCTGGCCTTCAGGTCCAGTCGCTGCACGCGGCCGCGCCAACCGGCCACCTGTCGGCCTGCAAGGTCGATCACGCCGCCTCGGGCCTGCAACAGCAGCGCGCTGCGCGCTGCCGGGCTGGCACCGGGCGCGTTCGGTGCGGGCTGCGCCGCGGCGGTGGCCTGCACCGTGTCTGCCCAGGCAGGTGGCAGCGCGTTCGAGCTGGCGCGCAGCTCCACCGCATGCTCACCCGCGCTGCCTTTGACCATGAGCTGGGCCGAGTCCATGCTCGGTGACGCGCTGGCCGGCGCATGGGGCGACGATGCGCTCAACAGTTTCAGCTGCGACAGGCTGGCGTCCACGTCGACCGCTGCGCCCTGGGCGGTGCCTGCATTCCAGCGTGCACGGGTCTGTTGAATGGTGATCGCCCCGACCCGCAAGCCGCTGGCGTTGAGTTCACCCTGCGTCGACACCTCCGGCCAGCGGCCGTCGAGCGTGGCCGAGGCTTGCACGGCGCCGGCCAGCGTGGCATCGCCGCCAGGCGCTTGCACCAGGCGCCACAGCGGTTCGAACGCCACCAGCGCTGGGGCGTCGAGGCGGATGCTCCAGCGGTCGGTGCGGCCTCGGGCGGCGCTGGCGCGTGCCGTGGTGTCGAACCTGCCCTGGGCCTGCAGCTGGTTGCCGGCCACTTGCAGCGCCAGCGCGGCGTCGGCGTGGGTGCTGTCGACGCTGCGCAGGCTGGCCTGGCCTTCCACCGGGGTGCCACCGATGACGCTGTTCACCAGCGCCAGCTGTGCGTTGCCGCTCCACGCCGCCGGCGGCGCATCGCCATGGGTTGGCAGCGTCAGATCGAAATCGCCGGTCGCATTGATGCGGTGGGCGCCGCGACGCCAGGGGGAATCGGTGCGGCCAGGCCACCACGGCAGCGGGTCGAAATCGACCAGCGTCGCGCGGCCCTTGGTGTGCCAGGGTTCGCTGGTCGCGGTGCGATGGGCCTCGCCGACCAGCGTCGCCAGCGCGCCGCCGGCGCTCGCACGGGCCTCGCGCAGCGTCAGGTGCTGCGCATCGGCCACCGCATCGAGCTTGAGCTGCACGGTCTTGCCGGCGGTCACCACCTGACCCGAGCCGACCGAGGGGGACAGCGCGCCGGTCAGGTCGAGCTGCAATTCGATCTGCGGTGTGGCGGCGGCCACGGCGACGGTGGGTGACGATGCAGCGCCGCTCGCTGGCGCGCTGGTGGGCGCCACCACCGCGAGTGACAGCGGTCCGCCGATCGACATCGCTGGCGCGCGCGCATCGAGCAGCGACGGTTGCAGGGCGTGCAGTGTGGCCGCCAGTGTCGATCGGTCGGCATGCCAGCGGCCGCTGCCGGTCAGGCTGCCACCCGCCTGCGTGCGGGTGCCGAACTGGGCCTCGAAGGTCTTGAGCTCCACCGTGCTGGGGTCGTCGGCCCGGGCGCTCAGGTCGGCCGTCAGCTGGCGCAGCGGCACGAACCCGTCGTTCCAGCGTCCAGCCAGATCGTTGCTCAGGTTGACATGCGCAGCGATCGGTCGGTCGATGGCGGTGCTTTGCACGGTCACCTCGCCGGTCAGTGCCGTGATGGGCGCCGAGTGGCTCAACGCTGACAGGTCGAGGGCGCGGGTCTGCGCCTGCAGATCGGCGAGTGGCCAGGCAGCGAAGGGGCGCAAGCCAGCCTGCGCGGTCAACGACTGCGCGGGGTGCGCCGCCGTGGCCGGCGCTTGAACGCTGGCCTTCAGCGTCGGCGTGTCCAGCGGGCCTGCGAGGGCCAGCGTCGCCTGCCAGGCGGCCGGGTCGACCAGGTCGATCGGCGATGCGGCCTGCGACGCCGTGGGCGCCGGTGTTGCGCTGCCACCAGCTGCCACCTGAGCCTGCGACACCGCGAGGCTCACATCGATCGTGAAGGGTGCGCGCGTGGCGATGCGCGCGGTGCCGCTCGCCTGCAGCCGATCCCAGCCGGCGCTCAGTGCCTCGAGCCGGTGCTCGGCACCGTCGGCCGCACCCAGCTGCACGCGAGCGCGCAGGTCGCGCAGCGGGTGGCCGCCCAGTGCGCCGGCCTGCAAGACACCGATCTGCAGCGCCTCGACATCGATCTGCAGCGGCAGGTGCAGGTGCGCGGGCGCGGTCATCGGGCCGTCGCTCGGCGCCAGCAGCACATCGATGCGCGAGGCATGCAGTTCGGTCGCGGACAACCGAGCCCACATCCCCGGCGCGTCGCTGCGCGCGAGATGCAGACCACGCCAGCCCAGCCCGGTGAACACGATCTGGTCGGTGCCCGACAGCGTCAGCACCACGCGCCCGGCCTCGAAATCACCCCACAGCGCGCCGCGAGGCGCGGTGACTTCGACCCCCGGCAGCCTCGACACCAGCCAGGCACTGCCCTCTTCGGTGCGCACGGCCCACCACAGGGCCGCGCCCAGCGCCCCCATCAGCAGCCCCAGTGAGCACAGTCCGATGCCCACCCGCCACATCGTCCGGCGCGGTGGGCGGCGTGGCACGGGCGGCGGGGTCGCTGCAGCGGTGTCGTCGTGATTCGTCAAAACGCAATCCCCACGCTCAGGTGCAGGCGCACCTTGTGCACGTCGTCGCCATAGGCCAGGTCCATGCGCAGCGGGCCGACCGGGCTGCGCCAGCGCAGCCCAACACCATAGCCCAGCACCGGGTGCAGGTTCTTCCAGTGATCGGCGGCGTTGCCCGCGTCGACGAACGCGGCGCCCCACAAGGTGGGAAACCGTGCCGAGATCGGATGTGCCACCTCGGCACTGCCAGTGAGCAGCACGCGACCGCTGAGCAGCGCGCCACCGACCTTGGGCCCGAGCGAGCGATAGGCATAGCCGCGCACCGAATCGTCGCCGCCGGCGCGAAACAGCAGCGTGTCCGGGATGCCGACCTGGCTGCTGGCCAGCACCTCGCCGCCTTCGACCCGCGCGGTCGCGAACCACGCACCGCCCAATGGCCGGTACAGCGTGTAGCGCCCGTACACACGTCCGAACGGCCCGCTGCTTTCGGCGCCGGTGCCGCTGACCGCATATCCGCCCGCCACCTCGGCCGACAAGGTGTAGCCATCGGTGGGCAGCAGCACGCTGTCGACGTCGCGGTAGACCCAGTGGTAGTTGCCGGTGTAGGCGTCGTTGCTCACCGTGGTGGTGCCGGTGTTGGAGGTGGTGTCCAGCCGAGAGTGCGTGGCTTCGATGTAGTACAGCCGCTCGATCTGCGTGGTGTCCTGGGTGCGGCCGATCCGCGCGGTCCATGAATTGCGCACCTCGTTGACCGTCCTCAATTGCTCTGCGCTGCCGGCGATCAGGTTGCGGTAGAGGCCTTCCAGTGGATACGAGGTCAATTCGCCCGTCCACGACTTCAGTTTCGGGCCGAGCTCCAGCTTGTTCTTGGCAATCCACTCCCAGCCGAAGGGCTGTCGATGGATGTGTTCCACGCTGACGCGCGGCCCGGTGTTGGCGCTGTAGCCAGTACCGAAGGTGGCCTGCTGCAGCGGCAATTCGCGCAGTTGCACATTGACCGGCGCTGCCTCGGCGGTGGCGGGGTCGGTGTCGAGGGCCACCGAGGCTCCTTCGAACAGACCACTCTTCTGCAGCCGCTCCTGAAAGTCGATCAGCTGCGATTCGCGGTACGGCGAACCGGGCGTCAGCAGCGACAGCTTCTGCACGCTGTTCTCGCTGTAGCGCTGCAGTCCGTTGATACGCAGCGGTCCGAGCTTGTACAGCACGCCGCTGTCGGCAGCGACATCGAGCTGCACCTTGTTGGTCTGCGCATCGACGCGGGCACTCGAGCTGCTGAGGGTGGCCGCCGGATAGCCGTCGGCACGCAGCTTGGCGAGGGCATTGTTCTTCGCGCCGTTCCACTCGGACTGCTGAAACGGCAGGTCGGGTGGCAGCCGCCAGCCATTGCGCACCTGGGCGATCAGCACCTTGGCATCGAGCGAGCCGGCCTCGGCCGCCTGCTGCAACGGGCCTTGCGCGGTGAAGGCAAAGTGATCGATCGTCGCGCGCGGGCCGGGCTTGACCCGCACGCGCAGCAAGGGCAGCGTCTCGGGCGTGGCATGCGGGCTGGACGCGGCGGCATCTGCCGGCGTCGCCTGCTCGCGCGCGACCGCCGAACCCGTCCCGCCGCCCACGCGCGCCACGCTCACCACCGGATTGAAGTAGCCCTCGGTTTCGAGCAGCGCACGCGCCTGCGCTGGTGCCGCGGCGATCAGCCGGTCGATTTCAGCGGGCGTGATGTCCTCGCTCTCGGGCACGTTCTGGAACCGTGACAGATCGAGGTAGGTCTGCAGCAAGGTGCGCAGCTCGCCCGGTGCCTCGATCTCGAGCCGGTACACCGCGACCGAGGGCTTGGCCGCGGGGCTCGCTGCATCCACAGCCGCCGAGGGTTCGTCGAAGAACAGCTGCTTCACGCTGGCGCAGCCACCGATGCCGATCGCCAGGGCGCAACAGCCCAGCCATGCTGCAAGGCGCCGCCACCTCATCGGCTGAGCGCGCGCATGGCCGCGTCCAGGCCCGGCAGGGTCAGCGGGTACATGCGCTGGTTCATCATCTGCTGGATCAGCGCAATGCTCTGGCGGTAGCCCCACAGCGCCTGGGGCTCGGGGTTGATCCACACGAACTTCGGAAAGGTCTGCGTCAGCCGCTGCAGCCAGGCGGCGCCCGGCTCCTCGTTGTGGTACTCGACGCTGCCACCGGGCTGCAGGATCTCATAGGGGCTCATCGTCGCGTCACCGACGAAGATCAGCTTGTAGTCCTTGTTGTACTTGCGCAGGACGTCGTGCGTCGGGAACTTCTCGCTGTGGCGGCGCTGGTTGTGCTTCCACATGAAGTCATAGACGCAGTTGTGGAAGTAATAGAACTCCAGGTGCTTGAACGCCGACTTGGCAGCGCTGAACATCTCCTCGGCGCGTTGAATGTGGTCGTCCATGGTGCCGCCCACATCCATCAGCAACAGCACCTTGATGTGGTTGTGCCGCTCCGGAATCATCTTCAGGTCGAGGTGTCCGGCGTTGGCCGCCGTGGCGCGGATCGTGTCGTCGAGGTCGAGTTCGTCGGCCGACCCCTGGCGCGCGAAACGCCGCAGCTTGCGCAGCGCGATCTGGATGTTCCGCGTGCCGAGCTCGGCGTCGGTGTCGTAGTCCTTGAAGCGCCGCTGGTCCCACACCTTGACCGCGCTGCGCTCTCGGCTGCGGTCCTGCCCGATGCGGATGCCTTGCGGGTTCACGCCATAGGCGCCGAACGGGCTGGTGCCGCCCGTACCGATCCATTTGCTGCCGCCCTGGTGGCGCTCCTTCTGCTCCTCGAAGCGCTGCTTCAAGGTGTCCATCAGCTCGTCCCAGCCCATCTTGTCGATCGCGGCTTTTTCTTCCGGGCTCAGCTCGAGTTCGAGCACCTTGCGCAGCCACTCGAGCGGGATCTCCTGGCCGAAATCGGTCAGCGTCTCGACGCCCTTGAAATACGTGGCGAAGGCTTGATCGAAGCGGTCGAACAGCGCCTCGTCCTTGACCAGCGTGGTGCGCGCCAGCACATAAAACGCATCGAGCGTGGGGCCGCCGGTTTCCTCGCCGTCGAGCACCCCCGCTCGCAGCGCATCGAGCAATGTCAGGTACTCACGCACCGATACCTTCAGTTTCGCGTCCCGCAACGACAAGAAGAAGTCGATCAGCATCGCGGCCGGTCCAGCAGGTATCGCAGGTGCGCGCGTGTCGTGGGCCACTCGCTGGCGGTGATGCTGTAGACGGCCGTGTCGCGCAGCGTGCCGTCCGGCTGGCGCTGGTGTGCCCGAAGGATGCCGTCGAGCTGTGCACCCAGGCGTTCGATCGCTCGCCGGCTCTGAACGTTGAGCCGGTGGGTGCGGAACTCGACCGCGATGCAGCCCAGCGTGTCGAACGCATGCGTCAGCAGCATCAGTTTGCACTCGGTGTTGAGCGCCGTTCGCTGCGCCCGAGCCGCGTACCAGGTCGAGCCGATCTCGACGCGCCGGTGCGTTGCATCGATGTTCATGAATGTGGTCATGCCGACCGGCACACCGTTGGCGTCCAGCACGGTGAACGGCAGCATCGTGCCTGCAGCCTGCAGGGCAAGTCGGCGCTCGATCTCGGCCTGCATGCGCTCGGGGCTCGGCACGGTTGTGTACCAGAGCTCCCACAGCGCGCCATCCTGGCTCGCCTCGGCCAGTGCCACGTGATGCGCGTGCTTGAGCGGCAGCAGGGTGGCATGCCGGCCGCGCAGCTCGATCGGGTCGGTCAGTGCACCCATGGCGGACGCGACCGATCAACGGCGTTGCCGCTGCATGAACACCAGCTTTTCGAACAGGGAGGTGTCCTGCTCGGTTTTCAGCAGGGCGCCGAGCAGCGGCGGCACGACCACCGCATCGTCCTGGCTCTGGAGCGCGGCCAGCGGAATGTCTTCGGCGACCAGCAGCTTCAGCCAGTCGAGCAGTTCGGAGGTCGAGGGCTTCTTCTTCAGACCGGGGAGGTTGCGCACTTCATAGAAGCGCTGCAAGGCGGCGGCGAGCAGGTTCTTCTTCAGTTGCGGAAAGTGAACCTGGACGATGCGCTGCATCGTGGCCGCATCGGGGAATTGGATGTAGTGGAAGAAGCAGCGGCGCAAAAAGGCGTCGGGCAGCTCTTTCTCGTTGTTCGAGGTGATGAAGACCAGGGGCCGATGCACCGCGCGGATGAGCTCGCGCGTCTCGTACACATGGAACTCCATCCGGTCGATCTCGCGCAACAGGTCGTTCGGAAACTCGATGTCGGCCTTGTCGATCTCGTCGATCAGCAGCACCACCGGTTGCTCGGCAGTGAACGCCTTCCACAGCACGCCCTGGACGATGTAGTTGCGGATGTCGCGCACCTTTGCGCCGCCGTCGATGTCGGCCAACTGGCTGTCGCGCAATCGACTCACTGCATCGTATTCATACAAGCCCTGCTGGGCCTTGGTGGTGCTCTTGATGTGCCACTGCAGCAGCGGCATGCCCAAGGCCTTGGCGACTTCCTCGGCCAGCATCGTCTTGCCGGTGCCTGGTTCGCCCTTGACCAGCAAGGGCCGCTTCAGCGTGGCGGCGGCGTTGACCGCGAGCATCAGATCGTCAGTGGCGACGTAGTCTTGCGTGCCTTTGAACTTCATGTCGCTGTGCTGTCAGCCCGCTGAACCGTCGATGCCGAGGCAGTATAGAGAAACGATGTTTCCGCTGATTCTTCAGGCTGTTCCGCAGCCTCTGGAGTCCCTCGGGGGCCCTCTATACTTCAAGGCTATCGACCACCCCGCACTCCGTACTCTCCCGATCATGAGACCACTGCACTCGCTCGCCCTGTCGTTGATGTTGATGTCTGGCGCTTTCAGCACCGCTGCCGTCGCGCAGGATGCCAAGGCCGGCGAAGGCAAGGCGTCCCTGTGCATAGGCTGCCATGGCATCGTCGGCTACCAGGCCAGCTTCCCCGAAATCCACAAGGTGCCCAAAATCGGTGGCCAGAGCGCGCCTTACATCGTCGCGGCGCTGACCGCCTACAAGAAGGGCGAGCGTCTGCACCCGTCGATGCGGGGCATCGCCGCCACGCTGAGCGACCAGGACATGGCCGATCTGGCCGCGTTCTACGAGGCCCAGGGCAAGAGCATTGCACCGGTTCCGGCAGGTGCACCTCAGCAGGCACCGACCCCTCGCGTGGCCGAGTTGCTGAAGAAGGCCAACTGCGCGTCCTGCCACGGCGAAAACTTCAGCACCCCCATCTCGCCCACGTATCCGAAGATCGCCGGGCAGCACGCCGATTACCTTTACGTGGCGTTGAAGGCCTACCAGACCGACGGCAACCCACAGGTGGGTCGCAAGAACCCGATCATGGGTGGCATGGCACGTCAGTACACCCACGCCGAATTGAAGGAACTGGCGGCTTACATCGGTTCTCTGCCGGGTGCGTTGGGTACCGTACCGCAACCGTCGTTTCGCTGAGTTCCAGGTGGCGGCGTGACGATCCGCCGGCCTTGCAGAAAACCGCCCACCGGGCGGTTTTTTGTTTGAGGCGCGTCAAAGAGGGTCTGGCACGCTGCCGTACCGTCTCAAGGCGCGGGCAGTGGATACCGATATAGGCTGACGTGAATACTTCTCCCAATCTCAAGCGTGTCCCGGTCGATCAGATGCGCCTGGGCATGCACCTGCACGAAATGTGCGGTGCATGGCTGGACCATCCCTTCTGGAAGACGAAGTTCGTCCTGCGTGATCCGGGCGACCTGGCCAAGCTGCAGGAAAGCGGTATCAAGGAGTGCTGGATCGACGTGTCCAAGGGGCTCGATGTCGCGACCCCGGACGACGGTGCTCCAAGCGCCCAGCGTCCCGCAGGCGGCGCTGGCACTGCGCGTCGCGTCGCGGTGGACGTCGACACCGCCACCGATCTCGCCCGCGCAGCGGCAGTGTCTGGCGAGAAGACGGTGGAGTTCAGCGAAGAAGTGCGTCGTGCGGCAGCGCTCTGCAACCAGGCGCGCGCGGCGGTGATCTCGCTGTTTGCCGAGGCCCGCATGGGCCGCGTGGTCTACAACGAACAGTGCGCCGAGCTGGTTCACGAGATTGCCACCTCGGTCGGGCGCAACCCGAGCGCGCTGCTGTCGCTGGCCCGGCTGAAGACCCACGACGATTACAGCTACATGCATTCGGTGGCGGTGGCCGCCTTGATGGCCGCGCTGGCCAAGCAGCTCAATCTGGACGAAGCCCAGACCAGGATGGCGGCCAAGGCGGGCTTGCTGCACGACATGGGCAAGGCGGTGATGCCGCTGCACATCCTGAACAAGCCGGGCCGGCTCACGGACGAGGAATTCGACCTGATCCGCACGCACCCACAGAAAGGCCATGCCTTGCTGCAGTCGGGCGGATCGGTTCACGATGAGGTGCTCGACGTGTGTCTGCATCACCATGAAAAGATGGACGGGTCGGGGTACCCGGACAAGCTCTCAGGCGATCAGATCTCGCTGTTCGCGAGGATGGGCTCGGTGTGTGACGTGTATGACGCGATCACCTCGAACCGGCCGTACAAGCAAGGCTGGGATCCAGCCGAGTCGATCGCCCGGATGGCCAGCTGGGCCAACGGGCACTTCGACCTGCCGATCTTCAAGGCCTTTGTCACCAGCCTGGGCATCTATCCGGTGGGCTCGCTGGTGCGGCTGAAGTCAGGCCTGCTGGCGGTGGTCACCGAACAGAACGAGCAGGCCCTGACCAGCCCCGTGGTCAAGGTGTTCTTCTCGACCAAGCAGGGGCTGCACGTGCCGCCACGGCTGCTGGACCTGTCGCATCCGAGCTGCTCCGACCGCATCATCAGCCGCGAATCGAACGACACCTGGAAATTCACCCACCTCGATGAGTTGTGGGCAGGCGAAGAGGCGCTGCGCAAGATGGGGCGCAAGGTCTAGCCGCACGCCCGGCGTCAGCGCCCTACACTGACCCTTTGACATCCAGGGTCGGTTCATGACAGCGCGTGGTTCAGCAAGGGGGCATGGCAGGCGTGGTGCGCTGGGGCGGCATCTCCAGGCTTTGTCGTGCGTGGCGGCGGGGTGGCTGCTGGCCTCTGCCGCATCGGCGCAGACGCTGCGCTGGGCGTCACAGGGTGATCCATTGACGATGGATCCGCATTCGCAGAACGAGTCGCTGACCAACAACCTGAACACCCAGGTCTACGAGTCGCTCGTCAGTCGTGACCGTCAGTTGGCGATCGTGCCGGCGCTGGCGACCTCCTGGCAGCAAACCGGTGCGTTGAACTGGCGCTTCAAGCTGCGTCCGGATGTCAAGTTCCACGATGGCACGCCTTTCACCGCCACCGATGTGGTCTTCTCGGTGCTGCGCGCGCGCGACAGCGCCTCGGACATCAAGGCTTACGCGCAGGCGCTGGGCGAGCCCAGGCGCATCGATGATCTGACGGTCGATTTCGCGTTGAAGCAGGTCAACCCTGTTTTCCTGCAGCACCTGAGCACGGTTCCGATCATGAGCCGCGCGTGGGCCGAGAAAAACGGCGCGGCCAAGCCGATCGATTACAAGAGCCGACAGGAGGGCTACGCCGCTCTGCACGCCAACGGCACCGGCCCCTACACGCTGGTGCTGCGCCAGCCCGATGTGAAGACCGTCTACCGCCGATTCCCCGGCTGGTGGGGCCGCTTCGAAGGCAATGTGCAGGAGGTGGTCTACACCCCGATCAAGAGCGACGCCACGCGGGTGGCCGCACTGATCTCCGGAGAGCTCGATGTCGTGCTCGATCCGGCGCCGCAGGACACCACCCGATTGCGCAATGCGCCGGGGGTGAAGGTGGTCGAAGGGCCGGAGAACCGCATCGTGTTCATCGGCATGGACCAGGGCCGGGAGCAGCTGCTGTACAGCAGCGTCAAGGGCCGCAACCCGTTCAAGGACGTCCGGGTGCGCCGGGCGCTGTACCAGGCGATCGACATCGAGACGATCCGCAGCCGCCTGATGCGCGGCCAGGCGCTCCCCACCGGCGGCATCACGCCGTCCCCGCTGGGTGCGTACAACGATGCCGCGCTGGAAGCGCGGATCCCGTTCGATCTGGCCGCGGCCCGTCAAGCCCTGACCGATGCAGGCTACCCGCAGGGCTTCGAGGTGACGCTCGACTGTCCCAACAACCGCTACATCAACGACGAGGAAATCTGCCAGGCGCTGGCCGTGATGTGGTCCAAGATCGGCGTCAAATTGCGCGTGAATGCGATGCCGCGCTCGACCTACTTCCCCAAGCTGCAGCGGCTCGATACCTCGATGTACCTGCTGGGCTGGGGCGGCTCGATCACCGATGCCGAAACGACGCTGACACCGCTGTTGCGCACTCGCGGCGAGGGCGGCATCGGTGCCTGGAACTTCGGTCAGATCGCCAATGCCAGGCTCGATGAACTGGCCGCGGCCTCCAGCCGTGAAGCCGACCCGGTCAAGCGCGAGCAACTGATCAAGGCGGCGCTGCAGCAGCACAAGGACCAGGTGCTGACACTGCCTCTGCATCGCCAGGTGGTGCCATGGGCCGTGCGTCAGAACATCGATGTGGTGCACCGGGCGGACAACTGGCTCGAGTTTTCCTGGGTCCGCATCCAATGAACCACATGGCCGTGCCCTCACCCCAGACCGACCCGCGAGGGTTTTTGCGCGCACTGTTCGATGCGGCCGTGGCGCGGGCCCTGCCGTCGTCGGTGATCGGGCCTTTCCTGCCTGCGCCGCCTGCGGGGCGCACCGTGGTCGTCGGTGCCGGCAAGGCAGGTGGCGCGATGGCGGCCGCAGTCGATGCGCTGTGGCCGGGCGAGGCGCCGCTCTCCGGGCTGGTCGTCACCCGCTACGACCATGTGCCGCCGGCGTACCGATCGGCCCCGGGCCGCATCGAGGTCGTCGAGGCGGCGCACCCGGTGCCTGATGCGGCGGGTCTGCAGGCGGCGCAGCGCATTGCCACGCTGGTTCAGGGCTTGAGCGCGGACGACCTGGTGCTGTGCCTGATTTCCGGCGGCGGCTCGGCGCTGCTGACGCTGCCCGCCGATGGGGTGTCCCTCGACGACAAGCGCGCCATCAACCGGGCGCTGTTGCACAGCGGTGCGGCGATCGACGAGATGAACTGCGTGCGCAAACACCTGTCGGCCATCAAGGGCGGTCGGCTCGCGGCGATGTGCCACCCGGCACGCGTGGTCACGCTGCTGATCAGCGATGTACCGGGCGATGCGCCCGAGGTGATTGCCAGCGGGCCGACGGTGGCCGACACCAGCACCTGTGCAGACGCCCTGGCGATCTTGCGGCGCTACGCGATCGCGGTGCCGGAAGCTGTTCAGCAGGGCCTGGAGCGTGGGGTGTTCGAGACGCCGAAGCCTGGCGATCCGCGGTTCAACGGCCACACGGTGCACCTGATCGCCACGCCACAGCAATCACTGGAGGCCGCGGCTGCCATGGCCCGTTCGGCAGGGATCGAGGCGCACATCCTGAGCGACGAGATCGAGGGCGAATCGCGCGAGGTCGGCCGGGTGCACGCCGCCTTGGCGCGTGCCGTGGCGCGGCGCGGCAGCCCATTCGCCCGGCCCTGCGTGATCCTCAGTGGGGGTGAGACGACGGTGACGGTGACCTCCAAGGGCGGGCGCGGAGGTCGAGCGACCGAGTTCCTGCTGGGGTGCGCCATCGCGCTGCAAGGCCAGCCCGGTGTGCACGTGCTGGCCGCCGACACCGATGGCATCGACGGTGTCGAGGACAACGCCGGCGCCATCGTCACGCCCGACACGCTGGCCCGCGCCGAAGCGCTGAAGCTGAAGCCGCAGGACAGCCTCGATCGGCACGACGCGTATCCTTTTTTCGCGGCGCTCGGGGACCTGGTCGTCACGGGCCCGACGCACACCAACGTCAACGATTTCCGGGCGCTGTTGATCCTGTAGTGCGGGCGCTCGCGAATCACCCGCAGCAGGCGCCCCCCGCGCCGCTCGGGTAAGGTGCGGACATGAGTCCAACTGCTGCGCCCGCCCGTCACACCGTGTCCGTCTGGTCGCTGGCCTGGCGCCAGTTGACACGCGACTTCCGCGCCGGTGAATTGCGGCTGCTGTTCGTTGCGGTCGCATTGGCGGTGGCTGCGCTGACGGCCGTGGGATTTTTTGCCGATCGCCTGAATGCCGGCCTGTCCCGCGACGCCACGCAACTGCTGGGCGGCGACGCCATCGTGGCCAGCGACCAGCCGACACCCATGGCCGTCGTCGAGAAGGCGAGGGCGCTCGGCCTCGTGACCGCCACCACCACCACCTTCCCCAGCATGGGGCGAGCCCCCGATGCACAAGGCGGTGCATCGCGGCTGGTCAGCGTCAAGGCGGTGAGCGATGCCTATCCACTGCGCGGCAAGCTGCGCCTGAGCGCCGGGCCCGGCACGGCCGAAGTGTCCGTCGCGCAGGCACCCGAGCCGGGCACCATCTGGGTCGAGGCCGCGGTGCTCGATGCGCTGTCGCTGAAGGTCGGCGACGATTTGCTGCTGGGGGACGCCACCTTGCGCATCGCGCAGGTGATTGCGGTCGAACCCGATCGCGGCGCCGGCTTCATCAGCTTCTCGCCGCGGGTGATGCTCAACCAGGCCGATCTCGCCGCGACCGGCCTGATCCAGCCGGCCAGCCGTGTCACCTACCGCCTGTTGGTCGCATCGAAAGACGCTGCGGGCGGCAACGACCCGCGGGTGCGCGAGTTCACCACCTGGACCGAGGCGCAGCTGAAGTCGGCGGCGATGCGCGGCGTGCGCGTCGAGTCGCTCGAAGGCGGGCGGCCCGAGCTGCGCCAGACGCTGGACCGCGCAGAGAAGTTCCTGAACCTCGTCGCACTGCTGTCGGCCTTGCTGGCGGCGGTGGCCGTCGGCATCGCCTCGCGCGACTTCGCCAGCCGCCACCTCGACGACTGCGCGATGCTGCGCGTGCTTGGCCAGCCGCAGCGCACGATCGCGCTGCAGTACCTGATCGAGTTCGCGCTGGTCGGCCTGCTGGCCAGCGGCGCTGGGGTGGCGCTGGGCTTCGCCGTGCACCATGGCTTTGTCTGGCTGCTGGCCGGGTTGGTGACCACCAGCCTGCCGACAGCGTCGTGGTGGCCGGCGCTGTTCGGCCTGGGTGTCGGCTTCACCTTGTTGATGGGCTTCGGCGCGCCGCCGGTGCTGCAGCTGGCCCGGGTGCCGCCGCTGCGCGTGATCCGCCGCGAGATGGGCGCGCTGAAGCCGGCGTCGCTCGCGGTGCTGCTGGCTGGCACGCTGGGCTTCACCGGGCTGCTGTTGGCCGCGTCGTCCGATCTGAAGCTGGGCTTGATTGCCGTGGGTGGTTTCTCGGCGGCGATCGCGGTGTTCGCGCTGCTGAGCTGGCTCGCGGTGCTGTTGCTGCGCCGCGCGGTGCCGGAATCGAACGCGCCGCGCTGGCTGGTGCTGGCCACACGGCAGATCGCGGCACGGCCCGCGTTCGCGGTGCTGCAGGTCTCGGCGCTGGCGGTGGGGCTGCTGGCGTTGGTGCTGCTGGTGCTGCTGCGCACCGACCTCGTGGCCAGCTGGCGTGAGGCCACGCCGCCCGGTGCGCCGAACCGCTTCGTCATCAATATTCAGCCCGATCAGGCCGAGGCGTTCCAGGCCCGATTGCGCGAGGCCGGCATCACGCAGTACGACTGGTTTCCGATGATCCGAGGTCGGCTGGTCGCGATCAACGGCCGCACGCTCGATGTCGACACGATGACCGACGACCGCGCCCGCCGCCTTGCCGAGCGTGAGTTCAACCTGAGCCACACCGCCGTGCTGCCGCCACACAACCTGCTGGCCGGCGGCCGCTGGGTGGCTGAGGAGCCGGGCGGACTGAGCGTCGAGTCGGGGCTGGCCGAGACCTTCGGCCTGAAGCTCGGTGACACGATGCGCTTCGACATCGCCGGGCAACCGGTCGAAGCCCGGATCACCAGCCTGCGCAAGGTGGATTGGGCGTCGATGCGGGTCAACTTCTTCGTGCTGTTTCCGAACGCCGCGCTCGACAACATGCCCATCACCTACATCGCGGCCTTCAAGGTGCCGACGGCCGGCGGTCCGAAAGCGGCAGCAGAGTTCGACAACGCGCTGATCAGGCAGTTTCCGAACCTGACCAACATCGATGTCTCCGCATCGATCGCCCAGATACAGAACGTGCTGGGGCAGGTGGTCGGCGCGGTCGAGTTTCTTTTCGTGTTCACGCTGGCGGCCGGGCTGGTGGTGCTGTTCGCTGCGGTGACCGCCACCCGTGAATCGCGGTCGCGGGAATTCGCGGTCATGCGCGCCCTCGGCGCGAGTGGAAAGCTGCTCGGACAGGTGCAGCGTGCCGAGTTGCTGGGCGTGGGCGCGCTGGCCGGCGCATTGGCTTCAGTCGCGGCCGTCGCCGTGGGCTGGTTGCTTGCCAGCCAGGTGTTCGGCTTCAGCTGGCAACCGTCGCTGTGGGTGCCACTGATCGGTGCGCTGTCGGGCGCGGTGCTGTCGTTGGCGGCGGGCTGGTGGGGCCTGCGCGATGTGCTGCGGCGCCCGGTGGTGGACATGCTGCGCCAGGCCGCGCAATGAGCCGCTGATCGATCTCGACGCCGCAAAGCCCACACCACAGCTTCGCGCCATGTAAAAAGCCCGCTGTGCGTGAGCAGCAGCGGGCTTGAGTGACCACCGGGGCTTGCGCCCCGGTGCCGGTGGGGCAATTACTTGCCCGTACCCGTGGCCACTTCTTCCAGAACGTTCAGCGACACGTCGGTCTCTTTCACGCCCTTCGGGTTGGACTTCATGTTCGACGACCAGTTCGTGGCGTGGCCACGCTTGACGTCGATGATGTGTCCGATCACAGGCATCACTGCCTTGTAGCCGTCATCGCCGGTGTCCGGACGGTTCTGGAAGATGAACATCTTCCAGAATTCGCCCTTGCGGTCCAGCGCGAAGCCCAGGTACGGACGTGGGAAGTCCACTTCCATGTACACGGTCTTCTTGCTGTAGGGGTGCTCGTCTGGGCACACACCTTCGACCACGTACACCTCACGCGGCTCCCAGCCCACGTCCGGCGCAGGGTTGAAGTGCGGCGGAATGGTGATGCCGATGCGCGGGAAGCGCTTGGCCGGATCGCTGAAGGGCGCGTTCACGTCCACGCTGATGTCCGGGCTGTGGGCGATGGCCAGGATCCAGCGGCGCTCGAGCAGCTTGTTGGACTTGTACTTCGTGGGCGCAGCGTCCCAGATGTCCCAGTCGTCGTACAGCTGGTCGGTACCACCGATCGGGTCCATCCACGCACCGCCGGACAGACGGCGAACGCGGCGAACCGACTTCAGGTAGGCGAACGAGTCGTCCGGCTTCTTGGAGTCAGGCTGGTTGTAGCGCACCGAGAACAGGCCCAGACCGCGGATGTCTTGCGGGTAGGTCGCCACGAAGTAGGTCTTCTGCGAGATGGTGCCGTCACCCACGGTGATCGGGCCACCGTCCAGACGGCCTTCCATGTAGTAGCGACGCGACTGGAACGCTTGCACGCGCTCGTAGCCGGTCTTCGCATCGAGGAACGCCCAGGCGATGTCGCGCAGGTCCATCGTCGCGCCGTAGGTCGCAGCACGCAGGTTCCAGATGATCTTGTCGCCCGCGTTCGGGTCCTTCGGATCGATCTTGTCAGCCGGGAACAGCATGCCCGCTTGCCAACCAGAGACCGTGCGGTCAGCCGGGTTGAACTTGACGGCGTCGATGTTCTTGCGCGACCACTCGACGTACTTCGGGTCCATTTCGATCTTCTTCGAATTGGCCAGCTTGATCGTCAGGTTGTAGTTGCGGATCATCCACTCGAGCTTCTCAGGCACCATGCTGGCAATGGTCTTGCCCTCGAAGGTGTCGCCCTTGATGCTGTCAAAGTTGTCCTTGTTGATCACAAACCCGGCAGACAGCTCCTTGGCTTGCGCAGATGTCGCGCCCAGCCCCGTTGCCAGTGCCACCGCGCCACCCAGACCGCCTTGCAGTACGCTGCGACGATCAACTCCACTCGTTTCGATTTCCATCTTGCTTGCTCCTTTGATCAAAATTGCCGGGTTAAACGAAACAGCATCGCTCGGGGTTGGTTGAAAAACCCGTGAATTTCGGTTCGCTCCCGATGTCCTAGGGTCGTTCACTGTTGAATCAGTTCCCGAACCTAGTGATTCCACCTACGCGCAGCGGTCGTGAAGAATCTGCGCCTCCGACTTACGCGTTGCCCGGCATTCTGGATGCAGAACGGCGGCATCCCCATCGTGAACAACCACTGGAGACAAGAATGAAGATTTATGACTGGGCCGCCGCGCCCAATCCCAAGCGCCTGCGGATGTTTCTGGTGGAAAAGGGGCTGCAGATCGAAACCGTCCAGGTCGTCGGCGATGGGTTCGTGCTCACCCCCGAGTACAAAGCCAAGTACCCGCAGGCGATGGTGCCGATGCTGGAACTCGACGACGGCCGCCAGATCGGCGAATCGACGTCGATCTGCCGCTACCTCGAGGAGCTGTATCCGAACCCGCCGATGCTGGGCCGCGATGCCTACGAGCGTGCCATCGTCGACATGTGGGATCGACAAGCTTTCGACCAGGGCATGACGGCCGTGGCCGAGATCTTTCGCAACAGCAATCCGCACTTCAAGGACCGCGGCCTGGCGGGCTTCGCCACACCGGTGCCGCAGCTGCCCCAACTCGTGGAGCGCGGTCACGCCAGCCTGGAGAAGTTCTTCCGCCGGTTCGACGGTCAACTCGGCAAGAGCCGCTTCATTGCGGCCGATGTGTTCACGCAGGCCGATTGCACGCTGTACTGCAGCATCGAGTTCGCCGGCTGGGTGTCGGTGAGCATCCCCGACGACTGCAAGAACCTGCAGCGCTGGTGGAAGGACGTCAGCGACCGTCCCAGCTCGAAAGCCTGATCACGGCATGGTCACCGCGCCGCTGCTGTCGATGTTTGTCGTGCCGGCGGTGCACTTGTTGATGCGCAGGCGGCGCATGCAGTGTCTGCCTCAACAAGATCCACACCGACACCTGAGCAGGGCTTGCCGTCTGCCCCTTCCAGGCTGACCCTGCCGGCTGCGACGAAACGCAAGCTGCTGTTAAAGTGAATTCGTGCGACGTTTTTTGATCACCCTGCTGCTCGTTTTGTTGCCTTTGCAATCGGTGTGGGCGACTGCGGCCGCGTATTGCGAACACGTGGCCGGCGCGCATCAGGCGCATTTCGGTCACCACAACGGCCATCAGCATGATGCGTCGGTCGACAAGAAGCACACGAACGACACGGCGGGCAGTGGATTGGACAACGATGCCACGCACTGCCACGGTGCAGTGACAGCAGTGCTGATGTCACCACTGGCATTGCCGGTGCTGGCGTCCGCTGAACCACCGGCACGCCATCCCGAGGCCAAGCGACAGGCGCCCGCCTTGTCGCCGCCCGAACGCCCTCAGTGGGTGAGCCACGCCTGATTCGGCGTGGCGATCACTTCCAACCTGAAGCGCTGATCCCGAGCGGCTTGGCGCCGCGCCGAATCTTTTTGCGTTGTTTTGTTCCGCGTGCAGTCGCACGTGAACCCACAGCAAGGAGATATCGATGCACCGGTCTGCCTGTCGCCGAGCGCTTCGTGACCTGATCCCTCTCGGGTCGTCACTCGCGCTCGGACTCTGTTTTCTCTCGCTTTCCTGGGCACAGACCCCGGCTGAAGGCGCCCCTGCCGAGTCGCCCTCGGCCAACGCATTGCCGCCACTGACCTTGCCGCAGGCGCTTGCGCGGGCGATGTCGTCGAACGCCGAATTGGCGGGGTTGCGGCGCGAGGTCGAGGCGTTGGAAGGTCCCGTCATTCAGGGGGCGGCGCGGCCGAATCCGGAGTTGTCTTTCCTGCTGGAAGACACCCGACGCTCGTCACGCACCACGACGCTGCAGATCAACCAGCCGCTGGAGCTGGGCAACAAGCGTGCGGCGCGCATCGGCGTGGCGGAGCGCGGGCGCGACATGGCTGCCGCTGAACTGGCGGCCAAGCGAGCCGACATCCGCGCGACAGTGGCCTCGTCGTTCTACGAGGTGCTGCTGGCGCAGGAGCGCCTGGCGCTGAGCCGCGGCTCGGTCGATGTGGCCCGTCGAGCCAGCGATGCGGCCGGCAAGCGGGTGCAGGCCGGCAAGATATCTCCGGTAGAGGAAACCAAGGCCCGCATCGCCGAAGCGACGGCGCGGCTGGACGCTGCGCAAGCCGAGGCCGAGCTCAAGTTGTCTCGCTTGCGGCTGGCCGCCACCTGGGCCGGCACCCAGGTCGACTACGGACCGGCGGCTCCGGTCACGGTGAGCTTCGACCCGCCGGTCGTGCCAACGCCTGACACCATCGCCCGGCGGCTCGACGCCTCGCCTCGCCTGACCCTGGCCCGGTTCGAACTGCAGCGCCGCCAGGCCATGACCGAGCTCGCGCGCGCCCAGCGGACACCCGATCTGACCGTGAGCCTCGGTGTCAAGCGCGACGAGGAGCTGGGAAGAAATCAGGCCGTCATCGGCCTGTCGATACCGCTGCCGGTGTTTGACCGCAACGAGGGCAACCTGCTGGAGGCGCTCAAGCGGGAAGAGAAATCCCGCGCCGAATGGGCCGCTGCGGACATCCAGTTGCGCACCTCGGTGCTTCAAAGCACCAGCCGGCTGGAAGCCGCCGGTGCCGAGGTGAGGATGCTGCGCGATCAGGTGCTGCCGGGCGCGCAAAGCGCCTACGACGCGGCCACGAAAGGCTTCGAACTGGGGAAGTTCAACGTCCTCGACGTGCTCGATGCGCAGCGCACGCTGTTCCAGGCCCAAGCCAACCATTTGCGCGCGCGTGGTGATGCGCTGCGCGCTGCCGTAGAGGTCGACCGATTGTTAGGCGATGGCGAAAGCACGGCCGTGCCTCCAGGAACTCCGCCCAAGGAATGAACCATGAACACTGAATCCCCGTCCCCCCAATCGAAGTGGAAACGACTGTTGCCCATCGGCATCGTGGTGATCGTCGCGCTGGTGCTCGGCATCGCCATCCTCGGGAGCAAAGAGTCAGCACCTGCCGGTGACGAACACGGCCATGAAGCGCACGCTGACGATGCGCCTCACGATGCAAAAGCTGAACCTGCTGAACCTGCCAAAGGCCCGCACGGCGGTCGGCTGTTTACCGAGGGTGGCTACGGGCTCGAGCTGACGATTTTTGAGACCGGCGTCGAGCCGCAGTTTCGCGCTTACACCTACCAGGACGGCAAGCCCACTGACCCGGCCACGAGCCAGCTCACGGTGAGCGTGCAACGCCTAGGCCGCAAGCCCGAGGCGTACACCTTCGTCAAGGAAAGCGACTACCTCAAGGGCGACGGTGTGGTTGAACAACCGCATTCCTTCGCGGTGACGATTGCGGCCACCTTCGCTGGCAAGGCGCACCAGTTCAGCTACGAGCAGGTCGAAGCCCGCGTCACCATGAGCGACGAGCAGATCAAGAGCAGCGGCCTCGAAGTGGCCACCACCGGCCCGGCGCGCATCCGGACCGCGTTGCAATTGCAGGGCGAGGTGCGTCTCAATGAAGACCGCGCGGTGCATGTGGTGCCACGGCTCAGCGGGCTGGTCGAGTCGGTGTCGGTGAATGCGGGTGACAAGGTGGGTCGCGGTCAAGTGCTGGCCGTGCTGTCCAGCCAATCGCTGGCCGATCAGCGCAGTGGCTGGCTCGGCGCGCAGAAGCGGTTGAGTCTGGCGCGCGCGACCTTCGAGCGCGAGAAGGCGCTGTGGGAAGGCAAGATTTCAGCAGAGCAGGATTACTTGCAAGCCCGTGTCGCCTTGCAAGAAGCGGAGATCGCCGAGCAGTCGGCACGGCAGAAGCTCGCCTCGCTGGGTGCGGTGGCCTCGTCATCGGGCAACCTGACGCGCCATGAAATCCGCGCGCCGATCGACGGCATCGTCACCGACAAACAGATTTCAGTGGGCGAGGTGGTCAAGGAAGACGCGAACATCTTCGTCGTCGCCGACCTGTCCACGGTGTGGGTCGACATGACGGTCTACGCGAAAGACCTGAACGCGGTCAAGATCGGGCAGCCCGCCCACGTCAAGGCGACCTCGTTCGATGCGCAGGCCAGTGGCACGCTGTCGTATGTGGGCAGCCTGGTGGGTGAGCAGACGCGTGCGGCCATCGCCCGCGTGGTGCTGCCCAACCCGCAAGGCCGGTGGCGACCGGGCCTGCCGGTGAATGTCGAATTGACGGCCGACGAGGTGAACGTGCCCTTGGCGGTCTCCGCCGACGCGGTGCAAACCCTGCGCGAGACCACGGTCGTGTTCGGCCGCTACGGCGATCAGTTCGAGGCGCGGCCTGTCCGACTCGGCCGCAGCGATGGCCACATGGTCGAGGTGCTCGGTGGCTTGGAGTCGGGCGAGCGTTATGCCGCCAAGAACAGCTATCTCGTCAAGGCCGACATCGGCAAGTCAGGGGCCAGCCATGACCACTGAACACGACCGCACAGGAGCGCGCGATGTTTGACAAACTGATTCAATTTGCCATCGAGCAACGCTGGTTGGTGCTGCTGATGGTGCTGGGCATGGCCGCACTCGGCGTCTACAACGTCCAGCGTCTGCCTATCGACGCGGTGCCCGACATCACCAACGTGCAGGTGCAGGTCAACACTGCGGCGCCTGGCTATTCGCCGCTCGAATCCGAGCAGCGCATCACCTTCCCGATTGAGACGGCGATGGCGGGCCTGCCGAATCTGGAGCAGACGCGATCGATCTCGCGCTACGGGCTGTCGCAGGTGACCGTGATCTTCAAGGACGGCACCGACATCTACTTCGCGCGCCAACTCGTCAACCAGCGCATCCAGGAGGCCAAGGACAAGCTGCCGCCGGGTGTCACGACGACGATGGGGCCGATCGCCTCAGGCCTGGGCGAGATCTACATGTGGACGGTCGAAAGCAAGCCCGGCGCGCTCAAGCCCGATGGCACGCCCTACACCGAAACAGACCTGCGCGAAATCCAGGACTGGATCATCAAGCCGCAGCTGCGCAACGTGCCGGGTGTGACAGAAATCAACACCATCGGCGGCAACGCCAAGGAGTTCCAGATCGCGCCCGACATCGGCAAGCTGATGGCGCACGGCCTCTCGCTGGGTGATCTGGTCACGGCGCTGGAGCGCAACAACGCCAGCGTTGGCGCTGGCTACATCGAGCGCAGCGGCGAGCAGTACCTGATCCGCGCGCCCGGCCAGGTGAGCGGCATGGCCGACATCGCCAATATCGTGATCGGCGCGCCACAGGGCGTACCGCTGCGCGTGGGTGAGGTTGCCGAGGTGATGATGGGCAAGGAGCTGCGCACCGGTGCTGCCACCGAGAACGGCCGCGAGGTGGTGCTGGGCACGGTGTTCATGCTGCTGGGCGAGAACAGCCGCATCGTGTCGCAGGCAGTGGATGCGCGCATGCAGCAGATAGCCAAGAGCCTGCCTGCCGGTGTGGTTGCGCAGACTGTCTACGACCGCACGGTGCTGGTCGACAAGGCGATCGCCACCGTCAAGAAGAACCTGCTCGAAGGCGCGCTGCTGGTCATCGCGATCCTGTTCCTCTTTCTCGGCAACCTGCGTGCAGCGCTCATCACTGCGCTGGTGATTCCGCTGGCGATGCTGTTCACCTTCACCGGCATGGTGACCAACAAGGTCAGCGCCAACCTGATGAGCCTGGGCGCGCTCGACTTCGGGATCATCATCGATGGCGCGGTGGTGATCGTCGAGAACTGCGTGCGGCGCTTGGCCCACGCGCAGACCGTTGCGGGTCGCCCACTGACGCGCACCGAGCGCTTGCACGAAGTCTTCAAGGCGTCGAAAGAAGCGCGGCGACCGCTGCTCTACGGGCAGCTCATCATCATGGTGGTGTACTTGCCGATCTTTGCGCTGACCGGCGTGGAGGGCAAGATGTTCCACCCGATGGCCTTCACCGTGGTCGCCGCGTTGCTGGGCGCGATGATCCTGTCAGTGACCTTCATCCCCGCGGCGGTGGCCCTCTTCATCGGCAACAAGGTCAGCGAGAAGGAAAATCGGTTGATGGTCTGGGCCAGGCGAGGCTACGAGCCGGCGTTGAACTGGGCCATGGCGAGCAAGCCCCTGGTGCTGACAATCGCGGTGGCGTCGGTGATCCTGAGTGGCCTGCTCGTCACGCGCATGGGCAGCGAGTTCATCCCCAGCCTGAACGAGGGTGACATCGCGCTGCACGCGCTGCGCATCCCGGGCACCAGCCTCACGCAGGCCGTCGCGATGCAGAAGGAGCTGGAGCGCGTGGTCAAAACCTTCCCAGAGGTTGACAAGATCTTCGCGAAGATCGGCACCGCCGAAATCGCGACCGACCCGATGCCGCCCAACGTGGCCGACAACTTCGTGATGCTCAAGCCGCTGTCACAGTGGCCGGACCCGAGCCGCTCCAAAGCCGACCTGGTGGCGGCGATGCAGGAAGCGGTGATGAAGATCCCCGGCAACAACTACGAGTTCACCCAGCCGATCCAGATGCGCTTCAACGAGCTGATCTCCGGCGTGCGCAGCGACGTGGCGGTCAAGGTCTTCGGCGACGACATGGACGTGCTCAACTCGACGGCCGGCGAGATCGCCGAGGTGCTCGAAGGCATCCCGGGCGCGGCTGACGTGAAGGTCGAGCAGACCACCGGCCTGCCGATGCTCACGATGAACATTGATCGCGCCAAGGTCGCACGTCTGGGCCTGAACGTCGGCGACGTGCAGGACGCGCTGTCGATCGCGGTGGGCGGGCGCGAGGCCGGCCTCGTCTTTCAGGGCGACCGGCGCTTCGACATCCTGGTGCGCCTGCCCGATGCGGCACGCGGCAACCTGGAGGCGATCAAGCGCATTCCGATCCGTCTGCCGGCGACCGAGAGCGCTCAGGGTGTCCAGCGTGCGGCCTACGTGCAACTCGGCGATGTGGCGACGCTGGACATCGCGCCTGGCCCCAACCAGATCAGCCGCGAGGACGGCAAGCGCCGCGTGGTGGTGACTGCCAACGTGCGTGGCCGCGACATCGGCTCCTTTGTCGCCGAAGCACAGGCTCAGCTCGAGCAGAAGGTGAAGGTCCCCACCGGCAACTGGACGACCTGGGGCGGCACCTTCGAGCAACTGCAGTCCGCCAGCAAGCGCCTGCAGATCGTCGTGCCGGTGGCGCTGCTGCTGGTCTTCATGCTGCTGTTCGCGATGTTCGGCAATTTGAAGGACGGCCTGCTGGTGTTCACCGGCGTGCCGTTCGCGCTGACCGGTGGCATCGTGGCGCTGTGGGCGCGTGACATCCCGCTGTCGATCTCGGCGGGCGTCGGCTTCATTGCCCTCTCCGGCGTGGCGGTGCTCAACGGCTTGGTGATGATTTCGTACATCCGCTCGCTGCGCGAGGAAGGCCTGCCGCTCGACCGTGCCGTCCACGACGGCGCGCTGACGAGGCTGCGCCCGGTGTTGATGACCGCGCTGGTCGCCTCGTTGGGATTCATCCCGATGGCACTCGCCACCGGCACCGGTGCCGAAGTGCAGCGCCCACTGGCCACAGTGGTGATCGGCGGCATCTTGTCATCGACCGCTCTGACGCTGCTGGTGCTGCCGTTGTTGTATCGCCTCGCACATGGCCGCGATGAACAGGTTGAACGGGTCGGGCAAGGCGCGATGCCGGCAACGGCGGGGACGCTCACGCCTTCGGAGGCACGATGAACACTCTATTGATCACGCGCATGTCGAGTCCGGCAAGGAGGTGTCTGTGATGCCACTGACGCCAGTCCCGACCAGTGCCGAGGGCAACAAGACCCCCCGCCGCTTCAAGATTGAGACGATGGATTGCGCCAGCGAGGAGTCCGAAATTCGCCGTGCGGTGGACGGCATCGACGGCATCCGCTCGATGAGGTTTCAATTGGGAGAGCGAATCCTCACCCTCGACGCCGATCCGGACGCCACCGAACAGGCGCTTGCCGCCATCCGCAAGTCCGGCTTCGATCCGCAGGCGCTGCCGCTCCCCTCAGTGCGGAAACAGACAGCCACCCCGGCGCACGGCGAACAGGGACACGAGCACGACACTGAACATGACGACGAGCACGACCATGTCCACAGCCCAGGCCAAAGCGGCCTCGAGCGCTTGGGCGTGGCGCTGGCGCTGGCCGTCGGCGCAGAGGGAATCGGCTTCCTGGTCCCTGACGCGCGCCTCTGGCAAGGCGTCGGGCTGGCGATGGCAGCGGTCGCCATTTGGCTGGCGGGCATCGATGTCTACAAGAAGGGAATGACGGCGCTGCTGCGCGGTCGGCTGAACATCAATGCGCTGATGACGGTGGCCGTGACAGGTGCATTCGTTATCGGGCAGTGGCCCGAAGCGGCGATGGTGATGGTGCTGTATGCCATCGCCGAGGCAATCGAAGCGAAAGCGGTCGATCGCGCACGCAACGCCATCAAGAGCCTGTTGCAGATGGCGCCAGAAGAAGCCGCTGTGCGCCAGGTCGACGGGTCGTGGCTGACCGTGCCGGTGGGTGACGTGGCGGTGGGCAGTGTCGTGCGCGTGCGCCCCGGGGAGCGCGTGCCGATGGATGGCATCCTCAGCAGCGGCAGCACGAGCATCGACCAGGCACCGGTCACTGGCGAAAGCATCCCGGTCGACAAGGTGGTCGGTGATCCTGTGTTCGCCGCCACCATCAACGCGACCGGCACCTTCGAGTTCGAGGTCACTGCGGTGGCTTCCAGTTCCACGCTCGCGCGCATCATCCACGCCGTCGAACAAGCGCAGGGAACACGGGCACCAACGCAAGGCTTCGTCGATCGCTTCGCGGCCATTTACACCCCAGGGGTCTTCGTGCTTGCGCTCGCGCTCGCGCTGTTGGGGCCGTTGTTGCTCGACTGGTCGTGGTTGCAGGCGATCTACAAGGCGCTGGTGCTGCTGGTCATCGCATGCCCTTGTGCGCTGGTGATCTCGACGCCGGTGACCGTGGTCAGCGGGCTTGCCGCTGCGGCGCGGCGCGGCATCCTCATCAAGGGCGGCATCTACCTCGAAGGCGCGCGCAAGCTGAAGGCCATCGCGCTCGACAAGACCGGCACCATCACCGAAGGCAAGCCCAAGCTGGTGGCCTCTGAAGTGCTGGCACCCGCCAGCGAGGTCACCCTCGCTCAGGCGGTGGCCGCCGCACTGGCAGCGCAGTCCGAACACCCGGTGTCGCGGGCCATTGCGCAGGGGTTGGCGCCATCGATGAAGCAGGTCAGCAATTTCAAGGCACTGGCTGGCCGTGGAGTGCAGGGCGAGATCGATGGCATCAGCTACGTGCTGGGCAATCAGCGCCTGGTCGAAGAGCGGGGTCAGTGTTCACCCGCGATCAAAGCCGCGCTCAGGGCACACGAGGAAGCCGGTCGCACCGTGACCTTGTTGGTCTCGCCCACCGGGGTGCTGGCGCTTTATGCGGTTGCCGACACCATCAAGCCGTCGTCACGAGAAGCCGTGGCATCACTGACGGCACTCGGCATTCGCCTGGTGATGTTGACGGGTGACAACCAAGCCGTGGCCAGCGTCATCGCTCATGAGGCAGGCATCGATGAGGCACGCGGCAACCTGCTTCCCGAAGACAAGCTGTCAGCCATCAAAGCGATGCAGGCGCAGTACGGCCCGACGGCGATGACCGGCGACGGCATCAACGATGCGCCCGCGCTGGCCCAGGCCGATATGGGTGTGGCCATGGGTGCAGCGGGAACGGATACCGCCATGGAAGCGGCCGACGTGGTGGTGATGAACGACGACTTGCGTCGCATTGCCGAAGTCATCCGCTTGTCCCATGCGACGCACGCCGTGCTGTGGCAGAACATCTCACTGGCCCTCGGCATCAAGGCCGTGTTCCTGGTGCTGGCGGTCTTCGGCAATGCGTCGATGTGGATGGCTGTTTTCGCCGACATGGGCGCCAGCCTGCTGGTGGTCGGCAATGGCCTGCGGCTGCTGCGCCGCTAACCGCTTCGTCAGGTCAACGGTCCACTGCGCGCGGGCGCGCTGATGCAGGAGGTACGATTTTTTGATGAAGACCTTGCTGCTGTTCTTCGCCACCGCCATGGCAGAGATCGTCGGTTGCTATCTGCCCTGGTTGCGGCTTAAACACGGGCGCTCTGTCTGGACTGAAGGGCGTGGTTGCCGGTCAGCCCCGCTCGGAGTCAACTGACCCTGACGCGCCGCGACTGACCCCGTTGGCCCGAGAGGGCACAGAGCGCATGACGCCCTGGAGAAGAAGGCTGGCCCAGGCCTTGCCTGCAGAATGAGGCATGGCAACCGCCGACTCCTCCGCTTCACATCCCGTTGCACCGTTGCCTCCGCTGGGCCCGGCGATCGTGCCGGAACCCGGTCAGGCCCGCGGCGAAGCGGTGCAGCGCGTCGTCAAGGTGCGCCGTGACTACAACAGCTGGGTCGCGCGCGAGTCGATGGAAGACTACGCGCTGCGCTTCACGCCGCGCAGCTTTCGCAAGTGGTCGGAACTGCGGGTGGCCAACACCGCGTTTGGCGCCTCGTCGTTCCTGGTGCTCGAGGCGGTGGGTGCGACGCTGCTGGTCGAGTACGGTTTCGTCAACGCGTTCTGGGCCATCCTGGCCACCGGCTTGATCATCTTTCTGGCCGGGCTGCCGATCAGCCACTACGCCGCGCGCCATGGCGTCGACATGGACCTGCTGACGCGCGGTGCCGGCTTCGGCTACATCGGCTCCACCGTCACCTCGCTGATCTATGCGAGCTTCACCTTCATCTTCTTTGCGCTCGAAGCGGCCATCATGGCCTACGCGCTGGAGCTGGCGTTCGACATCCCGCCGGCGTGGGGCTACCTGGTCTGCGCGCTGGCGGTGATCCCGTTGGTGACCCACGGCGTCACGGTGATCAGCCGCCTGCAGGTGTGGACACAGCCGCTGTGGCTGGTGCTGATGATCGTGCCGTATGTCTACGTGTTCCATCGCAACCCGAACCTGCTGTCCGATCTGTCGGGCTATGCCGGTGCCGACGGGCAGGGGGGGCAGTTCGACCTGGCCCTGTTCGGTGCGGCGATGACGGTGGGCATCGCGCTGATCACGCAGATGGGCGAGCAGGCCGACTACCTGCGCTTCATGCCCGAGCGCACGCCGCAGAGCCGCCGACGCTGGTGGGCAGGCCTGCTGCTGGGCGGACCGGGCTGGGTGGTGCCTGGTGTGCTGAAGATGCTGGGCGGTGCGCTGCTGGCGTACCTGGCCATCAGCCACGCGGTGCCGGTCGATCGCGCAGTCGACCCGAACCAGATGTACCTGGTGGCCTACGAGAGCGTGTTCGCGAACCAGGTGTTGCACCCCCAGACCTGGGCCATTGCCGCCACCGCGCTGCTGGTCATCGTGTCGCAGCTCAAGATCAACGTCACCAACGCCTATGCGGGGTCGCTCGCGTGGTCGAACTTCTTCGCCCGACTCACGCACAGCCACCCGGGACGGGTGGTGTGGATGGTGTTCAACACCGTGATCGCGCTGATGCTGATGGAGCTCAACGTGTTCCAGGCGCTGGGCCAGGTGCTGGGCCTGTACTCGAACATCGCGATCAGCTGGATCATGGCGGTGGTTGCCGATCTGGTCATCAACAAGCCGATGGGCTGGAGCCCGAAAGGCATCGAGTTCAAGCGTGCGCACCTGTACGACATCAACCCGGTCGGCGTCGGCGCGATGGGCCTGGCCTCGGTGCTGTCGATTGCCGCCTACCTCGGGCTGATGGGTCCGATGGCGCAGGCCTTCTCGGCATTGATCGCGCTGGTCACCGCCTTCGTCACCGCCCCGCTGATCGCCTGGTACACCCAAGGCAAGTACTACTTGGCGCGAGACCTTCACGCCCGCAACCCACGCGTATCGAATCAAGCCACGCCCGTGGATCCGGCTACGCCGGTCCACCAGGCGGCGCCCAGGGGCCACAAGGAGGCCCCTTCGGGTCCATGGGGCAGGAGCGCAGCGACTGGGGGGCTGTCAACCTGCACCGTTTGCGAACGCGACTATGAAGGCGAGGACATGGCCTACTGCCCGGCCTACCTCGGCTCGATCTGCTCGCTGTGCTGCTCGCTCGACGCGCGCTGCAACGACATGTGCAAGCCGCAGGCGAGCTGGTCGGCGCAGTGGCAGTCGGTCGGCCGCAAGCTGCTGCCCCGCGGTGCCTGGGTACGCCTCAACACCGAGCTGGGTCGCTACCTGCTGCTGATGTCGGCGATTGCGCCACTGCTGGCGCTGCTGTTCTGGATGATCTACCGCCAGCAGCTGAGCACGTTCGATACGCCGGACGCCAAGCTCGCCACCGCGCTCGGCATGGGTTTCGTCAAGGCCTATGCCGGCCTGATCGTCGTCACCGCGATCGTCGGCTGGTGGCTGGTGCTGACGCACCAGAGCCGCCAGGTCGCGCAGGAGGAAAGCAACCGCCAGACGCATGCGCTGAACGAGCAGACCGGGGTGCTGCGCGACGAGATTGCCTCGCACCGTCGCACCGACGAAGCGCTGCAAGAGGCCAAGCGGCTGGCCGACACCGCCAACCAGGCGAAGAGCCGCTACATCACCACCATCAGCCACGAGCTGCGCACGCCGCTCAACAGCATCATCGGCTACGCGCAGCTGCTCGACGAAGACGATGCGATTCCGGCGCACCGCAAGCAGGCGGTCAGCGTGATCCGGCGCGGTGGCGACCACCTGCTGTCGCTGATCGAGGGCACGCTGGACATTGCGCGCATCGAAAGCGGCCGCTTCGCGCTGGAGGTCAAGCCGATGCGGCTGCGCGACTGTCTGAACGAAATGACCAGCCTGTTCGCCCTGCAGGCCGCCGGCAAGGGCATCGAGTTCCGTCATGCGGTGGCCGATGGCGTGCCCGAGCTGGTGCGCACCGACGAGAAGCGACTGCGCCAGATCCTGATCAACGTGCTGGGCAACGCGGTGAAGTTCACCTCGCAGGGGCATGTGGTCTTCCGGGTCAGTCATTCGCGCCAGATGGCGCTGTTCGAGATCGAGGACACCGGCCCGGGCATCGCGCCTGACGAACTGGGGCAGATCTTCGAGCCCTTCGCCCGCGGCTCGGCCCTCGGCGGTGGCGCCTCGGGCGCCTCGGTCGGCAGTACCGGTCTGGGCCTGACCATCAGCAAGATGCTGACCGACGTGATGGGTGGCGAGATGACGGTGGGCAGCGTGGCCGGCCCGGTGCCGCGCACCGGCACGGTGTTCCGCATCCGCCTGTTCCTGCCGGAAGTGCGCGCCGAGGCGGCTGACGGTATCGACCTGCCACGCACCCAGCGCATTGGCTACACGGGTGTGCGGCGGCGGCTGCTGGTGGTCGACAACGAGGAGATCGACCGCGAGCTGCTGCGCAACGTGCTGGAGCCGCTGGGCTTCGAGTTGCGGCAGGCCGCCTCTGGCACGGAGTGCCTGGATCGCTTGCGCGATTTCAGCCCCGACGCGATCCTGATGGACCTGGCGATGCCGGGCATCGATGGCTGGGAAACCATCCGCCGCATCCGCGCCGAACAGCTGAGCGACGCACCGATCGCGATCGTGTCGGCCAATGCGTTCGAGAAGGGCACCGACAACATCGTGGGCATCCCGGCCGAGGACTTCATCCTGAAGCCGGTGCGCAAATCGGAGCTGCTCGATTGGCTGGGCCGCGTGCTGGCGCTGCAGTGGCTGGAGGTGCCGCAGCGCGCTGCCTTGAGCGCGGTTGCGGTGCCCGCGGCCGCGCCCGTCGAGCCGATGGTGCTGCCGTCGCCAGAGCGTTTGCGCAGCCTGCAGGAAATGATCGAGCTCGGCTACTTCCGCGGCATCGTCAAGCAGCTCGACGAGATCGCGGCCAACGACCCGGGCACCGCACCCTTCGTCCACCACATGCGCCAGCTCGCGCAGCAGTTCCAGCTCGACGCGATGACCGGCGTGATCCGCAAGGCCCAGGATGCTGCCTGAATCGCTGAACCCGCTGAACCGCAGCATCGCCGACGTGGTGCTGATCGTCGACGACGTGCCCGACAACCTGTCGGTGCTGCACGATGCACTCGACGAGTCGGGCTACACCGTGCTGGTCGCGACCAACGGCGAAGCGGCGATCCAGCGTGCGGCGCAGGCGCTGCCCGACATCGTGCTGCTCGACGCGGTGATGCCCGGCATGGACGGCTTCGAGGTGGCACGGCGGCTGAAGGCGCGGCCCGACACCGCGCACATCCCGATCGTGTTCATGACCGGGCTGACCGACACCGAGCATGTGGTGCAGGCCTTCCAGGCGGGTGGCGTCGATTACGTGACCAAGCCGATCCGTGCCAAGGAGGTGCTGGCGCGCATGGCGGTGCATGTGCAGGGGGCGCGGCAGGCCCGGCAGGCGCGCAATGCGCTCGACGCGTTCGGCCACGCGACGTTGGTGGTTCGGGCGGCCGACGGCAAGATCGTCTGGAAGACGCCGCTGGCGCGCGACCTGCTGATACAGCATTTCGACGGCGGCGAGCTCGACGCCGCGGTGCTGGCCTGGGTGCGCGACGAGCTGGCGCGCCGCGCGGTGGTGGGCACCGCGCCCGGCGAGCCATTGACGTTGGCGCGGCAGAACCGCCGCCTGATCCTGGCGCTGCACGAGCAGACCGGCGACGACGAATGGCTGATCGTGATGCGCGAGAGTTCGGATCAGGCCGTGATCGACGCGCTGGGTGCGGCCTTCAAGCTGACCACCCGCGAAGCCGAGGTGCTGTACTGGCTGGCCAAGGGCAAGACCAACCGCGACATCGGCGACATCCTCGGCTCCAGCCCGGCCACGGTGAAGAAGCACCTGGAGCGCGTGTACGTGAAGCTGGGGGTTGAAACCCGCACCGCAGCGGCCTCGGTGGCGATGAGCCGGCTGCGGCCGGCGGGGCAGGGCTGACGCCGGCTGTCAGCCAGCGCTGGGCGCCCGCTGCGCCACCCACGCACGGGCTGCGACCTCGTCCTGTGCGATGCCCTCGCGCAGCGCCTCCATCGATTCGTAACGCCGCTCGTCGTGCAGCTTGTGCAGCAACTCCACGCGGATGCAGCGGCCGTAACCGCCTTCGGGGCCCAGCGATGCAGGCCAGTTGAAGCAATGGGTTTCCAGCAGCACGCGGCCCGCATCCTCGACCGTGGGGCGCACGCCCAGGCTGGCGACGCCGCCGATCGGTCGGGGATCGGGCGTGAGCCCATGCACCTGCACGACGAAGATGCCCATCGCCGCCGGGTGCACATGCGGAAAGCGCAGGTTCAGCGTGCGAAAGCCAAGGTCGCGGCCTAGCTTGCGGCCGTGCACCACATGGCCGCTGATGCTGTAGGGGCGCCCCAGCAATGCGCGGGCGCGCTCCATGTCGCCGGCGGCCAGCGCGTCCCGCACTGCCGAACTCGACACCCGCAGCCCGCGCACCTCGTAGCTCATCATGCGCGCCACGTCGAAGCCCAGGGCCTGGCCGGCCGCGTCCAGCATGGCGTAGTCGCCGGCGCGCCGGGCCCCGAAACAGAAATCGTCACCCACCAGCACATAGCGGGCGCGCAGGCCACGAACCAGCACCTCGTCGATGAAGGCCTGCGGAGATTGCGCGGCAAAGCCGTCGTTGAACGGCACCACGATGGTCTGGTCGATGCCACAGCGTTCCAGTTCACTGAGCTTGTCGCGCAGCGTCGAGACGCGGGCCGGTGCGCGCTCAGGATGCCCGCTGCGCGCGGCGAAGTGATCGCGTGGATGCGGTTCGAAGGTCAGCACGCAGCTCGGCAGGCCGCGGTGCTGTGCCTCGTTGCGCAGCAGCGCCAGCATGGCCTGATGCCCGCGGTGCACGCCGTCGAAATTGCCGATCGTCAGCGCGCAGGCCGGTGCGACACCGGGATGGTGGAACCCGCGAAAAACAAGCATGGGGCGATTATTGCGGTGGCGCTGCGACCGGCGCGGCAGCCGCTGCCACCGGCACCACCACCTGCGGCCCGTCCAGCCAGCGCCACTGCCCGGGTGCGAGATCGGCCGGCAGTGTCAGTGCGCCGTAGCGGCTGCGGTGCAGCGCTTCGACCCGGTTGCCCACGGCCGCGACCATGCGCTTGACCTGGTGGTACTTGCCTTCGGTGAGGGTCATGCGCAGGCCGTGGAGTTCGCCAGCGCCGTCTGGCTGCGGCCCACCGAAGAGGCCTGTCGCCTCTGCCGCGGCCGCGCGCACCGGCACCGGGTCGTCCAGCAAGGTCACGCCGTGCAGCAGCTGCTGCACCTGCTCGGCGGTCACCGGGTGCTTGCAGCCGATCTCGTAGACCTTGGGCACATGGTGCTTGGGCGATGTCCAGCGGTGGATCAGGCCGCCATCGTCGGTCAGCAGCAGCAGCCCGGTGGTGTCTTCGTCGAGCCGGCCCACGGCCTGCACATCACGGCGGCGCAACGGGGCCGGCAGCAGGCTGTAGACGCTCGGGTGGTGCTTGGGCTTTTGCGAACACTCGTGGCCCGCGGGCTTGTTCAGC
Source organism: Burkholderiaceae bacterium (assembly GCA_965229345.1). Taxonomy (GTDB): domain Bacteria; phylum Pseudomonadota; class Gammaproteobacteria; order Burkholderiales; family Burkholderiaceae_C; genus PBB1. The sequence continues at coordinate 1,419,267 of OZ245872.1, forward strand.
ACGATCAGCGCCTTCTCGCGAAACGGCCAGTGCTCGCCCCGTACGCTGAACTGCAGGCCATCGGGATCGACGTTCTCGAACGGATCGTCGTGCACCTGACCTGCGATGCGGACGAAGCCGGAGACGATCAGGCCCTCGCACTCGCGCCGTGCGCCGAAGCCTTGCGAATACAGCACCTGCGAGAGCTTCACCGCTTGTCCAGGGTCAGTCGATCGTTCTCGCGCTTCATCTGGAAGCGGGTCAGGAAGCTGTTGCCCAGAAGAATGAAGGGCATCGCTTGCGGCAGCACCGCGGCCTCGACGTTGTAGACCTGCACGTCACCCACCCGCACCACGTCCAGCGACGCCTTGTAGACCGGCACGTTGCCATTCGCGGTGCCGACCATGTAGCGCGGGTTGCTCTTGTACTTCAGGCCGATGCGGTCGGCGTCGGCCTCACCCATCGAGACCGTGGTGGCCCCGGTGTCGACGACGAATTCAACAGCCCGGCCGTTGATGCTGCCGCCCGTCACGAAGTGGCCACCCGAGCCTGCCGTCAACACGATCTGCGTGCCACCCCCGGCGCTGTTGGCACCTCCCAGGCTGACCGGCGAGCCACCGAGCGGCAGCGTCTGCTTGCGGCCCTTGACCTCGACCACGGCTGCATTCGCGTCGACGCTGACCAGCCGCACGCCACCCTGCGTCGCGCCGACGGCCAGCGTGCGCGGCGTGCCGTCGATCACCAGCAAGGCCCGCTCGCCCATGCTGCCGCTGTAGGACACGCTTTGAGCGCCGGCCATGGCGGTGCAGCCGGCGCCGATCAGCGCCGACATCCAGAACCGGGCCGCGGAGCGCGCCCTCACGCTCAGTCGCGGAAGTTGTTGAACGACAGCGGCACCTCGGGCAGGTCCTTGCGGATCAGTGCCATCGCGGCCTGCAGGTCGTCGCGCTTGGCGCCGGTGACGCGCACCGTGTCGCCCTGGATCGCGGCCTGCACCTTCAGCTTGCTTTGTTTGACGGCGGTCTGCAGCTTCTTCGCGGTCTCGCTGTCGATGCCGTTCTTGATGACGATCAGCTGCTTGACCTTGTCGCCGCCGATCTTCTCGATCTTCGCGCTGCGGTCGAGGTAGCGCACATCGACGCTGCGCTTGGCCAGCTTGGCCAGCACGATGTCCATCACCTGGCCGATCTGGAAATCGCTGTCGGCCCAGACCGTCAGCTCCTTGTCCTTCAGCTCGACCTTCGACGACGAGCCCTTGAAATCGAAGCGCGTGCCGATTTCCTTGCTGGCCTGGTCGACGGCGTTGCGCACTTCGACGAGATTGGGTTCGAGCACGGTGTCAAAGCTGGGCATGGCGGGCGGTCTTTCGTGGGGGCGTTGCCGCAGTGGCGACGGTCTATCGTTGAAAATTCTGCCATGCACATCGAGTCGGGCGTCGGCCTTCGAACCTACAACACCTTCGGTCTGCCGGCCGTGGCCCAGACGCTGGTGCGCATCGCGAACGATGCCGATGTGCGCGCGGTGGTCCATCATCCCACGCTCGGGCCGGCCCCGAAGTTCGTGCTGGGCGGCGGCAGCAACATCATCCTGACGCGCGACATGCCGCAGGTGGTGCTGAAGGTCGAGGTGCCCAGTCTGCGGTTGGTGCAGGCGCGTACCGACGCGTGGATCGTCGAGGCGGGTGCGGGCGAGTCCTGGCATGGGCTGGTGATGTGGACGCTGGCGCAGGGCTACCCCGGGCTCGAGAACCTGGCGCTGATCCCCGGCACGGTGGGGGCGTCTCCGGTGCAGAACATCGGCGCCTACGGCGTCGAACTGCAGGATCGCTTCGAGTCGCTCGATGCGGTGGACCTGCGCAACGGCGACACGATCACGCTGGGCCCGGAGCACTGTGCCTTCGGCTACCGCGACAGCGTGTTCAAGCAGGCGCTGGCCGGGCAGGTGGTCATCACCCGCGTGCGGTTTCGGCTGCCGCGTCCGTGGCAACCGGCGCTGGGCTACCTCGAACTGGAACGCAAGCTGGCCGAGTGGCGATCTGCCGATCCCTGCGCCCAGCCGAGCGCGCAGCAGGTGGCCGATTGGGTGATCGCGATCCGCCGCGCCAAGCTGCCCGACCCGGCGCAGCTCGGCAACGCCGGCAGCTTCTTCAAGAACCCGGTGGTGACGCCCGAGCAATGCCGCGACATCATCGGCCGCGATCCGGAAATCGTGCACTACCCGATGCCGGACGGCAGCGTGAAGCTGGCCGCGGGCTGGATGATCGATGCCTGCGGTTGGAAGGGCAAGACGGTGGGGCAGGCCGGCGTCTACGAAAAACAGGCGCTGGTGCTGGTCAACCGTGGTGAAGCGATCGGTGCCGAGGTGATGACGCTGGCCCGTGCGATCCAGGAAAGCGTCTACGGCCGCTTCGGCATCCGGCTGGAGACCGAGCCGGTGATCGTCTGACGCTCTCAGCGCACGGTCAGCCCCACCGGGCCTTCGCTCACCTCGCCGATCACCGCGGCCTGCGCGAAACCTTGGCTGCGGAAGATGTCCAGCACCTGCTCGGCGGTGTCGGCGCGGCACGACACCAGCAGGCCGCCGCTGGTCTGCGGGTCGTTGAGCAGCGCGATGTCGATGTCGGAGAAACCGGCCGGTAGCGAGACCTGGTCGCCGTTGGCGGCCCAGTTGCGGCCGGAAGCTCCCGTCACCAGCCCGCGCGTTGCCAGCTCACGCACGCCTGCCAGCAGCGGCACGTTTTTCCAATCGATGTGGGCCCGCAGCGTCGCGCCGCGCGCCAGTTCGAGCGTGTGCCCGGCCAGGCCGAAGCCGGTGACATCGGTCAGCGCATGCACCCCGTCGAGTTGGGCCAGCGCGATGCCTGGCTTGTTCAGCTGGGTGGTGCTGGCGATCATCTGCGCGTAACCCGCCGGGCTGAGTTCGTTCTTCTTCAGCGCGGCCGACAGCACGCCGACACCGATCGGCTTGCCCAGCACCAGCTGGTCGCCGGCGCGCGCGTCGGCATTGCGTTTGACGCGGCTCGGGTGCACCAGCCCGAGCACCACCAGCCCGTAGATCGGCTCGACCGAATCGATGGTGTGCCCGCCCGCGATCGGAATCCCGGCCTCGGCGCAGACGCTTTCACCGCCTTGCAGGATGGCTGCGATCGTCTCGATCGGCAGCACGTTGACCGGCATGCCCACCAGCGCCAGCGCGAAGATCGGCGTGCCGCCCATCGCATAGACATCGCTGATCGCGTTGGTGGCGGCAATGCGCCCGAAGTCGCGCGGGTCGTCGACGATGGGCATGAAGAAATCGGTGGTCGCCACCAGCGCCTGCTCGTCGTTCAGCTGGTAGACCGCGGCATCGTCGGAGGTCTCGATGCCCACCAGCAGCTCCTTGGGCAGCGGAAAGCCCGAGTTCCGCTGCAGGATCTGTGACAGCACGCCCGGGGCGATCTTGCAGCCACAACCGCCACCATGGGCGAGGGATGTCAGGCGCGGGGGGGAGGCAGGGGGGAGGCTGGTCATGGCAACACGGCGGTGATGGGATCGGCGAGAGATGGCTGCGCATCATCGCCTGACTCGAGAAAGTCCCGATCCCGGGCCCGGGGCCTCCTGTGAGAATCGCGCCGCTGCGGCCGATCCGGTCAGCCGATTGCGAGGAGTGACTTGGACAACGACGCATTGCATCGGCGAGACCCTCGCGCGCAGGACGCCAGCTCGCCGCTGCTGCGCCGCGCAGGCAAGGAGCTGCTGTCACTGGCGCTGATGGACGCGCGGAACCAGACCTTGCGCTGGCTCTCGGTGTACGAGGCGACGCTCGCCGACGGCCACTGGCGGGTGCCGATGCAGCCCGAGCTGAACCCGCCGCTCTGGGAGATCGGCCACATCGGCTGGTTCCAGGAGTACTGGATCGGACGACACGTTCAGCGCCAGCGCGGCACGGCCTGCGACCCGACCGGCATCCGCCTCGCCTCGGTGGAACCCCACGCCGACGCCTGGTACGACCCGGCGAGGGTGCCTCATGAACACCGCTGGATGCTCGATCTGCCGGGCTTGCAGCGGACCAAGGACTACCTGGCGGCCACCCTGGAGATCACGCTCGATCTGCTCGACGCGACCGACACCGATGGCGTCGACCCGGACGCGGTCTTGTATTTCCATCGCTTGGCGCTGTTCCATGAAGACCGGCTGTGCGAACGCCTGGCCACGATGGCGCAGACGCTGGGGCTGCCCTTGCGCGAGGCGGCCGACGATCTGCCCAGTCCCCACGAACTGCTGCCGACCTGGCCGCCGCACGGCAGTGCTGCGCAGCGGCCGCCACTGACGTTGGCCCGGACACGCTGGACGCTGGGACTTGCGCGCGGCGACGGGTTTGTCTTCGACAACGAGGTCTCCGCGCACGAGATCCCGCTGCCGGAGTTCGAGATCGACTCCCAGGCCGTGACCTGGGCGCAATACGTGGACTTCGTCGAAGACGGCGGCTACGACGATGCCCAATGGTGGTCGGCCGATGGCTGGCAATGGGTGCAGCGCAAATCCCGCCGTGTGCCGCGCCATGTGGCCCATCTGCGGCAAGGCGTTCTGCAACGCCGCTTCGGCGAACTGGTGCACCTGCCCCTGCAGCAGCCGGTCGCGCACGTCAGCTGGCACGAGGCCGAGGCCTGGTGCCGTTGGGCAGGGCGGCGCCTGCCCACCGAGGTCGAATGGGAGGCGGCGGCGCACCTGGGTGCCAGCCGTGGCTTTCGGTGGGGCGAGGTCTGGGAGTGGACCGCCACCACGTTCAGGCCCTATCCAGGTTTCAGCCCGGACCCGGACCGCAACCATTCAGAGCCTTGTTTCGGCACGCACAAGGTGCTGCGTGGTGCGTCGTTCGCCACGGTGGGCCGGCTGCGACACCCGAAATACCGCCATTTCCTTCGGCCCGAGCGAGACGATGGATTCGCTGGATTTCGCAGTTGCGCCATGTGATGCCAGGCGATCTGCAGGCTCGCTGGGCTGTTGCCCGCCCCGGGCTTCAATGCGATCGACGGCTCATGGCGGGCTGCCCGACGACATCGCCTCCACCAGTGTTCGCACGTTGTGCTCGAACATGTGCAGGTAGGTGTCGGCATCGGTGCCCGGGAGCGATAACGCATCGGAGTACAGCTTGCCGCCGACCTTCAGCCCCGCTTCGCGGGCGATGCGCTCAATCAGCCGGGGATCGCTGATATTTTCGACCAGCAACGCGCTGGCCTTGGCCTCGCGGGCCTGGCGAACGATGCGTGCCACGGCGTCGGCCGAGGGTTCGCTGCCGGTGGTCCAGCCACGTGGCGCGATGAAGGTGATGCCGTAGGCGGCGGCGAAATAGCCGAAGGCATCGTGCGATGTGATGACGCGGCGGCGTTCGACGGGCACGGCGGCGATGCGGGCGCGGATGTCGCGGTCGAGTGCTGCCAGGCGCTGCAGGTAAGCCGCGGCGTGGGTGTCGACCTCGGCAGCGCGCTCGGGTGATTTGGCTGTCAGCGCAGTCACCAAGGCCGCGCGGATGTTCTCGGCATAGCGTTGGCCATTGGCGAGGTCTTGCCAGGCGTGCGGGTCGGCGCCGCCGGACAACTGCCTCAGCGCGACGCCGCGGCTGGCGACAACGACCGGGCCGCGGTAGCCCGAGGCCTTGATCAGGCGGTCGATCCAACCCTCGAAGCGCAGCCCGTTGGTCACGACGACATCGGCCCCCGCGACGCGGCGCACGTCGGACGGTGTGGGCTCGAACACGTGCGCGTCGGCATTCGGGCCGACCAGCGCACTCACCTCGACTGCAGTCCCGCCGACCTCGCGGGCGATGTCGGCCAGCACCGAGAAGGTGGTCACCACCTTGAGCGGTGCCGCCGACGCCTCTGCCGCTCGCGCCAGCGGCCATGCCGCTGCGCTGCCAAGCCCGCACAACAACTGGCGCTGGAAGGCGCGCCGCGTCGAACTGAAATCCATCATCAAGCCTTTCGGTGTGCGCGCTGCGACAGCTGCCGCGCGAGCAGGCTGTCGCGCCGGCCGATCAGCAGCGACAGCATGTAGAAGCTGCCTGCCAGCAGCACGATGGCCGGGCCGGACGGCAGATTGGCGTGGTACGACAGCAGCAGCCCGCCCCAGCCGCTCAGCACCGCGAACAGCGCGGCCACCGCCGCCAGGCTCCACACCTCGGCGGCCCAGAAGCGTGCGGCCGTGGCCGGCAGCATCATCAGACCGACGGCCATCAGCGTGCCCAGCGCCTGGAACCCGCCCACCAGGTTCAGCACCAGCAGCATCAGGAACAGGCCGTGCACCCAGGCACCGGCGTGGCCGAGATGGCGCAGGAAGCCGGGGTCGAAGCACTCGACCACCAGCGGCCGGTAGACCACTGCGAGGGCCAGCAGGCTGGCCGTGGTGATGCCGGCGATCAGCAGCAGCGACGCATCATCGACCGCGAGCACGGTGCCGAACAGCACGCGCATCAGGTCGACGCTGTTGCCACGCATCGAGATGATCATCACCCCGGCGGCGAGTGCGATCAGGTAGAACGCGGCGAAGCTGGCGTCCTCGCGCTGGGGCGTGAGCCGCGCGACCAGGCCCGCCAGGCCCGCCACCGCGACGGCGGCCACGAAGCCCCCGATGCTCATCGCCCACAGCGAGAAGCCGAACATCACGAAGGCGAGTGCCGCGCCGGGCAGCAGCGCGTGCGCGATCGCATCGCCGACGAGACTCATGCGGCGCAGCACCAGCAGCGTGCCGATCGGCCCGCAGCTCAGGCCCAGCGCCAGGCAGGCGACCAGCGCGCGGCGCATGAAACCGAATTCGACGAACGGCTGAATCAGCAGCGCGTTCAGTGTGGCCAGCAGCGTCATGACGGTCGCCCCGATTCGGTGGTGGCCTGCGGAACGGCGCACCAGTCGGCGTGCTCGTCCCACTGCTCGGCCATCTGCTGTGCGCGCATCAGGTGCTTCGGGATCAGCACCTCGTCGGTGGGGCCGTGGGCCACGCATTCGCGCGCCAGCAGCAGCGAGGTCGGAAAGTGTTCGCGCACCTGGGCCAGGTCGTGCAGCACCGCGATCACCGTGCGGCCTTCGGCATGCCAGTGCCGCACCAGCCGCATCAGGTCGGCGGTGGTGCGGGTGTCGATCGCGTTGAAGGGCTCATCGAGCAGGATCACCGGCGCGTCCTGCATCAGCACCCGCGCGAACAGCACGCGCTGGAACTGGCCGACCGACAGCTCCGAGATCAGCCGATGTTCGAAGCCGATCAGCCCGACCAGGGTCAGTGCGCGCAACGCGGCCTGCCGTTGCGCGGCCGTGGCGCCACGGAACCAGCCGATGCGCGGCCAGGCACCCAGCATCACCACATCGAGCACGCCGAGCGGAAAACTGCGGTCGATGCCCGACTGCTGCGGCAGATAGGCCAGGACGCCACGCTGCAAGCCGCCGGTGTGCACCCGGCCGGTGCTGGGCTGAACGCGGCCGGTCAGCGCATCCAGCAGCGAACTCTTGCCGGCACCGTTGGGGCCGATCACCGCCGTCAGGGAGCCGGGCTCGAAGCGGCAGCTGACGTGGTGCACCGCCGGGTGCTGGCGGTAGCTGACCGTCAGGTCTTCGACCGCGATGGCTGGCGGGTTGACCGATTCGATGGAGCTCATGGTGTCCCCGACAAGGCCCAGGCGACGGCGGCCCACAGCAGCGCGATCAATGTCACCGCGCCCGCCAGCCGCCAGGGCGCCGAGCTCATCAGCAGGCTGGAACGTGGCTCGCTGGTCGCAGTGGCCGATGGCGGCTTGGGTGCGTGGCCGTGCGCGCCGTGGCCGTGGGCATGCGGATGCGCGTGCTCGTGGGGCTGCGAGTGCCCGTGAGCGTGCTCGTGAGGAAGGTCAGCGGTGTGCGCGTGGGTGGATGCGGAGCCGCCCGGTGGTTGCACGTCGGGCTTCATGCGGAGGCTCCGTTCACGCAGCTGGCGCAGCGCCCGCGCAGCGTCAGGTCGTGGTGTTGCACCTCGAAGCCCGGCGGTGCCAGGTCGCTCATCGAGCCCGGGCAGGCGTGGATCGGAAAGACGCGGTCGCAGGCGGTGCAATGGAAATGGTGGTGGTGATGCTGCTCGTGATGCGATGGCGCCGCCGCGTCGGCATCCGGTGCGTGGGTGTGATGCCGTGCCGCCTGCGAGGCCTCACCGGGGGCCAAGGTGGCGGGTGCCCGCGCAGCGGTCGCCATCTCGAAGCGCGGCGGTTGTCCCGGCAACTCGACGCGCACGATCTGTCCGGCGTCCTGCAGGCCCTTGATCTGGCGATAGACCGTCGACAGATTCAGGCTGGGCACCGCCGTCTTGGCGTGCTCCAGCAACTCATGCGGGCTCAGTGCCTGCCCGCTGCAGGCCAGGGCGTCGACGACGGCTTGGCGTTGGCGGGTGTGGCGTTCCATTCCGCAATGCTAATGCAATTGCATTAGCAATAGTGCCAGGGCAGACCCTGAACTCGGCATCGGCGCGCGCCCGGGTGGCCGTGCTCAGTCGTCGAAAGGGGCTGGCGCCGGCGCTGCGTCAGGCGCTTTGCCTTGCGCGTCCCAGCCGCGCTGCTGGCGCAGGGCCCTGGCTTCCTCGCGCTCCTGCGCGAACAGTTCCTCGAGCTGTTGCCGGCCGGTCTTGGCATTCGCGACACGCCAGGCCTCGTCGCGCCAGTGCGGGGCCGCTGCAGCCAGCTGGGCGAGGTTGTGCCGGCGAAAGCGCAGCGCCAGCGTGCGCGCCTGGTGCGGTTGCCAGCCCATCGTCTCGAGCACGCTGCGCGCACTCATCAGAGCCGAATCCAGCGTCTCGCGCTCGATCAGCTCCACGCCCAGGTCGCGCAGCGCGTAGTAATGCTGCACGTTGCGCGCACGGGCGATCACGGTGAGCTGCGGGAAGTGCTCGCGCGCCATCTCGGCCACCTTCAGGCTCTGCGCCGCGTCGTCGATCGCCAGCACCAGCACGCGCGCGCTGCCGGCGCCAGCGGTGCGCAGCAGGTCGAGCCGCGTCGCGTCGCCGTAGAACACCCGCCAGCCGAATTTGCGCAGCGCTTCGACCGCTTCGGCGTCGTGGTCGAGCACCGTGGCCTTCAGGCCATTGGCATACAGCAGCCGGCCGACGATCTGCCCGTAGCGGCCGAAGCCGGCGATGATGATCGGCGCTTCCTGCGGCTCGTTGATCTCGGGCAGTGCGGTCGCCGCGTCGCGCATGCGGCGCTGTAGCTGCGGCGCGATCACGCGGTCGGCGATCACCAGCAGCAGCGGGCTCAGCAGCATCGACAGCGCGACCGTGGCGACCAACAGCGACGAGGCACCGTTGCTGATCACCCCGGCCTGCGCCGCCGCCTGGAACACCACGAAGCCGAATTCGCCGCCCTGTGCCAGCAGGATGATGAACACCGGCCGCTCCAGCACCGGCAACCGCATCAGCCTGGCCATGCCCCAGAGCACCAGCGCCTTCAGCACGAGGAAGCCGACCAGCAGCGCGGCGACCAGCCCGGGTTGCTGCAGTACCACGGCGAAGTCGATCGTCATGCCGACCGCCATGAAGAACAGGCCCAGCAGCAGGCCCTTGAACGGCTCCAGGTCGGTTTCCAGCTCGCGCCGGTATTCGCTTTCGGCCAGCAGCACGCCGGCGAGGAAGGCGCCGAGCGCCATCGACAGCCCGACCGACTGCATCAGCGCAGCGGTCGCCACCACCAGCAGCAGTGCTGCCGCGGTGAAGATCTCCGGCGTCGCGCTGCCGGCGATCCAGCGCAGCGCCGGGCGCAGCAGCAGCCGGCCGCCGAAGACGATGGCTGCGATCACCGCGATGGCCTTGCCCGCGGCCAGCCAGTGGGCAGCGCTGTCGCCGGCGTGTGACCCTGCGCTGCCGCTCGCCTGCACCGCCAGCAAAGGCACCATCGCCAGGATCGGGATCGCCGCCACGTCCTGCAGCAGCGCGACGCTGAGCACGTTCTGGCCCGAGGTGGTCGGCGTCAGGTTGCGATCGGCCAGCACCGCCAGGCCGATCGCGGTCGACGACAGCGCCAGGCCCAAGGCCGCGACCAGCGCCAGCTTGCCCTCGCTGCCCGCGGCCATGCCGACGCCGACCATCACCGCCGCCGAGCCGAACAGCTGCACGCTGCCCCAGCCGAAGATCGGTTTGCGCAGCGTCCACAGCCGCTTCGGTTCGAGTTCGAGGCCGACCAGGAACAGCATCAGCACCACGCCGAATTCGGCAAAGTGCAGGATGTCCTGCGGGTCGGTCACCAGCTTCAGGCCCCAGGGCCCGATCACGATGCCGGCCCCCAGGTAGCCGATGATGGCGCCCAGCCCCAGCAGCCGCGCCAGCGGCACCGCCAGCACCGCGGCGGCCAGGTAGACGAGAGCACTGCCCAGCCAGGTCGTGTGCTCCATCAGCCGGCCCTGCCCACGGGTGCCTTGGCCAGTGCCGGGGTGACGTCGCCTGCGATGTCGCTCGGGCGTGCCAGCGGTGGAACGACACAGGCGGGGCATTCGGCGAGGTCGGCCAGTTCCGGCCAATCGGGGTAGCTCGCCAGCCGCTGGGCATACAGCGCTGCATGAGCGTTCAGCTCGGGCTCTTCGATGCGGTGTGCGCCATGCAGCAACAGCGGCGGCAGGAAGCGCATGCCGCACAGCGTGGCCGTCTGTTCATAGGGCGGCAGGAAGGCGTCGAAGAAATAGCGGTTGTGGCCGCTCGGGTGGTACGCCTCCTCGGGGCTGCCGGTGGAGGCAACCAGCCAGAGTTGCTTGCCGGCCAGCGCGTGGCCGCCGGGCCCGTAGGCCCAGCCAAAGCCCAGCACCTCGTCGAGCCACAGCTTCATCAGCGGTGGCATGCCATACCAGTGGATCGGGTGCTGCCACACCACCAGTTGCGCAGTGGCCAGCAGCGATCGCTCGGCCTGCACATCGATCAGGTAGTCGGGGTACAGCGCATACAGGTCGCGCACCCTGATGCGCGCGGTCGATGCATGGGCGCTGCCGAGGTCGGCAATGGCTCGAAGCAAGCGTTGATTGATGCGCGACTGTTCCAGGGCCGGGTGGGCCAGCAGCACCAGCACCTCGGGTGCGTGGTCTGGGTCGGGCTCAGCAATGGGCGGGAGGTGATTTGCGGTGGACGCCATGAAAGGGCCTGACGGAGCAAGGTCGCAAGGATGCCCGAACTGTTCGCAAACCGCAGGCCAGCCCCCCCCGGTGGCCGCTAACATTACGCGCTTCTGAGAGGGCGGGAGTCGAACATGCCGGTGATCGTGGTCGCCAATCCGAAGGGGGGCGTGGGCAAGAGCACGCTGTCCACCAATGTCGCGGGCTATTTCGCATCGCGGGGCAAGGCCGTCATGCTCGGCGACATCGATCGCCAGCAATCGGCGCGAACCTGGCTGGGGTTGCGCCCGCCTGCGGCAGCGGCCATCAGTGCCTGGGACACGGTAGACGAGTTGCGGGTGCGCACACCGAAGGGCACCACCCATGTGGTGCTGGACACGCCGGCCGGCCTGCACGGCAAGCGGCTCGACGAGGTCCTGAAGACGGCCACGCATGTGCTGGTGCCGTTGCAGCCCAGCATCTTCGACATCCACGCGACACACGATTTCCTGCAGCGCCTGGCCGAGCACAAGCGCGCCGACAAGCTGCGGGTCGGCATCGTCGGCATGCGTTCGCGCGACGGCACGATTTCGGCCGATCAGCTCAAGACCTTCCTGGGCACGCAGGCCTTTCCGGTGGTCACGCACCTGCGCGATACCCAGAACTATGTCCATCTGGCGGCACAGGGCCTGACGCTGTGGGACGTGGCTCCCAGCCGCGTCGAGCGCGATCTCGAGCAGTGGCAACCCCTCACCAGGTGGCTCGAGGGCTGATCGCCGCGTAGGCCCCCGTTTGGGGGGCTGTCCACCTCGTTGCGGACCCTCCACGCGGAGGTGGGCTGACTTAGCATCCTTCGGGTGCCGATCCACAAGGAGCCACCATGAAGGTCTTGCTCATCGATGACCACCCGCTGATTCTGTCGGCGCTGCAGACCATCATCCAGGGGCTCAGTGACAACGTCAATGTCGTCGCGGCCAGCACGGCGCGCGCCGCCCGCGAGACCTTGGCGCAAGACAGTGCCTTCGACCTCGTGCTGCTCGATCTGCGCCTGGGCGATGCCGATGGTTTCGATGTGCTCACCGAGTTCCGCGCCGCCTATCCGTCCTTGCCCGTGGTGGTGGTGTCGGCCAGCGACCGCACCAGCGACGTGATCCGGGCCATCGACCTCGGTGCCATGGGATTCGTGCCGAAGCGGTCGTCCAACGACACGCTGTCCGAGGCGCTGAGCATGGTGATGTCGGGTGGCATCTACGTGCCGCCGATGAGCATGGGTGACGACAGTGCGGCCGCAGACCCCTACGCCGACAGCGCGCTGGGTTCGGTCCGTCAGCGTGCCGCCGATGAAGGTTTCCAGACCCATGCACCACTCGAGTCGCTCGGCCTGACGCCGCGGCAGACCGAGGTGCTGGGCCTGCTGCTGCAAGGCAAGCCGAACAAGCTGATTGCACGCGATCTGAACCTGTCGGTCGAGACGGTCAAGGACCACGTTGCGGCCGTGCTGCGCACCCTCAACGTCAGCTCGCGCACGCAGGCGGTGCTGGCCGTGGGCCAGATGTCTCGCCAGCAAGGCGGCTTGCACAGCTGGAGAAAGAGCAGCCCATGAACCCCGCGCCGGCATCCTCGTCCATCGAGCTGTCGGCGTCTTCGCTGCCCGAGGAGGTGCGCAGCTCGTTCGATTACCTGCCGGCGCAGCTGGCCGGCAATGTGGCGGGCATCGGCGTCATCCTGATGATCTTCTGGACCAGCACGCCGGCCTCGGTGATGCTGTCGTGGCTGTCGGCCTTCGCGGTGATGTGGCTGGCGCGGCTGTGGCTGTTGCAACGCTTCAAGCTGGCCACGCCCGTCACGTTGCTGGACTGGCAGCGCTGGCGGGGGCTGTGGAACGTCGGCACGCTGACATCGGGTGCGCTGTGGGGCGCCACCGCCTGGCTCTTCTACCTGCGCGGTGGTCACGCGCAGCAGATTGCGCTGCTCATCACCGTCTACACACTCTGCATTGCTGCGGTGCCGGTGCTGTCGACGCAGCCGCGGGTGTTCCTGATGTTCGCGGCACTGTGCTTTGTGCCCATGGCCGCGCGGGTGGCCACGGATGGCACCCCCGACAGTTACCGACTGGCTGGCATCTTGCTGCTGATCTTTTCACTCACCACACTGCTGGCCCGCTCCTATCGCCAGGCTTTGCAGCGGGCGCTGGAGTTGAAGTTGCAGGCCGACCACCTGCTCGCGCAACTGCGCACCGAAAAGCTCGCTGCCGATGCCGCGCGGCAGGAGGCCGAAGTCGCCAACCGCGCAAAAACGCAGTTCTTCACCGCGGCGAGCCACGATCTGCGGCAACCGCTGCACGCGATGGGTCTGTTCGCCGAAGCGCTGCGCCAGAAGAACCACGACGTCGAGGTCGCCCACCTGGTCAACAGCATCAACGAATCGGTCGATGCACTGGAAGGCCTGTTCTCCGAACTTCTCGACATCACCCGCATCGACAGCGGCGGCATCGAAGCACAGCCGCAGCATTTCCCGCTGGCCGATCTGTACCGCAAGCTGCGGCTGCATTTCGAACCGGCGGCGTTCGAGAAAGGTCTGGCACTGCGTTTTCGAGGTGCCCGGCATGTGGTGCACGCCGACCCGCTGCTGGTGGAGCGCATTCTGCGCAACCTGGTCTCCAACGCCATCCGCTACACCACCGACGGCACGGTGCTGGTCGGCTGTCGGCGCCGCGGCGACCGGCTCTGGCTGCAGGTGTGGGACACCGGCCCCGGCATTGCCTTGGACCAGCAGACGCACGTCTTCGAGGAGTTCTATCAGGTGCCGCATGGGCCGGACACCGCGCCCCACCAGCGCAAAGGCTTGGGCCTGGGGCTGGCCATCGTGAAGCGCCTGGCCGACCTGATGAGCGCACCGGTCTCGCTGCGTTCACAACCGGGCCGCGGCACCGTGTTCACCCTGGAACTCCCGTTGGGCAAATGGATGCCGCAAGCGCAGCCGGTGCTGTCAGGCAAGGGACTGCAGGGCCTGACTCTGGAAGGGCGCACCATCGTCGTCGTCGAAGACGAGCCTGCCGTGTTGAGCGGGCTCGAAGCGCTGCTGCACGGGTGGGGCGCGAACATCCTGGCGTTCGATAGCGTGGCCGCGTGCCAGGCCTGGGTGCGAAACGCCCACGGTTCGATGCCCCGCCCCGATCTGCTGATCGTCGACTATCGACTCGAGCAAGGGCAGACCGGCACCGATGCGCTGGCGCTGCTGCGAGGGCGCTTTGGCGAGGAGTTGCCTGCCATCGTCGTCACGGGCAGCACCATGACCGAGCTGGACCTCGAGGCACAGCAGAAAAATTTCCACTTGCTCATCAAGCCGGTGGTGCCGAACAAGCTGCGCGCGATGATCGCCTTCAAGCTCGGCGTGAAAACTGTCTGAGGACGCTGCAACCGATGGGATGGCCAGGCCGGCTCGAACTGAACTACCGCCGCGATGGCGTCCGCACACTGGCACACGACCGCCACAGCGGCCCGTTGCGCGTGCTGCAAAGCCTGTATCCGGAAGGCGACGGCATCTGCCACCATGTGCTGGTGCATCCGCCCGGTGGCATCGTGGGCGGGGACACCTTGCACATCGAGGCGACAGTGCGCGCCGGCGCGCATGCGCTGATCACCACCCCCAGCGCGACCCGTTTCTACCGCAGCGCGGGCGAGGCGGCGCTGCAGTCGGTGGTGGCCCAAATTGACGACGGCGCGCGCCTCGAATGGTTGCCGCTGGAAACCATCTGCCACAGCGCGGCGCTGGCCGAAAACCAGTTGCGCTTCGAGATCGCACCGGGCGGCGAGATGATGGGTTGGGACGTGGTGGCCCTCGGCCTGCCGGCCAGTGGCGAGGCCTTCGAGGCCGGCCACTACGCGCAGCGCATCGAGCTGCCCGGCGTGTGGCTTGAGCGGGCGACGATCCGCGGTGATGATCACCGGCTGCTCGACTCGCCGCTGGGGTTCGCTGGCCATCGGGTGCTGGCCACGCTGTGGTTTGCCGCCGGCTCGCCGATGCCCACCGATCGTCGTGAGCGCTTGCTCGACGCCGCTCGCGATGTGTCATCGAGCCATGCGCTGGCGCGCACCGCTGGCTGCAGCTCACCCCACGCCGAGGTCGTCGTGCTGCGGCTGCTGGCGCCTCGGGTCGAACCGGCGATGCAGTTGCTCAGTGCGGTGTGGGCCCGCTGGCGTGACGTGGCTTGGGGCTTGGGCGCTGTCGCGCCCCGCGTGTGGCGAACCTAGTGTGGTTAGCGCGTAGGCCAAACAACCAGCGGCTTGATGGGATGTCAGCTTTAGTGAATATCGAACAGACGGTGTCGGCCATGAGGCGACATTGGTGCTCTTGTCGGACAGCTGTCCTTCGCCCGGACTCGATCGGATCGCCGCTTCGAAATGCCGCTGCGGGTGCGGGGCATCTAGCGCTTATGCGCTCACCAGCGGTGCAGTTTGTGCAGAATTCTGCGTATCAAGCTGACCAAGTTCATCGGTTTCGTCGCCTCGAATGGTGAGTGCAGTTCGAGGTGTCCCTGCACAACTTGATAGGGGCACTCATGGGCGCGGTCCAGGCTCACGCGATGCTGCCTTCACCATGGTTTGCTCGCATGGGACCGTGGAATCGCCGCCCGACCGGCGCGTGGCGACAATGAGTAGCCAAACCGCCGCCGTCGCGATCGCGATGACGACGAGCGCGAGCCCGAGGTCGTGCTGATCGTCAAGCCGATAGGCGTTGCACAGGCGCACCGCGGAATCTTGGTACATGGTTCCGGCCACGCCCGTCATCGGAAGCACGTTGCCCAAAAAAAATGTCTGCACCACCACGCCTGCGCGCTTCCAGGACAGCCTCAGCGCTGCGCCGCTGGCGATCAGTGCGATCAGCTTTGTTGTCTCGACCTGCCCATCCACGAGCGCCAGGTCCAGCACCCTCGGGATCATCAGAACCGCCAGCGTGAGCGCGCTGCAGACAAGGCCCGCGATGCCCAGTTCGTTCCAGCGCTGCGCAGCCTCGAGCCACCGAGTGGGCACACGCTCCACGAGAAGTGCGCCTGCCAGAATCAGGCAGGGGTACTGAATCAGCATGTGCGCGGCCATGCTGGACTCGATCATTTTCCGCAAGGGTGGCACGAGCATCATGAGCAGCAGGAGCCAAGCCGCTGCCGTTCGCCACGTTGCGGCGCGCTCGGCCGAGCCTGAGGACAACGTCATTTGCCGGCCCCTCGCCGAGCGATCGAGCGCGCGTAGTTCAGCGCGAGGTCGAGCTCGGTGTCGTCGAAGATCCGTACCAGGCGTCCGCGTCCGTCGAGCACAAGAAGTGCCGCGTTGTGCTCGTAGCCACCGCGACCGTCGTCAATGACCACGACCTGGAACGCCTTCAACAGGCGCTGGAGTTGATCGACGTCGGGCACTGTGGCGACCGCCCAGCGCTTGGGGTCGGCGCGCCATTGGGCCGCATAACGCTGCAGGCCGACGGCGTCGTCATGGGCCGGATCGAAACTGATCGAAAGCAGTTTCACGCCCTCGGCCTGTGGCGCCGCGAGTGCCTGCTGAAGTTGCTGGAATCCGCTGCCGAGCGTGGTGCACACCGTCGGGCAACGTGTGTAGACAAAATCGACGATCGTGGCTCTGTCAGCGCCCGCCAGGAAAGTGTGCAGGTCCGCGTCGATCATGCCGGGGCCTGAGAGCGCCGCCTTCGGCGCGGGCACGGGTTGCTCGATCACGGTCAGGCGGCGTGCGCCCTCTGCGGTCCAGACCTGGAAGTCTTCGGTGATCCAGGCGGCGCTCCACCAGCCGAGCAACGCCAGGGAAAGACTGGCCAGCGCGGTTCGCAGCATCAGGCCACGCGCATGCGCACGACCGGCGAACGCTTGCGTGTTCCAGGCTTGGCGGCGAGTGTTGCCGGGGGCACGATGTCGGCGAGCGTGTGGCGGTCCAGCCCGTCCATGAACCCTTGCAACGCGTTTTGCAGAACACCGGTGAGTCGGCAACGGCCCGTCAAGGTGCAGGCGCTTCCGCTCGCGAAGCACTCGACCAGAAAGAAGTCGGGCTCGATGTCGCGCACCACGGCGCCCAAGTTGATCTCGCCCGCCGGTCTTGCCAAACGCAGCCCGCCGCCTTTTCCTCGCACTGTAGCGAGCCAGCCCGCCACCGCGAGCTGGTGCGTAACTTTCATCAAGTGAGCTTCAGAGATGGCGTACGCCTGTGCCACTTCGGCGATGGTGCAGAGGCGGTCCGGCTGTTGCGCTGCATACATCAACAGCCGCAGCGCGTAGTCCGACATCATGGTCAACCGCATGATCAGGGCGTCTTTCCGGTCAGCGTCTTCAACTCGTCGCCGCCCGCGAACGGCGTTTTGCGTTCGCTGGCCTTGCGTTCGGTCGCGATCAGACCGCTCTTGATCGCGGCAGATTTGTTGGACCATGCGCTGCGAACATGGCTGAGCACCGCCGCCAGCTCGGCGTCGCCCAGTTGCGCGAAGCTCGGCATCGCCCCCTTGTAAACCTGACCTGCGACGCTGATGTCGCCCGTTACCCCGTGAAGCACGATGTTGGCCAGGATGCGCGGATCGCCGTTGACCCATTCCGAACCGTCGAGCGGCGGGAACACGCCAGGCAACCCCTTGCCCGTCGCTTGATGGCAAGCGACGCAATTGGCGCCGTAGACCTGCTGCCCGTCGGCGCCCTGGCCGGGGCGAACGACGGCCGGTCGAAGGTCAGCCAGCGTGCGACGGTCGCCGAGTTCGGGCCGGCCGAACGGCTCCGACAGCAAGATGTAGAGCACGCCGGTCAGCACCACCGCGAGCGTGATCACCGCAACGATCAATGGAATCGGCTGGCTGCGTTCGGACGGCTCGGTCGTCTCGCGCTGTTGCGCGCGGCGGCCCGGTTCGGATTCATTTGACATGGTGTCGGCCTTGCTTTGAATCAGCGTCAGGGCTTCGGCTCGGGGGGCAGAACCGGGTAGGTGTGGTCGAGCGCCTGCAGGTACTTGACCAGGTCGAGCGCCTCGGGCGTGGGCACCACCACCTTGCCAGCGGGGCTGTAGCCCGGCGGCAGGTTGAGGACCTGTTCGCCTTCTTCTGCGGCTACCTTCACGTAGAAAAGATAAGGGTAGGCCGGCATGATCGAACCCGGCACGTAGGCGCGCGGCTGGTACAGGTGGCCGAGATGCCAGTCTTTGCTGGGCTGGCGTGCGCCGATGTTGAACAGGTCGGGGCCGGTGCGCATGCTGCCGAGCAGGTGAGGCCGGTCGTACACGTAGTCGGCCGGCACGGAGGCGCGGCCCCACCCGCGTTCGAGGTCGGGGCCGAAGTTCCGATCGCGCGGCTGCTGGGTATGGCAGTACACGCAGCCGTTGGCCACGTAGACGTTCCGCCCTCGCAGTTGCTCACTGGTGTATGCCCTGAGGCCGGGCAGCGGCTTGATGTCGCGCACCTGGATGTAGGGCAACACCACCAGCGCTGCCGTTGCCAGGCTCAGCGCCACCATGGCGCCGGCTGCGAGCTTGACTTCATTGTCCATTCGCGCGCTCCTGAAGGCCCTGTTGCCAGAACAGCGCAGCACTGGTGCGTGTCGGCCCGAAACGCAGCGCCATCGCGAGGAAGTGGAAGACGAAGATCAGGTGGCTGAGCAACATCAACGATCCCCCCACCGAGCGCGAGAAGAGATAGGGCGCCATCAACGTGACAGACTCCATGAAGGGCCGCTTCGCGTCGAGCATCGCCTCGCCCTGCAGCCAGCCCCCGATCGAGAGGCCGATGAAATAGACCAGGATGCCGATCGCCGCGAGCCAGAACTGCAGCGTGATCAGTTTCGGATAGGGCCACTCCCAGTTGAGCACGCGCGGCATCATGAAGTAGATCGCACCAAACAGCACCATCGTGACGAAGCCGTAGGCGCCCAGATGCGCATGCGCGACCGTGAAGTGCGTGAAGTGAGTCACCTGGTTCACGCTGCGCAGCGATTCGAGCGTGCCTTGAAGCGACGACGCCATGTACATCAGGCCGCCGAACATCATGAAGCGCAAGGTCGGCGAGTAGCGCGCCAGGTGCATGCGACCGCGCAGCGTGCCGCCCATGTTGATGCTGAAGGCGATGACCGGAATGATCATCATCACGCTCTGCACGATCGACAGCGTGGTCAGCCAACCGGGCACCGGGCCGCCGATCAGGTGGTGGCCGCCGACTTGCCCGTAGAAGAACGCGAGCGTCCAGAAGCCGAGTATCGACAGGTTGTACGAGCTGACCGGGCGCCCGATGATCTTGGGCAAGAAGTAGTAGATCGCGCCGACGCTGACCGGCGTGAACCACAGGCCCAGCACGTTGTGGCCGTACCACCAGTTGGTGGTGGCCTGCTGCACGCCGGTGTGCACGCCGGGCAGCTTGCCGACCAGGAACAGCAGCGCGATCCAGAGCAGCGCCGCGACCATGTACCAGACGCTGACGTACAGGTGCTCGACCTTGCGGTTCACCAGCGTGAACAGCACCGGCAGGATCACGAGCACGAAGCCGACGAAGATGAAGATCGCGAACTGCCACGGAATCTCGAGGTACTCCATGCCGTCGCTCCAGCCGGTGCCGATCGCGCCGATGCCGCCGGCGATGCCGGTGTTGATCAACGCGCCGCCGAGCATGGCCCAGATGCCCCCGAGCAGGCGCGTGCCCAGCAGGCGGGGCAGCACCCAGAGAATCATGCCGAGCGCAGCGTTCGTGATCCAGCCGTACAGCACCGCGGTGAGGTGCACGCTGCGCATGCGGCCGAAGGTCATCCAGGCTTCGCTCACCAGCCAGTCGGGCGCATGCAGCTTGATCGACGAGACCAAGCCGGCGGTCGAACCCAACAGCAACCACATGCAGGCGAACGCGATGAACATGAACACCGGGAAGGCGGACGACTGATCCGAGGCGACCCGCGCTTCGATGGTCGCCACATCGACCGCGTCGACCGCTGGGATCGGGGCATCGCGTGCGCCGACTGCGCCCTGCATCGAACGCTGCGCCTTCTCGGTGAGCGCCGGATCGTCGACCTTGCCGAGCTCGCCAGGGGCAAAAATGACGGAGGCGGCGACGGGGTTCTCGACCAGAAGGCCCTGGCGCAGCGACCACACGAAGACGAACAGGCCGATGATCGACAGCACGAAAGCGCCGAGCAGACTCATGATTGCACTGTCCATCAGTTCACCTCTTGTGATGCCGCGATTCGCGGCCCGCCGGGGTCGGGAGTGTGCATCCTGATCCCGCTCCGCGTCTTGTCATAGCTTGCTGTGGGCATGTCGGCCCTGTTGCTCGCCCGCATTCAACTCTTCGACGCATCGGCACGCGGCCGGATCATCAGCGAAGCAAACCGCTCGATGTAGATCGCAAACGCAGCGATCCAGCACACCGCTGCGCCTTCGAGCAACCCGTGCACCGAGAACGGGAGCAATGCCAGCAGTCGAAGCACCACGGCTGCAAGCATGAGCCAGAAACTCGCGAGCATCCAGCGATCGATCAGCAACGGTCGCCCCAGGTGGCCGAGCGCGGTGCGCGTGATCATGCCGATGATCAGAACCGACAGCCCACCCATCGCGATCAGGTGAATCGGCCAGGCCGCGCGCAGTGGCTGACCGGATGCGCGGACCGCTGCCAGCAGCAGGCCCGCATTCAAGAGGGCGTAACCGGCGTGGAGTATCCAGAGGATTGGTTTGTGCCGCGCCGCCCAGGGCTGCCACGCCAGCGCCTGGGCCAAGCCGATGGTGGCCGCCAACGTCAACGGAACGGCTGCCCATTGCCCGTGGCCAGAAAGCACGAAGCCGATCGCGACCGCCGCTGCGGCAATCTGCCAATGACCGCTGCGCGTGTGCATCGGGAGCTCGAGACCGGGCAGGGCGCGCATGGCAAAGAACGGGATCACACGGCGCCCGACTAGCAGCGCGATGATGGCCATGCACACGAGCGCGGCCTCGAAAAATTGCATCGGCACTGCGCCCCCGCCACCGACTGCGATCAGGTACAGGCCATCCAGAACCCCCAGCGCGAACAAGAGCCACGGCACACCGTAGTTGCGCAGGTTCCGGCTCTTGGCCACCACCCGCAGCATGGCCGCGCCAGCCAACGCGAAGCAGGCGAGTTCGCACGCCGCTGCAGCAATGAAGATGAATCGACCGGGCAACAGAAACCCCAGCCGAGCGAGCACCCACAGGCAGCACAGCAGACCCAGAGGTCGGCCATGCAAGGGGTTGATGCCGGTCCAGGTGGCGCCAGCCGTCAGAAGGAAGCCGACCGCGATGGTGGCGATGAAGCCCCACAACATTTCGTGCGCGTGCCAAGAGACACCCTGCATCACGCCCTGCGCAAACGCGGGCGCAAAGACCCAGATGGCGATCGACAGTGCGGCCCAGCCTGAGCCTGCGAGGTACAGAGGGCGAAACCCCATCTGCAGAAACGCGCCGAGCGCAGGGCGTGCGCGCGATGCAGGCCGTGGCTCGGCGATGACATGCAGTTCAGGCAAACGAGTGTTCCTGCGGAATGCGATCAGGCGTGTCATTCATCTGGTAGCCGTACCAAAGGCTTTGTGCAATGCGCGCGGCCAGGTCGTCGGCACGCGCGCGCAAGCCGGGGTTGCCGAGTGACAGCGTCGTTTCACGAAACAGAGAGAGCCAGCGTTCGAACATGTGCACATCAAGGCCGGGCAGCGCCGCGTGCCTAGGCATCGGCGTTCCCCGGTAGCGCCCCGTTCCACGCAGGGTCGACGACCAGAAGTCGACCATCTTCTCCAAGTGGTGATCCCAGTCGGCCACATGCGCGTCGAAGAACGGCCCCAGGACCGCATCCTGCCGAACCTTTGCATAAAAGCCGTGGACGAGTTGCGCAACATCGTCTTCATCGCAGAGGTCTGCTCGTGACATGATTTTTTAAGATATACAAAATATATATCTTATAGCTTGTCCTTTTCCTGTCAAGAGAGCAGCATGGGTTCGTTAGCGCACAGACGCCCCGCCGGGGCCTCGCGAAACTTGTTCCGGGAGATTCGACAAGTGGCCATTCACCATGCGCTTTCGGGCGAGATGATCGACGTTCGCCCGCTGGCCGGCGCCATCACGAGCGCCAGTACCGCGACGCTGTACAAGACGCAACACCTCGAGGTGTTTCGCCTCGTCCTGCTCGCCGGCAAGCAGATACCCGAGCACCAGGTTGTCGGCGAATTGACGGTTCAGTGCCTGGAAGGAAGCGTCGAGTTCTCCATCGGCACGACGCACGACGTGATGCGGGCGGGCGACCTCAAATGCCTGGCGGGCGGTATTCCTCACGCGCTGCGGGCGCTCGAGGATTCATCCGTTCTGGTCACGTTGCTGCTTCATGGCGCTTAACGCCATGAGCATCGTTGTCCGGTTGTGGGTGCGGTGGTGGCGCGATGCCTGACCTCATGATCTGCACCATCGGCCATTCGAATCGTCCGATCGAAGATTTCATCGGGCTGCTCTGGTCGAACGAAGTGGCCAGCGTGATCGATGTGCGAACCATCCCGAAGTCGCGCCACAACCCGCAATTCAATCTCGACGCGCTCCGCGACGAGCTCCCTGCCGCCGGCATCGAATACGTGCACATCCCCGGTCTGGGCGGCCTGCGCCATGCACTCGCCAATTCGCCGAACGGCGGGTGGCACAACGCGTCGTTCAAAGGTTATGCCGACTACATGCAGACGCCGGAGTTCGCCTCCAGCGTCGATCAGGTGGTGGCGCTTGCGCGCAGTCGGCGTTGCACGCTGATGTGCGCCGAGGCGGTGCCCTGGCGTTGCCACCGATCGATGATCGCCGACGCGCTTCTCGTTCGGGGCTTGCGGGTGGAGGACATCATCAGCGCGCACGGACGCAAGCCGCACGCGCTCACCTCGTTCGCCCGGGTCGAAGGATTGCACGTGACGTACCCACCGCCCGACGTGGACAACGCAGCGCTCGTTCCCAAAGGCGTGGGGAAAGGTGCATGAAAAACGCGACGTGCCGAAGCGCCCTCGCCATCACGGCGCATCAAGACCTCGCAGGCCTGCTGACCGAAGTGCGAAGCTGTCGTGCGTGCGAAGCGCATCTGCCCTTGGGTCCGCGCCCGGTGCTGCAGGCAGAGGCATCTGCGCGCATCCTCGTCGTAGGTCAGGCCCCTGGCGTTCGTGTGCACAACTCCGGGGTTCCATGGGACGACTCCAGCGGCGATCGTCTGCGAAACTGGACCGGTCTCGACACGGTTCGCTTCTACGACGCATCGGAGGTCGCGATCATTCCGATGGGTTTTTGCTACCCCGGCCGCGGCCACGGGGGCGACCTGCCCCCACGGCGCGAGTGTGCCGACCTGTGGCTCGATCGGTTGCTCGCCCGCTTGCCGCGCATCGAACTTACGTTGTTGATTGGCCTGCACGCGCAGCGCCACTTTCTGGGTCGTCGCCGCAAGAGAACGCTCACGGAAACCGTCACCTCGTGGCGCGAGTTCGCGCCGGAGTACCTGCCGCTGCCGCACCCCAGCGCGCGCAACACGCCATGGTTCCAGCGCAACCCGTGGTTCGAACAAGACCTGCTGCCCGCGTTGAAGCAGCAAGTCGCTTCGCTCGGCCCTCGGGGAGGCTCCTCATGACGCCGCGCCACCCGCAGCGACCGGTCTTCTTCAACTTGACGCAGATTCAGATGCCGGTGGGCGCGCTCACCTCGATCACGCACCGCCTCACTGGCATCGTGCTGGCGCTCGGCATCCCCTTCGGCTTCTATGCTTTGCACCTGTCGCTGGCCAGCGCGCAGTCGTTCGCTCACCTGATGCAGATCGCTGGCACCGGCTGGTTCAAGGCGGCGTTGATCTTCTTTGTCTGGGCGCTGTCGCATCACCTGTTCGCCGGTGTGCGGCATTTGCTGATGGACATCGGTTTCGGTTCTCACCTCGCCAGCGCGCGCCGCAGTGCCTGGGGCGTGAACGTGGGCGGCGTCGTGATGGCGTTGCTGGCAGCATGGGTCGTGCTGTGAGAAGGCCTCTCGGTGGCCTGCCGGCGTGGCTGGTGCAGCGCCTGAGCGCGGTCTTCATGCTGGGCTTCACCGTGTTCGTGCTGGTTCACTTTCTGGTCGAGCCGCCGCATTCGTACGACGCCTGGCGGAGCTGGGTGGGCCACATCGGTGTCAGCGCGGCGTCCGGCGTGTTCATCGCAGCGCTCCTGGCGCACGCCTGGGTCGGCCTGCGTGACGTCACGCTCGACTACGTTGCCCCGCTCGCCGCACGCGTTGCCGTTCTGTCGCTGATTGCCGCAACGCTGGTCGCTGTGGCCGCATTCGCCTTTCGGATTCTGTTTCTCGCTCACGGGTGAACGCAGGTGAACTTCGCCCGCGACACCTTCGATCGACCTGAAAGGCTCGCATGAAGTTTTCCATCTATCGCTTCGACCCGGAGCAAGACCGCAAGCCCTACATGCAGGACTTCGACGAACCTCTCAACGACGGCGACCGAATGCTGCTGGACGTGATTCTGCGGATCAAGGCACAGGACAACACGCTGACGATCCGCAAGTCGTGCCGTGAGGGCGTTTGTGGCTCTGACGCGATCAACATCAACGGCCGCAACGGCCTGGCCTGCATCACCCGGGTCTGGGATCTGAAGGAGCCGGTGGTGCTGCGCCCGCTGCCGAGTTATCCGGTGATCCGCGATCTCGTTGTCGACATGTCCCGCTTCTATGCGCAGTACCACTCCATCAAGCCGTATCTGATCAACAACGAACCGCCGCCCGAGAAAGAGCGCTTGCAGTCGCCGCAAGAACGCGAGCGACTGAACGGCCTGTACGAGTGCATCCTGTGCGGTTGCTGCACCAGCCAGTGCCCGTCGTCGTGGTGGAACCCCGAAAAATTCGTGGGGCCGGCCGGCCTCTTGCAGGCAGACCGCTTCATCGCCGACAGCCGCGACCGTGCCACGCACGAGCGGCTCGATGACCTGAACGACGTCTACCGCTTGTTCCGCTGCCGCTCGATCATGAATTGCACGGAGGTCTGCCCCAAGGGGCTTGCGCCGTCGCGGGCGATCGAGAGCATCCGTCTGACCATGCTGAAGGAGGCACTGTGAACACCGCGCCGTCGACGCAGCACGTGGCTGCGCAACCGGTCGCAGAAGACGACGGCCCACTGTCACCGTGGTGGCTGCGGGCCGTGGCGATCGTGATGGTGCTCGGTTTTGCGGGGTTGATCCTGATCACCACGCTTTCTTATCGCAATGCGCCGCCGATTCCGGCGCGGACCGTGGACCCGCAAGGCGTCGCGCTGTTCAGCGCAGAAGATGTCGGCGAAGGGCAGGCGGTGTTCCTGCGCTACGGCCTGATGGCCAACGGCAGCATCTGGGGCCACGGCGCGTACCTCGGGCCCGATTTCTCGGCCACCGCACTGCATCGGATGGGGATGGTCGCCGCAGAAAGCATCTCGAGCGAGCAGTATCACCAGGCTTTCGGAACGCTGAACGAAAGCCAGGCCGCCGCCGTTCAGGCAGAGGCGATCGTGTCGCTGAAGAAGAATCGCTACGACGAGTCCACCGGCACGCTGCAGTTCAGCGGCGCGCAAGCGAAGGCGTTCAACGCCGATATCGCGCACTGGGCCGCCTACTTTCACGACCCGGCGCGCAACGCGGGCCTGAAGGCCGACCTGATCACCGATCCGGTCGAGCTTCGGCAATTCACAGCTTTCGTGACCTGGGCCGCCTGGGCCTCCGTGGCCGCCAGGCCCGGCGAAGCGCACTCCTACACCAACAACTTTCCGTACGATCCAAGCGTCGGCAACGTGCCCATCTCGGGTGCGCTCCTGTGGAGCGCGCTCAGCCTGATGGTGCTGCTCGCAGGAATATCGACCGTGCTGCTGGCCTTCGGCAAATTCGACTACCTGGGCTGGATCACGCGCGGCCACAACGTCAAGCCGCAGATGTTGCCGGGGCGGGCCAGCCGTGGGCAACAGGCACTCGTGAAGTTCTTCGTGGTCGTGTCAGTGCTGCTGCTGGTTCAGGCGCTGGTCGGCGGCGCGGTCGCGCACTACCGTGCCGATCCGGGCAGCTTCTACGGTTTTCAGCTCGAACGCATCTTCCCCAGCAACTTGATGCGCACCTGGCATCTGCAGTTGGCGATCTTCTGGATCGCGACCGCTTACGTGGCCGCCGCACTGTTCCTCGGCCGCTCGCTGCGAACCGACGAGCCGAGTTGGCTCGCGGGTTGGACGCACGTTCTCTTCGCAGCGTTCGCGGTGGTCATCTTCGGCAGCCTGCTGGGCGAGTGGGCGGGCATTGCGCAACTGCTCGGGTCGTGGTGGTTCTGGCTCGGCAACCAGGGTTGGGAATACCTCGAACTCGGGCGTGTCTGGCAAGTGCTGCTGGTCGTGGGGCTGTTCGTCTGGTTCGCGCTACTGTGGTCGCTGGTTCGTCCGCGCGCGCTGGCCGACCGCGCCTCGCAGCCGATCGTCAGGATGTTCCTGGTGGCGGCGCTCGCGATCCCGGTGTTCTACATCCCGGCGATGTTCTTCGGCGCGAAGACCAACTACACGGTGGTCGACACCTGGCGCTTCTGGATCATCCATCTGTGGGTCGAAGGCTTCTTCGAGTTCTTCGCGACCACGATCGTGGCGCTGACGTTCTACCAACTCGGCCTCACCCGCCGCAACGTCGCACTGCGCGTGATCTACCTCGACGCGATCCTGTACTTTCTAGGCGGGCTGATGGGCACGGGTCATCACTGGTACTTCACCGGCCAGACCAACGTCAACATGGCGCTGTCAGCGCTGTTCTCGGCACTGGAGGTGGTGCCGCTGACCTTGCTGACGCTCGACGCGTGGGACTTCGTGCGCACCACGCGCGGCGACCGTGATGCTGCGGGCAAGCAGATGATCATCCCGCACAAATGGACCTTCTACTTCCTGATGGCGGTGGGCTTCTGGAACTTCGTCGGCGCGGGCATCTTCGGGTTCCTCATCAACCTGCCGATCGTCAGCTACTACGAGGTCGGCACCTTGCTGACGCCGAACCACGGGCACGCCGCGATGATGGGCGTGTTTGGCATGCTGGCGATCGCACTGATGGTGTTCGTGCTTCGACAGACGAGCAGCGACGCGCACTGGCCTGCCATCGAAAAATACGTGCGCTGCGCGTTCTGGGGCACGAATGTCGGGCTGGCGTTGATGGTGACCATGAGCCTGTTCCCGGGTGGCCTGCTGCAGGTCTGGGACGTGCTCGAGAACGGGTATTGGCACGCGCGCAGCCTGGACTACATCGGCAGCGAACGATCGCACCTGATCGAGTGGCTGCGCATGCCGGGCGACGTTGTCTTCATCGTGTTCGGCGCGCTGCCGCTGGTGATGGCAACGCTCAAGGGCTATTTCAATCTGCGCAAGGAAACTTGAGGGCGAACCCGTCATGCCAGGTCGCCGCGCCAGAGCAAGTTCTGCGGCGACACTTCAGCACGCTCTTCTGCGCGTGGCGTCGATTCCCAAGGACGCACCTGGGGCAGCTCCCTGAGTGTTCGATGGAGAGAGGCGCTCTCCAGAATGACCGTTGTTCTGGCTGGTGACTGCCCGCTTTGGGTCGGCATCGCCCGTTCGACTTCCCAACCGAAAGCAGACTCGCGCTAACGGCATCTTGGCTGGCGACGCTCTGCTTCGCTGTTGGGTATGACAACGCGGAGCCGTCTCATCGGTACCAAACGGATGCCCGCAAGCATCGATTGATCACTGCAGAAAGGAGCTGTGCACGGCCCTAGATCGACATCTTCGCCCGCACGCCCTCGGCTTCCATGTCCTGGCCGCGCCCGCGCTGGATGATCTCGCCGCGCTCCATCACCAGGTACTGGTCGGCCAGCTCGGCCGCGAAGTCGTAGTACTGCTCGACCAGCACGATGGCCATCTTCTGGCCGGAGGCCATGCCGCGATCGGCCAGCATGCGGATCACACGCCCGATGTCCTTGATGACGCTGGGCTGGATGCCTTCGGTGGGCTCGTCCAATATCAGCAGCTTGGGCCCGGCGGCCAGCGCCCGCGCGATCGCCAACTGCTGCTGCTGGCCACCTGAGAGGTCACCGCCACGCCGGTTGATCATCTGCTTGAGGACAGGGAACAGCTCGAAGATCTGCGGCGGGATCGGCGTGCTGCCGCTCTTGTAGGCCAGGCCCATGCGCAGGTTTTCTTCCACCGTCAGCCGCCCGAAGATCTCGCGGCCTTGCGGCACATAGCCCACGCCTTTGCGCACGCGCTCATACGGCGTGTCGCGGGTGATGGCAGCGCCATTGAGCGTGATGCTGCCGGTCTTCACCGGCACCACGCCCATCAGGCTTTTCAGCAAGGTCGTCTTGCCCACGCCGTTGCGGCCCAGGATCACCGTGACCTCGCCGAGCTTTGCCTCGAACTCGACGTTGCGCAGGATGTGCGAGCCGCCGTAGTACTGGTTGACGCCTTCGACCTTCAGCATCTCGGCACCCTCGGTCCACGCGCCTGGAGATGCGTCATCTCAACGCCCAAGGTAAACCTCCACCACCTTCTCATTGGCCTGCACCTCGCTCAGCAGCCCCTCGGCCAGCACGCTGCCTTCGTGCAGCACGGTCACCTTTTTGCCGTTCTTGCCGTTTTGCGTCAGCTCACCGATGAACTTCATGTCGTGTTCCACCACCACCAGCGAGTGGCTGCCTTCGAGCGACAGGAACAGCTCGGCGGTGCGCTCGGTCTCCTCGTCGGTCATGCCGGCCACCGGTTCGTCGAGCAGCAGCAGCTTCGGGTCCTGCATCAGCAGCATGCCGATCTCCAGCCACTGCTTCTGGCCGTGGCTCAGCAGTCCGGCGTTGCGCTGTGCGCTGTCTTTCAAATGAATCAGCGTGAGCATCGCGCCGATGCGGTCGAGCTGCTCGCCGTTCAGGCGAAAGAACATCGACGAGCGCACGCCGCGATCGGCGCGCAGCGCCAGTTCCAGGTTCTCGAACACGCTCAGGTGCTCGAACACCGTGGGCTTCTGGAACTTGCGGCCGATGCCGATCGATGCGATCTCGTTCTCGCGCAGGCGCAGCAGGTCGATCGTCGAGCCGAAGTAGGCGTGGCCCAGGTCCGGCCGCGTCTTGCCGGTGATCACGTCCATCATCGTCGTCTTGCCGGCACCGTTCGGGCCGATGATGCAGCGCAGCTCGCCAGCGCTGATGCTCAGCGACAGCGCATTCAAGGCCTTGAACCCGTCGAAGCTGACCGTGATGTCATCGAGGTACAGGATGGCGCCGTGCGACACGTCCAGCGTGCCCGGCTCGTGCAGACGTCCGTAGCTGGCCTGGCGCCCCCCGGAGCTGCCCTCGACCGCGGATTTTTCGTCGCGGGCGCGGCGGATCTGGGCGCCAGCCTTCATCAGGTCGGGGGTCATGACGGGTCGTCCTTCTTGCGGCGCAGCAGCCCCACGATGCCGTTCGGCAGGAACAGCGTCACCGCGATGAACAAGGCCCCGAGGAAGTACAGCCAGAACTCGGGGAACACCTGGGTGAACCAGCTCTTGGCGCCATTGACGAAGAAGGCACCGATGATCGGCCCCACCAAGGTGCCGCGCCCGCCCACCGCCGTCCAGATCGCAATCTCGATGCCGGCCGCGGGCGACATCTCGCTCGGGTTGATGATGCCGACCTGCGGCACGTACAACGCACCGGCGATGCCGCACATCACCGCCGAGATCACCCAGATCGACAGCTTGTACTTCAGCGGGTCGTAGCCGGTGAACATCACCCGCGTCTCGGCATCGCGGATGGCCTGCAGCACGCGGCCGAACTTGCTGGTGACCAGCCAGCGCGCGAACAAAAAGAAACCGATCAGCGTCAATCCGGTCAGCACGAACAGCGTCATCCGCATGCCCGGCGTGGCGATCGGATGCCCCAGGATGCGCTTGAAGTCGGTGAAGCCGTTGTTGCCACCGAAGCCGGTCTCGTTGCGGAAGAACAGCAGCATCGCGGCGAAGGTGACCGCCTGCGTGATGATCGAGAAGTACACGCCCTTGATGCGCGAGCGGAACGCGAAGAAGCCGAACACGAAGGCCAGCAGCCCCGGCACCAGCACCACCAGCAGCATCTGCGCGATGAACGAATCGCTGAGCGACCAGTGCCAGGGCAGCGTCTTCCAGTCGAGGAAGACCATGAAGTCGGGCAGATCGCTCTGGTAGTTCCCGTCGCGGCCGATCTGGCGCATCAGGTACATGCCCATGGCATAGCCGCCGAGCGCGAAGAACATGCCGTGGCCCAGCGACAGGATGCCGGTGTAGCCCCAGATCAGGTCCATCGCCAGGGCGCAGATGGCGTAGCACATGATCTTCGCGATCAGCTGCACCGCGTAGTCGCTCAGGTGGAATGGGCTCGTCTCCGGGATCAGCAGGTTCATCGCCGGCACCAGCACCGAGACCACCAGCACGCAGGTGAACAGCACGCTCCACATCGGGCCGGTGAGCAGGCCGCCGCGCGGTGGTGCGATCGGCAGGGGCGAGGGCATGACGGCGCTCATGCTTCTGCACTCCGGCCCTTCATCGCGAAGATGCCCTGCGGCCGCTTCTGGATGAAGATGACGATGAACACCAGCACCATGATCTTGGCCAGCACCGCGCCCTGCCAGCCTTCGAGCAGCTTGTTCAGGATGCCCAGGCCCATCGCGGCGTAGACGGTGCCGGCCAGCTGGCCCACACCGCCCAGCACCACCACCATGAACGAGTCGACGATGTAGCCCTGCCCGAGGTCGGGGCCCACATTGCCGACTTGCGACAGCGCACAGCCGGCCAGCCCGGCAATGCCCGAGCCGAGCGCGAAGGCGTAGGTGTCGACACGCGCGGTGTTGACGCCGACGCAGGCGGCCATCTTGCGGTTCTGTGTCACGCCGCGCACGAACAGGCCCAGCCGCGTGCGGGCGATCAGCAGCGACACGCCGGCCAGCACCAGCACCGCGAAGCCGATGATGGCCAGACGGTTGTAGGGCAGCGTCAGGTTGCTCAGCACATCGACCCCGCCCGAGAGCCAGGCCGGGTTTTCCACCTGCACGTTCTGCGCGCCGAACAGGCTGCGCACGCCCTGCATCAGCACCAGGCTGATGCCCCAGGTGGCCAGCAGCGTCTCGAGCGGCCGGCCATACAGCCAGCGGATCACGCTGCGCTCGAGCACCGCACCGACGAGCGCGGCGACCAGGAACGAGGCGGGTACCGCAGCCACCATGTACCAGCCGAAATGGTCAGGCAAATGCGCCTTGAACAGGTTCTGCACCAGGTAGGTGGCGTAGGCGCCGATCATCATCAGCTCGCCGTGGGCCATGTTGATCACGCCCATCAGGCCGTAGGTGATCGCCAGGCCCAGGGCCACCAGCAGCAGGATCGAGCCCAGGCTGACGCCGGTGAAGATCACGCCCAGCCGTTCGCCCCAGGCCAGCTGCGATTCGACCCCGGCGAGTGCCGCCGTCAGCTGCGCGCGCACCTCGGGCTCGGGTTCCACGCCGGGTTTCAGACGTTCGATCAGCAGCGCCTTGGTGGCCGGGGTGCGGCTTTCGGCCAGCACCTTCGCCGCTTCGAGGCGATGCGCCTTGTCGCTCGAGGACACCAGCACCGCAGCGCGCAGCAGGCCCAGATCGGCCTTCAGCGACGCATCGGTCTCGGCAGCCAGGGCCTTCTCGATCACCGGCAGCTTCGATTCGTCGGCGCCGTCGCGCAGCTCGCGCACCGCCTGCCGGCGTTCGAGCGGGTTGGCCGACAGCAGCTTCAGCGAGGCCATCGCCGACTCCAGTTCACGGCGCAGCCGGTTGCTGTTGATCACGTCTTCGGCATCCTCAGGCAGCGTGGCCTCGGCGCCGGTGGCCGCCTCACGCGCCTTGTCGTCGCGCACGACGAACACCTTCTCGCCCGACACCTTCACCGCGTCGTCGAGCAAGGCCTGGAAGAAGGCCTGCGCAGCGGGGTCGCCGCTGGCCGCCGTTTGCGCGATCGCCTGCGAGCGCGCATCGCTGTCGCCGGCCGACATCGCCAGCACCTGCTCGGGTGTCAGCGCGTGGGCGGCCGACACACCGAACAAGGCGGCCGACGCCGCGATGAACACCACTCGCTTCAACTTCTTCAGCAACAGTGGCACCTCCCCAGGCGTGTTCATCGAGCGTCGGCCTATCGTCGCAAGCACGGCGATCACTTCTTCTCAGGCTCGTCCTTCTTCTTGTCGTTGCCTTCGATGTACGGGCTCCACGGCTTGGCTTGCACCGGGCCCGGCGTCTTCCACACCACGTTGAACTGGCCGTCGGCCTTGATCTCGCCGATGAACACCGACTTGTGCAGGTGGTGGTTCTTCGGGTCCATCATCGAGGTGATGCCGCTCGGCGCCTTGAAGGTCTGGCCGGCCATCGCCGCGATCACCTTGTCGGTGTCGGTGCTCTTGGCCTTCTCGACCGCCTGCTTCCACATGTGGATGCCGATGTAGGTGGCTTCCATCGGGTCGTTGGTCAGCGGCTTGTCGGCGCCCGGCAGCTTCTTCGCCTTCGAATAGGCGGCCCATTCCTTCTTGAACGCATCGTTGGTCGGGTTCTTGATCGACATGAAGTAGTTCCACGCCGCCAGGTGGCCCACCAGCGGCTTGGTGTCGACGCCACGCAGCTCCTCTTCACCCACCGAGAACGCCACCACCGGCACGTCGGTCGCCTTCAGGCCCTGGTTGCCCAGTTCCTTGTAGAACGGCACGTTGGAGTCGCCGTTGATGGTGGAGATCACCGCGGTCTTGCCACCGGCTGAGAACTTCTTGATGTCGGCCACGATGGTCTGGTAGTCGCTGTGGCCGAACGGGGTGTACTTCTCGTCGATGTCCTCGTCCTTCACGCCCTTGCTCTTCAGGAAGGCGCGCAGGATCTTGTTGGTGGTGCGCGGGTACACGTAGTCGGTGCCCAGCAGCACGAAGCGCTTGGCCGAGCCGCCGTCCTTGCTCATCAGGTACTCGACCGCCGGGATCGCTTGCTGGTTCGGCGCGGCGCCGGTGTAGAACACGTTCTTGCTGAGCTCTTCACCTTCATACTGCACCGGGTAGAACAGCAGGCTGTTGAGTTCCTCGAACACCGGCAGCACCGACTTGCGCGACACGCTGGTCCAGCAGCCGAAGGTCACGACCACCTTGTCTTGCGTGATCAGCTGCTTGGCCTTCTCGGCGAACAGCGGCCAGTTCGACGCCGGATCGACCACCACCGGCTCGAGCTTCTTGCCCAGCACACCGCCCTTGGCATTGATCTCGTCGATCGCCATCAGCACGGTGTCCTTGAGCACCGTCTCAGAGATCGCCATCGTGCCCGACAGCGAGTGCAGCACGCCCACCTTGATGGTGTCGGCGGCGCTGGCCAGCGAGCCGAAGCCGAGGGCGGCCACGGCCATGGCCACGGCTGTGAGTGACTTGCCGATCTGGCGGCGGGATGTGTTCATAGAGGGTGCGCTCCTGTGGGTTGTTCGGTCGTCGGACAAGCGGCCCGAACAGGCCGACTTGCGTGCGACGCAGGTTACGCAGGTGGCAGCGCCAGAGGAATACGCCTGATGGCGTATGCAGCATCAACCGCGTCGGCTGACGTCACGCGCCCGAACCTGGTCGAAACGCCTCGGCTAGGTCGTTCCCACGCCCGCCGACGGTCGGCACAGCGCTTCGAAAAGCTGGTCGAGCCCCTTGGTATCCAGATCACGCCCGATGAACACGAGGCGCGTGCTGTGGTCGTCGTCGGGCCAGTCGGGCATCCACTGCAGTGGGTAGAACTTCTCGCGCACCGCGTGCACCACCAGCGGCCCTTGCGTTGTCACATGCCGCGGCCGTGAGGCCACGTTCACGATGCCCTTGATGCGCAGGATGCGGTCGCCCATCGTGTTGGTCACGCGGTTCAGAAACACGCCCAGGCCCACCAGATCGACCGGCGTACTGGTGTGGATCACATGCGTGATGGGGCGCGGCCCGCGGTGCACGCCGGTGTCTGTGCCCGTGTCGCTGCGGGGGCGGGTCATCGGCTTGCCGGCCATCAGCCAGCCGCTGGCGTCACCGACGGGTTGCAGCGATCTGCCGGCCTCGAACAGACCGCGCAGGAAGATGGTCGAGGCATCGGCATCGCCCAGCGTCACCTGCATCTGCC
Organism: Burkholderiaceae bacterium; assembly: GCA_965229345.1. Lineage (GTDB taxonomy): Bacteria > Pseudomonadota > Gammaproteobacteria > Burkholderiales > Burkholderiaceae_C > PBB1. The sequence goes on from OZ245872.1 coordinate 1,453,395, forward strand.
GGGCGTGGGGGTTGGCTTCGTGCACCAGCGCCCGGCTGCGCTCACGTTGTTCGGGTGTGGCCAGGTCGCCCTTGGTCAGGATCACCACATCGGCCATCTGCAGCTGGCTCAGCGCCACCGCATCGTCTTGCAGGGTTCGTTCGAGGTTGATCTGGTCTACACAGGTGACCACGGCATCCGGGGCGTAATGCTTTTGCATCATCGGGTTGGCCATCATCGTGTGCAGGATGGGCACCGGGTCGGCCAGGCCCGAGGTTTCGATGATCACGTGGTCGAAGGGCGGGATGTCGCCCAGCTGGCGCTTCTCGTGCAGCTCGCGCAGCGTCATCGCCAGGTCCACGCGCACCGCGCAGCAGATGCAGCCCCCACGCAGCTGCACGATGTTCTCGGCCAGCTGGGCCACCATCAGGTGGTCGATGCTGACCTCGCCGAACTCGTTGATGATCAGCGCGGTGCGCTGCAGCAGCGGGTGTTCCAGTGCACGCTGCAGCAAGGTGGTCTTGCCGCTGCCCAGGTGCCCGGTGAGCACGGTCACCGGGATCGGCCTGCGCGCGCTGCGCGGGGCGTCGGTCACCGCGGGGCGGCGTGCAGCAGGGCCAGGCGCTCGGCCACGCGCTCTGGAACGGCGTCGGCCGGTATGTCGCCGTAGCGCATGCCCTGCCATGGCGGCGCGGCGGCATCGTCGCGCCAGAAACCCGCACCCAGCCCGCCGGCGGCGTGTGCGATGCCACTGGCCTCGAGCGCCGCTGCAGGCCAGTGGCCCAGCAGCACCGCGTCGAAGCCGCTCGTGCCGTCTGGCGCGCTGCCGGGCGGCGCCGCGTCGAGCTGCAGGGCCGTGCCCCAGCCGTAGTACCGCGCCGACTTCAGCAGCGGCTCGGCGGCCTCACGCTCGTCATCCGACAGGCCCTCGGCCTCATCGCAACGCAACACCAGCGCCGCGAACTTGCGCTCGCTGTGGCTGCGCAGCACGGCGGTGAGCGCCGAGCCCACGTCGTCGAGGTCGTCGAAGTCGAACGGCGGCTGCCGCCCCGCGCGCCGCAGCACCTGCGAGGGCGAGGGCAGGGCCATCACCAGCATGGCGTGGGTGCCGACGCGGTGAAACAGCGCATCCAGCGCTTCCGTCACGAAGCGCTGCTGCGGCCCTGCTTCGTTCCACAACGCCAGCGCATCGGCCAGCGAGGCGCTGGCCGATGCCTGCCATGCGGGCGTTTGCAGCCAGGCATCCAGCACCGGGATGGCCACCACATCGCTGCGCACCAGCCGCTGGGCCTGGCCCAGCGTGTCGGCGTAACGGTGCGCGTTGGTGTGCCAGTCGGCCGGTTGATTGGCGAACACCTTGGCGGCGTAGCGCTCGAAATCCAGCCACAACAGCGGGCGGTTCGAGCGCTGCGCGTCGTCGGCAAACACCGAGCTCACCGCCCGCGCTCGGCCAGTTGCGCCTCCAGCTTGGCGATGCGCACGTCTTTCGGGTCCGGCATCATCACGCCGACGATGGCGTCTGACGGGCAGGTGTCGTTGGGCGTGCCGCGGTGGATCACGCGCGGGTCTTTCCACGAGCCGTAGAACGGCAGGTGGGCGGGCGGCAGCGGGGTCTCCCATTGCTTGACGAATTCAGCGTAAGGCTTGCCCAGCCGCTTGCGCTTGGCGCGCTCGGCCGCGCGGGCTGCCTTCGTGGCCTCGAGGTCTGCCGCATGCGTGGCCTCGTCGATCACCACGTGGTAGACCTGCTCCACCGTCCGCTTGCTGATGAGGCCGTCGCGGTAGTCGTCGGCCACCATCGCCGGCGCGCGGTCCAGCACGTCGCCATAGCCACCGCCGGTGCCCTGCGTCAGCATGTACAGCTCGCCGGTCTTGGCCCATTCGAGCTGCATGCCCATGTGGTGCGTGGTGTAGGTGGCGTTCTTGAACGGCTGCTCGTTCATGATCTCCTCGATCGAGAAGCGCAGCAGCTCGCGGCGGTCTTTCATCTCGTCGAAGATGTTCACGCCCTTGACCTTGCACAGCGGGAAGGTGCCGGCGCCGTAGCCGCCGAAGATGCCGTGCGTGCTCGGGAATTTCGAGCCGATCGAGCAGGTCATGAAGCCCCAGGCGGCCGTGTCTTTCACGGTGGCGATCTGCTGGTAGCCGTGGCCGCCGCGGAACTTGCCGAAGCCCTGGTTGTCGCGCATCACCCGGTTGGGCACGATCTTCATGATCGGCACTTCTTCCTCGATCAGCTCCTGCTCGCCGATGTCGGCCATCGGCGCGAAGATCGGTGCGATCGAGTGCTCGCCGTCGCGGGTGGCCCGCGCGCCGCCGCCCATGCCGTTCAGGTCGGCGCACAGGTTGCCCACCAGCTCCTGGTGCTGCGTGATGCCACCGTAGATGAAGGTGACGATCATGTTGTACCAACCCGAGACCACGTCGGTGGCCTTGAAGGTAGATGAATACAGCAGCTTCGGCACGGCCAGCTGGGTGATGGTGAAGCTGGGGAAGAAGGTCATCATGCTCTGCGCATTCGGTGCATTGACCGAGCAGTTCAGCGACGAGTTCTCGTCGGTGAGCACCGTCATCGCCTCGAACACCGCCTGGTTGCGCGGCAGATCGGGCCACACGAAGGTCAGGAACTCCTGCGCCAGCATGCCCTTGCACGAGGCCAGGATGGTGTTGTTGGCGCGGTTGGTGAATTCGGGTGCGGAGCCCCGGAAGTCGAGGATCAGCTCGGCGTCGCGCTTGGTCATCTCCAGCCGCAGCCGCAGCAGCACGTTCTCGCGCAGCGTGCCGTCGGGGAATACGTTCTGCCGGATGATGCCGTCGGGCCAGTCGCGCAGCCGGCGGCGCACCTCGTCGGCGGTGCTGGTGAGCGTGCGGCGCAGCGTGGCCCGCACGGCATCGATGCCGTACTCGGCAATCGCCTCCTTGATGCGCGACTCCATCCGCATGGCGGCATAGAGCTTGGACTTCATGCCTTCCAATTGCAGCTTGGGCTCGCGCACCGAGTTCTGCAGGAAGGTCATGATGTCCTTGCGGAAGGTGTAGTTCTCACCGACCTTGATCGGCGGCATCTTCAGCCCTTCATCGAAGGGCGATTCAGCCTTCGAGGGCATGCCGCCCGGCTCGGTGGCGCCGTTCTCGCCTTCGTGCACCATCGCCCCGGTAAAGCACACCAGCTTGCCTTCATGGAACACCGGCAGGATCAGGCTCTGGTCGGTGTTGTGGATGTTGCCGTAGCGTGCATCGTTGTGCAGGAAGATGTCGCCCGGTCGCACGCCCACGGTGGGCTCCTTCACCCAGTACTTGAGGATGAATTTCACCGGGTGCTGGGTCAGCACCGAAAACAGCAGCACGCCGCCGGCGCTGGAGAGCGCCAGGTCGCCCGAGGCGGTCCACACGCCCGAGATCAGGTCGCCCCACTTGGCGCCTGGCGCAGCGCCCATCTGCTCGACCATGTCGAACGATTCGTTGCAGGCGGTCTGCAATTTGTGGCGCACCAGGTTCATCTGGTCGGCGTCGTTGAAGGCGCTCAGCGCGTGGGCCTCTTCGGGGGTCTCGGCGGCCAGCTTGTGGTTGCCCATGATCTCGGGATCGGGCCCGAGGAAGAGCACGTTCTCGTCGAGGAACTTCTGCAGGACGGATTTTTCTTGGTCATTCATCGTGGGGATCATTTGCGGCTCCTCATGCCACCAGGGCATCGGTGACGGGGTGGGCGGCTTTGCCGGCAGGGGCGGCGGTGTTTTCGAGCCACGCGGCGCCCGAGGTGCCCATCGTGAGCTGCCAGCCGGGTTCGACCAGGAAGCTGGTGCGTGGCGACTCGACCAGTGCCGGCCCTTGCAGCGTGGTGCCTTCGGCCAGCGTGTGCGCGTCGTAGATGCGGGTCATGACCGCACCGTCCACGCCCTGGAAGTGGCATTCGCGTTCGCCGCGCGGCGGCGGTGGCGCAACGCCTTGGCGGGTGCTGGGCGTGAGCGTCAGCCGGTCGTGCTGGACGAACGACACGACGCGGATCACGTTGATGCGCACGCCGGCCTCCGGTGCCTGGCTGCCTTCGCCGAAGCGCTGCGCATAGTTGTGGCTGAACAGGTCGAGCAGTTCGATCACCTGCGTGGGCTTCTCCAGCCGCCGGAACGGGCTGACAACCGCCGTCTGTGCCAGCTGGTTGCCGTAGCGCAGGTCCAGCTCGACCCGCACCTTGATGTCGGCGTCCTGGGCGCCCTGGCGTTTCAGGTCTTCACGCCCGCGTGCCTCCAGCGTGGCCACCGTGCTGTTGAACGAGTCGAAGTCGTCCAGGATCTTGCGTTTGCCCGCATCGAAGAGCATCTGGTAGACCGAGCTCTCGTGGATGTGCAGCTGGTCCATGTTGCCCGCACCCAGCGCCGAGAACACGCAGCTGAACGGCGGGATCAGCACGCGGCTGATGCCGATCGCGCTGGAGAAGCCGCAGGCGTGCATCGGGCCGCCACCGCCATACGCCAGCAGCACGAAGTTCTTCGGGTTGTAGCCCTTGACTGCCACCTCCTTGAAGATGGCGGCGGCCATGTTGGCGTCGACCTTGCGCTTGATGGCCTTGGCGGCCTCGATCAGGCTCAGACCCGAGGGCTTGCAGATGTGCTCCTCGATCGCGCGCTCGGCGCGGCGGCGGCTGAGCTCGATCGAGCCGCCGGCGTAGTTCTTCTCGTCGAGGTAGCCCAGCACCAGGTTGGCGTCGGTGGTGGTGGGCAGCTTGCCGCCGCGGCCGTAGCAGGCCGGGCCGGGGTCGGAGCCGGCGCTTTGCGGGCCCACCTCGATGGCGTTCCACATCCGGTCGAAACGCGCGATGGAACCACCGCCCGCGCCCAGGGTGTGCAGGTAGGTCATCGGCGTGCTGACCAGCCAGCGCTCGATGATCGGGTTGAAGTCGTAGAACTTCACGCCGTCGGCGGTGACCAGCCCGATGTCGAAGCTGGTGCCGCCCATGTCGGTGGCGATCAGGTTGGGCTGTTTGAACTCCCGCGACAGGTAGTTGGTGGCCTCCAGCCCGGCCACCGGACCCGAGTGGATGGTCTGCAGCGACGAGGTGGAATTCATCTGCGCCATGCCCGAGGTGTTGTGCACCAGCAGCATCGGCTTCTTGTAGCCGGCGCGTCGCAACGCGATCTCCAGCGTCGACATGCCGTGGTACATCTGGTCGTGCAGGAAGGCGTCGATGATCGACGACATCGTTCGGGCGTACTCGCCCTTGCGACCGGCCACGCGGTGCGACAGCACGATGGGCATCGCGCCCAGCTGGTGCGTCGGGTACTCCGACAGGATGATGCGTTCGACGGCCTTCTCGTTGGCCGGGTTGAGCACCGAGTTCACCAGGCACACCACGAAGGCCTGCGCACCGGCGTCGACCAGCTTGCGGATCTGGCTGCGCACGTTGTCTTCGTCGATCGTGAGCAGGATGTCGCCCTTGTAGTCCACCCGCTCGTCGATGCCGACGATGCGCGACACCGGCACCAGCATCGGCGGCCGCGAGGCGCCGGGCAGGTCGGCCTGCTGTGCCTCGGACAGGCCATCGCCGTAGCCCCGCGCCCGCATCAGCACCGCGGTGGATTCGAAGCCGGTGGTGGTCAGCAGCGCCACCTTCGGACCCTTGCGCTGGATCAGCGCATTGGTGCCGAGCGTGGTGGCGTAACGCACCGCGTCGACGTTGGCCAGCACCTCGCCGATGTCCTTGCCGATGTCGCGGCAGGCGCCTTCCAGCGCTTCCATGAAACCGGTGGCCAGGTTGTTGTGGGTCGTCAGAGCCTTCGACTCGACGTAGCGGCCGTCATAGGCCAGGAAGCAGTCGGTGAACGTGCCCCCGATGTCAACACTCACGCGCCTCATGTCATTGACCCTCCTTGGCCAGGTGTCGCCTCTTCAGGCTGTCGATGTCGAGCTCGATGTCGTGTGTCAGCGGGTGGCCCGGTGGCAGGTACTCGTTCTCGATCTGGGTGCAGCAGCTGGGGCAATAGAACTCGACGATGCGGCACCAGGTCGGGTCGGGCGCATAGGTGAATTCGTATTTCTTCTCGTCGAGGATGGGCGCGTGGATCTCGCGCGGATCGCGGTCATAGACCAGCAGGCCGGTCTTGTAGTTGTCGCGAGCCGCGGCGATGTCGTGCCCGCAGGCGCGGCAGTGCCAGCGTTCGGAGTGGAGGTCGATTTCCAGGTATTCGGTGATGGCGACTCGTGCAGTCATGTCAGGCCTCTTCGATGATCAGGTCGTGGTTGTCGGACACGCGCAGCGACCAGCCGCGGTCCAGCAGGCAGGTGAGGTAGCTGCTGCGCAGCAGGGCAGGGCCGCTCGTGTGGTGTCCGGGCGCGAGGGCGTCGATGTCGATCACCGGCGTGCGGTCACCATCGCTGCTGCCGTACAGCACCTGCGCCGAACCGGAGGTCACGGCGGGCGTGTGTCGCGCGGCCCGGTCGTCGGTCAGCGTGAACGACGGCAGCGCGTACGACGCGGTCAGCACCAGCCGGGCATCGGCGCTTGGCTTCAGTGCCTGCAGTGCCGATTCGTCGAGGGCGGTCTGCTCGACGCCCGCGGCGGTGTCCCGCCACAGCGCGAAGTCGTAGCGACACTTCGCGGTGTCCACCCCCTCGCCGGACATGTCATGCTGCGCTCGGGCCCGCATCTGCGCGCGCGCGGTGGCGATGTCGGCCACCGAGGCACCTGCCAGCGACGTCTGGTATTGGTGCGCCAGTGCGGAGAAACCGATGCCGTAGGCGCTGAACACCGCGGCCATCTGCGGCACGATGATGCGGCGCACGCCGGCTTCGCGCGCGATGCCCGGGGCGATCATCGGCCCGCCGCCGCCGAAGGCCAGCAAGATGGCCTGGTCGGCACTTTGTCCGGCCGCAGCCAGGGTCTTGACGAGCACTGCGGCCACTTCGGCCTCGAACGCACGGATGGCACGTTCGGTGGCATCGGCCAGCGCGATGTTCAGCGGGCCGGCGATGTTGGCCTGGATGGCCGCCGCGGCGCGCTCCTTGTCGAGCTTCAGTTCACCGCCGAGGTACTTGTCGCCATCGATGACGCCCGCCAGCAGCAGCGCATCGGTCAGCGTGGCGTGGGTGCCGCCGCGCCCGAAGCACGCCGGGCCCGGCACCGAGCCGACGCTCTGCGGCCCGATCTTGATCGCGCCGCCTTGCACGCTCATGACCGAGCTGCCCCCCAGCCCGAAGCTCTGCAACTCGGGCATCGCGAACGAGGTGTTGCCGGCCTCGACATGCCCGTATGCGTTGAGCTTCACCTGGCCGTTGACCACCACCGCCACGTCGGTGGTGGTGCCGCCGATGTCCATCGCGATCAGGGTCGACGCGCCATACAGGCGCGCATAGGCCAGTGCCCCTTCCAGGCCGCCCCGTGGGCCCGAGCCCCAGGTTTTGATGGCGGTGGTCTTGGCCACGCGCGCCGAGTTGCCGTCGTTGCGGTAGATCAGCAGCGGGCTGGCCAGGTGATGCTGCTTGCACACGTTCTCGGCGCCGTAGAGAAAGTGCTCCATGCCCGGGTGCAGGTAGGAGTTGAGCAGTGCCGAGAACACGCGCCGGGCGTGGTCATCGTCGCTGACCAGCTCGTGCGACAGCAGGAAGGGCACCGCGCCCAGCAGGTGGCGTGGATAGCGGTCGAGCAGCTCTTCCTTCACGCGCGCCTCGGACTCTGCGGTGCGCAGCGCCACCACGAGGCGCTGCGCGCCCTTGGCCAGCAGGTCGTTGACCGCCGCGGTGAGCTCGCCGGAGTCGATCGCCACGCCCGGCTTCACCGTGATGCCGACCGGCGCGATCGGCACCATCGAGGCCCACAGGCTGTCGCCCCGCATGGCCTCGATCAGGCCGTAGACCGAGTCTTCTTCACCCTTCTCGACCAGCAGCGAGACGGGGGTGCCCTTGCGCTCGACGACCGCATTGGTGCCCGAGGTGGTGGAGTAGCGGATGTAGTCGATGTCGCGCACCAGGCGGGACAGATCGTCACCGCCGTACAGCTCGCGCGACACGCGGGTGAGTGCCCCGACGAAGCACTGCGTCAGGTCGTGCGGCGTAGTGGGCGACTTGGCGTGCACCACCTGCGCGCCGGAATGGACGCACACGTCGGTGAACGTGCCGCCGTTGTCGATGTTCACGAGTAAACCCATGGCTTGATTCCTTGATGAGGGAGCGGCAAGCGTAGGGAGGTGGGAGCACGAAAGCACCTCCCTGATGGGTAGCGTGCGGTGCAGCAAAACGGGTGCCGCGGCGGGTAGATGGGAAAACCCGCGCTGGTTAACCCGCGCAGGAATGGGCCCGCAGCCGAGGGCTGGCGGGCGTGGGTCAGTCCGGCAGCCCGGTGATGCGGCCCACCAACGAGGTCACGTTGTGCACGCCGTAGCGCTGGCGCAGTTGCGCCCTCAGCTTCTCGACGGTGCGCGGGCTCACGCCGAGTTCCTCGGCGCTTTGCTTGGCGCTCAGGCCGCGCTTGATGTCGGCCAGCACATCGCGCTGGCGAGGTGTCAGCTTGGCCACATCGGCGCCTGCGGGCAGGGCCTCGAACACCCAGCTCGCCAGTCGAAACGGATCGGCCAGATCGAGTGCCCGGCCATGCACCCGAAACCAGCGCAGGCCGCCGTCGCGCAGGCGCATCAGCCGCTCGTCGTCGTAGCTGCCGTGCGAGGTCAGGTTCTGCAGTCCGCGCCCGCCGATGCGTTCGAAGTCTGCCGCGCTCGGGTACAGCGGCTCGAGGCTGCGACCAGTCAGTTCGTCGACCGAATAACCGAACAGGGCCGCAAACGCCGGGTTGCACCACACGACGTGCCGGTGGGCCGACAGCAGCAGGCCCAGAGGACACAACTGGGCCGCGACATCGCTGGGAAGTTCGCCGTCGTGCACCGAGCCTCGGGAAACCCCGGATGTAGTTTTGCGACTGTCGGGCGGGCTCATCTGCAACTACTCTAAATCGAACACTCGGGCGCTGACAACGGCCGGGTCAACCTGAATGAGGAGTCGCCATGATCGATCTGATTGGATTTGCCCACACGCCGTTCACCCGCGCGCCGGGTGCCGACATCGAGGCCCTGATGGCCCGGGTCGCCACCGAATCGATCGCTGACGCCGGCCTCGAGGCGAGCGACATCGATGCGGTGGTGATCGGGCATTTCGGACACGGCCTGATCGAGCAGGGCTTTGTCGCCGGCCTGAGTTCGGGCCTGGCGGCCGGGCTGCGCGGCAAGCCGTCGTTGCGCGTGGAAAGCGCCTGCGCCTCCGGCAGTGCCGCCGTGCACCAGGCGGCAATGCGCATCGCTGCCGGCCGGGCCAAGCGCGTGCTGGTGATCGGCGCCGAGGTGATGTCGTCGCTGCCCACGCGCGAGGTGGGCCAGGCCTTGCTGAAGGCCTCCTACGTCAAGGACGAGGCGCAGATCGAGGGCGGCTTTGCCGGCATGTTCGCGCGGATCGCCGGGCAGTACGCGCAACGTTTCGGCAACCCGCACGATGCGATGGCGCGCATCGCCGTGAAGGCGCATGCCAACGGCGTGCACAACCCGTATGCGCAATACCGCAAGCCGGTCGAACTGGCCGATTGCAGCGTGGCGAGCGACAAGAACCCGAGCGTGGTCGGCATGCTGCTGCGCAGCGATTGCTCGCCGATCTCCGACGGCGCGGCCGCGCTGGTGATGAGTGCGTCGTCTGCCGTGCCGGCCGGTGCGCCGCGCGTGCGGCTGCGGGCCATGGCCCAGGTCAACGATGTGATGCCGACCGCCGGGCGCGACATGAGCGAACTCGCCGGCGCGCGGCAGGTGTGGCAGCAGGTGCTGGCCGAGGGCGGCGTCACCCTCGATCAGCTGGCCGGCGCCGAAGTGCACGACTGCTTCACCGTTGCCGAGCTGATGCTCTACGAAGCGATCGGCCTGACGCCGCCCGGCCGCGGACACATCGCCCTGGACGAGGGTTGGGTCGAGGCGGGCGGGCGGCTGGCGGTGAACCTGTCAGGTGGCCTCAAGTCGAAGGGCCACCCGGTGGGCGCCACCGGCGTCTCGATGCACGTGCTGGCGGCCTGGCTGCTGCTGGGTCGCTACCGCCCGGGTGCACTGCGCGCCGGGGCCGACATGGTGGGCGTGCTGAACATGGGCGGCGCGGCCGTCACGAACTTCGCGTCGTTGCTGGAACGCGTGCATTGAGCCCCGGGGAGCCGACGTGAACATTGCCCATGACTTGAAACGCACCGCGCAGCACTGCGGCCCGATGGTGGCCATCGGCCACGGCACCGAGGTCTGGTGCAACTACCGCGAATTCGCCGCGATGGCCGCGCGCGGTGCCACCTGGCTGGCCCGGCACGGGGTGCAGCCGGGTGCACGCGTTGCGCTCTTCCTGCACAACCGGCCGGAGTACCTGCCTTTGCTGTGGTCGGTGTGGTGGGCAGGCGCGGTGGCCGTGCCCATCAATGCGAAGCTGCACGTCAAGGAGGTGGCCTGGATCGCCGCCCACAGCGGCAGCCAGTGCATCTTCGCCGGCGACGACGACCGTGCGGCGCTGCAGCGTGCGCTGCGCGAGGAGGGCCATGACGCCCGGGTGGAAACCGGGTTCACGCACCTGTTCGATCCGGAGCTCCCGGAGGCCCCGGTGGCCGAGCGCGCCGAGCACGATGCGGCGTGGCTGTTCTACACCAGCGGCACCACCGGTCGCCCGAAGGGTGTCGAGCTCGGCGCGCGGCAGCTGCGCTGGCAGAGCGTGGGCCTGTACACCGCGGTGCAGGCGGTCGAGCCGGGCGAGGTGGCGCTGCACCCGGCGCCGCTGTCGCACGGCGGCGGGATGCTCCATCTGCCGTATGTGACCTATGGCGGCATCAACGTCGTGCCGAAGTCGCAGGGGTTCGATGCCGACGAATGCCTGGCGCTGGCGGCCCACTGGCAGCGCGCCTCTTTCTTTGCCGCGCCCACCATGGTCAAGCGTCTGGTCCAGGCGGCGAAATCCAGCGGACAGCGGCCGCAGGGGCTGTCCGCCATCTGCTACGGCGGCGGGCCGATGTACCTGGCCGATCTCGAAGAGGCGCTGCAGGTCATCGGGCCGCATTTCGCGCAGATCTACGGCCAGGGCGAATGCCCGATGATGATCACGGCGATGCCGCGCCACATGATCAATCGCCTTTGCCACGATCGCCCCGAGGGCTGGCGCGAGCACCTGGCGTCGGTGGGGGTGGCCCAGGTGATGGTGGAGCTCAGTGTGCGCGACCCGCAGGGCCAGCCGGTGCCCACCGGCGACACCGGCGAGGTGTGCGTGCGCGGCGATGTCGTCATGAACGGTTACTGGCAGCAGCCCGAGGCCACCGCGGCGGCCATCGTCGACGGCTGGCTGAAAACCGGCGACGTCGGCCGGCTGGACGAGCAAGGGTTTCTCACGCTGCTCGATCGCAGCAAGGACCTGATCATCAGCGGTGGCACCAACATCTACCCGCGTGAAGTCGAAGAGGCCCTGCTCATGCATGACGATGTGACTGAAGCGGCTGTCATCGGCCGCCCGGATGCCGAGTGGGGCGAGCAGGTGGTGGCCTACGTCGTCGCGCGGCCCGGACTCAGCGAGGCGTCACTCGATGCGCACTGCCTGGACCGCATCGCCCGCTTCAAACGGCCCAAGCACTACCGCTTTGTCGCCGAGCTCCCCAAGAACCACTACGGCAAGGTGCTGAAGACGACCCTGCGCGAGTGGGACGCGCAGCACGCGGCCTGAGCCACCCGCTGCAGCGAGTCGAGCGCATGCGCAGTTCCTCCCGAACCGACCGGCCGCGCCTCATTGCCACCAAGTTCCGTGCGCCCGCAGGCAACAGCGGCCTGGTCGCACGCGAACGGCTGCTGGCCAGGCTCGAGTCCGAGCGCCATCGGCGGTTGACGCTGATCCACGGGCCGGCCGGCTTCGGCAAGACCACGTTGTCGGTGCAGTGGCGCGAACGGCTGCAGCGCTCCGGTGCCACCGTGGCCTGGCTGAGCATGTCGCGCGAGGACAACTCGATCGATCGCTTCGTGACCTACCTGGTCGAAGCGGTGCGCGTGGCCGATCCGGGCCTGAGCGTGGACGTCGCCGATCAGCTCGAAGCGCAGCCCGAACAGGCGGCCTCGATCGTCGTGACCGAGCTGATCAACACCTTCGAGCGCGCCGAGCGCGACTTCTACATCGTCGTCGACGACTGGCACCTGATCGTCGACCGCGAGGTGCGCGACACGATGGTGTCGCTGCTGGAGCACGCACCGCGGCGTTTCCATGTGGTGATCACCAGCCGCGAACGGCCGACCCTGCCGCTGGCCACGCTGCGGGTGGCCGGAGAGCTGTGCGAGGTGACCGCGGCCGATCTTCGATTCACCGTGGCGGAGTCGCAGGCCTTTCTTTGCGAAGTGAACGCGCTGCGTCTGGACCCGGCGGCGGTGCAGTCGCTGTGGACCAGCACCGAAGGCTGGGTGGCGGCGCTGCAACTGGCCTCGCTGTCGCTGCGCCATGCGGTCGATGCCCAGGGTTCGGCGGCCCGGCTGTCGAGCGGCCTGCTCGGCAGCGTGGCCGCCTCGTTCGGCGCCAACCACCGCGCGCTGGGGGAGTACCTGGCCGAGAACGTGCTGGACAGCCTGGCCCCCGACGTGCTCGATTTCCTGCTGGCGACCTCGATCCTCGATCGCTTGTGCGCCGGCCTGTGTGCCGCGGTGAGCGGCCTCGCCAGCAGCCAGTCGATGCTGGAACGGCTGGACGAGCAGGACCTGTTCATTCAGCCGCTCGACGAGCACCGCGAGTGGTATCGCTACCACCACCTTTTCGCCGCCCATCTGCAGCGCCGGCTCGAGCGCCAGTCGCCGCAGCGCAAGGCGGAGTTGCACCGCGCCGCATCCGTCTGGTTCAGCGCCAACGCGCACGTCGACGAGGCCGTGACCCATGCGCTGGCCGCCGGTGACATCGAGCGGGCCGTCGACGTGGTGGCGAATGCCGCCATGTGGCTGGTGCAGCACAGCGCCATGAGCACGCTGCGGGTGCTGGTGCTGCGCCTGCCGCCCGACCAACTGGGCAGCCGGCCTGCCTTGCAACTGGCCATCGCCTGGGCGCATTGCCTGACGCACCGGCCGCAGCAGGCGCGCGACGCCGTGGCCTCGCTGGTGGCCGAGCTGACGCCCGCCGCCGAGGCGGCCGCCGACGCCACCGGCTCGCCTGCGGAGGGCGCTGCCGCCGACGAGACGACGGAGGCCCTGGCCGAGGCGCGTGTCGTCGAGGCGTGCGTGCGCATCTACCAGGACGACATCGACGGGGTCGAGGCGCTCGTCAAGCCGTGTCTCGCCCCATGCACCCGCTTCCATCCGTGGGTGGTGGCCGTGGCCTCCAACGTGTACACCTATGTGCTGCTGCAGCGCAACAGCTACGACGACGCCATCACGTTGCAGGCCCTGGCGTTGCCGTACCACGAGCGGACGCAGGGACCGTTCAGCGCGGTCTACGGGCGCTGCTTCGCGGGCATGGCCGCGCGCGAACTGGGGGCGCCTCGACGACGCCGCGTCGTACTTCCGCAGTGCGCATGAACTTGCAGCCACCGGTGTCGGCCTGCATTCACACGCCGCGCGGCTGGCCGAAGCATTGCTGGGCGAGTTGCTGGTCGAAATGAACCAGCTCGACGAGGCGGCGCACCTGCTGGACGACAGCCGTGCATTGGGCATGGAAGGCGGGGTGGCCGATTTCTTCATCGCCCGCTATGTCGGCTCGAGCCGACTGCTGGCACACCGGCGCGATCCGGACGTCGCGACAGACGTGCTCGACGAAGGTGAGCAGACGTTCCGGCAGCTGGGCTTCTGGCGTCTGGGCGGCGCCATCTTCGGCGAACGCATCCGACATGCGCTGCTGAATGGCGATCTGACGGCCGCCCGTCGGTGGCTCGAGCAATCCAATGGCCTCCTCGCGCTGGCCGGGGGCGCGCCGTCGAATGCCGCGCCACACCTGCCGCGCGGCCACGAGCACCTGGCACTGGCGCACTGTCGCGTCTTGCTGGCCAGCGAGCGGCCGGCGCAGGCCGCGGCGGTGTTGCGACCGGTGCTGAACGCCGCCATCGAGGGGCGGCGCCTGCTGCTCGAGGTGCGGGCTCGCATCCTGATGTGCCTGGCCATCGACGGGGTCGGCCGACTCGATCAGGCGGTGGAGATGGCCGCCAACACGTTGCGCATCGGGCTCGATGTCGGGATGCGGCGCAGTTTCCTCGACGAAGGCGCCCGGTTCATCGAGATCACCGCGCTGGTTCAGGAGCGGGTCCTCAGCAACCAGATTCCGCGCGCGCAGTGGAGCGCTGCGGCGCTCACCGGGCTGAGCGAGGTGAGCCTGCTCGGTCGGCGCGCCGATGCGACCGGCATCGCCGCGGCGACGGCGCAGCCCGGGCCCGCACCCGTGGCGCCGTTCGCCACCGCAGGCGCTTGTGCCTCGCTCAAGCAACGCGAAGCGGAGATCCTTCAGCTGCTGGAGCGAGGACTCTCCAACAAGGAAATCGCCAGGCGCTTAGACATCGGCGTCGACACGGTCAAGTGGTACCTGAAATCGATCTACGGCAAGCTGGGCGTCGCCAACCGCGCGCAGGCGGTGTTTGCCGCCCGAGGGGACGGGTCACCGCACTGACCGCCGTCATCGGCGCCGGCACATCACGACGCCGGCAGGCGCTCGATCAGGTCGATGCGCTCGTGCTGATTCAGGCCCTCGGTTCGCCTTGGGCATTGACGGTCACGGTGTTGCCCGGCGGCTGGGTCATCTGCACCCGGTATTCCTGGCCCCGGAAGTCGTAGGTCACGTCCCAGTACGCGGGGTGTGCCTTCGCATTCGTCTGGCGGCAGCGCTGCACGTTCTGCTCGGTCACCACCTGTTGGGCATCGCGGTTGCGTCCCACCTGGCTGCCGACGGCAGCGCCGGCGACGACGCCCACGCCGGTGGCGATGTCCTTGCCTGTGCCGCCACCCACCTGGTGGCCGAGGATGCCGCCGATCACCGCACCCAGCAAGGCGCCGGGGACGTTGACACTGCTGCCGCGCTCCTGCACGGCCTGCTCGCGTTCAACCCAGCATTGCTGGCCTGTCTCTTCGACCACGGCACGCACCGAGGTCACCTCGGCTTCGTACAGGCGCTCGTTCTTGCGTCGGCTGTAGTCACGCGCGATCACCGGCAACGGCGCATAGCGCTCGTCGTCGACCTGCGTGTTGCGATCCACGGTGCGTGCCGACGACACCCGGTCGTTCAAGCCCATGGCCGACAGCGACGGGTATTGGCCGGGACGCAGCACGACGCAACGGCCGCTGAAGCGCCGGTCTTCGCAGACCTCCCATCGATCGGACGGGTTGCCACGCACGACCACCGACGAGGCGCGGTCGTTGAAGCCGCTGCGACGCATGTTGGCGATGGCCGCATCCGCGGTGAAGGTACGGCCACGAAAGCCCTCGTCTTCGTAGAACACCAGCTGGCTGACCTGCACCGGCGGGGGTGCAGGCGCGTAGCGGTCGTCGTCTACCCGCGCATTGCGATCGACGATGCGCGCCGATGAGACGCGGTCGTTCAGGCCCATCGCGGACAGTGACGGGTACTGGCCTGGCCGCAGCACGACACAACGGCCACTGAAGCGCTGGTCTTCGCAGACCTCCCATCGGGTCGAGCGGGTGCCTTGCACCACGACCGACGAGGCGCGGTCGTTGAAGCCGATCCGATCGAAGTTGCTGACCGGTCGCTCGCTGGTGAAGGAGCGGCCCTGGAAGCCGTCGTTCTCGTAGAAGGTCACCTGCGCGACAGCCTGGGCCGCCATCGCCAGGCCACCGAGGGCCATTGCCATTTTCAAGAGGTTGTTCATCAGATGCACCGTGTGTAGGCAATCGAAGAGGGGTCGCCGCGATTGCCGCCGACGTTGATACAGCAACGACAGTCTGCGCACCGCGAGGCCACACGGCCATCGGACGGCGACGGGATCCGGGGAGGCGGGTTGTCCTACGCGCGGGGTGAGGTGCTCGCACCGCGCGGCCAGGCGCAGCTACGGCTGCGGCACTGCCTCGATCACATCGGCGATGCGCTGCGCGGCATCACCGTCCTCGACCATCAGGCCGGCATGCCGCTGGCAGGCTGTGGCGATCGACGGGTCGCGCAGCAGGCGGCCGAGGGTGGTCTCCCACTGCCGCACCGGGCTGCGCGCCGTCAGCCGCAGCGCCACGCCGCGCTTGACCAGCCGCGTGGCGTTGTCGAACTGATCGTGTGCAAACGGCAGCACGGCTTGTGGCAGGCCAGCGGCCAGCGCCTGCGCCGTGGTGCCGATGCCACCGTGGTGCACCAGTGCCGCCAACCTGGGCAGCAGCGCGTCGAAGGGCGCATAGCTCACCGCGTGCGCGTGCGGCGGCAGCGGGTGGGGCAACTGGTCGGCATAGGGCGTGATCAGCAGCGCGCGTTGGTTCAGCGCGGCCGATGCGGCCAGTGCCCGCGCAAAGAAATCGCGGCCTTGTGCCATCGCCGAGCCGGGCGTGAAGCCGATCGGTGCGGAGCCTGCATTCAGAAAACTCAGCAGCGCGGGATCGAGCGGCTGGCCTGCCGTGCCCGACCATCTCGCAAAGCCGGTGGTCACCGCCTGCGCGGGCCAGTCCGGCTGCTTCGGTGCAAACCAGCCGGGCCAGGCGCACACCACGCGCTGCGGGCTGTGGATCCAGTGGCTCAGCACACGGCGCACCGGCGGCAGGCCCAGATCACGCCGGATGCGGTCGAAGCCCGGCGTCACCACGCGGTCGATGAAGCCGCGCTCCACCGCCGACTGGATCAGCCGCACCAGCACCGGTGGCCAGCCGCTCAGATCGCCGAGGCCCGGCAGCACCGCTGGCGCCTGGGCCGACCAGATGCACACCGGCGACAGGTGCACTGTCACCGTCGGCAGCCCGTGGGTTTCCTGCGCCAGCCGCACCGGCATCGCCAGCGTGCTGCCCACCAGCACCGTGCGGCCCGGCTGTGCGCGGGCGATCAACAGGCGGTGGGCCTCGACCAACCGTTGCGCAATCGCCTGCCACAGCACCGGAAAGCAGGTGCGCGGATTCCACAGGTCGGGGTGATGCACCACCTGCTCGCAGTCGGCCTCGGTGCCCACCGGCGTGCAGGCCAGGCCGGCCGCCTCGATGCGCGAAGCGAAATGCGGCGACGTGACCAGCTCCACCTCGTGCCCGCGCCGGGCCAGCGCCTGCCCGATGGCGATGAACGGGTGCACGTCGCCGGCGCTGCCGACACAGGAAATCAGGATGTGCATGGCGCATTGTGGGCAGACCGACAATCAGCGACCGAGCCTGGCCTCGTACTGAATCCAACCGCCTTGTCGTCACCGATGCAGATCATTCACATTCGACAGCGCCTGCGCGCCCATGGCGCCATGCCGTGCCATGAGCACCGGGTGCTGCGGCTGTGGTCGAACGCGCTGTCGCAAGGCAGTGGCAAGCGCAAGCCGCAGGACTTTCTGCCGCTGGGCGTGCGCGCCGCGCTGCCCGCCATCGAGGCCGAGCTGGCGGGGTTGGCGCGATTGCTGTCCGAGCACCCGGGCGACGATGGCTCGGCGCGGTTGCTGGTCGGCCTGCACGACGGCCAGACGGTCGAGGCGGTGCTGCTGCCGCGCGATGGCGTGTGCGTGTCCACCCAGGTGGGCTGCGCGGTCGGCTGTGTGTTCTGCATGACGGGACAGGGCGGCTTGCTGCGCCAGCTGGGCAGCGCCGAGATCGTGGCGCAGGTGGCGCTGGCGCGCAGCCGCCGGCCAGTGAAGAAGGTGGTCTTCATGGGCATGGGCGAGCCCGCGCACAACCTCGACAACGTGATGGACGCGATCGAGCTGCTGGGCCATGAAGGCGGCATCGGCCACAAGAACCTGGTGTTTTCCACCGTCGGTGATCGGCGCGTGTTCGAGCGCTTGCTGGACCCGACCGGGGGCTCGGTGAAGCCAGCGCTGGCCTTGTCGCTGCATTCGACCAACGCGGCGCGGCGCGCCCAACTGCTGCCACGCGCGCCAGCCATCGGGCCCGATGAACTGGTCGAACTCGGCGAGCGCTATGCGCAGGACAGCGGCTACCCGGTGCAGGTGCAGTGGACGCTGCTGGCCGGCATCAACGACGGCGACGACGAGCTCGACGGCCTCGTCCGGCTGCTGGCCGGCAAGCGGGCGATCCTGAACATGATCCCGTACAACACGGTCGACGGGCTGGCCTTCCAGCGGCCTGCTGCCGAGCGCGCCCGTGAGATCGCACAAACGCTGCACCGCCGTGGCGTGCTGACCAAGCTGCGCCAGTCGGCCGGGCAGGACGTCGATGGTGGCTGCGGCCAGCTGAGGGCGCGCACCTTGCCCACCACGGCGCCGGCCGACTTGCCGCGCCCGATGGTGTGGCACGGTCTGGCCTCGTCACATCCCACACCGCCATGAGCAGGGCAGACTGATGTACAGCGCCACCTTCATCTTCGACAAGAAGCAGTTCGACGCCGAATTCCATGCGCTCGATGCGGTGATCGCCGCCGCGGCGCGCGAGACCCTGGGCTTT
Source organism: Burkholderiaceae bacterium (assembly GCA_965229345.1). GTDB lineage: Bacteria > Pseudomonadota > Gammaproteobacteria > Burkholderiales > Burkholderiaceae_C > PBB1. The sequence goes on from OZ245872.1 coordinate 1,471,880, forward strand.
CTTGGCGACGAGTCCTGGGAGGACCCGAACACCGGCCGCCTGTGCAATGTCTATTACTGGGCCGACGAAGCGGGGCTGCGGCAGTTGATGCAGCACCCGTCGCATCTGCAGGCCAAGGCCGGGCAGGCGAAGTGGCTCGACGGCTACCAGGTGATCGTCTCGAAGGTGCTGCGCAGCTACGGCGACGAGCGCATCCACCACCCCACGCGGCCGGCGGAGCCGGCCGCATGAGCACCGAACCCGGCCACACCGGCGCCACCGACGCTTTCACCGACGCCGACCGCGACGCGTTCTACCGCGTGCTGGCGGCGCGCCGCGACATGCGGCATTTCACGCCGGGCGCGTCGGTGGCGCCGGCGGTGCTGCAGCGCATCCTGCAGGCCGCGCATCAGGCGCCATCGGTCGGCCTGATGCAGCCCTGGCGCTTCGTGCGTGTGCTGGATGCCGGCTTGCGCGGGCGCATCGCCGAGCTGGTGGAGGCCGAGCGCCTGGCCACGGCCGCCGCCCTGGGCGAACGCGGAGGCGAGTTCCTGCAGTTGAAGGTCGAGGGGCTGCGCGAGTGCGCCGAGCTGATCGTGGCGGTGCTGGCACCCGACGACGGCACGGTCTTCGGCCGCCGCACGATGCCGCGCGACATGGCCTTGTGTTCGCTCGCCTGCGCGGTGCAGAACCTGTGGCTCGCCGCCCGCGTCGAGAACCTGGGCCTGGGGTGGGTGTCGATGTTCGAGCCCGCTGCGCTGGCGCGCGTGCTCGAGCTGCCGCCCGATGCGCAGCCGATGGCGCTGCTGTGCCTGGGCCCGGTGCCGGCTTTCTATGAGGCGCCGATGCTCGAGCAGACTGGCTGGCGCCAGGCGCGCCCGCTGTCGGACTTCGTGCAGGTCGACACCGGTGCCTTCAATGACGCCGCTCCCCCAGCGGCCCAGACCTGATCCGAGCCGCGAGCGGGTTACTTGGCGACCGCGGCGACCGTCGCAGCCGGCGGGGTGAAGACGGCGGGCGTGGCAGTCGTTGGCGCAGGGGCTGCGGGTGCCGCAGCCACCGGGCCCTGACCCGTCACCGTGATCACCCGCCGCGGCGTGCCTGGTGTTTCGTCGAAGGTGCTGGCCGCCTGGTGGTTGGCCTGCTGCCAGTCATCGACGTTGCGGATGATGGTCGGCTTGATCAGCACCACCAGCTCTTTCTTGCGGCTGCTGCTGTTGTTGTTGCCGAACAGCGTCTGCGTGACACGGTTGCTCGAGCTGCCCGGCAGGCCCGAGTTGTGGCCCACCGCTTCCACCTGCATCAGCCCGCCGATGGCAACGATGTTGCCGTCGGTCACGCGCACCACGGTGTCGGTCTCGTTGACGCTGCTCGAGGCCAGCGGCAGCTTGTAGCTGCCGATCGTGCCGAGATCGATCTGCTTGGTGATCGCGGTGACGGCCGTCACCGACGGGTGCACATGCAGCGTGATGGTGTTGGCCTCGTCGATCTGCGGCGTCACGTCGAGCGCGATGCCCGAGAAGAACGGCGTCAGCGTCAGCGTGGGCAGCGTGGTCGTGCCGTTGGTGTTGGAGTTGCCGGCGGTGATGGTGCCGCCCGACACATTGGTGACGAAGTACTCGTCGGTGCCCACCTTCAGCACGGCCTTCTGGTTGTTCAGTGTGGCCACGCGCGGGCTCGACAGGATCTGCACGTCGCCATGGGTTTCGAGGAACCCGAGCACCGCCTGGAAGCCGTTGCTGGCGATCGCCAGGCCCAGCGTGCCCGAGCCGGCGGTGGGCACCGAGACGCTGTCGATCAGCAGCGACGACACCGCGGCCGGCAACGTCGGCAGGCCGTTCGGATTGGTCACCAGCGCGTTGCCGGCGCTGCCACTGGTCTGGCCGATGCTGCGGGTGCGCCGCAGCAGCGACCAGTCGATGCCGCTCTGGTAGCCCTCGCGCAGCTCGACCTCGACGATCTTCGCCTCCAGCATCACCTGACGCTCGATCGCCAGCCGCGAGGCGCGCAGGTAGTTCTCGACCTGGCGCAGTTCCTCGGGCATGGCCCGCACGGCGATGGTTCCCGATTGCGGGCTGGTGATCACATTGCGCCCGTTGCCGGTGCCGACGATGCTGCGCAGCGCCTCGGTGGTCTCGCTCCAGATGTCGGAACTCGAGGTCGTCGAGACCTGGCTGCTGTCCAGCGTCTCGCCGCCGGGGGCGGGTGTGACGGTGCCATTGGCCGAGCCGGTCGGCCCATTGGTCGGTGCGGCGCCCGAGCTCACCCGTGTGTCGCTGCGCCCCTGGCGCTTGGCCTGCAGGTAGTTGGCCATGAAGATGCGCGTCTGCATCGTGGCCGGGAACACCGTGATGCGACGTCCTTCGATCTTGAACTCGTAGCCGTAGACATCGCGGATCGATTCCAGCGCCTCGCGCACCGTCACGCCGCGCAGCGTCACCGACAGCGTGCCGCTGACCTCGGGGTGCATCAGCATGCTGTAGCGGGTGTCGGTCACCATCGACAGGAAGACATCGCGTGCCGATGCACCGCTGACGCTCAGGTCGAAGCGGGGTTCGGGTGCGGCGTCGGCGCGCGGTGCGGCGGGCGGCGGGGCCGTGTCGGGCTGCGCGACCGAGGCCGCCGCAGCGACCGCCGGGGCGGCCACCGGATTGCGGCTAGCCTGCAGTTCCGCCTGCACGCTCTCGCGTGCGTTCGGGGCCCTGACCACCGGCTGCAGGCCACAACCTGGCACGGCGGCGATCACGCCCAGGGTCAGCAACAGCTTGGCAACACGGTGCGTGGATGCAGCGTGAGGAGCAGGTGTGAAGTTCATGGCGACTCGCCTCGTGTCGAAGTGTGAAAAAGTGGAACGGGTGTCTTGGTGCCGCTGCGTGCGGCGGGTGCCGGTGGCGGCAGCGGGCTCAGGGTGCGCTTGACCACGCCGCCATAGAAGGGCAATCGGGTGACGGTGTGGCCCTCGCGCACCCAGACCGCTGAATCCGTGATGCGCTCGATGCGTGTGCCACCCAGGGCGTCGCCGACACCGAGCCGGCGGCGTCCATCGACCACATAGCGCTTGCCATCGACCGTCAGCAGTTGCTGCGGCGTGGGTGGGGGCTCGGCCGTGGCATCCAGCACGCCTGGGTTCGCAGCGGGCCGGGCAATCGACAGGGGCGGCACCATCGGATCGCGCAGCGCGGGGGCGTTCTGGGCGACCGCGGGCAGCACCGTGACGGCGAGACCCAGGGCGGCGGCCCATGCCAGCCCGTGCGGGTTTCTGCAACGTGTTTTCATCGTGCATCTCCGGCGAGGAACAGGCGCACGGTGAGTTCCGGCGGCATCTGCTTGCTGTTGATTTCCATCGGACCCCAGCGCAGTTCGGGCAGGGCGCGTTCCAGATCGGCCAGGTACTGCACCAGGTCGAGGTAGCCGCCGCTGACGCCCAGGTCCACCGCCTGCCAGCGCAGCGCGGTCTCGCCGGACTTGTCGGCCGACTTGTCCGTGGGCCGGTCGTTGCTGGTCACCAGGTGCGTCAGCGTCAGCCGCTCGTGTCGGCGCAGCACCTGGTCCATCAGGTCGGGCAGGCTGGCCAGGCGCTTGCCATCGCCCAGGTTGCCGTGGATCTGGTTGTCCACCGCCTGCAGCTCGGCGCGCGACTGCGCGATCCGGGCCAGCAGCTGACCGCGGGGCGAGTCCGGCTGCGAGGTCGAGCTGGCGTCGGCGAGGGCTTGCCGCAGCGTGGCGAGTTCTTTCGCCGCTGTCGCTTGTTCGGCCGTCAGCGACTTGCGCTTGGCGGCCGCAGGCGACCACACCAGCGTGTCGGCCAGGGCCACCATCACGAAGGCGACCGAGACGAACAGCATCACCCGTTCGCGCAGGCTCAGCGCATCGATGCGCGCCAGCTGCTTTTTCCAGTCGATCTTCATCGCATGGCTCCTGAGGCGTCGGCCACGGTGCGCGTGGCGAGATCGGGCTTGCTGACCATCGTGAAGAGCCATGGGTCCCGTGCGCCCGGCGTGGGCGTTCCAGCGGCGGTGTCGCGTTCGATCTTCAGCGCGGCCAGCGGCTGGCCGGGCAGGATCGGGTCGGCCGCCAGCTGCGCCAGCCACGGGCGCAGGCTTTCCGGTTCCAGCGTGCGGCCATGCAGTTCGAGGCGGCTGTCGTCGATGTCGATTTGCGTGAGCCACACCGATGCCGGCACCGTCAGCGCGATACGGCGCAGCAGCACCGAGCGGCGGTGGTGGTCGTCGAGCCGGCCGCGTGTGAGTTCATCGAGCACCGCGCGTCGTTGCAGCAGTGCGGCTTCGGCCTGGGCCAGCTGCTGCTCGAGTGCGCCGGCCTGGCTTGCGCTGGAGGGCAGGCTGGCCAGGCTGGCAGACAGGCGCTGCTTTTCTTCGGTCTGACTGGCCCGCACGGCCGCCACGTCCTGCTGCAGCTGGTGCGTGCGGAACTGGGTCCAGAGGCTGGAGGCGACCACGACGAATGCCGTTGCCGCCAGGCCGGCAGCAACCACCTCGGCGCCGAAGCGCTGCGGGGGCGCCTTGAGGGCGGTGCTGTAGAGGTTGATCTGTTGTGACATGGCGGCCTCAGTGGGATCGGACGTCGTCGCGCAGCAGGCCACCCAGCAGCACCAGCGGCAGGCGCTCGGAGGCTGAGGGGCCGGAGAACAGCGCGCTGCAGTCGAAGGCCTCGACGGTGATCGACAGCGTGCGCATCAACAGGCCTTGCAGGGCTTCGGTGCGATCGCCCGCCTGCACCCACAGGCGCTGCAGCGGCAGCTCGGGCCAGGAGCGCTCCCAGGCGTCCAGCGAGCGCTGGACCTCGATGGCGAGCCGCGGCGTGTGGTCGGACTCCGGGACACTGGCGTCGTCGGGTTCGGCGCCGTAGTCGACGATGTCCACGCCCTCGAGCTCCATCGCCATCAGGCCGTGCCCCTTGGCCGGCGCTGCGGCCGCGGGTGCCGGAGCCGGCATGTCGCCGAGCGACTGCGCGTTCCAGTCGAGACGGCGCGCGTAGAACAGTTCGCCGTTGGCGCAGATCGTCAGCAGGCATTGATCGCCATGCACCATCAGCGCGGCGCTGGCATCGGCGCCCCGGCCGTGCTGCTCTGCGAGTGCGCACTGCAGGTTGCGCTGCGCGAGTTCGGTGATGTCGAACACCGAGGGCTGCAAGCCCGCGGCTTCCATCCAGCGGCCGAGCTCGACCACCTGCGCGTTGCGCGCTGCGGCCACGAACAACTGCCGCTTGTGCTGCGCGCGCTGATCGCCGACGGCCAGCACGTCCAGCGTCAGCTCCTCGACCGGGATGTCGATCTTGTCCTTGATCTGCCAGCGCGCGGCGGCCTTCATCTCATCGGCAGGCACCGCGGGTGCGTCGATCTGCAGCAGCTGACAGTCACCCAGGCCCAGCACCGTGATCACCTCGGCACCGGGCAGGCCAAGTGCGCGCACCCGCTTGGCCCATTGCTGTGGCGTGTCGGTGCCGCAGGGCTCGCTGCCGCTGCGAACGATCTGGCGTCCGGCCACCTCGACGTAGCGGAACGCGCCGCTGTCGATCGCCATTGCCAGCCGACCAGTGGATTGGACGGGCTTCTTGTTCCAGGGAAGTTTCATGGTCAGTAGTTCTCCCGCCGATAGACCAGGTTTTGCTGTGTGCTTTGCTGCCCGAAGGTCGCGCGTGCCGACGGGTCGTTGCCATAGCTGCTGCCGCACCAGGCCCCGCGCAGGAACGCGAGGTTGGCGCCGGCGGAGGCTTCGTCGCCCTTGGCCGGGGCCCAGGTCTGCAGGCAGGACGCATCGGTTGCGGTGGTGCCGAGGCTGAGTGCGACGTCGTAGGTGCCGACGTGGCCGGAAGCCGGTGCCGCCAGTTTCAGCAGCCCACGGCCGCTGCTCAACGCGATCCCACTGCTGGCAGCGGTGTCCGCTGCCGTGATCGAGCGCATCAGGTTGCCGAAATTGAAAGCGGTGACGGGCACCGTGGTGCAGCTGTCCAGCGTGTTGGTGTCCCAGGTGCTGCCGCTCCAGTACTGCGCGGTGACGGGCAGCGGCAGCGCACGATCGGCCGGCCCCACCGCACTCGACAGGCGCAGGCGGCCGAAGCGCAGCGGCACGCTGGCCACGGTGGCGCGGTCGTTGACGCCGCCCGAGGCGCTGGCCATGTCGAACGCCGCCATCGCCACCCCATCACTGTCGGTGGGCGCGATGCCGAAGCTCGCGTTGAAGGGGCCGTCGGGCGTGGTGGCCCGTGTGGCACTGACGGTCACAGAGACGGCCTTGGCGATGCCACTGGCCCAGCTGCCGGTGGCCGTGCCGAGCGACAGCCGCCCGCTGGCCGCGCTGAACGCGGTGGTGCCGCCGAGCCCGGCGATGTTCCAGTTGCTCGCGGTCGTCGGGTCGAGTTTCGCGAACGCGCCGATGTAATTCGCGGTGGTCGCGCCTGCCACGTTCTGCGCGGTCAAGGTGAAGACCAGGTTGAAGTTTTCGCCCAGGTGCGTGAAGGTCGATGCCGGTGAGCAGGTGAGCCCGCTGCGGTGGGTCACCGAAGGCGCGCTGAGGACGAACTTCGCGGGGAAGAAGCGGCCGAGGTTGGCGCTGGCCGTGCCGGTGACGTTGCCCGCGCCGAGGTAGCTGCCGTCGGCGATCGAGGCGCTCAGCGTGACGATGCCCACCTCGCTGTAGGCCAGTGTGCTGACCGTGGCCGCACCGCTGGCAAAACTGCCTCCGGCGATGCTGGCGTTCGACAGCGTGCCCGTGCTGCCCCCGGCGGGCAGCACCAGCGTGGGGGCCAGCAGCACACCTTCTGCCGGTGATTCGCGGCCGAAGTTCGGTGTGGCCGCCCCACCCGAGGTTTGCGCGGTGACGGTGGCGGTGAACGCTTCGCCAGCCTTGATGAATTTCGCCCCGGTCGCACCCGCTGCGGCTGGATTGACCAGGTTGGGTGCGGCCGCCTGCTTGAGGTTGCTGACCAGCAGGTTGGCGGGCTTCACCACGAAGGCGTTCGAGCTGCCACTCAGGCTGCTCAGCAGCGAGCCGCCGGCACCCTTGCTGGCATACAGCGTGACCTGCCCGACGTCGCCATAGGTGAAGGTGAACGGTGCGTTGCCGTTGCCGTCGAAGGTCATTGCCACCGAGCTGTAGCTGGACACGCCGGTGTTCGGGTTGCCGGTGATGGCGGTCGCGGCACCGCCGTTGACCGACATCAGGTTGCCCGCGGCACAGGTCGTGGGGTTGTTGCACTGGTAGGCCCAGCTCACCGTGTTCGATCCGGTGAGCGCACTGGTGCATGCGCCGGTGCTGGTGTTGGTCTGGACGGCCCGCAGGTAGTAGCTGCCCGAGGCCGTTCCCGCCGTCTGTGTGGGCACGGTGGCCGCGCTGCCCGTGGTGCTGGCCGAGACGATGAAGCCGGCGGTGCTGAAGGTGGTCGAGCAGCTGTTGGCCACCGCGCACTTGACGCCGTCCGGGCAGCATTGGCGCGGGCTGGTGGCCGACGTCGATTCACCCGACAGCGTCACGCTGGCCACAGCGCCCTGGCTGGCGGCGGGATAGCTGAGCGTGGTGGTGGCCACGCCCTTGCTGTTGAAGGTGATCGTGGTGCCGCCCAGCGTGGCGCCAGTGGTCGCGAGCGTGGCGGTGGCACCGCTCAGCGAGGTCGACGGGTTGGTGCAGGGGCTGGTGCTGTTGCTGCAGGCGGTGACGGTCACCGTGCTCGGCAGACACGAGATGCCGCTGGTGGGCAGCGACAGCTCGTAGTGGTCCGGGCTGGCCACCGCGCCGCTGCAGGCGGCGGGCATCTTGTAGGTCGAGTTGTTCACCACGCAGCTGCTGCTGCAGTTGCTGCCGCAGCACACGCTGTTGACCGACGACTGGTAGTCCAGCGTGATCGACGACGACGAGGTCGATGTCACGCAGCTCGACGCCACCGCGTTCTGCGCCACCGTGACCGTGCCTGCGCTGCTGATGGCCCCGCTCACCTTGGCGGCATAGCCCACGGCGACACTGGTGCTGCTGCCGGTGACGCTGCCGGTCACCACCGAGTTCTGGTCCAGCTTGACGTTGCCGCCACCGGTGACCGAGCCTTTGACGGTCGCGGCGTAGCCGATGACGATGCTGCCGGTCTTGCTGACCACGTTGCCTGCCACGCTGCCGCTCTGGCCGATGGTGATTGCGCCGCTGCCGCTGGTGATCGAGCCGGCCACGGTGGTTTGATAGTCCAGCGTGATGTCGCCGGTGGTGGTGGTGATCGAGCCGCCGATGGTGATCTGGCCCTTCTTGTCGACCACCGAACCCGCCGTGATGTTGGCGTTGATGACGGCCTTGTAGCCCAGCGTCACCGCGCCGCTGACGATCAGCGTCAGGTCGCTGGCCGTGCCGCCGGCGTTGATGGTGCTGGTGTCGGTGGTCAGCGTGCCTTTGATGGTGATCGTGGCGGGCTTCTGGCCGTTGATCGTCATGGTGTCGCCATAGGCCAGGGTGACGTCGCCGCACACGTAATCGCCCTGGTTACCGCTGCAGCCTGGGGGCATGTTGGCGCCAGGAAACTTGTAATCCACGGCATGTGCTGCCGCAGCGCACAGCAGCAGTGCGGCGGTGCTGGCCCACCGCAGCAGGGCGCGCAGGCGTGTTTGCACGCTCATCGCATCACCGTCCACGCGAGCTGCCGCTCGACATAGGTGGTGCCCGGGCTGGCCGCGGTGTTCGGGCAGCTGCCGCCGGTCGGTGTGTTGCAGGCGTTGGCGGTCAGTTGGTAGAAGGCCAGGCTCGCGCTGCCATCGGTGCCTGCGGTCTGGGTGCAGCTGACGGTGATGGTGTAGCTGCCCAGGCCGGCAGCGGTGAAGCTGGTGGTGCCGAAGCACCCGGGCGCTGCGGCCGGCGGGGCGGGGTTGCGCAGCACCTGGAACGCGGCCCATTCGAGCCCGGCGCGTGCCGCCTGCATCGCACGGGCCGATTCGACCTCGGCGGCCGAGCCCAGGTGTTGGCGCGTGCTGACGCTGGCGATGGCCGCGCCCAGCGCAGCCAGCACGACGACGATGAAGAGCACCGACACCATCGTGAAGCCGGTGCTGCGGCGCTCAGGGCTGGTTGCTGACGTAGACCGCATGCTGCAGGCTCACGCTTTCGGTGTGGGTGGAGGTGCTGCCCGACAGCGTGAGCTGCAGGTTGACGAGGGCTGCACGCGCGGCCACCAGCGTGCCTTCCACGCTGAAGCGGCAGGCGCTGACGCCGGTGGCCAGCACCGCGTTGCTGCCGCCGACGGGTGGGTCGGGCTGGTTCGCGAGGAAGCCGTAGCCCTGGTAACGCGTCAGGGTGCCGGCAGCCAGATCGCAGCGGTAGGTGACCGGCGAGCTGACCGCGGTCACGCGGTACGGCGGCGCGTAGTCTCCGACCGGCAGGCCGGCCAGCGAGCTCAGCTTGATGGTCGAGGCCGATCCGGCGGCGTTGGCCGCGGTGCGGCGATTCGACTGCGCCTGTGCGGCAGCGCTGCTGTTGTCGGCGTAGGCGTTCGAGCCGGTGACGTTCGGGCCCAGGTTGTAGAAGACCAGTTGCTGCGACGCAGTGACATTCAGCGGCGGGCCGACGATGTCGAAGCTGTTGTCCACCGTGCCGAAATCCAGCCGGTCGCCGCTCTCGGTCGCGTAGCGCGCCGCGCCGGTGGTGGGGATCAATTCCATCCCCAGACCCGAGGCCGTCACCCGCACGCTGTTGGGCAGCGCGATGGCCAGGTCGCGGCCGATGCGGCGCAGTGACAAGTCGGCCGTGTCGACCAGACCGGCGCGGGCGACGGCGGCCATGTAGCCCTGCACGGGTTGCACGATGAAGCGGCCCACCACCGCGAACAGCACGCCGGTGACGGCGATCACCATCACCACCTCGATCAGCGTGAAGCCGCGCCAGGCATGGCCGGTGCGGTGCGGTTCAGAGCGAGGCATTGGGCGCATACCGGGTTCGGTAGCCATCCAGCGTCAGCGTGCCGCCTCGCGGGTCGGTGACGGTCACGCTGATGCGCAGCACATCGCCGCTGGCGGCGGTCATCGTGTTCAAGGCTGCGGCCGTCACGGCCACGCTGGCCTGGTAGCCCGCGAGGCCAGGCACAGTCGTGTTGGTGATGTCGACGATGCTTTTCATCGCATAACCGCCGTAGTCGTTCACATGATCGAACTGCGGGGTGGTGAAGCGGCTTTCGCCGGCTTCCGGGCCGATCGCCTCGGTGACTTTGCAATCGGCGGTGCTGGTGGCGGTGGCGACGTTCGGGTCGTCACCATCGCAGAAGGTAAAGGGCATCAGGCTGGCCTCTTCCAGCAGCGCCTCGGCAATGGCCAGCGACTGGCGGCGCAGCATCGGATCGGCGCTGGTGCCGGTCGATTGGATGAACACCGCCAGCACGCCGGCCAGCGCAGCGCTGACCACGGCGATGAAGATCACCAGCTCGATGAGCGACAGACCGCGCAGGCGGTCAAGGGGCGCTGGGTTCTGGCAGTGCGTGGACGACGGGTGCATCGAGGTCTCGGAGAAATCCGAGTTCGATGCTAGGGATGTCCCTCAGCGGAGAAACCTCAAGGAACGGCGCGAAACAGGCCCGTTTCTGTCTCGATCTGGTAAGTCATCGAGGTCTTGCCGTAACTCACAGTGACGGGCAATGCGCTGCCGGTCGAGGTGATGGCACTGCCCGTGTTGCTGGCGTTGAAGGTGACGGTGCGGGGGCCGGCTTCGGCCAGGCAGGGTGAGGCGCTGACCGGGCAGGTGACCGCTGCAATCGTGCTGCCCTTGAAGTACGCATAGCTGGCGCCGGTGCCGGTGAAGGTGGCGACGATCGGGCGGCGCTGGGTGAGTGCCAGGCGTTGCATGGCTGCGGTCTGGGCCTTCAGCTCATCGGCGAAGGCCCTCAGCCGGAAGGTGGTCAGGTCGAGCGCGGGCAGCGCGAACACCGCGAGCACGCCGATGACGATGATGACCATCACCAGCTCGACCAGCGTGAAGCCGCCAGCGTCTCGCGCAGAAGGAGTGCGAGGGCGCATGGCGGCAGTGGCAGCGGGCAAAGTCAGACGGGGCGGGGCGCCCCGTCAGCGGGGTCAGTTGATGCCGAGCGCGGTGAAGGTGGCAACGACCTTGTCGCCAGAGTTCGGCACGAAGACCAGCGTGCAGTTGGTGGCGATGCCTGCCTGCAGCTTGTTCTCTTCGATCACATATTCGCCGCCACTCCCTTTGGGAAGTGCCGTCGTGTACTCGCCTTCGGTGTAGGTCTGCAGACCCTTCGCCACATCGGTGCAGGTGGCCATTTGCACGCCCTTGGCGGGGTTCGCGGTGCGGGTCGCGAAGTTGACCGAGGCCGCCGAGCTCAGCGAGCCGGCCACGCCGTTGACGGCCGCCTGGTTCGCGTCGGACTTCAGGTCCAGGTACTTGGGAATGGCCACGGCGGACAGCACGCCGAGAATGACGATGACCATGATCAGCTCGATCAGGGTGAAACCGGTTTGGCGCGAGCGCATGGCGAATCTCCAGGTTGAATCAGGTTGGAAACATTCAGACCGAGCGGACTGCTCGGGCACTTGGGTGGCGTATCGGACGCCTCTGGCCATTTCTTGAGGGCTGGATAAGGGTTTGCCTGGAAATATCCGGGCGCGTGCTCAGCCGCCGCCCCGACCCTGTGCCGCCCCCCCCAGGTTCCACAGCGGCAGGAAGATGCCCAGCGCCAGCACCAGCACCATCGCGCCGATGACGGTGAGCAGCAGCGGTTCGATGCTGGCCGCCAGCCCCTTGATGGCGTAATCGGTTTCGCGCTCGTACATGTCGGCCACCTCGATCATCAGGCTGTCGAGGTCGCCGGTTTCCTCGCCGACGGCGATCATCTGCAGCACCACCGGGGTGAAGATGCCGGCTGCTGCGGCACAGCGCGAGACGCTCTCGCCGCGCTCGACGCCCTCGCGCATCTGCTCGATGCGCTGCGCGATGTAAGCGTTGTCGACCGTCTGGGCCACCACCGACATCGCGCGGCTGATCGGCACGCCGCTGCGGCTGGCGATGGCGAAGCTGCGCGCAAAGCGCGACAGCGTGCCCTTGAGCACGATCGGTCCGGCGATCGGCAGTTTCAGCTTGAGTCCGTCCCACATCAGCCGGCCGGGCGCGGTCGCCAGCCAGGCGCGCACGCCCCACCACGTGCCGACGCCGCCGGCCAGCAGCAGCGGCCACGCATCGACGGTGAACTTCGAGATCGCCATCAGCAGCCGGGTGACCGGCGGCAACTCGGCCTTGAACTGGGCGAAGACGGTGGCAAAGGTCGGGATCACGAACAGGTTGATCACCAGCATCGCAATGGCAATCGCCACCAGCACCATCGTCGGGTAGCGCAGTGCCTGCTTGATGCGCGAACGCACATCCAGCTCGAACTCGATGTGCTTGGCCAGCCGGTCGAAGACCTCGGTCAGCCGACCGCTCATTTCGCCCACGCGCACCATCGCGATGTAGAAGCCGTTGAAGGCTTCGGTGTGCCGCTTCATCGCGGTGCCGAGCTCGTGGCCCTGTTCCAGGTTCGCCCGCAGATCGGCCAGCATCGCGCCCAGCGACGGCTTGGCCGCCGAGGCCTGCAGGCTGGACAGCGCCCGCAGGATCGGCACGCCGGCGCGCTGCAGGGTGTGCATCTGGCGCGAGAAGATCAGCACGTCCTCGTCCTTGATCGGCGCGTTGCCCAGGCCGGGCCACAGGCTGACGTGCGCGCTGGCAGTGGCCGCCGGCTTCTCGGTCAGCGAGACCAGGATCGTTCCGTTGGCCTGCAGCACCGCGGCCGCGGCGCCTGCGTTCTCGGCCTCGATCTCGCCGCGCGACGCTTCGCCGCCCGGCTTTCTACCTTGCCAGGTGAACGTCGTCATCTCAATCGCATTCCGTCGCCAGTCGCATGGCTTCGGCGACCGAGGTGGTGCCGGCGCGCACCAGGCTCAGCGCGCGGTGCGCCATCGTGCGGCCCTGCATCTGCTCGCGGGCGAGCTTGGCAAATTCGACCGGGTCGGCACGGGTGGCGGCCTGGGCGAGCTCTATGTTCATTTCCAGCATCTCGTAGACGCCGATGCGGCCGGCGTAGCCCGAGCCGTTGCAGGCCGCGCAACCGCGGCCGCGCAGCGTGCGCTCGGCGGCCGCGCCTTCGCCGCCCATCGCCGTCAGCCAGCCGGCCTCTTGCGGGGTGGGAAAGTGCGGCTCTGCGCAGTTGCTGCAATTGGCGCGCACCAGTCGCTGTGCGATCACGGCCTGCAGGGCGCTGGCCACCATGAAGGCGGGGGCGCCCATGTCGAGCAGCCGGAACGGCGCACTCACCGCATCGCGGGTGTGCAATGAAGACAGCACCAGGTGGCCGGTGATGGCGGCACGCAGGCCGATGTCGGCGGTTTCGGGGTCGCGGATTTCGCCGACCAGGATCACATCCGGGTCCTGCCGCAGCGTGGCGCGCAGCACGCGGGCGAAGCTCAGTTCGATCTTCTCGTTGACCTGCACCTGGGTCAGGCCGGGCAGCCGGTACTCGATCGGGTCCTCGACGGTGATGACCTTCAGCCGTTCGGCGTCGATCTCGGCCAGCGCCGCGTACAGCGTGGTGGTCTTGCCCGCACCGGTCGGGCCGGTGACCAGCACCATGCCCGAGGTGCGACCGAGGATCTCCTTGAAGCGGATCAGCAGATCCATCGGCATGCCGATCTCGTCGAGTCGGCGCATGCCCTTGCCGTGGCCCAGCAGCCGCATCACCACCGATTCGCCGTGGTGCGAGGGCATGGTCGAGATCCGCACGTCGACGCCGTTGTCGCGCACTCGCACGGTGAAGCGGCCGTCCTGCGGCAGGCGCTTCTCGGAAATGTCGAGCCCAGCCATCAGCTTCAAGCGCTGCGCCAACGCGCCGGCGATGCGCTTGTCGGCCTGCGTCTGCGTCTGCAGCACGCCATCGACGCGGCTGCGGATCACCAGCCCGCCGTCCTGCGGCTCGATGTGGATGTCCGAGGCGCCCATCTGCACCGCGTCCTCGAAGACGCTTTGCAGCAAGCGCACCACGGGCGCGCTTTCCGCGGCGGCGCTGGCATCGAGCGTGCTGGTGTCTGCCGCGGCGCCGACGTCGATCTCGAGTGCCTTGGCCAGGCCGGTGATCTCGTCGGTGCGCCGGTAGTGGCGGTCGAGCGCCGGCACCAGCTGGCTCTCGGGCACCACGGCCACGCGCACCTGGCGTTTCAGCAGCCGGCTCACCTCGTCGTAGGCCACCAGGTCCAGCGGATCGACGAAGCCGACCAGCAGGTGTTCGCCCTGGTCCTCGAGCACGATCACGCGCAGGCGGCGCGCAGGCGACTCGGAGAGCAGGCGTACGGTCTCGCTCTTGAGCGTGTAGTTCTTCAGGTTGACGGCTGGCACGCGCAACTGGCGCGCCAGGCCGTGGGCCACCGATTCTTCGGTGACGAAGCCAGCCTCGATCAGCAACCGTCCCAGCCGCTTGCCGGTGCCGCGCTGCATTTCGAGGGCCTTTTGCAGCTGCTCCTCGGTGATCAGCATCTGCTTGACCAGCACGTCGCCCAAGCGCAGCTTTTCGCGTCGCGCGGGAGCAGGCGCCGGCATCGGCGCCGGGGTGGCGGCGGGCGTGGCTGCTGCAGCGATGGCCGAGGCGGTGAGGTCCTCGGTCGCGGCCCATTGCAGCGGGGTCAGCATGTCGGCCATGGTCGTGCTCGGTGATGGATGCGGTCCAGTGGCTTGCGTTGCGGCGCCATGGCACATGGCGCGAGCGGCGCAAACCCTCGTGCGCTCAATGATGGTGTGCGTCGTCCCGAGGCAAAGCTCGAAATCCGGCCGCCAGAGCCGCCAGTTCCCACGATCGGCGCGGCCTGGCCGCTGCCGACTCAGTGGTTGCTGGTCGCGTGCACGTCCTCGATGGAGGTGATGCCGGCCAGCACCTTGGCGATGCCGTCCTGGCGCAGCGTGCGCATGCCCTCGCGCAGGGCCACCTGCTGCAGCGCTTCGGCGCGTGCACCGGTCTGCACCATGCGGCGCAGCTCCCGCGAGATGACCATCAGCTCATGCAGCCCGGCCCGGCCCTTGTAGCCGCTGTGGTCGCAGCGGTCGCAGCCGGGGCTGTGGTACTTGAGCAGGCGGCCTTCGCTGCCGTGCTGTTCGGTCCATTCGGCGCGCAGTGCCTGTCGGTCGGGCGCGCCTTCGGGGTCACCGATGAAGGCGTGCAGGTAGTCGTCGAGCCACTCGTCGACCTCGGCTTCGGTGGCAGGCCGGCTCTGGCGGCAGGCGCTGCACAGGCGGCGCACCAGCCGCTGTGCCAGCACGGCGAGCAGCGAGTCGGCGAAGTTGAACGGGTCCATGCCCATGTCGAGCAGCCGGGTCACGGTTTCGGGCGCGCTGTTGGTGTGCAGCGTGCTCAGCACCAGGTGGCCGGTCAGCGAGGCCTCGACCGCCATGTGCGCGGTCTCCTCGTCGCGGATCTCGCCGACCATGATCACGTCCGGGTCGGCGCGCAGGAAGGCACGCAGCGCCTTGGCAAACGTCCAGTCGATGCGCGGGTTCACCTGCACCTGGCGCAGGCCGGCCTGGGTGATTTCGACCGGGTCCTCGGCTGTCCAGATCTTGCGTTCAGGCACGTTGATCGAGGCCAGCGCCGAATGCAGCGTGGTGGTCTTGCCCGAGCCAGTCGGGCCCACGCACAGCACCATGCCGTAGGGCCGGTTGATCGCCGTCTTCAGCTGCGCGAGGTTGCGCGGCGACATGCCGATCTGCTCCAGCGGAATCGGCCGGGCCGAGGCCAGGATGCGCATCACCACGTCTTCGAGGCTGTTGTTGGTGGGGATGGTCGCCACGCGCAACTCCAGCTTGTGCTGGGCCG
The DNA here is from genome assembly GCA_965229345.1 of Burkholderiaceae bacterium. Taxonomy (GTDB): domain Bacteria; phylum Pseudomonadota; class Gammaproteobacteria; order Burkholderiales; family Burkholderiaceae_C; genus PBB1. The sequence continues at coordinate 1,487,681 of OZ245872.1, forward strand.
AGAAGCGGGCGAAATTGATCTTGCCATCCTGCGGCTTGCGGCGCTCGGAGATGTCGAGGTCGCACATGATCTTGATGCGCGCGATCAGCGACGAGCGGTAGTTCGGCGGCAGCTCGAGGTAGGTGCGCAGCACCCCGTCCTTGCGGAAGCGGATGCGGATCTTCTCGCGCCCGGGGTAGCTTTCGATGTGGATGTCGGAGACGCCGTCCTTGTGCGCTTCGATGATCATGTTGTTGATCAGCCGCACCAGCGAGTTGTCCGATTGCTCGATGGGCCGGTCGTCGGCGGTGCTGGCCTCGTTCTCGCGTTCCAGCGTCTCCACCAGCTGGTCGGTGCCGATCAGCTCCGGCGGGAGCACGCTGTCGGGCTCGTCGCTGCGGACCCGGGGCGCGTCCACCGCGCCGATCTGCTCGTAGACCGCGTGCGTGCGGGCCTCCATGGCGCGGCTTTGCGCCAGCACCGGCAACACTTTCATCTGGGCGGAGAACTCGACCTCTTCGGTGACCGCGCGGCGCCGCTCCGGGTCTTCGAGCGCAATGACCAGGCGGCCGTCACGCACCAGCAAAGGCAGCACCCGCAGCCGTGCCGCGATGGAAAACGGCAGCTTGCGCAGCGCCTGGGTGTCGACCGGGAACGCATCGACATCGACCAGGGGGTAGCCCATCTTGCGCGCCATCGCCACCTGCAATTCAGGCCGGGTGATGACGCCGCTGCGCACCAGGATCTCGCCCAGCGGCACGCTGCGATCGGCCTGTTGCTGCTGCAAGGCGGCCTGCAGCTCGGCCTCGGTGATCAGGGCCAGCGACAGCAGCGCCTCGCCGATGCGCACCAGCGGCATGCGCGACTGCTGGTCCAGCGCGGTGAGCAGCTGTTCCGGCGTCACGATGTTGCGGCTGACCAGGATGTCGCCCAGCTTCTGCTCGCGCAGTTGCGTCTGTTCTGCAGCGGCCTGTTCAATCTGTTGCGGTGTGGCGAGCTGCTGCTCGATCAGCACCTCGCCGATGCGCGGTCCGATCTCGAACCCGCTGCAGGCCGCTGCAGGAACGAAGACGCGAGTGACCGACCCGGGCGGGCCGTCGGCCGCGGGGGGAAACAGAAAAATGCCGAAAGGGGTGGTCACGTGGCCTTGCGACTGGCCTCGCCACTCGCCGCCGGTGGTCCAGGTCAGGCAAAAAGGCGTCGGCGTCGCGACCGATGCCGGCGACGGGGCACCGCCGCTGCCGGACGGTGAGGCCTGGATCGGGGCGGTCAGCGCGAGCGAGCGGAACTGGTCGAAGCGCAGCGGCACGCTGCGGCGCGACGGTGGCAGCTGCACCAGCGCGATGGCCTGATCCGGCTTGAGCAACAGCAGCTGCCCGGGCATCAGCTTGTCGTTCAGGCCGGTGATCGCGCAGTCGAGCGGGGCGGTCTGCGGCAGCGCTGGCGGGTAGATCGCGAACGGGGGCGTGGGCCAGCAGAAGCCGGACGGTGTGCTGCCATCGGGGCGCTCGTCGCTGCGCCATTGCAGCGGGGTCAGCATGTCGGCCATGGGGTTCTCGAAAAGCGCGATCGGTTGCGGGGCATTCAGACACGCAGGCCTCGCGATCCGGTGCTGCGCCAGCGCGCGCAGCGATCGAACAGAAAGCCTGCGTAGCGATGCTGCCCGTTCCGGGCGCTGTCGAAGACCCGATAAGGCCGGGTCGTTGCCCGCAGTTCCGAGCGTCGGCGCTCGGCGGGGATCACTCGCGCAGCTGGTACTCGATGATCAACGCGGGCGGCACCTTGCCGTACTCGTCGCGCGGCAGCACCTCGGTGCGCTCGATGGCGCGCAGCACCGCATCGTCCCATTCGCGCACGCCGCTGGCCTTGACGATGCGGCTGGACATGATGCGGCCATCGGGTGCCAGTCGGACATCGACCTCGACCTTCGGGTTGCCGGGAATGGTGTCGGGGAACGACACGTTGGGGCGAATGCGGCCCTTGATGCGGCCGATGTAGCTGGCGCTGGGGCCAGCGTTCTGCAGGGCGCTGCCTGTCGCGTTGGCGTCGCCGGTGGCCCCGGCCAGGCTGGCAATGCGCTGCATCTGGGCTTCGCGGGCCTTGGCCAGGGCGGCCTCCTGCTTCTTCGCCGCCAGCGCGGCCTTGACCTTCTCGGCCTCGTCCTTGCGCTTTTGCTCGGCGAGCTTCTCGGCCTTGGCCTGGTCCGCTTCTTCCTTGCGCTGCTTGGCGAGCTTGTCGGCAGCGGCTTTCTCCGCCACTTCCTTCTTGCGCTTGTCTTCCAGGCGCTTGGCCTTTTCGATCGCGATCTGGGCGTCGGGGACGGGCTCTTCCTTGACCACCGGCTTCACCGGCTCCGGCGTCGGAGCGGGTTTCATGGGTGGTGGCGGCGGCGGCGGGGGTTCCGGCTCGGCGGCGCGTGGTGCTGCGATCTGCGGCACCGCAGCCCACAACTCGGCCTCGACGCCTTCAGGGGGGCTGGCACGCCAGCTCACGCCCAGCGACAACGCTGCGACCAACAGGCCGTGTGCCAGCAGCGCGAGCAGCAGGCCGCGACCCAAACCGGCCGGGCTGCGTGGCAGGAAGAGGTCACGGTCCAGGGCAGCGGTGGTCATCAGCGTCAACTCCGCAGCCCGTTCAGGCGCCGTTCTTCACCGACAGGCCAACGCGCTGCACCCCGGACTTCTGCAGCCGGTTCATCACATCGACCACGGTCTGGTACTTGACTGACTGGTCGGCCGAGATCACCACCGGCGTGTTCGCATCGCCTGCCTGCAGATCGCGCACCCTTGCGGCCACCCGGTCGAGTGCGACGGGCTGGCCCTCGTCCTTGTTGTCGACACGGATGCGCACCCGCTCGTCCTTGCCGACGATCAGCTCGACCACATGCTCGGGCCGCTGCTTGCTCTTGCCCACCGTGGGCAGATCGACCACGCCGGTGGTGATCAGCGGCGCGCTGACCATGAAGATGATCAGCAGCACCAGCATCACATCGATGAACGGGACCATGTTGATCTCGTTGATCGTGCGGCGCCGGCCTCCGCCACGCTGGCTGACGGCTGGCATGTCAGCGGCCTCCGGCCATGGCCGAGGTCGTGCTGGCGGGCTGCGCCATGGGCTGGCCCAGGTTGCGCTGCAGGATGTTGGAGAACTCTTCGATGAAGGTCTCCAGCTGGATCGCGATGCGGTCGATGTCGCGGGCGAAGCGGTTGTAGGCGATCACCGCCGGGATCGCAGCAAACAGGCCGATGGCGGTGGCGACCAGCGCTTCGGCGATGCCCGGCGCGACTGTGGCCAGCGTCACCTGCGTCAGGTTGGCCAGGCCGATGAAGGCATGCATGATCCCCCACACCGTGCCGAACAGGCCCACATAAGGCGACACCGAGCCGACCGAGGCCAGGAAGGACAGGTTCGATTCGATCGTGTCGAGTTCGCGCTGGAAGCTCGCGCGCATCGCGCGGCGTGAGCCGTCGAGCAGCGCGCCCGAGTCGGTGACTCGGCGCTCGCGCAGCTTCATGAACTCGCGCATGCCCGAGGCAAAGATGCGCTCCATCGGGGCCGACGACGTGCCGCGCTGCGTGGCCTCGTCGTAAAGGTCGTTCAGGTTCTTGCCAGCCCAGAAGTCACGCTCGAAGACCTCGTTGTCGGCGCGCACCTTGCGCAGGCCGAACAGCTTGCCGAAGATGACCGTCCAGCTCGCCAACGAGGTGATCAGCAGGCCGGCCATCACCAGCTGAACCACCAGGCTGGCGTGCAGTACGAGGCTGAAGATCGAGAGGTCTTGGTTCATGGAAGGGCGCGGGTTATGTCTGCGGAAGTGCGGCGGTGATGGCGGTCGGAATGCTGCGCGGCTGGAAGGTTCCGGCATCGACGCACACGATGCGGATCGTGCCTTCGGTCAGCAGCTCGTCTCCGCGCCAGGCCTGCTGCGCGAGCGTCATGGACGCACGCCGGACTTCGGCCAGCTTGACGGTGACTCTGAGCAAATCATCCAGCCGTGCGGGACGACGGTAGCGCATGGTGGTGTCGCTGACGACGAACATCGCGCTGGCGTTCAGACGCAGCTGTTCCTGGCCATGGCCCAACGCACGCAGCCATTCGGTGCGGGCACGTTCGAAGAACTTCAGGTAGTTGGCGTAGAACACCACGCCGCCGGCGTCGGTGTCCTCCCAGTAGATGCGCAGCGTGAGTTCGAAGTCGGGCGAGTCGGTCATGAGAGCAGCAGCTCGAATCGATGCACGGCCTGTTGCAGCTGCTCCATCGAGCTGGCGTACGACAGGCGCAGGTAGCGCTGCGGTTCATGGCGGCCGAAGTCGCGCCCGGGCGTCACGCTCACCTGCGCGCGCTGCATCAGCTCGAAGGCGAAATCCCAGCTGCCACCCGGCAAGTGGGCGCTGTGCGCCGAGCAGTCGGCCCACACGTAGAACGCGCCATCGGGTTCGACCGGCACCGTCAGGCCGAGCGCGTTCAGCGCGGGCACGAGGTAGTCGCGACGCGCGCGAAACGCCAGCCGGCGCCGTTCGTATTCAGCCAGCGAATCGGGCTCGAAGCAGGCCAGCGCTGCATGCTGTGCAATCGACGAGGGGCAGATGAACAGGTTCTGCGACAGCTTCTCGATGGCGGGCACCAGGGCCTCGGGCACCACCATCCAGCCCAGCCGCCAGCCGGTCATGCTGAAGTACTTCGAGAAGCTGTTGATCGAGATCACATCGTCGCCGTGGCGCAATGCGGAATCACGGAATCGCTCGTCCTGGCTCAGCCCGAGATAGATCTCGTCGACGATGGTGAAGCCACCGCGTTCGCGCACCACATTCACGATGCGGCCCATCTCGTCCGGCGCGATCGAGGTGCCGGTCGGGTTCGACGGCGAGGCCAGCAGCACGCCACGGGTCTGCGGCCCCCAGGCCTGGCTGACCGACTCGGCGTTCAGCTGGAAGCGATCGGCGGCCGTCGTGGGCAGCAGCACGGCGACGCCGTCGGCGGCGGCCACGAAATGCCGGTTGCAGGGGTAGCCGGGGTCGGGCAGCAGCACCTCGTCCCCCGGGTCGATCAGGGCCAGACAGGCCAGCTGCAGCGCGGCCGAGGCCCCGGCGGTGATGACGATGCGCTCGGGCGCGATGTCGAGTGCGAACCGCTGTGCGTACCAGCTGCTGATGCGCTCACGCAAGGTCCTCAGCCCGCAGGCATCGGTGTACTGCGTGCTGCCGTCGCGAATGGCACGCTGCGCCGCTTCCTGCACCAGCGGTGGTGCGGTGAAGTCGGGCTCGCCGAGGTTCAGGAAGATCATCGGCCGGCCGCCTTGCTGCGGGTCGCACAGCGGGCCGCGCGCCAGCACTGCTGCGGCCTTTGCACATTCCATCACGTAGAACGGCTCGATGAAACTCAGACGGCGCGACAGGCGTGGCGACGACCTCATGTCGGATGGTGTCGCTTCAGCGCCGGGCCGCGCGTGCCGCCTCGACTTCAGCGGGCCGCAGGTCGGCCGCTGCCTTGTCGATCACGCCGTTGACGTACTTGTGGCCGTCGGTGCCGCCAAAGATCTTGGCCAGTTCGACCGCTTCGTTGATGACCACGCGGTAGGGGATCTCGAGGCAGTGGCTCAGCTCGTAGGCACCGATCATCAGCACACCGTGCTCGATCGGCGACAGCTGGCTGGTCTGCCGATCGACGTGGCGCGCCAGGGCCTGGTCGATGGTGGCGGCTTCGTCGATGCAGCCGTGCAGCAGCATCTCGAAATGTGCGGGATCACAGCGATCGAATCCCTCGCGTTCACGGACGTGCGCATCGATCACGCTGGCGCGCTCGCCCGACAGCAGCCACTCGTACAGGCCCTGCAAGGCCAATTCGCGCGAGCGGCGGCGGGTGGATTTCTGGGTGGCCTTCTTCGGTGCCGGGCGAACCGCCGGGCTGCTTGCTGCGATGTCGGGCTTCGGTTCGGTTTCGGTCACGACAGGTCTTCCATCAGGCGCGCCATCTCGATGGCCACGCGGGCGGCGTCGCGCGCCTTGTCTTCGGCGCGCTCCCAGGCCTGGGCTTCGTCTTCGACCGTCAGGATCGCGTTGGCCACCGGCAATTGGTGGTCGAGCGAGACCCGGGTGACGCCCGCGCCGCTTTCGTTGGCCACCAGCTCGAAGTGGTAGGTTTCGCCGCGGATGATGCAGCCGATGGCGATCAGTGCATCGAACTCGTCGCTGTCGGCCATGGCCATCAGCGCGACGGGAACTTCGAGCGCGCCGGGCACGGTGACGTGCTCGATCAGCTCGGCATCGACGCCGAGACGGCGCAGTTCGGCGACGCACACGGTGGCCATGCGCTGCGTGATGTCCGCATTGAATCGTGCCTGCACGATCCCGATGCGCAGATCGCTGCCGTCGAGGTCGTCATCGGCAGGTTGGCCCTGGTCAGCGAGTTGCATGGATCACCTGCGAGAAATGGATCGGGTTCATCAGTGGTTGGTCGCCTCGGCAGCGACGAAGCCGGTGACCTCGAGGCCGTAGCCGACCATGCTGGGCATGCGGCGTGGGCTGCCCAGCAGTTTCATTTTCGAGACGCCCAGCTCGCGCAGGATCTGCGCGCCGATGCCGTAGGTGCGCAGATCCATCTGGGCCTGGGGGCGCGCGCCGGCATCGTCGTGGGGTGTCAGCTTGCCCAGCAGCGAGGTCATTCCCTCGCCACAGTTCAGCAGCACCGCGACACCGCGCTCGCTGGCTTGCAACAACTCTAGCGCACGCGGCAGCGGCCACGAATGGGCACTGGGGCCGACGTCGAGCAGGTCCATCACCGACAGCGGTTCGTGCACCCGCACCAGCACTTCGTCACGCGTAGTCCAGTGGCCGTGCGACAGCGCCATGTGCAGGCCGCCGGTGCGATCGAGGAACGAGGTGCACTGGAAGCTGCCTTGCTCGGTCACGAGCAGGCGCTGCCCGACGCGTTCGATCAGGGTCTCGTTGCGGCTGCGGTATTCGATCAGGTCGGCGATGGTGCCGATCTTCAGACCGTGTTGCTGGGCAAAGACTTCGAGATCGGGAAGGCGCGCCATCGTGCCGTCGTCGTTCATGATCTCGCAGATCACCGCGGCAGGCGTGAGCCCAGCCATCGCCGACAGATCGCAGCCGGCTTCGGTGTGGCCAGCGCGCATCAGCACGCCACCATCCTGCGCCTGCAGCGGGAAGATGTGACCGGGTTGCACCAGGTCGCTGGGTTTGGCGTCGCGCGCCACCGCGGCCTGCACGGTGCGTGCACGGTCGGCGGCGGAGATGCCGGTGGTGACGCCCTCGGCGGCCTCGATCGACACGGTGAAGGCCGTGCCGTGCTTGGTGCCGTTGCGGCTGGCCATTGGCGGCAGTTGCAGGCGCTCGCAGCGTTCGCGGGTCAAGGTCAGGCAGATCAGGCCGCGCCCGAAGCGCGCCATGAAATTGACCGACTCGGCTGTCACGTGTTCGGCGGCCATGACCAGATCGCCTTCGTTTTCGCGGTCTTCCTCATCGACGAGGATGACCATCCGGCCTGCGGCCAGCTCCGTCAGGAGCTCTGGAATCGGTGATATCGACATCAAGCGATTGTAGGTCGGGGGGCTCTGGCGCCCGAGACCTGGCCAGCGTGCAACCTTGCGCTCAGGCGGGCCGGACGGCAGGTGCCACCGATTGCATGCGCTCGACGTAGCGTGCGATCAGATCGACTTCCAGATTGACCGCTGCGCCGACGCTCAGATGACCCAGAGCCGTGTTCTCGATGGTGTGCGGGATCAGGTTGATGCTGATCTCGCAGCCCGGGGCGTCTTGGATGATGTGATCGACCACGCGGTTGACCGTCAGGCTCACGCCGTTGACGGTGATCGAGCCCTTGTAGGCGAGGAACTTTGCCAGCGCGGGCGGCACCTCGATGCGCAGGGTCCACGACTCGCCGATGGCTGCGAAGTGGGTCACCTGGCCCACGCCATCGACGTGACCGCTGACCAGGTGGCCACCCAGCCGGTCATTGGCGCGCAGCGCCTTTTCGAGGTTGACCGGGCCGGTCGTGGCCAGCCCGGCGGTCTTGTCCAGGCTCTCGGCGGAGACATCGACGGTGAAGACGTCGCGGGCGGCATCGAACGAGGTGACGGTCATGCAGGCGCCATTGATCGCGATGCTGTCACCCAGGCCCACATCGGCCAGGTACTGTGGCGGCGTGGCAACCGTCAGTTGCTTGCCGTGGGACGCATCGGTGCCGAGCGCGCGCACGTCGGAGATCCGGCCGATGCCGGTGATGATGCCGGTGAACATCGGTCGATTGTCTCAGCCGCGGTCGTCACCTGTCTGCGGTCGGGCCAGCAAGCGCAGATCGTCGCCGACGCGGTCTATCTGATGGAAGCGCAACGCCACCGCATCGGCCAGGTTGTCCAGCGGACCGAACGACGCGATGTCGAGCCCTGCGCCGAGCAGCTTCGGCGCGAGGTAGAGCAGGACCTCGTCGACCAGCCGCTCGCGCACGAAAGAGCCGTTGAGCTTGTGCCCAGCCTCGACATGCAACTCGTTGATGCCGCGCTGCGCCAGATCGGCCAGCATCGCGGACAGGTCCACCTTGTCGTTGGCATTCGGAAACGCGGCGACCTCGATGCCGCGTTCTGCGAAGGCGGCGCTGCGTTCGGCGCTGGGACGGGCGGTGTAGAGCAGCACCGACCCCGGCGCGTCGAAGATGCGGGCATCGAGAGGCGCATCGAGCCGCGAATCGACGACGACCCGCAGTGGCTGCCTCGGCGTGGGCACCAGCCGCACGTCGAGCCGCGGGTTGTCGTCGATCACCGTGCCCACGCCGGTCAGCACCGCGCTGGCGCGGCGCCGCCAGGCGTGGCCATCGGCGCGAGCCGCCTCGCCGGTGATCCATTGGCTGACGCCGTTGGGCAGCGCGGTGCGGCCGTCGAGCGACGCCGCAACCTTCAGCCGCACCCACGGGCGACCGCGCTCCATCCTTGAAAAGAACCCGATGTTGAGTTCGCGGGCCGCTTGCGCCCCCACGCCCTCCGTCACCTCGATGCCGGCGGCTCGCAAGCGTGCCGCGCCTTGCCCCGCGACCAGCGGGTTCGGGTCTTCGAGTGCCATCACCACGCGGCCCACACCCGCGTGCACCAGGGCATCGCAGCACGGGGGCGTGCGGCCGTGATGGGCGCAGGGCTCGAGGGTGACGACAACGGTCGCGCCTCGCACCGAATGGCCATGGTCTGCCGCATCGCGCAAGGCCATCACCTCGGCATGCGGTCCGCCGGCCTGTTGCGTGTGGCCGCGGCCGATCACCCGACCATCGGCCGACACGATGACGCAGCCGACGCGCGGGTTGGGTTCGCTGAGCGCGATGGCCTGCTCGGCCAGCGACAGCGCTTCGGCCATCCAGCGCTCGCATGGGCCGGCGGGATCTGCAGGTGTCGGGCTCATCGGCAGCGGGGCGGTGTCAGGGTTGGTGCGGGGCGGTCGAGTACGCCGTGGCATGGGTTACGTCGGCAGGGTCGATTCTCGTGGCAGTGCTGACCGGGCAGGTTTGATCACCCCGAATCACCAGGAAATTCTGCTGCTGCAAGGTCCGATCGACACCGCTGTAAGCCGCCGGATGCTCCTCGTTGCGCTCGATCGCGCCGCTGCGGTCGAGGTCGGTCGTGTAGCGGCAGACTTGATGGTCCATCGCCGTTGTGCCCAGTGTCCAGCCCAGTGGCACCAGGTGGCTGCGGCCAGACCAGCGTCCTCCCGAACCACGCACCGGCACCACACACTGATAAGCCACATGGCGTTCACCGAGCTCGGTCCATTCGGCCACACCCAGGCTGGCGGGCATTGCCGACAGGGGCACTGCCTCGCGGCGGATGCCGTCAGCGCCGCGGTATTGCACCGTCTTCAGCGCCTCGGTGCTGCACACCGGGGACGCTGCGTCTGCGGCGCCGGTCAAGGTGACGGTCACGGCCACGTCGAGCGGGATGTCATCGGCTGCCTGCGGGTTCGGTGGGCTGGCGTTCGAGTAGCGCACGGTGCCGCTGAGCCACAGGCCGCGCAGATCGCTGCAGTGGGTCAGATCGCGAGCGTCGAGCTGTGCCGTCGTTCGGTCGCTTGCCACCTCGGTGCAGCGTTGCGTGACCTGGGCGCTCAGGGGGTCGAACACATAGGCGACGGTGCCCGCGGTGCCGGGCTTCAGCACGCTGCGCCCGTCGCCCAGGTGCTTGGCGGTCACAGGAATGCCGGGCGGTCTCGCGTAGCTGCTGCCGGGCGTGAGCAGGCTGGGCGCCACCGTCAGCGCGCCGGACAGTGCGGGGCTCTCGCCGGCAATCGCCGTGTTCAGCACCGCCTGTTGCATCGCGCCGTCGCGTGCGGACCAGGCCACGCTGACGGTGGCTGATTTCAAGCGTGACGCGCTGCTGTCGTCGATCTGGCGCGTGAGGTGAAACACCGTGTTCAGCGTGGCACCGTTCAATCGATCGACCGAGGCGGTGACGCTCTCGATGCGTTCGTAGGGTGCTGCGCTCGGCGCAACGGCATCGGCCTGCAAGGACGCGAAGGAGCGCAGCGACTCGATGTCTTCCTGGGCGATGCGCATTGCTTCGGAACGCTGGCGCGACAAATCGGCATGGGCCTGCAGATGCAGCTGCAGTTTCCCCATCGACAGCACCCCGGCTGCGAGCACCAGAAAGGCCAGCAGCGCGTCGATCAAGGTGACGCCGTGCTGGTGACGGGCCCTGCGAAGTGGGCGCGTGCGCGAATCAGCGGCTGGCGTTGACATCAGAAGTCCCTCCAGCTGCCGGGCACGCGGGCGAAGCTGCCGGTGTGACGTTGCAGCGCGCGCAGCACCGCGGCGTCGTAATGCAGATCGGGTGCGCCATTGCCGCGATAGCTCGCCGCCGAGATCAGCGCACCACGCACCTGCGCCTGTGGGCCGCTGGCGTCTTCCCAGTGGATGTCGCTGGCGTACGCCAGCCCATGCAGCGTCACATCACCGCTCAGCGTGAGCGCACCGCCGACCACCAGCACCACCGGCTGCGAGGCCGAACCCAGCGTCAGCGGGCCGGTCAGTCGGGCATCGCCCGCGATCGAGACCATGCGGTTGGCCGCCACGCCATCGATCACTGCGGCCACTTGGGCACCGCACTCGGTGCGGCAATCGATCGCCTGCACCGCGGAGTGGGTGTTCCAGCCGGCTAGATCGACCCCGAAATGGGTGGCGAACAGGTGGTCGCCGTCGATCGCAGCCAGCGCCGCGTCCTGGGCCGACACCGAGGCACTGGGCACTCCGCCAGGGGCGGTGGACAAGCGCAGCGCCGAGCCGATCAGGTTGCCGCCAGTGCGCACGGTGAGGCCGCCTGATGCGACATCGGGGTTGTGTACACCCAGCGCAGCGACGCCCACATCGACGGAGCCCTTGGCCGTCAAGGTGGCGCTCGGCAGGACCCGCAGCCCGGGCAGCAGACCGACCAGCACCTTCAGCCGCGACGACGCATCCGGACGCCCCGCAGCGTCGGGCCGGCACGGGCCCATGGCGCTGGAACAGCCGACCGAGGTGATGCGAATCACCCCGGGCTGTGCCTCGGCGCTGAACTGCACGGCGAACGCGGGGTGCGGCAAGCCGTCATCTGGAGCAATTCCGTCGATCGACGCCAAGCCGCTCGACGGGCACTGACACGACCAGCCTGCCGCCGTGCGAACGCAGGCGGGCTGCAGGGCGATGGTTGTGGTGCCAGAGGTCCAGCTCACTGGCGTCAACTGTCCGGTGTCGGGTTGGGATTGCAGGTATCGCTCGCGAAACGAGGTATGGGTGGTGTCTGCGCTCGGAAGGCACTGCCCGTCGATGCGTCGTGGCTGGTTCAGCTGGGCGATCGCCCAGTCGATGCCAGCTTCTGCCGCCTCGAAGGCCTGCGCTGCTCGGTATTGGTTGGTCGACGCACGCTGCTCGAACACCAATCCCCGGTTGGCGTAGGCGGCCACCAGGCACATCGCGAAGAAAAGCAGCAAGGTCACGGCCAGCGCTGCGACGCCGCGCTGCCGATTCGCCGTGGGTCTGCCGAAGAGCGATGGCTGCATGTCGTGCCTCACGCCGGGCAGTGGCCCGTGATCGAGTCGTTGCGCAATCGCACCGCGGTGCGCACGCTGCGCTCGATGGTGGTTTCGCCGATGCCCTGTGCGGTCAGCATCAGCACCAGGCTGCGCACATGCAGCTGAGGAGGGCAGTTCAGGTCTGCAGTGGGACAGGGTGTGGTGCAAGAACCTGCCAGGCTGCGCAGCTGCTCGGTCGGCGTGATCTCGAAGCGGGTGACCTTCATCGTGGTGCTGTCCGTCATCGCCTGCCATGGGGCGGTGCCCAGCTGCATTTCGAGGACGCCGTTGCGCAACCGGTAACCGAACTGCTCGTTGCTGTCGACCAGGTCGTTTTCCACCGTATCGCGGGAATAGCGAAAGGCAACCGCGGAGCCCGATGTGGTCATGGCGGTGTACGGGTTGATCGCCGCACCTGCGAAGCCCGTCGGTGGCCACACACCGTGATCGGCTGCACCCCAATAACTCACACGGCGCAGATCACGGGCCATCAGATCGGCAGCCGCGCGCAAGTCCTGCATCAACCGGTTCTGCGCGATCAGTGTGCGGCTCTCGCGCAGTTGCATTTGCAACGCCGTCAGACTGGCACCGACGATGAACAGGCCGATCGTGATGCCGATCAGCAGCTCGACCAGCGACACGCCAGCTTGTTGCCTGGCTGGTTCAGGCGCACGCACCATCTCAGAGCCTCCAGCAGCGATCGTTCAGCGCTGCGCTGTTGTCTGTGGCCTCAGTGGCGCCAGAGGCGTAGCTGACGTTGAGCCCCTCGACGGTGAGCCTCAGGTGTCGGCAGCGCGTGTCCCGCTGCTGGCTGCCGATGGCCGCGGCGTGCACCACATAGCCGTCTGCGGATGGATTCAGTATCGCGATGTCGTAGTGCCGGGACGGCGGTGCGCTGCCCATGCCGAGCTGCGACAGCTCGGCATAGCTCGGATGTTCAGATCGGAAGCGCTCCTGCAGCAGTTGCACTTTCATCAGTGCGAGCAAGGCATCGGAGCGCCGTGTACTCGCCATCGTGCTGCTGAAGGCAGGGTAGGCCACCGACGACAGCACGCCGATGACGGCGACGCAGATCATCAATTCGATCAAGGTGAAGCCGCGTGATTGTTGTCGTGAAGGTGAGGGCGGTGCAATCGATGCAGGCTGTGACATGGCGGCTTCCTCGGTGGGTGAAGGATCAGCAGGTGCGGTAGCCCGGCAAGGCTGGGCTGCCGCTGGGTGTGCAGGTGCGCACGCGCCCCAGCACGTTGACGATGTGGTGGATCGAGCCGGCTGTCGTCGATACCACCCGCAGCGTGCCGGCAGGTGTGCTGGTGCCGTGGAGTGGATCGAACAGGATCGACGCGACGTTGGCTTGCACGCTCAGGCCGGTCGATGCGGGCACGCTTACCGTTTTGAGTTGCACCGCCTCGGCGGTGCAGGTCGCGGCAAGGGTGTGGGCGGTGCAGGAGCACTGGTTGTGCGCGCCGCTGTGCAGCACATAGCACGTGCCTCCGCTGGCGCTGTAGATGCTCAGGCGCAGCGGCTCGTTGCGCCACACCGATGCGCTGCGCGCGAATTGCACATCGGTGGCCAGCTGGGCCGCCAGGCCGCCCAGGCGCTGGCGCTCGATCAGGCCGCTGAAGCTGGGAGCGGCACTGCAGACCAGCACCGCCAGGATCGCCAGTGTGATGGCTGCTTCCACCAGCGTGATGCCGCGCTGCCGCTTCGTGGGCTGGGTGGTGCGATGCAGTGAGTCCATGGGCTCACTGTAGAAATCACGTCCGGGCCGTGCGACCCCTGGAGGTGGGGTCGAGCTGTCCTCGGGGGAGGGCCCTCACTCGGGGGTGAATGTTCAGGCGTTGGAGATGCTGCTGACTTGCGCTCAGATGTCGCGGATCAGCTGCCGGAACTCGTCGACATCCTCGAAGCTGCGGTAGACCGATGCGAAGCGCACATAGGCCACCTTGTCGATGCGCTTGAGCTCGCGCATGACCAGTTCACCCAGCCGCGTTGACGGCACCTCCTTGGCGCCGCTGTTGAGGATCTTTTCCTGCATGCGCTCGAGCGCGGCGTCGATCTGCTCGACGCTCACCGGCCGTTTGCGCAGCGCCAGCGTCATCGACGCACGCAGCTTCGACAGGTCGAATTCGGCACGCGTGCCGTCCTTCTTGACGACGGCGGGCAGCGCGATCTCGGCGCGCTCGTAGGTGGTGAAGCGCTTGTCGCAGCTGTGGCAACGGCGACGACGGCGTACCACGTCGCCCTCGTCGGACTCACGGGTCTCGACGACCTGCGTGTCTTCGTGGCTGCAGTAGGGACAACGCATGTGAAAAGGCCCGTCGCTGAGTGTTCAACAGGACGGGCCGGGACCGATCAGCACACCGAAGCGAGGGGCTTCAGCGGTACACCGGGAAATCGCGTGTCAACGCGGCCACCTTGCTGCGTACTGCAGCGAGGTTGGCTTCGTCGTGCGGGTTGTCCAGCACGTCGGCGATCAGGTGGGCGGTGATGCGCGTCTGCTCTTCCTTGAAGCCGCGCGTGGTCAACGCTGGCGTGCCCAGCCGGATACCGCTGGTGACCATCGGCTTTTGCGGGTCGTTCGGGATGCCGTTCTTGTTGCAGGTCATGTGCGCCAGACCCAGAACGGCCTCGGCTTCCTTGCCGGTCAGGTTCTTTGGCCGCAGATCGACCAGCATCACATGGCTTTCGGTGCGGCCGCTGACGATGCGCAGGCCACGCGAGATCAGGGTCTCGGCCAACACCTTGGCGTTTGTCACCACCTGCTGCTGGTAGGCCTTGAATTCCGGCGACAGCGCTTCCTTGAAGGCCACTGCCTTGCCGGCGATCACGTGCATCAGCGGGCCGCCTTGCAGGCCGGGGAATACCGCGCTGTTGATCTTCTTGGCGATGTCCTCGTGGTTGGTCAGCACGATGCCACCGCGCGGGCCGCGCAGGCTCTTGTGGGTGGTGGACGTCACCACATCGGCGTGTGGCAGTGGGTTCGGGTAGACGCCAGCGGCAATCAAGCCGGCGTAGTGGGCCATGTCGACCATGAAATGCGCGCCGATGGCCTTCGCGACCTTGGCAAAGCGTTCGAAGTCGATGCGCAGCGCGTAAGCCGATGCCCCGGCGATGATCAGCTTGGGCTTGTGCTCGTGCGCCAGGCGCTCCATCGCGTCGTAGTCGATCTCTTCCTGGGCATTCAGGCCGTAGCTGACGACCTTGAACCACTTGCCGCTCATGTTCAGCGGCATGCCGTGCGTCAGGTGGCCCCCCTCGGCCAGGCTCATGCCCATGATGGTGTCGCCCGGCTGCAGCAATGCGAAGAACACTGCCTGGTTGGCCTGCGAGCCGGAATTGGGCTGCACGTTGGCGTAACCGGCACCGAACAACTCTTTCAGACGGTCTATGGCGAGTTGTTCAGCGATGTCGACGAACTCACAGCCACCGTAATACCGCTTGCCGGGGTAGCCCTCGGCGTATTTGTTGGTCAGCTGGCTGCCCTGCGCCTGCATCACGGCAGGCGAGGTGTAGTTCTCGGAAGCGATCAGCTCGATGTGATCTTCCTGGCGCTGGTTTTCGCGCTGCACGACCGACCACAGTTCTGGGTCGATGTGGGCGAGAGTGGACTGGCTGCGGTCGAACATGAAACGGTCCTCTGCGACGGGAATTCAGGGATCAGGGTGCGACGGAATATCGCACGAGCAATGAGCTTCAGCGCCTCGGCGGGCCATGGCTTGCCAGCACCGCAAGGCTGTATTTTCTCGGGTTCAGTGCAACGAGGCCAGCTGCTCGTCGACCTTCCGCTCGGGAGTGTCGCTGATGGGCGTGGCCGGCGCTTCAGTTTCCACGGCGGCATGCGGGACGGAGCTGACCACGTTGGGGGCATTGACCGCCACCATCTTGCCGCTGGCGACGGCCAGCAGATGGGCTTGCTCGTTCAGCACCTTGGCTGCGTAGCCCCCATCGTCGTCCAGGTTCGCTGCCCCCACATACGAGCGCAGACCCGCTTCGACGCCACCCGCGCGGGTGATGCATTCCTTGAGTACCTGCACGCCGACGCGCAGGTTGGTGACCGGATCGAAGGCCGCAAAATTGCCGCCGAAGGCCTCGTACTTGTCATCGTGCACGCGGGTCATCACCTGCATCAGCCCCTGCGCACCGACGGAACTCTGGGCAAATGGATTGAAGCTGGACTCGATCGCCATGATCGCCAGGATCAGTGTGGGGTCCAGTCCAACGCGGGCACCCACCTGCCAAGCCTCGGTGACCAGTCGGCTGACCGGCTCGGGCGCCACTTTGTAGCGTCGTGCCAGCCATTGCGCGACGGCGGCCTGCTGGCGCGTCAGCTCTTTCGGATCGCTGGCGGTGGCACGCGCGATCGCATCGGGCTCTTTCAGGTCACTGGCCAGTTGCTCGGCCGGATCGGTGCGGGCCACCTGGCGTGCCTGCAGCCAACCCAGCGCCTGCATTTCGACGGTGTGCCGCAGTTCGGAGTGGCCGGCCACGAAGACCACCAGTGCCACGGCGATCAGGCCCAGCAGGGCCAGCGTGTTGTGGCTGACTTCCAGCAGACCGTGCGCCACGTCTTGCAGGAACACGACGGTCGAGCGCACCGAGGCACGGCCCCAGTGCTGGACTGTCGACGAAAGCTTCTCAACGATGGACATGTCTCACTTGCCTCTCGGCCCCACTCAGGCACTGGCCTGCGGAGCTTCTTCGAGCGGCGCGCCGAACATAATCGGTCGCGCTGGCGGTTCGGGCCGGTTTTCATGACCGACTGAGCCCGCTACGAATTCGCTCGATGCCTTTCAGATGAATGAGTGCTTACTAGGGTTAACACCCATCAAGCACTGTTGGGCGGAATTCTAGAAAGCAAAAATATAACCAGTCAACCATTAGATAACGATCTCTAACTACAAATAGATATGAAATATCGCGACCTCCGGGAGTTTTGCGCTGGCCTGGAAGCGGCTGGCGAACTCCGACGCGTCGCTGAGCCCCTGTCGGCGCGGCTTGAGATGACAGCGCTCAGCGATCGGGTGCTGCGGGCCGGTGGCCCAGCGCTGTGGTTCGAGCGCCCCCTCGATTCGGGGGGGCGTTACAAAATTCCGGCCTTGACAAACCTGTTTGGAACGACAAAGCGGGTTGCGATGGGCATGGGCGCGGCCGATGTCGGCGAACTGCGTGACATTGGCCGTGTGCTGGCCAGCCTGAAGGAGCCCGAGCCGCCGAAGGGCCTGAAAGACACCGGCCGGCTGCTGCACCTGGTCAAGTCGCTGTGGGACATGAAGCCGGCTGTGGTGCGTCAGGCGGCCTGCCAACAGGTTGTCATCGACGCTGCAGACATCGATCTGCTCGGCCTGCTGCCGGTGCAGACCTGCTGGCCGGGCGATGTGGGGCCGCTGATCACCTGGGGGCTGGTCGTCACGCGCGGGCCGCAGGGCGGGCCGAATCCGCGTCGCCGGCAGAACCTGGGCATCTACCGCCAGCAGGTGATCGCGCGGCATCAGGTCATCATGCGCTGGCTGGCGCATCGGGGCGGGGCGCTCGATTTCCGCGACTTCGCCCGTGCCAATCCCGGCCAGCCGTTTCCGATCGTCGTGGCCTTGGGCGCCGATCCGGCAACCATCCTGGGGGCCGTCACGCCGGTGCCCGACACCCTGGGCGAATACCAGTTCGCCGGCCTGCTGCGTGGCAGCCGCACCGAGGTGGTCGATTCGGGCGTTGGCGATGCGGGCGTGATGCTGCAGGTGCCCGCCAGTGCCGAGATCGTGCTCGAAGGCCACATTCCGGTCGCTGCGCCTGGCTACACCGGGCACAGCGAACATGGCGTGCCCCTGAAGGAAGTCGGTGGCTACCTGTATGCGCTGGAAGGCCCGTTCGGCGACCACACCGGCTATTACAACGAGCAGGACTGGTTCCCGGTGTTCGAGGTCAGCCGCCTGACGCATCGTCGCGATCCGGTCTACCACTCCACCTACACCGGCAAGCCGCCCGACGAGCCGGCTATCCTGGGCGTGGCGCTGAATGAGGTGTTCGTGCCGATCCTGCAAAAGCAGTTTCCGGAGATCACCGATTTCTACCTGCCACCCGAGGGCTGCAGCTACCGGATGGCGATCATCAGCATCAAGAAGTCCTACCCGGGCCACGCCAAGCGGCTGATGTTCGGCCTGTGGAGCTTCCTGCGGCAGTTCATGTACACCAAGTTCATCGTGGTGACCGACGACGACGTGGACATTCGAAATTGGCCCGACGTGATCTGGGCCATCACCACCCGCATGGACCCGGTGCGCGATGTCACGCTGGTCGAGAACACGCCGATCGACTACCTCGACTTTGCCTCGCCGGTCAGTGGCCTGGGCGGCAAGATGGGGCTGGACGCCACGAACAAGTGGCCTGGCGAGACATCGCGCGAATGGGGCCGCACGATCGCGATGGATGCCGCGGTGGAAGGCAAGGTGGCTGCAGTGTTCGAGCACATCATGCGGGCGCAACCCTGACCCAGGTGGGAATCTGAAACAACGCTTGCACTTCACACGCAGCAGGCGTACTGTGATCATGCCTGCCAAGCAGGCCAACCCGTGGCGCAGTCACTGCGCCCAGGAGCAAAGGACTCTCACCCTCCGGCGCTCCGAATAGGTGGCGTCAGCCATCTGGCCCCTCCCACCGTCACGGTCGGGAGGGGTTCTTGTTTATGGGGAAGGGGTTGAGCCTCATGGTCCATATGTACTGTACAAATAAACAGTATATTGGGCTGCCATGCCGTCCCCTTCTGTGCCACTTCCACCTGCCGCTGTCGGCAGATCTTCTGCATTCGACGCCCTCCCTGAGCGTCTGCGCCCGGTGCTGTGGCGTGGCGATCAGATGGAAAGCGCAGTCGACCGGGCCTGGCCCACGGGCTTTGGCGCACTCGATGTGCAGTTGCCTGGCGGAGGCTGGCCGCACCGCGTACTGACCGAACTGCTGCTGCCGCACCCCGGGGTCGGCGAGATCCGCTTGCTCGGTCCTGGCCTGACCGCCATGCAGCAGCAAGGTCGCCTGGTGATGCTGTTCGATCCACCGGCCAAGCTGTCCGCTCAGGCACTCGCGCACTTGGGTTTCGATGTAGGGCAATTGCTGGTCGTGCACACCCGCGCGCGGGTCATCCCCGGTTCCGACAGCCTGTGGGCTTTCGAGCAGGCCTTGAAGAGCGGTCACGTCGGTGCGGTGCTGGCCTGGCTGCCACCTCGCTTGCGTGCTGATCGGCTGCGCCGTCTGCAACTGGCGGCACAGGCGCACGACGGACCGGCTTTCGTGTTGCGGGAGTGGTCGGCCCAGCAGCGTCCCACCACCGCACCGCTGCGGCTGGCGCTGCGCGCAAGCGGCGCCGACCGGCTGGAGCTGAAGATACTGAAGCGACGCGGGCCACCGCTGGCATCGCCGATCCTGCTGAACTTGCCGCCGGTGCTGTCAGCGGCCTTGCGCGAGCAGGCCTGGGGGCGTCAGCGCGACGCGGTGCAACCCGACCCAGGGTCCGTCGGGCCGCATGGCCGCGAATCTGGCGCCGTCGGCAGTCCGGCCCGATCGAGCCGTGTCGATGCGGTGCCGCTACCGGGCGCCACCTTCATCAGCCTGATCTGATCTTGTCGCGTGGGCTGGAGCATGTTGTGGATCGCGCTGCACCTGCCGCGTCTGTCGTTCGAATCATGGCTGGCCGTGCTGCCCTCGGATCAACGCGCGCAGCCTGCGGCACTGATGGACTCTCGTGGGGTGCTGATGTGCAACCCTGCAGCACAGCGGCTGGGCGTGCGGCCAGGACAGCAGCGTGTCACTGCACTGGCGCTGGTGCCGCAACTGCTGCTGGGGCGCATCGATGCGGCACGCGACTGGCAGATGATCACCCGCGCGGCACATGTGGCGCTGGCATTCACGCCTGCGGTCTGCTGGGCCGATCTCGCCAGGCCGGCCACGGTGCTGTTGCAGGTGCAGGCCAGCCTGCGCTACTTTGGCGGCCTGTCT
The DNA here is from genome assembly GCA_965229345.1 of Burkholderiaceae bacterium. Taxonomy (GTDB): domain Bacteria; phylum Pseudomonadota; class Gammaproteobacteria; order Burkholderiales; family Burkholderiaceae_C; genus PBB1. Next base: position 1,507,684 of record OZ245872.1, read on the forward strand.
GCGTTGCTGCAGCGTCTGCGCACAGCGCTGGAGCCGCTGAACTGCACGGTTCAATTCGCCAGTGCACCCACGGCCAAAGGCGCGGCCGTGCTGGCGCGTTGCACCGGCAACAGCAGCGACGAGTTGCATGCGGCCGATCGGGCGCAGCTCGAAGAGCTTCTGGTGGCCGCCCCGTTGTGGCTGATCGATGCGGGTCGCGCGCAGTGGGAGGCGCTCGATCGCATGGGCCTGGGCACGTTCGGTGCCCTGTGCCGCCTGCCGCGCCCGGCTTTGCGGCGCCGTTTCGGACCCGCCTTGCTCGATGAGATCGACACGGTGCTGGGCGCCCGCTGCGAGCCCACGCCGGCCTGGATCACGTTGCCCGAGACCTTCGATGCCCGCCTCGAGTTGATGACCCGCGCGGACACCACCGCTTTGTTGTTGCCTGGTGCCCAGTGGCTGATCGAATCCTTGCTGGCCTGGGCGCGTGCACAGCAGGGACGTGTGCGGCGCTGCACGCTGTACATGCACCACGAGCGGTATCGCCGGCAGGAGGGCGACATACCGGTGGCCACCGAGCTGTCCCTTGCGTTGGCCGAAGCATCGTGCGATGCGGCCCATCTGTCGTTGCTGCTGCGCGAGCGGCTGGCGCATCTGTCATTGCCCGCCCCGACGCTTGAACTGCGCCTGCATTGCGCCGACGTGGTCCGGGGCTCGCCGTCCAGCGCAGAGCTGTTTGCCTCGGCGCGTGGCGAGCGTGAAGGATTGGTCCGGCTGATCGAGCGCCTGCAGGCTCGACTGGGAGAAGCTCAGGTGCAGCAATTGCGGCCGATGGCCGATCACCGTCCCGAGCGCGATGCGGTGCTCCATGCGGTGTCGGTCGATGCCGTGGAGGCGAGCGCAGGTCACACCAGGCGGCGACCATCGCCTGCTCGGGCTGCGGCGCCGGAGCGCGAGTGCCGCGCGGTTCGGGCGGCCACCGTGCCACGCCCGATCTGGCTGCTCGATGAGCCATTGCGCCTGTCCGAACGACAATCACGGCCTTGGCTCGACGGGCAGCCGCTGCAGCTGTTGCGCGGCCCGGAGCGCATCGAGGCGGGCTGGTGGGATGCGCCACTTGCCGGGCGCGATTACTTCATCGCGCAGACGCCGGACGGTGCGCTCGTGTGGCTGTACCGGGCCCGTTTGCCGCTGTCGGTGGCCGAGGACGCGCAAGGCTGGTTTCTGCACGGCCGTTTCGGCTGAACCGCATCACTGAACTTCACGCCTTGAGACCATCGCCCATGAACAAAGCCTTCACCAAGGAATCCGACGACGCCGATGACGACGACACCGACTCGTCTGCGCCCGCCATGCCAGCGGGGGTCAAGAACTACATCACGCCAGCCGGCTACGCCCGGTTGCGTGCCGAGTTGCTGAGCCTGCTCGATGAGGAGCGCCCCAAGGTGGTCGAGATCGTGTCGTGGGCCGCGAAGAATGGCGACCGCTCCGAGAACGGCGACTATCTCTACGGCAAGAAGCGGCTGCGCGAAATCGACCGCCGCATCCGCTTTCTGACCAAGCGGCTGGACATTGCCGAGGTGGTCGATCCGTCAGTGCACCATGGTGCCGATCAGGTGTTCTTCGGTGCCACGGTGCGCTACGGCTATGCCCACGACGAGGAGCGCACGATCACGATCAAGGGCGTCGACGAGTCCGACAGTGCAGCCGGTGAAATCAGCTGGATCGCGCCGATGGCGCGCGCGCTGCTTGGTGCCCGCGTCGGCGATGAAGTTCGTGTGCAGACGCCGGCCGGTGTGGATATGGTCGAGGTGCTGGCGGTGAGTTACCCGGGCCCTGGCATCACTTGAATATCGAGCGCGCGCAGACTCAGGGCTTGATGCGGCTGATGCGCAGCACCGCGGCCGATCGTTTCAGCGTGCGCATCACATCGGCCAGATGCAGCCGATCGCGCACGGCCAGCAGCAGCTTCAGTTCGGCCGTCTCTGCGGCGGCCTGATCCCCCATGTCGATGTGGGTGATGTCGGCTTCAGCTGCTGCCACGGCAGTGGCCACTTCGGCCAGCACGCCCTTGCCGTTCTTCAGCAGCAGGGCGATGCCCGTTTCGAAGGCGCGCGTGGGTTGCTCGGCCCAATCCACGTTCAGTCCGTCCTCGCTGTCGCGCCCCAGTAAACGCTTGCCGACGGCGCAGTCCGCGGTGTGGATCTGCAGTCCCTCGCCGCGGCCCAGGTAGCCCAGGATCGAATCGCCCGGAATCGGTCGACAGCAGGTGGCCAGCTGGATCGATGCACCTTCGCTGCCATCGATCAGCACCATGCCTTGCGATGGCGTGGCCTCGTCGGCGCTGTAGCGGCCCAGCGTCAACGTCACCGCATCGGGTCGCACCCCGTGCTCGGTCAGCAGGCGCGCCATGCGCTTGGCGACGATCGATGCGATCTTGCGGCCGACGCCGATGTCGGTCAGCAATTCTTCGCGGCTGCGGTTGCCGCTCCAGCGCAGCAGTGCAGCCCAGACGGACGGCAGCGCGCTGGGGCCATCGTCCTGCGGCATCGCCATGCCTTCGGCGCGCAGCGCCTGGGCCAGCATCTTTGCGCCGAGGTCCTGTGACTCCTCCTGCTCCATCGTCTTCAGGTGGTGCCGGATCTTCGAGCGGGCGCGGCCGGTGCGCACGAAGTTCAGCCAGCCCGGGTTCGGCCGTGCGCCGGGCGCGATGACGATGTCGACGACGTCGCCGCTGCGCAACTCGGTGCGCAGTGCCACCGGCTCGCCATTGACCTTGGCGGCCACGCAGTGGTCTCCGACATCGGAGTGGATCGCGTAGGCGAAATCGACCGGCGTGGCGCCGCGCGGCAAGGCCAGGATCTTCGACTTTGGCGTGAACACATACACCGCGTCGGGGAACAGATCGATCTTGATGTGTTCGAGGAACTCGCTCGCGTCGCGGGTTTCGTCCTGGATGTCGATGAGCGACTGCAGCCACATCGCGCCCAGGCGCTGCGCTTCCTGCGCGTGCTGCGGGCCGTTGCCCTTGGCCTTGTACATCCAGTGCGCGGCGATGCCCTTTTCGGCCACGGCATGCATGGGTTCGGTGCGGATCTGGAACTCGACCGCGGTGCCCAGCGGGCTGACCAGGGTGGTGTGCAGCGACTGGTAGCCGTTGGCTTTCGGGATCGCGATGTAGTCCTTGAAGCGCCCCGGCAGCGGCTTGTACAGCTGGTGCAGCACACCGAGTGCGAGATAGCACTCGGGCAGCGTGGCAACGACGATGCGGAAGCCGAAGATGTCGCTGACCTGGGCGAAGCTCAGGTGCTTGGAACGCATCTTTCCGTAGATCGAAAACAGCGTCTTTTCTCGGCCGTAGACCTGCACTTTGAGTTTGGCCTGGGTGAACGACTTCTCGACATCACGCTGGATGCGCTCGACCAGGTCGCGCCGGTTGCCCCGCGCCTTGAACACCGCTTTCGACAAGGCGGTGTAGCGCCACGGCCGCAAGTATTGAAAGGAAAGCTCCTGCAGTTGGCGATAGGTCTGGTTCAACCCCAGACGGTGCGCGATGGGCGCATAGATGTCCAGTGTTTCGCGGGCGATGCGTACGCGCTTGTCGGCGGCGACCGACTCCATCGTGCGCATGTTGTGCAGCCGGTCAGCGAGCTTGATCAGGATCACGCGCACATCGCGCGCCATCGCCAGCAGCATCTTGCGGAAAGACTCCGCCTGCGATTCCTCACGGGTCGAGAACTGCAGCTTGTCGAGCTTGGTCAGCCCGTCGACGAGTTCGGCCGTCGGCGCACCGAAGCGCTCGATCAACTCGGCCTTGGTGATGCCGCAGTCCTCCATCGCGTCGTGCATCAACGCGGCCATGATGGCCTGGGCGTCGAGTTTCCATTCGGCACACAGGCCGGCGACCGCGATCGGGTGCGTGATGTAGGGCTCACCGCTCGCGCGGTACTGGCCCAGGTGCGCTTCGTCGGCGAAGCGGTAGGCGTCGCGGACCCGGCGGATGTCGGCCGGGTCCAGGTAGTCGAGTTTGCTGGTCAGCGCGTCGAACGACGCGGCAGCGGCATCGGTGGGCGCCGTTGCCGGGCTCGGGCGACGCCGTACAGCGTTGATCGCCTCCTTGACGGTGTCACCGATCAGATTGCCCATCCGCCTAATTTATCCCGTAATGAATGAGCGCGGCATCCGGCCGTCATCCAGGAAGGCTCCAGGCAACAAAAAACGGCCCCACAGGGCCGTTCGACGTGGTGCGTGCCGGTTGCTGCTCAGACCGGCACCTTGCGCAGCATCTCGATGCCGATCTCACCGGCAGCGATCTCGCGCAATGCGGTCACACCGGGCTTGTTCTTGGTTTCGATCTTCGGGGCGTGGCCTTGGCTCAGCATGCGGGCGCGGTAGGTGGCCGCCAGCACCAGCTGGAATCGGTTGGGAATCTGAACGAGACAATCTTCCACAGTGATGCGGGCCATGCGGTGCTCCAGAAATGTGACGGTGGCAACCTCGACCCAAGGGTCAATCGAGGTTCAGTGCCTGAAATACGGCGGGCTTGTTCTTGGACAACACCGCGTAACGCAGTCGTTGCGAATGAACGATGGTTTTCAGATCGAAAACCGCCGTTTCGAACAGGGAGTTGATGATAACAAAGTCGAAATACCGGGCCTGGGCCACTTCATGTCGTGCGTTGATCAGGCGTTGCGCGATCACATCCGGATGATCTTCGCCGCGCCGATTCAAACGTTGCGCCAACTCCTCCCAGCTGGGTGGCAGGATGAACACCAGCACGGTGTCAGGGAACAACTGCTTGATCTGCAGCGCACCTTGCCAGTCGATCTCCAGCACCACGTCGTGGCCTTGTGAAATCCGGCTGTCCACCGCAGCGTGAGAGGTGCCGTAGAGGTTGCCGTGCACTTCGGCCCATTCAATGAATTCCCCGGCAGCGATCATCGTGCGGAACTCGGGCTCGCTGACGAAGTGATATTCGCGCCCTTCTTGTTCCTGTCCGCGAGGCGGTCGCGTGGTGTGCGACACCGAGACGCCGAGGCGGGAATCCATCTCCAGCAGCGCCTTGACGAGGCTGGATTTGCCCGCACCGCTGGGCGCTGCGACCACGAAAAGGCTGCCTGCTTGCTGCATGGGAGTCACTCCAGAGGGCGCTTGCGCGCATCGGACGCGGGTGAGGGCCGCGACATTGGCGCGCATTGCCACATATTCATCAATAAAAGGCGTCGGTGTCAGCGAAGGTGAGTGTGAGAATTCAAGCGGAGGACACGGGGTTCTCGACGCTATATTTTCGGATGACCATGACTTCGGACACGCGGCCACCATTGCTGATTGTGGAGGATGACCTCTCACTTCAGAAGCAGATCAAATGGTCGCTGGATCGCTTTGAGTCCGTCACTGCCGACGATCGCGTCAGCGCGATTGCGCAGTTCCGCCGCCATGCGCCCGCCGTGGTGACGATGGACCTCGGCCTGCCGCCCAACCCCGATTCAGTCCAGGAGGGCTTCAAGCTGCTCGAGCAAATGATGGAGCTCAACCCCGACGTCAAGGTGATCGTGCTGACGGGGCAGAACGATCAGGCCAACGCGTTGCGGGCCATCGACCTGGGCGCTTACGATTTCCTGCCCAAGCCTTTTGATCCTGACATGCTGGGGCTGATCATCGGCCGTGCGTTTCGCTTGTTCGATCTGCAAAGCGAGAACCGACGTCTGCGCGACATGCAGCTTCCCGATCCGACGGGTGGGCTCATCACACGCGATCAGCAGATGCTGCGCATCGGCCGTACCGTCGAGAAGGTGGCGCCTAGCAATGCGACCGTGCTGCTGCTCGGCGAAAGCGGCACCGGCAAGGAGGTGCTGGCCAACGCGCTGCACCGGGCCTCGAAGCGCAGCGGCAAGTTCGTGGCCATCAATTGCGCAGCCATTCCCGAAAACTTGCTGGAAAGCGAACTGTTCGGTTACGAAAAGGGCGCTTTCACGGGGGCGGCCAAAACAACCGTCGGGCGCATCGAAACGGCACACGGTGGCACCCTGATGCTCGATGAGATCGGCGACCTTCCGATGGCGCTGCAGGCCAAACTGCTGCGCTTTCTGCAAGAGCGCACGGTCGAGCGCATCGGCGGTCGGCAGGGCATTCCGGTCGATGTCCGCGTCGTGTGTGCGACGCACCAAGATCTGGACGATTTCATCAAGACGAACCGTTTCCGCCAGGACCTGTACTACCGACTGGCCGAAATCGTCGTCGAGATCCCGCCGCTGCGTGCGCGGCAGGGGGATGCGGTGCTGCTGGCGCAGGCTTTTCTGCGGCGCTTTGCCCGGGAGCAAGGCCGCAGCGCGCTGAGCTTCACCGACGATGCGCTGTCGGCCATCGATGCCTACGGCTGGCCCGGCAACGTGCGGGAACTGCTCAATGCCATCAAGCGGGTGTCGATCATGGCCGAGGGCAATCGCGTGACCAGCGACGACCTCAATCTGCCCCGATCTGCCGAGGCTGCCGGAGCGGCAGAGCCGGTGCTCGACCTGCGCACGGTGCGCGATCAGGCCGAGCGTGGGGCGATCGTGATGGCGCTGGCGCGTGCCAATGGCAACATCGTCAAGGCCTCAGAGCTGCTGGGCGTGACCCGCCCGACGCTGTATGACCTGATGCGTCGGCTGGGCATTCAGTGGAAAGACGCTGACGCTCCCGCGATCGCTTCGTCCGACTGAATCGGCCGGTCCAGGGCGATTACTTGCGCTCGTTGCGCGCAAGTAATCGCAACACGTGTTCCACCGGAATGGCGTAACTGATGCCCGACGGGTGTGTCAGCGCAGACTCCCGGGTGCCTTTCAGGGCCACCATGTTGATCACGCCGACGACAGCGCCTGTCTCTGCATCGAACACGGGGCCGCCGCTGTTGCCGGGGTAGGCCGTCGCGTCGAGTTGTAGCAATTCGAATGCCCCGTCCTTCAGGGCTTTGATGGCGCGGCTGTCGAGCTGCCGCGCGCTGGGGCTGGGCAGGGCCACCGATGTGATGGCTGAGACGATGCCGCGGTGGGTCACGGGTGACAGACCCAGGTTGCTTCCCAGTGGGAATCCGATGAATGCGACAGCTTGCCCTTCGCGACCAGCCTGTGTCGCGTCCAAGGTAAGAACCTGCATGGCGCCTCCTTCGAAGCGGAGCAGGGCCAGGTCGTGTGCTTTGTCGACTTCGATCACCTCGAGGCGACGCAGGCCGTCTTGCCCTGACGAGCCCGGCGTGTAGGCAACCAGGCTGCTGTCTCCTGCACCATCGTCCAACGTGCGTGCAATCACATGTGCATTGGTGATGAGCAGATTGCCATCGCCAACGACGAAGCCGGTGCCGCTGAAGCCGAAGCGCGGGTTCTGGGTTTCCTTGTAGAAGCCCACGGCCAGTACGGAGGGTTTGAGCTTCGCAATCAACGCAGGCAGCGCATCGGCGGCGCCGGCAGCGACCGCGAAGCACATCAGTGCAATGGCCATCAGCGTCTTGCGCAAGGGTTTGCGGGCGGGGTTCATCGCCATCAGCGTACCTCGTCCTTCTTCTTCAACCGCATGAATGCCTTGCGCACCAGGTGCGGCACCACCAGGTACATCGGCATCCGAAGATGATGCGATCGGACGTAGAGCAGCCAGCGCGCCAAACCTGTCAAAGGTCCGTCGCAATGCGGGTGTTCGGGCCGCAGCGCAATGCCCAACAGGGCAGACATCAGATGCCTGGACACGAGGCTGTTATCGAGCGATCGAATCCGCGGGTGCAGGTGCTCTGGCGCGGCGGTCGCAAACAACCGGTTCAAGTGGATCAGCGCATGCGACAGCGGGATCTGTAATCCAAGTTGCGCGGCGCGATCGAGCAATTCGTCCCAGAAGGCTGGCTCGCGAGAAAAATGAATCACCAGATCATTCAGATCGAGCAGGTCGCGCAAACCCCGGCCGAACTCCCCCTCCATGAACAGATGCGCCGCGCTGTGCAGCACCATGTCGACCGGGTGCAGCGTGTAGAGACCGGGCTGTCCGGGAATCGGCCGAATCCGGCCCATCAACTCAGCGCCGTCTATCTTGAAGCGAGAGGTCGGCGGTGTGATGGTGTGATGCACGTCGATGGTCGTGCCGCGCTGCACGTGCTGCATGGGCGGGATTTCATGCATCCATTCGCGGTAGTAACGGTTGTTGTACGCGTCCCGCTCCGCACTGAGCCAGCCGGCGGCGAACAGCGCGCCCTCGACCTCACCGATGCGCGAGCGGGCCACCATGATGTCCACGTCACTGAAGATTCGTCCACGCGCCGGAGGCAGGTCGGTCAGCACATACGACGCCCCCTTGAGCAGCACGATGGGTGTGTCAACCGTTGCCAGAGCGCGCCGAATGCAGTCTGCTTCCCAGGCCACTTCGAGGCGCTGCCGTCTGACGATATGAAGCGCACTGTGCAAGTGATGGCGCGGTCCTTCAGGCACCTCATCCAGCCATCCTCGGTCCATGAAATGCTGTGCCAACCGGCCCTGCAGATTGCCCTGGCGTGCTTGCCCCAATAACGATTCCCACTCGCGGAAGCCGAGCGTTGGTCGCTGAGTGGGCTCTGCCCACACCCGAGACAGCAAATCCTGATTCAAGGCCGACGAGACGCCACCAAGGCGTCGAAGGTGCGCAGGGCGTCGTCCAGGCGGCTGTAGACGAAGTCGTAGCAGTCGCTTTGATCCACCACGCCCCCTAGAGCCTGGAAGCCAGCCGCTCCGAGCACGCCGTAGTTGAACGCGTTCTGGGCCAGCTGCAGCATGCTGGTCGCACGCGAGCGAGGCGTCAGCTGGGCGTCGGCGCCGGATTCGTACTTTGGGAAGATGACCCAGCCAGGTCGTGCGCTGACATGAACCTTGGCGAGATGATCCGTAGCGACCTTCATGTGAGCGACTGTGCCCTTGGCGGTATCGCGCACCACATTGCTGAATACAGAGGAAGGCTCGTAGCGTCGAATGATGTCAATCGACTCATTCTTCAGGCTCACGGGACGACACAACGGAACGATGCTGCCATCGGACATCGAAATCAGCGTCAGTTCGTCAGACAACAGTCGCCAGCCGCGACAGATCAAGCTCGCGCAAAGCGTGCTCTTGCCGGATCCTGGTGGCGCCGGCAGGATAGCCGCCAAGCCGTCCCGTTCGATCACCGCCGCGTGCAAGATCAGATACTGATGCGCCTGGGTTGAAATACACCAGTTCATCGACCATTCCAGCAGAGGAAAGGCGTGGCTGACCGGCAGCGGTGTGAAAGGCGAAGCCCCGTCGAAGACAAAGCGTGATTGACGTCGATACCAGCGGCGCAAGCCCTTGGCTTCGTCTATGTGCACGTCAAAGTCAACAAATTCGGCACTCGCCGAAACCGGGTAATCCGAGTACAGCAGGTGCATGCCCTGCGCCACAGAAGCAATTGGGGATCGGACGCGGAAATTGAACGGCCCCGTTTTCAGGGTGATGCCTGAGCCACGCAGTCGGTGGCAGAGGTCACCGAGCGGGACGTCGAAAAGAATCATCAATCGATGATATCGACGAGCGCAGCTCCGGATAACTGTTCCAAGACGAATGGCAAGGCTTTTGTGACCGAATCGGCACTTAGCGCAGTGTGTGTGGCCACATCTTTTATCAGGGCTGGAAGGTCAGTGACTCCGCCCTCGATACAAAGCAGTGTGCAAGCCGTGAGAGTATCCAGAACATGCGTCTGTCCTGCTACCTCATTGAATACAACGTATTCATCATCCCACTGGCGCCAGTGCAATGCGCTCGCTGGATTGCCTTGGACGCGCATGTGCTATTGAAGGATCCGATCAGCGAATTAAAAAGCTGAATCAATGATCAGCTTCTCCAGGAGACTTTGTTCTTGAAGAAGCTGTAGGCGTTAGCCCGATCGGTGCTTCTGTAAAGCGCTCGGACCTCAGAGCTCGTATGTGTGAAAACATAGATTCCCTGAGGTTTAATCGAATTCAGCAGCGCAGTAATCCAATGCGCGCTTTCGCTTGTTGGATTGCTTGTGAGGATGCTGATCATGCTGGATGATGATCCACCCGGAAATATCTTGTTAAAGCTATCGTTCTGAGTAAATTTAATACCGTCGCAATAGTTGGTTGCTATCTTTGTTGTGCTATTGCAGTTTGGCCAATTATTGATGTCTTGATAGTGAGTGCAACTGTATCCGCCGCATGTTTTGGGACCCGTCATCCGCGAGTGCGCCAAGGATTGCTGACCCGAAATTGAGCAAATGTGCGCAGGGTTATCGTTGGTAATCAGCGGAGCAGTTGCCATGGACTTGATAGGCACTGCCGTCGCGGCGATTGCGGAGCCTTTCACAATCCCACGCAGCAGCAGTTGACGGCGCGACGCCGACACTTGCTGACCTTCTGACAATGTTGAGGTCACCGCTTCCTCAACTGAGCTGGAGTCTTCGGTCGTCGGATCGTTTTTCATGTCAATCATTCCATTCATTCAGTGCAATTTGCGCTGGTTGCCCGTTGCCCTGCGGAATCCCATTCGCTATTTGGAGCTTGCTTTTTATAAGGCTGTGATCCGGTGCTGGTTTATCTTTTGAAATCAATAGGGGCGACAGATATTAAATTTCCCTTGCAGCCTTTTATTGACCTTCTCGGAATAAAACCACACTTACTGTCTCGATCAAAACCAATACATCAAGAAACAACGAATTATTCTTGACGTAATACAAGTCAAATTGATGTTTTTTCTTGGCGTCGTCAAGAGAGTCGCCGTAGTGATAGCGAACCTGCGCCCATCCCGTGATACCAGGTTTAACCGAGTGGCGTAATTCGTAAAACGGAATTTCTGCCTTCAATCGGTCCACAAACGCCGGTCGCTCAGGACGTGGCCCAACCAGACTCATCTCGCCGAACAGCACGCTGAACAGTTGCGGAAGCTCGTCGATGCGGGTTTTGCGCATGAAAGAGCCGATCCGAGTGACCCGGGGGTCGTTCTTTGCCGCCCATCGCGCTACACCGTCTCGCTCTGCGTCAGCGCGCATGCTCCGAAACTTCATGCACATGAAAACACGCCCGCCCAGGCCGACGCGAGCTTGGCGATAAATGATGGGTCCAGAACTGTCCAGCCAGATCGCCAATGCAGCCAACGCCATGATGGGCGCTGTAAGTATCAGCAGCGCGGTGGAGCTGATGATGTCGAACGCGCGCTTCATCACCTGTCTCATCTGGCCCTGCACGAAACCGTCGCCGTAGACCAGCCAGCTGCCTTTCAAACTGTCAATGCGAACTTCACGTTTCGTTTTTTCGCTGAAGCCCGCGAGGTTGAGCACCGACACACCGCGAATTCGACATTCCAGCAGCTGGTCCATTGGAATAGCGCCGCCTCGTTGCTCTCGCACTGCAATCACGATTTCTTTGACGGAGTATCGAGATACCAGGTCAGTGAGAGAGGACTTGCTGGAGAACACGGGGATACCGTTCTTCTTTTCTTCAGAATTTTCCGAAGTCGCAAAAAATCCGATCACATTGCGGGCTGTACGCCCCGGCAACTGCAACTCATTGGCGATAGATTCAGCCTCTTCCCCTGTGCCAACAATCAGTACCGACGGCAGCGTGGTCACTCGCTGCATGACGTAAAAACATGCGCGAGAAAGAACCAATCCGAGGGCGAGGTAAGAGATGGCGGCTGGAATCAATTGCTCGATGTAGCCGCGGTCTGCGACAAATCGCAGTACCAGACTGGTCACGTAACCACCGACACAAATGGCACCTGCCGTGCGCAATGCCTTGGCACTGAGCGAAATGGTTTTGGGGCGGTACAGTCCGACCAGGGCGTACATCAGTGCCATCACAAGTGCAAAGAAAATTGCACCGAACAAAACGAGTGGCCGCTCCGGGACGGCGTCAGGAATGGTCATGTACCGGCTGGTCAGGGTCGATGCCGCCAGCAACATGGCTACAAAGCACAATGACAGGTCTACCACCATGCCGGCTGGGGCACTGGGCAATACATCGTGTCGGTACACCCTCATGGTGGGCTGCCTCTCATTGATCAGACTGGGTTGGGACTTGGTGAGTCCTCTTTCTGCGCGACCCATCGCCTGTGCAGCGGAGGTCAACCATCACCGCAATTATTGTTGGGCGTCCCTCCTGCGGCATCCCCTGACTAGGGGGGCTGCTGCGACCTTTCGCACGCGGGTTCGGGTTTTGCTGCTCCGACACGCTTGCCTGCTGCCGGCGATGCCGCAACTATCGTGGAATGCGGCTTCCGTGTTGCGCGAAAAATCGCACGTCATGTCTTGGATGCCAAGCGTGACACTCACGCATGACGTCCCCTGTGATGCCCATTGGATCGATTCCGTTGCTGATCGCCTTGATTGCTCCTCAGGCCTGCGTTTGCGGCCGTGAACGCTAGCCGAATGAGCCCTCACGACAACACCTTCATGGCCTGGGGCTTCGGACTCGTCGGCCTGGCCTATCTGGCGTTCGCACTGACTCTGCTTCGAATCGGAGCAGGCCGTGTTCCTGCCGGCCGCGCAGGCAAGGCGCTCTTCGGTGCTGTCTGCTGCAGTTCTATGTGGGGATGGTTGACGCTGGCGAGTGTGTTGCGGGGCTCCGAACTGCTCGGGTTCTTCGCGTCCATGGTCGACGCCGGCCGCTATGGCTTGTGGCTGACATTCCTGCTGCTGCTTCGACCGCAGAAATCACCGAGCGCAGAGCGAGGCATGACATCGCTGAGCAAGGCGGCACTGTGCCTGGTGGCCGTGGTTCTTGCTGGGCAGGTACTGCGCTACGTCGACCCTGAGGATTCGTTCCTGCAAGTTCGCGGGCTGCCGATGATGTCGATGTCGCTGTCGATTCTCGGCCTCGTGCTGATCGAGCAGGTGTTCAGGAACGTGGATCCCGACTCCCGCTGGAGCGTCAAGCCTGTCAGCGCGGCGCTGGCTGGCTCGTTCGCATTCGATCTTTACATGTATTCGCAGGCGGTCATCTTCGGAACCGTCGACGCGGATGCGCAAAGCATCAGAGGTGCCGTTCATGCGCTGATGGCGCCGCTGCTGTTTGTTTCCACCTCGCGGCTGGGCATCGACTGGGCGTCGAGGCTGCGCGTGTCTCGCACCGCCGCGTTTCATTCCGCCACATTGTTGATATGCGGGCTTTATTTACTATTCATTTCTGCGATTGGTTATTACGTAAAATATTTTGGTGGCGATTGGGGGCGGGCGCTACAAATATGCATTGTTTTTGCATCGCTGATACTTTTGTTGCTTCTTTCGGTATCTGGGGCCGCTCGAGCAAAGTTAAGAATATTCGTCAGCAAGAATTTCTTTAGATATCGTTACGATTATCGGGACGAGTGGTTGAAATTCACCGAGGCACTTTGCGCGCAGGGCACGCCTCAGGAAACGGGTCAGCAGGTCATCCGAGGGTTGGCGGATTTGGTTGAAAGCCCCGGCGGCGGTTTGTGGATGAAACGCCCCGAAGCCAGCGGCTTTCGGCAGACGGTGCGCTTGAACATGGACGCTGCACCGGTCACCGAGGAAGAAGACTCCGAGCTGTGCAGCCTGCTCGAACGGGACAAGGCGGTCGTCAACCTGGAGGAATACCGCTCGTTCCCAGGTCGCTACGGGTCCGTCGCACTGCCGTCGTGGCTGCAGGCAATACCCCAGTCGTGGCTGATCGTTCCATTGATCGTCGGGGATAAGCTGATCGGATTCGTCATCCTGTTGCGATCGCGGACGCCCCTGGACGCGAACTGGGAGGTTCACGACCTGCTCAAGACGGCGAGCCGCCAGGCAGCGAGCTTTCTTGCGCAGATGGTGGCCACCGAGTCGTTGCTGGAGGTGCGCAAGTTCGATGCGTTCAATCGGATGTCAGCGTTTGTGGTGCATGACCTGAAGAACATCGTGACGCAGCTGTCGCTGATGATGAAGAACGCCAAGCGGCTGCATGCCAACCCCGAGTTTCAGCAGGACATGCTGGATACCGTGGAAAACTCCTTGGAGAAGATGCGGCAATTGATGGCGCAGTTGCGGGAAGGCACCACGCCAGCCGGGACCGCTTTTGGTGTCGATCTGGCTGCGGTGGTTCGCCGGATCGAAGCCCACACCATCAGTCGCGGCAGACGCCTTGAGCTCAGATTGCTTCAGCCTGCCATGGCGCGGGGACACGAGGAGCGCATCGAGCGCGTCATCGGACACTTGGTGCTCAACGCGGTCGAGGCGACAGACCCGCAGGGCCAGGTGTGGGTCGAGCTCGACACCCAGGGTGACCGCGCTCGCATCGTCGTGGGTGATACCGGGCACGGCATGTCCGCCGAGTTCATCCGTGATCGCTTGTTCAAGCCGTTTCAGTCGACGAAGTCGACCGGGATGGGCATCGGCGCCTACGAAAGTTCGCAATACATTCACGAGCTTGGCGGCAAGATCTCGGTGGCAAGCGAGCCGCAGCGAGGCACGCAAGTGACGGTTTTGATCCCGCTTTTCCACGCCTCAGTGGAATCTGACCTCGACATGCTCAAGTCCCAGTGAAGCGGGGCCCGGTTGCGTGCAGCGATCTGCGCCGGCCTGCCCAAAATTCACGTTCGTCGCGGTGTTTTGGCCACGTTCTGCAGTGCGAACGTTGTTGCATCCGCTTTCACCATGCCATCATCGTCACTTGAAGGTAATGAGTGGATTCTCGTTACCGAAAAATAACAATCGTGTGCGAAATCCGGGGTAGATCCCCATCGCCCAACCGAGTCAATCTGAAAAAAGGGGAAGGAACCATGAGTATGTTCACGACGCTCAAGGGGCGGGGAATTCAACGCGGGTTGATCCTGGTGGGGGCGCTGTTGCTCTCCGCATGCGGCCTTCTCCCCAGCAGCAACCTGCCGCTGGCCCCCACCAACGCATCGACTCCGGACTACAGCTACATCATCGGGCCCGGCGACAACCTCAACATCATTGTCTGGCGTAACCCGGAGTTGTCGATGTCGGTGCCGGTGCGCCCTGACGGCAAGTTTTCCACGCCTCTGATCGATGAACTGGTCGCCCAGGGCAAGAACTCGGTGGAAATCGCGCGGGATATTGAAAAGCTGCTCGGCAAGTACGTCAGAGATCCGGTGGTGACGGTGATCGTCACGGGTTTCGTCGGGCCCTATGACCAACAGATTCGGGTCGTCGGGGAGGCCGCGAAACCCCAGGTGCTGGCCTACAAGCAAAAAATGACAGCACTCGACGTGATGATCGCTGTTGGAGGGCTCACTGATTTTGCTGCTGGCAATGACGCCACGATCTTGCGCGATGGCAGCAAGCAGTACACGGTCCGACTGAAGGACCTGGTCAAGCGCGGCGACATCTCCGCTAATGTCGAGATGAAACCTGGCGATATCTTGATCATTCCGCAAAGCTTCTTCTGAGTTCGCCTGCTGATTTCAGCGTGCTCGCCTAGCGCCCCCTGACGCTCTCAAGCGTCTGCGTTCCACGTCCCGTACAGCCCAGATCGATCACCCGAATGGAAGAGCTATTAGCCCAGTTGACGACCCACGCCCGAAGCATGTGGCGCTTCCGCTGGCCGTCGATATTGGTGGCGTGGTCGGTGGCCGTCGCGGGTGCTGTGGGCGTGTTCCTGATCCCGGACCAGTACGAGGCGACGTCGCGGATCTATGTCGACACTGAATCGATCCTGAAGCCGCTGATGTCCGGCTTGGCAGTGCAGCCCAACGTGGATCAACAAGTCACGATGCTCAGCCGCACCTTGATCAGCCGTCCGAATGTGGAGAAACTGGTGCGCATGGCCGACCTGGACCTGAAAAGCCAATCCAAAGCGGAGCAGGAGGCCTTGGTGGCCGGGCTGATGAGCAAATTGCAGATCCAGTCCGTGGGCCGCGACAACCTCTATACCTTGTCGTTCAGAGACTCCGACTCCGCCCGGGCCCAGCGCGTCATCCAGTCGTTTGTGTCGATCTTCATCGAGTCCAGCCTGGGTGCCAGCCGCAAGGACTCCGATACGGCGAAAGTGTTTATCAACGACCAGATCAAGGCCTACGAGAACAAATTGCTGGAAGCGGAAACGCGTTTGAAGGAATTCAGGCTGCGCAACATCGAAAGCCAAGCCGCCGAGGGGGTTGACTCAGTTGCCCGCATTGGCCAGTTGGCCGATGCACTGGGAAAGGCGCGACTTGAACTCCGCGAAGCCGAACAGGCGCGCGATTCCGCGCGGCAGCAACTCATGAACGAGAAAACGCAAAGCGTGGGTTCCTCTTCGTTGAACTCCTTGCTTGAAGAATCTGCACTGTCCATCTCCACGCCGGAAATCGATGCCCGGATCGCGACCCAGCGGCAAAACCTGGACGCGCTGTTACAGCGGTTCACCGAAGAGCATCCCGACGTGGTCACGACGCGCAAACTGTTGCGCGACCTCGAAGATCAGAAGAAGAAAGAAGTCAAGGAGTTGCGCAAGGCAGCGATGGCGGCTCCAGCCATGGCTGCGGCCAATGGCAGCAGCCTCGTGTCGCAGGAGCTCAACCGATTGCTGGCCAGCTCAGAAGTGCAGGTCGCTGCGCTGAAGGCCCGGGTGGCTGAGTACTCTGCTCGCTACAACCAGGCCCGCGAGTCTGCGAAGACGGCTCCGCAGGTGGAGGCTGAAGCGTCGCAGCTCAACCGTGATTACGCGGTGAACAAGGCGAACTACGAAGATCTGGTCAAGCGCCGCGAGTCGGCATCTCTGTCGGGCGAACTTGACTCGACGGCCGGCGTGGCCGACTTCCGTCTGATCGATCCGCCGCGGGTCTCGCCCAATCCGGTGTCGCCAAACCGTTTCATGTTGTTGCCTGCGGCTGCCTTGGCTGCCTTGGCTGCCGGCTTCCTTTTCGCATTCGTCGCCAGCCAGCTGCGCCCGGTTTTCCACAGTGCCGCGCAATTGCGAACGAAGTTCGATCTGCCGCTGCTTGGTACGGTGTCGATGGTGACCAACCCGGCAGACGTCCGGCTTGAAAAGGTCAGATTGGTGAAGTTCGCGATCTCCTCAGGCGGCCTGGTGGGTTTCTTCGGGCTGCTGATGCTGGGCTTGGCACTGATGGCCGCCAGAAAGGGCTGAACGACATGACCAGCCTGATTGAACAAGCGGCGCGACGACTCGAGCAACTGCGCAAAGCCGGCGCGGAGATTCCTGACCAGGTCACGCCCGCGTCGGTTTCCCAATCCCCGTTGCCGGCGGCATCTGCAGCTGTGGGGTCGGTGCCAAACACGCTCTCGGCACCCCGCACCGCAGCGCCCGTCCAGACGTCGCAGCAGGTGACGCTCGATCTTGATGTGTTGAGTGCGGCGGGCATCGTCACGCCGAACGCACCGCGCTCGCACTCAGCCGATCAATTCCGATTGATCAAGCGACCATTGCTCGCCAATGCAAAAGCCAAGGGCGAGAAGGCGCTCAAGCATGGCAACCTGATCATGGTGACCAGTTCGCTGTCGGGCGAGGGCAAGAGCTACACATCGCTCAATCTCGCGATGAGCATCGCGATGGAGCTCGACAACACGGTCATGCTGGTCGATGCCGACGTCGCCCGGCCTTCCATTCTGCGCATGCTGGGGTTGCAGACCATGCCTGGCCTGCTCGATCTGCTCGAAGGCAGCAAGGACATGCAAAGCGTCCTGCTGAAGACCAACATCGACAAGCTGACCATCTTGCCCAGCGGATCGAGCCGCCCCAAGGCGACCGAGTTGCTGGCCAGCGATGCGATGCGCCGGCTGCTCGACGACATCGCTGCGCGCTACCCAGACCGCATCATCATTTTCGATTCGCCGCCGCTGCTGCTGACGACCGAATCACGGGTACTCGCGACGCAGATGGGACAGGTGGTGATGGTGGTTCAGGCCGAGCGAACGCTGCAGGCCGATGTCGATCACGCGCTGTCCACGATCAAGAGCTGCGCGAACATCAATCTGGTCCTGAACAAGGTGCGCGGCAACAGTTCAGATGGCTACGGCTATGGCTACGGCTATGGGTACGGCTACGGGGCGCCCAGTGGCAACGCGTGACGCTGCCTCCCTGCCAGCTCGGCCACAGCCTTTCACTGGATTGACGCGCTCCCAGTGGCTGGGGCGGCACGTGCTGCAGCCGATGGTGGGCGTGATCGGCATTGCTGCCTTTGCCGTTCATGCCCAGGAGCAAGCCGCAACCGGCCGCTCCGGGCTGGTTTGGCAGCCGACGCTCACAGTCACGGAAACCGTCACCAGCAATGTAGGCCTCGATCGGGGCAGCGATGCTCGCGCCGATGCCATCACCGACATCAGCCCGGGGATGCGGGTGAGCAGCCGCTCGGGCCGCATCATCGGCGACGTCGATTACGCACTGCATGGGCTGGTGTACGCGCGCCGTTCGTCGGACAGCGAGGTGCAGCAGGCGCTCAGTGCCAAAGGCACCGCGGAGGCCATCGACAACTGGGCCTATGTCGACGCCAGCGCCAGCATCTCTCAGCAAAGTATCTCTGCGCTCGGCACCCGGTCGGTCGACCGCAACCTGGCCAACCGCAACCGTGCCGAGGTGTCGACGTACCAGATCGCTCCGTACGTGCGCGGTCCACTGGGCAATTTCGCGAATTACCAGTTGCGATGGAACTGGACCAACAGCAACAGCAGCGGTTCGAGTGCCCAGTCCACCTCGAATGAGGCATCGCTGAGCCTCAGCTCGAGCGCGGCGCTGTTTTCGCGCTTGGGCTGGTCGCTGGTGGCGTCCCGGCAAAGCTCGGAATTCCAGAACCAGGGCACGCAGGACTCCACGCGCGTCAACGGCCGCCTGACTTTCGCGGTGACGCCGGAGTTTCAGCTGTCGGCGGGCGCGGGACGCGAGCGAAACGATTACCGCTTCTCACAGCAGCAAAGCACCACGAACTGGAGCGTGGGTTTTGTCTGGCGGCCTACGGAGCGCACCACGCTGGATGTGACGCGCGACCACCGATTTTTCGGCAACGCGTACAACATCCGCTTCGAGCACCGCACGCCGCGCACTGTCTGGACCTTTGTCGATGGTCAGGACGTCAACACGACGGCAGGTGCCAATGGCGCCGGCACATCAGTCAGTGCGTTCGACCTGCTGTACGCGCAGTTCGCCTCCATTGCACCCGACCCCGTGCAGCGAACCGCCCTGGTGGACGCCTTTCTGCGCAGCGCCGGCTTGGCGCGCGGCTCTCTCCTCAATGGCGGGTTCCTCACCAATGCCGCCTCGATCCAGCGGCGTCAGAACCTGTCACTGGCGTTGATCGGCGTGCGCAGCACCTTGCTGATGTCGACCTCGCGCAACGACGCACGTGCGGCCAACCCGTCAGACACCAATGCCGGCGATCTGTCGAATGGTCGTAACCTCCATTCGACGGGTTTGGGTCTCAACCTCTCGCACCGACTGACGCCGTTGTCCGCCCTCAGTGCCGACCTCTCGCTCACCAAGAACAGCTCCACTGTGGATGGCCGGACAACCCGCCTGCGTTCCTTGACCACCACGTTCACCACACGCCTGAACCCGCAGGTCGATCTCTCGATCTCTGCACGCAGAACCTTGTTCAGCAGCGATATCGACCCTTACACGGAAAGCGCCGTCGTGGCCAACCTGAAGGTGCAGTTCTAACCATGTATGAGGCGTTCTACGGTCTGACGAGCAAGCCGTTCCAGCTCAATCCCGACCCCAGCTTCTATTTCGGCAGCAAGCAGCACAGCCGCGCCAAGGCCTACCTCGAGTACGGCGTGTCCCGGCACGAGGGATTCGTGGTCATCACCGGCGAGATCGGTGCCGGCAAGACGACGATCCTGCGCACGCTGATCGACAGTCTGCATGGCAGCGATGTCGTGATCGGCCATCTGGTCACCACCCAGCTCGGGGCCGAAGACACGCTGCGCATGGTCGGTGCGGCATTTGGCTTCCACGTCAAGGACGTGTCCAAGGCCCAGTTGCTGATCACGCTGGAGGCGTTTCTCGTCAACCAGACCAGCCAGGGCAAGCGCTGTCTGCTGATCGTCGACGAGGCGCAGAACCTCACTGCGCAAGCGGTGGAAGAGTTGCGCATGCTGTCTAACTTTCAGTTCGGCAACCAGGCCTTGCTGCAAAGCTTCATGGTCGGCCAGCCCGAGTTTCGCGAGATCCTGCAGCGCCCGGAGATGGAGCAGTTCCGGCAGCGCGTGGCCGCCACCTGCCACATCGGCCCCCTGGATGCCGAGGAAACGCAGCGCTACATCGAGCATCGCCTGGCATGCGCTGGATCCAACGGCAAGCCCAGCTTCGAACCGGCAGCATTCAACGCCATCTTCAAGGCGACGCGCGGAATCCCGCGGCGCATCAATTCCCTCTGCGATCGTCTGCTGCTGCTCGGCTTCCTGGCCGAGAAGACCCACCTGACCCGCGCCGACGTCGACGAGGTGGTCCAGGAGACCACCGAAGAGGCGGCGGTTCCGGCCAAGCCCTTTGAGCCGGTCGGCTCCGCATTGCATGCGGGGCACTCGGAACTGATCCCCGACATCGATCTGTCGAAGATCAGCCTGGCCCCCGAGGCATCCGTCCAGATGTCGGGGCAGCTGGCCAGCCTGATGGCCGAGCAGCGGCTCGATCAGTTGCAGCGCGTGGAACGCAGCTTGCTGAGACTCGAGCGGCAGAACGTGCAACTCATCGGCCTCCTGCAAAAGCTGATCGGCGCGGTCAAGACAACATCGGATGAAAGCAGCTCATGAATGCACTGGCTGCTGAGGTCACGATCGCGCCCGTGATGTGCGTGGTCGGTGCACGGCCCAACTTCATGAAGATGGCGCCCATCCTGCGCGCCTTGGCGAATCACGTCCCGCCATTGCCTGCGGTTCTGGTGCATACCGGGCAGCACTACGACCAGGGCATGAGCGGGCAGCTTTTCACCGACCTGGGCTTGCCTCTGCCCGATCTGAATCTCGACGTCGGATCGGGCAGCCACGCGGTACAGACGGCCGAGGTCATGCGTCGATTCGAGCCTGCACTGGATGCACATCGACCGTCGTGCGTGTTGGTGGTGGGCGATGTGAACTCCACGCTCGCCTGCACGCTGGTCGCCGTCAAGAAGGGGATCCCGGTGGCGCACGTCGAGGCGGGCCTGCGCAGCTACGACCGGCAGATGCCCGAAGAGATCAATCGCGTGGTCACGGACCAGTTGGCCGATCGGCTCTACACCACCGAGCGCAGCGCACTCGACAACCTGCTGGCCGAAGGCATTCCTGCAGAGCGGGTCAGCTTTTGCGGCAACGTGATGATCGATTCGCTGCTGGCGCATCGCCAGCATGCGCATGCTGCCGCTGCGACCTTGCAGGCACACGATATCGATCCTGCGGTGCTCGACCATCCGAATGGCTATGGCGTGGTGACGCTGCACCGTCCTTCCAACGTGGACGATCCGCAAACGCTGCGCGCCTTGCTGGCCGTGCTGGGCGAGGTGGCCACGCAACTGCCGCTGATCTTCGCGATGCATCCGCGCACCCGCAGCCAGATCGACAAGCTGGCGGCTCCCGAGCTCATCGATCCGGCCCGCCTGCTGGTGCTCCCGCCACAGGGCTATCTGGAGATGCTCGGGTTGATGGCCGGTGCCACCGTGGTGCTGACCGACTCGGGGGGGCTGCAGGAAGAAACCACGGCCCTGGGTGTCCCGTGCCTGACGCTGCGCCCGAACACCGAGCGCCCGATCACGATCGAGCAGGGCACCAACACGCTGGTGGGTACCGATCGATTGGCCATCCTGCAAGGCGTCTCTGAAATCCTGGCCGGCCAGGGCAAGCGAGGCCGCGTGCCCGAGCTGTGGGATGGCCACGCGGCCGATCGCATCGCCAGCGATCTGTGGCAGTGGCTGCCGCGCACCGGGCTGTCGTGATGAGCTCGCCCACTGCGACCCAGGGCGCACCGCTGCGCAACGCCCTGACGATCGATGTCGAAGACTATTTCCAGGTGTCCGCTTTTGCGCCCTACATTGCCCGCAGCGACTGGGATCAGCGCGAATGCCGCGTCGAGCGCAATGTCGATCGCATCCTGACGCTGCTGGCGCGCCACGACACGCACGCAACTTTTTTCACCCTCGGCTGGATCGCGCAGCGCTATCCGCAACTCGTCCGCCGCATCGCAGAGGCCGGGCATGAGGTCGCGAGCCATGGCTACGGCCATCAACGTGCCAGTGACCTGACCGAAGCCGAGTTCACTGCCGACATCAAAAGCGCCAAGCACCTTCTTGAAGACCTGAGCGGGGCCCCCGTCACCGGCTATCGGGCCCCCAGCTTTTCGATCGGCACCAGCAACCTGTGGGCCTTCGACTGCCTGGCGCGTGCGGGCTACCGCTACAGCTCCAGCATCTACCCCATCGCGCACGACCATTACGGCATGCCGGATGCCCCGCGCTTCGCGCACCGCGTCAACGACAGCCTGATCGAGGTGCCGATCACCACGCTGCGAATGTTCGGGCGCAACCTGCCCTCCAGCGGCGGTGGCTACTTCCGGCTGCTGCCGTACGCGGTGTCGCGCTGGATGCTGCGTCAGGTGCGCTCGCGCGACCAGCAATCGGCGATCTTCTATTTCCATCCGTGGGAGATCGACGCGGGCCAGCCGCGCATTGCCGGCATCGACGGCAAGACACGATTTCGCCATTACGTGAACATTGAACGGATGGAGCATCGGCTGGAGTGCCTGCTGCGCGATTTTCAATGGGGCCGGATGGATCATCTCTTTCTTGATCGCCAGCCCCCATTGACCCCGCATCACGCCCCGTCCTCCTCGCCGTGCCCCGCGTAAACACCCTCGCACTTCACGATGCCGCCACCGCACAACGCTGGGATGCGTTCGTGCTGGCTTGCCCTGCAGCCACCTTCTTTCACCGTGCCGGATGGCAGGCGATCATGAGCGGCGTGTTCCGCCATGACACCTACTTCCTGTATGCGGAAACCGATGGTCGCATCGAGGGCGTGCTTCCGCTGGCTCATGTGAAGTCGATGCTGTTCGGCAATTCGCTGGTCAGTCTGCCCTTCGCGGTGTATGGCGGCGTGGCGGCAACGAATGCCGACGCCGCCAGCGCACTGGAAGCCGAGGCGCAGCGCATCGCGCAGCGGCTGGGTGTCGATCACCTCGAATTGCGCCACGTCGAAGCCCGTCACGACGACTGGCCCCGACAGGATCTGTACGTCACCT
This sequence comes from Burkholderiaceae bacterium, assembly GCA_965229345.1. GTDB lineage: Bacteria > Pseudomonadota > Gammaproteobacteria > Burkholderiales > Burkholderiaceae_C > PBB1. The sequence continues at coordinate 1,530,785 of OZ245872.1, forward strand.
TCCGCAAGGCCATCCTGCCCGAGGAAGAAGCCAACATGCTGGCCATCCCGCGCAAGCAGCGTGCGATGGTGCGCAAGGGCATCAAGAACGGCCTGCGCAGCGAGATCGACCCGTGTGTCGATCGCTTCTTTGCGCTGTATGCAGACAACGTCCATCGCCACGGCACGCCGGCATTGCCCAAGCGCTACTTCGAGGCCTTGCAAGCGCAGTTCGGCGACGACTGCGAGGTGCTGATCGTCAGCGGGCCCGACGGGCAGACGTTGAGCGGCGTGCTGAGCTTCTACTTTCGGGACGAGGTGCTGCCGTACTACGCCGGTGACGACGAGTCGGCGCGCGATCTCGCCGCCAACGATTTCAAGTACTGGGAACTGATGCGTCTGTCCTGCGCGCGCGGACTGAAGGTGTTCGACTACGGCCGCAGCAAGCAGGGCACGGGCTCGTTTGCGTTCAAGAAGAACTGGGGCTTCGAGCCCGCACCGTTGCATTACGAATACTGCCTGTACAAGCGCGATGCAGTGCCGCAGAACAACCCGGCCAATGCGAAGTTCCGCCTGATGATCGAAGCGTGGCGCCGCATGCCGATCGGCATGGCCAACTGGCTCGGCCCGTACGTCGTTCGCAATCTGGGCTGAGCGCGGTGGACCTGCTCTACCTGGTGCACCGGATGCCGTACCCGCCCAACAAGGGTGACAAGGTGCGTTCGTACCACCTTCTGAAGCACCTGGTGTCGCAGCACCGGGTGTTTCTCGGCACCTTCATCGACGACCCGGCCGATGAGCCCTACATCGACACGTTGCGCGCGCTGTGCGCCGACGTGCATGTCGCCAAACTCGATCCACGCAGCGCCAAGTTGCGCAGCCTGCGAGGCTTGTTCGAAGGCCAGGCGCTGACCTTGCGCTACTACCGCGACGCGGGTCTGGCCGACTGGGTCGATCGCACGGTGCGCGAGCACGACATCCACACCGCGGTGGTGTTCTCGTCTTCGATGGCGCAGTACGTCGAGCACCGGTCAGGCCTGCGCATGCTGGTCGATTTCGTCGATGTGGATTCAGCCAAGTGGTCCGACTACGCGCAGGCGCACCGCGGTCCCCTGTCGTGGATCTATCGCCGCGAGGGCACGCACCTGCTGAGCTACGAACGTCAGGTCGCCGCACGAGCCGACGCCTCGTTTTTCGTCACCGAGAGCGAGACCACGTTGTTCCGTAGCCTCGCGCCGGAGTGCGCGGACCAGGTCGAGGCCATGTGCAACGGCGTCGACGCCGATTTCTTTGCGCCCAACCCGAAGCGGGCGTCGCCGTACGCGCCTGACGAGCAGGCCGTGGTGTTCACCGGCGCCATGGACTACTGGCCCAACGTCGATGCGGTCACCTGGTTTGTGCAAGAGGTCTTGCCGCGGCTGCGCGAGGCCTGGCCAACCTTGCGTTTTCACATCGTCGGCCGCAGCCCGACCGACGCCGTGCTGATCCTGCGCGGCGAGGGGGTGAACGTCACCGGAACGGTGGACGATGTGCGACCGTATCTGCAGCATGCGGCCGTGGTGGTGGCGCCGTTGCGGCTGGCGCGCGGCATCCAGAACAAGGTGCTGGAGGCGATGGCGATGGGTCGCCCGGTGGTGGCATCGGCCTCATGCGCTGCGCCGATCGATGCGGTGGTGGGGACCGAATTGCTGGCGGCCAGCGATGCGGCAGCGTTTGGTGCGGCGGTGTCCGCCGTGCTCGAAGCACCTGCGCGTGCTGCGGACATCGGCACTGCGGCCCGGCAATGCGTCTTGCAGCGTTACAGCTGGCAATCCCATCTGGCGCGGATCGAGCGGCACATCGACGCGGGCGTCACCTCATGAGCGCGGTCGTTGGCGCCCGCGCCGTGTCACCCTGGTCCCAGCGCCTGGTTGTGCTGGCCGTATTCGTCGTCGCGACGCTGCTGCTGTACCGCGACACGGCTGTCGCCATGGTCGAGATCTGGCTGCGCTCCGAAACCTTCGCCCACTGCCTTCTGGTGCCGCCCATTTCGGCCTGGCTGATCTGGCGACGCCGCGCCGACATCGCAGCACAGCAGCCCGTGACCATGCCCTGGCTGCTGCTGCCGATGACAGTGGCGGGGCTGTTCTGGCTGCTGGGCAATCTGGCCACCGTCAATGCGGTGAGCCAGTTCATGCTGGTGACGATCATCGTGCTGCTGGTGCCTTCGTTTGTCGGTTGGCCTGCCACGCGAGTGATGCTGTTTCCGCTGGGGTTCCTTTATTTCGCGGTGCCGATCGGTGAATTCCTGATGCCGTGGCTGATGGAAAGCACCGCTGACTTCACGGTCTCAGCGCTGGTGATGACGGGGATTCCGGTCTACCGCGAAGGCCAGCAGTTCATCATTCCGTCGGGCGCGTGGTCGGTGGTCGAAGCCTGCAGCGGCGTGCGCTACCTGATCGCTTCACTGATGGTCGGCGCCTTGTTCGCCTACCTGAACTACCGCTCGATGCGCCGGCGCTGGATGTTCATGGCCGTGGCGCTGGTCGTGCCCATCTTGGCCAACTGGGTGCGTGCCTACCTGATCGTGCTGCTCGGGCATGTGTCGAACAACAAGCTGGCTGCCGGTGCCGATCACCTGATCTATGGCTGGGTGTTCTTCGGTGTGGTGATCCTGCTGATGTTCATGATCGGTGCCCGTTGGTCGGAACCTGAGACCGCGCCTGCGGCCAGGATTGCCGTTGAAAGCAGCCCTGGCGGGCGGTTGCCGTGGGCGATGCCTTTGGCGGCGGCTGGGGTGCTGTTGTTCCCGGTGATCGCGCTGAATGGCCTGCTGGCGCATGAGTCTCACGCGTTACCGCAGCTGGGCGAGCCGGCAGCACGCTGGCGATCGACCGATGCACCGACGACATGGCAGCCTGAGATCGCAAGGCCCGCAGCGCAGCTGCAACGTGGCTATGCGGCCACCGACGAGCCTGCCAGTCCATCGGTCGGCTTGTTCATCGGTTACTTCCGGCAGCAAAGCGCCGATAGCAAGCTGGTGAGCTCCAACAATCAACTCGTCCGCTCGACCGACAAGGACTGGGCGCTTGCCGATGCCGGCTTGCGTCGCGTCGCACTCGGCTCAGGCACCGAACTGCTCGTGCGGGCAGCGTCCCTGCGCCGTCCGGTCGGTCGGGCCGATGCCACCCGGCTGCGCGTCTGGCAGCTGTATTGGGTCAACGGCCGCTACACGATCGACGACCGTGCGGCCAAAGCCTATCTCGCATTGAATCGCTTGCTGGGCCGAGGTGACGACGGCGCGGTACTGATCTTCCATGCCGTCGAGCCGCCGACGGGATCGGCCGATGCGCTGCTTGAGGCTTACTTGCGCGACAACGTCGACGCGATCGATGCCGAGCTGCAGAAAGTGCGCGATGGCCGCTGACATCGTTGCGCACCCGGTGCAGCCGCGTACGGCGACGGCCGACGACCGCCCTCTGGTGATGCACATCGTCTACCGCTTCGACACGGGTGGGCTGGAAAACGGCATCGTCAATTTGCTGAATCACATGCCTGCACAGTCGTACAGGCACATCGTCGTTGCGCTGACCGAGGTGACCGATTTCCGCCTCCGTGTGCAGCGTGACGATGTCGAATTCATTGCGCTGCACAAGCGGCCGGGGCACGGCGTCTGGCTGTATCCGCGTCTGTATGCCTTGATGCGCGAACGCCGCCCCGCCATCGTGCACACACGCAACCTGGCCGCGCTGGAAGCTGTGGTCCCTGCCTGGCTGGCACGGATTCCCGTACGCATCCACGGTGAGCACGGGCGCGACGAAACCGACCTGCTGGGCCATGAGCGCAAGTACCAGTGGATGCGTCGCCTGTACCGACCGTTCGTTTCGCATTACTTCGCGCTGTCCAGAGACCTCGCTCGCTACTTGCTGGACAAGGTCGAAGTGCGGGACAGCCGCGTCACCCAGGTCTACAACGGGGTCGATGTGAGCCGCTTCACGCCGAGCGGTCTCGTCCCGGAGCCGATCCAGGGGTGCCCGTTCGACCCGCAGCACCATTGGATCGCCGGCACCGTGGGCCGCATGCAGACTGTGAAGGATCAGCCCACGCTGGCGCGCGCCTTCATCAGCGCCGTGACTCAACACCCCGAGCTTCGCGAGCGTTTGCGGCTGGTGCTGATCGGCGAAGGCCCGCTGCGGGCGGTCTGTCTGCAATTGCTGGAGGACGCGGGTGTCGCCGATCTGGCATGGCTTCCCGGCGAGCGCAGCGATGTCCCTGACGTGATGCGCGGTCTGCATTGTTTCGTGCTGCCGTCGCTCGCAGAAGGCATCTCCAATACCATCCTCGAAGCCATGGCGAGCGCCTTGCCTGTGGTCGCCACCGCGGTCGGCGGCAATGCCGATCTGGTGACCCACGGCAAGACCGGTGTGATCGTTCCACCCGATGATGTGCGGGAGATGGCGGATGCCATTGCTCGGTTTGCTTCAGCGCCGCCCCGCGCTGCGGCCATGGGACGGGCAGGGCGGGCCAAGGTCGAAGAGCGATTCAGCCTTCCGGCCATGGTGAGCACCTATCGGCAGGCCTACGACCGTCTTCTGGCCGAAGCACGGTCCAACTAACCAGGAAACTGAAACATGTGCGGCATCACTGGCCTCTTCGATACCCGCGGTGCACGCGACATCGATCGTGCGGTCCTGCACCGGATGAACGAATCGCAACATCATCGCGGCCCCGACGAAGGCAGCCTGCACATCGAGCCCGGCATCGGCTTCGGCCATCGGCGGCTGTCGGTCATCGACGTGGCCACCGGCCAGCAGCCGCTCTTCAACGAAGACGGAACGGTGTCGGTGGTGTTCAACGGCGAGATCTACAACTACCAGGAGCTGATCCCCGAGTTGCAGGCGCTGGGCCATGTGTTCCATACCCGCAGCGATACCGAAGTGATCGTGCACGCGTGGGAGTCGTGGGGCGAAGACTGCGTGCAGCGCTTTCGCGGCATGTTCGCCTTTGCGCTGTGGGACCGCAATCGGCAGACGTTCTTCATGGCGCGCGATCGTCTGGGCGTCAAGCCGATGTACTACGCGATCCTGGACGACGGCATGCTGCTGTTCGGCTCCGAATTGAAATCCGTGCTGGCGCACGGTGGGCTGCGGCGCGATCTCGATCCGCTCGCGGTCGAGGAGTACTTTGCACTCGGCTATGTGGCCGAGCCGCGCACCGTGTTCACCCAGGCGCTCAAGCTGCCGCCGGCGCACACGCTGACGATCCGCCGCGGCCAGCCCGTGCCCGCACCACGCGAGTACTGGGACGTGCGCTTCAGCCTCGACAGCCACATCAGCGCCGAGGACGCTTGCGAAGAATTGCGCGCCCGCCTGCTCGAATCGGTGCGCCTGCGGATGATTTCCGAAGTGCCGCTCGGCGCCTTTCTCTCGGGCGGGGTCGATTCGAGTGGGGTGGTTGCGGCCATGGCGCAGCTGTCGGACGAACCGGTCAATACCTGCTCGATGGCCTTCGACGATCCGTCATTTGACGAGTCGACCTACGCGCAGATGGTGGCCGACCGCTACAGCACCCGGCATCGCGTCGAAACGGTGGGCAGTGACGATTTCGACCTGATCGACACCCTGGCCGTGCTGTATGACGAACCCTTTGCCGACAGCTCGGCCATCCCGACCTACCGCGTCTGTCAGCTTGCCCGCAAGCATGTGACGGTGGCGCTTTCGGGCGATGGCGGCGACGAAACCTTCGGCGGTTACCGGCGCTACCGCCTGCACCTGATGGAAGAACGCATGCGCGCGGCATTGCCGCAATCGGTGCGCAAGCCGCTGTTCGGCCTGCTCGGCCGCGTTTATCCCAAAGCCGACTGGGCGCCGCGCGCCTTCCGCGCGAAGACGACGTTCGAGGGCCTGTCGCGCAATTCGGTCGAGGCGTATTTCCATTCGGTGTCGATCCTGCGCGGGCCCATGCGTGAACAGCTTTTCAGCCCGCAGTTCAAGCGCGCTGCCGGTGGCTACAACGCACTGGAGGTGTTCAATCGTCACGCCGACCGCGCAGGTACCGACGATCCATTGGCCTTGATCCAGTACCTGGATCTGAAGACCTACCTGGTCGGCGACATCAACACCAAGGTCGACCGTGCCAGCATGGCCCATTCGCTGGAGGTGCGTGAGCCGCTGATGGATCATCCGTTGATCGAGTGGTTGGCAACGCTGCCGTCGAGCCTGAAGGTCAACCAGGGCGAGGGCAAGTTTCTGCTGAAGAAGGCGCTGGAGCCGCAGCTCCCTCACGACGTGTTGTACCGCCAGAAGATGGGTTTCTCGGTGCCGCTGGCGCGCTGGTTCCGCGGGCCGCTGCGTCAGCGGGTGCGCGACGCGGTCCTGGGAGACCGGCTGGCCTCCACGGGCTGGTTCAACGCGGGCTATCTGCAGCACCTGGTCGACGCCCACCAGAGTGGTGTGCGCGATTACAGCGCGCCGCTCTGGACGCTGCTGATGTTCGAGGCTTTCCTGCGCAAGGTGGTGGATGCCCCCGTGATCAGCGGATTGCCGCGACCGGCAGAGGCGGTAGCAGCATGAGCCTGCGCATCCTGCATGTGCTGGATCATTCGATCCCGCTGCACAGCGGTTACACCTTCCGGACGCTCTCGCTGCTGCGCGAGCAGCGCCAGCTCGGATGGGAGACGTTCCATCTCACAAGCCCCAAGCACACCGCGCCGTCCGCAGCCGAAGAGACCGTCGATGGTTGGCACTTCTACCGCACGGTCGTGCCGCCCAGCGGCGTGTCACTGCCAGGTCTGGGTGAAGTGCGCCAGATGAAGCAGACGCAGGCGCGCCTGCTTCAGGTCGCCAAGGAAGTTCGCCCCGACATCCTTCATGCGCATTCGCCGGTGCTCAATGCCATACCGGCACTCCGCGTGGGTGAGGCGCTGGGCATTCCGGTGGTCTATGAGGTCCGAGCGTTCTGGGAAGACGCGGCCGTGGACCACGGCACAACCACCGAGGGCAGCCTGCGCTACCGCCTGACCCGCCGCCTGGAGACGCATGCGCTGCGCCGTGCCAGTCATGTCTTCACCATCTGTGAGGGTCTGCGCAGCGACATCGTGGCGCGGGGCATTGCTGCATCCAAGGTCACCGTCATTCCTAATGCGGTGGACATCGAATCCTTCTCGGTGGGCGGTGAGCCCGATCTCGCCCTGAAGGCCCAGTTGGGACTCGATGGCGCCACGGTGCTGGGGTTCATCGGCTCGTTCTACGCTTACGAAGGCCTGGACCTGTTGCTGGCCGCGCTGCCCCAATTGCTGACCGCACGGCCGGATGTGCGGGTGTTGCTGGTGGGCGGTGGCCCGCAGGACGCTGCGCTCAAGGCCCAGGCCGCCGCCTTGGGCGTTGCCGACAAGGTGATCTTCACCGGTCGTGTGCCGCACGCCGAGGTGCAGCGCTACTACGACCTCGTGGACGTGCTGGCCTACCCGCGGCACAGCATGCGCCTGACCGAATTGGTGACGCCGCTCAAACCGCTCGAGGCGATGGCACAAGGTCGTCTGCTGGTGGCCAGCGATGTGGGTGGCCACAAGGAACTGATCCGCCACGGCGAGACCGGATTTCTGTTCAAGGCGGGCGATCCCGCGGCATTAGCGCAAGCGGTGCTCCATACGCTGGACTGCCGCGCCGAGTGGCCACGCCTGCGTGCCCAGGGGCGACGATTCGTGGAAGCCGAGCGCAACTGGCGCGCCAGCGTGGCCAACTACCCGGCCGCATACCGCAGCCTGTTGGATCAGGCCAAGCACGCCCTGGCCGCGTGAGGCCGACCCACACCATGCCGCCACACGTCGTCACGCTCAGCAGCCTGTTCCCCAGTGCCACGCAGCCGGGGGCGGGTCTGTTCGTTCGCGAGCGTGCCTTTCGGGTGGGGCAGCGCATGCCGCTGTGCGTGGTGTCGCCCGTGCCGTGGTTCCCACTGCAGGGCCTGATGCGGCGCTTTCGCCCCGGCTTTCGCCCGGGTGCCCCGGCCTACGAAAAGCAGAAGGGCGTGGACGTGTGGTTCCCCCGCTTCCTGTCGCTGCCCGGGCTGCTCAAGCGCTGGGACGGTTGGCTGATGGCGCTGGGCGCCTACCCGCGTCTGCGGGCACTGAAGGCCCAGGGCCGGCTGCAGTTGATCGACGCGCATTTCGGCTACCCCGACGGCTTTGCCGCATCCAAGCTGGCCGGCTGGCTGGGCGTGCCCTACACCGTCACGCTGCGTGGCACCGAATCCCGCCACGCGGCTGATCCGGCGCTGCGCCCACGCCTGATGCACGCGCTGGCACGTGCCGCGCGCGTGTTCTCGGTGTCCGAGTCCCTGCGCCAGGTGGCGTTGAAGCTGGGCGTGCCAGCCGACCGCGCCCGCGTGGTGGGCAACGGCGTGGACATCACCCGCTTCTATGCGCTGGACAAGTCCCTCCAGCGCCAGGCGCTGGGCCTGCCGGTCGACGCTCCCGTGCTGGTGACCGTGGGCGGGCTGGTCGAGCGCAAGGGGTTCCATCGCGTGATGGCGGCGCTGCCGGCACTGCGCCAGCAGTTCCCACAGCTGCAGTACCTGGTCGTGGGTGGTCCCAGCCCTGAAGGCGACTGGACCGACCGCCTCAAGGCCCTGGCCGCCGAGCTGCAGCTGCAGCACTGTGTGCACTTCACCGGCCCCGTGGCGCCCGATGACCTGCGCCGCTACCTGTCTGCTGCTGATGTGTTCGCGCTGTCCACCCGCAACGAAGGCTGGGCCAATGTGTTGCTCGAGGCCATGGCCTGCGGCCTGCCCGTGGTGACGACCGACGTCGGTGGCAACGCCGAGGTGGTGTGCCGCGCCGAACTGGGCACGGTGGTGCCCTTCGACGCCGCCCCGGCGCTGCAGCAGGCGCTGGCCCAGGCGCTGCAGCATCCTTGGGACCGCGCGCAGATCCGTGCCTATGCCGAAGCCAACATCTGGGACCGCCGCATCGACGACCTGGAAGCCGAGTTCCTGGCCCTGGGCACCGCTGCGGCACACCAGCAGACCCACCCGACAGCCGACGTGGCGCCAGGACGCTGAACACCATGTGGACCACGCTCATCGCTCACGGCCTGTTTCCGCTGCAAGAGCGGCTGAAGGGCCACACCACCGTGGCTGTGCGCAAGGCCATGGAGGCCAGCCAGTGGCAGACGCCCGAGCAGATTGCTGCGTTGCAGCTGCAGCGCTTGCGTGCGTTGCTGACCGACGTGGCCACCGGCGTGCCTTACTACCGCGATCTGTTCGTGCACCTGAAGTTCGATCCGCAGGCGGTGCGCCATGTGTCTGACCTGCAGGCCTTGCCGTTCCTGGACAAGGCCACCATCCGCGCCCACACCGACGCCCTGAAGCACCGGCAGGCGCAAGGCCTGGCCCGCTTCAACACGGGTGGCTCCTCAGGCGAGCCGCTGATCTTCTTCATCGGCAACGAACGTGTCAGCCACGACGTGGCCGCCAAATGGCGCGCCACCCGCTGGTGGGACGTCGACATCGGCGACCCCGAGATGGTGGTGTGGGGCTCGCCCATCGAGCTGGGCACGCAGGACCGTGTGCGTCGCATCCGCGACATGTTGATGCGCACCCAGCTGCTGCCTGCCTTCGAGATGAGCGATGCCAGGCTCGATCAGTTCGTGGCCGCTATCCGCCGCCGCCGGCCCAGGATGCTGTTTGGCTACCCGTCGGCGCTCAGCCACATTGCACGCCACGCGGAGAAGCGCGGCGTGGCCATGAACGATCTGGGCATACGCGTCGCATTCGTGACCAGCGAGCGCCTGTACGACGACCAGCGTGCCACCATTTCGCGGGTCTTCGGTTGCCGCGTGGCCAATGGCTACGGCGGTCGGGACGCGGGGTTCATTGCCCACGAGTGCCCGCACGGTGGCATGCACCTGACGGCCGAGGACATCGTGGTCGAGTTGGTGGACAGCGCCGGCCGGCCCGTGCCCAAGGGCCAGGCCGGCGAAATCGTCGTCACCCATCTGGCCACGCGCGACTTCCCTTTCATCCGCTACAAGACCGGCGACGTGGCCGTCATGGACGACCGGCGCTGTGCCTGTGGCCGCGGCCTTCCGATGCTGAAAGAGATCCAGGGCCGCACCACCGACTTCGTGGTGGCCGCTGACGGCACCGTGATGCACGGCCTGGCCCTGATCTACATCCTGCGCGACCTGCCCGGCATGCAGGCTTTCAAAGTGACCCAGCACACGCTGACGCGCTGCCAGGTCGACCTGGTGGTGGACCCCTCATTCGACAAAGCCCAGCAGTTGCCCGGCATCGTGTCGGGCTTCCACAAGCGGCTGGGTGCCCAGGTGCAGGTGGATGTCTCGTTCGTCGAGCGGATCCTGCCGGAGACGTCTGGCAAGTTCCGCTACATCGTGAGCCATGTTCAAGCCCCTGCCGACGGACAGGTGCAGGAGCGGGGCTATGCGTGATGTGCTCATCATGTCGATCGTGGTGCTGGGCGCGCTGGCCGCGCTGCGCCGCCCCTGGATCGGCGTGATGCTGTGGACGTGGGTCAGCCTGATGAACCCCCACCGCGAGGCCTATGGCTTCGCGTACGACATGCCGGTGGCGGCCATTGCGGCCGGTTCCACCTTGCTCGGAATGCTGATGACCAAGGACCGCGACTCGCCGTTCAAGGGGCCGCCCGCAGTGATCCTTGCCGTGTTCATGGTCTGGATCACCTTGTCCTTGCTGGCGGGACTCGATCCGTCTGGCGACTACGAGCAGTGGAGCAAGGTCATGAAGATCTACCTCATGACGCTGGTGGCACTGATGCTCCTGCGCACCAAGGAGCACATCGTTGCATTCGCCTGGGTGATTGCCGGTTCGCTGGCGCTCCTCGGAGCCAAGGGTGGCATCTTCACGATCGCCACGGCCGGGGGCTACCGCGTGTGGGGTCCTCCTGACACATTCATCGCCGAGAACAATGCGTTTGCGGTTGCGATCATCATGACGATCCCTCTTGTGCGGTTCCTGCAGTTGCAGCTGAGCTCGCGCTGGGGGCGTCTGGCGCTGACGTCGATCATGATCCTGTTGGCGGTCTGCGCTTTGGGCAGTCAGTCGCGCGGCGCGCTGCTGGCACTGGTGGCGATGACCATCGTCATGTGGTGGCGGCAGAAGCGGCAACGATTGATCGGCGCCGTGGTGCTGTTGACCCTGGGTGCGCTGCTCGTGGTGTTCATGCCCGAGAGTTGGCAAACCCGCATGTCGACGATCAAGACCTACGATGCGGACCTTTCCGCGATGGGTCGCATCGCCGCGTGGTGGGTGGCCTGGGGCATAGGCTTCGACTACCCGTTGGGCGTGGGCTTCTTCGCGGCTCGCCCCGAACTGTTCGCGAAGTACTCGCCGTACATGGAATTGCTGGCCGGGCACTTCCCGGTGGCACACAGCATCTACTTTCAGATGTTGGGCCACCATGGGTTCGTGGGGTTGGGCTTGTTCCTGGCGCTGTGGATCGCGACGTGGCGCACAGCGAGTCGAGTGCGTGTGCAGTGCAGGGACATCCCTCAGGCGCAATGGTGCAGCGACCTGTGCGCGATGATTCAGGTGTCGCTGGTGGGGTACGCCGTGGGTGGGGCATTCCTCGACATCGGCTACTTCGACCTGCCCTACAACCTGATGGTGCTGGCTGTCCTGACCAGCGTGTGGCTCCGGACGAAGGCCTGGGAGCGTGAGGCGCCTCCGGGACCAGGGCGTTGGGTGCTTCCTGGTCTGCGTCCCGGGCTGTCCAAGGCGAGTCCCGCATGATGCGACCCGTGTTCTCTGTGCTGTCCCCGGCGGGGACGCAAGCGCGCCTGACCACCTTGATCTTCCATCGCGTCACGCCCGACGTCGACCCGCTCTTCCCAGAGGAGATGCACGCGCGCCGGTTCGATGAGCTCTGCGCCTGGCTCGCCGGGTGGTTCAACGTGCTGCCGCTGGACGAGGCAGCCGATCGCCTCGCGAGGAAGGCGTTGCCTGCCAGGGCCTTGTGCATCACCTTCGACGATGGGTACGAGGACAACTGCAGCATTGCCATGCCCATCCTACGGCGCCATGGACTCACGGCCACCTTCTTCATTGCCACCGGGTTTCTCGATGGCGGCCGGATGTGGAATGACACGGTCATCGAGTCCCTGCGTCATGCGTCAGGTGATCGGCTGGATCTGCAAGGACTGCCAGGCGCCGACTTGAAGCGGTATCCGATCGCCTCCATGGCAGATCGGCGAGAAGCGATCGATCAGATCCTGGAGGTCGTCAAGTACCTGCCTGTCAGCCAGCGGCTGGAGGTCGTGGCCGAGATCGCGCGCCGAGCGGGCGTTCAACCACGCTGCGATCTGATGATGTCGTCGCAGCAAGTGCGGAGCATGCGTGCTGCCGGGATGCAGATCGGCGCTCACACCGTCACGCACCCGATCCTCGCCAAGCTCGACTCGGCGGCCATCGAAGCCGAGTTGCGCCAGAGCAAGACAACGCTCGAAGCCCTGCTGGGTGAAGCAGTCACCGTGTTGGCGTACCCCAATGGCAAGCCCGGCCGAGACTACGGTCCCGAATCCGTGGAGGCCGCCCGCAGGCTGGGGTTCAAGTGTGCGGTCAGCACCGAACCCGGTGTGGCGCGAGCAGGCAGCGATGTCTACCAATTGCCTCGGTTCACGCCATGGGACCGCACGCGCTTGAGGTTTGGCGCCCGGCTCGCCAAGAGCATGATTCGCACATGAGGCGCACCCCGATGCGCAGTCCTGGATGAGTGAAGGTCTCGGCCGCCAAGCGGTCCGTGGGGTGGCCTGGCTGGGCGGCGGACAGCTGATCCGCCAGGTCATCGGGTTGCTGACCACCGCCGTCCTGGCGCGACTGCTCACGCCTGACGACTTCGGCCTGTTCGGCATGAGCTACATGGCTGCCGAGCTGGCGCAGCTGCTGACGGCCTTCGGGTTCGGCGCTGCCATCGTGCAGCGGCAGGTCGAATCGCCTTCGATCCTCACGTCGGCCTTCTGGGCCAACATCCTGCTGGGGATGGTCATCGCGTGCTTGCTGGTGGCCAGTGGACCATTGCTGGCGTTGTACTTTCGTCGCCAGGAAGTGGCCCACCTGATGTGGCCGCTGGCGCTGAACATGGTGGTCGCTGCAGCAGTTGTCGTCCCGCAAGCCATCCTGACGCAGCGGATGCACTTCGTCTCCATCACCCAGGCGCAGGCCGTGGGCAGCGTGTGCGCGGCGGTGGCAGCCGTCACGGCAGCGTACCTGGGTGCTGGTTACTGGTCGCTTGCCGTCCAGCCGATGGTGGGTGGCATCGTCACCGGATTGATGATGGCCCGTTCCGCGCGCTGGACACCCCAAGGGAAGCCTGCTTTCGAGCACATCCGAGAAATGCTTGGCTTCTCGAGCAACCTCATGGGCAGCCACGTGGTGGGCTGGGCGGGCCGCAACATGGCGAGCATGGTGCTCGGGCGTCAGCTCGGTGCCGCACAGGTGGCCGTCTACGGCCTGGCGTCACACATCACCGGTGCGGTGCTCACGCAGATCAGTTCGGTGATCGTGCGAGTCCTGTTTCCAACGCTGTCCGTCCTGAAGGAGGAGCCGCAGCGCTTGCACAATGCCTGGAATCAGTCGTGTGCCGGGATCGCTGTCATAGCGTTCCCCTTGCTGGCCGTGATCATCGGTGTGGCCGATGACTTTGTGATGGTGGTGCTGGGGTCGCAATGGACCGAAGCGGCGGGGCCGTTGCGCTGGTTGTCTGCCGCCATGGGCTTTCAGGCCGTGCTCACCACCTCGGGCACCATGCTGATGGCCATGGGGCGGACCGACTGGCTGCTGCGGCTGTCGGTGGTCACCACCCTGGCCCTGTTTGGCGGTCTGTGGCTGGGCTCGCAGTTCGGCGTCACGGAATCTGCGGTGGCGTACAGCCTGATCTCGACAGCCTCCTACTTGATGACCACGTACCTGGCCTGCCGGGTCTGCGGCCTGCCGCTTCGAAAATTGCTGGGCTCGTTGCTGCCCTGGGCCGCCTCTGCCTGTGTCGCTGGGCTGGTTGCACAAGGCGGCGTCTGGCTGCTCCCCGACTGGCTGCCCTTGCCCAGGTTGCTGCTGTGTTCTCTGGCGGGAGGCGTGGCCTATCTGGTCATGCTGGCCCTGGTGGCGCGCGATCGCACCACGAGCCTCATCAGCGGCATCTGGAAGAACCTTCGTCGATAGCCGCCGGCTGGTGATGTGAGTAGCAACAACACACTGCTTCAGATGTCGGGACTCTTGCTGCGTGACGCATGGCTGTGCCTTGCGCTCGAACGCAGCCGCGCGCCGTCGCTTCGTGTCGCCCTGAGTCAATGGCTCGAGGGTCAGCGCTGCCGCCTGAAGCGACTGCGGCGGCTGGGTGTCCATCAGATGGCCGTTCTTGCCCGTGCGGAAGCCGAGTGCGCGCAGTCAGGTTTTAGCGCCGCGAGCCCGGTGGTGTCTGGCGCTGATCAAGGCATCGTGGCGCCCTGGCACTTGCCTGAATCGGCGCTGGCGTCAGGCGCCGTCGACTGGCTGGTGCATCCCCTGCTGGACACATCGACGCCCGACTGGCGCGCCCCGTCGCTGCCAGGGGCCACATGCCTGCGTCATCACCTGGTGAACGGGCGCAGCGCCGACCGTTGGGCCCGTCTTCCAGGCCTCGCGTCGCGGGGCCGACCGGGCTCGGCGGCAAAGCTGGCGGTGGTGCTGCACCTCTACTACCCCGAGCTGTGGTCGGAGTTGTGGGCGGCGTTGCGTCAGCTGCCAGAACCGTGCGACCTTTACATCACCGTGCCTGACTTCGCATCGACAGGTCTGTTGGCGGGTATCGCGGCGCAGGCGCCTGGCGTCCGGTTCATGCCGGGTCCGAACCGGGGCCGAGACGTCCTGCCTTGGCTGCGCTTGCTCGACACCGGCGCGCTGGATGGCTACGAATGGGTGTGCAAGCTGCACACCAAGCGCAGCCCTCACATGGCAGACGGTGAGGCGTGGCGCCAGAAGCTGGTGTCGGGATTGCTTGGCGCGCCCGGTCAGGGGCACCAGATCCTCGAGCACCTCAGAGCCCGGCCGCACAGCGGTGTGGCAGCACCTGGGCAGGCGGTCGTGGCCTCTGACGATCCGCGTTGGGCCGGCAGCAGCCTACCCGCACTGCGCCGAGTGCGCCAGCAACTGGGGCTTTCCGCGGAAGACAAGCGGGACGCATTTCCAGCCGGGACGATGTTCTGGTTTCGCCCCGAGGCACTGGCGGGCCTGAAGCCACTGGCGAGAGCACAGGATCTCTTCGAGCCGGAGATGCGCCAGACCGACGGAACGACAGCGCATGCCGTCGAGCGATTGATCGTCACGATCGCGCTGCGCAACGGCTTCGAGCTGACCACCTTCTGATGTGCCGGGCTGGCCAGGGCGACCTGTCCGCGGCCGCCAGAGGGTCAGTGGCTGAGTTGGGTGTGGCGCCCACTGTGGGCTTGCAACCACTGCTCCAGCATCATCAGGATCCAGACCATTTCACCGTAGTACCCGGGGTGGGCTGGAAGGTGAATCTCCAACAGGTCCCGGATGAACTGGGGTCGCACGATGCCACGTGTTGCCAGTGAATCCAGCGAGTCCTGGGCGAGCTTCTTCAATGCCGCATCCCGGTGGGCCCAGACGCCGAATGGCAGACCGAAGCCTTGCTTCTTCTTGGTGATGATTTCATCGGGCAGGAAGCCGCGAAGCGCCTCCTTGAAGAACCAGCGCAGCTTCAGGCCCTTCAGCTTGTAGTCGGCTGGCAGGCGCAGCGAGAAATCCAGCAGCGCTGCATCGAGGAATGGGAAGCCGACCGACAGCCCGGCCAGGGAGGTGCTGCCGCAGACCTTCGGAAGATCGGCCTCACCGAGGGTGTAACGCCAGTCGAATGCCAACATGCGGTTCAAGGGGCCGGCGTCGCGAGCCAGGTCCCAGACTTCCTTTTGCTGGCGCAGTGGATCGCGGGTGTCCACCTGGGCCAGGAAGCCCGGCTCGAAGACATCGCCCACGCCCAGACGCAGCAGCAGGTTGTACATCTGCATCCGCTCAGGCAATGGCACACGCGCCTGCTCCACATAGCTGCGCACCTTGCGCACACCCGGCAAGCTGCCCAGCGGCGAGCCGATCACCGCAGGCTCGATCAGTGTGCGCCGAAGCACCTGCGGAACCTGGTCATACCACCCGAACACGCGCTGCTTGGCGTAACGTGCATTGCCACCAAACAGCTCGTCGCCGCCGTCACCTGCCAGCAAGCGGGTCACGCCGTGTTCGCGGGCGACCAGCGCACAGCAGTAGGCCGGCAGCGCGGACGAGTTTCCGAACGGCTGGTCGTAGTGGCGCGCCACTTCGGGTATCCGCTGCACCAGGTCCGCCGGCGTCACGTAGTGCTCGTGGTGGTCTGTGCCGAAGCGCTTGGCCGCAATGCGGGCGTAGACCATTTCGTCGTAGCCCTCGGCCTCGAAGCCGATGGAGAAGGTCGATGCGGGGCGGCCGGTGACCTCGCCGATCATGCCCGCGACGGTGGAACTGTCGGTTCCGCCACTCAGGAAGCATGCGGGTTGGCTGCCATCGAGCTGTGCAGAGACGGCGTTTCTCAGCGTTTGCTTGAACTCCTCGGCCAGTGCGTTGAAGTCTGCGCTGGGCTTCTCGACGAACGCAGGTCGCCAATAGGGATGTAGCTGCGCTGTGCCACCCTGGACGCGCACGCAGTGCCCCGCGGGTACGCGCGATATGCCCTTGAAGATCGTGCGCGGCGCCGGGATGACGTGAAAGTACAGGTAATCGAAGATGGCCTGCGGATCGATCTCTGCGGCCGGGCTCAGGGCCGCCAGCGTGTCGGCGCGCTCGGCAAAGTGGGTGACCCCGTCGATGACGCGCCAGCACAGCGTGTGGATGCCGAATACATCTGCCGCCAGAAACACGCTGCCGTCCTGCAGCCGGGTGCCCACCGCAAAGGCGCCGGTCACTTGTGCCGGTGCGTCGACGCCCTTCGCGCCGAAGGCGGCATTCCACGCCGAGCCGAGATCCTGGGCAGCATGGACGTGTCCGAGGGCCTCGGTGGCAAACCGGGGCTGACCCAGAGAGATGAAGTTGGAATCGCTGTTCACGTCAGCCTGTGGGTTGAAGAGGGAAGGGTGGCCGTCGAACCTGTTCGCGCCGCGCGCATGCACGGACTCGATCGATCACACCGAGGCGCAGAGTTCATCGATCACACGCAAGGACTGGCTCAGGTACATCCCCTTGAGGTAGCGGTAGGTGCCAAAGAAATGGATCAGCGCCAGCTGCTCGGTCTTCAGCCCTGGTAACCAGAACGGGTAGGTGTCCACCGGCAGGACCAAGGCGTTGGGCGCGTTGGCCGCCATCAGGTTGCTGGTCACCTGCTCGCTGCCCCATTGGGCGAAACGCTCAGCACCGATCAGGCCCGACAGCGCGCGTGCATGGGCTTCGATGCCTGCCAGCGGCAGATCGCCTGGCGCGAAGCCCGCAAACCCTGCACAGCCGCGAACGTAGAGTAGTTTTTCGGCGCCGGGCAATTGATCCAGCACGCGCTCGGTCCAGCTTTGGACGTGCTCGTAGACATGGATGTCCGCGTAGGCCTTCGCTTCTGCCGCACTGACCAGGTGGCGACCCGTCGGTGTGCCCAGCGTGAATGTTCGCTGCTCTTGGATGCACTGAAGGACTTCCGTGGGTTCGGAAATCGTCAGTGTGTCCGCGTCGAGCTGAATGGCATAGTGCTCGCGGTTGCGATCGGACAGCGACAACAACCGTTCCCAGCAGCCGCCGCGGGGGCACACCCCCGTGTTGACATCCCTTGTGCGCACAAAGCTCACTCGGCCCAAGTGGTGCTCGAGGATCGCCCGGTCGTCGTCGGTGAGGCCGTCGTCCACGATCAGGAACTCTCTGGGCTGCACGAACCTGCCGAACGACTTGGCTGCCAGCAGGTACATGGTCAGGTCCGGGCTGTAGAGCTGGCTGACCACCACGACACGGCTCTGCGGGTCGCATTGGAGCGGCGGCGTGTCGCGGACGCGACGACAACGCCAGTTGAACCAGCGCGTGTCCACTTTGCGGCGGGCCGCTTCCAGGAAATAGGGCAACTGGGGCATCGTCAGTGCAGGCTACCGACCATCGGGTGCCGAAGCTGCGGACGCAGCTGGCGCGGGTGCTTCTGCAGGCCAGGCCCCACGGCGCTGCAGCTCGGCTCTCAACTCCTGGCGGGGATAGCCCAGCTCCAGCGCTCGCTTCGCCTGAGCCGCTGCCTTGTCCAGTTCACCGAGCTCCATGTAGATCAGACCGGCGTTGTAGTGGGTCACCGGGCTGTCCTCGGCGCTCTCGACCACATAGTTCAGCTGACGAAGGCCATCTGCTCGGCGATTCACACTCCCCAGGTAACTCGCATAGATCATCCGGACGATGTAATCGTCGCTGGCGATGCGCAGGGCACGCCGGAAATAGCAGTCGATGGTGAAGTTGGTGCCGCGCGGCTGATCGGTCTTTTCTCGCGCACCGAGCCGGACCAGTGTCACCAGCGCCCGGTGATGATTGGGATAGCCCCACAAGGTGTAGTCCAGGTCCGAACCGATCGCCATGCCGACCTGCATGGGTCGGATCAATGACTCGACCATTGGCCCGAAGTGGTAGTCCTCGACGATCTTCAAACGCGCCGACGCCTTGCGGTAATCCTCCGGCTCCAGTCGCCCAATGGTCTTGAAGACGAAGCAAGTCGAGTCATCGCCTTGCGCGCTGGCCGGGGCGCTCCCCAGTGCAATGCATGCGCCTGCTGCGCACAGCGCGAGCGTCCGGAACGTTAGGGCCTGTGTCCGTTGCATGGTCTTGATCTTCTGGAGTCGGGCAGTGACGCCGCCTGACGGGCAGCGGATTGTGAGCCATGCGACGCGTGCCAGCCGTCGCTGCGGAGTCTGGTTGGACGCATCGTCAAAAGGCCACGGTAAAAGTACGCGAATGAGCCACGTCTGTCAGCCCGCCAGCGACAGGATGTGGTCGCGCAGCCGACCCTGAATCTCCGGGCCGTAGTTGCGCTTGAGATACAAAAACGCCAAGGCGTGTGCGACGCGAAGGCCACGGTAGCCGGCCACGCTCAGATGCTGCGCGTCACAGCATGCTTCAAGGTCGAGATACCTGTCGGGATGCGAGCGCTGGCCCGCGGCCCGGGCACGAGACGCCTCGTGCTCGAACGAGTACTCCAGCGTGAACAGGTCGAGACCGGGGAGACCGATCTCGCCGAAGTCTTCCCAGTCGAAGACGACCAGGCTGCCGGACGGGCGCAGCCCCAGGTTGTTCATCACCAGGTCGCCGTGCTGGCGGGCGACAGCCAGGTTCGACAGCTGCGCCCGGACTTCGCCCAGTGACTGCCGGGCGATGCGCGCCAGGTCATGGTCGGCGTAATAGGCTTCGAGGCGCTGCAGCCAATCGGTGGTGGGTGCGGTGGTGTGTGCAGCCTGCGCTTGCAGGGATTGCTGCTTGAAGTAGCCCACCAGCCCGTGCCGGACCGCCTGCACGTCGAAGGCCGATTCGGTCATCGTTGCCGTCACCGTACGGAACTGCTCCGCCCGACTCGCCAGCACGTGCAGGTCATCGTCCCGGTGGTAGCCGATGAACTGAGGGGCGTGGTCGGGAAAACTCTTGCTGGCGAGTCCGCAACGCGCGGCCTCGACCTCCAGGCTCACCAGCCGACTGAACTTGACGAACGTCTCCGGGTTTCCGCATCGGCTCAGGATGATCCACAACGAGGCGCCTTGCGACAGATAGATCGTCTTCTCGAACGGAGGTTCGAGGCCGGCCCAGTGTTGTCTGTGCACGATGCCGAGGACCCGGTTCAGCATGGCTTGCGCGCCCAGAAGAAGAGGTGCGGCTGCAGGATGCCGCCCAGGCCAGCCCGTGCCAGCGCCAGTCGCAGCGCAAAGCCCAGGCTTCCATAAAGCGGCCTGTTGCGCAGCACGGTGCGAACGAAATGATTCCTCGACGCATGTGGCTCGGCTGGAATCAGCGCCATCGGCGAGGCGATGTGAGGCTCGACGTGGAAGCACTCGGCATCGACAAAGCCGAGCGATTGCAGCGTCTGTGCCAGCCGTTCTGCGCTTCCAGCCTGTTGCCGGTTTTGGCTGTTCGAAAGCAGCGTCCGCGATCGGCAGGCAGAACCCAGCGCTCGCACCGACAGCAGGTTGTCGCAGTGACCCACCACGACACCGCCAGGCGCCAGCGCCTGCAGCGCTCGAGCCAGGAGGGCCGCGGCTGATTCATCGGGGTGTTGAAACAAGGTGCCGGGCACCAGCACCGCGTCGAATTCATTCGCCGTCGGCGCGCCACCTGCGGGGGGCATGAACTCGATCGTCGACAGCCGATGTTGCTGCTCTGCCGATAGCGCGATGGGAACGGACGGCTCCGCCCCGATCACCAGCACCTGCCGTTCGTGACCGGTCAGCGGCAACTCGTACAGGAGTCGCAGGCGCGCTTCACCACTGGCAAAGGGCAGCCTGTCTTCCACGGGAACGTCTGACCCGGGCCGGCTCAGGCGCGCTGGGCCACCACCATGACGTCCGGCGAGATGGCCGCCAAGGCTGGATGGCTGAACTGTCGTTCTTTCGCCTGGGCAACCGCATCGTCCGCGCGGTAGGCATTGAGCAGCTTGGAGCGGTACATCCAGGCACCGATGGGCTGCAGCCGGCTGATCCGCAGGCCGTGCTGCGCCAGCAGGCTGCGCAACTTGCTCAGGTGCAGATCCATGCCACCCGCATCGCCGCCTGTCAGCCGGTCGAGCAGGGAGTACAGGGCGCGCGGGTTGCGGTGGCTGTTGATCACCAGGTAGCCGTCAGGTGTCATGCGCTTGACGATGGCGCGAAGGGCGCCGTTTCTCAGCTCGTCCTGGGCGTTGCCGAAGAAGCGGAACGAGGTGATCAGGTCGAATTGGCCGAGGTCCGGATCTTCCTGGGTCAGATCGGCCTGGTGAAAAGTTGCCTGAGGCACCTTCTCTGCAGCCACCTTGAGCATCGACGGGGAGATGTCCACACCCACCGCGGTCTTGGACAGAGGGGCGACGGTGGCGGTGACCCGACCGGTACCGCATGCAAAGTCCAGGTACCGAGGGGCACCGTCCGGGAACAGTTCGCGAACGATGGCCACCAGATGCTTGCGCTCCCAATCGGCCATGTAGGCATCGAAGGGCACCTTGGCCAGGAGGTCGTCGTAATGACCGCCCCGCGCAATGTGGCTGGAGCGGTAATCTTCTGTCGGCTGCATGTCGGGTACCTGAAGGCGTGGCACTGATCGCCAATCGGAATTCTGCATGCGAATGGCCGTGTGCCCGGCGCCCGAGGCGCGCCGCTTCTTGCTGTGGCGTTAAGTTCGCACGGATGGCCAACCGCCGCCAGGCATCGTCCAAGCCATTGGTATTCGCCAGGGCCCGATGTCCGTGCACGGTATTCTGTGTCCCGGCTTGTGGGCGCTGAACGAAGGCGTGACACGCTGGCTCGCACCCGGTGAGTCAGGCGCCCCAAGCTTTCCCAACTGGTATCGACCCATGAGATCTTCGCGACCTGGCGGCAAAAAGGGCAGGGCTCGCATCACCCGGAGAGCCTTCCTGGGGGCCGTGCTCGCCAGCACCGCGTGCCGAGCCAGCGCTGGAGACGACCAGGTGGCGCGTTCCGGTGCGCCGTCGCGGGCGCCTGCGCCAGGTCACACGATCGCCAGACTGCGGCTACTGACGGCTGGTGCGGGCACCCATCCCTGGTGCGCGGGCCACGCGTTCCGGGTCGCAGACGTGCCCGCTGGAGCGGGGCTGGCGGGCCTCCAGATGACGGTCAAGAGCACGTGGCCAGACGGCAGCGTCAAGATGGCCGTTCTGGCAGGGGCCGTCGCCGCTGCCAGCGCATCGACAGAGGTGGTGCTCAGGATAGGCGCTCCTGCGGCGGGGCGAACGCTGACGCTGGCCGACCTGAAGGCCACCGGTGTGACGGCAAGCATCGCCGCCATTCCCTACGGCACCGCCTCCTGGGCCGATGCCGATTGGGATATGCCATTCCTGGCCTGGGTGCAGGGCCCGCTCATGTCGAGCTGGATCTACCGCCGGCCCGTGGGCAACGATGCGCACCTCACCGCCTGGTTGGAAGTCAGGCTGTTCTCCGGTGGTGAGGTGGAGGTCGTTCCCTGGATCGAGAACGGCTACCTTCTGCGCGCCGGCCCTTCGGCAAAGCCAGGAACCTATTCGTTCTCGCTCGGCGGTACCCCTCGGTTTGGACCCACGCCGCTCCCGGTCCACCATCACACCCGCGCACCCTTGCTCAGCGGTGCGGCGCTTGGCTACTGGCTGGGCGCCGACAAGACGGTGCTGCCCAAGCACAGCAACACCTATCTGTACGGCACCGGCCTGACGCAGTGCTACATGAAGGTGGTGGAGCGCAATTTCGGCAACATCACCGGTGGCCGTGGCGTGTCGATGCAGTTCACCCCCTACGAGGTGTTCAGCCCCACCGTGACCATCCACAGCACGGTGATGGGCCAAGGTGGCGGGCACCCCAGCATCGGGGTGCAACCCGCCTGGGAAGCCATCGCGCTGGTGGACAACAGCGCGCAGGGCTACACCCAGCTGCTGCGCGAGTGCTACCGCATGGGGCAGTGGCAGATCCACTACCGCGACGAGCTCACCCATCGGCCGGTGAACTTCCAGACGCGCGCGGGCGTTCAGCTCCGAGTCGGCGAGGCCGACACGTTGGTCAATGTGTACAACCGGCAAGACGGTGGACTGACCTCGACGCCTGCCATCGTGGGTGGCAATGACGCAGGCAGCACTGGCAAGTTCGTCAATTCGCACCAGCCCGCCGCACCGCTGCTGGCCTACCTCATGTCGGGCCGCTACTGGTTCATGGAGGAATGTCAGCACATCGCAGGCATCAACTTCCTCAGCCAGCCTGCCAGCCGCAAGGGCAGCGCGCTGCACACGATCCAGCCCTGCATCATGCCCAGCCTGCTGCAGTTGCGCGGCGCGGCCTGGACACTGCGCAACCTGGTCATCGCCGAATGTGCAACGCCCGATGACGATCCGCTGCGGCCCGGCTACACCGCCAGCGTCGACGCCAACATCGAGTACTACCACGGCAAGTACATCGCACCCTTCGGTGCTGGCGGGATGAACCCGCTGGGGGTCATCCAGACCCTGGGGGTGGGGACCTACGACGGAAACCAGGCGTGGCAGTACGACTTCTGGACGGGTGCCTGGGGACGCGCGATTGCATTCCGTTGCGGCAGCACCCGGGCGAAGCGAGAGAAGGCGCGTGCCTTCTTCGACTGGGTCAGCCGCTCCGTCGTCGGCCGACTCGGCGGAACCGGGCCATCGGAGTACCTTTATCGCTTCGCGACCACGGCGTCGAACCGGACCCCAGGCGTGTACCGCTCGCGCCTGTTCGCGGGCTCCACACCTGGCCGATTCACTCTGGACGCCACCGGCGCGGTGACCTCCGACTACAACGACGGCAAGACGCCTGACTACAAGACCGGCAGCGGCCCCTGGCTGGCAGACTGGGGTGCCTTCTATGAAAAGCGCATCGTCGTCGACGAGGGCTACACGGGCGGCAAGGTGGACGGGCCACTCATGGGGCCCGACGCGCTGGAAACGGACGGATGGTGGGCCATGCTGCACGAGGCGATCGCAGTCTGTGCCGCGCTGGGCGCGCCTGGCGCTGTGGCGGCACTGGGCAGGCTGCGTGCCAACAGGGTCTGGTCTACCTACGTCACCAGCGGCGCGATCTACTCGACGGCCTACCCGGTCAATGCGGTGGACTACGTCACGCTGCCCACCGAAGACTTCAAGGGGTTTCTGCCCCGCGAGGGCATGCGCCAGAACGTGAATCTGAACTCGGCCGATTCGGTCGACTTCGATCGCGCGCACGGCGGCACCCTGGCCCAACGATGGTGGACTGGCTATGGCGGGGGCAACAGCTTCGCGTCGATGACGTTTTCGTACTCGGGTGCCGTGTGGGCGCCGGAGTACGGCACCGCCGGCGCCCTGGTCGCCAATGGCGGAGGCCATGGCGGCTTCATCGGGGCATTTGTGTACCTGTTTGATTTCGGCACGCTGACGTGGAAGCAGGTCGGTGCGCCGAAAAACCTGCCGCCCACTCTGGAGTGGGCGGGGTATGCGGCGCCGCCATCTGCGGTTCGCACGGAGTCATTGGAGAAGCGCGACCTGCGCTGGATGGACTACCAACACCGTGGCAGCTTCATCAAGTTCTCCGATCACACCTACCTTCAGAACGCCTACGTGTCACCCAGCGAAGGAGGCGGTCGAAACGGTGCGCTGCTGCTGCCGCAGGCCACATTCAGCCAGGACCCGGGGGTTGCCGATCCCCGTACCGGCACGGCCTACCGCTGGGCACCGCACCTCTTCTCGCTGGACGACGGCGCCATGTCGCGTGCGACCGCTGAGCCACTGGGGGGATGGACGGCCTACTCCAACACCATTGCAGTCAAGGACACCCAGCGTTCGCGGATCTGGTATTTCCGGCATGGCTCGATCACTGCGGACTACCACGACCTGCAAGGTGGTCCGCCGTACACCAAGAAGACGCATGTCGTGCAGAAGGCAGGTGGTGGCAACACCGACACCTACTTCGGCACCTACAACTCGACCTGGGTGTACGTGCCCGAGGCCGATGCGATCGTTTCCTTCACGCCCGACAACAGCGGCTACACACCGACGCTGAACGCCCCGATCGGTGTGGGTGTGCTGGGCCTGTCTACCGGCGTTCCGGTGGACTACAAGCGCAGCGACATCCCGCGCCACCCGATGCGTCACAGCGGCATCTTTGTGGGGGTTGCGTGGTGCCCGACCCTGCAGAGGTTCTATCTCTATCAAGGCATGGGCGACGATTTCTGCACCGTGCTCACGCCATCGTCGCTGGACTTCGCTCACTGCGACTGGACCTGGAGCCAGGAAGCCTTTGGTGGGCCGCCGCCGGTCACCCGCTTCCCCGGGGAGGAGTTGGCCGACCAGATCAAGGGTGTCCTCGGGCGGTGGGTCTGGGTGCCTGCCCATGGTTGCTTTGCCTGGCATGACGGGCCCACGACCACCGGCGTCTGTGCAGACGGCGTGAAGCGCAACGGGATCGTCCAGCTCTGGCGTCCGCCGGGCGTGCGCATCGCCTAGCGGGGTCAGGCGGTCACGTCGGCGCTGCCGGCACGCAACGGGTCGTGAGCATTCCTGCCGATCAGGGCTTGTTCTGATGGCGCCGGGACCTCACAGGCAGCGCACGCCGGGGCCACGTGCGGCATCATCGCGCGCTGGCCCACTGTGACCACGTCCGTCGTATCCATGAGCATTCCGATCCGTGTTCGGCAGTTTCCCCGCCTGGTCGCTGACGTCTTCCAGAAGCGACGCGTGCGGGCCCGCCCGGTGTCGCGTCGCCCGACTTTTCACCTGTGCTATTTCAGCTGCGAGTCGTACTTCCGGTTTCTCGTGTGTGCCCTTCACAGCCTCAAGGCCGCCGCTCGGGATGTCCGTTACCGCGTGCTGGTGTTCAATGACTCGGACATGCCGATGACCGAGTCCCAGATCGCTGCGCTCAAGAGCCTGATCCCGGGCATCGAGGTCCGGCTCTGGCCCAAGAGCATGGGGTGGGGCGCCGAGCAGATCGAATGCATCTGGCGTGCCTACGCGCTGGCGGCAGAGTCTGCCCGGGACGACGACTACATCGCCCGCGTCGATGCGGATGTCTTCTTCTTCAACGACACCATCTTTCAGCTGGTCGAGCGCAGCGACGCCGACATGGTGGGCGATGGCCACTATGTGGGCTTCGAGTACTGCCAGGGCGGTTGCTACTTCGTGCGGGCCTCGGCCGTGCGGCAGGTCGGCACCTTGATCGCCCAATCGTCTCTGGCGGATCGGGCCTCGCAGTTTTCCACCATGGTCGAGGACGTCGTCGCGACCACCCTGGTCCGCCTCGCGGGCCTGAAGGTCTGGATGACCTGGTTCATGATGTTCCCCGACGAACTCAAGAATGCCGGCGGGCTCACGCCGCGTCAACGGCGCAAATTCTCTTGCGCCCACTTCGTGATGAAGAACAAGGCGGCGATGGTGGAGGCCTACGAGCGCGAGGTGTTGCCGCCGGCCGAACTGCAGAACTTCCGCGCGCTGTCCCTGGTCAGCTGACCGCCGAATCGGACTCGAGCGGGTCGTAGAGCGTGATGCCCCGTCGCGCAGCGGCGACGGTCTCCCGGGTCACATCAGCCGCCCGTGCCGCGAACATCGGCACGTGATGGAACTGCCACTCGTGCAGTGTCTGCTTCGACATGATCTGGCGGATCTTCCAGATGTCGAAGCGGCCTTGCACATGGCGCCCCACGAGCTGGAAGGGAATCTCTTCCTTGCCGTCCACCAGGGTCATGGGCAATGGCTCGCCATCGGCAGACGGCAGCGGAAACTCATCGCGCATCAGTTCTTCGGTGTGATGCGCTTGCGTCATCACCTGCACGGGTTTGCCCAAACCGATGATCAGCGTGTCGTGGCGAGCCATGAAGTCAAACGGGCTGCCGATGCCGGCAGGGCTGGACGCCGTGAGGTGTCCTTCCAGCAGCTCGCGCGCCAGTGGACCTTTCGCGGCCACGCGGTACACCGGATGGCGACTTTGCAGAACGCCCGGGCTGCGACGGAACAACTCGGTGGCCAGCCCCATCTGCGACGGCGTTCGGCGCAGGTCGAAGTGCGGGTTCTTCTCGAAGGTGGGCCGTGCGCCGCCGCTTTGGGGCTCGCCGAAGTAGAAGGCCGGCATGGCCAGCGTGCGCTCGGGTCCGCAATAGTCCTGCAGCATGCGCACCAGATCCAGCGCCGAGTCGGTGTACATCGGTTTCATGTGGTTCACCGAGCTGTGCACCATCAGGATCTGGAAATCGCGGCCGACCTTGTCTTCCAGATGCTGGCGCAGTGCGGCCGTGTCGAAGCTGCCATACACCCGCTTCATCACCGGGGCCATCTGCCCGCGCAGCTTGAAGTAGACCTCTCGCAGCGACTCGACGTGATCGCCCTTGAGGTACCTCAGGGCGAGGCCTGACAGCTGCTCGAGTGGGTTCACCGAGGTTCGCTCAGGTTTTGGCGGTGTCGATCGCCACCAGCGTCAGCTCGATCGGGAAATCGCTCGCGGGTTGCGCCGGCTGCGTTTGCAGATCCCGCTGGTAGCGTCCATCGGGCCGCAGGGTGAAGCCGTGCTGGGGGAGCAGGTCCTTCACCAGCGGGTTCTTGGCCGTGGGGATGTAATCGGCCAGCACCGCGTGGACGCTGCGCTCGGTCAGCACGCGCAGCAAGGCGTTGAGGAACGCCGACTCGGCCTGTCGGCCGATGACACGGCACGACATCAGGAAGGTGTCCAGTTCGGCCACGCCCGGTGCGCTGATCTTGAACATCGCCAGGCCCACGATGCCGCTGTCGCCAAACTTGTCGGCCAGAGAGAAATCGGCCACCAGCCACTCGCTGCTGGTCATGAAGGCCTGCATCTGGTGTTCGTCGTAGCGGCGTGTGGTCAGGTTGAACTGGTTGGTCTTCTTGGTCAGTTGGCTCAGGCGCGCCAGGTGGGGGAGCGGGGCGAGCGTGACGCACATCTTCATGCCCAGGCGAGCCAGGTAGTCACCACCGACCGCGCCTGCTGCGGCCGCGCCGTCGATCAGTTCGCGACGCTGCCGCTCTTGCGCATACATCGCGGTCTTCTCGAGGTCTTCGCGCGTCAGGGCCAGCACCTCCAGGCGTGACACCTGGTCCAGGCAGGTGGCCACGTCCACCGCGCGCCCAGGCACCTGCACCACTTGCACTTGGGTCAGGCGTTCGCGCACCGCCGCGCACTCGTGGTCGCTGTCGTCCACGAAGATGAAGGAGTCCAGGCCCAGGTTCAGTTCTTCGGCTAGCGAGATCAGGTTGTCGGGCTTGGGCACC
Source organism: Burkholderiaceae bacterium (assembly GCA_965229345.1). Classification (GTDB taxonomy): domain Bacteria; phylum Pseudomonadota; class Gammaproteobacteria; order Burkholderiales; family Burkholderiaceae_C; genus PBB1. Next base: position 1,558,664 of record OZ245872.1, read on the forward strand.
CAGTTGACGCGCCGTGCCGCGAAGTGGCCTTCGCGCAGCACCTGGTGCGGGTGCTTCTGCAGCACCTCGTCGACATCGGCCGGGTTGTTCTTGCTGCACATGGCCAGGATGAAGCCGCGCTGCTGAAAGTCCAGGATGCGGCGCTGGAATTCCACGTAGGCGCTGCCGGGATGGTCGGGCCCGAGGGCGATGCCCTCCATGCCGTCCTCGCCGATGACGCCACCCCACAGGGTGTTGTCAGCGTCCAGCACGATGACCTTGGCCTTGGGCGTCTTCAGCACGGTGCCCACCGCCATGACCCGGCGCGTGAACTCGCGTGCAGCCACGGGGGTGAAGGGGAACTGCGCCGAATGCCAGTAGCGGCGGTCGAAGAAATTGGCGCGGCCCACCTGGTGCACCACGTCGTCGAGATCGAGCAGCAAGGTGGATGGGCAGTCGCTGCGGATCCAGGCTGCGATGTCGCCGCGCAGTTGCGCCCACCAGGCGGCTTCGGAAGCCTCTGACTGCGCGTCGTACAGGCCCAGCGTGGAGGGCGTCAGCGCGGGCAGCAGGCTCAGCACGAGCTGCCCGACGGGCTGGGTGCGGAAGCGGCCCACCACCTCAGCCAACTGCGCCAGGTAGGCCTGGCGCAGGGCCTCGCGCTGCTCGCCGTTCAGCCCCGTGACGGGCAGGGCCATGTCCGGGTGCAGGTCTTCGCGGCGCAGCATGAACAGCGTGATGTCGGGCTGGTGGGCCAGCAGCGTCGAGCCCGGCTCGGCCTCTTGCAGCGCCAGACCATAGGGCGCGTGGTAGGTGTGCAGGTCCAGGCCTTCCAGCGCGGCCGCCAGGGCGAACCACGGATCGAGCAGGTCGCTGGTGTAGGTGTGCACCACCGCCAGGCGCAGGGGCTGCGTCGATGGCAACAGCCCGGCGGCGTGGGTCGCCAGGGTCTGGGCCTGCGGCAGGTTCAATGGGGCAGGCAACCTGGCCAGCTCGGCGCGCAGCGTGGGCCGATCGGTCAGTGTCAGCAGGTCGTCGAAATCGATCCGGGCCTTCTTGATGCTCATGCGGTGCTCTCCACAGAAGGTGACTGCTCAGGCTTGCGCGAGCCACTGGGCCACCGTGTCGGCGGCGGCGGTTTTCCAGACCTCGCGCGAGAAGGTGTGGTCCGCACCTTCGATGTCCACCCGGCGCAGCTGTGGGCTGGCCAGCAGACCATCCCAGGCGCGCGAGGCGCTGGTGACTTCGTCGAACTCGCGCGCGATCAGATCCACGCCGCTCATCAGCAGCAGGCTGCGACCCTTGAAGCGGCGCAGGCCTTCGGCGGTGCGCACCGGCAGCGGCAGACCCGAGATGTCGTCGAGTTCGGGCTTGGTGGTCTGGCGCGCCATCTGGATGCGGCCACGGATGGCAGAACTCACCACGCCCAGCATGGACGTGATCGACTCGCGGGCCTTGTACTTCCCGCTGAAGACATGCTTCCAGAACTCGCCTGACATGAGGCGACCCAGGTAGTAGTGCCGCACGATGGTCTGCGCCCGGCCTTCTTCGGTGCGCACCCAAGGGTTGATGAGCACGGTGCCGCTCACCCGCGGGTCTCGCCAGGCGTAGAACAGGATGCCGCTGGCCGATTCGCATTCGCCCAGCAGCACCACGTCTTTCAGCTGCGGCTGGCGTGCCAGCAGGGCGTCCACCGCGGCGCGGATGTCGGGGTCGGATTGCTTGTAGCCGCGGTGCTCGCCTTCGCTGTCGCCCATGCCGCGCAGATCGAAGCGCAAGACGGGAAAGCCGTCCTTCGCCACGCGACGAGCCAGTGAGACGAACTGCCGATGCGCCCCAGCGCGGTACTGCGGGCCGCCAGCCACCACGATGATCACGCCGCGGGTGGCGCCAGCCGCTCCGAGGTGCAGCACGCCCGACAGGCTGTCGGCACCGCAGGGAAACATCAATGGCTGTTCGGCGAGGTCTGCGGCGATCGGGGCTGCGGGCTGCGTTGTCGGTGCAGCGGGTGAAGGGGTTCCAGACCCCGACCAGGTTTGCACGGACAAGGAGGTGTCGTTCAGCAGCGCGGGGGCCAGTTCACGTTCGTGCACGTGCCAGAACGCCGGGCCGATGGGCGTGCCCAGCTGCACGGCGGCGCCCGTGCCTCGAAGGCGCTCGATGGTTTGCAACGCCGCAGGTGCCACCACCGATTCGGCGCTTTGCAGCACCTCGAACCAGTGGGTCTCCACGCGGGAAAAGGCGCTGTCGTCCACCACCGCGTCGTCCAGCTGCTGCGCCAGACGCGGACCGATGCGGTAGCCCGAAACCTCGATCGACTCACCGCGAGCGGTGCGCTCACGCAGTTCGTTGGTGGATTTCACCCGGTCGGGCAGGTTCAGCTCGGCCGCAATGCGGATGCGCAGGAACTGGGTGTAGAACGTCTTGCCATTGAGCACCGGCTGCCACAGCAGCAGGCGGCGGATCTGCGCGTCTTCGTGCGCCAGCTGGGTGGCCATCAGTGCGCCCAGACGCAGGCCCCACAGGCTGCTGCAGCCCTGACCGTGCCGGCGCAGCCAGTCGATGCCGGTCTGAAGATCGGCCTTCCACACCGCCCAGTCGGCGTCGACGAAATCGCCGGCGCTGTCGCCCGTGCCGTAGGGGTCCAGCACCAGGGTGCCCATGCCCCGCTGGGCCAGCTGGCGGGCTTGCAGCGCCACCATGGCGCGGCAGCGGTTCATTTCTTCGGCAAAGGCCGGCACCACCAGGATGTCGCCGGCGGGATGGGGAGCGCCGCTGGGGGCGTAGTAGGTCGCGTGCAGTGGGCCGCTGTCGGCGTGCAGCACGAACGGTCGGGCGGTGTGGGGCGTCGGGCGGTTCATGCGAGCGTGTGCACGTGGCGCCTTGTGGCGGCCTGACAGCGGGCGTTCAGGAGACGCCGTTCTTGCCCAGGTGCTCCAGGATGGCCGGCACCGAATTCAGGTTGGCGAACTCCTCGACCTCGATGTAGACATCGAACGTCTGTTCCAGCGCCATGATCAGATTGACCTGGCCCAGCGAGTCCCAGGACGGCAGGTCCTCGGCCTGGGTGGTGGGGGTGATCTTGGCGGGCGGCACCTTCAAGGTGGTGGCGATGAGGGCTTGGAGCTTGTCGAAGAGCGTCATGTGGATGCCGTGGCCGATTCGTTGCAAGGCGGCCGCGTCGTGCGGGCCGGCCAGCCTTGAATTGTCGGATACCCGTGCCGCCGCACAAGGGCCGGGCCCGCTGGAACTTTGTGAATCAGTGCACGCGGTGCAGCGCACAGCGTCGAGGTGATCGCGCGACATGGATCGTTCATGGCACTGTCATGACCTGGTCATGGTCGGCGCTTACCTTGCGGCTGTTGATCCTGTCAACCGCCTCGACACGCCAAAAGCCACCACCCCATGCACACCGCCGATACGCTCCACGCCGGTCCCCGGAACATCATCGTGCTCACGCATGGCTGGACCGGCAGTTCGGTCTTCTCGGGCTTGCTGGGCCAGGCGGGTTTCTGGCTCGGCGCCGAGACGGTGGCCAAGCCCGACTACGACACCCACGAGAACGCCGATCTGGTGTCGCACAACAACCGCCTTCTGCACTTGCTGTCGCCCAGCCTGAACCACGAACATCGATTCGAGCCGGGCGACGTGCAGGACATCGCTGCCCGCGGGCGCGCGCTGGACCTGACGCCCTACCGCGAATTCGTGGCGTCCTGCGAGGCCCACCGCCCCTGGGTGTGGAAGGACCCGCGCCTGACCTGGACCATCCGTGTCTGGGCCGAGGTGCTGGACCTGCAGCAGACCAGCTTCCTCGTGTTGACGCGCGATCCCCTGCAGGCCTGGGTGTCGGCCAACCAGCGACGCCACATCCAGAGCCATCGGTTCACTCGCGAGTACAACGGCGGCATCACCGCGAGCAACCTGCAGTTCCTGGAAGAGCGCAAGTTGCCTTACCTGAAACTGAGTTTCGAAGACCTGCTGCTTCAGCCAGAAGCCACGCTGGAGCGCATGAACAAGGCGTACGGTCTGGCGCTGACGATGCAGACCCTGCAGGCCGTCTGCCACATTCCGCTGTACCGCAAGAGCAGGCGCTGGACCGATGTGGTGCATGCGTCGCTGATCTACCTGAAGAACTACGCTGAACGCGATGGCCGGGGCCGGCGCAGCCTGCCTGCCTTGGCCACCGGTGGTGCGGTGTCCGGCCGCTAGGTCGGTGACCTGACGACACAGGACCATCGTCATGCTCGACCTTCCACCATGCCGCTCGCGCAACATCCACTGGCAAGCCGTCGATGTCGACAAGGCCGCGCGTGCCGAACTCCTGGGCCAGAAGCCGACGCTGCTGTGGTTCACCGGACTGTCTGGCGCGGGCAAGAGCAGTGTGGCCAACCTGGTGACCAAGCGGCTGCATGCGCTGCGTCACCCGGTCTACCTGCTCGATGGTGACAACCTGCGCCACGGCCTGAACCGGGATCTGGGCTTCACCACCGCCGACCGTGTTGAAAACATCCGCCGCGTGGCCGAGGTCGGGCGGTTGATGGTGGACGCCGGGCTCATCGTCACCGCGGCATTCATCTCACCCCACCGCGCCGAGCGCGAGATGGCGCGCAGCCTGTTTGCGCCGGGCGAGTTCATCGAGGTGTTCGTCGACGTGCCGCTGGCCGTGGCCGAGCAGCGAGATGTCAAGGGGCTGTATGCCAAGGCGCGCCGCGGCGAGCTGCCGAACTTCACCGGCATCGACTCCCCCTACGAAGCACCCACCGCGCCCGAGATCCACCTGGATGCCGCCGCAATGAACGTCGAGGCATCGGCCGACCAGGTGCTGCAGGAGCTCGAGCGGCGCGGCATCGTGCGTTGTGAGGTCGAACCCGTCCGTCATTGGGCGTGATGCCGGCGATGCCGCACCGGCATCGCTGGGCCACACGACGAGACATCCGTGCAGGGTGCCATCCGGCCGCTTCAGTGACGGTCGGATAATCCGCGCTTTCACGAAAGTCGACATGGAAGAGCGATCCTTGACGCTGGGTGCACGGGCGTTCACCGCAGCCGACCAGCAGGTCTTCGGTGCCCACTCGCGCGACGTGAACCCCATGCACGTGGACGAGGTGGCGGCGCGGCGTCTGATCTCCGGGCGACAGGTGGTGCACGGCGTGCACACGCTCTTGCAGGCGTTGGACTTCTGGGAGCCTGCGCCCGGCTTGCGGGTGACCCACGTGCAGTGCCAGTTCGACCAGCCAATCAGCGTGGGCGACCCGGTCGTGTTCACCCACACGCTCGACGAAGCGGGCGCCCATGTGCTGATGGCGTCGGTCGATGGGTTGCCCTGCACCAGGGTGACCGTCACCTGCTCAGCAGAGGGGGCAGGGGCGGAAAATTCACCTGCTGCACCTGTCGCGGCAGATCTGCCCGTACGACGCATCGACACCCTGTCGGGCCCGCTGGATGAAGCGCCCGGTTCGCAGTCGTCTCACACCCTGGTGTTGCCCCCCTGGGGTCACGAGCTGGCCACCCTGTACCCCAGGGCCGCGCGGCTGCTGTCACCGCAGGCGGTCTCGGCGCTGGGACGCTTGTCGTACTACGTGGGCATGGTGTGCCCGGGGCTGCATTCGGTGTTCTCGTCGCTGCAGTTCAGGCTGGGCGAGGCCGCGCCGGAAACCGAAGACCTGTCGTTCCAGCTCAAGCGCTACGACCCCCGATTCAAGATGTTCATCGTGGACTACCGCGGCCCTCTCCAAGGGCAATTGCGTGCCTTCCTGCGGCCTCCGCCTCAGCCGCAACCGTCAACACGAGAGCTGCAGACGCGTGTGCAGCCCGGTGAGTTCAAGGGCACGCGAACGCTGGTCATCGGCGGCTCACGCGGGTTGGGTGAGCTGACGGCCAAGCTGCTGGCCGCCGGGGGCGGCGATGTGGTGGTGTCCTATGCGCAGGGGCTGGCCGACGCACAGCGCGTGGTGCAGGACGTGGCCGCCGCCAGCGGTGGCACTTGCGAGGCGCTTGCGCTGGATCTGGCCCTGCAGGACTTCACTGCGCTCGACTTCTCGGGCGAGCTCGATGCCGTGTTCTTCTTTGCCACGCCGCGCATCTTCCGCAAGAAGGCGGACACCTTCGACAAAGCCTTGTTCGCCGAATTCGCCCAGTTCTATCTCGAACGGTTTGCGCAGCTGTGCGCCTGGCTGGAAGCTCGCCCCGGAGCACGTCCGGTGACGGTGTACCTGCCCTCCACGGTGTTCATCACCGAGCGGCCCAAGGGCATGACCGAATACGCCATGGCCAAGGCGGCGGCCGAGGTGCTGGCCGATGACCTGAACCGCACCTTGCAGCGGGTGCGGGTGGTGCACACGCGGCTTCCACGCCTGGCCACCGACCAGACCGCGTCGATCATGGGCGTGTCGGTGGCCTCGAACATCGACACGCTGCTGCCGGTGGTGCGGCAGGTGGTGGGGCCTGCCACCCCACACTGAGGGCTACAGATCCAGCGCCATCAGCTCGCTGTACAGGTCGGTGACCTGCGCATCGGTGAGCGTGGGCGACAGGACCAGCTTGGGCATGCCGCGCCGGGAGCGCAGGGCCCCTGGGGGCGGCCGCTTCAAGATGCGCGCCTCGACACGGCTCACCGGGATGCCACACGTCAGCAGCAGGTGCCGGCGCAGCAGGTGGCCGTGGCGGTCCATGACCTCGGCATCGCTGACGTGCGCGATGGCAGCGCAAGGCATCTTCTTCCAGCGGGTGAGCTTGTAGACCACCAGGCACATTTCGCCGTCGCAGCCGAAAGCGACGAAGCGCAGCCAAGGCAGGTGCGCATGCGCCTGGTAGTCGCGCAGCGCGCCGCCCGTCAACACGCTGGCGATGCGGGCCGGCTCGGTCTCCACCCGCGCGCCGGCCGCAGGCCGCAGGCTGGGCCAGTGCGGCACGTGAAGCAGCAAGTCGTCCAGCACGCGAAAGCGCAGCCCCAGGAACACCTGAGCCACCTTGGGGTTGGGGGTGAACATGGTGAAGTGGTACTGGCGCTGCCTCAGCAGCTGCATCAGCAGCCCGATGCTGTGGTTGCGATACGCCTCGTCCACCACCCAGCTGTGCGGGTTGCACACCGGCTCGACCTTGCCGTCGATGAGCTGATCGGAATAGATGGCACACAACACGCCCACCACTCGGCCATCCAGCCGCAGGTGCATGCCGTGGTTGGGCGAGCTGGCGGCCCAGTTCTGACGCAACGAATCCACCCAGGCCTGCTGTGTGAAGCGCCGGCCCAGTCGCTCGTGCAGGAACTGGCCCACGTCTTCGAGGTCGGCGGCTTGGGTCGGAAGTGTCTGGATCACGGGGCGAGCTTCTGTGCGAGGAGAGGGGACAGTCGCGTGGACAGGCGGGAGAGCTGGCGCGTCAGCCAGGCCTTGAGCAGATGGCGCTTGTTTTCAGTGAAGTAGCCGATCACGCCGACCGAAGCGGCGGTCGCGCCCGTCATCAGCCACCAGTAGCCCATGCCCTGGGGATCGCCCTTGATCACCGCGCCCCAGAACAGGAACAGCGGCTGGTGCAGCAGGTACAGCGTGAAGGTGTATCCGGCGAGGAACCGAACCGGCCGTTCAATGGCCAGCATCACCGGCGCCAGGCGATCGGCGATGCGGCGCATGCCGATGAAGTTCATGCACACCAGCGCGCACAGCAGGTAGTCGCCAATGGCAAAGCGCGAGAACGTCAATTCGCGGAACCCGTCGGATCCCAGCAGCGTCACCGTCCAGTCGCTGAGAGCGGCGAACACGCCCAGCAGGTGAAAACCGACGATGGCTGCGAGCGACACCACGGTGAGCGCCACGCCCAATCCCAGTGAAATGTCCTGCAGCCGCTTCCAGCGGTACAGCACCACGCCTGCGGCCCACACCGGCAGCAGCAACAGCACCTTGGGGCCCAGCAGCACCAGCACCAGCGCCGCCGCCCACAGGCCCTTGCGCCCCGGCACGAAAGTGAGCAGCGCAAACAAGACGTAGTACCAACTCTCGTAGGTGATGGACCAGTAGGGCACGTTCGACAACGAGGTGATCGAGACGAACCACACCTCGTTCAACATCAGCACGCTGGCCAGCAGGCGCACAACCAACAGGTCATACGGATAGTCGTACAGCTCGGGGTAGAGGTGCCGACCGAACCCGTCGAGCACCAGTGTCAGCACCAGCGCAGGGATCACCACCGAATAGACGCGAGACAGCCGGCTGGCGACAAAGTCGACCCAATGCTTCTCCTTCGTGTCGGCCACGTAGCTGATCACGTAGCCCGACAGCACGAAGAAGACGATCACCGAGGCATGGCCATAGGTGCTGGCCGGCAGCGGCTCGCTGACCAGCAAGCGCATGTTGGCGTGGTACAGGTACACCAGGCACGCCGCGCCGAAGCGGACGATGTCCAGATAAACCGAGAACGAGCGATTCATGGTTGTCACCGCCCCGCTACAGCGCGCGCCGTGCCAGTTGCTCGGCGTGGCGGCGGGTGGTGGACCAGACCGTGGCACCGGGCCGAGGCAAGCTGCCGTCCATCGTGGGCGCCTCGTTGCCAGTGCGTCCGCCGCCGAACGCGCCGACACTGAAATGCTGGGGGTGTGTGGCCAGGAACGTGCAGAGCTGTTCAAAGCGTGCAGCGACGATCGGGTCGGGTGCCGCGCTGCCCGGTTTGAGCATCTCGAAGTTGTGCGACACCAGCACGAAGTGCGGGCAGCCCGCGGCCTGGGCGCTGAGCAGGGCGTCGCGCAACTCGGCAAAGCTGCACGAACCCACCTGTGCCGCCCGCGGTCGGCCAAAGCCATCGCTGAACACCGTGACGGGGTAGGTGTCGACCCCGTCGATGCGGTCTTGCGGTCTCCAGCGGTTGGGCGAAGGCAGCGTGCCCTGTGAGTGGTCGAAGGATTCGTTGAGGCTGCTGTCGATGAAGATGCCGTTGTGGGCCAGCGCACGGAAGGTATCGCGGTTGGCCGCAAAGCTGCCGGCTCGGAAGGCCGTGACGGGCCGGCCGGTGGCCTCTTGCAACCGCGCCTTGCCGAAGGCGATGAGTGCGGCCTGTTCCTGCAAGGTGTAGTAGGTCAGGTGCTGGCGCTTGCGCTGGCAGTCATCGATGATGCCGGGCCGGATCTCATCGGTCCATTCAGGGTGCAGGTGCAGTTGCACGTCCTGCCCGGCGTCCAGGATCAGGTCGGTGATGGTCTTCAGGTGCTGGCTGCCGAAACGGGCAGAGAACAGCGGTTCAACGAAAAACACACCGCGCAGTCCGTGGCGCTGCAGGATCTGCAGGGTCTTGGGCAGCGCATAGCCGTCGCTGCGTGATGCGCCGTAGACATAGCGCTCGTAGCTGTCGGGGAAGTTTTGATCCAGCTGCGACCAGCCGTTGCACCAGACCTCGATGTCGAAGGTGAGGTAGACGTTCATGGTGGCGCCCCCGTGCCCAGGGCCTGGGTCAGCCGCCCAGCTTGTCGGCCACGAAGGCGCACAGAGTGCCCACGGTGGCAAAGGTATCGCCGCTGATCTCGTCGTCGGCAACCGAGACGCCCAGTTGATCTTCGAGTGCGCCGATGAGGGTGACAACCCCCATGGAGTCCAGCTCCGGAAGGGCCCCCAGCAACGGCGTGTCGGCGTTGAACTGCGCTGTGCGTCCACCCAGGCTGAGGGCGTCATTCAGTATGCGCAGGATCTGGGTCTGTGTGTCCACGTGTCGTCCGTCGGTTCTGGTTGTCTGATGAGGGAGAGTGGCTTCCCCGAGGCGACGAGTTTAGTGGCGCACCCCGGTGGGTGGCGCCAGGGCGGCCGCGTGGCGGAGCGGGCAGCAGTGGCAGATTGCACATGCGGCTCCCGTTTTGAGGGCAGGGGCCCGCCAGCGCGACAGGTTTACCCGCTAAAGTGTTCTTTTCCGTTCGCTGGCACCGCATGCTCCTGCGTCAATCAGAAGCCCACCTTTTGCATGAACTCGTCGGCTTGGCGGCTGCTCGCCATGCCGACCGACCGGCGCTGACATACGGCAGTCAGTCCTGGCGTTACAGCGAACTGGACCAGGCCGTTCGCGGCTTCGCCAACGGATTGCGCCAGCTGGACCTGGGCCGGGCGCAGCGCGTCGGCATCTGGCTGGAGAAACGGTTCGAGACCGTCGTGGCGAGTTTTGGCGCACCCTGCGCCGGTGGTGTGTTCGTGCCGATGAACCCGCTGCTCAAGCCCGATCAGGTGCGCTACATCGCGCGCGATTGCAATGTGCACGTTCTGGTCACTTCCGCGAATCGGCTGGCCTTGCTGGTGCCGGTTCTGGGCGATTGCCCCGATCTGCGCCATCTCGTTCTGACCGACACCGCCGTGGTGCCCGAGGGGCTGCCGCCTGGCCTGGGTGTTCACCTGTGGCATGAGCTGTTGGACGCTCCTCATCGAGACGCCCATCGGGTGATCGACAGCGACATGGTGTCGATCCTTTACACGTCCGGTTCGACAGGCAAGCCCAAGGGCGTCGTGCTGTCGCACCGCAACATGGTGAGCGGGGCCAAGAGCGTGGCCTCTTACCTGGGCAACGTGGCCGATGACACCCTGCTGGCCGCCTTGCCACTGTCGTTCGACGCAGGCTTCAGTCAACTGACCACCGGCTTTCATGCAGGTGCCCGTGTGGTCCTGCTCAACTACCTGATGCCGCGCGATGTGCTCAAGGCGCTCGAGCGTGAGCAGGTCACCGGGCTGACCGCCGTTCCGCCCCTGTATATCCAGCTGGCCGCGCTGGAGTGGCCGAGCAGCATCGATGCTCACCTGCGGTATTTCGCCAACACCGGTGGCCGCATGCCACGGGAAACGTTGATGGCGCTCCGCCAGCGGGTCCCTCGCGCCCAGCCTTTCCTGATGTATGGCCTGACCGAGGCCTTCCGGTCCACTTACCTGCCGCCCGAAGAGGTCGACCGCCGGCCTGACAGCATCGGCAAGGCGATCCCCAACGCCGAGATCCTCGTGCTGCGCGAAGACGGCGTCGAATGTGCGCCCGACGAGCCCGGCGAACTGGTTCACCGCGGCGCGCTGGTCGGCCTCGGCTACTGGAACGACCGCGAGAAGACCGCTGAGCGCTACAAGCCGTTGCCGCCCGGTGTCGCAGGTCGGGAAAGCGGATTGCAGTTTCCCGAGGTGGCGGTCTACTCCGGTGACACGGTGCGCCGTGATGCCGACGGGTTCCTGTACTTCATCGGTCGACGCGACGAGATGATCAAGACCTCGGGCTACCGGGTCAGCCCGACCGAGGTCGAGGAAATCCTGTACGCGACGCGCCAGGTCGGTGAATGCGTGGCCTTCGGCGTCGACCATGCCACGCTGGGTCAGGCGATCCAGGTGATTGCCACCGCCCCCGACGGAAGTGCCGCACTCGATGCGGTCGAGCTGCTGTCTCAGTGCCGTCAGCTGATGCCGGCGTACATGGTCCCGGCCGGTGTCGAGCCCGCGGCGGGCCCGCTTCCTCGCAATCCCAATGGCAAGATCGATCGCAAGCTGCTGGCCACGGGCTGGGTCGAGCGACATGCCTGACTTGATGTCATGACTCTGCAGGTCACACCGTGAGCGAACGCCCCACCCACGTACCGATGCAGCAATTCGCCCTGCGAGATGGCGAACTGGTGGTCGGCGGCCAGAAGCTGAGCGTGCTGGCCGAGCGGGTCGGCAGCACGCCGTTCTACGCCTATGACCGTGCACTGCTGCGCGAGCGGGTGCAGGCGTTGCGCGACGCGCTGCCTGCGGCCGTCAAGCTGCACTACGCGATGAAGGCCAACCCGATGCCCGCGGTCGTGGGGCTGATGGCCGGGCTGGTCGACGGCATCGATGTTGCCTCGGCGGGTGAACTCAAGATTGCGCTGGACGCCGGGGGCGATCCCGCTGAAATCAGCTTTGCCGGCCCCGGCAAGCGCGATGTCGAATTGCGGCAGGCCGTGGCTGCGGGTGTGCTGGTGAATGTCGAATCCGCGCGCGAGCTGCCGGTGCTGGCACAGGCGTCCCAGTGCCTGGGCGTTCCGGCTCGCGTGGCCGTGCGCGTCAATCCCGACTTCGAGCTGAAAGGCTCGGGCATGAAGATGGGCGGTGGGCCCAAGCAGTTTGGTGTCGATGTCGAGGTCCTGCCGGCGTTGCTGGCCGAGGTCGGGCGCCTCGGTCTGGCATTCGAGGGCTTCCACCTGTTTGCCGGCTCGCAGAACCTGCGCGCAGCGTCCATCTGCGAAGCACAACTCAAGTCGTACGAACTCGCGCTGCGTTTGGCGGCGCTGGCCCCAGCGCCGCTGAAGTTCCTGAACCTCGGCGGTGGGTTCGGCATTCCTTACTTCCCTGGCGATGTGCGCCTCGATCTGGCGCCCATCGGCGACAACCTGGCGCACCTTGTCGACCGCGCTCGCAGCGAGATGCCTGATGTGTCGTTGGTCATCGAGCTCGGCCGCTACCTCGTCGGCGAGGCGGGCGTCTATGTCACCCGCATCGTCGATCGCAAGGTCTCGCGCGGCAAGGTGTACCTGGTCACCGATGGTGGCCTGAACCATCACCTTTCGGCGTCGGGCAACTTTGGCCAGGTGATCCGCAAGAACTATCCGGTGACCATCGGCAACCGTGCCGATGCCGCCGACTTTGAAACGGCATCGGTGGTCGGCCCGCTGTGCACACCACTCGATTTGCTGGCCGACCAGATGGAGCTGCCGGTGGCGCAGATCGGCGATCTGGCCGTGGTATTCCAGTCAGGCGCGTATGGCGCCAGCGCCAGTCCACAGGCCTTCCTGGGGCAGGCCCCTCTGACGGAAGTGCTGGTCTGAACAGCTAGGCTGCCGCGGCCGCAGCCTAGGGGCAGGGCAGGCGGCTTGTGGCGCCGACCGGGCTCGACGCACCCCGTGGCCACCCGCAAAAATCTGTCGGGAGTGCAGGCCGCGTACTGACCTGTGCCGGGGTGTCTCGCCAGCGCAAGTCCAGGCGGTCCGGCGCCATCAGCAGCGTGTCCAGGCGGCTTGGGGTCAGGTTGTCGTCGGCCTGCAGAACAGCGCCATCGCGCTGACGCAAGCGGCCGTCGGTCAGGTTGCCGAAGACGAGCGCCGAACTCGGAGGCCGGCGCAGGTCGATGCCTTCGGTGTTGACGAGGGTGTTGAACGCGATGGTGTTGTGGGTCGCGTGCGCCACATCGATGCCGAAGTCGTTGCAATGGGCCACGACGTTGTTGGCCACCGTGCCACCGTCGTGCTCGAAAGCGCAGACCCCATCCCGGCAAAACGCAGCGCCGGTTCCGCCGCCACCGAGGCTGATGCCCACTCGAACTCCCGGAACCGGTGCGGTGCTTCGAGAACAGATGACCAGATTGCGGGCGATCGAGCCACCCTGGCTGGCGCCCTTCATGAAGATGCCGTACGTCGGGTGAGCGTTGGCACGGACGAAGTTCTCCACGAGGTTGTCCAGAACCTGCCAGCCGTGGGCTGCCACCAGATCGAACGGCGTCACCGGGTTCTCGGTCTGGCGTGGCTTCTGGTTGGTCAATGAGCTGTATTGCAGCAAGCCCGCATCCGGCCACTGGCCGCCCTCGCCGTTGACCTTCACCTGGGCGTTGAAATCTTCGAGGCGGTTGTTGCGGATGATCGTTCCACGTGCTGGCCCCACCACGTGATAGGCATGCTCGCAGCGCGAGTGATCGACACAGACACCGCGCCAGTTCAGGTTCTCGAAGACCCAGTAAGGATGGCGCACCACGAAGCCTTGCACCGCGCTCACCTCGAACAGCACCGCCCCGGCCTGGCGTGCCCGCACGACGATGGGCCGATCGGGCGTGCCGCCCGCGGCGGTCTGCAGCGCTCTCGTCACCGGGTAGGTGCCCGGCGCGAGTTCGACGACATCGCCGGCCTTCGCAGACGCAAGTGCCTGTCGAAGATCGTCGATGTCATGGACGGTGCGGGTGGCGCTCGCCGGGTCGGATGGCGTCGCGAGCGGAGCGGCAGCAAGGGGCCGCCCCGAAACGTCGTAGCGGGCAGGCGTCAACCCCGCGGGACGTTGGCCCTTGCCGAGATCCGGGAGGACCCACGCAGGTGCTCCACCTTCATCGACAGCACGAACCAGGGCCAGCGCGAAGATCGCAGCCATGGCCGACACGGTCACGCCAAACCAGCGGGCCATCGCCTTTCGTGTCAGATGCATAGGCCGCCATCGGTGAACATGCGGGCGTCGATGATGGCGCAGATTCATGTCGCCCGAGGGCCCGGGACGCCCAGTAGACTTTTCATCCGCCCCTTGCGATCTCTCGGCGCCGGGAGTCCATCCGTTCAGGCATTTCTTGGAGGTTTCTCGATGCGTAGCCGTTTGCGGCTGAGGTTGGCACTTCGGCCTAGCCACGCGCTGCGTGATCCGACCTGCCGGCGTGTCGATGACTGATCGCGGCGCGGCAAGCCTCTCGCCGTGGCACAGGTGCGGCCGTGGGGCGCTGGCGGCCCTGGCGCTGGGCGTCGGTGCCGCACTCGCATGCCAACACCCCGTGGCGCCTTGGGGGCTGCTGCTGGGCTTCTTGTCGTGGTGCGCCGTGGTGGCGTGGCGTCCCACGCTCTGGCTGTTCGTCCTGCCGGCCGCACTGCCCGTTCTCAACTTCGCACCGTGGACGGGCTGGACCGTCGTCGATGAGTTCGACCTGCTGTGGCTCGGTGTGGTTGGCGGCGCCCATGCGCGGATGGTCTGCGAGAGCCACGTGCTCGGCGTCCGATCCGTGGACAGGCCAGCTCCGGCGCGGACGTTCGTGGTTGCGGCCTGGGTCTTTGCCGCTGCCAGCACGGTGGCTTTCGTGCTGGGCCTGGCGGCGGCGAAAGGTGGCGCATTCAGCTTGTTCCAGGGCTATGCCGAACCGCTGAATGCCTGGCGCGTGTTCAAGAGTGTGGTGATGGCCGCCACTCTGTGGCCGCTGCTGCGACGCGAAGTGCAGTCCGACCCGTCGGCCACGGTTCGCCACCTGGGTTGGGGCATGGTCGCAGGCCTGGGTGTGGTGTCGCTCGCCGTGCTGTGGGAACGTCTGGCGTACACCGGCTTGTGGGATTTCTCGTCCCGGTATCGCACGACCGCCTTGTTCTGGGAAATGCATGTCGGTGGTGCGGCCATCGATGCCTACCTGGCGCTGGCCACTCCCTTCGTCGTGTGGGCGCTGTGGATCACGCGCACGCCGCTGCGCTGGGCGGTGCTGGCGGCGCTGGCGCTGCTCACCGCGTATGCCTGTCTGACGACCTTCTCGCGCGGGGTCTACGGTGCGGTCCTAGGCACGTTGCTGTTGCTGGTGTTCTTGATGCGCTGGCGGCGGTGGCCTGCTTTGCGCATCCGCTGGCGAGCGCTGGCCGGCATCGCCTTGTCGGTGGTGCTGGCGCTCGAGGTGGCCGCCGTGCTGGGGTTGGGCTCGTACATGCGCGAGCGCATCGGCTCCAGCGATCAGGACCTCGACAGCCGCCGCCAGCACTGGCAAAACGGCTTGAATCTGATACACGGCCCGACCGGCTGGCTGTTCGGCATCGGTGCCGGGCGCTTGCCGGCGTCGTATGCGCGCGAGGTGCCTCGCCGGGAGTTCCCTGGCGATGTGCAGTTCATCCGCCCGCAGGCTGCGCAGGAATCGTCCTTTGTGCGTGTGCTCGGACCCAGGACACGATCGGACATCGATGGCCTGTTCGCGTTGACGCAGCGGGTCAGCCTGAATCCCGGCGGGATGCGCGTGGTCACGTTCGACGCCCGCGCTGCGGTGCAGACCGATGTGTACGTTTCCCTGTGCGAACTGCACCTGCTGTATCCACGGCGCTGTCAGTCGGCATGGCTGCGCATGCCCCCGACCGGTTCGCAGTGGCAGCGAGGTGCGGTGGTGCTGCAAGGGCCCACGCTCAGTGCGGGCAGTGCCTGGGCGCCACGGCAAGGGGTGTTCTCAGTCTCGGTCTTCGATGCAGACCGGCAGATCGACATCCGCCGTCTGAGCCTGGCCGGCCTCAACCGGGTGGAGCAGTTGGTCAACGGTGACTTCGCCCAGGGCATGGCCCGCTGGTTTCCGTCGGCACAGGGCTACTACGTTCCCTGGCACATCGACAACCTGTGGCTCGAGTTGCTGATCGAGCGCGGCCTGTTCGCGATGGTGGCGTTCGCCGTGTGCATGGTGTGTGCGGTGTGGAGCCTGGTCGCTGCGATCCGGCGGCGCGATAGGACGTCGCCCCCGATCGCGCCGTTTCTGGCCGCATCGTTGTGCGGGGGCCTGTGCATCGGCCTGATCAGCAGCGTCATGGATGTGCCGCGTGTCGCCTTGTTGCTGATGCTGCTCGCGATCCTGTCGGTCGAACTCGGTGCCGTGCCGAACGATCGCCGCGCTGTGCCACCGGCTGCCGGGTGAGGTCCGGGTCAGTCGCGGGAGGTCGACGCACCGCCAGCCTGCTGCGATTGCGCGATGTACCAGCGCATCGCCTCGGCCAGCCCGTCGCCGATGCGGTGACTGGGCCGGTAGCCCAGGCGATCGACCGCCTTGCCGATGTCAGCTTGGGAATGCAGCACGTCGCCGGGGCGGAAATCGGCGTGCACCGGCTCCACGCCGGACAGCTGTGGAAAGGTCGGCAGCAGGTGCTGACGCAGCAGCGCGAACAACTCGTTCAGGCTGGTGCGATCGCCGAGTGCCACGTTGTAGATCTGGTTGATGGCGTCGTCACGTTGCGTGCAGGCGGCCAGCAGGTTGGCCTGCACCGCATTGGCGACGAAGCAGAAATCTCGGCTGGTGTGACCATCGCCGTTGATTTGCACCGGGCGGCCGTCGATCAGCGCAGAAATCCATTTCGGGATCACCGCGGCGTAGGCCCCATTCGGGTCCTGTCGAGGGCCAAACACATTGAAGTAGCGCAGCCCGATGCTCTGCATCCCGTAGGCGCGGGCAAACACGTCGGCGTAGAGCTCGTTGACCAGCTTGGTCACCGCGTACGGTGACAGCGGCGCACCGATGCGGTCTTCCACCTTGGGCAGCGCCGGGTGATCGCCATAGGTCGAGCTGCTGGCCGCATAGACGAAGCGCTGCACCTTGGCGTCACGCGCGGCGACGAGCATGTTGACGAAGCCGTCGATGTTGACCGCGTTGGTGGTCACGGGATCGGCCAGCGAGCGGGGTACGCTGCCGAGTGCCGCCTGGTGCAGCACGACATCGACGCCAGTGCAGGCGGCCTGGCAGTCCGCCGGCAGGCGGATGTCGCCCTGGATGAATGTGAACCGTGCCCACCGTTCTTCGCCGACCAGCCCCCGGACCTCGTCGAGGTTGCGGCGGTGGCCCGTGGCGAAGTTGTCCAGCCCGATCACCCGCTGATCGAGCATCAGCAGGGCTTCCAGCAGGTTCGACCCGATGAAGCCGGCCACGCCGGTCACCAACCAAGTCTTCGGCGCTGCCCGCAGCGCGGATTGCAACGCCGGGTAGGTCGTCACAGTCTCCACAGTTCGTGGCCGGCCTGCGCCACCACCGCAGGGTCGTAGACCGATTTCACGTCGGCGAACACGCCGCCCGGATTCAGTTTCCCGAGCAGCTTGGACACACCCATCTGCTTGTACGGCTGGTGCGCCACGGCGGCGATGATCGCCGAAGCCTGAGGCAGCTGATCCCATTCGGTCAGACCGATGCCGTATTCGTGCTGACACTCCTCGCTGTCGGCCAGTGGATCGTGCACATGCACCTTGACGCCATACGACTGCAGTTCGCGGATCACATCGATGACCTTGCTGTTGCGCAGGTCCGGGCAGTCTTCCTTGAAGGTCATGCCGAGCACGATGATGTTGGCGTCTCTGACTGGCTGGCCGGCGGCGATCATCCGCTTGACCGTCTGCTCGGCGACGTACTTGCCCATGCTGTCATTGATGCGCCGGCCTGCCAGGATCACCTGCGGCTGGTAACCCAGCATTTCGGCCTTGTGGGTCAGGTAGTACGGATCGACGCCGATGCAATGACCGCCAACCAGACCCGGTCGGAAGGGCAGGAAGTTCCATTTGGTGCCGGCGGCTTCCAGCACCTCGAGCGTGTCGATGCCCATGCGGTTGAAGATCAGCGACAGCTCGTTCATCAGCGCGATGTTCAGATCGCGCTGGGTGTTCTCGATCACCTTGGCCGCTTCGGCGACACGGATGCTGCTGGCGGGGTAGACGCCCGCATCGATGATGGCCCCGTACAGGCGTTGCACCACGGCCAGCGTCTCGGGCGTGTCGCCCGACACCAGCTTGACGATCTTGGTCAGCGTGCGCAACTTGTCTCCCGGGTTGATGCGCTCGGGGGAGTAGCCGATGTTGAAATCTGTCTTCCACTTCAAGCCGGAAAACTTCTCCAGCACCGGCACGCAGATCTCTTCGGTGGCCCCGGGGTACACCGTGGATTCATAGACGACGATTGCCCCGCGCTTCATGTGGCGACCCACGGTCTCTGAGCTGCTGACGAGCGGGAAGAAATCGGGCCGGCGGGCGTCGTCGATCGGTGTCGGCACAGCGACGACGATGAAATCGGCGTCCTTCAAGGCCGCACCGTCGGTGGTGCAGGTCAGCCGCGTGGCTGCGCGAAGCTGCTCCGACGAGACCTCGCCGGTCGGGTCTTCGAAGCGTTGATAGGCCTCGACCTTGCGCTTCGACAGATCGAATCCGATGGTCGGAAAGCGCTTGCCAAACTCGACTGCCAGCGGCAGGCCGACGTAACCCAGGCCGACGACCGCAATGATGGGGGACTCAGGATTCATGTTCCACACCGCTTCAACAATAGGTCAATGAGTTTCGCATGGCCCGTTTCGGGTTGGCCCGCGTGATTCGTGAGTTGTGTGGCGAACCGGACGCATTTGCTTGCATCTGGCCGCAGGGGGCTGCGAGGGCGTGGCGCGTCAGTCTGACTTGCGCGGCGACCGCCACCATCTTGAAAGCAGCGCGGTGCAGCGCCCGATCAGCGTGGGTTTCGGCTGGCGGCGCCGGCGCGACGCTTCAGGGGGTGCCTCGGGCGGCGCCGCGGCGGGCTCTGCCTTGAACTCTTCGGGCCAGGCCGATGCCTTCGCCGTCTTGGGCTTGCGCACCCGCGGTGCCGGTGGGGGGGCGACTTTCTCAGGGGCGAGGGCGCCGGGCTGGCTGCCTTGGAACTGCTCGCAATCGTTGTCGCTGGCCGTGTGGGTCAGGGTGTTTTCGATGAGTGCGTAAACATCCTGCGTCTTGATCGGCGCGCGCACGGGCGTCGGCGGCTTGATCGTTGGCGGTGTCGATCCGGCGTTCGTCTTCGGTGCTGCGCGAGGAGCGGGCGCCGCTTCGGGTGGAGCCGGTTCCGCCGGCACGGCCTCGATCGGTGCGGAGATCGGTGGCGGCTTCGCGACCGCCACCACTCCCGGCAGCTTCAGCGAGAAATCGTCGAAGCCAGGAACGCGTCGGCGCAAGCCGGCCAAGGTCGGACGCGCCGCCTCGTCCATCGACAACAGGAAACTCGCTGGCAGCGGCGCGGCATTCAGGGCCTCGACCAACGCGTCGGTGAATTCGGTGATGCCCTCACGCTGCGCAGGCAGCCGCAGGAACTCCTCGAATCGGTCGAGGACGACGATGAACTGGAGGTCCAGACGTTCGCTCAGCGTGCGGATGCTCTCTGTCAGCGCTGGCGCAGCGGCGTGCGTCTCTGGCTCGTTCGATGCGGCGGCGAGCCGCAGGCTGGCGCGCAGGGCCGGCAGCGGCGGTCCCGACCAGTCGTCGAACAGCACCACCACCTCGCGCTTGCGGCGCGCCGAACCGCTGCGCGCCCGTCGGTCGGGAAATGGCACCACCACGCCACTCTCGCGGACGGGCGCCGGCGGCGGCTGGTCTTCGGCGCGCCGTTGCAGCAAAGGCAGCAACGACGATTGCAGAAATGCCGATTTCTCGGATCCGGGCTCGCCGAACAGCAACGACAAGCGGGCGCTGCGCAGCAAGGCCACCAACAGTCGGGCCTCTTGTGACAGCCGCGAGCTGATGGCGTTGCTGTCCACCGGGGCGGTCATCACGGCAGCGTGTCTCTCGGGTAAGGCGTTGGGCGCCGCTCGGTCTCGCGCCGATCACGCCTCACAGATAGAACCGCACGGCGAGTTCGATGGTGCGGCTTTGCGGGACGCTGCCGAAGATGGACTGGCGCGACCCGGAGAACTGCTGCCATTGCGCCACCAGATCGACCTGGTCCCAGTGATAGCGAGCCTCGAGCCACTGCACGCGGCTGCGGGTTTCGTTCTCGCGGCGCACGAAGGCCGACAGATCCAGACGGCGCACCAGCGCGTCCTTCCACAGGGCATAGACGAAGCCGGCGCTGCGGGCGGGCAGGTCCTGCAGCGTCTGGCTGGTCTCGAGTAGACGCAGCTGGCCCAAGGGGTCGCTGCCCGGCAGCGCGCGCCATTGGCGGCGCGTGGGGCCGGCCTCGTTGTACTCGGCCTCGGCGGTCAGGCTGAGGTTGAAGGTGGTGGTGTAGGTCAAGCCCACCGCGGCGCGGCTGCGGTAGCGCGAGTCGGTGTTGAGGTTCAGCGATTTCGCGATCAGCGAGGCCCCTTTGCCCACGCTGAATTCGCCGAACAGCACGGTGGCATCGCCGACCAGCCCTGACAGATTCAGACCCAGTTGCTCGCGGGTGTTCTGGCCACCGAACAGCAGCAGTTCTGCATTGAGCCTGTCGCTGAATTTGGTGCTGCCCGCCAGCAGCCAGCGGTGGTGCGGGTTGGTCGCCCCCACGTTCAGCGAGAACGTGCCCGGGTTGGGTTTGTCGGCGAGATTCGGCGAGTAGGCCGCGGTCAGTGATCCGCCGCTCCACAGCTGCTGGCCCTGCAGCACGACGGTGCCCTGGCGGTTTTCCCGCAGCACCGCCGGGTCGAGCGAGACGACGGAGCGCACCGCGCCTTCCTTGAACCAGTCGGTCGGGTTGTAGCCGTAGGCCGAACCGTGCCGCACATTGACGCGTCCGAGGTCGATGATCTGGTGGTCGCTCGGCGCCCAGCTCAGGTAGGCCTCCCGCACCGTGTTGACGTCGCCTTCAACGCCGCGGCGATTGCTGTGCCGCAGGTCCAGCCGATCGGAGAACACCGCGCGCACCCCCGGCGCCAGCGTGGCGTCGATGCGCCCGTCGATGGACGCGCGATTGGACTCGTAGCGCGAATCCGGATCGTCGATCGAGGTGCGCCGCAGGCTGCCCTCGACGAACAGCCGCCAGGGCCGTGCCACGGCCTGTGGCTCGGTGGGTGCCTTGTCCGCGAGCGACAAGGCGTCCAGGTCGCTGGGCAGCGCATCAGGGGCGTCGGCGGCTCGCACGGCAGGTGACGACAGCGCACTGCACATCAGCAGGGTGGACAAGACAGTGTGGCGGCGCATGGTCACTCCGGTTTGAAGCGCGGTAAGTAGTCGCGTTGCAGCCAGGCTTCTGGCACATCACGCCAAGCGTAATCGCTGTAGCGCATGACGGTCACCCAGGCGGGATCGAGCCCGTCGATGATGACGACTTCAGTGGGCCGTTCGCGGCCCAGCTGCGATTGGAACTTGCGGTAATAGGCCGTCTTCAGCAGGTGGCCGCTCTCGGCGAAAAAGCGCGCCTTGACGGGTCGCGCCGTGCCGGTCTCGACCCACATCTCGACATGGTGGTAGGTGACATCGGGCGATGCCGCGGCCAGCAACAGCTTCTGGCAACGGCGCGGCACGCGTTCACCATCGACGATGTCTTCTTCGCCGCCCGACTCGGCGGTGTAGTCCTTGGCCATGTTGACGGTGACCACGTCGCCGTTGGAGGCCTGGCCCAGCAGCCGCTGCTGTGGCGACAGCCGGATGCTGGCCTGACTGGCCGGGTCGAAGAACCACAGATCGTTGCCGTTCTTGAGCATCAGCTTGTTGACATCGCGCACCGGCGCGGCAAAGCGGATCAGGCTGCGGTATTGCCCGCTGTTGGGGTCGGCCTTGGAATACACCGACAGCGTGTTGTTGTCGGTTTGCTTCGCGCTGCGGTACTCGATCAGGTTCACCGTGACGGCGAAGGAGCGCGACGGGTTGCGCACCGCGTCGCTGGCGGCCAGGATCGCCTGCGCCTCGGCGCCGGCATGCGCCAGGGGCATCTGGATCAGGCAGGCGAGCAAGGCCACCAGGGTGGTCGACCTACGTCGCAAAGGGCCCCAGGCGAGCGAAAACGTGTTCATGTGCGCGACTCTGCCATCGCCAGCCGCCGCTCGATCGAGGTGATGCGGCCGTCATGGATGTGCACCGCGTCGTCGGCGGCATCGAGCACCTTCGGGTCGTGCGACGAGAAGATGAACGACACCTTGTGGCGCTGCTGCATCTCGCGCATCAGCGCGATGATCTCGCTGCCGGTCTTGCTGTCGAGGTTGGCCGTGGGTTCATCGGCCAGCACCAGCTGAGGCCGCAGTGCCAGCGCCCGGGCGATCGCCACCCGCTGCCGCTGTCCGCCTGACAGCTGACCCGGGCGGTTGTTCGCGCGGTCGGCCAGCCCCACCGATTCCAGGAGCGAGGTGACGCGGCTGCGACGCAGTCCCGGCGGCACGCCGTTCAGCAGCAGCGGATATTCGACGTTTTCGTACGCGGTGAGTACCTGCAGCAGGTTGAAGTTCTGGAACACGAAGCCGAGCTGGCGTGCGCGGAAGTCGGACAGCGTGTCGTCGTCCATCGACTGCACCGCCTTGCCACCGACCATGATCGAGCCCGCATCCGCGCGGTCGATGCAGCCGATCAGGTTGAGCAAGGTGGTCTTGCCGCTGCCCGACGGACCGGAGATCACGGTGAAACGGTTGGGCAGGATCACCAGGTTGATGTCGTTGAGTGCCGGCACGTCCACCGCATCGAGCTGGTAGGTGCGGCTGACGCCCTTCAGCACCACCGGGTGAGCGATGAATTTCGCGCGCTCATCGGAAAAGGGGGCTCCAAACGTCGACATGTCGTGGGGTCCTCAGGGCCGACGCTGCCTCTTGATGGCAGACGCGGGGGGAGCTGCGCTCAGGTTCATTCAACAGACCCGCATGCTCGCCGTTTCCACCGCGCTGCGGTTGACCAAAAAACGAGGTGATTCCGGGGCTTCATCGCGGGGTGGAAAAGCCCGCCGGCGTCCGACAGCGGGCCAGGGCCCAGCGCCCCCAGAGCTTACTTGGCCGCTTCACCCAGCCGCCGGCCGAGCGAAACCCCATAGGCTGCCGGGCGCGCCAGCAGCACCGGGTCGGCCGACGGCTTGATGCCTTTGGGCAGCACCAACGGGTTGAAGGTGACCTTGTCGCAGGCACCCCCGTCGGTGGCTTCGATTTTGTCGATGACGAGCTTGCCAGCCGGCACCACGACGCGGGTGTCGGGCCAGGCTTGGGTCGGGTCGATCAGCACATCGCTGGCCTCGGCGAGCTGCACCTTGTAGTCGAACACCACCGGCGCCTTGGCGACGCGCGCGCGCAACTCGTCGGCCAGGAAATCGTTGGGCAGCGACTTCAGCTGCTCGTCGGTCAGCCCGAGCGTGCCGTCTTCCGGCACAAATTGCCAGCGCACGAACTGGCTCTGTCCCTTCGCATTGACGAACTCGAAGGCGTTGACGCCCCAGTAGTTCACCGCGCCGTAGCTCGCCGGCACCGGCGCCTTGGCAAGGTAGGCGCCTTGCCGGGTCGTCTCGGGGTTCAATTCGGAGAACAGCTTCAGGTTGACCGGATCGGGCTTGCCAGTGGCCGGGTCGGGCTGGCGCGCGGCCATGAACGGCGCGAACTGCACGGGTTTGCTGATGAAATAGATCGGCGCCGAGATGTTCGCAGTCAGCCATTGCTCGCCTTGGGGCAAGCTGAACTGCAAAGCCAGTCCGCGCACCGTCCTGCTCTTGTCGCTGGCCTTAGGGTTGCCGCCGCCGACCGAGAAGCGGGCGATCACCGGGATCTTGTCGCCGCTGAACACCGACGCGCTCGACAGCGCGCGCCCCACGGTGTTGCCGACGAAATAGCCGCTGGCGCACACCCCCTTGGCCTGGGCGCGGCGGAACCCCTCGTGTTTGCCGAACAGGTTTTCAAGCGCGTTGACCTGCGCTTCGGCGGCAGACGTCTGTGCATGCGCCGGGATCAGCGCTGCGGTGAGCGCCACGAGTGTGGTGGCTGCTGGAAAGATCTTCACGGTGGGGCCCTTTCCTTCGGTGTTCACGGCATGCAGACGGATACGGCGTCGCCGCGTCGATGCCGGTGGATTCTGATACAGGTCGCTGGCCGGCCGTCACGGCCGTCCCCGCTCGGCTCAGTGGCGTGCGACCCTCACCGTCAGGCGGTTGGTGCCATCCCGTCGCTCGTAGGTCACGGCCCGGGCGCACTTGCGCACCAGCAGCAATCCCAACCCGCCGGGCACCGCATCGCCGATCGAGCTGGGCGCGACCGGCGGCGGCGCCTGCAGCGGGTCGAAAGGCACCCCGTCGTCCTCGAAGCGCATCACGATGTCTGCGGCCTCCACGTCCATCTCGAGCCGGATGAGGTGCTCGGCGTGATCCGGGTGGGCATGCCAGATGACATTCATCAAGGTTTCTTCGAGGATCAGTTCGACACTGAACACCAGCTTGGGCGTCGGCGCATGCCGTTCCAGCCAGTGCAGCACCTGGGTGCGTGTCTGGTCCAGCGCATCGCGGTGATTCACCAGGACCAGCCGGAGGTGGTTGCCGTCATCGACGGCGAATGTCGTGGCCGGATCAGGCATGACGGTTCGCGCGCTCGCCTTGCCAGGCCATCGACGCCGATGGTCAGGCGCGCAGCTTGGCGAGTGCCTCGGCCTCGGTCGCGGCGAGCGGGATGATCTGGTCGAGCGCCACGTGCTCGAGCACGCTTTGCACCATCTCCGACGCACCGAACAAAGCCACCTGCGCCCCTTTCAGGTGCAGCGCCCTCGCACTGGAAATGAACATCCGTATCCCCATCGATGCCAGGAAGCTCACCTTCGACAAATCGACGACGGCGGGCCGCCCCAGGGATGCCAGCGCCGCTGTGAAGCGGGTTTCGATGCGATCGACGCCGGGGGAGTCCAGGCGTCCGGTCAGTCGAATGCAGGTCACGTTGCCGTCCAACTCGCTGATGTCCATGTCCATGTCGCAGTGTCCTTGAGTCTGGTGGGGTGGGTCGTGGGGCGTACGTGACGAGACTATGGCGGTGCCGTTACACGAACGTGACGACCAGCATCGAAAAATCATCATCCAGCGCACCCGGGCGAGCCACGTCCTGCACCGCCCGGTACAGCCGCTCGGGCTCGCCCACACCTGGCACCGCAGGGCGGCGCAGCAGCGGCAGGAAATCCTGCAGGCCCCACTGCGTGCCCTCCTTGGTGACGACCTCGAAGACGCCGTCGCTGAACACATACAGCACGCTGCCCGGCTGCACCTCGACGCTGTCGGCAACGAACCTGGCCTGGGGCGTGGCGCCGATCATCAGGTTGCGGGTCTGCAGCGGCACCATTTCCTGGCGTGAGGGCTGGGCCAGGTACGACGGATGGTGGCCCGCCGAGGAATAGCGCAGCTGACGCGTCTGCGGCTCGTAGACGCCGTACCAGATGGAGAAATACATCCCGCCGTGACTCTCCATCTGGAACATTGCGTTCAGACGGGCCAGCACCTGCGCCGGGTCTCGGAAGTCGGTGTTCGGCAAGGCGCGCTGACGCAGCACGTTCATCACCGACACGCTGTGCATCGCCGCGCCCGCGCCGTGGCCGGAGACATCGACCACATAGCCGGCGAAGGTGTGCTCGTCGAGCTGCTGGTAGCCGAAGGCGTCGCCGCCGAGCTTGGTCGACGGCATGAAGAACCAGTCGGTGCGCACCGGGCCATCGCGGATCGGGGCGGGCAGCAACGCCTTCACGTAACTGCTGGCTTTTTCGAGATCGCGGTCGAGTTCGAGCGATTGCTCGAGCTCGCTTTCCAGCCGGTATTCGTGGCGGAGCACATGGGCGCCGAGCTGAAGCAGGCCGCCACTCGGCAGGCGGCTCTCTTCGCGCACCCGCCTGCCATCGACAAAGCAGCCGTTGGTCGACTGGAGGTCGATGACCACCGCGTCGACCTCACCTGGCAGCGCACTGACCTGGCAATGCCGTCCCGACACCTCGGCATCGGGCAACACGAACTCGCAGACCATCTTGCGCCCGATGGTGATCGGCTCCACCCCGAAGCGCAGCCTGCGACCCTTCTGGCTGCCCTCGACCGCCACCAGGAAGTGCTCGCGCTTTTCTGGCGGCAACTGCGGCGCGATGCTGGACAGCGTGATGGTCAGGAGCGTCTGGTCCGACGTGGGGTCGATGCCGGAATGAGAACTGCTAGTCACGGGGAGCCTTCGGCTGTCTGGAAATGGTCGGAGCCGCCTCGGCGGATGGACTCCGGTCGTCAAACCGGCTGCAAAACCGATGCCAGAATCGAGAATGTAAGTGGTTGTGCGCCGGCTGTCGCGCGGTCTTTGGCCCGGTGGTCCACGAAGTACCCAAGGAGTTCGTACCGATGTCTGCGCATCCTGCCGAAGGATCGTCCTCTGCACCGCCGCCGAACTTCGATGCCGATGCCCCCACGGTTCTCGCCCCGCGCGAGTCGACACCACCGGGCCCAGGCGACGCGCCGGCCGACGCGGTTTCGGCCACCTTGCCCGGGCGCTCATCCCCCGACGGCGAAACGCTGCAACAGGTGGGCCGGTACCGCATCCACGAACGACTGGGCCGAGGCGGCATGGCCACCGTGTTCAAGGCGCATGACCCGGGCATCGGGCGCGATGTGGCGATCAAGTTCCTGCACGCGTCGCTGTGCGAAGAGCCCGAGTACCGCGCGCGCTTCCTCAGCGAGGCACGCGCCGCAGGTGGGCTGTCGCACCCGAACATCGTCACCGTGCACGACGTGGGCGAGATCGACGGCCGGCCCTACATGGCGATGGAGTTGCTCGACGGTCAGACGCTCAGCGAGGTGATCGCCGGCGGCGTGGAGTTGCCGATCCGCGATGTGGTGGTGATGGGCGTTCAGCTGGCCCGCGCGCTCGACTACGCCCACTCGCGCGGCATCGTGCACCGCGACATCAAGCCCGGCAACATCATGCAGGTCCGGGGCACGAAGACGGTGAAGGTCACCGACTTCGGCATCGCGCACATCGAGTCAGCGGGCGCTGAGCAGCGCACCCGGGCCGGTGACATCCTGGGCACCCCGCAGTACATGTCGCCCGAGCAGGCCAAGGGCGAGCGCCTCGACGGCCGCTCCGACCTCTTTTCCGCCGGCATCGTGCTGTACCAGATGCTCACCGGCCAGCGGCCGTTCCGGGGTGACAGCCTGGTCTCGCTGGCGATGCAGATCACCAACGCGGAGCCCAAGCCGATCGAGCAGTTGCGCCCCGAGGTGCCGGCCGCGGTGCGCCGCATCGTCGCGCGCTGTCTGGCGAAGTCGCCCGACCGCCGCTACCGCAGCGGCAAGGAACTGGCCGACGCCTTGAGCAAGGTGCTGGCCGAGATCGACGCGGCCGAGCTGGAGAAGAGCCGCCAGCGCATCGTGCCGCTGCGCGTCAAGTGGGCGGCGACCATGGCCCTGATCGTGGCTGTCGTGATGGCGCTGACCGCGACCGTGATCACCCAGCGCCAGTACGCCGCGATGATCAGCCAGGCCACCGATTACGGCGCCTCGCTGGCGCGTTTCATCGCGGCGCAGAACGCGGTGTCGGCGCTGTCGGAGGACTGGGTGTCGGTCGAGGTCGCGATCCAGGAAATCATGAAGGCCAAGGATTTCCAGGGCGTGACGGTGATCGACCGCGAGGGGGTGGTGCGCGCCACCAGTGGCGACACCGTGGGGCAGGCCTACCGTGCACCGGCCAGCGAATCGCTCGGTGAGCGCAAGGGCGGCGTGGCGGTCACGCGCTTCACGGCCGACGGCGAACCGGTGCTCGGCTTCGAGGCGCCGATCACGTTCCAGGGCAAGCGGGTCGGCACGGTCGCGCTCGGTGTGCCCGAGCGCCCCTTGCTGGGCGTGGCACGGCTGTCGATCGCACTGATGGTGGCGCTGGTGGTGGTGACGGTGCTGGCCGTGGCGGTGGCGATGTTCTTCGTCGTCAACTGGTTTGCGCAGCCGATCAAGTTGCTGGGCGAGTCGATGCAGGAAATCGCCAAGGGTCGCTTCGATCACCGCATCGCCGAGCAGCGCAAGGATGAATTCGGCTTGCTGTACGTGGGCTTCGATCAGATGGCGCAGGCGCTCGCCGATCGCCAGGCAAGCGGGCTCGACAGCGCGTCGGTGTCGCCCCCGACACCGACGCTGACACCCACCGCTGGCGGCTTGCCGCTCACCAGAGACACGGGCGCGACACCCGCAGGCGGTTCGACCGATGTGTCCTAGGGGTCTGCGGCGCGCTGCCGTGCTTGCGCTGGCCGGCGTGCTGGCGGCCTGTTCGAGTTCGCCACCTCGGTCTGTCACTGCGACGGCAGGAGCCGACCGATCTGCCGGCGCGGTGATCGGCCGCAGCGACCGGCTGCTGGTCTACCGCCCGGGCCGCGACGACACCCTGCGCTCGATCGCCGCGCAGTTCCTGGGCGACGAAGACCGCGACTGGGTGATCGCAGACTTCAACCGGGTGAGCAGCGTGGTGCCGGATCAGCCGCTGGTGGTGCCGCTCAAGCCGGTGAATCCCGTGGGGGTGTTCGAGGACCGGTACCAGACGGTGCCCATCCTCTGCTACCACCGCTTCGGGGGGGCCAGCAGCAAGATGTCGGTGTCGCCCGCCAACTTCGCGGCACAGCTCGACTGGCTGGCACGCAACGACTACCGCGTGATCCGCCTGTCGCAGCTGCTCGGTTTTCTGCAGGGGCGCGAAGCACTGCCCAAGCGCTCGGTCGTGATCACGATGGACGATGGCTACGAGTCGGTGCACCGCTACGCGCTGCCGCAGCTGCGCAAGCACGGGTTTCCGGCCACGCTGTTCGTCTATTCGGATTTCATCGGCGCGGGCGATGGCCTCAGCTGGGCCCAGCTCGGTGAGCTGAAAGCCTCAGGGCTGGTCGATATCCAGGCCCATTCGAAGAGCCACCGCAACCTCATCGAGCGCCTGCCCGGCGAGACCGACGAGCAGTATCGGCAGAGTCTCGACGCCGAAGCGCGCGTGCCACGCGACTTGCTCGAGCGCCGTCAGCTGGGGCCGGTGCGGCAGTACGCCTATCCCTTTGGCGACGCCAACGAGGCGGTGCTGGACGCGCTAACGCGGCAGCAGTACCAGCTGGCCGTGACGGTGACCCCGGGCGGCAACGCCTTTTTCTCGATGCCGCTGATGCTGCGCCGCACGATGATCTTCGGCGACATCGACCTCGATGCGTTCAAGGCCAAGCTGCAGCTCAGCCGCCCGGTGGGCGTGCCATGAGGGGCTGGCTGGCGGTCTTGTGCGCCGGGATGCTGGTGGGCTGCGCCACGCCGTCCTCCGATTCGAACCCCTCTTCAACCGCATCGGTTGGCGCGTCCGCCACATCGACCGCGGGCTTCGAGCAGCAGTACCGGGAGCGCGCCAGCAGCGCCCAGCGCCAGGGCCGTCTGGCCGATGCGGCCATCGCCTGGGAAGTGCTCACCGTTTTGCGGCCCGACTCGCGCGACTACCGCGACGCGCTGGCTGACACCCGCCGGCAGGTCGGTGCCGCGGCGGCCGAGCGTCTGGCGCGCGCAGTGCAGGCACAGCGCCGCGGCGACCTCGACGCCGCGACCCAGGGCTACCTGGCCGTGCTGGCGTTGCAGCCCGATTCCGGCCCTGCGGCCGACGCGTTGCGCAGCATCGAGCGCGAGCGCGTGCGGCGCCAGCAGCTCGGGCGGCCATCACGCCTGACGCTGACCCGCCGCAGCACCGAAGCGATGGCCCCGAACGACAAGCCCGTACCCGCCGGGACCGATCGAAACGAGCTGGAGCATGCGGCGATCCTGGCGCGTCAGGGCGAAATCGACAGTGCGATCGGCTTGCTGGAGCGGCGCACGGCGCTGGACCGCACCGACCGCGCTGCCCGCAACCTGCTGGCCGACCTCTACGAGCGCAAGGCCGACGATGCGCTCGCCACCCGAGACACCGCCAGCGCCATCGGCCTGCTCGAGAAAAGCCTGCGGCTCGATGCCAGCGATATGCGTGTGGCCGAACGGCTGAAGCAACTGCGCAGCGCGGCTGCACCGAAACCGGCCGAAACGAAGCCCCGTTAGCGAGGGCCCCGTGGGACGGGGCCGCATCGCTACTTCAACGACTTGATCTTTTCCTTCAGCGCGAGCGCCTTCTGCTGTTCCAGCCGGGCGGTGTCGTTGCTGGGATCGAGCTGCATCACGCGGTCCCAGTGGCGGATCGCGCCATCGAGGTCCTGCTTGGCAAAGGCGCTGCGCGCGCTCACGGTGTAGCGCTGTACCAGCCGGCGGCGCAGGTTGTCGGCCCTGGCCTGCGACTCGGCACTCAGATCGCCGCCCGATGCCGAGCGGTAGTCGCTGTAGGCGCGCTCCAGGTCGCCGCGCTTTTCTGCCGCGTCGGCATTGGCCAGCGCCTTGTCGGCGGCACTCGGCTCCACAGTTGCCGGCGTCGCAGGCGAGGGTGGTGAGGCGGGCACCGGCTTGTCGGGGCGGCGTTGCTCGGCATCCAGCGAGCCGGGCGGTGGCGCCTTGCCCGGGATGCGGATCACCTGACCGCCCGAAACCTGGCGTGGGATCTTGATGTCGTTGTAGCGGGCCAGGATGTAGAACGCGTAGATGTCGCCGAGGAAGCGACCCGCGATGCGCGACAAGGTCTCGTTAGCCCGCACGGTGTACGCGAAGGACTCGCGGCCGAGCACCGTGACCGGGTCTGCCGTGATCTGACGCAACAGGTTCTGCGCCAGCTTGTTGTTCGGATCGCCGGCCAGCACCCGCTGCAACTCCGCCTTCGCCTGCTCTTCGTTGCCGGTTTCGAGCAGGTCGGCTGCCGCGATCGCCAGCTTCTGCGCTTGCTGAGGCGTCGCAGGTGGCGGTGGGGCAGCAGGTGTGGGGGGTGGTTCGGCCTTGACCGTTTCAGGTGCGTTGCCAGGCGGGGGCCTGACGGGGGTGGGCGCGCAGGCGGCCAGCAACGCGGTCGTGGCGCACAGCAGAATCAGTCGTGTGGAAAACATGGAATGGGATGGCGGTGCATGTCCGCTGGAGTACCGTCACCGAATGCAACCTCACGATTATCGGCCGGCTCTCAAAACGCCGGCAAGCCGCGTACTCCGCGGGTTCTGCGGCCTGGTTCTCACTGTGGCGGCTGTTGTCGACGCGCAGGCCCAGGCGGCCCCCGACCTGCCCAGCTGCTTGCAGACGCTGCGCCAGGAACTGCCGACCCAGCCCCCGGTGCGTGCCGAGAGCTTTGATCGCTACACCCGCTCGGTCGAGGACCTGCGCCCGCTGATCGAGCAGTCCAGCGCGGCGCAGCCTGAATTCAAGTTGCCGATCTGGGACTACCTGGCCCGGCTGGTCGATCCCAAGCGCGAGGCCGATGGCCGAGCGATGCTGCAGCGGCATGCCGCTGCCCTGGACGGCATCACGCGGCGGCATGGTGTCGATGCGGCCACGGCGGTCGCGGTGTTCGGCGTCGAGACCGACTACGGCCGCGTCGCCGGCCGCTATCCGGTGATCGACGCGACCCTGAGCCGTGCTTGTCTGAACCTCGGCAGCCGCGAGCGCAAGGCGCACTTCTTTGCGGCGCTGTACCTGCTCCAGGAGGGGCTGGTGCAGCCCGACACCTTTCGTGGCTCCTGGGCGGGCGCGTTCGGTCTGACGCAGTTCATGCCCGGCACGTACCTCAAGAACATGGACGACGGCGATGGATCGAAAGACATCGACATCATCGCCAGCGTGCCCGACGCGCTGGCCACGACCGCGCGCTACCTGAGCGGCCTGGGCTGGATCGCCGGATTGCCGTGGGGCATCGAGGTGAGCGTGCCGCGCGACAGCGCCGTGTCGTGGAATGCGCTGGAAGCCGACCACGGCTGCCTGGAGCCGTCGGCGGCGCCGGGCCGGTGCCGCAGCGTGGGGCAGTGGGCGGCGAGCGGTGTGCGGCGCATCGACGGCAGCCCGCTGCTGCCCGCCGATGCGCGCCGCGCTTCGCCCTGGCAGGCCGACACCCGTGCGGCGCTGTTGATGCCGGCCGCGCCCGACGGGCCGGCGTGGCTGGTCACGCGCAACTTCCAGGCGGCCTGGCGCTACAACCGCGCCGACGCCTACGCACTGGCCATCGGTCTGCTGGCCGACCGGCTGCGCGGCGACCCGCTCCCCCTCACGGCCTGGCCCACCAGCGACCCGGCGCTCTCGCGTGCCGAATTCGTCGAACTGCAGGCCTTGCTGCTGCGCCGGGGCCACTGCGACGTCACCGCCGACGGCCGCGACGGCCCGCGCACCCGCGCCGCGATCACCGCCGAGGAGGCGGTGCAGGGCTGGACACCGAGCGGTCGCGGTGGCGTGAAGCTGCTCGGCGCACTGCGCACCGCGGCGGCGGCAAGCAGCCGCTTGCCGACACCCGTGCCAGCAGACTGCGCTGCCAGCGGCACCAACCCGCAGCAGCGCTAGCGCACCCGGCCGGCGTACAGGCCTGGCGTCGAGTCGGCGATCTCCACCGCACCTGCCACCCGCCTGAAAAACGCCGCTGCGCCCACGGCGCCAGCGATCGCGTAGCCGTAGCCCATGGCGCGCATCTCGACCAACGCTGCGCGCAGCAGGGCGGCACCGACACCTGTGTTGCGTGCGGATGCCTGCACGCCGATCGGGCCGACGAAGCCGCGTGCGGTGGCGTCATAGCAGACGAAGCCGATCGGTTGATCGTTCTGCACGGCCACCAGCAGGCTGATCGGTCGGTTCTGCAGCGCGACCCGGGCTTCGCTGGCCCAGCCGGTGCCGAACTCGGCCTGCACCCAGGCCACGATCAGATCGTGCTCGCAGCCGATGGGTTTGCGCACCAGGCAGTCGGCCTGGCGTGCCGTCGAGGGCGGCGCAGGTGGTACAGGCAAGGCATAAAGCCGGATCAGCATGTCGCTCATGTTGTCCATTCTTGCAGCCCTTGCTGTCAGCGGACACCGGTCTGCCGCACCACGGCGGCCATCGCGTGGCATATGTTTTGCGTGCCACGCCGGCCATGTACACCGCCCGCGCGCCGTTCGCCTGAATCCCATGCCCACACCCCGGCCCGATGGCTCCGTGATCCAGGAACTGCTGGCGGTGGTCCACGACCGCCACCGCCAGATCGATGACGGAGAGGTCGCGGCCTACATTCCGGCGCTCCAGCGGGCGAACCCCGATCACTTCGGCATCTGCATCGTCTCGACCCGTGGCGATGTCTTCGAAGTCGGCGACAGCCAGGTCGAGTTCACGATCCAGTCGTGCTCCAAGGCGCTGGTCTACGCCCATGCGCTGTCGGTACACGGACGTGCCAAGGTGCTGGAGCGGGTGGGCATCGAGCCCAGCGGTGACGCCTTCAATTCCATCGCACTCGACGCCAACAACCGCGCCTTCAACCCGATGGTCAATGCCGGGGCGATCACCACCGCCGGCTTCATCGAAGGGGCCGACTTCGCCGAGCGGCGCGCCAAACTGCTGCGCTGCTTCAGCGCGGCGGCAGGGCGCGAGCTGACCGTCGATGAAACGGTGTATGCCTCCGAGGCCGAGACCGGACACCGCAACCGCGCACTCGCCTGGCTGGTGACCAACTTCGACCGCATGGACCCGGCGACCAACATGCAGACGCTGGACCTGTATTTCCTGCAGTGCTCGGTGCGCGTCACCGCGCGCGACCTGGCGGTGATGGGTGCCACGCTGGCCAACCTGGGCGTGAACCCGCTGACGAAGGAAAACGTGTTCGAGATGGCCAGCGTGCAGG
Organism: Burkholderiaceae bacterium; assembly: GCA_965229345.1. Classification (GTDB taxonomy): domain Bacteria; phylum Pseudomonadota; class Gammaproteobacteria; order Burkholderiales; family Burkholderiaceae_C; genus PBB1. The sequence continues at coordinate 1,592,415 of OZ245872.1, forward strand.
ATGTGCTGTCGGTCATGGCCACCTGCGGCATGTACGACTACGCCGGCGAGTGGATGTTTCGCGTCGGCATCCCGGCCAAGAGCGGTGTGGGCGGCGGCATCCTCGGCGTGGTCAACCGACAGCTCGGCATCGGCACCTATTCGCCGCGGCTCGATGCGCGTGGCAACAGCGTGCGTGGCATCAAGGCCTACTGCGACCTGGCCGACGATCTGGGGTTGCACGCGTTCAACTTCATGAACAGCGGCTCGCATTTCCTGAAGCACGTGATCTGATCGGCGCCGGCTTCCTCAGGAGGCCAGCGCCATGCGCATCCGGCGGGCCGCCTCCTCGTCCCGCGCGTCATCGATCTCGCGCATCACGCTGCTCAGGTCGACCGCGCCCAGCTGCGGCTCGTAGCGGCCGGTCAGCACCGCCTCGGGCGTCAGCACGCCGCGTTCGTACAGCGCCCAGATCTCGGGGCCGAACTGGGTGGTCAGCAGCTCTGGCGCGAAGCGGCCGAAGAAGTGGCACAGGTTGGCGACATCGCGCAGCAGCATGCGCGGCGCGTGGTTGTTGCCGGCCGCATCGATGGCCTGCGGCAAGTCGATGATCACCGGGCCGTCGGCGGCCAGCAGGATGTTGAATTCCGACAAGTCGCCGTGCACGACGCCGGCACACAACATCCGCATGACTTCGCGCAGCAGGCTGGCGTGGTGGGCGCGTGCCTCTTCCGGCGTGAAGACCACATCGTTGAGCCGCGGTGCGGCGTCGCCGTCGGCATCGGTCACCAACTCCATCAGCAGCACGCCGTCGTGGAAGTTGCAGGGGGTGGGCACCCGCACGCCGGCGGCGGCCAGCCGGTACAGCGCATCGACCTCGGCGCTTTGCCAGGCCGCTTCCTGCGACTCGCGGCCGTAGCGCGTGCCCTTGGCCATCGCGCGGGCCTGGCGCGAATTCTTGACCTTGCGGTTTTCGGTGTAATCGACCGCCTGCCGGAAACTGCGCTGCGTGGCCTCCTTGTAGACCTTGGCGCAGCGGGTCTCGTTGCCGCAGCGCACCACGAACACCATCGCTTCCTTGCCGCTCATCAGCTGCCGCACGACGGTGTCGATCAGGCCTTCATCGATCAGGGGTTGCAGTCGGGCGGGTGCTTTCATCGGTGGATTGTGGGCTGCCGAGCCACCACGCCGATCGGTTGTGTGCGAAACCGTTCGGAGCCGGCTTCAGAAACCAGCCACCCCGCCGATAGCTGGACGAGAAGCACCGTCATCCCATGGCCGACACGCTGAAATCTCGCTCACGCCCTTGAGGTCGCCAATGACCCGTCCCACCGAATCAGACTGCGCACTGTTCGCGCAGGTTGTCGCGTCGTCGCACGACGCGATCATCACCCGGACCCTGGATGGCATCGTCACCAGCTGGAACTCGGGTGCGGAGTGCCTGTTCGGCTACAGCGCCGACGAGATGATGGGTCAGACGATGAACAAGGTCTTCCCCGCCGATCGACTGGACGAAGAGGGTGGCCTGCTCCAGCGCGTCGCGCATGGCGAACGTCTTGGGCGACAGGAGTGCCTGCGACTGCGCAAGGACGGCTCGATGGTGCATGTGGCTGCCGTGCTCTCACCGATTCACGACGGCGATGGCCGCATGGTGGGCATTTCGACAATTGCGCGCGACATCAGCGACCGCATCGAGCGCGACGAGCTGTCCGCCGAGCTGGCACTCGATGCCCAGCGATTCGTGGCCATTGTCGAGTCGTCCGAGGACGCGGTCATCAGCAAATCGCTGGATGGCATCGTGACCAGCTGGAACCGCGCGGCCGAACGCATCTTCGGCTACGCCGCCTGGGAAATCGTCGGCACGCCGATGATCAAGATGTTCCCGTCAGACCGGCTCGACGAGGAGCGCCAGTTCCTGTCCCGCGTCGCGCTCGGCGAGCGCGTCGAGCACTTCGAGACGGTGCGACTGCACAAGAGCGGTCGCCCGGTCGATGTGTCCGTCTCCATTTCCCCGATCCGCGATCAGAGCGGCCGCGTGGTCGGCGCCTCGAAGATCGCCCGCGACATCAGCGACAAGGTGCAGGCTGAACGCCGTGCTCTGGAGCTGATGCGTGAGTCTCGCGTCTATGCGGCCATCGTCGAATCGTCCGACGACGCGATCATCAGCAAGACGCTGGACGGCACCATCACCAGCTGGAACCGCGCCGCTGAACGCATCTTCGGCTACACCGCCGAGGAAATCATCGGGCGACCCATGACCACCGTCATTCCCGCCGATCGCCTGGGCGAGGAGATCGACATCCTGGCGCGGCTGTCGCGCGGTGAGCGCATCGAACACTTCGAGACCATCCGGCTGCGCAAGGACGGCGGGCTGGTGAACATTTCGGCGACGGTGTCGCCGCTGGTGGACGACAGCGGTCGGGTGGTGGGTGCCTCGAAGATCGCCCGCGACATCACCGAGCGCATCGAAGCCGAACGCACGATCTGGCGGCAGGCCAACTACGACACGCTGACCCAGCTGCCGAATCGCCGTTACTTCAAGGAGCGCCTGCACGCCGAGATCGCCCGGGCCGGTCGCGTCGGCAAGCACGTGGCCGTGCTGTTCATCGACCTCGATCGATTCAAGGAAGTGAACGACTCTCTTGGGCACCAGGCGGGCGACGAGCTGCTGCTGCAGGCCGCCGAACGGATCAAGGCCTCGCTGCGCGACGCCGACTCGGTCGCCCGCATGGGCGGCGACGAATTCACCGTGCTGCTGAGCGACATCGGCGGTGCCGACGACGCGACGCCGATCGCAGCGCGACTGAACGAGCGGCTGTTTGATCCGTTCGTTCTCGATGGCCTGCAGGTGCACATCTCCGGCAGCATTGGCGTCGCGGTGTATCCCGAAGATGGCGCGACGGTGGACGAACTGCTCAAGCACGCCGACCAGGCGATGTACGAGTCGAAGCGGCTGGGCCGCAACCAGACCCGCTACTTCGCCCACGCACTCGACAAGAAGATGCGCGACCGGCTGCAACTGGCTGCCGACCTGCGCCACGCCACGGCCCGCAACGAGCTGCAGCTGGTCTACCAGCCGGTGGTGAGCCTGCGTGACGGCAGCATCCTCAAGTGCGAAGCGCTGCTGCGCTGGAATCACCCGACTCTGGGGCGCATCAACCCCATGACCTTCATTCCATTGGCCGAGGAAAGCGGGCTCATCAAGGAGATCGGCGACTGGGTCTTCCGAAGCGCGGCCAGACAGGCCAAGCAGTGGCAGGCCCGGTTCGGCGATCACATCCAGGTCGGCATCAACGTGTCGCCGGTGCAGATACACGGCGGGCTGGGCTACTTCCAGAACTGGGTCGATGAGCTGAATCACATCGGCCTGGCCGGCAGCAGCCTAGTGGTGGAGATCACCGAGGGCGTGATGGTGGACCGCTCGGGCGACACCGCCGAGCGGCTGCGCCTGCTGCAACAGGCGGGCGTGCAGGTGGCGATCGACGATTTCGGTACCGGCTACTCGTGCCTGTCATACCTGAGCCGGCTCGACGTCAATTTCCTGAAGATCGACCAGAGCTTCACCAAGGCGCTGGGGACCGATCCACGGGCGCTTGCGCTGTGCGAGGCCATCGTCGTGATGGCGCACAAGCTGGGGTTGGCTGTGATCGCTGAAGGTGTCGAGACCGATGCGCAACTGGCTTTGCTGCAGCAGATCGGCTGCGACCATGCGCAGGGCTACTGGTTTGCGGCCCCTGGCTCGGCGTCAGAGATCGAGGCCCGCTTCACCCGTGCCGTGAAGTCCGCGCAGATCATTGCCTTGCGGTGACGCGGGCGCCGAACCGGCCGAACTGCCTCGCATCGATGCCCGCGTGTTTCAGCGCCTCCCGCGGTGCCGAACCTGCGCCAGTGGCCGCTTGCCCTTGAGCTGGCGCTCGATGCCGTCGTTGAGCGCACTGCGCAGTGCCAGCACCGCGTCGAGGTGGCCGTAGACACCGGGGAAGCGCAGGTCCAGCCACAGCCACAGCGTGACAGCGCGCAGCGCCTGTTCCATCCGGTCGAGGCGGCTGTGGCCATCGACGTCCTTCAGGAACCACGGCGTGCCGGCCTTGCCGGTCAGTGCGTGGCTGCTGGTCCAGTCGAGGAACTCCTGCACCTGGGTGTCGGTGCGGGTGTCGACCGGGGCCTGCGCGTAGGTGAAACGCTCCTTCAGCGTCAGGCCGGGCGCGCAGCGGTCGAGCTGTTCGGCCAGGTCCAGCATCTGGTCGAGCTCGGCCACCGCGAAGTGGGCGTCGTCGAGCTTGAGCTGTTCGACGAACACGCCCAGCACCTCGCGCAGTTTCGTCTTGTGCAGGCGCGACGAGATGGTGTCGACGTGCCAGCCATTCGGCGCCACCGGGGCCTTGAAGTCGCGTGGTGCGCGCGGTGTCTTCGGCAGCAGCTCCTTCAGCATCCGCGCGGCCTGCGGCTCGGCGTCCTTCAGCACGCCGACGAAGCCTTCCTCGTGGATGCCGAAGCGCCCGGCGCGGCCAGCGATCTGGTGCACTTCAGATTCACTGAGCGCTCTGTCGGCGGTGCCGTCGAACTTGGTCATCGTGCTGAACAGCACGCGGCGGATCGGCAGATTCAGCCCCATGCCGATCGCGTCGGTGGCCACCAGGATGTGCGACTCGCCGGTCGCGAAGCGCTCAGCCTCGCGGCGCCGCACTTCGGGTGGCAGCGCGCCATAGATCACCGACACCGGGTGGCCGTCGGCGGCGATCTGGTCGCGCAGCGTCAGCACGTCGCGGCGGCTGAATGCGACCACCGCGTCGCCCAGCTTCAGCGCCGAGATCGGGACAGGCTGGGGCAGCAGATCGACGTGCTGCTTGCGGTCGAAATGCCGCACGGTGCAACGCTCGCCGCACAGACCCAGCAGGTTCTCGATCGCCGGCACCGCATACGCCGAGCAGATGATGATGACCTCGTTGGCCGGCACCGCCACGATCGCCTGCGTCCAGGCCCAGCCGCGCGACGGGTCGAAGATCATCTGCGCTTCGTCGATCACCGCCACGTCGATGGGCTTGTTGGTGCCCACCATCTCGATCGTGCTGGAGACGACCCGCGCGTCATCGGCCGGCACGTTCTCTTCGCCGGTCAGCAGCGAGCACGGCACGCCGCGGCCCACCAGCCGGTCGCGGCCTTCCAGCGCCAGCAGCCGCAGCGGCGCCAGGTAGGCACCGTCGTGGGCCTGCGCCAGGCGCTCGAACGCCGCATGCGTCTTGCCGCTGTTGGGCGGGCCGACATACAGCGTGACGCTGCGTTGCAGGCGACGCGCCTTCTCGAAGGTGTCGGGGTAGCCCTGGAACGCCAGCTCGCTGTTCAGGCCCTCGATCGTGTCGAGTTCGGCGGCGCGGTGTTCCCAGCGGTCCTGCGCGCGCATCAGCGCGGCTTTCAAGTCGGCCAGCGGCTGTGGCGTGGCGCACTCGGACTGCAACCGGGGCAGCAGCGATTCGAGGTGCCTGGGCTTGAACGCGCGGCTGCGCGCCACCAGGGCATCGAGGTGCGCGATCAGCTCAGCGGCGTGCGTGAAGGGCGGGGGAGAGCCCAGTGTCGCCAGCAGCGCTGCCTTGTCGCCGTCGCGGTAGTAGGCCCACACGGCCGTGGCATCGACGGGCACCCGAAACAGCACCGGTACTTTCCAGTCGGGTTCGGCGAGCGTCAGCGCGTGGCTGATCAGCCGCGTCCACACGCCGGCATCGCGCGACACGCCCATGGCCTCCAGCGCGGCGGTGCGCTCGAGCATCAGCGCGCGCACGTCGGGCCCGTTGCCCACCGTGTCGAGGTGCGCCAGTGCGCTGTCCATCAGCTCGGGTGCGATCCAGCGGCTGGGGCGGGCACCCGCCACCGCCTTTTGCAGCAGCACCAGCCCGAGCTTGTCGAGGTGCTCTTCGAAGCCCGTGCTGCGTTCGGCGATGTAGTCCCCCGGCTTCACCACCTGAGGCAGTCGGAAAGCCGCCTGACGGATGCGTTCGAACTGGGTTTTGCCGATGTGGGCAGGCAGACGCGCGGCATGGCGCGGATTGGGCAGATTCGGGGTGTCGGACACAGAAAAAAGGCCTTGAAGATCAAGGCCTTGGAGGGTCGGCGGAGATAACTGAGGATAGTCGATGACCGCCGAGGTTCCGTCTCTGAAGGGTCAGTGATCAGTGATCGCGGCCGCGATGATCCCGGTCGTCGTCCCTGTCGTTGCCACGGCCCTGGGGCCGGCCATGACCCGGCCCATTGCCGCGATCGTCGTGCTTGTCCCAGCCGCGCTTGCGGCCACGATCCCAGCCGGGATGCTCTTGCTGGTAGCGCTCGCGCACCCACTGGTCCTGCACGAAATACACCGGCTGACCGCAGGCGTTGTAGCGGCCGCAGTAGCGGCGCCAATCCTGCTGATGCGGCGCTGGCACATACAGGTAGATCGGCTGGCGCGGATAGGCGATTGCCGGTGGCGCAATGATGACGGGCTGCGGATACACCAGGGCCGGCCGTGGCACGTCGCCGATGTTGATGCGGCCGTAGACGCCGGGCTGGTTGATGCCGATCGACACGCCGACACTGGTTTCTGCCTGCGCAGACGTGATGGCCGTGAGGGCAAGGAGCAACGCAAGGGTCTTTTTCATGGGTAGACGAGGAGAGTTGATCTGGAACTACAACGAACCGAAGTGTCGATGCGGTGACAGGAAGCCGCTGTAGGACAGCGGCTTTACTTGCCTTTACCGTTGTCCTGCAGGCGGTGAACCCGCGGGTCACCGATGTTGACCGTTGGGATGGCAGGGGATGCGTCCGGATCAGGGGGCCTGACACCGACGCGTCACGCGGCCTGGGCACCATACGGCACGGGCAGGATTCTCGGCTGGATCTCCCGAGGGGTGTTCACCAGCACGTCACATTCGCTGCACACACTGCGGGGCTGTTCAACGCCCGAGACAGTCCCACCATGATTCCCGTCCGCTCCCACCGCGGATTCACGCTGCTCGAACTGCTGGTGGTCATGGTCATCATCGGCTTGCTGGCCGCGTATGTCGGCCCGAAGTACTTCTCACAGATCGGCAAGTCCGAGATCAAGACCACCCGCGCGCAGCTCGTCGGGCTGGAAAAGGCGCTGCAGCAGTACCGGCTCGATGTCGGTCGCTTCCCGTCCACCGAACAGGGGCTGCAGGCGCTGGTCGTCAAGCCGGCCAGCGTCGGCAAGTGGGACGGCCCGTACCTGGAGAAGGCGGTGCCGTCGGACCCTTGGGGGCATCCGTATCTGTACGTGGCGCCTGGTGAGCATGGCGACTTCGACCTCAGTTCGACCGGCCGTGACGGCCGCCCGGGCGGCGACGGGCTCGACGCCGACATCACCAACTGGTGAGTGTCGACGCCCGCTCTGCTCGTTCCGCCCATGCAGTACGCCGTCAGCGCCATCCGCCGCACCCAGGCGGTGTCGATCACGCTCGATGCCCGTGACCCGGCAGACGCGCGGCGACAGGCCGAGGCGCAGGGTTACGCCGTCGTCGGGATCAAGGCGGCAGCCGGTGCCCGGCGCGGCATCTGGCGCAGTGCGCCCGACTTCCCGCTGCTTCAATTCAATCAGAGCCTGCTGATCCTGCTGCGGGCTGGGCTGTCGGTGGTCGAGGCGATCGAGACGCTGGCCGATCGCGAAGGCCGCGGCGACACCAAGCAGGTGCTGACGCGATTGCATGAGCAGCTGACGATGGGCCTGTCGCTGTCAGCAGCGCTCCAGGCGCAGCCCGCGGTGTTTCCGCCCCTGTACGTGGCCAGTGTGCGTGCCAACGAGCAGACCGGCGCGCTGACCGAGGCGATCGAGCGCTTCATCGTGTACCGGTCGCAGGCCGATCTGCTGCGCAAGCGGGTGATCGGTGCCGCGATCTACCCGGCCATGATCCTTGGGGTCGGCACGTTGGTGATCGCCTTCTTGCTGCTGTACGTGGTGCCGCGCTTCAGCCTGGTGTTCCAGGACCTGGGCGATCGCATTCCGCTGATGTCGCGCTGGCTGCTGCAGTGGGGTCAGTTCGCCAACGCGCACGGGCTTGCGCTGTTGATCGCTGGCCTGCTCGGTGTCGCCGCCGCCGCGTACGCGCTGAGCCTGACGGGGGTGCGCCTCGCGCTGGCCCGGCAGATCCAGCGCCTGCCGCGCATCGGCGAGATCGTGCGGGTCTATCAGCTCGCGCGCTTCTACCGGGCGCTGGGCATGCTGCAACAGGCGGGCATCCCGATCCTGACAGCGCTGGACATGGTCGCGGGGCTGCTGCCTGCCACGCTGCACGCCGCGTTGGCACAGGCGCGCCGGGACATCGGCGAGGGCCGGTCGATCTCGGCGGCCTTCGAGACCCACGGCCTCACCACCGCCGTTTCGCTGCGCCTGTTGCGCGTGGCCGAGCGCACCGGCCAGATGGGCGAGATGCTTGAGCGCACGGCAAGCTTCCATGAAGAGGACATCGCGCAGGCGATCGACTGGTTCATCCGGCTGTTCGAGCCGCTGCTGATGATCGCGATCGGCCTGGTCATCGGTGTCGTGGTGCTGCTGATGTACGCGCCGATCTTCGAGCTGGCGGGCAGCATCCAATGAATGCGTTGAGCGAGCCACTGCTCGAAGTGGAGGCCGCCGCCACGCTGCTCACCCCGCAGGCCATCCGTGCCGCGCGGGCGTGCGCAATGCGTGAGCAGGGCAGCGTGTGTGCGGCGCTGGAAGACGCGCTCTCGCTGTCGCCCGAACTGCTGCTGCAGGCACTGGGTCGTCTGATGCAGCTGCAGGTGCTGGACAGCGCGGCGCTCTCGGCGATGACGCCCGCCTTCGATGCGATCGGCTATGCCGATGCCGCCCGCCGCGGTTGTCTGGCCTGTCGTGAACACGGAGCGCTCGTCATAGTTGTGTCCGACCCGTTCGACGAGGTCCTGCAGACCTGGTGCTCCGAACGGCTGGCCGCACCCCATGCGCTGCGCCTGGCCGGTGCGGATGACATTGCGGCCTTCCTGTCCCGCCACGAAGAGTCGATGCGGGCGATCGACACCGCGCTGCCCACCCGCGACAGCGCACAGGCCCGCACCGGCGAGCTCGAAGACCTGTCGATCCGCTCGATCGGTGAGGGCACCAGCGTGGTGGTCAAGCTGGTGCATTCGACGCTCTACGACGCGCTCAAGAGCGGCGTCAGCGACATCCATGTCGAATCGAACCTGCACGGTCTGGTCATCAAGTACCGGCTCGATGGCACGCTGACGCAGGTTGGCTCGATCGAAGGCCGTGAGCTGGCCGAGCAGGTGCTGTCGCGCCTGAAGGTGATGTCCGAGCTCGACATCGCCGAGCGGCGCGTGCCGCAGGACGGGCGCTTTCGCGTCAAGGCGCTGGGCCGCGAGATCGATTTCCGCGTTTCCATCATGCCCAGCATCCACGGCGAGGACGCGGTGGTGCGCGTGCTCGACAAGCAGTCGCTGGCCGACCAGGTCTCCGGCCTGCGGCTCGACGTGCTGGGCTTCGACGAAGCGACGCTCGCGGCGTTTCGGCGCCGCTCGCGCGACCCGTACGGGCTGCTGCTGGTGACAGGGCCTACCGGCAGTGGCAAGACGACGACGCTGTACGCCGCGCTCTCCGAGATCAACCACGGGCACGACAAGATCATCACCATCGAAGACCCGGTCGAGTACCAGCTGCCCGGCGTGCTGCAGATCCCGGTCAACGAGAAGAAGGGGCTGACCTTCGCGCGCGGCCTGCGCTCGATCCTGCGCCACGACCCCGACCGCATCATGGTCGGCGAGATCCGCGACCCCGAGACCGCGCAGATCGCCATCCAGGCCGCGCTGACCGGCCACCTGGTGCTGTCCACCGTGCACGCGAACAACGTGTTCGACGTGATCGGCCGCTTCACCCACATGGACGTCGATCCCTACAGCTTCGTCTCGGCACTGACCGCGGTGCTGGCGCAAAGGCTGGTGCGGATCAACTGCGTGCATTGCAGCGAGGCGGTGAGCGTGGCCAGCCCGCTGCTGTGCGAGGCGCTGATCGATCCGGCGCGCACCGAAGGGCGGGTGCTCAAGGCCGGTCGCGGCTGCGGCAAGTGCCGGGGCACCGGCTTCAAGGGCCGCAAGGCCGTGGGCGAACTGCTGGTGCTCGACGACGCGCTGCGCGAGCTGATCGTCGCCCGCGCACCGGTGCGGCAGATCAAGGAGGCGGCGCAGCGCAATGGCACCCGCTTCCTGAGGGATGCAGCCATCGAGCTGTTCCTGGACGGACTCACCACGCTGGACGAGGTCAATCGTGTCACGCTGGTTCACTGAGCGCCTTGCTGAGCGCGTTCGTGCACCGCTGCGCGCGCGGTGGTCCGGCGGTCGCCCGGCTGCGCTCGAGTGGCGGTTCACCGAAGCGCGACCCGAAGCCATCGGGCCGCAGCTCGATGCGTTGGCGCTGGCACCGAACACCCGGCTGACCTGCATCGTCGCCGGGGAGTGCGTGCGGTACCGCATCGTGCCGTGGCGCGACGAACTCAGCCGCCCGGCGCAGCGCCAGCTGCTGGCCGAGCAGTGTTTCTCCGACCCCGGCATGGACACCGGGGCAGACACCAGCGCCGACACGGCGCGCCGCTGGACGGTCCGGCAGCACACCACACGCCATGGTGCTGCGACGCTGGCCGCGGCGGTCGACACCTCGCTGCTCGATCACCTCGTCGCGCAGGCGCGCTCGCGCCGCATCACGCTGGCGAGCGTGCAGCCGGCGCTGATGCAGGCCTACAACCGGGCGCGGCGCCACATCGCGCCCGGGCTGCATGGGTTCGTGGCGATCGATGCCACCTCGACCACGCTGCTGCTGCAGTCACCGTCGGAGCCGCTGCTCGTGAAGCGATTTCCGGGGCCCCCGAGCGATCTGGCTGCGATGCTCGATCGCGAATGGTTCGCGCTCGGCATGGAGCCTGCGCGCTGCCCGGTCTATGTGGTGCGCTCGAACGTGCCGCTCGCGGCGCCTCACCCGGGCATCGCGTCCACGTGGACGATCGTGGACCTGACGCCTGCCGACCGGGCGGCATCTACCGATGCGCCTGCTGTATCGCTGACGGTGGTGGCCGCATGACGACCGCCGCCTTGCAGCTCGATTTCGTGCGTCCGCCGGTCATGCGCGCGCGCTGGGCGGGCTGGCTGCTGCTGGCCGCGGCGGTGCCCGCGGTCGTGCTCACTGCCGAGACTCACAGCCACGCGGACCAGACCTGGGCGCTCGCGCAAAGCCGGCACCAGCATCTGCAAGCGCGATCTCAGGCCGATCGCCCGCAGCGCACCGTGGCGCCGCCCGATGCCGCCACGCTGGCATCAATACGGCGTGCCAATGCGGTCATCGAGCAGCTCTCGGTGCCCTGGGGCGAATTGTTCGAAGCGATCGAGGCGGCCGATGCCCGCGGCTTGGGGGTGCTGTCGCTCACCCCGAGCGCGCGCGACAGATCGCTGCGTCTTGCGGGTGAGGCGCGTTCGATGAGCGAGCTGCTGGCGTATGTGCAGCGCATGGCCGACCAGCCCGCGCTGCAGCACGTCCATCTGCTGGGCTACAGCACGGCGGTGCGCGATGGCGTGCCGGTGGTGTCGTTCACCTTGGCGGCGACATGGCAACCGCGCTGATGCGGGCGCGTTGGCAGCTGGCGCGCGGGCTGCGCGGCATCGGCCTGCCCGGCTGGGTCGGGCTCGCCGGTGGGCTCGCCTGTGCCTTGGTGGGGTGGGGCCTGATCGTGCCATTGCACGCCGAGACCCGGCAGCTCGATGCCGACAGCCAGCAACTGGCCCGGCGGGCGGCCACACGGCCAGCCACCGCCACCGAGCCCACGCCCGCGCAGCAGCTGCTCGCCTTCGAGCAGCGCTTTGCCGACGACCGCACCATTGCTCCCACCCTGGCCCGGCTCCAGGCGGCCGCGCAACGGCGCGGCTTCAAGCTTGAGCAGGCCGAGTTCAAGCTCACCAGCGAGCCTGCCGAGCCGTTGGCGCGCTATTCGATCCTGCTGCCGATCAAGGCCGATTACCGCGCCTTGCGCCGCTTCAGCCGCGACGCGCTGCGCGAGCTGCCCGCGCTGGCGCTCGACGAGGTCAGCCTGCGCCGCAGCGACCCGGCATCGCCGCAGCTGGACGCCCAGCTGCGCTTCGTGCTGTTCCTGGCGAAGCCGCCCGCCCTGCCGGCACATGAGGCGATGGCCGGTGCCGAGGCGGCCCCAGCGGCCCCGATGGCGCTGGCGAACTGAACAGGCCGCGCCGATGGAGATGCCCCTGGCTCGCAAGCGCATGGCCCTGCTGATCGTGGTGGTCGGCAGCGCGCTGATCGGCGAACGCGTGGTCGCTCTGATGGGAGACGACGCGTCGGTCGTCGAGCCCACCACGCGCGCACCGAACCGACCGCGCACTGTGCAGAGGCCGTCGTCATCGAACCCTGCCGAGTCGTTGGCCGCCCGCGTGCAGCTCGATCGCCTGGACAGCACCCGCCAGGCCCTGTCCGGCGACGCAGACGCCGACGACGAATCACCTGCGGTCGTGTTCGATGCGGTGTCCTGGCAGCCGCTGGCGGTGAAGGCCGACACCCCTCCGACGCCACCGCCGAAGCCGGTGGCGCCACCGTTCCCCTACGCCTATCTCGGCGGACTGTCGGAGGACGGTGTGCGCACCACGTTTTTCAACCAGGCAGACCGTGTCCTGCCGGTCAAGGCCGGGGACACCGTCGATGCGGTCTACCGCGTCGAGCAGATGAACGAGAAGAACATGACGCTGACCTACCTGCCGCTCAACCAGAGCCTGATCGTCCATTTCCGGAGCGGGGGATGAGCGCAGCACCCATCCCCTCCACGGGCCGACGAGCAGGCCGGCTGGCCCGATGGCTGGCGTGGCTGGTCGTCGCCGGCCTGTCTGCCTGCGCGCCGGGCAGCCAGTTCGTGCGCCAGGGCCAGCAGCTGATCGACAAGGGGCAGGTCGAGGAAGGCCTGTCGCAGATCGAGAAGGGCATCGGGCTCGAGCCCGACAACCGGCAGTACCGCATGCTCGTGGTCCGCCAGCGCGAGACACAGATCGGCCGGTGGTTGACCCAGGCCGATGCACTGCGCAACAGCGGCCAGCTCGAAGACGCCGCGGCGGTGTACCAGCGCGTTCTCGGCATCGATGCCGGCAACCCGCGCGGGCGCGCCGGGCTGGACGAGGTGGACTCGCTGCGCCGCCAGCAGCAGCGGCTGGACGAGGCGCAATCGCTGATGGCGCAGGAGCGCCGCGACGAAGCCCTGCAGCGGCTGCGCCAGGTGCTGTCGGAGAACCCGACCCAGCCGCGCGCGCTGGCACTGCGCCAGCAGTTCGAGGCGCAAGCCGGCCAGCCCACCGACGGGCTGCCGCCCACGCTGAAGGCCAAGCTGCGCAAGCCGGTGTCGCTGGATTTCCGCGACGCCAACCTGAAGACCGTGTTCGAGGCGCTGTCCCGAAGCACCGGCATCAACTTCGTGTTTGACCGGGAGGTCCGGCCCGACATCAAGGTCACCTTGTCGGTGGCCAACCTCGGCATCGACGACGTGGTGGGCGTGCTGACGGTGACGAACCAGCTCGAGCGCAAGGTGCTCAACGACAACACGGTGCTGATCTACCCGAACACCGCGGCCAAGCAGAAGGACTACCTGGAGCTGAGCGTCAAGACCTTCTACCTGTCCAACGCTGAAGCGAAGACGGTGTTCTCCTTGCTGAAGACGGTGCTCAAGACCAAGGACCTGTACGCCGACGAGAAGCTCAACAGCCTGACGATGCGCGACACCGCTGCCGCGATCGCGCTGGCCGGCAAGCTGATCGCGGCGCAAGACCTGCCCGAGCCCGAGGTGCTGCTCGATGTGGAGGTGCTCGAGGTCAAGCGCTCGCGCCTGACCGAGATCGGCATCGATCCGCCGGGCAAGTTCACGCTGCTCAACATCGTGCAGAACCCGGCGACGGTGGTGTCCACCGCCACCGGCAACACCACGGTGCAAAACAACACGCTCACCACCACCCAGCTGACGGCCGACCGGCTGCGCAGGATCCGCGGCTCGAGCATCGGCATCGACAACCCGTCGGTGAACCTGCGCGCCGAGAACGGCGACACCAACATCCTGGCCAACCCGCGCATCCGTGTGCGCAACCGGGACAAGGCGCGCATCCTGATCGGCGACCGGGTGCCGGTCATCACGACCACGGCCACGGCCAACGTCGGCGTCTCCGAGTCGGTGAGCTACCTCGATGTGGGCTTGAAGCTCGATGTCGAGCCCAACGTGTTCCTCGACAACGAGGTCGGCGTCAAGGTCAGCCTGGAGGTCAGCAACATCGTGCGCGAAGTGCGCAGCCGCTCAGGGAGCCTGACCTACCAGATCGGTACCCGGCTCGCGACCACCTCACTGCGCCTGAAGGACGGCGAGACCCAGGCGCTGGCCGGGCTGATCAGCGACGAAGACCGGCAGGCGACGACCGGCGTGCCGTGGGTGAGCGAGCTGCCGGTGCTGGGCCGGCTGTTCTCCAACGAGCGCAGCGACCGCAGCAAGACCGAGATCGTGCTGCTCATCACCCCGCGCGTCGTGCGCAACCTGGCCACCGGCACGCCCGATCTTCATGAACACCCCGGCGGCACCGAAGCCGCGGTCGGCTCGCCGCCGCTGCGCGTGCAGGGGGCCGGCAAGCTGGCCATGCCCGCAGGCCCTGGCGCGCGTCGGGGAGGTGATACCCCGGGCGTGGAGCTGCCCCAGGCGAGCGAGCCCGAACCGGCGCCCGAGCCGCCCGTGTCGCCGCCACCGAACCCCGCGGCGCCATGAGTTCCCTGCGTCTGGGGCGCGCCCGTGCACGCGGCTTCACGCTGATCGAGCTGCTGATCACGGTGGCGATCCTGGCGATGCTGGCCGGTGGTGCGATGGGCTTTGCCGGGCTGGCGGTTCAGCGCACACAAGAGCAGGAATTGCGCAGCGCATTGCGGCAGATCCGCGAGGCGATCGATGCCTACAAGGTGGCGGTCGATGCCGGTCGCATCGCCAAGGCCCCGGACGCTTCGGGCTACCCGCCGACCTTGAGCGCCTTGACCGACGGCGTGCCCGACATCACCAGCGCGCAGGCGAAGAAGCTGTACTTCCTGCGTCGTCTGCCGCGCGATCCGATGGCTGACTCGGCGCTCCCTGCCGAGGCGACCTGGGGTCTGCGCAGCCATGAGAGCAGCGCCGACGATCCGCAACCCGGCCGCGACGTGTTCGACGTGTACTCGCTGTCACCCAAGACCAGCATCGGCGGTCGGCCGTACCGGGAATGGTGAGGCTGTTCTCCCGCACGCCGCGCACGCCGGCCGGCCGACGCCGCGCCACCGGCTTCACGCTGATCGAGATGATGGTGGTCATGGCCATCGTCGCGACGCTGCTCACCCTGGCGCTGCCGCGCTACTTCCACAGCGTCGAGCGCAGCCGCGAAGCGGTCCTCAAGCAGGACCTGCGCATCATGCGCGACGCGATCGACAAGTATTTTTCCGACCGCGGCCGATACCCGACGACGCTGCAAGAACTGGCCGAGAAGCGCTACCTGCGCCAGGTGCCGCCCGACCCGGTCACCGACAGCGCCAGCACCTGGATCACGCTGCCGCCCCCTGAAGGCGAGCTGCGCGACGGCGTGTACGACGTGCGCAGCGGTGCGCCCGGCAGCAGCCTCGATGGCGAGCCCTATGAAAGCTGGTGATCACCTGGCCGCGATCCACGATGAACTGTCACCGTCGGTCGCTAAGGTCCTGCTGCTGCAACCACCCACCGATTAGGACCTTTGAACGTGAACTCCGCACCCCGGTTGAACGACGCCGACCGCAGTCGCTTTGCCGATGCGGTGGAGGAGTCCCTCCTGATCGGCAGCCGGCAACAGTTCTTCGTCTGGAGCCAGAGTTCGGTGCAGGCGCTGATACCGCACGAGATCCTGCTCTGTGGCATCGAGGATGGCTCCCGCCAGGGGATGGCACTGCACCGGTTCAGCGCCAGCCGATACTTTCGCCAGGCGCATTTCGACGCGGTGGCCGATCCGGCGGCGGGCCTGATGCCGCGCCTGCTGGCCGTCGTCGAAGGCAGCCGGTCCCGTGTCGTGCTGTGCCCGTCCAGCCCGCCCGGCAGGCCGGCGGATCAGGAACTGTTGCTGCTGGTCGGCAACAACGAATTGAAGAACCTGGCCTCGCACCTGGTGGTGGGTGTGCGCGGTCGCGTCGAAGCGTTCTACGGCTTCTCGCGCCTGTCGGTCGAACTCGATGCCCGACTCGGCCATCTGCTCGAGCTGCTGGTTCCTCATGTGCACAACGCGTTCCTGCGCGTGCTGGCCGCCGAGCGCGACATGGCAGGCGTGGCCCACCAGCGCGTCGGTCGGCTGGTCACGCCAAGGCAGGAGGAAATCCTGAACCTCATCAAGACTGGCAAGACCAATTCCGAGATCGCCGAGCTGCTGAGCTGCAGCCCGTGGACGATCAAGAACCACATCCAGGCCATCCTGCGCAAGCTCGATTCCAACAGCCGCACCCACGCCATCGCCCGCGCCATGAGCCTGGGCATCCTGCAGCCGGATTGATGCCGTGGCCATGTGCACACGGCGGTGTCGCGCCAAGCGCTTGCAGGGGTTCACCTACCTCGGCGTGCTGTTCATCGTCAGCCTGCTGACGCTCACCGCAGCCGCTGCCAGCGCGGTCTGGTCGACGGTGCAGCAGCGCGACAAGGAGGTCGAACTGGTCTTTGCCGGGCGCCAGTTCGCGGCCGCCATCGAGCGCTACCGGGTGCGCTCCGACCGCCTGGCCGAGATTCCGGCCAGGGTGTACCCAGACAGCCTCGAAGCGTTGTTGAACGACGAGCGCGCATCACAGCCCGTGCATCATCTGCGCCGTCTGTACCTCGACCCGATGACGGGTGATGCGCAGTGGGGCCTGATCCGACTTCCCGACGGGGGCATCGTCGGCGTGCACAGCCTGTCGATGCGCCGTCCGTACCCGCGCACCTTCGTGACGCCCGATTTCTCGACGCCTGCGACCACCACGTACCGCGACTGGCATTTCATGGCGCCGAGTGCACAGGCCTTGCTGCCGTAGCGGATGCCCGTGGCCCGTTGGGCTGCGTGCTGCCGAAATCGCTGCATCGTGACGCGGCCACGACGAACTGTCACGAAGCGTCGGAACAATGCCGAGGATGGGTGTCTTCCACCGTTATGGCGTTGCTTTGTCAGTCTGTCTCCGATGCGCAGTGTGGCTGCCGGTGGCGGGCGCTGTTCATGCTCAATCGACGCCGGCCGCTGACGTCGCGACGCCGCGCTTCGATGTGCTCGAGTACCGCGTCGAAGGCAATTCGGTGTTGCCGGCCGAGCGCATCGAGCGCGCGGTCTACCCGTTCATGGGCGAGCGGCGCACGGTGGCCGATGTCGAATCGGCACGCGTGGCGTTGGAAGCCGCCTACCGCACTGCGGGCTACGGCACGGTGGTGGTCGACACGCCCGAGCAGCGCATCACCGATGGCGTGGTGACGCTGCAGGTGCTGCAGGCGCCGGTGTCGCGGCTGCGGGTGGTTGGCGCGCAGTACTACTCGCAGGGCCGCATCCTCGACAAGGTGCCCGCGCTGGCCGAGGGCGAGGTGCCCAACTTCCAGGCCGTGACCGCGCAGCTGGCCACGGTCAACCGCTCGGCCGACCGCCGCGTCACGCCGCTGCTGCGGCCCGGCAAAGTCCCGGGCACCACCGAGGTGGATCTGTCGGTGGAAGACCAGTTTCCGCTGCATGGCAGCCTGGAGCTGAACAACAAGTCCAGCCCGAACACCACCGAGTCGCGGCTGCAGGCCTCGCTGCGCTACGACAACCTGTGGCAGCGCGAGCACAGCATCAGCGCGCAGGTGCAGGTGTCGCCTGAAAAGACCAGCGAGGTCCAGGTGTTCTCGGGCTCGTACACCGTGCCCACCGGCAGCGGGCTGCTGGTGTTCTCGTACACCCGCTCCAACAGCAACACCGTGGCCGGGGTCGGCGGCACCACGATCTTCGGGCGCGGCAGCATCTATGGCGTGCGCAGCATCTGGCTGCTCGACGGCACGGACAAGCTGAATCACTCGATCACGCTGGCGGCCGACTACAAGGATTACCAGGAAAGTGTCAGCGTCGGCAGCAATGCGGGCTTCGACACCCCGATCCGCTACCTGCCCTTCGGCGCCAGCTACGCCGCCACTGTCTCCGACCCGGACGGCTACTGGCAGTCGGGCGGTGGGATCACCTTCGCGCTGCGCGGACTGGCGAGCCGGCAGACGCAGTTCGACGACAAGCGCTACAAGGCACAGAACAACTTTGCCGTCGTGAAACTCAACCTCGCACGGGCGCAGAACCTGCCCAAGGGGTTCACCCTCTTCGGCTCGATCGAGGGGCAGTTCAGTGACCAGGCCCTGATCAGCAACGAGCAGTTCGTCGCCGGTGGGGTGGACAGCGTGCGCGGCTACCTCGATGCCACCGCGGTGGGTGACAAGGCCTGGCGCACCTCGCTGGAGCTGCGTACCGACAACCTCGTGCCCGAAGGCGACGGCTGGCTGGCCTCGCTGACCGCCCACACCTTTTTCGATGGCGCCTGGCTCCGTCTGAAGGATGGGCTGCCCGGGCAGCGCAACCATGACACGCTGACCAGCGTCGGGTTCGGCCTGAAGCTGCAGGCGCGCCCGTATGCCCACCTGTCGCTCGATGTGGGCTGGCCGCTGCACGATGCCGGGCCCACGCGTGCTGGCAAGGCCCGGGTGCACGCCAGCGGTGTGATCGAGTTCTGACTCCACCGGGTGCGTCATGTCGAGTTCCCGGAAAGCGACAACGCAGCGCCTGAGCGCCAACCTGATGGAGGCGCAGCGGCTGATCGCCAGCGGGCGACACGCAGTCGCCACCGCCTTGCTGGAGCCCTTGCTTGGCGAGCCTGGCCTGCGTCCAGAGGCGCTGTACCTGTCTGCCGTGGCAGCGTTGATGGACAAGCGCGTCGATGTGGCCCTGACCTGCGCACACGCTGCGGTGGAGGCGTCTTCTCAGGTGGCGCGCTACCGGTTCGTGCTCGGCCGCGCGCTCAAGGCCGCCGGAGACCGCACCGGAGCAGCGGCTGCCTACCGGCGGGCCATCGCGCTGCAGCCCGATCACGCCGAGGCGATGGTGAGCCTGGGCATCGTGCTGAAGGACCAGGAGCGATTCGACGAGGCCATCGCGCTGTACGAGCAGGCGCTGGCCATCGATCCGCGACTCGCGGCGGCCCATGCCAACCGGGCGCATGCACTGGCGCTGCGTGCCGAGCAGCGGGCCAGAGCGGGCATCGACCAGGCGCCCGACGACGAACTGTTGGAGGCCCAGGGGAGGGCGGTGGCGCTCGACCTGAAGAACCCGCAGTTGCACCGGAACTACGGCGTGCTCCTGTTGCAGGCGCGCCGACATGCCGAGGCGGTGGCCGCGTTCAACACCGCCTTGACGCTCGATCCCGGGGATGTCGAGTCTTGCCTGCGGCTGGGCGATGCGCTGCAGGAGCTGGGCGCGGTCGCGCTCGAAGCCGAGGCCTATCGCCAGTGGCTGTCGGCGAATCCACCCAACGCCCAGGTGATGTGCGCACTGGCGGGAACCCTGGCACGGTTGGGAGAGGCCGACGAGGCCTTGGCATGGGCCGAGAAATCGGTGGCCCTCGATCCCGACCCGTTGACCGAGCTGCAGATTGCCCATGTGTTGCAGCAGTTGCGGCGTCTTCCGGAAGCGATGGAGCGCGGCCGCCGGGCGATCGATGCCGGGGGTCGTGTTCCGGGCATGTACCCCAGCTACCTGCTGGGTGCCAACTATTTCCACGACGAGCCGGCGCCGCTGTTCGAGCTGCATGCCGAGTTCGGCCGTCTGTGGCCGGCGCCCACCACGGCCCGTCCGCCGCGCCGCATCCGGGCGGCGGGTGAACGGCTGCGCATCGGCTACGTCTCGGGCGATTTCCTGCGGCACTCGGTGGCCTACTTCATCGAGGCCCTGCTGGCGTGCCACGACCGCGATCGCTACGAGGTGGTGTGCTACCAGAACAACGCCCATGCCGACGAGGTGACACAGCGGCTGAAAGGCCTGTCCGACCGTTGGACGGTCTGCGCCGGGCTGTCCGAGAACGCGCTGCGCAGCCGCATCCTGGCCGATGGCATCGACGTGCTGATCGACCTGTCGGGCCACACCGCGCATTCGCGGTTGATGATGTTCGCCGCGCCCTGCGCACCGGTGCAGATCTGCTACCTGGGCTACCCGACGGTGTCTGGCGTGCCGGGCATCGACTTTCGCATCACCGACCCCCTCATCGACCCCGGCGACATGCCGGCCTTCGACTCCGAGGTGCCGCTGCAGCTGCCGCGCACGATGTTCTGCTACACCCCCGACGCTGCCGCACCGCCGCTGGCAGCCCCGCCTGCGCTCGAGCGGGGCTGCATCACCTTCGGCTCGTTCAACAACATCGCCAAGGTCACCGATCACACCCTGGGGTTGTGGGCGGCGGTGATGCGGTCGGTTCCGGGGTCGCGCCTGTTGCTCAAGGCCAGCACGATGGCACAGGCCTCCAACCGGGCGGGTATCGAGCACTTCATGGCCTTGCGCGGCATTGCGGCCGACCGCCTGACGCTGATCGCCCGCACGCCCTCCACCGACAGCCACCTGGCGATCTACCGGCAGGTGGACATCGCGCTGGACACCTATCCGTACAACGGCGCCACCACCACCTGCGAGGCGTTGTGGATGGGGGTGCCGGTGGTCAGCCTGCGCGGGCGCACCCACGCCTCGCGCATGGGTGCGTCGATCCTGTCGGCCATCGGCCGAGCCGACTGGGTGGCAAGCGACGATGCCGGCTACGTCGAACGGGCCGTGGCGCTGGCGACCGATCTGGCGGGCCTGGCGGCGTGGCGAGCGGCCGCGCGTGAGCACCTGCGCGCCGGACCCTTGCTGGACCGGGCCCAGTTCACCCGCGATTTCGAATCGGCCATCGAGCGGGCCTGGCAGCAGCCACGCTGATCGGCTTAGTCCGTTCGGGCCAGTTCCCGCCGTCTTCCGGACGTGTCCATGTCACGGCACCTCCCTACGCTCTGAGGCCAGAGGACAGGCGGGTTTCAGGGTCGCGCTGGT
This sequence comes from Burkholderiaceae bacterium, assembly GCA_965229345.1. Classification (GTDB taxonomy): domain Bacteria; phylum Pseudomonadota; class Gammaproteobacteria; order Burkholderiales; family Burkholderiaceae_C; genus PBB1. The sequence continues at coordinate 1,613,483 of OZ245872.1, forward strand.
GCGGTGCAACGGTGGTTGGGATGGCTAGGCCGAAGGGGCTAGCAACCCGCGCACTTCGCACATGACCCCGACACAGCCGGTTCTTAGATTGTCGGAAGTTGGCAAATGCGAAACCTTGTGGTTGCCAACGTGGGGTCGCTGGTTGAGGTTGTGAAGCGGGCAGATGAGTGCTGCCGGTTTCAGAGCCTCAACAGGCGGTGGCACACAGATTTTTTTCATTCAAACCCAGGAGAGACCTCATCATGAAATTCAACCTCAAACTGATCGCAGCCGCCGTGGCGCTGGCCGCTGCGGGATCTGCTCACGCGAACATCGTCGGCGGTGCAAACAGCTCGCTGGTCGTTGCCGCCTTCAACACTGTCACCAAGGCCGCCTATTACCGCGACACCGGCTTCCTGCTCAACACGTTCCTGCCCTCCAGCGTCACGACCGCGGCCGGCGACGGTGGTGTCATCGGCAACAAGACGCCTGAACTCGGTCTGATCCTCGACAAGAGCAACACGCCCAGCTTCGCCGACGCTGCCTTCGGCACCTGGCTCGCAGGTCAGGATGTCTCGGCGATCCGCTGGACGGCGTTCGCAGCGGACAACTCGTCGGCTGCGGGCACCAACAACGTGTCGCGACTGTTGCTGGCCGCGTCGAAGGCACCATCCCCTGCCGTCAACAACGGTGCGGTCACCAACGGGCAAGCTGTTTTCACCGGGCTGACATCGCTGAGCCTGGGCCTGTCGACGACCACGCCCACCGTGCTCAACGTTGTCGAGGGCAACCTGATCTTCCAGCCGACGACGCTCGGTACGCTCGGCAACACCTCCAACCTGTACTACTACGCCCGTTCGCAAGGCACGCTGGCCAACAGCACGCTGGCCAACACCACGCTGTTCCAGAACAGCCTGAATGTGGCCACGCTGAAGCTGGAGACCAACGGCGACCTGACCTACTCGCTGGCGTCTGCCGTGCCCGCGGTGCCGGAGCCGGGCGCCTTCTGGATGCTGGGCGCCGGCCTGTTGGCCATCGGTGGCCTGGTGCGCCGTCGCCAATCCGACTCGCAGGCCTGAGGCCCGATCCCTCCTAGAACGATGTGATCCCGCTCGGGGCCTTCGGGCCTCGGGTGTGGCCGCTGCATTGACCCCACGAATCAAGGAACCCTCATGAAAGCAACCCGTTTCGCCCTTGCCATGGCTGCCGCTTGCGGCGCCATCGCGTCCTCGTCGTCGTTTGCCATCACCGCCAGCAACTACACCAACACTGGCGAGTTCACCGGCAACACGCTGAACATCCGCGTGTCGGGCGCCACCGCGCAGGACAACGGCATCCTGGGCTCGGCCCTGTCGCTGTGCGTGGCCGGCAGCGTGCACCGCTACGCCATCAGCAACAACTTCGTCTTCTATTGCACGCCGGATGTCGGCACCAACCCGGGCCAGATCCAGATCCCGGCGCGCGCCGCTTCATCCGGTGGCCCGATCACCAAGCTCGCGATCTACAAGTACTCGGTGGGCGGTTCGGCCTTCGGCGTCGAAGCCGTCAACAGCAACTCGGCCACCGACGGCTCGGCCCTCGGCTCGACCGGTAACCTCTTGCCCTTCCTCGATCTGGGCAAGATCAGCACGCTGTGCAGCGGCACCAGCGCCGTGACCACCACCGCCACCTTCGGCCCGGGCACCAACGGCAGCTATGTCAATGTGGCCTGCAGCAACGGCAGCAGCGCCCTGGTCACCCCGGCCACCACCTACATCGGCCTGTCCGACGTGGAGCCCGAATTCTTCTCGAGCAACACCAGCAACCTGACAGCCACGCCGGCCACGGCGCTGATCTTCGCGCCGGTCGTGACGAAGAACGTCTACGAGCGCCTGCAAACCCTGCAAGGCCTGACCGTGGGCAGCGACACCGAAGCCAACATGCCCTCGCTGAGTAGCGCGCAAATCGCCACGCTGTACACGCAGCCAGGTCAGGCCTGGAGCAGCCTGGGGGTGGCCGGCCTGTCCGTGGACGCCGATCCGGTGCACATCGTGCGCCGCGTCGACTCGTCGGGCACGCAAAAGACCTTCGAGGCCCTGATCGCCGGTACGCCGAACGGCCAGGCAGGCTTCAAGGACTGCAACACGGGCACCGACTTGTTCGCCCTGCCGGACAGTGGCAACACCACCACCGGCGACAGCGAATCGGTGTGCAGCTCGAACCCTCCGACGGTCTTTGCCGGCTCGGGCGGTGGCAACGTTCGCAACTGCCTGAACAACCTCAACACCAACGGCTTCAGCGGCATCGGCATCCTGACGACCGAAGACAAGGCCGGCTCCAACGGCTGGCGCTTCGTCAAGGTCGACGGCGTGGCCCCGAACCAGGCCCAGACGGCTGCGGGCCGCTACCGCTTCTACACCGAGACCTCGGTGAACACCCGCGCGGCCGGCCCCTTCGCCACCAACAGCGCTCAGGGCTACTCGGCCTTCGTGGCGCGTTTCCTGACCGACTTCGCCAACCCGACGATCATCAACCAGATCAACGGCACGGCGCAGCCCTACGGTGCTGCAGGCCTGATGGCGCTGCTCTCGCGCCAGGCCCCGGGCACCTCGCCTGACTTCACCGGTGCCACCCCGGTCTTGCCGTGGACCAAGGTCGCCGGTACGAACGTCAACAACTGCCAGAAGCCGAAGCTGTTCAACTGATCGAACCGCCAGGCCGGGACCGCTGCCATGGCAGCGGTCCGCTTCGAGGTCGGGGCCCCTGCGGGCGCCGACCTTTTCCGTTTGAGGGCATCTCGAACACCGCTGGGGTGCCCGCATGCGTCGTCCTGTCACACACGCACCGAACAATCAATCGGCGCCTGAGTCGTCTGGCGACAGCGCTCCTGATCCCGTATGAAGCAGCCTCTCCGCTCCACCCCCCGCCCCCTGTGCGCGTTCCCCAGTTCGTACAGCAGCAGCAAGCTGGTGCTGGCGGCGCTGGGCGTGATCGCCTGCACGCCGAGGGTGCAGGCGCAAGGCACCGCGCTTGCGGCCGGCACGCTGCCGGTGCTGCGTGGCGTGGTGGCGGGGCAGGTGGTGGTGAATGCGCCGGTGCGCGGCGCCGGCAGGTCGTTGCTGACCGTCGATCAGGCGTCGCAGCGCGCCATCCTCGACTGGAAGTCGTTCAACATCTCCAGCGATGCCGAGGTGCGCTTCAACCAGCCGAGCTCGACCGCGTCGATCCTGAACCGCATCTACAGCGCCGACCCCAGCATCATCCAGGGCAAGTTGACCGCCAACGGCCAGGTGCTGCTGATCAACCAGAACGGCATCCTGTTCGACCGCGGGTCGCAGGTCAATGTGCAGGCCCTGCTGGCCTCGACGCTCAACATCAGCAACGCCCGCTACAACACCGGCGCCTTGACGACCGGTGGTCTCACCTCGGCGCTGGCCGAGGGCGGCTACGACGACCAGGGCAACACGCTCGCGATGCGGCCCGACGGCACGCTGCCGGCGGGCATCGGCATCGGTACCTCGGGCCCGGCCAACGCGGCCGCACCCACGATCACCGCCAAGCCAGGCGGCTCGATCATCATCTTCGCGCCGCGGGTCGAGAACCGCGCAGGTCTGATTTCGTCGCCCGATGGCCAGGTGATCCTCGCCGCCGGTGGCAAGGCCTATCTGGCGCTGGCCGATGCGGCCGATCCGACGCTGCGCGGCTTCCAGGTCGAGGTCGAGGCCAGCCATGGTGTCGATGTCAACCTGAGCGACCTGGTGCGCAATTCCGGCATCGTCAGTGCCGATCGCGGCAATGTGACGCTGGCGGCGCTGGCCATCAACCAGAACGGCCGCGTGTCGGCCAACACCGCGATCCAGGCCAATGGTTCGGTGTTCCTGAAGGCACGCACGCTCGGCGGCGCGCAGGCCGGCACTGCCAGCTTCGGCGCCGGCAGCGTGACCCAGGTGCTGCCCGACACACAAGACAAGTCCACGCTGCCCGACAGCCAGAACTACGCCTCGGTGCTCGACGACCGGCGCGGCGAGATCCGCGTCGATGCGAAGACGATCGCCAGCAGCGGCACGCTGCAGGTGCCCGGTGGCCGCATCACGCTGACAGCGCGCGAAGCAGAGGGTGCCGCCAACCCGACCGCCGCACGCGTCTACCTCGACAGCTCCAGCCTCACCAGCGTGGCCGGCAATTGGGCTGACGTGCCCTATGCCGACAGCCTGCTCACCTTCAAGGTCACCTCCAACGAACTGCGGGACGCGCCCGACCAGAAGGGCGGCTTTCTGCTGGGTCAGACCGTCACCGTCGATCTGCGCAAGGGCAGCCCGCTGCTGAACCTCGACGGCTATCGCGCCGCGCAGGCGCGCACCGTGGCGCAGAAGACTGCGGTCGGTGGTGAGCTCGATGTCAGCTCGACCGGCTCGCTGATCCAGCGCAGCGGTGCAGTGATCGATGCATCGGGCGGCGGTTACCGCTACGGCGCCGGCACCGCGTCGACCAGCGTGCTGGTGGGTGCCGACGGCCGCACTTACAGCATCACCACCGCATCCGAGCAGCGCCGCTACATCGGCTTGCTCGACAGCCACACCAAGACCTATTCGCGCTGGGGTCAGACACAGGTGTACAGCGGGCTGACCTACGGCATCGGGCAAGCCGAGGCGGCATACGTCGAAGGCCAGGCCGGTGGCACGATCCGCCTGCAGTCAGCCGCCGGGCTGGTGCTCGACGGAAAGCTCGCTGGCGGCGTGACGGTGGGACCGAACCAGCTCGCCCGTGCGCCCCGCGCGGCCAGCCTGGTCATTGGTGCGTTCGACGCCGTCGCCAACGAGTTCGATCCGACGCAGCGCATGGGCCATGTGAACTTCACGCAGACCGTTCAGCCGGTGCTGGGCGCCGGCTTCGGCGTGGATGCGGCCTTGAGTACCGTCCAGATCGACAACATCGCGCTGGCCGCCGAGCAGCTGTTTGGCCGGTCGGTGGCCGGGGGCGGCAACGTCTACGCGCAGACCGCCTTCGATGCGGTCGAGATCAATTCGAATGGACGCATCAGCGTGCCGGATGCCGTGCGCATCGAGGGCGCACCCGGTTCGTCGCTGCTGCTGCGTGCGCCGCAGATCGATGTGGTGGGCGCCATCAGCATGCCCGCCGGCAACATCACCCTGCAGCCGGTCGCCACCGTCGCACCGCTGACGCCCGAGCTGGGGATCGGGAACAACAGCGTCACCGTGCGCAGCACCGCTGCGCTGTCGACCGCTGGCGTGTGGATCAACAACGCCAGCGCCGACGGCTCGTTCGTCGGCGACCTCATGCCCTCTGCGCGGCTGAACGTGGCGGCCGACGGCACAACGGGCACCACCTCGATGCTCAACGGGGGCCGACTGACCATCGCGAACAACGCCGACCGCAGCTCGGCCACCGTGCTGGAGCGCGGCGCGGTGCTCGATGTCGGTGGCGGCGCGGCCCTCGGCAACGCCGGGCGGTTGACAGCGGGCGACGGCGGTACCTTGGGCATCGCCAACGCCTACCTCGGCGACTTGAGCACCGACTGGCTGCAGGCCGATCTGTGGGGCCTGTCGCCGGGCAACGGTGGCAAGCTCGTGCTGAGCACCGCGCGCGCGGTGCTCGGTGCGGCCGAGGCCAGCAGCACCCTGCCATCGAACACCACCCGGCTGCTGCCCTCGCTGTTCGCCGACCGAGGCTTCTCCAGCATCACGGTGAACACGGTGCAGGGCATCGCCATCGACACCGGTGCCAACATCGTGCTGCAGCAGAAGAACCGGGTCGTGGACCCGGTTGCGGCAGTCACCCTGCCCACGGGCGGCGACCTGCGCTCGGCTTCCAGCGTGCAGCTGCTGCCGGACGCGGTGCGCAAGCCGGTGAGCCTGACGCTGGCCACCAGCGGCTTCCGCGACATCCAGAACCAGGCCACCTTGACGATGGCGGCGGGCTCGGCGCTGATCGCCGACCCGAAGGCCACCGTGTCGCTCTCAGCGGTCGATGGCCTGAGCGTGAACGGGCGCATCAGTGCGCCCGGTGGCAATGTGAACCTGACGCTGAACGCGCCCGACGTCGGCAGCACCGGCAACCTGTCCGTCGGTGCGGATGCGGTGATCTCGGTGGCCGGCACCTTCGTGCGCCGCCCGACCGACAACGGTCTGGTGCAGGGCAGCGTGATCGGTGGCGGCACCGTCACCATCGCCGCCGCGCAGACCGGCGTGGCACTGGCCGCCGGCGCGCAGATCGATGTCAGTGGCCTCACGCAGACGGTGCAGACGCTGGCCGACACCGGCAGCGGGGTGCTGACGCAGGCGGTCGATGGCAACGCCGGTGCGCTGATCGTGCGCAGCCAGGGCCCCACGCAGCTCGATGCGACGCTGCGCGCCTCGCGAGGTTCTGAAACGGGCGCAGGCGGCTCCTTTGCGCTGGAGCAAAAGGCGCGCGACAGCGAGCTTGTGCTGCCGGCCGAGCGCCGCATCGTCGTGTCGCAGCAGGCGCCAGCGACACCGGTGGCTGCCGATCCGGCCTTCGTCGATGCACGGGTGTCGATCGACGCGCTGCAGCAGGCCAGTTTCGACAAGCTGCGGCTGCAAGCCGAAGACCGCATCGAGTTCAGCGGCGATGTCGCCATGAATTTCGCGCGTGGCGTTCGACTGGATGCACCCCTGATCGATGTGACGGGCGATGGCCGGGTCAGCGTGCGGGGCGCGTCGGTGGCGATCGGTCAGTCGCTCGACCCGCGCGGGCGAACTGGCAGCGGCCCCTACACCCGCACGGCCCAGGGCCTGTCGCCACTGCTGGCCACACGTGCCGGCGCGGGGCAGTTGTCGGTGCAGGCCAGCACGATCGATCTGTTCGGCGCGTTCAACCTCAACGGGGTGTCGCAGTCGCGCTTCTTGAGCGACGGTGACATCCGCTTCACCGGCCGCAACGTGAGACCGGACGCGCCCGCGGGCGACCGCGCCGTGGGTGCACAGATCGGCTCTCTGACCACCCGTGGCGATCTGCTGCTGAGTGCCACGCAGATCTACCCGAGCACCCGCACCGACTACACGCTGGCGGTGGCCGAGCAGCCCGGGGCCACGCCGCTGGCCGGCGGCCGCATCACCGTCGCCAGCAACGGCAAGGCGGCTGGCGATGTCTACTCGGCGGGTGGGCGACTGGCGCTGGCGGCCGACACGATCGTGCAGGGCGGTACGGTGAAAGCACCGCTGGGCGACATCGATCTGCGGGCTGGCACCCGGCTGGAACTGAGCCCGGGCAGCGTGACCTCGGTATCGGCCAACGGGTTGACGCTGCCGTTGGGCACCACGCTGGCCGGACTGTCCTGGCGCTATCAGGACAACCTTGCCGGCGGCACGCCGAACCTGCTGACCACAGGCAGCGCCGATGCCAAGCGCATCGAACTGGCCGGCGCGGCGATCGACGTGCGCAGCGGCGCGACGGTCGATGTGTCGGGCGGCGGCGAGCTGCAGGCCAGCGAGTTCGTGCCCGGCATCGGCGGCACCACCGACACGCTGATCCAGCCCAACACCTACGCGATCATCCCCAAGTCGAGGCTGAGCAGCCTGCCGGTCGACACCGATCTGGCCGCGCGGCAGGACATCGGCTTCGGCTTCCAGAGCGCGTCTCGCGACACCAGCGTCTACGACCAGCTCCACATCGGCCGTGGCTCGGTGGTGCCCGAAGGCGACTACGTGCTGCTGCCAGGGCGCTATGCGCTGCTGCCCGGCGCGTACCTGGTTCAACTGCAGACCGGCATCGGCTATGCCAACTGGCAGCCGGGCCAGACCACCCAGCTGGCCAACGGCCAGACGGTGGTGGCCGGCTACCGCACGGTTGGCGGCACCTCGATCCGCGAATCAAACACCGTGGGCGTGCTGGTGCGCCCGGGCAGCGCGGCCACACGCGAGTCCGACTACCGGCTGACGACCTCGAGCTACTTCGCCGAGCTGGCGGCCAGCAGCCGTGCCGCCGCGCCCCGCGTGCCGATCGACGCGGGCCAGCTGACGTTTCTGAACGCCCAATCGCTGGACCTCTCCGGCCGCTTTGTCACCGCGCCTGCAGCCAGCACCTCGACCACGGGTGCCGCGGGCCGCGCGGCAGAAGTCGACATCAGTGCCGACCGCATGGCAGTGGTCGATCACATCGGCGACATCCCCGGCATCGACGCCAGCTTCCTGCAGCTCGAAGGCCAGGCGCTGTCGGGTCTGGGTGGCAGCCTGCTGTTGGGTGGCCAGCGCAGCCGGGTCGGCGATGTGCTGCAGATCACCACCGGTGCGAGCCAGATCGTCGTCGCCAACAGCGCGGCCGGCGAGGTGAAGGTGCCCGAGCTGCTGCTGACCGCCTCGGACCGCATCGAGGTGCGCAGCGGGGCGGTGCTGACCGGCAGCAGCAGCGTGCCTGCCAACGGCGCCACGTCGCTCGCCACCGAGGCGGGTGGCGCGCTGCTGCGCTTGTCCAGCGGCGCCCAGGCCACCGTCGACCGAGGTGCGGTGGTCGACAACACGCATGGCGAGATACGCATTGCCGACGGTGCCACGCTGAACGCGGGTCGCTCGCTGCTGCTCGATGCCACGCAGACCACCCGCTCGCAGGGCCGCTTCGTGGTGGGGCAGGGCGGTGACGTGTCGCTGGCCTCGTCGCAGGTGAGCCTGGGCGAGACGGCAGGGGTGGGCGGCATCGACGCCGGCCTGGTGCTGTCGAACACCGATCTGGCCGGTCTGGCCGGCCTGGAGGCGCTGCGCATCAAGGGCTACCTCGGCATCGACCTGTACGGCAGTGCGTTGCTCGGTGCGCCGACGCTGGGCACGCTGACGCTGGACGCCGGTGCGCTGCGCGGGCATGCGAGCCAGCCGTCGGCGCAGGCCACGGTGGCCGCCCGCGAGGTGCGCCTGATCAACAGCGGCACACAGGCGGTGGCTGACGCGGGCGCCTCGGCAGGCGCGCTGTCCATCGATGCCGAGCGCATCGTCGTCGGTGCGGGGAACCAGAAGATCGGCGGCTTCGAGGCGGTGGCGATGAATGCACGCCGCGAAGTGGTCGCCCAGGGCAACGGCGCGCTGGACGTCGCCGCCGACTGGACGGTGCGCACGCCGAAGGTCGGTGTCGCAGCGGGCGCGGTGCAGCGCTGGGCGGCGGTCGATCGAAGCGACCCGGCGAACCCGGTCTACTCGACGCTGGCGATCAACAGTGCCACCGGGCCGGCCGGCACATCGACCGACACCGCCGCGGGCGGACGGCTCGCGATCGACGCGGCCCGGGTGTCTGTGGCCACCACGGTGCAGGCGCATGCGGGTGCCCTCACCATCGCCGCGCATGGCGCAGGCAGCGACGACGGTGTCACGCTGGCGAATGGCGCCAGACTCGATGCCTCGGATGTCGCCAAGGATTTCCATGGTCGTGTGGTGACGGCCGATGCCGGCAGTGTGGGTTTGTCAGCGGCCTCAGGTGCTGTCACGGTGGCCGCAGGCTCGACCATCGATCTGTCGGGCAGTGTCCAGGGTGGCAACGCAGGCACTTTGCAGGTGGCCGCTGCCGGGCTCGGCCTCGGAGGCCGTCTGCTGGCGAATGCCCTGACGGGGGCCGAGGGCGGACGCGCCGTGCTCGATCTCGGCACCTTGAATGATTTCTCGTCGCTCAACAGCGCGCTCGGTGCGGGCGGGTTCACCGAGGCCATCGATCTGCGTCTGCGCAGCGGCGATCTGCAGGTCGCGAACACCGATGTCGTGAAGGCCAGGGCGCTGCAACTGGCGGCCGACCGCGGTCGCATCGACGTGGCCGGCACGCTCGACGCCAGCTCGGCGCGTGGATCGGGCAGCGTGTCGGTGTGGGCCGCCAACGGCCTCGCGCTGGCTGCGGGCAGCCGCGTGATCGCTGCCGGCACCTCGACCGACGCCGGCAGCGCCGCTGCGGCCTCCGATGGCGGCCGCGTTCGCTTGAGCACCATGGCGGGCAGCCTCGACGTCGATGCGGCCTCCGTCATCGATGTGAGCCCCGGCGCCAAGGGCCAGACTGGCAGCGTCACCTTCCGTGTCGCGCGTGACGCGGCGGGCCACATCGGCGCGACGCAGCTGGCCGGCACGGTGCTGGGCCGCAGCGGTGGCCGTGGCGAGCTGGCCGAAGTGGTGCTCGAGGCCCAGCGCAGCTACACCACCAGCGGCAACCTCACTGCGGGCGCCATCACCGGCTACGCCAACGACCACGCCGCCTTCATCGCGGCATCGATCGCCAACGGCGAAGCGGGCAACCGTTTCGCGGCGCTGAAGGCCGATGCGGGCGTGCCGGCGCAGGCCAGCCTGCACGGTGCGACCGAGGTGATCAGCCTCGGCGACATGACGCTGGCCACCCCCTGGAACCTGACCACCCCTGCCTGGCTCGCCGATGGCCGCGCTGGCACGCTGACCCTGCGCGCCGGCGGCAACCTGACGCTGAGCAACGCCCTGGGGTCACCCAACGACAACCTGCTCGGTGGCGAGACCTGGAATCTGCGGCTCGCAGGCGGTGCCGACCTCACGGCGGCGAACCCGCTGGCCACACGTGCGGTGGATGCCGGTGGCAAAGGCAGCGTGCGGCTCACCGGCAACAACGCCAAGCTGCGCACCGGCACCGGATCGATCGAGATCGCTGCCGCCACCGATTTCGTGATGGACGCGCCTGGCAGCGTGGTCTACACCGCCGGCCGCATCGGCGCTGCCGACACCGCCGTCAATGGCAACAACCGCTGGAGCCGCGACGGCGGCAGCATCTCGATCCGTGCCGGTCGCGATGCCGTCGGTGCCTCGAACGAATGGATCACCGAGTGGCTGCGCAGGCCACGCAGTTTCACCAACGTGCCGGCCGAATGGTGGGCCTACCGGGCGAATTTTCAGCAGGGCATCGGCACGCTGGGCGGCGGCGACATCCGCATCGAGGCGGGCCATGACGTGAACACGCTGTCGGCGATGCTGCCCACCACCGGACGCTCCAGCGTCGATGGCGACGGCGTGCGCACGCTCGATGTGCAAGGCGGCGGCAACCTGGAGGTGCGGGCCGGCAACGACCTGATCGGCAGCAGCTACCTGATCGGGCGCGGCGAGGGGCGCATCGCTGCGGGTGGCAGCGTCGGTGCCGGGGCCGCCACGCAGCTGTTCGTGATGGGTGCCAGCAGCGGCGACGTGCCAGCGCATGCCGAGGTGTCGGTGTCTGCGGGGGGCTCGGTCTCGCTGCAGAGCGTCAACAACCCGACGGCGCTGGTCCAGTTGGCGGCAACGCCCGGCGTGGGCCCGAGCTTTGGCTCGGGGGCGAGCCGCGCGGTGACCTTCTTCACCTATGCGCCCGACAGTGCGGTGTACCTGCTGGCCCAGTCCGGTGATGTCTCGGTGGGCAGCAAGATGGCCGATGGGCGGCGCATGGGCAGCAGTGCGACCGTGAGCGACAGCACCGGCAGCGGCGCGTTTCCAGCGACGCTGGTCGCCCAGTCTTTCGATGGCGACGTGTCTCTGGGCACCGATCGCAAGATCGTCACCTTGCCCTCGCTGTCGGCCCAGGTGGCCTTGCTGGCCGGGCGATCGGTGCTGAACCCGAACCTCACGGTGTCTGACGTCTCGGCCACCGACCTGATCAATGCCTCGCGCGGTGTGCTGTCGGCCCAGTCGTTCTCGGGAGACGACTTGCTGGTCGGCGCTTCGCCGCGCATCGTCGAGCGTACGTCGACCACGGGTTTCCAGTTCGATCTGCAAGGGCTCACCGGCGACGTGGCCGGTGTGGGTAACGGCAGCATCCTGTCGCTGCCGGCGGCGAGCCGGGTGCGTGCGGGGCGCGACGTCAAGAACCTCGCACTGACACTGCAGAACCTGAACGCGACCGACGTGTCGGAGGTACGCGCCGACAACGGCGACGTGCTGCCGCTCGGGCTGGAGATCCGCGGGCCGGGCAGCCTGTTGATCCAGGCCGGGCGCCACATCGATGTCGGCACGGCCGCGATCACCGCCGGCTCGTCGAACCTGGGCGGCATCATTGCGACGGGCAACAACGCCAACCCGAGTCTGGCCAACAGCGATGCCGCCAGGCTGACGCTGATCGCGGGCGTGAAGGGCGATATCGACCTTGCGACCTTCAAGGCCGCCTACGACGACCTGATTGGCATCAACAGCCGCTCGGAGCAGATCCTCGCGTTCTACCGGACGCTCAATGGCGACACCGATCGCGCCGCGGTGGCGAGCGCGGCGAGCGTGCAGGCGCTGATCGCGCGTGACCCGCTGTACGCGCCATATGCCGAGCTGCTGACCCGCTATCCGGGCCTGCTGAAGGCGTACCAGGCGGCCGACACCGCGCGCTCACTGCCGCTGGGCGTTTCCGCACAGGCCAGCCAGGCGGCCGCGCTGTACGCCTTGCTGAACCGCGAAACCGACAGCGCGAAAATCGTTGGCGCCAACAGCGTGGCCGATCTGGTGTCGGGCACGCTGGGCGGCAACGCCTATGCCGAGTACGCCGCGCTCGACCAGCAGTTCCCGCGCGTGTTTGCCGACTACCGCGCACGCCGAAGCCGAGGGGCGCGGCCCGAGGGCCTGACACCGATCGTGCTGTCCGATGCGTTGGGCGACATCACCGCGAAAGTCATCGCCGCCGATGCGGTGGGCGCCGGCAGCATCTACACCTTCAGCAGCTCGATCCAGACCTACGGCAACGGCCGGCTGCCCGACAGCAGTTGCACCGGGCAATGCGCCGGGCAGGGAGACATCGACCTGTGGGCACCGGGCGGCAACATCATCGCCGGCCTGACCACCCCCACCGCCGGCACGACGATCGGTGTCGTGACCAACGGCGGCGGTGCGATCCGCAGCGTGGTCGGTGGTGACTTCACCATCAACCAGGGCAAGGTGCTCACCACGCAGGGGGGTGACATCCTGCTCTACAGCAGCGGCGGCAGCATCGACGCCGGCCGCGGTGCCCGCACCTCGATCAGCACGCCGCCGCCGACCCGCACGCCGATCACCGTCGATGGCGTCATCGTCGGCTATGTGTACACCGTGCCGGCCAGCTCATCGGGCAGCGGCATCCAGACGCTGAGCTCCGATCCCGATGGCATCGGCCCGCGCAGCGCCGCACCCGCAGGCGGCATCTACCTGTTCGCGCCAGCCGGCGCCATCGATGCCGGCGAAGCAGGCATCCGCTCGGGCGGCAGCCTGTTCATCAATGCGCAGACGGTGCTCAATGCCAGCAACTTCTCGGCGGCGGGTCCGTCCACCGGTGTCCCGGTGGCCACAGCGGGCAGCCTGGCCACCTCGCTCGCCGGCAACGGCACGGCCAACAACTCGAAATCAGCCGAAGACGCCGCTGCCAACGCCACCAATGCCGCCCGCGCTGCAGCGGCCGCAGAAGGCCTGCAGAAGCCCTCCATCCTGACGGTGGAGGTGCTGGGCTTCGGCGACAAGAACTGCAAGGAGCAGCAAAAAGACTGTTTCGGCAAATGAGCCGGCACGCTGCGCCGGGCCGCGATTCACATCGTTGAAACAAACGCCAGCTACTGTCCGAGGCTGTTCAGCAAAGACGGTCGTTTCCTGCAGATGATGAAGAAAATCGCAATGTCGGTCGTCGTGCTGGCGGGCCTGCTGCTGGCGGGTATGAGCCACGCCGCGTGGAACGCCGACTGGACGCAGCGCGTCAAGATCGGTTTGAACACGGCCGCAGACGGTGTGCCCATCACCTCGGCGGTCGACTCGCCCGCCGTGCTGGTCCGGCTGCACACCGGCAACTTCTCCTTCGCCGAAGCCAAGCCCGACGGCAGTGACCTGCGCTTCATTGCCGGCGATGACAAGACACCGCTGAAGTTCCACATCGAGAAGTTCGATGGGTTGAATGAGCTCGCTTTCGTCTGGGTTCAGGTCCCCAGGCTCACGCCCGCCACCAAGGATGCGTTCATCTGGCTCTATTACGGCAACCCGGCAGCCGCTGCCGGTGATGACGCGAAGGGCAGCTACGACCCGGTTCAGGCGCTGGTCTACCACTTCGACGAGCGCGAATCGCTGCCGCAGGATTCGACCGCCAACGCCAACCATGCATTGCGCTCCACCGCCAAAGCCATCGGCACGGGCCTCATCGGCGGTGCGCTCGCCTTCGACCGCGATGCCGAGCTGGTGCTGCCTTCGACGCCGTCGCTGAAGTCGGGCGCCAACGGGCTGACGCTGTCCTTCTGGATCAAGCCAGTCGATCTGGCCGATGCGCCGCTGTACACGCAGACCGAGGGCGCCGCGCCGCTCGTCATCGCGCTGCGCGGTGGCAAGCTCGAAGCCCAGTCGGGAACCCTGACGGCCGCCGCATCGGCGCCGGTCGCTGCGGCGGTCTGGCAGCACGTGGCCATCGTCGTGAAGGACGGGTTGACGATCTACCTCAATGGCCAGGAGGTCGCGAAAGCTGCAGGCAATGTGCCCGACCTGAGCGGCGCTGCCGTGGTCGGCAAGGGCTTCCAGGGCGAGCTCGACGAGCTGCAGGTGTCGACCACCGTGCGCTCGGCCGACTGGATCCGTACCGCGGCGCTGTCGCAGGGACAGGACCAGAAGCTCGTGACCCATGGCCCCGCCGAAGGCGAGGGCGAAGGAGACAGCGGCCCGTCCTATTTGAAGATCCTGCTCGGTGCGGTGACGCTGGACGGTTGGGTCGTCATCGGCATCCTGATGGTGATGTTCGTGATCAGCGTCTACGTGATGATCACCAAGGCCGCTTTCGTGCGCGCCGCCGCGCGTGACAACGACCGCTTCAAGTCGCAGTTCGACAAGTTCATCGCGAACATCGCCTCCAACGGCTCCGTGGATGGCGCTGGTGTGGCGGGCGAAAAGGCGGCCGCAGCGAAGTTCCGCGCCTCGTCGCTGTACCGCTTGTATGCCTCGGGCGCGCAGGAGCTGCGCAGCCGCTTCGACGCCTATGCCCAGGCCGGGCGCGAGATGGTGCTGACCGATCAGTCGATCAACGCGATCCGCGCGACCGTCGATGCCCGGCTGGTGCGTGAGCTGCAGAAGCTCAACTCGCAGATGGTGCTGCTGACGATCTGCATTGCCGGCGGCCCGTTCCTCGGTCTGCTGGGCACGGTGGTCGGCGTGATGATCACTTTCGCCGCCATCGCAGCGGCGGGCGATGTCAACGTCAACGCCATCGCGCCAGGCATCGCAGCGGCGCTGGTGGCCACGGTGGCCGGCCTCGCGGTCGCGATCCCGGCCCTCTTTGGCTACAACTACCTGACCAGCAAGATCGCCGAGCTGACCTCCGACATGCAGGTCTTCATCGACGAATTCGTTACCCGGGTCGCCGAGAATCACTCGGTATGAGCGCATCCCGGAACGCGGACGAGGCCTTGCGATGAAGGTGCAAGGCCAGAAGGCCTACGACGACATCAACGTCACGCCGATGCTGGACCTGGCCTATGTGCTGCTGGTCATCTTCATCATCATGACCACCGCGTCGGTGCAGGGCATCAAGGTCAACCTGCCCAAGGCGAGCGCCGCGCCCAGCCTCGCCAAGCCGCAGACCAAGGCCATCACCATCCGCGACGACGGACAGATCTTTCTCGACACCTACCCGGTGACGATGCAAGAGCTCGAAGACCGCCTGCGCCAGCTGAAGGCGGTGAATCCGAGCTTTCCGGTGGTCATCAAGGGCGACGCGAAGGTCCACTACGAAAAGGTCGTCGATGTGCTCGACCTGATGGGCCGACTCGACATCACCCAACTCGGCCTGGTCACCCAGCGCCTGGTGAAGTAACGCGCCGCGGCGTGCGGGCAGGCGACGATGGACGAGGACCACGACGATGCGGCGCGCGGCCGCTCATGGATCAAGACGGCCGGGCTCGCCTTGGCGGTGGTGGCCGTGCTGGTCGGGGCGACGCTGCTGCTGATGAAGTTCCTGTCGGGTCCGTCGGCCAAGCCCTCCGGCGTGCGTCAGGTGGCGCTGATCAAGCAGCCGCCTCCGCCGCCGCCTCCCAAGCCCCCGGAGAAGCCACCCGAGCCGCCCAAGGTGAAGGAAGAGGTCAAGATCGACCAGCCCAAGGACGAGCCCAAGCCCGATGAACCCAAGGCCGCCGACGACAAGCCGGCCTCGGACAAGCCGCTGGGTGTCGATGCCGAAGGCGGCGCCGGCTCCGACGGCTTCGGGCTCGCGGGCAACAAGGGCGGGCGCGACTACCTGACGACCGGCGGCGGCGGCGGGGCCTATTACTCGGGCCTGCTGCAACGCCAGTTCCACGAAGCCTTGTCGCGCCACCGCAAGGTGCTCAAAGAAGAGTTCAAGGTCGTCGTCAGGGTCTGGCTGGGCGACGACGGCCGCGTGCAGAAGGCCGACATCGTCAGCGGTTCCGGCGATCCGAAGGTCGACGACCTGATCCAGCTGACTTTGCTCGACCTGGCTCCGCTGAAGGACGTCCCGCCCAGCTCGATGCGACCGATGCAGCTGAGGCTGAGCAACCGCTCTTGAACGCTGGGCCGTGCCTTCGCCCTCATCGCCATCCCCATCGCCGATTCATCTTGTCTTCACCCACACACACCGCATGAAGTTCCCCTTGCAACGCCTGGCTGCTGCACTGGCCGTGACCACCTGGGTGACGATGCCCGCCTTCGCACAGGAGTCCGAGATCGACAAGGTGCGCGCGACGATGTCCAAGCTGATCTCGCAGCTCGTTTCGCAAGGTGTTCTTGCGCGCGAGGCCGGCAATGCCTTGCTCAGCGAAGCAGGCGTCGCGCCGGTTCCGCCGGCCGCTGGCACGCCCGCCACGTCGGCTGCGGCGCCTGGGTGGGCGGCCGCGCCATCGCCTGCAGGCCAGAGTTCGGCCGCCGGCGCGCAGCCTGCGCCCGCCACGGTGCGCGTGCCCTACATCCCCGAGTTCGTGCGCAAGGAATTGAAGGAGGAGATCCGCCTCGAACTGGCCGCCCAGGCGTTCCGGGAAGGCTGGTCGGGGCCGGGCGCGATCCCCGGCTGGGTCCGCAGCCTCGAATGGGAGGGTGATCTGCGCCTGCGCGCGCAACTGGATCGTTACGCCAGCGGCAATGCGGCCGCGCTCAGCATCGTCGACACCAACCGTGCCCGCTCGCTGTCGCTGCTGAACACCAGCGAAGACCGCGAACGCCTGCGGGTGCGCGCACGCATCGGGCTCACGGCCACCATCGACGACCACTGGTCGGCCGGTGTGCGGCTGACGACCGGCAGCGCGACCGATCCGGTGTCCTCGAACCAGACGCTGGGCACCTACAACAACCGCTACACGGTGTTGATGGATCGAGCCTATGTGCGCTATCGCCATCGCGATCAATTCAGCGTGACGGCCGGTCGATTCGGCAACCCCTGGTTCGGGACCAACCTGCTGTGGGCGAACGACCTAAGCGTCGATGGCGTCGCCGTGCAGTGGACGCCGAAGATCACCTCGGACATCCGCGCCTTTGCAACACTGGCCGCGCTGCCGGTGCAGGAGGTCGAGCTGTCGTCGGCAGACAAGTGGCTGTTCGGCGGGCAGGTGGGCGCGACGCTTGCGCCATCGCCGCGCAGCCTCGGTGCCCGCGTCGGCCTCGGGTACTACCACTACGCCAACCTGCTCGGCAAGGTCAGCGCACCGGGCTCATCGGCCCGGGAAAGCAGCGCGCCCGCCTTCGCGCAGAAGGGCAACACGTACTACAACATCTCGTCCGATGTGTTGCGGCCCTTGCTGGGGTTGGCCGCCGAGTACCACTTGCTCAACCTGACCGGGCAGGTCGATCTGCCGTCGATCGCCGGCCAGCGGCTCATCGTCACGGGCGACTTCGTGCGCAACCTCGGGTTCAGTCGCCGCCAGGTCAGCCAGCGCGTGGGCACCGATGTCGATGGCCAGGTCAATGCGTACCACCTGCAGCTGGCCTTCGGCGATGCCGAGGTGAAGGCACTGCACGACTGGCAGGTCAGTGCCGCCTACAAGCGCATCGAACGCGATGCCCTGCTGGATGCCTACACGGACAGCGACTTCCGACTCGGCGGCACCGATGCGCGCGGCTACATCCTCGGCGCCAGCTACGGTGTGGCGAAGAACACCGCGGTCTCGTTCCGCTACTTCAGCGGGGATTCGATCTCGGGTCCGCCGCTGTCGATCGACGTGTTCCAGTTCGACCTGAGCCTGCGGTTCTGAGCGCGATGAAAACCTTACGCACCTGGATGCTGAGCTGGATGGCCGTGGTGGTCGTGCTGAGCTCGTTCGATGCGATGGCGCAGTCCGAGGACAAGAACGCGCAGAAGGCCGCTCGCAGGGCGCAGCTTCAGCTGCAGAGCCTGCGCCAGCAGGTGCAGGAGGCACAGGCCGCGAAAGCCAAGGTCGAAGCCGACAAGGCCGAGCTCGACGCGCAGCTGGCCGAGCAGACCCGGCAGGCGGGGCGACTCGACGATGCGCTGCGCAAGGCCAGCGGCAACCTCAAGGCCGCTGAAGCCGCGCGGATCCAGCTGAGCGGCAGCATCGCCGCGCTCGAAAGACAGCTCGCCGAGCAAAAGCAGCGCAGCGACGACGCGCTGGCACAGAGGGCCCGTGAGCTGGAGCAGTTCACCCGGCTGCGCAACGAGCAGCAGCTGCAGCTTCAACGGCAACACGACGACCAGGTGGCGCAGGTGGCCGCATGCGCTGCGAAGAACGGCCGTTTGATCCAGCTCAGCGCCGAGTTGCTGGACCGCTATCGGAACAAGGGGCTGGGCGAGGTGCTCCGGCAGCGCGATCCGGTGCTGGGGCTGGCCGATGTCGAGCTTTTCAATCAGGTCCAGGACCACCGCGACCGCGCCGATGCCGAGCGATTCGTGCCTTCCAGCCCGGCGGCCGGCGCACCCGCGGCGGCGCCGGCCGCCCCAGGCCGCCCCTAGCCTGGCCATCCATCGCCATGGGCTGTTCCGGGCCGAACCTGGGGCAGACCCTAAACTCGCGGGCTGGTCAATTGAACCGTGTGGCGGAGTGCGTGGATGGAACAAAGCGTGGCGGGCCGGCCCCCTGCGGTGGTGCTGCTGAGCGGTGGGCTCGATTCGTCGACCGTGCTGGCGATCGCGCGCGAGCGGGGCTTCGAGCCCTGCGCGCTGAGTTTCCGCTACGGACAGCGCCATGTGCATGAGCTGAACGCCGCCGATGCGATCGTGCGTGCGCAAGGGGTGTCCCGGCACGTCACCGCGCAGATCGATCTGCGCGCCTTCGGTGCCTCGGCACTCACCGCCGACATCGCCGTGCCCAAGGACCGCAGCGCCGACGAGATGTCGCACGGCATTCCCATCACCTACGTGCCGGCGCGCAACACCGTGTTCCTCAGCTTCGCGCTGGCCTGGGCCGAAACCCTGGGTTCGACCGACATCTTCATCGGCGTCAATGCGCTCGACTATTCGGGCTACCCGGACTGCCGGCCCGACTACATCGCCGCCTTCGAGACGATGGCCAATCTGGCCACCCGGGCCGGTGTCGAAGGCACGCAGCGCCTGAAGATCCATGCACCGCTGATCTCGCTGAGCAAGGCGCAGATCATCCAGGAAGGCCTGCGCCTGGGCGTCGATTACGCACAGACCAGCAGCTGCTACGACCCTGGTCCCGACGGCCGGCCCTGCGGCGGCTGCGACTCGTGCGTGCTGCGCGCCAAGGGCTTTGCCGAAGCGGGCGCGCGCGATCCGCTGCGGGTGCGCTTCGGGATGGTCTGACCGTGTCGGCATCGTTGTCCACCCGCACGGTGTTCTGTGCGCAGGCCGGTTTCGAGGCCGCGCGGCAGATCGAGGCCTTGCCCGCCGGGCATCCCTCGGGCCGTTTGCATGGGCACGGATTCGTTGCGAAGCTGCGCTGCGCGCTGCCGGCGGGCTGGGCGGCGTTTCCGGGCGGCGACGTCGAGCAGCTGCAGCACCAACTGCAATCGGCCGTTGCACTGCTCGATCACCGGCTGCTCAACGAGCAGGTGCCCAACCCGACCGATGCGCATCTGGCGCGCTGGCTGCGCGAGCGGCTGGCGCTGCCCGGCCCGGTCGAGCTCGGCGTGCAGAGCACCGCACAACGAGGCGCCCAGCTCGATGCCGCGGGCCGCGTCACGCTGTGGCGCCGCTATGCCTTCCAGTCGGCGCACTGGTTGCCGAATGTGCCGCTCGGCCACAAGTGCGGAACGATGCACGGACACGGCTTCGAGGCGGTACTGCATGTGCGGGCGGGTGATGCGGACGGTGCCACCGCATTCAGTCACGACGATCTCGACGCGGTGTGGGCGCCGTTGCACAGCCAGCTGAACTACGGCTGCCTGAACGACCTGCCGGGCCTGGCCAACCCGACCAGCGAATGGCTCGCCAGCTGGTTGTGGGAGCGCCTGGCGCCGCAGCTGACGGGCCTGGTCAGCGTCACCGTGTACGAAACCGGCAGCTGCGGCGCGGTGTTCGACGGTGCGCTGCACCGCATCTGGAAGCAGATGACGCTGGACGCGGCGGTGCGGCTGCGCCACGCCCCCGATGGCAGTGGCCTGCGCCGCCTGCACGGCCACACCTACACGCTGCGGCTGCACCTGGCCGCGCCGCTCGATGAGCTGCTCGGCTGGGCGGTGGATTTCGGCGACGTGAAGTCGGCCTTCAACCCGATCTTCAAGCAGCTCGATCACCAGCCCATCCACGAGATCGCCGATCTGGCCGATGGCGACACCGCCGGCATCGCCGCCTGGATCGCCGAGCAGGCGCGCCGCGAATTGCCCCAGCTCGACCGGGTCGATCTGTTCGAAACCCCCGGATGCGGCGCCACCGTGTCGGTGGGCGACATCGCACTGACCGGGCCGATGTGACCATGAGCTTCGCGTCATGACTTATGCCGTCAAGGAGGTCTACTACACGCTGCAAGGCGAGGGCGGCCAGGCCGGGCGCGCGGCGGTGTTCTGTCGCTTCGCCGGCTGCAACCTCTGGTCGGGCCGCGAAGCCGACCGCGCCACGGCGGTGTGCACCTTCTGCGACACCGACTTCGTCGGTACCGATGGCGCAGGCGGCGGCAAGTTCGACACGCCGGCTGCGCTGGCTGCGCATGTGGCGCAGCACTGGCCGGCCGGGTTGCCGGGCCGGCCGCTGGTGGTGTGCACCGGCGGCGAGCCGCTGCTGCAGCTCGATGAACCGCTGATCGACGCGCTGCACGCCCTGGGCTTCGAAGTCGCCGTCGAGACCAATGGCACGCAGCCGGCCCCTGCGGGCCTGGACTGGATCTGCGTCAGCCCGAAGGCTGATGCGCCGGTGGTGCTGACACGTGGCCATGAGCTGAAGCTGGTGTATCCCCAGCCCACCGCGCTGCCCGAGCGCTTCGCGGCGCTCGACTTCGACCTGTTTTATTTGCAGCCGATGGACGGCCTGGAACAGCGCCGCAACACCCGGCTGGCCATCGATTACTGTCTGGCGCATCCGCAATGGCGCCTCAGCGTGCAGACCCACAAGACCGTGGGCATCCCCTGACTTCCTCTCGACGAGCTTCCGCCATGCCGCGCAAATCCAAGACGATCCCACCCGAACCTGCCCGCGAACGCGTCGCGCCGATCAATCCGCCGACCGCACCGTCGAAAGACCTGCATGTGTTCCCGAACCCGGCGCCCGAACGCGACTACGCGATCCAGTTCCAGATTCCCGAGTTCACCTGCCTGTGCCCGCTGACCGGCCAGCCCGACTACGCGCACTTCGTCATCGACATGGTGGCCGACCAGCTCTGCGTGGAGCTCAAGAGCCTGAAGATGTACATGTGGAGCTTCCGCAACGAGGGCGCGTTCCACGAGAAGGTCACCAACGACATCCTGACCAAGATCGTGGCCGTCACGCAGCCGCGCTACGCCCGCATCACCGCACGCTGGTACGTGCGCGGCGGCATCTACACCAACGTGGTGGCCGAGCACCGCAAGAAGGGCTGGAAGCCGGCCACACCGGTGGTGCTGCCCGAGCATCCCGGCGAGAGCGGCCTGCGCGGCTGAGCGCGATGCGCATCGTTCGGCCCCTGATCACTGCGCTGCTGTGCCTGTGCGCCTGCAGCGCCAGCCGTGCCCTGGTGCTCCCCGATGGCCTGGCGCTCGACCCGCCGGCTTCGATCGACCTGACGCAGCAGATCGTTGCGTCGGTCAACCAGCAGAAGCAGGTGCTGGCGGTGTGGGACGGCGACACGCTGCGCTACCTGATCGCGGTGGAAAAGCTACCTCACGACGCAGCGCCGCCCCAGGCTTACTTCTACCAATTGGTGGGCGACCTGCGCGCTGCGGGCACCGTGGTCGAGACCGGCCGGCGCGGCGAGTACCAGTCGACGTCGGGCTGGCGCGGAAACTACCTGCTGCTGAAGTCGCACCCAACGACGCAAGCGCAGGCCGATGTGACGGTGGCCCACTACGTCACCGACGGCAAGGTGTCGTTCGTGGCCTACGCCCGGCTGGTGGCGGGCACCCCGGTCGATCAGCTGATCGACGAGACGGTCAGCCTGTTCCAGACGGCGCACCTCGGCATTCCCGAAGTGCCAGCCCCGGCCCCGATCAGCGCAGGCAAGCCCTAGCGAGCTTCTCCGTCCAGGTCTGATTCACGGCAGCTTGCTGCCGCCCGCTTTCTGCAGCTTCGAGAGGTCGAAGCCCTGCGTGCGCAGCCGCGCCATCAATGTGTCCCAGGTCGCCGCATCCACCTGCGGCTGACGCGCCAGCACCCACAGGTACTCGCGTTTCGGCTCGCTCACCACGGCCAGGGTGTAGGCAGGATCGAGGTCGATCACCCAGTAGTTGCCCCAGACCAGTGGCAGCCATGACAGCCAGGCGGGCGCGAAACGCACTTCCAGCTTCGGCGAGCCCGGACCGCCGATGCGTCGGGCCTCGCCAATGGCCTCGTCGATCTTGCCGTCTGCCAGCGGGCAGCGGTTGGTCACCTGCACGCGGCCACCCGGTTGCAGCGCGTAGTCGGCGGTGGCCGGGCCGTTGCAGTCCTTCTGGAAGCGGTTGGGGAAACGCGCGATCTCGTACCAGCGGCCCATGTAGCGATCCAGATCCACGCTGGCCACGGTGGCCAGTGGGGCCGGCGTGGCGGTCTGCGCCTGTGCGTTACCGGTGATCAGTGCAGCCAACAGCCCCAGGCTCCAACCCAGGCTGAAGACCGCCCGGACCCCGGCCGAGGACGAATGGGAATGCAGAGGCAGCAGCGATGTCATGCGGCGATTGTCGGTGCCCAGGGCTCGCATAAACTGCGCCGCAGACCAGGGCAGTCGATCCGGCAGCAGGGAGACCAGGTGTGTTTCACAAGCAATTAGCGCGGCGCATTCGGGGTGTCGCGTTGCCGGTGCTGGCCGCCGTTTGTTGCGCCCACACCATGGCGCAGGGCTTGCCTGCCAGTGCGAAACCGGAAGGCGTGCGGGCGAAGCCGGCACCAGCTGCCAAGGTGGCCGCTCGCGGAGGTGCGGGCTGGGCGATCGCCCGTGTGCCTGCCTGGGTGGTCGAGCCGCCAGCGGCTCCGGCCACGGGCGCTCCACCCTCGGGTGCCCGCCACGAACAGCTGGTGGACTTTCAGACGAACTACAGCCTCCCCCGGCCGCAGCACTTCATCCGGATCCGCGAGGTGGCGCGCGACGCGGCCGCCCTGGGCGCGGTGTCACAGCTGCAACTGCGCTTCAACCCGGCCTTCAACAAGCTGCTGTTGCACGTCGCGGTGGTGGTGCGTGACGGCAAGCGCATGGACCGGCTGGCCGGCGCGCGCATCGAGACCTTGCGCCGCGAGCAGCGGCTCGAGCAGCAGGTGCTCGACGGCGGCGAGACGCTGCTCGTCGTGCTCAGCGACGTGCGCGTCGGTGACGCGGTGGAAGTGGCCTACACCGTCGAAGGGCAGAACCCGATCTTCGAGGGCCGCATCAGCACCGGCATGCGCCTGGCCTGGGACACGCCGGTGGATGTGCTGCACCACCGCATCACGGCACCTGCCTCGCGCCCGCTGAATACCCGGTTGATGGCCGGCGCCAGCGAACCGGAACGCTTCACCGAAGGTGGCAACAACGTGCTGCGCATCGTGCGCCAGCAGGTCGCGGCTGTGCCCGCCGAGCCCGGCACGCCGCCCTGGGTGAAGGTCTATCCCACGGTCGACATCACCGAGCTCAGCGAATGGTCTGAAGTCGATGCCTGGGCGCAGCGCCTGTTCGCGCTGCCGCAACCCACCCCGCCGGCCATCGTCGCCAAGGCGGCAGAGTTCAAGGCCGGCGGACTGGAAGGCGAGGCCCTGGCGTCCGAGGTGCTGCGCTTCGTGCAGGACGATGTTCGCTACCTCAGCATGAGCCTGGGCGAAAGCTCGCACCGCCCGAAGCCGCCCCAGGAAACGCTCGCCCAGCGGCAAGGCGACTGCAAGGACAAGGTGACCTTGCTCAACGCCCTGCTGCGTGAACTCGGTTTCGACGCCCAGCCTGCGCTCGTCTCGGTGGAACGCAACCGCGGCCTGTTCGAACACCTGCCGGCGCAGGATCTCTTCGATCACGTCATCACCCGCCTGCGCATCAAGGACCGGACCTGGTACGTCGATGCCACCGCTCAGGGTCAGGGCACAGGTCTGGACCAACGCGGGCAGTTCGCCTATGGGGCTGCGCTGGTGGTTGGCGGTGCCACCGGGCTGACGCGCCTGCCCGATCCGCCGAGCGCCGTCGAGCAGGTGCGTTTCGAACAGCGCTGGACGGCATCCGAGCCCGGCCAGCCGGCACGCGTGGAAGCCGTGGTCAGCGGCGTCGGTCGGCCGGCCGAGCGGTTGCGTGCCAATGTGGCGACGGTGCCGTCAGAACAACTCGGGCAGAGCCTGACCGCAGGGCTGCTGCGCCTCGTGCCCGGCATCAAGCCACTGGACGCCTTGCGGGTACAGGACGACCGGACGGCCAACCGCATCGAGCTGCGGCAACCGATGGAGGTGCCCGAGTTCGGGCAGTACAACCGCGGCTTCATCGATACCGAATTCCTGGCCATCGAGATGATCGATGTGTTCAGCGGCCCGGCTGAGTCGCAACGGCGCACGCCGTACATGCTCGACCAGCCGAAGGTGGTCGAGCACCGCATCAGCGTGCTCGGCCCCGCGCCTTTCCAGCTCCAGGCTCCACCTGGGCTGGAGGTGGTCGACAAGCACTTCCGCTACAGCGCTCGCGTGGAATTCAATGGCCCCAACGCGACCTTCGTGCGCCGCTTCGAGCGCCGCGAGGACCAGGTCGCCCCGGCTGACCTGGCGGCGTGGCGCGAAAAGCTGCTGCAGGCGCGGCAGTCCGCCGCCGGCCGCTTGCGGCTGCCCTTGATCGACACCGCCAAGCTCACTCCCGAACTTGAGGCCCTGGACCGCCAGTTGCGCACGGCCCGTGGCTGGCGCAACGATGCGCTGCAAGCCATCGTGACACGCAACGAATTCGGCCGGGCGATCGACAGCCGGGCGCTGCAACGGGTCGCCCCGGGCACCGCGCTGGCGGCGAAGGTGCTGGCCTCGCGGGCGCAGGCGCACAACCTGCTCGGTGACTTTGCCTCCGGCCGCAGCGACGCCGAAAGCGCGCTCGCCATCCGGCTCGACGACGCCGATGCGCGCGAGGCCCTGGCGGTGGCCTTGTTTGGAGAAGGCCGCGCGGAAGACGCGCTGACCGAGTTCGCGCGCATCAACCCGCAGGCGCGTTCCTCCGACACGGCCCAGTGGATGGGGTCGATCCACTTCCATCAAGGCCGCAGTGCGCAGGCCGAAGCCTTGCTGCGCGAGGCCGTGGCCAGCGGCAGCGGCGAAGGCCGCGAGTTCGCGCTCATCTGGCTCTTCCTCGCGGCCGAAAGCCAGGGCGGGCGGGGCAAGGCGGCGGTGGCCGAACACCTGGAGAGCGTGGACCCGAAGAAGCTGACGGGTGCGATCCTGCGCTACTTCGTGGGTGACATCGACCAGGCAGCCTTGCTGCGCGTGGCTTCCGAGAAGCCGGACATGGAGCGACTCAACCTCGCCGAAGCAAACTTCTTCCTTGGTCAGCGCTTCTTGCAGCAGAACCAGCGCGCCGAGGCCTTGCGAGCCTTCCAGCGCACCGTCGAGACGCGTGCCACGCCCTACCGCGAAGTGACCTTCGCGCAGCTGGAACTGCGCCGGGCAGGGCGTTGAGCGTGTCCACCCAGCGCCACCGGCCCATGTCAGCCCTTCGCCCAGGTGTCCTTCAGCGTCGTGGTCCGGTTGAACACCGGGCGCTCGGCCGTGTGGTCTTGGCGATCGGCGACGAAGTAGCCGTGGCGCTCGAACTGGAACCGGTCGTCCGCCTGCGCCGAGGCCAATGACGATTCAAGGTAGGCGGTCACGGTGGTCTTGCTGTTCGGGTTCAGCACGCTGAGGAAATCGCGGCCACCCGCATCCGGCTGGGCTTCGGTGAACAGGCGGTCGTACAGCCGCACCTCGGCTGCGATGCCGGTGGCCACGCTGACCCAGGTGATCACGCCCTTGACCTTGACCGCATCGGCGCCCGGCGTGCCGCTCTTGGTATCGGGCACCAGCGTGGCCAGCACGGCGGTGACGCGGCCCTGATCGTCCTTCTCGCAGCCGGTGCACTCGATCACGTAGCCGTACTTCAGGCGGGATTTGCTGCCCGGCTGTGCGACCCCGGCCGCATCGGTGCGCGGTGGGCTCAGGCGGAAGAAGCCCTTGCTGGGTTCCTCCATGAAGTCTTCGCGCTCGATCCACACCTCATCGGTCAGCACGAAGTTGCGCTGACCGCGCTCGGGCTGCGCCGGGTGAACCGGGGCGTGGCAAGGCTCCTGGTGCGACGCACTGCCGAACACCTCGGCGAAATTGGTCAGCTTCAGTTTCAGCGGGTCGAGCACCGCGCAGGCGCGCGCGGCCTTCGGGTCGAGGTCGTCGCGCAGCGCGATGTCGATGGCCGAGTAGTCGAGCCAGCCGCCTGCCTTGCTGACACCGCTGCGCTCGGCCAGCAGCTGCAGGCTCTCGGGCGTGTAGCCGCGGCGCCGCAGGCCAACGATGGTGGGCATGCGCGGGTCGTCCCAGCCCTGCACATGGCCCTCATCGACCAGCTGCTTGAGCTTGCGCTTGCTGGTGATGATGTAGGTGATGTTGAGCCGCGCAAACTCGTACTGGTGCGGGCGCGGTTGCGCGGTCAGGCCCAGCGTGCACAGCGTGTCGAGCAGCCAGTCGTAGAACGGGCGCTGGTCCTCGAACTCGAGCGTGCAGATGCTGTGGGTGATGTTCTCCAGTGCGTCCTCGATCGGGTGCGCATAGGTGTACATCGGGTAGATGCACCAGGTGTCGCCGGTGTTGTGGTGCGTCGCGCGCTTGATGCGGTAGATCGCCGGGTCGCGCAGGTTGATGTTGGGCGAGGCCATGTCGATCTTCGCGCGCAGCACCGCCGCGCCGTCCGCCAGTTTTCCGTCGCGCATCTCGCGGAAGCGGGCGAGGTTTTCCTCCGGCGTGCGGGTGCGGAATGGGCTGTCGGTGCCGGGCGTGTTGAAGTCGCCGCGGTTGGCGCGCATCTGCTCGGGCGTCTGCTCGTCGACATAGGCGTGGCCGGCGGTGATCAGCGCCTCGGCGGCGCGGTACATGAAGTCGAAGTAGTTGCTGGCGTAATACAGGTGGCTGCGCGTGACGCCGGGGTTCAGCGGATCCGGTGTTTCCCAGCCGAAGCCCAGCCACTTCACCGCATCGAGGATGGAGTCGACGTACTCCTGCTCTTCTTTTTCAGGGTTGGTGTCGTCGAAGCGCATGTGGCACACGCCGCCGTAGTCGCGCGCCAGGCCGAAGTTCAGGCAGATGCTCTTCGCGTGTCCGATGTGCAGGTAGCCGTTGGGCTCGGGCGGAAAGCGGGTGCGGATGCGCGCGGGGTCCAGCGGGCCGGTGGCGTGGTGGGCCGCGTCGCCTGGGGTTCCGGCAAAGGTACGGCCGGCATAGGTGCCCTGGGCCAGATCGCGTTCGATCACCTGTCGCAGGAAGTTGCTCGGCTTGTGGTCGTCGGGCGGGTTCGGGCGGGCGGGTGCGGTCATGGGGGCGGGCGCGGAGGGCGCAATACAACGAGGGAGGCGATGAAACGGGCGGCGCCACGGCGCGGCCGCATGAATTATGTCCCTCGCTCCCTGCTTGCCCTGGTGTCGGCGTCGGCTGCCGGGGCGCTGTGCAGTCGGCGCGCTTCACACGTCTTTACCCATGGTCACAAAGGCGGGGTCAACCGGCCGCCCCTCGTGCCGCGTTGAGGACGGGCACACCACAGCGGTGTGCCAGGAGACACACCATGAAGAAACGTCTGATCCTTGCCGCTGTCGCGGTGGTTGCTTTGTCCAGCGTGGGCGTTGCCCAGGCGCGGGACAACATCAACTGGTCGATTTCGGTCGGCGATCCCTTCATCGGCGCGGTGATATCGAACGCGCCGGTCTACCGCCATGCGGCGCCCGTCTACGTGGCACCGCCGCCGGTGGTCTACGTGCCGCAGCCCCAGGTTGTCTACCCACGGCCGTACGTCGTGGCGCCTTATGGCTACGTGCCGTACGCCTACGTGCAGTCGGGCCGTGACCGCTGGGAGCATCGTCGCTACGAAGAGCGCGCCCGTTACGACCGCTACGACCGTCGTGACTGGCGCGACGGTGATCGCCGCGACCGAGATGGCCGTTGGGACGACCGAGACCGCCACGACGACCGCTGGCAGCGCCGCTGATCCTGGCGCACATGCCCACGGTGCTCGCAGCGCCGTGGGCGCGGCGGCTCAGCGCCGTCGCGCGCCGCCCAGGATGCTGCCCAGCACGCCGCGGATGATCTCGCGGCCGACGGTCGAGCCCATCGTGCGCACGGCCGACTTCGCCATCGATTCGGCCAGCCCCTCGTGCTTGCCACCGCGTGGGCCGGTGCTGCCGAACAGGATGCTGCCCAGCCCACCGAACATGCCGCCCGCGCTGGATTCTTCTGCCGGCGCTTCGGCGGGCGCACCGCCCGGGGCGGGTGCGCGCTGGTTTGCAGCTGCCGGTGCCGAGGGCGAGGCGGCCACCCGCCCCTTCAGTTTTTCGTAGGCCGACTCCCGGTCGACCGTTTTCTCGTACACCCCGGCCACCAGTGAATTGGCGATCAGCGCCTGCCGTTGTGGCGGCGTGATCGGCCCGATCTGGCTGCCCGGCGGCAGGATGAACACCCGCTCGGTGATGCTGGGTCGGCCTTTCTCATCGAGGAAGCTCACCAGCGCCTCGCCCACCGCCAGCTCGGTGATGGCCGTTTCGATGTCCAGGCCGGGCTTCGCGCGCATCGTGCTGGCCGCCGCTTTCACGGCCTTCTGGTCGCGCGGGGTGAAGGCGCGCAGCGCGTGCTGCACCCGGTTGCCGAGCTGGGCCAGCACGGTGTCGGGGATGTCCAGTGGGTTCTGCGTCACGAAGTAGACGCCCACGCCCTTGCTGCGCACCAGCCGCACCACCAGTTCGATGCGTTCCACCAGCGCCGTGGGCGCTTCCTTGAACAGCAGGTGCGCCTCGTCGAAGAAGAACACCAGCTTGGGCTGGTCCAGATCGCCCACCTCGGGCAGCTGCTCGAACAGCTCGCTGAGCATCCACAGCAGGAAGGTCGAATACAACCGCGGGCTGTTCATCAGCTGGTCGGCGGCCAGGATGTTGATCACGCCCTTGCCGCCCTCGGTCTGCATGAAGTCGGCGATGTTGAGCATCGGCTCGCCGAAGAAGCGATCGCCGCCTTGTTGCTCGATCTGCAGCAGCCCTCGCTGGATCGCGCCAATGCTGGCCGCGCTGACGTTGCCGTACTCGGTGGTGAACTGGCTCGCGTTGTCGCCCACGTGCTGCAGCATCGCGCGCAGGTCTTTCAGATCGAGCAGCAGCAGGCCGTTGTCGTCGGCGATCTTGAACACCAGGCTCAGCACGCCTTGCTGCGTTTCATTGAGCGCCAGCATCCGCGCCAGCATCAGCGGGCCCATGTCGCTCACGGTGGCGCGCACCGGGTGGCCGTCGGCCTTCTTGTCGCTCGCGTACACATCCCACAGCGTCGCCGGGCAGGCGGCCGAGGCCGGCGCGTCGAGGCCGCGTTCCTTGAGCACCGCCGCCAGCTTGTCGCTGACCTTGCCCGGCTGCGTGATGCCGGTCAGGTCGCCTTTCACGTCGGCCATGAAGACCGGCACGCCGATCTGGCTGAAGTTCTCGGCCAGCGTCTGCAGCGTGATCGTCTTGCCGGTGCCGGTGGCGCCGGTGATCAGCCCGTGGCGGTTGGCGAGCGCAGGCAACAGGAAGCACTCGGTGTCGCCATGCTTGGCAACCAGGATCGGCTCGGCCATGGGGCTGCTCCAGTAGGTCGGGGGAGGAACATGCGCCAGCGCAAGGAAGCACCAGGGCAGGCACGTAAAATCGCAGTCTATCCAACAAAACACGGCAGGCCGCGGTACGGCGAAGCCTGTGCAGGAGGCGCCATTTCATGGCCGGACATTCCAAGTGGGCCAATATCCAGCACCGCAAAGGGCGCCAGGACGAAAAGCGCGGCCGGATCTGGACGCGCATCATCCGTGAGATCACGGTCGCGGCTCGCCTGGGCGGCGCCGATCTGGCGCTGAACCCGCGGCTGCGGCTGGCAGTCGACAAGGCCAAGGCGGCCAACATGCCGGCCGACACCGTCAAGAAGAACATCGACAAGGCCACCGGCAACCTCGAAGGTGTCCACTACGACGAGATCCGCTACGAGGGCTATGGCATCGGCGGCGCGGCGGTCATCATCGACACCATGACCGACAACAAGGTGCGCACCGTGGCCGAAGTGCGGCACGTGTTCAGCAAGTACGGCGGCAACCTGGGCACCGAAGGCTCGGTGGCCTTCCAGTTCAAGCACTGCGGGCAGCTGGTCTTTGCGCCCGGCACCAGCGAAGACAAGGTGATGGAAGTGGCGTTGGAGGCGGGTGCCGACGACGTCGTGACCGGCGACGATGGCTCGATCGAGGTCATCACCGCGCCGCAGGAATTCGAATCCATCAAGTCGGCGCTCGAAGCCGCCGGCCTGAAACCCGAGGTAGCCGAAGTGACGATGCGTGCCGAGAACACGGTGGAAATCACCGGCGAAGATGCGATCCGCATGCAGAAGCTGCTCGACGCGATGGAAGACCTGGACGACGTTCAGGCGGTGTTTCACAACGCCGAGCTGTCCGAATGAAGGTCCTCGTGATCGGCTCCGGCGGCCGCGAGCACGCGATCGCCTGGAAGTTGCTGCAGTCGACCAAGATCCAGACGGTGTATGTCGCCCCGGGCAATGGCGGCACCGCCAGTGACCACCGGCTGCACAACCTGCCGCTGACCGACTTCAACGACCTCGCCGAGTTCGTCGAGCGCGAAAAGATCGCGCTCACCGTGGTCGGCCCCGAAGGCCCACTCGCCGGGGGCATCGTCGATTTCTTCCGCGCCCGCGGGCTGCGCATCTTCGGCCCCACCAAGGCAGCGGCGCAGCTCGAAAGCTCGAAGGCCTTTGCCAAGGCCTTCATGAAGCGGCACCAGATCCCGACCGCCGCCTACGAGACCTACACCGACGCCGCGCTCGCCCACGCCTACGTCGATCAGCAGGGCGCGCCCATTGTCATCAAGGCCGATGGCCTGGCCGCCGGCAAGGGCGTGGTGGTGGCCACCACGCTGGCGCAGGCGCATGAAGCGATCGACTGGATGCTCGGCACCGATGCCAGCGGGGTCAGCCTTGATGTGAAACACAACGATGTGCCGCGCGTCGTGATCGAGCAGTTCCTCGAAGGCGAGGAAGCCAGTTTCATCGTGATGTGCGACGGCAAGAACGTGGTGTCGCTCGCCACCAGCCAGGACCACAAGCGCCTGCTCGACGGCGACGAGGGCCCGAACACCGGCGGCATGGGCGCGTACTCGCCCGCGCCGGTGGTCACGCCCAATGTGCACGCCAAGGCGATGCACGAGATCATCCTGCCCACCATCCACGGCATGGCGAAAGACGGCGTGCCGTTCACCGGCTTCCTGTATGCCGGCCTGATGATCGATGCGCACGGCCAGCCGCGCACGGTGGAGTTCAACTGCCGCCTCGGCGACCCCGAAACGCAGCCGATCCTGATGCGCCTGAAAAGCGATCTGTTCGATCTGTTCGCGCACGCCACCGACGGCACGCTCGACGAGGTCGAGCTGCACTGGGACCGCCGCGTCGCGCTCGGCGTGGTGGTGGCTGCCGCCGGCTATCCCGGCACGCCGCGCAAGGGCGATGCCATCCGGGGCATCCCGGCCGAAGCGGCCGACGGCATCGTGTTCCACGCCGGCACCGAACTGCGCGACGGCCAGTTGCTGACCTCCGGCGGCCGCGTGCTGTGCGTGACGGTGCTGGCCGATTCGGTCAAGCAGGCCCAGCCTCGCGCCTATGAATTGCTGCAGGCCATCCGCTTCGACGGCATGCAGTACCGCAAAGACATCGGCCACCGCGCGCTGAAACGTTAACCCGCACCCGACCATGAGCACACAAGCCGTTCGAGATTACCTGCTGGGTCTGCAGGAACGCATCATCAGCGCGATGGAGCGAGAGGGCGGGCAACCGTTCCGCACCGACGGCTGGGTCCGCGCGCCGGGCGAGCGACTGCAGGGCGACGGGCTCTCGCGGCTGATTGAAGACGGCGACCTGCTCGAGCGCGGCGGCTGCAACTTCTCGCATGTGCGCGGCCCCAAGCTGCCGCCCTCGGCCACGCAGCACCGGCCCGAGCTGGCCGGCGCGCCGTTCGAGGCCATGGGCGTGTCGCTGGTGTTCCACCCTCGCAACCCGTATGTGCCCACGGTGCACATGAATGTGCGCTCGTTCGCCGCGCTGCCCGAAGGCAAGGAGCCGGTGGTCTGGTTCGGTGGCGGCATGGACCTCACGCCGTACTACGGCTTCGAAGAAGACGCCGCCCACTTCCACCGCGTCAACCGCGACGCGCTCGCCCCGTTCGGCGACGACAAGTACCCGCGCTTCAAGCAGTGGTGCGACGAGTACTTCTTTTTGAAGCACCGCGACGAGCCGCGCGGCGTGGGCGGCGTGTTCTTCGATGACTTCGCCGAGCTGGGCTTCGACCGCAGCTTCCAGATGATGCAAGCCGTCGGCGACGCCATGGTCGATGCCTATCTGCCCATCGTGCAGCGCCGCAAGCACACCGCGTACACCGAGCGCGAGCGCGACTTCCAGGCCTACCGCCGCGGGCGCTATGTCGAGTTCAACCTGGTGTTCGACCGCGGCACGCTGTTTGGGTTGCAGTCGGGCGGACGCACCGAAAGCATCCTGATGTCGATGCCGCCGATCGTGAAGTGGCGCTACGACTGGAAGCCCGAGGCCGGCACGCCCGAAGCGCGGCTGTACAGCGACTTCCTGCGGCCGCGTGATTGGGCGGACTGGTCCGCTTGAAGCGCATCGGCCTGTTCGGCGGCAGCTTCGATCCGGTGCACCACGCGCACCTGTCGCTGGCACAGGCAGCATTGAAAACGCTGGCACTTGATCAGTTGCGCTGGATCCCGGCCGGCCAGCCCTGGCAAAAGACGCGTCGGCTCGCCGACGCAGCGCACCGCGAGGCCATGGTCGCACTCGCCATCGAAGGCGAACCGCGCTTCGTGCTCGACCGCATCGAGCTCGACCGCCCCGGCCCGAGCTACACGCTCGACACCGTGCGCGCGCTGCAGGCCGCACAGCCCGGTGCGCAGTGGTTTTTGATCCTCGGTCAGGACCAGCAGGCCGGCTTGCCCACCTGGCACGGCGTGGACGAACTGCTGGGCCTGGTCACCCTGGCCGTGGCGCAGCGCCCCGGAGCACCGCAGGTTTCAGCCGCCGCAGGCGCAGTGCACACCATTGAATTGCCGCCGATGAACCTGTCTTCCACCGAGGTGCGCGCGCGTTGCGCCGCGGGCCTGCCCATCAACCAGATGGTGCCCGAGAAGGTGGCGCGCTATATTGATCAACACGGGCTGTACCGGTGACCCCACCGCGGCCCACGCATTTCGAGGCACGCGCCGGCTGGCGCATCAGGAGTTGAATGGACATCAAGAAACTGCAACGCGCCATCGTCGATGGTCTGGAAGACGTCAAGGGCCAGAACATCCTCGTGTTCGACACCGAACACCTGTCGTCGCTGTTCGAGCGCGTGATCATCGCCTCGGGCACCAGCAATCGGCAGACGAAATCGCTGGCCAGCAGCGTTCGTGACGCGGTCAAGCAGGCAGGCTTTCCGGTGCCGCGCACCGAAGGCGAAGTCAACGGCGAATGGATCATCGTCGACTGCGGCGCGGCGGTGGTGCACCTGATGCAGCCCAATATCCGCGAGTACTACCACCTCGAAGAAATCTGGGGCGACAAGCCCGTCAAGCTCAAGCTCGACACCGCGCCGAAGCGCTTGGTGAAAGCCGAAGAAGCGCCGGCCGAGCCCAAGAAGAAGGCCCCTGCGCGCAAGGCCGCAGCCGCTGCCCCCGCAGAAGCGCCAGCGAAAAAGGCCCCCGCCCGCAAGACGCCAGCGCGCGCAGCCGAGCCCGAGGCCGCTGCACCTGCTGCCAAGCGCCGCACCGTGGCCACCAAGACCGCAGCGCCAGCCGAGCGCGCCGCACCCGCCAAGACCGGCGTCACCCGCACCGTGGGCGTGAAGTCCGGTGCAGGTGAGGGCGCCAAGGCCCCCGCCCGCAAGACCGCGTTGGCCCCTTCAGCCCGCGGGGCGAAGAAGGCGCCGATCCAGACCATTGCGGTCAACAAGCCGACCACCAAGAAGGCCGCCACCGCGCGCGCTGCCGTGAAGGCCGCACCGGCCAAGCGGCCTGTCGGTAAAAGCGCGGCCAAGCCTGCAGTCAAGGCCGCACCCAAGGCAGCACCCAAGAGAGCCCCGCGCAGCGCGTGAAGCTGCTGCTGGTCGCCGTCGGTCAGCGGCAGCCGGCGTGGGCCGACGAGGCCTACCAGGACTACGCCAAGCGCTTTCCGCCCGATCTGCGGCTGGAGCTGAAAGCGGTAAAGGCCGAGCCGCGCAGCGGCAAGACGGCCGAGCAGTTGATGGCGGCCGAAGCCACGCGCATCGAGGCGGCCTTGCCCAAGGGTGTGCGCCGCGTGGTGCTCGATGAACACGGCACCCGGCTCACCACGGTGCAACTGGCCCAGCGCCTCACCGCCTGGACGCACGACGGCCGCGATGTGGCCCTGATCGTGGGCGGCCCCGACGGGCTGGCCCCGCCCTTGAAAGCCAGCGCCGACGAAACCCTGCGCTTGTCTGACCTGACCTTGCCGCACGCCTTCGTGCGCGTGCTGCTGGCCGAGGCGCTGTACCGCGCGTGGACGGTGACCATCAACCATCCCTATCACCGTGAATGACACACCGCGAATGAAGCGCATGGCCGCCGCACACGACTTCATCTACCTCGCGTCGCAAAGCCCGCGTCGGCGCCAGCTGCTGGAGCAGATCGGCGTGCGCTGCGAGTTGCTGCTGGCTGATGCCTCTGAAGACGCCGAAGCATTGGAAGCCGAGCGCCAAGGCGAACTGCCGCTGGCCTATGTGCAGCGCGTCACCCGCGCCAAGCTGCACGCTGCGCAACAGCGCCTGGCACAACGCCAGCTGCCGCCCGCGCCGATCTTGTGTTCAGACACCACCGTGGCGTTGGGCCGGCGCATCTACGGCAAGCCGCAAGACGCGGCCGATGCGGCGGCCATCCTGCAGCAACTGAGCGGCCGCACCCACCGCGTGATCACTGCGGTGGCGGTGGCTTCGGGCGCGGCCGAGCACCTGGCTGTGAGCACCTCGCGCGTGAGCTTTGCCGAGCTGAGTGCCGACACCCTCGAGCGCTACATCGCCAGCGGCGAGCCGTTCGGCAAGGCCGGCGCGTATGGCATACAGGGCGCGGCGGGCGCCTGGGTGAAACGCATCGACGGCAGCTACACCGGCATCATGGGTTTGCCGCTCTATGAAACCGCCGGGCTGCTGCGCGCGGTGGGCGTGCGGTGGTGAACCCGGTCGCGCCACGATCCCATACCATCGACCGCATGCAAGACATCCTGATCAACTGGACCCCGCAGGAAACACGCGTCGCGGTGATTGAAGGCGGTGCCGTGCAGGATCTGCACATCGAGCGCACGCTGGAGCGCGGGCTGGTGGGCAACATCTACGCGGGCAAGGTGGTGCGCGTGCTGCCGGGCATGCAATCGGCCTTCATCGACATCGGGCTCGAGCGCGCTGCCTTTCTGCACGCCGCCGACGTGCAGCTGACCGGCGAACCCCCGCGCCACGCCGTGGCCGCCGGCACCGTGGTGACACCGCCCCCGCCGATCGAGCGCCTGGTGTTCGAAGGCCAGACGCTGACCGTGCAGGTCATCAAGGACCCGATCGGCACCAAGGGCGCGCGGCTGTCCACGCAGATCAGCATTGCCGGGCGCCTGCTGGTGTTTCTGCCGCAAGACGACCACATCGGCATCAGCCAGAAGATCGGCTCGCCCGAGTTGCGCGAGCAGCTGCGCGCCCGCATGAAGGTGCTGGCCGAGCTGCCCGAGGGCAGCGGCTCCACCGGCGGCTTCATCCTGCGCACCAATGCCGAAGAAGCGACCGACGCCGAACTGGCCGACGACATCGCCTACCTGCGCAAGACCTGGAAGGCCATCCGCGAGCGCAGCTTCAAGTCGCCGCCTGGCACCTTGCTGCACCAGGACCTGAGCCTGGTCGAGCGTGTGCTGCGCGACCTGGCGCACGAGGCCACGCAATCCATCCGCATCGACTCGCAGCAGCAGTACGACGCGCTCAAGGCCTTTGGCGAAGCCTTCACGCCCACCTCGGTCGACAAGCTGAGCCTGTACAAGGGCGAGCGGCCGATCTTCGACCTGTTCAACATCGACGAAGAAATCGCGCGCGCGCTGGCGCGGCGGGTCGATTTGAAATCAGGCGGCTACCTGGTGATCGACCAGACCGAGGCGCTGACCACGGTGGATGTGAACACCGGCGGCTATGTGGGCGCGCGCAACTTCGACGACACCATCTTCAAGACCAACCTCGAAGCCACGCAGACCATCGCCCGCCAACTGCGGCTGCGCAACCTGGGCGGCATCATCATCGTCGACTTCATCGACATGACGCGCGAAGAGCACCAGGCCGCGGTGCTGGCCGAATTCAAGAAGCAGCTGGCGCGCGACCGCACCAAGGTGACGGTGAGCGGCTTCACCCAGCTGGGGCTGGTGGAGCTGACCCGCAAGCGCACCCGCGAATCGCTGGCCCATATGCTGTGCGAGCCGTGCCCCACCTGCGAAGGCAAGGGCCAGGTGAAGACCGCGCGCAGCGTGTGCTACGACATCCTGCGCGAGATCCTGCGCGAGGCCAAGCAGTTCAACCCGAAGGAATTCCGCATCATCGCCACGCCCGCCGTCATCGAGATGCTGCTCGACGAAGAAAGCCAGCACCTGGCCGGCCTGAGCGATTTCATCGGCAAGCCGATCTCGCTGCGCGCCGAGAACGCGGGGTCGCCGGAGCGGTATGACATTGTGTTGATGTAGGCCGCTAGAAGGTCAGGCGATCCACCAAGGACTGTGTACGGCAGCGCCCGCGATGTGCCACCGGGCTGAGCGATCAATCCAAACTGAGTGGATCTGGTGGCGAGGCTTCGAGTCAGCGGCTGCTTACGACCCAAACCGGAAGTCGCTCGAGCCGCATGAACCGCCTGAAAGCCGTCGCTCAACGTTTGACTTGAGCGACGCCGCTAGGCGTCCGCTCGAAGGACGGGTTAGGCGCCATGCTCAGCCGTCGCGCCATTTCGGACTCCAGGAGGACGAGTCCGCGCTGCGGCGAGTAGAAGCCCCAAGGCACTGAGCAGCATGGACAAAACCATGTGATACCAAATTGCCGGGAAGATTGCGACGAAGCTTACAGACAGAGAACAGCAGAGTAGCAACTTGCTGGGGTGCCCAGTAAAGAGGGCGACGGCCGATATCGCCAACAGTACGCTAGCGGCAAGGATCGCGAACAGCTCGAGGTACGAGATCTCGCCATGCTTCGCTACCTCGATGAGGAAAGAGGCGTAGTAGCCGTTGAAGACTGTGAGCGCAAGAACGACGAGCCCCCAAGTCCAAGCGAGGGCTGCTTGCATGAGCCGTATCTCTCGCGCGGCGACGTCCGTGGGCTGTGCTCCGGTGTTGCGTTCGGCCGTCATATGGCGTCTAACGTTGGAGTTGACCGGCACGCAGGAGCATTGCGCCGCGTGACGTACGCTGGCCAGCACGCCTCGCGGCGCAATGCCGCTGCGTGTCCGTGTCGAACGAGCTGTTAGACGTCATTTCGCACCCGTGCTAGCGCTCAACCGCCGCGCGATCATCGCCAGCGATTCCGCGTTGCAGTTGGGTGAAGCGGCTTTCGCACACGCGGAGACTGCATGCTTCATGAGTAGCTCGCTCATACCTGGCGTCTCCAACGTCGAGTGCATTTGTGCGAGCCTCGCATAGGTGACCGCGACCTCCATTGCCGCTATGTCCCCCGACATGACCTGATTTGGCATCCATTCGAGTGCGCGCAGCTCTCCCAATTTGAGCCATAACGCATGTTCACGTACGTTCGGGTCAGCGGAGTTCAATCCGGGCTCCAAGGCCTGCAGGGCCGCAGCTTGGGAAGCCGAATCTCGAATCTGCGTGATCTTCGCTTCGCTGTACCCACCTAACCAATACCCTGCAATCCCGGTCGCGATCGAACACCCAACGATTAGCGGAACCGCAAGCGATGAGTTCATGACGCCTAACGTTTGAGCTAAGCGGGTGATGACGGAAGGGCGCCAGGCCTGCCGGCAGCACTCCGCTTGAGCGATGGGTAGGCCTTGCCGCTTGAGTGTTGCCTTGGCTTTGCCTAGCCACGGGTTCGGGCCTTTGGCGGGATGTGGACATACTTTTCGGAGCTTCGATCCTTCCGCTTGCGACTCGGCCAATCACAGCTGCCGCAGTCGCAGCAACTCACGAAGTCGCAGACGTTCGAAAGGCTACGGCCGCTCGGGAGGTCGCAGCCTGACGGCGCATCGCAACCCCCGTGACAAGGGAGATCACATCCTACGTCGCAAACGCCTCGTTCGACGTGCAGCTGCGGCGGTTGCTGCCTGAAGCGGCGATGCGCCACACCGCAAAGGCTTGTTCTCTTCCGGATCAAGCTCAGACCCGCGAAGACGCCGTACCGAGAAACCACGCGGTACCCCACGGATGAACAGCTTGCTCTGCCGGTGTGCGCGCGATAGGCGCAGCAAAACCCCTTATGCGGCGAGAGATAGCGCTGGTAGATGCGAATGGCGGAGAGTGCTGCACTGCGCATCTGCGAGGCCTAACGTTGAAGGTAAGCGGCGTACTGAAGGCGCGTCTCGCTTGAACGAGAGGTTAGGCGTTTTCCGCCGACAACAAGCTACATACCCCACGGTGTGTCCTTGAACTCTTCGTTCGGATACGCCCGTCGCCGGCACTCAATGAACAGGACGATGAAGACTGGGACAGCAATATAGCCAGCGTATCGAATAGAACCAGGCGGCGGAAGGTAGCTTGCCAGAACTGCGGTCGCGAGCCCCAGTGCAGATGCTCGCGTAGCCCAACGCCACCAAGTGAGATTCTTAGCAAATCGCGGCATGGCAGCAAACGCCTAACGTTTGAGCTGAGCGGACACCTCCGGGTTGGCACTTGGCCCGCGAAACGGATGATGACACTGGCTGGTTCGCGGGCCAAGTGCCAAGCCGGTGGAGGACCGCTCGAGCGAAGGGTTAGGCCGCAATCGCTTGCGTGACGCGCGGCGTGTCATCGGCTGGAGGGCCATACCTTAAGGTAGCCACAGCATTGCTTATGCTGGGAGAGACAGCGAGCGTTGGTCTAATCTTGTTGAACAAGGCGTCCGCATCTGGACCGTACAAGTACAAGAGCCCGTCCGATCCGTCTACCGCAATTTCGTGCCCGTCGTACTCACCTACAGTGTTGTCTGCCAAGAGCTCTTCAAGTTGCTCTTCCAACTCGAACAACGCAGTCAGGTCAGTGGAGCCATAGTCGAATGCGATGATCACGGCATGTTCGGACATGGTCGTTTCCCGGGCTGATTGATTTGTTGACGCATGCATCTTGGATGCGGATTCGTCGAAGGCGCACTAACAACGGGCCCAGTTTGCGGCCTAACGTCGGAGTTGACCGGCGCGCGTCGGCATTGCGGCAAGCGAGGAATGCCCCAGCACACGGCTCGCCGCGCAATGCCAACGCGTGTCCGTATCGAACGACCTGTTATGCGGACTAGTCGCCGATGAAGCGTACGTACACATGAACATCCTCTGAGCCGGCCAAAAAAACGAGCAGTCGATCGATGTGGGACCGTAAGTCCACTTCAGGTGCGCTCGTTCGCAGCTCGCTCAGCTCTGATGCGAGCGCTGCGAGTTGCAGCTGATTGAAGACGGTGTCGCCGTATGGGTCAACGAAACGCAAACATGTGCCGAGGGGCGGTGCCCGCTTTAGGAGCCTGAGGTCGAGTCCCTCCGAGTCAAACTGAGCGAGAACCTCACCGTTCGAAGTCTCGCGGCGTATGCCAACGTGCTGCATTTCAGGCCGTATAACGTTTGAGTTCAACGGCCGCCATAGGCGGCCCGCTGGAACGAACGGTTAGCCATTAGGGGGATGACTCCTTGGAAGTGGAGATTGCGGCCTGCAGCTGAGCCATAAACTCTTCGTCTTCTATGGGCGGAAAGATGACAACACGTCCTCGATCAGCTTCAATTATCGCGGTCACGATACCTGTTCCTATGCCAACCCCAATACCTTGAGCAAGCGCGCCACCAGATAACGGCGTAGTTCCCTTTGCTGCACTTGAATTGGCGGCGATGCTCATCGCCGTTATTGGCAGGCTGTCGGCCGTATGGAAATCGGGCTCGAACACAGCAAAAAGACGTGGTTTTCCATTTCGGTTCTTGGGCACCCAAAAGCCACCGGCCTCAAAGAAGTAAATTGGATTTTTAAGATCCATGTTTCGCCTGAAAACTGGCCTTGCGGGGCCGTAGAAAAATACCCCTTCCGAATTCTCCTTTAATGAAACGTAATCGCCCGCCAGCAATCCGTGCTCCATTTGCGCCGCTGCCCATGTTCTTTGAGTGATGCGAATTAGAGGTTTTTCTAGAGTTACGGTTCGTCTGACGGGAATGTCAGAAATACGTTCTTCAAACTTGTTGGTGGCGCAACCTTGGAGTGCCGTTATAACGATGGCAGCGATAAGGATCTGAAGTTTCATGGTGCTTGTTGGCTAACGTTCGAGCTAACCGGACCGCTGCGGCGGGACGGCTTGGCCCTGGTTGGGAAAATGTGCCGCGTACCCCAAGCCGGGCCAAGACGGCCCGCCGTAGCGGGTCCGGTGGTTCAGCTAGGGGTTAGGCCGCACTCACACACTCAGGGACCGCAAGTCTTCATTGAGTACGAACGAAGAGATGCGAATTCCTTCACCATGAATGCGCCCCGTATGTGGATCTCGCGCTACGCGGGTAACCCACTGGTATCCGTAGTCCAGTCCGCCGGTGTTGAACCAATCTTGTGGATAGATTTCGATCCTCCCAAGTCTCGGACGTGCAATCAAGAGCGCAAGATTGCTTGTCTCCCAGGATGGTTCGGCTTGGGCGTGGCTTGAGTGACAGAGGATCAGAAGTTCGTCCAAGTCACTCAGTGGCTCCGGAAACTCGATGTTGTCTTGGCGGGGAGCGGTCGTGTCTAGGCGCAGAACGTACTCGGGTTCACCGTCGTACAGCAAGGGCAAGTCGCGTTCCTTCATCATCTTGCACAGGCCTGATTCACTGCCGCTCAGCGGCGAGAGCTGCTGAGTCTGAAGCACCGTCAGAACAACTGGCTCGGTCGGTCCAGATTGAGCGACACGCTGATGCCAAACGATCACTCTTCCGTTGCTCAGCGGTAGGACGTAATTCTGGAATCCCAAGATCGCATAGACGCCTGCTGCGGCGACAAGGAGTGTCTTGCCTGAGGTTTCGGGTCCATCGCCAGCATCACGCCAACGAAATCCCGGGGCCGGTGAGCCGCAGTCCCGGAGATACCACGGGCTTGGACCAGGTGTGTTCTTAGGGACGGTGAACGACATCGGATGTTCCTGCGCGGCCTAACGTTTGAGCTAACCGGACCGTTGCGGTATGTGGCTAAAGGCCCAGAATGAAATGGAGGGCCTTTGGCCGCATGCCGCAATGGGTCCGGTTGAGCGAATGGTTAGGCCTCATTGGGGAATAGCTGCGCGTACGTTGGATCCGCGTGCTCCCACTGAGCGCCTTCCTCGATCAGGTATTGACGAACCTTTTCCAACTCCACGCCGGGCGGCAAATCAATCGACATGTACCCACGGTTTGCTCCTTCATAGCTGCAACCGAGGGACACCAAACCTTGCAGTATCAGGTCAGATTCATTTCCGTCCTGCACGGGAGGATTGAAGATGACTCGGATCGTGCGATGTCCGGACTTCCGAACGACACGAGCGAACGTTGCGAAGCCTTCGGTCGTATCGAACGGGGCGTACACGACGTCTTCCCATGATACGGAGTAGGCATAGAAAGGCGAGTTATCCAACTTGTACTCGTCGTTCCCAAGCGCCGTAGCCCAGAGCGTTTCGACCTGCGCGGAGCCGTCGTCTGCCGGGACGCGAAAGAGAACCTTCGAGTTTGGTGAGGGAGGCTGGGTCATGAGGCCTAACGTTTGACATGAGCGGGCCGCAAAAGGCGCAGCCTTTTGTGGATCCCCTCGATGGAAGGGTTAGGCGTCATTTTTGTACCACTTCAATCGGCGGTGGTTTTGCGTCGGGAGGTAGAGCAGGAAAGAACTCAAACAGTCGTTGTGGGCTCTGACGAAAGCCATCGGAGTCTAGAAAGAGCCAAGGTCCGGCATTTGAAGTGTCTCGACCGGCGAGCAGATAGCTTTGCCCCTCTTCTCGCTTTCCGTCAAGAACGGTGACGATCACGCGGCGCAAAAAGCAGACGAGCTGAATGCCGGAGGCGTAGCACTCTTCAGGTGGGTAGAGCGAATAGCTCTCTGTGACGATTCCGACGGAATGAATGCGTTTCATCACCCGCTTAACTGCAGGCAGCAGCTCGGATTTGTCTGTCACCAGACGATAGATTGCATGATGCGTTAGCGCTATGTACGCTTCAGCGTCCGCATCGTCGAACGCTTTCACGTATGAGGCTGCTCGCTGCATCAGTACTGCTCGGTCGTCGTCTGCTAGCGGTACTCCAGACGCCAAGGATGCCGTAGATGCGCAGAAGAGAAGTGAGAT
This sequence comes from Burkholderiaceae bacterium, assembly GCA_965229345.1. Classification (GTDB taxonomy): domain Bacteria; phylum Pseudomonadota; class Gammaproteobacteria; order Burkholderiales; family Burkholderiaceae_C; genus PBB1. The sequence continues at coordinate 1,656,564 of OZ245872.1, forward strand.
GACGATAGCTCTCATGACGCCTAACTACTAGTTTATGCAGCACACACTGCTGCTTAACTCTTGGCGTTGCCGCTTAACCAAGTCAATGAAAATCACGGTAACCCTTTGTCAACCAAAGACTATCAAGCCGGCACACGACTGTTCAGCACCATTAAATTCGTGCAAAAAGCGGCGCATCTCGGTACGACTCTGCCAGCCACCTCAGCCCAGTGCAATGGTGGGTATTCACTGCCATTTACGCAACCTGAGCTGCCATCCTGATCCCCAAGAACAGAGCACCTCTGGCGGCGCAGACTAGACATTCGCGACTGGCTGGTTCTGGCCGACTGCCGCCGCTCCAGCCGTGGCAAAGGTTCTGTTCGCAGGGACCAAGAACGACCCAGCATCGTAGATGCAAGCTGTCTACATTGGTTGGGAGAACCAATGCGTTCTGATCGGAAGCCGGTTCCATGCTTGGCATGCGCAAATACTCCGCGCGTGGCCTCTGGCCATCTAGTCATGGTTTGACGCAGGTCAGAAACCCGCACGCAGTGGGACACTAGAGTCGCATCGCAGGTGGGCCGTGGGTCTGCCGTGCACATTGCCAGGGCGGCCTCGACATGAACCTGTTTACCCTGCTCGACCAGACGGCGCTGCGCTATCCCGACCAGGGGGCGGTGTTTCGGGGCCTCGAGCAGGTGCACACCTGGTGTGCGTTGCGCGCCCGTGCGCTGAGGCTGGCGGCGGGCATCCGCCAGCGCTGCACGGCCGGCGACCGCATCGCGCTCGTCAGTGAAAACCGGGTGGAGTTCCCCGAATTGCTGTTCGCCGCCTGGGCGGCCGAGGCGACCATCGTGCCGATCAACTTCAAGCTGCACGACAAGGAAGTGCTGCAGATCCTGGACGACGCTGACGTGTCGCTGGTGTTCGCCTCGCCGAAGCTGCTGCCTGACTTGCCGCACACCGCGGCGGCGCACGCCGAGCACCTGGTGGTGATCGGTGAGGCTAACTACCTCGGCATGCTGCAGGCCGATGCGCTGGCGCCGCCCACCATCGACCCGCAGGCCCTGGCCTGGCTGTTCTATACCAGCGGCACCACCGGCCGATCGAAGGGCGCCATGCTGTCGCACCGCAACCTGCTGGCGATGACGGTGGCACACCTGGCTGATATCGAGGCGATGAATGTCAATTGCAGCCAGATCCATGTGGCGCCTATGTCGCACGGCTCGGGCATGTACCTGCTGAGCTCGGTGGCGCGTGGCGCGCGGCAGGTGGTGCCGGCCTCGGGCGCGTTCGATCCGGCCGAGTTTCTCGATCTGTGCGAGCTGCACCCCGGTTGCGGCGCGTTCCTGGCGCCCACGATGGTGCAGCGCCTGCGGCTGGAGGCCGAGGCCCAGCACCGCCCACCACCCGCCAACCTGCGCTGCATCGTCTACGGCGGCGGGCCGATGTATGTGGAAGAGCTGCGCAAATCCACCGCGGTGCTGGGCCCGGTGTTCGCGCAGATCTACGGCCAGGGCGAGGCGCCGATGACGATCACCGGGCTCGATCTGGCTGCTCACGCCCACGCGCACGCCACGAACGACGACGCCATCCTCGGCTCGGTGGGCTGGCCGCGCAGTGGGGTCGAGGTGCGGGTGATCGATGCGCTGGGGGTGCCGGTGGCGCCGGGCGAGGTGGGCGAGATCGTCTGCCGCGGCGATGTGGTGATGTCGGGCTACTGGCGCAACCCCGATGCGACCGGCCAGGCCCTCAAAGACGGTTGGCTGCACACCGGCGACATGGGCGCGTTCGACGCGCATGGTTGCCTGACGCTGCGCGACCGCTCGAAGGACGTGGTGATCAGCGGCGGCAGCAACATCTACCCGCGCGAGGTCGAGGAGGTGCTGCAAACCCACCCGGCCGTCACCAAGGTCAGCATCGTCGGCCGGCCCGACCCCGAGTGGGGCGAGGTGCTGGTGGCCTTCGTGGTGCGCACGCCGGGCGTGGCCGTCACCGAGCGCGAGCTCGATGCCCACTGCCTGGACCACATCGCCCGCTTCAAGCGGCCGAAGGAATACCGCTTTGTCGAGGAGCTGCCCACCAGCAACTACGGCAAGGTGTTGAAGAGCGAGCTGCGCAAGCTGTTGGCGAGCAACCCAGGAGTGCAACCATGAGCGTGAACGTCTCCATCGTCGGCTGGGCTCAAACCCCCTTCGGCAAGTTCGACAACGAAAGCGTCGAGAGCCTGATCGTCAAGGCAGTGCATGGCGCGCTCGAATCGGCGGGCCTCTCGGCAGCCGATGTCGACGAGATCTACCTCGGCCACTTCAATGCCGGCTTCTCCAAACAAGACTTCACCGCTTCGCTGGTGCTGCAGGCCGACGATGCGTTCCGCTTCAAGCCCGCCACGCGGGTCGAGAACGCCTGCGCCACCGGCTCGGCCGCCATCCACCAGGGCATCAAGTCCATCCAGGCCGGCCGCGCCAAGATCGTGCTGGCGGTGGGCGTCGAGCAGATGACGCAGACCCCCGGCCCCGAGGTCGGCACCAACCTGCTGCGCGCTTCGTACCTGCGCGAGGAGAGCGACATCCAGGGCGGCTTTGCCGGCCTGTTCGGCCAGATCGCCACCGCCTACTTCGACAAGTACGGCGACCAGTCCGACGCGCTGGCGCACATCGCCGCCAAGAACCACCGCAACGGCGCCGCCAACCCGCTGGCGCACCTGCGCAAAGACCTGGGCTATGAGTTCTGCCGGCAGGTCAGCGAGAAGAACCCGTTCGTGGCTGGGCCGCTCAAGCGCACTGACTGCTCGCCGGTGTCGGACGGCGCGGCGGCCGTGATCCTCACCGACGCGGCCACGGCGCGTGGCATGCAGCGCGAGATCGCCATCCGCAGCGTGGCGCATGTGCAGGACTTTCTGCCGATGTCGCGGCGCGAGGTGATGAAGCTCGAAGGCTGCGCGCTGGCCTGGCGCCAAGCGCTCGGCTCGGCCCAGCTGCAGCTGAGCGACTTGTCGTTCGTCGAGACGCACGACTGCTTCACCGTGGCCGAGCTGCTCGAGTACGAGGCGATGGGCCTGACGCCGGCAGGCGAGGGCGCCACCGCCATCCGCGAAGGCTGGACGCAGGTGGGCGGCAAGCTGCCGGTCAATGCCTCGGGCGGCCTGAAGGCCAAGGGCCACCCGGTGGGGGCCACCGGCGTGTCGATGCATGTGATGGCGGCGATGCAGCTCGCCGACCAGATGCCCGAGGCGATCACGGTGAAGAACGCGCGCCTGGGCGGCGTTTTCAACATGGGGGGTGCGGGTGTTGCCAATTACGTCAGCATCCTGGAGCGGGTACGCTAAGCACATGAACAAAGTCATCATCACCTGCGCGATCACCGGGTCGATCCACACCCCGTCGATGTCACCCCATCTGCCGGTGACGGCCGACGAGATCACCGAGTCGGCGATCGGTGCCGCCGAGGCGGGCGCGGCCATCGTGCATCTGCACGCGCGCGATCCCAAAGACGGCCGGCCTTCTCAAGACCCGGCGCTGTTCCGTCAGTTCGTGCCGCGCATCAAGGCGGCCTCAGACGTGGTCATCAACATCACCACCGGCGGCGCGCCGACGATGACGGTGGAAGAACGGCTGCAGCCGGCGCTGCAGCTGCGGCCCGAGGTGGCGTCGCTGAACATGGGCTCGATGAACTTCGGGCTCTACGAGATGCTCGGCCGCTTCAAGGACTTCAAGCACGACTGGGAGCGGCCTTATCTGGCCGGCAGCGATGACCGGGTGTTCAAGAACACCTTCAAGGACATCGCGCACATCCTGCAGTCGTGCAGCGAGAACCAGACCCGCTTCGAGATCGAGTGCTACGACATCAGCCACCTGTACACCGCGGCGCACTTTCTCGACCGCGCGCTGCTGACGCCGCCGCTGTTGATCCAGTCGGTGTTCGGCCTGCGCGGCGGCATCGGCGGGCACGTGGAAGACCTGATGCACATGCGCCGCACGGCCGACCGGCTGTTCGGCAAGGACTATGTGTGGTCGGTGCTGGGCGCCGGCCGCAACCAGATTCCGCTGGCCACGGTGTCGGCCTCGATCGGCGGGCATGTGCGCGTGGGGCTCGAGGACTCGCTGTGGGATGGCCCGGGCCAGCTGGCCAAGACCAACGCGGCGCAGGTGCAGCGCATGCGCACCATCATCGAGGCGCTGTCGCTGCAGGTGGCCACGCCGGCCGAGGCGCGTCAGATGCTGGGCCTGAAGGGCCGCAACGAAGTGGCGTTCTGATCCTGCCGCTGACGGCTCGTCAGCCGTCGGCGAGCAGCCGGTAGCCGACGCCGGTTTCGGTGATGAAGTGCTGGGGCTGCGCCGGATCGTATTCGAGCTTCTGACGCAGGTTGCCCATGAACACGCGCAGGTAGTGCGTGCTCTGTGAGTGCGTGGGCCCCCACACTTCGCGCAGCAGGTAGGGGTGCGTGAGCACGCGGTCGGCGTTGGCGATCAGCACGCCGAGCAGGCGGTATTCGATCGGCGTCAGGTGCACCTCGGCACCGCGGCGGCGCACGATGCGCGCGGCCAGATCGACCTCGTTGTCGCCGAACCGGAAGGTCGAGTTCTGCGTGCTGCGCCCCGCACGCATGCGGCGCATGTTGGCGCGGGTGCGGGCCAGCAGCTCGGCGGTGCCGAAGGGCTTGGTGATGTAGTCATCGGCACCGGCGTCGAGCGCCTTCACCTTGTCGTTCTCGTGCGTGCGGGCCGACAGCACGATGATCGGCACGCCCGACCAGGTGCGCACTTCGCGGATGAAGTCGACGCCATCGCCATCGGGCAGCCCGAGGTCGGCGATGACGAGATCGGGGCGCCGGGTGCCGGCTTCGATCAGGCCTTGCTTGACGGTCTCGGCCTCGATCACCTGCCAGCCTTCGGCCTCCAGCGAACTGCGGACGAAGTGGCGAATCTCGCGCTCGTCTTCGAGCACGAGGGCAACGGGTGCGCTGGCGGGGGCAGGCATGTTCGGCATCAGGGCGCGGGGTTGGGGCCGGAGCGGGGCACGCTGTCAGGCAGTTCGGTCAGATCCATCGACGGTGGCGTGCCGAGCGGCAAGGTGAAGCTGAAGGTGGCGCCATTCTCCTGACCCTCGGTGCGGGTCGGCTCGACCCCGATGCGCCCGCGGTGGGCCTCGATGATGGCGCGGCAGATCGCGAGACCCAGGCCCATGCCCGGCGTGGCTGATTCGGCCTGTCCACGGGTGAACTTGTCGAAGATGGTGTCTTCCTGGCCGGCGGGGACGCCAGGGCCGTGATCCTGCACGCTGACACGCACGGCAGCGCCATCGGGGCGCACGCTGATCTCCAGCGGCGAGAGTGCGGGCGTGTACTTGCCGGCGTTCTCCAGCAGGTTGGCCAGCACCCGTTCGATCAGCACCGCATCGCACTCGATCAGCGGCACCGCCGGGTCGATGCGCACGCTGATGGGGCGCGGCCCGAGCGTGCCCTGCGCGGCCTTCAGCGCGCTGCCGATGATCTCTTCGAGCGAATGCCATTCGACCCGCAGCCGGATCTCGCCGCTCTGGATGCGCGCCATGTCGAGCAGGTTGGTCACCATGGCCGTCATGCGCTGGGTCTTGTCGGCCATGGCATGCGCGAGTGCCTGTTGATCGGCACTGAGCGCGGGCTGACTGCCGGCCAGCGTTTCAGCCAGTCCCACCAGCGCGGCCAGCGGTGTGCGCAGGTCGTGCGACAGCGCCGACAGCAGCGAGTTGCGCAGGCGCTCCGATTCCATCTGCACCGTGGCGGCCTGCGCCACCTCGATGTAGTGCACCCGCTCGAGCGCCATCGCCGTGAGCGCGGCAAAGGTTTCCAGCTGCTGGCGCTGCTCAGGAATGAGCAGGAAGCGGCTCACCTCCGGCCGCACCGCCAGCACGCCGCGTGCGCGCATCGTGGCCTTCAGCGGCAGATACAGCCAGGCGCTGCCGGCGAGGGTGTCGGTGCCGAGCCCGGCGGGCAGCAGGTGGTCGAGCGACCACTGCGCGGTGCCGGTGTCCAGGCCTGGCTGCGCGGGCTCACCGGGTACGGGGATGGGCGCCTGCAAGCGGTCATTCGCGTCGAGCACGTAGATCGCCACCTGCGCTCTGAATTCGCGGCCGATGACGGCGCGCGCCACCTCGATGGCCTGCTCGCGCGTGAGCATGTTCGACAGGTCGCGTGCGGCCTCGAACAGGGCCCGCGACCGCGCCTCGCGGTGCGTGGCCACGCTGGCCTGGAAGCGCAGCCCGGCGGTGAGCTGGCCGGTGACCAGGCCGACGATCAGCATGATCGCGAAGGTCAGCAGGTACTGCGCATCGGACACGCCGAAGGTGCCGCGCGGGGGCACGAAAAAGAAGTCGAACGCGGCCACATTCATGAACGCTGCCAGCACCGCCGGCCCGCGGCCCAGCCACACGCCGATGCCCACCACCGCCAGCAGGAACACCATCACGATGTTGGCGAGGTCGAAGTAGGGCACCAGCAGGTGCGTGAGCAACGTGGTGGCGGCGCAGGCCGCAGCGGCCTGCAGGTAACGGCGGGTTGGTGTGTGGCCATCGGCGGCGCCTGCGTCGGGTGCCACCTGCAGCGCAGGCATCGGGCGCGAGGCCTGGGGCCGGCCGACCTCGATGCGGTCGATGTCCGGGGCGCGCCGTGCAATCGCCTCGGCCAGCGAACGCGCCGGCCACCCGCGTTGGCGCTGGGCGGTGCCGAGCACCAGCTTCGACAGGTTGTGGGCGCGTGCATGGTCGATCAGCGCCTGCGCCACGCTCTGCGCCGACAGCACCACGCTGCGCGCGCCCAACGCTTCAGCCAGCTTCACGGTGTGCAGGATGCGTTCGCGCCGTGCCGGGGCCAGCCGCTGCAGCGCGGGCGTCTCGACATACACCGCGTGCCAGCTGACCGCCAACTGCTGCGCCAGCCGCGCGGTGCTGCGGACCACATGCTCGGCCCCTTCGTGCGGGCCGATGCCGCACAGCAGCGCGCCCTCGGTCTGCCACACCTGCGTGATGCGGCGGTCGCTGCGCCAGGCCTGCACATCGTCTTCCACCCGGTCGGCGGTGCGGCGCAGCGCGAGTTCGCGCAGCGCCATCAGGTTGCCCTTGCGGAAGAAGTGCTTCGCGGCCCGCTCGGCCTGTGCGGGCAGGTACACCTTGCCGGCGGCGAGGCGCTCGATCAGCTCGTCGGCCGGGGTGTCGACCAGCACCACCTCGGTGGCCGAATCGAAGAAGGTGTCGGGCAGCGTTTCGTGCACCGCGATGCCGGTGATGCCACCGACCACGTCGTTCAGGCTTTCGAGGTGCTGCACGTTCAGCGTGCTGTAGACGTCGATGCCCGCGGCCAGCAGCTCCTCGACGTCTTGCCAGCGCTTGGGGTGGCGCGAGCCCGGCACGTTGGCGTGCGCGAGTTCATCGACCAGCAGCAGGCTGGGCTTGCGCGCCAGTGCGCCGTCGAGGTCGAACTCGGACAACACCTTGCCGCGGTACCCGATCTGCGCCGCGGGCAACACCGGCAGCCCTTCCAGCAGTGCGGCGGTATGGCTGCGGCCGTGGGTTTCGACGACGCCTGCGACCACGTCGACGCCCTCGGCTTTGAGTTGGTGCGCGGCTTCCAACATCGCGCACGTCTTGCCTACGCCGGCGGAGGCACCGAAATAGATGCGCAGCTTGCCGCGCCCCTCGCGCTGCTGGGCGTCGCGCAACTGCGCCAGCAGGGCGTCAGGGTCAGGGCGCTGCGGTTCGATCGTCACGCGGGAATGGTGTCACAGCCACGCGGGTGGCGTGCTCGGCCGCACATGCTCAGGCGCCGAGGGCGTCCAGCGCCAGATTGAACTGCAGCACGTTGACGCGCGGCTCGCCGAGCAGGCCGAACAGCGGCCCTTCGGTGTGCTGGGCCATCAGTTGCTGCACCGTCTGCAAGGGCAGGTGACGCACCCGTGCAATCCGGGTCGCCTGGAACTGCGCACCGGCGGCGCTGAGGTGCGGGTCGAGGCCGCTGCCCGAGGTGGTGACCAGGTCTACCGGCACAGCGGCGGTGTTGCCGGGGTCGGCCGCCCGCAGCGCTGCGATGCGCGCCTTGACCGCATCGGCGAGCGCCGGGTTCAGCGGGCCCAGGTTCGAGCCGCTCGAATTGCTGGCGTTGTACGGTGTGGGGCTGGTGGCCGACGGGCGACCCCACAGGTATTTCGGGTCGCTGAAGTTCTGACCGATCAGCAACGAGCCGACGGGCTTGCCGTTCTTGACGATCAGACTGCCTGCGGTCTGCTGGGGGAAAGCGGCCTGGCCGATGCCGGTGACGACCAGCGGGTAAACGATGCCGGTGAGGAGGGTCAGCACCGCGAAGCAGACGATGGCCGGACGAACGATGGCGTTCATGGCGATTCCTTCAGACGAGGTGCAGGGTGGACAGCAGCAGGTCGATGACCTTGATGCCGACGAAGGGCACGATCAGGCCGCCCAGGCCGTAGATCAGCACGTTGCGGCGCAGCAGCGCGGCCGCGCCGATGGCTCGGTAGGCCACGCCCTTGAGCGCCAGCGGGATCAGGAACACGATGACGACCGCGTTGAAGATCACCGCCGACAGGATGGCCGACGACGGGCTGGCCAGCCCCATCACGTTCAGCGCGGCCAGTTGCGGGTAGGTGCTGACGAACATCGCCGGGATGATGGCGAAGTACTTCGACACGTCGTTGGCGATCGAGAAGGTGGTGAGCGAGCCGCGCGTCATCAGCAACTGCTTGCCGGTCTCGACGATCTCCAGCAGCTTGGTCGGGTTGCTGTCGAGGTCGACCATGTTGCCGGCCTCCTTCGCGGCCTGGGTGCCGGTGTTCATCGCGACCGCCACATCGGCCTGCGCCAGCGCCGGCGCGTCGTTGGTGCCGTCGCCGGTCATGGCCACCAGCCGGCCCTCGGCCTGGTAGTCGCGGATCATCTTCAGCTTGGCCTCGGGCGTGGCCTCGGCGAGGAAATCATCGACCCCGGCTTCGGCCGCGATGGCCGCGGCGGTGAGGCGGTTGTCGCCGGTGATCATCACCGTCTTGATGCCCATGCGGCGCAGTTCGGCGAAGCGTTCCTTGATGCCACCCTTGACGATGTCCTTGAGCTCGACGACGCCGAGGACACGCGGTGGCGCGACCGCGACGCCGCTTGCTGTGACCACACCGTCGGCCACCACCAGCGGGGTGCTGCCGCGGCGCGCAGCCTCGTCGGCCGCGGCCTGAACCTCGGTCGGAAAGCTGCCGCCCAGCGCTTCGACATGCTGGCGGATCGCCTGGCCGGCGCCCTTGCGCAACTGGCGCACGCTGCCATCTGCCGATTCGATGTCGACGCCGCTCATCCGCGTCTGGGCGGTGAAGGGCACGAAGGTGGTCTTCTGCGCGGTCAGATCGCGCTCGCGGACGTTGAACTTCAGCTTGGCCAGCACGGTGATGCTGCGGCCTTCGGGCGTCTCGTCGGCCATCGACGCGAACTGCGCCGCATCGGCCAGCTGTCGTTCGGAGACGCCTGGCGCCGGCAACATGCTTGTTGCCTGTCTGTTCCCGAGCGTGATGGTGCCGGTCTTGTCGAGCAGCAGCACGTCGACGTCGCCCGCCGCCTCGACCGCGCGGCCCGAGGTGGCGATGACGTTGGCCGCCATCATCCGGCTCATGCCCGCCACGCCGATGGCCGACAGCAGCGCGCCGATGGTGGTGGGGATCAGGCAGACCAGCAGCGCGATCAGCGCGGTGACGGTGACGGGCGTGGCTGCCTGGCCGGCTGCGGTGGCCACGCCGGCGCTGAAGATCGAGAACGGCAGCAGCGTCACCGTGACCACCAGGAACACGATCGTCAGTGCGACCAGCAGGATCGTCAGCGCGATCTCGTTCGGCGTTTTCTGGCGCTTGGCACCTTCGACCATTGCGATCATGCGGTCGAGGAAGCTCTCGCCCGGGTTCACGTTGATGCGCACCACCAGCCAGTCCGACAGCACGCGCGTACCGCCGGTCACCGAGGCGAAATCGCCGCCGGATTCGCGGATCACCGGGGCCGACTCGCCGGTGATGGCGCTCTCGTCCACCGAGGCCACGCCTTCGATCACCTCGCCGTCGAGCGGGATCACGTCGCCCGCCTCGACCAGCACGACCGCGCCCTTGCGCAGCTCGTCGGCCTCCTGCGGGTGCCACGGCGAACCGTGCCGTGGCTGCTCCAGCTTCTTGGCGATGGTCTTCTTCTTCATGCCGCGCAGCGACGAGGCCTGTGCCTTGCTGCGGCCCTCGGCCATCGCTTCGGCGAAGTTGGCGAACAACACGGTGAACCACAGCCAGACCGTGATCGCGAGGATGAACGAGGGCGGCGCCTCGCCTTGACCGGTGAGGGCCTGCACCCACAGGCCGGTGGTGAGGATGCTGCCGACGTAGACGACGAACATCACCGGGTTGCGCCACTGCACGCGCGGGTCGAGCTTGCCGAATGCCGAGGCGATGGCGGGCTTGACGAGCGCCGGGTCCATCAAGGAAAAGGGGGCGTTGTGGTTCATGGCTGGCTCCACAGCATCAGGTGCTCGACCACGGGCCCGAGGGCCAGCGCCGGCACGTAGTTCAGCAGGCCGACCAGCACCACGGTGCCGATCAGCAGCGTGACGAACAGCGGCCCGTGCGTGGGCAGCGTGCCGGCGGTGACCGCCATGCGCTGCTTCGCCGCAAGCGAGCCCGCGATCGCCAGCACCGGCACGATCACCCCGAAGCGACCGAACCACATCGCCACCGCCAGCAGCGTGTTGTAGAAGGGCGTGTTGGCCGACAGACCCGCGAAGGCGCTGCCGTTGTTGTTGGCCGCCGAGGTGAGCGCGTAGAGGACCTCGGAGAAGCCGTGCGCACCAGGGTTGGTGATGCCGCTCTTGCCGGCGTCGGCCAGCACCGCGATGGCCGCACCGCCCAGCACGAGGATCGGCGTGACGAGGATGGCGATCGAGGTCATCTTCATCTCGAAGACCTCGATCTTCTTGCCCAGGTACTCGGGCGTGCGACCGATCATCAGCCCGGCGATGAACACCGCCAGGATGGCAAAGATCAGCATGCCGTAGAGCCCCGAGCCGACGCCGCCGAACACCACTTCGCCCAGCTGCATCAGCACCAGCGGCACCGCGCCGCCGAGCGGCGTGAACGAGTCGTGCATCGCGTTGACCGCACCGCACGAGGCCGCGGTGGTGATGGCGGCGAACAGCCCGCTGGCGGCGATGCCGAAGCGCGCTTCCTTGCCTTCCATGTTCCCGCCGGGCTGCGTGGCGCTCGCGACCTGATCGGCGCCGAGCGAGGTGAGCAGCGGGTTGCCTTGCTGTTCCTGCGCGGTGACGGCCACCACCGAGACGACGAAGATCAGCGTCATCGCCGCCAGCACCGCCCAGCCTTGCCGCAGGTCGCCGACCAGGCGGCCGAACATGAACACCAGCGCCGCCGGGATCAGGAAGATCGCCAGCATCTGCAGGAAGTTGGTCAGCGCCGTCGGGTTCTCGTACGGATGCGCCGAGTTGGCGTTGAAGAAGCCGCCGCCGTTGGTGCCCAGCATCTTGATCGCTTCCTGCGAAGCCACCGGGCCCATCGCCAGCGTCTGCGTGGGGCCTTGCAGCGTGGTGACGTCCTGGTACGAGCTGAAGTTCTGAATCACGCCCTGGCTGACCAGGAACACGGCGAACACCAGTGACAAGGGCAGCAGCACGTAGGCGGTGACGCGGGTGATGTCGACCCAAAAATTACCGATCGACGCCGACGAGCGCGCCACGAAGCCACGGATCAGCGCGATCACGACCACGATGCCGGTGGCAGCCGACAGGAAGTTCTGCACCGCGAGCGCCAGCATCTGCGTCAGGTAGCTCATCGTCGCCTCGCCGGCATAGCCCTGCCAGTTGGTGTTGGTGACGAAGGCGATGGCGGTGTTGAACGCCGAATCGGCGCTCACGGCCGCCATGCCCGTGGGGTTGAGCGGCAACAGCCCTTGCCATCGCTGCAGCGCGTAGACCACCAGCACGCCGAGCACATTGAAGGCCAGCAGCGCGATGGCGTAGGCGCGCCACCCCATCCCGGCCGACGGGTCGACCCCGGCCAATCGGTACAAGGCTCGCTCCGCGGCCTCGACGGGTGCGAGCCAGCGCGGGAAGTGGCCGTTGGCGACCCGCGCCAACCACTGGCCCAGTGGCCAGGCCAGCAGCATCAGGGCGACGAGGTAGCTCGCCAGCAGCATCCAGGCATTGGCGCTCATCAGAACGCCTCCGCGCGCAGCAGTGCATAGACCAGGTAGATGAGCAGGCCCAGCGAGGCCAGACCCGCGAGCACGTAGAGCCCGTTCATGGCCGCGCTCCCAGGGCGTCGCAGCCCGCCACCAGTCCGACGATGGCCGCGCACATCAGGGCCACCACAAGCAGAAACAGGACGTCCATGGCACCTCGGGAATCGGATGTCGATACCCGAGGAGCGTAGGCAGGCGCGCGTCAAATCGGTGTAGAGATGCGCCGCCGCCGCATCAAGATCGCATCAAGATGGGCTGGGCGTCAGGAATCGGTCGCGTTCGACGTCAAAGCGATTCCAACTTTGCGTCGCGCAGACCGACCAGCAAGGCACGGCCTTCAGCGTCGACGCGGAACTCGCCGTATTTCGCTGCCGCGTATCGCTGAGCCTCGCCTTCCTTGAAGAACCATGCGTCGCTGACCAGGATCCAGCGGCCGTCCTTCGGTGTCAATTCGATGCGCAGTTCGTTTGCGGCCGGCGGCGCGCCTCGGTCGACGCGCAACATGGTGAGCACGCCGCGCGCATCGGGTTGCGCTATCACGTGCGGCCTCTGGCCGCTCATCAATCCTTCGGTCGTTCGATCCAGATCGGGTGGGAGGCTGAATCGCAGCGCCATGTAGTCGCCCTGAATCAGCGATCGCGGGTCGATTGGGGCGAGTTCCGCATACACCGGTCGTCCCTCGGCAATCAGCTTTTCCTTCTGCCAGATGCTGACGTTCACCACGGCCAGCACGGTCAATGCGCTGCAGCCGATGGCCCACCGCGACCAGCGTCCGGCCGTTCGTTGCTGTGGGTTCATGGCCACCGAACCTGTGCCACGAGCCGGCAGCGCCAGCCACGCCAAGGTACCGAACACACAGCCGATGACCGCCAGCACCAGGGCCTTGTCGGTCAGCGACCAGCTCAACTGGTAATAGAAGGCGCCAACGATCCACGCGGTAGCCAGCGCGGCGGCGCCAGCCAGTCGCCGCCGCCCAGTGGTCGCGCACACGACCAGGGCCAGCAGCACGGCCCCCAGCGCGTGCATGAACCATGCGAGGCCGATCCAGGCCAGCGCGACGCCGGCCAGCCACGGGCGCCGCATGCCCGGCCACTGCCGCGCAGCGCACCATGCGGCGGCAATGGCCAGCGAGGCAGACACCACAGACAGCACCACCGCGCCCGAGGCCGGCGCTGCGATGCGGCCGAACTCGCCGGGCGCGGCACCGACCCGGCCCATGCCAAGCGCGCCGCCGAGCAAGAAGGTCATGCCCGACCACCAGCACAGCCCGAACAAGGTGGACAGCAACCAGCCGGAGGTGAGCGACTCCAGCGTTGCCGCTGTCCGGGCGCGGCTGCCGTCGTGCAACCATCTGCGCTGGGCCAGCCTCGCGATCAGCCACACGGTCAGGCACCCATGCCACGCGAAGAACCAGAACTGGCTGCTGAACGTGGCAGACCACTGTGCCGGTGTGACCGCGGTGACCAGCAGTTGCGCCGAAGTCGCACCCAGCAGGACCCGCAGCCAGGGCCGTGGCAGGGCCAGGGCCAGGCCGATGCAGACAACAAACATCAACGCTGCGCCGGTCTGAAAGTTCAGATTTCTGGACAGCGCATACCCCAGCGTGAGGCCACCGACCAGCAGCGCGGGCACCGCAAGCTGCTCGAGGAACAGTGCGGTGTCCCGTGACCGCAGAACCGCTACGGCCAGTGCCAGAAGCAGTCCCCCGACGAGATACAGACCGCCTGATTGCGAGAGCATCGGTCCGAACAGCAAGCTGATGACGCCGAGCAAAGGAACTGCAGCCAGCCAGGCGCCGAGTGCCGTCAGCAGCACGACGGGCCACGGACGCGACTCCTGATGCGGCACGGCGCTCCCTTCCGGCAGCAGCTGCTCGCGAACGGCTGCGTCGATGACCGAACTGATCTTCATGCGATGTCCTCTGACACCTGGTGCAGGCGTGCCAGTCTGAGCACGGCAGACACACTGAAGGCGAGCAGCCCGGCTGCGAGCAGGCCGATCATCAGCAGCGATCCGACGCCGTTACCACCGCTCTGGTGAGTGAGTATCAGTCGGGCAAAGCCTGCGACCAGCAGCGTGTTGATGCCTAGCGCGACCGCGCTCAGTCCGTATACGTCGAAGCTCTGCGGCAGTGCCAGCGCCACAACAGCGGCGACCAGCGCCAGCAGACCCAGCCCGTATTGCATCCCGCCCAGATGGCTGAACAGACCGCCCAGCGCCGTGCTGGTGATGATCACCACGGTCAGCGTGATCGCGGTTCGATATGCCAGCAGGTCTGCGCCGGTGAAGGATTGACAGCGCGAGCTGAGCAGTCCTGTTGTTGCCAGCGCGATGGTCCAGCCCACCAGGTGAACCATGAGGTCGTCGGGCTCGAAACGCCACCCGTGCCCGGTGTGGGTGCGCATCCACAGCGACACGGCGGTCATCACCACCAACGCCCATGGCGCCCACAGCACATCGCTGCGAACACCCAGGCACAGCGGCAGCGTCAGCGCTGCCCACAGCGCGAACAACTGCCATGCGTCGGCGCCTGTCTGGTAGGTCTGCCCGAAGTAGGCAAACAGACCGCCGATGATCAACAGTGCCAACAGGCTCAGCGGCACGCGCCCTGCAGGACGCAGCAAGGCTCCCAGGCAGGTGGCCAGCAGAAAGCCTTGTAGCAGTGCGAACTGACCGAAGCGACCCATCGTGCCCCAATGCGCTGCGATCCAGAAAATCAGCCCCAGCCCGACGAGGGCTGCCGCCGACGCAGCGACCGCACGTGGCAAACGGTAGACGAGCCCCGATGGCTCGTCGTGCAATCCGGCCAGTTGCTCGAGCCGGTCGGTGGCGCGGGCATCGAGCTTGTATTCAGCCGCCAGTTCATACAACGCGAGGCGAAGATCCATCGGACTTCCTTGTTGTCAGTCGATGTGGGTAGTCTCGATGCGCATGTGCACGCTGCGTAACCCTCGCAGTGGTGGGTTGACCACGAACAAGCGGGCCTGTGCAGCGCTCGATCGTGCACCCGGCATCGGGTCGAGCCAGGCCACGGGGGCATGCCGAGGTGGAGGCTCAAAAAGCAAAAGGCCCGGTCGTTGGACCGGGCCTTTTGCTTTGAAGCCGCCAGGCACCAGGCTTGGCGGCGTTCAGTACGCAGTCGAGACTCAGGCAGTGCGCTTCGCCTTGGTGGCCGAGGCGGCCTTCACTGCGGTGCTGGTCATCGCCTGGAAGTTGGCTTCTGCCACTTCGACGGCTTGCTTCGATGCCTTGTGCACGCTTTCGTAGGCGTTGTTCGCGGCAGCGACAGCGGACTTCACCAGCGCCACGGCGTTTTCGCTGCCGGCCGGTGCGTTCTTGACGGCGGTGTCGACCACCGACATGAACTTCTTCTGCGCATCGGCCGCGGTCGCTTCAGCGGCCTTGGTGATTTCCGACGTGGTCGCGGTGGCGATGTCGTACAGGTGGCGGCTGTAAGCAGCGGCCTTTTCGGCAGCTGGTTGCAGCAGCGACGTTTGCAGGGCCAGCAGTTCCTGAGCGTCCTTGGCCGACAGAGCGGCTTGGGTCGATTCAGCAGCTTCGCCCATGGCAGCCTTGGCGACTTGCAGGTTCAGCTCGACGAGCTTTTCAACGCCTTCGAAAGCCTTGGCGGTCAGGCCGAACAGCGTGTCAAGGTTGGACTTCTGGGCGGCAACGATTTGTTCTGCGGTCAACATGGAGATCTCCTGTAGGTAAAAAAGATGGCTTGAGAGCTGACCCACAAATCTTGTTGCAGTGCAGCATGGGGTGAAGTATAGGAGTCCGAAATGACTTGGCAAGCGTTTTTTGGTGCAATGCAGCAAAACTAGGGTGGTCGGCCTAAAACCTGGGTTCCGCTTGCTCACGGGTGGATCTGCACAATCGACCGGGTGCAGGCCTTCTATTCCGATCACTTCGTGTTGCCGCTGCCAGAGGGGCACCGTTTCCCGATGGCGAAGTACCGGCTGCTGCGAGACCGCGTGGCCACCGAGCTGCCCGGCGTCACGCTGATGGAGGCGCCTGCGGCCTCGGACGGCGAGCTGGCGTTGGCGCACACGCCGCAGTACGTTGGCGAGGTGGCCGAGGGGCGCTTGTCGGCCGCGCAGCAACGCGAGATCGGCTTCCCGTGGTCGGCGGCGATGGTGGCGAGATCGCGCCGATCGGTGGGCGCCTCGATCGCGGCGGCGCGCGCCGCGCTGAACGGCGGCGGTGTGGCCTTCAACCTGGCCGGTGGCACCCACCACGCGTATGCCGATCGCGGCAGCGGGTTTTGCGTGTTCAACGATGTGGTGGTCGCGGCGCGGCGGATGCAGGCCGAATCGACCCGCCGGGGCGAGGCGCCGCTGCGGGTGGCGGTGATCGATCTCGACGTGCACCAGGGCAACGGCACCGCGGCCATCTGCCGCGACGACCCGACGATCACCACGCTGTCGATGCATGGCGCGAAGAACTTCCCGTTTCGCAAGGAGGCCAGCGACATCGACGTCGATTTGCCCGATGGCTGCGCCGACGAGGCCTACCTCGCTGCGCTGGACGGCGCACTGGATCGGCTGTGGCGGCACGCCGAATCTGCTGGCCCCCCGCAGCTGATCTTTTTTCTGGCCGGCGCCGACCCGCATGAAGGCGATCGTCTGGGCCGCTTGAAGCTGACTGCGGCCGGCCTGGCCGAGCGCGACCGGCGAGTGTTCGCCGCCGCGCTCGAGCGCCGCATCCCGGTGGCGGTGTCGATGGCCGGCGGCTACGGCAACGTGATCGAGGACACGGTGGCGCTGCAGGTCACCACCTTGCGCCTGGCGTTCACGCATTGGCAGGCCTGGCAGTCACTGCACCCGCGTGCGCCGGACCGGCGGGCCGAAGTGGCCTGAGGCTCGCTGAGACAATCGGGCGATGGAAAATCTGCCCTGGATCACGCTCGCGCTGAGTGTCGTCACCCTGCTGCTGGTGCTGTGGCTTGCGCTGCGCAGTTCAGAAAACGCCCGAGCACGCGCGGACCACGAGGCGTTGATCGACGCGGTTCGCAGCGGCACCGAGCGGCTGGAACGCGAGCTGCGTGACGAGCTCGGACGCAGTGCGCAAGGCACGCGGGTCGAGCTGGGCACGGCGCTCGGCACCTTCCAGCAGACGCTGCTGAACCAGCAGGGCGACGTGGCCCGAACCCAGACCACGCAGGC
The DNA here is from genome assembly GCA_965229345.1 of Burkholderiaceae bacterium. Classification (GTDB taxonomy): domain Bacteria; phylum Pseudomonadota; class Gammaproteobacteria; order Burkholderiales; family Burkholderiaceae_C; genus PBB1. Next base: position 1,673,963 of record OZ245872.1, read on the forward strand.
GCAGGCCTCACGCGAATCGCTCGACGCAGCGCTGAAGCGCTTCTCCGACACCCTGGGTGCGCAGCTGCGCGACATGGCCGAGGCGAATGAGCGGCGGCTGGGCGAGGTCAAGACCAGCGTCGAGCAGCGACTCACCGTGCTGCAGCAAGGCAACGAGGCCAAGCTCGAACAGATGCGCGCCACCGTCGACGAGAAGCTGCACGCCACGCTCGAAGCGCGTCTGGGTGAAAGTTTCAAGCAGGTCGCCGACCGGCTCGATCAGGTGCACCGCGGCCTGGGCGAAATGCAGGGGTTGGCCAAGGACGTGGGCTCGCTGAACCGCGTGCTCAACAACGTCAAGTCGCGCGGCGTGTTTGGCGAGGTGCAACTGGCCGGCTTGCTGGAACAGGTGTTCACGCCCGACCAGTACGCGACCAATGTCGAGACCATTCCCGGCAGCGGTGCGCGGGTCGAATTCGCGATCAAGTTGCCGGGCCGCCGTGACGATGGCCTGCCGCTGTGGCTGCCGATCGATGCGAAGTTCCCGCGCGAAGACTACGAGCGCCTGCTCGACGCGCAGGAGCGCGCCGACCGGCCCGAGGCGGAAGCGGCGGGCAAGGCGATCGAGCTGCGCTTGCGCACCGAGGCGAAGACGATCCGTGAGAAGTACGTCGCCGCACCGCACACCACCGAATTCGCGATCCTATTCGTGCCGACCGAAGGGCTGTACGCCGAAGCGCTGCGCCGGCCCGGCCTGATGGAAGCGCTGCAGCGCGAACACCGCGTCACGCTGGCCGGGCCGACCACGCTGCTGGCCACGCTGAACAGCTTGCAGATGGGCTTTCGCACGCTGGCGCTGGAGAAGCGCTCGACCGAGGTCTGGGAGGTGCTGGGCGCGGTGAAGACCGAGTTCGGCAAGTTCGGCGAGGTGCTCGCGAAGACCAAGAAGAAGCTCGACGAGGCCAGCAACACGATCGATGCCGCGCAGACACGCACCAACGCGATGACGCGCAAGCTGAAGTCGGTCGAGGCGCTGTCCGAACCGCGCACCCGTGCACTGCTGCCAGGCGCAGACACCGATCTGCTGGCGGATGCCGACGCCGATCTGCTATCCGCCGAGGTTCACCCGGCTCGCGATTGATGGTGTTTTCGCGGGCGCTGCTGGCGCTGATCCTGGGGCAGGTCTTTCTGCATGCCTGCATGACGGGGGTGCGTGTCGCCGCTCCGTTGCTGATGCTGCGGCAAGGCCACGCCGAGTGGGCGGTGGGCTTGCTGCTGGGCTTGTTTGCGGCTGCGCCAGTGACCACCGCGCTGCGTTCGGGCCGGATGGCAGACCGCCATGGTTACCACCGGCCGATGCGGCTGGCCATCGCGCTGGCGGTGTTCGGGGCGCTGCTGGCGGCCGCGGCGGTGTGGTTGACGCCGTCAGCGCCAAACGCCGGGTGGCCTGTGCTGGATGCGTTGAGGCTCGCGCCGCGCGGCGCGTCGTTCGCCATGCTGGCGGTGGCCGCGATGCTGTGCGGCGTGGGCGCCAACATGGGCCTGATCACGATCCAGCGCAGTGCCGGGCGACTGGCGTCCGGTGGCACCGAGGTCACGCGGGTGTTCAGCTGGCTGGGCCTGGCCCCGGCGGTGTCGAACATGATCGGCCCGGTCGTGGCCGGCGCCGTCATCGACGCGGCCGGATTCGGCAGCGCTTTTCTGGTGCTGGCGGCGTTGCCGCTGGTCAGCCTGGCGTGGATGCGGCAGGTGCCTGTCGACGTGCCGGCGGCACGGGCGGTGGACGCGCCGGCCACCAGCGCCTGGACGCTGCTGCGCCTGCCGGGGCTGCGCCGCCTGCTGCTGGTGAACTGGCTGTTGTCGTCGAGCTGGGACCTGCACGCGTTCCTCGTGCCGGTGCTGGGCCACGAGCGGGGCCTGAGCGCGTCGGCGATCGGGCTGATCCTGGGCACTTTCGCCGCTGCGGTGGCCGCCGTGCGGCTGGTCATTCCGTGGATCGCGCACCACCTGCGCGAGGCGCAGGTGCTGACCGGCGCGATGCTCACCACGGCGGCAGTGTTTGTGATCTATCCGTTTGCCCAGTCCGCGCTTGCGATGGCGATGTGTGGCGCGTCGCTGGGCATGGCGCTGGGTTGCGTGCAGCCGATGATCATGACCGCCTTGCACCGACTGACACCCCAGCCTCGCCACGGCGAGGCGCTGGCGCTGCGCTCGATGACGATCAACGGGGCCAGCACGTTGATGCCGTTGTGCTTCGGGTTGGTGGGCTCAGCGCTCGGTGCTGCGCCACTGTTCTGGCTGATGGGCACCGCCATGGCCGCGGGCAGCCTGGCGGCGTGGCAGGTCGGGCGCCGCTCGGACGACGCCCACCTCGCGGCGATCAGAACTTGAAGCCGCCCGTGCTGGGTGGTGGCTCGCGGCGCACTTCCTGCGCGTCAGTGAGCAACGAGGGCAGCCGGGCCGACTTGTCTTTTTGCGACGCATCGCGCTGCTCGGTCAGCGGGCTGGCGGTGGCGAACTGGTAACCGGCGGGCAGCTTCGACTCTCGGGGATAGCCGGCCGCATCGAGGTACGAGGCCCAGCCGTCGGACGACCAGCCGCGCACCACCTGCGCGCCGATGGTGATGGCCGGAAGGTCGTTGCCACCGGTCAGGCGCAACAGCATCGCCCCGTCGTCTTCGGTGGTCACGCTCTTTTCGGTGTACGGGATGCCGCGCTGCTGCAGGAACTGCCGACCCGAATCGCAAGGGCCGCAGTTGGCAGACCCGTACAACGTGACCGGATAGCGCTGCACGGCCTCGCGCAAGTCAACGGGCAAGGCCGCGGCGCTTGCGCCGGTGGTGGCTCCCGTGGTCTTCACGGTCGACAGCTTGTCGCCGCTGGCCAGAGGGGGGCGATCGGTGTAGGTGACGCTGCCATCGCTGGCGATGACCTTGTATTGCTGCGCGACGCTCGGTTGCATGACTCCGGCGAGGCCCGCCGCGCAGGCAAGTGCAGCTGCCCAGCCCACGGAGGGGCGGAGCGATTCAGGGCGTTGGGGGTGTGGGGTCGAAGTCATGACCGTGTCTCCTTGAACGTCGCGCGGTGCCGCCTGGTCTGGGCGTTCACGCCATGCCTTGATGACGCAGCAGTGCGTCGATGCTCGGTTCTCGACCGCGAAACGCCTTGAAGCTTTCCATCGCGGGTCGGCTGCCGCCGGCCTCGAGCACCGCCTGCCGATAGCGCCTGCCGGTGGCGACATTCAGGACGCCGCCGTCTTGCGCCGCTTCTTCGAACGCCGACCACGCATCGGCCGACAGCACCTCGGCCCACTTGTAGCTGTAGTAGCCCGCAGAGTAGCCCCCTGCAAAGATGTGCGAGAAGCTGTGCTGAAAGCGGTTCAGTGCCGGCGGTTTGAATACCGACACCTCGTTGCGCACCTCTTCGAGCACTTCGGCGATGCGGTCTTCGCTGCCGGGCTCGGCATGCAGCCGCATGTCGAACAAGGCGAATTCCACCTGGCGCAGCGTCTGCAGGCCGCTCTGAAAATTCTTGGCGGCCAGCATCCGGTCGAACAGCTCGCGCGGCAGGGGCGCGCCGGTGTCGACGTGCGATGTCAGGCGTTTCACCACGTCCCATTCCCAGCAGAAGTTCTCCATGAACTGGCTGGGCAGTTCGACCGCGTCCCATTCGACGCCGGAGATGCCGGCCACGCCGATGTCGTCGACCTGCGTCAGCATGTGGTGCAGCCCATGGCCGAATTCGTGGAACAGCGTGGTGACGTCGTCGTGGCTGAGCAATGCGGCGCGCCCCGGCAGGGGTGGCGTGAAGTTGCACACCAGTTGGGCCACCGGCGTTTGCAGCCGACCCTCTGGTCGCGCCCAGCGGCCGCGCACGTCGTCCATCCAGGCGCCAGGTCGCTTGCCCGGGCGGGCATAGGGGTCGAGGTAGAACTGACCGACCAGCTCCGCGCCGCCGTCGGCCGAGCCGGCGATCGGCCGTTCGATGCGGAAGAAGCGCACGCTGGGGTGCCACACCGGCGCGCTGTCGGGGCGGATCGTCACCTCGAACAGGGTCTCGATGATGCGGAACAGCCCTTCGAGCACCTTCGGCTCGGTGAAGTACTGCTTCACTTCGTGGTCGCTGAAGGCGTAACGGGCTTCCTTGAGCTTCTCGCTCGCGAACGGCAGATCCCAGGCCTGCAGGTCGTCGATCCCGAGTTCGGTGCGCGCGAACTCACGCAGTTCGTTCAGGTCCTGCATGGCATGCGGGCGAGCGCGGCGTGCGAGGTCGCGCAAGAAGTCAGTGACCTGCTTCGGCGAGGTGGCCATCTTGGGAACCAGCGAAACGTCGGCATAGCTCGGGTAGCCCAGCAGGCGCGCCTCTTCCTGGCGCAGGCTCAGCAATTCGCGCATCACGCCGCTGTTGTCTTTTTCAGGCGGGCCCAAGTCGCTGGCCCGGGTGGCGTTGGCAACGTACAGCCGCTCACGCAGCGCACGGTTGTGGGCGTACTGCATCACCGGAAAGTAGCTGGGGAAATGCAGGGTCACCTTGTGCCCGGTCTGGCCCTCGGCGGCGGCTGCGGCCGCCGACGCCTCGCGCGCGTCGGACGGGACGCCAGCGAGTTCTTCGGTCGAGGCGTAGTACGCGTAGCCGTCAGTGGCGTCGAGCACGTGTTCGGAGAACTTCTGCGCCAGTTCGGCTTGCAGTTCCTGCACACGCTGGAAACGCTGTTTGGCCTCGCCTTGCAATTCGGCGCCGGCCAGCACGAAGTCACGCATGGCATTGCCCAGCGCCTGTCTGCGAGCAGGGCTCAATGAGGAATCGGGGGCTTCGGCGATGGCCTTGTACTTGGCGTAAAGCCGCTCGTCGGCGGCATGGCGGCTGGATTGCTCGGTGACCTTGGGCAACGCTTCGGTGAAGGCGGCGCGAAGGGCTGGCGTGTCAGCGACCGCGTTCAGGTGCCCGATGGCGCCCCAGACGAAGCGCAACCGCTCACCGGCGGTGTCGAGCACGGCCGACACGGCATCGTATTGAGCGGGGACATCCGGCCCGACGGCGAGTTCAAGGGCCTCATCAGCCGCCTGCAACAGCACCTCGATGGCGGGAGCCACATGCTCCGGCCGAATCTGGTCGAAGGCGGGCAGGCCGTCAGCGCTGAGCAGTGGGTTGGTCATGGCGTGCACGTGAGTCGGTGTTGGGGCAATCGAACGAGCGAAGACGCGTGAGTGAATCTAAGGTCACGCGCCATCCCATGTCGTTTCAGATGGTGCTGACCCGTGCGGTCGCAAGGGCAAAGATTAACCGTTGTCATCCGCATTGCCCTATGCCCGTGCAGGCGATGCGAGAAGAACCGCACGTCGGACTGGGCCTGAAAACAGCAAAGGCCGCTGTGGGCGGCCTTACTCGTGGCAGAAGGCGGGAGTGCAAGACTCCCGGGGGTCACGACTTTCCCTGTGCCCCCAGGGCGATCTTCAGCAGATCGGCCACGGTGTTGGCATTGAGCTTTTCCATGATGTTGGCGCGGTGCGCCTCGACCGTCTTGATGCTGATGCCCAGGTCGTCCGCGATCTGCTTGTTCAGGCGGCCGGCCACGATGCGTTCGAGCACCTGGCTTTCACGGGTGGTCAGGCGCGAGAGCAGGGCGTCTCGGCTGGCGGCTTCCTGGTGATGGGAAAACGCAGCACGGGCCTGATCGAGCATCCGCTCCACGAGGCTCACGAGCTCTTCTTCCTTGAAGGGCTTCTCGATGAAATCCATCGCGCCTTTTTTCATCGTGGTGACCGCCATCGGCACGTCGCCGTGGCCGGTGATGAAGACGATGGGCAGCGGGCTCTTGCGTTCGAGCAGGCGGTCCTGCAGTTCCAGGCCGCTCATGCCATCCATGCGGATGTCGGCAATCAGGCAGGCGACTTCGCGTGAGTCGAAGCGGGAAAGAAAGGACTCCGACGAGTCAAAGCACTTGACCCGGTAATCCTTGCCTTCGAGCAGCCATTGCAGGGAATCGCGTACCGCTTCGTCGTCGTCGACGACATAGACAGTGCCTTTTTTGGGAATCAAGCTCATGAGATCACAGCCGCGTTGGGTGAGGGGAGCGCTTCGATTCGGCCGGTCTCCACAGGCAGCGTAAACACGAAACAGCAACCGGAAACCGACCCTCCATTGTAGAGGTTCTCGGCCCGCATCCGGCCCCGATGCGACTCGATGATCGAGCGACACAGGCTCAGGCCGATGCCCAATCCTTCCGGTTTCGTGGAGAAAAACGCCTCGTACAGCCGCGCCAGCACTTCCGGTTTGATCCCCGGGCCCATGTCGGTCACACGGAATTCGATGACATCACCTTCTTCGGCGGTGCGCCTCGGCACCACCCGCAATTCGATGTTGCGTCGCGCTGGTGGCAGCTTCGCCGAGTCGATCGCTTCGGCCGCGTTCTTCAGCAGATTGAGCACCACCTGCTCGATCAGGATCGGGTCGACCATCAGGGTTGGCAAGCGCTGAGCCACGTAGGTGTGGATGGACACCCGTCGTCGTCGCAGCTCGATGCTGGCCAGATCAACCGCGTCGTCGACGATGGTTTGCGCGCTCGCCGCCTGGCGCTGCGGCTCGCTGCGCTTCACGAAGGCGCGGATGCGGTGGATGATCTGTCCGGCGCGTTGCGCTTGCCGGGATGTCTTCTCCAGGGCGGCGATCAGGTCGTCTTTTTCGATCGCGTTGTTCGTGACCCGGTACACCATGCCGTTGCAGTAGTTGGCGATGGCTGTCAGCGGCTGGTTCAGCTCATGCGCCACCGACGACGCCATCTCTCCCATCGTCACCAGGCGGCTGGTCATCTGGGCCTTCTCGGATTGGCTGGCCGCCTGGCTTTCAGCTCGGCGCCGCGCCGTCACGTCGGTGGCGATCAGCATCTGCGCCAGTCGGCCGTCGGTCCATTGCAGGTAGCGCACCCGCACGTCGAACCATTTGTTCAGCGGCTCGATCAGCACCTCGCGCGGATCGGAGTTGATTTCCGTCAGCTCCTGGGTGGGCAAGCCTCCCATGCTTTCCACCGAGTCATCGGACTCGCTGCCGGGGATGACATCGACATCGTCGCCCGCCAGCAAGGCATGGCCCAGCGCATCGCTGCCGAACCAAAGCCGGTAGGACCGATTGGCAAACAGCAGTTCGCCCTGCTGCACTGAGAGCACCGACACCGCGGCGTCCAACCCCTCGAGCACGGTGGTGAACCGCTCGTGCGAGGCAGCCAGCTGGTCGCGCACCCGCTTGGCGTCGGTGATGTTGGTCATCGACGTCATCCAGCCGGTTTGCTGCCCCTTCGGATCGACCAGGGGCGACACGTACATGCGCGCGTCGAACAGCTCCCCGTTCTTGTGCATGGCCTTGATCTCGATGCCGCCCGCCGGACTGCGGCCCTCGAGCTCCTGCTGCAACAGCCGATGGCTTTCTTCCTGACGATCGGGTGGCCAGTAAGGGAAGGGCGGCGTTCGGCCGATCAGTTCCTGCTCGCTGAACCCGGTCATTTCGCAGAACGCGGGATTCACGTAGGTGATGCGACCTTCCATGTCCATCGCGCGCATGCCGGTGAGCATCGAGTTCTCCATCGCACGCCGAAAATTCGCTTCGGACACCAACGCCGCCTGCATCTGCGAGCGTCGGCGCATGTGACGCCAGGTGATCAGCAGCGTCCAGACCGTCAGCACGCTCAGGGCCACCACCATCCAGAACAGCGTGTTGCTGACCAGCCCGCCGGAGGTGCGGTAGCCCTGTCCACGCAGCATCAGCGAATTGCCCGACGGCAGGACCGGCACGTCATGAGAGATGCTGGCCGCGCGCAGATCCTGGCCCGGCATCAGCATCACCGTGCTGGCAAGCAGGCGCCCTGCCGGATCGATCAGGCTGATCACGTGTCGGGCGCTGACATCGGAGGGCACCAGCAGGCGGATCAGGTTGTCGACCGGGTACTCGGCCACCAGCATGCCGAGGAAGACGTTGCGCACCATCAAAGGCAGGTGCACCTGCACGGCCTTGGCCTGCGCGTTGCCGGTGAATGCGGCGGAATACACGGTGTCGCGCGACTTGCGCGCGGCGCGGAACGCGTTCTCCGGTGCGCTGTCGGTGCCTTCTCGGGGCAAGGAGTTGCCCAGCTGCTCGGCGACCACGGCCGGGTCGTTGTCGATCCTGTGGCCGCGTGCGGCTTGCATCGCCACGACCTCCCGTTCAGGGTCCAGCCAGTAGATGCGGCTGATCTCAGGGTGCTCCCGGATCAGGTCGGCCGCGTTTCGCAGGAACAGATTGCGGTCGGGGCGGTGCACCACCAGCTCCTGGGCGATGCGGCCGAGCTGCTCTTCGTTCTCGATCAGGCGCAACCGGATGTGCTGCTGCGCGACCTCGGTGTCGCGTCGCACCGAATCGCCTGCGCGCTGGGATGCTTCGTTGCGCAGGTACCAGAAGGCCGAAATGATGGCCGCCAGAAACAGCAACACCGAGGCCAATGGGGCCAGCGTTGCGTAGCGATCCTGGCGTGCCGGGGATTGCTTGCGCCACCAGCGACTGAATCCACGGCGCTCAAATTGCGGCGCATTTCGCAATCGTTTGCCGAGGTTCAGGGGAAGTCGCATGGCGGCAATTATCGATCCCGCCTGCGCCATCGCGGATGCCTGCTTGGTTCAAAATGGATGCCCGTCAGAACCCGTGGTTCCTGAGAATCTCAAGCTGGATGCGGCCCGATTCAGAATCATGCAGATGCGAGAATGCATCTCGATAACAACAGCTCGTTCGTCCGGAGACACCATGTCCGCAATGCCCGATCACCCTGCTGGCGATGCCAGCGTACCTGCCAGCGACGTCGATTCACAGGAAACCCGCGAGTGGCTTGACGCGTTGTCGGCCGTCATCGAGGGCGAAGGCCCGGAACGCGCTCACTTCCTGCTGGAGCAGTTGCTGGAGCACGCACGGCAAAACAGCATCGACATGCCGTTTTCGGCCACCACCGGCTACGTCAACACGATCGAGCCTAACGAAGAGGAGCGCAACCCCGGCAACCTCGATCTGGAAGGCCGGTTGCGCGCCTACATGCGCTGGAACGCCATGGCGATGGTGGTCAAGGCCAATCGCCTGCATCCAGCCGATGGCGGCGACCTCGGTGGTCACATCAGCAGCTTCGCCTCGCTCGCGCACATGTTTGCGGCGGGCTTCAACCATTTCTGGCACGCCGAGAGCGAGGGCCACGGTGGTGACTGCCTCTACATCCAGGGTCACAGCTCGCCTGGCATCTATGCCCGTGCGTTCATGGAAGGGCGGCTGACCGAAGAGCAGCTGTTGAATTTCCGCCAGGAAGGCGCTGGCAAGGGGCTGAGCAGCTACCCGCACCCGAAGCTGATGCCCGAGTTCTGGCAGTTCCCCACGGTGTCGATGGGCCTGGGCCCATTGATGGCGATCTACCAGGCGCGCTTCCTGAAATACCTGCATGCCCGCGGCATTGCCGACACCGCCAACCGCAAGGTCTGGGTGTTCTGCGGTGACGGCGAGATGGACGAGCCCGAGAGCCTGGGCGCCATCGGTCTGGCGGCGCGCGAGAAGCTCGACAACCTGATCTTCGTCGTCAATTGCAACCTGCAGCGCCTGGACGGCCCGGTGCGTGGCAACGGCAAGATCATTCAGGAGCTGGAAGGCGAATTCCGCGGTTCAGGCTGGAACGTCATCAAGCTGATATGGGGCAAGGAGTGGGACAGCCTGCTGGCCAAGGACAAGGACGGCGCCCTCCGCAAGATCATGATGGACACGCTCGACGGCGACTACCAGGCCTTCAAGGCCAACGATGGCGCCTTCGTCCGCAAGCACTTCTTCGGCCGTGACCCGCGCACGCTGGAGATGGTGGCCAAGATGAGCGACAGCGACATCTGGAACCTGCGCCGCGGCGGGCACGACGCGAGCAAGGTCTACGCCGCCTTCCACAAGGCCAACAGCACCAAGGGACAGCCGACCGTGCTGCTCGTGAAGACGGTGAAGGGCTGGGGCATGGGCGAGTCGGGCGAAGGCAAGAACACCGCGCACCAGACCAAGAAGCTCACCGACGACGACATCCGCCGCTTCCGTGATCGCTTCAACATCCCCATCTCCGACGCCGATCTGCCCAACATCCCGTTCTACAAGCCGGCCGATGACACGCCGGAGATGAAGTACCTGCACGAGCGCCGTCAGGCGCTTGGCGGGTATCTGCCCAAGCGCCGCCCGAAAGCCGATGAGCAGTTCACTGTGCCGCCGCTGGAAACCTTCAAGGCCGTGCTGGAGCCCACCGCCGACGGCCGCGAGATCAGCACGACGCAGGCCTATGTGCGCTTCCTGAACACGTTGCTGCGTGACGCGGCACTCGGCCCGCGCGTGGTGCCGATCCTGGTCGACGAGGCCCGCACCTTCGGCATGGAAGGCCTGTTCCGCCAGATCGGCATCTACAACCCCGCAGGCCAGAACTACACCCCGGTCGACAAGGACCAGGTGATGTACTACCGCGAGGCCCAGAACGGCCAGATCCTGCAAGAGGGCATCAACGAAGCCGGCGGCATGGGCAGCTGGATCGCTGCAGCGACCAGCTACTCGACGAACAACCGGATCATGATCCCGTTCTACGTCTACTACTCGATGTTCGGCTTCCAGCGCATCGGCGACATGGCCTGGGCCGCCGGCGACATGCAGGCGCGCGGCTTCCTGCTCGGCGGCACCAGCGGCCGCACCACGCTCAACGGCGAAGGCCTCCAGCACGAAGACGGCCACAGCCACATCCTCGCCGGCACCATTCCCAACTGCATCAGCTACGACCCGACCTTCGCGCACGAGGTCGGTGTGATCCTGCACCACGGCCTGAAGCGCATGGTGGAACGGCAGGAAAACGTCTATTACTACATCACCCTGCTCAACGAGAACTACCCGATGCCCGGTCTGAAGCCCGGCACCGAAGAGCAGATCATCAAGGGCATGTATTTGCTGCAGGAGGGCGTTGCCAAGAAGAAGCTGCGTGTCAACCTGCTGGGCAGCGGCACCATCCTGCGCGAGAGCATCGAAGCGAAGAAGCTGCTCGAGGCCGACTGGGGCGTCGCCGCCAACGTCTGGAGCTGCCCGAGCTTCAACGAACTGACGCGCGAAGGCCAGGACGTCGAGCGCTGGAACCTGCTGCACCCCACCGCCGAAGCCAAGGTGCCGTATGTCACCCAGCAACTGGCCGCGCACGCCGGCCCGGTGGTGGCGAGCACCGACTACATGAAGAACTACGCCGAGCAGATCCGTGCCTTCATGCCGAAGGGCCGGACTTACAAGGTGCTGGGCACCGATGGCTTCGGTCGCAGCGACTTCCGCAGCAAGCTGCGCGAGCACTTCGAGGTGAATCGCCACTACATCGTGGTGGCCGCGCTCAAGACGCTCAGCGATGAAGGCTCGGTGCCCGCCGCCAAGGTGGCCGAGGCCATCGCGAAGTACGGCATCGATGCCGACAAGATCAATCCCCTGTACGCATAACAAGAACGGAGAGAAGACATGGCCACGGTAGAAGTCAAGGTGCCGGACATCGGCGACTTCAAGGATGTCGAGATCATCGAGTTGTTGGTCAAGCCGGGCGACACGGTTGCCGTCGACCAGTCCCTGCTGACGGTGGAGTCGGACAAGGCGTCGATGGAAATTCCCTCGTCGCATGCCGGCGTGGTGAAGGAAATGAAGGTCAAGCTGGGCGACAAGGTCAGCCAGGGCGTGCTGGTCCTGCTGCTGGAGTCCGCGGGCGCTGCTGCGCCTGCCGCGGCGGCTGCACCCGCAGCGGCCCCCGCGGCAGCGCCGGCACCCGCTCCGGTGGCCGCGCCCGCTGCGGCGCCTGCAGCCCCCGCAGTGGCCGCAGGCCCGGTCGAAGTCCGTGTGCCTGACATCGGCGACTTCAAGGAAGTGGCCGTGATCGAGGTGTTCGTCAAGCCAGGCGACAGCGTGAAGGTCGAGCAGAGTCTGATCACGGTGGAAAGCGACAAGGCATCGATGGAAATTCCGTCGTCGCACGCCGGCGTGGTCAGCGAGTTGAAAGTCAAGGTCGGTGACAAGGTGAAGGAGGGCACGTTGATCGCTCTCCTGCAGGGTGCCGCTGGCGCATCTGCTGCTTCGGCGCCGGCCCCTGCGCCCGCAGCCGCTGCGGCATCCCCCGCAGCGGCGCCCGCCGCTGTGGCCCCGGTGGCTGCTTCGGCACCTGCTGCTGCCATGCCTGCACACGATCCGACGGCGCCCAAGGGCGCGTTGCCGCACGCCTCGCCGTCGGTGCGTCGATTTGCGCGCGAACTCGGTGTGCCGCTGCACGAGGTGGTCGGTACAGGGCCCAAGGGCCGCATCACGCAAGACGACGTCCAGGGCTTCGTCAAGTCCGTGATGGCCGGCAGCGTCGCCACGGCGGCGCAGAAGAGTGCAGCTCCCGCCGGCGATGGCGGCGCCTTCCCGGGCCTGCTGGCCTGGCCGAAGGTCGACTTCGCCAAGTTCGGCCCGATCGAGCGCAAGGACCTGAGCCGCATCCAGAAGATCAGCGGTGCCAACCTGCACCGCAACTGGGTGCTGATTCCTCACGTCACCAACCACGAAGAAGCCGACATCACCGACCTGGAGGCCTTCCGCGTGGCCACCAACAAGGAAAACGAGAAGTCGGGCGTCAAGGTGACGATGCTCGCTTTCATGATCAAGGCGGCGGTGGCCGCGCTGAAGAAATTCCCGCAGTTCAATGCCTCGCTGGACGGCGAGCAGATCGTGCTGAAGAACTACTTCCACATCGGTTTCGCTGCCGACACGCCCAATGGCCTGGTCGTGCCGGTGATCAGAGACGCCGACAAGAAAGGCATCTTCGAGATCAGCACCGAGATGGGCGAGCTGGCCAAGAAGGCGCGCGACGGCAAGCTCGGCCCGGCCGACATGACCGGTGGCTGCTTCAGCATCAGCAGCCTGGGCGGCATCGGCGGGCGCTACTTCACCCCGATCATCAATGCGCCGGAAGTGGCCATCATGGGCGTGTGCAAGAGCAGCACCGAGCCGCGCTGGGATGGCAAGCAGTTCGTGCCGCGCCTGATCCTGCCGCTCAGCCTGAGCTGGGATCACCGCGTGATCGACGGCGCTGCCGCCGCACGGTTCAACGTCTATTTCGCATCGCTGCTGGCGGACTTCCGCCGCATCGTGCTCTGACCCCAAGGAGCACGACATGGCAATCATCGAAGTGAAGGTCCCGGACATCGGCGACTTCAAGAGCGTGGCGATCATCGAGGTGCTGGTGAAGCCTGGTGATGTGATCAAGGCCGAGCAAAGCCTGATCACCGTCGAGAGCGACAAGGCCTCGATGGAAATCCCATCCTCGACGGCAGGCGTCGTCAAGGAACTGAAAGTCAAGATCGGCGACAAGGTCAGCGAAGGCTCGGTGATCCTGTCTATTGAGGCTGCGGCCGCATCGGCGGCTGCACCCGCACCTGTCGCAGTGGCGCCAGCACCCGCAGCGCCTGTTGCCCCAGCAGTTGCTGCACCGGCGCCACAGGCATCAAGTTACGCCGGCGGTGCCGATGTCGAGTGCGATCTGCTCGTGCTGGGCGCTGGCCCTGGGGGTTATTCGGCCGCGTTCCGCGGTGCGGACCTGGGGCTCAAGACCGTGCTGGTGGAGCGTTTCCCCACGCTGGGCGGTGTTTGCCTGAATGTCGGCTGCATCCCGAGCAAGGCGCTGCTGCACGTGGCCTCGGTGATGGACGAGGTGACGCACTTCGCCGACCTGGGCATCACCTTCCAGAAGCCCGAGGTCGACCTGGGCAAGCTGCTGTCGCACAAGAACAAGGTGGTCGGCAAGCTGACTGGCGGCCTGGCCGCCATGGCCAAGATGCGCAAGGTGACGGTGGTCAACGGGGTGGGCGAGTTCGCCGATCCTTTCCACCTGAAGGTCACCGGTGCCGACGGCAAGGCGCAAACGATCAAGTTCAAGAACGCCATCATCGCCGCCGGTTCCGAGGCGGTGAAGCTGCCTTTCCTGCCGAAGGACGACCCACGCATCGTGACCAGCACCGGCGCGCTCGAGTTGCGCCAGAAGCCCGAGCGCATGCTGGTGATCGGCGGCGGCATCATCGGCCTGGAAATGGGCACGGTGTACAGCACGCTCGGCGCCCGTCTGGATGTGGTCGAGATGCTCGACGGCCTGATGCAGGGCGCCGACCGCGATCTGGTGAAGGTGTGGCAGAAGATGAACGCGCACCGCTTCGACAAGTTGATGCTCAAGACCAAGACCGTGGGTGCCCAGGCCACCGCCGACGGCATCAAGGTTCAGTTCGAAGGCCTGGATGGCACCAAGAGCGAAGGTGTCTATGACCTCGTGTTGCAAGCTGTGGGCCGCACGCCGAATGGCAAGAAGATCGGTGCCGACAAGGCGGGTGTGATCGTCGGTGATCGCGGATTCATCCCCGTCGACGTACAGATGCGCACCAACGTGCCCCACATCTTCGCCATCGGCGACATCGTCGGTCAGCCGATGCTGGCGCACAAGGCGGTGCATGAGGCGCATGTGGCCGCCGAAGTGGCCGCTGGCGACAGCAAGGCACAGTTCGACGCGCGGGTGATCCCGAGCGTCGCTTACACCGACCCCGAAGTGGCCTGGGTCGGTTTGACGGAAGACGAGGCCAAGGCCAAGGGCATCCCGGTCAAGAAGGGGCTGTTCCCGTGGACGGCCTCAGGCCGCGCGATTGCCAATGGCCGCGACGAGGGCTACACCAAGCTGCTGTTCGATGGCAGCCCAGAGGCTCACGGCCACGGCCGCATCCTGGGCGGGGGCATCGTCGGGACGCACGCGGGCGACATGATCGGCGAGGTGGCCTTGGCCATCGAGATGGGCGCCGATGCGGTCGACATCGGCAAGACCATCCACCCGCACCCAACGCTGGGTGAAAGCATCGGCATGGCCGCCGAGGTGGCACACGGCAGCTGCACCGACCTGCCACCGGCGCGGCGCTGAAGACCGCGCTCACGCGTGGCGCAGGGCATCCACGATGTTCATGTGCGCCGCGCGTGAGGCGGGCAGGATTGCGGACAGCGCGGCCACGACCACGAGGCCGGCCGCGCTGACCAGCATCAACCCATGCTCGCCGTGCAGGCTCACGGCCAGTGGCGAGGGCTCGATGCGGCCTGGGGCGATCCAGGTCAGTCCGAGCTGATTGATCAGCCACGCGGCGCCGAGCGCGGCGCCGATCCCGAGCACGGCGCCGAAGCAACCGAGGACGATGCCCTCGGTCAGGAACATCGCCTTGATCCCCTTCTGCCGCAGGCCGATGGCACGCAAGGTGCCGATCTCGACCGTGCGCTCGATCACCGCCATGCTCATCGTGTTGCTGACAGTGAACAGCACGATGGCGCCGATCAACATGGCGATGAAACCAAAGATCGACGCAAACATCGCCAGCGCCTGGCCGTAGTACGGATTCAGCGTCTCGTAGTCGAAGACGGCCAGCGGCTCATCCTTCAGCGTTGTCTTGAGGATCTGCTCCAGCCGTTCTCTTGCCTCAGGAATCTGGTCGGTGTGGTGCAGTTGAAGCACGATGGCGGTGACCTGCGCGGGCCCGGTACCGTAGATCAGCTTCTGGGCCTGGGACAAGTGCAGCCCCACATAGACATCGTCCAGTTCTTTCAAGCCCTGGAACTCGGCGCGCACCACATTGACGGTCGCCACATTGGGTGCCCCGCGTGCGTTGCCGGCCAGAAGCTCGATGCGCTGTGCACCGTCGACCGATCGCGCAGGCTGTTGCTTCGACGCCGATCCTGTCAGGTCGGCGATGTCGCTGGGCAGATCCGCGCCTTGCTGTTCGACCTTCGGCGCTGCGGAGGCGCAATCAGGCACCTTCAACGCGGTGCAGAGCTCCAGCACGCGAGCGACGCCCGTCCCGATCACGGCCGAATCGCGGTCGGTGCCGGTGAGCGACAGGTGGCGGGACAGGATGCGCATCCCGTAATCGTTCCAGCTGCGCATGCGGTTCTGGTCGTCGACCACCACCCCGTTGACGAGAACTGTGCGCGACACGCCGGCTGCGAAGTTGCCAGCGACGCCGCCAAACTGCAAGGTCGGCGTCACCACCACCAGCAGCGGCGCGAGCACGGGGTCTTGCTTGATGGCCGAGACGATCCGCTCGTAAGACGCGATGCCATAAGCCGTCGGGTTGCCGCTGCCCAGCCGGAAGTAGTCTTGGTGCTGGACCTGAAGGTGCCCCGTGCGCCGGACGAACTCCGATTGGAGGCCGTGCCGGATGTCGGTGACGTAACCGCCGAACAGCAGCACGGCCACCAGACCGAGCACCATCGCGATCAGGGTCATCAGTGACCGCCGCCGATTGCGCAGCAGATTGCGCCAAGCTAACGTCAGTGTTCTCACGATCGCACTTTCTGCATGTCCGAGCTCAGCAACCCACCTTCGATTCCAGCATGCCAGCGGCTTCCATGTGCTTGGAAACAGCGCGGCTGTGGCCCGGCATTTCCACGCTGCACGGCGCGGAATCACTTGTACTATGCAAGCAGCCTTGGCTTGGTCGCTTCGCACTGTAGCGGCAGCCATTCGGCAAATCGGTCATGACAGACTCCTCGGAAGCTCGCCCCACACGACGCATACCGCGACTCGCCCGTGCGGCATTGAGCGGACTGCCGCGCGAGACGCGCTTTGCGCTGTATCGGCGCATGGTCGATTGCAACCCCAACCCGGACCCTCGGTTGACGCTCGGCATTGCTGCGACGCAACCAGAGCTGGAGGGCTGCTTTTCACTGCTGCACGAGGCTTACGTGGCCAGCGGCTTCATGAAGCCCGATCCGTCGGGCCTGCGCGTGACGCCGTACCACGCCCTGCCAACCACCACCACCTTGTTCGCGAAATTCGACGAGCAGATCGTCGGGACGCTCTCCATCATCCGCGAAGGCGTGTTCGGATTTCCGATGCAGTCGGCCTTCGACCTGACGGCGGTGCGGGCACAGCCAGGGCGCATCGCTGAAATCTCGGCGCTCGCGGTGCACGCTGATTTCCGTGACACCGGCGGCACGATCCTGTTCCCGCTGATGAAGTTCATGTACCAGTACTGCACCGAGTACTTCGACACACGCCATCTCGTCATCGCGGTCAATCCGAAGCACATCGAGATGTACGAGTCGCTGCTGTTCTTCCAGCGACTTCAGGCCGACGTCGTGAACAGTTACGACTTCGCCAACGGTGCACCCGCCGTTGGTGCGACGCTGGACTTGCAAGCCGCGCCCCAGCAGTTCTACGAGGCTTATGAAGGGCGTCGGCCCAACAAGAATCTGCATCACTACTTCACCAAGGTCTCGCTGCCCCACATCAAGTTCCCGGCACGCACCTATTACACGACCAACGATCCTGTGATGTCGCCTGCGTTGCTCGATTACTTTTTCAACCGGAAAACGCAGGTCTTCGAGCAGCTCGACCAGAGGCGTCGCCGGCTGCTCAAGGCCATCTACCATGAAGACAGCTACGGCGGTGTGCTGCCGACGGTCGAAGACGAGTCGGCCATGCAGGAGTCCCTGCGGCGTCATCGGCGTTATTCGCTCAAGTGCCCCGCGACGCTGGAGCTCGGTCAGCTGAACGCCCAGCAGACGGTGG
This sequence comes from Burkholderiaceae bacterium, assembly GCA_965229345.1. Classification (GTDB taxonomy): domain Bacteria; phylum Pseudomonadota; class Gammaproteobacteria; order Burkholderiales; family Burkholderiaceae_C; genus PBB1. Next base: position 1,691,541 of record OZ245872.1, read on the forward strand.
AGCTGGAAGTCATCGATGCTTCTCTCAACGGCTTTCTGGCGCGCGCCCCGGTGTCGCTGCCCGAGCAGGCGAGCGGGGTGGTCCGCATTCAACTGGGCGCAGGGCTGGTGGCCACGGCCGATGCGGTGGTGGTTCGAAGCATCCTGGCCACAGGCGGCCCCTATTTCGGGTTTCGCATCGAGAACCCAGGCATGGATTGGCGTCGCAAGATCGAGGGCATGGAGGATCACCACAACGAGCCGGGCCGCCTGTCACGCACGAGTGAGGTGGCTGATGCGTCCGAAGAGTGGTCCGTTCACGATGCCGAGCCCGGCAATTGAGCGGGCGCCTCGGCCGGGACCTCAGGCGTCGCCCTTGAGCTTGGATCGCACCAGCGCCAGCAGCAGCCGCTGCAGCGGGTTGTCGTTGCCGAAGGGCCGCCAGGTGAAACGCAATGCCTGCTGGTAGGCATCGAACTGCATCGCCCATGGAGCCGCTTTCAACCTGCCTCGACCCAGCAGCACCTTCAATGCCGCGGTGCCCATCACCCCCGCGCACAGGTCGCAGGCCATCATCGTCGAGGGGCCTCGCATCTCGGCGAAGTTGACCGCTTCTGCGGCAACGAGGTAGCGGCGCTGCAGCATGGCCGGTGACAGCCCGGCAATGAAACGGGCGTACTGCTCCTGCACGGGCTGCCCTTCCAGCCGGAAGTAGTCCTCGAAGCTCATCCCCTTCGGATCGAAGTAGAGCAGCGAGACCCCCATGCCCAGCGGCGCGGCCGTGAGCGCCGGGATGCCGCGATCACGGCAGGCGGCAAACACCATGCGCCTGGCCTCGATGGCAAAGAAGTCGATCCCGTCCACGTACAGATCGACATCGCGCAGAAACTCGTCCACGTTGTCCGGCGTGACCCCTTGGCCGAATTTGCGCAGATCGGCTTCGGGGTTCACGTCCAGGGCCAGCTGCGCCAGCACGTCGACTTTGGGCTGGCCCACGAATGGCATCGACGCACCGGCCTGCCGGTTGAAGTTGTGCACCTCGAAGTGGTCGAAATCGGCGATGTTGAAGCTGGCGATGCCGAGGCGGCACAAGGTCAGCAGGTGCGCGCCACCGACTCCCCCGAGGCCCGCGATGGCGACTCGGGCGCCACGCAGTACCGCCTGCTCAGACGGGGTGACCCAACCGATGTTGCGCGAGAACGCTGCCGAGTAATCGAAGGAGTGTGTAGCGATGTTCAACCCGCGGTTTGGAATGGCGGGGCGGATTATTGCGCTGCGGGTTTGCGCGCCAGCACGTTGTAGCAGTTGCCGGAAACAGCCTCGGTCACGATCTCGAAGCCGGCATCGAGGATGCGCCGTCGAATGTCGTCTCGTTCATAAGGCGTGTACAGAATTCCTTTTCGCATGCCCCAGCGATTGATGCGTTCGGCAAGCGGGCGCAGCGGCCAGCGTCCTCTGGGGAAAAGCAGCACATTCGTGGCCATCGTGCCCCCAGGTTTGAGCACCCGCAACACGCCGCGCAGGCCACCGGCTACATCAGGAAAGCAATGCACCGCATTCGCGACGTTGGCGGTGTCGAATGAGGCATCGTCGAAGGGCATCTCGGCCACGTCGCCGTGCAGGAATTCGAGATCGGGCTTGCCAGCGAAGCGATGTCGCGCACCGGCCAGCATGGGCTCGGCGTAATCGACCCCAACGACCTGAACACTTGGCAGCTTCTTCCAGCGGCGCCAGTGGAAGATCAGCTCGAGCAATGTGCCCGTGCCACAGGCCACCTCCAGATGCCGCGCGCCGAAGTTCGGACCGAAAAACCGCAGTTGCTCGGTCAACGTGCTGTTGTAGGCGAAGGTCAGGATGAAGAAGCCCCGAACGTCGTACCACCAGGGTTCGGACTTGTAGGCGAGGGCGATTTCTTCGCGCGTCTTAATGGAAGTCTTGTTCTGCATGTCACACCCTGGCAGCTACTGTGTTGGTCGCCCCACTGGGCCGCAGGCGGGATCGGCATGGGTTGCGGCGGGCAAGACCCGCTGTGAAGTCCTGCTCCGGAGTGTCGAAACGCTTTACAGTGACCGCGGGGGAGGACGTAAAAACGAATCTAACTTGTTGATTTACATGAAGAATATATATTGGCACGTCGATTGCTAATCAATGTTGGACAGTTCGCTTTCATTCCTTTCGGGAGTTCAACCATGATCCTCAAACGTATTCTTCCAGCGGTCGCTCTGGCTGCTCCTTTGGTCTTCGGAGCAGGCCAAGCCGCTGCCGAAGGTCTGCCTTTCTGCGTCAGCACGATCGGTTACGACACCAGCCCTGCGATCAGCGGCAACCAAGTCGCCTGCTCTGGCGAAGGTGCTCAATCCGCTCTGACGGGTTTCAAGGTCGGCAACCTCAATGGCTCCTACGTTGAGAAGCTGCAGGTCTATCTGGATGGTGCCGTTCTCAAGTTTAACGCGACCATCGTCGCCTCTTGGAACTCGTACGTCTTCGGCGGCGCGCCTGTCACCCAGACGGGCATCACGAACGACTACAACATTTATGCAGTCGTCACGGCCTCCGGCTTCATCACTGGCGCGAATTCGTTCAGTGCAAACGCCGCAAGCTTGAAACTGTACGGCGACAAGAATGGTGGTTCGGCCCTTGGATTGACGACCATTGACGACTCGTCGTTGGCGTACACCGGTGGCGACGGCAACGATGTTCTGTTGGGTAGCTCGACCGCCCTGTTCAGCGGCTCCGGCACGACCAGCGCAAGCGCTGGCACCGACGGCTTCGCTGTCACATTCGACGAGTTCACCCTGGCTCCGGATGGCGAAACCTTCTTTATTGCTCCGCGTCCCTTCTATGTGCGCGTTTACAGCGATGGCGACATCAACGACGGTACCGTCGAAACGGTGGCTCCAGGTCTGTTCTCGTTGGCAGGTGACGTGAGCGCCGAGTTCCAGAAGGTTCCTGAGCCTGGTTCGCTGGCTCTGGTCGGTCTGGCTCTGGCTGGTCTGGGATTCGCCTCGCGTCGTCGCAGCGTCTGAATCAGGTAGCTCTGGCGTAGAAAAGCTCTCCCTCGGGAGAGCTTTTTTTATGGCCTCGACTGAAATCGATTCAAGCGGTGCGCTGCATCGTTTCGAGCATCGATCTCTCCAGCCGAGACGCCAGGCCACATCGTTTGCTGATCCCGTCCACGTAGCGACTGACGTGCGCAGAGGGAGCGGTTCGATCAGCCGTGCGGATGAAATAGAAAAAATCGACCAAGCTGCTGACCTGAGCCTGCAGCGGCAATCCGAGCTCCCTGCGTGCCAGCTCGATGACTTGCGAGACCGGAAAAGCGGCGCGCAGAGAATGAGCGTAGTCGATGGCCGTGATGGCTGGGGCTTTCTTCGCCACGTCGGCCACCAGCAGGTCTCGCGTCTGTTGTGACTTGACCAGTCCGAAATCGAAGATGTACAGGCCGCCGTCGGGTTTCAAGAGACTGCGCACCCGCTGGAAGACCTGCTGCAGACACGTTGCATCGGGCAGGTGGTGCAAGGCCGAGGTGGTGATGACCAGGTCAATGGAGCCGTCTGGGATGCTGGCCAGATGCCGAATGTCGTCGCAAAGGGTTTCGACATTGCTCAGTCCGCGTCCGGCGCTGGTTTCCTGCAGAACGCTCAGCATCGGGCGAGACAGATCGGCACCGATGAAACGGCAATCGGGGTAGAGCGCTGCCAGCTCGAGAAGGAGGGGACCGGGGCCGCACGCCAGATCAAGAACGGTGTCGCCCGGGCGGATCAGGCCCGACAACTGACTCAGGTGGTGCAGTTGGAGCGCCGTGGTCGGCCCACCCCATTCATAGGCCTTGACGTAGGCGCGGATCTGCTCCGGGTCTTCCATGGCTTCGGAAGGCTCGGGCACTCGAGCAGGCTGTTGATGGCGTGCGCGCCATTCGTGCCAGACGATCTTGTGTAACGGCAGCATGGGCGGGGTCGGTTTGGCGCGTGGGGCCGGACGGGTTGGCGGCGGCGACTGGCTTTTCGACTGCGCTGAATTGCCAGGCCGCGATGATTACAGTTTCTTGAGCAACGCGGCTACTTCATCTTGAAGTGCAGGCTTGCCAATGATTTTGGCAAGTGCATCCAGCTCGGCGCGCGCCTTGGCCTTCTCCCCGGCGGCCAGATATATCTTGGCCAGATTCAGCTTGAAGGCCGTGTTGGCAGGTTGTGCCAGCGATGCCTTAGTCTGCAATTCAATGGCCTGGGCGTGCTGCCCTTTCTCGGACAGCAGCATCGCCCACGTGTCCATCAGGGGAGGCTGGTTCGGCGCGAGCCGGTTGGCCTTCTCGGCGTAGTCGATGGCGTTGTCTCGGTGCAGTTGCTGGCTCACCCAGGCCAGGTTATTCAAGGCTGCCGCGTTCTCGGGTTGGGAGCGGATCAGATCAAGGAATATGGCTTCCGCCGCAGCGTACTGCCTGTTTCCCATCGCTTCTGCGCCAAGGTAAAACCGAAATTGCGTGTCCTTGGGGTGTGCTTTGACCCAGGTGGCTGCAAACCGATCTGCCTCGGCTGTCTTGCTGCCGGCCAACGTGGCTGCGTGCAACTTGATCGCAAGTTCAGTTCCCTCGGCAACCTTCAGTCCAGCGCGGTAGGCAGCCGCAGCGGCATCCCAGTCCTTCTGCGCGCCTTTGATTTCTCCTTCAAAAGAATAGCCAACGCCTTCGTTCGGACGCTGCTTCTGCACAGTACGCGCTACCGTCAAGGCGTCTGAATACCTCTTGGCCTCCAGATGAAGGGTGATCATGCTGCGCTGTGCATCGAGAAAATCAGGTTTCAATTCCAGGGCCTTGAGCAGGCTTTTCTCTGCCGATGCCGTGTTCTTGCTGGCGTACTGAACGCCGGCGAGCCGCAGATGGGCCTGCGGCGAGAGCGGCTGATCTTCCACCAGCTTGGCGAACGTGGCGGTCGCCTGGTTCAAATCACCTGAAGCCTGCTGCGCGCGCCCCAGTGCGTCCCTCAGTTCCAGGCTGCTGGGCGCTGCGCTGACTGCGCTTTGCGCTGCGGCCAGGGCCAGCTTGTTGTCCTGATTGCGCAGATGCATGTCGATGAGCAGCAGGCGTGGCGCCACCTCCGTGGGGTTGGCCTCGGCCGCCTTGGTCAGCAGCCCGGCGACTTCTTCCTTGCCAGCGCCTTGCAACGCGGCGAGCTCTGCCAGCGCGAGCAAGGCCTGGCCTTGCTTCGGGCTCTTGGCTAGCACGGTTTCGAATCGCCTTTTTGCCTCTTCCGGCTTCTTGTCCAGCATGTCCAGCGCGGCAAGGCTGGCTGCGGCTGAAAAGTAGGTGGGATCGATCGCCAGGGCCTGCTCGAAGCTCTTGCGCGCAGCGGCCGTGTCCTTTTGCGCCACTTGAATCCGGCCACGCAGGTTGGCGGCCAGCGGCTTGTCAGGTTGCTTGGACTCCAGCTTGGCGACCGCTGCCAGGGCCTTGGTGTAGTCCCCGCGCCGCAGGTGCGCGCTGATCAGGGCCAGGTCGGCATTGGGCGCGTTGTTTGATTCGGCAATGCTTTCCAACTCGTCGAATGCGCTGCTGTCATTCCGCCCACTCGACAAGTGGCTCACCGCCAACGCGGTGCGGGTCGCCACATTGCTCGGGTCGGCCTTCAGTGCCTTGGCGAAGTAGTCTTCTGCGTTCTTGGCGTCACCGTTTTGCAAGTAGACCTCGCCGGCCAGCGCATAGAAACTCGGGTCCACGCCATCCTTGCCGGTGCTGCTCTTCAACGTGTCGAGCGCCTTGCGGGCCTGCCCCGACTGCAGGTAGGTCTTGATCAACAGGCGTTGCGACAACGCACTCTTGGATTCGGTCTGAACGGCACGGACCAGATAGACCTCGGCCTGTGCCAGCGAGTTCGTCTGCAGCTCAATGGCGCCGGCCAACTGCAGGTAACGCGGGTTGTTCGAGGCCTGACGCAACAAATCCTGTGACAGCGCGCGTGCCAGTTTGTAATCCTGCTTCTGGTACGCCAACTGGGCTTCTGCATACTTAGCAGCCGGGATTTTGGGTGCGAGCTTCTTGATCTGTTCCAGTTGTGCCGACGCTTCGTCGAGCTTGTTTTTCTCCAGCAGGATGGAGAGCACGGCCAGGTGGCCCAGCACGAACTTCGGTTCGACTTCGGTGGATTTACGGTAAGCGACCAGCGCATCGTCGACTTTGCCCTGGGCATACAGGACGATGTCGCCCTTGAGCTTCCAGCCTTCCGCGCTTTTCGGATCTTTCGCGAGGATGTCGTCCATCGCCTGCATGGCACCGTCGATGTCGCGCGCTGCGACTTTCTGGCGCGCCTTGAGCATCAAGGCCGGCACGTGGTTCGGGTCAGCCGCCAGTGCGGCAGCCAAGGCGGCCTCAGCCGCTTGTGGTTTGCCGAGGCTGTTGTGTGCAATTGCCAGCGAGGTCTGCAGGCTGGCATCGGCAGACGGTTGATTGAGCTTGGTGGAGCCAAACTGAGCCACCATTTTTTGCACCTGGCCCAGCAGCAGCATCGTGCGCGCGAGTTCAGGGACAACGATGGGTTCGGAATACTTCGCCGCCAACGCCTTGCGGAACTCAATTTCTGCGCCAGTGGCATCCCCTTCTTCCAGCAGCAGCTTTCCGAGCAGGAACCGGGCTTCTCCGAGATCTGGATTCTTTTGCAGTGCGCTCTTCAACTGAATCAATGCCGACTTGGTGTCACTCTTCTGCAGATATTCCTTGGCAGATTGGAGTTGCTGTTCGGGTGATTGATTGCTGCAGGCCGTGAGCCAGACCGAGATGACAAGTGCAGTGAGCAGTGTTTTTCCGTGGAATGATTTCATTCTTGATCCAGTGAGGCCGTGTGGCTCCGCAGATGGCGCAGATCTCCCTGCTGCACAGCTGCTCGCGGGTGAATCATCGCTCGAAATCCGCAGCGTGCCGGCTTGAGCCAAAAATCCGCGCGCAGACGATCATTAAATTCCGCACAGTGCAAGCTGAGGCCCGCCAGTGCGTCGGCAGGCCAAACGCGGGCTGCCTTCGCGAGCGCTGCCTCGTGTCAGCCCTTCATTGCGATTTGCGCCCCCATGGCCAGCGCGGCCACGCCCAGGTGAAACGCGCTCCACCAGAGGTAGCGCCGCCTGGTCTTGTGCGGGGGCAGGGTGGAGATCAGGAACATGCGGCCGTCACGGGGGGCGCGCAAGATGTTGAGCTCGCCCAGCTGGCGCACCTCGCGATGCTGCCGCTCCACCATCTTGGTCGCCAGGCGCCGTGCCAGCTCCCATTCGCGCAGGTCGATCTCACCGTCGCCGTTCAGATCGAAGCGCTTCTTCAGTTGCACGGGGTCGGCTTTCCACTGGGTCAGCAGCGCGCTGACATCGGCGCTGACGCTCAATGCCTCTCCTTCGCCGCGCACGGTGGTGTACTCCCCCAGCACATAGATCTGGCTGCCGGCGAACAGCATTTCTTCGACCAGCTTGTCGCCGTCGCGGTACGTCACCCGCTGCTCGGGGGCCATCACTTCGGCGTACTCGGGGTCGACCCGGCAGGCGCCAGTGCCGTCGGACACCTCGAAGGTGGTGTGACTCGACCCGCTGTCGATCTGCCGCCATTCGCCCCGGGGCTCTTCACGCGAGTAGACGCGGTAGCGGTACCAGATGCAGGCGATCTGGCTGTACGGGGTGAGGATCAGCTCGCCAGGGTCGGCCTTGGCCTGGCCCGTCACCTCGACATAGCCCTGCGCCGCAGAGCCGATGCGCGAGGTGGCGATGTCGGCGATCGCGCGTGCGCGGCGGTAGCTCGCAACCCCCGCCAGGGCACCCACCGCGAGGATCAGCCACAGGCAGATTCGCCAGCCGGCCGCTTCGCCGAGATGCAGGCCGAAGCCGCCCACCGCGGCATAGCTGATCAAGGCCAGCTGGTGGGCGTGCTGCTCGCGCAGCCCGGCCAGACGAGGCAGGTTGATCACCACTGGCGCGAAATCGACCTCAAGGCTTGAAGCGTTGGCCGACGTCTACGTCCTTCAATTCTTCGTTTGCGAACTGCAGCATTTCGAAGCGATTGAACTTGAACCACTTGGCGATCAGCAGTTCGGGGAACTGCTCGATGCGGACGTTGTTGATGTTCACGCTCTCGTTGTAGAACTCGCGCCGGTCGGCGATGGCGTTCTCGAGCCCGCTGATGCGCGACTGCAGGTGCAGGAACTGTTCATTGGCCTTGAGTTCTGGGTAGGCCTCGACCAGTGCGAAAAGGCTTCCCAGGCCGCTGCGCAAGGCCCCTTCGGCGGAGCCCAGCGCGCCGATGTTCTGCGAGGCACGGGCTTCGGACACGCGTGATCGCGCCTGGATCACCTTTTCGAGCGTGGCCTGCTCGTGCTGCATGTACTGCTTGCAGGTGTCGACCAGCTTGGGCAGTTCATCGTGACGCTGCTTGAGCAGCACATCGATGTTCGCCCAGGCTTTGGCCACCGCGTTCTTCACGCTCACCAGGCTGTTGAAAAGGATCACGCCGTACACCGCCAGGATCGCCAATGCGACCCAGAAAATCATGCCCAAGCTTGTTCTCCTTGTGCTGCCGCAAACTGCAGGCCATCGCCACCTGCCCTTTGCCGATAGTCTGCCTGTCAGATGAAATGCTGGCGAATCTGGGCCCTGAATTCGCGCTGGCGATCTGTGTAGCCTGCACGCCAATCGCCACCGGCAGCGTGTACCACCGCGCCAGCCACTCTTTGCGCCTGCTCGGACATCGTCAGTGGCGGCAGCGGTTGCATCGTCTCGCCCGGAATGTGCATCAACGCATGATCGAGCCCGACCATGCGCAACAACTGGATCTTCTTCAGTTCGTTCAAGGTCGATGCCGTGGCGGGTTCGTCGCGCACGACGCACACCGGCAGGCTGCCCTGCGACAGGCTGTTCATCGCGAAGTGGTACGTGTCCGTGAGGCAGAAGCGGGCATGTCGCATCAGCGTGAGATTGGCGACGAACCGTGCATGGCTGAAGCCCTTCGGCCAGGTCCGGCCCAGCCACTGGATGGGCACCCCACGCAACCGGGTCTGACGTTCCACCTGCCGGACCAGCTCGCGCGCATCTTCGGGGGTCAGCGCACGACCGAAGCTGTAAGCGAAGTAGGGTGCGCGCCAGGGTGATGGTGCCCGTGCGCGCAGCAGGCTGGCGCAATCGAAGCCGAGGCTCACGCGAGGGTCGGCGTCGGTGGCTGCACGCAGCAGCTCGAACGACGTCGGGTCTCGCACCACCACGGCGGTGCTGCGCTTCGTGAATTGCTGCAGCGACGCCTTGACCGATGCGTCGGACAGCGCCTGCTCCATGCCGATGAAGCAGCCGCCGAGCGCCAACACCCGGGTCGATGCGGGCAGTGCGCTGTCGTCAGGCAGATAGAGGCGGCGCCAGTTGTCGAATGCCTGGCTCAGGTTCTCGACGCCGTGGCGTGCGACGTCGCGCACGGCGTAGTCGGCTTGCCCCCACATCGGGTTGTTCAGGAAGTCGCCCCAGTACACGACGGTGTCATAGCCGCGCAGCTCATCCAGATCTCGAACCAGGCGGTAGCGCAGCGCACCGACCCGCGAACTCTGCTGGGTGACGAACAGATCGTGTGCCAGGCCCAGCTGATCGAAGAACTGGCGCGCCGCCAGATCAACCGAGTACATGCCGCTGTTGCGGCGGTTGTGGGCGCAGATGACTGCGATGCGTGCCAAGTTCTTGAGCGTGCAGTGAGTGTGGTCGAGAGCGGCGAGCGCTTCAGGGGGCCGTGGTCAGCACGGTTGCGCTGCCGCGCTTTGCACGCCGCCGATAGCTGGCCTGGATCTGGCTGAAGGCCAAAGCCGCGATAAAGAAAGCGGTCTGCACCATGACGATGGTGGGCCCGGTGGCCGCATCGAGGTGAAAGCTCGCGATCGTGCCGATCACGCAGGACGACACCGCAGCCGCCACGGCGATCATGCTCAGCCGGCCGAACTGCTTGGCCAGCAGAAAGCCGATGGCGCCCGGCGTGATCAGCATCGCGATCACCAGGATGACACCGACGGCCTTGAGCGAGGCCACGATAGCCAGCGCGACCAGTGCCAGCAGCCCGTAGTGCAGCATCCCCACCGACAGTCCCATCGCCCGGGCATGCGCGGCGTCGAAACAGAACAGCAGCAGGTCGCGTCGCTTGGCGATCACGACCGCGCTGACGGGCACGGCGATCAGTGCGGTGTCGATCACATCCGACCAGCGCACCCCCAGCATGTTGCCGAACAGGATGTGATTGAGATGCTGATCGGAATCCACCTTGACGAACAGGACCAGGCCCAGGGCGAACATGCCCGAGAACACGATCGCCATGACCGAGTCTTCCTTCACCCGGCAATGTTCACGCAGGTAGGCCGATGCGCTGGTGCAGACCAAACCGGCGGCGAATGCCCCGATCACGAGCGGGATGGACCACAGATAAGCCAGCACGATGCCGGGCAGCACGGCATGCGAGATCGCGTCGCCCATCAGCGACCAGCCCTTGAGCACCAGGTAGCAAGACAGCAGCGCGCAGACCGTGCCCACCAGCACGGCGACCACGAGCCCGCGTTGCATGAACTCATGCGTCAGGGGTTCGGCAAACCAATGGAGCAGGTTCATGCCGCCCTGCCTGCGGCACGTTGCGCGGCGTTTCTGCGCCAGGTCGCCAGCCGCCCGTGCTTGGGTGCGAAGACGAACGCGGCGAGGAACACCAGCGTCTGAAACACGACGATCAGGCCGCCGGTCGCGCCGTCGAGAAAGTAGCTGGCATAGGCGCCCAGCCCGCCGCACAGCACGCCGACTGTCATGGCCAGCAAGATCATGCGGTCGAAGCGGTCGGTCAGCAGGTAGGCGGTGGCCCCGGGGGTCACGACCATCGCGATCACGAGGATGGCGCCTACCGTCTGCAGCGCGGCCACCGTGCAGGCGGAGAGCAACACGAAGAACAGGATGCTCAGCCAGAGCGGATTGATCCCGACCACCCGCGCCTGGGCCTCGTCGAAGAAGGCCAGCATCAGATCTTTCCACTTCGCGCCGAGCACCACGAGAGACACGGCCGCGATCACGATCACCTGGTTCGCGTCCTCGTCTGCAATCGCGAGGATGTTTCCGTAGATCACGGACTGCAGGTTGACCGACGTCGGGTTCATCGACACCAGAAACAGGCCGAACGCGAACAGGCTGGTGAAGATGATGCCGATGACGGCGTCCTCGCGCAGCAGCGTGATGCGCTTGACGGCGAGTATCGACACCGCGGCCAGCAATCCGGACACGAAAGCGCCCACGGCATAGGGCAGCCCCACGAGGAACGCGATCGCCACGCCGGGCACCACGGCATGTGACAGTGCGTCGCCCATCAGCGCCCATCGCTTCATGACGAGATAACACGACAGGAACGCGCAGACGCCAGCCACCAGGGCGCTGACCCAGATCGCCTTGAACATGTAGCTGTAATGAAACGGCTCGAGGAGCAGGTCGATCACTGCTGACCCTCGCGTTCGCGGTCGAAGATGGCCGGGTCGGCTTTCTCTCCGTAGAAGACGAGAGGCCGCTCGTCGTCGGTCAGCACAGTGACAGAGCGCGTATCCGCATCATCGTGAAGATCACTGCCGCCCAGCCGGATGTGGCGCAGCACGCCGCCAAATGCCGTGGCGAGGTTGTCCTCGGTGAACACCACCGCGGTGGGGCCGTAGGCCAGCACGGTGCGGTTGAAGAGGATCACCTGATCGCAGAAATTGGGGACCGAGCCCAGGTTGTGGGTGGACACCAGCATCAGGCAGCCTCGATCCCGCATGCCACGCATCAGCGTGATGATCGCGTCTTCGGTCTTGACGTCGACGCCAGTGAACGGCTCGTCCAGCAGGATCACCGTGGCCTCCTGCGCCAGCGCCCGCGCAAGGAAGACGCGCTTGCGCTGCCCACCCGAGAGCTCACCGATCTGCCGGCCTGCGAAGGCGCTCATGCCGACGCGGTCGAGCGCGTCGGCCACGGCGGCATGGTCGGCGCGAGACGCCATCCGCAAGATGTTCATGTGCCCATAGCGCCCCATCATCACCACGTCGCGGACCAGCACAGGGAAGGTCCAGTCGACGTCTTCGCTCTGCGGCACATAAGCCACCAGGCCGCGCGAGAGCGCCTCATGGACGGGCAGCCCCGAAATGGAGACGCTCCCGCTGGCGGGGGTCAGGAAGCCCATCAGGGTCTTGAACAGCGTCGATTTGCCCGAGCCATTGATTCCGACCAGCGCGCAGATCGACGAGGCACCGAGCTCGAAACTGGCGTTTTCGATGGCGCGCACGCCATTCGAGTACGAGACGGAAATGTCCGAGACGCGCAGACCCGCTGCGGGAGGCGCGGCCGAGGCCAGCACCGATCGGCCGAAGGCCAGCATCCGGCTGATCATTGGCCGAAGCCGTTGGCAATGGTGTCCACGGTCACCTCGAGAAGCTTCAAATAGGTCGGGACAGCGCCCGTCTTGGCCGAAAGCGAATCCACATACAGAACGCCGCCGTAGCGGGCCCCGGTTTCCCTGGCCACCTGCCGCGCCGGCTTGTCCGACACCGTGCTCTCGCTGAAGACAACGAGAATCCTATTTTTGCGCATCAGGTCGATCAGGCGGCGAACCTGCTGCGGCGAGCCCTGCTCGTCTGCATTGATGGGCCAGAGGTAAGCCTCGCGCCAGCCGAAGTCCCGGGTGAGGTACCCGAACGCGCCCTCGCTGCTCACCAGCCATCGCTGGGCCTCCGGCACCTTGGAAAGCCGGGCCTTCAGCGGCTCTGCCAGGGCGCGAATCTGTTCTGAGTAGGCGGCAGCATTCTTGGCATACAGCTCGGCGTTTGCAGGGTCGGCCTGAGCGAGTGCCTTGCGGATGTTGGCCACGTAGATCAGCGCACTCGAGGTCGACATCCAGGCATGCGGGTTCGGCCTGCCGAGGTAGGGGCCTTCGCGGATCCCGATCGGGACGATGCCTTCGCTGACCACGGCGCTGGGCACGTTCTTCACGTTGTCGTAGAACTTCTCGAACCAGCGCTCCAGATTCAGCCCGTTCCACAGCACGAGATCGGCCGACTGCGCTTTCACCACGTCCAGCGGCGTCGGCTGGTAGTCGTGGATCTCGGCACCGGGCTTGGTGATGGACTCGACGACCGCAGCGGTCCCGGCCACGTTCTGGGCGATGTCCTGGATCACCGTGAAGGTGGTCACCACCCGCAGGGGCTTTCGGGCCTGCGCAAGCGCTGGCGGTCCCACCGACAGCAGCGCCGCAGCGGCAGCACAAGCGGCGACCAGCGAGCGACGCGATACAGGAAGGCATTGAGGCAGCGAGATCGGATTCATGGGGCGGTCAGGGGGCGCAAGCGCCGTATTGTCGGGTGGAGTGCGCCGCACCGGTCACATCAGGGGCACCGGGCCCATCGAACCGGCAGTCGCCTGCGGCCGAATCTGCTGTGGTGGGTGCTGCCGGCGCGGTCAGGCTGCTGCCGCTGCCACCGGAAGTCGAGCCTCGCGGATCGGCAGGTTGACGAACGCGGCGGCCAGGGCCAGCGCAGCGTCGGCCCACCACATCCAGGCATAGCTGCCGGTCTGCACCACCGTGAGCCCACCCAGCCACGCGCCGAAGAAGCCACCGATCTGGTGGCTCAGCAGCGTCAGGCCGAACAGTGTGGCGAGGTAGCGCGTACCGAACAGCTTGGCCGTCAGTCCGGCCGTGGGCGGCACGGTGGCCAGCCAGGTGGTACCGAGTACGGCGGCGAAGACATAGAACGTCCAGGGCTCCTTGGGGGCGGCCATGTAGAGCAGGATGGCCAGTGCACGCGTGGCATACATCCAGAACAGCAGCATCTTCATCCGCACCCGGTTGCCCAGAGCGCCGGCCGCCAGGCTGCCGCCGACGTTGGCGAGGCCGATGATGGCCAGCGAGGTGGCCGCCACGTTGGCACTCAGGCCACACAGATTCACTTCGCCTGGCAGGTGCGTGACGAGGAAGGCGATGTGGAAGCCGCAGGTGAAAAAACCTGCATGCAGGCACCAGTAGCTGGGGTCGCGCAGCGCGAGGCGCAACTGCTGCTGCAGCGGCATCTCGGCTGCGGCAGTCGGCCGCTCCGAAGCCTGTTGCACGGGCTTCTTTCTCTCGCCGCGCAGCCACCAGGCCATCGGTACGGTGGTGAGCGCCGCCGCGGCCATCATCCACATGGCCTGCATCCAGCCGAAAGACGACATCACCGCCTGGTTCAGCGGGGCGAACACGAACTGCCCGAAGCTGCCGCCCGCGTTGATGAACCCGCTGGCGAAGGAGCGCCGCTCCGGCGGCAGCCGCTGAGCGGTGGCGCCGATCAGGATCGAGAAGCTGCCGCCACCGGCACCGGCTGCGCTCAACACGCCCAGCGCCACGATCAGCCCCCATTCGCTCGTCACCTGGGTGGTCAGCACAGAACCCGCGGCCAGCAGCACCGCGCCCATCACGAGCACGCGCCCCGGCCCCCATCGGTCGGCCACCGCGCCGAAGACGGGCTGGGCCGCGCCCCAGACGAACTGACCGATCGCCATGGCGAAGCTGATGGTGGCGATGCCCAGTCCGGTGTGGGTGTTCAGCGGCGACACGAACAGCCCCATCGACTGCCGCGCGCCCATCGTGATCATCAGGATGGCGGCGGCCACCAGCATCAGAAGCCAGGCACTGGGTGGTTTGGAAGTCAATGCCGGGTGAGGCTGCATGGGGGTCGATTCAAGCACGACAAGCGATCGGGGCCGTCAGAAGAGCCCCGTGATCCGACCGTCGTCATCGATGTCGATGCGTTCGGCCGCGGGTGACGCCGGCAGGCCGGGCATCGTCATCATGTCGCCGCAGATCGCGACCACGAAGCCGGCGCCGTTGGCCAGCCGCACCTCGCGCACATTCAGCGTGTGACCACTGGGGGCGCCACGCAGCGACGGGTCGGCCGAGAATGACATCTGCGTCTTGGCCATGCACACCGGGAAATGGCCATGGTCGGCGTTCCACTCGTCGAGCTGCTTGCGAGCGGACTCGGCGAACGTGACCTGTCCGGCACCGTAGATCTTGGTGGCCACCGCCGTGATCTTGGCAATCAGCGTGTCGCTGTCCTGGTAGAGGACGCGGTGGCGGCCATGGAAGCCCTGGGCCAGCTCGACCACCGTGTGCGCCAGCGCCTCGGCGCCGTGGCCGCCGTCAGCCCAGTGCCGTGCGACGACGAAGCGGGCCCCCAGCGCCTCGACACGGGCCTGCAGCAGCGCGATCTCGGCCTCGGTGTCGGCGGTGTAGTGGTTGACCGACACCACGCACGGCAGGCCGTAGTGCTCGGTGATGTTGTGCAGGTGGCGCTCGAGATTGACGATGCCCTGTCCGAGTGCCGCCAGGTTTTCAAGGCTCAGGTCTTCCTTCTTCACGCCGCCGTGGAACTTCAGCGCGCGGACGGTGGCCACCAGCACCACGGCGGCGGGGTGCAACCCCGCCATGCGGCACTTGATGTCGATGAACTTCTCGGCACCCAGGTCGGCGCCGAAACCTGCCTCAGTGACCACGTAGTCGGCCAGCTTCAGTCCGGCCTTGGTCGCGGTGACCGAGTTACAGCCGTGCGCGATGTTGGCGAATGGCCCGCCGTGGATGATGGCCGGGTTGTTTTCGAGCGTCTGGACCAGGTTCGGCTTGATCGCGTCCTTCAGCAGCGCGGCCATCGCGCCGTGCGCCTTCAGGTCGCGCGCGTAGATCGGCTGCCGCTCGCCTTGCGTGTAGCCGATGACGATGCGGCCCAGGCGCTCCTTCAGGTCGTGGCGTGACAGTGCCAGGCACAGGATCGCCATCACCTCCGAGGCGACCACGATGTCGTAGCCGTCTTCGCGCAGGAATCCGTTGGCGGTGCCGCCCATCCCGACGACGATCTTGCGCAGCGCCCGGTCGTTCATGTCGGCGACACGTTTCCAGGTGATCAGCCGTGGGTCGATGCGCAGCGCATTGCCGTGGTGGATGTGGTTGTCGATCAGCGCCGACAGCAGGTTGTGCGCCGCCGCGATCGCGTGGAAGTCACCCGTGAAATGCAGGTTGATGTCTTCCATCGGCACGATCTGCGCATGGCCGCCGCCGGCCGCGCCGCCCTTGAGGCCGAACACCGGGCCCAGCGACGGTTCGCGCAGACAGATCATGGCCTTCTTGCCGATGCGGTTCAGCGCATCGCCCAGGCCGACGGTGGTGGTGGTCTTGCCTTCGCCGGCAGGCGTCGGGCTGATGGCGGTCACCAGGATCAGCTTGCCGTCGTGGCGGCCTTTCAGGCTGTCCAGGTATTCCAGCGAGATCTTGGCCTTGTAGTGGCCGTAGGGTTCGAGCGCGTCGTCAGGGATGCCGATGCGCTCGGCCACCTGGGTGATGCGTTGCATCGAGGCGCGCTGCGCGATGTCGAGGTCGGTGGCCATGGCGGTTGGGGGGCAGGGACGTGCTTGGGTGGTGTCAGCGCGCAGCGATGGCATCGGCCCGGGCAAGCAGGTTTTCTGCCATCAGGATGTTGACCGTGTCGATCAGCCGGCCGTCCAGCGACACCGCGCCCAGGCCCTGTTGCCGGGCCTGTTGCATCGCCTCGATGATGCGGCGGGCCTGCGCAACCTCAGCCTCTGTCGGCGTGTAGACCGCGTTACCCGGTTCGATCTGCGATGGGTGGATCACCCATTTGCCCTCGTAACCCAGCACCGCTGCACGCCGGGCGGCCGAGAGGAAGCCCTCGGGATCGCTGAAGTCGCCAAACGGCCCGTCGAGCGGGCGCAGCCCGTAGGCGCGGCAGGCGATCAGCAATCGCGTTTGCGCCGCGTGCCAGGGATCGGTCCAGTAGCTGTGCCGTTGACCGCTGGCGTCTGGATGGCTGAGCACGGTGCTGTCGGGGTGAACGCCACCGATGCCGGTGGTGCGCGCGCGTGTCGAGGCCGCGTAGTCCGCCACGCCGAAGCTCATCGCCTCCAACCGCTTCGAGGATTGCGCAATGGCTTCCACATTTGCCATGCCGAGGGCGGTCTCGATCAGCGCCTCGAAACCGATGCGCTTGGTGCGCTGCTTCGCCGCCTCGATCTGCGACACCAGAACGTCCACCGCGTAGATGTCGGCCGCCACGCCCACCTTCGGGATCAGGATCATGTCCAGCCGCGGGCAGGCCTCGACGATGTCGATCACGTCGCGGTACATGTGGTGCGTGTCCAGGCCGTTGATGCGCACCATCACGGTCTTATTGCCCCAGTCGATGTCGTTGAGTGCCGCCACGATGTTGAGCCGCGCCTGGTCCTTGTCTTCAGGAGACACCGCGTCTTCGCAGTCGAGAAACACGCCGTCGGCGGCCGACCGCGCGGCTTTCTCGAACAGATGCGGCTTCGAACCAGGCACCGCCAGCTGGGTGCGGCACAGACGGGGCGTGGCGGGCTCGATGCGGGTGAAGCTCATGGCAGTCCTGGTGGCGAGGGTGTGGCGACGAGACGCCAACGCGGGATTTTGATCGAGCCTGCCGCCTGATTCGCGCGATCATTCGGCGAAATCACGCGCAGGCTTCCATCCATCATGACCGAACACCTGGTCTTCCTCGACCGCTCCACATTGCAGGCGACGCTGCGTCGCCCGTCCTTCGACCACAGCTGGACGGAATACGCGACGACGCCCATCGACCAGACGGTGGCACGCCTGCACGAGGCCACCATCGTGCTGACCAACAAGGCGCCTTTGCGTGCCGAGGCGCTGGCGCAATTGCCGGCCCTCAAGCTGATCGCGGTGGCCGCCACGGGCTATGACATCGTCGATGTGGCCGCCTGTCGCGAACGCGGCATCGCGGTGTGCAACATCCGCAACTATGCGGTGCACACCGTTCCTGAGCACGTGTTCGCGCTGATCCTGGCGCTGCGCCGCAGCCTGTTCGCTTACCGGGCTGATGTCGAGCGTGGTCGCTGGCAGCAATGCGAGCAGTTCTGCTTTTTCGACCACCCGATCGGCGACCTGCATGGCAGCACGATGGGCCTCGTCGGCGGTGGGGCGCTGGGGCAGGGCGTGGCCGCGCTGGCGCGCGCCTTTGGCATGCGGGTGCTGTTTGCCGAGATCACACCCGGCGCGGCGGGGCGCCCTGATCGCACGCCGTTGGAGCAGGTGCTGGCCGAGTCCGATGTGATCTCGCTGCATTGCCCGCTGACGCCTGCGACCCGGCACCTGTTCGGAGCTGCGCAGCTGCGCCAGATGAAGCGCAACGCGATCCTGATCAACACGTCGCGCGGCGGGCTGGTCGATGAGTCGGCGCTGGCGACGGCGCTCACCGAAGGCTGGATCGCCGGTGCGGGGTTCGACGTGCTGACCAGCGAGCCGCCCACGCAGGGCAATCCGCTCCTGGAGTTGAGGCTGCCGAATTTCATCCTGACGCCGCACGTCGCCTGGGCGTCCAAGAATGCGATGCAGGGGCTGGCCGATCAGCTCATCGACAATGTGGAGTTGTTCGTCAAAGGCACGCCCCAGAACCTGTTGACTTGAGCGGCCGCTGAGAGAGATCCCATGAAAAAACTCCTGTTCCAGTTGGACACCGACGCGATTCCCTCGGTGTTCGACACCGTGGTCGCCTACGACGGCGGCGCCGACCATGTGACGGCCTACGGTGGCATCACGCCCGACAACGTCGGCGCCCTGGTCGAAGGCGCCATCTTCACCCGCGCACCGAAGGACAAGAAACACACCGCGCTGTTCGTCGGCGGCAGCAACCTGCCGGCTGGCGAGGCCTTGCTGAAGGCGGTGCGCAAGAAGTTCTTCTCGAACTTCCGCGTGTCGGTGATGCTCGACAGCAACGGAGCGAACACCACTGCGGCGGCGGCGGTGGCTTGCGTCATCAAGAGCGCTGGCGGCAGCGTGGCGGGCAAGCGCGCGGTGGTTCTGGCCGGCACCGGCCCGGTGGGGCAGCGCGCAGCGGTGATGTTGGCCAAGGAAGGCGCGGTGGTCACGATCACCTCGCGAACGCTGGACAACGCACAGAAAGTCGCCGATCGCCTCAAGATGGCCTTCGGTACCGAGGTGAGCGCCATCGCGGCGCCGGACCTCGATGCGCGCGCCAAGGCCTGCGAGGGCGCACAGATCGTGTTCGCCACCGGCGCGGCCAGCTCGGTGCTGCTGCGCGAGGGCGACTGGAAAGGCAACCCATCGATCGAACTGATGGCCGATGCGAACGCGACGCCACCGCTGGGTCTGGAGGGCATCGACATGATGGATCGCGGTGTCGTCCGCGAGGGCAAGATCTGCTGGGGCGCGATCGGCTTCGGCGCGGTCAAGCTGGCCGTACACCGCGCCTGCATTGCCCAATTGTTCGAGGCACCGGACCAGGTGCTGGATGCCGAGGCGGTCTACGCCAAGGCCAAATCGATGGTCTGAGCCGGAGAATCCCCATGATCGTTCAACAACCCGTCACCACCTTCCTCGACCAACTCGCCAGCAGCGCGGCCACGCCGGGCGGTGGAAGTGCCGCCGCCATCATGGGCGCGATGGGCGCAGCCCTGGTCAGCATGATGTGCAACCTGACCATCGGCAAGAAGAACTACGCCGAGGTCGAAGGCGAGATGCGCGCCGTGCTGGACGATGCCGAATCGCTGCGCCGCCGGCTGGCCGACATGGTGGCCGAAGACATCGCTGCCTTCGACGGCCTGATGGCTGCCTACGGTCTGCCCAAGGAAAGCGACGAGCAGAAGGCGCAGCGCAGCGCAGCGATCCAGGTCGGCTTGAAGGCGGCCACCGAGGCGCCGCTCGCCTGTGCCCGGGCCAGTGCCGAGGTGATCTCGTTGGCGTTGCGCGCCGCGAAGGTGGGCAACACCAACGTCATCAGCGACGCCGGTGTCGGCGCGCTGGCCGCGCAGGCAGCGCTGCGCAGCGCCGCCCTGAACGTGTACATCAATGTGCCGAGCCTGAAGGACGCGGCCTATGCCGCCGCCTGCCGCCAGGAGATCGATGCACTGCTGGCCAGTGCGGTGCCTCTGGCCGAGCAGACCTACGACCTGGTGAAGTCCAAGCTCTGAGGCTGCTGTCCCGCTGAGCCGGGTCGGCTCAGCGCGGTGCGGTTCAGTTCAGGTTGCCGCCACCCATCGCGTGGCTGAAGCCGCCGTCCACGTAGGTGATTTCAGAGGTCACGCCAGAGGCGAGGTCGGACAGCAGGAAGGCAGCCACGTTGCCCACGTCGTCGATCGTCACATTGCGTCGCAGCGGGGCGGTGGACTCGACAACCTCGAGGATCTTGCCGAAACCCTTGATGCCCGACGCGGCCAGCGTCTTGATCGGCCCGGCCGAGATGCCGTTGACGCGGATGCCGCGCGGGCCGACGCTTTCAGCCAGGTAGCGCACGCTGGCCTCGAGCGAGGCCTTGGCCAGACCCATCGTGTTGTAGTTCGGCACGGCCCGCAGGGCGCCGAGATAACTCAACGTCAGCAGCGCCGAGCCCGTGCGCAACCGCGGCAGCGCCGCCTTGGCCATCGCCGGGAAGCTGTAGGCAGAAATGTCGTGCGCGATGCGGAACGATTCGCGGGACAGGCCGTCCAGAAAGTCGCCTGCGATCGATTCACGCGTGGCGAAACCGATCGAGTGGACGAAGCCGTCGAATTCGGGCCAGACCTCGCCCAGCTGGTTGAACAGTCGCTCGATCTGAGCGTCGTCGGCGACATCGCAGTCGTACAGCAGCGTCGAGCCGAAGTCGGCCGCCAGCGCGGCGGTGCGCTCCTTGAAGCGCTCGCCGACGTAGCTGAACGCCAGTTCGGCCCCTTCGCGATGACAGGCCCGCGCGATGCCGTAGGCGATCGAGCGGTTCGACAGTACCCCGGTGATCAACAAGCGCTTACCGGTCAGAAATCCCATGGTGTGTTCCAGGCGGTCAAAGGCGGCGGATTATTGCGCGTGAGCCGTCACGCACCGGTTTTTTGCCGCCGCTTCGGCGCTGCCCGAGGCGATTCCCGTGGACAGAACCGCATCGGGTGTTGCCGGTACAAACCCCAGGAGCTACAATGCTGGTTTTCCGAGACGTTAGACCAAGAACATGGGCGGACTCATCCAGCCCATTTTTTTTGGCCGATCGGAATGCGTCATACGGAATTGAGCGGGCAGGGATCGATCGGGAATGAGTTGGCAAAACGCCGTTGAGAAAACCGTGACCGGACTGGGTTACGACTTGGTGGACACCGAGCGCAGTCCGAAGGGATTGCTGCGCGTGTACATCGACAAGCTTCCGTCCGCTGCGCCTGTATCGCCGGGCGACGAGTTCATCACCGTCGAGGACTGCGAGCGCGTGACCCGGCAACTGCAGCACGTACTCGAGGTCGAGAACTGTGCCTATGAGCGCCTGGAGGTGTCGTCGCCAGGGCTCGATCGACCCTTGAAGAAGCCTGCAGATTACCTGCGGTTCAGCGGCGAGCGGATCGATCTGACGCTCAAGCAGGCTTTCAAGGGCCGCAAGCATTTTCAGGGTGTACTCGAGCTGCTGGGCGACAGCTGGCGGCTGGTGTTCACGGCCGATGGCTTCGATCAGGCACTGGAGTTTTCTCTCGACGAAGTGCGAGAAGCCCGGCTGGTGCCCGTGGTGGATTTCAAGGGGCGTCGGTTTGCGGCGCCCACGCAAGAGCCGACCGAGCAGGTCGAGTCGGCCGCAACTGAAACGGATGGAGACCGCAAACGATGAACCGCGAATTGTTGATGCTGGTGGATGCGATTTCTCGCGAGAAAAGCGTGGACCGCGAAGTCGTGTTCAGCGCCGTCGAGGCGGCGCTGGCGTCGGCGTCCAAGAAGCTGCACGGCGGCGAAGTCGACATGCGGGTGACCGTTGATCGTGACACCGGGGCCTACGAGACCTTTCGCCGTTGGCACGTGGTGGCTGACGAGGCGGGCCTGCAGTTGCCCGACTCCGAAATCCTGCACTTCGAGGCGCTGGAGCAGATCCCGGACATCGAGGTCGACGATTACATCGAGGAGCCAGTCGAGTCGGTGTCGATCGGCCGCATCGGAGCGCAGGCCGCCAAGCAGGTGATCCTGCAAAAGATTCGCGACGCCGAACGCGAGCAGCTGCTCAACGACTTCCTGTCGCGCGGGGAGAAGATCTTCGTGGGCACCGTCAAGCGCCTGGACAAGGGCGATGTGATCGTCGAATCCGGCCGCGTCGAAGGCCGGCTGCGCCGCAGCGAGATGATCCCGAAGGAAAACCTGCGCATCGGCGACCGTGTCCGTGCCTACATCCTCGAGGTTGACGCCACGCTGCGCGGCCCGCAGATCATCCTGTCGCGCAGCGCGCCCGGCTTCATGATCGAGTTGTTCGCCCAGGAAGTGCCCGAGATCGAGCAGCGCCTGCTCGAAATCAAGTCCTGCGCCCGTGACCCGGGCTCGCGCGCCAAGATCGCGGTGCAGTCGCACGACAAGCGTGTCGATCCGATCGGCACCTGCGTCGGCGTTCGCGGCTCCCGCGTCAACGGCGTCACCAATGAACTCGCCGGTGAGCGCGTCGACATCGTGCTGTGGTCGGAAGACCCGGCGCAATTCGTCATCGGTGCACTGGCACCGGCGAACGTGCAGTCGATCGTCGTCGACGAGGACCGTCACGCGATGGACGTGGTCGTCGACGAGGAGAACCTGGCGATCGCGATCGGCCGCGGTGGCCAGAACGTGCGCCTGGCCTCCGAGATGACCGGCTGGCGCATCAACATCATGACGGCCGAAGAGTCGTCGATGAAGCAGGCCGGTGAAAGCGACGCGGTGCGCAAGCTGTTCGTCGACAAGCTCGACGTCGACGCCGAGGTGGCCGACATCCTGATCGCCGAGGGCTTCTCCAGCCTGGAGGAAGTCGCCTACGTCCCGATGCAGGAAATGCTCGAGATCGAAGGCTTCGACGAAGACACCGTCAATGAACTGCGCACCCGCGCCAAGGACGCCTTGCTGACGATGGAAATCGCCCGCGAGGAAAGCGTCAGTGACGTGTCGCAGGACCTGCGCGACCTGGAAGGCCTGGACCCCGAGCTCATTCCGAAGCTGGCCGACGGCGGTGTGCACACCCGCGACGACCTGGCCGACCTCGCAGTGGACGAGTTGATTGACATCTCCGGCCTCGATGAAGAAAAAGCCAAGACGCTGATCATGAAGGCCCGTGAACACTGGTTCACCACCTGAGCGCCTGACACGCACTCGACCACCGCACCACGCACGCTACGCCGCTAGACCCGAAGCAAGGATTCCACAATGGCTGTGACCACCGTCGCCCAACTCGCCGCCGAGCTGAACCGCCCCGCCGCTGCACTGCTCGATCAATTGCAGTCTGCCGGGGTCAGCAAGGCGTCGACGGACGATGCCCTGACCGATTCCGACAAGGAGCGGTTGCTCGACTACCTGCGTGCCACCCATGGCACCGCCGGTGCCGAGCGCAAGAAGATCACGCTGACACGGAAATCGACCAGCGAAATCAAGCAAGCTGATTCCAGCGGCAAGGCCCGCACCATCCAGGTCGAAGTGCGCAAGAAGCGCACGTTCGTCAAACGCGACGACGCACCTGCCACCCCGGAGGTGGCTGAGATGCCGGAGATCGACAACGCCGAATTGCTGCGTCTGGAGCATGAAGCTCAGGCCCAGGCCGAGCTGTTGCGCCAGCAGGAAGCCGAACTGGCTGAACGTCAGCGCCAGCGTGACGAAAAGGAACGCGCCGAGCGCGAGGCGGCCGAAGCGAAAGCACGTGCCGAGGCGGAAGCCGAAGCCCAGAAGGCAGCCATCGCCGCTGCTGCACGTGTTGAGACGGCGCCCGTTGCCGAAGCGGATGCCCCCGCGACGCCGGTGGCTGCACCGCCCGCCGAGCCGGCGAAGCCGCAACTGCGTGTCATCAAGGCCGCCGATGTGGTCGATGAGGACAAGCAGCGCGCGCTCGACCTGGCCAAGCGCCGCAAGGCCGCCGAGGACGAAGCTTCCGCGATCCGCGCGATGATGTCGGCGCCGAAGAAGGTGCTGAACGCGAAGAAGCCGGAAGAGCCACCGAAGCCGGTCGAGGCCAGCAAGGAAGGCATCAAGGGCACGATCCACAAGCCCGCCGCCCCGGCTGGCGCGCCAGGCGCTGCGGTTGCCAAGCCGGGCGACAAGAAGTCGGTCAAGTCGGAAAAGCTGTCCTCCAGCTGGGCAGACGACGCCGCCAAGAAGCGTGGCCTGAAAGCCCGCAACGACGCGCCTGGTGGCGGTGCCCGTCCGGGCTGGCGCGCACCGCGCGGTGGTCGTCGTGGTGAGCGCAGCGATGGCTCGGTGTCGACCTTTGTCGCGCCGATCGAACAGCAGGTGCAGGAAGTGCACGTGCCGGAAACCATCAGCGTGGCCGATCTGGCGCACAAGATGAGTGTGAAGGCCTCCGAGGTCATCAAGCAGTTGATGAAGCTGGGCCAGATGGTCACCATCAACCAGCAGCTCGACCAGGAAACCGCGATGATCCTCGTCGAGGAAATGGGCCACAAGGCGTTCGCTGCGAAGCTCGACGACCCGGATGCCTTCCTCGAAGAGGATGCCGAGGGCGATTCGGAACACGAGTTGCTGCCGCGCGCACCGGTGGTCACCGTCATGGGCCACGTCGACCACGGCAAGACCTCGCTGCTCGACTACATCCGCACCGCCCGTGTGGCCGCTGGTGAGGCAGGCGGCATCACGCAGCACATCGGCGCTTACCACGTCGATACGCCGCGCGGCATGATCACCTTCCTCGACACGCCAGGTCACGCGGCCTTCACGGCGATGCGTGCCCGCGGTGCCAAGGCCACCGACCTGGTGATCCTGGTGGTGGCGGCCGACGATGGTGTGATGCCACAGACCAAGGAAGCGATCTCGCACGCCAAGGCGGCCGGCGTGCCGCTGGTGGTGGCAATGAACAAGATCGACAAGCCCGGTGCGAACCTGGAACGCCTGAAGAGCGAACTGGTCGCCGAGGAAGTGGTGCCTGAAGAATTCGGCGGCCCATCGCCGTTCGTGCCGGTGTCTGCGAAGACCGGTGCGGGCATCGACGACCTGCTGGAGCAGGTGCTGCTGCAAGCCGAGGTGCTGGAGTTGAAGGCGCCCAAAGCCAGCATGGCCAAGGGCCTGGTCATCGAAGCCAAGCTCGACAAGGGCCGCGGTCCGGTGGCCACCGTGCTGGTGCAATCGGGCACGCTGCGGCGCGGCGACGTGGTGCTGGCCGGCTCGACCTATGGCCGCGTGCGCGCCATGCTCGACGAGAACGGCAAGCCCGCCACCGAAGCCGGCCCATCGATTCCGGTCGAAATCCAGGGCCTGACCGAGGTGCCGCAAGCCGGTGACGAGTTCATGGTGCTGGCCGACGAGCGCCGTGCCCGCGAGATCTCGACCTTCCGCTCCGGCAAGTACCGCGACGTCAAGCTCGCGAAGCAGCAGGCCGCCAAGCTGGAGAACATGTTCGAGAACGTGGGCGAGGGCGCTGCACAGACGCTGGCCCTGATCATCAAGGCCGACGTGCAGGGCTCGCAGGAAGCGCTGGCGCAGTCGCTGCTCAAGCTGAGCACGGCCGAGGTCAAGGTGCAGGTGGTGCACGGCGCGGTGGGTGGCATCAGCGAAAGCGATGTGAACCTGGCGATCGCGTCGAAGGCCGTGATCATCGGCTTCAACGTGCGCGCCGATGCCGGTGCCCGCAAGCTGGCCGAGCACAACGGTGTCGACCTGCGCTACTACAACATCATTTACGACGCGGTCGACGAGATCAAGGCGGCGATGACCGGCATGCTGGCACCGGAGCAGCGCGAGGAAACCATCGGCACGGCCGAGATCCGCACGGTGTTCGTGGCGTCGAAGATCGGCACCGTGGCCGGCTCGATGGTCACCGCCGGCCTGGTGCGCCGCGGCGCGAAGTTCCGCCTGCTGCGCGACAACGTGGTGGTCTACACCGGCGAGATCGAATCGGTGCGCCGCCTGAAGGACGACGTGAAGGAAGTGGCCGCCGGCTTCGAGTGCGGTATCAAGCTGAAGAACTACAACGACATCGCCGAAGGCGATCAGCTGGAGTTCTTCGAGGTCAAGGAAGTGGCTCGAACGTTGTAAATCTCCTCGATCGGCAAGACAACCCCGCCTTGCGGTTCAGGCGGGGTTTGTTTTTCCCGGTGGCTGACCCATGAAACACAAGCGCTCCATTCCCAACCGCGGTTTCCGCGTGGCCGACCAGATCCAACGGGATGTGGCGGTGCTCATCCGCGATCTGAAGGATCCGCGCATCGGCATGGTGACGCTGCATGCGGTGGAGGTGACACCCGACTATGCGCACGCGAAGGTGTTTTTCTCGGTGCTGGTCGGTGATCCGCAGGAGTGCGAGACCGCGCTCAATGAAGCCGCCGGCTTCATCCGCAACGGTCTGTTCAAGCGCCTGCAGATCCACACCGTGCCGACGCTGCACTTTCATTTCGACCGCACCACCGAGCGCGCGGCCGAACTGAGCCTGCTGATCGCGCAGGCGAACGCAACGCGCGCGAAGGACGACTGATATGCCGGTCGAAAATTCGATCGTCCGGCCAGCGCCTGCAGGGCGTGCCCCGCAGAAGGTCCTGCGGGCCAAGGTTCCGCGCCGCGCCGTCCACGGCGTGCTGCTGCTCGACAAGCCCCTGGGGCTGTCGAGCAACGACGCGCTGATGAAAGCCAAGCGCCTGTACCGCGCCGAAAAGGCCGGCCATACCGGTACCCTCGACCCGCTGGCCACTGGCTTGCTGCCACTGTGCTTTGGCGCAGCGACCAAGTTCTCGCAGATCGGTCTGGATGCCGACAAAAGCTATCGTGCCACCCTGCAACTGGGCGTCACCACCACCACCGGCGATGCCGAAGGCGAGGTGTTCCAGCGCACCGAGGTGAAGGTCACCCGGGTGCAGTTGGAAGCCGCCTGCGCGAGCTTCATCGGCCCCCTGTCGCAGGTGCCGCCGATGCATTCGGCACTCAAGCACGAGGGCAAGCCGCTGTACGCCTACGCCCGTGCCGGCATCGAGATCGAGCGCGCACCACGCCAGGTCACGATTCATCGCATCGACATCGCCCTGCGGCAGCATCAGGGCCTGACCAATGGCGCGGGCGATGCCTGGACCCTGGACGTGCGCTGCAGCAAAGGCACCTACATCCGCAAACTGGCCGAGGATATCGGCCGTGCCCTCGGTTGCGGCGCCCATCTGGTCGCGCTGCAACGCACCGGCAGCGGGCCACTGACATTGGCAGGTGCCCAGACGCTGGAGGCCTTGGCGGCGATGACCGAGGCCGAGCGCGATGCACAACTGCACGACACCGACAGCCTGATTGCCGACTGGCCGGTGGTGCGCCTCGACGATGAGGGCGCAGGCCGATTCCTGAGCGGCGTGCGCCGCCGCCTGCCGCTGCCGGACGCGCCCCGCGTGCGCGTCTACGGCCCGCAGGAGAAAGCATTCCTAGGCAGCGGTCACATCACCGCTGGCGAATTGATTTCAAACAGGCTGCTGAGCCCGGTGGAGGTGCAAGGCCTTCTTGCCCCGATCCGAGAGACAAACGAAGTGATTACGACATGACCCAACAGATCCGCAACATCGCCATCATCGCCCACGTGGACCATGGCAAGACCACGATGGTCGACCAGTTGCTGCGCCAGAGCGGCACCTTCGCCGACCATGAAAAAGTGGTCGATACCGTGATGGACAGCAACGCCATCGAGCGCGAGCGCGGCATCACCATCCTGGCCAAGAACTGCGCCGTCAGCTGGAAAGACACGCACATCAACATCGTCGACACCCCGGGCCACGCCGACTTCGGTGGCGAGGTGGAACGGGCCTTGTCGATGGTCGATGGCGTGCTGCTGCTGATCGACGCACAGGAAGGCCCGATGCCGCAGACGCGCTTCGTCACCAAGAAGGCACTGGCGCTGGGCCTGAAACCCATCGTCGTGGTCAACAAGGTGGACAAGCCCGGTGCCAAGCCCGATGCAGTGATCAATGCCGCCTTCGACCTGTTCGACAAGCTCGGCGCCAACGATGAGCAGCTCGATTTCCCGGTGGTCTATGCCTCGGGCATCAACGGCTGGTCGTCGCTGACCGAGGGCGCCCCCGGTGAACAGTGGGGCCCTGACATGTCGGCGCTGTTCGACACCATCCTGAAGCACGTGCCGGCGCAGAGCGGCGACGCGACCGCTCCGCTGCAACTGCAGATCTCGGCACTGGATTTCTCGACCTTCGTCGGGCGCATCGGCGTGGGCCGCATCAGCCAGGGCACCATCAAGCCAGGCATGCAGGTCGCCGTGATGGAAGGCCCCGGCGGCAAGTCGATCAATGGCCGCATCAACCAGGTGCTGACGTTTCAGGGCCTGGACCGTGTGCAGGTCACCGAGGCGAGGCCCGGCAACATCGTGCTGATCAACGGCATCGACGAGATCGGCATCGGCGTCACCGTGACCGATCCGTCGAACCCGGCGCCGCTGCCGATGCTCAAGGTCGACGAGCCGACACTGACGATGAATTTCTGCGTCAACACCAGTCCGCTGGCCGGCCGTGAAGGCAAGTACGTCACCAGCCGTCAGATCTGGGACCGGCTGCAAAAAGAGCTCCAGTCGAACGTGGCGCTGCGCGTTTCAGAGACCGGCGAGGATGGCATCTTCGAAGTGTGCGGCCGCGGTGAACTGCACCTGACCATCCTGCTGGAAAACATGCGCCGCGAGGGCTACGAGCTGGCCGTTTCCAAGCCGCGCGTGATGTTCAAGGACATCGATGGGGTGAAGAGCGAGCCGATGGAACTCGTGACCGCCGACGTCGAAGAAATCCACCAGGGCGGCGTCATGCAGGCCCTCGGTCTGCGCAAGGGTGAGATGCTCAACATGGAACCCGATGGGCGCGGCCGCGTGCGGTTGGAATACCGCATCCCCGCGCGCGGCCTGATCGGCTTCGCCAATGAGTTCATGAACCTCACGCGTGGCTCGGGCCTGATCTCGTCGATCTTCGACGGCTACGAAGCCTACAAGGGCGAGATCGGTGGCCGCAAGAACGGCGTGCTGATCTCGATGGACGACGGCGAGATCTTCACCTATGCGCTGGGCAAGCTCGACGACCGGGGCCGCATGTTCGTCAAGCCGAACGACCCGGTCTACGAGGGCATGATCGTCGGCATCCACAGCCGGGACAACGATCTGGTGGTGAACGCCACCCGCACCAAGCAGCTGACCAACTTCCGCGTGAGCGGCAAGGAAGACGCGATCAAGATCACGCCACCGATCGAGCTGACGCTGGAGTACGGGGTGGACTTCATCGATGACGACGAACTGGTCGAGATCACGCCGAAATCGATCCGGGTGCGCAAGCGCTTCTTGAAGGAACACGAGCGCAAGAAAGCCTCACGCGACATCGCCTGACGCACCGAGGCGGCCGCGAGCCGGCCGCCTGCCATGCCCCCATCTTCCGATGCGGGGTGCTCAGTAGCTGATGCAGCCCGTGCCGGTGATGCCGGCGGCCACCGACTTCATGGCATTCACCTCGGTCTTGCTGACCTCGTCGGGCATGACCGGAGCGGCAGGCATGCCAATGTCCGTGTGGTCCGTTGTCCGCCGGGCCACTTCGCGCGGTGCGCGCGAACGCAGGCCCCAGTTCCACAAGGCCTCGAACGGCAATGGCAGCACCAGGAACCAGTGCTCCAGCACGGCCAGGGTCAGCAAGGTGGCGGCGAAGGTCAGTGCGGTGATGCCGAAGGCGTCCTTGTCCGCCACGTTCGCCTCCTGCCAAATCAGCGCAGCAACCAGCGTCGATGAGATCACCGAGATCGGAAACAGGCGGTTCATCGGACGCCGGGTGAAGTAGGTCTGCAGGTACTTCAGGTGATCCGGCAGGAACCCTTCATTCAGGTTGCGCACGCCGAGAAAGACGTTGAGCTTGGCACTCTGGCGCATCACCCACAGGATCAAAAAGGTCCACATGCCGGTCTGGTTCGCGCCGCCCCAGGTGGCCGCCAGCACCGCAGCGCCCAGGATCACCAATGCCAATTCATGGTGCATCACAGCCATGAAGGCATACCTTGCTCGCCGCCAGCCGGTGGATTCGGGCGGGCACTCGACGCGGCGTGGTCCGGTGACGTAACCGAGCAGGAAGGCCACTTCCTGCCAGGCCCACACCAGCAGACCGAAGGTGAAGGCGAGGTAGGCGCCGGTGATGCGGGTGTCGTCCCGGGTGACGCCGAGGCCGACCAAGGCCATCAACAGCACGAAGGTCGCGCCGCCCATCGTCCACTTGAACGTCCAGCGCGGCAACCCGTTCAGGTACAGGATGACGCCGGTGCTGAACCACCAGATGAACAGCGTGTAGGCGACAGGCCAGAGGTACTGGGACATGAGGCGCCAGGGCAGGAGGCCGAACGCGGCTCAGCGCTTCACCAGGCCGGCGCCACACGGGCGTCGACAGGCAGCTCATTGGGCTGGGCTGGCAGGCAGTACAGGCGCACGAAGGTTGCGCCAGCGGCAAGGCTGTAGCCCACGCGCTTCACCGCGCCCACGATGCCGCCTTGTTCACGCGCGGCTTCAGTGGCCACCGACAGCTTGCGCAAGCGCTCCAGACCGTTGCGGAAACGCGGGTCATCGATGTTCAGCGTCAGCGGGAACACCTGCTTGGTGATTTCCGAGGTGATGCGGAACACGTGGTAGTCGTATTCGGTGGGGTTCAGGCCCATCGCAGCGTGCATTTCCGGACGCTGATGGTCCCGCACATACATGGTGGCGTAGACGGCCAGCACGAAGAAGCGGATCCACAGCTTGTTGACGCCGGTCAGCAGCTTGGGGTTGGCGCGCATCAGCAGTGCAAACGCTTCGCCATGCCGAAATTCATCGTTGCACCAGAGCTCGAACCACTTGAAGATCGGGTGGAAGCACAACTCGGGGTGCCGTTCGACCTGGCGGTAGATGGCGATGTAGCGTGCGTAGCCGATCTTTTCTGACAGGTAGGTCGCGTAGAAGATGAACTTCGGGCGGAAGTAGGTGTACTTCTTCGCCTTGACGAGAAAGCCCAGGTCGACGCCGATGCCGAAGTCCTTCAGCCATTGATTGATGAAGCCGGCATGCCGGCTTTCATCGCGCGCCATCAGCGCCATCAGCTCCTTGATGTCGGGGTTGGTGACACGCTTCTTCATCTCGGTGTAGAGCACGCAGCCTGAGAACTCGGAGGTGACCGAGCTGATCAGGAATTCACTGAACTCCTTGTAGAGCGCGGTGGGCAGCGTGGACGAGTAGTCCTGCCCGACCATCTCGGCAGGTCGCTGGAAGTGGTCGGTGTTCGAGTCGGCACGGAATTCCTCCATCAGCACGTCCCACTCTGCCCGTACCGAACTGACATCCATCCGGTCCATGGCATCGAAATCGGTGGTGTAGAAACGCGGCGTCAGCACCGTGTTCTGCAGCGCGGTGGTGGTGGCTTCGTTGGGGGCGCGTAGGGTGGTCGTGTTCATTTACTGCTCCGAGCTGAGTGGAAGATACGGGCTCAATGTGGCGTTGGCGAGTCGTTCATGAAACGGGCAAACACGGCTGCGTTGGTCGGGCCGAACGACTCGAGATCGATGCGCTGACCAGTGGCTGGATCCACCAGCGTCAGCCGGCC
Source organism: Burkholderiaceae bacterium (assembly GCA_965229345.1). Taxonomy (GTDB): domain Bacteria; phylum Pseudomonadota; class Gammaproteobacteria; order Burkholderiales; family Burkholderiaceae_C; genus PBB1. Next base: position 1,723,058 of record OZ245872.1, read on the forward strand.
ATCGGCGCGGCCTATCAGCTGAAACGGCTGCTCTGATCCCAGGCCGTTGCGACGGCGCTCGCGTGCCAGGCCGCGCAGCGCGCCCCGGAAGAAACCATTCTCGCCGGTCATGGTGTGGATCACCGTGCGGGTGCTGGCGTCGATCACGGCCACGCTGCCGTCCGGGCGATCTTCAAAGCGCAATTCGCGCACGGCGACGGCCGCCTCGTCGGGGACCGTGATGCTGGTGCCCGAGAGTCGAACCGCAGCCACCGCGATCAGGGTGCCGAGCAGCACCACGCCTATCGACAGCAAGACGCGGCGCGGCATCACGTTGTTGGCGGTCAGCGCGACCATCTCAAGCACCTTGCGTCAGGTGAGACTCGCCACCCGCGGTGTAGCGCCGCCGGCGTGGTGCGTCGGGCGCACTGGCCGCGATGGGCCCGAGATCCAATCCTCGCGATTGAGACCACGCTTGCCCGAGGATTCGCGCCACTTCTTGACCCTGGGGAACGCAGCGCAGCATCGGTTCGGCCTTGGCGATGCGCCAAGGCCTTGCGTGCGGCCAGAGGTGCAGAAAAGCGATCTGGTCGGTTCCAGCAAGAGTCAGAGGGATGTCGCCTGCGTCTTTGCCGATCTTGCGGAACCCTGCGGCCGCAATGCGTGCGAACGGCAGGTTGAAGGTCAGGTTGAGCACGATGCCCACGCGCATCGTGACGCGCTTGTCGGTGATGGTGTAGACCGTCGTGCGGGCACACAGCAGGGCCAGGCCGAGGGCAATGCCGAGCGCCATCAGCACCAGCGGCAATGTCATGGCCACCGCCTTCATGGCGGCTGCCATGGTTCCTCCGTCGTTGAGCACGAAGCCACCGCGGATGATCAGGATCGCGGCGAAGTACAGCGCCAGCGCTCGCACATGGAACACATGACGAGCCAGCACGCGCCAGTCCGGCGAGCCCTGCCACAGGACGCGCTCCCCGGCGGGCAGCGGCTCCGGCAGGCCGTACTCGGGCTCGAACTCGTGTTCGTGCGTGTGGCCGTCATAGTTCACTTTCATACCAGCGGCTCCTGGCGATCGGGGGTTGCGTACAGCGTTCCGCCGCCGTAGTAGGCCATGATCTTCTCCTCTTCGAGCAGCGTGATCTGCTCGGCGCTCTTGGTGCCGGGGACCTGCGCGAACTGGTGGCTGAGGATCGATGCGACCTTCACATGGTCGGACTTGATGCGCGCGAAGTTCCAAGGCAGCAGCACGTTGCGTGTGGCGCCGCCAGCCGGCACGGTGACTTCGATGTAGCGGAACATCATCTCTGACTTGTCGACCCACAGGTCATGCACGGTGCCTGCGACTTCGCCGTCGGCCCCAATCACTTCCAGCCCGCGCGGATCGCGGTCGTTGGAGGCCACACCGAAATCAGCTGCCAGGCGCAGCGGCACGATCTTCGCATCGCCTTCCCAGGTGTAGTCGGGCACGTCGGCGCGGTCGGCGTAGGCGCCCGGGCCCACACCGTCGAGCATCGGGTTGCCGGTGGGCACGAGCGGGGCGCCGATCATGCGGTGCAGTTGCTCGGCATGCAGGGTCTGCGGCGAGACCTTGTCGTTGGGCACGGTGACGGATTCACCATGCGGGAGCAGGTAAGTCTTGGGCCGTGGCATGCCGACGAATCCTGGTGTCTGGCGCATTTCGCCGGATGGATACACCGTCTCCAGCGGGAAGCCCTCGCGCTTGCTTTCCTGCTGAAGGTAATAGACCAGACCGAAAAAGAAGATCCAGAAAGCGTAGAGCACGAGTTGTGCGACGTCGATGTACCCGGTGATGGCTCCAGTACCCATGATGTGATCTCCTTCTTGCCCGCAAAAATAATCAGCCTGGAAATTCGGTCAATCCGAATTTCTGGCCATGACGTAAACGTGGTTCGGTCGACATGCGCACCAGTGGACCGATGGCGATCAGCGTGGCGAACAGCAGGCCGATTTCAAGGTGGTACACGACGCTGTAGCCCACCGAGGGGTCGGACAGGCCGGCGCCCAGCATCCCGTGCGATGCCAGGCTGGTGAAGATGTCGCGCAGCGCGCCGCCGGCGGCGATGGCCACACCACCCGCGGTGGCCTGAACGGCTCCCCAGGCGCCCAGCGCCAAGCCGATCTGACCAGGCTTTTCGAGACTCATGGCCACCGTCAGGGTGCTGACCGCGAACAGACCCCCCCCGAAGCCGATCAGCGCTGCGCCGACACGGAAAAGGGCGGCAGAGCCCAGCGGGGCCGCGAAGATCACTGCCGAGAAAGCAACGATGCCGACCAGGATGCCGAAGGACGCAAGCCGCAACGCGTCGATGCCTTGACTCAGCCAGCGTGCCGCCAGACCGAAAGCCAACAGTGCGCCGCCGGCCAGCAAGGCCGTCAGCACCGTGGTGGCGCCTACGGTGAGCTTGAGAATCTCACCACCGTAGGGCTCCAGGATGATGTCCTGCATGTTGAAGGCCGCCGTACCCAAGCCCACGGCCACCAGGAACCGAAGCGTGCGTCCCTGGCGCACGAAGGATTGCCAGCTGGCGTTAAAGTCAGGCCGGGGCAGATGCTTCGCGGTGGCCGCCGGGTTGCGGGCCTCCTGCTTCCACAGCGCGATCAGGTTCAGTGCGAGCGTCACTGCCGCGGCACCTTGAACCACCTTGATCAGGCGCAGCTGGCTGAAGTCGGCCAGCAGCAGACCGAACGCCAGCCCGCTGACCACCATGCCCACCAGCAGCATCACGTACATCAGCGCCACCACACGCGGGCGGGCGCTTTCCGGTGCGATGTCGGTGGCCAGTGCCAGGCCGGCGGTCTGTGTGATCTGAGATCCTGCGCCCACCATCAGAAACGCCAGGGCCGAACTGGCATGGCCGAGCCAGGGCCCGGCACGCGAATCGCCTGAAAGCAGAATCAGGGCGAACGGCATGATGGCGAAGCCACCGAACTGCAGCCAGGTGCCCATCCAGATGTAGGGGACACGCTTCCAGCCCAGTACCGATCGGTGCGTGTCTGACTTGAACCCGATCAACGCGCGGAAGGGCGCAAAGACCAGAGGCAGCGCGACCATCAGCGAGACCAGCCAGGCCGCCATGCCCATCTCGACAATCATCACCCGGTTCAGCGTGCCGATCAGCAGCACGGTGGCCATGCCAACGGTCACCTGAAACAGCGACAGGCGCATCAGTCGGGCGAGCGGCAGCTCGGTGGTGGCCGCGTCGGCAAACGGAAGAAAGCGCGGCGCGATATCGAGCCATTGCCTGGCCCGCAACACGAGCAGCGAGGGCCTTCTCATGACCGTACCAGCTCCAGAGCCTGGGAGGTGTAGAAACCGCTGGAAATGCGCTGCGTGCGGCCGCGATGCCAGTCTTGAAGAGCCGGGTCTGCTGCCAGCAACCGGTGCAGCGTGGATTCGGCCACCGGCTCGATCCAGGGCGCGCGATCGCTGCGAGGCAGCATCCGCCCGACGGCCCGGAAGACGATCAACGCAGGGTTGCTGGGGGCATAGGTGAACAGCAATCCGCAGCGGGTCCGCTGGGCCAGTCCGGCCACGACACGCACCGCATCGGCGGTGCGATAGTGGATCAGCGAGTCCATGCCGACCACGTAGTCGAAGTCGCCGAGTGCCGGGTCGAGCATGTCGCCCGAACGGAAGTCGATCCGACCGATGCTGTGCTCGCTGGTCAGCTCGGCGGGCTGTCTGTCGCGCGCCAGATCGACCAGCGTGGGTGAGAGGTCGATCGCCAGCACGTGCGCGCCGCGGCGCGCGGCCTCCACGGCGAGCGCACCGGTGCCGCAGCCGGCATCCAGCACACGCATCCCGCTGAGGTCACTTGGCAGCCAGTCGAGCAGCGTCGCGCGCATGCGGTCGCGACCCGCGCGCACGGTGGCGCGTATGCGCCCGACCGGCGCATCGGACGTGAGGCGTGCCCATGCCTGCACGGCGGTGCGATCGAAATAATCTTCGATCTTGCTGCGGCGTTCGAGGTAGCTGATCGGATTCATGCGAGCGTCATCGGGTGAGGTGTCGAGGCAGGGGATGGCGACCGGTCAATCAAAACCCAGCAGATCGAAGATGTCGCGGTCTTTCATTGGCACGGCATTCATCGGTTCGGTGCCCAGCCACAGCGAGGCGGCCAGCCGCATGTACTCGTTCTGCACGGCTTCGAGCTCGGGGGAGTACTCCATCTCGAACAGCGTTGACTTTTTCAGGCGGCTGCGGCGGATCACGTCGAGGTCGGGGAAGTGCGCAGCGAGCTTCAGGCCGATGCGCTCGTTGTACTTGTCGATCTGATCGGTTTCACGGCTGCGGTTGGCAATCACGCCGCCCAGGCGCACGTTGTAGTTCTTGGCCTTGGCGCCGATCGCCTGCACGATGCGGTTCATCGCGAAGATCGAGTCGAAGTCGTTGGCGGTGACGATCAGCGCGCGGTCGGCATGCTGCAGGGGGGCTGCAAAGCCACCGCAGACCACGTCGCCCAGCACGTCGAAGATGACCACGTCGGTGTCTTCGAGCAGGTGGTGCTCTTTGAGCAGTTTGACGGTCTGGCCGACCACGTAGCCGCCACAGCCGGTACCTGCCGGCGGGCCACCGGCCTCGACGCACATCACGCCGTTGTAGCCGGGGAAGACGAAGTCCTCGACACGCAACTCTTCGGCGTGGAAGTCGACCGTTTCCAGCACGTCGATGACGGTGGGCAGCATCTTCTTGGTCAGCGTGAAGGTCGAATCGTGCTTCGGATCGCAGCCGATCTGCAGCACCCGCTTGCCGAGCTTGGAAAACGCGGCCGACAGGTTGCTGGAGGTGGTGCTCTTGCCGATGCCGCCCTTGCCGTAGATCGCGAACACCTTGGCGGTGCCGATCTTCAGGTTCGGGTCGAGCTCGACCTGCACACTGCCCTCACCGTCGAGGCGCAGGTTCTTGCGTACGCCAGGGTTCTTGATGTCGGGAATCGGTATCGTTGTCGTGCTCATGCATGAGCTCCTTCGCGGGAATCAGAAAAAACGCCTTCGAGTCGGTCTTCGAGCTCCTCGCCGGCCCGGCGCAATGCTTCGAGCATCTTGGCGTCCGGAGTCCAGAACTTGCGTTCTGATGCTTCGAGCAGCCGGTTGGCCACCCGTGCCGATGCCGTCGGGTTCAGCTTGGCGAGACGCTCGCGCATCTCGGGGTCGAGCATGAAGGTCTCGCTCAACTGCTGATACACCCACGGCTGCACCTGGCCTGTCGTTGCCGACCAGCCCATCGTGTTGGTCAGGTGCACCTCGATCTGGCGCACACCTTCGTAGCCGTGTTTCAGCATGCCTTCGTACCACTTCGGGTTCAGCATGCGGGTGCGGGTTTCGAGCGCAACCTGTTCAGTCAGGGTGCGCACCGTGCCGCCGCCGCTGGCGTCGCGTGTCTGGTCGCCGATGTACACCGGGGCCATCTCTGCGTCGACACCTTCCTTGCTGGTCTTGGCGCGTTTGATGGCGCGGCTGATGCCACCCAGCGTGTCGAAATAGGTGTCGACGGTGGTGACGCCCAGTTCGACCGAGTCGAGGTTCTGGTAGGCCAGGTTGACGCCAGACAGCACGCTTTGCAGCAGCTGCGCCTGTTGCACCGGGCGACCGGCGCGGCCGTAGGCGAATCCCTTGCGGCGGCTGTAGGTCTCGGCGAGCTCGTCGCCGTCTTCCCAGCGGCTGTTGTCGACCAGGCTGTTCACGTTGGAGCCGTAAGCGCCCTCGGCATTGCCGAACACGCGCAGCGATGCTGTTTCCAGGTCTCCACCGTGCTCAGCCATGTAGGCCAGGGCATGCTTGCGGATGAAGTTCTGCTCCAGCGGTTCGAGCGCACTGGCGGCCTGGAACGCCGCCTCGGCCAGCAGCTTGATCTGCAGCGGCAGCAGGTCGCGGAAGATGCCCGACAGCGTGATGATCACGTCGACACGCGGCCGGCCGAGTTGCTCGATCGGGATCAGTTCGGCACCGGCCAGCCGGCCGTAGCTGTCGAAGCGCGGGCGTGCGCCCATCAGGGCCAGCGCCTGGGCGATCGGGCCGCCTTCGCTTTTGAGGTTGTCCGTGCCCCACAGCACCATCGCGATCGATTCGGGGTAGGCATGCCCGTCGGCCATGTGCTTGTCGAGCAGGCGGTCGGCCTGACGCGCGCCGTCCTTCACCGCGTAGGCGCTGGGGATGCGGAACGGATCGAAGCCGTGCAGGTTCCGCCCGGTCGGCAGGATGGCCGGTGTGCGCAGCAGATCACCGCCCGGCGCCGGGCGCAGGAAGCGGCCATCGAGGGCATGCAGGATGCCGTTGATCTCGTGGTCTTGCGCCATCAGCGCGTCAGTGGCCGACAGCTCCTTGAGCAGCGCCAGCGTCTCGGCATCCGACGACGTCATGGTGCTGGCCACGGCCTGCTCAGGCGTTTGCCCAGCGACCAGCGCCTCGATCAGCGCACGGTCGGGTCGCGCGCCGTGCGAGGCTTCTGCGCACGACAGCAGCAGGTCCACGCGTTCGGCCGGACTCGGCGCCTGCCCCACGACGTGCAGGCCGTAAGGGATCAGCGTGTATTCGACTTCCAGGACGCTGTCGTTCAAACGGGCGATGCGGGCCTCTGCGTCAACGCCCCAGGCCGGCTCGGTGGTCGCGAGTTCCAGCTCGGCGGCCTGCATCTGGATCATCACGCTGAGCTCGTCGCGCTCGGCTTGTTCGTGCGGTTCGAGGCCGCGGAAACGCTCGAGCAGACCCTTCAAATCGGAGAGGCCCTTGTACAGCCCGGCCTGCGCGACCGGCGGGGTCAGGTAGCTGATCAGCGTGGCAGCCGCACGGCGCTTGGCGATGGTGCCCTCGGACGGATTGTTCGAGGCGTACAGGTACATGTTCGGCAGGTCGCCGATCAGCCGGTCGGGCCAGCAGGTGGCTGACATGCCGCTCTGTTTGCCCGGCATGAACTCGAGTGCGCCGTGGGTGCCGAAGTGCAGCACCGCGTTGGCGCCGAAGTCCTCGCGCAGCCAGCGGTAGAAAGCGGAGAACGCATGCGTCGGCGCGAAGCCGTGCTCGAACAGCAGCCGCATCGGATCGCCTTCGTAGCCGAATGCTGGCTGGATCCCGACGAAGACGTTGCCGAAGCGTTCCCCGAGCACGAAGATGTGGCTGCCGTCGCTTTGCTGCTTGCCAGGCGCCGGGCCCCATTGGGCTTCGATGTCTTTCAGGTACTTCTCGCGACGCACATGGTCGTCGGCTGGAATGCGGGCGTGCACATTGGCCATCGCACCAAACCGCTCGGCGTTGCCGGTGATGATGCGCTCGCGCAGTTCGTCGACGCTGGCCGGCACCTCGATGGTGTAGCCCTCGCGCTGCATGGCCTGCATCACGTTGAACAGCGACTCGAACACCGACAGGAAAGCCGCGGTTCCGGTGGCCCCTGCATTCGGTGGGAAGTTGAAGACCACGGCGGCCACCTTGCGTTCTGCGCGCTCGGAGCGGCGCAGATCGACCAGCTTGCCCAGGCGCGAGGCCAGCGCATCGGCACGTTCGATGCAGCTGTGCATGTCGTGCGAGTCCACGACGTTCTCGAACTTGCACGCGTGCGAACAACCGGTGCAGGCGATGTGCGTGGCGCTGCCGCGGCCGCCGAAGACCATCGAGCCGGTGGCGCCGTCGAGTTCTGGAATGGCGACCATGATGGTCGACTCCACCGGCAGCAAGCCTCGCGAGGAGCCGCCCCACTGATCCAGTGTCTGGAACTCGACCGGGTGCACCGCGAGGTACGGCACATCGAGCTTGGCGAGGATGTCCTCGGCAGCTTTCGCGTCGTTGTAGGCCGGTCCACCCACCAGAGAGAAGCCGGTAAGCGATACCAGCGCGTCGATCGTGGGTCGACCGTCGGCATAGAAGTAGGCGTCGATGGCCGGGCGCTGATCGAGCCCGGTGGCGAATGCTGGCACCACCCGCAGGCCGCGCGCTTCGAGCGCGGTGATCACGCCGTTGTAATGATCGGCATTGCCGGCCAGCAGGTACGAGCGCATCAGCAGCAGGCCGACCGTGCCCCGCTTGCCCGTGGTGGCGAAGGTGGGCAGGGCATCGAGCTGAGCCGACATGTGCCCGACCGAGCTGGCATGGCTCATCTTCGGGTGGTAGACACCCACCTCCGGGTACTCCACCGGCTCGTGGGTCTTGGCGATGCCGCGCAGCTTCTTGCGCGGGCCGTCGGCATAACGGTCCACCAGAAAGTGAACCATGTTCGAGATGTTCTGCTCGGAGCCTGCCAGCCAGTATTGCAAGGTCAGGAAGTAGGCTCGTACGTCCTGTGCAGTGCCGGGAATGAAGCGCAAGATCTTCGGCAGCATGCGCAGCGTCTTCATCTGCTGTGCGCCAGCCGTGCCCTTGTTGCCATCGTCCTTGCCGGGCGGCTTGCCGCGCAGGCGTTTCAAAAATGCCATGGCACCCGTCGCTGGAGCGCTCATGTCGAACTTGCCCATCCGCGTGAGCTTGGTCACCTCACCGGCAGACATCGCGCACACCATCGCATCGCAATGATCTCGGCGTGCCTGCAGCGTCGGCAGGATCGGCATGAAATGGTCTTCAAGGAACAGCATCGCGGCGATCACGATGTCGCCCTGTTCGATGTCGGCCTTGCATCGCGCCAGTGCCTTCGGATCGTCGCCCCACTCAGCCGCTGCATGCACGCTCAGGTGCAGGCCAGGAATCGATTGCCCCAGGGTGCGGTTGGCGCGCTCGGTCGCACTCGCCAGGTGGCTGTCCATGGTGACCACGACCACGCGCATCGAGGGCACGGCCTTGGCCTTCTCAACGACTGAAATGGGCTTTGGCGTCATAGAGGGTCTCGACGGTGATCACCGGCACGCGATGTTCCAGCGCGTACTGCTCTGTGTTGCGGCGTGCCTTGCCTCGCACGAAAAAGGGGATCTTCTTGAGTTCTTTTTCTGCATCGGGGGCCCACGCAGCCGGGCCCGTCACGGCTTCGGCTTCAAGGTCTTGAGGGGCGGACAGGGCCGCAGCCGCGCTGGCATCCGGCGTTTCAGACGCAAGGGCTGCTTCGGGCTTGCTTTTCGCTGCGCTGCCGTGTCCACCCAGATGCGAAGGCGCAGCGTCCTCGTGGAACTCGGCGTCACCGCGGAACATGCCGATGAGGTGCTCTTCCAGGCCCATCATCAGCGGATGCACCCAAGTGTCGAACAGCACATTGGCGCCTTCGAAGCCCATCTGCGGTGAGTAGCGTGCCGGGAAATCCTGCACGTGCACCGGCGCGGAAATCACCGCGCACGGAATGCCCAGGCGCTTGGCGATGTGGCGTTCCATCTGCGTGCCCAGCACCAGCTCGGGCTGGAGTTCAGCAACCTTGGCTTCGATTTCCAGGTAGTCGTCGCAGATCAGTGCCTCGACGCCGTACAGCTTGGCGGCCTCGCGCACTTCGCGGGCAAATTCCCGGCTGTAGGTGCCGATGCCCACGACCTGGAAGCCCAACTCCTGGCTCGCCACGCGGGCGGCCGCCACGGCGTGCGTCGCATCGCCGAACACGAACACGCGCTTGTTGGTCAGGTAGGTGGAGTCGACCGATTTGGCATACCAGGGTGAGCGCGAGTCGGCATCGGCCAGCACACCGCTCGGATCGATGTCGGCGAGCTGAGCGACCTCCTTGATGAAGTCGCGCGTCGCGCCGGCCCCGATGGGGATGGTCTTGGTGGCTGGCTGGCCGAAGGTGCGGGTCAGCCACGAGGCGGTCAGCGACGCGATCTCGGGATACAGCACCACGTTGAATTCGGCCTCACCGAGGCGGGAGAGGTCGTCGGCGGTAGCGCCGAGCGGAGCCACGACGTTGATGTCGATGCCCAGCTTCGTCAGCAGGCCGGTGATCTCGCGCAGGTCGTCGCGGTGCCGGAATCCCAGCGCAGCCGGGCCCAGGATGTTGCAGCGAGGGCGCGCACCTGCAGCGCGGCCGGGCTTGGTTGTCCCAGGGGCCGGCGCATGGGGGCCGGCCAGCGCTCGCACCATCTGGTAGAAGGTTTCAGACGCGCCCCAGTTTTCCTTGCGCTGATAGGACGGCAGTTCCAGCGCCACCACCGGCACCGGCAGGTTGAGCGCCTTGCAGAGACCACCCGGGTCGTCCTGGATCAGCTCGGCGGTGCACGAGGCGCCCACCATCATCGCCTTGGGCTTGAAGCGCTCGTAAGCCTCGCGCGCAGCGGTCTTGAAAAGCTCTGCCGTGTCGCCGCCCAGATCGCGGGCCTGGAAGGTGGTGTAGGTGACCGGCGGGCGCTTGGGCAGCCGCTCGATCATCGTGAACAGCAAGTCGGCGTAGGTGTCGCCCTGGGGCGCGTGCAAGACGTAATGCACGTCCTTCAGCGCGGTGGCGATCCGCATCGCGCCCACGTGCGGGGGGCCTTCGTAGGTCCAGAGCGTCAACTGCATGGTCTGGTGTCTTTGGAAGAGGGTGGGGTCGTCAGGCGACCAGCTTCATGCGGCGCACCAGCGGCCGCGCGAACAGTTCGGCCAGATCGGCGGCTTGCTCATAGCCGTGGATCGGCGTGAAGACGAGCTCGATGGCCCACTTGGTGGTCATGCCTTCGGCTTCGAGCGGGTTGGCCAGCCCCAGGCCGCACACCACGATGTCGGGTTGCGCGGCGCGGCAACGGTCCAGCTGGTTGTCGACGTGCTGACCTTCGGACAGCGCGGTACCGGCAGGCAACAGGTCGAGTTCTTCGGCCAGGTGCTGACGGTGCATGTAAGGGGTGCCGACTTCGACGAGTTGCATGTCCAGCTCGCGCGCCAGGAAACGGGCGATCGGGATCTCGAGCTGCGAATCCGGGAAGAAGAAAATGCGCTTGCCGGCAAGCTGCACCTTGTGGCGTCGCAGCGCGGCTGACGCCCGCTCGCGGCCTGGCGCCGTGACGCGGTCGAAGGTGGCAGCATCGATGCCGAACGCCGTGGCGGCTGCTTGCAGCCACTGGGTTGTGCCTTCGACACCGAGCGGGAAGGGCGCAGGCAGGCGCTGCGCGCCCAGCGATTCCAGTGCGCGGGCGGTATCGGCAAGAAAGGGCTGTGCGAGCAGGAATTTCGTGTTCGGGCCGACGGCAGGCAGGTCTGTTGCATGCCGCGGTGGAAAGAATCGCACCGGCGTGTTGGCACCGCCGAAGCCAAGCGCGGAGAACAGCCGCGAAAACTGATCCTCCACCACATCGGCCAATGCGCCAACGATCAGCAACGACGCCGGCGCATCGGCCGAGGTCACCGGAAGGCTGGGCACCAACGAGGCCAGGCAGGCGTCCTCACCCTGGGTGAAGGTGGTTTCGATGCCGCTGCCCGAGTAGTTCAGCACCCGCACGCCGGGGGCGACGCGGCCGGACAGGCGCGATGCGGCGCGTGACAGGTCGAGCTTGATGACCTCGGAGGGGCATGATCCGACCAGAAACAGCAGCTTGATCTCGGGGCGGCGCTCCAGCAAACGAGTGACCACGCGGTCGAGTTCGTCGTTGCAGTCGGCGAGGCCCGCCAGGTCACGCTCGTCGATGATCGCCGTCGCAAAGCGGGGCTCGGCGAAGATCATCACGCCGGCAGCCGACTGGATCAGGTGGGCGCAGGTGCGTGAGCCCACCACCAGGAAGAAGGCATCCTGGATCTTCCGGTGCAGCCAGATGATGCCCGTCAGGCCGCAGAAGACCTCGCGCTGACCTCGCTCCTTCAGCACCGGCGCGTCGCCGCAACCGGAAGCGGACTCGGGGCGGATCGGAATGACCGCGTTCATGCAGCCAATCCGGGTTGGCGTGCCATCGCATCACGATGCGCCATGTCCAGCCGTGCCATCCGGAGCTTCCAGATGAACTGGCCGGCATTGATGGCATAGGTCGCGTAGGCCGCCAGCGCCAGATACATCAGCTGGCTCGCCGTCAACGCCCCTGTGAAGAGCGCGAGAAGATAGGCCGTGTGCAATGCCAGCACCAGCATGCTGAACACGTCTTCCCAGTAGAAAGCCGGGGCGAACAGGTAGCGTCCGAAGACGACTTTCTCCCAGATGCACCCGGTGATCATGATCGTGTAGAGGGTCAGTGTCTTCAGCACCACCGACCCGGTGGCCAAGGCCCAGCCTTCACCGGTGGCGAGATAGCGCAGGACGAAGAACAGACTGACAAGAAAGACCAGGAACTGAACCGGCGCCAAGATGCCCTGTACCAGCGTCCACGGCGTCGAATCGCGGCGAACCCGTTCTTCGGCGGTGTACAGCGGCTGCCTCGCTTTCATCGGGGACCCACTTTCGAACATCGATTTCCTCTGACGATTGCGACTTGGTTCGATTGAATTTAGACGGCGACTTTGTAAATGTCAATCCAGATTGACGTAAATCCATCTTGACAGTTTTCGGGGGGGCATCGATCATTCATCAAAGCTGTCGGACTGCGGATGCCTTGATGCGCCTGCCTTCGACGTTTCCGCTAGCGCGACTGCCGCCTTGAGGCGGTCGGCGCTCCTTGCAGGTCTTCAACCGGGGTGTCAGCGATGCGGATGCGTGGCGAAACCTCAGCTTTGGTGCCGACCCCTGGTGACGCGTGCGCTCGCCTGGTCTTGCCTGGTCATGCAGCGCCCGGCGACGGATGGCCTCAAACGCTCTTCGAGGCGGCGGTTCGGTCACTGATCGCCTCGAGGGGACTGGACGGCCCAGCCGCTGGTGACGGCCGAGCGAAGAGTGCGGCGGAGGTGTTGCAAGCTGCAAGCGACAGAAACACAAGGGCATCCTTGTTCTCGACAGCCTTTCTGGCGGGCTCTCCCCCAGACCGTAACGTGCCGCTTGGTGGGGGGACAATACAGCGGTCTCCGCCATCGACGAATGGGCGACACGGCCAGGGAGCTCGTGCTGCCAGGAGACATGCGATGACCCGAACGACGCCTCAAACGTTGTCCACTGACGCGCAAAATGCCGCTGCACCCAATGAAGCCGACACCGATGCCTGGCCCGAGGTCCACCGGCTTCCCTTCAACACCGACTCGCCCACTTGGCTGCAGAAGCGGCTGGGGCGGCCAGAAGCCGAAGAACGAATGAGTCGCCTAGTCAATACGCTCGAAGCCGAGGTGATTCCTCGGCTTGTCGAGGCCCATCGCGCCACGCCCGTGGGCGAAGTGCTCACCGCGGTCGTGAGTCCCGTGCCCACGCCTTCGGAGGTTGAGGCGTTTGTTCAATTGCTGCTGCGCCGCGACGATGCGGCCATCACGGCCTTCATCGCGGCCTTGCGCAGCAAAGGGATGTCCGCCGAAGTACTGTTCCTCGATTTGCTGGCCACGGCAGCCAACCAGTTGGGCAGCCTCTGGGAGGAGGATTCCTGTGATTTCACAGACGTCACCATCGCGGTAGGCCGTTTGCAGCAGTTGTTGCAGGTGCTGAGCCCCCTGCTGGCGGCCGAATCTGAGATTTCCGCCAATGCGCGTCGCGTGCTGCTGGTCCCGTCTCCGGGCGAGCAGCACACCTTCGGGCTCTCGATGGTCGCCGAATTCTTCGTGCACGCAGGCTGGGAAGTCGCGAGCGGGCAGGGGGCCTATCGGGACGAGGCGGTCGACATGGTCAGCCGCGAATGGTTCGACGTGATTGGGTTGTCTGTCGGCAGTGATGCCCGGCTCGACTGGCTGGCGACGTGCATCGCTTCGGTACGCCAGATGTCGCGCAACCCGGCCATCGGGATCCTTGTCGGGGGCCCCGTCTTCATCACCAATCCCGAGTACGTGGCGGTCATTGGCGCAGATGCGACCAGCACGGACGGCAAGCAGGCCCCCATCGTGGCCGAAGCATTGGTTTCAAATCGGGTCCCGGGTCGCTGACAATATCGGGGTACTTCGGACCTGCCTCATGAGCTTTGCCCGCCTCTCCTTCCCAGGTGACTCCCGATGATCGGGTTTGCGCAGCCCTCGCAGTCCCTTGGGCACCTGTCGACCGAGTCGGTCAGTAAGCTGATTGCCGCAGCTGCAGACGTTTCATTGGTCGTTGATGCCAACGGCGTGATTTGCGACATGGCCTTCGGCAGCGACAGCCTCAAGAACCTGGGCTATGACCGATGGATCGGGCAACCCTGGATTCAAACTGTCACCAAGGAGAGCCGACCCAAGATCGAAGCCCTGCTGCGCGACGCCGATTCACAGGTGACACCACGCTGGAGGCAGGTCAATCACCCCTCCGACTCCGGTGCCGACTTGCCACTGTCCTATTGCGCGGTCAAGGTAGAGGGCGGCGACTCATCTGCCGTGTCGCCGGGGCGCTCCGTGGTCTACGGACGGGATCTGCGGGCCGTGGCGGCCATGCAGCAGAGCCTGATTGACGCGCAACAGGCCTCTTTGCACGAGCACTGGCGATTGCGCGATGCGCAATCGCGTTATCGGCACCTTTTCGACGGCTCCAGCGAAGGCATGCTGATCATCGACGGCGTGACCCAGAAAATCACCGAGGCAAATCCTGCCGCCCACGCGCTGCTGGCCGATGTCACGCGCAAGCTGATCGGCGCGTCCTTTCCACTCGGCTTGGATGAGCCTGGCACGGAGGCGGTCCAGGGCATGCTGGGCAGCCTGCGTGCCACGGGCAAAGCCGATGATGTTCGTGTGCACCGGGCAGACGGTGGCGCCGAACTGTGGGTCTGTGGCTCGATGCTTCGGCAGGAGAGCGGCATGGTGACGGTCGTGCGCCTCTCACGCGTCGCGTCCGACGGTGCGGTGTTGGCCCGCCCTGGTGCGCATTCGTTGCTGGTCAAACTGATGCAGAGCGCACCCGATGCGATGGTCATCACCAACCTCGATGGTGCTGTTGTCTCGGCCAATGATTCGTTTGTTCAACTGGTGCAGTTGGCCTCGGAAGAGCAGGTGCGCGGTGAGTCGCTCGGGCGCTGGCTGGGTCGCACCGGTGTCGAGCTCAATGTGCTGATCGCCACCTTGCGGCAGCGCGGTTCGGTGCGGCTGTTTCCGACCACCCTGCGCAGTGACCAGGGCACGCCCAACGATGTCGAGATCTCGGCTGCGATGGTCGTCTCGGATGACGAGCAGTCCTGCCTCGGCTTCACCATTCGCGACGTCAGTCGGCGCCTGAGCAACGATGCCCGCGCCGCCAAGGAATTGCCCCGCTCGGTCGGTCAGCTCTCGGAGTTGGTTGGGCGTGTGCCGATGAAGGACATCGTTGGCGAAACCACCGACCTGATCGAGCAGCTGTGCATCGAGGCTGCGCTCGAATTGACGCGCGACAACCGCGCAGCAGCGGCAGAGATGCTGGGCTTGTCGCGGCAGAGTCTGTACGTCAAGCTGCGTCGCTATGGCTTGAGCGACCCGACCTCCGAAGGCGACAAATAGGGTGGACCGTGGCGCGGTCGCCGTGCTGGTGCTGGTGGACATCGCACCTGGGTCCAGGGCATGGGGTTTGGGTCGATTCGTCGTCGGGCGTTTCGACCTCTATCGCGTCCCCGGCTTGAGCTTTTTCAAGGTCCTGGGCAGCGGTTACGAATCCGGCTTCGGGTTGCGGCCCAGCCTGTCGCGCCAGGGTCTGTTCTGCCTGTTCGACGATGAACCGGCAGCCGACGCTTTTCTGGCCGATTCGACACTGGCAACCCGCTACCGTTCGCACGCGCGGGAGTTCTTTGCCGTCAAGCTGAAAGCCTTCAGCTGCCGTGGCAGCTGGGCGGGCATGACTTTTCCGGTCAATGCGCAGGCGCCCGCACGCGGCCCCATTGCGGCGCTGACCCGCGCGTCGATCCGGCTGCCGAAGGCTGCAGCTTTCTGGCGCCAGGCCCCGCTGACCCAGCGTTCGCTCGACGGGGCGCAAGGCTGTCTGTTCTCGGCGGGGGTGGGCGAGGCGCCGCTGCTGCGCCAGGCCACCTTCACCATGTGGGACAGCGTGGCGCACATGGATGCCTATGCCCGCAGCGGTGCGCACCTGGAGGCCATCAAGGCGGCGCAGCGCCACGGCTATTTCTCTGAATCGATGTTTGTGCGTTTCGTGCCCAGTGGTGCGCAAGGGACGTGGCTCGGGCGCCGCTATGACTGAGGCTTTGCGCGAACACCGGGTGGTGGTGATTGGTGCTGGCGTCGCTGGCCTGGTCAGCGCGCTGATGCTGGCCTGTCGCGGGTTGAAGGTCACGCTGGTCGAGCGCGCAGACACCCCCGGCGGCAAGATGAGGCAGGTGGTGGTGGATGGTGCCGGCATTGATTCCGGCCCCACGGTGTTCACGATGCGCTGGGTGTTCGAGCAGATCTTCGCGGCGGCTGGTTCGTCGCTGACAGAGCGCTTGCGTCTGCAGCCACTGGGGGTGTTGGCGCGGCACGCCTGGCGTGCCGACGAGCGGCTCGATCTGTATGCCGATGCCGGGCGCTCCGCCGAGGCGATCGGGCAGTTTGCCGGGCCGAACGAGGCGCGACGCTTCATGCAGTTCTGCACTCAGGCCCGGACCGTGTACGACACCCTCGAAGGGCCCTACATCCGCTCGCAGCGTCCAACGCTCCTGGGCATGGCACGCGATCTCGGCCCCAGTGGCCTGGGCGTGTTGGCGGGGCTGGGGCCCTTTGCGTCGCTGTGGCGCTCGCTCGCCAGGCACTTTCACGATCCGCGGCTGCAGCAGCTGTTCGGCCGCTACGCGACCTACTGCGGCTCGTCGCCGTTTGCCGCACCCGCCACGCTGATGCTGGTCGCGCAAGTCGAGATGGATGGCGTGTGGGCCGTCGAGGGCGGCATGCTGGCCGTGGCAACCGCGCTGGCCGGCCTGGCCCAGGAGCACGGCGCCACGATCCGCTACGGACAGGCCTGTTCACAGGTGCTGGTGCGCGGTGGGCGCGCATGCGGTGTGCAACTGGCCAGCGGTGAATGCATCGATGCAGATTCGGTGGTCTTCAACGGTGACGCCGCGGCACTGCCGCTGGGCTTGCTGGGGGCAGGCTGTTCCGGCGCCGTACCGGCGGTGCCGGCGTCTGCGCGATCGCTGTCGGCGATGACCTGGTCGATGAACGCGCGCACGTCCGGCTTTCCGCTGGTGCGGCACAACGTGTTCTTCAACACCGACTATGCGTCGGAGTTCAGTGACATCTTTCAGCGCGGCCGTCTGCCGCGTGAAGGCACTGTCTATGTCTGCGCCCAGGACCGTGACGACAGCGGCTGCTTGCCGGCCCGCGATGGCGATCCGGATGGCAGCAGGCCGGAGCGGCTGCTGTGTCTTGTCAATGCACCGGCGAATGGCGATTCGGCCCCCCTTGAACCCTCGGAGATCGACGCATGCGAGCGGACCCACTTCGCGCTGATGCAGCGCAGCGGACTGACCATCCATCGGACGCCTCACAACACGGTGCTGACGACGCCCAGCGATTTCCATCGGCTGTTCCCGGCGACGGGCGGGGCGCTGTACGGCCAGGCGGCGAACGGCTGGATGGGTGTGTTCAAGCGGCCCGCATCGCAGAGCCGTCTGCCGGGGCTGTACCTGGCGGGGGGCAGCGTGCACCCGGGGCCGGGGGTGCCGATGGCAGCGATGTCCGGGCGGCTGGCGGCCGAGACGCTGCTGGGGCACCTCGATTCGACCAGCCGGTCCCGCCGGGTGGCTACCTCTGGTGGTATGTCGACGCGATCAGCGACGACGGGCAACACGCGCTGAGCATCATTGCCTTCGTCGGCAGCGTCTTCTCGCCTTACTACGCCTGGGCACGTCGCCGTGGTGCGGCCGACCCCGAGAACCACTGCGCCATCAACGTGGCTCTGTACGGTAAGGCAGGCAAGCGCTGGACGATGACCGAGCGCAGCCGCGCCAGCATGACGCGCGATGCCAGCCGTCTGGTGGTCGGGCCGAGCCAGGTGCACTGGAATGGCGAGTGCCTGACGATCGACATCGACGAGGTCACCGTGCCGATCCCCAGGCGCGTACGCGGGCAGGTGCGCGTCTACCCGAAAGGCCTGTGCCGTTTTGTGGCGTCCCTTGACGACGGTGGCCGGCACCGCTGGGGGCCGATTGCGCCGTGCTCACGGGTCGAGGTCGAGTTCGCAGCGCCCGCCATGCGGTGGTCCGGACACGCCTACCTGGATTCGAACGAGGGCGACGAACCGATCGACAGGCGGTTCACCGAATGGGACTGGTCGCGCGGGTCGCTGTCTGACGGCAGCACCGGCGTGATCTATGACGTGCGCCAGAAGCAGGGCGGCGATCGGGTGATCGCGGTGCGCTTTCAGCCCTCAGGTGATTTCGAGCATTTCACGCCGCCCGAGCGTCAGTCCTTGCCGCGCACCGCCTGGCGCATCGGCCGCACGATGCGTACCGAAGCGCATCAGCCGGCGGTCGTCACGCAGACGCTGGAAGACACGCCGTTCTACGTCCGCTCGGTGTTGTCGTCAGGGCTGCTCGGCGAGGCAGTGGCGTCGGTGCACGAGACGCTGAACGTGCCGCGCCTGGTCTCCACCGCGGTGCAGCTGATGCTGCCGTGGCGGATGCCGCGGGTGCGGTGACGCCGGGCGCTGGTGGCCCGGCTGCGCGCCGTCAGCCGCTGAAGACCGAAGGTGCTTGCCGACCCGCACCGACGAAGGAATTGCTCGCCAGCTGACGCTCCTCGAGGCGCTCGAACAGCCCGATCGCCCACAGCAGGCGCTGATCGAATCGCTGCTTGCCAGGTCGAGGCTCTGCCGTCGTGCTGATGCCGGCCTCCGGCACCACCGGCATGACGGCTGACGGGGTTGCCGCCACATCGACCAGGTACTGGATGGCGGGCACCGGAGCCGGGGCATTGGCGTCGCCGAGCTGGCGCCGTGCCGGTGACATGGCTGCGGCACCAAAGGCCACCGCCATCAAGCCGAGCTTGCGCTGCGACGACACGCAGGCACGGCGAGACACCGAGTCAAAGCCTGCACGCTCCACCTCGCGCCCGATGTCGGCGTACACCAGGCGCGCGGCCTGAATCGCCGGCCTGCAGTCGCGCGGCAGCGCCGGGATGCCCAGCGCGGCGCGCTCGTACAGCGTGTCGGCTTCGGCCAGCAGGCGTGACACCACCGAACCCAGTGCCGGGCTGAAGGTGGGCGAGCGCAGCCATTCGTCAGGGTCGAGCCCGGCCTCGCGCATCCACGCGCGTGGCAGGTAAAGGCGCCCGTTGCGAGCGTCTTCTCCCACATCGCGTGCGATGTTGGTCAACTGCATCGCCAGGCCCAGCTCGCAAGCCCGTGCCTGCGCCTGCGGGCTGCGCGCCCCCATGATGATGGCCATCATCGAGCCGACGGTTCCTGCAACACGCGCGCCGTAATCGTGCAGCTGCGCGATGGTCTCGTAGCGGCGGGATTGCAGATCCCACTCGAAGCCCTCGAGCAGCGCATCGAGCAACGCCTTCGGGATGTCGAATTGCGCCACCACAGCCGACAAGGCCCGATCCGCCGGCACCGGCGACGGGCAGCCGTCGTAGATGCGCTGCAGGCGATGTTGCAGGTGATGCAGTGCGCCCATCGGTCCGCCATGCAGATGGCTTTCCAGGTCGATGGTGTCGTCGGCCAGCCGGCAGAAGGCATACAGCGCAGTGGCCGGTGCCCGCACCCGGCTGGGCAGCACCAATGACGCGGCAAAGAAGGTCTTGGAGCCGCTGCGCATCAGCGATTCGCAGTCGTGAAGGTCCATGTCGTGGCGGGCTTCGGCGTTGCCGCCGCGGCCGGAGACCAGGTTCAGCGGCGGTGGGAGCGCGTGATCGATGGGGCGATCGGCCAAGGCTTGTTGGGGCTGCATGACGCTCCTTGTGTTTGTCTTGGGGTGGGATCAGGCCTGCGCCAGGATCGTTGAGACGGGTGAGGTGAAGGAGGCGACATCCGGCACCACCGATTCGAGCGCCTTGGCCGAGGCCAGCACGCCCGGCACGCCCGCGCCAGGGTGGGTGCTGGCACCGACCATGAACAGGCCGGTGATGTCTTCGCTGCGGTTGTGCGGTCGAAACCAGGCGCTTTGCAGCAGCACCGGCTCCAGCCCGAACGCCGCGCCCTTGAAGGACAGCAGTCGGTCGTGGAAGTCCTGTGGTGTGGTCATGCGCGAGGTGGCGATGTGTTTCTGGAAGCCGGGCATCACCTTGCGATCAAGTGCATCGGCAATGGCCTGCCGATAGGGTTCGGCCTGGGCCTGCCAATCGGTGCCGCTGTCCAGGTGCGGCACCGGTGCCAGCACATAGAAGGCATCGCAGCCGGGAGGTGCCATCGACGGGTCGGAGGCCGTCGGGCGGTGCAGGTACAGGCTGAAATCCTCGGCCAGCACATGCGCCTTGAAGATGTCGTCGAGCAGCTCGCGGTAGCGCGGGCCCAGCACCATCATGTGGTGCGGTACGTCGGGGTACTGTCGATCGGTGCCGAAGTACCAGACGAACAGGCTCATCGAGTAGCGGCCCTTGTCGATCTTGCGGTCGCTCCAGTGGCGGCGGAATTCCGGACGGACCAGGTGTCGGTAGGTCCACGCGGTGTCGGCGTTCGACACCACGATGTCGGCCGCCAGGTGTTCGCCGCTCGCCAGCGTGACGCCGGTGGCTCGCGGCTGACCACCGGGGGTCGGTGCGCAGGTGATTTCACGCACCTCGGCGTTCAGCCGCAGGCGCGCGCCGCTGCCTTCCAGCAGGCCGACCAGCCCCTGCACCAGGGCGCCCGTGCCACCCATGGCCCAGTGCACGCCGAACTTGCGTTCGAGCGCCGTGATCAGGCTGTAAACGCAGGTGCAGGCAAACGGGTTGCCGCCGATCAGCAGCGGGTGGAAGCTGAACACGATGCGCAGCTTCGGATCGCGCAGATGCCGCGCGGTCATGGCGTACAGCGTCTGCCAGGCCTTCATCTTCATCATCGATGGCACGGCAGCCAGCAGGTCGCCCACGGTGTCGAACGCCACCGTGGCCAGCTCCTCGAAGCCCAGCTTGTAGCAACGCTCGGACTCGGCCATGAAGCCATCGAAGCCGGGCAGGTCCGAGGGCGAAAAGCGGGCGACTTCGGCGCGCATCGCGGCCAGATCGCCGCTGTAGTCGAAGTAGGTGCCGTCGTCGAACTGGATGCGATAGAAGGGGTCCAGCGGGCGCAACTCGACGTCATCGGACATCTTGCGTCCACACAGCGCCCACAACTCTTCGAGCATGAAGGGCACGGTGATGATGGTCGGCCCTGCATCGAAGGTGTAGCCGTCTTGCCGGTGGACGTAGGCGCGGCCGCCGGGGGCATCGAGCTTTTCCAGCACGGTCACCTGGTAGCCGCGGGCGCGCAGCCGGATGGCCGCCGCCAGGCCGCCGAAACCGCTGCCGATGACCAAGGCGGTGGGCCCTGCATCGGCCCGGCCCGCCGATTCAGCGTCAGCGGGGGCGGGAAAACCGTGTTCAAAGAAAGTACCGGGCTTCATCGGTCGGGTGACCCTCGAAATACTGCATGGTCAGTGTCTTCACGATCGAAGGCAGCCGCAATAAGTGTAAGTTTAGATTGACACTCATAAGTGTCAATCACAGAATCGTTGCCATGTCCTCCCGTACCCTGCCTGTTCCCTCGTCGGTGCCTGCGTGGCCCGTCGTCGCAGAGCTGCTGAAGCCGATCACCTGGTTTCCGCCCATGTGGGCGTTCTGCTGCGGCGTGATTGCGTCAGGCGTCTCGCCCGACGGGCGTTGGTTCCTGATCGTCACCGGCGTGTTGCTGGCCGGCCCGCTGGTCTGTGCCAGCAGCCAGGCGGTCAACGACTGGTTCGATCGGCATGTTGATGCGATCAATGAGCCGCACCGCCCGATTCCGTCGGGCCGGATGCCGGGTCGTTGGGGGCTGTACATCGCCATCGCCTGGACCGCACTGTCGCTGGGTGTCGCCACGACGCTCGGCACCTGGGGTTTTGCTGCCGGTGCTGCTGGTCTGCTGCTGGCCTGGGCCTACAGCGCGCCGCCGCTGCGTCTGAAACAGAACGGCTGGTGGGGCAATGCAGCCTGCGGCCTTTGCTATGAGGGTCTGGCCTGGGTCACCGGTGCTGCGGTGATGGCGGGTGGTGCCATGCCCGACGGCCGCACCCTGGTGCTGGCCGCGCTCTACAGCGCGGGCGCGCACGGCATCATGACGTTGAATGATTTCAAGGCGGTCGAAGGCGACAAGCGCATGGGCATTGCCTCGTTGCCGGTGCAGCTGGGTGTGCAAGGGGCCGCCCGGACTGCCTGCCTGATGATGCTGGCGCCGCAGTTTGTGGTCGTGCTGCTGCTGATCTTCTGGGGCGCCCCGATGCATGCCATCACCGTGGGTGCACTGATGCTGCTGCAGGCGCTGCTGATGGACTATTTCCTCGACAAGCCGGTTGATCGCGCCCTGCTCTACAGCGGCTTCGGCGTGCCCCTGTTCGTCGCAGGGATGATGGTCAGCGCATTTGCGCTGCGCACCCTGGGTCAGGTGGCGGCATGAGTGCGCTGGGCTGCTCCCGAGCGCTCGTCCTGCAACGCGCATCGCGAAGGACTTTCCCGTGACCCGGGCGTTCGGCTGGAGCGGTATCGCCCGGCTCGGCCTGGTGCAGGCCTGCATGGGTGCGGTCGTGGTGCTCACCACCTCCACGCTGAACCGCATCATGGTGGTTGAACTGGCGTTGCCGGCGCTGCTGCCCGGCATCCTGGTGGCGTTTCATTACCTGATACAGGTGGTCCGGCCTCGCATGGGCCACGGCTCCGACGTCGGTGGACGTCGCACGCCGTGGTTGATCGGCGGCATGGGTGTGCTGTCCGTTGGTGGCGTTACCTCGGCAGTGGCCGTGGTGTGGATGGCGACGCAGCCGACGGCCGGCATCGCGCTGGCCGTGGTGGGCTTCGGGATGATCGGTCTGGGTGTCAGCGCCTGTGGCACATCGCTGCTGGTGCTGCTCGCCAAGCGGGTGCCGGCCGAGCGGCGAGCCGCCGCAGCCACCATCGTCTGGATGATGATGATCGTCGGCTTTGCGGTCACGGCCGGTACCGCCGGCAAGTTGCTCGATCCTTACTCGCCGCAGCGTTTGCTGGTGATCACCAGTGCCGTGTCGCTGATGGCCATCGTGATCACCGCGCTGGCCTTGCGCGGGCTTGAAGGGGGCGCCGATGCGGCACCGGCCGAAGCTGCCAGCCCGGTTGCGGCATCGCCTGGATTTCGGATGGCGCTGTCGCAGGTCTGGGCTGAGCCCACGGCGCGCCGTTTCACCATCTTCGTGTTCGTCTCGATGCTGGCCTACAGCTCGCAGGACCTGATCCTCGAACCCTTTGCCGGATCGGTGTTCGGCTACACGCCGGGCGAGTCGACGCAGTTGTCGGGCGTGCAGCACAGCGGCGTTTTGCTGGGCATGGTGCTGGTCGCGGTGGCGGGCAGCGGCGTGCTGGGACGATGGATGGCCCGGTTGAACGGGCGTCATGTGCAAGCCGCTGCTCCGGCCGTCAGTCGCAGCGCCTCGCTGCGCGCCTGGACGGTCGGCGGTTGCCTCGCCTCCGCCCTGGCGCTGCTCGGCCTGGTGGTCGCGGGCCTGAGCAACGGCGCCTGGCCTTTCAAGGCGACGGTATTCGTCATGGGTGTCGCCAACGGCGCGTTCTCGATTGCTGCGATCGGCTCGATGATGAGTCTGGCCAGTCAGGGCCGCGAGTCTCGAGAAGGCGTGCGCATGGGCCTCTGGGGCGCCGGGCAGGCCGTCGCATTCGGCATGGGCGGGCTGGTCGGCACCGGCGCCAGTGATCTGGCTCGCTGGTGGTTCGGTACCCCTGGCGTCGCGTACTCCGCTGTCTTTGCATTTGAAGCCGCGCTGTTTGTGCTGGCGGCGTGGCTGGCACTGCGTGCCGTCGGCAGTGCCGGCCCGGCGCCGATGCGTCCCGACAGCCCTTCCGAGGTGCCGCGCCGCGGTGCCACCCTGGTCTCGACGCCTCGTCTGGCTGCCCGAGATCCTCAAGCCGGTGACGTCCCTGTCGCCATCATCAAGTCGAGTTGAACGCGAGGTGAATGACATGAGCACGCCCGAAATTTTCGATGTCGTCGTCGTCGGTGGCGGCCCTGCAGGCGCAACGGCCGCGCACGACCTGGCGCGGCAGGGTCGGTCGGTGTTGTTGCTCGACCGCGTCGGGCGCATCAAGCCCTGCGGCGGAGCGATTCCGCCACGACTGATCAAGGACTTCGCGATCCCCGATGAACTGCTGGTCGCCAAGGCCCGTTCGGCACGGATGATCTCGCCCAAGGACAAGCGGGTCGACATTCCGATCGAAGACGGGTTCGTGGGCATGGTCGACCGTGATGTGTTCGATGAATGGCTGCGCGAGCGCGCGGCCTCCAGTGGCGCGGTGCGGCGCAGCGGCACGTTTGACAAGCTGACGCGCGACGACGATGGCGTCAGCGTTGTCCACTACACCGCGCGCGACGGCCGCGAGCGCCGCAGCGCCAAGCCGGGTGAACTGACCGAAGGCGTGCCGACCAGCGTGCGCGCGCGAGCGGTGATCGGTGCTGACGGTGCGCGATCCAAGGTCGCCAGCCAGGCGGTGCCTGGCGCCGAAGACACCCAGTATGTGTTCGCATACCACGAGATCATTCGCGCACCCGAGGTCAAGCCCCCCGGCTACGACGGCTCGCGCTGCGACGTGATCTACCGAGGCTCGATCTCCCCAGATTTCTACGGCTGGGTGTTCCCGCACGGAGACACCCTGAGCATCGGCACCGGCAGCGCCGACAAGGGCTTCTCGCTGCGAGGCGCGGTCGGCACCTTGCGTGAAGAAGCGGGCCTGGGCGGCACCGAAACGCTGCGACGTGAAGGCGCCCCGCTGCCGATGAAGCCGCTCAAGCGCTGGGACAACGGCCGCGATGTCGTGGTCGCAGGCGACGCGGCGGGCGTGGTCGCACCAGCGTCGGGTGAGGGCATCTACTACGCCATGGTCGGTGGCCGGCTGGCTGCCGAATCGGTGGACACCTTGCTGCGGACCGGAGATGTCAAGTCACTGAAGCTCGCTCGCAAGCGCTTCATGAAAGCCCACGGCACCGTGTTCCGTGTGCTCGGCATCATGCAGTGGTTCTGGTACGCCACCGACAAGCGGCGCGAGAGCTTCGTCAAGATCTGCGAAGACAAGGACGTGCAGCAACTCACCTTCGAGTCGTATATGAACAAGGAGCTGGCGCGCAAGAAGCCGATGGCCCATGTGCGCATCTTTCTGAAGGACATGGCCCACCTGATGGGTTTTGCCCGCGCCTGAGGCGCCTGTCTTGATGGTGATTGACCTTGGCGGTGAGTGACTGGCTGTCGCCCCAGGGGCTCATCACCGTCGTCATCGGCTGCACCCTGCTCGAGGGGATGCTGTTGTGGATTTACCGGTGGCGCACGGGCAAGGGCGTGGCTGCCAAGGATTTCGTCGCCAACTGGGTATCGGGTCTGTGCCTGATGTTCGCATTGCGCAGCGCGCTCACCGACACTTGGTGGGTGTGGGTGGCCATGTGGCTGCTGGCCTCAGGGCTGGTTCATGCCGGCGATATATGGTCTCGCTGGCAACGCTGAGGATGTTCAACCCCATGCCCTTGGGGGCAGAGGCGGGACCCGAAGCGGAGCGACGCGAAGAGCGCCGCTCCGGCAAAGCCGAGATCAGGCGGCCTTGGGTTGGTAGGCGGAACACCAGCCCTTGGAGGACACCTGCTTGCCGGGGAACAGCGGGCAGGGACCTGCTGCGTCTGCAGCCTTGCCCTGGAACAGGGCGCAGTTGCCGCAATGCTGGGTGGCCTTGTGGGCAGGGTACTTCTTCGCGTCGACCTTGCTCGCGTCCGATTTGTACCCAAGCGACACGGCGTTGGCGTCGGTGTCAGCAACCTGCGGAGCGGCCTGTGCCATGGCTCTTGTGGCAGCAATGGCGCTGCCCCCGACCACGACTTGCAACATGAAGGTGCGGCGATTGGTAATGCTCATGGGGGAATCTCCGTTGTTGGGAAACCATGTAACGGCCGACAGCGCCGTTGGATGACAGAATTTTGCACGATGAAAACTCTCGGGTCATTCGGTGAACTACGGCGTTCGAATGACGCCCAGCTTAAGCTGGCCTTCATTTCTTTACGCGGGTAAATCCGTTGGAGAGTCCGCGACCGCGGCGCCTAGAATTTTTGCTGCATCCGCACAATCCACGATTACCGCCCTGATGCCATCCACTCGACGACCTGCCCAGCCCTCTGCCGCCGACAGCAAAGCACCAGAGTCGGGCGCACCAGCTGGCAATGTCAGGGTGCTGAAGAAATACCCGAACCGACGGCTCTATGACACGACGGCCAGCAGCTACATCACGCTGGCAGACGTCAAGAAGATGGTGATGGCGGGCGACGACTTCGTCGTGCGCGACGCCAAGACCTCGGAAGACCTGACGCGCAGCATCCTGCTGCAGATCATCCTGGAAGAAGAAAGCGGCGGGGTGCCGATGTTCTCCAGCCAGATGCTGGCCCAGATCATCCGTTTCTATGGCCATGCGATGCAGGGCATGATGGGTTCTTACCTGGAAAAGAACCTGCAGACCTTCACCGAGATTCAAGGCAGGCTGGCCGATCCGGCGCTGGGCCTGTACGACACCGCGGCTCACTCTCCGGAGCTGTGGGCCCAGTTCCTCAACGGGCAGGCACCTGCGGTGCAAGGTCTGATGAGCACCTACCTCGAGCAATCGAAATCGATGTTCACCCAGATGCAGGAGCAGATGGCCAAGCAGGCCGGCACGCTGTTCCCTGGCGTACCCGGGTTCCCGCCTAAGCGTTGACGCCGGGCCTGCATGGTCGTCTCGTGCTTTGAGGCGAAAATGGCGGGATGACCTCTGACGCCAGCACCGCCGAACGCACGCACCCCATCGGCCCCGGTGCCCCCAAAATTGGTTTCGTGTCGCTCGGTTGCCCGAAGGCGCTGACCGACTCGGAGCTGATCCTCACGCAGCTGCGAGCCGAGGGCTACGACACCTCGAAAACCTTTGCCGGCGCCGATCTGGTGATCGTCAACACCTGCGGCTTCATCGACGACGCTGTGAAAGAGAGCCTGGACACCATAGGCGAAGCCCTCGCCGAGAACGGCAAGGTCATCGTCACCGGCTGTTTGGGTGCCAAGGCCGACGATGCAGGCGGCAATCTGGTGCGCCAGATGCATCCCAGCGTGTTGGCCGTCACCGGTCCGCATGCCACGAACGAAGTGATGGACGCGGTGCATCGCCACGCCCCGAAGCAGCACGACCCTTTCACGGATCTGGTGCCTGCCACTGCGGCACCCAATGACATCGGCGTCAAACTGACGCCGCGCCATTACGCCTACCTCAAGATCAGCGAAGGCTGCAACCACCGCTGCACCTTCTGCATCATCCCGAGCATGCGTGGCGATCTGGTGTCGCGCCCGATTGGCGATGTGCTGGGTGAGGCGCAGCGCCTGTTCGAGTCAGGTGTCAAGGAGTTGCTGGTGATCAGCCAGGACACCAGCGCCTACGGCGTCGACATCAAGTACCGCACCGGCTTCTGGGACGGCAAGCCGGTGAAGACGCGCATGCTCGATCTGTGCGAAAAGCTCGGCGAGCTCGCCGCCCCGCACGGCGCCTGGGTTCGGCTGCACTACGTGTATCCGTACCCGCATGTCGACGAGGTGTTGCCGCTGATGGCGCAAGGCCTGGTGCTGCCTTATCTCGATGTGCCGCTGCAGCATTCGCACCCCGATGTGCTCAAGCGCATGAAGCGCCCGGCCAGCGGCGAGCGCAATCTCGAACGCATCCAGCGTTGGCGCGAGGTATGCCCCGAGATCGTGATCCGCAGCACTTTCATCGCCGGCTTTCCCGGCGAGACCGAGGCCGAGTTCGAACACCTGCTCGATTTCATGCGCGCTGCCGAGATCGATCGCGCCGGCTGCTTTGCCTACTCCCCGGTGGCAGGTGCTGCGGCCAACGAACTGCCAGGTGCGTTGCCAGCAGCTTTGCGCGAAGAACGCCGCGCGCGCTTCATGGAAGTGGCCGAAGTGGTCTCTGCCGCGAAGCTGGCGCGCCGCGTGGGGGCGACGATGCAGGTGCTGGTCGATGCCGCACCGGCACTCGGCCGCCGCGGCGGCACCGGTCGCAGCTATGCCGATGCACCGGAGATCGACGGCGTGGTCAAACTGCTGCCGCCCGAGAAGGCATCGAAGACCTTGAAGGTCGGCGAATTCACCCGCGCGCGCATCGTCGGCACGCAGGGGCACGACCTCGTCGCGCTGCCGGTCTGACCATGACCGATCGCTCGTCAGACGGTGACACCGTCGGCGCGACTGCGCTGATTCACCACGGCTATACGCCACCGGATGGGTTCGCTGCGGTGCAGCCTCCCGTGCACAAGGCGTCGACCGTCATCTTCGCCAACACTCAGGCGCTGCACGCCCGGCAGTGGAAAGACAAGACCGGCTACACCTACGGACTGCACGGCACGCCGACCACCTTCACGCTGGAAGAGCGCATCGCCACACTCGAAGGCGGCCGGCAGACGCTGCTGCTGCCCAGTGGACTGGCGGCCATCGCGCTGGTCGACATGGCGCTGCTGCGCGCTGGCGACGAGGTGCTGATTCCCGACAACGCCTATGGCCCGAACAAGGAGCTGGCGCGTGGTGAACTCGCGCGCTGGGGCATCACGCACCGCTTCTACGACGCGATGGATCCTTCGTCGCTGGCGGCAGCCCTGACTCCGGCGACCAAGCTCGTGTGGCTCGAAGCCGCCGGGTCGGTGACGATGGAGTTCCCCGATCTGGCCGCGTTGATCCGCCTGGTGCGCGCGCATGGCGCGCTGATTGCGCTCGACAACACCTGGGGCGCCGGCATCGCGTTCAACGCGTTCGAGATCGCATCGGGGCAGGGCGTCGATGTGTCAGTGCACGCCCTGACCAAGTACCCGTCCGGCGGTGCCGATGTGATGATGGGCTCGGTCACCACGCGCGACGCGTCGTTGCATCTGCGACTGAAGGCCACGCACATGCGCATGGGCTGGGGCGTCGGTGGCAACGACGCTGAACTGCTGCTGCGCTCGCTGCCGACGCTGCCACTGCGCTATCACGCGCAAGACTCCGTCGGCCGCCAGTTGGCGCGGTGGTGGAGCGCGCGCGCCGAGGTGGTGCAGGTGCTGCACCCCGCTCTGGCTGGATCGCCCGGACATGCAGCCTGGCAAAGGCTGTGCAGCGCGTCAGCTGGGTTGTTCTCGGTGGTGTTCGATGCGCGTTACAACGCTGCGCAGGTGCATGCCTTCGTCGATGCGCTGCGGCTGTTCAAGATCGGGTATTCGTGGGCTGGACCCGTCAGCCTGGTGGTTCCCTACCAGCTGAACGCGATGCGCAACCAACCCACTTGGCCCGGCACACTCGTGCGCTTTTCCGTCGGCCTGGAATCCGTGACCGACCTGATCGCAGACTGCGAACAGGCGCTGGCGGTGCTGGAGTGAGCGCACCCGGGCATTCCCAGCGTCTGCCGCTGATCGATCTGCTCAAGGTCTTGGCCTCGCAGCTCATCGTGCTGCACCACCTGGCCTTCTATGGGCCCATGGCCGACCACGCGGCGCCGTTGATGCCTCGGGTGATCGACTGGCTGGCCGATCCGGCGCGCATGGCGGTGCAGGTTTTCCTGGTCGTAGGGGGCTACCTGGCTGCGCTCAGCCTGGCGCCGAATGGCCGTGTGCGTACGCCTACCCAGGTGGGGTCCCGCTTGTTCGAGCGCTACTTGCGGCTGGCGCTGCCGCTGGCACTGGCGCTGTTGCTGGCGATCGTCGCCGCGGCGGTGGCACGCCATTGGATGGAACACCCGTCGGTGCCGATGTCGCCAAGTCCCATGCAACTCGTCGCCCATCTGTTGCTGCTTCAGGACGTGATCGGTATAGAGGCGCTGTCGGCTGGCATCTGGTATGTCGCCATCGACTTGCAGCTCTACGCGGCGCTGGTGCTGTGGCTGGCGCTGGTCGCCATGTTGCTGAAGGGTTCGGAAAAGATCCGCCGTGTCCTGCCCTGGGGCGTGGTGATGGCGGTGGCATGGTCTGCCTGGTGCGTGAACCGCGATTCGACCTGGGATGTTTTCGCGCCGTACTTTTTCGCAGCACACGGTCTTGGTGCCCTGGCCGCCTGGGCGCGTGGAAGCCGGGCAGCGCGCGCGGCGTTCGCGCTGGCGTTGCTCAGTGTGCTGGTGGGTCTGTGGCTGGAATGGCGCGGGCGGTTGGCCCTGGCGGCGGCGTTGGCCCTGCTGCTGTGGGCTGCGCATGAGATCCGGGTGCGGCTTGCAACCAGACCGTCGTCGTCGCGCCCGTCAGGGCTGAATGCGCTGCACTCCCTGGGCCAGATCAGCTACGCGACCTTTCTGGTGCACTTCCCGGTCTGTCTGGTGGTCAATGCGGCGTTCACCGCATTTGTGCCGCCGCATGCGTGGCTCCAGGCGATCGGCGTGCTGGCGGCCTGGGCTGGCAGCGTCGCCGCGGGGGCGCTGTTCCACCACGTCGCAGAGGCGCCGTTGATGAGGTGGGTCTCGCGCTGCAAAGCCGCGGGTTGGTCCGTAGGGTCGAGGCGGCAGGGTGCGATGTCTGGCTGAGTAGCTCCCTGCAGGTCGCAAGACTCACGTCTTGGATGAGACCTTGTGCCTCATCAGTCGGCCCTTTTCCCGGTCCCAGTCGCGTTTCTTTTCGGTGTCGCGCTTGTCGTGCTCGGCCTTGCCCTTGGCGAGGGCAATCTCGGCCTTCACCAGGCCGCCCTTGTAATGCAGGTTCAGCGGCACCAAGGTGAAGCCTTTCTGCTCGACCTTGCCTACCAGCCGCTTGATCTCTTCCTTGTGCAGCAGCAGCTTTTTCGTGCGGTCGGCTTCGGGGCTGATGTGGGTCGAGGCGCTGCGCAGCGCATTGATGCGACAGCCGATGAGGAACAGCTCGCCGTCGCGGATCACCACATAGCCATCGGTCAACTGAACCTGTCCGGCACGTATCGCCTTGATCTCCCAGCCCTGCAGCATCATGCCGGCTTCGTAGCGCTCTTCAATGTGATAGTCGAACCGCGCGCGTCGGTTCTCGGCAATAGACATGGGCAGGCGATCGCGCGAGCAGCGCGTCCATAGAATCCTGGCATTGTATGAAGCACGTCAAAAAGTCAGTGCTGCTGTGGTACTCGCCGCACGAGATGTACGAGTTGGTCACTGCCGTGAACGACTACCCGAAGTTCCTGCCGTGGTGCGCGCGCGCCGAGGTGCTCGAACACACCGACCGCACGATGACAGCGCGGCTGCATCTGGCGATCGCCGGGCTGCGTCACGCCTTCACCACCCGCAACGAACACGACTCCGACCGCGCGGTGCGGCTGGCGCTGGTCGATGGGCCGTTCTCCGTGCTCGAGGGCCAGTGGCTGTTTCTTTCAGTGGGCACGGAAACACAGGCCTGCAAGGTGGAGTTCGAGTTGCGCTACGCCTTCGCCAGCGCGGCACTGGAGGCGGTCGTCAGCCCGGTGTTCGACCGCATTGCCAGCACCTTCGTCGATTCCTTCGTCAAGCGCGCGGCCCAGGTCTATGGCGACCGCTGAGCACACTGACTTCATCTCGGTGGCCGTGGTGAACAGCCCGGCCCCGGGGCAAGTTCAACAGCTGGACTTGCAACTGCCGCTGGGCGCCTGCGTCCGCGATGCCCTGCAACGCAGCGGCATGCTCGCTGCGATCGGCGACGCGCCATGGAAGGTCGGCGTGTGGGGGCAGTTGCGCGCACTCGACCATGTGCTGCGCGATCGGGATCGGGTCGAGGTCTATCGCCCGCTGATGATCGATCCGAAAGATGCCCGGCGCCTGCGGCAGCGCCAGCAACGCCGCGATCGGCGCTGACGGGCTGGCGCTCAGCGCATCCAGCGCGCTACTTGCAGTCGGCGCTGATCGTTTCCCGCGTGCGGGCCACCTCTTCGGCACGCCCCTTGTCGTCGAGCAGCTCGCGCTCGCCCTTCTGATTCACGCGGGCGACCCGCAGCCCGTCTTCCAGGCCACGCAACTGGAGGCGGGCGCGATTGCAGTTGTCGGCTTTCTGGGCGGCCAGCTTCTCAGCCTCTGCCTTCGCCTTGGCGGCCTTGTCCTGTTCGTCCTTGCGCAGCTTGGCTTCGAGTTCGGGCTCCACGGCTTTTGAAGGCGCCAGTCCGGACGCGGCCGAAGCCGCAGCCTGCGCTGACGAGGCCGCCACGGCTGGCAGTGCACGCCGGCTCGCCGCGGCGGGCCGTTGCAGGATGCTGGCTTCAGGGACGCCCTGCGGAGGCGGCAGGTCGCTGTACTGGACCTGGTTGTTCTTGTCGCGCCATTTCCATTGCGCCAGCGCCGGCGTGGACAGGCTGGCGATGAGCACCGCTCCGCAGATCGCGACGAACCCTGTACGCATGGTGGTGACCCTTCAAGCCGGACTGCCGAAAAGTGTAACCGTGGGCCGAACCCCATGACGGTCAGGCAAGTGCCAAAAGCGTGCGTCTGTTGCGGCATCCCTATAATTTCGTTTTGCGTCAGGAGCCCTTTCCATGCGCCTTCTTGGTAAAGCGCTCACCTTCGACGATGTGTTGTTGGTGCCAGCGTTCTCCCAGGTGTTGCCCCGCGACACCAGCCTCGCCACCCGGCTCTCCCGCAACATCGAGTTGAACCTGCCACTGGTGTCCGCCGCGATGGACACCGTGACCGAAGCCCGTCTCGCCATTGCCATTGCGCAAGAAGGCGGCATGGGCATCGTGCACAAGAACCTCAGCGTGAAGCAGCAGGCAGCCGAAGTTGCGCGGGTCAAGCGGTATGAATCCGGTGTCCTGCGTGACCCGATCACCATCACACCCGACACGCCAGTGCGTCAGGTGGTCGAGCTGTCGCGCCAGCATGGTGTGTCAGGCTTCCCGGTGCTCGAAGGCAACCGCGTGGTCGGCATCGTGACCAACCGAGACCTGCGTTTCGAGACCCGCCTCGAAGCGCCAGTGCGCGACATCATGACGCCGCGCGAACGTCTGGTGACCGTCGACGAGCGCGCCACGCTCGAGGACGGCAAGGCGCTGATGCACCTGCACAAACTCGAGCGCGTGCTGGTGGTCAACCCGGCCGGCGAACTGCGCGGCCTGATGACGGTGAAGGACATCACCAAACAAACCAGTTTCCCGAACGCTGCCCGCGATGCGCAGGGCAAGCTGCGCGTGGGCGCGGCAGTGGGCGTGGGCGAGGGCACCGAGGAGCGCGTCGAGGCGCTGGTGCGCGCTGGTGTGGACGCGATCGTGGTCGACACCGCGCACGGCCACAGCGCCGGCGTGATCGAACGGGTGCGCTGGGTCAAGCAGCACTATCCGAATGTCGATGTGATCGGCGGCAACATCGCGACCGGCGCGGCGGCGTTGGCGCTGGTCGAGGCGGGCGCTGACGGCGTCAAGGTGGGCATCGGCCCCGGCTCCATCTGCACCACGCGCATCGTCGCCGGTGTCGGCGTGCCGCAGATCACCGCGATCGACAACGTGGCCAAGGCGCTGGCCGGCAGCGGCGTGCCGCTGATTGCCGATGGCGGCATCCGCTACTCGGGTGACATCGCCAAGGCGCTGGCCGCGGGCGCCCACACCGTGATGATGGGCGGCGTGTTCGCGGGCACCGAAGAGGCGCCGGGCGAGATCGTGCTGTTCCAGGGAAGAAGCTATAAAAGCTACCGAGGCATGGGCAGCATCGGCGCGATGCAGCAGGGCAGTGCCGACCGCTACTTCCAGGACAACACCGGCGCCAACCCGAACGCCGACAAGCTGGTGCCCGAAGGCATCGAGGGCCGCGTGCCCTACAAGGGCTCGATGATCAGCATCGTGTTCCAGATGGCCGGTGGCATCCGCGCGGCGATGGGGTACTGCGGCTGTGCCAGCATCGAGGCGATGCGCAGCAAGGCCGAGTTCGTCGAAATCACCAGCGCTGGCATCCGCGAGAGCCACGTCCACGACGTGCAGATCACGAAGGAAGCGCCGAACTACCGCATGGAATGACGACGCCCGTGACAGACGACACCGGGGCCGTGCCACCGGCCGGCACCCCGACGCCTTCCGTGCCCAAGCCTCCGCGCGACAAGCGCGAGGCAGCCATGCCTTTCATCCTGATCGCGGTGCTGATCGACATGGTGTCGATCGGCATCATCGTGCCGGTGATTCCTGGGCTGGTCGGCAGCCTGACCGGCTCGCAGGCCGATCATGCTTTCTGGCTCGGCGTGGTCAGCTTTGCCTTCGGCATCGCCAACTTCTTCGGCGCGCCGATCCTGGGCGGGCTGTCCGACCGGTATGGTCGGCGCCCGGTGCTGCTGCTGGGTTTCTGTGGCCTGGCGTTCACCTTCTTCGCCACCGCGTTGTCGACCACGCTGTGGATGCTGATCGTGGTGCGCCTGTTGGGTGGTGGCCTGCAGGCCAATGCGGCGGTGGCCAACGCCTATGTGGCCGATATTTCGGCGCCAGAGCAACGGGCCAAGCGATTCGGCATGCTGGGGGCGATGTTCGGCATCGGCTTCATCCTCGGCCCGGCGATGGGTGGGGTGCTCGGCGCCATCGATCTGCACCTGCCGTTCTTTGTGGCCGGTGGGTTCGCGCTGGTGAATCTCGCGTATGGCTGCTTCGTGCTGCCCGAGTCGTTGCCGCTGGATCGGCGTCGTGCCTTTTCATGGCGCTCGGCCAACCCCATCACCTCGCTGAAGGCGCTCGCCAATCTGAAGGGCGTGGGCCGCCTGGTCGGCGTGATCGCCTGCACCGGCCTCGCCCAGGGGGTGCTCTACAACAGCTGGGTGCTCTACGCCACCTTCAAGTTCGGCTGGGATTCGAGCGCCAATGGCTGGTCGCTGGCCGCGATCGGCGTGGTCTCGGTGTTCGTGCAGGGCTACCTGCTGGGCAAGCTGCTGAAGAAATATCCACCGCCCCGGCTGGCGGTCATGGGCCTCATCTCGTCGATGCTCGCCTACGCGCTGTGGGGCGCTGCAGTGGCCGGCTGGATGATGTACGCGGTGATTTTCGCCAACGTGCTCGGCTTCACTGTCAGCTCTTCAATTCAGAGCATCGTCTCCAGCGCTGCGGACGATCGCAGCCAGGGGCGCACGCTGGGGGCCGTGAGTTCGCTCAACAGCCTCACCGCCGTGATGGGGCCTTTGATCACCACCCCGTTGCTGGTGGCGGTCTCGCATCTGCCACAAGGGCACTGGGCCATTGGCGCGCCGCTGTACTGCGGGTCGCTGCTCCAGGCGATGGCCCTGTTCCTGGCCTGGTCGCACTTCCGCCGGATGCGCTTGGCGCCGGCCTCGGCGGTCGTCGCGACACCCGGCACGCCGTGACGCTGTTTCCGGGGCGCCCTTCTTTTCATTTCCCACTGCCATGCACGACAAGATCCTCATCCTCGACTTCGGCTCGCAGGTCACCCAGCTGATCGCTCGCCGCGTGCGTGAAGCGCAGGTCTATTGCGAGATCCATCCCAACGATGTGTCCGACGACTTCATTCGCGGCTTCGGGGCCAAGGGCATCATCCTGTCGGGCAGCCATGCCAGCACCTACGAAGACCACCAGCTGCGTGCGCCGCAGGCGGTCTGGGATGCGAAGGTGCCGGTGCTGGGCATCTGCTACGGCATGCAGACGATGGCGGTGCAGCAAGGCGGCACGGTCTCGTGGAGCGACCAGCGCGAGTTCGGCTATGCCGAAGTGCGCGCACACGGCCATACCCGGATGCTGAACGACATTGCCGACTTCACCACCGCCGACGGCCACGGCATGCTCAAGGTGTGGATGAGCCACGGTGACAAGGTCACCGCGCTGCCGCCGGGCTTCAAGTTGATGGCCAGCACGCCCAGCTGTCCGATCGCCGGCATGGCCGACGAGGCGCGTGGCTACTACGCGGTGCAATTCCACCCCGAGGTCACGCACACGGTGCAGGGCATGGCGATGCTCACCCGCTTCGTGCGCGACATCGCCGGCTGCCGCGGCGACTGGGTCATGGGCAACTACGTCGATGAAGCGGTGGCGCGCATCCGCGAACAGGTGGGCGACGAGGAGGTGATCCTCGGCCTGTCGGGTGGTGTCGACAGCAGCGTGGCGGCCGCGCTGATCCACCGTGCCATCGGTGATCAGCTGACCTGCGTGTTCGTCGACCACGGCCTGCTGCGCCTGAACGAAGGCGCGATGGTGATGGACATGTTCGCCGGCCGGCTGCACGCCAAGGTGATCCATGTGCAGGCGCAGGCGCAGTTTCTCGGCCACCTGAAGGGCGTCACCGATCCCGAGGCCAAGCGCAAGATCATCGGCCGCGAATTCGTGGAGGTGTTCCAGGCCGAGGCCGCAAAACTGAAAGCGGCGGGGCAGGGCGCCAAGGGCGCGAAATGGTTGGCCCAGGGCACGATCTACCCCGACGTGGTCGAGAGCGGCGGCACCGCCAGCAAGAAGGCCACCATCAAGAGCCACCACAACGTTGGCGGCTTGCCCGCCACGCTGGGTCTGAAGCTGCTGGAGCCGCTGCGCGAGCTGTTCAAGGACGAGGTGCGCGCACTCGGTGTGGCGCTGGGCTTGCCGCACGACATGGTCTACCGTCACCCTTTCCCGGGCCCCGGCCTGGGGGTGCGCATCTTGGGCGAGGTGAAGCCGGAGTTCGCAACGCTGCTGCAGCGCGCCGACGCCATCTTCATCGACGAGCTGCGCGCGGCCATCGACCCCGCTACCGGCAAGAGCTGGTACGACCTGACCAGCCAGGCCTTCGCCGTGTTCCTGCCCGTCAAGAGCGTCGGTGTGATGGGCGATGGCCGCACCTACGACTACGTGGTGGCGCTGCGTGCGGTGCAGACCAGCGACTTCATGACCGCCGACTGGGCCGAGTTGCCATATTCCTTGTTGAAGAAGGTCAGCAGCCGCATCATCAACGAGGTGCGCGGCATCAACCGCGTGACCTACGACGTCAGCAGCAAGCCACCTGCGACGATCGAGTGGGAATGACGGAACCGACTGACGCCATGACCTGAAGGAGCACCAGATGAGTCCCGCCCTGGACAGCCAAACCATCACTTACGCCCAACTGGCGAAGACCATTGATCACTCCGTCCTGAACCCCGATCTCACGGAAGCGGACGTCGTCGAGCAACTGGAACTGGCGCGGCGCTACAACGTGGCCAGCGTGGCGATCAAAGCGTGCGAGTTGCCCCTGGCCGTGGCCCTGTTGCGCGGCACAGGCATCGCGGTGGGCACCACCGTTGGCTTTCCACACGGCGTGAACACCACGGCTGCCAAGGCGTACGAGGCGCACGACGCCGTGGAACATGGTGCGACCGAGCTGGACGTGGTGATCAACGTCGGCAAGCTGCGCTCGGGCCAGAGCGACTATGTGCGGCGCGAGATCCAGGCCGTGGTCGATGCTGCCAGGGGCAGGGCGCTGGTCAAGGTGATCATCGAAATTGCCTACTTGAACACCGAACAGAAAGTGCTGGCCTGCAAGCTGGTCGAGGAGGCCGGCGCGGACTTCGTCAAGAGCTCCAGCGGTTTTGCCCCCAGTGGCTACACCATCGAGGACATGAAGCTGATGCGGGCGTCGGTGGGGCCGCGGGTGCAGGTGAAGGCCGCGGCGGGTGTGCGCTCACTGGATGCTGCCCTGGGGGTGATCGACGTGGGCTGCACGCGCATCGGCACCATCGCGACGGCCATCATCCTGGATGAGTTCGAGCGGCGCCAGCGCGCCTCTGTCGTGGATACGTGAACCGGACGGAGAAAGACGATGGCATCAGGAATTCCTGGGCTTCGTGGCGCCGAGCACTTCGGCTTCACCGTGCCTGACATCGATCAGGCCGAGCATTTTTTCGTGAACGTGATCGGCTGCGAACGCGTCTACGCGCAGGGCCCATTCGAACGAGACGACGAATGGATGTCGACTCACCTCGGAGTGCACCCCCGCACCGTCATCCGCGAATTGCGGTTCTACCGCTGTGCGTTCGGAACCAATTTCGAGGTATTCCAGTACGAGCCAGCCGATGGCGCTGCGCCTCAGCCGCGCAACAGCGACATCGGCGGGCACCACATCGCCTTCTACGTGGATGATTTCGACGCTGCACTGAGCCACCTGCGGGAGCAGGGCGTCGAGATCATGGGCGAACCAACCGTCGCTCGCGGTGCCAGTGCCGGTCAGCGGTGGGTCTACTTCCGAAGCCCGTGGGGGATGCAGTTCGAGCTCGTCAGCTTTCCGGGCGGCAAGGCCTACGAGCGTGATTCACGGGTGATTCTGTGGAACCCGACCCGTCCGGGCGAGTGACCCGCTTCGAGCGTCGATGCCGAGCGCTCGGCGGGCGTTGAATTTCAGCGCAGCCCTGACGGGGTCAGAGTCCGCAGCAAGTGCATGCACTCTGGTACGGATTGCTGCTCTCCCAGGGGTGCTTGATCGGGCAGGAGCCGACCTTGGGCGCGACGGCTTCACTACCGCACTTCGAGCACACCCAAATCTGCGGCGACCGGGTGCCGGCCAACACCAGACTGCGGTACTGGTGTTGGCAGTCCGGGCACTCGAGCAATAGAACTGGCATGACGAACCCTCCTGTCGGTCACCGGGGCTGCGACGTGGAGTGAAGCCAGCGCCGCCCCGGATTGGCTACGCCATTTTTTTGCGTGCGGCCTCGATCTCGTTGCGTACCAATTGCGTGCCTGCCACCAGCGCTTGCAGCTTGCCCTTGGTGATGTACCGCTGCAGCATGGTCAGCCCGCAGTCGGTGGTCACGCCCAGGCGCTCGGCTGGCACGTACTCCAGCAGATTGCGGATGCGAGCCGCGACCTCGTCCGCCGTCTCGGTGATCGTGCTCTTCACGTCGATCACACCGGCCCAGAAATCGACGTTCGCCGGCAGCGGGTATTTCTTGATCACTTCGAGCCCGGACAGATCGTCCGACCGGCGGCCGCAACTCTCCAGGTTGAGCACGCTGATCTTTGTCTCGTAGGCCTTCGGAATGACCGTTGATGTCGCGGCCGGATAGGAGCCCTTGCGCTTGGTCACGTCGGCGACCTCACCCGGTTTGGTCGTCTCTTCGGGCACGTAGGCCGGTGTGCCGCCCCAGTTGCCCCAGCACACATGGGCGATGATCTTCGCCTTGTTGATGCCTTCGACGCACCGATTGAAGGCCTCGATCGCGTAGTCTTCGAAGAAGTAAGGCCAGGTGAACTCATCGAGCTGAATGAAGTCCGCGCCGACGGCCTCGACCTCCTTCAGATCCTCGTTGATGGCGGCGGCCAACGCCATGGCGCGTTCGTGGCTCGACTTGTAGTACAGGTCGTTGGTGCTCTGCGCGAGCGCCTGCACCCCGGTGTACTGCACCTTGATCGGCTTCTTGGTGGCGCGGCGCAGCGCCTTCGCCTGCTGCACCATCATCGCGCCGTGCCGCTTCACCGGCTGAGCCAAGGTGGCGCTGTGCAGGCGGCTGTAGATCGCAAAGCCGAGGTGCCCGCCTTGCATGTCGTAGCCCAGCCGCTTCAGGTAGTAGTACAGGGCCTGGTCGGCGTAGTTGTCGCCCTGAAGGCGACCATCGGAAATGATGTCCAGGCCGGCGGCCTCCTGATCGGCCACCATGGCGGCCATCGCATCTTCGAGGGCCTCCTGCGACATCGAGTCGGGTGGCTGCTGGTCGCCCGTGAAGGCCCTGGCGAATGTCGCATCCCACCAGCGCGGGTTCGGGTAGTTGCCCACCATGCTGGTGGGGATCAGGATTTCCTTGTCGCCGATCTTCATCGTCTGTCTCCTGTCGTTTGCGCCTCGCCGATCCGAGATGGTGCGGTGGCACTGGTAAACCATAGTTTTGGACACATCAAACTACTGCCAACATCAAAAAGCGTCTTAGGCGAGTTAGCACTTTCAATGTACGAAAAGCGAGGTTGAAAGCCAATGACGCATACCCCTGCGTTGCGAGCTCTTGCTCCGATCCGAGGGTTTGTCTCAACCCATCCAGTTGATTCGAGTTCGCCGGGTTGAATGGGTGAACCCGATGCGCGCAAGGTGGAAACAGCGCGGCCTCGTGAGGACGAGGTCGGCTGTGACAGGCGCGCCATCTTTGACGGTCATTGATGCCTGTTTATTGTTTGTGCTGTAACGACTGTGGCCATGAGTTCCGCAGCTTCGTACTGTCCGGTACCCAGCTACCGAAGGTTTGGTCATGCGCGTCCTGCGGCGGTACCAACGCTGAGCGCAAGGCCGATGCGCCCGTCCTCCCGCACCCCTGGGATGGAACCCCCTCCAAACAGCAGCACGTCTACGGGTGCCTGTGTTGCTTCTGACTGTCTGACGCCATGCCCACACCTGCTCCGATCGCAGCGTCGGCCCCATCTTCGGGTCACGACATACCCCTCTCGCTTTACAAGGACATGGTCTTCATCCGCCGCTTTCTGGAGAAAGTAGACGGGCTGTACCGGCAGGGTCAAATCCACGGGCCCGTGCACTTGGGGTTGGGTCAGGAGGCCATTGCAGTCGGCGCTGCGTCGGTGCTGCGTCCCGACGACCATTCCATCGGCACCTACCGCGGCCACGCCCACGCCCTGGCGCGAGGCACGTCGCCTGAGGCGGTGCTGCGCGAGTTGCTGGGGCGCCAAGGCGGCATCTGCGGCGGCAAGGGCGGCTCGATGCACATCACCAGTGTCAAGGACGGCTACTACGGCTCCTACGCGATCGTCGGTGGCCATCTGCCAGTCGCCTGCGGCCTGGCCTGGGCCAGCCGGATCAAGCGCACCGAACAAGTCACGCTGTGCTTCTTCGGTGATGGCGCGGTCAACATCGGCGCGTTCCACGAAGCGGTCAAT
The DNA here is from genome assembly GCA_965229345.1 of Burkholderiaceae bacterium. GTDB lineage: Bacteria > Pseudomonadota > Gammaproteobacteria > Burkholderiales > Burkholderiaceae_C > PBB1. Next base: position 1,763,695 of record OZ245872.1, read on the forward strand.
CTGGCGGCGATCTGGCGGTTGCCCGTCATCTTCATCTGCGAGAACAACCAGTACATGGAGTACACGCCGATCTCCACCATGATTCCCGTCGCCCGTCCGGCTGCAGATCGGGCCTCCGCTTATGGGCTGCGCTCGATTCTGATTGATGGCAACGATGTGGCCGCGGTGCGCTCGACCATTGCCGAGGCCGTCGAACGAGCGCGCAAGGGCGATGGCCCGAGCCTGATCGAAGCCGACACCTACCGCCTCAAGGGCCACTCCGCGCTCGACCCGGCGGCCTACCGCCCTGCCGACGAAGTGGCGAGCTGGAAGACCAAGGACCCGTTGCTGCGCCAGCATGCCTTGCTGCGCGAGGCGGGCATCTCGGAGGCCGATCTGACCGCCTTCGACACCGACGCGTTGGCCCGCATCGAGGCCATGACCGACAGTGCGCTCGCCGCCGAGCCGCCCGATCCGGGCGATGCGTGGCGCGACGTGTGGAGCGATGGAGGCTGGCAGTGGCGGAACTGACTTATCGGAATGCCGTGGCTGCGGCACTGGCGCAAGAGATGGCACGCGACGAGCGCGTGGTGCTGCTCGGTGAAGACGTGGCCTGCGGCGGCGTTTTCAAAACTACGCTGGGCTTGCGCGAGCAATTTGGTGCCGATCGCGTCTGGGACACCCCGATCTCCGAGCAGGCGATCGTCGGTGCGGCGATGGGCGCCGCGATGGCGGGCCTGCGGCCGGTGGCTGAAATCATGTTCTCCGATTTCTACGCCACCTGCTGGGACCACGTGACCAACGAGATCGCGAAGACCCGCTACATGACCGGCGGCCAGGTGACGATGCCCCTGGTGCTGCGCAGCGCGAACGGTGCCGGCGGCATGGGCTTTGGCGCGCAGCACGGCCAGTCGCTGGAGAACTGGGCGATGTGCGTGCCGGGGCTCAAGATCGTCTCGCCTGCCTCGCCGGTCGAGATGTTCGGGCTGCTGGCTGCAGCGATCCGCGACAACGACCCGGTGATGGTGTTCGAACACAAGGCCTTGTATGCGAGCAAGGAAGACTGCCCGCCCGGCGAGCAGCTGATTGCGCTCGGTCAGGCGCGCACCGTGCGCGAAGGCCGCGACGTGACCTTGGTGGCGCTGTCGATCACGGTGGGCATCTGCGTCAAGGCGGCGGTGCAGCTGGCTGCGGCGGGGATCGACGCCGAAATCCTGGACTTGCGCTGTCTGGTGCCCCTCGATGCCGCCAGCGTGCTGCGCTCGGTGCAAAAGACCGGGCGCGTCGTCATCGTCGAAGAAAACCCGGGTCAGCTCGGCTGGGGCGCGTCGATCGCCGCCATCCTGGCCGAGGAAGCCTGGGACTCTTTGACCGCACCGGTCATCCGGGTCAGCGCGGGCAACGTGCCCCTGCCTGTTGCCACGGAACTCGAAGCGGAAGTTCTCGTGTCACCTGCACGTGTCGTCACTGCCGTGACCGCGCTGTGCAAAGGCAGCAAGTCATCAACCGATCAACGGAGAGGGTGAACGTCATGGAGATTCGAGGGCAAGAGGTGTTGCTTCCGCTGTCTGCGGTGTCGGCGTTTCCGCGTCCGCACTGGCTGCAAGGGCGGGTGCTCGGCTCGTTGCATGAGCCGGTCTACCGCAGCCACAACCTGCGTGTCACTTACGAAGATGCGTGCAAGCTCTGCGCCCACGAGCAGGAAGCCGCCGGCCTCGACATCCTGACCGACGGCGCCCAGTACTACGAATGGGAAGCGCCCGGGTTTCAGCTCGAACCGATCTTCCACTTCATTCCGGAGAACCTGGGCGGCTTCGTTCCCTACGGACCACCCGGTGAAGGGGCCAAGTACAAGCCCTTCTACAAGGCGTCGGTCACCGGCCCGGTGACCTGGAAGCGTCCGATCTTCGAACCGGTCGTCTACGCGATGCAGAACGCGACCCAGAAGCCGTTCAAGGTGGCCTTCCTCGGCCCGGCGCAGCAGGCCATCATCTGCGACGACCAGTACTACGGCTCACCGCAGAAGCTGGCCTTTGCCTTGGCGGCAGCGCTGAATCAGGAACTGAAGTACCTCGTCTCGATGGGTCTGGAGTCGGTGCAGATGATCGACGTGCTCGCGCCCTACACGCAAGACGACTGGCAGATGGAGGCCCAGGACATGTTGTTCGACGGCGTCAATGCGATCAAGTTCTGGCATGTCTGCTACGGCAGCGTCGATGGCCAGCGCGACGTGTTCGAGGGCAAGGTCAAGGAGATGATGCCGCTGTTCCACCGCTCACGGGCCGACGTGATCCATGTCGAGACCGCGAACATGGGCTTCGTCGAACTCGACGCGCTGCGCGCGTTCCCGAAAAACAAGGTGCTGGGCATAGGCGTCATCGATGCCAAGAGCACGATGGTCGAGTCCCCCGAACTCATTGCCGACCGCATCCGCAAGGGGCTGCAGGTGGTGCCCCCCGATCGCCTGCTGGTGTCGCCCGACTGCGGCCTCGGCTACTTCAGCCGCAGCGTCGCTTACGGGAAGTTGCGTGCCATGGGCGAAGCAACGCGGCGGGTGCGCGCGTCGCTGTGACGGAGACATCGACACATGATCTATCGCATCAAATTGCCACGCCTGGGCGAAACCATGGAAGAGGGCACCCTGACGACCTGGCACAAGCAGGTGGGTGATGCTGTCGCCAAAGGCGACCTGCTGTATTGCGTCGAGACCGACAAGACATCGATGGACATCGAGTCGGTCTGGGCCGGCCAATTGCAGGAGATTTGCTGCCCCGCTGGCCAGACCATCCCGGTCGGCACGGTCGTGGCAGTCATCAGCAGCTGACCGACCCCGGCGTCATGAACATGCGCATCCGGCCCCTGGCGATCTGCACCTGGGCCGACTGCACAGACGTTCGCGAACAGCACATCAAGGTGACCGCATGAGCGCTACCTACTCCGCCAGCGACAAGCGCGTCGCGCTCGAGGAACTCGCTGCACACGTGTGCGATGGCGATCTCGTCGCGGTGGGGGGCGGTCTCTCGTCGCGCGAACCGATGGCGGTGCTGCGCGCGTTGATCCGCGCCGGACGCAGCCGTCTGCAGGTGGTCGGCTCAGCCCATGGCATCGACATCGACTTGCTGTGCGGTGCCGGCGCGGTCGCGAAGTCGCTGGAAAGCTATGTCGGCTTCGAGCAGGATTTCGGCATGGCACCGAACTATCGCCGTGCTTGCGAGTCCGGCGCGGCCGAGGTGGCAGACAGCTGCTGCTACACGGTGGTGCAGCAGTTGCGCGCCGCTGCCTACGGCATCCCGTTCCTGCCGGTGCGATCGGTGCGTGGGACCGGATTCGAGGCGCTGCACCCCGAGTACCTGCCGATGACATGTCCGTTCACCGGCGACGAACTGCTGCTGGTGCCCGCCTTGCAACCCGATGTCGCGATCATCCACGCGCAATACGGCGACGCTCACGGCAACCTGCGCATCGTCGGGCCACCGGTGGCCGACATCCTCTTCGCGCGCGCATCGAAGAAGGTCATTGCCAGCGTCGAGCGCATCGTCTCGAACGATGAGTTGCACTCACTCGGCGGCGTGGACGTCCCTTACTTCCATGTCGCGGCGGTCGCTGAAGTGCCGCTGGGTGCCCACCCCACCGCGTGCTACCCGATGTATGCCTACGACCGCGATCACACCGCCGCGTACTACGCCGCGGCAAGCGCCAGTGCACAGGCATTCCGCACCGACTACCTCGACCCCTTCGTCTTCAGCTGCCCCGACCACACCGAGTACCTCGCTCGCATCGGTGGCGAGGCCAAGCGCGCCCATCTCGCCACGTGGCAGGACGGCGACGCCGCCTGGATGAAGCTCTATGACGGAGCCGCATCGTGACGGCCGCCACCTGCAGCCTGGGCGAGGCGATGGTCTTCCACCTCGCGCGCACCGTCAAAAACGGCGATCTCGCCTTCCACGGCTTCGGCTCACCGCTGGTGCAACTCGCCTTGCACCTGGCCAAGCGCACCCACGCGCCCGACCTGGTGTTGGTTGCCGGCGCCACCTACGGCGTCAACCCCAATCCGCCCTTCCTGACCCCGACCTCCAACGATTGGGCGCTCGACCGTGGCGCCGAATGCTCACTCGACATCGAAACGCTGTTCGACCTCGCGGCCTCCGGCCGGATGGATCGGATGTTTCTCTCCGGTCTGCAGATCGACCGCTACGGCAATGCCAACGTCACCCGCCTGGGCAGCGGCGAGCGCCCCTCGGTGAAGCTCCCGGGTGGTGGTGGCGGCTGCAACCTGTCGTGCGATGTGGGCAACTTCACACTCTGGACCGCGGCGCACCGCAGCCCGCCCGGCAAGAACGGCAAGCGCCTGTTGCGGCTGGTCGAGACGTGCGATTTCGTCACCAGCCTCGGCCACCGTGCGCCCGATGGCCGCAGCCGGCGCACGCTGGGCCATCGCGGTGGCGGGCCGGACTGGCTGGTGACCGAACTCGGCGTGTTCGACTTCGATGGTGACGGCCACCTGCGACTGCGGGCCGTTTACCCCGATGTCGATGTTGCCGAGGTCGCAGACAACACCGGCTTCGCCCTGCGCGTCGCCGATGACCTGCAGGTCACAGCCCTTCCCGATGCGCAAGCGGTGGCCTTGATCCGTCGGCTCGACCCGCTCGGCATCCACCGCAAGGAGTTGCGCCCGGCCGATCACGAACGCCGCTTTGCCCTTGCCGGTCAGTGACCACGGCCACTGACCTCAGACGTTGCCATCGCCCACGACAGCCCGCATGACCACCCAAACCCCACTCGCCTTTCGTGACCAGCGTAACGTCGTGCCGCTGCCCTACCGCCAGGTCAGCGTCCAGCCTTATGCCGGGGCGATGACGGAAGCGGCGATCACCTCGCACCTGATGGGTCGGGAAGCCTACCGGCGCACCAATTTCATCGTTCTCCACCGGGGCCAGGTCGAGGCAAGCGAACTTGCCGTGGTTGCCATTCAGCGCGCTGCCGAAGAGCCACTTTTTTCGCCGATCACCGCGGTCGAGGTGCTGGCGCTGCCCGACACCTGCGTGTATGCCCACGATCCCGAGACCGACTGCGCGAATCGTTCGGCGCTGGCGGCGCTGGCGCATGCCAAAGGCGTGGGTGTCGATCGCACCCTGGTCGTCGGGGGCCTGTACGACCATGTGAATTTCATCCACCACCCCGACCCGCTCGTGCTGCGCATCGTCGAAGTCGCTCCGCCCGAGCCGCCGAAGCTTTTCGACCTGGTGCGTCAGGTACTGCGCTATGCCGACCTGCCAGCAATTCGGTTGGAACTGGAGCGTATCGAGATCGCCGATCTCGCGCGCCTGCACCCGTCACCTGAATACCTGGTGCCTTGCCGCTCGGGGGGCCTGGACAAGCTGGGAGGCCACGTCAGCTTTCTCGACGAGCGACCCGCCGAGCGGCGCGACTGGGTGCTGGTGGGCTGCGAGCGCAGCCTGCAGTTCCATCGCCACTACTACGGCGACGAGCCACCGCGGGTGGAGATGTGTCCACGGCGCATCGCCGGTGCGCGCAGTGAACCGACGATGCTCAAGTGCTGCCTGCTCGAATTCGACATCGAGCGCGAAGGCCAGGTCATGACCGTGCCGTGGGGCACCGACCTGGCCATGGTCGAGCGCGCATTGCATCAACTCGTCGGCAAGGCCACCCATGCTTGACAGCCACTGGCGCGATATCGCGGTGATCGCCGAGTTGCGCGCAGAGCGCACCGCGCAACCGCGCTCGGCCGGCATGACGATGGTCATCGACACCGGCCTGGGCGTCGCCGCCACCGCCGACATCCTGGAAGTCGCCGGTGACTACATCGACCTGTGGAAGCTCAGCTTTGGCACCTCGGTGTTCGTGCGCCCGGCGGTGCTCGAACGCAAGCTTGAACTCATCAACGCGCGCAAGATCCTCACCTGCCCAGGAGGCACCTTGTTCGAGGCTGCGATCCTGCAGCACCACTGCCGGGTCTACACGACGCGCGCGGTCGAGGTCGGCTTCACCGCGGTCGAGATCTCCGACGGCACGATCGAACTCCCGGCCTTCCGGCGCGAGCGCGTCATCGACTGCGCGCGCAATGCCGGGCTGGTGGTCATCACCGAAGTCGGCAAGAAGGATCCGAACGCGCAGCCGCCGATCGAGCAGCTTGCCGAACAGGCGCTGCGCGACATGGAATGCGGTGCACGCTGGGTCATCGTCGAGGGGCGTGAATCGGGCGTCGGCGTCGGGGTCTACAACGAGCAGGGCGCGCTCGATGTTGAGGCGCTGGAAACCTTCGCACGCATCCTCGGCGACAAGATCGACAGATTGATCTGGGAAGCGCCGCAAAAGCATCAGCAGACGGCGCTGATCGAGCGCTTCGGCATCAATGTCGGCCTCGGCAACGTGGCGCCGGAGCATGCGCTGGCACTGGAATCGCTGCGCCTGGGACTGCGCTTCGAGACCTTGAAGCCCATCGCCGACAAGCTCCGACTCAGTGGGCTGTGGGCGCCCGAGCAGATCGAAGCGGACGTCACCGGCGAGGCGCAGGGTGAGCAGGCGAACCCGACGCGCGTGTCGCCCATTTTCCTGACGCCCACACCGCCTCGGAAGGGACGGGGGTGAGGGCCGGCGGTGTGGAACTGTCTGCCCGGGGCGGGGAGGGCGACAGCGCCCTTGAGGTTGGTGGGCGATTGGCCAGCGGCCCCGCTGCAGAACTGGTCGCCCAGGCCTTCGCCGAAGAACTGCGCCACCAGGCCGTGCTCGCCGACGCCATCGGCCCGGTGGACCTCGCCTACGTGCTCGCCCTGGTGGAAGCCGGCACCGTGCCGCGCGACGCGGGACGCGCCCTGCTCGCCGCACTGCTCGATCTGCACGACCATCCGCAGTCGCTGACCCTCGCCCCGGCACTGGGCGACCTCTACACCAACCGTGAAGCCTGGCTTGCAGCGCACACACCGACCACCGACTGGCTCGGTGCGGGCCGTGCCCGGCGCGAAGCGACGACGACCGCCTTCCACCTCCTCGTCTGCGCACGTGTGGCCGCCTTCGCGCAATCGCTGGCCGCGCTCGGCAACGAGCTCATCGCGCAGGCCGAGGCGCATCGCGACGCCCTGGTGGCCGACTACACCTACTTGCAGGCGGGCCAGCCCACCACCTTCGGCCATTACTTGCTTGGCTTTGCCGGCCCGTTGCTGCGCGATCTTGAACGTGCCCGGGCATTTCACCAGCGCTTCGACCGCTGCCCGTCCGGCTGCGGCAGCACGAACGGTTCGCGCCTCGCGCCCGACCGCAAACGCCTGGCTGAACTGCTCGGCTTCGGCGGGATGGTCGAACACGCGCGCGACGCGATGTGGCAGGCCGATGGCCCGATCGAAGGCATGGCGCTGGTCGTGGCCGCGCTCGTCAACCTCGACCGGCTGGCCGAGGATCTGATGGTGTTCGCCACGGTCGAATTCGGCGTCGTCGAACTCGGTGATGGGCAAGCCCGGGCCAGCAAGATCATGCCGCAGAAGAAGAATCCGTACGCCCTCGCTTATGTGCGCTCGGCGGCGAATCAGGCCATAGGCCTGCAGGCGGCGCTCGCCGCCTCGGGCCGCATGCCGACCGGGCAGATGGACAGCCGCCTTCTCGCCTACGGCGAACTGCCGCGTGCACTGCAGCTCGCGGCCGGTGCGGCCGAGCTGATGCGCGTGACCCTGGCCGGCCTCGCGCTGTCGAAGGAGCGCGCGGCGCGCACGCTGGAGCGCAGCTTCGTGCTCGCGACCGATCTGGCCGAGACGTTGGTGCTCGAGGCAGGCCTGGAGCACCGCGCCGCACACCGTGTCGTCGGCCGGCTGTCGCGGACCTTGCACGAAGCGAATCGCGACGCCGCGTCGTTGACGCCGGCCGATGTGGCGAGTGCCAGCGTCGCTGCGCTCGGACACAGCCTGACGCTGGATGCGGCAACGCTCGCCCGGGCGCTGGACCCGCGCGCCGCCATCGCCGCGCGGCAAGGCGTGGGCGGCGCGGCCGAGGCGCCGATGACCGCGATGATCCTATCGTTTCGCGGCGAGCTGGCCGCCTCGTCGGCGTGGTTCGATGCCGCCACCGCGCGAGCCGACGGCGCGCGCCAGCGGCTGCTGGCGATGGCTCGGCAAGTCGCTGCCGGAGAGGCCTGATGTCGGCGGCCTCGATGATCGACTCGGTGATCTTCGGCAGCTTGTGGAGCCAGCGCGGGATCAAGGCGCTGTTCGAGGAAATCCCGCGCACCCGGGCCTGGCTGGAAATCATCGCTGTGCTGGCCGAGGTCCAAGCCGAGCACAGCCTCGTTCCCGTGTCCTCCGCCACCGCGATCGCTGCCTGCTGTCGCACGGTCGAGGTCGATGCCGAGTTTCTGGCCGAGGTGGGCCGCGGCCGCGAGGCCAGCGGCCATTCGACCCAGGGCCTGATCCGTGCGATCCAGGCGCGGCTGGCTGCGGCCGACGCGCAGTGGGTCTATGCCAATGCGACGGTGCAGGACGTGACCGACACCTGGCTGATGCTCGCGCTGCGTGAAGCGCGAAGCCTCTTGCAGCAAGACCTGCTCGCGGCAGACCGCGCCCTGGCGACCCTGGCTCAGCGCCATCGCCACACGGTGATGGCCGGGCGCACGCATGGCCAGCAAGGTCTGCCGATCACCTTCGGTTTCAAGGTGGCGGTCTGGCTCGCTGAAGTGCGGCGCCATCGCGAGCGGCTGGCCGAGATCGCGCCGCGCATGGACACGGCGCAGCTGTGCGGGGGCGTGGGCAGCATGTCGTCGCTCGGGCCGCGCGGCCTCGAGGTGCAGCGCCGCTTTGCCGAGCGCCTGGGGCTGCGCGCACCCTTGATCTCATGGACCACGAGCCGCGACGTGCTCGCCGAATGGTGCGCGCTGCTGACCCTGATCACCGGCACGGCCGACCGCATCGGCCATGAAGTCGTCAACCTGCAGCGCAGCGAGATCGCTGAAGTCCGCGAAGGGTTCATCGCCGGCACGGTTGGCAGCATCACGATGCCGCACAAGCGCAACCCGGAGATCGGCGAGCACCTGGGCACACTGGCGCGGCTGACGCGGCATTTGAGCGCTGCGGTGCAAGAAGGCCTGGTCCACGACCACGAGCGCGACGGCCGCGCCTGGAAGACCGAATGGCATGCGATTCCGGAAGCCACCATGCTCGCTGGCCGCGCGGTCGAGTTGCTGGGCGAGTTGGTGTCCCGGCTCGAAGTCGACGCCGAACGCATGCGCGCCAACCTGGAAGCCAGCGGCGGCGCGGTGCTGTCGGAGGCAGTGATGCTGGCGCTGGCGCCGCACATCGGCCGTGACGCGGCGCACCGACTGCTGTACGAGTTGGCCATCGCTGCACGCGCCGAGGGCCGCAGCCTGATCGACGCGGTGCGTTCCGACCCGACCATTGCTGCCACCCTCGGCACGGACGCGCTGGAGCCGCTGCTCGACCTGGCGCGCCAGACAGGTCACTGCGCCGCCATGGTCGATCAGGTGCTGGCGGGAGGCGCCGCGCCATGAACACGGATGCCTACGCTCGCCTCGACGCGCTGCCGCGCGATCGCCTCGGCTTCCTGCCGACGCCGCTGATCGAAGCGCCGGAGCTGGCCCGCGCGATCGGCGTGCCGCAGCTGTGGATCAAGCACGACGAACTGATCGGCTTCGGCTTCGGCGGCAACAAGGTGCGCGGCCTGGAACTGCTGATGGCCGATGCGCGGGCACAAGGCGCCGATGTGATCGTCACCGGCGCGGGCGCCCAGTCGAACCATGTGCGCGCCACGGCGGCGGCCGCCGCGCATGCGGGGATGGAAGCCATCGCCGCCTACTGGGGCGATCCACCCGAACAGGCACAAGGCAACCTGCGTTTGACGCGCCTGCTCGGCGCGCAAACCCGCTTCACCAACAACGCCGACCGGGCACAGGTTGATACCGCGATTGCAGACATCGCAAGCGAGCTTCGCAAGGCTGGGCGCCGTCCCTATGCGATCCCGCGCGGCGGTGCCTGTGCGCTCGGCGTGCTCGGCCACGTGCTGGCGGCGCGCGAGTTGCATCGCCAATGCGCGGCACAAGCACTCAGCCCGGGCACGGTCTTCCTGGCCGTGGGATCGGGCGCGACCCTTGCGGGCTGGCTGCTCGGCAGCGCGCTGCTGGGCACCACATGGCAGGTTGAAGGGGTGACGGTGAGCCGTCCGGCGCACGAGGTGCGTGCCAGGGTGAAAACGCTTGCGGCCGAGGCGGCAGCGCTGCTGGAGGTGCCTGCGGTCATTGCCGAGGCCGACGTGGTGGTGCACGAAGGTCACATCGGTGCGGGCTATGGCGTGCCCACAGCGGCCGGCGATGCGGCGATCGTGCTGGCAGCTCGGACGCAGGGCTTGTTTTTCGATCCGACCTACACCGGCAAGGCACTGGCGGGTCTGATCGCACTGGCAGGGGAGGGTCGCTACGCAGAGCGCGGTCCGCTGGTGTTCCTGCACACGGGAGGCGAGCCGGCGCTGTTCGCGCAGGGGGCGCGGGTCTCCATGAGCGCACCATGACGTCTTGGGGCACCGCGGCCTTCGAGCCGCGCCGGGTTGCGCTCGTGGGAGCGTCCATCGAGGCCGGCAAGGCCGGCCGGCTGCTGCTCGACAACCTGCGCGCCAGCGGGTCACACGAGATCGTTGCCATCCACCCCAGCGCCAGCGACATCGGCGGTCATGCCGCCTACCCGAGCATCGCTGCAGCCCCTGGCGCGATCGATCTGGCGGTGATCGTGACGCCGGCCGCAACCGTCCCGCAAATCATCGCCGATTGCGCACGGGCCGGCGTTCCTGCGGCCCTGATCCTCAGCGGCGGATTCAAGGAAACCGGCTCGACCGGTGCGGCCATCGAGGCCGAGGTGCTGCGGGCCGCGCGCGCGGGTTCGGAGTCAAGCGGGGTGCGCCTCATCGGCCCGAACTGCTTTGGTCTGATCGACGTGCACCGCGGCCTCAACGCCTCGCTCGCGATGGGCTTGCCGCGCGCAGGCGGCGTCTCGCTGTTCACCCAGAGCGGCTCCTACGGCATGGCCGCCTTTTCGCGCTCACAGGACGGTGCGATCGGCTTTGCGAAGGTGCTGGCAGCGGGCAACAAGGCCGACGTGTCCGAGGTCGATGCGATCCGCTGCTTCGGTGCCGACCCGGCGACGCGCGTGATCGCCCTCGTGCTCGAGTCGATTGCCGATGGCCCGGCGCTCGTCGCCGCGCTGCGCGAGGTGACGCCGATCAAACCCGTGGTGATCCTGAAAGCGGGCCGCGGCACCGCCGGCAAGCGCGCTGCCGCGAGCCACACCGCCGCGCTGGCGCAAGACTTTGCGGTCGCGCAAGCCGTGTTGCGCCAGGCCGGTGCGGTGCTGGTGGACGATGGCCTGAGCCTGTTCGATGTGGCCGCGGCGCTGGACCGTCAGCCCCCGCTGCGCGGCAGGCGGGTGGCGATCATCAGCAACTCGGGCGGCACCGGCGTCGAGCTGGCCGACCTGCTCGAAGCCCAGGGCCTGGAAGTCCCTGCGCTCTCGGCATCGCTGCAGCAGAGCATCGCCGCCCACCTGCCAGCTCACGGCTCGGCGGCCAACCCGGTCGATGTGACGACCGATTGGAAACGCTTTGCGACGATGTACCGCGAAAGCCTGCGCGCCTTGCTTGCCAGCGACGAAATCGATGCCGTGGTGCCCGTGCTGTTGCAGCGCTCGGCACTCGACGAGGGCGTGGTCGCTGCGGCGATCGAGGAAAGTGCGGAGGCGAGTACAGCGGCCGGCGCGGCCGCCAAGCCGGTGCACGTCTGCTGGGTCGCCCCGACGCAAGGCGATGCGCTGCGCCGCCGCTTGCAGGACGCCGGGCTGCCATGCCACGAGTGGGCGGCGCGCACGGCGAGGGTGCTGGCGCACTGCCGCGCCACCGCAGCCGATGCGCCCGCTGCGGTGGGCGACCCACTCCCCTTCCCGTTTGCGAACTCGCGCGATGTGGCCGCCGACGGCTGGCTGGCGCCCGATGCGCTCTTTACGCTGCTCGACGCGTGGGGTCTGCCGATCGCACCCTGGCGGCTTGCTGACGACAGCGACACGGCCGTGGCTGCCGCCATGACGCTGGGCTACCCCGCCGTGCTGAAGGCGGTGCGCCCGGCCCTCGTGCACAAGACCGAAGCCGGCGCCGTGCGCCTGGGCCTGGCCGATGCGGCGGCGGTGCGCAGCGCCTTCGCGTCGCTGGCGGCAACGCTCGGCCCCGGCCCAGTGTTGGTACAGGCGCAAGCCGAGCGCGGCGTCGAGATGATGCTGGGCGCGGTGCGCGATGCAACCTTCGGCCCGCTGGTGGTCTGCGGCCTCGGCGGCATCTGGGCCGAAGCGCTGGACGACGTCGCGCTGCGCCTGGCCCCGATCACACCGAGCGGGGCCTTGCAGGCACTCACCGAACTGCGCGGCAGCCCTTTGCTGGATGGCCTGCGCGGCGCACCCGGCGTCGATCGCGGGGCACTGTCGGCGCTGATCTCGACGCTGTCCATCGCCGTTGCGCGCGCCCCGTGGTGTGCCGAACTCGACCTCAACCCGCTGATCGCCAGCGGCAACCGTTTCACCATCGTTGACGCGCGCATGCGCATCGAAAGGACGCCTCCATGAGCACGACCCCGCCCGCCAAGCCCGCCACCAGCGACGCCGCCGCCATGGCGCACGCCGAGATCGCTGCCCTCGTCCAGCGCGCCCGCGCCGCCCAGGAGGCCATCGCCGACTACACCCAGGAACAGGTCGACGCGCTGGTGCTCGCTGTCGGCTGGAACGTCGTGAAGCACAAGGAGGCGCTGGCCCGCGCTGCGGTCGATGAAGGCGGCTTCGGCAACTATGACTCCAAGGTCATCAAGATCCGCAACCGCGTGACCGGAACGATCCGTGACATGCAGGGCGTGAAGACCGTCGGTGTGATCGAGGAACTGCCCGAGCGCGGCATCGTCAAGATCGCCAAGCCGGTCGGGGTGATCGCGGCGCTGATCCCGACCACCGGGCCCGACGCGACACCGCCGGTCAACGCGCTGGCCGCGCTGAAGGCGCGCAACGCGATCATCGTCTCGCCACATCCGCGCACCGCGCAGACCTCGGCGCTCGCGGTGCAATTGATGCGCCAGGGCTGCGAGCAGGTCGGTGCGCCAGCAGACCTGATCCAGATCGTGAGCAAGCCGTCCATCGGCAAGACGGGCGAACTGATGCGGCAGGCCGATCTGATCGTCGCCACCGGCGGCGAGGCGATGGTCAAGGCCGCCTACAGCTCGGGCACGCCCGCGTACGGCGTGGGCGTCGGCAACGCGGTGCATGTGGTCGACGAGACCGGTGATCTGGACGACGCGGCGGCCATGATTGCGCGCGCCAAGGTGTTCGACTACGCCACCAGTTGCCTGGCCGACAACGCACTGGTCGCCCACGAAAAAATCTACGACGCGCTGGTCGGCAAGCTCGTGGCCCGTGGCGGCCACGTGCTCAATGCGGCCGACAAGGCCAAGCTGCAGGCCGCCATGTGGCCGCAACCCGATCAGGCGATCCCGAGCTTGGACGTGATCGCGAAATCGGCCACCCACATCGCCCAACTGGCCGGCATCACGCTGCCCGAGAAAACGACCTTCCTGATCGTGGAGGAAGACGGCGTGGGCTCCGCGCATCCGTTTTCCGGCGAGAAGCTCTCGGTCGTGCTCGCGCTCTACCGCTACGGCGGCACGATCGATGCCGCCATCGACCTCGTCAACGCCATCACCGGCTACCAGGGCCTGGGCCACACCTGCGGCATCCACACCGCGAACGACGCGCATGTGCAGGCCCTGGCGATGCGCACCCGCACCGCACGGGTGATGGTCAACCAGGACCTGAACGAGGGTGCGGGCAGCCCGCGCAACGGCCTGCCGTACACGTTGTCGCTCTCCTGCGGCAGCTGGGGCGGCAACATCACGACCGAGAACGTCAACGTGCGACATTTCTTCAACACCACCTGGGTGTCACGGCTGGTCGATGCGAAGGCGATGCCGGTGGCCGATGAGGTGCTGTTCGCTGGCCATTGGGCCAAGCACGGGCAGTAGACCCATGCGCATCGTCGTCATCGGGGGGGTGGCTGCCGGCATGAGCGCTGCCAGCCAGGCGCGCCGGCGCGAACCGGGCTGCGAGGTGGTCGTGCTGGAGCGCGGGCACGACATTTCATACAGCGCCTGCGGCATGCCCTACAACATCGGCGACCCGGCGCGCGGCGTGGACGATCTGGTCATCCTGAGCGCCGAGACTGCGCGCAGCGAACGCGGCATCGATGTGCGCACCCGGCATGCCGTGCAGACCATCGATGTCTCGCGCCGCGTCGTCCAGGTCGCGGATCTCGAGGCGGGAGGCGACTACGCGCTGACCTGGGATGCGCTCGTCATCGCCAGCGGTGCCACCGCCATTCGCCCCAATGTGCCGGGTATCGACCTGGCCGGCGTCTTCGTGCTGCGCGATCTGACCGATGCCCGGCACATCAAACGCTACCTGGCCGATGTGGAGGTCAGCACCGCCGTGATCGTTGGTGCTGGCTACATCGGCATCGAGATGGCCGATGTGCTGCACGGCCTGGGCATCGCGGTGACCCTCCTGGAAAAGGCCGAACAGGTGCTGCCTGGCTTCGCGCCAGCCATCGTCGAAGTCGCCACGCACGCGCTTGAACGTCACGGTGTGAGCCTGCAGACCGGGACGAGCCTGCAACGGGTGCAGCGCGAGGGTGCCGACCTGCTGGTGCACAGCGATCGCGGCGTCATCTGCGCGCAGATCGTCGTCGTTGCGGTCGGCGTCCGCCCGGACGTGACGCTGGCGCGCGAGTCCGGTATCGCCCTCGGTGCCAGCGGCGCCATCGCGGTGGACAGCACGATGCGCACCAGCGCCCCCGCGGTCTTTGCGGCTGGTGATTGCGCCGAAGCCCATCACCTGGTGCTGGATCGCCCGACTTGGGTGCCGCTCGGTACCACCGCCAACAAGCAGGGCAAGGTCGCTGGTGCGAATGCAGCAGGTGGCGACGAGCACTTCGGCGGCATCGTCGGCAGTGCCGGCTTCAAGTGCTTCGACCTCGAAGTCGCGCGCACCGGTCTGGGGGCTGCGGACATCGCCAGCGCCGGACTCGATGCGGTTGCCGCCGTCTCGACCCACCACACCCGGGCGCGCTCGTACCCGGGCGACAAGCCCATCACCACGGTGGTCTATGCCGAGCGCGGCAGCGGGCGCCTGCTGGGTGCCCAGATGATCGGTGGCGAGGCGGTGGCCAAGCGCATCGACGTGTTCGCCACCGCGCTGCATGCGCGCATGACGCTGGCCCTGGTCGAGGCCCTGGACCTGACCTACGCGCCGCCTTTCGCCCCGGTGTACGACGCGATCCTGATCGCCGCCAGCGTCGGCGTGAAGGCGCTGGCCAAGCCGCGGTGATGACCACCACCGAGTGCCCGGCGACGCCAGACAGGCAGAAGCCTGCGTCAACACGCACAATCGGTGGGGTGGTTGCGGTTGCCAGCCATGAGGCGACAGCGGCCGGGCCGTCATAGGCCAGCGGTTCGATCCCGAGTCGGCAGGTCATCGGGCATTTATTCCCAGTAGATCAACCATCGCGGGCAGCAGCCTGTCGCGGGTGACGCCACCCGATGGACTCGTCCCTGTATCGGCCAGCCCCCTCGGAAAGCCGGTGCTCGGATCGGAGTGCTCTGCGGGTAACCCCGTGCTGAAACTTGCTCGTGGGTGGTGGTGAGGATCATTCGTTTGCCGTCACGCCGCCAATTCACGACCATCGCTGCCGGCTTCACCCTCGAACAACCGGAGACTGGCAATGACGTGGCAACAGGTGTACGACCCGATGGGCAGCATGGTGCTCTCCACCGTGCTGGCTGCCGTGCCGGTGGTGGTCATGCTGGTGGCGCTGGGCTTCCTGCACATCAAGGCGCACATCGCGGCCGGGATGGGCCTCGTTGCCGCCATCGCCGTGGCGGTGTTCGCCTACGGCATGCCGGGCGACATGGCGGGTCGCGCGGCCGTCTTCGGCGGCCTGACCGGGCTGATGCCGATCGGCTGGATCGTGCTGAACATCATCTTCCTGCAGCAACTCGCCGAGCAGAACGGCAGTTTCAAGATCCTGCAGGACTCGCTGTCGGGCATCACCGAAGACCGCCGTCTGCAATTGCTGCTGATCGCCTTTTGCTTTGGTGCGTTCTTCGAGGGCGCGGCCGGCTTCGGCACCCCGGTGGCGGTGACCGCCGGCATCCTGATTGGCCTGGGCTTTTCGCCGCTGGCAGCCTCGGGCCTCTCGCTGATTGCCAACACCGCGCCGGTGGCCTTCGGGGCGCTCGGCACGCCGGTGATCACGCTGGCCAAGGTGCATGGCTACGACGTGATGGAGGTCACCGCGATGATCGGGCGGCAGTTGCCGTTCTTCAGTCTGCTGGTGCCGTTCTGGCTGATCTGGGCCTTCGCCGGGCGCAAGGCCATGATGGAGATCTGGCCTGCGATCCTGGTCACCGGCCTGAGCTTCGCGATTCCGCAGTTCCTGGTCAGCAATTTCATCGGACCAGAGCTGGTGGACATCATCGCGGCCCTCGTGTCGATGGTCTCGCTGGTCGCCTTCCTGCGTTTCTGGCAGCCGACGAAGGTCTGGACCTCACCGACCCTCAAAGGCCACGAACACGACGGGGGCGAGGCCAAGGTGCCGACGCCGGCTGTGCGCCACTCGCGCGCCGACCTGATCGCTGCCTGGATGCCCTGGCTGATCCTGACGATCTTCGTGTTCGTCTGGGGGCTGCCATCGGTCAAGACCTTCCTGAACGGCCTGTGGGCGCCGAAATTCGAGATGGCCGGGCTGCACAACCTGATCGAGAAGGTACCGCCCGTGGTGACCACACCGCACAAGGAAGCAGCCGTCTACGTGTTCAACTTCCTGTCGACCACCGGCACCGGCATCCTGCTGTCAGCCCTCCTTGGTGCGGTGGTGATGAAATACAACCCGCTCGAGATCGCGCGCACCTGGTTTCGCACGCTGTGGCTGGTGCGCTATTCGCTGCTGACCATCGTGCTGATGCTGGCGCTGGGCACGCTGACGCGGTTCTCGGGCACCGACACGACGCTGGGCCTGGCCTTCGCCAACACGGGCGTCTTCTACCCGTTCTTCGGTACGCTGATGGGCTGGATCGGCGTGGCCATGACTGGATCGGACACCGCGAGCAATGTGCTGTTCGGTGGCATGCAGAAGGTGGCGGCGGAACAACTCGGCCTGAGCCCGAACCTGATGGGGGCGGCCAACAGCTCCGGCGGCGTGATGGGCAAGATGATCGACGCGCAGAGCATCGTGGTGGCCTCCACCGCCACGCGCTGGTTCAACCATGAGGGCGACATCCTGCGCTATGTGTTCTTCCACTCGATCGCGCTGGCGTGCCTGGTGGGCCTGTTCGTGACCATGCAGGCCTATGTGTGGCCCTTCACCCTGATGGTGGTCCATTGAAGCCTATGCACACGGAGTTGTCATGAGACTGAGCGACTGCCACAACCACCACGACTTTCGCCGGCTCGCCCAGCGGCGCCTGCCCGGGCCCATCTTCAACTACATCGACGGCGCCGCCGACGACGAGACCACGCACCGGCGCAACACCTCGAGCTTCGAGCAGTGCGACCTGGTGCCCAACATCCTGCGCGGCGCGCAAGAGGTGGACACGTCCGTCACCGTGATGGGGCAGAAGCTCAGCGTGCCGTTCTACTGTTCGCCCACTGCCTTGCAGCGGCTTTTCCATCATCGCGGCGAACACGCGGTGGCCGCCGCCGCGGCCGGTTTGGGCACGATGTTTGGGGTGTCGTCGCTGGGTACCGTGAGTCTGGAAGAACTGCGCCGCAAGCACGCAACACCGCAGGTCTACCAGTTCTACTTTCACAAGGATCGCGGTCTCAACCGCGCGATGATGCAGCGCGCCAAGGCCGCCGGCGTCGAGGTGATGATGCTGACGGTCGACAGCATCACCGGCGGCAACCGCGAACGCGACAAGCGCACCGGCTTCTCGATCCCGTTCCGTCTGACGCTGGGCGGCATGCTGCAGTTCGCGATGAAGCCGATGTGGGGCATCAACTACGTCACGCACGAGCGCTTCCGCTTGCCGCAACTTGAAGAACACGTCGACATGGGCAACAGCACGATGTCGATCGGCCGCTACTTCACCGAGATGCTCGATCCCTCGATGAACTGGGACGACGTGGCCCGGATGGTGCAGGAGTGGGGTGGACCGTTCTGCCTGAAGGGGGTGATGTCGGCCGAAGACGCGCGTCATGCCGCAGACATCGGTTGCGCCGGCGTGATCCTGTCCAACCACGGCGGCCGTCAGCTCGACGGCAGCCGCTCGGCCTTCGACCAGCTGGCCGAGGTGGTCGACGCGGCGGGTGATCGGCTCGACGTGATGATGGACGGCGGCGTGCAGCGGGGCACGCATGTGCTGAAGGCGCTGTCGCTCGGCGCCAAGGCCGTGGGCCTGGGCCGCTACTACCTGTACCCGCTGGCGGCGGCCGGCCAGCCCGGCGTGGAGCGTGCGCTGGGGCTGATGCGCGACGAGGTGGTGCGCGGCATGAAGCTGATGGGCTGCACGTCGACCGGGCAGTTATCGCGCAGCAACCTGCGGCAGCGTTAGCCGGCGCGGTCGCTCAGCGGAACGTCGCGTCGAGCCAGTCGACGAACGCGGCCACCTCCGGGCGCTGCAACTGGTCGGGCTGCACCAGCGTGTAGTAGGTGCTGGTGGCCGGCACCGCGAGGCCGAACAGCGGTACCAGGCTCCCGCTGGCGATCCAGCGTTCAGCGATGCGCCGCGGACACACGGCCACGCCCAGGCCGCTCGCCGCCGCCTCGAGCAGGATGCCGAGGTCGGTGAAGCTCTGGCCTCGTGCCGGTTCGGGCCAGTCCAGCCCTGCGGCGGCGAACCACGGCCGCCACGCCACGAGCGGGGTGCGCAGCAATTCGACCCCCTTCAGATCGATGGGCTGCCGCAAGGCGTGCGCATCGATGACACACGGCGCGGCGAGCACCACCTTCACGTCGTCGAACAGCTTGACCGGTGTGCGATCGTCGAAGCGCCCGCGTCCGAAGCGGATGTCGATCTCGTGGCGCTCGGGCTTTTCCTGCATCGGCGCTTCCACCGCGATCTCGATCTCGATGTCGGGCCACTGACGATAGAAATCAGGCAGGCTCGGGATGAGCAGGTTGCGCGCGAAGGTGGGCGGCGCACCCACGCGCAGCCGCAGCGGGGGTGGCTCGTCGTCGCGCGCCAGCTGCGAGAGCTTGTCGAAGGCCTCGCGCACATGGCCGAGGTATCGCTGGCCGGCATCGCTCAGGCGAACGCCGGTGGGCGATCGATCGAACAAGCTCTCGCCCAGTTGCGACTCCAGCTGGCGGATGCGGTGGCTGACCGCACTGGGCGTGACGCACAACTCGGCGGCAGCCTGCGCAAAGCCTCCCAGGCGAGCCGCACTTTCGAAGGCGGCCAGCGCGTGGATCGAAGGCAGCCGGTTCGGTCTGGCCATGGATGTCGCAGATGCATGCGTGGGACGGTGTGCATGCATTGTCGGTGACCCATGCGTTCGTCGAAAGGACGGCCCCCCGTTCACGCTGCCGGTACCGCCTCGTTGTCGCGCAGGCACACGCCAGCAGTGGCACTCATCCCGTCGTGCGTGCCAACCTCTTTTCGAGCAGGCGCGCGTCGTCGTGCCAGAGGGGGTCTGTGCGCAAATCGATCTGCATGCCCAGAGCCAGCGCCTCGCGCCACGGCACCGGGCTCGGCAGCAGGCACAGCGTCAGCACGTAGCGTGGCCCGCGCGTGGGCGTGATGCCGCTGTGCAGGACCCGTGCTGGCTGGAACAGCACCGCGTCACCCGCTCGGGGATGATGGTCGTAGGCCTGGAGCGGCGTGCCGGCCATGGTCGCGAGCTCCTCGAGTGATTCCGTGCGGCGCTGGCCGCGAGCGAACATGTACCCGGTCCGCGACACGGCCGCGCTGCCAGCCAGATCGAGGTAGGACGTGCCGCCGCCGTGCTCGGCGTAGTCGTTGAAATAGACCAGCAGCTTCAAATGGGCCTGCGGCCCCTTGTCGCAATGCCAGCGGAACGACACCGACGCGGGTTCGCTGCTCGGCGCGGTGCGCGACAAGGTGTACCAGTAAACCATGTACTCGCTGCGAAAGAAGCTCAAGGCCTGCGCGTCGACCGCAGCGCCGAGTGACGCTTCGAGCAAGCGCCTGACCAGTTCGGGGTTGTCGAGTTGATAGCCCTCGAGCTTGGCCGAGTCGCGCTTGAGGCGCGCGATGTCCTGGTCCTGGCTGACGGCCCGCAGCAACTCTGCGGCGGCTTCTGCGCTCATCACCGGCAGCGTGGCGTAACCCTGCCCGACGATGGGGGCCTGGTCGGCGTCATCGGGCAGCGCGCGCGCGAGTTGCGCGCGGCAGTGCGCCTGCCATGCCGCGAAACCGCGTACGCGGTCGAATTCATCGAACACATCGACGACCCGTTGCGGGTCGAGATCCGGTTCAAACCAGCGCTTCAGCTTGCGCAGCAGGATGCCCGGGCCATGCCGGTTCAAGGGAATCACGCGTCACTCTCCCGCAGGGCCTTGAAGCAGGCCGAATGTTCAAAAAGACAGGCCTTGCGGCGCTGGCTGGCGAGTGCTGTACGCACTGCTGCCACCATCCTACTGGGTCACTGTGCGGAGGCCGGGCCGATGTGGCGCAGATTCTGTGGGATGCTTGCCGCCTCGACCTCTGGAAAGGCCAGCTGTGAACACTGACGGGCAAGTGAGTTGGGCTGAAAGGCAGCCAGGGAGCGCTCTGCCATGAACTGGCGCAACACCGACATCCGCTATGGATGGCTGTCCGTCGGGCTGCACTGGGTGATGCTGTTGCTGCTGGTAGCGGTGTATGCCTGCATGGAGTTGCGCGGCAGTTTCCCGAAGGGCAGCGGCCTGCGTGAAGGCTTGAAGACGTGGCACTTCATGTTGGGGCTGTCCGTGCTCGTGCTGGTCTCGGTGAGGTTGGTCGCACGTTTCATGGGCACCACGCCGATCGAGTTGGCAGGCACGCCAAGGTGGCAGACGGTGCTCTCCAAACTGACGCAGCTGGCCCTGTACGGATTGATGATCGGCATGCCGATCCTGGGATGGGTGGTCCTCAGTGCCGACGGCCGGGCCATTCCGTTCTTTGGCCTGCAGTTGCCGCCGCTGGTCGGTGAAAGCGAGGCCGTTGCCAAGTGGGCCGAGGAAATCCATGAGGCGGTGGGCACGGCCGGCTACTTCCTCGTTGGCTTTCACGCCACGGCGGCGTTGTTTCACCATTACGTGATGCGCGACCGCACGCTGCTGCGCATGCTTCCTGACCGGCGGTGACGTTGCGGCTCTGACGGCTCGCGCCGTTGCCTCTGCGGCCAGAGGAGCGCAGGCACTTCGCGCTCGCGGTCGTGCGCTAAAAGTTACAAATTAACGCAATGGGCAGTGTAAATGTGCAAATCGCACACTTACACTTCTCGCCATGCGTTCTCCAGCCGACATCGTCGATTCCGTTCCGCCCACCGTCGATACGGCGCAGGCCGAAGCCCTGTTGCAAGCCATCGATCGGATCGCGTTGCCGTTGGCCCGCCTGGCGGTTTCCAAGGGTTTGCCGTTCGCGGTGGTCGAGGCGCAGCTGAAGCAGGCGTTCGTGCAGGCCGCTCGCGAAGCGCATCCGCAGCTGCCCGCGCACCGTGCCGTCAGCCGCATCGCCACCACGACGGGTCTCAATCGCCGCGAGGTCACGCGCCTGACGCAGGTGAGCGCGCCACCGCCGCAGCGCCGGCCGGTGGCGGCCGAGCTGTTTGCGCACTGGGCCAACGATGCGGCCTACAAGGACGCCGACGGTCAGCCCTGCGTGCTGCCCCGACAGGGCGCCGCGCTGAGCTTTGAATCACTGGCCCAGTCGGTGACCCGCGATGTCCACCCGCGCAGCCTCCTGGACGAGCTGCTGCGCCTCGGGCTGGCGGTGCACGACGTTGAGCTCGACGCGGTGTCGCTGGTGCAGGATGCCTTCGTGCCTCGCGGTGACGTCGAACGGATGCTGGGCTTCCTCAGCGACAACGTCGGCGACCACCTCAGCGCCGCCGTGGCCAACGTCCTGAGCGACGGCCGTGAGCACTTTGAACAGGCGGTCTTCGCCGACGAGCTTTCCGCCGAGTCCATCGCGCGCCTGCGCAGCCTGGTCAGCGCGAAGTGGCGCGATGTCACTGCGGCCCTGGTTCCTGCGATCGAGGCCCTGATCGAACAAGACCGTGACGCATCACGGCTGCAGGACCGCCGACTGCGCATCGGTCTCTACACATACACCGACAGCATGGATGGCACGGCGCCACCCGCGCCAGTAGGCCCCTTGACGCTGGCGTCTGCTGGCAACGATTCAAACCCCTGAGGAGAACCTCCATGCCGACAAAACTTCATCCCACGTCCTCGCAGCGCGAGGACACGACACGCTCCTGGTGGACACCGGTTGCGGGCCTGCTCGCGGCAGGCCTGGTGACCGCGCTGGTCGCTTGCGGTGGGGGCGGTGGCAGCAGCGCGGGTGTCGGCACCGGTGGCACCGGCGCGTTTGCCGTCGGCACCATCAGCGGCTTCGGGTCCATCATCGTCAATGGCGTGCGCTATGACGACAGCAGCGCGACCGTCGTCGACGATGACGACAGCAGCAGCTCGAGCTCGCTGGCCATCGGCCAGGTGGTCGAGATCCGCGGCTCGGTGAACAGCGACGGTCTCACTGGCACCGCGAGCAGCATTGCCTACTACTCCGCCTTGAAAGGCCCGGTCACGGCCGTCAACGCGGGTGCAGGTACCTTGACGGTGTTTGGTCAGGTGGTGAACGTCACGGCGACCACGCTGTTCAAGGACGTTGCCGATCTGAACGCCATCACTGTCGGCAACGTGGTCGAGGTCTACGGCCTGCCGGACGCCAGTGGTGCCATCACCGCCACACGCATCGAGCTTGAAGCGGCCTCCATCGGCGCCTTCAGTGGCGACTTCCGCATTCGCGGTGTCGTGTCCGGTCTGGTCGCTACGACGCCTGGCCAGCGGTTCTCGGTGGGCACGGTCACGGTTCAGACCGACAACAACACCCAGACTGAAGGCACGGTCGCCGACGGCGTGTTCGTCAAGGTGCGTCTCGACAAGACGGCAATCTCTTCGAACACCTATTTGGCCAAGCGCGTCAAGGTCAAGAACCGTGTGTACGAAAGTGGCGTCAGCAAGGCTGAAGTTCAAGGCCTGATCAGCGAGTTCACCTCGTCGTCGGCACCGTTCAAGGTCAATGGCTACCCCGTCCAGCTCGGCACCACGGTGACGTACGAGCACGGTGCGGTCGTCAACCTGGCCAACGACGTGCGCATCGAGGCCAAGGGCGCTGTGACCAACGGCGTGCTGGTGATCAGCAAGATCGAGTTCGACGACGAAAGCAACGACGGTGGTGCCGATGGCAGCGATGCACCGTACGAGTTCCACGGTGTGGTCACCTGTACCGCTTGCGGCAGCACGACGGGCTCGTTCGAGGTACGTGGCGTGACGGTGCAGTACGACGCAACGACCCGCTTCGAGAACAGCCTGACCCCGGGCACCCTGAATGGCGCACGGGTCGAGGTCAAGGCCATTGCCCAGTCGGGCTCCGGCGGCACCACTCTGCTGGCGACCCGCATCCAACTCGACAACTGATGGCGTGCAGTCACCGGCCGACGCCGGTGACCTCAGCCCCAGGGCGTCTGCTCGCGCAGGCCCCTGGGGCTTTTTCGTTGCGGGAAATCTCAAGCAGCACGGGACCGCTTCGCGGCGACAATTTTGGGTGGGGGTTGGTCGATGAGGTCAGTGCGGCCGCCGGGTTCTATCCGAATTCACATCACAGGGAGAGACCGACATGGCACAGAACAGCAATCGGCAGTGGATCTTGAAGAAGCGCCCGGTGGGCGACATCGCCGATGACGATTTGGTGATCGAGACGACACCGATCCCGAAAGCCAGCGAGGGCGAGGTCGTGCTCCGCACGCGGTACCTCTCGCTGGACCCGACCAACCGCATCTGGATGAGTGACATGGTCCAGTACATGCCGCCCGTGGCGTTGAACACGGCGATGCGCGGCGCGGTGATGGGCGAGGTGGTCGAAAGTCGCAGCCCGGCCTACCAGGTCGGCGATCAGGTCATGGGTCTGGCCACCTGGAGCGAGTACTGCTGCGTGCCGGCTGCGAACCTGCAGTCGTGCCCACAACTTCCCGGCATTCCGGTGAAGGAGGTGTTCGGCATCTACACCATCGTCGGGCCAACCGCGTACTTCGGGGTGGTCGATATCGGCCAGCCGAAAGTCGGCGAGACCCTGGTCGTGTCAGGCGCTGCCGGCGCCGTCGGTGCCCTGGTCGGGCAGATCGCGAAGACCATGGGCTGTCGGGTGGTCGGCATCGCCGGCGGCCACGGCAAGTGCAAGATGATCGTCGACGAGCTGGGCTTCGACGCGGCCATCGACTACAAGGCGCAGGATGTCGACGCCCAGCTGCGCGCACTTTGCCCGGGTGGCGTCGACATCTATTTCGACAATGTCGGCGGCGACATCCTCGACACGGTGCTCGGGCAGATGAACCTGTTCGGTCGGGTGATCGTCTGCGGCTTGATCTCCGGCTACAACGCCGACGGCCGTGTGCCGGGACCGAAGAACTACGGCAACATTCTGATGAAGCGCTTGAAGGTGCAGGGCTTCATCGTGCTGGACTACATCCCGCGTTACGCGGAGGCCTACCGTGCGCTGACACAGCTGCACGGACAGGGAAAACTGAAGTGGCACCTGCATGAAGTCGAGGGCCTGGAGAACGCGGTCAAGGCCGTGCGCATGCTCTACACCGGTGGCAATCACGGCAAGCTGATGGTCAAGGTCGCGTGACACCAGACAGTCTGGATCGCGCCCGGCGTTCGCCCCAGCCTCGGCGTGTATTCGTGCTGGGCGCCACCGGCACCATCGGCCGTGCCACGGTGCGTGCGCTGGTCGCGCGTGGTCATGAGGTGGTCTGTTTCGTTCGCCCGCGCGCCGGCGTCGGCGGTGCTCTGGCGGCCGACGACAGCGTTCGTTTGCTGGCCGGCGCATCGGTTCGGTTCGGCGATGTCAGCGACCCGGCCTCGCTGGAGCGCGACGGGTTTCGCAGCGAGCACTTCGATGTGCTGGTGTCCTGCCTGGCGTCGCGCACCGGCGCACCCCAGGACGCCTGGGCCATCGATCACCAGGCGCAGCTGAATGCGTTGGCCGCAGCGCGGCAGGCGGGCGTCACGCAGGTGGTGCTGCTGTCGGCCATCTGCGTGCAGAAGCCGTTGCTTGCCTTCCAGCACGCCAAGCTGGCGTTCGAGAAGGCGCTGGTCGAGTCGGGCCTGAACTACTCGATCGTGCGGCCCACCGCATTCTTCAAATCGTTGTCAGGTCAGATCGAACGCCTCAGGAAGGGCAAGCCCTTCCTCGTCTTCGGTGACGGCACGCTGACGGCGTGCAAGCCCATCAGCGACGACGATCTCGGCGCCTACCTGGCCGAGTGTCTGGACGACACCCGCCGGCATCGCCAGGTGCTGCCGATCGGTGGGCCGGGCGAGGCGATCACACCGCGCCAGCAAGGCGAGCACCTGTTCGCCTTGCTGGGCCAGACGCCCCGTTTCAAGCAGGTGCCGGTCGCATTGCTCGACGCCATCATCGCGGTGCTGAGCACGCTCGGGCGGGTGGTGCCCGTGCTGGCCGCCAAGGCCGAGCTGGCACGCATTGGCCGCTACTACGCCACTGAATCGATGCTGGTGCTGGACCCGGCCACCGGCCGCTACGACGCGGCAGCCACCCCGTCGACTGGCAGCGACACGTTGTTCGATCACTACGCGCGCCTCGTTCGAGGCGAGACCCGCGACGAGCGCGGCGACCACGCGGTGTTCTGAGCCTGCGGCCCCGGCGGGAGCCGGCGCCAACCGTTCAGTGCTTGTTTGCTTCCTGCATAAGGAACGACGCAATCGTTCGTTCCGGTGCCGGGTGGGCGTGCATACCCTTGCGTCTGATGTCTATACCCATCAGATCGTCTGACCCGACCACCCCATTCGACCGGCCTGTCGCGTTGTTGTGCCAGGTCACCAGGAGACACCATGTCCGCTGTGTTCGCTGAAGCACCCCCGTCATCCGCTTCCTCTGCAACCTCTGTCCCTGCGCTCGAAGCCGCACGCCGGCAGGCGCTGTCCGCCGGCCTGCCGTATGCCGGTGGCGTGCCGCCGCAGTTGGCCTGGGAACTCGTTCAGTCCGGCTCGGCGGTGCTGGTCGATGTGCGCACGGCCGAGGAGCGCAAGTTCGTGGGCCAGGTGCCTGGCAGCGTGCACGTGGCCTGGGCCACTGGCACCAGCCTGACCCGCAATCCACGTTTCGTGCGTGAACTCGAAGCGAAGGCGTGCAAGGGGGCGACCCTGTTGCTGCTGTGCCGCAGCGGCAAGCGTTCGGCGCTGGCCGCTGAAGCGGCGGCCAAGGCGGGGTTCGACCATGTGTTCAACGTGCTGGAAGGCTTCGAGGGCGAACTCGACGCCTCGGGTCAACGCGGTCGCATCGATGGCTGGCGCTTGCGGGGGTTGCCATGGGCGCAGGATTGAATCCGCTGTCGGCATCTCATTCGTCGGCCTTGTATTTCGCCGACATCGTGACCGGATTGCGCAGCGAGCGCGAGCGCTGGCGTGCCTCGCAGCGGCGCCCGCTGGAAGTCGGCGCGCGCGAGCTGCCGTCTCGCGAGGCGCTGGTCACG
This sequence comes from Burkholderiaceae bacterium, assembly GCA_965229345.1. Classification (GTDB taxonomy): domain Bacteria; phylum Pseudomonadota; class Gammaproteobacteria; order Burkholderiales; family Burkholderiaceae_C; genus PBB1. The sequence continues at coordinate 1,790,457 of OZ245872.1, forward strand.
ATCGTGGAGGCCCTGCGGGGCGCGCTGTTCCCGATGCGATTGGGCCCGCCCGATCTGCGCCAGGAAAGCGAGGACTACTACGTCGGCCACACGCTGGACATTGCGCTGAACGCGTTGCTGGGCCAGGTGCAGCTGGAGCTGCGCCATGTCGCACGGCAGCATCCGGCGGCCACCGACAGCGAATTCGGCCGGGCCGAGTCGCAGGCGCTGCAGATCGTGCGCGACTTCGGCGCCGCCTTGCCTGGTATCCGGCAGCTGCTCGACAGCGATGTGCTGGCCGCCTTCCACGGTGATCCGGCCGCGCACAGTGTCGACGAGGTGCTGCTGTGCTATCCCGGCGTGCTGGCGATGACCTACCACCGCATTGCGCACCGCCTTTACACGCTGGGTGTGCCGTTGCTGGCGCGCATCGTGTCGGAACTGGCGCACGGCCAGACCGGCATCGACATCCATCCAGGCGCCTCGATCGAAGCGGGCTTTTTCATCGACCACGGCACCGGCGTCGTGATCGGCGAGACCGCCAAGATCGGCCGCAACGTGCGGCTGTACCAGGCGGTGACGCTGGGGGCCAAGCGCTTCGCCACCGACAGCGACGGGCATATCCAGAAGGGCGGTGACCGCCACCCGGTGCTGGAAGACGATGTGGTCATCTACGCCGGTGCCACGGTGCTCGGGCGGGTGACGATCGGTCGGGGCTCGACCATCGGCGGCAATGTCTGGCTCACCCGCAGCGTGCCGCCGGGCAGCCGCATCGCGCAGGCCCAGGCCCGCGATGAAGTCGTTGCCGGGGGTCGGTAGCGTGGTCGGCGTCAGCACCCGTTTCGGCCGCGTGATACGCCAGCTGCGTGAGCAGCGCGGCTGGTCGCAGGAGCAACTCGCGCACCGCGCTGAATTGAACCGCACCTACATGGGTGAGATCGAGCGCGCCACCGCGATGGCGTCGCTTGCCACGGCCGCCAAGCTGGCCCATGCGCTGGAGCTGCCGCTGTCGAGCCTGATTTCGCGTTGCGAAGAATCGAGTTCGGCTTGAGCTTGCCGGCTATAGCCGGTTGAACAGGCGCCAGTCCGCCGAGACACTGGCGTTGCTCATTTATCAAATAAACAAATTCGCTTTTCAACTAACGGAGCTTTCCCGTCATGGCAGATCAAGCCCATACCCAACTTGCCCTCGGTGACAACGCCGCACGGCAGCTGGCCAATGCCACCAAGACCGCGCCCACCCTGTCGGTCATCAGTCCGCGCTGGCTGACGCACCTGCTGCAGTGGCTCCCGGTCGAGGCAGGCATCTACCGCTTGAACAAGGTCAAGAACCCGCAGGACGTGCAGGTGCTGTGCGCCAAGCGCGACGAATCGGAGTTGCCCAGCACCTTCGTCGATTACGAAGACCAGCCGCGCGAGTACTTCCTGAACGCTGTCAGCACGGTGCTGGATGTGCACACCCGCGTCAGCGACCTGTACAGCAGCCCGCACGACCAGATCAAGGAACAGCTGCGTCTGACGATCGAGACGATCAAGGAAAAGCAGGAAAACGAGCTGATCAACAACGCCGAGTACGGCCTGCTGGCGAGCGTGCACCCGGACCAGATCGTCTACCCGCTGACCGGTGCGCCGACGCCCGACGACCTCGACGAGCTGGTGACCAAGGTCTGGAAGGAGCCGGCGTTCTTCCTGACCCACCCGCTGGCGATTGCGGCCTTCGGTCGCGAATGCACCCGCCGCGGTGTGCCGCCACCCACGGTGAGCCTGTTTGGCTCGCAGTTCCTGACCTGGCGCGGCATTCCGCTGATCCCGTCAGACAAGGTGCCGGTGGCCGATGGCAAGACCAAGATCATCCTGCTGCGCGTGGGCGACAAGCGACAGGGCGTGGTCGGGCTGTACCAGCCCGGTCTCGCGGGCGAGCAGAGCCCGGGCCTGTCGGTGCGCTTCATGGGCATCAACCGCAATGCCATCGCGTCGTACCTGATCTCGCTGTATTGCTCTCTGGCGGTGCAAACCGACGACGCGCTGGCGGTGCTGGAAGACGTCGAGGTGGGCAAGTACCACGAGTATCCGGATACCTACAAGTAAGGCGCCGCGATGTCCTCCCTTGATGCACTCAGCGGTGCGCTGCCGCCGGGGCTGCCGGATCCTGCCGCCTTGGCGCGCATGGCCGGCGAATTCTTCGCCGCCTTGCCCAACGCCCCTGCGGCGGGTGGCGTTCCGGTGCCTTCGAATCCGCAACCGCCGGGCTTGTCGCTGCCGCCGGGCGTGGCGGGCCCTTCGACCCCGTCGGCCGTGCCACTGGGCGGACTGCCGCCCGGTGCGAACCTGTTGCCGACCTCGCCTCAGTCGCCTGTCAACGCGATCGCCTCGACGCCGTCGCTGCGGCCGCATGCCCAGGCGCCCAACGGCGTGCCAGACCATGCACTCGCCGCGGCGCCTGGTTTCGATGGCCGCGCAGGCAGCCATGTGCTGGGCGTTCCAGAGGCGCATGCGGCGTCGGTGCCTTCTGCGCCGATCTCGTCACCCGGTGGGCAGGCCCTGCCGGCTGTTCCCGGTGGCCACTCGGCGTTCTATTTTCTGAATGCGCCCGGCTCTGCAGCCGAAGTGCCCCGGTCCGATGTGTCGACGCTGCCAGCGGTTGACGATCGCCTGACGCCACAGTCCTTTGGTTTGCCCGGCGGTGACGCCCTGCGCGCCTTGCTGGCGTCGGACGTGAAGCGGCCAGCGGCACCCGCCGCATCGGCGCCGACACCTGGCAGCTTCTATTTCATCGATGCGGCGCCCCATGGCGAGGCCGCGGCCCCGGCGATCCCGCAGGCCTCAGCATCGGCGCACCCTGCGTTCGATGTGCACGCCATACGCCGTGACTTCCCGATCCTGCAGGAGCGCGTCAACGGGCGGCCCCTGGTGTGGTTCGACAACGCCGCCACGACGCAGAAGCCGCAGGCCGTGATCGATCGGCTGGCGTATTTCTATGCGCACGAGAACTCGAACATCCACCGCGCGGCGCACGAACTGGCTGCGCGCGCGACCGATGCCTACGAAGGCGCCCGCGAGACGGTGCGCCGCTTCATCGGCGCCGGCTCGGTCGACGAGATCATCTTCGTGCGCGGCTGCACCGAGGGCATCAACCTGGTGGCCAAGAGCTGGGGCGCGAAAAATATCGGCCCCGGCGACGAGATCATCGTCAGCCACCTGGAGCACCACGCCAACATCGTGCCGTGGCAGCAGCTCGCCGCCGAGAAGGGCGCCAAGATCCGCGTCATTCCGGTCGATGACTCCGGACAGGTGCTGCTGGAGGAATACCAGCGGCTGCTGAATGACAAGACCAAGATTGTCTCGGTGACCCAGGTGTCGAATGCGCTGGGCACGGTGGTGCCGGTGAAGGAGATCATTGACCTGGCGCATCGCGCCGGTGCGCTGGCCCTGGTGGACGGTGCGCAATCGGTGAGCCACATGCGGGTCGATGTGCGCGCGCTCGACGCCGATTTCTTCATCTTCTCGGGCCACAAGATCTTCGGGCCGACCGGCATCGGTGCGGTCTACGGCAAGCGAGCGGTGCTCGAAGACATGCCGCCGTGGCAGGGCGGCGGCAACATGATTTCCGACGTGACCTTCGAGCGCACGGTCTACCACGGCCCGCCGACGCGCTTCGAGGCCGGCACCGGCAACATCGCCGACGCGGTGGGCCTGGGCGCGGCGCTGGAGTATGTGGAGCGCATCGGCATCGAGAACATCGGCCGCTACGAGCATTCGCTGCTCGAGTACGCCACCCACCACATGAAGCCGATCAAGGGTGTGACGCTGATCGGCACGGCGCGTGACAAGGCCAGCGTGCTGTCGTTCGTGCTCGACGGCTACAGCACCGACGAGGTCGGCAAGGCCTTGAACCAGGAAGGCATTGCGGTGCGCACCGGTCACCACTGTGCGCAGCCGATCCTGCGCCGCTTCGGGCTCGAGACCACCGTGCGGCCATCGCTGGCGTTCTACAACACCTGCGAGGAGGTCGACAGGATGGTCACGGTGGTTCGGCGACTGGCGGGCGGAAGACGCTGACCCCTTGTGCACGAACGGGTCGCGGGTCGACCAGTTCGTGCAGATCGACAGACGCTTTTCTTCTGAGGCGCGCCCAGCTGGCGCCGCGAAAATCGAGTTTTCGATGAACGCGCCAGCTGCCATGCCTGTTTTGCCATCCCGTGCTGCCCGCGCCGCAGATCCCGATCAGCTGGTCGACTGGCTGCTGTCGGGCATCGAATGGCAGACGACGGTGTTCCATGTGGGCCAGTATTGCGGCCGCTGGCGTGCGTCGACGCAGGGTCGCGGGCTGGCCAGTTTCCATGCGGTCTTGCGCGGCCACTGCCATCTGCACCGACCCGGGCAACCCGCTGTGGCGCTGGGTCCGGGCGATGCGGTCTTCCTGTTGCGCGACGAGGTGCATCACCTGTCGCCATCGGCCGAAGACACGGCCGATGGCCGGCCCTTGGCCATGCGGGCAACACAGCCTGTCGAGCCCGATGGCACGTCACTGGCCTGCGGCTTCTTCCAGTTCTCTGGTGCGCTGAGTGCCTGGATGGTCAGTGCCTTGCCGCATCCGCTGGTGTTGCGCGCCCACGGAGGCGACTCCGATCTCCGCCATGCGGCGCAGGCCTTCGACTTGATGCGCGCCGAAGCCGATCGTTCGGCCTGCGGATTCAGCGACCGGCCCGACGATGCGCCTTCGCCACTGATCGAAAGACTGGCGGGCCTGCTGTTTTTCTATGTGCTCAGGCATGCGATTCGCCGCGACGAGGCCGCTGCCGACCATGCCGGCCTGTGGGCGGTGGTGCGGCGTCCTGCTTTTGCAGGCCTGCTCGAACAGATGCTGCAGGCGCCTGGAGACGACTGGTCCATCGAAAAAATGGCGGCCGTGGTGCACATGTCGCGCGCTGCATTTTTTCGACAGTTCAGTGAGGTCTGCGGCGAACCACCGGCGCAGTTCCTGTTGCGGCTGCGCATGCAACTCGCTGCGCAGCGGCTGCAGCACGGGGACAGCATCACCCGCGTGGCCGAGCATGTGGGCTACCAGTCGAATTCCGCCTTCACTCGGGCGTTCCGTCGCATGCTCGGTGCGCAGCCTGGCGCTTACCAGCGCGCCAAGCGTGCCGACGGCGCACGGGTGGTCGGAACGCACTGATGCGCCACGGAGCGCGAGACATGGCCGGTGCTCGCGCAGCACTTGAGACGAACGGACACCAATCTGCGACGTCTGCGCCTCGTCTGTGGCCGTGTCGGGCGAAAGAATTCAAGACGACTTCTTTCTCGACCTCGACATGACCCGTCTGACCCTGCACACCGCCGACACGGCTCCTGCCGCCAGCCAACCGTTTGTTGAGCGCGCGATCAAGGCCAATGGCTTTCTTCCCAATCTGATCGGCGTGCTGGCCAATGCGCCGGTCGCGCTGGAGACCTACCTCACCGTCTCCGAGATCAATTCGCGTGCGAGCCTGACCTTGGCCGAGCGTGAGGTGGTGCAGATCACGGCCGCCCGGCTCAATCGCTGCGATTTCTGTGTCGCCGGCCACAGCGCGCTGGCCGTCAAGAAGGCCGGACTGGATGCCGCCGCCGTCGTGGCGCTGCAGAACGGGCGTCCCACGGGGGACGCGCGGCTGGACGCCGTGCGGGTCTTCACGGTCGCTGTGATCGACGCGCGCGGCGGCATCGACACCTCGGTGCTCGACGCGTTCAAGGCGGCTGGCTACACCGAACAGCAGGCGCTCGAAGTGGTGCTGGGTGTCAGCCTGGCGACCTTGTGCAATTACGCCAACGTGATGGCCCAAAGCCCGGTCAATCCGCAGCTCGAGCCGTTCCGCGCCGGCGTGTTGCAGGCCTGATGAACAGCGCTGCCAGTGTGGTCGCCGTGACATCGACCTCGTCTGCCATCCCCCAGGGCCTGCGCTCGTGGTTGACCGCGCAGGCGCCATCGCTGGACGAATGCAGCACCCAGACCGAGGGCGTGTTGCCGGCGCTTGCCAGTGCCGATCTGTTTCGCATCGGCGTTCCCAGCGAGTGGGGTGGGGTGGGTGGCGATGTGCGCGATGCGCTCCGGGCCATCGCTGGCGTGTCCGAACACTCGCTGGCCGCCGGCTTCATGTTCTGGGGGCACCGTGCCTTCATCGAGTACCTGCTGCAAAGCACCAACAGCGGCTTGCGCGAGCGTTGGCTGCCCGCGTTGCTGTCGGGCCGACATGCGGGGGCCACCGGCCTGTCGAACGCGATGAAGTTCCTCTCGGGCATCGAGGCCTTGCAGATCCGCGCACAGGCCCATGGCGCCGGCTGGCGGCTCGACGGTGCGCTGCCCTGGGCCACGAACCTGCGCACCGGTCGTTTCATCGTGGCTGCGGCCATCGAACGCGAAGGCGGCGTGCCGTTCGTGGCAGCACTGCCGTCGGACCGGACGGGCCTGAACCGCAGCGACGACCTGGACCTGATCGCCATGCGTGGCAGCGACACCGCCTCGTTGAAGGTGGACGCCGTGCCCATCGATGCCACCGACCTGATCGCCGACAACGCGCGCGAGTACCTGCCGCGCGTGCGGCCTGCCTTTCTTGGATTGCAGTGCGGACTGTCGATCGGTCTGGCGCGCGCGTCGCTGGCGGCGGCGCAGGCCATCGGAGGCTCGTCGCGCGCCGTGCTGCAGCAGCCGATCGACGAGGTGCAGGCGGCGTTGACGCAGGCCATCAATGCGCTGAACGAGGGCCTGTCCGACCAGCGCTTCGTGGCGCAGGCGGCGGGCCTTTTCAGGCTGCGCATCCGGCTGGCGGACATCGTGCAACAGGCGGTGTTCCTTGAGCTGCAGGCCAGTGGGGGGCGTGCCTACCACCGCGATCAGCCGCTCGGGTTCGCGCGGCGCTGGCGCGAGGCCGCCTTCATTCCGATCGTCACGCCCAGCCTGACCCAACTGCAAGGCGAGTTGATCAAGCACGCCGCGCTGGCGGCGGCATGACGCACCCGCTCCTCGATTCGGCGGTCTCGATCGCGCCGCCGCCCCGCGAGGCCGCGCATGCGCTGCGGGCGCGCGATCTGGCGTTTTCCCATGCCAGCAGCGATTGCCTCTTTGAGGGCGTCACGCTCGATGTGCGACCGCGCGAGATCGTCGCGCTGCTCGGCGGCAGCGGTTGCGGCAAGTCGTCGCTGCTGCGGGTGCTGGCCTGCCTGGAGGCGCCACAGCGCGGCAGCGTCGAGTTTCTGGGCGCACCGCTGACGTCGCCCCATCCTCGTGCGGCGCTGGTGTTCCAGCAGCCGAGCCTGTTGCCGTGGCTGAACGTGGCCGGCAATGTCGGGTTCGGGCTCGACTTCGAGCACCGGCCGGCGATAGGCCGCGCGGCGCTCGATGCGCGCGTGCGCGAGGCATTGGCTGCTGTCGGCATGGCCGGGCGCGAACGGTTGTACCCATCGCAGTTGTCGGGTGGCATGGCGCAGCGGGTGGCGCTGGCGCGGGCACTGGCACGCGAGCCGCAGCTGCTGCTGGCCGACGAGCCGTTCTCCGCCCTCGACGCCATCACCCGTGCCGAGATGCAGACGCTGCTGGTCGAACTGGTGCAGCGCTGGCACACCGCCGCGTTGCTGGTCACGCACGACATCGACGAGGCCATCGAAGTCGCCGACCGCATCTTGCTGATGGGCGCGCCCGGACCTGCGCAGCCAGCCCGGGTATTGCGGGAGTGGTCGGTCGCCATCGACCGTCCGCGTGCCGGCTGCCCGGCCGACGTCACCGCCTTGCGCCTCGACATCCTGCAGGCCTTGCACACACAGCGCCGCCCTTGATGGACGCAGCGCTGGCGCCGTGGCCCCTTGAAACCCTCGAACTCTCCGGAGCACAGACATGACCCCCTCTGATACTTCTCGCTATACCCATGTGTGCGCCAGCAGCGATTGCGGCTGCGGCATCACCCGGCGCGACATGCTGCGGCTGTCGGCATTGGCCACGGCCTCGGTGGCAGCGCCGTTGCTCCGTGCAGGCGATGCGCGTGCGCAGGCCTTCAAGGGCGACGACCAGCCCGTCAAGATCGGCTACCTGCCCATCACCGACGCCACGCCGTTGCTGGTCGCGCATGGGAAGAAGCTTTACGAAGTCGAAGGGCTGAAGGCCGAAGCGCCACGCCTCTTCCGCAGCTGGGCGCAGATCGTCGAGGCCTTCGTGTCGGGTCAGGTCAATGTGATCCACCTGCTGACGCCGGCGGCGCTGTGGGTGCGCTACGGCTCGAAGTTCCCGGCCAAGATCGTCGCGTGGAACCATGTCAATGGCTCGGCGCTGACGGTGCAGCCCGGCATCAACAGCGTGGCCGAACTGGGCGGCAAGACGGTGGCGATCCCGTTCTGGTATTCGATCCACAACATCCTGTTGCAGCAGCTGTTGCGTGCCCACCAGCTGGTCGCGGTGACGCGTGCGCGTGATGCGCAGGTCGCGGCCCACGAGGTCAACCTCGTGGTGCTGCCGCCGGCCGAAATGGTGTCGGCGCTGGCCGGCAAATCGATCGCCGGCTTCATCGTGGCCGACCCTTTCAACGCCGCTGCCGAGATCGCAGGCGTTGGCAAGGTGCTGCGCTTCTCGGGCGATGTCTGGAAGAACCATGCCTGCTGCGTGACCTTCCTGGCCGAGCGCGATCTGGTCGAGCGGCCCGAGTGGGCGCAGCGCGTCACCAGCGCCATCGTCAAGGCCCAGCTGTGGACCCGCGACAACCAGATCGACGCGGCGCGCCTGCTGTCCAACAGTGGGGAAGGGCGCTACACCCCGCACCCGCTGCAGACCTTGAGCAAGGTGCTGGCCGCGACCGACTACGCCAGCTACGAGGCCAGCGGTGTGGTGCAGCACAAGGGGTGGTTGCAGCGGCGCATCGACTTCCAGCCCTACCCGTACGCCAGCTACACCGAAGAACTGGTGCGCGCCATCAAGCAGACCAAGGTCGAGGGCGACATCCGTTTCCTCGACGCGCTGGAGCCCAAGTTCGTGGCCGGCGATCTGGTCGATGACCGCTTCGTGCGCAAGGCCCTGACGGCCGTGGGCGGCCCGCAGGTCTTCGGCTTGCCGCCCGACCTGACGCGCAAGGAAGTGGTGCTGGTGTGAGCGATTGCGCATGAGCGGTACACCGAGCGCCGCACCCGCACCGGGCCTGTCGTCGCCATCGGCTGACGGCGCTGTGTTGCCGGCGCGGACGTCGTCGACGTCGCGTGCCCGGCCCTCCGGTACCGCGTGGTGGCTGCCTTGGACCGGCCTGTTGGTGGCGGTGTTGCTGTGGTGGGCGGGTGCGCAGTGGCTGACACGGCGCACGCCGATCGCCTCTGCGTTCGCCCCGTGGCCTGCGCTGCAGGCGCTGGCACGGTTGCTGGCCGAGGGCGAGCTGTGGCGGCACATCCTGCTCAGCCTGCAGCGGGTGGCGGTCGGGCTCGGTCTGGCGGTGCTGATCGGGGTGCCGCTGGGCGTGTTGAGCGGGCTGTCGAAGCGGTTTGCCGCGGCCAGTTCGCCGCTGTTTCAGTTCCTGCGGATGGTCTCACCGCTGTCGTGGATGCCGATCGCCGTGATGGTGCTCGGCGTCGGCGATGCGCCGGTGTACTTCCTGCTCGCGTTCGCGGCGGTCTGGCCGATGTTGTTGAACACGTCGGCCGGTGTGGCGCAGCTCGACCCGCACTGGCTGCTGCTGGCGCGCAGCCTGTCGGCCACGCGCCGTGAACTGGTGCTGCGCGTCGTGCTGCCGGGCATCACCGCGCACATCCTGACCGGGGTGCGGCTGGCCATCGGCATCATCTGGATCGTGCTGGTGCCCGCCGAGATGCTGGGCGTGTCGGCCGGGCTCGGCTACTTCATCCTCGACACGCGGGATCGCCTGGCCTACGACGAACTGATGGCAGCCATCGTGCTGATCGGGGCGCTCGGCTTCACGCTGGATCTGCTGGCCCGCTGGGGGCACGCACGCTGGTTGCATCGCTGACGAGCAGCGTGTGGCATCGCGCTGATGCTGCGGAGGGTTGTGCGGCGTCAAGCGCGATGAGTTCCAACCCGACGCGTCGTGGGTCTCAGGGCGTGTCTTCAGCTGGCAGCACCCGGAAGCGGTGGGTCCCATCGCGCGCCAGCTGGGCGACCAGACCGTACTCCCAATCGAGGTAGGCCTGCATCGCTGCGTGCGGGTTGTCGGTGCCTTCGTAGGGCCGGCGATAGCGTCGCGCGGGATCGGCCTTCGGCGCGGCGTGAGGTGCAGGCCAGGGCGAGGTGTCGCAGAACTCGGCGGCCGGCACGCCGTCGATCCACGCCACGTCCCAGCCCATCTGGGCCAGCCAGTGGGCGGTCATCGGCGCGCGCACCCCATCGTCGTCGACCAGCACGATGCGCGCCCCCCGCACCGGTGCGAAGACATCGGTTTCCTGCACCAGCTGGCCGCCAGGTGCGCTGCCGTAGCCCGGGAGGTGACCTGCAGCGTATTCCTCGGGCGTGCGCACGTCGTAGCGATACACCGTGCGGCCCGGCTCGTCCAGGCCCGAGGTGGTCACCCAGCGCTGGACGCCAGCGCGCTGAGCCAGGCGTTGCGCCGCTTCGCGCGCAGTGGCGGCATGTGAGCCGCTCCCGGGCAGACCGAAGCGCCGCGACTGGTTGCGCTCCAGATCGTGGCCGGCCAGCGTCCACCCGATCGTGCCGTTGCGCAAGGCCGCCACGGGGTTCGGAACGCCGGCGTTGATCAGCGACTGCGCGCCGATCAGGCTGCGGGTGCGGCCCGCGCAGTTGACGATGACCCGCGTGGCGGGGCTGGGCGCCAGTTCGCGTATCCGCAGCACCAATTCAGCCCCGGGCACGCTGATGCCGCTCGGGATGCTCATCGTGCGGTACTCCTCGAAGCGCCGTGCGTCGAGCACCACCAGATCGGCGCGCGCATCGAGCAGGGCCTTCAGCTCATCGGCCGACACCGAGGGTGTGCGCCGCTCATGCTCGACCAACTCACCAAAGGCCTTGCTCGGGACATTGACGTCGCAGAACACCTCCCCGCCGCTGCGCCGCCAACCGTCGAGTCCGCCGTCGAGCAGGCTGACGTGGCGGTAGCCGAGGGCTTGCAGGCGACCCGCCGCTTCGTTCACCAAGCCTTCGCCGGCGTCCAGCAATACCAATCGCACATCTCGCCGCGGCAATCGCCAGGGCGCATCAGCTTCGATCCGCGAGACCGACAGCTGCGCTGCGAACAGCGGATGGGCCTGCGCGTGATCGTCTTCCTCGCGCACGTCGATCAGCGCGATTTCGTGCCCGCTCCGCAGTGCCTCCCGAACCGATTCGGAGGAGGTGGAGCGCAGGGTTGGGGGTGGTGGAGTGAACAAGGTCATGGGTCGTCAGTGTGGGTCGAATTCACCAGGGCGCACGGGACGGCGTTGATCGAAACGCGCATGTGCTTGCTCGGATTGCTTCTTTCTCCGTCCGCGGGAGAGCGCCTACCCTCGGTCAATGCGCGTCCCGCATTGCGGCGCGTTCCACACGCTTTCACACACCTTCCCAACAGACCCTCGATGACCGACACCTCCCACCCCAAGAAGTCCTGCCTCGACCCCGTTCGCCGCCGTGTGCTGGCGGCCTCGGCCTGCGCCTGGGGCTTGCCGATGATCGGCAGCCGCGCCTTCGCTGCCGAGACCGAAAAGCTGCGCATCGGGTTCCAGAAGTCGTCCACGCTGATGATCTTCCTCAAGTCCAGAGGGGTTCTCGAGAAGGCCCTGGCGCCGCTCAACGTCCAGGTGCAGTGGAACGAGTTCACCTCGGGCCTGCCGCTGCTGGAAGCGCTCAACATCGGCGCCATCGAACTCAGCGCCGACGTGGCCGACGCGGTGCCGCCGTTCGCGTTGGCCGCGGGTGCGAAGCTCACCTACTACGCGATCGAGACACCGTCGCCGCAGGCGCAGGCCATCGTCGTGCGCAAGGACTCGCAGATCACCAGCCTGGCTCAGCTGAAGGGGCAGAAGGTGGCGTTCGCCAAAGGCGCCGGCGCGCACTTCCTGTTGCTGGAGGCACTGGCTCAGAACGGCCTGTCGATCAAGGACATCGAGCCCGCCTACCTGTCCCCAGCCGATGGGCGTGCCGCGTTCGAGAACGGTGCGGTGGCCGCCTGGGTCATCTGGGATCCGTTCCTCGCTGCGGTGCAGCGCCAATCCAGCGCCCGCATCCTGCTCGATGGCAGCAAGGTCGCCGCCTACCGGCGCTTCTATCTGGCCGCCACGCCCTTTGTTCAGCGCCGCGCCGATGTGGTGGCGGCGGTGTACGCTGAACTGCAGCGCGCGGGCGAATGGATCAAGGCCAATCCTGGGCCGGCGGCTGAATGGCATGCACCGTTCGTGGGCCTCGACGCGCCCACCGTCGAAGTTGCCAACCTGCGCCGTACCTACCGCATACAACCTGTTGATGCCGATGCGCTGGGCGAGCAGCAACGCATTGCCGATGCCTTCACACAAGCGCAGATCATTCCGCGCAAGGTGATCATTTCCGAGTCGCCGGTGTGGCGACCCGCGTGATCGACCGCGCTTTCAAAACCGAAGCTTCCACCTGATCAGGAGTTCCCATGCCCACACTGCGCCTAGGCGACACCGCCCCCGACTTCGAGCAGCAATCCAGCGACGGCCCGATCCGCTTTCACCAGTGGCTCGGCGACAGCTGGGGCGTGCTGTTCTCCCACCCTGCCGACTTCACCCCGGTATGCACCACCGAGCTGGGGCTGACCGCCAAGCTCAAGGATGAATTTGCCAAACGCAACGTGAAGGTGATTGCGCTGTCGGTCGATCCAGTCGACCGGCACGGCGAGTGGATCAAGGACATCAACCGCACCCAGAATACGATCGTCAACTTCCCGATCATTGCGGACGCCGACCGCCAGGTCAGCGAGCTGTACGACCTGATCCACCCGAACGCCAGCACCACCGCGACCGTGCGCTCGGTGTTCGTGATCGACCCGGCCAAGAAGATCCGGCTCACGCTCACCTACCCAGCCAGCACCGGCCGCAACTTCGACGAGCTGCTGCGCGTGATCGACTCGCTGCAGCTGACCGAATACCACAGCGTGGCGACACCGGGCAACTGGAGGGATGGCGACGATGTGGTGATCGTGCCGTCGCTGCAGGATCCGGAACTGATCCGCCAGAAATTCCCGAAGGGCTACACCGCAGTCACGCCGTACCTGCGGCTGACGCCGCAGCCGAACAAGGCCTGAGCCGGCAACAGCCGCGTCAGGTCAGACCGTCGGTGGCGAGGCGAATCGGAACCCGCCGCTGCCCTCGGCCTTGACGGCGTACATCGCGTGGTCGGCGGTGGCCAGCAACTCGCTGACGCTTTGCCCGTCCTGCGGGTAGCGGCTGATGCCGATGCTGGCGCCGACCTTCATCTCCACACCGAACACATCGATCGGCAGGCTGATGCCGGTGAGCATTTTTTCAGCCACCGCCATCAACTGCGGATGCGTGGTTGATGCGCCCAGCATCACCACGAATTCATCGCCGCCGATGCGGGCCACCGTGTCGCCTTCGCGCATCATGGCCAGCAGGCGCTGAGCCACCGCCTTCAGCACCAGATCGCCGGTGTCGTGGCCGTAGCGGTCGTTGATGTCCTTGAAATCGTCGAGGTCGATGAACAGCACGCTGATCTCGCCGCCATAGCGGCGCGCGTGGATCATCGCCTTTTCGAGCTGCGACACGAACAGGCGGCGGTTCGGCAAACCGGTCAGCACATCGTGCAGCGCCATGTGCTCCAGTGCCTGCTGGTTGTTCTGCAGCTGCGACAGGTTCTGATTGATCTGATGCTGCATCTGCTGGAGGCTGCGCGCCAGCGCGCCGATCTCGTCGGCGCGTTCGACAGGCAGGTCGCCCGAGGGTTGTCCACTGGCGAAGCTGGCCGCCGCCGCACTCATCGCGTTGATGGGCTGGGTGAAGGCGCGGGCCAGCGTCCCCGCCAGCACCAGGCACCCCAGACACAGCCCGAGCACCAGCTGCAAGATGGTCACGCCGAGCCGATGTGCCTGCGCGACCACGCCCGCCAGCGGCTGGGCCAGGCCCAGCACCAGACGCTGTTCGTGCGACGGCACGTCGATCGGCTGCCCGATGAAGGCGGCCACCACCGGCTCGCTACCCAAGGCGGTGTCGTTGGCATCGAAAACCACATGCTCGCGCTTGCCTTGAACGATGTCGCGCGTCAGCGGGAATTCTTCGTCGATCAGCATGCGCCGTCCGCGATCGAAGCCGAAGGTGCGGGTCGGGTCCGGGTGGATCAGGATGTCGCCGTCGTCGTTGGCAAGAAACAGCTTGAAATTCGCCGGCAGATCGGCGGCCAGCAGCGCGAACATGCCGTTCAGGTCGACATTGATGACCACCACGCCCACGGCAGTGCCCAGGGCATCGGTGACGGGCGTGGCCAGTTGCAAGGCTGGCTGGTCCAGCCCGGCGTAGGTGCCGCGTTCGTGATTGACCGTGATTTCCGACAGGTAGAACTCGCCTGCCTTGAGCTGCAAGGTCTCGGCGACATACGGGTAGTGGCCCTTCTCCTGCAGATCGTCACCCAGGACCTCGACAGGCAGATCGCCTTGCCGGTCGACTCGCACCCGCTCCAGGCCATGGTCGCCGGCTGAAATCAGTCGAATCTGGAAGTACGACGGGTTGGCCAGCATCATCCGTTCGAACAGCGTGGCCAGTTGCCGGGCCTGCGCGGCGTCGGCGCGTTGCAGCACCGCCAGCGTGCCGGGCAGGCGGGCGAGCACTTCGAGGTTGCGGGTGATTTCCTGGCGCGACAACGTGATCCGCCGCGCCAGCACCTGGGTCGACGTCAGCAGCCGCTCCTGCGCCGATTCAACCAGCAGCTGCCGGCTGGTCCGGTAGGCGTACAGACCGGTCAGACCGGAGGCGAGCACGCCGACTGCCGCCAGCAGCAGGGCGAGCTTGCGGGCGATGCCCAGCTTCACGATGCCAGTACCTTGCTGGCGCGATCGCCCGACACGATGCGGCTCCACAGCTGATTGCGGTGCTCCTCGCTTTCGACGGGTTGCAGCCACCGCAGCATGTCATTGGCCGCGTCGTCCGGCTCGGCGGAGGTGGTGTTGCTCAGCCCCTGGCGGCTCATCAGCGCCTGGCCGGGCTCGTTTTCCAGCAGATAGTTGATCCAGGCCGTGGCGAGGTTCAGGTTGCGTGCACTGCGGGTGATGACCCAGCAGTCCAGCCAGGCGAGCGCCCCTTCCTTGGGCAGCGCGTAGCCGACATTCAGTCCGGCGGTCTTGCACAGTTGCAGCTGCTGTTTGCCGAAATTGGCAAACATCAATGCGGCCTGCCGGTGCTTGAACAACGCGACGGATTCATCGGGTCGCGTGTAGAAACCGGTGACGTTGCGGCGCAGGGCGATCAGTCGATCGACCGCGCGTGGCCAGTCCCGATCGTCCAGCTTGAACGGCGATTTCAGCCCGAGCGACAGGGCGGCCAGCGAGAAATTGTGGGTGCCGCCGTTGTAGGCGACCACCTTGCCGTGGTAACGCTCGTCCCACAAGGCAGACAGGGAATCCGGCGCCTTGGGCACCTGCCTTCGGTCGTAGATCAGCCCCATCTCGGAGTAGGTGTACGGAATGGCATAGACGACCCCATCGTGAACGATGCCCGGGATCGATTTCAGATCGCGAAATCGCGATCGCTGACGCGCGAGGTTCGGCAAGGTCTCCGTGGCGATGCCGACCACCAGCCCCTTGCGGATGTAGCGCTGCAGCTCGGCGGTGTTGACGGCAAAGACGTCGAAGTCCTGCGCACCGTTGGCGATGATCTTGTTCCACAGGTCCAGATCGGAATCGATGACCGTGACCTCCACCCGGCTGCCGTAACGCTGCTCGAAGGTATGAACGATGTCGGGATCGGCGTAACCGGGCCAGGCCAGCACGCGCAGGGTGTCGCCAGCCGCGCGCGCCCAACCTGCGGCGCTCGCCGCCAGGGCGCCGATGCAGAATTGCCGGCGATCGGGGTGCAGGAACATGATTCGGAGAAGACTGTAAGGCGCCGCGGGCTGCCGCATCGGTGTTATCGGCCGCGCCTGCGCATTCTTGCGCCGCTCGACGCGATGTTGATGCAGCTCAACAACGCGCCGCTGCAAGCGCGCAGAATCGCGCTGTAGCCATGTCTCGGATGGAAGCTTGCCAGCGCCCGTGATCCAGGCTCGGTCAGGTCTGCAGGAATTGCCTTGCACAAGCAAACGATATTGATCGTCGACGACAACCCCGAGAACCTGACGGTGCTCGGCGAGTTGCTCTGCGAGCGCTACATGGTGCGTGCGGCAAATTCCGGCGCGCGTGCGCTGCAGCTGGCCACGCAAGACCCGCTGCCCGATCTGATCCTGCTCGACATCATGATGCCCGGCATCAGCGGCTACGAGGTGCTGGAGCGGCTGCAGCAATCCCCGGCCCTGCGCGGCATCCCGGTGATTTTCACGACCGCCATGAACGCCGAGGAGGACGAGCAACGCGGCATCGTGCTCGGCGCGGTCGACTACCTCACCAAGCCGCTGAAGCCGGCCATCGTGCTGGCGCGGGTGTCGGCCCACATCGAGCTGAAACTGGCACGTGACCGGCTGCAGCATGTCAACGAATCGCTGGAGGTCGAGATCGCGCGGCGCATGCGCGAGAACCTGACGATTCAGGAGGTCACCATCCGGGCGCTGGCCAGGCTGGCCGAAACGCGTGACAACGAAACGGGCAACCACATCTTGCGCACGCAGCACTATGTGCATGCGCTCGCGCTGCGGGCCAGCCGCCACCCCCGATTTGCCGGTGAGCTCGACGAGCAGAGCATTGCGTTGATCGCCAAGTCGGCCCCGCTGCACGACATCGGCAAGGTGGGCATTCCCGACCAGGTGCTGCTCAAGGTCGGCAAGCTGACAGCCGACGAGTGGGAGATCATGAAAACCCACGCTGCCAAGGGGGCCGACGCCATCTGCCGCGCCGAAGCGGACACCAGCGAACCGGTCAAGTTCCTCGACTACGCGAAGCAGGTCGCCCGCCATCACCATGAGCGCTGGGACGGCAGCGGCTATCCCGATGGTCTGGCCGGCGAGGCCATTCCCCTGGCCGCGCGCCTGATGGCCCTGGCCGATGTGTTCGATGCATTGATCTCGAAGCGCGTCTACAAGCAGGCATTCGACTTCGACGAGGCCCGCCAGATCATGGCTGCACAAGGCGGCAAGCACTTCGACCCCGATCTGCTGGCGACATTCATCGACGGATTCGACGAATTCTGTGACATCGCCCGGCAGCATCCCGATGACGTGGAGAGGGGCGCGCCGCAACCTGACACCGCACCGGGGAGCAATCTCCACACGACGGGCAGGGGCTGAACCGGCCGGCAATGTCCATGGCCCCTCTGTCGAATCGGGGAGATCCTGCCGGCGCGCGGCGGGGGTGGGTCCGGCGCTTCGGAAACTGGAGCCTCGCGGCGCAACGGGCACTCTGGGCTGCGCTGCTCGCAGCGATCGTGGTCCTGACCGGTGTGGCCTTGCGCACTGACTACGTCGAGGCCTACGAAACGCTTTACTCCGGACTGGACGCTGTCGCCGAGTTGCAGTCGCGGCTGATCGGGCAAGGACTCGAGCATCGGACTGCGCAGGCCCGCTACATCGCCAGCAGCCCCTGGTGGGCCAGCGACTACGCAAAATGGCGCGACCAGGGGAGTCGCGCCGCGCGCGACGAACTGCTGGGCCGTCTCACGAGCCTGGGTCAGGCCTTCGGTGCCGACAAGGCCATGATTCTCGATGAGCATGGTGAGCTGGCCTTGGGGCATCTGGATGGCGATCGCTCCGCGGCGCCACTTCGTGAGGCGGTCTTGCGTGCGGTGGCCTCGGGCCGGGTCGAACGCACCGAGCCCTACGAACTCGAGGGCTCACCTGGCGTGTTCCGGATGGACGTGGTCGCCCCGCTGACGGGCGGCGGCACGACCGCACGGGCCGCGGTGGTTCTGCATTTCGACCCGACCGAGAAGCTGATGGCCGCCCCTCATTCATCCGAGGCCATGCAGGCCACTTCCGTGCAACTCAGTTTCAAACGTGGCACGGACCAGTTGGTGGGTGCGGCTGGCGAGGGCACTCAGACGTTGGCCACCTCCAGAGTGTTGGCAGCATCGGCGATGCGCCGCGAGCAGCCTTTCGGGTCGCTGATCGAAGGCCTTGACTTCAGTGGCAAGGCGGTGATCGGCGTGGTCGTTCCAGTCAGTGATGCCGACTGGTTTGTGACGACGCAGGTGGATCGCAGCGCTTTTTTCGCCGCCTTGCTTCGTGACGAAGCCTGGGTCGCTTCCACGGGCGCCTTCGCGCTGTTTGGCGTGAGTCTGGCGGGTTTCCTGGCTCGTGAACGTCAAGCGCTGGCGGCTGCACGTGCCGAGCAGGTCACGCAGGAGGATCGCCTGCGTGCACTCGGACTGATGCAGGCCATCTCCGAATCGTCGACCGATGCCATCTTCGCGAAAGATCTGCAAGGCCGCTACCTGATGTGCAACCGCGAGACGGCGCGCGTCATGGGCCGCAGGCAGGACGACATCATCGGTCGCGACGACCGCGAGCTGCTCCCGGTCGAGCAGGCGTCGGCGTTGGTGGCCAACGACCGGAAGGTCCTGTCCGAAGGCATCGTGGCGACCTTCGAGGAAGTGGTGCAGACGCCCGATGGCGACCAGACCTACTTGTCCACCAAGGGTGCTTTGCGTGACACATCCGGGGTGGTCGCTGGCATGTTCGGCGTTGCGCGCAACATCACGCAGCGCAAGCAGGCCGAGGAGAGCCTGCGCGAAAGTGAGGCCACGGTCCGCGCGATCCTGGCGTCGATGAGCGACGGGATGTTCATCCTGCAGGACCGGTCGTTTGTCTTCGTCAATGCCGCACTGCCTGCGATGCTGGGCTATGCGCCGGAAGAGTTCATCGGGCTGACGTTCGAGCATGTCATCGGCCCCGATCACATCGAGCTGTGGAGCGCGCGTTACGAACAGCGCATCGGCGATGGCGTCGAGCCACCCAATCACTACGAGCTGCAGATGCGACGGCGCGACGGCGACGGCCTGGTGTGGGTCGAGCTGCGGGCCAACCGATTCGTGCACAACGGTCGTCCGGCGGTGCTGGGGCTGGTTCGCGACATCACGCAGCAGCGGCTCGCCGAAGATGCCTTGCGCGACCGGGAGTCCTTGTACCGCTCCATGGTCACTGCGCTCGACGAGGGCCTGCTGGTGATCGGCACCGACGGCGTGGTGAAGGCCTGCAATCAGCAGGCTGAAAAGTTCTTCGACACCACCTTGCTCGGCGCGCCACTGGCAAGTGCGGTGGCGCAGTGGCATCCGCTGCAGCCCGATGGGTCGGATCTTCCCCCGGACCAGTGGCCGATACGGCAAGCCCTGGCGACCGGCATGCCCTGTGACGAGGTGCTGATGGGTCTGCGTCATCCAGAGCACGGATTGCGGTGGCTGCGGGTGAACGTCGAGCCGGTGCGCGATGTGAAGACGCAGCAGATGACGGCGGTGGTGGCGTCGTTCAGCGATGTCACCGAACGCCATGCAGCGGAGCAGACGCTGCGCAAGTTGTCGATGGCCGTCGAGCAGAGTCCGGCGTCGATCGTCATCAGCGACACGCACGATCGCATCGAGTACGTCAACGCCGCGTTCACCCGCATCACCGGTTACAGCCCGGCAGACGCTGTCGGTCAGCTGCGCCACGTGCTCCAGCCCGAGCGGCTCGACAAGGACGTCCACCGCACCAAGCACCAGACCCTGCTGGGTGGCGGCACCTGGTCGGCCGAAGTGCGCGCGCGCCGCAAGGACGGGCAGCCCTATGACGAACTGGTTCAGGCCGCACCGATCCGACAGCCCGACGGCACCATCACCCACTTCCTGTCGCTGGGCGAGGACATCACGGCGCACAAGCAGGTCGAGGCCGAACTGGACCAGCACCGCCATCACCTGCAAGAACTGGTCGAGCAGCGCACCGAGCAGCTCCAGTCGCTGAACACCGCGCTGGGCGACAGCGAGCGCTTCATCCACACCGTGGCAGACAACCAGCCCGGCCTGCTGGCCTACTGGGACAAGGACCTCCAGTGCCAGTTTGCGAATCGCGCCTACCGCGAATGGTTCGGGTGCCCGGATGGAGCGCTGAGTCGCTTGTCGCCCGATGCCCTGCTCCAGGGCGAGTGGCAGACGGATCAGCGGGTGTCGCTGAACGAGGTGCTCGCAGGCGAATCGAGGCAGGCGCAGCGTCTGCTGATTTCTGCCCGCGGTCAGCTGCTGCACGGTCTGGTGACCGTCACGCCCGATGTGGTGGACGGGACCGTGCGCGGTTTTCTCGCGCTGGTGTCTGACATCACCGAAGTGAAGCATGCCGAGTTGCGCTTGCGCGATGCCAATGCCGCGCTGATGGAGGCTCGCGACAAGGCCGAGGCCGCGAACCGGGCCAAGAGCGCATTCCTCGCGAACATGAGCCACGAGATACGGACCCCCATGAACGCCATCATCGGCTGGACCCATCTGCTTCAGCGCGATGCGCAGGACCTGCTGGAGAGCGAGCGGCTGGGCAAGATCGCCGATGCCGCCCGGCACCTGATGCAGGTGATCAACGACATCCTGGACCTGTCGAAGATCGAGGCAGACAAGGTGACGCTCGAGCAGGTCGATTTTTCGCTGCAGGGGGTGATTGCCCGCACCCGCGAGCTGGTGGCCGAGCGCGTGCAGGCCAAGGGGCTGCGCTTGACGGTGGACGTGGAGGGGCTGCCTGACGCGCTTTGCGGTGACCCGACGCGCTTGTCGCAGGCCTTGCTCAATCTGCTCAGCAACGCGGTGAAGTTCACCGACCAGGGTGCCGTGGCGCTCGTGGGCGAGTTGCTCGAGCGCAAGGACGATTCATTGCTGATCCGCTTCACGGTGCGCGACACCGGCGTGGGCATCGCGCCCGATGCGCTCGATCAGCTGTTCCAGGCCTTCGAGCAGGCGGACACCTCCACCACGCGACGCTATGGCGGCACGGGCCTCGGGCTGGCACTCACCAAGCGGCTGGCCGCGATGATGGGCGGCGAGGTGGGCGTGAGCAGCCAGCTCGGCGAGGGCAGCGAGTTCTGGTTCACGGCCCGCCTGGAGGTG
The DNA here is from genome assembly GCA_965229345.1 of Burkholderiaceae bacterium. GTDB lineage: Bacteria > Pseudomonadota > Gammaproteobacteria > Burkholderiales > Burkholderiaceae_C > PBB1. The sequence goes on from OZ245872.1 coordinate 1,811,550, forward strand.
GCTCGATCGATTCCGGTCGACAGGTCGGCCGGCGCGGGGCCCGCGGAAGCGGGGCTGCGCGATCAGCGGCTGGCCGCGCGCTTGCTGCTGGTCGAGGACAACCCGGTGAACCGCGAACTGGCGCTGGAGCTGTTGCATGCGGTCGGTCTGCAGGCCGACGTGGCCACCGACGGCTGTGAGGCGCTGGAATTCATGCAGCGCGACAGCTGCGACCTGATCCTGATGGATCTGCAGATGCCGCGGATGGATGGCCTGGAGGCGGCCCGCCGCATCCGTGCGCTGGCTGGCGGCGCCACGGTGCCCATCATCGCGATGACGGCCAGTGCTTTCGGTGAGGACCGTGCGGCCTGCCTGGCGGCCGGCATGAATGATCACGTGGCCAAGCCGGTCGATCCCGCTGCGCTGTACGCGGCCATTCAGCGCTGGCTTCCGCAGAGCGTGGCGGCACGGGCTGAACCCGCCCGCAGGTCACCGCCGGCGGCCCCGACGGACTTTCCCGTCATGCCCGGCATCGACGTGTCGCGGGGACTGCGGTTCGTGGGGGGACGTGCCGACCTGTACCGCCGCGTTCTGCAGCAGTTCGTGCAGCATTACGGGGACGAGATTGACGACGTGGTGGCGCACCTGTCGCCCGACGCGCCAGCCGAGGTTCGGGCGGTGGCCCATTCACTGAAGGGCGCGTCCGCGACGATCGGCGCCAGCCGTCTGCCCCCATTGGCCGGCGAGCTCGAAGCGCTGGCCGCCGATGAGCCGTCTCACGGGCGGATCGCTGAAGGCGTCCATGCCGTGTTGCGAGAGCTCGAGTCGGTTGTCGCCGGGATACGCGAGTACCTGCTGAACACCCCGAGCGGCCTGTCGCCCCTCGACGCGATACCGCTCAGCGCAAGCGAACTCGATCGGCTCGAGCGGCTGCTGCTCGACGCCGACTACCGGGCGATCGGCGAATTTCGCCAGCTCGCGGCACCCATGCAGCGCCGCTACGGCGCATCCGTTGCCGACATCGGCACCGCACTGCACGCTTTCGACTACGAGCGTGCCTTGCTCCTGCTGCGTGCGTTGCGGGCCGAGGAGCTCCGCTGATTCCTCAGCCCGTGGGCCGCCGCGGTGTCAGTACGACATCGCGAGGCTGTAGCTGCCGGCATTGCCGGTGCTGCGCAGCACCCGCACCATCAGCGTGACGGGGACCGTTCCGCCGTTGCTCAGTGCCACCCGCTGCTGCCGTCCGTTGACCCCGGGCACCATCAGCAGCTGCTGACCGTTGCTGCGGTAGATGGCCAGCCCGAAGCCGGAGGTCGACCCGGCCGTCAGCGTGACATTCACCGTCTTGCCGCCGTCCACGGCGAACTGATAGAAGTCGGTGTCGGTGGTGCTGCTGAGCGAGCCGGAGACGAGGCTGGGCAGGACGCTGATCTTCTGAGCCGCCGCCAGGGTGTTGTTGGGTTCGGCCTCTTTCACCTGCGTCACGCTGGGTGCCGGGGCAGGTGCGGGGGCCGGCGTAGGCGTAGGCGTAGGCGTTGGCGTGGGTGTCGGCGTCGGCGTCGGCGTCGGCGTCGGGGCGGGTGTCGTCGTTCCCTTCGCGGCCAGTGCGGCCACCACTGCGGCATTCGCGTCGACGATGCCCGCGCCGCAGCCCGTGCACGCCACCGGGAAGGCCCGCGCGGTGGACTTCAGCAGCGAGGAGACCTGGTCGGGCGTCAGAGCCGGGTTCGCCGACAGCATCAGCGCTGCCACGCCACTGACCACTGGCGTGGCCATCGAGGTGCCCATGTACGAGGCATAGCTGTCGGCACCTGGCGTGGTCGTGCCCGCGTTCAGCGTGGACAGCAGGCCCGCGCCTGAATCGCCACCGGGCGCCGCCAGTGCGACGTTGGTTCCGAAGTTGGAGTACGACGCCTTGCCACCCGCCTTGCTGGTCGCGGCCACCGCAATGACGCCGCTGCAGTTGGCCGGTGAACTGCCGGTCGCAGCCGTGTTCGAGTTGCCGGCCGCGACGATGACCGAGGCCCCCCTGGCACGCGCCGCGTTGACCGCGTTCTGCGAGGTGATGTCGCAGGCGCCGCTGCCACCCAGCGACAGGTTGATCACCTTGGCCGGGGTCGGGTTCTGTGGCAAGCCATTCACCGTGCCGCCAGCCGCCCAGACGATCGCGTCAGCGATGTCCGAGGTGTAGCCGCCACAGCGGCCCAGTGCACGCAAGGGCAGGATGCGCGCGCCAAAAGCCACACCGGTCACACCAATGCCGTTGCCGCCCGCCGCGGCCGCCAGGCCCGCCACATGGGTGCCGTGCCAGGAGCTGTTGCGCGCGGCAGAGCCGGTGGCACACGCGCCAGCCGGGGCGTAGTCCCCGGGGTCGGAGGCATCGGCATCGCGGCCGCCGCCGTCGACCGCGATCGCGGGGTTGACGATGAAGTCGTAGCCCGGCAGCAGGTTGGCTGCCAGATCGGCATGCGGGCGCACACCGGTGTCGATGACGGCAATCGTCACGCCAGCGCCCGTGGCGCGGTTCCATGCGTCTGGCGCGCCGATGCCACCAGTGGCGTCTGAGAGTGCCCATTGCTGCGGGAACAGGGTGTCGTTGGGCAGGTACATCGGTTGCAGGATGCGGTCGGGCTCGACGTACTCGATGGACGAGTCCCCGCTGCGCAGGCTCTGCATCAGGTTGCTGAGTTCGTCGCGGTTCATGCGCCGGCTGATCTGCATCACCTGGCTGCCGTTGTGCATCCGCCGCAGCGTCGAGACCCGCACGCCCTGGCGATTGCCCGCCACCGTGACCGCGTTGCGCGAGCGCGCCGACAGCAGATTGGCGCTGCCGTCGCGGTACTTCACGATCAGGCGATCGGTGGCTGTCAGCGATTCAGCGGACACCAGGTCGGCCGAGGGTGGCGTGGCGAACCGGGGCGCCTCGGGTCGGCTCGACCAGGCTTGCGCGGGGGGGGTGAAGATAGCCACCGAGGTCGCCAGGACCAGCGGTGTCACGAAAACTCTGTGCAATTTCATCAGCTGCCTCGTCAGGTCCGAGGCCAACCCGTGGGGTCGGGTTGGCAGCCCCGCTACCGTGGCGCTGTGCGCTGTAGGCCGGAGGCTTTGCGTCCCATGCTTTCGCATGGTTTGCGGGGAATGTTTGCGGCAGGTTAACCGCACTGTGTGCAGCCGGGCAGGGTGCGGCCCGTCGATCACGCGTCAAGCGAGACATCCTGCTCGAATCGTCCGCCCGGCAGCGCGCATCCGACGCAGCACTGCGTTGTTTTCGCACCCTGCACAATCCCGCGCATGAGTTCCGCGCCGATGACACTGACCCCTGCGAACCCGGAGACACCTGCAGAAAGCGCGCCTGCGGCGGTGGGCTTCGCCGAGGCACTGCGCTTCTGGCTGAAGCTCGGTTTCATCAGCTTCGGCGGGCCGGCCGGGCAGATCGCGATCATGCACACCGAGTTGGTCGAGCGCCGTCGCTGGATCAGCGAGAAACGCTTTCTGCACGCACTGAACTACTGCATGCTGCTGCCCGGCCCCGAGGCCCAGCAGCTCGCGACCTACATCGGCTGGTTGATGCACCGCACCGCAGGTGGCATCGCAGCGGGCGCCTTGTTCGTGCTGCCGTCGCTGTTCATCCTGATCGCGCTGTCGTGGGTGTATCTGCGCTTTGGCGAGGTGCCTTGGGTCGCCGGCATCTTCTATGGCATCAAGCCGGCCGTGACGGCGCTCGTGGTGCACGCGGCACACCGCATCGGCACCCGGGCGCTGAAGAACGGCTGGATGTGGGCGATCGCGGCGGCGGCGTTCGTTGCCATCTTCGCGCTGCACGCCCCGTTTCCGGCCATCGTGCTGGCCGCGGCGCTGATCGGCCATTTCGGCGCGAAGGTGGCGCCGGGTGTGTTCACGCTCGGCGGTGGGCATGGCGGCGACCAGAAGCGCTACGGCCCTGCGCTGATCGACGGCCGCACACCGACACCGGGGCATGCACAGTTCAGGCGCAGCCGACTCGCCTCGGTGCTGGCCGTCGGCCTCGGCCTGTGGGTGCTGGCCACGGCCGTGCTGCTCGCGACACAGGGATGGCAGGGCACGTTGACGCAGATGGGCTGGTTCTTCACCAAGGCCGCGCTGCTGACCTTCGGTGGCGCCTATGCGGTGCTGCCCTATGTGTACCAGGGCGCGGTCGAGCAGCACCAGTGGCTGAGCGGCGCCCAGATGATCGACGGTCTGGCGCTCGGCGAGACCACGCCCGGCCCGCTGATCATGGTGGTGGCCTTCGTCGGTTTTGTCGGTGGTTGGCTCAAGCCGATGTTCGGGCCCGAGGCGTTGTTCGCCGCGGGCGCGGTCGCCGCCTCGGTGGTGACCTTCTTCACCTTCTTGCCGTCGTTCATCTTCATCCTGGCCGGTGGCCCGCTGATCGAGGCCACGCACGGCCGGCTCGGCTACACCGCGCCGCTGTCGGCCATCACCGCTGCGGTGGTGGGTGTCATCCTGAACCTGGCGCTGTTCTTCGCCTACCACGTGCTGTGGCCGCAGGGTTTCGGCGGCCACTTCGATGCGGTGTCGGCACTGATCGCTGTGGCGGCCGCGCTGGCGCTGTTTCGCCTCAAGGTGGGCGTGATGCCGCTGCTGGCGGTGTGCGCGGCTGTGGGGCTGGCCGTCACGCTGCTGGCACCCGGACTGCGCTGAGGCTGCGACCGCGATGGACCGCGTGGATTGCATCGTGATCGGGGCGGGTGTCGTCGGGCTGGCCTGCGCGCGAGCGATCGCGCAGACCGGCCTGGAGGTGGTCATCGTCGAGCGGGAAGCCGCCTACGGCACCGGGGTATCGGCGCGCAACAGCGAGGTGATCCACGCCGGGCTTTATTACCCGACCGGCAGCCGCAAGGCGCTGCTGTGCGTGCGCGGTGCGCAGTTGCTGTACGGGTACTGCGCCGAACGCCGCATCTCGCACCGCCGCTGCGGCAAGCTGGTGGTGGCCACGCGCGATGCCGATCTGCCAGCGCTCGAAGCATTGCACGCCAAGGGCATCGCCAACGGCGTCTCGGCGCTTCAGTGGTTGACGCGTGCCGAAGCGCTGGCGCTCGAGCCCGAACTGCGCTGCGAGGCCGCGCTGTGGTCACCGGCCAGCGGCATCGTGGACAGTCACGGCCTGATGACCTCGCTGCTCGGTGACGCCGAATCCGCCGGCGCGGTGCTGGCCGTGGGCAGCGCCCTGGTCGGTGCGGTGCGCGACGGTGAGGGCTGGCGGATCGCGGCGCGCGAGGTCAGTGCCGGCCTCGGTGCGGAGTCGGGCGACTTCGTGCTGGGCAGCCGATGGATCGTCAACGCGGGCGGGCTCGACGCGCAGGCGGTCGCGGCTTCGATGGAAGGTTTTCCCGCAGCCGCCATCCCGCCACGGCATCTGGCCCGAGGGCATTACTTCTCGCTCTCGGGGCGCGCGCCGTTCTCGCGGTTGATCTATCCGCTGCCCACCGATGGCGGGCTCGGCGTGCACCTGACGCTGGACCTGGGCGGCCAGGCCAAGTTCGGGCCGGATGTGGAGTGGATCGATGGCACGACCACAGCCACCGATCTGGGCCGCAACCTGGACTACAGCGTCGATGCGCGCCGCGCCGACGCCTTCGCCGCCGAAGTTCGCCGCTACTGGCCGCGGCTGCCGGAGGGAGCGCTGTCGCCCGCCTACAGCGGCATCCGGCCCAAACTCAGCGGCCCTGGCGAGCATGCTGCCGACTTCCGCATCGATGGACCTGCCGAACACGGCTGTGCCGGCGTGGTGCAGCTGTTCGGCATCGAGTCGCCGGGCCTCACCGCATCGCTGGCCATCGCCGAGGCGGTCGCTGCGGTGGTGACGGGGTCGCCCGTCGCCTGACACGAGCCTGATCGAATCGATCAGGCCGCGCGGGAGGGGCGAGTGGTGTTGTCGCGCTTGATGTCCCGCAGCATGAACAGGTACAGCCCTTCCACTTTCTCTCGGGCCCAGGGCGTCTTGCGCAGGAATTTCAGACTGGACGCCACGCTCGGGTCGCTGGTGAAACAGCGCACCGGGATGCGTTCACCCAGCCCCGCCCAGCCGTAGTGCGCGGCCAGCGCCGTCACCATGCCTTCGAGCGTGATGCCATGCAGCGGATTGCGTGGCTGCTCCATCCTCAGCGGGCCGGGGTCATCGGCATGTGTTGCTCGACCTGGTCGAGCACCTCTTCGGGCTCGGTTGCCTCGTCGTCGGTCTCGTTGTTGAGCCGCCGGCTCATCCGATCCTTGTCCAGGTCGCCGGTCCAGCTGGCGACCACGAGGGTTGCGACGCCATTGCCCACTAGGTTGGTCAGTGCCCTGGCCTCGGACATGAAACGGTCGATGCCGAGGATCAAGGCGAGCCCGGCCACCGGCACATGACCGACCGCCGACAGCGTGGCGGCCAGCACGATGAAGCCGCTGCCGGTCACGCCGGCGGCTCCTTTCGAGGTGAGCAGCAGCACCAGCAACAGCGTCAGTTGCTGCGTCACCGTCATCGGTGTGTTGGTCGCCTGCGCGATGAACACCGCGGCCATCGTCAGGTAGATCGAGGTGCCATCGAGGTTGAAGGAGTAGCCGGTCGGGATCACCAGCCCGACCACAGACTTCTTCGCGCCCAGGTTCTCCATCTTGGCCATCATGCGTGGCAGCACCGACTCGCTCGACGAGGTGCCCAGCACGATCAGCAGCTCTTCCTTGATGTAGCGGATGAACTTGAAGATCGAAAACCCGTGGAAGCGGGCGATCAGTCCGAGCACGACGATGATGAAAAACAGGCAGGTCGCGTAGAAGGTCGCCATCAGCGCCCCCAGCGACACCAGCGAGCCGACGCCGTACTTGCCGATGGTGAAGGCCATCGCGCCGAAGGCACCGATCGGTGCCACTTTCATGATGATGCCGACGATGGAAAACAGCACGTGCGAGGTCTTCTCGATCAGGTCGAACACCAGCGTGCCGCGCCCGCCGAACTTGTGCAGAGCGAAGCCGAACATCACCGCGAACAGCAGCACCTGCAGGATCTCGCCCTTGGCGAAGGCATCGATCACCGTGCTCGGGATGACGTTCAGCAGGAATTCGGTGGTGCTCGCCATCTTGCCCGGGCCGGTGTAGGCGGCGATGCCCTTGGTGTCGAGCGTGCTGGCATCGATGTTCATGCCCGCGCCGGGTTGAACGAGGTTGATGATGACCAGCCCGACCACCAGCGCGATCGAGCTGACGATCTCGAAGTACAGCAGCGCCAACCCGCCGGTCTTGCCGACTTTCTTCATGTCCTCCATGCCGGCGATGCCGACCACCACCGTGCAGAAGATGATCGGCGCGATGATCATCTTGATCAGCTTGATGAAGCCATCGCCCAGCGGCTTCATCGCGGCGCCGGTTTCGGGGAAAAAGTGCCCCAGCAGCACACCGATCACGATGGCGGTGATCACCTGGAAGTAGAGCGATTGATAAAGCGGCTTCTTGGGCATTCGGGCCTCCGGCTGTCGACGACGCGCCTAGTGTCGCTGCGCCGATGCGGTTTGGCAGGCGAATTTTCCCGCGGGCGCCGGGGTTCGGGTCATGCCCCCAGGGCCTGCGCGCGGCCAGGCTCCCGATAATGGGCACCGAGCGGCAACGCGGTTGCCCAGGGAGTTCTGACATGCGCTTGCTCATCGTCGAAGACGACGCGTCGCTCGGAGACGCGTTGACCACTGGATTGCGGCAACTCGGCCATGTGGTCGACTGGTTCCGGGACGGTCACCAGGCCAATGCCGCCTTGTCCAGCGCGCCGTACGACGCCGTGGTGCTTGATCTCGGCCTGCCCGGCACCGACGGCATGGTCTGGCTCGAACGCTGGCGCCGCCGCGAACAGACGGTGCCGGTGCTGATCCTGACGGCGCGCGATGGCGTCGAGCAGCGCATCGCCGGTCTGGATGCGGGCGCCGACGATTACCTCGTCAAGCCGATCACCATCGACGAGCTGGCGGCACGGCTGCGCGCCATGGTGCGTCGTTCCGCGGGCCGGGCGCAATCGGTGTGGCAGCACGGTGCGCTCGAGTACGACCCGGCGACCAAGCTGGTGCGCTGGAAGGGGGCGACGGTCGAGCTGACCGCGCTGGAGATGACCTTGCTCGAAGCATTGCTGAAGCACCCGCAGCGCGTGCTGTCCAAGACCCACCTGCAGCAGGTGATCTACGACTGGGGCGGTGGCGATCCCTCGAGCAATTCACTCGAGGTGCATGTGCATCACCTGCGCCGCAAGATCGACCCCACCATCGTGCGCACCGTGCGCGGCGTCGGTTATGCGCTGGGTTCGGGTGAAGCCAGTCCATGAGCCTGCAACGCCGGTTGTTGCTGTACCTGCTGATCTGCGCGCCGCTGGTGTGGTGCGTGGCGTTGTACGAATCGATCAAGCAGGCGCGCTTCGAAGTCAACGAGCTGTATGACGCCGAACTGATCCGGCTGGCCCGGCAGGTCCAGGCCACGCTGCGCACGGACGCGCTTCTGTCCAGGCTGTCGCCGCCGCAGCCGACCAAGGGCCGCGCCGAGTCGAGCACCGCCGATGTCCGCGACCTGGCGCTGGCCGTCTGGGATGCCCAGGGTGCGCTGGTGCTGTCCGACAGCGAGGGGGTGCAGCTGACGCGCCGTCCGGATGCGGTCGGCTTCCGCAACGAGAGCCTGCACGGCAAGCCCTGGCGCATCTACTACCTGCAGTCGACCACCGGCGCCTGGCTGGTGGCGGCTGGGCAGCGGGTCAAGGAGCGTGACGAACTGGTCTACAGCGTGACGGCCAGCCAGATCACGCCCTGGATCCTGGTGCTGCCGGCCCTGCTGATCGCGATGGCCTGGGCGGTGCGCCGTGCGCTGGCGCCACTGCGCGAGCTGACCACCGAGCTGCAGGCGCGCGATGCGACCGACCTGCGCCTGATCCCCAACGCCCAGGCGCCCACGGAATTGAAGCCCCTCGTCCAGGCCATGAACGGCCTGTTTCAACGCATCGAGGAAACCTTGGCGCGCGAGCGGCGCTTCACCGCCGATGCGGCCCACGAGCTGCGCACGCCGCTGGCTGTGCTGCGCGCGCAATGGGATGTGGTGCGCCGGTCGGCCGGTGGTGCCGAGCGTGAGCAGGCCGAGGCCAAGCTTAGCCGCGGGCTCGACCGGCTGGACCGGCTGGTCACGCAAATGCTGGCCCTGTCTCGCCTGGATTCGACCCTGGAAGCCGATGGCCAGTGGTCGCTGACGACGCCGGTGCACTGGCAGACCGTGGTCGAGCAGGCGATCAGCGATTGCCTGTCGGTGGCCGAGCGCCGGCACATCGAACTGGCCTGCGAATGGCCACCAGAAGGCGAGCCACCGCTGCCGTTGAACGGTGACGCCAACTTGCTGACGGTGCTGCTGCGCAACCTGCTCGACAACGCCGTGCGCTATGCCCCGGAGGGCTCGCTGGTGACCTTGCGCGTGCTGCCGGATCGGCTGGAGGTTGCCAACGACGGCGAGCCGTTGCCAGGCCCGCAGATTGCGCGCATGGGTGAACGCTTCTATCGCCCCGACGGCCAGCAGGAGTTCGGCAGCGGCCTCGGTGTGTCCATCGTGCAGCGCATTGCCGCACTTCATGGCCTGACGGTGGTCATCGGGGCGCGCACCGATGGCACGGGTGTTCAGGTGACGCTGCAGCCGGCGACCCGGCCACCGGCACCGAACCCGCCCGTCGTGGCGCACGACAGCGCCACGCTGGCGGTGGTCAGTGGGCCTTGATCTTGGCCATCAGTGCACGGACTTCATCGCGCCGTCCCGCGTCGGAGATCTGCCGACCGGGGCGGGACGGGGCCTGCAGGGCACGCTCCAGGTAGGGGAGTGCTTCGTCGGCGTGGTGCGTCTCTGACAGCAGCTCTCCATAGAAGAAGTTCGGGTCGATGCCCTTCGGATTCAGGGTCAGCCCTTTTTGCAGCAGCTCGCGGGCCTTGTCCTTGTCGCCGAAGCTCACGGGCCAGCCGGGCACCTTGTAGTACAGCACCGCCAGGCTGGTGTAGGCCGAGCCGTCCAGCGCGTTGGGGTCGATCTTCAGGGCCGATTCGTACAGGGCCTTGGCCTTCTTGGCCAGGCCGAGCGCGCCGAGCCCGCCCTTGTCGCCAGCCCACGAGGCGGTGATGATGCCTTCCCAGATCAGCGCCTCGCTGCGGCCGGCATAGGTTTCACTGACCTGGTGTGCCTTCGCGGCCAAGGCCTCGAAGCGTTTCTCGCGCTCGGCGTTGGGTGTCTGGTACTTGATGACCTCCCAATCGTGCTGCAGATCGACGACAGCATCCTCGACGCCACCGGCCTGGGCGGTCAGCGGGCTCGCCACGGCGATGCCCGAGAACAGCGCGATGGCGATGGCGCCCAGCAGCCGCCGTCGCGAGGCGCCATCTGCTGCGGTCGAACGGGGCCGGGGGGTGTGGTGAGAAATCATGTTTCGATCCTGGGAGACGGGGTGAGGGTTCGGGTGGGGTCCAGCCGTGCGCTCGACGACGGCGGCGAGGCCTTGGCAGGCAGGCTGTTGCGGTGTCGGTCGAAGGCGCCATCCAGCAGGCTCGGTGCCAGCCCGTTGAGCCGCACGGCCAGCTTCTCCGGAAAGCCCAGAAAGCGCTCTGCCGCCTGGCTTTCCACCAGATCGAGCAGGGCCAGCGCCACCGACTCCGGGGTGTCCACGGCGGTGCCAGTGGCCTGGTTGTAGGCCTCGACCTCTGCCGAGTTGAAGCCGGTGCGGGTGCTGCGCGGGCCGAGGTACTGGACCCGGACCGGACCATCACCGAGCTCGCGCCGCAGGGCCTCGGCGAACCCACGCAGGCCGAACTTGCTGGCGCTGTAGGCGCTGAAGCCCGGCAGCCCGATGCGCCCGAGCGCCGAGCCCACGCAGATCACCTGGGCCTGCGGCAGGCGACGCAGATGCGGCAGCAGCGCCTGCGTCAGCAGCATGGGCGCCAGCAGGTTGGTGTCGAGCACCCGCTGGATGTCGGCGGTGCTCAGCGACTCGAGTCGTCCGAAGCTCGGCACGCCCGCGTTGTGCACCACCACGTTGGCGCCCCACGCCACAGCGGCGTCGCGCAGGCCGTCGATGGCGGTGGGGTCGCACAGGTCGGCGGCATGGCAGCCGACGCGGTCGGATGTCGCCTCCGCCGCACCGGCAAATTCATGCGCCAGTGCGGTCAGTGCCGGCAGTGAGCGGCCCACCAGCAGCACGGCGGCGCCGGAGCGCACCAGGGCGTGGGCCATGGCGCGACCGATGCCACCGCTGGCGCCGGTCAGCACAACGCGGGCGTCACGGATCTTCATGCGGAAACCTCCAACGCAGCCGCAGCCGGGCGCTGGGCCACGGGCAGCGGCAGGCTGCGAAAGACATCGCCGTACAAGCGGAAGAACGCCCGTGCGGCATGCACGATGTCGGCCTGGTCGCCCGGGTCGTCGATCCGGTCCATCAACGCCTCGAAGTGTTCGGTGTGCTCGCGGTCGAGCAGGCCATGCGAGCGCAGGTAGCTGAAGGCGCTGTCAGGCAGCGCCAGTGGCTTCTGGATCTGCCCGGCGGCCAGTAGCGCCAGCGACACGCTGGTGCCTTCGAGCACATGCACCATGCCGAGGAAGCCCAGCGGGTTGCGCCGCGCGATGGTGTCGTAGGCATACGCCACCATCACTTCGGTGGCATGCCCGGGTGCGCCCCGGCGCACGGCATCGGCGTCGCCACCGCAGGCCCGGATGTCGTTGAGGATCCACTCATCGTGGCCTTCTTCCTCGACGACGTACTCGGCCAGCGGCTCGCGCAGCCATTGGTTGCGTGCGGGCAGCGCAGCGCGACACGCCAGCAGCAGCGGCACGGTGTGTCGCACATGGTGGTAGGCCTCGCGCAGGAAGGCCAGATAGCTGGGCAGCGACACCTCGCCGCGCAACGTGCCCTGGATGATGGGCGCGCGGAGCAGGCCCTCGCGGACCTCGGCGGTCTGTTCGAGCAATCGGGCGTGGAATGTCATGGGGATACGCGGGGTGTTTGTCGCTGCCGCTCAGCGCAGCGCGAGGTGATAGACGGCGGCGCTGCGGCAGCGGGCACCGAGCCCGTGGGCGTGGCGTTGCCAGATGGCCGTGCGTTGCGGCCGGCCGTTGGCTGTCGCCATGCCCGAACTCGCATCGAAGGCGGCGCCGGCCCGCACCCAGCGCTGCACGCGGGCGTAGTCGGGCAGCGTGGCGTTGGCGTTGTCCACAGCCGCCTGCAGCGTGGCGTCCGACGCCTCGGGCCGCACCGGCCACAGCACGGCACTGAGGGCCGGTTGTGCCTCACCGAAGACCACCGCCTGGGCGATCGCCGGCTCGGTGCACAGCGCGGTCTCGACCCATTCGGGCGAGACATTGCGGCCATACGCGGTGATCAGCACGTGCTTCTTGCGGCCCTGCAGGTGCACGAAACCATCGTCGTCGATCCTGCCCAGATCGCCGCTGGGCCACCATGAGGCAGCGGGCGCCGCATCGCCCAGGTAGCCGTTGAACAGGCTGCCGGCCACCTCGATCTCACCGTCGGCTGCGATGCGCAACCGGGTGTGCGGCAGGGCCCGGCCGGCCGTGCCAGGTCGATCGGCCCCCGGCAGGTTCAGCGTCTGCACCGACGCGCCTTCCGACAGCCCGTAACCCTCGTAGGCCGGAATGCCGACGGCGCGTGCCGCAGCGATCAGCCGGGCACCGACCGCCGCGCCGCCCACCGCCACGAACTTCAGCGAGTCCGGCGCACGCTGGCCGGTCATCATCAGATGGGCGGTCCAGGCGCGCAGCATCTGCGGCAGCAGGATCACGCTGTGCGGCCGATGCTGGGCGACCACGGCATGGAAACGCACGACATCGAAGCCCGAGGCGCCAGACAGCCCCAGCTCACGCATCGGCAGCGTGATGCAGACCGTGCCCTGGGCCAGGGGGGCCAGCAGACCGGCGATGTTTTCCAGCAGCACGGAAAAAGGCAGCGCACACAGATGCCGCCCGATGGCCAGCGGCGCCATCGCCTGTCGCAGACCCTCGCTCACGCGTTGCACGGCTGCCGAGCCCAGGCAGACCCCTTTGGGCTGCCCGGTGGTGCCCGAGGTGTAGGTGATCTTGGCCGTGCCGGCCGGCATCGCGACCTGCGCGGCCGGCAATGGCAGCAACACCAACGCATGCCCGGCCAGCTCGATCGGCTGGGCGGTGGTCTGTGGCCAGGATGCCGCGGCCATCGGGATGGTCAGCAAGTGGTCGACCCCGGCCGAACGCAGCGCATGGGCGATCTGCGCGGGGGTGAAGAACGCGGGCAGCGGAACATGCACCACCCCCGCTTGCGCTGCCGCCAGGTCGGCCACCACCCACGCCGCCGAGTTGTCGAGCAGGGTGGCCAGCACGCGAGCGTTGCGGGCGCTCAGCTGCGTTGCAAAGGCCTGCACCTGCGCGCGCAAGGTGGCGCGGTCCCAGGTTCGGTGGCCGTCGTCGAGGCAGATGGCGTCGTCGGCCGCCGCGCCCGGGGCCACAACGCCATCCGGCGCACGCCCTGTGCACTCGGTGGAGGAGCCGTTCGTGCTCATGGTCGGTCGGCGTCCGAGTGGCGTCGGGCCAGTTGCCCCAGCGCTTGATGCAGACGGCCTGCCAGCACGACCGGATGGTGTTCGTAGTAGCTGCCCCACTGGGCGGCTTCATCGCCCAGCACCTCGGGATCGGCCAGCCCCAGCGCCAGCGGCGTGACGCCCAGGCGCAGGAACATGTGGCGCAGCCCGCTGGTCATGGTGCTGACCACCCAGTCGACGGGCTGCGACTGCAGGTGGCACGCCAGCAGCCGGATCAGACGGCGGCCTTCGCCGGCCCGTGCTGCCGACAGGTGCCCGATCTCGACGATGCAGCTGCGCGCGGGCGGCACCTCGGCGGGGTTCGCAAGCAGCGACTCGATCGGGACATCGAAGTACCGCTCGAGGAACAGCGCGCCATCGCCGGCGCTGCGGTAGCCCGCTGCAGCGATGACGCCGGCCTCGTCGTGCAGGCTGACCAGCGTCGGGGCGAACTGCTGCACGTCGGCACCGTAGCGCTGGGCATAGGTGCGGTGGATGAAGGCTTCGACGTCGTCACGCTGCGGATCACCCACCGGATGGATGCGCCACTGCGGCGAGCGGCTGAACCGAGACCCGCAAGGGTCCTCGGGCACGGGGCCGTGCGCGACCATGGCAGTGAACATGAAGGCTCTCCGAGACGGACCTGAATGCAGATCGATGACCGATCGTGCGCCGCCGCGATGAAGTCGGAATTAAGCGAAGTGCGAAAACTTCGGAGGCGCTGCGCTCAGCCGCACGCGCCCGACGCGGCCGCTGTTGGGCTCAGCGGGCCTTGATCTTGTCGAGCAGGGCCCGTGCCTCGCCGCGGCGGCCCGCATCGCCGATCTCGCGACCCGGCCGGGCAGGGGCCTGCAGCACGCGTTCGAGATAGGCCACCGCCTCCTGCGGGCGCCGCGTTTCGACCAGCAGCTCACCGTAGTAGTAGTTGGGGTCGACCCCCTCGGGATTGATGGCCAGTGCCCGCTGCAGCAGCTCGCGCGCCTTGCCTTCGTCACCGAAACTGAGCGGCCAACCGGGCAGCTTGTAGTGGAGCGCAGCCAGGCCGGTGTAGGCACCACCGCCCAGGGCGCTCGCATCGATCTTCAGCGCCGCTTCGTACAGGGCCTTGGCCCGCTTGGCCAGGTCCAGCGAGCCCAGGTCGTCCTTGACCTCGGCCCACGAGCTGACGATCACCGCCTCCCAGATCAGCACCGGGCTGCTGCCAGGGAACTGCTCGGCGAGCCGATGGGCTTTCGCCGACAGCGCTTCGAAGCGCCGGATCTGATCGGCAGGTGGGGTGCGGTACTTGACGAGCTCCCAGTCGTGCTGCAGTTCCAGCGCGGCGTCGTCGGCAGTGCCGGCCTGGGCGGCGCAGACTGCGCGGCAGCCCATCGCCAGCAGTGCAGCGCCCCCTGCCATCGACAGCCATTGCCGCCGCGTCGCCGTGCCGGTGCGCAGCGTTGGTATCGTCCTGGGTTCGCCGCTCGTCATCTGACCGCTGTCTGCTTGTCTGCCCGATGTTTCTAACGAAGCCCGCTTTTGCCCACCGGCAACCGCCGCATGGCCAGCGGCGCGTGCGCGTGGTTCAACGGGCCGTGCCCGGCGCCGGTGCGCACGGCAGCACCCGCTTCGATGGCCGCCAGCACGTACTGCCGCGAAGCGGCGACCGCCTGCGGCAGGCTCGAGCCGAGTGCCAGATGCGCGGCGATCGCCGACGACAGCGTGCAACCCGTGCCATGGACGTTGCGGCTGGCAATCCGTGGCGATGCCCAGCGCTGCACCCGGCCGTCGCGCATGGCCAGCACATCGACCACCTCCTCAGTGGCCAGGTGCCCGCCTTTCAGCAGCACCGCGCGGGCGCCGAGTGCCATCAGATCGCTGGCGGCAGCGTCGAATTCAGCGGCCTGGGTGATCGGCCGTCCCAGCAGCAGGGCGGCTTCGTCCAGGTTCGGCGTGACCAGCGTGGCGCGGGGAAACAGTTCCTGCACCAGCACCCGCACCGTGTCGTGCGCCATCAACCGGTCGCCGCTGGTGGCCACCATCACCGGGTCGAGCACCACGTGGGCGATGCGGTAGTCGTCCAGGGCCTGCGCCACCACGCCCACCACCTCCGGCGAGTGCAGCATCCCGATCTTGATCGCATCGGCGCCGATGTCGTCCAACACCGCACGCAGCTGCGCGCGCAGCACCTCGGGCGGCACGCCGTGGATCGCGCTGACGCCCAGCGTGTTCTGCGCCGTGATCGCGGTGATCGCGGTCATGCCGTAGCAGCCGAGCGCGCTGAAAGTCTTCAGATCGGCCTGGATGCCGGCGCCGCCGCCGCTGTCGGAGCCCGCGATCGACAGCACCCGCGCGTAGCGAAAGCAGGGGGGCAGGTCAGGGCGGTCGGCGGCTGGGTCGGCCGCTGTGTTGTCAGACGTCATGCCGAAAATTATGCGGTGAGGGGGCCCGCATGAGCCGCAACGCGGATCGCACGGTGGTCCTCGGGGCCGGCCTGATGGGGCGGCTGCTCGCCTGCGAGCTGGCGCGGGTCGGGCACACCGTGGACCTTTACGACGCCAGCACGCCCGAGGCGCCCGCGTCGGCCGCCCACGTCGCAGCGGCCATGCTCGCGCCACTGGCCGAGTCGGCGGTGACCGAGCTCGGCGTCGTGCGCATGGGCTGCCACGGGCTGGAGCGCTGGCCGGCGCTGATCGCGACGCTGGGCGCGCCGGTGTATTTCCAGCGGCAGGGCACCTTGGTGCTGTGGCACCGGCAGGATGCGTCCGAGGCCACGCGCTTCCAGCAGCAATTGGCCCACACCGCACACGCCATGCCGCAGCTGAGCGCGGTCGAGCGCCTCGATGCCCGCGCGGTGGCCCGGCTGGAACCCGCACTCGGCGAGCGCTTCGCGCAGGGTCTGTACCTGCCCGGTGAAGGCCAGCTCGACAACCGGGAGTTGCTGTCCGCACTGTTGCATCGATTGCAGACTCTCGGTGTGGCGCTGCACTGGAGCAGCCCGCGCGCGCCCGCCGATTTCGCCGATCACGGCGGCTGGCTGTTCGACTGCCGCGGCCTGGGTGCCCGCAGCGAGTGGCAGGCGCTGCGCGGCGTGCGCGGTGAAGTGATCCGGGTGCACGCGCCCGAGGTGACCTTGACGCGGCCCACGCGGCTGCTGCACCCGCGCTACCCGCTGTACATCGCGCCCAAGCCTGGCGGGGTGTTCGTCATCGGTGCGACCGAGATCGAATCCGACGATGCGTCGCCCGCCAGCGTGCGATCGACGCTCGAACTGCTCAGCGCGGCCTACACCGTGCACCCCGGCTTTGCCGAGGCGCGGGTGACCGAGATGGCCGCGCAATGCCGGCCGACACTGCGCGACAACCTGCCGGCGCTGCGCTGGCTGGGCCCACGCCGCCTGCAGATCAATGGCCTGTACCGTCACGGCTACCTGATCGCCCCGGCCATGCTCGATGCGGTGATGCAGTGCGTGGACAGTGGCCGCAGCGCGCTGGCCGAGTCGTTTGCGCTGCGGGTGGAATCGGTCACAGGTGCTGCCGCATGAAAGTCCATGTCAACAACCAGTCGCATGAGCTTCCCGCCGGTGCCACACTGGCGGATGCGATCGCCATCCTGCAACCCGCGTCACCGTTCGCCGCCGCCGTCAACATGAATTTCGTGCCGAACACGCGCTACCGCGACACGCCACTGAACGACGGTGACCGCGTCGACGTGATCGCGCCCGTCACCGGCGGCTGAGCCGAGGCCCCAGTCCATGAACACGATGTCCGACCTCCCGACACCCGCCGCCCATCGGGTGGCCGATCCCCTGGTGCTTTACGGCCAGACCTTCGCCAGCCGACTGATGCTGGGCACCTCGCGCTACCCGTCGCCGCAGGTGCTCGAAGACGCGGTGCGGCGCGCGCAGCCCGCGATGCTGACCGCATCGCTGCGGCGTCAGGGCGCGCTGAACGCTGGCGCTGGCAACGCCTTCTGGCAGCTGCTGCAAACCTTGGGCGTGCCGGTGCTGCCCAACACCGCCGGCTGCCATGGCGTGCAAGAGGTCATCACCACCGCGCAGATGGCGCGCGAGGTGTTCGCCACCCCGTGGCTCAAGCTTGAGCTGATCGGCGACGACTACACCCTGCAGCCCGACACGCTGAAGCTGGTCGAAGCCGCCGAGTGGCTGATCAAGGACGGTTTCCAGGTGCTGCCGTACTGCACCGAAGACCTGGTGCTGTGCCAGCGCCTGGTTGATGTCGGCTGCCAGGCGGTGATGCCCTGGGCCGCACCGATCGGTACCGGCCGCGGCCCGGTCAACCCGTATGCGATGCAGGTGCTGCGCGAGCGCTTGAGCGTGCCGATGATCGTCGACGCCGGCCTGGGCCGGCCCTCGCATGCCTGCCAGGTGATGGAGTGGGGCTACGACGGCGTGTTGCTGAACACCGCAGTTGCCTTGGCACAAGACCCGGTGGGCATGGCGGGCGCGTTCGCCGATGCGGTGCAGGCCGGGCGCAGCGCGTTTCACGCCGGCGCGATGGGCGAGCAGCAGGCGGCGCAGCCCAGCACGCCGGTGCTCGGCACCCCGTTCTGGCACCACGAATGAGCGCTTCAGTCGATGCGATGGCGCAGGCCATCGTCCTGGCCCATCGCGCGACCGTGGGGCTGCCGATCTCCGACGAATCGCCGGCGCAGTACCACCACGCCGAGCACGCCTACCGCGCCGCGAAGCAGGCGGCGCGCGCGCTCGGCTTCATCGAGGCCGATGCCGAATGCGTGGCTCTGGCGTGGCGCGCCCGCACCGAGCGCACCGGCGACTTCGATGTCCACACCTGGCCTGACGAGCCCTGCGACTTTGGCCTGGCGCCGCATCCGCGCCGCTCCGCGTTTGCCGCCTGCCCGAAATCGCTGGGCCTGTATGCGGTGCTGCCTGATGCCGCCTGGGTCGGTCGCATGGCGCAGGCGGGTGTGCCGACGGTGCAGCTGCGATTCAAATCCGACGACACCGCGGCCGTGCAGCGCGAGGTGGACATCGCAGTCGAAGCCGTGCGCGGCACCGGCGCGCGGCTGTTCATCAACGACCACTGGGAAGCTGCCATCCGTGCCGGCGCCTACGGCGTGCACCTGGGCCAGGAAGACATCGACGCTGCCGATCTGAACGCGATCCGCAGCGAAGGCCTGCGCCTGGGCCTCAGCACCCACGGCTATGCCGAGATGCTGCGCGTCGATCGCCTGAACCCGAGCTACGTCGCCATGGGTGCGGTCTACCCGACCAACCTGAAGGTGATGCCGACAGCACCGCAAGGACCAGGCCGTCTGGCCGCTTATGCGCGCTTGATGCGCGACCACGCGCTGGTGGCGATCGGCGGCATCGACGAGGCCCGGCTGCCCGCGGTGCTTGCCAGCGGCGTGGGTTCGGTGGCCGTGGTGCGGGCGTTGGTGGCGGCTGCACAGCCGGAGGCCGTCGCGGCAAAATGGCAGGCTTTGATCGAGGCGGGCACGGCCACACGGCCGCGCTGAGTTTTCCAGGAATTTGCATGAACACCGACACCCAGGCTGACACCGCAGCCGAACCCCTGAAAGTCATTGCCTTCGACGTCTTCGGTACCGTGGTCGACTGGCACAGCGGCATCGCGCGTGCGGTCGATGCGCTGGGCCTGGCCGTCGATGGCGACACCTTCGCCCGCGAATGGCGTGCCGGCTACAAGCCCGCCCTGGCCCGCGTCAACGCCGGCAGCCAAGGCTGGACGCGCTTCGACGACCTGCACCTGCAGATGCTCGAAGAGCTGCTGGCCCGCCACGGCATCACCCACCTGAGCGATGAGCAAAAGCGCGAGCTCAACAGCACCTGGGAACAGCTCGACCCCTGGCCCGATGCGATCGAAGGCCTGACGCGGCTGAAAGAGGCCTACACCATCTGCTCGCTGTCGAACGGCAACCTCGGGCTGCTGTTCAAGATGGCGCAGCGCGCCGGCCTGCCGTGGGACACGATCCTGTCGGCCGAAACCTTCGGCGTGTACAAGCCCGACCCCAAGCTGTACCGCGGCGTGGCCCACGTCTGCGATGTGCAGCCGCACCAGGTGCTGATGGTGGCCGCCCACCAGGACGATCTCGACGCGGCCCGTGGCTGCGGTCTGCAGACGGCCTACATCGAGCGCCCGCGTGAATTCGGGCCGAACTGCCCCAACCCCGATCGGCCCGACCCGGCGAACACCCACCGTGCTACCAGCCTGATCGATCTGGCCACGCAGCTCGGCTGCTGAGCACAGGTTTCAAAGCGCCGTGAGCTCCGCAGCAACACCGGCCACCGAAGACACCACGCGTGTCGACGATCTGCGCATCGGCGCGGTGCGGCCGCTGATCTCGCCCGCGCTGCTGCTGGACGAATTGCCGATGCCTGCCGAGGCGCAGGCCTCGGTGTGCGCCGCACGCAATGCGGTGGCGGCCGTGCTCGACGGTGCCGACGACCGGCTGATCGCGGTCGTCGGGCCGTGTTCGATCCACGACCACGGCGAAGCGATCGACTACGCGCATCGTTTGAAACGCCTGGCCGACGAACTGCGGGCCGAGTTGCTGGTGGTGATGCGGGTGTACTTCGAGAAGCCCCGCACCACGGTGGGCTGGAAGGGCTACATCAACGACCCGCGGCTGGACGGCAGCTTTCGCATCAACGAAGGCCTGCGCCGCGCGCGGGCCTTGCTGCTCGAGATTGCCGAGATCGGCTTGCCCGCCGGCACCGAGTACCTGGACCTGCTGAGCCCGCAGTACATCGCCGATCTGGTGTCGTGGGGCGCGATCGGTGCGCGCACCACCGAGAGCCAGAGCCACCGGCAACTGGCCTCCGGCTTGTCATGCCCGGTGGGCTTCAAGAACGGCACCGATGGCGGTGTGCGCGTGGCCGCCGATGCGGTGGTGGCGGCCCGGGCGCCGCACGCCTTCATGGGCATGACGAAGATGGGGCAGGCCGCCATCTTCGAGACCCGCGGCAATGCCGATTGCCATGTGATCCTGCGCGGCGGCAAACAGCCCAACTACCGCGCGGCCGATGTCGCTGCTGCCTGTGAGGTGCTGCGCGCCGCCGGCCTGCGTGAGCAGGTGATGATCGATTGCTCGCACGCCAACTCCGCGAAGCACCACCAGCGGCAGACCGACGTGGCACACGACATCGCCGCGCAGTTGGCGGGCGGTGAGAGGCGCATCACCGGCGTGATGATCGAGAGCCACCTGGAGGCCGGCCGTCAGGATCTGGTTGCGGGCCAGCCGCTGGCCCGCGGCGTGTCGATCACCGACGCCTGCCTGGGCTGGGCCGATACCGAGCCGCTGCTGCGCCTGCTGGCGCAAGCGGTGCAGCGCCGCCGCAGCCAGGTGGCGGCCGGGCCGAAGCCCTGAACATCGCCGTACAACGTGGCAGACGATTTCGCAACGAGTCTCGAATCAAAGCCCTGAGACGCCCCGGAGCCGGCTATACTCTTAGGCTGTTCCTCGATAGCTCAGTCGGTAGAGCGCCGGACTGTTAATCCGTAGGTCCCTGGTTCGAGCCCAGGTCGGGGAGCCAAAGTCAGCTAGAAAAAGAAGGACTTGGAAGCGTAAGCATCCAGGTCCTTTTTCTTTGTTCCTGTACCTCAAGCCAGTTCTCAGGATGGCTGCTCCCGGAGAGTCGACTCGGTCTCGGCAGCTATCTCTTCCAGTCCCAATACAGTCGTCGCGCCCATGCCAGCGGCACCTGCAGCGACAACGGCTTGCGGGCCCAGAGCTTGAGCATCCGGGCGCGCCGGGTGCGCTTGAATTCGGCGTCGTGCTGCAGGGAGCTCAGGCCCGTGGGCGCGTAGTCGGCGACCACGATGTCGATCCATTGCACCGGCCCGTCCGCGAAGGCGCGCTGGGCGATGTCCCAGTCGGCCCACACCTTGAAGCGCAGGTCGTAGGTGCCCAGTCGGTGGAGCAGTTCCACGCGGGTGAACACGGCCTGGTGGCAGATGTTCTGGCCCATGAGGCGCGCCAGCGTGAAGGGGCCGCCGTAGCGGCCATCGTCGGTCACCATGTGGTTGGGGCCCATGACCCGCACGTCGCCATACACCACGCCGGCGGCGCTGGCACGCAGGGTGGGCGCCAGCAGGGCCAGGGTGTCGTTCGCGTGCAGGCGGTCGTCGCTGCCCAGCACATAGACCCAGTGGCCGCGGCAGACCGACAACGCCTGGTTGATCGCGTCGTAGACACCGCCGTCAGGCCGTGACAGCACCGTCAGCGCGGGCAGCCGAGGCCGGTAGGTCTCGGTCAGCGCCAGCGTTCCGTCGGACGAGGCGCCGTCCGAGACGATCACCTCGAAGTCACGCTCGGTCTGAGCTGCCAGGCTCTCCAGCGCCGGGCGCATGCGCTCACAGCTGTTGAACGTGGGCACGACGATGGACACCAGCGGCAGGGCGGTCTTCATGACTGCGTCTTCTTGTCAGCCGGCCCGCATCAGGGCCACGCCTTTGATCTGCGCGTGCAGCGCGTCGCCAGGTTGCAGGTTCAGTGCGTCCAGGCTGCGGCTGGTGATGCGCGCCAGCAGGGTCCAGGGTTCGTCCGGTGTGCCGTGGCCCACCCGCAGGCGGAGCAGTGCGGTGCCGGGCTCACGCTGCACATTCTCCAGCACCGCCGGCAGCACGTTGAGGATGCTGGTCTCGGCGGGTGGTTGCCGCGTCACGCTGACGTCGCGGGCCAGGATGCGCGCTCGCACTGGCTGGCCCGGCAGCGCGGGGGATGGGCCCACCCACAGCGAGCTGCCATGGTGTGTGAGGCGCGTCATGCGGTGCAGCGCGTCGTGTTCGGCGACTTCGGCGGTGATCACCACACCGGCGTCGTCGAGCTGGGCAAGCGGCAGGTCGGTGCGGGTCAGCAGATCGCCGAGCGCACCGGCCGCTTCCACGCGGCCGTCGCGCATCAGCACCAGGTGATCGGCCAGGCGGGCCACCTCGTCCATGGCGTGGGTCACGTAGATGATCGGCACTGCCAGTTCCAGGTGCAATCGTTCCAGGTAGGGCAGGATCTCGGCCTTGCGCGCAGCGTCCAGCGCGGCCAGGGGCTCGTCCATCAGCAGCAGCCGTGCGCCGGTCGCCAAGGCACGGGCGATCGCCACGCGCTGCCGCTCGCCGCCCGACAGCGTGGCCGGGCGCCGCGCCTGCAGGTGGCCGATGCCCAACAGGTCGATCACCGCGTCGAGGGCGATGCGACCCGGCTCGCTCGTGGTGCGCTTGCGGCCGTAGTCGAGGTTGCCGCGCACATCGAGGTGCGGGAACAGCGCGGCGTCCTGGATCACGTAGCCCAGCGGCCGGTGGTGCGTGGGCACGAAGCGCCCGGTGGCGTCGTCCTGCCAGACCTCGCCGTTCAACACCACGCGCCCGGCAGCCTGCTCCAGGCCCGCCAGTGCCCGCAGCACGGTGGTCTTGCCGCAGCCCGAGGGGCCGAACAGCGCGGTGATGCCGTGCGACGGCAGCGCGAGCTCGACATCGAGGAGGAAGTCCTGCCGCAGCAGGCGCAGGCAGGCTTCGATCATCGGGCTGGCTGCGTCTGGTCGTCACGCATCGGCCGGTTGACCACGTAAAGCGTCACCAGCACCACCAGCGCAAACACCACCATGCCGGCCGCCAGCCGGTGCGCTTCGGCGAATTCAGCGGCCTCGACGTGGTCGTACAGCGCCACCGACAGCACGCGTGTCTGGCCCGGGATGTTGCCGCCGATCATCAGCACCACGCCGAACTCGCCCACCGTGTGCGCGAAGCCCAGCACACTGGCGGTGACGAAGCCGGGCCGTGCCAGCGGCAACGCGACGCTGACAAAGCGATCCCACGGCGAGGCACGCAGCGTGGCGGCGGCTTCCAGCAGGCGCTCGGGGATGGCCTCGAAGGCCTGCTGCAGCGGCTGCACCACAAAGGGCATCGAATACAGCACCGAGGCCACGACCAGGCCCGCGAAGGTGAAGGGCAGGCGCCCGATGCCCAGCCACTGCGTGAACTGCCCGACCGGCCCCTGTGGCCCCATCAACAGCAGCAGGTAGAAGCCCAGCACGGTGGGTGGCAGCACCAGCGGCATCGCCACCAGCGAGGCCCACAGCGGCTTCCACGCCGACCGTGTGCGGGCCAGCCACCAGGCGAGCGGCGTGCCGATCAGCAGCAACAGCAACGTGCTCATGCCCGCCAGCTCGGCGGTGAGTCGGACTGCAGCCCAGGTCTCGGCGCTCACGGCTGCGCTGCCTGCAAGGGAACGGCGTGGGTCATGGCCCGTAGCCGTACGACTGGATCACGGCCTGGGCTGCCGGGCTTTTCAAGTAAGCCAGCAGGGCGATGGCGGCCGGGTTGTTCTCGCCTGTCTTGAGCAGCACCGCGTCCTGGCGAATCTCGCCGTACAGCGCGGGCGGCACCAGCCAGTACGAGCCCGTCACCGGCTTGCCAGGCACCGCCACCTGCGACAGCGCGACGAAGCCCAGCTCGGCGTTGCCGGTCGCGACGAACTGGTAGGCCTGCGCGATGCTTTCGGCGGTCACCAGCCGGGGCGCCACCGCGTCGCCGAGGCCGCGCGCCTTCAGCACCTCGGCGCCGGCCCGGCCATACGGTGCGACCTTCGGGTTGGCGATCGCCAGGTGCGCATAGCTGCCGCCAGCGAGCACCGCGCCCTGGTCGTCCACGTAGCCCGGTTGCGCGCTCCACAGCACCAGCTTGCCGATCGCGTAGGTGACGCTGCTGCCGGCCACACCGTGGCCCTCGGCGATCAGCTTGCGTGGGGTCTCGACGTCGGCGGCGAGCAGCACCTCGAACGGTGCACCGGAGACGATCTGCGCATAGAACTTGCCGGTGGCCCCCGATGACACCTTCAGGGTGTGGCCGGTGGCAGCAGCAAACCCTTCGCCGATCTTGGCCAGCGGGCCGACGAAGTTGGCGGCCACCGCGACCGAAACCTCATCGGCATTCGCGTTCAGCGCGAGGAGGGCCGCGGCGGCCGCAATCCACCTCGGCAGGGTTCGGGGTATCGGCTTGTTCATGTCGTGGCGCTTCGGGGGGTCAATCGATCATCGCGAGGATCACGCTCGACGCCTTGAAGGCGGCGCAGGCCCGCGTGCCGACGGCGAGCCCGAGCGCTGCGACCGAATCGCGGGTGATCACCGCCACCGCGCTGCGGCCGTGACCCAGGTCGAGCGTGACCTCGGCGTTCACCGGCCCGTCGACGATGCGCATCACCTGGCCCCACAGCTGGTTGCGCGCGCTGATGCGCATCGATTCGTCCGCGAGCAGCAGCAGCGACGACGCCTTGACCAGCGCGATCGCTTCGGTGCCGATCGCAAGACCCAGCCGTTCGGCGGAGTCGCGCGTCACCACGGCCATGATGTCCAGGTGTTCGTCGAGCTGCAGGCACACCTCGACGTCGATCGGTCCTGCGCGCAGATCACTGACGGTGCCCACGAACTGGTTGCGCGCGCTGGAGCGCACCGCCATGCGGCGCAGCAGCCGCTGGAAGGCGCGGACATCACCGACCGGCTCGGCAGCGAAGGTGGCGGCCAGCCGGTCGAGCGCGGTCTGGTGCTCGGCCTGCACCGCGCGGTACAGCGCGATCACGCGGCGGCCGTGGTCGGTCAGCCTTGTGCCGCCACCGGCGTGCCCGCCGGTGCTGCGCTCCACCAGGGGCCTGTCCGCCAGGTTGTTCATCGCGTCGACCGCGTCCCAGGCGGCTTTGTACGACAGCGGTACCTGCTTGGCGGCCTGCGAGATCGAGCCGTGTGCTTCGATGGCTTCGAGCAGACGCACCCGCTTGTCGCCCAGGAACGCGCCCAGGTCGGTGCTGACCTCGAGGTGCCCGGTCAGGCGGGGCGTGGCACGGCGAGACTTCGTGGGGGACATGGATGGGGTGGGTGAAGCTCGTTATATCCGCGACGATACAACGAGTGCACAGCCCGATCGGGCCATGGCCGCCCCCCGGATCAGGGTGATCTGCAGGTCCGCAGATTCATCGTCGATCAGTTGAACTCCCAGTACATTTCTCCAGCGCAAGAAACAAGATGTAACTCGACTGTTGAACCGATGGGGTGTGTCCATGAACCGTGATCTCTCTTCCGCCCGCCGCCCCGTCACGACACTGAAGGCCCGCAACCACTCCGAGCCGCGTGCGCCGCAGCGCCTGCACCACCTCAGCCTGACGGCGGTGGCGATGATGGTGCAGGCGGCCTTCACGCCGCAGGTGCGTGCGCAGGGCATCGTGATCGATGGCCGCACGCAGACGGTGGTGGGCAAGGTGGGCAATGTGTCCACGGTGACCACCTCCACCGTGTCGGGCTCCAGCGGCTTCAACTCGTTCTCGTCGTTCCAGGTGGGGCAGGGCACCACCGCCAACCTGGTGCTGCCCAACGGCACCACCACGCTGGTCAACATCGTCAACTCGCAGGTGTCGATCGACGGCGTCGTCAATTCGATCAAGAACGGCGGCATCGGTGGCCGTGTGTACTTCGCGAGCTCGCAGGGCTTCATCGTCGGCGCCAACGGCGTGATCAACACCGGCAGTCTGTTCGTCTCGACACCCACGCCGAACTTCATCAGCAGCTTCTTCAGCGGCGGCAACCCGAACAGTGGCGCGGCCGCCCAACTGGCCAGCGGCACGGCGCCGATCAACCCCGATGGCGTGATCTCGATCTACGGCCACATCAACCTGATCGACGGCACCGAGCTGCGCGCCGGTGCGGTCAATGTGGGTGCCAGCGGCCTGATCTCCGCGGGCGCGAGCTTCAACGGCACCGCTCCCGATTTCACCGACGTGGTCAACGCCCATGGGCTGGTGCGGGGCGACGGCATCGTCGAGCGCGACGGCAAGATCCTGATCGCGGCCGGCAGCACGGTCGACGTGGCCGGTGCCTTGGGTGCGAACACCGTGGACATCAGCGCCACATCGACCTCCGGCGGCGCGGTGCAGGTGAACCTGAGCAACGCCGACATCGCCGGACGCGACATCACCGTGGCCGCCCGCTCGGCCCTCAGTGATTCGACGCTGCTCACCACGCTGGGCACGCGCCAGGCGCTCGCGTCGGCGACGGTCGATGTCAGCGGCGGGCGTGTGGTGTCAGAGAACGGCAGTGTCGCGATCAATGCGGTGTCCGAGGTGCACACCTCGACCTACAGCACCGTGCCGACCTCGGTGGCGGTGCTGCGCTCGAGCTCGAGCGCCCACGTCGACGTGCACAACGGTGCGGCGATCTCGACCACCGTCACCGCCGGTCCGGCCAGCGGCGATGTGCAGATCGGTGCGCAGTCGATCACCAGCGCGGTGGCCACGCCGGGCTCGGCATTGGCCAACCTGAACGGCGACGCGATGGTGGCTGTCACCGACGTGGCCAGTACGTCTGGCGTTCGCCTGGGCACATCCGCGGGCGACACGCCGGCCACCATCTCCAGCATCCACAGCGCGGGCTCGCTGTCGATGACGGCGCTCAACCAGGTCGACACCACCGCCACCGCGAATGCGTCGGCAGCGGGCAGCAGCGCTGCCGGTGCGACCGTGGCGGTGTCCAAGCTGCGAACCACCACCGAGGCCATCGTCGACCGCGGGGCCGAGATCGCCAGCGGCAGCGCGCTCAACCTGTCGGCCAGTTCGGTCAACAACGCGGCGGTGACCGCGAAGTCGACCGCGAAGGGCGCGCAGGAAGACGCCGGCGGTGCCGGCCGCGCTGCGCAGGCGCTGGCCGCATATGGCGACCAGGCCAAGACCTCCGAGGGCGGCGTCAAGGTGGCTGGGGCCGTGGCAGTGAGCGACTGGGTCGGCTCGACCCGCGCGCAGCTGGGCGCCAACACGGGCACGGTGGCGCCCGGATCGCTCGAGGCGGTGGGCGATGTGACGGTGCAGTCGCTGTCGACCAACGTCGCGGCGGTCGATGCGAATGCCAGCGCCACCGGTGGCACCGTCGGCGTGGGCGTCGCGGTGGGCATCAACCTCGGCAAGGGCTCGAACCAGGCCGTCGTGGGACAGAACCTGGGCCAGAGCCAGGGCGTGCGCAGCCTGCAGGTGCAGGCCGACATGGCACCGAATGGTGCGCCGCCACCGGCGAACCAGTTCATCACCACCGTGGCCTCCGGTGCGGGCGCCAAGAGCGTCGGTGTGGCTGGTGCGCTGGGCGTGAATGCGGTCGATCTGCAAGCGCAGGCGCTGCTGCAGCCAGGCGTCGCGGTGGCCTTCAATGCGAATGGCGCGGCGCCGTTGTCGCTGCTGGCCAACGAGGCCTCGGTCAGCGACGTGGCGGTGCTGCCGACCAGCCCGACCGCCGGCGGCAAGGTGGGCATCGGGGCGTCGGTCGCGGTCAATGTGGTCGCCAACCGCAGCCTGGCCGAGATTGCCAACGGCGCCAGCGTGAACGGGGCGGGCAGTGTGGCGCTGGAAGCCACCGGCGACCACGTGGTCAACACCGCAGCCACCGCCGGCTCGGCGGGCGGCATCGCGATCACGCCCAGCGCCGCGGTGGCGGTGGTCAACAACAGCGCGACCGCCGATTTCGGCGCCGGTGCGGCCATCACCACACAGCTGATCAATGGGTCGAGCGGTGACATCGCGCTCGTGGCAAGGCAGACCGCGGCCGAGACGACCACCGCCAGCGGCAGCGCGACCGGCGGCACCGCGGCCGTGGGCGCTGCCGTGGCGGTGGCGGTCGTCAACGACACCGTGCTCGCCACCAGCCGCCGCGACATCGACGGCGCCGGCAACGTCACGCTGTCGGCCTCCGGGGCTTCGCTGGGCACGGTGGAAGCCACGGCCAGTGCGGCGGGCGGCAAGACCAGCGATGACGCGGGTGCGACCGACAGCAGCACCGGCAAGAAAAAGGAAGACGGCAGCGTTGACGACAAGCTGAGCGGCCTGCTGAAGCTGGGCACCGACAACCAGGAAGCCGCCGATGTGGGCGACAGTGACCAGAAGGCCGCCACCAGCGGCGATGTGTCCGACGACAGCAAGCCCTCGGCGTCGACCAGCGAGGGCAAGGTGGCCGTCGCGGCTGCGGTGGGCGTCAACATCGCGACCCACAAGACCCAGGCGGTGCTGCCGGATGCGCTCAGCATCAGCGCCGGCAAGGGCCTGACGCTCAGCACGGCCAACAACACCGACGGCCAGGTGACCACCAACGGTGCGACTGTCGGTGACGCGGCGGTGGGCATCGGCGCCGCGGTGTCGATCAACCTGGTGAAGGCCAGCAACCAGGCGCTGCTGGGCGACGGCACCGGCCCCGACGGCATCGCGGTGCATGCCGGCTCGGTGACGCTGTCGGCGCTGAAGTCCGATCTGGACAGCAGCGCCGTTCCGGCACCTGGGCGCACCGACCAGTACGTGGCCAGCGCGACCGCCGGCGCCGGTTCCGGCAAGGTGGGCATTGCCGGCTCGCTGGCACTGAACCTGATCGACACCGAAAGCCTGGCGCAGATCCGCCCGGGTGCCCACGTCACCATCGTGCCGGGCGACACCGGGGCCATCCAGCTCAGCGCTGACAACCGCACCAGCGTCACGGGCGAGGCCCTGCCCGCCGAGGGCGGCGCGAGCGGCAGCAAGGTCGGCATCGGCGCGTCGGTGGCGGTGAACATCATCGCCAACCGCTCGGTCGCCGAGGTGCAGAACAACGCGACGCTCACCGACCTCGGCGCGCTCCACATCGAGGCCAGCGGCGACCACGCGGTCGACACCGAAGTCGAGGCCGGTGCCAGCGGCGGCATCGCGATCACGCCGGCGGTGGCATTGGCCATCGTCAACAACACCACCACCGCGCGGCTGGGTACCGGCGCGACGCTCGCCAACCCCGGCGCCGTGACGCTGTCGGTGGACCACACCAGCACCACCACCACCAGCGCCAAGGGCAGCGCCCAGGGCGAGAAGGCGGCGGTTGGTGCGGCCGTCGGCATCGTGCTGCTCAACGACGTGGCCAGCGCCACCATCGAGCGCAGCATCGACACCGCCACCGGCGCGGTCAGCGTCTCGGCGCGCGCCAGCAGCGCATCGACCAACACCGCCACCGCCAGCGCGGTCGGTGGCAAGTCCGACGAGGACGCGGGCCAGACCGATTCGACGACCGGCAACAAGAAGGAAGACGCGTCGGTCGACGACAAGGTCAGCAACCAGACCGACTTCGGCAAGAAGAACCAGACCCGCAGCGGCGTCGGCAGCACCGATCAGCAAAGCGCCACCGACAGCGCCGACAGCAACAAGACCTCGGCCAGCTCCGACGAAGGCAAGGTCGCCGTGGCCGCCGCGGTGGCCGTGAACATCGTCAGCGCGACGGCCACTGCCCGCGTGGCCGATGGCGTCACGGTGAAGACCGATGGCGCGCTGACGATCGGCGCCAGTGGCAACACCGACAGCAGCGCCAGCTCGGACGGCAGCACCGTCGGCAGCACCGCCAAGATCGGCATCGGCGCGGCGGTGTCGGTGAACAAGGTCGACTCGCACAACCAGGCGTCGATCGGCAACAACGCGCAGATCACGGCGCATGGCGTGACCATCGAATCGACGATGACCGATGTCGGTGGCGACACCACCAACACCATCTCGGCCGAGGCGAAATCGGGCGCAGGGGCGAGCAACGTCGGCATTGCGGCCTCGCTGGCGCTGAACCTGGCCGACACCTCCAGCAAGGCGTTGATCGAAAGCGGCGCTGGCGTCACGGCTGGCGGTGCGGTCGTGCTGACGGCCGAGGACGATTCGAAGATCACCGCCAACGCGGCGCCGACGACGGACGGTGGTGCCACCGGCGGCAAGGTCGGCATCGGCGCGTCGGTGGCGTTGAACCTCATCACCGCAGCCTCACAGGCGCAGATTGCCACCAACGCGGGCGTCAGCCAGGCCAGCAGCCTGACGCTGACAGCGCGCAGCAACACCGACTCCGACGCCGAGGCCACCGCCGGTGCGACCGGCGGCAAGCTGGCGTTTGATGCCGCGGTGGCCGTCACCACGCTGGACCAGTCCACCGATGCGTCGATCGCTGCCGGCTCGGACATCGGCGCGAGCGGCAACGTCAGCGTCAGCGCGACCAGCGGCGGCGCGCACACCGCCACGACCGTCGGCACGGCCAAGTCGGGCAGCGTGTCGATCGGTGCGTCGGTCGGTGTGATCACCAGTTCCAGCAGCACCAGCGCGACCATCGACCGCAACGTGGCGGCAGGCGGCACCTTCGACGTCACGGCCGGTTCGACGCGCTACTACGACGCGTCGGCCACCGCCAGCGCCGGTGGCTCGCAATCCGAGGACACCTACGGCCAGAACCAGCAGCAGGCCGACAAGTCCGCCAGCTCGAGCACGCTGAAGAACAACCAGGACTCGCAGACCAACCAGGGCACCCAGGGCGGCGGCAAGGTGAATGTCGCCGCGGCGGTGGGCGTGGTGGCGATCACCGACAACGTCAACGCGGCCGTGACCGGCGGGCGCACGATCCAGGCGGGTGCCGGCCAGGCGATGACCGTCGCGGCCACCAGCGAATCCAACTTCAGTGCGCGCGGCGCGGGCGATGCGGTCGACCCGAATTCGAAGGTGGGCGTCGGCATCGGTGTCGGCCTTGTCATCAGCAAGGGCAGCACCACCGCCAGCCTGGCCAACAGCACCCACGTCGTGCAGTCGGGCGACCTGACGGTGCAGGCGATCTCAGAGCAGAACACCGATGCGGCCTATGCCCACAAGCTCACCGCCGAAGGCATTGCCGGCGCGGGTGGCAGCAAGGTCGGCGTGGCCGGCGCCTTCGCGGTGGCGTACTCGAAGGGCACCACCAGCGCGACCATCGGCGACAACAGCCTGATCGACGACTCCGACGCGGTGGCGATCGATGCCGAGAACACCGCCACGCTGTCGGCCAAGGCCTGGGCCGGTGCCTTCGGCAGCGTCGGCGTCGGCGCGTCGGTGGCCACGGTGATCTCCGACAACGCCTACACCGCCCGACTCGGCGGAGGCAGCCACATCACCGCCAGCAGCCTCACGATCGAAGCGCTGAACCACAAGTTCAACCCGACGCCGTTCTCGCTCGACCTGAGCAACCTCGGCAACATGACCGACAAGGACAGCGCGAAGAACGAGCTGAAGGCCTTGGGCAACCAGTTCACCTCGGGCCAGTTGCTGGGCGGTGGCAACTACTACACCGAAGCGGCCGCCGGCGCGGCTGGCGACAAGGTGGCGGTGGCGGGATCGTTCGCGGTGAATGTGTTCACCGATGCGACCGATGCATCGATCGGTGCCGGCGCCCAGGTGTCCACCGGCAGCGGCACCATCGCGCTGACCGCCGACAACAACACCGTGGCGCGCTCGATGGCCGGCAGCCTGTCGGTGGGGGGCCGCGTGGGGGTCGGTGTGTCCAGCGCCGATGTCGCCAGCACCAACGTGACGCGCAGCCACATCGATGCGGGCGTGCAGGTCACGGCTTCGGGCGGCATCCAGCTCACTTCCAGCAACCAGCAGGACATCGAGGTCATCGGCGTCGCCGGTGGTGTGGCCGGCAATGTGGCGGTCAGCGGCGTGGCCAACGTCATCACGCTGAACAACACCTCCGAGGCCTATGTCGCGCCATCGAGCACGACCGTGTTGAATTCCAGCGGGGCGTTCGGCGCCAGTGCCACCAACACCGTCAAGGGCCTGAACGTGGCCAGTGGTCTGGCGGTGAGCGGCAGCGTCGCGGTCGGTGTGGTGGGGGCGGTCAACACCGTGGGCACCGATGCCAGCCACCAGTTCGTCACCCGCGCCTACATCGGCGACAACGCCAAGGTCAACGCTGCGGGCGCGACCACGCTCAGCGCCACCGCGAGTGAAGACCTCACCACCTTCGCGATCGCCGGGGCCGCCAGCGGCTCGGTCAGCGTGGGTGGCGCGGCCGTGGTCAACGTGATCAACACCGACACCCGTGCCTACCTCGGCGACGGTGCCGAGTTGAACAAGGCGGCCTCGCTGGTGAGCCAGAGCGCCAGCCTGTCGGCACAGGACACGACTTCGTTGTTCGATGTGGTGGCCGGCGCGGCGGCGGGCGGCAGCGTGGGCGTCGGTGCGTCTGTCGATGTGGCGGTGATCACCAAATCGACCCAGGCCTATGTGGGCCAAGGGGCCTGGGCCGAGACGGCGGGCAACCTGCTGGTGCAGTCGGCTGCGGCCGAGGATTTCCGTTCGATCGCGATCGGCCTGGGCGTGGGTGGCTCGGCCGGCGCGGCGGGTTCGGTGTCGGTGTACTCGCTGACCGGCACCACGTTGGCCTATCTCGACAACAACGCCACGCTGCGCGTGCGCGGCAACGCGCTGATCTCGGCCGACGACCAGAGCGTGATGGACCTGATCTCCGGCAGCGCCTCGGCCGGTGGCTCGGGCGCGATCGGCGCGGCCGCAGGCGTCACGCTGTTCGACAAGACCACCCGCGCCTCGATCGGCGACAGCGCCGATGTCGAGGTGCTGGGCAACGGTGCCAGTGGCATCCAGGCCGCGACCGGCGACATCGCGGTCGATTTCGGTGGCGCGATCAGCGGCAACGGCCGGGTCAAGAGCACGCTGGCGCCTGAAGACGCGCAGGGCGGCTCGATCGCCAGCGGCAACAGCGATGCCATCGGCAATCGCAACGCGTTCCAGGGCGTCACGAACACCCGAACGGCCACGCCCACGACCACGCTGATGCGTGGCCTGGCCGTGACCGCGACGAACCGCGACAAGCTCAACTCGTTCTCGGTGACCGGGGCGGCCGGCGGTGCGCTGGCCGTCACGATCGGCGGCAACGTGGCCACGCTGACCACCGACACCGAAGCCGGCATCGGCGAGTCGGCCCGCATCAACCAGAACGGCACGGTGGCGAATGCCGGCCAGTCGGTGCGCGTGGCCGCCGGCAGCGACCAGTTCCACCTCGGGCTGGCGGGTGCCGCATCGGGGGCAGGGGCCGCTGCCGTGGGCGCGGCCGCCGATGTGATCGTGGCCAACAACACCGTCAAGGCGACCATCGGCAAGAACGCACAGGTCAAGGCCGCACGCGATGTCGAGGTGCTGGCCCATGGGCAGGCGCAATACCTGGAACTCGGTGCCGGCCTGGCTGCGGCCGGCACGGTGGCGGTGGCCGGATCGGTGGGCGTCATCTCGCTCAACGACACCACCTACGCCACCATCGTTGGTGGCACTGGCGCGACCACCCGGGTCGATGCCGGCGGCAACACCCGCGTGGTGGCCGGCGACGACACCGAAACCAACATGATTGCCGGCGCTGCTGCCGCCGGGTTCGGAGCGGCCGGCTTCGGTGTGGCGGTGGGCGTGAACAGCATCACCAAGGACACCCAGGCGACCATAGGCAACGAGGTCACCGTCAACGCGCTCGGCGGCGCAGGTACCTTCACCGGCTACCTGCCGGACTCGGGCTCCGACACCCGCACCGCTGCCATGAAGGGCCTGCAGGTTCAGGCGACCTCGAAGGAAGACCTGTTCATGGTGTCGGCCAGCGGCGCTGGCGGCCTCTATGCGGGCGTGTCGGGTGCGGTCACCGTCACCCTGGTCAATTCGAGCACGCAGGCGGTGATCGGCAACGACGCGAAGATCAACCTGACGAACACCGGCGCGTCGACCGCGCAGGATGTCAACGTCACGGCGCGCAATCAGCTCAAGTCGCTCGCCTTCACCGGCTCGGTGGGGGTCGGGGCCGTCGGGCTGTCGGGCGGCGTGGACGTGCTCACCGCCAAGAACAACACCCATGCGGGCATCGGTGACCGCGCGCAGGTGCATGCGCTCAACGACGTGACGGTGAATGCGCTGTCCAGCACCGACCTCGACACCGTCGTGGTCAGCGCCTCGGGCGGTGTCGCAGCGGTGGCGGCCGGCGTGTCGGTGTATTCGGTCGGCGACAAGCTGGGCGCCGATGCACAGAGCCAGCTCAGCACCGACGACGGCAACGTCAAGGACCAGGCGGACAACGAAGCCAAGGGCAGTGCGGTCGACGACCTGCTCAAGCAATCGGACAACGACCACGTCAAGTCGATCAGCGCCCAGGCGCAGGCAAAGCGGACATCCGTCTCGACCGGTGCGGCCACTTCCGGCACGCCGGCGGCGGGCAATTCAGCGTCGATCGGCGCCGGGGCCATCGTGGTCAGTGGCGGTGATGTGGCTGTCAACGCTCGCAGCACCCTGACCTATGACGCCACCACCGGGGCGGCGGCGGTGGGCGCGCTGGGACTGGGCGCGGGCATCGGCATTGCCAACTTCACCCTCAACAACCAGGCGTCGATCGGCTCCAACGCCGAGATCACCGCCACCGGCGACGTGCTGGTGCACGCCTCGCTCACCGAAACCGCCAACGGGCTGGCCTTCGCCGGCACTGGCGGCATCGTGGCTGTCAACGCCGCGTGGGCCGGTCTCACCGACAACGCCAGCACCACCACCGCCACCATTGGCAGTGGCGCCAAGGTGCACCGCGCCGGACGCCTGACCGTCGAAGCCCAGGACGTGCGCACGCTGGATGCGCAGGCCATCGGTGCCAGCATCGGCGCAGTCGCGGGGGGCGCCTCGATCGCGACCAGCGAGATCGGCGGCACCACCGAGGCCCACATCGACAGCGGTGCCTTCATTGGCTCGGGCAGCGGCGACGTGGTCGGCGACCTCGAGGTGTCGGCCGACTCGCGGGTCAAGGCGACCAGCAGCACGCTGGCCGCGGCCGGCGGCATCGCGCTGGCGGCCACCGGTTCGAAAGCCACCGCCACCGCGGCACCCACGGTCCGGGCCTATGTGGATGGCGGCACGGTCAAGCTGACCGGTGACGCGCTCGTGCAGGCGATCGGTGCGGCCGGGGCCAGCGCCGACGCGCTGGGTTTCACCGTCAGCGGGGGTGTCAGCGTCGGGGCCTCGATCGCCCAGGCCCGCTCGGCCCCGCTGATCAGCGCTTACCTCGGCACCGGCACCGTGTTGACGGCCGACAACCTCACCGTGTCGGCGACCCATGAATTGCCCGACTTCGTCTACGCCTTCGACAACTCCATCGACGCCCATGTGCTGGAACGCAGCCATGCGCTGAACACCACCGTGCGTGCCAGTGCCTCGGGCACCTCGGGCGGTGCGCTGCTGGGCGCGGTCGGCACCAGCGCCGAGGCCGATTACGGCAGCCTCGGGGTGGCCGCGCCGGTCACGGCGAGCGTCGGCAACGGCAGCTTGCTGACGGTGCCGGGCGCACTCGACGTGACGGCCACCAACCTCAGCCGGCAGGACGCCAGCTCGAGCGGTCTGGCCTTCGGCATCGCGGCAATCGGCTCGAACGACGCCTATGCGCGCTCGAACTCCCGCACCACCGCCAGCTTTGGCGACAACGTCGCGGTGGTGGGCGGCACCACCGGCCAGACCCACATCACCGCGCAGGGCACCGACACCAACGTTGCCCAGTCCGTCTCCGGCAGTGGCGGCGTGATCGCCGGTGCGGCGGCGACCGCCAACACCGTCGAGACCAGCGACACGCGTGCTGCCATCGGGGCGTCGACCTGTGGCGCGCCGTCGGCCACCTGCGGCATCGCCACCGGCAGCCTGACGCTTGCTGCCAACCACGACACCGTCTACAACGGCAAGGTCGACAGCACCCAGGCCTCGCTGGCCGGCGCCAGCGGTGCGAGCAACAGCCACGCGGTGTCCAGCCGGGTCAATGTCGATGTCGGCAACGGCGCGAGCGTGACCGCAGGCCAGATCGCGCTCGCCGCGACCAACGCGACCCACAAGTACTGGTGGGGCCGCAACTCCGACATCAACACCATCGACGTGGCCGATGGCGCGGCCTGGAACGTGAACTCCGGTTCCGGTGGTCTGCTGAACCTGCCCGCCGGCCGCACGGTGACCACGATCGACCAGCGCACCAACGTCAGCACCGGCGACAACTCGCTGTTCCATGTGCTGATGCTCAGCGGCAGCAACGCCTTCACCCTCGACGCGGACAACGTCATCGTGTCGTACGACAAGACCAAGCTGGACTCCGCGGGTGCGATCGCACTGGCCGAATCCAACTCGATCATCAACGCCGGCTCGGCCGGCGACCCGGCTGACGGCACGCATCCGAAGGTCAATGCCATCGTCACGCTGGGCCGGGACTCGACCATCACCAGCGACGCCGGCAACATCG
Organism: Burkholderiaceae bacterium; assembly: GCA_965229345.1. GTDB lineage: Bacteria > Pseudomonadota > Gammaproteobacteria > Burkholderiales > Burkholderiaceae_C > PBB1. The sequence goes on from OZ245872.1 coordinate 1,848,129, forward strand.
ACATCGGCAGCCGCACCGACGCGAAGTTCGATGCGCGCGCGGTGGCCAACGCCTACGGTCTGGCCGGTGCGCCCTCGGGCAAGGCCTACGTCAACTTCGTCGGCACGAACACCACCACCGTGGGCGACGGGGCGCTGCTGCTGGCCGCGGATGCGGCGCAGGGCAAGGTCAACGTGGCGGCCGGCGAAAACTCTGCCCACCAGGCGAGTTCGATCCTCGCGCACACCGCGGTGAACCTGTGGAACAAGACGGCGGTGCCGATCAACTCGACCCCCGACGCACAGACCCGCGTGACGCAGAACTCGACGGTGAACCTGAGTGCGAACAGCAATCTGCTGGCGGCCAGCGACATCGGTGTGGCGGCCAACCGCGGCAACATCCAGGTGAGTGCGGTCGGTGTGGGCAAGGACCTGTACCGCGAAGTGGCCGGCAAGATCGCCAGTGCGGTGGGCATCGATGCCTCGCTCGACATCACCGGCGGCATCGCGCCGACGCCGGGTGGCGTGGCGCGTGTCAACGCCGACGGCCGCGTGCTGTCGGGCCTGCTGCGTCAGTCGGCCACGCAGATCGATCCGGTGATCGTCTCGACCAACCCCGATGGCTCGGTGGTCTGGGATCTGGCTTACACGCAGGTCAACAGCACGCAGTACCCCGGGCTGGCTGCCAACCCGCTGAACGGCAGCCTGAGCAATCCGTACATCGGCCACCTGTCTTCCGGGCAGTTGTCTGCGGGCCAGATCCAGGTCTCGAACGCGGCGCCCAACTCGAAGCTGCTGGAGCGCCTGGCCCTGCTGCAAGGTCTGCGGGCGAAGTACCAGTCCGATCCGGTGTCGCGCGACGCGTACCAGGCCGAGATCAATTTCCTCACCAAGAAACTCGGCTCGCAGGGCATCGGTCAGAAGACCGAGGCGCTGACCAACCAGGGCAGCGCCGCCACCGCGGCAGCGGGTGCGGTGGACACCGCGCTGGCCGCCCACCAGACACTGATCACCGGCGACATCACCGGGGCGACCAACGCCGAGCAGATCGGTGCGGTCGGCAGCCTGGTCAATGCGTACACCGCGATCGATGCGAACAACACGGTCATCAACACCAACCTGGTGGGGATGAAGAATGCGCCGACCGCGCCCAATCTGTCGGCCAACACGACCTATGCCGGCCTGACCAGCAACCGCAACAGCGCCGACGCCAGCTACACCACGCTGCGCACCAAGACCGCCGACATCGGCAACTACGCCTATGCCTGCGACGCCACCGCCGGCGCCTGCCTGAACCCGGTGGTCGGGCCGTTGGGAGCGCTGACCCAATCGGTGTCGACCGACGGCTCGCTGCGCATCGTCAGTGGCAGCGGCTACCTCGGGGCGGTGCAGCAGACGATGAGCAACATCAGCCTGCTGGCCCTGCGCCGTGCCGGCGCCACCGGCGATTTGCCGACCAGCATTGCCGCGCTGTCGGGTCAGATGGACAGCATCAAGTCGGCCAACGCGAGCATCGTGTCGTCGGCGGCGAACATCTTCAGCCAGCTGTCGCTGGCATCCACCGCGCAGTCCACCCTGTCCGGCAGCTGGCGTGACACCGCCAGCAGCGGCAACGCTGACACCGGGCGGGTGACTGCGGTCGCGAACGCGCTGCTGGCCAACAGCCCGACCACCGGCCTGCTGGCGAAGTTCAACGCCAGCAGCACCGGCACTGCGGCAAACGTGGTGTCGACCCAGGCCGGGCTGGTGGCCGACGCGGCCACCGCAATCGCGGGCAGCGTGGCCACGGTCACTGCGGCCGACAACACACCAGCGGTCGCGGGTTCGCAGAAGGTGCTGACCTTCCCGGACATCAGCGTCAAGCTCGGCAATGTCAACGTGCGCGGTGATGTGCTCGCGGGCACCGGCTCGCTGGAGGCGCCGGGCGACGCGAAGATCTGGATCCTGAACAACTCGCCGGCCTCGATGAAGATCGGCAACCTGACGGTCGACTCGACCGGCGGCAACGTGCGCCTGAACGGCTTCCTGGTCAACAACACCGCCGACGTGCAGCGTTTCAACCCGAGCTATCTGGGCTCGGTGCCGACGATCATGTCGCGCGAGAACGGGGTGGTGGGTGCCAACGGACTGCAAGGCCAGCCCGAGATCCGCATCGTCAGCACCTACGACCCCGGTGCCTACGATCCGGCCTCGCCAGATGTGAATCGGCGCATCCCGGCGGCGGCACCCGACATCACCATCGCCTACCGCGACACCCTCGGCGAACCCAGCAAGCTCATCTCGAACCCGAACGGCCTGGTGAGTGTCAGCAGCGATGCCGGCGACATCTACGTCGATGGCAGCATCACCGCAGGCAGCGTGGCGATCCTGGCGAAGAACGGCGACTTCGTGCAGAGCTACGTCAACGGCTTCAACTCGGTGGCCGGCGAACCGAACGCCAACATCCAGGGCGGCGATGGGGTTCTGGCGCCGAACAAGAACAAAGCGCCCGGCGCGGGCATCGTGGCCAACGGCAATGTGTTCATCAGTGCGCGGTACCTGAACATCAACGGCACGGTGCAAAGCGGCATCGTCAACTACACCCTCGACATTCCGGTCGACGCCGATCTGCGCTTCCTGCGGCCGGACAAGACCACCGTCATCACCAAGGCGCAAGCTGACTTCTACGGCGAGAAGGTCGACCTGTACAACCCGAGTGGCGACGCCTCGGTCATCGGCGCCACCTACGACCCGGCGACGAACACCATCACGATGACCTCGACCGCCAAGGTGCACGGCGGCAACATCACGCTGTTCGGTCAGATCATCAACACCGCCAACGGCACCACCGGCGGCACTGGCAAGCTGGCGGTGCTCGATGGCTTCGGGCAGGTGGCCATCAACAACCTGAGCAGCGCGAAGCTGGTCCTGAAGACGATCGACACCGGCGCCGACCCCGACCCGACGCGTCCGGGCCGCGGTACCGTCGGCACGATCGACATCACCGACGTGCAATCGGTCGATGTCGTCAACGGGCAGGCGGTGGTGAATGCGATCCACACCGTGATCAGCCGCGATCAGGATGCCATCACCGTCAAGCAGACCGGCTACTGGAATGCCGACGGCAGCTTCAATCCGGGTGAATACACCGGTCCGCTCGCCAGCACGACCAACCTGAGCCTGACCGAGATCCAGAACTCGCAGGCGATCCAGAACGCGCAGTCGCGCGTCACCACCCAGACGGTGCGCCTGGGCACCTACGACCCGCAGGCGGGTCTGCGCTACATCTACACCAACGGCACCGACACCTCCACCAAGTACGAGTGGCGCTTCAGCGGCGCCAGCTTCTTCGGCACCTCGTCGCTGTCGCTGCCGCCGGACAACGTCAGCCGCACGCTGACCAGCGGCCCGAACGTGCTGTCGAACTACCCGCTGCCCAACGGCACCTTCCTGTCGTACGTCAAGCCGGCCGGCCTGACCACGGCGCATGCGAACAAGCTGGTGGACGATCCCACCGCAGCCACCAGCACACAGGCGACCAAGCAGACATCGAACACGCGCACCACCAGCTCGGTCTACACCAAGATCGACGAGTGGAACGACTGCAACTGGTGGACGCTGTGCATCGCCTCCCGCTACACCTCGGTGTGGGAGCAGGTCACCGGTACCACGACCGTCACCTCGAATTCGGTCAAGGCCGATTACCCGATCCGCGTCGAGTTCCTGGGCGCCAACACCCCGTCGCTGACCGTGAACTCGGGCCAGGCGGTGAGCCTGGCCGCGCAGAACCAGCTGAACAACCGCTACGGCGACACGACCATCACGGCGAAGTCGTTCGACAGCGGCAGCGGTGCGTTGATCGACACCCGCAATCTGTCGATCACGGGCACCAACGGCTCCATCGGCGGCAACACGACGCCGGTCAACGTGCTGCTCGGGGGCGCCCTGACTGCCAGCGCCAGCGCAGGCAACGTGAACATCAACCAGATCGCCGGTGCATTGAAGGTGGCCACCGTCAGCGCCAGCGGGGACGCGACCGCCGGCCAGGGCAAGGTCGTGCTGAGTGCGCAGGGCGATCTGTACGGCGACGCCGGCAACCTGATCCGCGCCGAGCGCATCGAGCTGAGCTCGTCGAACGGCGCCATTGGCGGCATCAGCGGCAACACGAATGCCCGGCTGCCACTGAACATCCAGAGCGGCTACACCGCCGACCGCGGCAACCAGCATTTCTATGGTCTGAAGGCCTCGGCCGCGGGCGACATCGGCATCGACGAGCAAGTCTCGGCGGGCAACGTCGCGGGCCACCTGCTGGTCGACACCGTGACCTCGCTGGGCGGCGATGTGCGGCTGACGGCACCGGGCCGGATCCTGGACAACAACCCCGAGTACACCCTCGACACCCGCACCTGGGATCAGCTGCGCAGCTTCTGGGACAGCGTGACGCTGCGGGCCGGTGCGGCCAACGACCAGAAGGTGGCGCAGGCGCTGCGTGTCTACGAGACCGGGCGCACGCAGGACTATGCGCAGTACTGGCAGATCCGCACCGACCAGCACGCGCCGACCACCTTCGACGCCGCCTGGCGCTACACCGCGAGCGCCGCGGAGCGCGCCACGCTGGCCGATGCCACCGCCGTCACCGCCTTCGAGAACGCGCGCACCGAGCGTTACTGGGCGTTGTCATCGCAGATCGCCGCGTACGACGCCCAGGCCCTCGCCCGTGGCGCGGCAGCGGCCCTGTTGAAGCAGGCGCACCCGAGCTGGACACAGGACCAGATCGCAGCCCAGGTGCGGGCAGATGCCATCGCCGGAACGCTGCCCGGCGTGAGCGCAGGCACCCGCGTCGCGGGCTTCATCTACGTGGCATCCGCTGCCGAGCAGACCGCGCAGGCCACCGGCTCCACCTGGACCACCTCGCAGCTGGCCCTGGGCCTGAACCCCGGCCTGTTGAAGGACGTGACCGACACCAACCCGGTGCTCAAGGCGCCGAATGCCTCCGGCCGCCATGTCACGCTGATCGCGGGCACCAGCATCGGCTCGACGCTTGCGGCCACCGACCCCGAGGCGGTGGTCATTGCGCTCAACACCGACGGCAACCTGACCGACCGCGAGAAGGTGGCGCTGGCGACGGCCGAGTTCAGCGACTTCGTGTTCTCCGACCCATCCCGCCAGACCGGCACGCTGACCATCAGCCAGCGTCTGCCGGTGAACTTCAGCGCGGCCACCGGCGTGTCGGCCAGCGTGAACCAGGGCGGCAACAGCGCCAACCCGCTGACGCAGCATGTGGTGAACACCGATACCGGCAACATCTATCTGGCGTCGTTGGGGGCTGCCCCGATCGACCAGATCCGCGCCGATGGTGAAGTGCGACTCAAGGTCAAGGGCGCCATCTCGGCCATCGACGCATCGCGCGCCGCCATCGCGGCGGGCGACCTGATCCTGGAGGCCGCCAACGCCACCATCGGCGGCAACGCCGATGGCAGCACGCCACTGTGGGTGGATGTGACGCGTGGCGCCACCGCCGACAGCCATGGCAGCGTCACCGCGCGCGGTGTCGGTCGCATCAACCTGATCGAGACTGGCGATTTCGCGATCGGCGGCATCTTCTCGCGTGGTGCGATCACCGTGGAGAGCAGCACCGGCTCGGTCGTCAATGCGCGGCCCGACGACAACGCGGGTCTGGTGCTGCTGGGGGGCACGGTGCAGATCACCGCATCGCAGGGCTCGATCGGCAACCTGGCGCTCGACCAGGCGCTGGCGGTGGGCAGCAACATCGGCACGCCGCTGAGCGGCCTGATCCAGGCGCAGGCCGGTGGATCGATCTTCCTCGAGGGACCGACCAATCCGCTGGTGGCATCGAACTTCACGCTCGGTGCGGTGGTCGACGGCGCCGATGCGGTCAACGCGGGCGACCGCATCCGCATCGTGGCGCACGAGAACGGCAGCATCAATGGCCGCGTGGTGGCGCCGGGCGCGATCGATCTGGTGGGCGACAAGCGGCTCACCCTGAGCGGCGCGCGCGACATCCTGGTCGGCGATCCGAATTCGCTGGCCGGCACCAGCACCGAGGTGGCGTCGGCCTCGGCCGTGCGCTCGCTCAGCGGCAACATCACGCTGACGGCCGACGAGCTCCGCATCCTGGACGACGCCACCGTGCGCGCCGACACCGGCACGGTGCGCTTCGATGCCACCGGCGACGCCATCGTGACCGGCATCTCGACCGGAAACGCCACCAGCAACGCGGTGAGCGGGCATTCGACCCACGGCCGGATCCTCGATGGCGGCGATGTCCATCTCGACATCACCGCCAACCAACCCGGTGCAGTGATGACGTTGTCGGCACAGAACGGTGTCGGCACGGGCACCTTGCGAGCCGACGGCAGCATCGATGCCGCCACGGCCAACCCGCTGGAGATCGACGTGGCGTCTGCTGCGGCGGTGGCCGTCACCGGCAACCTGAACCTCAGCACCCAGGGCCTGCTGAACCTCAGCAGCGCCAGCGCGCCGGGCGACATCAACCTGTTCGGCGGCACCGGTGTGATCGCGGGCAGCATCATCTCCACCGGTGGCGGCATCACGGTGAACGCACCCAACGGCAGCATCGTGACGCAGGAGGTGCAGGCGGCCACCCGTGTCGTGATGAACGCCGGTCAGGACATCACCGCAGGGCACACGTCGGCGCCGGTGGTGGAGTTCCATGCGCAGGATCAGCTGTCGGCCGGGGCGATCGACGTCTCGAGCTTCTTCGGCCTGTCGGGTCGCACCATCACCGGCAGCGTCAACAACACCTCGACCGAGGGTCTGCACGCCACCGTGTCAGGACCGGACGGCGACATGGCCGACTCGGTGACGCTGGACATCGTCAACCCCAACAGCGTCGTGTTCGACTTCTTCTCGGCCGACCTGGGCGAGCTGAACGTGTCGGGGCTGGGGGCCGTGGCAGTGCAACGCGGCGTGCTCGGCACCCGTCTGAACGTGCTCACACCGCTGACCCAGCTGGTGGTCGACTCGCGCAACAACGGGCTGGAGGATGTGGACATCAAGCTGTACGCGCCGGGCCACGATCTGAACTTCTCGCTGCTCGGGCGTTCGCTGGTCACCACCGGCTATGTGCTGCAGCGTCGGCCTGAGTTCATGACCGACAGCCCGGCCGGGCGCAACGTGACGCTGGCCGATGCCCTGCTCGACGAGATCGCGAAAGCGCAGTTCGGTTCGGCGAGCGAGGTGCCGCAGCCCAAGCGCCGAAGCGTCAGCGGTCCGGTCGAGTTCACCTCGCTGCCGCTGCAACTCAATGCGGGTGGCGCGCCTGCAGCCGATGAACCCAACCCCTCATCACCTGAACCGACCGAGCCCAGCCGCCCATGAAGCATTCCCAGGACATCACCTCGGATCGCCCGCGCAGCCGCGCAAGCGCTGCAGGGCCCGCCGCGTCGCGTACCGCACCCGCTGGCGCCCGCTGGCATTGGTGGGCGGCGGTCGGTCTCGCGAGCGCGGGACTGGCGCAGGCACAGACGCCACCGGTGCAGTTGCCGCCATCGCTCGATCCCGGCGCGATACAGCGCCAGTCGATCGAACAGCAAAAGAAACTGCTCGAAGAAGAGCGCCAGCGTTCGCGCAGCAATTCAAGCGCCTCGCCGCTGGATCGCAGCGCCGTCGAGCGCAAGGACGGTGCTGCATCGGCCTCGTCAGCGCGCGTCACCGTCAAGCGCGTCGAGTTCTCGCCATCGGCCCTCTTGCCGGAGGCCGAGCTGAAGAAGATCGCCGCCGACTACGAAGGCAAGGAAGTCGGCTTCGCCGACCTGCAGACGCTGGTCGCGCGTGTCAACGCCCTGTACAAGGCGCGCGGCGCCATCGCGGCCGAGGCGGTGATCCCTGCGCAGGACGTCTCCGGCGGCGTGATCATGATTCGCCTGATCGAAGGCAAGATCGGCGCCTATCAGCTGCGCGGCAACGATTCGACGGCAGCGTCCTACGTGCTCGATCGCATGCACGACGCTCCGGGCTCGCTGGTGGACATCGCCCGGCTGGAGCGCGACTTGATCTGGTTCAACCGCACCAACGATGTCCAGCTCCGCGCGGTGCTGAAGCCCGGGCAGGCCTTCGCGACCACCGATGTCGAACTGGCGGCGCAGGAGCCGTCGCGCCATTCGGTGAGCCTGTTCACCGACACCGCAGGCAGCCGCAGCACTGGCGAGTACCGGGTGGGCGCGGTGTACGCCAACCACAGCCTGTTCGGCTACCGCGATGAACTGACGATCTCGACGACGCAAGCCCGCGGCTACGACGGCCGGGCCTTGTCGTACTCGGTGCCTGTCAACTCCTGGGGCGGCCGTTTTTCGTTCGGCTACAACGACGACCGCACCCGCATCAAGTACGGGCCGTTCGCGCCGCTGAATGTTTCGGGCCAGGCCGAGTCCTGGACCGCGTCGCTGCGCCAGCCGGTCTGGGTCGATCAGCGCACGCTGATCGCGGCCAACCTCGGCGTGGTGGACCGCCGCTCTTTGACCTTCATCCAGTCGGTCAAGCTGCAGAAAGTCGAGACGGTCGATTTCAGTCTGGGCATCGACGCGCTGCGCAGCGATGAGAGTGGCGCCTGGTCGGGCAGCGTCAGCGCCACCATGGGCGATTCGCACTCGCCCGAGCATCTGGGTTACACCGTGCTGCGTGGGAGTCTCGAGCGCGATCAGGATCTTGGGAGCGGATTCGAGGGGCGTGCCAGTCTGGGCTGGCAGGCGACGAGCCAGCAACGGCTGCCCAGCAGTGCTCAGTATTTCCTCGGCGGTGCCGGCACGGTGCGGGCCTACTCGAACGCCTATTACAGCGGGCTCGAGGGCTATGTCGTGAACCTCGAATTGCGCCGGGCACTGGATCTGCGTGGACTGGCCTCCGAGTCGATGAGGCCCGATGTGACGGTGCTGGGCTACCTGGACCGAGGCCAGACACGACCGAACGGGCCGGGCCAGCGCGACATCACCCTGCAGAGCATTGGCGCAGGCTTCGAGCTGCGGATCAGCCCACGGTTTTTCGGGCGGCTGACGGTGGGGCATCAGATGCTCAAGCGAGCCGAAGAGCCTCGCTCCGTCCGCGTCGACGCAAGCCTGGTGCTGGCGCTGTTCTGACCGGGCCCTGCGGAGCGCAGACCCGGCCTGGACGCTTCACTGGCTCCGGGTGCGGCGGTGCAGCGCGAACTTGCCCAGCAGCTCGGTGGTCTGCATTTCGGCCGACACGGCGCTTTCGAGCGAGGAACGCGACAGTCCGGACACCTCGTAATGCATGTTCTCGTACAACTCGGCGGTAGACGGGTACGTTTTCAGCACAGCGGCCAAGGCCGTGTCGGGCAGGTCGGCCGCCAAGGCGGTCTTGAGCCGGGACACCACGATCTGGTACTGAGCCCCATCGATCGGGTCACCGCTGCGGTCGATGCGCTCGAGCAGGTGCGCGAGTGCCACGGCGGTGTTCACGGCGTTGCGCGGCGTTTGAACCTTCGGTGCGGGCATGCTGGACTCCTGTGCGGTGGATAACATCGGAATGACTCTTACATGCGGACGGGGCGCCAAAAGTCAAGCCACCGGGGTGGCCGCGGCGCGGCGTGAGCCGCCGGTCGCCGCACGCCACCCGGACGCTGCCTGGATCAGGCGGCGGCTTGCGGCGCCTGGCCGTTCGCCGGCTTCGCGTCGCTGCCCGCTGGGGTGCGCTGCTTGGCCTGGCGCTTGAGGTCCTTCGCCCGTTTTTGTTTTTGTCGGCGGATGCCGCGGTCTTTGTCAGCGCTCATGTGGTTCTCTTGAGAGTGGTTGAAGGGAAAGGCACGTGCAGTCACCTGATGGCAGGCGACCGCCCCGTGCCATCATTTGAGCATGTTCCAGTCCCTCAAAGAATTTTTCGACGCGGTGCTGTCTCCTGCGGCCACCCGCGAGGCCGCCTCCGACGAGCATGCGCTTCGGCTGGCCACGGCGGTCATGCTGGTCGAGGTGATGCGCGCCGATGCGAGTTTCGAGGCCAGCGAACGGGCCGCCGTGCTGACAGCATTGCGTGACCGCTTTGACCTGTCACCCGACGAGGCCGCGCAGCTGACCGAGCTGGCCGTCACCACTGCACGTAGTGCCACCGATCTGTTCGCCTTTACCTCGCGCATCAACGACCATTTCGACATGCCGCAGAAACTGCGCATGGTCGAGCACATGTGGCGCGTGGCCTATGCCGACGGCCACCTCAGTGACCATGAGCGCCATGTGCTGTGGCGCATTGCCGATCTGCTGCACGTGCCGCAGGGCGCTTATGTCCATGCCCGGCTGCGGGTGCAGGAGGAAATCAAGGCGGCGACGGGCTCTGGGGCCTGATCCGCGGCTGCACACAGGTTTTCAGCCTGATTTCCCCTGCTCGTGCCCAGCCTGTGCACAGCTTTATGCACAGGCCCCGGGCGTGGCGACTCTTATGATCTTCGGATGTCGGCACTGATCTCCTCCCCTCCGTTTTCCAACCCACCCCCGCGCGGGGACGACGAGGTCGCGCGACTGCGAATGCCGCCGCATTCGATCGAAGCCGAACAGAGCGTGCTGGGCGGCTTGCTGCTCGACAACAGCGCCTGGGACCGCGCGGGTGATCTGCTCACCGACAGCGATTTCTACCGCTTCGAGCACCGTGCGATCTATGCGGCCATCGGTGCGCTGATCAACGCCAGCAAACCGGCCGACGTCATCACGGTGTTCGAGCAACTGCAAAGCCTGGGCAAGGCCGAGGAATGCGGTGGGCTGGTGTACCTGAACGCGCTGGCGCAAAGCGTGCCGAGCGCGGCCAATCTGCGCCGCTATGCCGAGATCGTTCGTGAGCGGGCGGTACTGCGCAAGCTGGTGTCTGCCAGCGACGAGATCGCCACCAGCGCCTTCAATCCGCAGGGCAGGGCGGTGTCGGAAATCCTCGACGAGGCCGAGGCGAAGATCTTCAAGATCGGCGAGGAAGGCTCGCGCTCGCGACAGGGCTTCCAGTCCATGGATGCGCTGGTCGTGCAACTGCTCGATCGGGTGACCGAGCTGCACGAGAACGGCGCCGAAGAGGTGACCGGTGTGCGCACCGGCTACTTCGACCTGGACCGCATGACAGCCGGCTTCCAGCCGGGCGACCTGATCGTGCTGGCCGCGCGCCCGTCGATGGGCAAGACGGCGTTGGCGCTGAACATCGCCGAACACGTGGCGGTGCAGGAAGGCCTGCCGGTCGTCATCTTCTCGATGGAAATGGGTGCCGCCCAGCTGGCGCTGCGGCTGGTCGGTTCGCTCGGGCGCATCGACCAGCAGCACCTGCGCACCGGTGCGCTGAAGGACGATGAGTGGGGCCGGCTGACCGAGGCGATCGAGAAGCTCGGCACCATCAGCATGTTCATCGACGAGAGCCCGGCGCTGTCGCCCAGCGAGTTGCGCGCCCGGGCCCGGCGCCAGGCCCGGCAGTGCGGCAAGCTCGGGCTGATCGTGGTTGACTACCTGCAGCTGATGAGCGGCAGCGGCGGCAACGAAGAGAACCGAGCCACGGTGATCGGAGAGATCTCGCGGGGACTGAAGTCGCTTGCGAAGGAGTTGCAGTGCCCGGTGATCGCGCTGTCGCAGCTCAACCGCAGCGTCGAGTCGCGCACCGACAAGCGGCCGATGATGAGCGACCTGCGCGAGTCCGGCGCGATCGAGCAGGATGCCGACGTCATCATGTTCATCTACCGCGACGAGTACTACACCAAGGAAGCCTGCAAGGAGCCGGGCGTGGCTGAAGTCATCATCGGCAAGCAGCGCAACGGGCCGACCGGCACCGTGAAGCTGACCTTCCTGAAGCCGCTGACCAAGTTCGACAACCTGGCGCCGGGCAGTGCCGGCGGAGATTACTGACCGTTGCGGCCCGGTGGTTCAGGCCCGCAGCGTCAGGCCGCCCGCCGTCCGGGACGAGGACTGGCCCAGGCTGAGTTGCGTGCCCTGGCTGCAGTAGCGGCTCTTCAGCTCACTGATCCGCTGCGCCAGTGCCGCGTGGTCGGCGATCTTGGCCGCGTGGCGGTGCAGCACCGCGGTGGCCAGCTCGATCAGCTTGGCGTTCAGCGTTTCGAGACCCTTGGCCATCAGAGATTCCACGGCGGCCGTGGGTGATCCGCTGAGGCTGTGCGCCATCGCCTTTTCGGCCATGCTGCTGATGCCGTGCTGGCCCTCGTGGATCAGCGCCGCGTAGACCTGATCGTTTGCAGCCGCTCCGCACAGCACCTCGCACGAGGCCTTCGACACGCAGTAGCGCTGGGCGATTTCGGTGACCCACGATTCGGCCTCGTCCAGCGCGACCTCGTTCTGGCGCAGCCGGGCCAGCACCGCGAGCAGGTTGGTGGCGGCCTGCTGGTCGAAATCTTCGCAGCGGATGTCGGCGGCCAGCTCGCGAACGAGCTTCGCGCAGTCGGCGAACTGGCGGGCCTGCAGGGCCTGAAGCACGCTGGCCACGCGGAAGTAGCGCTGAAGTCGAGGGCTGTCGTTCTGCCGTTCCAGCGCGAGTGCGAGGTTGGAGACAACCCGCCCCAGCGCCTTGGTGTCGCGCTTGTCGAAATGCATCATCGCCAGCAGCACGAGGCTTTGGCAATCGAACATCTTGGAGGTCACGCCCAGGCGCGCCGATCGCTCCAGCGCGGCGGTGGCGTCGTCGGTCTGCCCGAGGAAGAACGCCAGCGTGCCCTGCTTCTGCAGCCGTGTGATGCTGTGCGGCGTGATCGTGGCCGCCGTGCGGTAGGTTTCCAGGGCATCGCCCAGCTGGCCCTGCTCGATCTGCACCTGTCCCATCACGTCGTAGGCGTCGGCATAGCCGGGTTGTTCTTCGATCAGGCTGTCGAGCGTCTGGGCGGCTTTCGCCATCTGGCCGACCGCGAGGTCGACACGGGCCAGGCCCAGCCGGGCCCAGGGCAGGCCGCGTGCGTCGAGAACGGATTGGTACAGCGCGCGTGCCGAGGCGTGGTCACCGACCCGCAGGAACAGCTCGGCACCGATGCGCGCGGCATACAGCCAGAACTCGCCACGGGATTGGTAACGCTCCTGGCACAGGCGCGCGGCGGCGGCGAAGTCGCCGGCTTCGATCGCCTTGAAGATCGGGCGCAGCACCTTCTTGCGGTGGCGCGCCTGCAGCACGCGCTCTTCCAGTGCAGAAGCGGCGTGCGGCTTGATCAGGTAGCTGTCGAGCGCCGATTCAGCGGCCTCGGCGACCTTGGTGTACGAACACTCGCCGGTGACCATGACGAACACGGTGGCGTAGGGCAGCAATTGCGAACGCCGCAGGTCGTCGAGCAGGTCCTGGCCCGACATCGGTGAATTGTCGAAGTGGTAGTCGCACAGCACGATGTCGAACTCGTTGTTCTCGAGTTCGCGTCGGGCGTCGGTCACGCGGCTGGTCTGCGACACCTGCCCGATGCCAATGTCGCGCAGCATGTTCATCAGGATACTGCGCGAGGTCGGGTTGCTGTCGATCACCAGCGCCTTGCAGTCTTCGGCTTCTTGGCGGGTCAAACGCATGAATGGTCGATATCCGGTGGGGGTGACCGGATATCGGCCCGCTACCGCTTCACTTGAAGATGTCTTTGACCCGATCCGACCACGACTTCGAGTTCGGCGAGTGCTTGTCCCCGCCTTTCTGGAACGACTCGTCCAGTTCCTTGAGCAGTTTGCGCTGGTGCTCGGTCAGCTTGACCGGCGTTTCGACGGTGACATGGCAGTACAGGTCGCCCGGGTAGCTGGAGCGCAGGCCCTTGATGCCCTTGCCGCGCAGGCGGAAGGTCTTGCCGTGCTGGGTGCCTTCAGGCAGGTCGATCTCGGCCTTGCCGTTCAGCGTGGGCACCTGGATCTGCCCACCCAGCGCCGCCGTGATCATGCTGACCGGCGCGGTGCAATGCAGATCGTCGCCATCGCGTTCGAAGATCTCGTGCTGCTTGACGCGGATCTCGATGTAGAGGTCGCCCGGTGGGCCGCCGTTGGTGCCGGGCTCGCCATTGCCGGCCGAGCGGATGCGCATGCCTTCGTTGATGCCGGCCGGGATCTTGACCTCGAGCGTCTTCGATTTCTTGATGCGTCCCTGGCCGCTGCAGGCAGTGCAGGGCTCGGGGATCACCTTGCCGGCGCCGCGGCAGGTCGGGCAGGTCTGCTGAATGCTGAAAAAGCCCTGGCGCATCGTGACCGCGCCCGAGCCATTGCAGCTGCCGCACATCTTGGCGCTGGTGCCCGGCTTGGCGCCGCTGCCCTTGCAGGTCTCGCAGCTTTCGTAGGACGGGATGCGGATCTGCGTTTCCTTGCCGGCAGCGGCTTCTTCCAGCGTGATCTCCATCTGATACGACAGATCGCTGCCGCGGAACACCTGCTGGCCGCCGCCACGGCGCTGGCCACCGCCACCTCCGAAGATGTCACCGAAGATGTCGCCGAAGGCCTCGGCAAAACCGCCCATGTTGTCGCCACCGGGGCGGAATCCACCGCCCATGTTCGGGTCGACGCCGGCGTGGCCGTACTGGTCGTAGGCCGCTCGCTTCTGCGCGTCGGACAGCATCTCGTAGGCCTCTTTGGCCTCTTTGAACTTCTCTTCTGCCTTCTTCGCATCGTCACCCTGGTTGCGGTCAGGGTGGTGCTTCATCGCCAGCTTGCGATAGGCCTTCTTGATGTCGTCCTCGGAGGCGTTCTTCGCCACGCCCAGGATCTCGTAGTAATCGCGCTTTGCCATCGATTCATCCGTCACGCCGCAGCGTCTGGTTCAAACAAGAACGCCGCGTGGGGCCTGCGCTTGCGCACGAGCACCCTGACGCGGCGAGGTCACCGGGTCGCCCCGGTGCCGGTGTGTCATCGAGTTCGTGTCACTTCTTCTCTTTGACTTCGGTGAACTCGGCATCCACCACATTGTCGTCGGCGGGCTTGTCTGACGAACCGGCCGATTGGGGTCCCGCGCCAGCACCGGCCGCGTCACCTGCCGCAGCCGCTGCGGCCTGCGCGTCGGCGTAGACCTTTTCGCCAAGCTTCTGGCTGGCGGTCATCAGGGCTTCGGTCGAGGCTTCGATGGTGGCCTGGTCCTCGCTCGAGAGCGCGGCTTCGGCATCCTTCAAGGCGGCCTCGATCTTTTCCTTCTCGCCGGCGTCGAGCTTGTCGCCATGCTCGGTCAGGCTCTTCTTGACGCTGTGGATCATCGCGTCGGCCGAATTGCGGGCCTGGATCAGGCCGAGCTTCTTCTTGTCCTCGGCGGCATTCAGCTCGGCGTCCTTCACCATCTGCTGGATCTCGGCTTCGGTCAGACCCGAGTTGGCCTTGATGGTGATCTTGTTTTCCTTGCCGGTGCCCTTGTCCTTGGCGCCCACGTGCAGGATGCCGTTGGCGTCGATGTCGAAGCTGACCTCGATCTGCGGTGTGCCGCGCGGTGCTGGGGGAATGCCTTCGAGATTGAATTCGCCCAGGCTCTTGTTGCCCGAGGCCATCTCGCGCTCGCCCTGGTACACCTTGATCGTCACCGCCGGCTGGTTGTCGTCGGCGGTCGAGAAGGTCTGCGAGAACTTGGTCGGGATGGTCGTGTTCTTCTGGATCATCTTGGTCATCACGCCACCCAAGGTTTCGATGCCGAGCGACAGCGGCGTCACGTCGAGCAACAGCACGTCGGTGCGGTCACCGGCGAGCACCTGGCCCTGGATCGCAGCGCCCACAGCCACGGCCTCGTCCGGGTTCACGTCCTTGCGTGGGTCGCGGCCGAAGAATTCCTTCACCTTTTCCTGCACCTTGGGCATGCGGGTCATGCCGCCGACCAGGATCACGTCGTTGATCGCGCTCACGGCGATGCCGGCGTCCTTGATCGCGGTACGGCACGGTGCGATGGTGCGCTCGATCAGGTCTTCGACCAGCGCTTCGAGCTTGGCCCGGCTGAGCTTGATGTTCAGGTGCTTCGGGCCCGAGGCATCGGCCGTGACGTAGGGCAGGTTGATGTCGGTCTGCGCGCCGCTGGACAGCTCGATCTTGGCCTTCTCGGCCGCTTCCTTCAGGCGCTGCAGCGCGAGCACGTCCTTGCCCAGATCGACGCCTTGCTCCTTCTTGAACTCGGCAATGATGTAGTCGATGATGCGCTGGTCGAAGTCTTCGCCACCGAGGAAGGTGTCGCCGTTGGTCGACAGCACTTCGAACTGCTTCTCGCCATCGACATCGGCGATCTCGATGATCGAGACGTCGAAGGTGCCGCCGCCGAGGTCATAGACGGCGATCTTGCGGTCGCCCTTTTCGTTCTTGTCGAGGCCGAAGGCCAGTGCCGCGGCGGTCGGCTCGTTGATGATGCGCTTGACGTCCAGACCCGCGATGCGGCCGGCGTCCTTGGTCGCCTGGCGCTGCGCGTCGTTGAAGTAGGCGGGCACCGTGATCACCGCTTCGGTGACGGTTTCACCCAGGTAGTCCTCGGCGGTCTTCTTCATCTTGCGCAGGATCTCGGCGCTGACCTGCTGCGGCGCGATCTTCTGGCCGCGCACTTCGACCCAGGCGTCGCCGTTGTCGGCCGCCGCGATCGTGTAAGGCATCAGGTCGATGTCCTTTTGCACTTCCTTCTCGGTGAACTTGCGGCCGATCAGGCGCTTCACCGCGTACAGCGTGTTCTTGGGGTTGGTCACGGCCTGGCGCTTGGCCGAGGCGCCGACGAGGATCTCGCCGCTTTCCTGGTAGGCCACGATCGACGGCGTGGTGCGCGCACCTTCGCTGTTCTCGATCACCTTGGTGGTGTTGCCTTCCATGATCGACACGCACGAGTTGGTGGTGCCGAGGTCGATGCCGATGATTTTTGCCATGTCGAAATCTCCTGAATGTTGAAACTGGCTTGATGACAAGTTGTGGATAACTTGCGTGTTTTTCAAGGGGCTGCGTGCAGCCACCCGATCAAGTGATCGTTATTTGGGGGCGGTCACGGTGACCAATGCCGGACGCAGCACGCGATCCGAAATCAGATAACCCTTTTGCAGCACCGCGACCACGGTGTTGGCTTCCTGATCGGCCGGCACCACGCTGATGGCCTGGTGCTGGTGCGGGTCGAACTTCGCGCTGGCAGCGGGATTGATCTCGATGACCCGGTTGCGCTCCAGCGCGCTGGCGAGTTGCCGCAAGGTGGCGTGTACGCCTTCGAGCAGCTGTTCTGGCGTGGCGCTGGGCAGGGCGATCGCTGCTTCCAGGCTGTCCTTCACGGGCAGCAGGCTCTCTGCGAAACCTTCGACAGCGAACTTGCGTGCTTTGGAGATCTCGTCTTCCGCGCGGCGGCGGGTGTTTTCTGCCTCGGCCTTGGCCCGCAGGTAGGCGTCGGCCACCTCCGCGTGCTTGGCCTCCAATTCGGCGAGCTTCGAACTGGCGTCGGCGGCTGTCGACGGACCGTTGGCGCTGTGGTCGTTCGATGGATCGGTGTCTGCGGGTGCTTGTGGTTCGTTTTGGCTCATGTCGGCTCGATTCCCTTCAAGCTGGGACTTGAGGCCGATTCCCTCTATTTCAAGAGGGACTTTGCAGGGCCAGTGGCGATACCCAAGAGACGCGGGTCAATCGCCGTCGACCGAGGCGCTCCAGCGGTTCCAGTCGGTCAGCTTGCGGCGATCGCGCTTGGTGGGGCGGCCTTGCTCGATCGCCAATGACGGTTCAGCCGCCTCGCGCCGTTCGCGAGCCACTTTCTCACGCAGCGCGATGCTCTCCTCGGTTTCCAGATACAGGGCCTGGGCGATCGGTGCCGGACCGCGCATCTCGCTGAGTGCCACGACGACGATGGTGCGCAGCACCGGCCCCTGGCGCAGCTCGATGCGATCACCCGGGCGCACTTCGCGCGACGGCTTGGCCGCTTGCGCGTTGACGCTGATCCGGCCTTTGCCGATCTCGTCGGTCGCGAGGCTGCGGGTCTTGTAGAAGCGGGCGGCCCAGAGCCACTTGTCGAGTCTCAAGTGCCCATCCTGTGCGTCGAGTCGTCAGTCAGCGGCGACCGGTTCAGCGCTCGGCACCGAGCGCGAGCGCGCGCTCGCGCTGGGCCGCCAACGCAGCGGTGTCCGGCGCGCCGCTGCAGTCCCAGCCCTGCAGGTGCGTGATCACGATGTCGGTCAGGGCCAGCAGCCATTCGTGCTGGTCGTTCAGGCAGGGCAGGTAGTTGAACTCGGACCCGCCGGCATTGATGAAGGCCACCCGGGCTTCCTGCGCGATTTCTTCCAGCGTTTCGAGGCAATCGGTGGCGAAGCCGGGGCACATGATGTCCACCCGCTTCACGCCTTGTGAGGCCAGGGCGACCAACGTCGGCTCGGTGTAGGGCTGCAGCCATTCGGCCTTGCCGAACCGGCTTTGAAACGTGACCACCAATTCGTCTGCGGCCAAGCCCAGGCGCTCCCTCAGCAGGCGCGCTGTCTTCAGGCACTGGCAGTGATAGGGGTCGCCCAGCAGCAAGGTGCGGCGTGGCACGCCATGGAAGCTGAGCACCAGACGCTCGGGCCGGCCGTTGTGCTTCCAGTGCTCGGTGACGCGCAAAGCCAGTGCGGTGATGTAGCCCGGGTGGTCGTGGTACTGGTTGACGAAGCGGAACTCCGGCAGCCAGCGCGAGAGACGGCCCCAGGTGGAAACCGCGTCACTGACGCTGGCCGTGGTGGGGCCGGAATACTGCGGGTACAGCGGCAGCACCAAGACGCGGGTGATGCCGGCGGTGCGCAGCTCGTCGAGTACCGCAGGAATGGCCGGCGAACCGTAGCGCATCGCTGGACGCACCAGCACACGGTGTCCTCGCTCGCCGAGATAGCCTTGCAACATCGCGGCCTGTTTCCGGGTCCAGACCTTCAGCGGCGAACCTTCGTCGGTCCAGATCGTGGCGTACTTGGCCGCCGACTGTTTGGGCCGCACCTGCAGGATCACGCCGTTGAGGATGAACCACCACACCAGCCGTGGAATCTCGACGACGCGTGGATCGCTCAGGAATTCCTTCAGATAGCGCCGCAGCGCCGGCGCCGTGGGGGCATCCGGCGTGCCCAGATTGCACAGCAGCACGGCCGTGGTGGGCGTCACAGCGTGGCCATGTTCATGGACGGGTTCAGGGGCAAAGGGCATGCGGGATCCGCAAAAGGGCAACCTGCAATTATCGATGCAGGCCGACGGCTTGAGCACGCTCCGCCCGGCGATGCGCTGCGCGGCGGGCCGCGGCTGCCATCAGAGCTGTGCGGGAGGCTGTTTGGAGGTCTCGGCGAAACGCAGCACTTCGAATCGGACGCAAGGCGCCGTCGGGTCGGATGGTGAGGTGCCCAGACCCACCACACCGCTGCCATGCAGCGTGCAGGTGCCGCGTCGCAGCGTGACCACTTCGGTGTCGCCGCTGAAGCGCACGTACGTTCCGTTGTAGCTGAGGTCAGACAACTGGAACGCTCCTCCGTGCCAGTCGATGCGGGCATGCGATCGCGAGACGCGGTTGTCATCGATGCAGTAGGTGGCCTGGGTGCTGCGCCCCAGGATCACCGGCATGCTGCTGCTGGCGAACACCTGGTTCACGTCGAGCCAGATCAGGCGCACGCCTTCGGGCTCCGGGTTCGCCATGATGTCGCCGAAGGTGGTCGCTGCCATGTCGGTGAGCTGCTGCGTCTCGAGGATGTGCACCTCGACGGGCTCGACCCGACCGCGCAGCTGGAGGCGATCGAGGCGACGAAACTGACCCTGCTCGTAGGCTGGCAGCGCCGCCAGAACGGTGGAAGTGGCCAGTGTCTCGTTGTCACCCGAATGTTCGAGCAGGCGTGCAGCCACGTTGACGGCATCGCCGAAACAATCGCCCGCCATTTCGACCACTTCTCCATAGGCCAGACCGACCTGCAGTTTCAGTGTGCGGCCGACGGGTGACGCCATGGACGTTGTGTGCGCGTTGCCCGACGACAGTGCCTCGTGCATCTCGATGGAGGCTCTGACAGCGGCGGAAGCGTCACTGAAGGTGGCCATCAGGCCGTCGCCCAGCGTCTTGACCAGCGTGCCACCACGGGCGACCACCACCCGTCCCAGCATCGCGATGCTCTGCGTCACCCACTGGGTGGCAATGGCGTTGCCCAGGGACTCGTACAGACCTGTGCTGCCGCGCAGGTCGGCGAAGAGAACGCAACACGTGAGGGTTCGGGTCATCCGCAGCAGGCCGTGATCGAAGTCACAGTCTATCGTCAACAGGCGAAAAAAAGCCCCACCGGACGGTGAGGCTGGATGCTTCTTTGGAAGCGATCAGAGGTTGTCCAGGTACGTGCGCAACTTGTGGCTGCGCCGCAAATTGCGTTGCCGCTGCGCGGCAGCCCGCTGGAGCAGGCCACGCATCCAGCCAACCTTTACAGGTTGTCCAGATACGTGCGCAACTTGTCTGACCGGCTCGGGTGCTTGAGCTTGCGGATGGCCTTGGCCTCGATCTGGCGGATGCGCTCGCGGGTCACGTCGAACTGCTTGCCGACTTCTTCGAGCGTGTGGTCGGTGCTCATCTCGATGCCGAAGCGCATGCGCAGCACCTTGGCTTCGCGTGGCGTCAGGCTGTCCAGGATGTCCTTGACCACATCGCGCAGGCCGGCCTGCATCGCGGCCTCGATCGGCGCGGTGTTGTTGGTGTCCTCGATGAAGTCGCCCAGATGGCTGTCGTCGTCGTCGCCGATGGGGGTCTCCATCGAGATCGGCTCCTTGGCGATCTTCATGATCTTGCGGATCTTGTCCTCGGGGATCTCCATCTTCTCGGCCAGCGTCGGCGCGTCGGGCTCGAAGCCGAACTCCTGCAAGTGCTGGCGCGAGAGCCGGTTCATCTTGTTGATCGTCTCGATCATGTGCACCGGGATGCGGATGGTGCGTGCCTGGTCGGCGATCGAGCGGGTGATGGCCTGGCGAATCCACCAGGTGGCGTAGGTCGAGAACTTGTAGCCGCGGCGGTATTCGAACTTGTCGACCGCCTTCATCAGGCCGATGTTGCCTTCCTGGATCAGATCGAGGAACTGCAGGCCGCGGTTGGTGTATTTCTTGGCGATGGAGATCACGAGGCGCAGATTGGCCTCGATCATTTCCTTCTTTGCGTCGCGCGAGGATTTCTCGCCCTCGTTCATGCGCTTGTTGATCTTTTTCAGATCATCGAGCGGCACGACGGCGCGGGCCTGCTGGTCGGTCAGCTTCTTTTGCAACTCCTGTACCGGTGGCAGGTTGCGCGCCAGCACGGCGCTGTAGGGCTTGTTGGCGGCAATTTCCTTCTCGGCCCACTTCAGGTTCAGCAGGTTCGGCGGGAAATGCTTGATGAAGTGATCCTGCGGCATACCGCACTTGTCGACCAGGATCTTGCGCAGTTCACGTTCGTAGCGGCGCACGTCGTCGACCTGCGAACGCAGGATGCCGCACAGCTTCTCGATCGTCTTGACGGTGAAGCGGATCGTCATCAGCTCGGCGCTGATCGCCTGCTGGGCCTTGTTGTAGGCGGGTGACTGGTAGCCCTCTTTTTCGAAGGCCTTGCGCATCTTGTCGAAGTTGACGCGCAGGTTGGCGAATTTCGCCAGCGCCTGCGTCTTCAACTCCTCGAGCTTCTTCGTCAGGGCCTTGCTGCCGCCGTTGCCGTCGTCATCGTCTTCCTCGTCGAAGAAGTCGACGTCTTCCTCGGCCACGTAGTCGTCGGCCTCGCCTTCGGAGACGAAGCCATCGACCACCTCGGAGATGGTCATTTCGCCGGCGGTGATGCGGTCGGCGTAGGCCAGGATCTCGGCGATGGTGGTCGGTGAGGCGCTGATCGCCAGCATCATGGCCTGCAGGCCGCCTTCGATGCGCTTGGCGATCTCGATCTCGCCTTCGCGCGTCAGCAGCTCGACGGTGCCCATCTCGCGCATGTACATGCGCACCGGGTCGGTCGTGCGGCCGAACTCGGAGTCGACGGTGGACAGCGCCGCTTCAGCCGCTTCTTCGGCCTCTTCCTCGGTGGCGGTGGTGGTGCCGCCGCCGGCGATCAGCAGCGTGGCGGCGTCGGGCGCCTGCTCGTAGACCGCGATGCCCATGTCGTTGAGCATCGACACGATGGCTTCGAGGATTTCGTTGTCGACCAGCTTCTCAGGCAGGTGATCGTTGATCTCCTGATGCGTCAGGAAACCACGCGTCTTGCCCATCTTGATGAGCGTCTTGAGCTCCTGGCGGCGCTTGGCGACTTCTTCTTCGGTGAGCGCGGTCTCGTCGAGCCCGAACTCGCGCATCAGCGCGCGCTCCTTGGCGCGCGAGACCTTCATGCGCAGCGGCTTGGCCTTGGCTTTCTCGGCGTCGTCCGCCACCTCGACTTCAGGCTCGCCCTCGAGGTCGCCTTCGATGTCGGAGAAATCTTCCTCGACCAGCTCAGCCTTCTTGGCTTTGTCGTCGCTCTTGGCAGGCTTGCGGGCCTTTTTGGTCTTGTCGTCCGCAGCGCTGGTCTTGGGTGCGGCCTTTGCCGAGGTCTTGACGGCTGCAGGCTGCTTGGCTGTGGCGGTTTTCTTGTCGCTGGACTTCGCGGTGGCAGCTTTCGCGGGGGTGGCCGGCTTGACGGCCGCTGTCGGCGCGCTTTTCTTCGCAGTCATGCAATTCCTAAATGGGACGGGGGTTCAACCCCCAAGGGCTCTACAGGTGGAGTCGAACGAGTCGTTCGACAAGCTCCGCATTCGGTGAATTGGAGGCAGAACCCACCGACCATGTCGCCGGATTCCATCGGCAATCACGCCCGTGACCTGGTGTCAGGGTGGATGCTGTCGCAATCACTGGAAATGCAGCAGTTTTTGGCGCAGCAGAGGATTATACCGTTCCACGCCTGAGACAGGCAGCGTTTCCAGTCGTGCCGTCATTCGGAAAACCTCATGTCGGCTGCGGTGTGGATCGCGTCAGTGCGGCCTTCAGGCGCGATCGACTTTGCATCAGCAGCGCGCTGCGCGCCTGGATGTCTGGCGACATCAGTCCGGATTCGAACAACAGCTTCAGCTCGTGATCGACCTCTTGAAGGCGCAGTTGATCGAGCAGCAGATCGAGCTGGCATTTCAGATCGGTCTGGTCCTCCGGATCGTGAAAGCGGGCGATGCGGTCGAGCGTGGCCCGGGCGAGGGCGTCATCGCCTGCGGCCCGCATCAGCTCTTCGAGCAGCGCCGCGGGGCCGATCGGCCCGTGTTCGTGCAGGCAGCGCTCCACATGGCCGAGCAGCGTTGCATACGGCGCCGTCTGATCGGCCAGCAGGTCGTGCGCGTCGCCATCAATCTCCCACCACAGCTCCGCACGGTGCAGCAGCAGCCACAGCACCCGATCCAGCTGGTTCGCTGTGCCCTGGCGCGCTGCCCTGACGAGGCGGCGAGGGGGGGCGGTGGCGTCCGCCGCGGATTGACGGGCTTTCGCGGCGCTGGTTTGCCACAACTCGCTAAGTTCGCTGATCGCCAGCGTCGCGATGTTCGCGATCTCACCGAGCAGCTGACGCTTCAGGGCACCGTCGGGCAGTGCCGACCAGAGCGGGCGTGCGACTGCGAGAAAACGCGCGCGACCCTCTGCGCTTGCCATGTCGCAACCCTCCTGGGCCACCGCGATGAGCTGGCGCGACAGGGGCACAGCCTGCTCGATGCAGCGGGCAAAACCGTCGGTGCCGTGCTCGCGCACATAGGAATCGGGATCGTGCTCCTTGGGCAGGAACAGGAAACGGATGCTGCGCACATCGGTGGCGTGGGGGAGGGAGGCCTCGAGCGCGCGACCCGCTGCGCGTCGGCCGGCGGCGTCGCCGTCGAAGCTGAACACCACCGCGTCGGTGAAGCGAAACAGCTTTTGCACGTGTTCCGCGGTGCAGGCCGTACCGAGCGTGGCCACCGCGTTTGGAAAACCCAGCTGCGCCAGCGCCACCACGTCCATGTAGCCTTCGACCACCAGCACAAAACCGTGTTGTCGGATGGCCGCTCGCGCCTCGAACAGGCCGTACAACTCGCGGCCCTTGCTGAAGACTGGCGTCTCGGGTGAATTCAGGTACTTCGGTTCGCCACGGTCCAGCACCCGCCCGCCGAAGCCGATCACATCGCCTTGCACCGAGCGGATCGGGAACATGATGCGGTCGCGAAACCGGTCATAGCGCTTCGCCTCAGCCGACGGATCGTCGGCTTCGTGGACGATGACCAGGCCGCTCTCTTCGAGCAGCGGATCGTCGTAGCGCGGAAACGCGCTGGCCAGCGGACGCCAACCTTCGGGCGCATAGCCCATGGCGAACCGGGCGGCGATTTCGCCGCTCAGGCCGCGTTGCTTCAGGTAGTCAATGGCGCGTGAACTGGCCTTGAGCTGATGTCGGTAATGGGTTGCGGCCTTCGCCAGCACATCGGCCAGCGTGCTTTGCCGTTCCTTCAACTGGACGGCGCGGGCACGCTCTTCCGGGGAGCGATCGTCCTGCGGCACGGCCATGCCGACCTGCTGGGCCAGATCGTTGACCGCATCGAGGAAGCCCATGCCGGCATGTTCCATCAGGAACCCGATGGCGTTGCCGTGCACGCCGCAGCCGAAGCAGTGGTAGGTCTGGCGCGAGGGGCTGACCGCGAAACTGGGGGACTTTTCGCTGTGGAACGGGCACAAACCCATGTGGTTTGCGCCCGACTTCTTCAGCGTGACATGCCGGCCGACGATGTCGGCGATGTCGACGCGAGAGAGCAGATCCTGGATGAACGAAGGCGCGATCACGCCTTCAGTTTAGCGGCGGGCCCCACGACGCTGGTACGGGAGCAGGGCCTCCCGCCGCATCCACTGGGCGAGGCCCGCCGTCGAATCAGACCGCGAAGTCGCTCAGCTGACGGCCAGAGGCGAGCGCAGCTTTCAGCCATTTGGGCTGCAGACCGCGACCACTCCAGGATTCACCGGTGGCGGAATTGCGGTACTTCGCGGCGACCTTGCCGCCCTTGGCTGCGCTCGGCGCGCGTGACGACGACTTCACGGAGATGTCGGCGACGGTCAGGCCGTACTCCTGCATCAGGCTCCTGACTTGTGCAATTGCATTGGCAAGTTCTTGCTTGCGCGTCGATTCAATCGCCTTGTCGAGTTCTGCCTTTTGATTCAGCAATTCTTTCAGTGTCGACATGAGCTTTCCTTTGAACGTAGATAAATGGGGCGCCGTATAACTGCGAGCGTTGTGAGTATACAAAACTCAGCGTGCAGTCAAACCCGGGTGCCATTAATCATTGTGAATCAAACCGCAAAAACAACATCACGGATGTGATTTTCTGGGGCAGATCGATTTCACAAAAAAATACTCATGTCGATGGCGGAACGTAACCGGCCACCTGTTCTGCCCCGTCGCCGAAAAAGAAATTCTCCATCTGCCGAGCCAGATACTGACGGGCCCGCAGGTCTGCCAGATTCAGCCGATTTTCGTTGACCAGCATCGTCTGGTGCTTCATCCACAGAGCCCAGGCTTCCTTGCTGACCTCGTTGTAGATGCGCTTGCCGAGTTCGCCCGGGTAGGGCGCGTAGTCGAGGCCTTCGCCGGCCTTCTTCAGATGGATGCAATTGACGGTGCGTGCCATGGGCAAGTCTCCAGTAAGGGTGGGCGCAATCAGTAAGCCAGTGAGCCGCGGCAGGCGGCTGCTCGACGCTCAGGCCAGTGTCTTCACCAGCACTTGGGAGCGACGATCCCAGTTGTATTTGCGTTGTCGCGCCTCGGGCAGCCAATCGGGCGAGACCTGCTCAAACCCGCGCTTGATGAACCAGTGCATCGTTCGTGTGGTCAACACGAAGATGCTCTTCAAGCCCATCGAACGCGCACGCTGCTCGATGCGTTTGAGAATCCGCTCGCCATCGCCTTGCCCTTGAACCTCGGGCGACACCGTCAGCGCGGCCATCTCGCCAGTCTGTTTTTCGGGATAAGGGTATAGCGCTGCACAACCGAATATCACACCGTCGTGTTCAATGACGGTGTAGAAATCGATATCGCGTTCGATTTCAGTGCGGTCCCTTTTCACCAGCGTGCCATCGTTTTCAAATGGCACGATCAACTGCAGCACGCCACCGATGTCATCGGCCGTGGCCTCGCGCAGGCTTTCCAATTTTTCATCGACGATCATCGTGCCCACACCATCGTGCGTGAATGATTCCATCAGCACCGAGCCATCGACAGAAAACGGAATGATGTGCACGCGCACGACACCGCTGCGACTGGCCTTCACGGCGTGCTGCAAATAAAACGCGGTATCGGTGGGCTGCTGAGGATCGGGCAGCGCAGCCAGCAGTTTCTCGGCATCGGCCAGTGTCAGTTCCTGATCGATCGCGCTCTGCGGATCGGTGATGTCGAGCGGGATGCCTTTCACTTCGGTGACGTAGATGAGCTTGTCGGCCTGCAACGAAATCGCTGCGCTGGCTGCAACGTCTTCCATGCTGAGATTGAAGGCTTCTCCGGTGGGCGAAAAACCAAAGGGCGACAGCATCACCAGCGCGCCGAAGTCGACGGCGCGTCGGATGCCGACCGCGTCGATCTTGCGCACGAGACCGGTGTGGAGGAAATCGACGCCGTCGATCACGCCCACTGGCTTGGCGGTGATGAAGTTGCCCGACACCACACGGATCTGGCTGCCGGCCATCGGTGTGTTGGGCAGCCCTTGCGAAAAAGCGGCTTCGATCTCGTAACGCAACTGGCCGGCGGCTTCCTGCGCACAGTCCAGGGCGATCGCGTCGGTCACGCGCATGCCGTGGCTGAAATGCGAGACGTGTCCCTTGGCCTTGAGCTGTTCTTCGACCTGCGGCCGAAAGCCGTGCACCAGCACGACCTTGATGCCCATGGCGTGGATCAGCGCGAGGTCCTGCGCGAAGGTGTTCAGCTTGCCTGCGGCGATCAGCTCACCGGCGATGGCGACGACGAAGGTCTTGCTGCGGTGCGCGTGGATGTACGGCGCGACCGAGCGGAACCACGGTACGAACGTGTGTGGGAAAACCAGGCTCATCGTGGCGCTTTGAAATAATGTTCGATTTTGCATGAAGGCCCGATGACGTCTGCCCCGCGAGCCCGCCCGACGCCCCGCCATGCGCCCCGTGCGAATGAGCCGCTCGCGAACCCGATTCCCCCGATCACCTTTGCCGATGCGCTGCCGGTCTCGGCACGACGCGACGAGATCGCAAAGGCCATCGAGTCGCATCAGGTCGTCATCGTCTGTGGCGAGACCGGCTCGGGCAAGACCACGCAACTGCCCAAGATTGCCTTGGCCCTGGGCCGCGGTCGCGGTGCCGGCGGCCGGGGCCTGATCGGTCACACCCAACCGCGGCGCATCGCGGCGTCGAGCGTGGCCAAGCGCATTGCGCAGGAGCTGAATTCGCCGTTGGGCGAGATCGTCGGCTTCAAGGTCCGGTTCCAGGATCGGCTCTCGCCCGGCGCCAGCGTCAAGCTGATGACCGACGGCATCCTGCTGGCCGAGACGCAGACCGATCCGCTGCTGCGCGCCTATGACACGCTGATCATCGACGAGGCCCACGAGCGCAGTCTGAACATCGACTTCCTGCTCGGCTACCTGAGGCAGTTGCTGCCCAAGCGGCCCGACCTGAAGGTGATCGTCACCTCGGCCACCATCGATGCGGATCGCTTTGCCGACCACTTTGCGGGCGCCGACGGACCCGCACCGGTGATCCAGGTGTCGGGCCGGCTGTTCCCGGTCGAGCAGCGTTGGCGTCCCTTCGAGGACAGCCGTGAATACGGCCTGAACCAGGCGATCGCCGACGCCGTCGATGAGCTGTGGACGAGCGGTGCCGCAGGAAGCGGCGGCGACGTGCTGGTGTTCCTGCCCGGCGAGCGCGAGATCCGTGATGCGGCCGACCACCTGCGCCGCCATCACCCGCCAGGCGTTGAGGTGGTGCCGCTGTTCGCGCGGCTCAGTCAGCAGGAGCAGGACCAGGTGTTCGAGCCGCACAGTGCGCGACGCATCGTGCTGGCGACCAATGTGGCCGAGACCTCGCTGACGGTGCCCGGCATCCAGTACGTGATCGATGCCGGCACGGCGCGCGTCAAGCGTTACAGCTACCGCAACAAGGTCGAGCAGTTGCAGATCGAGCCGATCAGCCAGGCGGCAGCCAACCAGCGTGCGGGTCGCTGCGGACGCGTCAGCAACGGCATCTGCATCCGGCTGTACGACGAGAAGGACTTTGCCGGCCGGCCGAAATTCACCGACCCGGAAATCATGCGTTCGTCGCTGGCCGGCGTGATCCTGCGGATGAAGTCGCTGAACCTCGGTCTGGTCGAGGATTTCCCGTTCATCGAGCCGCCGCCGCGTCGGGCGATCGCCGATGGCTACCAGTTGCTGGCCGAACTGGGTGCCGTGGATGACCACAACGAACTGACGAGCATGGGCGCGGAGCTGGCGCGTCTGCCGCTCGATCCGCGCGTGGGCCGGATGATCCTGGAGGCACGCCACCGCCAGGCCCTCACCGAGGTGCTGATCGTGGCCAGTGCGATGAGCGTGCAGGACGTGCGCGACCGCCCGCTGGAAGCGCAGCAGGCCGCCGACATGGCGCACCAGAAGTTCGACGACGAGCGCTCGGAATTCCTCGGCACGCTGAAGCTGTGGAAGTGGCTCGAGGCCTCGCGTGGTGCAGGTCTCGGCGCTGAGTCGGGCCAAGCGCAGCGCGAACACAAACTCAGCCTGCGCAAGCAGGAGCAGCTGCTGCGCGAGCATTTCGTCTCGCCACGCCGCGTGCGCGAGTGGCGCGACATCCATACCCAGCTGCTGACCGTGGTGGCCGAGCACGGCTGGCGGCTCAATGCGTCGCCGGCCACCTACGAGCAACTGCATCTGTCGCTGCTGGCCGGGTTGCTCGGCAACATCGGCGTGAAAAGCGACGAGGACGAGTGGTACCTCGGCGCGCGCGGCATTCGTTTCTACCGCCACCCGGGCATCAATCTGTCGAAGAAGCCCGGCCGCTGGATCGTGGCGGCTGAGCTTGTCGACACGACACGGCTGTATGGCCGTGGCATCGCGGCGATCGAGCCGCAATGGCTGCCGCAGATCGCAGCGCACGTGATCAAGACCCAGCTGCTCGAACCGCACTGGGAGAAGAAGGCGGCCGAGGTCATTGCGCTGGAGCGCGCCACGCTGTACGGCATCGTGGTCTACAGCAACCGGCGCGTGAACTTCGGTCTGCTGAACCCGGCCGAGGCGCGCGAGATCTTCATCCGCGAAGCGCTGGTCGCGGGCGAGTGGGAGACACGGTTGCCGTTTCTGGCCGCCAATCGAAAGCTCATCGCCCAGGTCGAGGACCTCGAACACAAGTCACGCCGCCAGGACGTGCTGGTCGATGACGAGCTGATCTACGCCTTCTATGACCAGCAACTGCCCGCCGAGGTGTGCAGCGGCGCCACGCTGGAGCGCTGGTACCGCGATGAAATCAAGCGCCAGCCGAGGCTTTTGATGCTGACGCGCGAAGAGCTGATGCGCCACGAGGCCGCGGGCATCACCACCGCCTCCTTCCCCAAGACGGTGCGGTTGGGCGGCGTCGATTGCGCGGCCGCCTATCTGCACGAGCCCGGTGACGCGAAGGATGGCGTGACGGTGACGGTGCCGATCTACGCGCTGAACCAGGTCAGTGACGAGCGTTGCGAATGGCTGGTGCCGGGCATGCTCAAGGACAAGGTGATGGCACTGGTGAAAAGCCTGCACCAGCGGCCTCGCTCTCGGCTGGTGCCGTTGCCGGATTACGTGGCGGCGTTCATCGCTGACATCGATGCCGTGCACGGCTTTGGCAGCGGCAGCCTGGTCGATGCGTTGCTGAAGCATGTGCGTGGCAGGACCCAGCTGGACGTGAAGCGGGCCGACTTCAAGACCGAGCAGGTGCCGGCGCACCTGTTCATGAACTTTCGCGTGGTCGACGAACATGGCCGCCAGCTCGGCACGGGCCGCAATCTGGCGACGCTGAAGGCCGAGCTGGGCAGCCAGGCGCGATCGGCCTTCCAGGCGCTCGCGCAACTGAAGGTTCCGCCGCCGGCGACGCCACCCGCCAAGGCGTCCGTGCCGACCCCGTTAAAGCCTGTCGAGCCGCCGCAAGCCCGCAGCCCCGCGGGGCCCGCCCAAGCGCAGTTGGCCGCACCGGCTTCCGGCGCCGAGGCGCTGTACACCGACTGGACCTTCGGCGAGTTGCCCGAGTTGCTCGAGGTGCGTCGCGGGGCGCAAACCATGGTGGGCTTTCCAGCCTTGATCGATCGCGGCTCGGCGGTCTCTATCGAGGTGTTCGACGAGCCGTCCGTGGCGTCATCGCGCCATCACGCCGGCTTGCGTCGGTTGGTCGCGCTGCAGATCCGCGAGGCGCTGAAGTACCTGGAGAAGAACATCCCCGATCTGCAGAGAATGTCGGTGCTGTACCTCGCACTGGGCTCCGCAGACGAGCTTCGCGAGCAGGTCATCGGCCTGGCCATCGACCGAGCCTTTCTGATGGACCCGCTGCCCACCGACGCCATCACGTTCTGGCGTCGCGTCGACGATGGGCGAGGGCGCCTGACCTTGATCGCCAACGAGATCGCGCGCGCGGCGCATGCCGTGCTGATCGATCACGCCGCAGCAGTGCGCAAGCTGAAGGACGCGCGCGCCCCGAAAGACGTGAGCGACGACATCGAGGCGCAGCTCGCCCGGCTGGTAACCAAGCGATTCCTGCAGACCACGCCCTGGGCGCAATTGGCCCATCTGCCGCGCTACCTCAAAGGGGTGGTGATGCGCCTGGACAAGTGGCGCGCCGACCCGGCGCGAGACGCTGCGCGCCTGGCTGAGCTGCGGCCGATCGAGCAGCGCTATCTGCGCACCGTGGCTGAACGCAAGGGCGTGCGCGATGCGCGCCTGGAAGAGTTCCGCTGGTTGCTCGAGGAACTCCGCATCAGCCTCTTCGCGCAGGAGTTGCGCACACCGCAGCCCGTCAGCGCCAAGCGACTCGACAAGGTGTGGACTCAATTGACTCAGTAAGTGATGTCCGCAGCGGCTCTTGTTCGGCATACAATGCGAGGCTCGGGGCGTAGCGCAGCCTGGTAGCGCACCTGGTTTGGGACCAGGTGGTCGTGAGTTCGAATCCCACCGCCCCGACCAACTTCCCATGCTCAGTGCAGCGCACTGGGCCCTCTCTGGTGACGCATTCCCGCCTCGGCGAATTCGGCTCCAACGGATTCGACGCGGCGGTCACGGTCAACAGTGGCGGTAGCTCAACCGGATAGAGCACCAGCCTTCTAAGCTGGGGGTTACAGGTTCGATTCCTGTCCGCCGCGCCCCACGAATACACTGGTCCTGCCATGTTTGCCGCACCCGTGTCGATCCCCCTCAGTTCATGCGCACGGAGCCTGTGCGATTGGCTGGCATGCTGCCGGCCCTGAAGCGCTGGTGGGCCCGCAGCCTGGGCCGCCCCGATGCAGGCCTCGATGCCATCGAGGTCTGGGCTACCCAGGCCGGCATGCGCTACCGCCGTGACGAAGGCGGGCTGCGATTTGTCATCGAAGCCCCGTCTGCGGGGCAGACCTTGCGCATGGAATGGGGACCTTCGCAGCGCAGCTACATCGCAGGCGATGAACTGCGCATTCGGCTTGACCTGAATCTGCCCGGCGCCTTGCAAGTGCTGGCGATGACCCGCCCGCTGATGGAGCGGCTGGAACACGAGACCTTCGAGCGCTACACGCAGGAGGCACAGACCGTCATCGACATGTCGCACCCGGAAGAGATGCGCTGGCTGGCGATGTTCCCGAAGATCGATCTGTCGTTCGACAAGGTCCTTCAAGCGCGCTTCGGGGTGCTGGGTGTCAACACGGTGCTCGGGATGGCATGGGTCAACGGCCCGCTGGGCGAGCAGCTTGTGAAGTCCACCCAGAGCCTGTTGGCCAGCGACCTGCCATTCGTGTTGATGGCGTTGCGCGGCAAGCTGTACCTGCGGCTGCAACTGGCGCAGCCGGATCCGGAGTCGCTCTCGCAATGCCTCTCGGTCTTCGGTGCAGCAGTGCAGTCGGCGCGCCAACTGAGCGGTCAGATGCCGTCCGGCGGCGGCGAGTGGTCGCCCACGGCGGGCAGTTCCTGGCTGATGCCCAGCGCGCTGGATGACCCAAATCACGGTCCGCGCTAGAGCGCTACCTTTCTTGCCGTTGATCGGTCGATCCCAGCTCGGAGCGCATGCTAGAGTGACTTTTTGTTACGTTTACTGGATCTGAGCCCCTGAGCATGCGCATCACGTACCCGGCGCTTGTCGCCAGTGCACTGCTTTCCTTGGCCGTGCAGCCCTCGATGGCCGTCGGGTTTGGCAAGGTGGTCAACGCCACCACACTCGGGCAGCCGCTCGACGTCACGGTGCCGGTGAGTGCCGATCCCAACGAGCAGATCACCGCCAGTTGCGTGGCCGCAGAAGTGATGGCCGGTGACAACCCCTTGCCGTCGGCGGCGCTGCAGTGGCGGCTCGACCCATCGCCTGACAGTGCCGTGCAGTGGCTGCGCATCCGCAGCAGCGTGCGCATGGTCGAACCGGTCCTTCACGTGACCGTGTCTGCAGGCTGTTCATCGCGCGTCAGCCGCCAGTTCGTGGTGTTCGTCGATCCGCCGCTTGCTGCTTACCAAGCCAGCGTGCCGACGGCCGTTGAACCTGTTGCGGCGGCGGCAGCCTCCGCAGCGGCCCCGGGTGGCAGCGCCTTGGGTGCCGGCGTCCCCCTGGCTGCCGATCCGGGCTCGGCTGCCCGGGCTGACAGCGCGCAAGCGCCTTCGCGACCTGCGGCGTCACGCGCCCAACGTCGCCAAGCCAAATCGACTGCGGCCAGACGCGGTTCGAACGAAGCGCAGGTCGCGCGCGCGCCGGCGCGCAAGCCCCGGCGTGTCGTCTCGGCGGCTCCGCGCGCGCGCACTTCAGCGTCGCGGCTGCAGCTGGAACGGAGTACGCCGCAGGCAGCAGGCCCGGCGACCGCCGACGTGGCGTCGGCACCGTTGGCCGCTGATGTGGCGGCATCGGCCGTGGCGATGGTGGCTGCCGCTGCATCGGCCGCGTCGGAAGCCGAACGCATCAGCGAGGCACAACGCGAGCAGATCGCCGAGTTGCAGCGTCGGCTGGATCAGTCCCGCCTCGACACCCAGGTATCGAACGCCGCCGCGGCGAAGTTGCAGGCACGTCTCGAGGCCGCGGAGGCGACACGCTATTCGTTGCCGTGGCTGGTGGCGCTGACGGTATCGATCGCCGTGCTGCTGTTCGGCGTGGGTGTGCTGCTCGACCGGCGTCGTCTGGCACGCCGTCCCCGCCGGCCAACCTGGAACGTCGAGCGTGCACAGACACGCCCGGCGCCCAGCACATTGACGCCTGCGCCATCCAGCACGATGGCCGCGCCCCGTGCGACGGCGCAGTGGGCCGACGACCCGCGCGATGATGCGCTGGCGAGCACCACCGGGCCGCTGCCGTTCAGCCGTGCGGCAACGCCAGCCACCGCACCGGCTGCTCCGGCGCCGTCACGCCCGCCGGTTGCTGCGCCCCCGTTCAGCGAAACCGCCGTCTTGGCCGGTGCCCGCACACGGGCCGAGTCGGTGAGGTCGGCCTTGCCGGTCACGGCCGATGCGCTGATCGACCTGGAGCAGCAGGCAGAGTTCTTCGTTGCGCTGGGTCAGGAAGACACGGCGGTCGATCTGCTCGATGGCTTTTCTCGTGGCGCGGGCGGCGCGTGCCCGATGCCGTATCTGATGCTGCTCGACATTCATCGCCGTCGTGGCGATCGCGACGCCCACGCCGCTGTGCGCGAGCGCTATGAAAAACGCTTCAACCGCGTCTCACCTGCCTGGGACGACCAGCCGGCCGTCGCCACGTCGATGGCCGACCATGCCCAAGAGATGCGCCGCATCGAGTCGGTCTGGAACGATCCGCCTGCGGCGATGCGCCTGGTCGAGTTGTTGCTGGTTCACGGCGGCACGCCAGCAGAGGCCTTCGACCTTCATTGCCTGAGTGAGCTGCGGTTTCTGTATCTGCTGGCCCGGGATCACAGTGACATCGAGCCGCCGCCCGTCGAGCCTGTCGATTTGTTGCTGCCGCTGTCACCGCTGACAAGTGCGAAGCCGGTCGGCACGGCCGTCGATCTGGAGCTGGATTTCCTGCCGCCTGCGGCCACGCCGTCAAAGCCGCTGTAGTCGCTCCAGCGCCAGCGTCAGGGTGGCCTCTTCTTTCGCGAAGCAAAAGCGGATCAGTCCCTGCTGCACCGGCTGCGGGTAGAAAGCCGACATCGGGATCGCAGCGACGCCGATCTCACGCGTGAGGCGCTCGCAGAACGCGGTGTCGTCTTCATGGCTGACACCTGAGAAATCGGCACACTGAAAATAGGTACCTGCGCTGTGCAGCGGCCGCAATCGGGTGCCACGCAAGCCCTCGGCGAACAGGTCACGCTTGCGTTGGTAGAACGCGGCCAGTTCAAGGTGCGGTTGCGGGTCGCGCAGGTAGGCGGCCAGGCCATGCTGAACCGGTGTGTTGACGGAGAACACGTTGAACTGGTGCACCTTGCGGAATTCCGCCGTCAGCGCAGCGGGCGCCGCCACATAGCCCACCTTCCAGCCCGTCACGTGGTAGGTCTTGCCGAAGCTCGACACCACGAAGCTGCGCGCGGCCAGCTCCGGCCAGCGTGCAACGCTCTGGTGCGGCACGCCGTCGTAGACCATGTGCTCGTAGACCTCGTCGCTGATCACCAGCACTCGGGTGGATCGCAGCAATTCGGTCAGGCGCTGCATGTCGGCAGCGCTCCACACGGTGCCGCTCGGGTTGTGCGGCGTGTTGACGATGATCAGCCGTGTGCGTGGCGACAGCGCCTGCGCGATGCGCTCGAAGTCGGGTGCGAAGCTGCCGGGCTTCAGCGGCACGTGCACCGCAACGCCGCCCGCCAGCGCCACATTGGGCGCATAGCTGTCGAAGCAGGGATCGAGCAGGATCACCTCATCGCCAGGCTGCACCACCGACATCACCACGGTCAGGATCGCCTGCGTGGCACCGGCGGTGATGGTGATCTCGTGCTCGGGGTCGTAGCGGCGGCCGTACAGCGCGCTGATCTTCTCGGAAATACCCTCGCGCAAGGCCATCACGCCGGCCATCGGCGCGTACTGGTTGTGGCCGCTGCGCATGGCCTGGTTCACCGCGTCCAGCAGCCGCGCATCGCAGCCGAAATCCGGAAACCCTTGCCCGAGGTTCACCGCGCCATGCTGCTGCGCCAATGCCGACATCACGCTGAAGATCGTCAGGCCGACCTGTGGCAGGCGGCTGGTGAGCGCCGGGGTGTGGCCCACCGTGTTCATTCGCCCGAGGCTGCCGGTCCGCCCAGGCTGCGGGTGATCAGCGAGCGACTCAAGCGCTCGGAAATCATCTCGGCAAAGACATAGACGAAGTTGCGCAGGTAGGCGCCCCGCTTGAACGCGATGCGGGCCACGTTCTGGCCGAACAGCTGGCCTGCCGGGCGCCACACCAGGTCGCCGCCCGGAGGGTCATCGCGCACCGCCATCTCGGCCACGATGCCGATGCCCAGCCCCAGCCGCACGTAGGTCTTGATCACGTCGGAGTCGATCGCTTCGAGCACCACGTTGGGTTTCAGGCGCCGCGACTCGAAGGCCTGGTCGATGCGGGTGCGACCGGTGAAGGTCGGGTGGTACGAGATCAACGGCTCGACGGCGAGCTGCTCGATGGTCAGCCGCTCGACCTGCGCCAGTGGGTGACCAGCCGGCATCACGATGACATGCTGCCACTCGTAGCAGGGCAGGGTGACCAGTTCGTCGTACCTGTCCAGCGATTCGGTGGCCAGTCCGACTTCGGCGACTTCCTCAATGACCATTCGTGCGACCTGCTGCGGGTTGCCCTGGTGCAGGCTGATGTTCACTTTCGGGAAGCGTTTGCGCAGTCGCGCCACGGGCTCGGGCAGCACATAGCGGGCCTGGGTGTGGGTGGTCGCGATCGACAGCGTACCGGCGTCCTGATTCGAGAACTCGTCGCCGATGCGCTTCAAGTTGTTGACCTCGCGCATGATGATCTCGATCGCCTTCAACACCTCCGTGCCGGGCTCGGTGACGCGGCGCAGCCGCTTGCCGTGGCGCGCGAAGATGTCGACGCCGAGCTCGCCTTCGAGCTCGAGGATCGCCTTGGACACACCAGGCTGAGAGGTGAACAGCGCCTTGGCGGTCTCGGTCAGATTGAGGTTCTGACGGACCGCCTCCTGGACGAATCGGAATTGATGCAGGTTCATGGGATGTGCGCGATGTCTGCGCCTCGCAGGGCGGCGGTGGCCATGGCCTCGATGACGCCCGGTGCTTCGCCGATCGACGGTTGGAGCGTCCAGGCCACTTGGGGATGCGTGTGGCGCAGTGCCTCGATCAGCGCCGGCAGATCCTTGCGGACATGGCCGCCGGTGCCCAGGAACAACGGCACGATGGCCACGCGGGTGCAGCCGGCCGCCGCCAGCGCGCCGCCGGCTTCGAGCAACGAGGGTGCCATGAATTCCAGAAAACTCAGGGACACCGCGATGCCGGGGACCTGCTCGCGCACCCGGCGCAGCACCGCCTCGAACGGCAAGGCCCAGTTCGGGTCGCGCGCGCCATGGGCGAACAGCAGCAGGCCGGTGTGGGCCGCGCTCATCGGTAGCGCACCAGCCAGGCGAACGCGGCCATCGACATCAGCAGGAACAGCACGCTCGGCGCGGCAGCGGCAATCCAAGGTGTCCAGTTGCGCAGCAGCCCCAGGTGCCCGGCGAGGCTGTTCAGCAGCACGAAGGTGATGCCCAGCATGATGCCGCCGAACACTTTCAGGCTGATGCCCCCGGCACGCGCGTGCAGGTAGGCGAACGGCAAGGCGAGGCACACCATCACCAGGCAGGCGAAGGGATACAAAGCGCGCTTCCAGAACTGAATTTCGTAGGCCTGGATCGCCTGTTCGTTGACATCCAGATGGCCGATGTAGCGCCAGAGTTCCAACGTCGACATGGTGGAGACCGGCAGCAGCGCGGACGCGACCACTTCAGCCGATGGCCCGGTGGTCCATTGCCAGGACTCGAGCGATTCACTGCTCACGTGAGGGATCTGCCCGGCCTCACCGGTGTGCCAGCGCGCGATGTTGACCTTCGACAACGCCCAATGACCCTGATCGTCGATGCGCCCCGACGCCGCGGTGATCTGCCGCACCAGCTTGCCGTCGTCGTCGAATTCGAAGATGTTCACCTCGAGCATGCCGCCCTGCGAACTGCTGCGTCCGATGTTGATGGAGTAGGAGCGCTCGCCATCGGGCGTGCTCTGGCGATCCTTGATCCACACGCCGGCGCGTCCATGGCTGAGGCTGCCTCGCATCGCGGCGCGCACGTCGACACCCCTGTTCTCCGAGTACGGCGCCAGGTAGTCGCCGACCAGGAAGGTCAGCGCGGCGAACGCCAGTCCCAGGGTGGCCAACAGGCGCAGTGCGCGCCAGGGGCCGAGCCCACTGGTGCGCAGGATGGTGAATTCCGACGATTGCGCCATCCGCGACAGCGTGTAGATCGTGCCGATCAATACCATGATCGGCGCCAGCTCATAGAAGTGACCGGGGACGTCCAGCATGCTGGCCAGCGTCGCCAGCCCGATCGATCCCCCCAGCTTCGCCATTTCCGACAAGGCGTCGACGAGGTCGATGAACAGGAACAGGGACAGGAAAGCCAGCGACACGAACATCACCGATACCGTGATGTCGACATAGAACAGGCGGCGTACCGTCTTCATCGGATCCAGAAGCCTCAGGTGACAGCGGCGACCGTGCGGCGCGGCAGGCGCCTTGCCGCGTCCTGTCGCCACATCAAGTACATCGCCAGTAGCAGCGCGGCGCCATGCGTGATCAGCAGGGCCGAGCCCATCCCCAGCTTGCCATTGGACACCCACGCCCGCGACAGGCTGATCAGGTTGTAGTAAACGATGAAGGTCAGCAGCGCAAAGATCAGGTTCCAGTTGCTGGCTCGGCGCGGATTGATCGCAGCCAGTCCGATCGCCAGCAGCACCATGTTGGTCGCTGCCAGGATCAGACCCAGCCGCCAGGCCAGTTCGCCCAGGTGCTCGGGAGTGGGTTTGCTCAGCAGCGCCATCGTGGAGCGCGCTTTCGGTGGCAGATCGTCGGTGGGCGATGCGAGCCGGTCGCCGACGATCACGTCGTAGCGATCGAAGCGAGACAGCGTTCGTTCCGTGGATTTGCGATCGATCTCGTTGCGCTGACCATCCCCCAGGCGCAGGTAGCGGTTCTCGTCTTCCACCTCGACACGGCCGGTGCGTGAGGTGGTGACCGATTCGCTGTCCTTCAATCTGCCGTAGATGAACACATTGCGACCGTCGGTGCCGTCCGGCGAGTTGCGTTCGATGAAGAACACGCGGTTGCCATCGGCAGACGCCTCGAACTGACCCGGCGTGACCCGCGACAGATTGGACCGTCGCTCGAACTGGTCCTTCAGTACAGCGGAACGCTCGTTTACCCAGGGCCACACCAGCAACGACAGCAGCATCACCACCAGCAGCACCGGCCAGGTGGTTCTCAGCACCGGCCGCACGAAGCGAGTCAGGCTCACACCGCTGGCGAACCAGATGGCCATCTCGCTGTCGCGGTACATCCGGCCGAGCGTGCCCATGATGGCGACGAACATCGACAACGCCAGCATGGTCGGCAGGTGCGCCAACGCGGTGTAACCCAGCAGCAGCACCACGTCCTGCGGCGCCGCCTTGCCGCCCGCAGCCATGCCCAGGGTGCGGATCAGCATCATGGTCAGCACGATGGTCAGAATGACGACCACCGTGGCGCCGAAGGAGCGCGCCAAGTCACGACGCAAGGTCGAATCGAATAACATCGTCAGCCCAATTGATCAGCAGGCATTATGGACTTCAGACACCTCGTAGCGACCCCTGCGTCCTTGTCCGAAATCAGCGCCGATGCGCTGTTGCTCGTGGTCAGCGGAAGCGGCCTTGATGACGGCTTGGCGCCGGTACTTGCCAAGCTGATCAAGGAGGCCGTCACGGCGGGTGACCTGCAGTTCAAGGCCGGACACAGCCTGTACGTGCACCGACCCGTCGGTGTGAAGGCCGCCAGGCTCCTGGTGGTGGCCGCCGCAGCGCCCAGCGTCAAGGCGTTCAAGAAGGCCGTGGCGGCGGGTCTCGGGCAGCTCAAAGGATGTGGTGCGAAGCACATTGCCGTGGCGCTGGCCGATGCCAGCCCGTTGTCGGCGTTGCACGGTGAAGCCCTGGCCACTGCCGCCGCCGATGCCACCTACCTGTATCGCCACACCAAACCCAGCGCGCCCAAGGCGCCTGCGATGTCGCGCTTCACGCTGGTGTGCGGGAAGGGCCAAGCCGGTGATGTGGCTGCTGGCCTGCAACGCGGTGCGGCCATTGCCGCCGGGGTCACGCTGGCGCGCGAATGTGCCAATCGCCCAGGAAACCACTGCACGCCCACGTACCTGGGTGAACAGGCCAAGCGCCTGGGCAAGGAGCACGGCCTGAAGGTCGAGGTGCTCGATCGCAAAGCGGTCGAAAAGCTCGGCATGGGGGCGTTCCTGGCCGTGGCGCAGGGTTCGGCCGAGCCGCTGCGCTTCATCGTGGCCCGCTACGAAGGTGCAGCGAAGTCGCAGCCACCCGTGGTGCTGGTGGGCAAGGGCATCACCTTTGACACCGGCGGCATCTCCATCAAGCCGTCGGCCGAGATGGACGAGATGAAATACGACATGGGCGGTGCGGCCAGCGTGCTGGGTACCCTGCGTGCGATTGCCGAGATCAAGCCCAAGCTCAACGTGATCGGCATCATTCCCAGCTGCGACAACATGCCCAGCGGCAATGCCGTGAAGCCTGGCGATGTGGTCACCAGCCTGTCTGGCCAGACCATCGAAATATTGAACACCGACGCCGAGGGTCGCCTGATCCTGTGCGATGCGCTCACCTACGCCGAGCGCTTCAAGCCCTCGGTGGTGGTCGACGTCGCCACGCTGACCGGGGCCTGCGTGATTGCGCTGGGCCACCATCGCTCGGGTTTGTTCACCGCCGACGATGCACTGGCCACCGAGTTGCTCAACGCAGGCGATGCGGCGCTCGACCCGTGCTGGCGCATGCCGCTCGACGACGAATACGACGAAGGCTTGAAAAGCAACTTCGCCGACATGGGCAACGTGGGTGGGCGCGCAGGGGGTGCGATCACCGCAGCGATGTTCCTCAAACGCTACACCGCCAAGTACCGTTGGGCGCACCTCGACATTGCGGGCACGGCCTGGAAGTCCGGCGCGGCCAAGGGCAGCACCGGACGACCGGTGGGGCTGCTGACCCACTTCGTGCTGGCCCAGACCAAGTGATCGCCCTTCAACTGCACCTGACCCGATGACCGAAGTGCAGTTCCATGTCAATGTGCCCGACCCGGTGCACTACACGTGTCGACTGCTGCGCAAGGCCTTGCGCCAGGGCGCGCGCCTGGCGGTGACCGGGCCGGCCGCCGCGCTCGCCGAGCTCGACCGTGCGCTGTGGGTGTTCGAGGCCGATGAGTTTCTGCCGCATGTGCAGCTCCGCGACGACCAGCCCAGCGGTGCGCAGGCGCGTGCGCCGGTGTGGTTGGTCGAGGACGCCCGGCATGGTGTCTCGATGCCGGTGCTGGTCAATCTCGGCGCGCCGGTCGCCGCCAGCTTCGAGGCCTACACGCGGGTGATCGAGATCGTCTCGAATGACGAGGGCGATCGCAGCGCCGGTCGCCAGCGCTGGCGCGACTATCTGACGCGCGGTTGTACGCCGGTGAAGCACGAGGTGGCCGCGTGAGCCTGTCTGCGCTGCCACCGATGCGGGTCCCGACGCTGACCGAGGTGGTCGATTGGCCCCCGGCAGAGCTGGTCTCGGTCGAGGTGCCCGCGTCCGCCCAGGCCGATACCCCCGCA
Source organism: Burkholderiaceae bacterium (assembly GCA_965229345.1). GTDB lineage: Bacteria > Pseudomonadota > Gammaproteobacteria > Burkholderiales > Burkholderiaceae_C > PBB1. The sequence continues at coordinate 1,888,871 of OZ245872.1, forward strand.
GAAGGCACGGTGGAAGCCTGCATCGACGACGCAGTGGAACTGACGACGTCAGCGCCGGTCGTCGAACCACTGAACGAGGCAGCCCCGGTGCTGGCGGAGGTGTCGGCCAGCGACGAACCTGCACAGCAACCGGCGCCCATGCCCGTCATCGATGAAGCAGCGCTGACCCAGCGCCTGCTCACCGATCTGCAGCACCATGTCGATTCGCTGCTGGAGCAGCAGCTTCGCGTGGCGATGCAGCCGTTGCTCAGCCGCATGGCCGACACGCTGGCGCAGCAGGCGCACGAAGAATTGGCATCGGCCTTGCGTGACATGGTGGCGCTCGCGGTGTCGCGGGAGATGATCCGGCTGCATGCTGCAGCGCCGCGCAGCGACTCGGCTGAACCCTGAAATCAATGCGCAGACCTCTTACTTTTCTCCGGGATGAATGACATGCGGACTCAACCAACCATTCGGATGCTCGCCGTCGCGACAGCGCTGACCGCTGCGTTCACCGGACCCGCCTGTGCGCAGGAACTGGTCGTCAGGATCGGACATGTCGGACCGATCAGTGGCCCCGATGCCCACCTGGGCAAGGACAACGAGTTGGGCGCCAAGATGGCCATTGATGAACTGAACGCCAAAGGCGTGGTCATCGGCGGCAAGAAGGCGAAATTTGTACTCCTGACGGAGGATGACGCTTCAGACCCGAAGCAGGGCACGGCCGTGGCGCAGAAGCTGGTGGATTCCAACGTCAACGGCGTCATCGGCCACCTGAACTCGGGCACCTCGATTCCTGCGTCGAAGATTTACAGCGATGCCGGCATCCCGCAGATTTCGCCGTCGTCGACCAACCCGAAGTTCACCCGGCAAGGCTACAAGACCACCTTCCGTGTCGTCGCTGACGATGTACACCTGGGCAGCACGCTGGGCCGCTATGCGTCGCAGACGCTCAAGGGCAAATCGATTGCCGTCATCGACGACCGCACCGCCTATGGCCAGGGTGTGGCTGAGGAGTTCGAGAAGGGGGTGGCCGCCAGCGGCGGCAAGGTGACCGGCCGCCAGTTCACCACCAGCAAGGAAACCAACTTCACCTCCATCCTGACCGCCATCAAGGCTGGCAAGCCCGATGTGGTCTTCTATGGCGGCATGGACTCGGTGGCCGGCCCGATGCTGCGCCAGATGAAGCAACTGGGCATCGCAGCCACCTTCATGGGTGGCGATGGCCTGTGTACCGCGGCATTGCCCGGGTTGTCGGCCGGCGCCATGGGCGATGGCCAGGTGGTGTGCGCCGAGGCGGGTGGTGTGGTCGGCGAACAGAAGAAGGCGATGGACGACTTCCGTGCTGCCTTCAAGAAGAAGTTCAACGTCGAGGTGCAGCTTTATGCGCCTTACGTGTACGACTCGGTCAACGTGATGGCTGCTGCCATGGTCAAGGCCGGTTCCGCCGACCCGGCCAAGTACCTGGCGACGCTGGCGAAGACCGATGGCTACAAGGGCGTCACCGGCACGATCTCGTTCGACGAGAAGGGCGACATCAAGAACGGTGCGCTGACGCTGTACACCTTCAAGGGCGGCATGCGTGAGCAGATTGCGGTGGTGCGCTGAGCGCTGCGGTCAGTCCGCGCGAGCTCGCCACCGGTAGGCCGCCAATGCCAGCAGGCCCGGGATCAGCAATGCAGCCTGGCTGGGTTCCGGGATGGGCGGGGCAGGAACATTGAACTGAAAGTCGCCCATCGTGAAGCCAAGGCTTGGCGTACCCTCGGTGTAGACAACATACGAGATGCCGGATCCAGCCAAGTAATGCAGGGCTGAGCCCGACAGCAGGCGGGTGATCTCGGCGCCTGATGCGCTGTATGCCACGCCCAGCGCGACATCGATCTCACGGCCACCCACATGCAACGGGTTGAAGAAGGCCACGCTGTCCGCGACGAAGCCGCCACCAAACTTCACCGTGACGGGGCCGGCGTCCGCCGCAGTGGAGAGCGCATATCCGGCACCCAGGTTCGTCAAGTCTCGGATCAACAGGCCCGGACCGCTGAAAGTCACCTCGACACCTTCGGTGCTCAGCGTGAGGGTGTCACCGGCGATATTGCCCAGTGGCAAATCATCAAAACTGAAACCGCTTGCCTGAGCTGTCAACGTTGTTGACAGCAGCGCAGCTGCCCACAGAGCTGATTTCATCGCGACTCCTTCGTTCAAGGCTGGAAATCCACCACAGGATACTGGCCTGCCGGAGCTTCCGCCCATCGGGCCGCGCTGCGGGGTGGCGATGCGCGCCGCTATTTGGCCGTGTTCTGCATCAAGCCCGCTGCCTCCTGCCGCAGCTGAAGCGCTTTCTGATCGATCGCATCCAGTTCGGGGCTGGGCTCTTTGACACTGTCCCTGGCCTTCAGATAGGCCGCCTGCCACTCCATCGAGTTGCACTCCGGTATGCCGGTGTCACCTTGCTGAGCCTTCATGTGATCGACGCAGGTCTGCAGTGCGGCGTTCATCTTCTGGCCGGCAGAGACGGCGTCGCCAACCCGGTCGCAGGCGGACAGCATCAAAGCCATCAACACCATGAGGATGCTTTTCATCGTTGGACTCCGGATGTAAAAACAGGCCCGAAGGCCCGTGTTCACTGGTTATTTGGCGGAGAGAGCGGGATTCGAACCCGCGGGGGGTTATTAGCCCCCACACGCTTTCCAGGCGTGCGACTTAAACCACTCATCCATCTCTCCGGAGCCTCAGAGTTTAGCCGACGGTCCGCGGTCTGCGGCCGCGCGATGGATGGGCTGTGACGGGATCAGCGTGGTGGGAACGACGCCCGGACGTCGGCAGGCAATGAATCGAAATCGCCTTCTTGCACCTGAAGCCCGCCTTTCAGATCGCTCGACGAGTCGAACCAGCCGCGCAGGTCCGAGAGCTTGGGCTCGGCCAGCGTGTCCTGGAAGTCGGCATCAGCCTTGGTGCCAGGCCGATTGCCTGCATCCGACGGGGTGGGGCGTAAGAAGGAGAACGACCGCATGGCTGTCCATTGGTGGTTGTGTCTGACTCCGCCCAGTGGACAAGGGTTCACCACGCAGGACTCACCTCCAATTTAGCGAGATCGGCCGGTCTGCAACACCCCGTGACTCGGTGGTACGCGACCCCGCGGACGGTCTCCAACCGTGCAGTGGGTCACGACAATGCCGGATTCATCCTGCACCCAGCGCATGGGCCTGCAGCGTGGCCAGCGGTACGTGGTCGAGCGCCTTGCGGTGGGTGCTCTCGAGCACCACTGGCGGCGCGACACCAGCCTTGAGTGCCTCTGCCCAACGCGACGCACACAGGCACCATCGGTCACCAGGCTTCAGCCCGGCGAAGCGGTGCTCCGGGCGCGGCGTGACGAGGTCGTTGCCGCGCTCCAGCGAAAACGCCAGGAACTCTGCCGTGACCTTGGCGCACAGCACGTGCATGCCCAGATCGTCTGCCCGGGTCTTGCAGCAGCCATCGCGGAAGAATCCGGTCAGCGGGTCGTACGAGCAGGGCACGAGTTCGGTGCCCAGAACGTTCAATGGCATGGTTCAGTTCGCTCCCGGTGGCTTGGGTTTGAGCAGGGTCATCGCGGTGCCGATCAGTGCCGAGACTTCGCTCATGTTCCCGGGCACGATCATCGTGTTGTTCTTCTGCGCCAGCTGCGCGTAGGCTTCGACCGCCTTCTCGGCCACTTTCAGCTGCACCGCCTGTTCGCCCCCGGGAGCACGTATCGCCTCGGCGATCTTGCGGATGGCTTCGGCGCTGGCCTCGGCCACCGCGAGGATCGCCGAGGCCTCGCCCTGGGCCTTGTTGATCTCGGCCTGTCGCTGGCCTTCGGAGCGGGCGATGAAGGCCTCGCGCTCGCCTGTCGCGATGTTGATCTGCTCCTGCTTGCGGCCTTCAGAGGCGGCGATCAGCGCGCGCTTCTCGCGCTCGGCAGTGATTTGCGCCTGCATGCTGCGCAGGATCTCGGCCGGCGGCGTCAGGTCCTTGATCTCGTAGCGCAGCACCTTCACGCCCCAGTTCGCGGCGGCTTCGTCGAGTGCGTTGACGACCGAGGCGTTGATGGTGTCGCGCTCTTCGAAGGTCTTGTCGAGTTCCATCTTGCCGATCACCGAACGCAGCAGCGTTTGCGCCAGCTGAGTGATCGCGAAGATGTAGTTGCTCGAGCCGTAGCTCGCGCGCATCGGGTCGGTGATCTGGAAGTAGATGATCCCGTCGACCTGCAGCTGGGTGTTGTCACGGGTGATGCAGACTTGGCTGGGCACGTCGAGCGGCACTTCTTTGAGCGAATGCTTGTAGGCCACCCGCTCGATGAAGGGCACGACGAACTTCAGCCCTGGAGTCAGCGTGCGGTCGTACTTGCCCAGCCGCTCAACGACCCAGGCGTGCTGCTGCGGCACGATCTTGAAGGTCTGCGAAATGAAGATGACCGCGATGACGGCGAGGACGATGGCAAGTTCCATGAGGTGCTTCTCGGATTAGGCAAGGGGTCGGTCAATCAAGGCGGCGAGCCGCTGGCTGCAGGCGCGGGTGTGGCATCTGGCGGCGCCTGCGGCGCCACCACCAGCCAGTTGCCCTCGACAGCGATCACCTCGTGCAGGCCCGGCGCTGCCGCGCAGCCGGGTTGCAGGCGTGCCGTCCAGCCTGCGCCGCGGTAGGTGACGCGGGCCGTGCGGTCTGCGGCCCACTCGGTCACCTGCACGGTCACACCGATGTCCAGGTTCACATCGCGGTTCTCGCGTGCCGGTGCACTGTGCGGATGACGCTTGCGCGACCAGTGCCACAAGGCCGTCGCGCCGCTTCCGACGATGGCAGCCAGGGCGATCTGGGCCGTGCCGTTGAGGCCCAGATGAGCGGCCACCGCGGCGCTGGCCAGGCCGACCGCGATCATCAGCAGATAGAAGGTTCCGGTGGCCAATTCGATCGCCACCGCGGCGCCTGCGGCAATCCACCACAACGTGGCCGATGTCATGTCGATGTTGCTTTCAGGTTGCGGGAGGGACGGGTTTCGGCTCAGTGTAGATCGCGGTCATGGCGACGCCCTAAACTTCGCGCTCCCTCCACGCCGCCCACCGGGACTGCCATGCTGCGTTTTCGCTTTCCGATCGTGATCATCGACGAAGACTACCGTTCGGAAAACACCTCCGGCCTGGGCATCCGAGCGCTCGCTCAAGCCATCGAGAAGGAGGGCTTCGAGGTGCTGGGCGCCACCAGCTACGGCGACCTGAGCCAGTTCGCGCAGCAGCAAAGCCGCGCCAGTGCCTTCATCCTGTCGATCGACGACGAGGAGTTCACGCCCGGCCCCGAGCTCGACCCGGCGGTACTGAACCTGCGCAAGTTCATCGAGGAAATCCGCTTCAAGAACGCCGACATCCCGATCTATGTCTACGGTGAGACGCGCACCAGCCAGCACATCCCGAACGACATCCTGCGCGAGCTGCACGGCTTCATCCACATGTTCGAGGACACGCCGGAGTTCGTGGCGCGTCACATCATCCGCGAGGCCAAGAGCTACCTCGGCGGTCTGCCGCCGCCGTTCTTCAAGGCGTTGATGGATTACGCGCAGGACGGCTCGTATTCGTGGCACTGCCCGGGACACAGCGGCGGCGTGGCTTTCCTGAAGAGCCCGGTGGGGCAGATGTTCCACCAGTTCTTCGGCGAGAACATGCTGCGGGCAGACGTCTGCAATGCGGTGGAAGAACTGGGCCAGTTGCTCGACCACGACGGCGCCATCGGTGCGTCGGAGCGCAATGCGGCACGCATCTTCAATGCCGACCATTGCTTCTTCGTCACCAATGGCACCAGCACCAGCAACAAGATGGTCTGGCACCACACGGTGGCGCCGGGCGACGTGGTGGTGGTCGACCGCAACTGTCACAAGTCGATCCTGCACGCGATCATCATGACCGGCGCGGTGCCGGTGTTTCTGCGACCGACGCGCAACCACTACGGCATCATCGGCCCGATCCCTCAAGCCGAGTTCTCGCCCGAGGCGATCCGCCAGAAGATCGCTGCCAACCCCTTGCTCAAGGGCGTCAACGCGAAGACGGTCAAGCCGCGCATCCTGACGCTGACGCAGAGCACCTACGACGGCGTGCTCTACAACACCGAGACCATCAAGCACGCACTCGACGGCTACATCGACACACTGCATTTCGACGAAGCCTGGCTGCCGCACGCAGCATTCCACCGCTTCTACGGCAGCTACCACGCGATGGGCAAGAAGCGCGCACGCCCGCGCGACCAGATCGTCTTCGCGACCCAGTCCACCCACAAGCTGCTGGCCGGCATCAGCCAGGCGAGCCAGGTGCTGGTGCAGGATGCCGTCGACCGCAAGCTCGATCGCCACCTCTTCAACGAAGCGTATCTGATGCACACCAGCACCAGCCCGCAGTACGCGATCATCGCCAGCTGCGACGTGGCCGCAGCGATGATGGAAGCACCCGGCGGCCCGGCCCTCGTTGAGGAAAGCATCAGCGAGGCACTCGACTTCCGCCGCGCGATGCGCAAGGTCGACAAGGAGTTCGGCAAGGACTGGTGGTTCAAGGTGTGGGGCCCGGACAAGCTGTGCAGCGAGGGCATCGGCAAGAGCGATGACTGGGTGCTGAAGGCTGGCGACAAGTGGCACGGCTTCGGCAACCTGGCCGATGGGTTCAACCTGCTCGATCCGATCAAGAGCACGGTGATCACGCCGGGGCTGGACATGTCGGGCAAGTTCGCCAAGACAGGCATCCCGGCGTCGATCGTCACCAAGTACCTCGCCGAGCACGGCATCGTGGTCGAGAAGACCGGGCTGTACTCGTTCTTCATCATGTTCACCATCGGCATCACCAAGGGCCGCTGGAACACGATGGTGACCGCGCTGCAGCAGTTCAAGGACGACTACGACCGCAACCTGCCGATGTGGAAGATGCTGCCGGAGTTCGTCGCCAAGTACCCGCGCTACGAGCGCATGGGGCTGCGCGACCTGTGTCAGAGCATCCATGCGATGTACGCCAAGGGCGACATCGCGCGGCTCACCACCGAGATGTATTTGTCCGACTTGCAGCCGGCAATGAAGCCGAGCGACGCCTATGCCTGCATCGCACACCGCAAGACCGAGCGGGTCGAGATCGATGCGCTGGAAGGGCGCGTCACCACCACGCTGCTGACACCGTATCCGCCGGGCATTCCGCTGCTGATTCCGGGCGAGGTGTTCAACAAGAAGATCGTCGACTACCTGCGCTTCACCCGTGACTTCAACGCGGCCTTCCCCGGGTTCGACACCGATGTGCACGGCCTGGTCGAGGAAGAAGCGGAAGACGGCAGCAAGCGCTACGGGATCGATTGCGTGCGGGAAGACTGACGCTCTGTGGGCCGAGGCCGAAGACGTACTGACCGAGGGTGTCTATGTTCACCTACATCTGTCTCGGCACCAACAACCTGCCACGCGCGGTCGCGTTCTACGACCCGGTGATGGCGGCCCTCGGCCAGCAGCGTTGCGACACCACCAGCGAACCCGACTGGGACGGCTGGGTCGGCTGGGGCACCTACGTCGACGAAGGCCGCATCGAGGTGGCGCTGTGGCTGTGCGAGCCGTTCAACGGTCAAGCTGCTGGCGTCGGCAACGGCACGATGGTGGCGTTCGCCGCCAACTCATGGGCACAGGTACAAGCGTTCCATCTCGAGGCGCTGGCGCACGGTGGCACGTCGGAAGGCGAACCCGGATTGCGCGTTCACTACGGGCCTGATTTCTACGCGGCCTATGTGCGCGACCCGGATGGCAACAAACTCGCCGCCGTTTGTCGCGGCGCCGGGTCGCCGGGTGCCTGATACCGAGTCGTAAACCCTTGCGGTCAGCGCCAGAGCGCTGCGCTGAGCCGCTGTGTTGCGTTCATGCCCGGGGGGACATGAGCGAGCCGGTTACCCCGCGCCCTCGTCAGCCTTGCAAGAGCCCGATGAAGAAGTTCAGGTGCTCACTGATGCACCGCAGGCCGCACCAGCGCCGGTCGGCCGCCGAAGCGTTTCAAGATCGATTGTTCGATGCCGGCGGCGTCGAGCCCGCAGCGTGACATCAGCACCGCCGGGTCGCCGTGCTCGATGAACTCGTCGGGCAGGCCCAGCACCAGCACCGGCGTCGTGAGCCCGGCCTGCTGCAGTGCTTCGAGCACGGCCGAGCCCGCGCCGCCCATCGTGCAGCCGTCTTCGACCGTGACCAGCGCATCATGGGTGCGTGCCAGTTCTGCGACCAGATCGGCATCGAGCGGCTTCGCAAAGCGCATGTTGGCCACCGTCGCGTCGAGGCGCTCTGCCACGTCCAGTGCTGGGTAGAGCAGGGTGCCAAAGGCCAGGATGGCGATGCGCTTGCCGTGGGTGCCCGCGTTCTGCCCCGCCTCGCGACGCACCTCGCCCTTGCCGAGCGGGATCGCCGTCATCGCGCTCTGCAGCTCGACGCCCACACCCTTGCCACGCGGGTAACGCACGGCGGTCGGGTGGTCTTGCAGGAAGGCGGTGTACAGCAGCTGCCGGCACTCGTTCTCGTCGGCCGGTGTCATCACGCTCATGTTCGGGATGCAGCGCAGGTAGGCGATGTCGTAGTTGCCCGCGTGCGTCGCACCATCGGCACCGACCAGGCCCGCGCGGTCGAGGGCGAACACCACCGGCAGGTTCTGGATGGCCACGTCGTGGATCAACTGGTCGTAGGCGCGCTGCAGGAAGGTGGAATAGATCGCGACCACCGGCTTCAGCCCTTCACAGGCGAGGCCGGCAGCGAAGGTCACCGCGTGCTGCTCGGCGATGCCGACATCGTGGTAGCGGTTCGGGAAGCGGCGCTCGAACTCGACCATGCCCGAGCCTTCGCGCATCGCCGGGGTGATGCCCACCAGCCGCTCGTCCAGCGCCGCCATGTCGCACAGCCAGCTGCCGAAGACCTGGGTGAAGGTCGGCTTGCCGGGCGCGGCGGCCTTGATGCCCACTGCCGGGTCGAACTTGCCGGGCCCGTGGTAGTTGATCGGGTCGTTCTCGGCCAGTTTGTAGCCCTGGCCCTTCTTGGTGACCACGTGCAGGAATTGCGGCCCCTTCAGGTTGCGCAGGTTCTCCAGCGTCGGGATCAGCGCGTCGAGGTCGTGGCCGTCGATCGGGCCGACATAGTTGAAGCCGAACTCCTCGAAGATCGTGCCCGGCACGACCATGCCCTTGGCGTGCGACTCGAAGCGCCGGGCCAGCTCCAGCAACGGCGGCGCGTTCTTCAGCACCGACTTGGCGGTGTCGCGTGCGTTGGCGTAAAAGCGACCGCTCATCAGCCGCGCCAGGTAGCGGTTCAGCGCGCCGACCGGCGGCGAGATCGACATGTCGTTGTCGTTCAGGATCACCAGCACATCGGCACCGGCGACGCCGGCGTTGTTCAGCGCCTCGAAGGCCATGCCGGCGCTCATCGCGCCGTCGCCGATCACCGCGATCGACTTGCGGTGTTCACCCTTCAAGGCGGCACCGACCGCCATGCCGAGCGCAGCCGAGATCGAGGTGCTGCTGTGTGCGGTGCCGAAGGTGTCGTACTCGCTTTCGTCGCGACGCGGAAAGCCGCTGATGCCGCCGAGCTGGCGCAGCGAGCCCATGCGGTCGCGGCGGCCGGTGAGGATCTTGTGCGGGTAGGTCTGGTGCCCGACATCCCACACGATGCGGTCGTGCGGCGTGTTGAACACATGGTGCAGCGCGACCGTCAGTTCCACCGTGCCCAGGTTGGACGACAGGTGACCGCCGGTCTGCGACACGCTGTGCAGCAGGTAATCGCGCAGCTCGCCAGACAGGGTGTGCAGTTCGCTGCGCGACAGGCGCCGGACATCGGCGGGCGATTCGATCGATTGGAGCAATGCTTTTTTCATCGTCAACGGTCCCGTTCCACCACCTTGTCGGCCAGCAGGCCCAGCCACACCGTGTCGCGCAGCGCCGAGCGTGCCAGTGCCGATTGCGCCTGGTCGCGCAGTTCCATGGCATGCCGCCGCGCCGCGTCCAACCCCATCAGGCTGACGTAGGTGGGCTTGTTGGCATCCACATCCTTGCCCGCCGTCTTGCCGAGCGTGTCCGATGCCTGGGTCACGTCGAGCACGTCGTCGATCACCTGGAAAGCCAGTCCGATCGAGTCGCCGTAAACCTCGAGCGCCGACCAGGCCGCTGCGTCGATGTCGCCGCAGGCCGCGCCCATCATCACGCTGGCCCGCAGCAGGGCACCGGTTTTGCGATGGTGCATGTCGCGCAGGCTGTGCTCGTCGAGCGGGCGGCCGACGCTGGCCAGATCGATCGCCTGGCCACCGGCCATGCCGGCATGGCCCGCCGCGCGAGCGAGCAGTCCGCACAGCCGGGCCTGCAGCGCGGGCGGTAGCACGTCATCGGGATCTGTCGGCGCTTCGGGGGTGAGTACCTCGAAGGCCAGCGCCTGCATGGCATCACCGGCGAGCATCGCGGGCGCCTCGCCAAATTTCACATGGACGGTCGGCTTGCCGCGACGCAGCACGTCGTTGTCCATGCAGGGCATGTCGTCATGCACCAGCGAATAGGCGTGGATCAGTTCGACAGCGCACGCGGCTCGCAGCGACGCCATGCGTCGGCCGCCCACTGCATGGGCTGCGGCCAGCGCCAACAGCGGGCGCAGGCGCTTTCCGCCGTCCAGCACGGCGTATCGCATGGCCGTGCCGAGGCACGCCGGCGCATCTGCCGGCACCCACCGACTCAGGAACGCCTCAACGGCCGCCAGTTCGGCACGTGCCCAGGTGTCGAAATCGGCAACCGTCATGTGGGATTCCAAGGCTTGAGCTGGCCGTCTTCGAGCACCTTGACCTGGTTCTCGACCGCTTCGAGGCGGGCGCGGCAGAAATTCAGAAGCGAGGCACCTCGCCGGTAGCTGTCGAGCAGGCGATCAAGGGGCAGTTGTCCTGCCTCCATTGCGCCGACCAGTCGCTCGAGTTCGGACAGCGCGGCTTCGTAGGTCTCCGGCAGCGGTTCGGGCGGATTCGTGGGCTGCGACGCGGAAGGGGCGGAAGCAGGCGCGGGGCTCGTCGGGGCGGGTGATGACTTGACCATGAACGATTGAAGTGCCGCTTCATTGTAGTCAGCGGTCTTTCGATGCGACGCCGCCTTAAAATGAGGGAAGACCAGCGTTTCATCTGAATCCGCTGGGGCGACGGCGCCAGGACCCGAGGTGCCGAATTGCCCACTGCTTATCTGGAGACACTCCCGGCCATGTCCGAATTGTTAGTCGCGCGCGGCGCTGTGGCGACGTCTGCGGGACACCCTGCGCGACCCCGCGATGCGCACAACGCGCTGCCCTTGGCTGCCTCGGCCTATTTCGACGAGGCGCTGTTTCAGCGGGAAGTGGACACCCTGTTCCACCACGGTCCGCGCTACCTCGGGCACGAACTGTCGGTCCCCCAGCCCGGCGACTACTACACGTTGCCGCAGGAAGGCGACGGTCGCGTGCTGGTGCGCACGCCGACCAGCGTCGAATTGATCTCCAACGTCTGCCGACATCGCCAGGCGCTGATCCTGCACGGTCGCGGCAACACCCACAGCAACATCGTCTGCCCGCTGCACCGCTGGACCTACGATCTGAAGGGCCAGTTGATCGGCGCCCCGCATTTCGCCGAGTCGCCCTGCCTGCACCTGAACAACTACAAGACGCGCAGCTGGAACGGCCTGGTGTTCGAAGACAACGGTTGCGACGTCGCCGGCGACCTGGCAGCGCTCGGCCCACGGGCCGACCTCGATTTCACCGGCCATGTGCTCGACCGGGTGCATGTGCACGAGTGCCACTACAACTGGAAGACCTTCATCGAGGTCTACCTCGAGGACTACCACGTTGGTCCGTTCCATCCCGGCCTGGGCAACTTCGTCACCACCGACGACCTGCGCTGGGAAATGGGCCCGAACTATTCGGTGCAGACCGTGGGCGTTGCCACCGCGGCCGGCGAGGCCCTGGGCAAACCGGGTTCCAGCGTCTACAGCCGCTGGCACGACGAGGTGCTGCGTTATCAGCAGGAACACCACGAGGGCCGCCCGCCGAAGCACGGTGCGATCTGGCTGACGTATTACCCCGGCGTGATGGTCGAGTGGTACCCCAACGTGCTGGTGGTGTCGACCCTGTATCCGCGCGGCCCGCGCCACACCACCAATGTGGTCGAGTTCTATTACCCCGAAGAGATCGCTGCGTTCGAGCGTGAATACATGGACACGCAACAGGCGGCCTACCTCGAAACCTGTGTCGAGGACGACGAGATCGCGATGCGCATGGACCAGGGCCGCGCAGCGCTGTGGCAGCGTGGTGACCACGAGTCCGGCCCGTACCAGAGCCCGATGGAAGACGGCATGGAGCAGTTCCATGCCTGGTACCGCGATGCCATGGGCGGGGCGCTGACATCGCCCAGCGGCGCCCCCGCCACCATGCCGCCGCGCGCGCTGAACCCCGTCGCGGCCAAGGTCGCCCCATGAGCGATGCGGCGGCCCGGGCTGGCGTGTTCGACACGCTGATCCATGCGCAGGACTTGCGCAGTCTGATCGACAGCCACCGCCCGCTGGTGATCCTCGATGCCAGCTTCGACCTGGCGGACGCCGCTGCCGGTGAACTGGCCCATCGCGCTGCGCACCTGCCCGGCGCCTTGCATGTGCACCTGGACCGCGACCTGAGCGGCGCGAAGACCGGCCGCAACGGCCGCCATCCGCTGCCCGACCGTGCCGTGTTCGCGGCCACGGCCGGGCGCTTGGGCATCACGCCGAGCACGCAGGTCGTGGTCTACGACCGTCAGGGCGCGATGTTCGCCGCCCGGGTGTGGTGGATGCTGCGCTGGCTCGGTCACGCACCAGTGGCGGTCCTCGATGGCGGCCTCGCGGCATGGCAGGCGGCCGGCTTCACGGTTGACAACGAAGTGGTCGGCGCGCAGCCCCAGGCGGCCTATCCGATCAGCACCGAGACATCCCCGCTGGTACGCACCATCGATGCCGACACGCTGCAAGGGCAGCTGGGTCGCCTCGCATTGATCGACGCGCGCGCGCCCGAGCGCTTTCGCGGCGACGTCGAGCCGCTGGACGCGCAGGCAGGGCACATCCCCGGGGCACGCAACCGTTTCTTCAAGGACAACCTCGCCGCCGACGGTGGCTTCAAGCCCGCCGATGTGTTGCGCGCTGAACTGCTGCCCCTGATCGGCGCGCGACCTGCAAGCGAGGTGGTGAACCAGTGCGGGTCGGGGGTCACCGCCTGCCACAACCTGCTGGCCATGGCCGTGGCCGGGATCGACGGCGCGGTGCTGTATGCGGGTTCATGGAGTGAATGGTCGTCCGATCCCAAGCGCCCGGTGGCCCGCGGCTGAGCGCATCGGGTTCTTGCGGGACTGTGTTTCAAGGAGCACCTCATGTACAAGCGCATCCTCGTTCCGACCGACGGTTCGGATCTCACCACGGCGGCAGTGAACACGGCCATCACGCTGGCCAAGACCTTGGGCGCGCAGATCGTGACGGTCTGCGTCCGGGAGCCCTTTCCCTACGGCGCGATTTCCGAGATGCAGCCGGTTCCGCCGCAGGCATATTTCGATGCGCAAGAACGCATCATCGCCAGCCGGGTGCAGCAGGTTCAGCAGGCCTGTGCATCCGCCGGCGTCGCCTGTGTCGCGCACACGGTCGATGCCGAGCAGCCCTGGCAAGGGATCATCGATGTGGCCACATCGTCAGGCTGCGACCTGGTGGTGATGGCCTCGCACGGCCGACGTGGCCTGTCTGCCTTGCTGCTGGGCAGCGAGACCCAGAAGGTGCTGACGCACAGCAGCGTGCCGGTGCTGGTCGTGCGCTGACGCGTTGCCTGCCGATCGGAGTGCTGACTGCGGTGGCCGCCACGGGCTTGCGCCTGTGGTGCGGCTCGAAGCGTCACAGTTTTCCCCGACAATGATTTGATGGATTCGACTCTGGCTGCACGGCCTGCTTCGTTCGACACGGCCGGCACCCGCTGGCGCGGCCTGCTGGCAGCCATCGACATGGGGTCCAACAGTTTCCGCCTCGAGCTGGGCCAGCTCGATGGCGTGCGCTACCGCCGCATCGATTACCTCAAGGAAACCGTACGACTGGGCGCTGGCCTCGACGAAAACGGCTTGCTGACCGAGGAGGCCATGCTGCGCGGCCTCGCGTGCCTGGCGCGATTCGCGAACCGGCTGGAAGGCATCGCGTCGTGGCAGGTGCGTGCCGTGGCCACCCAGACCCTGCGCGAAGCGCGCAACCGCAACGCCTTTCTGGCACGTGCCGAAGGCGTTCTGGGACACCCGATCGAGGTGATTTCCGGCCGCGAAGAAGCCCGACTGATCTACGCCGGGGTGGCACGGCTGCAGCCGTCGACGCAACCGCGGCTGGTCATCGACATCGGTGGGCGCTCCACCGAGATGATCCTGGGCCACGGCCGCAAGCCGGTGCGCGCCGAATCGTTCCAGGTGGGCAGCGTCAGCCTCTCGATGAAGTATTTCGGCACCGGGCGCTACACCGAGGCCGCGTTCCGGGCCGCGCAGGTGGCCGCAGGTGCGGAGCTCGAAGAGGCGCTGCAGCCCTTTGCGCCCGACCACTGGGTCGAGGCCCTGGGCTCGTCGGGCACGGTCGGTGCGGTGTCGCAACTGCTGCAGGCCAATCGCATCACCGACGGGCGCATCACGCCGGGGGGATTGCGCTGGCTGATGGAGCAGTGCATCGCTGCCGGCCGGGTCGAGCGTCTTTCGCTGGCCGGGCTGAAGGAAGACCGCCGCGCGATCATCGCGGGTGGCCTGTCCATCCTGTACACACTCGCCACGCATTTCGGCATCGATGCGTTGCTGCCCGCGCGCGGCGCACTGCGCCAGGGTGTGATCTTCGATCTCGACGAACGGCTCAACGCCAGCCAGCAACCGAACGACGGCGAAGACATGCGCGACAGCTCGGTGCGCGAGTTGCAGCGCCGGTTCCTGGTCGATGAGCCGCAGGCCCTGCGCGTGGCCCAGGTGGCCGAACAGCTCTATCACCACGTCCAGCCCGATGCCAGCCGCGATTCGCGTCGCGAGTTGCAGTGGGCCTGCGCCTTGCACGAGATCGGCATGATGGTGTCGCACCACGATCACCACCGCCACAGTGCCTACATGCTGGGCCACGTCGATGCGCCCGGGTTTTCGCAGTCCCAGCAGCGGCGTCTGGCCGAGCTGGTGCTGGCCCAGCGTGGCGGCCTGCGCAAGGTCGAGGCCAGCCTGGCGCAGGTCGAGTTCGCCTGGCAGGCCTTGTGCCTGCGGCTGGCGATCATCAAGTGCCATGCCCGCGGCACGGTGGACAAGCACGCCATCGCCCTGCGGCGCAGCGGCTCGGTGGCCGAGCTGAGCTGGCAACCCGGCTGGCTCGAGAACCACCCGCGCACCCATTACCTGCTGACCGAAGAGGCCGCGACCTGGCAGCGCAGCGGACCCCTGCTGCTCGAACTGCCTCGCACGACGGGTTACTAGCCCGGTGGACCGCAGCTCGGTGGACCGGTCAGCGCAGCCGCCCCATCCGCCCCGGAGGCGACAGTCGCTGACGTTCGCGCTGCTCCTGTCGCTGCTGATTCACGCGTTGCTGCTGAGCCTGACCTTCAGCGGCCAGGGCTGGGGGCTCCCTGGTTTTTCCTTCCCGTGGCAACAGCGGCGTGCCGAGGCGCCCGACCTGCGCGTCTTGCTGATCCCTGCCCGAGACCCGTCGGTGCCAGCGGCGGTCGTCTCAACCGCCGAACCGGTGCCAGCCGCATCGATCGAGCCGCGGGTTGCCGAGCGCCCGGCCAGCCCCTCTGTCGCAGCGGTGGATGTTGCGCAGGCCCCGGCGCCCGAGGTGCCTCCTGCGCAGAGCGAACAGGTGGCGGCCCTCGAATCGACGCCCGAGCGTCCCCCCGAACCCGTGCCCCCGCCGCAAGCCAGCGTGATCGCAGCCGTTGCGCCTGCCCCAGCTGAGCCGTCTTCTGAAGCACCTGCCGAGGTCGCACCAGCCGCTGTCGCGGCACCCACGGTGATGGCGGTCGAGCAGACCGACGAGCCCACCTGGGTGGTGGCCCCGGCCGCTGCATCCGCACCTACGCCCGTGCCGGCAGTGGCGCCGATGGCGGCACCGGCCGCATCGACGCCTGAAGCCGCTGCGTCGGCGCCCAGTGACATGGCCGCGGAAAAGCCGGACCTGGCCGAGGCCGATCGGTTGGCTCGGGAGGCGCATCGTCAGGCGCTGTTGCTGGAGGCGGCCAAGCTCGAGGCCGAACGCCAGGAGACCGAGCGCAAGGAGGCCGCTCGCCGTGAAACGCAGCGCCTCGAGGCTGTGCGGCTCGAAACCGAGCGCCAGGAGCGGGCACGCCAGGAAGACGCTCGTCGGGAAGCGCAGCGCATCGAGAGTGCAAAACAAGAAGCACAAGAAGCAGCCCGCCTGGAGACCGCGGGACAAGAGGCATCGCGACAAGAGGCAGCGCGACAGGAAGCGCAGCGCGTCGAACGCGCAAGACAGGAGGAGGCAGAGCGTCAGCAGGCGCAGCGCCAGGAGCTGGCGCGCGACGAGGCTGCTCGCCAGGAAGCGCAACGCATCGAGAGCGCCAGACAGGAAGCCGTGCGCCAAGAGGCCGCGCGGCAGGAAGCCCAGCGCCAGGAAGCGGCCCGGCAGGAATCGGTGCGTCAGCAAGCGCAGCGGATCGAGCGGGCGCGGTTGGAGGCCGAACGCCAGCAAGCCGCACAGCAGCAAACGATCCGTGACGAAGCCGCCAGGCAGGAGGCCGTTCGTCAGGAGGCCGCGCGCCAAGAAGTCGCGCGGCAGGAGGCGGCTCGCCAGGAGGCTGCGCGTCTCGAGGCCGGGCGGCAGGAGGCGGCGCGGGCCGAAGCCGGGCGACAGGAAGCCGCGCGGGCTGAAGCCGCACGGGACGAGGCCCGGCGCGAAGCCTCGCGGCGCGCGATGGGACGCCAGCTGGATGAAGAAGCTGCTCGCCGTGCAGCGGCGTCAGAGGCCGCCAACCTGGCCCCCCGTTTCGAGCCGTCTTCTCGCGGGGCACGCCGGGGCCGTTTGTTCGGGCGCACCGACCCCAACGCCGAACTCGTGCTCTATGCCGAAGCCTGGGCGCGCAAGATCGAGCTGAACATGACCGTCGATCGCATTCGGGACCTCGCGAAGCGGCCCCATAGCAACCCGCTGGTGACGGTCGCGATACGCAGCGACGGATCGGTCGAATCGGTGAACTTTCTGCTCTCCAGCGGCGTGCCCGACATCGATGACGCCATTCGGCGCATCGTCGAAAGCCTGTTGCCTTACCCGGCGTTCCCGCCGGCGCTGGCGCGTGAATACGACGTGATCGAAATCCGCCGAACCTGGATCATCGACAGCGCCGTCCGCTTGTACTGACGGCCGGGGCTCAGGGCACCACGGTCAGGAACAGGAAGGCGGCGAACAGCACCAGGTGCACCGCGCCCTGCATCACCGTGGCTCGGCCGCTGCCCAAGGTCAGCGTGCCCACCACCAGCGTGAGCATCAGCAGCACGATGTCGATGGGGCGCAGGCCCAGCACCAGCGGAAACGGGAACCAGGGTGACAAGCCCGCCACCACCGGAATCGTCAGTCCGATGCTCGCCAGCCCCGATCCCAGCGCGAGGTTCAGGCTGCTCTGCATGCGGTTGCCTCGCGCGGCCCGCAGCGCGGCACCCGTTTCGGGCAGCAGCACGATCAGGGCGATCACCACACCGGCCACCGCCTTCGGCGCGCCGACCGCCGCCACGCCGGCTTCGAGCGCCGGGGCCAACGCCTTGGCGAGGCCGACCACGCCCACCAGCGACACCATCAGCAGGCCCAGGCTGGTCCAGGCGACCCAGTTGGCCGGCGGGGGCGCGTGGCTGTCCTCGTCATTGCTGCCGACCGGCAGGAAATAGTCGCGGTGCCGCACCGTCTGCACGAAGATGAACACGCCGTACAGCGCCAGCGAGGTGACACCGGCAAACGCCAGCTGCGAGCCGCTGTAGGTGGGGCCGGCGGTGGTGGTGGTGAAGCTGGGCAGCACCAGCGCCAGACCGGCCAGTGCGGCAAGCGATGCCAGCGCGGGGCTGGTGCCTTCGATGCGAAAGGCCAGCACGCCGTGGCGCAACCCGCCGACCACCAGGCACAGGCCGACCACCCCGTTGCACACGATCATCACCGCCGAAAACACGGTGTCACGCGCCAGCGTGTTCGCGCTCTCTCCGCCGGCCAGCATCAGCGCCACGATCAGGGCCACCTCGATGATCGTCACCGCCACCGCCAGCACCAGCGTGCCGTAAGGCTCACCGACGCGGTGCGCGACCACCTCGGCATGGTGGATCGCGCACACCACGGCGAGGAACAGGGCCGAGGTCAGCACGGTGCCCAGACCCAGGCCCAGGGGTGAGTTCCAGCTCAGCACCAGTATCAGCACCGCCAGCAAGGGCACGGCGATGCTCCACAAGGGCAGGCTGTGCAGGCGCCAGGAGACGACGGGGGAGGTTGGATTGGAGGCAACGGTCATCGGACGATCCTAACGAAGGCCGCGCCATGCCTGAAGCCGGCAAGCCGGGCCGGGATTTCGGCTACAACCTGAATCGGCCGCGGCGCACCGTGCGGACACCGCGACGTGGTCACAACACGTGATCGAGCATTCACATGGCAAGGGAGTTCCGGATGAACACCGAATCGATAAAAACCTTCCTCGGCACCACCGCGATCGACATCGCGCTGAAGGTGCTGGCGGCACTGGCGTTCTGGATCGTCGGGCGCTGGCTGATCGGCCGCGTGATCGCGCTGATGCAGGCAGCGATGAACCGAAACCACGTCGACCCGACGCTGACGAAGTACCTCGGTTCGATCATCGCCATTGCGCTGAACATCGCGCTGGTGCTCGGGATCCTGGGCTACTTCGGCATCGAGACGACCTCGTTCGCCGCGCTGCTGGCTGGTGCCGGCGTGGCGATCGGCGCGGCGTGGAGTGGTCTGCTGGGCAACTTCGCCGGTGGCGCCTTCATGCTGATCCTGCGGCCGTTCAAGGTGGGCGATTTCGTCAGCATCGGCGGCGTGGTCGGCACGGTGCATGAGCTGGGCCTGTTCGGCACCACCATCGTCACGCCGGACAACGTGATGACGCTGATCGGCAACGGCAAGATCTTCGGCGACACGATCCAGAACTTCTCGGTGCTGCCGGTGCGTCGCGTCGAGCGCGTCGTGCAGCTGGCCAACGGGGTCGATCCGCTGGATGCGATCGCGCGCCTGAAGGCCGCGGTGGCGCTGATCCCGAACGTGTCCAAGGACACGCCACCCGAAGTGAACCTGCTCGACATGAAGCTCGAAGGGCCGCAGATCGCCGTGCGGCCCTACACCCACACCGATCATTACTGGCAGGTGTACTTCGGCACCAACGAAGCCATCGTCAAGGTCTGCCAGGAAGCCGGCTGGCCGGTGCCGTCGGCGCTGCATCAGATCCGCCAGCTCTGACGCCGAGGGTGGCCACGGTGGGCGTGTTCAGTCGCTGGGCGCTGGTGCTGTGGCTGTGGTCGATGACCGCGGCAGTGTGGGCGCAGGCAGCCTCGGCTCCGGCCGGGGCGGCCGACAACGCGGCGACAGAAGCAGCGGTGGTGGTGGCCAACCGCACCATCACGACCTTTCGCACGCCATATCTGGGCGTGCCGCCAGAGCGACGGGCGCAGCGCACCGAAGCCATCCTGCGTGAACTGCTCGACCGGGCGGTGCAGGGCGAGGTGACGATACAGGTCGAGCCGCAGGGCCATGTGCTGCTGGTCGATGGCGAACTGGCGCTGGTGCTGGTTGCGGCCGATGCCGACCCGCTGCGTGCGCAGACGCTCGCCCAGGCCAGTGCCTCAGCGCGCGAGGCCCTGCGCCTGGCGCTGGCTGAAACGCGCGAAGGACGCGACAGCCAGCGTCTGTTGTGGGGCCTCGGGCGCAGCCTGCTCGCCACACTGATTGCGCTGGCGATCGCGGTGCCGGCATGGCGCGCGCGCCGCTGGGCCACGGTACGGCTGGCGCGAAAGGTGGCGCAAAGCACGTCCGGTGTGCGGCTGGCCGGTGCCGAGCTGTTGCACACCGAGCGCTTGGTCGCAGCCGTGCGGCTGGCCGTGCGTGCACTCTGGTGGACGTTGGCGCTGGTGCTGGCCTACGAGTGGCTGGGCTACGTGCTGCGCCAGTTTCCGTACACCCGGCCATGGGGGGAGGAGCTGACCCGCTACCTGCTCGGGGTGGCCGACCGCATCGGCCGTGGCGTGTTCGGCGCGCTGCCCGATCTGCTGATCGCGGTCGTCATCTTCTTGATGGCGCGGGGCGTGATCGCGCTCTTCCGTCCGTTTTTCACCCGGCTGGCTGCCGCCGACGACCGTCAGGGCGGCTGGCTCGATGCCGACACCGCAGGCCCCACCCGGCGTCTGTTCAGCATCGCGGTTTGGCTGTTTGCTGCGGTGATGGCCTACCCGTACCTGCCGGGGGCGCAGAGCGAGGCCTTCAAGGGCCTGTCGTTGCTGATCGGCTTGATGGTCACCCTCGGGGGTTCCAGCCTGTTCGGGCAGGCTGCCAGCGGGCTGGTGCTGATGTACTCGCGCACGCTGCGTGTCGGCGAATACGTGCGCATCAACGAGCACGAGGGCACGGTCACCGAGATGGGCGCCTTCATCACCCGCGTGCGCACCGGGTTGGGTGAAGAACTGACGTTCCCGAACTCGCTGGTGCTCGGCAGTGTCAGCAAGAACTACTCGCGCACCGTCCAGGGCCGGGGCTTCGTCGTCGACACCACGGTGACCATCGGCTACGACACGCCCTGGCGACAGGTGGAGGCCTTGCTCGTCGAGGCGGCGCGCCGCACCCCGGGCGTGCTCGCGAAACCTGCGCCACGGGTGTTTCACACCGCCTTGTCCGATTTCTACCCCGAGTACCGGCTGGTGTGCCAGGCCATTCCCAGCGAGCCGCAACCGCGCGCCGAGGTGCTGAGCGCATTGCACGCCAACATCCAGGATGTGTTCAATGAATGCGGCGTGCAGATCATGTCGCCGCATTACCTGAACGACCCTGCCGAGGCCAAGCTGGCCCCACCCGGGCAGCCGTACGCCCAGCCGGTGCGCGGCGCCGACGGGCATGCCCAGGGCTCGGGCTGACGCAGCACCGCCGCACTCTCTGGCACGGAAAGGCGCTTGTTTCCGGCCGCAATTCCGCGCGCTGCGAGCCGACCCGAGGCTGCAGAATTTCGATGCAGGCCCGATCGTGGTGATCGCCTGCCCGAACCTGTCGCTGCGCTGCCAGCGCCGACTTTCGTGCCCCCGTCACCTGGCGCTGTGAAGCAGAAGAGGGCAAGCCTGGCATGGCCTCACTTCGATTCTCGCCAGACAAGTCCGTTGCAGACGGGACCGCGCAGTCGTCACCGGTGACATCGGCTGGGTGGTTGCCCAAGTCGCTGCTCGCGACCGCTGTCCTGGCTGCGGTGCTGTTCTTCGCCTTTGCTGTCGCGGCGATGTTCCTGTCCCGGCGCACCGGCAACATCGCCATGCTCTGGTACGCCAACGCCGCGATCGTGGTGCTGCTGCAAGGCAAGCCCGAGCGGCAGTGGCCGGTGCTGCTGGGTGCCGCGGCCCTCGGCAACGTCGCCTCCAGCTGGGTGTTCGGTGATCCCTGGACGCTGGCCCTGAGCTTCACCGTCGGCAACACCTTCGAGATATCGATCGGCGCGATGCTGCTGCGCCGGTACTGCGTGCCCGCCGACTGCGTCAGCCGTCCGGGCCGGCTGTCCCTGGCCTTGCTGCTGGGCGGTGTCGTTCCCGCATTCCTCGCGGCGACGCTCGGGGCCAGCCTGCTGTCCACCCGCGGAATCGGTCCGATCGACAAGCTGTGGCTGTCCTGGTTCGAGGGCAGCTCGATCGGCAGCGTGGCGCTGCTGCCGCTGGGTCTGCTGCTGTCAGCCCGGGGCTGGCGCCCGCTGTGGGGGGAGTTGCGGCGACCGTCGGTGTTGCTGGCGCTGCTGCTGACGGTGGGCATCTCGCTGACCGCGCCGACCTCGCTGCCGCACCCCTACGTCTACATCTCGATCGCGCTGGTGCTGCTGGCCTCTGTCGGGCGCTTCACCGGCGCAGCGCTCGGTGTCTTGCTGTGTTCGCTGTCGGTGGCGGTGCTGATCGCCCAGGGGGCATTTCAGCCGCTGATGAACATCCAGTCGCTGAACGAGGGCCTGTTCTACCTGCCGCTGATCCTGGTGTTGCTGCCGCCGCTGCTGCTGGCTGCCACCCTCGAGCGCATCCAGGACGGCGTGAGCGAACTGGCTCAGCGCGAGGACGATTTCCGCAATCTCTACGAGAAGGCCCCGGTGTTGATGCACTCGGTGGGCATCGACCGGCGGCTGCTGAGCGTCAATGACGAGTGGCTGGCCCGCCTGGGCTACGAGCGTTCCGAGGTGCTGGGGCGTCCCTCGACCGATTTCCTGACGCCCGAGTCATGTCGGTACGCAGAAGAAGTCGTGATCCCGACCTTCCTCAAGCAAGGCTTTCTGCGCGACATCGATTACCAGATGGTCACGAAAAGCGGTGAGGTTCTGGATGTGCAACTGTCTGCCATCTGGCAGCGCGATGCCCATGGCCGCCCGGTGCGCACGCTCTCTGTGATCAAGGAGACCACCGAGCAAAGGCGTCTGGCAGCCGAACTGGTTGCCGAGAAGGAACGCATCGAGGTGACGCTGCAGTCCATCGGCGACGGTGTGGTGACCACCGACGACCAGGGGCGCATCGCGTACATGAACCCGGTGGCGGAACAACTGGTCGGCTATCGCCTGGACGAGGCCCGGGGCTTGGCATTTGGCGTCGTGGTGCACATGTTCGACGACCGCACCGGTGCGCCGCTATCGAGCCCGATCGAGAACTGCCTGTACGGAAAGCGGGTGGCGGGTGTGCCCCAGAACGCGCTGTTGCGCGATCGCCATGGCAAGGAATACGGTGTGCAGAATTCGGTCGCGCCGCTTCTTGGCAAGAACGGCATGCTGATGGGCGCGGTGATGGTGTTCCAGGATGTGTCAGAAGCACGCGCCCTGTCGCAGCGCCTGGCCTACCTGGCACACCACGACAGCCTGACCGACCTGCCCAACCGGGTGCTGTTCCAGGACCGGGTGCACCAGGCCTGTCAGTTCGCGCTGCGCGATCGGTCCCGCTTCGCGGTCATCTTCATGGACCTCGATCATTTCAAGCACGTCAACGACTCGCTGGGTCACGCCGTCGGTGACGAACTGCTGAAGACGGTATCGCAGCGGCTGACCGGCACGCTGCGCGGCAGCGACACGGTGTGTCGCCTCGGTGGCGATGAATTCGTGATGCTGCTGTCGAACATCGGTGGCCCCGATGACGTCGGTGAAGTCGCCAAGAAGATCCTGCGCGAAGTGGCCGTGCCCTGCGTGCTCGAGGGCACGGAGGTGAATGTAGGCATCAGCCTGGGCATCGCGGTCTTCCCGAGTGACGGTGACGACCCCGAAACGCTGATGAAGCACGCCGACGCAGCGATGTATCGCTCCAAGCGCGAGGGTCGCAACCGCTACCAGTTCTTCTCGAAGGCGGTCGACCACGCGGCCTCGGCCCGGTTGCGGCTGGAGGCCGACATGCGCCGTGGACTTGCCGAAGGCCAGTTCGTTGCGCACTACCAGCCGATCATCGATGCCGCGAGTGGCCAGCCGGTGGCCTTGGAAGCGCTGGTCCGCTGGGATCGACCGGAGCACGGCCTGCAAAGCCCGCTCGTGTTCATCACCATCGCCGAAGAAAGCGGCCTGATCGTGCCGCTGGGTGCGGCCATGCTGCGCTGTGCCTGCGAACAGCTGCGCGCCTGGCAGGGCACCCCGCTGGGCCAGATCACCATCGCGGTCAACGTGTCGCCCGTGCAGCTGGCCCACGCGGGCTTCATCGAGATGGTGGCCGACACGCTGCAGTCCACGGGCGTGGACGGCGCCCAGCTGGCTTTCGAGATCACCGAGTCCACGCTGATGACCGACCCCGACGCGACGCTGGGCTTGCTGCAGCGGATCAAGGCCTTGGGCATCCGCATTGCCGTCGACGACTTCGGCACCGGCTACTCCAGCCTGAGCCACCTCAAGCGTTTCCCGGTGGACAGCGTCAAGATCGATCGTTCGTTCGTGCGCGACCTGGAGACCGACTCCGACGACCGGGAGCTGGTGAAGGCCATCGTCGCGATGTCGAGAAGCCTGCGCTTGCGTGTGGTGGCCGAAGGCGTGGAAACCGATGTGCAGTCCGAGATGCTGACCGCCATGGGGTGCACCTCGCTCCAGGGCTTTCTGTATGCCAAGCCGGCCGATGCGGCAACCGTGGGCAGGTGGTTGCAAGCCGCCATGGTCGGACAGACGGTGGCATTCGAATAGCAGGCCGGTTCGGCTGCGGGTTCCCGATGAAATCGGTCAAGCCGATGCCGACCTTGCCGATAACGGTCCATTGACCATCCTGGATCGGGGTCGCCATGAAGCTTCGTACGCAAATTCTTGTCCTCGGCCTGTTCGGCGCCTTGCTGGCGTCGGTCAGCGGCGGCATGGGCCTGTTGGGTGTCTCTCGGCTTGGTGTGTCGATCGACGAGGCGCTTCAGGCAGGCGAGATGCTGCAGACCAGCCAGGACGCCGACATGATGCACGACGCAGTTCGTGCCGACGCGCAGATGGCCTACCTCGGCGCCCTGGACAAGAGCCCGGCGCGCATCGCCGAGGCCCAGGCCAGCCTGGCCGAGCACGCGAAGAAGTTCAACGAATCCTTGTCCAGACTGGGCCAGCTGCCCCTGGGCGCAGAAAGCCGCAGCGCCTTGACCACGGCCGAGCCGCTGGTGAAGCAGTACCTGGCTTCAGCCTCCCGCGTCATCGAAGCCGCAGGCGTCGATGCAGGCAAGGCCAAGGCGGAGCTGCCCGCGCTGCAGACCGTCTTCAGCGAGCTGGAAGACCGCATGGCGGCACTTTCGGGTTCGATCGAAAAGAAGGGCAGCGGTGTCATTGCCGACGCGCAGGCCAACGTCACCAGCACCCACACGCTGGTGGTGGTCTCGCTGGTGATCGGGGCGGCGTTGATCGTCATTGCCGCGCTCGCGCTGGCACGCAACATGACCCGGCCGATGGTGCATGCGGTCGAAGTGGCCGGCGAGATGGCACACGGCGACCTGACTACCACCATCCGCCCGCATGGAAACGACGAGACGCAGCAGTTGCTGCAATCGATGCAGCGCATGCAGACCGATTTCGCGCGCATCGTGGCCGACGTGAAAGCGAACGCCCAATCCATGGCCACGGCGAGCCGCGAGATCGCAGTGGGCAACCTCGACTTCTCCAATCGCACCGAGCAGCAGGCGAGTTCGCTGCAGCAGACGGCTGCCACCATGGAGCAGATGAGTTCAACCGTTCGAACCAATGCCGACAACGCACGGCAGGCCGACCAACTCGCCTCGGGCGCGTCCAGTGTGGCGTTGAAGGGCGGCGAGGTCATGGGCCAGGTCGTCGCGACCATCTCCGGCATCAGCGACAGCTCGAAGAAGATCGCCGACATCATTGGTGTGATCGATGGCATTGCTTTCCAGACCAACATCCTCGCCCTGAATGCGGCGGTGGAAGCGGCGCGCGCCGGCGAACAGGGGCGCGGCTTCGCGGTGGTGGCCGGTGAGGTGCGCGCTTTGGCGCACCGCAGCGCGGAAGCTGCACGTGAAGTGCGCACGCTGGTACATGACAGCGTCGAGCGCGTGGCCGAAGGCACGGTGCTGGTCGACGAAGCAGGTAAGACCATGCAGGAGATCGTCGGCGCCATTCGCCGCGTCACCGAGATCGTGGCCGAGATCAGTGCGGCGACCTCCGAGCAGAGCACCGGCATCAGCCAGGTCGGCGAGGCGGTGTCTCACATGGACCAGGCCACTCAGCAGAATGCAGCGCTGATCGAAGAAAGCGCTGCGGCGACCGAGAGTCTCAGCAAGCAGGCGAACGCACTGGTCGAGTCGGTCGCTGCCTTCAAGGTTGCGGCCTGAGCCGAGTTCCGCGCCGTGGAGGTCGTGTGGCCGCAGGCGGTGCCTCAGATCGCGTGCGCCGCTTGCAATGCGTGTCGAACACCGGAACTGGTGACCAGGGTGGCTGGCGCATCCGGGTCTCGTGGGTGCGGCAAAGACACCTGCAGCTCCGAGGCGATGCGTCCGGGATCGGCCTCCAGCACCAGCACGCGGTCGCTCAGCCGCACCGCTTCGGCGATGTCGTGGGTGACGAGCAGCACGGTGATGCGGTGATGCTGCACGACGCGCAGCAGCAGATCCTGCAGCCTCAGCCGCGTGAAGGCATCGACCGCTGAGAACGGCTCGTCGAGCAGCAGAATGCGCGGCTGCACGAACAGTCCGCGCGCGATCGCCACGCGCTGTGCCTGACCACCGGACAGCTGCTTCGGAAGGCGGTCACCGAGGCCGGACAGTCCCACTTCGTCAAGCAGGGCGGCCACACGCGCCTCGTGGGTAGCATGGCCCTCCAGGTCGAATGCCACATTGCGTGCCACGCTGAGCCATGGAAACAGCCGCGGCTCCTGGAACACGAAGCGGATGTCGCGGGTCGGTTCGTGCACCGGCCGACCGTCGAGCAGCACATGGCCTTCGAAGTCGCGGTCGAGCCCGGCGATCACGCGCAGCAGCGTGCTCTTGCCACAGCCGCTGGCGCCAACCAGCGACACCACCTCGCCTTCGTGCAGTTGCAGGTGCACCTCGCGCAACACGTCGCGCGTGGCGAACCGTTTGCGCCCGACATGGACGTCGAGGAGGGGCTCGGCACTCATGGCGTGCAGCTCATGCCCGCGTGTCCAGCGTGTCGCGCCAGGCCAGACAGCGGGACTCCAGGCGCTGCATGCCGGTGTCCGTCAGCTTGCCCAGCAGTGCCAGCAGCACGATCGCCGCCAGCACGATGTCTGCACGCCCGGTCTCGCGGCCGTCGGTCAGCAGGTAGCCCAGCCCGCGGGTGGCCGCGATGAGCTCGGCCGCCACCATGAACATCCAGGCGAGCGACAGGCCGTTGCGCAGCCCGGTCAACACCGCCGGCAGTGCCGCCGGCAGCAGCACCCGGCGCACCAGCGACACCGAGGTCAGGCCGGCCATTTCGGCGACCTCCACCAGTTTGCGATCGACATCGCGGCACCCCGAGGCCACACCCATGTAGACCGGAAAGAACGCGCCGATCGCGATCAGCGTGATCTTCGATGCCTCGTCGATGCCCAGCCACAGCAACAGCAATGGCACCCAGGCGAGCGACGGGATCGCTCTCAGCGCCTGGAAGCTCGGGTCGAGCAAGGCTTCGGCCCGGCGGTTCAGGCCGACCAGCATCCCGCAGGCCACTGCCAGGGCCGCACCGATCGCGAAGCCGATGAACACCCGCACGGAACTCGCCAGCACATGCGCCCCGAGCCCGTTGCTCGCCAGCTCGACCAGCGTGCGGGCGATCTCGGTGGGAGGGGGCAGCAGGTGCGCCGGTACCGCGCCCATCTGAACGCTCAATTCCAGCAGACTCAACACCGCGATCGGCAGCACCGCACCGAGCCAGCGTGGGGCGCATCGCGGCCCCACGCCGGATGGCTTGGACGGTGGCATGCGGCCGGCCCGTGCGCGGGCATCGACTTGCGCCATCGACGCGTCGAGCGTGCTGGTCTTGCTCACGCTGTGGCGCCTGCCAGACCCCGCGCAAACTGGGTGTCGACCAGGTCGGCGATCGTGCGATTCAGGTCGACGCCGGGCTTGACGAGTTGCTCGTCAATCAGGATCGGCGCCGCCGCCTTCAACGCATTGACGTGTTCGGAGGTGGGTTGCGGGCTGCTGAGGTCGGTGCGCAGCTTGATCTGCAGCAGCGCGACCTGCAGGCTGACCTTGGCCTCCTCGGACAGGATCTTCGCGGCCTCGGTGGTGTTGGCCAGGATCCAACGGCGTGCGCGTTCGTAGCCGGCGATCACGCGTTTGACCTCGGCCGGGTGCTCGCTCAGGAAGGCTTCGCGCACGTTCAGGAAACCGTAGGTGTTGAACGCGACGTTGCGGTACAGCAGCCGCGAGCCGGCATCGAGTTCACTGGCGGCCATCAGCGGGTCGAGGCCGGCCCAGGCGTCGACGCGCCCTTGCTCCAGCGCTGCGCGGCCGTCGGCATGTTGCAGCGCGACGTGCTCGATGTCGCTGCGCTTGAGCTTGACGGTGTGCAGCGCGCGCAGCAGGAACAGGTACGGGTCGGTGCCCTTGGTGGCGGCGATCTTCTTGCCCTTCAGGTCGGCCAGGGTCTGGATCGGCGAGTCCTTCGGCACCACGAGCGCGGTCCACTCGGGGCGCGAGAAGATGTACGGCGTCTTGATCGGGTTGCCGTTCGCCTTCGAGAGCAACGCCGCCAAGCCAGCGGTCGAGCCGATGTCGATGCTGTTGCCATTCAGGTATTCGAGCGCCCGGTTGCTGCCGGCGCTTAATACCCACTTGACGGCAATCC
This sequence comes from Burkholderiaceae bacterium, assembly GCA_965229345.1. Taxonomy (GTDB): domain Bacteria; phylum Pseudomonadota; class Gammaproteobacteria; order Burkholderiales; family Burkholderiaceae_C; genus PBB1. Next base: position 1,917,300 of record OZ245872.1, read on the forward strand.
CATCCTTCTTGAAGTCTTCTTCCAGCCAGCCGAAACGGCGCAGCACCAGACTGGAAGGCGAGTAGTACGCATAGTCGAGCCGCACTTCGTTGAGGGCATCGGCCGCGCGTGCCGAACCGGGCAGCAGGAATCCGGAGGGGGCGACAGTGGCCGCCGCCGCGGCTTGCAGGATCGAACGTCGTTTCATCGTCTGGCTTTCTGAAGGTGGAAGGTGAGCCTGCCCGCCTGGCACGGGCTGGTCTGGCGATCAGGAATAGGGCGTCGGGTCGGGCGAGCGGGCGTCGAGCTGGTAGCGACCGATGTCGCGCAGCTTCTGGTCGACCGGGTCGTGCAGCGTGTGCACACGGGCGTTGCGCCAGAAGCGGTCGAAGCCGTGGCGCGACGAGGTGGAGCGCGCGCCGGTCAGCTCGAACATTTGCGAGCTGACTTCCATGGCGGCGCGGTGGGCAAGCACCTTGGCCTCGGCCACCGCGATTGCGGTCGCCCCGCGTTCGCTGGCGGTCAGGGTATGACCTCGATCGAGCGCCTCCTGCAGCGCGGCAGCGGCTGCGTCAGCGGCCAGTTGGGCCGGCCGGATCAACAACCACAGCTGACCGTAGCGGTGCTGCACGTAGGGGTCGTCGGCGGATCGATTCACGCCGGCACTGAACCACGGCCGAGCCTCTTCCTGGGTGTAGCGCCGGGCCGCTTCGTAGGCACCGATCGCGAGGCCCAGGTACACATTGGCCATGATCAGTTGCGACACCAGCGGCCGCAATGTGGCGCGCGGTGTGGGCGTTGTGTCCGGCGCCTGCAGCACATCGGCACGCCCCAGCACGGCACCCTTGAAATGCACGGTGCCGCTGTCGGTCTGACGCTGGCCGAAACTGTCCCAGTCCTCGCGAACCTCGATGCCCGCGCTGCGGGTGGCCACCTGCCCGATCAGCAGAGCGGGCCCGGTGCCGTCGGCGCGGGGCACATGGGCAGAGAGCATCAGACGGTCGGATCCCACCGAACCGGACGCATAGCTTTTGACACCATCGAGCCGCCAGCCGTCGCCGGTCGCGGTGGCATACAGGCGCACATCCAGGGGGTTCAGCGCATTGCCCCAGAACCAGCTTTCAGCCACCGTCTGGCGCAGCAGGCGCTGTTGCTGTTCAGCGTTGCCGTACAGCACCACGGTTGCCACTTGCAGATGGTGGAAGGCGAACACGTGCGCCAGCGCGCTGTCGGCCTGTGCCAGTCGGCGAATCACGCGGTAGGTGGTGGGCCAGTCGGCGCCCAGGCCACCGGCGCTGCGCGGCACGCTGAGGGCGAGCAGGCCGCTGTCGCGGATCAACTGGCGCTCGGCGGACGCGTGACCCCCGTCGCGGTCGCGCTGCACGGCGGTCTCGTCGAAGGCACGCGCCAACTGATCGGCAGCCGCATCCGGGTCGAACGAGTGCAGGGTGGCGTCGGTGCGGCGCTCGGAAAGCACGGAACTCATGGTCTGGGGTGGCGAGGCAGGTGGCGGTGCTTCGCAGCGCCTGCCTGGCTTTCACTGTGGGTGGACGACGAGTCTTTCAGTCCGGTCGTGCGGGGCCAACGAAGCTTTCTGCATGAGCTTGTGCGCTGCGTGGACGGTGCGTCGCAGATAGATGGATTCCGCATATGCAAGCGCGGATCGCTTCGTTTTGAGATCGAGGTGGCTTGCCTAGGATTCACCGTCCGCTGGCCCTCCGGCTGCTTTCCTCACCGCCTTTCCTTCCCACCCGTTTTCCAACCAGGACCTGCCTTCATGTCTGTCACCCGACTCACCCGCTCCACCTTGCTGGCCGTGGCCATTGGTACGGCTGCCTTCGCCACCTGGGCCAAGGACGTCACGCTGCTCAACGTCTCCTACGACCCGACCCGTGAGCTCTACGTGGAATACAACGCCGCGTTCGCCAAATTCTGGAAGGCCAAGACCGGCGATGTGGTCTCCGTCAAGCAATCGCACGGTGGCTCTGGCAAGCAGGCGCGCTCGGTCATCGACGGCATCGACGCCGATGTGGTGACGTTGGCCCTGGCCTACGACATCGACGAGATCGCCGAGAAGGCCAAGGTCCTGCCCACCGACTGGCAGAAGCGGCTCAAGAACAACAGTTCGCCGTACACCTCGACCTACATCTTCCTGGTCCGCAAGGGCAACCCGAAGGGCATCAAGAACTGGGACGATCTGGTCAAGCCCGGCATCGGCGTGATCACCGCCAACCCCAAGACCTCGGGCGGCGCGCGCTGGGGTTATCTGGCGGCCTACGGCTTTGCGCTCAAGCAGCCCGGCGGCACCGACGCCAAGGCACAGGCATTCGTTGCCAGCCTGTTCAAGAACGTGCCGGTGCTCGATTCGGGTGCCCGTGGTTCGACGGTCACCTTCGCCGAACGCGGCATCGGCGACGTGCTGCTGGCCTGGGAAAACGAGGCACACCTCGCGCTGAAGGAGTTCGGTGCCGACAAGTTCGACATCGTCTACCCGCCGGTCAGCATCCTGGCCGAGCCACCGGTCAGTGTGGTCGACAAGGTGGTTGACAAGAAGGGTACCCGCGACATGGCTCAGGCCTACCTGGAGTATTTGTACTCGCCAGAAGGCCAGGAGATCGCGGCACGCAACTACTACCGGCCGATCGATCCCGCCATCGCGGCCAAGTACGAAAAGAACTTCCCGAAGATCAGCCTGTTCACCATCGATGACGTCTTTGGCGGCTGGACCAAGGCCCAGAAGACGCACTTCGCCGACGGGGGCGTGTTCGACAAGATCTATTCGGTGAAGTAACTCATCTGATCTCGCAGGGGGCATGCGCAAGCATTCCCTCGGGCGACTTGCCAGCCGACTGCTGCCTGCCATGGCTCAGTCGGCTTTAGTCGTTTTCTGAATATGGATCGGCGGAATATGTCGTTGATCATTGGATAGGTGCTGCCTAGCATCGTCGATCCGACACTTCATGGCGGCTCCGGCTGCGTTGCCCATGTCCTCAGTTTCCCGCCGCGCGACGCTCGTCGCACTGACCAGCGTCGTTGCGCTGTCTCCCTCGGTGTCCACCGCGCAAGCCACAGGCAAGACGCTGCTGAACGTCAGCTACGACGTGTCGCGTGAGTTCTACAAGGAATACAACGCCGCGTTCGCCGCCCACTGGAAGAAGACCACCGGTGAGGCCTTGACACTGAATCAATCGCACGGTGGCAGCAGCAAGCAAGCGCGCAGCGTGGTCGACGGCCTGGAGGCCGACGTCATCACGATGAACCAGGCCAACGACATCGACATCCTGGCCGACCGCGGCGGGCTGGTACCGGCCGACTGGGCCAAGCGCCTGCCCGACAACAGCGCGCCGACGACCTCGCTGTCGGTGATCCTGGTGCGCAAGGGCAACCCGAAAAAGATCCAGGACTGGAGCGACCTGGGACGCGCCGGCATCTCGGTCATCATCCCCAATCCCAAGACCTCGGGCAACGGCCGCTACACCTACCTGGCTGCGTGGGGCGCTGCCTTGAAAAACGGTGTGTCGCCGGCGGCTGCGAAGGCGCTGGTCGAGCGCATCTTCACCAACGTGCCGGTGCTCGATGGCGGAGGCCGCGGCGCCACCACCACCTTCGCGCAGCGCAATCTCGGCGATGCGCTGGTCACCTTCGAGAGCGAGGTGCCGTTGATCAAGCGCGAGTTCGGTGGCGACTATGAGGTGATCTACCCGACGTGGACCGTGCTGGCCGAGAACCCGGTGTCGGTGGTCGACAAGGTGGTCGACAAGCGCGGCACCCGCAAGGAGGCCGAGGCTTACCTGAAGTACCTGTGGTCTGACGAGGGGCAGGACATCGCTGCGCGTCAGCACCTGCGTCCGCGCAGCGCCAAGGTGCTGGCCAAGTACGCCAAGGACTTCCCGAAGGTGGGCACCTTCACCGTCGATGAGGTGTTCGGCGGCTGGAAGAAGGCGCAGAAGGAGCACTTCGACGACGGCGGTCTCTACGACCAGATCGTCCTTCGGTCGAAGAAGTAAGCGGGGTCTCTCGTGTTCTTTTCCCGCACCCTGCTGCGGCGGCACAGCGTGCTGCCCGGCTTCGATCTGGCGCTCGGCTTCACGCTGCTGTACCTCAGCTTCATCGTGCTGATTCCACTCAGCGCGGCGTTCCTCAAGACCGCCACGATGACCTGGCCGGCTTTCTGGGAGGCGGTCACGTCGCCGCGCGTGATGGCCTCGTACCGGCTGACCTTCGGCGCCTCGCTGGGTGGGGCGTTGCTGAATGCGTTCTTCGGGCTGATCATTGCGTGGGTCCTCGTGCGCTACGAGTTCCCGTTCAAGCGGCTGGTCGATGCGCTGGTCGATCTGCCATTTGCGCTGCCCACCGCCGTGGCTGGCATTGCATTGACGGCGCTGTACGCCCAGAACGGCTGGATCGGCCAATGGCTGCCGTTCAAGGTCAGCTACACGCCGCTGGGCGTGTTCGTGGCGTTGACCTTCATCGGCCTGCCGTTCGTGGTTCGCACGCTGCAGCCGGTGCTCGAAGACCTGCACAAGGAGGTCGAGGAGGCCGCCGCCACGCTGGGCGCCAACCGCTGGCAGACCTTCACGAAGGTGATCTTCCCGATCCTCACGCCGGCGCTGATCACTGGCTTTGCGCTGGCCTTTGCGCGTGCGCTGGGCGAATACGGCTCGGTGATCTTCATTGCCGGCAACATGCCTCTGGTCAGCGAAATCACACCGCTGTTGATCATCACCAAGCTGGAGCAATACGACTACCAGGGGGCCACCGCGATCGCGGTGGTGATGCTGGTGGCGGCGTTCAGCCTGCTGCTGGCCATCAATGCGCTGCAGGCCTGGGCCCGAGCACGGCAGGGGCGCTGAAACCATGAGCACTCCCACCTCAGCCTTGCCCCTGAAGGGCGGCCCCGCAGCCAGTGCTGATCGACTGAACGCGCCGCGCAACCTGGCCGCAGCCACCACCGAGCCGCGTTGGGTGCGGTGGACATTGATCAGTGTGGCGCTGGCGTTCCTGACGTTCTTTCTTTTCGTGCCGCTCGCCATCGTTTTTGTCGAGGCGTTCAAGAAGGGCGTCGAGGTCTACCTGGCGTCGATCACCGAGCCCGATGCGCTGTCGGCCATCAAGTTGACGCTGATTGCCGCGGCCATCAGCGTGCCGATGAACCTGGTGTTCGGCGTGGCAGCCGCCTGGTGCATCGCGAAGTTCGAGTTCCGCGGCAAGAACGTGCTGCTCACGCTGATCGATCTGCCGTTTTCGGTGAGCCCGGTCATCTCGGGCTTGATCTACGTGCTGATCTTCGGCCTGCAAGGTTGGTTCGGCGAGTGGCTGCGCGATCACGATCTGAAGGTGATCTTCGCGGTGCCGGGCATCGTGCTGGCCACCGTGTTCGTGACCTTCCCCTTCGTGGCGCGGGAACTGATCCCGCTGATGCAGGCGCAGGGCACCGAGCAGGAAGAAGCTGCCTGCGTGCTGGGTGCCAGCGGCTGGCAGCTGTTCTGGCGGGTGACGCTGCCCAACGTCAAGTGGGCGCTGCTGTACGGCGTGATCCTGTGCAACGCGCGGGCGATGGGCGAGTTCGGCGCGGTGAGCGTGGTCTCCGGGCACATCCGCGGCCAGACCAACACGATGCCGCTGCACATCGAGATCCTCTACAACGAGTACCAGTTCGCGGCGTCGTTTGCCGTGGCTTCGCTGCTGGCCCTGCTGGCCCTGGTGACCCTGGTGCTGAAGTACGTGGTCGAGCAGCGGGTCAAGGCAGAGAAGCGTTCCGCCAACGAAGGCGAATGAAGAAGGCACACCATGAGCATTGAAGTCCGCAACCTGAACAAACGCTTTGGCAAGACGGTGGTCTGCGACAACCTGAACCTGGACATCCCGTCGGGTGAACTGGTCGCACTGCTCGGGCCCTCGGGCTCGGGCAAGACCTCGCTGCTGCGCATCATCGCGGGGCTGGAGGTGCCGGATTCGGGCACGGTGCTGTTCCACGGCGAAGACACCACCTACACCGACGTGCGTGAGCGGCAGGTCGGCTTCGTGTTTCAGCATTACGCGCTGTTCGCGCACATGACCATCTTCGAGAACGTGGCCTTCGGCCTGCGCGTGCGGCCGAAAGCCACCCGCCCCCCCGAGGCGCAGATCCGCGCGAAGGTCACCGATCTGCTCAAGCTGGTGCAGCTTGACTGGATCGCCGACCGCTATCCGCACCAGCTCTCAGGCGGACAGCGCCAGCGGATTGCGCTGGCCAGGGCATTGGCGGTCGAGCCCAAGGTGCTGCTGCTCGACGAGCCATTCGGTGCGCTCGACGCCAAGGTGCGCAAGGAATTGCGGCGCTGGCTGCGCCGGCTGCACGACGAGGTGCATGTCACCAGCGTGTTCGTCACGCACGACCAGGAAGAAGCGATGGAAGTCGCCGATCGCATCGTCGTGATGAACGAAGGCCGCATCGAGCAGGTCGGTTCACCCGATGAGGTCTACGACCATCCGGCCACGCCGTTCGTGCTGAAGTTCCTGGGCGATGTGAACCTGTTCCATGGTCGGCTCGACCATGTCCAGGGCGTTGCCGTGAATGGTGCCCCTGGCGGCGATGTCAGCTACGTACGGCCGCATGAGCTGCAGATCATCGAAGCACCGCAAGCGGGTTCCGTGGCGGTCAAGTTGACGCAGGCGCTGACGGTGGGACCCAACACGCGGCTGGAATTCAAGCGCCTGGACGACGGCAGCGACATCGATGTCGAACTGCCCCGATCGGAGTACCGCGCGCTGCGTGAGCGGCTGGCGCTCGATGCCGGCGCGACCGCGCACCTGTTGCCCAAGCGCATCCGGCGCTTCGCGGAAGACCTGACCGATCCCGCAGCCATGATTTGATGGCGCAGCGCTTGCGCCTGGCTTGATCCAGGTCAAGCACCTCGGCATGCGCCGGATCAGCATGCGGCTTGAAGGAGCCCGCCATGCCTGTCCATCGCATCCTGATCGTCCAGGGACATCCCGATCCGGCGGGGGGACATCTGTGCCACGCGCTGGCCGAGGCCTATCGCGAGGGCGCGCTGGCGGCCGGGCACGAGGTGAGGGTGATCGACGTCGCCCAGCTCGACTTTCCGCTGCTGCGCACCCAGGCCGAATGGAATGACGGACCGCTGCCCGACGCACTGCGCCCGTCGCAAGCGTCCATCGCCTGGGCCCAGCACCTGGTCTTTGTGTTCCCCTTGTGGATGGGCGACATGCCCGCACTGCTGAAGGCCTATTTCGAGCAGGTCGCTCGACCCGGCTTCGCTTTCGACGAGGCGAAGGGCGGGCCGCTCGGTCAAAAGGCGCTGGGCGGGCGATCAGCCCGCATCGTGGTGACGATGGGCATGCCGGCGTTGGTCTACCGCTACGTGTTCCGCGCGCACAGCGTCAAGGCACTCGAGCGCAATATCCTGGGCTTCGTGGGCATTGCGCCGATACGCGAGACGCTGGTGGGGCAGGTCGACACCCTCGGCACTACCGGGGTGGCGCGCTGGCTGCGCACGCTGCGTCGGCTGGGGGCTGACGCCACCTGAACCTTGCCGGTGCGCTACTCCACCAATCCGTACAGCCGCTCAGGCGGCACGCGCAGCAGCAGCGGCGAGCTGGCTTCGATGCCCTTGATCGCGTAGGCAGGCTGCGAGGTGTCGCGCTGTTTGGTGTTGACGGTGGGCGCACCGGTCTTGTCGGTGATGGCCGCTGCCACCGGTGTCAGTGCGGTCGCGCCCCGGCGGATCACGATCGCCAGTTCGCCCGAGGCGAGGCGCACGAAGTTTCCTGGCGGGTAGACGCCGTATTCCTTGATGATCGCCGCCGCCGCCGGGCTGCCGCTGGATTCGCTGTACATCTGCCGCGCAGCGTCCTGGATCGGGATGGCCGGACGGCTGGCGCGCGGGCTGATCTTGGCCATGAAGACATCGGCCAGCCGCAACACATTGCCGGCTTCCGACACTTCTTTCAGGTCGCTCGGGTAGCCACCGCCGCCGGGGCGTTCGTGGTGCTCCAGCACGGTCTGCAACCACTGTGCATCATCGACGCCGGCAGCCTGCAGGCGCTCGACCGCCTGCGCGGGGTGCCTGCGGATCTCCGCCATCTGCTCTTCGCTGAGCCGGCCATGCACCGCATAGCGCCCTTGCAGTTCGATGATGGCCAGATTCATCGTCAGCGCCGCCTTGACCAGCGTGCGGATGCGATCGACAGGCCATCCGCTGCGCGTGCCCATCAACTGACAGACCAATGCGCAATGCAACGAGTGCGTCAGGCCGTAGTGAGCCAGTCGCCGCTCGTCCTTGCGCACCGACAGGTAGATGGCGATGTCCGGATCCCGCTCGACCAGGCCCATCATCTGGCTGGCGAATTCATCGCAGCGCTGCGCAAAGCCCGACTCCTGGTCGATGCTCTTGAGGACGCGTTCGAGGCGCCAGATCGCCTGGTCCCACAGGTCGAACATCGTCAACCGCTTGGTGTCGACCTTGTCGCTGCGTCCCGCCTTGCTGGCTTCGACTTCGATCGCATCGGCGTAGATGCCGCGCGACAGCAGGGCGGCCAGCTGCGCCTCGGTGGCGATCAGGTGACCACGGGCCAGCAGCAACTGGCCATGCTCGTCACGCACGCCGAAGGGCAGTGGCATGCCGAGCACGATCTGGCCTGGGATCAGCTTGAGCAGCGTCGTCAACGAGGGCTCCCCGGGTGGCGTCCAGCGTGTCTGGCGTAGCGCGACTGTAGGCAGTTGCCAACCTGGACGTCAGTGGAAAAGCACCACCTTTCGCCCCTGTTCGTGTCGAAGCTTGATCGCAGTCAAGCTGCCACCGTGCGCCTGTCACTAGCCTTGAAGCTTTGAGCCACTGCCATGACATTCCCCGCTCCCGCACAGCCTGCGCCGGTCGACCCCCAGGCGCCGATCCCGCACCGCAAGCTGCTGCGGGCCTGGCTGCTGCCCCTGTCCACCCGCAGCACGGCGCTTGCGCTGTGGCTGGTGCTGGTGGATCTGGTCTTGTTCGCTGCCGGCCTGGCGCTCACGATCCGGCTGCGACAGCCCGCCTTGCAACTGGTGGCAGGGCTCGCCACGGGGTTTGTCATCGGGCGGCTGTTCGTGATCGGCCACGACGCCTGTCACCAGAGCCTGACGTCTCACCGATGGCTCAACCGATGGCTGGGGCGGCTGGTGTTTCTGCCGTCGCTGACGCCCTACAGCCTGTGGGAGGTGGGCCACAACGTGGTGCACCACGGCTACACCAACCTGAAAGGCTTCGACTTCGTGTGGGAGCCGCGCACGCGCGAGGAATTCGAGGCGCTGCCCGCTTGGCGCCGTACGCTGGAGCGGGTCTACCGCAGCGGCTGGGCGCCCTGGTTGTACTACCTGATCGAGATCTGGTGGCGACGCCTGTACTTCCCGAGCAGGCGCACCTTGCCCACCCGGCGTGCCGTGTTTTTGTGGGATGGCCTGGGCGTGTCGGCAGGGGCCCTGGTCTGGATCGGTGGTCTGGCCGCCGCAGCCATGGCGACCCAGCAGTCCGTGGCGTGGCTGGTCACGGTGGGCTTCGTCGTGCCGTTCGTTTTCTGGAACGGCCTGATCGGCTTCGTGGTGTACCTGCACCACACGCACCCTGGCGTGGCCTGGTACGCCGACAAGACCCGGTGGGCAGCCACAGCGCCGTTCGTGTCGACCACCACCCACCTGACGTTTCGCTCGCCGATGGGCGCTGCACTGCACCACATCATGGAGCACACCGCCCACCATGTGGACATGGGGGTGCCGCTCTATCGGCTCAAGCGCGCCCAGAAACTGCTCGAAGCCCGGCTGCCGGGGCGCATCGTGATTCAGCCGTTCTCCTGGCGCTGGTATGCAGACACGGCGCGCCGCTGCAAGCTCTACGACTACGAGGCCGGATGCTGGACGGACCATGCCGGTCGGCGCACCAGCGACCCGTTGCCGACCTGACGGCGCCGCGAGGCGTCAATCCTCGTCGATGTCGCCGGCCAGCGCGCGCTCCACCACGGCGCGTGACAGTGTCGGCGCGAAGGCCTCGATGAAGGCATAGACGTAGCCACGCAGCCAGGTGCCGCGGCGGATGGCCAGGCGGGTCAGGTTGACCTCGAACAGGTGACGCGCGTCGAGCGCGCGCAGCGTGCGATCGCGCTCGGCGTCGAAGGCGATCGAGGCCACGATGCCCACGCCCAACCCCAGCTCGACGTAGGTCTTGATGACGTCGGCGTCCATCGCGCTCAGCACGATGTGCGGTTGCAGGCCGGCCTTCGTGAAAGCGTCGTCGATGTGAGCCCGGCCGGTGTAGCCGGCCTCGTAGGTGATGATGGGGTGCTTCGCCAGCTGGTCGAGCGTGATGGGTCCCTGGACGTCCAGCAACTCGTGCCCCGGTGGCACTACGATGCTGTGGGTCCACCGGTAGCACGGCAAGGCCACCAGCGCGTCGTAATGCGCCAGCGCTTCGGTGGCCACGCCGATGTCGGCTTCGCCGGACAGCAGCATTTCGGCCACCTGCTTGGGCGAGCCCTGGTGCAGCAGCAAGGTCACGTGCGGGTAAATCTCGCGGAAATCGCGCACGACGGTGGGCAGCGCATAGCGGGCCTGCGAATGGGTCGCTGCGATCGACAACCGGCCCGTGCTTTGCGCGTTGAAATCGTCACCCACGCGCTTGAGGTTGTCCGCCTCCAACAGCAGGCGCTCGACGATGGGGAGCACGGCCTCGCCGGGCGGGGTCAGCCGCGTCAGGCGTTTGCCCGCGCGCACGAAGATGTCGACGCCGAGCTCGTCTTCGAGTTCGCGGATCTGTCGGCTGATCCCTGGCTGGGAGGTGTGCAGCACGCCGGCCACATCGGTCAGGTTGAATCCGCAGCGGACGGCTTCGCGGACGGCTCTCAATTGCTGGAAATTCATGAATCGTTGCCGTGCCGGCGCAAGCTGCCACCGGCAATCGCCGGGCAGCGGATTGTTCATCCGCAAGGCGAGGAGCACAACGACGCAGAGTTTCTAAGCTAGTTTGTCATTGGCATAAGGCGTTGTGGGACAGGTCAGCGCCAACCGTCGCCCATCGGGGCTCAAAAAGGACAGGCAAATGCCGATACCGCAGATAAGAGGGCAACGCGTCTGCGGTGCCCATATCCGCAACGACATGGAGCGTCGAACATGGATATGCGTGACATGAAGATCACCACCCGATTGAAGCTCGGCTTCGGTCTGCTTGCACTGCTCATTGCGCTGGTCAGCGGCACGGCCATCTTCAAGTTGAATCAGGTTCAGGACAACTTCGCCCTCGTGCTGAAGGACCGCTATCCCAAGGTCGAGAAGCTCCACGAGGTGAACGACAACATCAACCAGATCGCGCGTTCGATGCGCAACATGCTGCTGATGAAGGAGCCGGCCGACATCCAGCGGGAACGCTCGACCGTTGAGCAGGCGCGCAAGGAGATCACGGCAGACCTGGATGAACTCGCGAACGCCATCACCAGCGAAAAGGGCAAGGCCGGCATGAAGGACATCGCGGATGCCCGTTCAGCCTATCTTCCGGGTCAGACGCGTTTCCTGGAGCTGGCTGCCAGCGGCAAGACTGACGACGCACGCGACCTGCTGCTCAAGGAGGTCCGGCCGCTTCAACTGGCTTACATGAAGACGGTCAATCACGCCATTGAGTTCCAGTCGGAATTGATGACGCAGTCGGGCCAGGCCGCCGAAGTGGCGGTGACCGAAGGCGAGTCGATGATGTGGGGTGCTGCAGCGTTCGCGATCGTGGCCGCTGGCCTGCTGGCCCTGTGGATCACCCGATCGATCACGGCACCGCTGAACCGTGCGGTCGAGGTGTCGCGTGCGGTGGCCGAAGGCGATCTGTCGATCGACTTGCAGGCCCAAGGCAACAACGAGACAGCCCAGCTGCTGCAGTCGCTGTCGACGATGGCGGGACGGCTCAATGGCATCGTGGGTGACGTGCGTCAGAGCGCCGAGGGTGTCGCCACCGCCAGTGCCCAGATCTCGCAGGGCAACAACGACCTGTCGGGCCGCACCGAGGAGCAGGCCAGCGCGCTGGAAGAAACCGCCGCATCGATGGAGCAGCTGACCAGCACCGTGTCCCAGAACGCCGACAACGCCCGCCAGGCCAACCAGCTCGCGATCAGCGCGTCGTCGGTGGCGATCGAGGGCGGTCAGGTCGTGGGGCAGGTGGTCGACACGATGAAGGGCATCAACGACAGCTCGCGCCGCATCGCCGACATCATCAGCGTGATCGACGGCATCGCCTTTCAGACCAACATCCTGGCGCTGAATGCGGCCGTGGAAGCAGCCCGTGCCGGCGAGCAGGGGCGCGGATTTGCGGTGGTGGCCAGCGAGGTGCGCAACCTGGCACAACGCAGCGCAGCAGCCGCCAAGGAAATCAAGGAACTGATCACCACCAGCGTCGAGCGTGTCGATGCCGGTACCCAGCTGGTGGACCAGGCCGGCGCGAAGATGAACGAGATCGTGGCGTCGATCCGCCGGGTCACCGACATCATGGGCGAGATCAGTGCGGCCAGCACGGAGCAGTCGAGCGGCATGGCGCAGATCGGCGAGGCGGTCACGCAGATGGACCAGGCCACCCAGCAGAACGCGGCGCTGGTGGAGGAGAGTGCTGCCGCAGCGGAGAGCCTGAAAACCCAGGCGCAGCAGCTCGTGTCCGCCGTGGCGTTCTTCAAGCTGCGCGCCGACGACGGCGCCCGCGCCCCGGCGATGCCGCCAGCCGCGGCGAAGCCCACACCGGTTGCGTCTGTTGAGCGGCGCGGTCCGGATCGCGCAACCAACGTGGTGCGTCCTCCGTTCCGTGCCGGCGTCATCCCGGCGCCAGCTGCGGCACCCACCGGGACCAACGACTGGACGTCGTTCTAGACGTGCACTGAGAACAGCGAGCCGATCAGGCTGGTGGCGCCCATCGCCAGCATTCCCCACAGCGCGACACGGCTGGCACTGCGCCACAGGCCCGCACCGCCGGCATGCGCGGACAAGCTGCCGAGGAACGCCAGGCTGACGGTGGCCGAGATCCAGATCACGGCCACGAGGTGCGCGGGAGGCGTCAGCAGGCACACCACCAGCGGCAGCGCGGCGCCTACCGCGAAGCTGGCTGCAGAGGATGCGGCCGCCTGCAGCGGTCGGGCCACCAGCATCTCGGAGATGCCGAGTTCCTCGCGGGCATGGGCGGCGAGCGCATCGTGTGCGGTCAGCTGCACGGCGACTCGGCGGGCAAGATCCGGCTCCACGCCGCGGCCGACGTAGATTGCACTCAGTTCGTTCAACTCGGCGTCGGCATCGGCGCTGAGTTCTGCCTGCTCGCGCGCGAGATCGGCCGTTTCGGTGTCCGCCTGCGCATGCACCGACACGTACTCGCCCGCGGCCATCGACATGGCACCTGCCACCAGGCCGGCCACACCCGCGACCAGGATGCCGCTGCGATCCGCGCCCGCGGCGGCGACACCGAGCAACAGGCTGGCGGTGGAGACGATGCCGTCATTCGCACCCATCACCGACGCGCGCAGCCAGCCGATGCGATCGGTCCGGTGGCGCTCGCCATGCGGGCGACGCAGCAGCGGCATCAGGCGGCCACCTTGCGGCGGTAGTCGACGTAGCGGTACGTCAGGCCCTCGGGCGTGGTGTGCGATTCGCTCGACGCGATGTCGAACTGCTCGCGTGGCCAGGCGGGGAAGAACGCATCGGCGTCGAACTCGGCCTCGATCTCTGTCAGCAGCAGCTCGTCGGCCAGCGGCAGTGCCAACGCATAGATTTCGGCGCCGCCGATCACGCACACCCGCTCGACATGTTCGGCCAGGGCCAGCGCCGCCGCCAGGCTCGGTGCGGGCTCGGCGCCAGCGGCTGACCAATCAGGGTTGCGGGTGATGACGATGTTGCGCCGACCGGGCAGGGGCCGGCCGATCGAGTCCCAGGTCTTGCGGCCCATCACGATCGGGTGGCCCATCGTGAGTCGCTTGAACCGCGGCAGATCGCCGGGTAGATGCACCAGCAACTGGTTGTTCTTGCCGATGGCGCCGCGCCGGGCAACGGCGGCGATCAGGATCAGGGCGGGTTGGGTCACACCGAATTGTCGTCTTGAAGACCGCGAGGTGACATCCGACATTGAAACTAGACAAGAACGTGTATCATTTGCGTTCAACATTCGAGCGCTGCCGTGAACCCAACCCTGCCGATGTCGACCCTGGATCGCTCGCCGCTGCACGCACGCTGCACCGTGGCAGGCGTCACTGCGCCGGCACGCGCGCCTGAATGGGCGCAGTGGCTCGAAGAGATCGGCTTCATGCCGGGCGAGCAGGTGGAGCTGATGGCGCGAGGTGCCTTCGGAGGTGATGCGCTGGTGGTGCGCGTCGGGCTGTCCACCTTTGCGTTGCGGCGGGCCGAAGCGGCCTGCATCCTGGTCGAATCCTCGGCGTGAGCGAAGCGGTCATCCACGTCCACCGCGGGGGCCCGCTGGTGGCGCTGGTGGGCAACCCGAACTGCGGCAAGACGGCGCTGTTCAACCTGCTGACCGGCAGCCGCCAGAAGGTGGCCAATTACGCCGGTGTCACCGTCGAGCGCAAGGAAGGCAAGCTCGTCACGCCCGCGGGCAAGACCTTGCGCGTGCTGGATCTGCCGGGTGCCTACAGCCTGCACGCCCGCTCGCCCGACGAGCGCGTCACCTGCGATGTGCTGTATGGCCGGGCGCGCGGCGAGAAGCGCCCCGATCTGGTGGTGTGCGTCGTCGATGCAACCAACCTGCGGCGCAACCTGCGCATGGTGCTGGCGGTCAAGCGCCTGGGCCTGCCCTGCGTGGTCGCACTGAACATGACCGATCTGGCGGCGCGCCAGGGGCTTCAGGTCGATCCCGACGCGTTGGCGGCCGAACTGGGCGTGCCCGTGGTGGCGACGGTGGGCGTGAAAAGCGATGGCGCGGGTCGGCTCTGCACACTGCTCGACGATCCGGAGATCTGGCGCAGCGGGACGAAGCACCTGACGATCGACGCGGCGGCTGAGCCAATCGTGGGCACCCAGGCGGATCACGACACGGTGCACGCGATCCTGACGCGGCTCGGGCTGGCGACGGTGGTGCCGCACACCGCCAGTGACCGCATCGACCGGGTGGTGCTGCACCCGGTCATCGGGCCGATCCTGCTGGCGGTGCTGCTGTTCTTCGTGTTCCAGGCCGTGTTTGCCTGGGCCCAGGCGCCGATGGATGCGATCAAGTCCGCGACGGACGCCATCGGCACCGCGGTCACCTCGTGGTTGCCCGACGGCTGGGTGCGCAGTCTGCTGGTCGATGGCGTGATTGCCGGTGCCGGGGGGGTGGTGGTGTTCCTGCCCCAGATCGTGATCCTGTTCTTCTTCATCCTGGTGCTCGAGGAGTCGGGCTACTTGCCGCGCGCCGCGTTCCTGCTCGACCGCCTGATGGGCGCGGTGGGTCTGAGTGGCCGTTCCTTCATCCCCTTGCTGTCGAGCTTTGCCTGCGCCATCCCCGGCATCATGGCCGCGCGCACCATCGCCAACCCGCGCGATCGCCTGGTGACGATCATGATCGCGCCACTGATGACCTGCTCGGCCCGCCTGCCGGTCTATGCGCTGTTGATCGGCGCGTTCGTTCCGGCACGGCCGGTGTGGGGCGGGTTCGAACTGCAGGGCCTGGTGCTGTTCGGCCTGTACCTGGCCGGCATCGTCGGTGCGCTGGTGGTGGCCTGGGTGCTCAAGCGCTTCACGGCGCGCGGGCAGGTGCGTTCGTTGATGATGGAACTGCCGGCCTACCACTGGCCCACGGTGCGCAATGTGGCGATCGGCCTGTGGCAACGGGTCGAGATCTTCATGCGGCGCGTCGGCGGGATCATCCTCGGGCTGACGATTGCGCTGTGGTTCCTGGCCAGCTTTCCAGCGCCGCCCGCCGGTGCCACGGGTGCCCCGATCGAGTACAGCATCGCCGGCACGCTGGGTCGCGCGTTGGCCGTGGTGTTCGAACCCATCGGGTTCAACTGGCAGATCAGCATTGCGCTGGTGCCGGGCCTCGCTGCGCGCGAGGTCGCAGTGAGCGCGCTGGGCACGGTGTACGCGCTGTCTGCCACGGGCGACGACACCGCGCAGGCGCTGACACCGCTGATTGCCCACACCTGGAGCCTGGCCACCGCGTTCTCGCTGCTGGCCTGGTATGTGTTCGCGCCGCAGTGTTTGTCGACCTTGGCCACGGTGAAGCGTGAGACCGGCGGCTGGTCCATGCCGCTGCTGATGGCAGGGTACCTGTTCGCTCTGGCCTATGCGGCCTCGTTCATCACCTACCGGGTCGCGCTGGCCTGGGGCGCGGGCTGAGTCAGCGCGTCAGCTTCACGAGCTTGTCCGGGCGCTGCAGCGTCTGCTTGGATTGCCCCTGGGCGCCGGCCACCTGCACCTCGATCTTCTGCAGCCGCTTGAAGGCATCGAACAGCCCGACTGCGATCGCAGTCAGCTGGTCAGGGTGGGCGCAGTTGAATTCGTAGCTGGCGTCGAGATCGGCGTGCTCGCTTTCCTGGCCCGCCTCTTTCTTTGCCGTGGGCGCCGTGGACTGCAACGCCGCCGATTCGACACTCACCTTCGCCAGCACGCACTGCGCGGCGGTGTCCGGCTTGAACAGCGTCGTGGCATCGCCCATCTGCTTGAGCAGGGCGTCGGCCGCCTGGCGCTCGGCGGGCGTGCGGGGCCGGCGCTCAAAACCGAGCAGGCTGTCGAGCGGGGCCTCCAGCTGCAAGGTCAGCAACTGCCGCTCGACGGCGATGTCCAGGTGCATCAGGCCGTGTACGTGCGCCGCTTCGGTGGCCTGTGACGCTGTGGACAGGTGCAGCGCCGTCAGGCACACGACCAGGCCACGGACCCCTTGCCAAGCTTTGTTCATGCCGACCTTCTCGGGAGTTGATCTGACCGAGTGATCCGGCTCGCCACAGAAGGTTCAGGTGCCGTTCAAGGAAACGCCGCCGCTTCTTGCCCTTGGGCCATGTGCAATTGCATCAGGTGCTTCGCGCGCGCCGCGTCACGCGCCTTCAGGGCCACCATGATGTCGCGGTGCTCCTGCAGCGACGCGGCGAGCCGGCCCTCTTTGAGCAGGGAGTGGTGGCGGTTCAGCTTCATCACCTGCCGCATGTCGGCCACCATCTGGTTGCGCCAGCGGTTGTCGGCAATCTCCAGCACCCGCATATGGAAACGCTCGTTGGCAGCGAAGAAGGCATCGGCATCGTTCACCGCCTGCTCGAGCTGCTCGTGCAGCGCCACCAGATCTGCCAGCTGGGCCGCGTTGGCCCGCTCGGCCACCACGCCCACGGCATCGCATTCGAGCAGCGAGAGCAGGTGAAACACCTCTGACAAATCCCGCTGCGACACCTCGGTGACATAGGCGCCCCGGCGCAGCTTCATCGTCACCAGGCCTTCGGCAGCCAGCACCTTCAAGGCCTCGCGCAGCGGGGTGCGGCTGGTGCCGTATTCGGCCGCCAGCGCCTGTTCGTCGATCCAGCTGCCGGGCGCCAGCGTGTGCGACATGATCTTCGTGCGCAACCGCTCGGCCACCTGTTGATACAAGGCGGTGGAGGGGAGCTGCACCCGATTGGCTTCGGCGCCGCCGTCTGCCATGCTGCGCGCAACCGCGGCCTGGGAAGTCGTGTTCGAAGCGTCGATCGGATTCATGGCAAAGGCTGTGCGATCAGGAATGGATCTGTCTATAATTCAATTTTGAATTATGCATGATGCATGATGCATGGCCAAATCGGTAAATCCATGCGGCTGTCTGCGCTTCATGCCCTGCCAAACGGAGCTCCCATGTCTGAACCACTGCCCCTGAACTCCGATGCACTGCCCACGTGGCACAAGGCTGCGGCCAAGTCGGCGCCGGGTGGGCAGGTGGATGCCCTGAACTGGCACACCCCTGAAGGCCTGGTGGTCAAGCCGCTGTACACCGCCGCCGACCTGAAGGACCTGCCGTACACCGACACCTTGCCCGGCTTCGCCCCTTACGTCCGCGGCCCGCAAGCCACGATGTACGCGGTGCGCCCCTGGACCATCCGTCAATACGCCGGCTTCTCCACCGCCGAGGCGTCGAACGCGTTCTACAAGAAGGCGCTGGCCGCCGGCGGGCAGGGCGTCAGCGTCGCCTTCGACCTGGCCACGCACCGTGGCTACGACAGCGACCACCCGCGCGTGACCGGCGACGTGGGCAAGGCCGGCGTGGCGATCGACAGCGTCGAGGACATGAAGATCCTCTTCAACGAGATCCCCCTCGACAAGGTCAGCGTGTCGATGACGATGAACGGCGCGGTGCTGCCGGTGCTCGCGGCCTATGTCGTCGCGGCCGAAGAGCAGGGCGTGTCGGAGGAGTTGCTGGCAGGGACCATCCAGAACGACATCCTCAAGGAGTTCATGGTCCGCAACACCTACATCTACCCGCCCGAGCCGAGCATGCGCATCGTCGGCGACATCATCGAGTACACGGCCAAGAAGATGCCGAAGTTCAACTCGATCAGCATCTCCGGGTACCACATGCAGGAGGCCGGCGCCAACCAGGCGCTGGAGCTGGCCTTCACGCTGGCCGATGGCAAGGAGTATGTGAAGACGGCGCTCGCCAAGGGCCTCGATGTCGACGAGTTCGCCGGTCGCCTGAGCTTCTTCTGGGCGATCGGGATGAACTTCTACCTCGAGATCGCGAAGATGCGCGCGGCGCGTTTGCTGTGGTGGAAGATCATGTCGGCCTTCAACCCGAAGAACCCGAAGAGCCTGATGCTGCGCACCCACTGCCAGACCTCGGGCTGGAGCCTGGCCGAGCAGGACCCGTACAACAACGTGGTGCGCACCACCATCGAGGCGATGGCCGCGGTGTTCGGCGGCACGCAGAGCCTGCACACCAACGGGCTCGACGAAGCGATCGCGCTGCCCACCGAATTCAGCGCCCGCATCGCCCGCAACACGCAGCTGATCATCCAGGAAGAGACCCACATCACCAGCGTCGTCGACCCCTGGGCCGGCAGCTACATGATGGAAAAGCTGACGCAGGACATGGCCGACGCCGCCTGGAAGATCATCGAAGAGGTCGATGCGATGGGTGGCATGGTCAAGGCCGTCGACAGCGGCTGGGCCAAGCTGAAGATCGAGGCCAGCGCCACTGAGAAGCAGGCCCGCATCGACTCGCGCCAGGACGTGATCGTCGGCGTCAACAAGTACAAGCTCGACACCGAAGACGCGATCGACACCTTGAGCATCGACAACGTCGCGGTGCGCGAGAACCAGGTCGCGCGCTTGAAGGCGATCCGTGCCAAGCGCGACAGCGCGGCGGTGAAATCCGCCCTCGATGCGCTGACGGCCTGCGCCGAAGCCGGTGATCGCGGCGATGCGGCGCCCGGCAATCTGTTGGATCTGGCGATCCGCGCGATGCGGGTGCGCGCCACCGTGGGCGAGGTCAGCGATGCGCTGGAAAAGGCCTGGGGCCGTCACCGTGCCGACACGCAGAAGGTCACCGGCGTCTACGCCGCGGCGTACGACAGCGCCGAAGGCTGGGCGCAGCTGCAAAAGGAAATCGCCGAATTCGCCCGCGACGAGGGTCGCCGCCCGCGCGTGATGATCGCCAAGCTCGGCCAGGACGGCCACGACCGCGGTGCCAAGGTGGTGGCCACCGCCTACGCCGACCTCGGGTTCGACGTCGACATGGGCCCGCTGTTCCAGACCGCCGAGGAATGCGCGCGGCAGGCGATCGAAAACGACGTGCATGCCGTGGGCGTCAGCACGCTGGCCGCCGGCCACAAGACGCTGGTGCCCGAGATCATTGCCGAGCTGAAGAAGCAGGGCGCTGACGACATCATCGTGTTCGTCGGCGGCGTCATCCCGCGCGCCGATTACGACTTCCTCTATGAAGCCGGGGTCAAGGGCATCTACGGACCGGGCACGCCGATCCCCGCGAGCGCGAAGGATGTGCTGGAGCAGATCCGCATCAGTCTGGCCAGCCGCTCCAAAGCGAGCCCCACGCTGCGCGGCTGAACGCTCCCGTTTCGAATCTCCTTTGCCACGACGCGCACGAGACCGTGAGCCTGAACCCTGACGACGAGGCCTTGCTGAATGGCGTGTGCCGCAGCGAGCGGCGCAGCATCGCGAAGACGATCACGCTGCTCGAATCGACGCGTGCCGATCACCGAGCGCGCGCCGACGCCTTGCTCAACACGCTGCTGCCGCGCACCGGGCAGGCCATGCGCCTGGGCATCTCGGGCGTGCCGGGCGTCGGCAAGTCGACCTTCATCGAGGCGCTGGGTCTGGCGCTGATCGAACGCGGCCACCGCGTGGCGGTGCTGGCGGTGGATCCATCGTCCAGCGTCAATGGCGGCTCGATCCTCGGCGACAAGACGCGGATGGAGCGGTTGTCGGTGCACCCGCAGGCCTACATCCGACCGAGCCCGGCGTCGGGCACGCTGGGCGGCGTGGCCGAGAAGACGCGTGAGGCGATGCTGGTGTGCGAGGCGGCCGGCTACGACGTGGTGATGGTCGAGACGGTGGGCGTCGGCCAGAGCGAGGTGGCCGTGGCGGGCATGACCGACATGTTCATCCTGCTGCAGTTGCCCAACGCCGGTGACGACCTGCAGGCGATCAAGAAGGGCGTGATGGAGCTGGCCGACCTGGTGGTCATCAACAAGGCCGACATCGACCCGCTGGCCGCCGCGCGCGCCGAATCGCAGATCGCCAGCGTGCTGCGCGTCTACAGCCCACCCGGCTCGCCCCACGATCCGCACCATGCCGAAGCGGCAGCGCACTGGTCGCCTGCGGTCATGCAGCTCAGCGCCTTGCGCGGGCAGGGGCTCGACACCTTCATCGCGCAGGTCGATCGCTTCCATGCGCTGCGCCGCGCGAGCGGCGAGTTTGCGATTCGACGTCAGCAGCAGGCCATGGCCTGGATGTGGGAACTCATCCAGGCGCGCCTGCAAGCCGATTTTCGACAGCATCCTGCGGTGCGCGAACGGCTGCCGAGCCTGCTGTCCGAGGTGCGCGAATCGCGGGTGGCGCCCTCGGCCGCCGCGCGCGCGCTGCTGGCTGAATTTGCAAAACCTGTTGCTGTTGCCCCCATTCACTGATCCCCTGACGCAGGCCCAGCCTGCAACGCCCACGGAGCCTTCCCATGCACGACATCATTGAACAGCTCGACGCGAAACGCGCCCTGGCGCGGCTTGGCGGCGGCGAGAAACGCATCGCCGCGCAACACCGCAAGGGAAAGTTAACAGCCCGCGAACGCATCGAGCTGCTGCTCGATGCCGGCACCTTCGAAGAGTGGGACATGTTTGTCGAGCACCGCTGCGCCGACTTCGGCATGCCCGACAACAAGATCCCTGGCGACGGCGTGATCACCGGCTACGGCATGATCAATGGCCGGCTGGTTTTCGTGTTCAGCCAGGACTTCACCGTCTTCGGTGGCGCGCTCTCCGAATCGCACGCCGAGAAGATCTGCAAGGTGATGGACCAGGCGATGAAAGTCGGCGCGCCAGTCATCGGGTTGAACGATTCGGGCGGCGCCCGCATCCAGGAAGGTGTGGCCTCGCTCGGTGGTTATGCCGAGGTGTTCCAGCGCAATGTGATGGCCTCGGGTGTGGTGCCGCAGATCAGCATGATCATGGGCCCGTGCGCAGGCGGCGCGGTGTACTCGCCGGCGATGACCGACTTCATCTTCATGGTGAAGGACAGCAGCTACATGTTCGTCACCGGACCTGAAGTGGTGAAGACGGTGACGCACGAGGAAGTGACCGCCGAAGACCTGGGCGGCGCGGCGACGCACACCGCCAAGAGCGGTGTGGCCGATCTGTCGTTCGACAACGATGTGGAAGCGCTGCTGATGCTGCGCCGCTTCTTCAACTACATCCCGACCAACAACCGCGAGAAAGCGCCGGCGCGGCCTAGCAATGACCCGGCCGATCGCATGGACTGGTCGCTCGACACCCTGGTGCCCGAGAACCCGAACAAGCCCTACGACATGAAGGAGCTGATCACCAAGACCGCCGACGACGGCGAGTTCTTCGAACTGCAGCCCGACTACGCGAAGAACATCATCATCGGTTTCGTGCGCATGGAAGGCCAGACCGTGGGCGTGGTGGCCAACCAGCCGCTGGTGCTGGCCGGCTGCCTGGACATCAAGAGCAGCATCAAGGCCGCGCGCTTCGTGCGCTTCTGCGATGCGTTCAACATCCCGGTGCTGACGTTCGTCGATGTGCCCGGCTTCATGCCCGGCACCTCGCAGGAATACGGCGGCATCATCAAGCACGGCGCGAAGCTGCTGTACGCCTACGCCGAGTGCACCGTGCCGAAGATCACCGTGATCACCCGCAAGGCCTACGGCGGCGCCTACGACGTGATGAGCTCCAAACACCTGCGCGGCGACGTCAACTTCGCCTGGCCGAACGCCGAGATCGCGGTGATGGGCGCGAAGGGCGCGGTCGAGATCATCTTCCGCGAGGACAAGGGCGATCCGGAGAAGCTGGCCGCGAAAGAGGCCGAATACAAGGCCCGCTTCGCCAACCCCTTCGTGGCCGGCGCGCGCGGCTTCATCGACGACGTGATCCAGCCCCATGAGACGCGCAAGCGCATCTGCCGTTCGCTGGTGATGCTGCGCGACAAGAAGTTGGAGAACCCGTGGCGCAAGCACGGGAACATTCCATTGTGATGTTCGCCCCCCAGTCGCTGCGCTCCTGCCCCCGAGGGGCGCCCGCCAGCGGCCCGGCACAGCCGGTTCCGCAGCGGTTGCTTGATGGTGGCCTGGCTGCGCCGGCCTGAACGCATAACAACGAGACGCTGATCATGTTCACGAAAATTCTGATTGCGAACCGTGGAGAGATCGCCTGCCGGGTGATCAAGACCGCGAAGAAGATGGGCATCCGGACGGTTGCCGTTTATTCCGATGCCGACAAGGACGCGCGCCATGTGGCGCTGGCCGACGAAGCGGTGCACATCGGGCCGGCGCCGTCGCGTGAGTCGTACCTGGTGATGGACAAGATCATCGCCGCCTGCAAGCAGACCGGTGCGCAGGCGGTGCATCCGGGCTACGGCTTCCTGAGCGAGAACACCGAGTTCGCGCGCCGCGTTGAAGAAGAGGGCATCGTCTTCATCGGTCCGAAGCACGCGTCGATCGCGGCGATGGGCGACAAGATCGCGTCGAAGAACCTCGCTGGTGAAGCCCGCGTCAACACCATCCCAGGCTACAACGCCGCGATCGACACCGCCGAGCAGGCCGTCGAGATCGCCAAGGGCATCGGCTACCCGGTGATGATCAAGGCCTCGGCCGGTGGCGGCGGCAAGGGCCTTCGGGTGGCCTACGACGACAAGCAGGCCTTTGAAGGCTTCACCTCCTGCCGCAACGAGGCGCGCAACAGCTTCGGCGATGACCGCGTGTTCATCGAGAAGTTCGTCGAGGAGCCGCGCCACATCGAGATCCAGGTGCTCGGCGATTCGTTCGGCAACATCGTCTACCTGTGGGAGCGCGAGTGCTCGATCCAGCGCCGCCACCAGAAGGTGATCGAAGAGGCGCCGTCGCCCTTCATCAGCGAGGCCACCCGCAAGGCGATGGGTGAGCAGGCCGTGGCGCTGGCGCGGGCGGTCAAGTACCAGAGCGCGGGCACGGTGGAGTTCGTGGTCGGCAAGGACCAGAGCTTCTACTTCCTGGAAATGAACACCCGGCTGCAGGTCGAACACCCGGTGACCGAGGGCATCACCGGGCTCGATCTGGTCGAGCAGATGATCCGCGTCGCGGCCGGCGAGCGGCTGTTCCTGACCCAGGAAGACATCAAGCGCGACGGCTGGGCGATGGAATGCCGCATCAATGCCGAAGACCCGTTCCGCGGCTTCCTGCCCTCGACGGGCCGGCTGGTGAAGTTCGCCCCACCGGCAGAGACCTGGACCGCGAGCGGCGAGGTGCCTGAGGACGGCGGTGTGCGCGTCGACACCGGCGTGATCGACGGCGGCGAGATCCCGATGTACTACGACTCGATGATCGCCAAGCTGGTGGTCAAGGGCCGGGATCGGGCCGATGCGATCGCGAAGATGCGCGAGGCGCTGAACGCCTTCGCGATCCGCGGCATCAGCTCGAACATCCCGTTCCAGGCAGCGTTGCTCGCGCATCCGAAGTTCGTCGCCGGCGACTTCAACACCGGCTTCATCGCCGAGCAGTACCCCAACGGTTTCTCGGCCGCGGCGCTGCCCCAGACCGACCCGATGCTGCTGCGCGCCCTGGCCGCTGTGGCCCATCGCATCCACCTCGACCGCTCGGCGCGCATCACCGGGCAGCTGCCGGGGCACGAGTTCACGATCAAGCCGGACTCGGTGGTCATCACCGGCGACGGACAGGGGAATTTCGAGCGGGTCCCGGTCACGGTGGTGCCCGACAACGGCGGCTTCAACGCGGAACTCGGCGGCGCTCGGTATCACATCGAGTTCGATACGCCGTTGCGCGAGGTGGTGATCCACGGCCGCATCGACGGTGCGCCGTTCTGCGCCCAGATCGAGCGCATCGGGCTGGCCTACCGCGTGATCCACAACGGCACCCAGGTCGAGGCCAAGGTGATGTCGCCGCTGGCTGCCGAGATGCATGCGCTGATGCCGTTCAAGGCGCCGCCCGACCTGTCGCGTTTCCTGCTGTCACCGATGCCGGGGCTGCTGGTCGATGTGACCGTCAAGCCCGGCCAGAAGGTGCTGACCGGCGAGAAGCTCGCGGTGATCGAGGCGATGAAGATGGAGAACATCCTGCTGGCGACACAGGATGCGGTGGTGGCCGAGGTCAAGGCCGCGAAGGGCGAAAGCCTGGCGGTCGATCAGGTCATCATCCGGTTTGAATAGGGACACCGTCATGAGCAATACCGTGCGACCGTTCCGGGTACTCGGCATCCAGCAGGTGGCCATCGGCGGGCCGAGCAAGGACCGGCTGCGCACGCTGTGGGTCGACAAGCTCGGCCTCGAAGTCACCGGCAATTTCGTCAGCGAACGCGAGAACGTCGACGAGGACATCTGCGCGATGGGAACGGGTGCGAACCGGGTCGAGGTCGATCTGATGCAGCCGATCGATCCCGACAAGAAGCCCGCGGTGCACACCACACCCTTGAACCACATCGGCCTGTGGATCGATGACCTGCCCACCGCCGTGAACTGGCTCAGCGCGAACGGTGTTCGCTTCGCGCCGGGCGGCATCCGCAAGGGCGCCGCCGGGTACGACATCACCTTCATCCACCCGAAGCACAACGATGAATTCCCGGTGGCGGGCGAGGGCGTGCTGATCGAGCTGGTGCAGGCCCCGCCCGAGATCGTGGCGGCGCTGGGAGGCGCTCGGCCGCAGGGTCACTGACCTCCCGCGGCGGCCCGCTATCCTTGCCGCCATGTACGCGGATCACTTCGGCCTGAAGCAGGCCCCGTTCTCGATCGCCCCCGATCCGCGTTATCTCTTCATGAGCGAGCGCCACCGCGAGGCGCTGGCGCACCTGTTGTACGGGCTGGGCGGTGGGGGCGGGTTCGTGCTGCTCACCGGCGAGATCGGTGCCGGCAAGACCACCGTGTGCCGCTGCTTCCTCGAGCAGATCCCCAAGCGCTGCAACGTCGCGTACATCTTCAACCCCAAGCTCACCGTCATCGAGCTGATGCGCTCGGTGTGCGACGAGTTCCACATCCCTTACCCGCAGCGCGAGCCGGGCACCGCCACGGTCACCGACTACCTCGACCCACTGAACGCGTTTTTGCTCAGCACGCATGCCGTCGGGCAGAACAACGTGCTGATCATCGACGAGGCGCAGAACCTGTCGGCCGACGTGCTGGAACAGCTGCGGTTGATGACCAACCTCGAAACCAGCGAACGCAAGCTGCTTCAGATCGTGCTGATCGGCCAGCCGGAGCTGCGCGAGATGCTGGCACGCCCCGGTTTGCAGCAGCTCGCACAGCGGGTCATCGCGCGTTTTCACCTGGAGGCGCTGAGCGAGGCGGAAACGGCGCAATACATCCGGCATCGGCTGGCGGTGGCAGGCCTGACCGGGCCGATCCCCTTCGCCACAGACACCTTGCGGCGCATCCACCGAATCTGTGGCGGCGTGCCCCGTCGCATCAATCTGCTGTGCGACCGGGCGCTGCTGGGCGCGTATGCCAGCCACAAGGCGGTCGTCGATCGGCGGGTGGTCGACAAGGCGGCCAGCGAGGTGTTTGACGCCGAAGGGGATGCGCATGCATCCACCACGTCAACGCGGCGAGGCACGCTGGGCCTGGCGCTGGCATTCGGCCTGGCCCTGGGCGCTGCCGGATGGTGGGCCGGGCGTTCGTTCGAGCAACCATCAGCCAGGGTTCGCCCCGCCAGCGTTGCCGATGCGGCGGTGCGTTCGGCGGTTCCGGCCAGCGCGGTGGCGGCTGTCGTCCCGGCGCCGGCTGCATCGGTGTCTGCCGTGGCGGCATCTGCGGGGGTGACATCGGTGGCGGTGCCCTCTGCGGCCATGCCGGCTGCGGCGTCTGCCGCTGAAGCGCCGGCCAGCGCGGTGGCCGTTGTCGATCCCGTTGTGCCGTTCGACGCGAAGCTGGCCTTCGAGCGATGGCCGCGCCAGGAGAACGAGGCCTGGGTGGCGCTTGCGGCATCCTGGAAGGTGTCGCTCGATGCCAGCGAACGGGATCCCTGTCAGCGCCTGCAGGCCCAGCAACTGGCCTGCGCGCGGATGACGACGACGCTCGCGCTGATACGCCAGCTGGACCGCCCGGGCATCGTGACGCTGCGCGACGGCAACGGCCCGCCGGCTTACGCGCTGCTCACGGCACTGGCCGCCGACAGTGCCACGGTTCAGGTCGGGACACAGCCGA
Source organism: Burkholderiaceae bacterium (assembly GCA_965229345.1). Taxonomy (GTDB): domain Bacteria; phylum Pseudomonadota; class Gammaproteobacteria; order Burkholderiales; family Burkholderiaceae_C; genus PBB1. The sequence goes on from OZ245872.1 coordinate 1,944,073, forward strand.
TGCGCCTGTCGCTCGGCGCGCTGGCGGTGATGTGGGGTGGCGAGTTCGCAACCCTCTGGCGTGCCCCGGCGGCCTACCGAGCGCCCCTCGGCGATGGGGGCACGGGCCCGGCGGTCGACGCCCTGGCCAAGCAGCTGGCCACCTGGTCAGGCGAGCCCGTACCTGCCAGCGGTCGTGCCATCGACACGGCATTGAAGGTTCGCGTGGCCGCCTTTCAGCGCGCGCAAGGGCTCAAGCCCGATGGCATTGCCGGCCCCACCACCTTCATGCAACTGAACCGTGCCGCGGGCGTGGACGAGCCCCGCCTGTCGTCGGCCACCAGCGCGCGCTGAGACTGACCATGTCGTACATCCTCGATGCACTCAAGCGCGCTGAAGCCGAACGCAGCCGGGGTGCGGTGCCTAACATCCACGCTCAATCGGTGCCGGTCGGCGACGTGCAAAGCGATGGGCCAGGCTCTGCGCTGCTGATGAGGCTGGCGGGCGGCTTGGGTCTGATCCTGCTTGCCGCGATCTGGTGGTGGTTTTCCGATCAGCCCGTGGCGCAGGGAGGCGTGGCAGCGAACGCTCCCGTGCCTGTGGTTGCACCGCCGGTGGCCGCTCCGCCGCGGGTGGCACCAGCGGCGCCGGTTCCCGCGCGCCCGGCACCACCGCCCCAATCGCAACAGCCGGCGGTGGGGGTCAGCGCGACGCCGTCGTCACCCCTGGTCTTCAAGCCCCTGCCATCGGATCCGGTGGCCACCCCGCCAGCCCGGGCTGCTGCTGCCCGGCCCGCGGCCGAAGAACGGGTCTATCAGGTGAAGGACTTGCCCAACGACATCCGGGCCGCGCTGCCTGCGGTGACGGTCGGTGGTGCAAGCTACTCGGAAAACCCAGCCAGCCGCATGCTGATCATCAACGGCCAGATCTTTCACGAGGGCGACAAGCTGACCCCCGAGCTGACGCTGCAGCAGATCCAGCTGCGCAATGCCGTGCTGAGTTTCCGCGGCTACCGATACGCCATCAGCTACTGACGGGTGTACCGATGGCCGAGGCGGGTTTCATCGAAATACGCTGAGCGCATCGACCAGCCGCTCGGTCTGCTGCTTCAGGCTGTCCGATGCGGCGGCGCTTTGCTCCACCAGCGCAGCGTTCTGCTGCGTGATGGCATCGAGGTTGCCGATCGCTTGCCCGATCTGCGAGATGCCGCCTTGCTGTTCGTGGGTGACCGAGCTGATCTCGGCGATCAGGTCGGACACCCGCTTCACCTGGGAAACGATGTCGTCCATCGTTCGTCCGGCATCGTCGACCAGCTTGGTGCCGGCTTCGACCTTGTCGACGCTGGCGCCGATCAGCGCCTTGATTTCCCGGGCCGCATCGGCACTGCGTTTCGCGAGGTTGCGCACCTCGCCGGCCACCACCGCAAAGCCACGGCCTTGCTCGCCCGCGCGGGCGGCTTCGACGGCCGCGTTGAGCGCCAGGATGTTCGTCTGGAACGCGATGCCGTCGATGACGCTGATGATGTCGGCGATGCGCTTGGAGCTTTCGTTGATCTCGGTCATCGTGTCGACGACCTGCGACACCGCATGGCCGCCCTTGGCCGCGGCTGCACTGGCCGAACCCGACAGTTCGTTGGCCTGACTGGCGGTGCTGGCGTTCTCCTTGACGGTGGAGGTCATCTGCACCATCGATGACGCGGTCTGCTGCACGCTGGCCGCTGCCTGCTCGGTGCGCGAGCTGAGGTCGTTGTTGCCCTGGGCGATCTCGGTGGTCGCGGTCTTCAGGTTCAGCACCTGTTCGTTCACGTCGTCGATGAGCCAGCGGAACATCAGGCCCAGCTGCCCGACGCAGCGCAGCGTGACACCGATCTCGTCCACGCGATTGGACAAGGCCGCGCCCTGGGTGTCACCCGATGCGATCGCCAGCGCCTGTTCGCGCAAGCGCTCGAGCGGTCGAGAGATCTGAACCTCGAGCAGCCACGACACCATCGCCAGCGTGATCAGCGAGCCGGCTGCGAATCCGCCCAGCGCGGCACCGCCCAGCCCCAGCGCGGCCACGCCGGCCACCAGCAGCGGCCACGCGGCGAGCAGTGCGCCGCGTATGCGCCAGCGCACCGGCAGGGTCGCCAGCAGCTTGCTCCAGCCGAGCAGGCCGTCGCGAACGACCAGTCCCTTGTGCAGCTTGCGGCCTGCGGCCCGGCCTTCGCGGAAGTCGCGGTAGAGCGCTTCTGCGGCGGCGACTTCCTCGCGCGATGGTTTGGTGCGCACAGACAGGTAGCCCACATGCTTGCCGTTCCGGATCACCGGCATGGCATTCGCGCGCACCCAGTAGTGATCGCCATCCTTGCGCCGGTTCTTGACCACGGCGGTCCATGGCTCACCCTGCTTCAACGTCGCCCACATGTCGGCGAAAGCCTCCTTGGGCATGTCGGGGTGGCGCACCATGTTGTGGGGCTGACCCTGCAACTGCTCGCGGGTGTAGCCGCTGGCATGGATGAACGCTGCATTGGCGTAATTGATGTGACTTTGCGGATCGGTCGTGGACATCAAGGTCACGCCGTCGGGAAGTTCGAACTCCCGTTGTGTCACGGGTTGGTTGTTGCGCATGCACCGCTCCTGGCTGGTTCATCCAGAGGGCGCCCGACCCGGACGATCGGAAAAAGCCCTTGGACTGTCACTGGATATTCGGCGCGATGCGGGCGGTGCTTGAGCAGTTTTCGTGGGCGAGGTCGCTGCCAGGCGCCCGTGTCAGACGGCCACGGGCGCCTTGATCGCCGGGTGGGGCTCGTAGCCTCGCACCTCGAAGTCGTCGAACTCGTAGTCGAAGATCGATGCCGGCCGCCGCTTGATGTGCAAGGTGGGGGCCGATCGTGGCTCGCGCGCGAGCTGCAGCTCCACCTGCTCGGCGTGGTTGCTGTACAGGTGGCAGTCGCCACCGGTCCAGACGAAATCCCCCACTTGCAGATCGCATTGCTGCGCCACCATGTGGGTCAGCAGCGCATAGCTGGCAATGTTGAACGGCACACCCAGAAAGATGTCGGCGCTGCGCTGATACAGCTGGCAGCTCAGCTTGCCCGGTTCGCCCGCGATCGACGACGGTGCCACGTAGAACTGGAACAGCGCGTGGCAGGGCATCAGCGCCATCTTGCCCAGTTCAGCCACATTCCAGGCGCTCACGATGATGCGGCGCGAGTCGGGGTTGGTCTTCAGCGTCTTGATCACCTCGGCGATCTGGTCGATGTGCCCGCCTCCGGGCGTGGGCCAGCTGCGCCACTGAACGCCATAGACCGGGCCCAGGTCACCGTCGGGTTTCGCCCATTCGTCCCAGATCGTGACGCCGCGTTCCTGCAGCCAGCGCGCATTGCCATCGCCACGCAGGAACCACAGCAGCTCGAGGATCACCGACTTCAGGTGCACTTTCTTGGTCGTGATCAGCGGAAATCCGGCCGCGAGGTCGAAACGCATCTGGTGGCCGAAGACGCTCTTCGTGCCGGTGCCGGTGCGGTCGGCCTTGAACACGCCGTGGTCGCGCACATGGCGCATCAGGTCTTCGTAGGGGCTGGGCACCGTCGTCATGGGGGAAGGTGGTTGGTTTCTGAAATGAACTCAGGCATCGAATTGCAGCTTGGCCAGCCGAGCGTACAGGCCACCGGCCGCGCTCAGCGTGGTGTGGGTGCCGCTCTCGACGATGCGGCCGCCGTCCATCACCACGATGCGGTCGGCGCGCTGCACGGTGGACAGACGGTGCGCGATGACCAGGGTGGTGCGGTCCTTCATCGCCGACTCCAGCGCGGCCTGCACCATGCGCTCGCTTTCGGCGTCGAGCGCGCTGGTCGCTTCGTCGAGCAGCAGCAGCGGCGGATTCTTCAGCATCGCCCGGGCGATGCTGATGCGCTGGCGCTGCCCGCCCGACACCCGCACCCCGCGTTCGCCGAGGAAGGTCTGGTAGCCCTCCGGCAGTGCGCTGATGAAGTCGTGCGCGAATGCAGCCTGGGCCGCGGCCATCACCTCGGCATCGCTGGCTTCGGGGCGGCCGTAGCGGATGTTTTCCATCGCATTGGCCGAGAAGATCACGCTGTCCTGCGGCACGATGCCGATGCGGCCGCGCAGATCGGCCAGCGCCAGTTCACGCACCGGCGCACCATCGAGCCGCACCGTGCCATCGGCCACGTCGTAGAAGCGCAGCAGCAGCTGGAACACCGTGCTCTTGCCGGCGCCGCTCGGGCCGACCAGCGCCACCGTTTCGCCCGGCGCCACCTGCAGGCTGAAGTCGGCCAGCGCCGCCTGCTGGGGCCGTGACGGGTAGCGGAACGTCACCGCTTCCAGCGCCACCGCCGCCCCCCGCTGCACGCCGGCAGGCAGTGCTTGCAGTGCGCGCGGCTGCGCTGGAGATTTGATGGGTGATTCGGTGGCCAGCAGTTCCATCAGCCGCTCGGTCGCGCCGGCCGCGCGCAGCAAGTCGCCATACACCTCGGACAGCACCGCCACGCCGCTGACCAGGATGATCACGTAGACCACTGTCTGGCCGAGGTGCCCGGCCGTGATGTCGCCGCGCACCACCGCCTGCGTGCCCTGGTACAGCCCCCAGAGCAATGCGCCGAAGGTGGCGGTGATGATGAAGCCGACCAGGATCGAGCGCATCCGCGTGCGGCTCACGGCAGTGGCGAACGCGTTCGCGGTTGATGCATCGAAGCGCTTCGCCTCGCGGGCTTCCTGGGTGTAGCTCTGCACCACGGGGATGGCGTTGAGCACCTCGGCTGCGATCGCGCTGGAGTCGGCCACGCGATCCTGGCTGGCGCGGCTGAGCTTGCGGATGCGGCGCCCGAAATACACCGATGGCAGCACCACCAGCACCAGGATGCCCAGCACCTGCGCCATCACCACCGGGTTGGTGACGATCAGCATCGTCATCGCGCCGATGCACATCACGGCATTGCGCAGGCCCATGCTCAGCGACGATCCGACCACCGTCTGCACCAACGTGGTGTCGGTGGTCAGCCGCGACAGCACCTCGCCGGTCTGCGTGGTCTCGAAGAATTCCGGGCTCTGCTTGACCACATGCGCATAGACCGCATTGCGCAGGTCGGCGGTCACGCGCTCGCCGAGCCAGGTGACCATGTAGAAGCGCAGTGCCGAGAACAGCCCGAGCGCCGCACCGACGCCGAACAGCGCAAAGAAGTGGCCACGCAGGGCCAGCACCCGATCGCCCGGATCGGCCGCCACGATGCCCTGGTCGATCAGCGATTTCAGCGCGACCGGGAACACCAGCGTGCTGACCGCCGCGAGCACCAGGAACACGATGGCCAGCGCAATGCGGCGGCGGTAGGGTCGCAGGAAGGGCGCGAGGCCGCTCAGCGATCGCACGTTCTTGGACGGGGCGGGCGGTGCGGGGGTGCGCGGTGCTGCAGCGGATGCGCCTGCCGCGGCCATGGGGGTGGAAGACATCCGCCGAGTCTACTGAGGCTGCATGTCGACGCCCGGACGACCGGCTGCGATGCCCTGGTCTTTACAGCGACAGCCTGCCCGCATAGCCCGTCATCTCCAGGTAGCCGAGGCCGATGCGGTGGCCGCTGTCGTCTTGCAACTCACTCAGACCTTCCCAGTAGATCGAGCCGGTGCTGGCCCGGCTGTCCAGTTCCTGGGCGTCGAGCAGCGATCTGACGATGAAGCGGCCGGCGGGCGTCGAGATCGTCCATTCCACCGGGTACCGAGCGCGCGAGGCCGGGCTGGTCCAGACGCGGCCGGGCATGAAGCGCACCTCGTCGGCACCGAAGATGCGCGCCGCTTGGCCCGCCGACCGAAAGCTGCCACCGGCGTAGACGGTGCCGCCATCGGCGCTGCGCAGGCGGAAGGCCGTGAGCGCGCTGCCGTCGGCGAGGTTCATGCCGATCCAGTCCCAGCCCACGGCGCTGGCGTCCAGCAGCGAATCGCTCCACTCGTGGTCCAGCCAGGCGGTGCCGTGCACCGGCTGGGCGGTGCCCTCTCGGGTCAGCGTGCCACTGACAGCCAACTGCGGCTGGCTGTAGTAGCGACTGGCCTGCGTGGGCTTCGGGCCCTTGCGGGAATGGCCTGCATCACCTTGCAGCAGCAGGGCTTGGGTGGTGTCGATGGTGAAGTCGAACGCAAAGCCGGCGCGCTCGCTGACGAGTCTCGCCCGGTAGCGGCTTCCACCCTGATGCGCTTCGCGCACCAAGCTCCAGTCTCGCAACGACACGGCGGTGTCACCGGTCGCTGCTTCCGCAATGCCGAAGCCGCTGCGGGCGATGCGCTGGTCGTGCCGCAACCGGCCCTGCGCCAGGTCGGTGAGCGCCGCATGGGCGAACAGCAGCTGCCTGGCAGCAAAGCGGCTCGGCTGATCGGCAGCGACCGCGGTGCGCGAGCGGAAGAACGTGACCTGAAAGCCGCAGCGGTCTGCCGATGCGCTGTCGCCGCCTGCGGCCGATGGGGCGGTGCTGACCCAGCCGGTCACGTACCACCACTCGATGCGTGTGTCCGGGTGCGCTCCGTGGTCGGCAGGAAACACCAAGGGGCGAGGCCGTGCGTCCGTCAGTTCGTTCGTCAGTGCGGGCGAAATTTCCGTCGCGTCGGCCCACCACGGCACGGCGGCCAGGGCATGCAACAGACGGCGTCGACGCCGGTTCGGCGCGCCCGTCGGCTCACGGCGTGGAGGAGGGGGCAGAGAAATCACGGCGGCGAGGATCGCACAGCCGCCGCAGTCGAGCGAGCCTGACCGACAATACCCGGTTGCCCGCCCGAGACCGCTGTCTGATGTCCGAGTTTTCACTGCCTGCCGATTTCGACCTCAGCGATCACTTCGATCACGCCACGCTGATGCGGGCCATCGGGCTGAAGCCCGAGCAGGCGCTGATGTCCGAGCACGAGGACAGCGGCCGTCTGCTGACCCGGCTGCGGGGCACCGGGACCGCGGTGTACGAGCAGACGATCAGCTTCTTCGTCGATCCGCGCACCGGACTGCACTTGCGCGGGCTGTGCACCTGTCCGATCGGATTCAACTGCAAGCATGTGGCGGCGGCACTGATGGCGCACGAGGCCGCCCTGGTGCGCGCACGTCGGCTGGGCGCCCAGGTCGGTACGCCTGTTGCACGCGTCGCCGAGCTGGCGACACCGCATGCCAGCCGGTTGGCCGATGCGCCGACACGCCCACCCACAGCAACCGTCCACACCGCTGTCGACGCCGCAGGCCTGCCGCAGACGCTCGAGAACTGGCTCGACAAGGCACGGCAGGCCCTGGTGTCCTCGAGCGCGGACGATGAGCCGGCGTCGCCCGAGCTGCCCCGTGTGTCGCCCACCAAGCGTCTGATGTACGTGCTGGGCAGCGAGGATTCGCGCCTGGTGCTGAAGCTGCACCTGGGCAGCACGCGGCGCGACGGCGAGATCAGTCGGCACCATCCGCACGCGCCCAGCGTGGCCGACATCCTGCGCACCCGGCCGTCGTATGTCGGCGTCGACGACGAGTTCCTGCTGGCCGCGTTGCTGCCGTTCACGCTGAACCGGCTGGTCGGTCCGGTGCCCCTGGTCGGGCGCACGGCGGCCGCCACATTGCAGCAGTTGGTGCGCGCTGGCGTGAGCTGGTTCGTGGGCTCGCCGGATGCGCTGCCCGAGACGCCACCGGGGCCTCCGCTGTCGTGGCTCGACGAGCCGATGCCCTTGCATCTGCAGTGGCATGCGGACGCCAACGGTCAGTGGTCCACCCGCTGGTCGCCGGTACCCCCGCAGGGTGATGGGGGTGAGGTGCCGGAGCAAACGGCCTGGCATGTCGTCAGCCTGGTGCTGTTGCCGCAGCCGCACGTGGTGGTCAGGGACGCTGCAGGCACGCTGAGCGTGCGCCCGGCGGACGTGTCCGACAGTGGTCTGTCGGTCGCGACCATGCGCTGGCTGGCCGGCATGCCGCCAGTGCCGAACACCGCCTTGCCCGCGCTGGTCGGCCGGCTGCGTTCGCTGGGTCTGGCACACCAGGTGGCCTTGCCGCTGCCCGAACCCCATGCGCAGCCGCTGCAGGAGCTGGGCGAACTCACGCTGCAGCCGGTGCTGCGCCTGCTGACCTGCCCCAACGTGCCGTCGGAGACCTGGCTCGAAGGCCATCAGCGCCCGCCGCCGGCAGGCCAGCCGCTGCGCCAGGCCGCGGTGCAATTGCTGCTGCGCTACGAACTGGAGACGCCGGACGGCCGCCGCGGCGGCGCATCGATCGACTTCAACTTCCCGGCGGGGGCCTCCGATGTCGCCTTCCTCGAGCAGCCCGATCTCTTGCGGCCCGGCCAGATGCAGCTGACGCGCTTTCGGCGCAATGCGTTGGCCGAGGCGCATGCGATGCAGCACCTGTTCGAGCAGCTGGACCTGCGGCCGTGGAGCCGGGTGGCTGCGTTCGCGCTGGATCGCATGGCGGCGCTGAAAGCAGGCCGATTGCAAGCGGGTGCGCTGCCGCCGGCGCTGGAAGAGGGGTTGCTGATCCTGGTGCCGACCACGCGCGACGCGTGGCCGACGCTGCTCAGCCACCAGGTGCCGGCCCTGCAGGCGGAAGGCTGGCGCATCGAGCGTTCCGACGATTTCCCGTTCGAGGTCTACGAGGCCGATGACTTCGAGTTGAGCCTCGATGAAGCGAACGAAGGCGGCACGGACTGGTTTCGCATCGGGCTCAAGGTCAGCGTCGGTGGCACACCGGTCGATCTGGTGCCGTTGCTGGTCGGCCTGGTGCAGGCGGGCTGGCTGAAGCTGGAGGCGTCGCTGAACAACACCGAGGGCGAGGTCTTGCTGCCCTGGCCCGACGACGCCGCGCCGCCTCCGGCCGCGTTGTCACTGACAGCCCGGCAGCTCAAGCGGGAGCGGTTGCTGCGCCTGCCAGTGGCGCGCATTGCGCCGCTGGTCACCTGGCTGCGCGGCGTCTTCGGCACCAGCGGGTTCGCCTCGGGCGAGGCGCGGGTGTCCCGCTTCGAGCTGGGTGCGATCGAAAACCTGTCGGCAGGCCTGGCCCTGCGGGCGCCACCGGCGCTGGACCAACTGCTGGATCAGCTGCGCTTGCTACGCACCGGCGAAGGGCTGCCAGCGGTGGCGGTGTCGCCCAACGTGCAGGCGCAACTCAGGCCTTACCAACTCGCCGGTCTGGCGGTGGATGGACTTCCTGCGCCGCGCGGGTTTTGGCGGCGTGCTGGCCGACGACATGGGCCTGGGCAAGACGCTGCAGACGCTGGCCTTGCTGCAGGCTGAACTGGATGCCGGGCGGCTCGATCGGCCGAGCCTGGTGGTGGTGCCGACCAGCCTGCTCGAGAACTGGCTGGCCGAGGCGACCCGTTTCACGCCGCAACTGCGCATGCTGGTGTTGCACGGCAAGCAGCGCGCGCAGCAGTTCAAGGGCATCGCCCGCGCGCATGTGGTGGTGACCAGCTATCCGCTGGCGGTTCGCGACATGGGGGTGCTGGCCAGCCACGCCTGGCATTACCTGGTGCTCGACGAGGCGCAGCGCATCAAGAACAGCCGCAGCCAGGCGACGCTTGCTTTGAAGGCGCTGAACGCGCGCCACCGGTTGTGTCTGTCGGGCACGCCGCTCGAAAACCACCTGGGCGAGCTGTGGAGCCTGATGGACTTCGTCAGCCCCGGGCTGCTGGGCAACGAAGCGCAGTTCCGCGAGCACTACCGCAACCCGATCGAGAAGCGTCAGGACACGTTGCAGGCCGAGCACCTCGCCCGGCGCGTGCGGCCTTTCATCCTGCGGCGCACCAAGCTGCAGGTGGCACAGGACCTGCCCGAGAAGACCGAAACCCTGCTGCGCGTCGAGCTCGACGGCATGCAGCGCGACCTGTATGAAACTGTGCGCGCGACGATGGACAGCAAGCTGCGCGAGGCGATCGCCCGGCAGGGCCTGGCGCGCAGCCAGATCGTCGTGCTGGATGCGCTGTTGAAGCTGCGCCAGGTGTGTTGCGACCCCCGGCTGCTGAAGCTGCTGGCGGCGACACACGACGCGGGTGATGCACCAGCGCGCGACGAGGTCGATGCCTCGCTCGCGACCAGGCCGCTCGCGCGTCAGCACGCAGCGACCCATGCGCCGTCGGCCAAGCTCGAGCTGCTGCGCGACTTGCTGCCTACCCTGGTCGAGGATGGCCGCCGCATCCTGGTGTTTTCCCAGTTCACCGAGATGCTGGCGCTGATCGAGCCCGAGCTGGTGCGACTGAACCTGGGCTACCTGAAGCTGACGGGTGAAACCGTCCATCGCGCGGCGGTGGTCAAGGCGTTCCAGGAGGGTGAGGCGCCGATCTTCCTGATCAGCCTGAAGGCGGGCGGCGTTGGCCTGAATCTCACCGCGGCCGACACCGTGATCCTCTACGACCCATGGTGGAACCCGGCCGTCGAGCAGCAGGCCATCGACCGCGCGTACCGCATCGGGCAGGGCAAGCCGGTGTTCGTCTACAAGCTGGTGGCCAGCGGCACCGTCGAGGAAAAAATGCTGGAACTGCAGGCGCGCAAAGCGGGCCTGGCCGATTCGCTGCTGTCCGGCGTGGCCGGCACGGCCGCGCTGACGGCGCAGGATTTCGACGAACTGTTCAAGCCCCTCGGGGCCGGCTGACAGGGCGTGGCCGCGTCGCGGCCATCACCCGCATCAGGTCACTTCTTCGTGTTGACCTGATTGCCGATCACGCCGCCCACGGCCGCGCCGCCCAGCGTGCCCAGTGTTCCGCCGCCCGTCAGGATGGCACCTGCTGCGGCACCCACACCGGCACCGACTGCGGTGTTCTTGTCGCGTTGACTCATGTTGCTGCAACCTGTGGCCGCCACGGCAAGCAGCAGGGCTGCGATCAGGGCGGCAGGGCGTGAAGAGCTCAGGGGCTTGTTCATTTGAATCTCCAATGTCGGGCCCGATGCCCGAGAGATTCAAGGATGCGTGATGGAGCCGGCGGCTGCCATCGTCGCCTGCCGTGTCGGCTTGTCAGACGGTGCCTACGTGGCAGCCCATCCAGTGGACGCTCGGGGCGTCAAATCGACTCGGTGGCGTCGCGCCGGCACTGCGCTTGCAGTGCCTGCCAGCCTGCTTGACCGAGCGACTCCATCGTGCGCAGATTGACCTCGTAGATCGCCTCGGCGTCGGGAAACGCCTGCACCGCGCGATCGATGCTGGCCTCGCGCAGCAGATGCAGCGTCGGGTAAGGCGATCGGTTGGTCGCGTTGGTCACGTCGTCAGGCTCGGTGCCGGCGAACTGGTAATCGGGGTGGAAACTGGCGAGCTGCAACTCGCCATCACAGCCCATCGCGCTGAGCGCGGCCTCGGCCACGTCCAGGAAATCGTTGTAGTCGGCAAAGTCCTTCAGCACCTGTGGATGCACCAGCAGCGTCGTGTCGCAGGTCGCGGCGTCTGTGTCGAGCAGGTGCCGGGCTTCATCGAGCAGTGCGCGCAGCAGTGTCTCGGTGTCGATGGCCGCGCTGACGACGCAGCGCAGTTGCTGCTTCGCGCGCACGGCCCGGGCGAATGGGCACAGGTTCAGGCCGATGACGGCCCGATCGACCCACGCCAGTGTTTCGGCTGCGGCGCCCGACGGCATCTCGGAATCCATGCGCGTCAGGGCCCGTTACCGCGGATGCGGAAGTTCATCGTGGCGTTGCAGGATGTTGTCCTCGCGAGGCGCAGGCGCCCACCGACCGTCGATCAGGTGCTCATTCGGGCGAAACTTGGCCTTGTAGGCCATCTTGTCGCTGGCGCCGATCCAGTAACCCAGGTACAGGTACGGCAGCTTCAGCAGCGCCGTCTGCTCGATCTGCCAGAGGATGTTGTAGGTGCCGTAACTGGTGTAGTCCTCTGGCTCGTAGAAGGTGTACACCGCCGACAGCCCGTCATTGAGGATGTCGAGGATGGAGACCATCTTCAAGGTTCCCAGTTGCCCGGGTGGCGCGCCCTCGACAGGCTCCCTGAACTCCACCAGCCGTGAATTGACGCGGCTTTGCAGCAGGAACTGGGTGTACTGGTCGACGCTGTCGTTGTCCATGCCGCCACCGGTGTGGCGCCCCGACTGGTAGCGCAGGTAGAGCTGGTAATGCTCTTGTACGAAGCCCAGCTTGAGCACACGCGCCTGCAGCGCGCTATGTGCCTTCCAGGCGCGGCGCTGACTGCGCGTGGGCTGGAACGTGGCCACCGGCACACGCAGTGGCACACACGCCTGGCAACTGTCGCAGTGCGGTCGGTAGGTGAACATGCCGCTGCGGCGAAAACCGTTGCTGACCAGTCCGGAATACACATCCGATTGGATGATGTGGCTGGGCGTGGCGACCTGTGAGCGTGCCATCTTGCCCGGCAGGTAGCTGCAGGCGTAGGGCGCCGTCGAATAGAACTGCAATGACGCGAGCGGGAGCTCTTTCGGGTGGGTCACAGGCGGCCTTCGTCGGGAGAATCCTCAACCGTCGCAGGCGCCGACCTCAGGTGCGCCCACAGCCGTTGATGATAGGTCCACCCCGCGACCTGCGGCGCTCGCACCCTCTCGGCAATCGCGGCTTCGAACACGTTGCGCGGTACTTCGCGACCGCCCATCGAGCTCAGGTGACCGGTGCGCTGCTGGCAGTCGATCAGGTCGATGCCGTGCTCTCGGCCGAAGCACACCAGCGCGGCCAGCGCGATCTTCGAGGCGTCGGTGCGCCGCGAGAACATCGATTCGCCGAAAAACATCCGGCCGATGCCCACGCCATACAGCCCACCGGCCAGCTCGCCGTCGATCCAGGTCTCGATGCTGTGCACCGCGCCGAGTGTGTGCCAGCGGGTGTAGGCAGCCACCATGTCGGGCACGATCCAGGTACCGTCCTGGCCCTCGCGCGGGCTGGCGGCGCAGGCGGCGATGACCTGCTCGAACGCGCTGTCGATGCGCACTTCGCAGTTAGGTGAGCGGGCGAATTTCGCAATGGTCTTGCGCAACGAACGGCTGAGTTTGAACTCCTGCGTCCACAGCACCATGCGCGGGTCGGGTGACCACCACAGCACTGGCTGACCGTCGCTGTACCAGGGAAAAACACCCTTCGAATACGCCTCGGCGAGCCGCGCCGGGTTGAGCGCGCCACCGGCTGCCAGCAGGCCCGGCGCGTCCGAGCCAGGCGGCAGCGCGAACCGCGTGTCGGGCAGCGGTTCACGATCGTCGCGCAGCCAGTGGATCACCTGCCAGTCGCCGCGATGGCGCCGCTGAGCAATTCGCTGATCTGCCCACGAACCCGACTGTTCACCGTACTGCGCCTTCACTCGGTTGCGATGAAATCATCGTAACCGCGGGGCGGCGTGCGCGGCGTTGTCAGTAGATTTCAGGCACGACGATTTCCTGCGGAATGGCGTGGCGCACGTAATCGTCGTGACGCTCACGGGGTGGCAGCACGATCGTCGGGGATTCGGTTTCCTCGTAAGGCATCTGGCTGAGCAGGTGGTGGATGCAGTTCAGGCGCGCCTTCTTCTTGTCCACCGCCTGCACCACCCACCACGGCGCTTCGGGAATGTGGGTGCGCTCGAGCATGATTTCCTTGGCGCGGGTGTAGTCCTCCCAGCGACGGCGTGACTCCAGGTCCATCGGGCTCAGCTTCCACTGCTTCAACGGGTCGTGGATGCGGCCCAGAAAGCGCAGGTGCTGTTCTTCGTCGGAGATCGAGAACCAGTACTTGATCAGCTGGATGCCCGAGCGCACCAGCATGCGTTCGAATTCGGGGGCGGAGCGGAAGAACTCCTCGTACTGCTCGTCGCTGCAAAAGCCCATCACCCGCTCGACGCCGGCGCGGTTGTACCAGCTGCGGTCGAACAGCACGATCTCGCCGGCTGCCGGCAAATGCGACACATAGCGCTGGAAGTACCACTGCGTGCGTTCGCGGTCGTTGGGCGCCGGCAGCGCCGCGACGCGGCACACCCGCGGGTTCAGCCGCTGGGTGATGCGCTTGATCACGCCGCCCTTGCCCGCGGCATCCCGGCCCTCGAACAGGATCACCACCTTGTGCCCTGTGGCCACCACCCATTGCTGAAGCTTGACCAGTTCGCCTTGCATGCGAAACAGCTCGCGAAAATAACGCTGCCGGTCCTGCCGGTCTTGGTCGGTGGGCTTGGAGGCGTCGCCGACGCCGTTGACCAGGGTGTCCAGCGAACGATCCTCCAGTTCAAGCTCCAGCTCTTCGTCGTAGCTGTCCATCACATCGAGGTGGATTCGGCGCAGGGTATCGGGGTCGGTCGGCGTCACGGTGGCCTCATGCGTTGCAGTGCCGTCGGCACCAGGAAGAGGCAGACAGACTATGAAAGTTTTGTGGCGGGATCATGACGGTGGGTCTGGTTGTCGGCAGATGGGCCAGCAGTCGCTTGATTTGTGGCCACAACGCTGTCTTTGCGTTCCTGATACAAAGCCAGGGAGGGGGGTGAATCCATGATTCCAGTCACAGCGTTGGTTCAGGTGTCGGTGGTGTTCGCCTCGGTCATGGCAGTGATTCAGGCCGTGGGCGCTGCCGAACCGGCTGCCGCGTCGCGCCCCGCAGCCGGTGCATCGGCAGCGGCCAACGACAGCGCCCGCACGGTCTACATGCAGCGCGATGCCGACGGCAAGATGGTGTTCACCGACCGCCCGGCGGCCGGCCTGGTCACCGAGCGGCGCTGGGCCTTCGAACCCGAGGACGCGCAGGCTGCCGCCGCGCGCCGCGAGGCCAGTCGGGCGCAGTCGGAGCAGGTGACCGAGCGCATCCAGCGCTCGATCGATCAGCAGCAGCAACGGGTCAACGATCTGCAGATCGAGCAGCTGCGGGCTCAGCGTGCGGCCGATACCCTGCGCGCCGAGCGGCTGCGCGAACGCGAGCGGGAGGAGGCGTCCCGCGTCGTGCTGTTGCCGCCGTATGCCCGCCCATTCGGCTTCACGCCCTACGGCCAGATGGGGCCGCATCGCCCGGATTGGCAACCCCCACGGCCCAAGCCTCCCGCCAAGCCGCCGGCGCCCAGCGGTCCGCTGGCCCCACCGGTCGAGTCGCGCTGAGGCGCTACCGGGCGCGGTCTCACGACAACATGGGTTCGGCGGCTTCCGGGCTCGCCAGCGGGGACCGGGCTGCTCCCCGCGCCTCGATCTGCTCGGCAATGTATCGGGCATCGCGGGACACACCGGAGAACCGACCCGAGCCCCAGGTGTGCAGCCACGGCAGCCCGAGAAAATACACCCCGGCCTGAGCCGTCACGCCGCGCACATGGCCCGGTTGGCCGCGACCGTTGAACACCGGCACGTCGAGCCAGCCGAAGTCGGGCTGGAAGCCGATGCACCAGATCACCGACGTGATCCCGGCATCGCGCAGCTTCAGGCGGGTGCGTTCGGCCGCCGGCTCCCACACCGGCGTGTAGACCGACGGTGGGGACGCGACGATGCCGGCCTTCTCGATGTACTTGTCGATCGATGCGTTGATGCCGTTGTAGATGCGATCGGCATGGTCGAGGTTGTGCCGCAGGTCGGGGTTGAAGACCAGGGTGTCGTCCTCCAGACCGATCAACTGCCCGTACAGCTCCATGCCTTCGCGTGCGAACTGCCGCAGGTCGATGTCACGCCCACCATCACGGCCGGTGACGAAATGATTGGTGTTGTCACGCACCCCCTCGCGCAGCGGGTGCTCATGCACGCTCATGTCGTAGTAGCCCATGTCGGCCAGCCAGTCGACCACGTCCTTGCCACGGTAGAAGCGTGCGCAGCGTGGCGCGTCACCGGTGGCCAGCACCACCTCGCGGCCCGCGAGGTGCAGGTCTTCGGCCAGTTGCGAGCCCGACTGCCCGTTGCCGACCACCAGCACCTTGCCGGGCGGCAATGCGCCAGGGTTGCGGTACTGCTCGGAATGGATCTGCAGCACCGAAGCCGGCAGCCGCTCGGCCAGCCGCGGGATGATGGGCTGGTGGTAGCCGCCGGAGGCGACCACGATCTGATCGGCGGTGTAGTGGCCCTGCGAAGTCGCGATGTCGAAGCCGCCGATGCTGCCGAATCCCGACTGGCGCGATACCCGTTGCACCGTGACGCCGCTGCGCACCGGCGCGTCCACATGCTTCACGAAGCCTTCCAGGTACGCGATGATTTCATCGCGCTTCATGAAGCCGTGGGGATCGTCGCCGCGGTACTCCCAGCCGGGCAACTTGCATTGCCAGTTCGGCGTGACGAGGCAAAAGGTGTCCCAGCGCTGGGTGCGCCAGGTGTGCACCGGCGAGCGCTTCTCGAGCACCAGGTGATCGATCCCGCGCTGCTTCAGGAAGTAGCTCAGCGACAGGCCGGCCTGCCCAGCGCCGACGATGACGACGCTGTGGTGTTCAGGGTTGGACATGAGTTCTCCTTGCGCGGGCGGATGCCGCGCGGTCAGTCTTCAAAGGCCACCACCTCGACCTGCGCATCGGCGTGCGTGGCGAAGCGAGCGGCGGTGTGTTCGATGCGTTCGAGCTGGTCCATCGCCTGCGAGCAGGCAAAGCCGTACTTGGCACGCACCCGTTCCGAGGCGATGTTCAGCGCCTCGCGCACCTGCGCCATGAACACCGGCAGCGGGTAGGTCAGCCCGGGCTGGAAATAGTCCTTGATGACCAGCGAGGGCGAGTAGCAGCGCGCGACGCTGCCATCAGGCCAGCGCAGTTGGAAGTGCATGGCGGGCATGGAAGGACTCCGAAATCGATCGAGTGGTCAGGCCTGCCGTGCCGAAAAGGGCCGGTCGTGCGCGGCACGGGCGCGGTACAGCGCGAGATGTCGTGCCGCACTCGCTGGCCAGCTGTGGCGCAAACAGACTTCGGGCGTGCCCTCCAGCAAGACCGCAGTTCGCTCAGGTGCCAGGGCGCACTGGATCGCATCGGTGATCGAGGCGGCGTCCTGCGGATCGCACCAACTGCAGTCGGTGTCGCTGAGGTGCTCGGTGAACGGCGCGATGGCCGAGACGACCGTGGGGGTGCCACAGGCCAGCGCCTCGAGCACCACCAGGCCGAAGCCCTCGCGCAGCGACGGCATCGCCAGCACGTCGGCCGCCCGGTAGAGCGCGGGCATCTGGTCATCGGGCACGGTGCCGGTGAGCACGATGTCTCTGCCAGGTCCGATCGTGAGGCCGCTGTCGGCAATCCGCGCGATGAACGCAGCGACGTAGTCATCATGGTTCAGCAGGCTGGCGCCGCCTGCGATCACCCACTGCGCGTTCGGCCGCTGCGCACGCAACGCGATGAACGCGTCGAGCAGGCGCAGGGTGTTCTTTCGGGACTCGATGCCGCCGACCGAGATCAGCACCGGCGCATCGGCACCACCGCGCAGTCCGTAGCGCGCCGCCACCCGTGCATCGGTGGTGTCAGCCTGCGGCGTGTAGCGCTGGCAGTCCACGCCGTTGTGGACCAGCGTGGCGCGGATGCCGTGGTCGCGTTGCAGCACGTCGCACCACAGCTGGCTGACGCACAGAACCTGCTCGGCGGCTTCGAAGCCGCGTCGCTGGCGGGCCATCAGGCGCGGGTCATCGAAGTGGTCGAGGTGGTGAACCGTTCGCACGAACCCGCTGATCAGCCCGCGATCGCGCATAGCCGCCAGTGCGTTGGCGCCGAGCGGATCCTGTGCGTGCAGCACGTCGAAATCCCGGTGCGGCAGCAGGCGTTCCAGGTGCCGTTCGAAGGCGTGGATGCGCGTGCTGACGGTCCCGAACAGGTCTTGGGCCGTACTCGTTTCCGTCGTCGGGTGGATGGGCAGCAGATTCAGCTCGCAGCGCACCGGACGGAACATCGACTGACCGGGCAGTGCAGGGGCCATCACGGTGACCTCATGGCCGGCGTCGTGCAGCGCATGCGCCAGTTCGAGCGTGTGCACTACACCGCCGCGCGGGTTGACCGAGTGCGTCAGCAGTCCGATGCGCCAGGGCCGGGCGAGGGAGGTGGCGGCGCGTTGCTCAGGCATGCGCTGCTTCCGCGGTGCGTTGCGGCAGGATCAGGGCCTGTGTGGACACGTCCCACAGCAACGAGGTCTCTTTGCCTTTGCACAAGCGCACCTGCGGGTCACGGGTGACCGTGCCGACCACGGCGTTGGCGATGCCCCGGGCGGCAAACCGCTGCTGCACCGCCGCCACCTGCTCCGGCCGCACGCTCAGCACGAAGCCGTAGCTCGGAAACGCCTGCAGCCAGCGCAGCAGCGGTGTGTGGCCATCCGGGCGCGGGATCGCATCGATGTCGATCACCGCACCGACCTGCGAGCACTCCAGCAGCATCAGCGTGGTGCCGATGGCGCCAGCCATGCTGATGTCCTTGGCGGCATCGCACAAGCCGTCTTCGGCCAGACCTGACAGCACCTCGAGATCGGTACGAAGGCGCTCCGCGGGCGCCTGGGTCGACGCATTCCAGTACGGGTGCGGCTCCTCGTAGCCGCCGCGCAGGTCGATGGCCATCACCAGGCGGTCCCCGGGCCGCGCGTTGAAACTGGTCAGCAGCTTGTTGGCGCGGCCGATGATGGCCACTGCCAGCTGACCCTGTGTGCTCTGCTGGTTGGTGTGACCACCGACGATGGGCACGCCGTAGCGTGTCGACGCCGTGGTGAGCCCCTCGAGCAACGGTTGCGATGTCTCGTTGCCGCGGCTCCACAGCGCATCCACCACCGCGATCGGCCGCCCGCCCATGGCGTAGATGTCGCTCACGTTGACCATCACGCCGCAGTAGCCCGCGAACCAGGGCAGGCGGGCGACGAAGTCCTCGACGAAGCCTTCGATCGCGAACAGCAGGAACCCGTCGCCATCTGGAATGGCCGCGCAGTCGTCGCCAATGGGCACCGCGTCGACGTGGAACCGGGTGGCGGCAGGCCCCGCGTTGCGCAACGCATCGACCACGGCCGAGATGTCGCGCTTGTGCGCCAGACCCCGGCCGCGCAGCAAGGCCGCGGTGAGGTCATCGAGCGACAGGTCGTCCATCACGGGCCGCATCTGGGGTGTCACGCCGCCGACTTCGCGGCCGCCACGCCTGGCGGTGTGCTGTGTGTGGAGTAGCCCCACAGCGGGTCGTGGCACGGCGGGTAGTGCGCGAGGTCGGCCTGCATCAGCGCATGCGGTCGACCATGCAAGGTCTCTTCCTTCAGCAGCTTCCAGTGCAGACGACGAAACAACGGCACGTTCTGGCCCTGCACGTGGGCGAGGAACACGCTGGCCCCTCGCGCATGCGCGCTCGACACCGCGAGCCGGATCAGGGTCGCGCCCAGCTTGCCCTGTTGCCGAAAGGCCGGGTGCACCGCCAGCCGAGAACCCCACCACAGACCTGGCTCCTCGCCGTTCGGGTTCGTGTGGATGCGCACCGTGCCCACCACCTGGTCGGGCTGACCGCCCACCTGCGATACCGCGACCAGCGGCTGTGCATGGGTGTCGATGGCATCGGTGTCGTCGCCCACGAAGACGCCCTGTTCCACACAGAACACCGCGCGACGCAGCTTGCGGGCTTCGTCGCGCTCCCATCGCCCATCGGCCCACTTGACGCGGTACTCGCAGGGCACGAAGGCCGGTGTGTCTTCGCAGATGCGGTCCAGGGTGAGCATGGTCAGTGACTCCTTGCGGGCAGATGAGTGGAATCGCTTCAGGCCGCGGCGCTCTCGTACACCGACAGCGACGAGCAGGCACCGCACTTGCCACAGCCGGCCTTGATGTCGCCCGAGCGCAGGCCCGCCGCAGACACCATCGCGCCCAGTCGTTCCAGCAGCGGCTTCATGAAGTCCGACGGGGGGGCGGGATGGTCTTCGAGCGGCGTGCCGCTGATCGGCACGAACGGCACGACGAAGGGGTAGACGCCGAGCGCGAGCAGCTGCTCCGACATCGACAGGATCGCCTCGGGCGTGTCGCCCAGACCGGCCAGGATGTAGGTGCTGACCTGTCCGCGGCCGAACACCTTGACCGATGCTTCGAACGCCTGCAGGTAGCGCTCGATCGGCACGCTGGCCTTGCCCGGCATCACGCGCTCGCGCACGGCGGGCGTGACCGCCTCCAGGTGCATGCCCAGCGTGTCGATGCCGGCATCGCGCAGGCGCTCGAACCAGAGGTCGTCATCAGGCGGCTCGCACTGCGCCTGCAGCGGCAGATCGACCGCTGCCTTGATCGCGCGCGCGCTGTCGCACAGCACCGCCGCGCCGCGGTCGGTGGCGTTCGGCGTGCCGGTGGTCATCACCATGTGCTTCACGCCGTCGAGCCGCACGGCGGCCGCGGCCACCTCGGCGAGCTGTGCCGGCGTCTTGCGCGCGATCGTGCGGCCGGCCGCCAGCGACTGGCCGATCGCGCAGAACTTGCAGGTCTTCTTGCGGCTTTCGTAGCGGATGCAGTTTTGCAGCACCGTCGTCGCCAGCACGTCCGAGCCGTGCAAGGTGGCGATGTGCGAATACGGAATGCCATCGGCCGTGCTCAGCCCGTAGAAGCGGGGCGACTTCGGGAATTCGATGCTCGCGATCGGGATCGTGCCGCGCATCAGGGCGCTGCGGCCGTGCGCATCGGGCGGCTGCGCGACGAACGGCGATGTCCAGGCACTCGAGGTGTGCACCGGCACCATGATCGTGTGGCCATCGACGGTGACCGCCTTGTGGTCCGACGGGCCCGCGCCGCCCTTGCGGCTGGCGACGCCGCCATTCGCTGCCGTCGGGTCGGCCAGACGCAGGCCGAACGATTGCAGCTCGGTCATCAGCTGGCGACTGGCAGCCGACGGCGCGCTCTGGTGCGTGTCGGGGGAGGGTGTCAGGGCCATGGTGCACCTGGGCTGGGAGTACGCGGGCTCTGGCTGTCATCCCAGAG
The DNA here is from genome assembly GCA_965229345.1 of Burkholderiaceae bacterium. Taxonomy (GTDB): domain Bacteria; phylum Pseudomonadota; class Gammaproteobacteria; order Burkholderiales; family Burkholderiaceae_C; genus PBB1. The sequence goes on from OZ245872.1 coordinate 1,964,774, forward strand.
TGAGGGCTGGTCGTCCGTGCCCTGGGCTGGGATGGAGCTCATCGAACGCATTGGAGACGCCGGCTGGTCGTTGATCAGCAGGCTCAGCAACTCGGGTCGCGCGTAATGGCCGACCGAATCCATCATCCGCTTGCGCTTGGCGATCAGGCTCATGTCGAGGTCGGCAACGACGATGCCTTCGCCCTCGGTCAGCGGAAGGCACAGATCCTTGCCTTCGGGCGACACGATGGCGGTGTGACAGCCGCCGCGCAGGGCCTTCTGCAGGCCGATGTCGGGCGTGATCGACGCGATCTGTGCGTCGGTCAGCCAGCCGGTGGCGTTGATGACGAAGCAGCCCGATTCCAGCGCATGGTGGCGGATGGTGACTGCCATCTGGTCGGCAAACACCTGGCCCACCATCGAGCCCGGGAACTGCGCGCAGTGGATTTCCTCGTGCTGCGTCATCAGCGCGTAGCGCGCCAGCGGGTTGTAGTGCTCCCAGCAGGCCAGCGCGCCGATGCGACCGACCGCGCTGTCGACCACCTTCAGCCCGGCGCCGTCACCCTGGCCCCAGACCATGCGCTCGTGGTACGTGGGCGTGATCTTGCGGCGCTTCAGGATCAGTGCGCCATCCGCATCGAACACCAGTTGGGTGTTGTAGAGGCTGCCGTGGTCGCGCTCGTTGACGCCCAGCACCACGACGATGCCTCGTGCGCGGGCGCGGTCCGACACCGCCTGCGTGACCGGGCCGGGCACCGCCACCGCGTGCTCCATCAGCCGCAGATGGGGGGCGCCCTGCAGCACGGGGGGCAGCACGAACGAGAAGTACGGGTAGTACGGAACGAAGGTTTCCGGGAAGACCACCAGTTGCGCGCCCTTGTCGGCCACCTCGTCGATGGCGCCCAGCACGCGCTCGAGCGTGCCGGCAGGCCGCTCGAGGTCCGGCGCGATCTGGACGGCTGCTGCGCGGACGATGGAGGGCGCGCTGCTCATGGTGCTCGCCGATCTGGCCTCACAGCGTCCAGGTGTTCAGGATGAAGGCGTTGGCCTTGCGGTGCAGCAAGATGATGTCCAGCACGTCCAGCGGGTTGATCGGGCGCACACCTTCGATCAGCGCGCCCTCACCATGGCCGTACAGCGCCTGCAATGCGAAGCGGCAGGCGTAGACCTTGCCGCCCTCGGCCATGAACTTGGTGAGCGTGTTGTTGAAGTTGCCGTGGCCGGGGAAGGCTTCATCGCCCAGCTTCGGAAAGCCGCGTTGCACGCCCAGCGTGACGCCCGGCCCATACAACAGGATCGAGGTCTCGAAGCCCTTGCGCTGCAGGCGGGTGGCTTGCAGCATGTTGACGAAGCCGATCGAGCCTTCGAAGGCGACCGTGTGGAAGGTGACGAGCGCTTTCTCGCCCGGTTCGGCTTTCACGTCCTCGAAGACCTTCTCTTCGTAGTCGACGAGGAAATCGCCCTTGGCGTTGGCAGGCTTGGTGACTTTGGGCATGGCGTTCTCCGCGGGGTTGGGTGCAGCGCAACCATTGCGCGCAACGGCCTCAGTGCATGCGGCGTGCCATCAGCCTGGGTGCTGCAAGCGATCAACTTGCGATCAAGTCAGCGTGGTGCGCGCTGGAGAACGAAAGTTTTTTTCGACGCGGATTCCGGCGCTCGCCGGCCCGTTGACGAGGCAGCGCGGATCGCACCAACGAGGGGCTGCTGCCTGCGATCAACGCCTCCGATCAAGGGCTCCGAGTGCACCGGTCGCGGGCGCATGGCGTGCTGCCGAACGGTCCGGGGTGGCACGGAGGATGCGATCAAGTTTTCCCATGCCCTGCCATCAACTGCCGCTGCGATGAACAAGCCGACCAGCCACTGGCTGCGACGCCTGCAGACCAGCGGCCAGCCTGCCTACCTGCAGATTGCCGACCTGATCGCCGAAGACCTGCGCACCGGCCGCCTCGCCGCCCGAGACCGGCTGCCGACGCTGCGCGAGCTGGCCAGCGAGCTCGGTCTGAATTACACGACCGTGGCGCGCGCTTACGCCGAGGCGCGCAAGCGGGGCCTGATCACCTCCCGGCCCGGCATGGGCACCACGGTGCGCGGGACGGCACCCGCGCAGCCATTGCGGGGTGGCAGCGCGGCCGAGATGACGATGAACCTGCCGCCCGAGCCGCACGATCCAGCACTGCTCGCTCGCATGCGCGACAGCGCCGCCGAGGTGCTGGCACATGCCGACCTGAACGCGCTGCTGCGTTACCAGGACTTCGGCGGCAGCCCCGAGGACAAGGCCGCGGCAGTGCACTGGCTGAGGCCGCTGCTCCCCGCCTGCGACGCGTCGCGCGTGCTGGTCAGCCCTGGCATTCACAGCGTGCTGGCCGCGCTGGTCTCGCAGCTGGCGCGGCCGGGTGAGCTGATCTGCGTCGAATCGTTGACCTATCCCGGTCTGAAGGCGATCGCCACCCAGCTGGGCGTGGTCTTGCACGCGCTGCCACTGGATGACGAGGGTCCCAGCGCCTCGGCGTTCGAGCAGGCCTGCAAGACGCTGAAGCCGAAGGCGCTGTACTGCAACCCGACGATGCTGAACCCGACCACGCTGACGGTGAGCCGCTCACGCCGAGAGGCGCTGGCCGATATCGCGTTGCGTTACAGCATCCCGATCATCGAGGACGACGCCTACGGCATGTTGCCGCGCATCGCCGCCAAGCCGCTGGCGCTGCTGGCGCCCGATCTGACGTACTACATCAGTGGCCTCAGCAAATGCCTGGGCGCCGGGCTGCGCACGGCCTTCGTCTGCTCGCCCAACGAACGGCAATCGCAGCGGCTTGCCGGCGCGTTGCGCGCGACGACCGTGATGGCCTCACCGATCACCAACGCGGTGGCCACGCGCTGGATCACCGATGGCACCGCCGATGCGGTGCTGCAGTTCATCCGCACCGAGTCGTCGGCGCGACAGACCTTGGCGGCCCGCCACCTGGCGTACCACGAGATCCAGGCGCAGCCCGAGGCCTTTCACCTGTGGTTGCCGGTGGCAGCGACCTGGGGCGTGGTCGAGTTCGCTTCGTTCCTGCGCAGCCAGGGGGTGGCGGTGGTGGCTGGCGCCGCCTTCTCGACCGATGGCGAATCGCCCGACGCAGTCCGCATCTGTCTCGGCGGCGCGCTCACCCGCGACGACTGCGACACCGCGCTGCGTCTGATCGCCGACACGCTGGATCACCCGCAGCATCCGCATGCGACGGTGATGTGAGCGCGGGCAAGCCAGGGTCAGCTTGTGGGCACCGAGCCGAGGAGTTGATCCAGCACCTGCGCCAGTTCGCCGCGCTGCAGCGGCTTGGCCAGCACACGGCTCACGCCGCCCGCGGTGGCGCGGGCTGCCAGCTGGGGGCCGCCGTAGCCACTGATGAGCAGCACGGGCAGCTGTGGCGCAAAGCTGCGCAGGGCCTCGGTGAGCTGGGTGCCGGTGAGCGCGGGCATGACCTCATCGGTCAGTACGGCGTCGTAACGATCAGGCTCGCTGCGCAAGGCTTCCAGCGCGGCTTTCGGGTCGGTGTAGCCAATGGGTTCGTAGCCGAGTTCGGCCAGCAGTTCTTCGGCGAGCTCGACGAGTGCCGGTTCGTCGTCGACGATCATCAGCGTCTGACCGCGGCCGGTCGGCGCGATGGCGGATACCGAGGTACCGAGGTCCAGCGCGTCGTGCGACTCGGGCAGGTACAGCGTGAAGCGCGCGCCGGCGCCAGGCGTGCTTTGCACATCGATGGCGCCCCCGAATTCGGAGACCACGCCGTGCACCACCGCCAGCCCCAAACCGGTGCCGGCGTGCTCGCGGCGTGTGGTGAAGAACGGCTCGAACAAGTGGTCCATCACCTCGGCAGCGATGCCGGCCCCGTCGTCGGCCACGCTCAGCGCAAGGTAGTCGCCGGGTTCGATCTGGCCGTGCGACACCGTTTGCGCCTCACGCACCGCATGGCGCGCGGTGGACACCGTCAGCGTGCCGCCGTCGGGCATGGCCTGCATCGCATTCGTGCACAGATTCATCACCGCTTCGAACGCCTGCGTCGGGTCTCCGCGCAGCCGCACGCCGGGGGCCTCGAACCGGCTCTCCAGCACCACGCCGTGGCGCAACGACGCCGCCAGCAGCCCCAGCACCTCGTCGATGATGGGCTGCACCTCGAACACCGTGGCAGTGCGCGCGCCGCTTCGGCTGAACGACAGGATGCGTTCGACCAGTGATTTGCCACGCAGCGCGGCGCGCAGCACCTGATCGAGCTGGCTCGCCTGCCGGCTGCCTTCGATCGCACTCTGGCGCGCCATCTCGGCATAGCCCAGGACAGCTGCCAGCACGTTGTTGAAGTCGTGGGCGACGCCGCCGGCCAGCGTGCCCAGCGATTCGAGCTTGTTGGTGCGCGACAGCTGGGTCTGCAGGGCGGCCTGCGAGGCCTGCCGGCGCTGCTCGGCCCTCGAAATGCGGTGAGCGGCAGCCGCCAAGCCCGACAGCAGCAGCAGCACCCCGGACGATGCGAGCCACGCCACATCGCGCCAGGGTTCGAGGGCCGCCTCCACGTCGCGCGTCAGCACCAGCGTCAGCCCGAAGCGCGGCACGGTGCGCTCTGCAATCAGGCGCTCACGACCATCGCTCAGCAAGCGCACATCGTGGTGGTGCTCGGGGCCGGGGGGCTGCAGCGTCTCGGCGGCACCGAGCGAGGGCAGGCGAGACAACGATCCCGCCAACCGGACGCCATCGGCGCGAAACACCGCCATGCGCGCGTCGGCCGTCGGTGCCGCCTGGGAGAACGCACCGCGCAAGGCCTCGACCGGCAGCGCGGCGATCAGCCAGCCGCCCAGTGCACCTTCGTGATCGTTGTAGCGCACCGCCAACGCCACCGATGGCTCGCCGTTGACCATGTTCGGAAAGGGCAGGCTCAGCGCGGTGTCGGTGTCACTGAGCGACGGCAGCGCTGGCACGAAGCTGCTGGGGTTTGGCGCCAGTGCCGGGCTCGACGCGGCGAGGAGCCGGCCCTGTCGGTCGATGACCCACAACTGGCTGGCCAGCGGCAGCTTCAGGTCGTGCGGGTAGCGCTTGCCGGCAATTTCGCCGGTGGCAGGCAGCAATTCCCCGATCCGAAGCTCCAGACGCACCGCCTGCAGACCGATCTCGACGCTCTCCAGTCCGCGATCCAGCTCGTCGGCCAGCGCCAGTGACAGCACCGACAGCTCGCGCGCCTGGCTGGTCAGGGCTTCGCGTCGCAGGTGCCACAGGCTGGCGGCAGTGACGGTGATCAACGACAGCGCGGCGAGTCCGGCAACGAGCCAGATGCGGGGCAGGGCGGGGCGACGGGGAAGGGCTTCAGTCATCGGCGAACGGGTCATCGGCATGGACGCGGCCCTCTTGCGGCGTGGACCGCTGTTCGAGGCCGGCTTCTGGTGGCCGTTGCCGCGCTACGATCCTTTGGGTTGCATCCCCCACGCAGCACAGCGCCGAATCCATGACCACCCACACGGCTCCGCACATCCTCGTCATCGATGACGATCCCAGTATCCGCGATCTCGTGAGCGAGTACCTCACCGACAACGAGATGCGCGTGAGCGTCGGTGCGTCGGGCAAGGACTTGTTCGAGGTGATCGATCGCGAGGCGATCGATCTGGTGCTGCTGGACCTGAGGCTGCCGGGCGAAGATGGGATGCAGCTCGCAAGGCAGCTGCGCGAGCGTGCCACCGTGCCCATCGTGCTGCTGACCGGCCGCAACGAGGAGGCCGACCGGGTGATGGGCCTTGAACTTGGCGCCGATGACTACGTGACCAAGCCGTTCAGTCCGCGCGAATTGCTGGCGCGTGTTCGTGCCGTGCTGCGCCGCTACCAGGTGCAAGCCACGCTGCCCGAGCGCGACAACACGCGGAGAGCCTTCCGGTTTTCTGGCTGGGAGCTGAACCTGCGCACGCGCCGGCTGACCTCGCCTTCCGGGACCACAGTCGATCTGTCGAACGGTGAATTGAGCTTGTTGACCGCCCTGTGCAGCGCGCCGCGCCGCGTGCTGTCGCGCGATCAACTGCTGTCGATGTCGCGCCTGCACGAGGCCGAGGTGTACGACCGAACGATCGACGTGCAGATCCTGAGGCTGCGCCGCAAGATCGAACCCGACCCGACGCGCCCGGTGATGATCGTCACCGAGCGCGGAGCCGGGTATCAATTGGTCAGCGACGTCGAGACCCTGTACTGACGAGTGCCGAGGCGCGCCATCCAATGCGCGCCTCGCCTTGCTTCAGCCCAACCGCACCGGCACGTAGATCTTGACCTCGCCGCGCTGCACCAGCAGGGCCGCCGACTTCTCCGACTTCGCAGCGGCCTCCCGCGCATCGCTGACACTGCTGACCGGCTTGCCATTGACCGCCAGCAGCACGTCGCCGGGCTGGATCCCGGCACGCTCGCTGGCGCCAGTGACGCCTTCGATCACCAGGCCCCCGGCGAGGCCGGACTCACGCCTTTCCTCCGGTTGCAGCGGACGCAATGCCAGACCCAGCCGGCCCCGCGGCGCAGTGGCCTCCGATTCCGCCTTGGCGACTTTGGCGTCGGGCTTGGCATCGGCCAATGTGGCGTTTACCGCGATCTCGGAGCCCTGGCGCCACAACTGCAGGCTCAACTTGTCCCCGGGCAGTGCCAGACCCACGATGGCCGGCAGATCGACCGAGTCGACGATGGGCGTGCCGTTGACCGAGAGCACCACGTCACCCGCCTGAATGCCCGCCTTGCCGGCCGGGCTGTTCGGATCGACATTCGCCACCAGTGCGCCTTCAGGCCGGGGCAGCTTGAAGGACTCGGCGAGTGTCTGGTTGACCTCCTGTACCGACACCCCCAGCCGCGCATGGCGCACCTTGCCGGTGTCCAGCACCTGACGCTCGATGTGTTGCGCCACATCGATTGGGATGGCGAACGACAGGCCCTGGTAGCCGCCCGAGCGGGAATAGATCTGCGAGTTGATGCCGATGACCTCGCCGCGTGTGTTGAACAGCGGCCCGCCGGAGTTGCCAGGATTCACCGCCACATCGGTCTGAATGAAAGGCACGGCACTGTCGTCGTGCAGGGAGCGGCCGACGGCACTGACGACGCCCGCCGTCACGGTGTTCTCGAAGCCGAAGGGTGAACCGATCGCGAGCACCCATTCGCCGACCTGCGGCTGCTGCTTGGCCGGTGCGAACACCACCGTTGGCAAGTCCTTCGCATCGATCTTCAGCACCGCGATGTCGGTCTTCGGGTCAGCGCCCATCACCTTGGCCCGGAACTCGCGGCGGTCGGTCAGCTTGACGACCACTTCCTGGGCGCCACGCACCACGTGTGCGTTGGTCAGGATCACACCATCGGACTTGACGATGAAGCCCGAGCCCTCGCCACGCATCGGCACCCGGGTGCCCGGCGCCATGCCCGGTGGCAAGCCGCCGAACTGCTGCTGGAAGCGGCGCAGGAAGTCCTGGTAGGCCCCGTTGGGCGGCGCACTGTTGCCAGAGGCGTCATTGCCGTCGTCGGCGCTGTCGTCTTCGCTGTCATCTTCCGCGCCATTCATCGACACCTTCCGGGTGCCGCTGACGCTGATGTTGACCACCGCCGGGCCGTAGCGTTTGGCGATGCTGGCCAGGTCTGGCAGGCCAGCCGGTGTCGGGGCGGTGGCCGTGGCGACCGGCGTTGACAGGGTGGGTGTGTTTTCTGCGTGAACCATCCGGTATGCGCCCGCCGCGCCCAAACCGAGGACGGCAGCGGTGGCAATCGCGATGGCAGTGCGACGTGGCAGGAAGGAGGAGGCAGTCATGTGTGGGCTTTCCGGAGGTAGGTTGAAACGTTGAAGTGGTGGCTGATGCGCATGGCTCTAGTTCGCTGACCGGGCCGACCAGGGCGGCATCGGCAGTGGCTTCGCGGGCGGCTCCAGTTCGGCAAATCGCAGGTGCAGGTCGAACCGGGAGCCGGCAGGCAGCGACACCGTGTAGCCGCGGCGTGTCGGGCCGCGCGTGGCGGTCAGGTGATAGGTGCCCGGTGCCAGCGCAATGCCCAGCACGGGATCGGCATTCGCAAGCGACAACACGGTTCGACCGTGGCCGTCTGCAATCGTCAGCGACAACGCCTGGTCGACCGATGGCTCTGCCGCTGGCTGGCACAACGCCCGCAGTCGCTGCAAGGGCGTCAGGCCGTGCCGTCCTCGACGACCGCGATGCGGGGTCGATTCGGCATGAACGATCAGGTAGGCACTGAAATCTGGGCCAGACACCGTGGCGACGTCGCGATGCGGTCCACGGTCCACTGGCGATGGGGCTGTGTCCATGAGGTGGCTCTCCTGAGAACATCGAGGCAAGACGAATCTGCCTTGGATGTCCCCAGTGTCTTGGCCCCGCTGCGAGCGCTTGTTTCGAACCCGGCGGTGTTCGATGACAACTGAAACAGAATGGGAGGCAGCGCGCGCAGCGGGCCGGAGCTCAGCCCTGCTCAGGCGGCATCCGGTCTTCGCCGCGACGCTGCGCTGCCCTGCGCTTGAGCAACTGGACGAGCAGCAGTGCAGCCGCTGAGCCGGCGAGCACCGGGCCCTGCGTCAACCACAGGCGAAGCGCATCGACCGTCTCGACGCTGACCTGCTGCGCGTGCTCGGCCAGGGCCCGCACCTCCTCGGCGCCGATGAGCAAGGTGTCTTCAAGGCGCAGGTTCAGCGGTCCTGGTGCGTCCCGAAAGCGCAGCTTGGCAAACACGCCGCCGGCCACCGCGACCAGCGACAGCACGCCGAGCGGCTGCATCAGCTGCGCCAGCAGGCGCGTCCGGACAGGTGGCGGCGCCGCGTCATAGACCTGCGCCACCAGGTCCGGCACTGCCGCATCGGTCCGATCGAGCAGTTGCTGGTGGTTGTCGGTCTCGGGTGTCATGGTGAGTTGACTCATGTCGGGCTCCCTTGCCAGTACGGAGTCGCATCCTCGCCACCGCATGAGTCGCCTTCATTGCTGCGCCCAGAAACCCGCGTTTCATCTGAAACATTCCGCCCGAAATCATCAGTTTTCGGGGTTTGAACTAAGTTTGTCCATGACAATTTATTGTCAAATGAGTGGAACTTCCCGCGGCAATGCCTACCGAATCACTTGGGTTCCGCTATACTCGACAAAACTGGTCAGGTAAGGGCCGTTCTCCACAAGAGACAACCACTGACCGACTGGTGTGCCGAGAGGCGGACGTTGCCAAACAGGCCGTCTTTATGCCCTCCGGGGCGACAGGAGTAGTCACCATGCGTCTCACCACCAAAGGTCGTTTTGCTGTCACTGCCATGATCGATCTGGCACTGCGTGAACATTCGGGCCCTGTCGCGCTGGCCGCGATCAGCGCCCGCCAGCAGATTTCGCTGTCCTACCTCGAGCAGTTGTTCGGCCGCCTGCGCCGCCATGAGCTGGTGGAAAGCACGCGCGGACCCGGCGGTGGTTACTCCCTGGGCCGCAAGTCCGAGGAGATCACCGTTGCCGACATCATCCTCGCGGTCGATGAGCCGCTCGATGCGACCGGTTGCAGCGGCAAGGAAAACTGCATGGGCGAGGACGGTGGTCGCTGCATGACCCACGATTTGTGGGCCAGCCTCAACACCAAGATGATCGAGCACCTGAATTCCATCTCGTTGAAGAATCTGGTTGGCGATCAGTTGGCCAAAGGCGTGTCGGTGGAAGAACACCCGGTCAAGCGGGCCATCTCGACACAGCCGGTAGTCAAACCCATCCGCATCACGGCGCCCAATTCGGTGTTCGCACTGGGCGCTGCCTTCTCGAAGTAAGGCTGATTTCGCCTGCATCCCCCATGGACCTGACCCCGCATTTCCCGATCTACATGGACTACGGCGCCACCAGCCCGGTGGACCAGCGCGTCGTCGACGCGATGATCCCCTGGCTGCGTGAGCACTTCGGCAACCCGGCCTCGCGCAGTCACGCCTGGGGCTGGGAAGCAGAAGCTGCAGTCGAAAAAGCGCGGGAAGAGGTCGCGGCGCTGATCTGTGCCGATCCGCGCGAGATCGTCTGGACATCAGGCGCCACCGAGTCGAACAATCTGGCACTCAAGGGTGCCGCCCAGTTTTACAAGACGCGCGGCAAGCACATCATCACCGTCAAGACCGAGCACAAGGCGGTGCTCGACACGGTGCGCGAGTTGGAACGCCAGGGCTTCGATGCCACCTACCTCGACGTACAGGAAGACGGCCTGCTTGATTTCGAGGTGCTGAAGGCCGCGATCCGCCCTGACACCATCCTGATCTCGGTGATGCTGGTCAACAACGAGATCGGCGTCATCCAAGACATTCCGGCGATCGGTGCACTGTGCCGTGAGCGCGGCATCATCTTCCACGTCGATGCGGCGCAGGCCACCGGCAAGGTCGCGATCGACCTGACCACGCTTCCAGTCGACCTGATGAGCCTGGCTTCACACAAGACCTACGGCCCGAAGGGCATCGGTGCGTTGTACGTGCGGCGCAAGCCACGCGTGCGCATCGAGGCGCAGATGCACGGCGGTGGCCACGAGCGCGGCATGCGCTCGGGCACGCTGCCGACGCACCAGATCGTCGGCATGGGCGAGGCCTTCCGCATCGCCCGCGAAGAGATGGCCTCGGAGAACGAGCGGATCCGCATGCTTCACCAGCGGCTGCTCGACGGTCTGTCGGGCATCGAGCAGACCTTCCTGAACGGCCATCCGACGCAGCGCATTCCGCACAACGTCAACATGTCGTTCAATTTTGTCGAGGGCGAGTCGTTGATCATGGGCATCAAGGGCATTGCGGTGTCCTCCGGCTCGGCCTGCACCTCCGCCAGCCTCGAACCCAGCTATGTGCTGCGTGCCCTGGGTCGCAGCGATGAACTGGCGCACTCGAGCCTGCGCATGACGATCGGCCGATTCACCACGACCGAAGAGATCGATTACGTGATCACCACACTGAAGGACCGCGTCGCCAAGCTGCGCGAGTTGTCTCCGCTGTGGGATATGTACAAGGAAGGTGTTGACATCAGCACCATCCAATGGGCCGCACATTGAGCGCGGCCCGGCATCTGATGATGAGTTTGGAGTACTGAGATGGCCTACAGCGAAAAAGTTGTCGAACACTACGAAAACCCCCGCAATGTCGGCTCGTTCGACAAGGGCGATGAAACGGTGGGCACCGGCATGGTCGGCGCGCCTGCCTGCGGTGACGTGATGAAGCTGCAGATCAAGGTCAACCCGGCCACCGGCCTGATCGAAGATGCGAAGTTCAAGACCTATGGCTGCGGTTCGGCCATCGCGTCGAGCTCGCTGGTGACTGAATGGATCAAGGGCAAGTCGCTGGACGAGGCGCTGACCATCAAGAACACCCACATTGCCGAGGAGTTGGCGCTGCCACCAGTGAAGATCCACTGCTCGATCCTGGCCGAAGATGCGATCAAGGCCGCGGTCAACGACTACAAGGCCAAGACCGCATCCACGGCGGCTCCAGCAGGTGAAATCACGCACTGAACCATGGCTGTCACATTGACTGAAGCAGCGGCACGGCACGTCACCCGTTACATCGGCAAGCGAGGCAAAGGCGTTGGCGTGCGGCTCGGCGTGCGCACCACCGGGTGTTCCGGTCTGGCCTACAAACTCGAATATGCCGACGATGTGGCGCCTGAAGACACTGTGTTCGAAGACCAGGGCGTCAAGGTGCTGGTCGATCCGAAAAGCTTGCCCTACATCGACGGCACCGAACTCGACTTCGTGCGCGAAGGCCTGAATGAAGGCTTCAAGTTCCACAACCCGCGCGAGAAAGACCGCTGCGGTTGCGGCGAATCCTTCAGAGTGTGAGCAGCTTTCTGCTGCGCAGGTCGATCTGGCGTCTCCGGTGCTCGACGTACCTGGGTACGTCTCCCCGCTCGGACGTTGCCACTGCGGCCACCTCGACCTGCTCGCGACGAAATCTGCTGGCACTCTGAGCCACTGATCGGCGATGAAGCTCGACAGCGATGATTTCGAACTCTTCGGCGTGCCTCGGCAATTCGAACAGAACACCGCCGCGCTCGATGCACGCTGGCGCACGCTGCTGACCGAAGCCCATCCTGATCGATTTGTCAGCGACGGTGCGCAGGCGCAGCGTCTGGCGATGCAGTGGTCGGTGCGCATCAACGAAGCGTACCGGCGCCTGAAGGACCCGCTGGCGCGCGCCGCCTACCTCTGCGAGCTGCACGGCGCGCCCATCCATGCCGAAGACAACACCGCGATGCCGGGCAGCTTCCTGATGCAACAGATGGAATGGCGCGAGTCGCTCGATGAGGCCTCAACGCTGGCCGACGTCGAAGTACTGGCGTCGGCAGTGGCCGCCCATCGCGACCACGCGATCGGCGAACTGCGCCGGCTGCTCGACGACCAACACGACCACATTGCCGCCGCGCAGCAGGTCAGAGCCCTGATGTTCGTCGAGCGCTTTGCCCGCGACGTCGATCAGCGGCTGGAAGCGCTGGAACAATAGCCCCATGGCCCTCCTTCAAATCTCCGAACCCGGCGGTGCGCCGGACCCGCACCAGCGCCGCATCGCGGTCGGCATCGATCTCGGCACCACGCATTCGCTGGTTGCCTCGGTGCGCCACGGTGTCGCTGAATGTTTGCCTGATGCAGCCGGCCGCGTGATCCTGCCCTCGGCCGTGCGCTACTTGCCGAACGGCCGCCGTCAGATCGGTGCCGATGCGCTGGCCGAAGCCGCGACCGATCCGCACAACACGCTGGTCTCGGTCAAACGCTTCATGGGTCGTGGCCTCGCCGACATCGCCGACCGCGCCAAGCTGCCGTATGACTTCGTCGAGGCGCCCGGCATGGTTCAGATCCGCACCATCGATGGCATCAAGTCGCCGGTCGAGGTGTCGGCCGAGATCCTCGCCACCCTGCGCCAGCGCGCCGAAGACACCTTCGATGATGAACTCTTCGGTGCCGTGGTCACCGTGCCGGCGTACTTCGACGACGCCCAGCGACAGGCCACGAAAGACGCGGCACAGCTCGCCGGACTGAACGTGCTGCGCCTGATCAACGAGCCGACTGCAGCCGCGATCGCCTACGGTCTGGAGAACGGCTCCGAAGGCCTGTATGCCGTCTACGACCTGGGTGGTGGCACCTTCGACATCTCGCTGCTGCGCCTGAGCGCCGGCGTGTTCGAGGTGGTGGCCACCGGTGGCGATTCGGCGCTGGGTGGCGACGATTTCGACCACGCGCTGGCCGACTGGGCGCTGGCACAGGCCGGGCTGTCGGCCGAATCGGCGCAGGACAAGCGCGCGGTGCTGGTGGCTGCGCGGGCCGCGAAGGAAAAGCTGTCGTCGGCCGATCATGCGACGCTGGCGTGCCCGATGTCCGGCAGCTCTGGTGCCGCGTCCGAGTTGGCGGTGCGTGTCACCCGCGAGCAGTTCGATGCGATCACGCATGACCTGGTCTCCCGCACCCTGACCGTTTTGCGCAAGGTGCTGCGCGATGCCAAGACCGACAAGTCCGCCGTGCAGGGCGTCGTGATGGTCGGTGGATCGACCCGCATGCCGGCGGTGCAGGCTGCGGTGGCCGACTTTTTCGGCAAGGCGCCGCTGAACAACCTGAATCCCGACGAGGTCGTGGCCCTGGGTGCCGCGCTGCATGCCAACACGCTGGCCGGCAACGCCGGTGCCGAAGAGATGCTACTGCTCGACGTGATCCCGCTGTCGCTCGGCCTGGAGACCATGGGCGGGCTGGTCGAGCGCATCATCCCGCGCAACAGCGCGATCCCCACCGCGCGCGCGCAGGACTTCACCACCTTCAAGGACGGCCAGACCGCACTCGCCATCCACGTGGTGCAAGGCGAGCGTGAACTGGTCAGCGACTGCCGATCGCTGGCGCGCTTCGAATTGCGGGGCATTCCGCCGATGGTGGCCGGTGCGGCGCGCATCCGCGTGAGTTTTACGGTCGATGCCGACGGCATGTTGAGCGTGGCCGCGCGCGAAGAAGGCTCAGGCGTCGAGGCGTCGATCGCAGTGAAGCCCAGCTATGGCCTGGCCGATGAGGACATCGCTCGCATGTTGAGCGAGAGCTTCACCACCGCCGAGGTCGACATGAAGGAGCGGGCGCTGCGCGAATCGCGTGTCGAGGCCGAGCGCATGACGCTGGCCACGCGTGCCGCACTCGCTGCCGACGGCGATCTGCTGAACGCGCAAGACATCGCGGCGATCTACGCGATGCTGGACCAGCTCGAAACCGCTCGCCAGGGCAGCGACCATCACGCGATCGACGCTGCCGTCGAGGCGCTGGCCCACAGCACCGAGGCCTTCGCGGCTGAACGAATGAACCGCGGCATCCGCAAGGCGCTGGCCGGGCGCCGTGTCACCGAGGTCTGATCAGGAAATCGCATGCCCGTCATCAAGATCCTCCCGCACGCCGAGTACTGCCCGCAAGGAACCGAGATCACGGCGCAGCCGGGTACCTCGATCTGCGAAGCACTGCTGGAAAACGGCATCGAGATCGAGCACGCCTGCGAGATGAGCTGTGCCTGCACCACCTGCCATGTGGTGGTGCGACAAGGGTTCTCGTCGCTCGGCGAGATGGATGAAACCGAAGAGGATCTGCTCGACCGCGCCTGGGGCCTCGAGCCCGATTCACGCCTGTCGTGTCAGGCCATCCTGTCGCAGCAGGACGTGACGATCGAGATACCCAAGTACACGATCAATCACGCCAAGGAAATGCACTGACCGGGTGATTCAGGCCGCCTGCCGCTCCACATGCCCGTGGCGCGTGTACAGGAAGTCGAGCACTTCCTTGCGGTAGTTCACATAGCGGGTGTCTGCGGCGAGTTCGACACGGTTGCGGGGGCGGGGTAGCAGCACGTTGACGATCTCGCCGATGGTGGCGGCCGGGCCGTTGGTCATCATCACGATGCGGTCCGACAGCAGCACCGCCTCGTCGACGTCGTGCGTCACCATCACCACCGTGCTTTGGGTGCGCTGCACGATCTTGAGCAACTCGTCTTGCAGCTTGGCGCGGGTGAGGGCGTCGAGCGCGCCGAAGGGCTCGTCCATCAGAAGCACTTTGGGTTCCATGGCCAGCGCGCGGGCGATGCCCACGCGCTGCTTCATGCCGCCCGAGATCTCATGGGGCCGTTTACTGACCGCATGGCCCATGTCGACCAGCTCCAGTGCGGCTTTCGTGCGATGGTTCAACTGATCCTTGGACTCGCGCGCACCGAACACCCGCTCGACGCCCAGGTGCACGTTTTCGAAGCAGGTGAGCCACGGCAGCAGTGAATGGTTCTGGAACACCACGGCGCGCTCCGGGCTGGGCGCGGCGATCTCGCGGTTGTCGCAGAACAGCGCGCCCGCGGTGGGCAGCGTCAGCCCGGCAATCAGGTTCAGCAGCGTCGATTTGCCACAACCCGAGTGGCCGATCAGCGTGACGAACTCGCCCTTGGCCACGCTCAGGTTGATGTCGCGCAGCGCGTGAAAGCTGCCCTTCTTGGTGTGGAACGTCATTTCTGCGTTTTCCACGAGGATGAAGTTGTTCATGGTCGGCGTGCCTGTTGAAATCGAGGGGTCAGACGTCGTCGTAGCTGAAGCGCTTGGCAACGGCTACCAACGCGGTTTCCAGCAGCAGACCCACCACGCCGATCACGAAGATGGCGATGATGATGTGCTTCACGTTCAGGTTGTTCCATTCGTCCCAGACCCAGAAGCCGATGCCGACACCGCCGGTCAACATCTCGGCGGCCACGATCACCAGCCAGGCCGTGCCCACCGACAGGCGTACGCCGGTCAGCATGTAGGGCAGCACCGCGGGGAACAGGATCTTCTTGATGATCGTCCACTCCGACAGGTTCAGCACCCGCGCCACGTTCAGGTAGTCGACCGGCACGCGCTGCACACCCACTGCGGTGTTGATGATCATCGGCCAGATCGAGCAGATGAAGATGGTCCAGATCGCCGCCGGGTTGGCGGCCTTGAACACCAGCAGGCCGATCGGCAGCCAGGCCAGCGGTGACACCGGGCGCAGCAGGCTGATCAGCGGCGACACCATGTCGCTGAGCACCTTGAAGCGGCCGATCATGAAGCCCACCGGAATGCCGACCGCTGCGGCCAGCCCGAAGCCCACGGCCACGCGCTCCAGCGAGAACAAGATGTTCCAGCCGATGCCCTGGTCGTTCGGGCCCTTGCTGTAGAACGGATCAGCGAACAGCTCGACTGCCGCCTTGAAGGTCTCCAGCGGAGACGGAAAGGTGGTGCTGTTGATGGTGGCCAGCCCCCACAGCGCCACCAGCAGACCCAGGCCCACCAGTGGGAACAGTGCCTTCAGCAGGAATCCGCCCCAGTCGAATGGTGCGCGTGGCGACGTGGTTGACAACGGTGCCTGCGGGCTGGCACCACCTGCGGTAACGGGCGCCTCGCGCGCCAGCTTCTGAGCCTGCAACTCGGCCGAGGCGGCCAAGGGGGTATGGAACACGGCACTGACCATGAGGGACTCCTGGTGGTGGGGTGAATGGGGTCGGCGCGCTCAGGCCTTGATCGCGAAGCTGTCGGCGTACTTCTTCGGGTCCTTGCCGTCCCAGACCACACCGTCGATCAGCTTGCTGGTGCGCAAGGCATCCTTGGGCACGCTGATGTTCAGTGCCGACGCGGCCTGCTTGTACAGATCGACCTGGTTGATCTGCTTGGCCACTGCCAAATAGTCGGGGTGCTCTTTGATCAAGCCCCAGCGCTTGTGCTGCGTGAGGAACCACATGCCGTCCGACAGGTAAGGGAAATTCACCGCACCATCGTTGAAGAACTTCATGTGGTTCGGATCGTCCCAGGTCTTGCCCAGGCCGTTCTGGTAGCGCCCCAGGATGCGCTGGTTGATCGCATCGACGCCGGTGTTCACGTACGACTTGTCGGCGATCGTCTCGGCCATCTTGTTCTTGTTCTGCAGACCGGAATCAATCCAGCGGCTGGCCTCCAGCACGGCCATCATCACCGCGCGGGCCGTGTTCGGGTACTTCTTGACGAAGTCACCTGTGGTGCCGAGCACCTTCTCAGGATGGTCTTTCCAGATGTCCTGCGTGGTGACCGCGGTGATGCCGATGCCGTCGATGATGGCGCGGTGGCCCCAGGGCTCGCCAACGCAGTAGCCGTCCATGTTGCCCACGCGCATGTTGGCCACCATCTGCGGCGGCGGCACCGTGATGACCTTGGCGTCCTTCAACGGATTGATGCCTGCCGAAGCCAGCCAGTAGTAGAGCCACATCGCGTGAGTCCCCGTGGGGAAGGTCTGCGCAAAGGTGTACTCGCGCTTGTCGGTCTTCATCAGCTTGGCGAGGCTCGGCGCATCGACTGCGCCCTTGTCGGCCAGTGCCTTCGACAGCGTGATGGCCTGGCCGTTGTTGTTCAGCGTCATCAGAACGGCCATGTCCTTCTTGGGGCCGCTGACGCCGAGATGCACGCCGTAGATCAGGCCGTACAGCACATGCGCCATGTCGAGTTCGCCATTGACCAGTTTGTCGCGCACGCCAGCCCATGAGGCCTCTTTCGACGGGATGATCTTGATGCCGTACTTCTTGTCGAAGCCCAGCACCGACGCCATCACGACCGACGCGCAATCGGTCAGCGGAATGAAGCCGATGCGCACCTCTTCTTTCTCGGGCTTGTCCGAACCCTGCGCGTAAACCGCGCTTTGCAGTCCGGGAACGAGGCCGGCTGCGCTGGTGGCAGCCGCCGCTTTGATCAGGGTTCGGCGGCTCATGTCGGTCTTTCGCGTGAGAGGGAGGTTCATGGTGTCCTTCGATTGACGAAGCGATGAAAAGCAACTGCGCAAACAAAAACGGCGCCCACGCTGTCGATCCCGTAAGACCCAAGACAGTGAGGGACGCCGTCGCCCGGTTCGCCATCCACCTCGAAAGGTGGCGCGAGAATTTCATTCGCAGATCGCCTTTGACCTGCTGTACATCCACTCAGCAAACGTTGTGCCAATGGCTTGCTGGGGCGAGGCCCTCTCGCGCTCGGCAATTGCGCACCAACAAAAGGCGAGCCGGCCGTTTGCGCCGACGCGCGGGCTCGGTGGCGCGTGGTGTGCACTGTTTTGGGCACATGCCGCCCGTGCTGTTTCAGCCCAGCAGGTCAGCCACGTCGACGATGCGCTGCGCGACGTCGACCAGTTTGAGTCCCTTGTCCATCGCGGCCTTGCGCAGCAGCGCGTACGCCTCGCCTTCAGGCAGCCCCTGGCGCTTCATCAGGATGCCCTTGGCGCGATCGATGGTCTTGCGGTCTGACAACTGGGTGCGCGCATCGGCCAGTTCGCGGCGCAGCGATTCCTCGTGTTCGAAGCGGGCGAGGGCGATTTCCAGCACGGGCCTCACGCGGTCGGCCGACAGGCCTGACACCACATAGGCGGTCACGCCAGAGGCGATGGCGGCGCCGACATGGCTGGTGTCGCCGTCGTTGGTGAACAGCACGATCGGCCGCCGCGCATCGCGGGTCGCGATCACCACGTGTTCCAGGGTGTCGCGTGCGCCACTTTCAGCGTCGACGATCACCATGTCAGGGGCGATCTGCGCCAGGCGATCGGGCAGGAACACATCGGCAGGCAGCACGGCGACGATGTTGTAGCCGCTCTCCAACAGACCGATGCGCAGGCTGCGCGAACGTTCGGTCAACAGTTCGTCGTGGTCGTCGGCAGGTCCATCTGCCGTCAAGGTGTCGGGCGCGATGATGACGATGCGCAGGGCAGGTTTCATGCAGTGCATGAACGCAAATTTCACGCCACGAAGCCCAGAAGTCGGCTGTGCCTGCCAGGCCGCCGCCTACACTGCGCGCATGATTTTTCTGGGCATCGAATCGTCGTGTGACGAAACCGGCGTGGCCCTGATCGAAGCCGATGCCAGGGGCGTGCCCCGGCTGCGCGGACAGGCGCTGTACAGCCAGATCGACATGCACCGCGCCTATGGGGGTGTCGTGCCTGAACTGGCCTCACGCGACCACATCCGCCGCGTGCTGCCACTGACCCGTGAGGTGCTGCGGGAAGCACAGGCCGAGCTGTGCGACATCGACATGGTTGCATTCACCCGTGGGCCTGGGCTGGCGGGCGCGTTGCTGGTGGGCGCGGGCGTCGCGTGTGCGCTGGGCGCATCGCTGGGCCGACCGGTGCTGGGCGTGCACCATCTTGAAGGACACCTGCTGTCGCCTTTCCTCAGTGCCCAGCCACCGACCTTCCCATTCATTGCCTTGCTGGTGTCCGGAGGACACACGCAGCTCATGCGGGTCGATGACGTCGGTGCCTACAGCCTGCTCGGTGAGACGATCGACGATGCTGCGGGTGAGGCGTTTGACAAATCGGCGAAGTTGCTGGGGCTGGGATACCCCGGCGGCCCGGCGCTGGCAGCACTCGCCGCTCATGGCGATCCGGCCCGCTTCGATCTACCGCGGCCCATGCTGCGCAGCGGTGACCTGAGCTTTTCGTTTGCGGGCCTGAAAACCGCGGTGATGGTGACGCTGCGCAAGCTGGGCCCGACGCCAAGCGCCCAGGATCATGCCGACCTGGCCGCCAGCACGCAGGCGGCCATCGTCGATGTGCTGGTGCGCAAGTCGCTGGCCGCCCTGCAATCGACCGGACTGGATCGGCTGGTGGTGGCCGGCGGTGTCGGCGCCAACACCCTGCTGAGAGAGCAACTGGGCGAGCAGGCGGTGCGCCGTCGATTCAGGCTGCACTATCCGGAGCTGGCGCTGTGCACGGACAATGGCGCCATGATCGCGTTGGCCGCTGCGATGCGCTGGCAGCGCCATGCCGCCGACGCCCGCATGGACCACGACTTCAATGTCCGTCCGCGGTGGCCGCTCGGGACGACCTGAGCGGGCTATAATCGATGGGCTTGGGGGCAATCTTGCGCTCAGCATTCGCACGGCGCAGGAAGTTCCACCCGCGACCGCAAGTCCACACATGAAGCCGCACTTCGGTGTCCCTTGGCTTCATCAGAAGGAAACGACATGACCGCTACCGTTGCCCAAAAGGCAGAAATCGTCAAGGCCAATGCGCGCAGCGCCAACGACACCGGCTCTCCTGAAGTTCAGGTGGCCCTGTTGACCGCACGCATCAATGAACTGACGCCGCATTTCAAGACGCATCTGAAAGATCACCACGGACGCCGTGGTTTGCTGAAGATGGTTAACACGCGCAAGAGCCTGTTGGCCTACCTGAAGGACCGTGACGCAGATCGCTACACCGCACTGATCCAGAAGCTGGGTCTGCGCAAGTAATCTGACTAGCGAAGCAAAGAGCCTGTCTGGGATTCGCCAGCACAGGCTCTTCTCGTTTTGAGCCAGGCACCCAACGATGACGATGTGTCATTCCAGGGGCGTTTGTCAGTGAACGCCGCTGGAATGGCATCGCGCCAGGATGCTGCAGCTCTGGGTTCGAACGCGCCACCCGCAAGGCGCTGATCTCAACCGGAGATACACATGAGCATGTTCAACAAAGTCACCAAGACCTTCCAATGGGGCCAGCACACCGTCGTGCTGGAAACCGGCGAAATCGCCCGCCAGTCGGGCGGCGCGGTCATCGTCAACATCGAAGACACCGTCGTGCTGGCCACCGTGGTGGCGGCCAAGAACGCCAAGCCGGGGCAGGATTTCTTCCCGCTGACGGTCGACTACATCGAGAAGACCTATGCCGCCGGCAAGATTCCTGGCAGCTTCTTCAAACGTGAAGGCCGCCCGAGCGAGCTGGAAACGCTGACCTCGCGGCTGATCGACCGCCCGCTGCGTCCGCTGTTCCCCGAGGGCTTCTACAACGAGGTCCAGGTTGTCGTCCATGTGATGTCGCTGAACCCGGAAGTTTCGGCCGACATCGCCGCGCTGATCGGTTCCAGCGCCGCGCTGGCCATCTCCGGCATCCCGTTCGACGGCCCGATCGGCGCGGCACGCGTGGGCTACATCAACGGCGAGTACGTGCTCAACCCTGGCAAAACACAACTGCTCGACTCGTCGATGGACCTGGTCGTCGCTGGCACGCAAGCCGCGGTGCTGATGGTCGAGTCCGAAGCCAAGCAGTTGAGCGAAGAGATCATGCTGGGCGGCGTGGTCTTCGGGCACGAGCAAAGCAAGATCGCGATCGCTGCCATCAACGATCTGGTGCGTGACGCCGGCAAGCCGGCCTGGGACTGGACGCCACCTGCAAAGGACGAGCCCTTGATCGCCAAGGTGGTGGCGCTGGCCGAAACCCCGCTGCGTACGGCTTATCAGATCCGCTCGAAGCAGGCCCGCACGCAGGCCACCCGCGAAGTCACGGCCAACACGCTGGCCGCGTTGGCTGCAGACGGCGAAGTCGTCGACAAGGTCAAGGTCGAGAACGTGCTGTTCGACATCGAGGCCAAGATCGTGCGCAGCCAGATCCTGTCGGGCGAGCCCCGCATCGACGGCCGCGACACCCGCACCGTGCGTGCGATCGAGATCCGCAACAGCGTGCTGCCGCGCGTGCACGGCTCGGCGCTGTTCACCCGTGGCGAGACGCAGGCGCTGGTGGCCGCCACGCTCGGCACCGATCGCGATTCGCAGAAGATCGATGCGCTCGCCGGCGAGTTCAGCGAGCACTTCATGCTGCACTACAACATGCCTCCGTTCGCCACGGGCGAAACCGGCCGTGTCGGCACGCCCAAGCGTCGTGAGATCGGCCACGGCCGTCTTGCCAAGCGTGCGCTGGTGGCGGTGCTGCCGGATCGTGCCGACTTCCCGTACTCGATGCGAGTGGTCTCGGAAATCACCGAATCCAACGGCTCGTCGTCGATGGCTTCGGTGTGCGGTGGCTGCCTGGCGCTGATGGATGCGGGCGTGCCGCTGACGGCGCACGTGGCAGGCATCGCGATGGGCCTGATCAAGGACGGTAACCGCTTCGCCGTGCTGACCGACATCCTGGGCGACGAGGATCATCTGGGCGACATGGACTTCAAGGTGGCCGGCACCACGGGTGGCATCACCGCCCTGCAGATGGACATCAAGATCCAGGGCATCACCAAGGAAATCATGCAAGTCGCACTGGCGCAGGCCAAGGAAGCGCGTCTGCACATCCTGGGCAAGATGGTCGAGGCGATGGGTTCGGCCAACACCGAGGTCTCGCAGTTCGCGCCGCGTCTGTACACGATGAAGATCAACCCGGAGAAGATCCGCGACGTGATCGGCAAGGGCGGCGCGACGATCCGTGCGCTGACCGAAGAAACCGGCACCACGATCGACATCGGCGAAGACGGCACGATCACGATCGCCTCCACCGATGCTGACAAGGCTGCTCAGGCCAAGAAGCGCATCGAGGAAATCACCGCCGAGGTCGAGATCGGCAAGGTCTACGAAGGCCCGATCGTCAAGATCCTGGACTTCGGCGCCTTGGTCAATCTGTTGCCCGGCAAAGACGGGTTGCTGCACATCAGCCAGATCGCGCACCAGCGCGTCGAGAAGGTCACCGACTTCCTGCAGGAAGGCCAGATCGTCAAGGTCAAGGTGCTCGAGACCGACGAGAAGGGCCGCGTCAAGCTGTCGATGAAGGCGCTGATCGATCGCGATCAGCAGCCAGCACCGGTGGCCAACACGCAGGAGTGAGCTCAACGCGCTGAGTCGCGTGCGCCGGGTCCGGGTGATCCAGGGTCCGGAATCCCGGCGGCGACCATCACCTCATCACGATGAGAGTCATTGAAATCAGTGCCTTCGGGCCCCCCGAGGTGCTGCGGCCCAGCGAGCGCGTGACACCGGTTCCCGCGGCGGGGGAGGTCTTGATCGCCGTTTCGGCATCGGGCATCAACCGCCCGGACGTCTTGCAGCGCGAAGGCTTGTATCCACCGCCGGCTGGTGCGTCCGACCTGCCGGGGCTGGAAGTCGCAGGAGTGATCGTTTCTGGTGATGTGGGCGAACTGCACGAAGTCGGCTTGAAGCTCGGTGACCGGGTCTGCGCGCTGGTGTCTGGCGGTGGTTACGCCGATCACTGCGTGGCGCCGATCGGCCAGTGCCTTCCGGTGCCCGACGGGCTGACCGACGTCGAAGCGGCCAGTCTTCCGGAAACCTTTTTTACCGTCTGGGCCAATCTTTTCGATCGGGTCGGTTTGAAGTCTGGTGAAACCCTGCTGGTTCAGGGCGGCAGCAGCGGCATTGGCGTCGCGGCGATCCAGTTGGCCCGTGCGGCGGGCGCCACCGTGTTGGTCACGGTGGGTTCTGACGAGAAGGCGGCCGCCTGCATCGCATTGGGGGCGCACCACGCGATCAATTACCGCACCGAGGACTTTGCCGAGGCGTCGATGCGCCTGACGGCTGGGCGCGGTGTCGATGTGATCCTCGACATGGTCGCGGGCGACTACGTCGCCCGTGAAGTGAGTTGCCTGGCTGACGATGGCCGCCTGGTCATCATCGCTGTGCAGGGCGGTCGGAAGGCCCAGTTCGATGCAGCGGCATTGCTGACTCGTCGGCTGACAATCACGGGGTCCACCTTGCGCGCCCGCTCGGCCGCGTTCAAGGCGGCCATCGCGCGCGAGCTGCGGACCACGGCCTGGCGCTGGATCGAGTCCCGTTTGGTGAAGCCGGTGGTGTTCAAGGTGTTTCCGGCCGCGCAGGCAGCGCAAGCGCATGCGTTGATGGAATCGAATCAACATGTCGGAAAGCTGGTGCTCTCATGGTGAGTTCCGCGAATGCACACGCGGCTGCAGGCAGGCTTCCGCTGGTGGTCGGCAACTGGAAGATGAACGGCACGCGGGTCAGCTGCGTGGAGCTGCTGGCCGGGCTGCGCGCGGCCGGCCCGTTCGATGCCGAAGTCAGTGTCTGCTGCCCGTTCCCCTATCTGGCCGACGTGGCGCTGTCGCTGCAGGGCAGTGGCATAGGCTGGGGCGCGCAGGATTGCTCGCAGCACGAGCCTGGTGCGTACACCGGCGAAGTGGCGGCGGTGATGCTGGCCGAGTTCGGCTGTCGCCACGTGATCGTCGGGCACTCGGAACGCCGCATTCACCATGCAGAATCCGACACCCTGGTGGCCGACAAGGCCCGTCTGGCGCTGTCTCATGGCCTGACACCCATCGTCTGTGTGGGCGAAACGCGTGGCGAGCGCGATGCGGGTTCCACCGAGCTGGTGGTCAAGCGTCAGTTGTCGGCAGTGATCCACACGCTGGGCCATTGCGTCTCGCAGATCGTCGTGGCGTATGAGCCCATCTGGGCCATCGGTACTGGCTTGACCGCGACGCCGCAACAGGCGCAGGCGGTGCACGCGGTGTTGCGGGCACAGCTGCTGGCTGCCAGCACCCGCGCGCACGAAATGCGGCTTCTGTATGGCGGCAGCGTCAATGCGGGCAACGCGCAGGAGCTGTTTGCGCAACCTGACATCGACGGCGCCTTGGTGGGCGGGGCATCCCTCAAGGCGGCTGATTTTTCTGCCATTTGTCGTGCGGCGTCTCACGTCGCGCTGGGTTCTATTGGAAAGTCGAGAACATGAACTTGCTGTTGAATGTGGTGGTGATCATTCAGATCCTGGCGGCGCTGGCGATGATCGGTCTCGTGCTCGTGCAGCACGGCAAGGGTGCGGACATGGGCGCATCGTTCGGCAGCGGCGCCTCTGGCAGCCTGTTCGGTGCGACCGGCAGCGCCAATTTCCTGTCGCGCTCGACAGCGGTCTGTGCAGCCATCTTTTTCGCGTGCACGCTGATGCTGGCGTACCTGTCGAACGATCGCTCGCGCGCTCCCGCCGGGAGCGTGCTGGACCGCCCGGCGATCGCGGCACCGGCGTCGGCCCCGGCCACAGGTGCTGCCACCCAAATTCCTGGGGCCGGCGGTGGCCTCGCTGCGCCAACGGCGGCATCTCCCGGGCCTGCGGCTTCTGGTGCGGCGGCCATACCGAACAAGTAGGCTGAAGCTCACTGCATGAGCTTCACATCGGCGGGCCGTTCAGACGCCGGATGGGCTGGCTTTTGAGGGTAAACTTTAGGGCTGTGCTGGGGGTCCGTTTCCTCGCGAATCCAGAGTAGCAGCACAGTGCGAGCGAGCCGACGTGGTGAAATTGGTAGACACGCTATCTTGAGGGGGTAGTGGCGAAAGCTGTGCGAGTTCGAGTCTCGCCGTCGGCACCAGAATTTCGGAGTGGGTCAAGCCACTCGCCTCAACGAACAAAAAGGTCATCAAGGGCGTCATGGATCTGCAGCCATATTTGCCAGTGATCCTGTTCATACTGGTGGGTGTGTTGGTTGGGGTGTTGCCCCAGGTCCTTGGTTTCGTGCTTGGTCCCCGTCGCCCGGATGCGGCGAAAAACTCCCCGTACGAATGCGGTTTCGAAGCCTTCGAAGACGCCCGCATGAAGTTCGACGTGCGCTACTACCTGGTGGCCATCCTGTTCATCCTGTTTGACCTCGAAATCGCCTTC
The DNA here is from genome assembly GCA_965229345.1 of Burkholderiaceae bacterium. Lineage (GTDB taxonomy): Bacteria > Pseudomonadota > Gammaproteobacteria > Burkholderiales > Burkholderiaceae_C > PBB1. The sequence goes on from OZ245872.1 coordinate 1,990,077, forward strand.
CTCTTCCCTTGGGCGGTGTCGTTGCGTGAGATCGGCATGGCGGGCTTCTGGTCGATGATGTTGTTCCTCGGCATCCTGGTCGTCGGCTTCGCTTACGAATGGAAAAAAGGGGCGCTCGATTGGGAATGAACGATGGGCATTGAGGGCGTTCTCAAGGAAGGCTTCGTCACGACAAGCCTGGACAGCGTCATCAACTGGTCCAAGACCGGTTCGCTGTGGCCGATGACCTTCGGGCTCGCCTGTTGTGCCGTCGAGATGATGCATGCGGGTGCTGCGCGCTACGACATCGACCGTTTCGGGATGCTGTTCCGTCCCAGCCCGCGTCAAAGCGATCTGATGATCGTCGCTGGCACCCTGTGCAACAAGATGGCGCCGGCGTTGCGCAAGGTCTATGACCAGATGGCAGAACCCCGCTGGGTGCTCAGCATGGGCTCCTGCGCCAACGGTGGTGGCTACTACCACTACAGCTATTCGGTGGTGCGCGGTTGTGATCGCATCGTGCCCGTCGATGTCTACGTGCCCGGATGTCCACCCACGGCTGAAGCGCTTCTGTACGGCATCCTGCAGCTGCAGGCCAAGATCCGCCGTGAAAACACCATCGCTCGCTGATCGACGCTTCCGGCAATACACCCCATGACTCATCTCGAAGTGCTCCAGCAGGCCGTTGAGGCCGCACTGGGATCACGGCTGAAGGCGCTGTCTGTCGATCGCGGTGAGATCACGGTCACGGTCGTTCCCGCCGATTACCTCGAAGCCGCGCTGATGCTGCGCGACGACCCGACATTGCGCTTTGAGCAGCTGATCGATCTGTGCGGCGTCGACTATTCCGAGTACCGGGATCAGCCCTGGGAGGGCTCACGTTTCTGCGTGGTCTCGCATCTGCTGTCGGTCAGCCAGAACTGGCGCTTGCGGCTGAAGGTGTTCTGTGCCGATGACGACGTGCCGATGATCTCTTCCTTGAACGAGGTGTGGAGTTCGGCGAACTGGTTTGAGCGCGAAGCCTTCGACCTGTACGGCATCATTTTCGATGGCCACCTCGACCTGCGCCGCATCCTCACGGATTACGGTTTCATCGGTCACCCTTTCCGCAAGGACTTCCCGACTTCGGGTCACGTCGAGATGCGCTATGACCCGGAAAAAAAGCGCGTGATCTATCAGCCGGTCACGATCGAGCCGCGTGACATCACGCCGCGGATCATCCGTGAAGACAACTACGGCGGTCTCCACTGACATGGCCGACATCAAGAACTACACCCTGAACTTCGGCCCGCAGCACCCGGCGGCGCACGGTGTGTTGCGGCTGGTGCTCGAGCTCGACGGCGAGGTCATCCAGCGCGCCGACCCGCACATCGGCCTGCTGCACCGCGCGACCGAGAAGCTCGCCGAGAGCAAGACCTACATCCAGTCGCTGCCGTACATGGATCGCCTCGACTATGTGTCGATGATGTGCAACGAGCACGCGTACTGCCTGGCGATCGAGCGGCTGCTGGGTGTCGACGTGCCAGTGCGTGCGCAATACATCCGCGTGATGTTCAGCGAGATCACGCGGTTGATGAACCACCTGATGTGGCTGGGTGCGCACGGTCTCGACTGCGGTGCGATGAACATCTTCATCTACTGCTTCCGTGAACGCGAAGACCTGTTCGACATGTACGAGGCGGCGTCGGGCGCGCGCATGCACGCGGCGTACATCCGTCCGGGTGGCGTCTACCGCGACCTGCCCGACACGATGCCGCAGTACAAGGCCTCGAAGGTGCGCAACGCGAAGGTGATGTCGGCACTGAACGACAACCGACAGGGTTCGCTGCTCGACTTCATCGAAGATTTCACCAAGCGTTTCCCGAAGTGTGTCGATGACTATGAAACGCTGCTCACCGACAACCGCATCTGGAAGCAGCGCACCGTCGGCATCGGAGTCGTGTCGCCCGAACGCGCGTTGAACCTCGGTTTCAGTGGCCCGATGCTGCGGGGCTCGGGCATCGAGTGGGACCTGCGCAAGAAGCAGCCCTACGACGTCTACGAGCACCTGGACTTCGACATCCCCGTGGGCGTCAACGGCGACACCTACGACCGCTACCTGGTGCGCATCGAGGAGATGCGCCAGTCGAACCGGCTGATCCAGCAGTGCGTGGCCTGGCTGCGCGCAAATCCGGGTCCGGTGATCACCTCGAACCATAAAGTGGCACCACCTTCTCGCGTCGACATGAAGTCGAGCATGGAAGAGCTGATCCACCACTTCAAGCTGTTCACCGAAGGCTTCCATGTGCCGGTGGGTGAAGCCTACGCAGCGGTGGAGCATCCGAAGGGCGAGTTCGGCATCTACATCGTCAGCGATGGCGCGAACAAGCCTTACCGCCTGAAGATTCGCGCCCCTGGGTTCGCGCATTTGGCCGCTCTCGATGAAATGGCGCGCGGTCACATGATCGCCGACGCGGTGGCGGTCATCGGCACGATGGACATCGTTTTCGGAGAGATCGACCGGTGAGTGATTCCGTGCAGCCGTCCGCCGCGTTTTCGGCCGCCACGCTCGAGCGCTTCGCGCGCGAGGTGGCCAAGTACCCGACCGACCAGAAGCAGTCTGCGGTCATGGCGTGTCTGTCGATCGTGCAGCAGGAGCAGGGCCATATCTCTGCTGCAACCGAGAAGGGCGTGGCCGAGTACCTGGGCATGCCGCCGATCGCGGTGCACGAGGTGACCACCTTCTACAACATGTACAACCAGCGGCCGGTGGGGCGCTTCAAGATCAACGTCTGCACCAACCTGCCGTGCCAGTTGCGCGACGGGCAAAAGGCACTCGAGCACCTGTGCCGCAAGCTGGGCGTCGAGGAGGGCGGTACCACCACCGACGGCCTGATCACGCTGCAGCAAAGCGAATGCCTGGGTGCCTGCGCCGACGCGCCGGTGCTGCTGGTCAACGACCGCACGATGTGCAGCTTCATGAGCCACGAGCGGCTGGACGCGCTGGTGGATGTTCTCCAGTCGCAACCCGACGTGTCCCGATGAGCTGTTCAGGGGCCTGCCATGCTTGATCTTTCCCAGTTCCATGCCGACGGTGAAGCCACCTGCTTCCACGGCCGCCACATCGGCGCGCAGATCTACGCCGACCTGAACGGCCGCAACTGGCATCTGGCCGATTACGTGGCGCGAGGCGGCTATCAGGCCCTGCGCAAGATCCTCGGGTTGGATGGCGGCCCCGGCATGACGCCGGAAGAAGTGATCGCCGAGGTGAAGGCGTCCGGCCTGCGCGGTCGCGGTGGTGCGGGTTTTCCGACCGGCCTCAAATGGAGCTTCATGCCGCGCATGTTCCCCGGCCCGAAGTACCTGGTCTGCAATTCCGATGAAGGCGAACCCGGCACCTGCAAGGACCGCGACATCCTGATGTTCAACCCGCACATCGTCATCGAAGGCATGGCGATCGCGGCGTATGCCATGGGCATCGGCACGGGCTACAACTACATCCACGGCGAAATCTTCGATGCCTACGAGCGCTTCGAAGCAGCGCTCGACGAGGCACGGGCAGCGGGCTACCTCGGCAACAACATCCAGGGCTCTGGTTTCAGCTTCCAGCTGCACGCCTCGCACGGCTTCGGCGCCTACATCTGCGGGGAAGAGACCGCACTGCTGGAGTCGCTCGAAGGCAAGAAGGGACAGCCCCGCTTCAAGCCGCCTTTTCCGGCCAGCTACGGCCTGTACGGCAAACCGACGACGATCAACAACACCGAGACCTTCTCGGCGGTGCCCTGGATCATCCGCAACGGGGGCCAGTCCTACCTCGAGGTCGGCAAGCCGAACAACGGCGGCACGAAGATCTATTCGGTGTCGGGCGATGTGAATCTGCCGGGCAACTTCGAAGTACCGATGGGCACGCCGTTTCCGGTTCTGCTGGAGCTCGCCGGTGGTGTGCGCACCGGCCGCAAGCTCAAGGCGGTGATCCCAGGTGGGTCGTCGGCGCCGGTGCTGCCGGCCGACATCATGCTCAACTGCACGATGGACTACGACTCGATCTCCAAGGCCGGTTCGATGCTCGGGTCAGGCGCGGTGATCGTGCTCGATGACACCCGCTGCATGGTCAAGAGCCTGATGCGCCTGAGCTATTTCTACACCCACGAAAGCTGCGGCCAGTGCACGCCTTGCCGAGAGGGCACGGGATGGCTGCATCGCCTGGTCCACCGGATCGAGAACGGGCAGGGCAAGTCGGAAGACATCGATCTGCTGAATTCGGTGGCCGACAACATCCAGGGTCGCACCATCTGCGCGCTCGGCGAGGCCGCTGCCATGCCGGTGCGCGCGATGATCAAGCACTTCCGCCATGAATTCATCCATCACGTCGAGCACAAGACTTGCCTTGTGCCGGCTTACGTCTGAGTTGACGCCTACCAGCGTGCGCCATGATTGAAATCCAGCTTGATGGTCAGAAGGTCGAGGTTGCCGAAGGCAGCATGGTCATGCATGCCGCGGACAAGCTCGGCACGTACATCCCCCACTTCTGCTATCACAAGAAACTGAGCATCGCGGCCAACTGCCGCATGTGCCTGGTCGATGTCGAGAAGGCGCCCAAGCCGATGCCGGCCTGTGCGACGCCGGTAACGCAAGGCATGATCGTGCGCACCCACAGCGCCAAGGCCATGCAGGCGCAGCAGGTGGTGATGGAGTTCCTGCTGATCAACCACCCGCTGGACTGCCCCATCTGCGACCAGGGCGGCGAGTGCCAGCTGCAGGACCTGGCCGTGGGCTACGGGGGATCGGCCTCGCGCTACCACGAGGAAAAGCGCGTGGTCTTCCACAAGGACGTCGGCCCGCTGATCTCGATGGAGGAGATGAGCCGCTGCATCCACTGCACTCGCTGCGTGCGCTTCGGCCAGGAAGTGGCCGGCGTGATGGAGCTGGGCATGATCCATCGCGGCGAGCACTCGGAGATCACCACGGTCGTTGGCGACACGATCGACTCCGAGCTGTCGGGCAACATGATCGACGTCTGCCCGGTCGGCGCGCTGACCAGCAAGCCGTTTCGCTACAGCGCCCGCACCTGGGAGCTGTCGCGCCGCAAGTCGGTGTCGCCCCACGACAGCACCGGTGCCAACCTGATCGTGCAGGTCAAGTCGGGCAAGGTGATGCGTGTGGTGCCGCTGGAAAACGAAGACGTCAACGAATGCTGGATCGCCGACCGCGACCGCTTTTCGTACGAAGCCGTCAACAGCGAATCGCGGCTGACGACGCCGATGATCAAGCAGGGCGGTGAATGGACGTCGACCGACTGGACCACCGCGTTGGACTATGTGGCCCATGGCCTGGCCCAGATCAAGGCCGAACATGGGGCGGCGAGCATCGGTGCACTGGGCTCGACCCACAGCACCGTCGAAGAACTGCACCTGCTCGCCAAGCTGATCCGCGGGCTGGGCAGCGACAACATCGACCACCGCCTGCGTCATTCTGATTTTTCGCTGCGAGGCCCAGGTGTGCGCTGGCTAGGCACCTCGATCGCCGCGCTGTCCACGTTGCAGCGTGTGCTGGTCGTCGGCTCGTTCCTGCGCAAGGACCACCCGCTGTTCGCCCAGCGCCTGCGTCAAGCCGCACGCCGAGGCGCCCGCATTCACAGCCTGCAGGCGGTGCACGACGACTGGCTGATGCCGATTGCCACCGCCATGACTGCCGCACCCACCGACTGGGTGGCCGCGCTGGCAGAGATCGCTGCAGCCATCGCGGCGGCGAAAGAGTTGGCTCCGCCTGTCCCGCTGAGCGCTGGCGCCCAGCCATCGGCTCAGGCCCAGGCCATTGCCGCATCGCTGCTGACGGGAGAGCGCAAGGCCATCCTCCTCGGCAATGCGGCGGTTCAACACCCTGAAGCCGCCAGCCTGATGGCCCTGGCGCAATGGATCGGTGAGCACACTGGCGCCACCGTCGGCGACCTCACGGCCGACGCCAACACCGTGGGTGCCCAGCTCGTGAGCGCGCAGCCCACCGGCAGCGGCTTGAATGCGGCGCAGATGCTGGGCGGTGCACTCAAGGCCTGCCTGCTGCTCAACATCGAACCCGACCGTGACGCAGCGAACCCGGCCGCTGCGGTGGCTGCGCTGCAAGGCGCCGAGATGGTCATCGCGCTGACTTCGTTCCGTGACGCGGCACTCGACTGCGCCGATGTGCTGTTGCCGATCGCGCCGTTCACCGAAACCTCGGGCACTTTCGTCAACGCCGAAGGCCGGGTGCAAAGCTTCCACGGCGTCGTCAAGCCCCTGGGCGAAACCCGTCCGGCGTGGAAAGTGCTGCGCGTGCTGGGCAACATGCTGAAGTTGCCCGGCTTCGACTTTGAAACGTCCGAAGAGGTGCGAGCCGAAGCGCTGGGCGATGTGTCCGCCATCCCGGCCCGGCTGAGCAACCGTGTCGATGCGTCTGTCGCGTTGCGTCATGCGGGGCAGGCATCTTCGGGGCTGGAGCGCATTGCCGACGTGCCGATCTACGAAACCGATCCACTGGTACGCCGCGCGACCTCCTTGCGGCTGACCGCCGATGCGCGCCCGGCTTTCGCGGGGCTTCCGCCCGCACTCTGGGCGCAACTGGGGCTGCGCGACGGTGACGTGGTGCGGGTGTCGCAAGGCTTGGCCACCGCCGAGTTGCCGGCGCGACTGGATCGGACGCTGGCGGCCAACGTGGTGCGCGTGCCGGCTGGCACGGCACAGACCCGCACGCTCGGCGCCATGTTCGGCGCCATCACTGTCGCCAAGGGCTGATCGCGACCATGTTTGATTCCGTCCACACCGTAGGCACCTCCTTGCTGGGGGGCGCCTGGCCGGTCGCCTGGTCCCTGATCAAGATCGTGGCCTTGGTGGTCCCGTTGATGCTCTGCGTGGCCTACCTGACCCTGTGGGAACGCAAGGCCATTGCGTTCACGCAGGTGCGCCCGGGCCCGAACCGGGTCGGCCCGCTGGGCCTGCTGCAGCCGATCGCCGATGCATTGAAGCTGCTGCTCAAGGAAATCATCGTCCCCGCGGCTGCCAACAAGGGGCTGTTCTTCCTGGGGCCGGTCATGACCATCATGCCGGCGCTGGCCGCCTGGGCGGTGGTGCCTTTCGGTCCCGATGCCGCACTGGCCAACATCAATGCCGGCTTGCTGTTCCTGATGGCGGTCACCTCGATGGAGGTCTACGGCGTGATCATCGCCGGCTGGGCTTCGAACTCGAAGTACGCCTTCCTGGGCGCGTTGCGCGCCTCGGCACAGATGGTCAGCTACGAGATCGCGATGGGCTTCGCCTTGGTGGTGGTGCTGATGGTGTCGGCCAGCCTCAACATGACCGAGATCGTGCTGTCGCAAGGCCGTGGCATGTTCGCCGATCAGGGCCTCACCTTCCTCAGCTGGAACTGGCTGCCGCTGCTGCCGATCTTCGTGGTCTACGTGATCGCCGGCATCGCCGAGACCAACCGGCACCCGTTCGACGTGGTCGAGGGTGAGTCGGAAATCGTTGCGGGCCACATGGTCGAGTACTCGGGCATGGCGTTCGCGATGTTCTTCCTGGCCGAGTACGCCAACATCATCCTGGTGTCGACGCTGGCCTGCGTGATGTTCCTGGGCGGCTGGATGTCGCCGATCTCGTTCTCGGCATTGGGCCTCAGCACCCCGGACTGGATCGTGAAGACGATGTGGTTCTGGAACTGGTTCTGGCTGTTCGGCAAGACCTTTGCCATGTGCACGCTGTTCCTGTGGGTGCGCGCGAGCTTTCCGCGCTACCGCTACGACCAGATCATGCGCCTGGGCTGGAAGATCTTCATCCCGCTCACGCTGATCTGGCTGGTTGTCGTGGGCCTGTGGATCATGTCCCCGTGGAACATCTGGAAGTAGGGGACTGACATGGCCACTGCAACGCCGATCAAGGATTTCGTTTCGAGCTTTCTGCTGCTCGAACTGCTGAAGGGTTTCAAGCTCACCGGGCGCCATTTCTTCCAGCGCACGATCACCGTGCAGTTCCCGGAAGAGAAAACGCCGCTGAGCCCACGGTTCCGTGGCCTGCACGCGCTGCGTCGCTACGAAAACGGCGAAGAGCGCTGCATCGCCTGCAAGTTGTGCGAAGCGGTGTGCCCGGCGATGGCCATCACGATCGAGAGCGAGGTGCGCGATGACGGCTCGCGCCGCACCACGCGCTACGACATCGACCTGACCAAGTGCATCTTCTGCGGCTTCTGCGAGGAAAGCTGCCCGGTCGACTCCATCGTCGAGACCCACATCTTCGAGTACCACGGCGAGAAGCGTGGTGATCTCTACTTCACCAAGGACATGCTGTTGGCGGTCGGTGATCGCTATGAACCCGAAATCGCAGCCAACAAGGAGGCCGACGCTCGCTACCGGTGAGAGCGCCCGATGGCTGCTCTTTCCTTCGAGTGCCACTCGCCCGATCCGCTGAACGACGGCGCATCGGCGACGAGCCCCAAGACCCCATGACCACAACCCCTGCGCTCTTCTACATCTTCTCTGCAGTCCTGTTGTTCGCAGGCTTGCGTGTCATCACCGCGCGCAGCCCGGTGTATGCGGCCCTGTTTCTGGTGCTCGCGTTCTTTTCGGCGTCCTGCGTGTGGATGCTGTTGCGTGCCGAGTTCCTGTCGATCACCCTGATCCTGGTCTACGTCGGTGCGGTGATGGTGCTGTTCCTGTTCGTGGTGATGATGCTCGACATCAACGTCGATGCGTTGCGCGAGGGCTTCTGGAAGCACGCACCCATCGCGGGCGGGGTGGGCCTGGTCATCGCGCTGGAGATGGCGGCGGTGCTGATCCCCGGCTTCAATCTGCCCCGCGCCCCGGCGCCGGACGCCGCAGACCTGCAGCTCGGCAACACCAAGGTGCTGGGCATCGAGATCTACACCCAGTATCTGTATCCGCTGGAAATCGCAGCGGTCATTCTGCTGGTGGCGATCATCGCAGCGATCGCGCTGACGCTGCGCCATCGCAAGGACAGCAAGCACACCGACCCCTCCGAGCAAGTCAAGGCCAAGCGGGCGGATCGGGTGCGACTGGTCAAGATGCAGCCGAGCGTCGAACGCCCCGACGCTGACGCCGCGAAAGCGCCTGGAGAACCGTCATGAGTGCACTGTTCCTCGGCCCGATCACGCTCGGTCACTACCTCTCGGTGGGCGCGATCCTGTTCGCGCTGTCGGTGATCGGCATCTTCCTGAACCGCAAGAACCTGATCGTGCTGCTGATGGCGATCGAGCTGATGCTGCTGGCGGTGAACATGAACTTCATCGCCTTCTCGCACTTTCTGGGCGACATGGCCGGTCAGGTGTTCGTGTTCTTCATCCTCACCGTCGCGGCGGCCGAATCGGCCATCGGCCTCGCGATCCTGGTGGTGCTGTTCCGCAATCGCTCCACGATCAACGTCGACGAACTCGACAGCCTCAAGGGCTGACCAGCCAGCCCTGCAGCCCGACCTCTCTCGACTCCACAGGACATGTCCGCACAACTCTCACCCCATCTGCTGCTCGCGGTGCCTTTGGCTCCGCTGGTGGGCGCCATCGCCGCCGGCTTTTTCGGCAAGGTCATCGGCCGCAGCGGGGCGCACACGGTCACCATCCTCGGCGTGCTCGTCGCCTTCATCCTGTCGGCGATGACGCTGCAGGCGGTGGTCGTCGATGGGGCGCACTACAACGTCACCGTCTACGAGTGGATGCGCGTGGGCTCGCTGAAGATGGAAGTCGGCTTCCTGGTCGACGGCCTGACCGCGATGATGATGTGCGTGGTGACCTTCGTCTCGCTGATGGTGCACATCTACACCATCGGCTACATGGCCGAGGAAGACGGGTACCAGCGCTTCTTCAGCTACATCTCGCTGTTCACCTTCTCGATGTTGATGCTCGTGATGAGCAACAACCTGCTGCAGCTGTTCTTCGGCTGGGAGGCGGTGGGCCTGGTGTCGTACCTGTTGATCGGTTTCTATTTCAAGAAGCCGACGGCGATCGCGGCGAACATGAAGGCCTTCCTGGTCAACCGAGTGGGCGATTTCGGCTTCATCCTCGGCATTGGCCTGATCGTCGCTTACGCCGGCACGCTGAACTACAGCGAAGCCTTTGCCAAGGCGGATGAGCTCGCCAAGCTCACGCTGCCGGGCACCGGCTGGATGCTGATCACCGTGACCTGCATCTGCCTGTTCATCGGCGCGATGGGCAAGAGTGCGCAGTTCCCGTTGCATGTGTGGCTGCCTGACTCGATGGAAGGCCCCACGCCCATCTCGGCACTGATCCACGCCGCCACGATGGTCACCGCCGGCATCTTCATGGTGGCCCGCATGTCGCCGTTGTTCGAACTGTCGGACACCGCGCTCAGCTTCATCATGGTGATCGGTGCGATCACCGCGCTGTTCATGGGCTTTCTGGGCATCATCCAGAACGACATCAAGCGCGTGGTGGCGTACTCGACGCTCAGCCAGCTCGGCTACATGACGGTGGCGCTTGGTGCATCGGCCTACTCGGTTGCGGTGTTCCACCTGATGACGCACGCCTTCTTCAAGGCGCTGCTGTTCCTGGCAGCCGGCTCGGTGATCATCGGCATGCACCACGACCAGGACATCCGCAACATGGGCGGCCTGCGCAAGTACATGCCGATCACCTGGATCACCTCGCTGCTGGGTTCGCTGGCGCTGATCGGCACCCCGTTCTTCGCGGGGTTCTACTCCAAGGACAGCATCATCGAGGCGGTGCACGCCAGCCACTTGTGGGGCTCAGGCTTCGCCTACTTTGCGGTGATCGCCGGCGTGTTCGTCACCGCGTTCTATTCGTTCCGGATGTACTTCATCGTCTTCCACGGCAAGGAGCGCTTTCACCACAAGCCCTTCCCGACGGAACACGACGCGCACGCTGCAGACGACAGCCACGGCGATGCCCACGGCCACGCCAGCGCAGAAGCACATGACGCCGAGCACGGCCATCACGACCACACGCCCCATGAGTCGCCTTGGGTGGTGACGCTGCCGCTGGTGCTGCTGGCGATCCCGTCGGTGCTGATCGGCTACTTCACGATTGCGCCGATGCTCTACGGCGGCCTGTTCAAGGATTCGATCTTCATCAACGCCGAGCGGCATCCGGCCATGGAAGAGCTGGCGCATGAATTCCATGGCGCGGCTGCGATGGCCTTGCACGGCTTTGGTACCTTGCCGTTCTGGCTGGCGCTGGCGGGCGTGGTCGTCGCCTATGTGTTCTACCTGTTGAAGCCCGAGATTCCGGCCGCCTGTGCCCGCGTGTTCGCGCCCATCGTGACAGTGCTCGAGAACAAGTACTACATGGACTGGTTCAACCAGCATGTGCTGGCTGCCGGCGCACGCCTGGTGGGCCGCGGCTTGTGGAAGGGCGGCGATGTGGCGTTCATCGACGGCGCGCTCGTCAACGGATCGGCGCGCGGCATCGGTGCACTCTCGTCAGTGGTCCGTCTCGTGCAGACGGGCTACCTCTACTGGTATGCGCTGGTGATGATCCTCGGTCTGATGGGACTGATGACCTGGCAGTTGTGGCCCCATCTGGGCCATCTGGTCGGGCGCTGAGCCCGGACCGGACTCACAGGGCACGGAGAAAAGAAGAACATGGGTTTGTTGAGCCTGGCCATCTGGCTGCCAATCTTGTCGGGCGCGGTGCTGCTGGCCATCGGTCGCGACGCGCATGCGACCGCCGCCCGCTGGTTCGCGCTGGTCGCTGCGGTGGTGTCTTTCGTGGTCACGCTGCCGCTGATCATCGGCTTCAACGTCGGCACCGCGCAGATGCAGTTCGTCGAGAAGATGGCCTGGATCGATCGCTTCAACGTGATGTACCACCTGGGTGTCGATGGCATCTCGGTGTGGTTCGTGCTGCTGACCGCCTTCATCACCATCATCGTGGTGATCGCCGGCTGGGAGGTCATCACCGACCGCGTCAACCAGTACATGGGTGCGTTCCTGATCCTGTCGGGGATCATGATCGGTGTGTTCACTGCCCTCGACGGGTTGCTGTTCTACGTCTTCTTCGAAGCCACGCTGATCCCGATGTACATCATCATCGGTGTGTGGGGCGGCCCGAAGCGGGTCTATGCCGCGTTCAAGTTCTTCCTGTACACGCTGGCCGGCTCGCTGTTGATGCTGATTGCGCTGATGTACCTGTACTTCAAGTCGGGCGGCAGCTTCGATCTGCAGACCTGGTACCAGCTGCCGCTGCCGATGTCGGTGCAGACGCTGCTGTTCTTCGCCTTCTTCGCGGCGTTCGCGGTCAAGGTGCCGATGTGGCCGGTGCACACCTGGCTGCCTGACGCACACGTCGAGGCGCCAACCGGTGGCTCGGTGGTGCTGGCGGCCATCATGCTGAAGCTGGGCGGCTACGGCTTCCTGCGCTTCTCGCTGCCGATCACGCCTGACGCCTCGCATGAATGGGCCTGGCTGATCATCACCATCTCGCTGATCGCGGTGATCTACATCGGGCTGGTCGCGCTGGTGCAGCAGGACATGAAGAAGCTGGTGGCGTATTCGTCCATTGCGCACATGGGCTTCGTCACGCTGGGCTTCTTCCTGTTCAACGAGATCGGCGTGTCCGGCGCGCTGGTGCAGATGGTGTCGCACGGCTTCGTCTCGGGCGCGATGTTCCTGGGCATCGGCGTGCTCTACGACCGGGTGCATTCCCGCGAGATCGCAAGCTACGGCGGCGTGGTCAACACCATGCCGACCTTCACCGCCTTTGCCGTGTTCTTCGCGATGGCCAACTGCGGCTTGCCAGGAACCGCAGGCTTCGTCGGCGAGTGGATGGTGATTCTGGGCGCCGTGCAGGTGAACTTCTGGCTCGGCGCGCTGGCCGCCACGGCGCTGGTGTTCGGTGCGGCCTACACCTTGTGGATGGTCAAGCGGGTGTACTTCGGCCCCGTCGCCAACCACCATGTGGCTGAACTGTTGGACCTGAACGCCCGTGAGCTTCTGATCATGGTCGTGCTTGCCATCGCCGTGCTGTGGATGGGTCTTTATCCGAAGCCTTTCACCGACGTGATGCATGTGTCGGTGACTGAACTGCTGAAGCACGTCGCCGTGTCGAAGCTGAACTGAACAACGACATGAACTGGCCTGCCGTCTCTCCCCAAATCTTTCTGCTGGCCGCAGCGTGCGGGGTCGCGCTGGTCGACCTGTGGGTCACCGATCCGCGACGACGCCTCACCTACTGGCTGACGCAGGCCACGTTGGCCATCGTCGCGCTGAGCTACCTGTATCAGTACAACGAAGGTCTCTCGGTGTACGCGATGCAGCGCATGGTGGTCGCCGACCCGATGGGCAACCTGCTGTCCTTCTTCGCTGCCGTGGCGGTGATGATTTCGCTGGCCTACGCACGCCCGTACGCTGCAAGCCGAGATCTGCTGAAGGGTGAGCTGTTCACCCTCAGCCTGTTCTCTCTGCTCGGCATCAGCGTGATGATGTCGGCGAACAACTTCCTGGTGGTCTACCTCGGGCTCGAGCTGATGAGCCTGTCGCTGTATGCGTTGACCGCCATGCGGCGCGACAGCCTGAACGCCAGCGAGGCTGCGATGAAGTATTTCGTGCTGGGCGCGCTGGCCAGCGGCTTCCTGCTGTACGGCCTGTCGATGATGTACGGCGCCACCGGCTCACTCGAGATCGGCGAAGTGTTCAAGGCCATCGCCTCCGGGCAGATCAACAAGGCGGTGCTGGTGTTCGGGCTGGTGTTCGTGGTGTCTGGCCTCGCCTTCAAGCTGGGTGCAGTGCCGTTCCACATGTGGGTCCCCGACGTCTACCACGGGGCACCGACAGCGGTGACCTTGCTCATCGGTGCCGCACCGAAGCTGGCTGCGTTTGCCATCACCATCCGCCTGCTGGTCGAAGGCATGTCCGGAATGGCCGAGAACTGGCAGCAGATGCTGATCGTGCTCTCGGTCGGATCGATGGCGATCGGCAATCTGGCCGCGATTGCGCAGCGCAACCTCAAGCGGATGCTGGCCTATTCGACGATCGCCAACGTGGGATTCATGCTGCTGGGGTTGACGCCCACGGTGATCGGTGCGAACACCTTGTCGGCGGCCAATGGCTACAGCTCGGCGATGTTCTACATCGTCAGCTACGTGATGACCACGTTGGGCACCTTCGGCATCATCCTTTTGTTGTCACGGCAGGGCTTCGAATCGGAGAACATCGACGATCTGAAGGGCCTGGCCAGACGCAGTCCCTGGTACGCCGGTGTGATGGCGGTGTTCATGTTCTCGCTGGCGGGCGTGCCGCCGACGGTGGGCTTCTACGCCAAGTTCAGCGTGCTGCAGGCGATCGTCTCGACCAACGTCACCGGCTACATCGTGCTGGCCATCGCGGCCGTCGTGTTCTCGCTGATTGGCGCGTTCTATTACCTGCGGCTGGTCAAGGTGATGTACTTCGACGAGCCGGTCGAAACAGCACCCATCGAGACCAACGGCGAAGTGCGCTTGCTGCTGTCCCTCAACGGCGCCGCCGTGCTGATCTTCGGTCTGCTGCCCGGTGGATTGATGGCGGTCTGCGTCAATGCGATCGGCAAGGCCCTGACCACCTGAGCGTGCGTTGGCAACCGATCCCGACGCTCACCTGCGCGAAGATCGGCTCGAATCGGAGCAGGTCTACCTCGGCAACTTCCTGGACGTGCGCCGCGATCTGGTCCGGCTGCCGAACGGCGCCACTGCGAGCCGCGAATACATCGTTCATCCGGGTGCCGTGATGGTGGTGCCACTGCTCGACGATGGCCGGTTGGTCATCGAACGGCAGTACCGCTACCCGGTGGCGCAGGTGATGGTGGAGTTTCCGGCCGGCAAGCTGGAAGCAGGGGAGCCACCGTTGGCATGCGCCATTCGTGAACTGGCCGAGGAAACCGGCTACCGGGCAACCGAATGGGCGCGTGCGGGCATCCTGCACAACGCGATTGCGTACTCGACCGAAGGCATCGAGATCTGGTTCGCGCGAGGGCTCACCCTCGGTGTCAATCAACTCGACGAGGGCGAGTTTCTCGACGTGGGCACGGCCACCCTCGAAGAACTGGAAGAGGCCGCACGCACAGGCACACTGACCGACGTGAAGACGCTGGTCGGTCTGTTGTGGCTACGGCACTGGCGAGAAGGACGCTGGACGCTGGCGTGGTCTTCGCCCTCGCCGATAATGCAGCCATGAAGGTTCTGAATCTGCGCTGTTCGTTCGACCATCATTTCGAAGGCTGGTTCGCGTCGCAGGACGATTTCCAGAGCCAGTTGGACCACGCTCAGCTCGAGTGCCCGATGTGTGGCGACAAGTCGGTGCAAAGGCTGCCGTCGGCACCGCATGTGGTGACCTCGTCGTCTCGGGCGCTGGCACCCGCCTCCGAGTCGCCGGTGTCAACGCGAGGGGCGGCTGCAGCGGGCCTGCCAGTGGTACCCCCGGCGATGCCCATGCCGCCGGCCGCGCCCTCTGGCGTCGATCCGGTGGCATTCCAGTCGGCCATGATGCGGGCCGTCCAGCACATCATCACCCATACCGACGACGTCGGCCCGCGCTTCGCCGAAGAGGCTCGCCGCATGCATTACGGCGAGACCGACGAGCGACCCATCCGCGGCCAGGCAACCTCTGATGAGGCGAAAGCCCTGCATGACGAGGGCATCGATGTGATGGCTTTTCCCATGCCAGAAGCCCTGAAAGGGCCTCTTCAATAGAAAGAAGGCCGCCGCGCGTCGCGGCGGACTCAGGCTGACGGCCTGAAGTCAATGCATCGAAGACAGCGGACGCTGTACCGATGCATGGCGTTCAACGTGTCCTGCGCCGGCCTTTGGTGGCGAGGAGCAACGCGCCGCCGGCCAGCCACAGGGCGAGGCTGCCAGGCTCAGGCACCGGTGACACCGATCCCAGCGGTGTGGCAGTGATCACCGCGCTGAGCCGGCTGGAGTCGCCCTGGTAGTCGCTGTTGGGTCCGACGATGAAGTTGATGCGATCGCCCGCGGTAACCACGACCTTCGACACCGTCAGCGAGCCGCTGTTACCGCCATTGGCAAACGAGCCGTTGGCCAAGGCACCCGAGCCGCTGTTCTTTTCGACAGACCAATCGATTCCGTCGCGGAAGCTGGGGTTGGCATCGAGGTCACTGAACTGGAAGGCGATGTCGAGACTGAAGTCGCCTGTGCTCAGCCAGGACACCACCGCCAAAGAATTGCTGCCTGGGTGCAGGTACAGGCTTCCGGCCGGCCAGGTGAACTGCGCGCCGGGTCCGAAGCCGATGAAGTACTGATCGCTGCTGCTGCGGTTCACGCCGATCGCAGGCACGAAGCCGGTCGACCAGCCGGAGGTATCGGCCGCCGATCCGGTGAAACCTGCAAACACCCGATAGGCCGGCAGCAGGGTGTAGCTGCCGTTGTGCGCCAGCGAGGTCGATGTGCGGTATGACCAGGTGTCCGAGTCGGTGTTGCTGGTGCTCGAGAAATCGGTCACCGCGTTGTAGACGGTCGGGGCCGCCTGCACACTGGACAGCATCAGCACGGTGGTGGCAGCCATGACACCGACTTGTCGGGCGTTCAAGCGCATGAATCACTTTCAATGAAGGACAAGGCTTGGATGCTAGGGCCGCACGCGCTTTTGCGGCCCCCCCGAGACACGGGATGACAACATGTGCAGCAAGCGTTCAGCAACGGCCGCGGTCATCGGGCCGGAGCGGACTCAGGCCTCCGCGTAATCCGACACCGGTGCGCAGCTGCACACCAGATTGCGGTCGCCGTGCACGTTGTCGACCCGACCGACAGGCACCCAGTACTTGCTGCGACGCAGGCTGGCCAGCGGGTAAGCTGCTTCTTCGCGGCTGTACGGATGTGGCCAGTCCGATCGAAGCAATGCCTCTGCGGTGTGCGGTGCCGACACCAGCGGGTTCGCATCTCGTGGCCACACGCCGGCTTCAACCTTTCTGATCTCCTCGCGAATCGCGACCATCGCATCGCAGAAGCGGTCCAGTTCGCACAGCGGCTCGCTCTCGGTCGGCTCCACCATCAGGGTGCCTGGCACCGGGAAGCTCAGGGTCGGCGCATGGAAGCCGTAGTCGATCAGCCGCTTGGCCACGTCTTCGGCGCTGACGCCGCTGCTTTCCTTCAGCGGGCGCAGGTCCAGGATGCATTCGTGTGCCACACCACCGCCCCGGATGCCGGATACGCCCCCGCTGAAGTGGATGTCGTAGTGGCCCGCCAGACGCGCCGCCACATAGTTCGCGCTGAGGATGGCCGTTTCGGTGGCGGTGGTCAGTCCTCGCGCACCCATCATCCGCATGTACATCCAGCTGATCGGCAGCACCGCGGCGTTGCCGAGGGGTGCCGCGCTGATCGCGCCGACTTGTCGTTCATCGCAAGGCCCCGCCGTGCGATGCCCCGGCAGGAACGGCACCAGGTCTTCGACCACACACACCGGCCCGACGCCGGGCCCGCCGCCGCCATGCGGGATGCAGAAGGTCTTGTGCAAATTGAGGTGGCTGACATCGCCACCGAACTCACCCGGCGCGGCCACGCCGACCAGCGCGTTCATGTTGGCCCCATCGACGTAGACGCGACCGCCATGCTGGTGCACCAAGGCGCACAGTTCCTTGATCTGCGGGTCGAACACGCCGTAGGTCGACGGGTAGGTCACCATCACCGCGGCCAGCTTCGCGCTGTGCAGCTCGCACTTGGCGCGCAGGTCGGCCAGATCGACATTGCCTTCGGCGTCGCACTTCGTCACCACCACCTTCATGCCGGCCATCTGTGCCGATGCGGGGTTAGTGCCGTGGGCCGATTCGGGGATCAGGCAGATGTCGCGCTGTGTGTCGCCACGCGAGGCATGCCACGCCTGAATCACCAGCAAGCCAGCGTATTCCCCCTGCGAACCCGCATTCGGCTGCAGGCTGATGCCGCTGTAGCCGGTGGCCTCGCAGAGCCCGGCGCGCAGCTGCTCGTCGAGCAGGCGATAGCCTTCGAGCTGATCGGCTGGCGCGAATGGGTGGATGTTGGCGAACTCGGGCCAGGTGATCGGAATCATCTCGCTGGTCGCGTTCAGCTTCATCGTGCACGAACCCAGCGGGATCATGGTGCGGTCGAGTGCCAGGTCCTTGTCGGACAGGCTGCGGATGTAGCGCAGCATCTCGGTTTCGCTGTGGTGGCTGTTGAACACCGGGTGCGTCAGAAACGGGCTGGTGCGGCGCAGCTCGGGCGGAATCAGCGGCTCGGTGACCTGGTCGAACAACGTCCTCGACGGCAGCGACGCGCCCGTCGGTGCAAACACGTGCCACAGCGCCACGATGTCCTCGCGCGTGGTGGTCTCGTCGAGCGAGATGCCCAGCGTCGTGTCGCCCCACTCGCGATACCGACGCAGGTTGAAGCCGTGGGTGCGTGCATGGCCCGCCAGCTCTTCGGTCTGCTCGCCGGTGTCCAGCGTCAACGTGTCGAACGCCGTGCTCGAGCGCACCGAGACGCCCAAGGTCTTCAGGCCCTCGGCCAGCACCGCGGTGTAGCGGGCCACGCGCTGCGCGATGCGCGTCAGCCCCTGGGGCCCGTGGTACACCGCGTACATGCTGGCGATCACCGCCAGCAGCACCTGCGCGGTGCAGATGTTCGAGGTGGCCTTCTCGCGGCGGATGTGCTGTTCGCGCGTCTGCAGCGCCAGACGCAGCGCGGGCGCGCCATGTGCGTCGATGCTCATGCCCACCAGCCGGCCCGGCATCGAGCGCTTGAACTCGTCACGGCAGGCGAGGTAGGCCGCGTGCGGGCCGCCTGCGCCCATCGGCACGCCGAAGCGCTGCGTGGTGCCCAGCGCGATGTCGGCACCGAGTTCGCCAGGCGGCGTGATCAGCGTCAAGGCCAGCACATCGGCGGCGACGATGAAGGCGGCCTGGTGCGCATGGATGCGTTCGGCATCACCGCGCAGGTCGTGCAGCGCGCCACTGGTGCTCGGGATCTGCGCCAGCGCAGCGAAGTAGTCGCCGCCTGCGAGCAGCGCCGCCCATTCCTCGGCCGAGTTGGCCAGCACCACGGTCAGCCCCAGTGGCGCGGCTCGGGTCTGGATCACTTCGATGGTCTGCGGGTGGCAGTCGCCCGCGACAACGAAGGTGTTGCTCTTGGACTTCACGCTGCGCTTGGCGAGCGTCATCGCCTCGGCGGCGGCGGTGGCCTCGTCGAGCATCGAGGCATTGGCGATCGCCATGCCGGTCAGGTCGCAGACCATGGTCTGGAAGTTCAACAGCGCTTCGAGGCGCCCCTGTGAAATTTCGGCCTGGTACGGCGTGTAGGCGGTGTACCAGGCGGGGTTCTCGAGGATGTTGCGCAGGATGACGCCGGGCGTGTGCGTGCCGTGGTAGCCCTGGCCGATGCAGCTCTTGAGCACCTGGTTCTTCGAGGCGATCGTGCGCAGCTCGGCCAGCGCCTGCGCCTCGCCGATCGGCTCCGGCATCACCATCGGTTGCGCACGAGCGATCGAACGCGGCACGATGGCATCGATCAGCGCGCGGCGCGTGAACGGCGCCTCGGGTGCGATCACCGACAGCATGTGCTGCTCGTCGGCCGCCGTGATGCCGATGTGGCGTGCGATGAACTCGGTCGGGTTTTCCAGGTCAGCGAGCGAGGGCTGAAGCTGGGCGGGCGGGGTGGACATCAGCATGGCAGGCAACCTTTGCAGCAATCAGGCGTTCTTCAACAGTGCGTCGTAGGCGCTGGCATCCATCAGGCTGGCCAACTCCGAGGCATCGGACAGCTTGACCTTGAAGAACCAGCCGGCTGCCATCGGCGCGCTGTTGGCCAGCGCCGGATCGGCGCGCAGCGTCTCGTTGACTTCAACGATCTCGCCACCGACCGGCATGTACAGGTCGGCTGCCGCCTTCACCGATTCGACGACACCCGCCACATCGCCCTTGGCGTAGGTGGACCCCACCTCGGGCAGCTCGACGAACACCACGTCACCCAGCGCGTCCTGGGCGTGCACGGTGATGCCGACGATCGCGGCGGCGGGTTCGGTGGCATCGATCCATTCGTGATCGGCGGTGTAGTGGATGGTCATCGCGGGCTCCAGGTGTCGAGGGAATGTTTGGGAAAGAAACGATTCAGCGCACCGGTACGCGAACGTAGCGGTGCGGCACAAACGGCAGGGCGGTCACACGCATCGGCAGACGCTTGCCGCGCACTTCCGCGTAGACCTCGTGGTCAAGGACGGTGTGTGCGGTGGGCAGGTAGGCGATTGCGATCGGCTGGTTGACGGTCGGTGCCAGCGTGCCGCTGGTGACGGTGCCGAGCGGGGCGCCGTCGGCGCTGACGATGGCGGTGCCTGGACGCACCGGTGCGCGGTCGATGCCGGCCAGGCCCACGCGCCGGCGCGCTGGGCCGGCGGCGATCTGCGCGCCGATGGTGTGCTCGCCCGGGTAGCCGCCAGCGCGTGCACCACCGGCACGGCGCACTTTCTGGATGGCCCACAGCAGGCCCGCTTCGACCGGGGTGGTCTGCGCATCGATGTCGTTGCCGTGCAGGCACAGGCCCGCTTCCAGGCGCAGCGTGTCGCGCGCGCCGAGGCCGGCGGGGCGCACTTCGGGCTGGGCCAGCAGTGCACGCGCCAGTGCCTCGGCCTGCGTGGCAGGCACCGAGATCTCGAAGCCGTCTTCGCCGGTGTAACCCGAGCGCGTGGCAAAGCAAGGGGCCCCGTTCAGCGTGACGACGGCGCCGGTCATGAAGCCCAGGTTCGACACCGCCGGATTCAGTCTGGCCAGCGCCGTCACCGCCTTCGGGCCCTGCAAGGCCAGCAGCGCCAGGTCAGGGCGTGGCTGCACGGTGCAGCGGTGTCCGATGCGCGACTGCAGCAAGGCGGTGTCGGCGGCCTTGTTGGCGGCGTTGACGATCAGCAGCCAGTCGGGACCGCTGCGCGTGAGCATCAGGTCGTCGAGGATGCCGCCGTGTTCGTTGGTCAGGAAGCCGTAGCGCTGTTGCCCGTCGGCCATGCCGATCACATCGATCGGCAGCAACGATTCGAGCGCAGCGGCGGTGTCGTTGCCGGTGAGTCTCAACTGACCCATGTGCGACACATCGAACAGCGCGGCCGATGCGCGGCAATGCAGGTGCTCGGCCATCAGGCCGGCCGGGTACTGCACTGGCATGCTGTAGCCGGCGAACGGCACCATGCGCGCGCCGAGTTCGAGGTGCAACGCGTGCAGCGGGGTGGTCAGCAGTTCGGATTCAGGCGCGGGCGTGGACATCAGCGTTCCCAGGGGGCAATGGATCGGTCGGCCCTGCATCGGTGAAATGCATGGCCGGCGTTGCCCTCCCTGTCCGCTTTACCTGAGAGATTGACGCTCGCCGTGGCTCGGCCGAACGCTTGCCCCTTCGGTGGACCCACTCGGGGTGGGTCTCTCTTCAGCGAGGAACGCCGTCCTTTCGGTCGGCGTGTTGCCAGTCCTTTTGCCTGAGCGTTGGAGCGACCTTTTTCAAGGTCACTGTGCGCCTTCGGCGGCTCGACGGTGGTCAACCATCGAGCGCTCTCCTAGCAAGCCGAAAGTTTAGCAGCGAGCGCGTCGCGCCCTGCGGGGCGGCATCACATTCCGGCGTAATTCGGCCCGCCACCGCCCTCGGGCGTGACCCAGACGATGTTCTGCGTCGGGTCCTTGATGTCGCAGGTCTTGCAGTGCACGCAGTTCTGCGCGTTGATCTGCAGGCGATCCGAGTCGTCCGGGTTCTTCACATACTCGTACACGCCGGCCGGGCAATAGCGGCCTTCCGGCCCGGCGTAGGTGGCGAGGTTGACGCGCACCGGCACGCCACTGTCCTTCAACGTCAGGTGCGCCGGCTGGTTCTCTTCGTGGTTGGTGTTGCTGATGAACACGCTGCTGAGCCGGTCGAAGGTGATCTTGCCGTCGGGCTTCGGGTAGTCGATGCGTGGGCAGTCGGCCGCCGGCTTCAAGGTCTGGTGATCGGCCACGTGGTGGTGAATGGTCCACGGCGGCGATGTGATGCCCAGCTTCGGCAGCAGCCATTGCTCGATGCCGTTCATCAGCGTGGCGACCCACAGGCCCTTCTTGAACCACTGCTTGAAGTTGCGCGTGCGGTCCAGCTCGTCGTGCAGCCAGCTTTGCTTGAAGGCGTCGGGATAGGCCGCCAGCTCGTCGTGTTGGCGGCCGTTGACGATGGCGTCGAAGATCGCGTCGGCCGCCAGCATGCCGCTCTTGATCGCCGCATGGCTGCCCTTGATGCGGCTGACGTTCAGGTAGCCGGCCTCGCAGCCGACCAGGGCGCCGCCTGGGAACACCGTCTTCGGCAGGCTCAGCAACCCGCCTGCGGTGATCGCGCGCGCGCCGTAGCCCACGCGCTTGCCGCCTTCGAGCACGCTGCGGATCGCAGGGTGCGTCTTCCACCGCTGCATTTCCTCGAACGGGCTCAACCAGGGGTTGCTGTAGTCCAGCCCGGTGATGAAGCCCAGCGTGACCTGGTTGTTGGGCAGGTGGTACAGGAAGGCGCCACCGTAGGTCTGGCTGTCGAGTGGCCAGCCGGCGGTGTGCGTCACGCGGCCAGGGCGGTGCTTGGCCGGGTCGATCTCCCACAGCTCCTTGATGCCCAGGCCGTAGCTTTGCGGATCACGTCCTTCATCGAGCTGGAAGTGCGAAATCAGCTGCCGCCCCAGGTGCCCGCGCGAGCCTTCGGCGAACACGGTGTACTTGGCGTGCAGCTCCATGCCGAGCTGGAAGTTGGCCGTGGGCTCGCCGTCCTTGCCCAGCCCCAAGTTGCCAGTGGCCACGCCTTTGACCGCGCCATCGTCGTTGTAGAGCACCTCCGCCGCTGCGAAGCCGGGGAAGATCTCGACGCCCAGTGCCTCTGCCTGCTGGCCCAGCCAGCGCGTCACGCTGCCCAGGCTGATGACGTAGTTGCCTTCGTTGTGGAAGCACTCCGGCAGCAGCGCATGCGGCGTTTTCGTGGCGCCGTCGCGCGTGAGGAACAGGAACTCGTCGTCGGTGACCGGCTGCTCCAGCGGCGCGCCGAGTTCCTTCCAGTTCGGGAACAGCTCGGCCAGCGCACGCGGGTCCATCACCGCGCCACTCAGGATGTGCGCGCCGGGCTCCGAGCCTTTTTCCAGCACCACGACCGAGATCTCGGGGCCCTGAACCTGGGCCAGCTGCTTGATGCGGATGGCGGTGGCCAGCCCGGCCGGCCCGCCGCCGACCACCACCACGTCGTAGTCCATGGCCTCGCGCGGGCCGTGCTGTTCAAGAAGTGTGGCTGGGGTCATGCGGTGGTGTCCGGGCAGTCTGTGTCTCTCTCAGCCCTGGAGTCTATCCAGCGTGGCGCCGAGCCGCCTGTCTCGCAGCCCGCAGTGGGTGCGGCCTGGGAAGGCCCGACGCCGGCCCCGATAGACTGATGAGGACAAGCCATGAACCGGGAGGCAGGGCCAGTGTCAGCACTTGATCGTTGCAGGGATTGCTGTGCACCCGCAGAGGCGTCCACGTTGGCGATGGCTCGCCGGGCCTGGGCCCTCGGAAGAACGCTGCTCGCGGCGGCCACGCTCAGCCTGGTCGGGATGACCGCATTTGCGGCCAGCGTCCAGACCTTCTCGCCGCAGGGCGAGATCGCACGCGTGCGGCAGGCCCGGGCGACGTTTTCGGAGGCGATGGTCCGCTTCGGTGATCCGCGCCTGCCATCGCCGTTCGATACACGCTGTTCGAGTCCGTCGCCCATCACCGGCACCGGCCGTTGGATCGACGACAAGACCTGGGTCTATGACTACACCCAGGACGTGCCGGCCGGCGTGGTCTGCGATTTCCAGCTGAAGCCCGGCACCGTGTCGTTGGCCGGGCAAGCCATCAGTGAACCGACTCGTTTCAAGTTCAGCACCGGTGGCCCGTCCATCGTTCGAGCCTATCCACAGCCCGGTGAGGATTCGACGATCGAGGAGGAGCAGGTTTTTGTCTTGCTGCTCAACGGCCAGGCCACGCCCGCCAGCATCGAGAAGTTCGGCCACTGCGAGGTGTCGGGCATCGGCGAACGCCTGGGCCTGAAGGTGGTGGCTGGCCCGGAACGCGATGCGATTCTCAAGGCCGTGGGCCTGTTGCCGCAAAAGGCACGGGCCGTGGCTGTCACCTGCGCGCGGCCCCTTCCCAACGAAGCCAAGGTCAGCATCGTGTGGGCCGCCGGCATCGAAACGCCATCGGGGGTGCCCAACAGTGCCGATCGCCGCGTGCCATACCAGGTGCGCGCGCCGTTCAGCGCCAGCTTCAGCTGCGAGCGCACCAGCTCGCGCGCCGATTGCCTGCCGATCCGCCCGGTGCGCATCGAGTTCTCGTCGCCGGTCCCCAGAAAGTACGCCGAGAAAATTGCCTTGGTCGCGGCCGACGGCACCCGCAAGCCGCAGCTCGAGCAAGGCCGCGGCGACAGCACCGAGCAGTTGCTGTCGGTCGGCGAGGGGCCGCTGCGCAAGTTTCTGTTGCTGTTCGGCCGCGGCAAGGGCGAGGTCAAAGCGAACCCGTCCGAGGCCAGCGTGACCGCCGTGCAGTTCAGCGCACCGTTTCCGGAGAACGCGCCGCTGCGCATCGAGTTGCCTGCGGATCTGCGCGACGACGCCGGGCGCGCCTTGAGCAACGCCAGCCTGTTCCCGCTGCTGACCAAGACGGCGGTGACCCCTGCGCTTGTCAAGTTCCCGGCGGCCACCTTCGGTGTGCTCGAACTGAACGCCGAGCCGACGCTGCCGGTGACGGTCCGCCACGTCGAGGCGGAGCTGAAGATCAAGGGCCTCGCCGTCGCGCCGGGCGCGGTCAAGGACCTGCGCATCACCGACGACGCGGCCATCATCGACTGGCTGGCGCGGGTCAAGCGCTACGACCAGGCCCTGCTGCCGCGCGCTGAGGTCGAGCGCGAGCTGGGCATCACGCTGCCGGCGCCGCCGAAAAAGCAGAAGGTCGAGCGCGCTGTCGATCGCAAAGGCAAGCGTTACGGCGAAGACGTGGCCGACGAGGATGCAGAGGCCTGGCGACGGCAATATGTCGAGCCTCGAACGCTGAGCCTGCTCAAGCGAGAAGCGGCGACCCGTGCCCTCACGCTGCCCAAGACGGCAACCGACGATCCGCGGCCCTTCGAGGTGATCGGCATCCCGATGCCGCAGGCCGGCTTTCATGTGGTCGAGATCGAATCGCCGAAGTTGGGCGCTTCACTGCTCGAAGCCGATGCGCCGGTGTTCGTGCGCACCAGCGTGCTGGTCACCAACCTCGGGGTGCACTTCAAGTGGGGCGCGGTGAACTCGGCGGTGTGGGTCACCACGCTCGACAAGGCGCGGCCGGTCGCGGGTGCGCAGCTTCAGATCTCGGACTGCCAGGGGAAGGTGGTCTGGCAAGGTCGCAGCGACCCGCAAGGCCTGGCCCTGGTCGACAGGGAACTGCCGCCGCTGCGCTGGGACCAGTGCCGGGGTCGCGGCGACACCGACAGCGGGCGCGAGGAAGGCTACTTCGTCAGCGCCCGTGTGGCCGACGCGGCCGGCCGCCAGGACATGGCCTTCGTGTGGTCCACCTGGAACCAGGGCATCGAGGCCTGGCGCTTCCGCGTCGACACGAGTGCGCGAGACAACCCCTCGCCCGTGCTGTTTCACTCGGTGCTCGATCGCACCTTGCTGCGCGCCGGCCAGACGGTGTCGATGAAGCACCTGGCGCGCCGCGAGTTGATGGTCGGTCTGGCGCTGGCCACGGCGGATGACCTGCCCGGCACAGCAAGCATCGTGCACGAGGGCTCAGGGCAGAAGTTCACCTTCCCGCTGAAGTGGCGCGGGGGTCGGTACGCCGAGACGAGCTTCGACATCCCGAAGGATGCCAAGCTTGGCGTCTACCGCGTGCTGATGAACAACGGGCGTGGCAGCCATCAGACCGCCACGTTCCGGGTGGAGGAGTTCAGGCTGCCGGTGATGACCGGCCGCATCATCCCGCCCAAGGCGGCGCTGATCAGGCCACAGCAGGTGGCGCTCGAGATGCAGGTGAACTACGGCAACGGCGGCGGCGCCTCCGGCCTGCCCGTTCGCGTCTCTGCGCAACTGCGCGATGCCAACGCCGCCTCGGCTGTGCGCGCCGATCGCTTTCCGGGTTTTCGATTCGACCCGCCGCGCGAGCCGCTTGACCCGAATGCCAAGTCGTTCTTCTCCGAAGAGTATGCAGACGAAGACGACGAGGAAGCCTTCGGCCGTGTGCGCGACACACGCTCGAAGCTCGTGGCCAACAAGCTGCCGTTGACGCTGGACAAGAACGGCGCTGGCACGCTCACGCTGACCCCGCTGCCCGAGGTGCAGCACGCGCGTGAGCTGCTGGTGCAGGCCGCTTACG
Source organism: Burkholderiaceae bacterium (assembly GCA_965229345.1). Taxonomy (GTDB): domain Bacteria; phylum Pseudomonadota; class Gammaproteobacteria; order Burkholderiales; family Burkholderiaceae_C; genus PBB1. The sequence goes on from OZ245872.1 coordinate 2,016,321, forward strand.
CCGATCCCAGCGGCGAGATCCAGACGCTCAGCCAGACGCTGCCCGTCTGGCCCTCGGCGGTGGTGCTGGGCGTGCGCACCGACTCGTGGGTCTCGGTGAAGCAGAAGATCGCCACGCAGGTGCTGGCGCTGGACACCGCAGGCAAGCCGGCCGCGGGCGTGCCGGTCACGCTGCGCGGCGTGCTGCACAAGACGAATTCGGTGCGCAAGCGGCTGGTCGGCGGCTTCTACGCCTACGACAACCAGAACACCGACGAAGACCTCGGCGAGCTCTGCCGCGGCACCAGCGATGCCCGCGGCCTCGTGTTTTGCGAGGCCGAGATGAAGGCGCCAGGCCACGTGGAGCTGATCGCCGAGGCCAAGGATGCCAGCGGCCATCCGGCACGGTCCGCAGCGTCGATCTGGGTGACAGGGCAGGGTGAAGTCTGGTTCGGTGGCGACAACCAGGACCGCATGGACGTGATCCCGGAGCAGCGCGCTTACGAGCCAGGGCAGACCGCCCGGCTGCAGGTGCGCAGCCCATTCCGCCAGGCCACGGCGCTGGTGGCCATCGAGCGCAACGGCATCATCGAGACGCGCACGGTGCAGCTCGACGGTCGTGATCCGACCATCGAGCTGCCGGTGAAAGCCGAGTGGGGGCCGAACGTCTACATCTCGGTGCTGGCGGTGCGTGGCCGGGTGCGCGAGGTGCCGTGGTACTCGCTGTTCAGCTGGGGTTGGCGCTCGCCCGGCGAGTGGTGGCGTGCCTACCGCGATGAAGGGCGCCTGTACCAGGCGCCGACCGCGATGGTCGATCTGTCCAAGCCTGCCTTCAAGTACGGCATCGCCGAGATCGAGGTCGGCACTGCCAGCCATCGTCTGAAGGTGGAGGTGACGCCCGACAAGGCCACCTACCCGATCCGCGCCACGAGCCAGGTGCGCGTCAAGGTCAGCCTGCCCGATGGCAAGCGCGCCCCCGCCGGCACCGAGGTGGCGCTGGCCGCGGTCGACGAAGCCCTGCTCGAACTGATGCCCAACGACAGCTGGGACCTGCTGGGCGCGATGATCCGCCACCGCGGCTACGGCGTGGAGACCGCCACCGCGCAGATGCAGATCATCGGCAAGCGGCACTACGGCAAGAAGGCCGCGCCAGCCGGTGGCGGCGGCGGGCAGTTCCCCACACGCGAACTCTTCGACACGCTGCTGCTGTGGAACCCGCGGGTGGTGCTCGATGCCAACGGCGAAGCCGTGGTCAGCGTGCCGCTGAACGACTCGTTGACGGCGTTCCGCATCGTCGCGGTGGCGGACGCGGTGCAAGGCTCGAACGTGGCCCTGTTCGGCACCGGCCGCGCGAGCATACGCGCGACGCAGGATCTGCAGATCATCTCTGGCGTGCCGCCGCTGGTGCGCGAGGGTGATCGCTACCGCGCGATGTTCACCGTGCGCAACACGACCGGCCGCGCGATGGAGGCGTCGCTGGCGGCAACGGTCGGTGCCAGCAGCCTGCCGCTGCAGAAGCTGCGCATCGAAGCCAACGGCGCCATGGAGGCCGGCTGGGACGTGGATGTGCCTTACAACGTGGGTCAACTCGAGTGGACGGTGTCGGCCGACGGTGGCGGCGCCAAGGACCGCATGAAGGTGCAGCAGGCTGTGAAGGAGGCGCTGCCGGTGCGGGTGATGCAGGCCACGCTGATGCAGCTCGACAAGAGCGTCGTGCTGCCGATTGCGCCACCGGTGGGTGCGGTGGCCGATGCGCGTGGCCAGTTGCGCGGCGGCGTCGATGTCACGTTGCGGGCCACGCTCGCTGATGGGCTGCAGGGCGTGCGCGACTACTTCCAGCGCTACCCGTGGTCGTGCATCGAGCAGCGGACCTCGGTGGCCGTCGGCCTGCGCGATGTCGCGGCCTGGCGCACGATCGCCACCCAGCTGCCGCTGTACCTGGACGACGACGGGCTGGCGAACTATTTCCCTCCCGCCACCGGCTGGCGCAGCACCGGCAGCGACACGCTGACCGCGTACCTGCTGTCGATCAGCGACGAGGCCACGCGCCTGGGCTACGACTTCAGCCTCGGCGACGACACGCGTACGAAGATGGAGCGCGGCCTGATCGCGTTCGTCGAGGGGCGCACGAAGCGCGATTTCTGGGTGCCGGCGTTCCTGCGCAACGGCGATCTGGACGTGCGCAAGCTGGCCGCGATCGAGGCCCTGTCGCGCACCGGCAAGGCGCGGCCCAAGCTGCTCGACTCGGTGCAGATCCTGCCCAACCAATGGCCGACCGGGGCGGTGATCGATTGGCTGCTGATCCTGGATCGGGTGAAGGACATTCCCGATCGCGACAAGCGCATCGCCGAGGCCGAGCAGATCCTGCGCGCGCGGCTGAACGTGCAAGGCACGCGGCTGGGTTTTTCCACCGAGCGTGACGACAGCTGGTGGTGGCTGATGGTCAATGGTGACGTCAACAGCACCCGCATGATCCTGGCGGTGCTCGGGCGGTCTGCGTGGAAGGACGACCTGCCGCGTCTGGTGACGGGCACCTTGCAGCGTCAGCAGCAGGGCGCCTGGTCGACCACCACCGCCAATGCCTGGGGCTCGGTGGCGATGGAGGCCTTCGCCAAACGCTTCGAGCGCGATCCGGTCAAGGGCACCACGCGCGCGGGCTTCGAGCCTGGCGCGGCGCCGCGCTCGCTCGATTGGGCCCAATCTGCCAGCGGCGGCACCCTGGCGCTGGGCTGGCCGGCCGGTTTTGCCGCGGGGGGCAAGCAGACCGATGCCGCGCTCAAGCTGAGCCATGACGGCACCGGCAGGCCGTGGCTCACCGTCACCAGCAAGGCGGCTGTGCCTTTGGCCGCACCGCTGTCGAGTGGTTACCGCATCACCAAGACCATCACGCCGGTCGACCAGAAGGTGGCGGGCCAATACAGCCGCGGCGACGTGCTGCGCGTGCGCCTCGAGATCGAGGCCCAGGCCGACATGAGCTGGGTGGTGATCGACGATCCGGTTCCCGGCGGCGCGACGTTGCTGGGCAACGGGCTCGGGCGTGACGACCAGATCAACCGCAGCGGGGAGCGCCAGGACGGGCGGGCCTGGCTGGCCTACGAGGAGCGTGGCTTCCAGGGCTTTCGCGCCTACTACCGCTACCTGCCCAAGGGCGGTTTCAGCGTGGAGTACACGGTGCGTCTGAACAACCCGGGCCGCTTCGGCCTGCCCAGCACGCGTGTCGAGGCGATGTACGCGCCGGAGGTGTTTGGCGAGTTGCCCAATGCGCAGGTCCTTGTTCAGCCCTGAGGCCGGCGGTGCCAGGCCGGCGCTGTGCGTGGCGGCGTCGGCGCTGTGGCTTGCTGGCATGGTTGGCAGCGCCAGTGCGCTCGCGACGCCGACCTTTGCCGAGGTCAAGGCCGCTTATCGGGCGTCGGACACCGTCCTGCTCGATCGGCACGGTGTCCCGATCCAGTCTGTCCGCACCGATTTCAAGGTGCGACGCGCGGACTGGGTGCCGCTGCAGGCGGTCTCGCCGGCACTGCGGCAGGCGCTGCTGCTGTCGGAAGACCAGCGCTTCTATGCGCATTCCGGCGTGGACTGGTCGGCGGTGGGCGCAGCGGCCTGGGGCAACCTGTGGAACACGCGCACGCGCGGCGCGTCGACGGTCACGATGCAACTGGCGGGTTTGCTCGATGCGCAACTCACCGTGCCCCGCGGGGGGCGATCCGTGGCCGGCAAGGTGGGCCAGGTGCGGGTCGCCTGGGAGATCGAGCGCGCTTGGCGCAAGGACCAGATCCTCGAGGCCTACCTGAACCTCGTCGCCTTTCGCGGCGAAGTGGTCGGCATCGGCGCGCTGGCGGCGACGCTGTTCGGCAAGTACCCGAGCGGACTGGATGCGCAGGAGTCGGCGGTCGCCGCGGCACTGGTCCGCGCACCCAATGCCAAAGCGGTTGATGTGGCGCAGCGTGCGTGCACGCTGCTGACCACGCAACGGAGGGCGCAAGCGACGACACAAAAGAAGACGCCTGGGCGCGTGGATGCCTGCGAGGGACTTCGTGAATACACCCAGCAGGCGCTGGCCCGCCGCAGTGTCGAACCGCTGGAGCGCGACGCGCAGCTGGCGCCTCACCTGGCGCAGCGCCTCGTCGGTGCCAACGCAGCGTCGGCGCCCGGACGACCCCCACTGCGCACGACGCTCGATGCCGGCATCCAGCGCCACGCGCGAGACACGCTGCGCCGGCAACTCGCCGAGCTGCGCGACCGCCATGTCGAAGATGGTGCCGTCATCGTGATCGACAACGCGACCGGGGAGGTGCTGGCCTGGGTGGGTTCGAGCGGCGATCTGTCGCAGGCAGCCGAGGTCGATGGCGTGGTCGCGCCGAGGCAGGCGGGCTCGACGCTGAAGCCGTTTCTGTACGGGCTGGCGATCGAGAAGCGCTGGCTCACCGCGGCGTCGGTGCTCGACGATTCGCCGGTCGGCCTGACCACCGCCGCCGGCCTCTACGTGCCGCAGAACTACGACCACGATTTCAAGGGGCCGGTCTCGCTGCGCACCGCGCTCGGATCGTCGCTCAACGTGCCGGCGGTTCGCTCGCTGGTGATCGTCACGCCCGAGCGCTTTGCGCAACGGCTGAATGCGCTGGGGCTCCAACTCGCGCACAACGGCGACTACTACGGCTACAGCCTGGCACTGGGTTCGCCGGAGGTCACGCTGGCGTCGCTGGCCAATGCCTATCGCAGCATCGCCAATGGCGGCATGGTGTCCGCGCTGCGGCTGCAGCCCGGCGACACGGCGGCAGCAGCGCAGCGGGTGATGGATGCACGGGCCAGTTTCATCGTCGCCGACATCCTGGCCGACCGCGAGGCGCGCGTGCCGACCTTCGGACTCGACAACGCGCTGTCGCCGCGCTACTGGGCCGCGGTGAAGACCGGCACCAGCAAGGACATGCGCGACAACTGGTGCATCGGTTTCTCGCGGCGCTACACCGTCGGCGTGTGGGTGGGCAACGCGAACGGCGAGCCGATGTGGGATGTGTCCGGCGTCACCGGCGCGGCGCCGGTGTGGCGAGCGGTGATGGACGAGCTGCAACGCCAGGATCCCGAGCCGGCAGCCCTGCGCAAGCCCATGGCCGTGCCGCCGGGGGTGACGTCCACCGAGGTGCGGTTCAGGGCATCGCTGGAGCCGCCTCGTCAAGAGTGGTTCATCTCAGGCACCGAGCAGTCGCTCGTGACGCTCGCCGCGGCCCGCGCCAGCTCGCGCATGCAGATCACGTCGCCGATGGACCGCACGGTGTTCGCGCTCGACCCCGACATCCCACCACAGGCGCAGAAACTTAGCCTCGCTGCGGTGCCCGGCACACCTGCCAGCTGGTCCTGGCACATGGACGGCCAGCGGTTGGGCCCGGCGAAGGACATGCGGTGGGCGATGTGGCCGGGCTCCCACCGACTGGAACTGCGAGATCAGGCCGGCAGGGTGACCGAAACGGTGAGGTTCGAGGTGCGCGGCGCACAACTGAAGTCGGCTCTGGGCGCCAAGGCGGCGACACCACGCCATCACCCCACATCACCTACGATGCAATTCCCTGGGCGCTAGATTGATGTGCTGTAGACACCGGGGTGCTGTACAAGCAAGCCATAAAAAACCAGGAGACCTTCGCATGACCGAGCCCGAATTTGACATCGACGAAATGCTGGAACAGTTTCACACTTGGCTGGAAGCCCAAAGCAAGGAGTCTCTGGCCGAGTACGCAGAGCGGTTGACCGACCAGGTGCCTGAAGCCAAGCCCTTGGGCATGGTGCTGTGCCTGGCCAACAATCAGGACAGCCTGCTGGCACAGACCATGGCTGCGCTGACGGCAGGCAACGGCGTGCTCTGGTCGCGCGCGCAGCCGGACGATCCCGTGCAGACCCAGGCTCTGCGAGTCGGGATGCCCGTGGCGATCAAATCGCAGGTCACGCTGACCGACTGGAATCCGTCCGTGGGCACTGCGCCAGACCCGTTGCCACAGGCCGTTCTGTACACCGGCGACGCCGATGGATTGGCGAATCTGCAGCAACAGGCTTTGCAATGGCCCAATCATCCGGTGACGATCATTTCGTGCCCGGAAGACATCGAAGACGATTTCGACATTCCGTTGGCACAGTTGCAACACTGAGCCGGCTGGGCGCAGGCGGGTGTCTGATCGCCCCCGTCTGCTTTCGATGGCCCGCAGTCGGTCGGGGCAAAGAAAAAGGCCTTGTGTGACAAGGCCTTCAAAGTCGTTGGTGGAGAGGAGGAGGGTCTCCAAATTCGGCTGTTTTTCATAGGACACGGGGCTAGATTTGTTTCAGGGGTGGTAAGTTGGGGTGGTAAATGGGTGTTACGGTCGGGTCTCTTTTCTCGACGTTCGCACCGCTCCCATGCCGACCAAACCGCAGAAGAAAATCAAGAACGGCGAGTACCGAGACAACACTTGGTACGCACTCTTGTTTGTGCCAAAAGATGTCCGCCACATCATTGACCGAGGCATCAGATTCGCAGAGTCAACTAAGACGGGCACTTACGCTCAAGCGTCCGTTCGGATACCGCTTCTGGTGGCCGGTTGGAAGGCTGAAATCGCCAAGGCCAGAGGGAAGCTACCCGCCGAAGGTGACTCGTTTTGGTCGGGTATTCGGCAGCAATACCTCAGGTCCAACGACGAGGACTTGCAGCTAGCAATCGAGGATGTTGCTGAAGCTGAAGCCAGCAAGGTCAGCGATCCAGAAGAAGCCTCACTGCTGTACCGGATCGCCACTGGGCAGGCTCCAGATCGGGTTCCACTTGGTCCCTTGGTAACCGCCTGGAAGGACTCGCTGAGGCTGGCGCAAAAGACCATCGACCAGCAGCACCGCGATGTGAATCGGATGGCCGATCACTTCAAGTACTTGACGCAACTGACCCCGCAGAACGTCAAGGCATGGACCGACAAGCTCATCTCTGAAGGCATGACCTCATCGAGCCTTGAGCGAGTCGGGAATGGCTGCAAATCCTTTTGGGCCTATCTCCAAATGTCCGGGACGAAGGAAGTGATCGATCCCGACCCATTCGTTGGAGCCTTCAAGCTGGCCCGCAGGGTTGCCAAGACCACCGATACAGGTCGCAGCGGGTCCAGCTACACGCCCAAAGAACTTGCCGCTCTGTACGCTTGTGCGATAGCCAACAAGGATCAGCCGCTGGCGGACCTGATCGCACTCGGCGCATACACAGGGGCACGCATCGAGGAACTGTGCCAACTGACCAAGGAGACCGCTTCAGGCAAGGTGTTCTCCATCGGCAAGTCGAAGACCGAGGCAGGCGTTAGAGATTGCCCGATACACCCCGCAGTGGCTCCGCTGGTTGCACGCTTGATCAAGGCATCCAAAGACGGTTTCTTGGTGCCATCGACAGCAGCGAACCAGTACGGCAACCGATCAGGCCCGTTGTCACAACGCTTCGGGCATCTGAAGAAGAGCATGGGGTTCGGCAGATCGCATGTCTTTCACAGTACCCGCAACACTCTGGCGACGATGATGGAACGGGCAGGGGTGGCTGAAGGGGTTGCCGCCGACATCGTGGGCCATGCGAAGAAGACCCTGACCTATGGGCTGTACAGCAGCGGAAGCGCCGAAAAGCAGAAGCTGAAGGCAATTTCGAAGGTGGTCTATCCGTCCCCCTTGGATGCTCCGTGACCAATCGTTGAAGTCAGCACCTGAGGTCTCTGCTCCGCGTCCTCATCTCGAAGAGGTTGCGCTGAATGTCAGTCTTGGCTTGACCGCTGGCGGTTCGCTCGTCTGCTTCTGACTGGGCGACGGTCCGATCTAGCCTGCCGCATTCAGCCTGAGCCTCTACTGGGAGCTTGATCCTGCGAGTCCTGACTTCCATTTGCTGCGGACTTAAGCCCGTGAGCGGCTTCACTGCATCGGCGAGAAGTTCATTCCTCTTCTCCCTGGCGACATCAGCCCCAGTGAGTTCTTTGCCTGTGGACTTATTGAGGCCCTTGGTGGGCTCCACATCCACCAGCTGGGCACCCATGCAAGGCTCATCGGTGTAGATGATCTTGTTGTGGTCGGTGCATTTGTAGACCGTGCGGGAGGCTGCGGGGAGCGAGGGGGTCTGTGCGCTGGAGGCTTGATGACCACACAGCAGGCAGGCGAGCGTCAGCAGCAGACGGGAGTTTGGGGATTTCATCTTGCCGTTGGATAGATTGAACAGGAGGGCCGTCTGACTAAAAAATCACGGCGCACGGCGATTTGTGCTCGACTTGAGTGCTTCCAGCGACTTTGCTGCCGAAGCTAGTTTCAATTGCTTTTCGTGTGCTTCAACCAAATCGTCCAGGGTCAGTTCGATAGCAAGACGGACTGCCGGGAATGCAGCAAGACACTCATCTTCGGTCAATGTATGAACCCCGACACTGAGTATTCCATAAAGCGCCCGATTTTTAACAAGAAACTCCGGGAGATGGTTTTTCAACAATACAATTCGACCATCCATTCTGGAATTACAGTAGTCTTCCTCAATCCAGCCTGGGTCCAGTTTGGCAAGCTCATGAGCCGAATCAATTAATGACTCAAATATTCTCCGAAGATAAACGAAGGCGCCAACTCCAACCCCATGCGTTATCAAGCCAATTCCACGGTTTAGCTCCCGGAATCGCTCATCCCCAAGAACGACTCTGTATTTCTTGAGGTCTGGCAAAGCCAGGTCGGCAAGGGCCGGAATTTGACCTATCTTTTGCAGCTCGCCCTTATGGGCAGAAAAGAGAAACATCGCCCGGTGACTATCGTCCCGAGAACAAGCAAATGGGAGCGAGAAAAGGTAATTGCTAAAGTGGGATCGTCTTGCGTAGTCGGCTTTGCGAGATATCTTAAATACACTATGCTTGCCGCACGCTGGGCAGTGCATATCAAGCGTTCCATCATAATGTTCTATCGAGAAGAACGCATCCTCTTTCTCGTTGTTAAATTTAAATACTGTGTAGAGCGGCGTTTTTAAGCAGAACTCGGATGGTGAAGGCAGTTCGTCGAACTGTGTGGCGATTGTTTTCTGAGTTGTCATGGGGAATTTTATTTTGTAGCGGTTTGATTTCTCATCTCGGCAATCGCTCGCCTGCAACTTTGAGCCGTTATTTAACTAACTATAAGCAGCAATTGATGGCGCGGCCCGAACTGGGCTAGTACATTCGTACTGTCCCGCCAGCCAAAAAATACCGCATCCTTCTGGATGCCGTTACAGACACCACCCATAACACCGCCTTTACCTAATAGGCCCAGCCTCGAAGGCTTCCACTGGGGCCAACTTCAGGCACTCCTGCGCCTCTCCGACGGTCCCCATCAGCCACCTTTCGATGCCCTGCGATTCAATCGGGATCACAGACCGCTTGTCCTGCTGATCCGGTCCGAGCTTCGGGTCAGGCTTATGCATCCTCCGCATCAACGGGTGAGCATCCGCATTGATGGTCAGCATCGTGTAGCTCTCGACTATCTCGCCGGTCTCCTGATCGGTCCAGGTGTTCCACAAGCCAGCGAGGCCCCACGGTTGTCCATCGGCTCGCATGAAGCGCCACCAGACGTTTTTCCCTGTCTCCCAGTTCGGTTCATCGAAGGACTCCGCAGGGATGATGCAACGCTGACCCCGTGCCCATGAGTGCTTGAACGAAGCCTTGTTCGCCATCTCCTCAGACCGTGCATTGCAGGTCGAGTAGGTCAGCTTTGGGGACTTGGCAAACCAAGGGATCAGTCCCCATTGGTCGATCACCAGTTCGTGGGCACCTTCTGCGGTGTCCCCTGTGGCTGCTCGGATGAATGGACCGGGGCGGCTCGGGAAGACTTCGGTCTTCGGCCACCGGAAGGGGTTGTTGCGGCCGATATGCCAGTGGCGCTCGATGGCAGCCTGATCTGGGGTGATGTATCGGGTACACATTGGGGCCAACTGTAGATGGGGTGTGTCGGTTTAGTCAGCGGCCTTAGGACAACCTGAAGACCACCCAATGAACCAACTGACGCATTCGCTGACCCTGACCAACGCTCACGCTGCCGCCCCCCTCACGATGTCCAGCCTGGAGATTGCTGAACTGACCGGCAAGGAACACTTCCACATCATTCGAGACATCCGCTCGATGTTGGAGGCTCTCGGAATCACTGAATCCAGTTTTGGATGCAGCTACAAAGACACCACTGGCCGCACCCTGCCAGCCTTCAACCTCCCCAAGGACCTCACGACCACTCTTGTGACCGGCTACTCAATCCCACTGCGGCATCGTGTGGTTACCCGCTGGATGGAACTGGAGGCTGTGAAGCCTGCTGTGGCCAAAATTCACAGCAAATTTGCGAGAGGGCATCACGTGATGTGTGGTTTGCCGATCCCCCCTCTACCCCGGTCGAGTTTCAAGGTCAGCGACCGGGAGGGCCCAGTCTCTTCGACAGAGCGGAGGGCGGCATCTGATTAACCAAACGGACGCCGTCTAGTGCTTCCTGCTCGCTCGCTAGACGGGCCGAGAGTTCATCCCGAAGAGCGATGTCTCTATCGACATCATCGAGGGTCAGGGGCTCAGCCAACTCATCGGATAGCAACCGGACCACCCATCCATTCAGCACAGATAGAGCTAACTTCGCCGTGTCCGGGTCGCACACCTGAACGTAATACGACCTGAATGCACAAACGGCTCGCTCCTTTGAATAAGGAAGCGGTACACGAGAGAAAGCGCCTAACTCGAGCCGCTTGCCATCGGGGAATAAAGCGCATCGAACGACCACCCTAGGCAGTTCCTGTCGAGCGAGACGGCCCGAGAAATCCATGACGATGCTCTGTGCCTCTGCCGGCGCCATGCGGCTCATCTGGTCGGAGAGGCTGAGGAAGAGCAGGTCGAATGAACTCCGTTCAGTTCTTGCCGGAGGGATCGTCTTGTGGCCCCCCGAATCGCCCGCTAACCGGGTGATGATCGTTCGAAACCCGTCTCCGACTGACCAACTCATTGCGCTTCTCCCGTCGAGCGATCCCCGAAGTATCGGGGGCCAGTTCGGGCGCAGGTGAGAGATGTTCAGCCTAACTCGCGGTGGGTTAAAAGTTGTACCTTGTGGGCCTAGGCGTTTGGCCTCCGTCAGATTGGATCAGAAGATAGTTGAAGTGTATTGTGGGCTAGGCTCATAATCTACTCATATCTTCTGATCCAAGGACGCCACCATGTCATCACGCATCGCCTACTACCGAGTCTCGACCGCAGACCAGTCCATCGAGTCCCAACGAACAGCCCTAGCTCCTCTGGCGGGTGCTGAGTTCGACAAGGAGTTCATGGATGAGGGTGTCAGCGGGACGACCCTAGCTGCCTCTCGACCTCAGTTCGGGGAGTTGCTCAAGTACATCCGCGCGGGAGACACCTTGTTCGTCTACGCCGTGGACCGACTGGGGCGGGATGCCCTCGATGTGCAATCCACCGTCAGGGACCTCCTGAAGCGTGGCGTCTCAGTCAATGTTCACGGGTTGGGACTCATTGCCGAGGGGGTTGGTGAGTTGATCCTGGCTGTCCTGGCTCAGGTAGCGGACATGGAGCGGAAGAAGATCAACGAACGCACCTCAGAGGGCCGGAAGACAGCCGTCGAGCACCTCAAGCGGACGGGCAAGACGCACAAGGGCAAGACCAGCATGGGGCGGCCACCGGAGAAGGACTCGAAGGAAGTCGCAGAGTGGAGACAGACGAACAAGGCCAGTCTGTCGCAGACCCAGGATCACTTCGGCCTCTCCCTATCAACGGTGAAGCGTTATTGCGCACAGCAGAAGGCGCTCCAGGTGGCATAGGTTGGTGTGGGCAGGACAACCTGAAGACCACCACATGCACACGAACCAACTGACCCCTTCGCTGACCTCCTTCACCTTCGCCCCCGGCCTGGACCTCCGCACGATCACCCGTGATGGGGAGCCCTGGTTCCTGGCTGTTGACGTTTGCAAGGCACTCGGCATCCAGAACGCAACCGATGCCGTCTATGAAATTTCCGACGAGGACAAACTTCGTCAGTCATTAGGTTTGCGTGGCCGCACCCCGTGGCTCATCAATGAGACCGGCCTGTATGCCCTGGTATTCAAGAGCCGCAAGGCCAACGCCAAAGCCTTCCAGAAGTGGGTCACAGGAACCGTCCTGCCGACCATCCGTAAGACCGGCATGTACCTGACCCCGAAGGTTGCCAAAGAGGTTGTGGAACGTCCTGAGGTCTTCCTGGCCCGTGCCCTGGTCCTGGCTCACGACACGATCAATGGGCTGAAGGAGCAGGCGTCTCTCGGCTCGGTGAAATCCTTTTATGTGTCCATAGGAGAACCCGCGAAACTTTTCTGAACCCCAGATCGCCCCGTTTGTGACGTCTCCAGCAGGCCACCCAAGTGACTTCCCACGGTCGCTTCGGTGGCCTTTTCTTCGCCTGCTCATTACTGCCGAGGTTCACCGCCTTGCTGCCTGAGCACCTGTCTTTTCCGATTTACTCAATGGAAGTCCCATGACCCCATCCACAAGCGCCTCCCCTGGAGTTCGCACGAAGTACCTGAAAGCCCGCAACGGGGCCACCTTGGTCCTCAACTACCGACCCGAGGAAGCAAGCGCCCTCCGTGCGGCTGTCCAGCGGATTCGCCTGAAGGGGAACCGTCAGCCGTCCCTATCGCTGGTCGCTCGTCGCTCCATGAGCCTGTACCTGTCGCTTCTCAACTCTGGTCCGTCTGCACTCGCCATTGAGGTGGAGGCCCTGGAGAAGCTCGCCACACCTGTGTCCCGTCGTATCAAGGAGGGGACTCAATGAGCAACAGGCCCAAGACACACAACAACCAGAAGGTGAAGGACTTCCTGACTCCCTATGCCCGAGCTTTCGAGGTCTGCGAGGACTTCCCCGTTATTGACGACATCTTCAGTGGGGTCCTGGCCTTGAAGACTGAAGGCGATACCGCCACCCGATCACTGTCCAGACAGACGCTTTTCCAAGTGCTGCAACAGTGCCCATCGATCACGGTCGAGTCAATTAACGAAGCCACTCAGGGGCTGTATGCGTATAGGTCGTTGGCAGGTTATGCAGCCCTGGCCAGAGTGGCATCCGAGGCCATCGGGCGGTTCCTGGACCGGCTGTCTCCACGTCCTGGCGAACTGACCTACGCTGAGTCTCGAACCCTGACAGATGCACCGTATCAAGGGGAGCTTCTGGAACTGGGCCTTGTTTGAGCGGAAGGCATATTTGCAACCTAATAAACAAGGGGACTGAAGACCTCCTGAGACCACCATCAGGAACAAGCGCCAGAAGCAGGAACAGGGAGGAAATCCTTAACGACACAGTATTAAGGAACCTCTCCAGGGGTGTTGCTTGGGTGTCATCTTTAGTCCACCGCTAGTCCGCACCATCGTCCATCGACTGGAACAAGCCCCAAGAGCAGGGACCAGAAGGATGCACCCATCAAGGTGTCACCCTCACTGACTACCCCTGAATGACCACCTCCGAAGGCTGACATCTGGCCTGCCTGCGGAGCAGGTTCCACAGATGGACATCTTCAGGCGGTTTCATTGGAGACCACCCATTCAGGTCACCCAACAGGATGCACCAATCAAGGTAACTTGTTCATGGTCCACCTCCTGAAGCAGGCCTCTGAAGCACCTCAGTAGGTCAGCCACTTCGTGTCCTGGCTACTGCCTGCCTTCAGGTGGTTCCATGGGAGACACGCCATCAACGACAACCAGGAAGGATGCACCCATCAAGGTGTCCCAGTCTGTGTCTGTCTCCTTCACCAGCCCCTGAAGCCCAACTCTGAAATACCTACTGACGTAGGCCACCCAGAGACCATCTTCAGATATCTCCACTGGCTCACTCTCTGAGCCTGAATCACTAGGTCGATCAGTTCTTGGTCTTCCTCTGTCTCCCACTCCTGAAGCACCCCAGTAGGTCGCCCACTCCGTGGACAAGCCTACGGCCCACCTTCAGGTCAGCGTTCATTCATCCAACTCAGTACTGGCGTTCATGCCGGTCAATACGGACCTCAGACCATGCAAGCAACCCATCAAGCACCTACCCCCTTCGCCGGTCACCCCGGAGCGTTTCAACCCCTCAAATCCCGTTGTCCAGACCACCTCCGATGCGTACCTGGAGCAGGCGCTGCCGCAAAGAAGGCAATGCGTGAACAGTGGGCCTCCCTGAACCTGCGCCAGACGTGGGCCGATGAGGCATTCATGCGTGACCACCTGAGGGCGGCTCGTCTGCGAGTGGCTTGCAACTTGGAGCCCGCCACTGTCAAGCGCCTTCAGTCACTGTTGCGGAGGGTGGGCATTTATGGTCCCGATGTTCAGGACTGCCTCGGAACGAACCTGCAGGGCTACCTGGAGAGGAACCCGGACCTCCCGCTGTGGGCTGCTCTGGCCCTCATCCTGGAAGCTACAGGCGGGTTCACCTTCGGCCTGAAGTCGCATCCGTACTGCGCGGCTGAGTTGACCGATGGGAGCGTTCATTGATGGCCCGCCCGAAAGTCATCGCTGAGGTACGCACTGACGAACTCGGTGAGTACACGGTCTACACGAACAGGACCTGCACAGAGCCGAGATGTGGAGTGGTCCTCACCTCACGGAATCAGCATCGATCAACGCTGATGTGCAGCGAGCATGGTAAGCAGAGGGAGCAGCCGAGGAATGAGATGCAGAGGCTGCTAACTGCGTGGCTGAAGCGTCCACTTATTGGCCCCCATCGGGGTGCACTCATGCAGGCGATGAATGACTACGAACTGAAGGCCCGGTTGCAACGAAGCATGCCGATGTAGTGGCCCTCTATTCGTAGTCGAAGGGCGGATGCACAGATGTGTGCAGGCCCGTCGCAATGTCAGACCTTCAACTTCGATGCTGAGAACTTCTGCTCATGGCGTCTGATGTTCGACACCAGAAGGTAGCGCCCGAGGCCCCAGTATTCGGAGTTCACTGCATCAATGGTGTGGCGCTCGAATGCGAAGAATCCAGTGCGTCCACTGGGGCGTGATTCGGCGTGTGGATCGGCCTCCCTGTGGAGGTTGCATTCGTAGCCGAACAGACGACCCACAGCATCGAAGAGGTCGGTTCGGAAGGTGTAGCGGGTAGCGAAGAAGCGGGACATGGTGAGGGCCTTCAGGTGGTTGATGGAGGCCCGACTGTCTCAGTGATTCATCGATAAATTGGCATCACCCCTACTGACTCTGTGTGGCAAGTGGTGCCCTCTGGAGAGGGTTTCCAAAGGGCATCAGGACCAGCGATGGCAGCCTACTCTCAGGAACTCCTACGCGGCCTAGATGGCTTGCCAAGTGGTGAGGCTTGACGGAGTTTTCGTCTGTTGTTGCAGACCGACAAAGCGAAGGGATGTAGCCTGTCAGCAGATTGGCTTACATCCTCAGACTTTTCTCCACTCGTGCAGACACTATGCAAACTCGTCTCGCTTCCACCATCCTTGCTCTGGCACTGGGTCTTACCGGCTGTGCCTCAGTTGATAAGGCGCACTACAAGGACCCATCACCGGATATGGGTGGCGTGGTGATCCTCCGTCCGACAGTACCGTTTGGATTTGGCTCGCTTGGCTGTCCGAAGTTCTCAGTCGGCTCCAGTGAGTACAAAACGCCGTCCTACGGGGGGAGCACACGTTTCGATGTTCAGCCTGGAACTCACAAGATAACTACGCAGACATCTTGGTGTTTTGTCTATCCAATGGAGCTAGAGATCACCGTGCGTCCAGGTGAGACAGTGTTCGTCCGTTTGGCCTACGTGAACTCACCGAGACCGGGGTTCTTTCAGGGTAGCCAGCAGGGTGACCCGTGGAGTGGGCTTGAGGAGATTTCAAAGGAAGTCGCTATGCGTGCGCTGCCTAATCCGTAGCCCGCACAGAGGTGCAACGCTAGATGTCGATCACAGGAAATCGCTCAGTCAGCTTGACCTCGTAACCGGCACGCTCCAGCAACGCTACAGCAGCGGCAACCTCTTCCTCTGTTGGCTTTCGGGACTGGGGTGCAACACCAAGCCACTTGCAAAGCTCCTGGAACCTGAGCGGGCCAAGACCAACGGTCGCTTCTGGCGAAAGCGTTCCATCCTTCACAGCAGCCCTTGCTTGGGCCTTGCTCTGGTAACCCGCCTCCATGACAGCACGACCAGACTGAAACGAAAGCCCCGCGCACCAACCGCTACGGAGGACTACTGGTGCTGCATTTGGTTTGCTCATCTGGCCATCGTAGGGGCTGGCTTGCGATCCCAGTAGACCCGCAGTGGTGGGCCACTCTAGTTGGGGAGAGAGTCTCTGCCGCCCTGGACAGTGAAGGGAGTAATGTTCTTGCTATATCCGTGCTTTATGCCGGATGAGAAGAAACCTCCACACTCACCCTTCCTCAAACAGCCTTCGCATTCAGGAGCATACTCATTCTTCCAGTCACTAATCGATTTTCGGTAGGCTGGCATAACATCTGGATTGACGAGGCAAAGCTGATGGTTGTATACAGAGACATTCATTCTTGATTTCCTCAAGATTTGAACTGCCTTGCTTAGAGTATCTCGATATTCGTGCGGATCGATCCACAGTACATCCAGATTCGCTTTTGTGAACCCTGTCATCTCCAGGCCCATGAGCGCCACATGGTCAACGAATAAGAGATTCCTCGCTAAAAACTCCGCCAGTTCAATCAACCGCTTGACCGACTGCTGATGAATGACCACGCGTATTTCAACCTTTTGTCCTAGCTGCTTAAGGTTCAAAATACCCCGTAGCGTCTCGTCAAAAGCATTGTCTGCTTGCACGATGTAGTCATGCAATGCTGGGTCATCCGAGTAGATGGGAATGCCAACCATCATGTCCGGATGTCTTATGTCTGCGTACTGACGGGTGAATTCCATATCGCTGAACTTGCGTCCGTTGCTCAGGATATGTATCGACGTACTAGGCAAGTAGCTTTTGGCCTTCCGAATCAGATTGAGAAACCTGTCGCCGTGGAGAGTGGGTTCGCCCCCGGTAAATCCAATCTCAACTGTATTCTTAGGAATCAGTGGGATCAACGCATCTATGTCATCTAGCAGCCATGAATCGTCAACGTCCTTCGGAGGCTGAGAGCACATCAGGCAGTAATGATTGCACTGTTCAGTAACTAGAAGACTGTTGTGCGACGAGTTGACTCTGAACAAGACCCTAATTGCATCACCAGACGACGAGAATTTAACAACATCGCCGTCAGCCAGATATTCGTACTCATCATCAAGTAGCGTGTAACCGCTAGAGGTTGGCAGTGCGCCAATCAGGTCCTTGTTTTTGCTTAGAAGAAAGTAGTGTAAAAATCCGTTTGGTACATCGTTGTCGCGCACAAGGAATATTTTCTGGCTGCGCAACACCTGTGGCAGGAGTTTGTTGGAGGAAATTGATGCAACTCGCCCACGGATGCTGGCAGCCGGTTGGATTGAAATCACCTTACCGCTGAGCTTCAGCATCGGTTCGCCCAGCCGGTAAAGATTTGGCGCACCTCGTCATCGCCGCGCATGAGTTGGATGAGATGCTTGAAGATGGCCATGTTCTTACGACAGAAGGCGGACTCTGGCTTGCGCCCCAAGATGTCGTGATGCACAGCGTGGTGGTAGACGGGGTCAGCCCCACAGTAAGGCTCAAAGGCGCAGTCTGAGCACATCGGTGCGCTCAAGGTGAATGACTCTTCTAGGACATCAAGGAGCTTGTCGGAGAGCATGATTTCCTCGTAGCTCTGCTCTCCAAGGTTCCCGAGTCGAAAACTCTGGTCGCCCATCTCGGCAAGCATCCGGCTCTCATCGGATGCGTAGACACCACCGTCGTAGTTGAAGAGGATTCCAGCCACCCCAACTCCGGTTGGATTCATCAGATCAACGAATCCAGGATCGCTGTTGGTCAACATCTTGGTGAGGATCAGTGAGGCGTAATGCTCTGTGAACTTCACTCCCGATTTGTTCAGCTCGATGATGTAGTTCAGACCTGCCTTGTAGAACTCAAGCCACCGATCAGCGTCGTAGGCGGCGAACTTCTTGGTCTTGATTGCGAAACCGTATGGCGACAGGGTCCTCAAGAAAATCCCATCGAAGCCCAGTCGCACGTACTCATCTACGATCTCGCGCACCCTCGGCAAGCTCTGTTCGGTTGTCGTCATCAGTGCTGAGATTTGGTCATAGCCCAGTGCAAGACGAGCGCGTTCGAGGCCTTCCACAAACTTCTGATGACTGTTCTTCCCTGGCCGTGGACGGTTGAAGTTGTGCAGGTCTTCGGGTCCATCTAGAGAGGACGACAGAACGATCTTGTGTTCCTTGCAGAAGGCGAGGATCTCATCCGTCAAAAGCGAGAGGGTTGTGGCTATGACGAACTGAAGGTTTCGTTTTGCAACCGCATTGCGCCGACTTGCTTCGACCACGATGTGCTTGATGAGGTCGAAATTTAAGAGGGGCTCACCGCCCTGGAATTCGATCTTGATTGCCGGGTTTGGCGATCGGAAGACAAAGTCCAGCGCTTGATCTGCTGTCTCCACG
Organism: Burkholderiaceae bacterium; assembly: GCA_965229345.1. Lineage (GTDB taxonomy): Bacteria > Pseudomonadota > Gammaproteobacteria > Burkholderiales > Burkholderiaceae_C > PBB1. The sequence goes on from OZ245872.1 coordinate 2,034,763, forward strand.
GTCATGTCAAAGCTCGCTCGATCTTCAGACTGCCTTGAAACTTGGCAGTAAGGACAGCTGTGGTCGCACCGCAGTGACACCACGAACATATGCAAGCCGGTAAACGCCGGAAGATGGGAGATTCGAGTGCGGTACTTGAGTGCAAGCAACTCAGCTGGGGCACGCTCTCCTTCAAATGAGATGAAGTGCTTCGAGCGTAGATCGGCTACATGTTGCGAGTCGATGGTCAGCTGATGCTCGACAAGAGCGTTGAACGTCTGTGTCGGCAATACACAGAACTCTCCAGCCATGTTGGTCAGGAGATATTCATCAGCACTCAAGCGGTCAAACTTGAATGGCAGTAGGGAGTAGGCTTTCTTGGGGGCGTAGTGTGTGAGCGGCTGGAACTTACTCATGGTCGCGAATCAACCCGGTGCGAGAGAAAACCGCGCCCAGGATCAGGTTGCGCACATCAGCGGTTTCGGCCTTGAGCTTGAGTCGAAGCTGCTCGTCAAGTAGGTCCTTGCGAAACTCTTCGACTGCATGATCGAACGACTGTTCATCAATCCCCTGACAGGACATCAAGTCGCAGACTAAAGCGCCGCCCTTGGTGCTTACGTCAGCCGTGAGGAAGTTCATTCGGCGGTATGCCGCCTTTAGCGCTGCTTCTGCCGAATAGACCGAGGGGTCGAGTTCAAGGCGAAGGGACGCCATCCTCACTGACCAGAATAGTGCGAGCGATGAGATGAGTGAGAAGCGTGCGATGCGTGAGAAGAGTGCGAGGTGTGAAAAGCCATCATCACGCCCTGAGCGTTTGGCTTGAGCACGAACTCGAAAATGTCCCCGCTTGAAGACTGATAGGACATCAGCTTATCGGCTGGAGCAATTGTCGGAGCAGTCGGAAGCTTACTCAGATCAAGGTTCGTAGACGGTGTAAGCGGAACCGATGCTTGAGCGGGGACGCCAATGGCAGAAGCAAGCACGGCAAGCGGGAGCAGGAAGGTGCGTTCTTTCATCGGTGGCCCCAAGTTCGTTAAACAGATTTCTGTTACCAATTACAACCGAAAAGCTCCGCGTGCGTATGACAACTTTGTCGGGAGAAGCACTCCCCCTAGGATGCACGAGCAAGTGAAACGGATCACCAACAAGGAACCTCCCGCTGGGGGCTAGACAGCAGAGCTCCATCTGGCAATACTGTTCATACGTACAGTACATGCAGGAGGTGCCTGAGATGACCCCGACCGACCCTACCGATTGGATCAAGCGATGCGCTGATCGGCTCTATGAACAGTGGCCCCGTGCCGACCGTGAGATTCTTGAAGACACCGCCATGGACCTCCTCGGTTCAGAGAAGTGGCGAAGGCTCAATCCCGAAGTGGCTGCAGTAGCGTGGTTGCGTCAGGGCGTCCTTGTGCCACAGATCGAAGGTGTCGAGCCTGAGACCGTGCGGTGACTGTGGCAAGTGCTTTCCGATGTGGTCTGCCTGCGCAGCCTGGGCAAGCGGCTTCCTGACGATCAGGTAAAGGCAACAGCGCCTGTGCGCGGCCTGCTCAGGGTTGAGTCACGAAGCGGTTATGGATGGGACTCCAGTGGGCGCAGCTTGTGTGCCGTGCTCACTGAACAGGGCGAGGCAGTTGCTGCACTTCCGATGCTCGATCACTGTCGAGTCGTGCAGATCACAGACAGGGGAATCTTGATCGTCGGGGTCGAGGAAGTTGCCCTATCGAGTCGCCAGTGGAAGACCTTCAGACAGGCTTGGTGGGTGCGGCCTGTTCAAGGCGCAGGGCAATCACGGTGAAGTGATCAGCAGTGCCCAAAAAGAACTGTCCGTCACGGTTTCCCATGCGGACAGGTGATCGGTGCAACTGAACAACAACTTGATCAACGCCCTGGGTCGGTCAAAGCCATCCCAGTGGGGTGGTAAGCGGGGGTGGTAAAACTTTCCCCGGTCACTTTCTAAGTTATTGATTTATAACGATATTTTTCGTTGGTGGAGAGGAGGAGGATCGAAAACGACTCTCCAGGCCTCTTGCCTCCTCACTATTGTAGTTTGGGGGTAGGGCGGTTCCTGCGAAAGTTACTGCATCAGCATGATGCTGTCCGATCGTCCGCGCCAATCACGCAAACTTACTTCTACACCTGAACTTCGAGTGCGAATCAAAGTCTTGTCGTGTCTTCATATTTCGTTTGCCTCGCCTTGAAATCCCACAGTGCAGAGCGCAAGCTGGAGCTGATCGAGCGAAAGATGACCGATCTCAGGGCGATGCGCGCGGCCCTCTCGAAGCTGACCCGCGCGTGTGGATCGAGTGGGATGTCCAAAGCCTGCCCGATCATTCACGCGCTTGCTGCGGATTGACCCCGCTTCCGGCGGGGTGTGTGGCCTGCGCTCCAGGTCGCGCGCAGTCCTGCTTTTTCGAATCGATCTACACTTCTCAGATGGTCTTCAGACTTCGTACCGCGTTGATGTGGTTGCTGCTGCTCGCGTTGCCCCTGCAGGGCTTCGCGGCCGCGACCATGCTCAACTGTGGTCCGAACCACCATCGGCTGCTGGTCGCCGCAACGGCCGAGCCGAACGGAGGTCATGGTCACTCGGCTGTCGGGCAGCACCAGCACGTGACGGGCGTTGCTGACGACCATCACCAGTCGGTCAGCGACGGTGGCGCGAACGACCTCCCTTCTGCCCACCATCTGGACAAACTCACGAAGGTCAAATGCAGCGCCTGCGCGGCGTGTTGCATGGGTGCAGCGCTGCCGACGGCGGCGCTTGCCATCGCTTCCGTGCCTCCGGCCATGACGACGGCCAGCTTCGTTTCCACGCCCCATGTCGACTTCGTGTCCGACGGGCTGGATCGACCTCCCCGACTCCTCCTCGCTTAACGGGCGTTGCACGCGCCCGCGCGCGGTCATGGCCGCGCCGGAACCGCGTTCCTGACGCGGTTGCGCGTGCGCTTCATTGACCGTTTCCGGTGGCTGCTTGCCATCGGCAATCGAAGCGAGGTTCGTCATGTTTCCGACATCCAAGGCAGCAGCGCTGCCGCTGTGGGCCATCGCTGGTCTGCAGCTCGTGCTCGGGTCCGCTGAGGCCCAAGCCCAGGCCACCGCGCCTGCTTCTCCCACTCCGGCCAGCGCTCGGCCCCAGCCGGCTGATCCGAAGGCGCAAGTCCCAGCGGCGTTGTACGTCTCGCCGCTGCGTGCCTATCAAGGCTTCAATGAACCGGAGGTCGCGCCCTGGCGCAGCACCAACGCGCTGGTCCGTCAGCGAGGCGGTTGGCGTGCTTACGCCCGCGAGGCGCGTGAACCCGATGCGCCCGGGCCGCTAGCACCCGGTGCTTCTCAGGCCGCTCCCGCTGCGAAGCCGGCCTCTGGTGGCCATGCCGGCCACGAGATGAAGTGAGGCGGACACGATGAACACCACCTCCTCCACACGCTCGCGCACCCGGCTGGCCTTCGCCGCACTGGCGTTGATTGCCCTGAGCGGCTGCGCGACGCTCAGCAGCGACGGCGGCTTCGGCACGGTCGAGCAGACCGCCAAGGAGCGGCTCGGCAAGGATGTCAAATGGGCACGCTCGGACGCTGACCGCGATGCCATCGACAAGCAGGTCGCGCAACTGCTCGAACAGCCGCTGTCGGCGGACGATGCCGTCCAGATCGCCTTGTTGAACAACAGGGGCCTGCAAGCCTCGTTCGCTGAACTCGGTATCTCCGAGGCCGATAGGGTGCAGGCCGGCCGGCTGCCGAACCCGGGCGTCAGCTTCGGCCGCTTGACCCAGGGTTCGGGCGTCGAGATCGACCGCAGCATCCAGTTCAACCTGGCGCGTCTGCTGATGCTGCCGACGGTGAACCAGATCGAGTCGCGGCGCTTCGAGCAGACCCGCGGCGCGGTGGCGCTCAGCATGCTGTCGCTGGCCTCCGAAACGCGCAAGGCCTACTACGTGGCCATCGCTGCAGAGGAGACCGGCCGCTACATGCTGCAAGTGCAGACCGCTGCGGAAGCCGGTGCAGAGCTGGCCCGGCGTCAGACCCAGGCGGGCAACTGGAACAAGCTGCAGCAGGCGAGGGAGCAGAGCTTCTACGCCGACGCAGCCCTGAACCTCGCGCGCTCGGAGCAAGCGCGAGGGGCTGCGCGCGAGCGCCTGACGCGGCTGATGGGCCTGTGGGGCCAACAGACGCAATTCCGTCTGCCCGAGCGCCTGCCCGATCTGCCGAAAGCGCCGAACGATCTGCCCGACATCGAGCAGACCGCGATGGCGCGGCGCCTGGACGTGCAGGCCGCCAAGCTTGGCACGGAGCAGTTGGCGCAGAACCTCGGGCTCACGCGCGCCACACGATTCGTCAACGTGTTGGAGGTCGGCGTCGTGCGCAACTCGTATCGGGACGCACCGCCAGAACGCGGCTACACGATCAGCGTCGAGCTCCCGCTGTTCGACTGGGGTGACGCACGGGTCGCCAAGGCCGAAGCGACCTACATGCAGGCCGTCAACCGGGCGGCCGAAACCGCGATCAACGCGCGCAGCGAAGTGCGCGGTGCCTACGCGAACTACCGCACCAGCTACGACATCGCTCGCCACTTCCGCGACGAGATCGTTCCGTTGAAGAAGCGCATTTCGGAAGAGAACCAGCTTCGCTACAACGGCATGCTGATCGGTGTGTTCGAGCTGCTCGCCGATGCCCGTTCGCAGATCTCCAGCGTCAACGGCTACATCGAAGCGTTGCGCGACTTCTGGCTCGCGCAGGCCGATCTCGACATGGCCTTGATTGGCACACCCAGCATGACCGCGATGCCTGCCGCCATGTCCACGATGGACAGCGGCGCGGCAGCGCATTGAACTTGAGGACGATCAAGATGTTTTCACGACGCAGTTTCTTTCGCGGTGCCGGCGCCATCACGGCGGCGGCCGCTGCCGCTTCCGTCAGCCGTGTGGCGATGGCCGCATTGCCTGAGCCGGTGATGCAGACCAGGCCCGACACGATGCCGCCACTGGTGCCGAACACGGGCCGGCCCTACAACCCGGTGGTCACGCTGAACGGCTGGACGCTGCCCTGGCGCATGAACAGCGGCGTCAAGGAGTTCCACTTGGTTGCCGAGCCGGTGGTGCGCGAGATGTCGCCGGGCTTCAAGGCGCACCTGTGGGGCTACAACGGGCAGAGCCCGGGGCCGACGATCGAGGTCGTCGAAGGCGACCGCGTGCGCATCTTCGTCACCAACAAGCTGCCCGAGCACACGACGGTGCACTGGCACGGGCAGCGTTTGCCCAACGGCATGGATGGGGTGGCGGGCCTGAACCAGCCGGCCATCCAGCCGGGCAAGACCTTCGTCTACGAGTTTGTCGCGCGCCGGCCGGGCACCTTCATGTACCACCCGCATGCCGACGAGATGACGCAGATGGCGATGGGGATGATGGGCTTCTGGATCACCCACCCGAGGGCGAAGCATCCGCTGATCGAAGAGGTGGACCGCGACTTCGTCTTCCTGCTCAACGCCTACGACATCGACCCCGGCGCCTACACGCCGAAGATCATGACGATGCTCGACTTCAACCTGTGGAGCTGGAACAGCCGCGTGTTCCCGGGCATCGACCCGCTGGTGGTGCGCAAGAACGACAAGGTGCGCATCCGCATCGGCAACCTGACGATGACGAACCACCCGATCCATCTGCACGGGCACGAGTTCACGGTGACCGGCACCGATGGTGGGCCGACGCCGAAGACGACGCGCTGGCCGGAGGTGACGACCGACGTGGCGGTGGGCCAGATGCGGCAGATCGAGTTCGTCGCCGACGAGGAGGGCGACTGGGCCTTCCATTGCCACAAGAGCCATCACACGATGAACGCGATGGGCCACGACGTGCCGACCATGATCGGCGTGGACCACCAGGGCATCGCCAAGCAGATCACGAAGCTGATCCCCGACTACATGGTGATGAGCGAACGCGGCATGGCCGACATGGCGGAGATGGAGATGCCGCTGCCCGACAACACCGAACGAATGATGACCGGCGAAGGGCCGGTCGGTTCGGTCGAGATGGGCGGCATGTTCAGCATGGTCAAGGTTCGCAAGGACCAGAAAGCCGGCGACTACAAAGACCCCGGCTGGTACCAGCACCCCAAGGGCACGGTGGCCTTCGAGTGGACGGGCGCGATGCCCGAGCCCGCGCGCTTCCAGTCGGAAGGCGGGCAATCGATGCCCACCAGGAACATGCCCATGAAAGAGGTCGAAGTGCAGGTGCGCAAGCCTGTTGGCCACACGGGGCATTGACGTCCATTCCCCTATCCCACGTCAACCTGAAAGGACTCCATGAAACACCTCAACAAACTCCTCGCGATCGGTCTGATTGCGATCGGCGGTGTCGCCTTCGCCCATGTCGGCGAAGACCACGACAAGAAGGCAGGCGCTGCCTCTCACGAAGGCCATGCATCAGCGCTCGGCAAGCCCGGTGACCCGAAGAAGGCCAGCCGCACCGTCGAGATCACGATGAGCGATGCCATGCGCTTCAGCCCGTCCAGTGTGTCCGTCAAGCGCAACGAGACGATTCGCTTCGTGCTCAAGAACGAAGGCCAGCTCAAGCACGAGATGGTGCTGGGCACGATCAAGGAGCTGAAAGAGCACGCAGCCTTGATGCTCAAGTTCCCCGAGATGGAACACGCCGATCCGAACCAGGCCAGCGTCGAACCCGGCAAGACCAGCGAGCTGGTGTGGCAGTTCACCAAGGCCGGCACCTTCGATTTCGCTTGCCTGCAACCAGGGCACTACGACGCCGGCATGAAGGGCAATGTGGTCGTCGCAGGTGTAGCTACACCTGCGAAGGCGGACGGCCATACCGATCACAAGCACTGATGATTCCCTCGATTGACACTATCCCTCAACACGAAACCCGCAAGGACGCACCATGAACACTTTGAAGTCACTCATTTCCACGGCCGCAATCGCCTTTGTCTCGGCGTTGCCGCTCGTTGCCTCGGCGCAGGCAGCCGCAACGCCTGTCGTCGGCACGAGCCTCGTTGTGGCCCAGGCCAGCACCACCGACATGACCGAAGGTGAGGTTCGCAAGGTCGACAAGGACACCAAGAAGATCACCATCAGGCACGGCGAGATCAAGAACCTCGACATGCCCGGCATGACGATGCTGTTCCAGGTCAAGGACCCCGCCATGCTCGACATGGTCAAGCCCGGCGACAAGGTGAAGTTCCGGGCAGAGAAGCTGGGTGGCGGAATCGTCGTGACCGAGATTCAGGTCGCCAAGTGACAAGGCTTCCGCACACGGGCTCGGCGCGACTCGCGTCAGGCCGTGCGTCGGTGCTCGACTGCCTTCTTTAATGGCGGCGTCCTACAGGCCGTCGCCAGCCATCGGCCTAAGGTGGGGCAGCGGAGTTCCGCACCGCACCGACCGCTGAATCTGACCCTAGGAATTCATCATGAACTCAAGAACATTCGAAGCAACCCGCTCGTTATTGCTCGCCCCACTCGTGGCGCTTTGCCTCGTGGCATCAGCACAAGCGCAGAGCGCGCCGCCGATGGCTTCATCCGCCAGCATGCCGATGGGCAAGATGGAGAAGGGTGCCGGGGGACCGGACGCGATGAAGCAATCGATGATGGGTGGCATAGACAGAATGCAGAAGATGCCGATGTCGGGCGACACCGACAAGGACTTCGCGATGATGATGAAGGTCCACCATCAGGGCGCCATCGACATGGCGCAGATGGAGCTGGCGCATGGCAAGTCTCCCGAGATGAAAGCGATGGCGAAGTCGATCATTGCCGCGCAGAAGAAGGAAATCGCGCAGTTCGATCGCTGGCTGGCGAAGCACAAGTAGGGTGCTCAGGAGGCGAGCGGTGTCAAACCGCTGCCCTCCTGAACCAGCGACGCGATGATCGGACACGGTAGATCGCGGCGCGTGTGTTCGCACTCGATGACGAGGTGCTTCAGGGTTTTCTGCATCCGCTTCAGGTCGGCCACCTTCTTCTCGATCTGTACCAGCCGATCGGTCGCGATGCGCCGGATCAAACTGCGGTGGGCCCCGTCCTCCAGCCGCAGCAGTTCGGTGATCTCGTCCAGCGAGAAGCCGAGTTGCTGGGCGCGCTTGATGAAGTGGATGCGCGCCGTCAGTGCCACTGGGTACTTTCGAAAGCTTCCTTCCGAAGCCGGCACGGGCAGCAGCCCGCGCTGCTGGTAGTAGCGGATGGTCTCGACGCCCACGCCGGCGGCGCGCGCGAGTCGTCCGATGGTCAGGGATGCGGGGCTGCTTGCGGTCATCGTAGAAAGTCCTTGACTCTGGGGTCGAGTACGGAGTCTATGCTGTGTGTATCCCTGGCGACAGGAGGAGAACACGATGAATGAAACCACCCATCCGGGCCCCGTGCAGCAGACAGCAGACACAACCGCACCGGCAACGCGCTCGTGCTGCTGTGCGCCCAAAGTAGGCACGGCCACCGAGGCGCCCCAGCCCTCGAAAGACCCGGTCTGCGGCATGACGGTGACCGCTCAATCGGCGCATGCGTTGCAGCACGAAGGGCATCCCTTCTACTTTTGCAGCGCGGGTTGCAAGGCCAAGTTCGCAGCCGATCCGGCCAGGTACCTGGCCACCACAGCTTCGGCGGCCGCGACTCCAATGGCGACAGCCTCTGCCATCCCGGCAGCCGCCGTTGTCGGCGCCATCTATACCTGCCCCATGCACCCCGAGGTGCGGCAGGATCACCCCGGCGCCTGCCCGAAGTGCGGCATGGCGCTGGAGCCCGAGATGCCCACGCTCGACGAGGGCGAGAACCCCGAGCTGACGGACTTCCGGCGGCGCTTCGTCTGGACGCTGCCGCTGACGATCGTCGTCACGGTGCTTGCGATGGCCGGTCACCGGATGGGGTGGTTCGAGATGGCCACGCAGAGCTGGATCGAGCTGGTGCTCACCTTGCCCATCGTGCTGTGGGCAGGCTGGCCGTTCTTCGAGCGCGCAGTGCAATCCGTGATGCATCGCAGCCCGAACATGTGGACGCTGATCGGCCTGGGCACGTCGGCGGCTTTCCTCTACAGCGTGGTCGCTACGGTGGCGCCCGGCGTGTTCCCCGCGTCCTTCGTTTCGATGGGCCGGGTGTCGGTCTATTTCGAGGCGGCGGCGGTGATCATTTCGCTGACGCTGCTCGGGCAGTTGCTCGAACTCAAGGCGCGTTCGCAGACCTCGGCGGCGATCAAGTCGCTGCTCGGCCTGGCGCCCAAGACGGCGCGGCGCATCAACGCCGATGGCGCCGAAGAGGATGTGCCACTGACCCACGTCCATGTCGGTGATTCGCTGCGCGTGCGGCCTGGTGAAAAGGTGCCTGTCGATGGTGTCGTGCTGGAGGGCAGCAGCGCGGTGGACGAGTCCATGCTGACCGGGGAACCGGTACCGGTGACCAAGCGCGTCGGTGACAAGCTGATCGGCGCGACGCTGAACACCAACGGCGCGCTGGTGATGCGTTCCGAGAAAGTCGGCTCGCAGACCGTGCTCGCGAGCATCGTGCAGATGGTCGTGCAGGCGCAGCGGTCCAAGGCACCGATGCAGCGCATGGCCGACCAGGTGGCGGGCTACTTTGTCGTGACTGTCGTCAGCATCGCGTTGCTGACCTTTGTCGTGTGGGGCGTGTTCGGGCCGGAGCCGAGCTGGGTGTTCGGCCTGATCAATGCCGTGGCGGTGCTCATCATTGCCTGCCCTTGCGCGCTGGGTCTGGCCACGCCGATGTCCATCATGGTCGCCACCGGCAAGGCAGCGACGCAGGGTGTGTTGTTCCGAGACGCGGCGGCAATCGAGAACTTCCGCAAGGTGGACACGCTGATCGTGGACAAGACCGGCACGCTGACGGAAGGCAAACCGCGATTTGACCGCGCCGTGCCTGCAACGGGATTTGCCGAGGACGAAGTGCTGCGCCTGGCGGCCAGCCTCGATCAAGGCAGCGAGCATCCACTGGCCGACGCCATCGTCAATGCTGCTCGTGAGCGCGGGCTTGCGCTCGACAAGCCCGAGGGCTTCGAGTCGAGCACTGGCATCGGCGTTCGCGGCCAGATCGCCGGCAAGGCACTGGCGCTAGGCAACACCGCGCTGATGACTCAGCTCGGCGTGCCGGTCGAGGCACTGACGGCGCAGGCCGAGGCACTGCGCGCGGAAGGCGCCAGCGTGATGTTCCTGGCCGTCGATGGCGCGCTCGCAGGGCTGCTTGCCGTTTCCGACCCGGTCAAAGCCAGCACCGCTGAGGCCCTGGCGACGCTGCGCGCCACCGGCATGCGGGTGATCATGGCGACGGGCGATGGCCTGACAACCGCGAAGGCGATCGCCGCCCGGCTCGGCATCGACGAAGTGCATGGTGAAGTGAAGCCCGCCGACAAGCTCGCGCTGGTCGAGAAGCTGCAACGCGAGGGCCGCATCGTCGCGATGGCCGGTGACGGCATCAACGACGCACCGGCCCTTGCGCGGGCCGACGTGGGCGTGGCGATGGGCACCGGCACCGACGTGGCGATGAACAGCGCGCAGGTGACCCTGGTCAAGGGCGACTTGCGCGGCATCGCCACCGCTCGGGTCATCTCGAACGAGACCATCGCCAACATGAAGCAGAACCTGGGCTTTGCCTTCGTCTACAACGCGCTCGGCGTTCCGCTCGCGGCCGGCGTGCTGTTCCCGTTCACTGGGTGGCTGTTGTCGCCGATGATCGCGGCGCTGGCCATGAGCCTCAGCTCGGTGTCGGTCATCACGAACGCCTTGCGATTGAGACGTACCAGCCTTGACGGGGTGTTGGCGCACAGTCCGTCATGAACACCCACCCCGGGCGGCGCTGCCGGATTCCGCCTCCATTGCAGGCAGCGCGATAGCAGTCGGCGGCAGCTTGTCCGGTCCGACCGGCGTGGCCTCGGCGTAAGGATTCGAGGCCTATCCTCGACCGATAAGGGGGATATTCCACATCATGCTCATCCAGCGTCCACCTGACCACCAACCCAGCGAAATCACGCCGCGTGAGGTGTACCAACGTCGGCGCGACTGGCTGAAGCTTGTGGCGGCTGGTTCGATCGGCGGCCTGACCGGAGCGCTGAGCGCGTGCACGCCCAAGGCAGATGAGCCCGATATCACCCTTGGCCTGCGCAAGCTGACGGGGGCATCGAAGAGTGCCTTCAGCACGACGGAAACCGCCAACACCTACAAGCACGTCACCACCTACAACAACTACTACGAGTTCGGGACCGACAAGAGCGACCCTGCGGCCTACGCCAAGCAACTGAGCGTGAGCCCTTGGACCGTGATCGTCGAGGGCGAGGTGGCCAAGCCGGGCAGCTTTGGCATCGAGGACTTGCTGAAGTTGCCACTCGAAGAGCGCGTCTATCGGTTGCGTTGCGTCGAGTCGTGGTCCATGGTGATTCCTTGGATCGGTTTCGAATTCAACCGGCTTGCCCGGCTGGTGGAGCCTACTTCGAAGGCGAAGTTCGTCGAGTTCGTCACCGCGACCCAGCCTGAGAACATGCTCGGTCTGCGGTCGCCGGTGCTTCCCTGGCCGTACACCGAGGGCTTGCGGATCGACGAAGCCATGCATCCGCTGACGATCATGGCCGTCGGGCTGTACGGCGAAGTGCTGCCGAACCAGAACGGCGCGCCGGTCCGCCTCGTCGTGCCGTGGAAGTACGGTTTCAAGTCTGCGAAGTCGATCGTTCGGATTCGCTTTGTCGAGCGCCAGCCGCTAACCACATGGGAGCGGTCTGTGCCCGGCGAGTACGGTTTCTACTCCAACGTCAATCCGGACGTGGATCACGCCCGTTGGGCGCAGGCAAAGGAGCGCCGCATTCCGAATCTGGTGGCGAACCGACCCACGCAGTTGTTCAACGGGTACGGAGATCAGGTGGCTGGTCTCTACGCCGGACTGGACTTGCGCAAGTTTTTCTGAGGCATGGTGATGCAGCGCTCTACAATCAAACTGCGTCCTTGTTCCGCCGCCTGACGGGCATCCACATTCATGAATTCCACCTCCGTCAACATGTTGTGCTCCGCATGCGCTGCCCGCGCTTGTGCGCTGCCGCGGTTGACGCTGCGGGGCGCGCGATCATGACCCGTAGCCTGCTGCGGACAGTCTGCCGCGTACTGATCGGCGTCGTGCTGATGGCGCAGTTGGCGGTCTCGGCGTACGCATGCCCCGGGCTGGCGGCGTCGAAGCTGCAAGTGCCATCCGTTGATGCGGTCGATGTCATGCAACCCCACGCTGCCGATGGTGTGGTTGCCGGGCAGATGGTCAATTGCGAAGAGATGGCGGGGATGATGGACCCCTCGTTTTCCAACCTCTGCGCCGAGCATTGCCACCAGGGGCAACAGAGCGATCATGCCGCCACATTGACGGTGCCTGCGGTATTCCTCACCGCGCTGTATCTCACCCCCCTGGCTCCCGAGCCCACCGCTGTGCCGCGCCCTGCGGCCGACGCGGTCAGTGCACTGGCTGCGGCGACTCCGCCGCTCGCCATCCTGCACTGCTGTTTCCGAATCTGATCTCCCAGACCTCGTTGCGCTGACGACCCTTCGGGTCGACTTGGCGCATCGGTCGCGTTCGTTCGCACTCGGGCCCTTCCCCGTCGCTGCCGATCGAGCCGATACGAAGCCACCGTTTCGTTGTCTGGAGGTTCCATGTTCCACGTTCCATCGCCATCCGAACAGTCGCCGAGGGGCGCCCGTCGGCGCGCGGCCTGGCTGCTGCCCCTCTTGTCCGTCGCCATCGGCCTCGGTGCCCATGCCCAAACGCTGCCGCCGCTCACGCTCGACCAGGCGCTGGCCCTGGCGCAGGAACGGTCGCTGCAGATCGTCGCGCAGGACAGTGCGGCCAGCGGCGCCCGGGAGATGGCAGTGGCCGCCGGCCAGTTGCCGGACCCGACCTTGCGGGTGAGCCTGGACGCGTTGCCCATCAACGGCTCGAACCGCTTCAGCATCACGCGCGACGACTTCACGATGCGCACCATCGGCATCAGCCAGGAGCTGACCCGTGATGCGAAGCGCAAAGCCCGATCGACTCGCTTCGAGCGCGAGGCGGAGACTGCCCAGGCGAGCCGTGCGATGGTGCTGGCAAACCTGCAGCGGGACACGGCGATCGCCTGGCTGGAGCGCTACTACCAGGAACGCATCCGGGACTCGCTGATCGCCCAGCGCGATGAGAGCCGCCTGCAGGTGGACGCCGCCGACGCCGCCTACCGCGGCGGGCGCGGCTCGCAGGCGGATGTCTTCGCGGCGCGCGCGTCCGTTGCGCTGATCGAGGACCGCATCGATCAAAGCGATCGGCAGGTGGCCAACAGCGTGACGCAGCTCGTGCGCTGGGTCGGGGCCGCCGCAAAGCAGCCGCTGGCCGACAAGCCGGCGACCGATGCGGTTCCGCTCGGCGCCGAGGACCTGGAGGCGCGCTTCGCCCATCACCCCGAGATCGCCGTGATGGCGAGCAAGCAGAACGTCGCCCAGGCCGAGGCGGACCTCGCGCGCGCCAACAAGAAGGCGGATTGGAGCGTGGGGCTGACCTACGCAAAGCGCGGTCCCTCGTATTCGGACTACGTGTTTCTGAGCGTGTCGGTGCCCCTGCAATGGGACCAGGTGAATCGACAGGACCGCGAACTCGCCGCCAAGCTCGCCACCGTCGATCAGATGCGTGCCGAGCGCGAGGACGCGACGCGCGAGCATGTCGCGCAGACCCTGGCGATGCTGCAGGAGTGGCAGAACGACCGCCACCGCCTGGAGCGCTACGACACCACGCTGATTCCGCTCGCCGGTGAACGAACGCGTGCTGCGATTGCTAGCTACCGCGGCGGTGCGAGCGGCGGCGCTGCCAGTTCAGGTCTGGCGGCGGTGCTCGACGCCCGCCGCGCCGAGATCGACACCCGGATCGATCGCCTGAAGCTGGAGCTGGAAGCCGCCCGTCTGTGGGCCCAGCTCAACTACCTGATTCCGGCTGGCCATGACGCCGCCGTGATTCGCCCCTGAGTGCGACCGAGGACCAGCCCATGAAAACCAAAACCATCGCCATGGCCGCCGTCGCGGCCGTGCTCGCCACCGCCGTAACCTATGGCGTCTACATGTTCGGCATGCACCGCGGCATGGGCATGAACGCCGGTTCATCTGCCGCTGCGCCGCCGGCCGATGGCGCGCCGCCGACCGGTGCCGTGCTCGACACCGGCCCGCAGAGCATTGCCCAGGGCGAGGAGGCAACGCGCCGCCACATCACCTCTGGCATCAAGGCCGGCGATGTCGATCCGACGACTGGCAAGAAGGTCCTGTACTACCACGACCCGATGGTGCCGGGGAACAAGTTCGACAAGCCGGCCAAGTCGCCGTTCATGGACATGATGCTGGTGCCGGTCTATGCGGATGGCGACAGCGACGGCAGCAAAGTGACGGTCAGCCCGCGCATCCAGCAGAACCTGGGCGTGCGCACGGCACTGGTCACCGAAGGGACGTTGTCGCCGCAGGTGTCCGCCGTCGGCAGCATCGCCTTCAACGAGCGCGACCAGGTCATCGTTCAAGCCCGGGCGACCGGCTATGTCGAGCGCTTGCAGGTGCGCGCGACGCTCGACCGGGTGGCCAAGGGGCAGCCGCTGGCCGAGTTGTACGTGCCGGACTGGATTGCGGCGCAGGAAGAATTCCTGTCGGTGCGCCGCATGCAGGGCACCGATCTCGCGCCGTTGGTGGACGGGGCACGCCAGCGCATGCGCCAGGTGGGCATGAGCGACGCGCAGATCGCGCTGGTCGACAGCAGCGGCCGCACGCAGCCACGCATCACGCTGGTCGCGCCGATCGCCGGGGTCGTCACCGAGTTGATGGCGCGAGAGGGCATGACGGTGATGGCGGGGGCCACGCTGTTCCGGATCAACGGCCTCGGCACCGTGTGGGCCAATGCCGAAGTGCCGGAGAGCCAGTCCGCCTTGCTGCGGCCGGGCGCAAAGGTCCAGGCCATCAGCCCGGCGGTGCCCGGCACGAAGTTCGACGGCAAAGTGCAGGCCATCCTGCCCGAGGTCAATGCGACCACCCGGACGTTGAAGGCCCGCCTTGAACTGGCGAACCCGAGCGGCGCGCTGGTTCCCGGCATGTTCGTGCAGATGCAGTTCATGGACATGCGCAACGAGAAGGCGCTGCTGGTGCCCACCGAAGCCATCATCCAGACGGGCAAGCGGACGGTCGCGATGCTGGCCGAGGACAACGGCCGCTTCCGCCCCGTGGATGTGGAAATCGGCATCGAGAGCGGCGGTCAGACCGAGATCAAGCGCGGTCTGCTGGCCGGCCAGCGTGTGGTGGTGTCGTCGCAGTTCCTGATCGACTCGGAAGCCAGTCTCAAGGGTGTCGAAGCGCGCCTGAACGTCGAGCCCAAGCCTGATGCGGCAAACACCGCACCCCGCCACCAGGGGGATGCCAAGGTGGAGAACATCGGCCCGACAGCAGTCACCTTGTCGCATGGCCCGATCGCCTCGCTGAAATGGGGGCCGATGACGATGGACTTCAAGCTGCCCCAGCGAGGGCTGCCACGCGGACTGGCGGTCGGCGACAAGGTCAGCTTCGAGTTCTACATGGACGCCGAAAGCCTGCCTCAGCTCACCGCGGTGACAGTGCTGGCGCCCGAGCCCAAGGCGGCCGTCGCGCCCGCCCCGGTATCGGGGAGCAAGCCATGATCGCCAAGCTGATCCGCTGGTCGATCGCCAACCGCTTCCTGGTGCTGCTGGCGACGTTGATGCTCAGCGCCTGGGGCGTGTACTCGTTGCAGCGCACGCCGCTGGACGCGCTGCCTGACCTGTCGGACGTGCAGGTGATCATCCGCACAACCTACCCGGGCCAGGCGCCGCGCATCGTCGAGAACCAGATCACCTACCCGCTGACGACCACGATGCTGTCGGTGCCGGGTGCGAAGACGGTGCGGGGCTATTCGTTCTTCGGCGACTCCTTCGTCTACGTGCTGTTCGAGGACGGCACCGACCTGTACTGGGCGCGTTCGCGGGTGCTGGAGTACCTGAACCAGGTGCAGTCCAAGCTGCCGCCCGGCGCCAAAGCCTCGCTCGGGCCGGACGCGACCGGTGTGGGCTGGATCTACCAGTATTCGCTCGTAGACCGCAGCGGTACGCAGGACGCCGGGCAACTGCGCGCGCTGCAGGACTGGTTTCTGAAGTTCGAGTTGAAGACGGTGCCCAACGTGGCCGAGGTGGCGTCGGTCGGGGGCATGGTGCGCCAGTACCAGATCCTGCTCGACCCCGACAAGCTCGCGGCCTACGGCATCCCGCACACCAAGGTGGTCGAGGCGATCCAGAAGTCGAACCAGGAGGCCGGCGGTTCGGTGCTCGAACTCGGCGAGGCCGAGTATGTGGTGCGCGCCTCGGGCTACCTGCAGTCGCTGGATGATTTCCGCAAGGTGCCGTTGGTCAGCACAGCCGCCGGCGTGTCGGTGCGCCTCGGTGACGTGGCCCGCATCCAGGTCGGACCCGAGATGCGACGCGGCATCGGTGAACTCGATGGCGAGGGCGAATCTGCGGGCGGCGTGATCGTGATGCGGTCCGGCAAGAACGCGCTGGAGACCATCGCCGCCGTGAAGGAGAAGCTGAAGTCGCTGCAGTCCAGCCTGCCGAAGGGTGTCGAGATCGTGCCGGTCTACGACCGCTCGGGGCTGATCGAGCGCGCGGTCGACAACCTCGGGCACAAGCTGCTGGAAGAGTTCGCCGTCGTGGCCGTGGTCTGCTTCATCTTCCTGTTCCACCTGCGCTCGGCCTTCGTCGCGATCGTGTCGCTGCCGCTGGGCATCCTGATGGCGTTCATCGTGATGCACTACCAGGGCGTGAACGCGAACATCATGTCGCTCGGCGGCATCGCGATCGCGATCGGCGCGATGGTCGACGCGGCGGTGGTGATGATCGAGAACGCGCACAAGCATCTCGAACGCTGGAGCCACGAGCATCCGGATCAGAAGCTCGAAGGCGAAGCACGCTGGCGCGTCATCGGTGACTCGGCCGCCGAGGTCGGACCGGCGCTGTTCTTCTCGCTGCTGATCATCACCTTGTCGTTCATTCCGGTGTTCACGCTGGAAGCGCAGGAGGGGCGGCTGTTCTCGCCGCTGGCCTTCACGAAGACCTACGCGATGGCCGCGGCGGCGGGGCTCTCGGCGACGTTGATCCCGGTGCTGATGGGCTACCTGATCCGGGGGCGCATTCCGGACGAGAAGACCAATCCCCTCAATCGCCTGCTGATCGCGATCTACCGGCCATTGCTCAACGGGGTCTTGCGTGCCCCCAAGCTGACGCTGGTGGTGGCCGCCGTGGCCCTGGTCATCAGCTTCTGGCCCCTGCAACACATCGGCGGTGAGTTCATGCCAAGGCTGGACGAGGGTGACCTGCTGTACATGCCGTCGGCCTTGCCGGGCCTGTCGGCCGGAAAGGCGGCCGAGCTGCTGCAGCAGACCGACCGGCTGATCAAGACCGTGCCCGAGGTGCTGAGCGTCTACGGCAAGGCCGGCCGTGCCGAGACCGCCACCGATCCGGCGCCGATGGAAATGTTCGAGACCACGATCCAGTTCAAGCCGAAGAGCCAGTGGCGTGCCGGCATGACGCAGGACAAGTTGGTCGATGAACTCGACCGCATCGTCAAGGTGCCGGGGGTGGCCAACATCTGGGTGCCGCCGATCCGCAATCGCATCGACATGCTGGCCACCGGCATCAAGAGCCCGGTCGGGGTGAAGGTGGCCGGCACCGACTTGGCGGTGATCGACCGCGTCACCGGCGAGATCGAGAAGGCCCTGAAGGACGTGCCGGGGGTCAGCAGCGCGCTGGCCGAGCGCCTGACGGGTGGGCGCTACGTCGATGTGACGATCAACCGCGACGCTGCCGCGCGCTTCGGCATGAACATCGCCGATGTGCAAGCCGTCATCACCTCGGCGGTGGGCGGCGACAACATCGGCGAGACGGTCGAAGGCCTGCAGCGTTTCCCGATCAACCTGCGCTATCCGCGCGAGATTCGGGACTCGCTGGAAAAGCTGCGCGTGCTGCCGATCGTCACCGAGAAGGGCGCTCGGATTGTGCTCTCCGACGTGGCCGACATCCGGATCACCGACGGCCCGCCGATGCTGCGCAGCGAGAACGCGCGGCTGTCGGGCTGGGTCTACGTGGACATCCGCGGGCGCGATCTGAAGTCGGCGGTGCAGGACATGCAGCGGGTCGTCGCACAGAAGGTAGTGCTGCCGGCGGGCTACTCGATTTCCTGGTCGGGGCAGTTCGAGTTCCTGGAGCGCGCGACGGCGAAGCTGAAGGTGGTCGTGCCGTTCACGCTGCTGATCATCTTCGTGCTGTTGTACCTGACCTTCAAGCGCTTCGACGAGGCGCTGCTGATCATGGCGACCTTGCCGTTCGCGCTGGTCGGCGGTATCTGGCTGCTGTACCTGCTGAGCTACAACCTGTCGGTCGCGGGGGCTGTCGGCTTCATCGCGCTGGCCGGGGTCTCGGCCGAGTTTGGCGTGATCATGCTGCTGTACCTGAAGCAGGCCTGGGACGTTCGCATCCAGGACGGCACCACGAGCCATGCCGACCTGCTGGACGCGATCCGCGAAGGTGCGGTGCTGCGTGTGCGGCCGAAGGCGATGACGGTGGCGGTGATCCTGGCCGGCCTGTTGCCCATCATGTGGGGCACGGGCACCGGTTCCGAGGTCATGCAGCGTATCGCCGCGCCGATGGTCGGCGGGATGATCACCGCGCCGCTGCTGTCGATGTTCGTGATTCCGGCGGCGTACCTGTTGATGCGGCAGACGCGCGAACGTCGAGCCTGGCGTTTCGCGTTCTGGAGGGGGCAGCGTGCTGCGGCCTGAATCCCTGCGCCGATGGTGCACCTTCGTCGGGGCTGCGCTGCTGCTCTGCGTGGTGGTGGCGGGCACGGGTGCCCGTGCTTCGGTGCTCTCGATGCAGGAAGTCCGCGCCACGACGGCATCGACCGGGGATGCGGCTGGCATGCCGATGGCCTCGGGCAGCAGACCCTGCGCGCTCTGCTACATCACCGCGACGCCGAGCCCGCATGCATTCACCAGTGAAGGCAAGGAACCCGAGCCGCTGACCTGGTGGGTCCATGCCGAGCCGCCACCGGCGGCAGTCCGATTCCTGACCACGGTTGGTCGCCGTGATCGGGTTCCGATACGCGTCGCTTTCTGCAGGTGGCTGGATTGATCTGAGGGCGCGAGCCTCGTCGCTCACCTTTGCATTGCCTTCATCAACTCCAGGAATCATCATGAAAAAGCTACTCATCGCCCTGATCGGCGTCATCACACTGAGCACCACCTTGCCCACCCTGGCTGGCCCCGACTGGCAGGCCATCGGGCATGCGCGCAAGGCCAAGCAAGAGGCCCGGGTCGCGAACCCCGGTGACCCGCGGGGGCCAACCGCCACCGGGCCGCTGCAGTGCCCGCCAGACGCGCCCGTGCTGCTGCTGGACCACGGTCCGCGCGCGCAAGCCGCGCCTTACCAGAATCGGCTGCGCAAGGAGCGGTTCGAGGCGCAGGTGAAGGCTTGCGCGAACGCGCCGAAGTGAGGCGGGTCGGATGCGTTCGTCGCGTGCGACGCTATCCCGACCCGGGTGCCCGACGGTCGCCGGGGGGGGCCGTCGGGACATCACTGTCCACCAACACCCTGAAGTGGATGGTCCACCAGGAGAGCGCTGCCATCGTGTACGCCCCCCTACCTTGTCGTGCTGGTTGGAGCGGGCGAGCTGGCGGCCCGCGTGTAGCAGCAGGGGGTTGGCGAGCCCTTCGAGCGCTTGCGAGCCAGGTGGGCAGTTCGCCACTCGAACAGTCACATCAGGAGTCGAACATGTACATCGGTGGGAGCTGGGTATCGCTGCAGATGGCGGACACCATCTTCATTCTCTGGGCGGTGGCGGGCGCGGTGCTGGTCGTCGCCGTTTGGTGGCTGACGCGCCAGTGCCCGACGAAGAGACCCGACAAGGAGGCAATCACCCGGCGTCGCCAGGGCAAACGACAGAAGCGGTGATCGGCGCTGTTGTGCCGGCCGCGGCGAGGGCCGGGTTGGTGCTGCGGCTGGACCATGCGACGGCCTCTCCTGCTCAAGAAGCAGGCGGGATCAGCCTCGTGCGATGACCAGCATGCCGGCCACGATCAGGCAGCCACCGAGCAGTTTTGCAGGAGTGATGCCCTCGCCGAGCACCCACCAAGCGAGCAGCAAGGCCACGACGACGCTGCCCTTGTCGATCAGTGCGACCGTCGACACTTCACCGAGCTTGATGGCCCGGTAGTAAAAGACCCATGAGCATGCGGTCGTGACACCAGAGGCGCCGAGCCACAGCAGGTTGCGACCGGTCAGGCCGCTCAGTTCGCTGGTCGGGACTACGACGGCCGCGAACATCAGGACGAACACGAACACGAAGCAGGTTCGTATGGCCAGGCCGAGGTCGCCCGAGATGCCTGCCAGCCCGAGCTTGGCTATCACGGAGGTGAAGCCTGCGAACACCATCGAGATGAACGCATAGGCGATCCACTTTTCCATCGTCTGTCCTTCGGGTTCGTCTTGGGCAGTGCTTCATCGAGCGAAGCGCGGCCCCGCCATGATGATCGCCATGCCCAGCAGGCTGATCCCGACGCCAATCCAGTCGGTCAGCGTGGGCTGCACGCGGTCGACCACCCACAGCCACAGCACGGCGACGCCGATGTAGACACCGCCATACGCGGCATAGACCCGGCCCGCAGCAGTGGGGTGCAGCGTCAGCAGCCAGGCGAACAGGGCCAGGCTCGCGGCAGCCGGGATCAGCAGCCAGACCGGTCCATCCCGCTTCAGCCACAGGTAAGGCAGGTAGCAGCCAACGATCTCGGCGATCGCGGTCGCCACGAACAGCGCGAACGTCTTGAGCAGGTCCATAAGGTCATTGTGCGCAAACACCCGATGACGCGGGTCACTCGCCGACCCTCTGAAGGATCGGCACCTACCGCGGTCCCGGTGAGCGAGGTACCGCGGGCCGTCGTCTGAGGATTTGAGCATCAAGCGGGAGGCGCCTGCTCCCGAACTACGTCGGCTTACGACTCACTGGGCTCCTGGGGATTGGCACCCATTCGCAGCCCTCCTCATCGGCCGCGCATCTCGTCGACGCCGGGCGGCGAGAGTTCAAACGAGTTACTCGTAATCTCGACGAAGGGCGCCTAGATGGCCGTGATGGCCTCGGCGCCTGCGGGAGTGGCCACTCGGATGTTCATGCCTCGCTACGAGGTTGAAGGGGTCACCGGGCTCAACGAGGGCGCCAGCTTGCCGGACGGCTTCGGCATCGCGAACAACGCACCGAAGGCCAGCAACCCGACCGCGCCGGACACCCACAGTGCCCCCGAGCCCCACTGGTCGAGACACAGGCCGAACAGCCACGGCGAGGAGGCTTGTGCCAATCGCGCCGGGACCATCAGCATTCCTTGCCGTTGACCATAGCCCTTGGACCCGAAGAGCACGAGCGGCAGCGTGCCGTTCGCGATCGTCAGGATGCCGTTGCCGGCGCCGTGCATCACCGCGAAGACAGCCGCGGCCGGCCCGCCAACAAGCAGCAGCAATGATGCGCCGATGGGATGCATCATCGCCGCAAGACGTGCTGACAACAGGGGGTGAAGCCGCCGCAGGAAGCCGAACTCGAGCAACCGTCCGGCGACTTGCGCCGGCCCGATCAGGGCACCCACGGCGACCGCCGTTGCCAGCGTGGCGCCTGTCGATTGAAGCAGGCGTGGCAAGTGCGCCGCCATCGCCGTGCTGATGAACCAAGTGGCGGCGAATACGGTGGCGAGCAGGATGCCTGCGCGCTTGGCGCGCGCGCCAGTCAGTGGGACCGAGTGGCTGGCGGACGCGGCTGGTTCGGCGCCGGACAACAGGCTTTGAGGGCTTGCCTTGGGCAGCGACCAGTTCAAGGGCAGCCCGATCAGCAGATGCAGTGCGGCCCATGCGTAGCAGGCGCCCCGCCAGCCCACCTGATGTTCAAGCAGGTTCGAGAGTGGCCAGCCGATGGTGCTGGCGAACCCGGCGATCAGCGTGATGCCGGTGATGGCGTTGCGCGAGTCGCGGCCATACAGCCGCACGAGCGCAGAGAACGCCGCCTCGTAGAGCCCGCTGCCCATGCCTATGCCGAGGATCACCCACGCGCCGAACAGGCCGGCCGGGCCGTGCGCGTTTGCCAACGCGGCGAGGCCCAGAGCGAACACGAGGTTCGTGCCGGAGAGCACCGGCCGCGCACCCCAGCGGTCGATGGAAGGTCCTGCGTACGGCCCGAGCAGCGCGGACACGATGAGCGCCATCGAGAAGGCCGCAAAGACCGTCGGCGTCGAGACGCCGATGTCCTTCGCCATCGGCACGGCGAGCATGGCCGGGAGGTAGTAGGTCGAGGCCCACGCCAACGTCTGCGCCGTGCCCAGCGCGGCCACCACGGGCAGATGGCGTGAGCCGGCCACAGCGCTCAGATCGCGCGCTGGTTGACGCGCTTGGACAATTCGTCAGCGCTTTCCTTGCGCTCGCTGTAACGGTCCACCAGGTACGGCGCCACGTCGCGTGTGAGCAGCGTGAACTTCATCAACTCTTCCATCACGTCGACCACGCGCTCGTAGTAGGCCGAGGGCTTCATGCGCCCGGCCTCGTCGAATTCCAGGAAGGCTTTGGCGACCGACGACTGGTTCGGGATCGTGATCATGCGCATCCAGCGGCCGAGCACACGCAGCTGGTTGACGGCATTGAACGACTGCGAGCCGCCCGACACTTCCATCACGGCCAGCGTCTTGCCCTGTGTAGGGCGGACCGCACCGATGCTCAGCGGAATCCAGTCGATCTGCGCCTTCATGATGCCCGTCATCGCGCCGTGGCGTTCGGGCGATGTCCAGACCATGCCTTCGGCCCAGGCGGCGGCTTCGCGCAGCTCCTGCACCTTGGGGTGGGTCTCCGGTTCCGAGTCCGGCAATGGCAGTCCGGCGGGATCGAAGACTCGTACTTCCCCACCCATGGCGATGAGCAGACGCGCCGCTTCGAGCGTCAGCAGCTTGCTGTACGAGCGCTCGCGCAGCGAGCCGTAGAGCAGCAGGAAACGCGGCGCGTGCGTCGAGGCACCGGCGCTGGCCAGGCGCGTGCCGGTCGGTGCGTCGAACAGCGCCGTGTCAACGTTGGGCAGGCTCAAGTCAAGAAGCGACACGGCGGCTTCTCTCCAAAGTGATGGCGTCGATGACCGGCTCGCCGTCTTCCTTGGCGAAGGGCGCAAGCTGAGGCGACGGCAGGATGTCGAGCACCGCTTCGGAAGGGCGGCACAGGCGCGTACCCAGCGGCGTGACGACGATCGGCCGGTTCATCAAGATGGGGTGTTGAACCATGAAGTCGATGAGCTGGTCGTCGGTCCAGACAGGATCGTCGAGCTTCAATTGATCGTAAGGGGTGCCCTTCTGGCGCAGCACGCTGCGTACCGGTACGCCCATCGCGGCGACCAGCTCGACGAGCTTCGCGCGGCCGGGTGGCGTCTTCAGGTATTCGATCACCACGGGTTCGACGCCGCTGTTGCGGATCAGCGCCAGCGTGTTGCGAGAGGTGCCGCAATCCGGGTTGTGATAAATCGTGATGGGCACGGCAGGGTCGAGTTCTGGTGGCATGGGAGGGTGTAAGGTTCAGCCAACGGGTCAGGTACGCGGCGTGCTCACGTCAACTCGGCGGTGCCGACTTCGCCTGACGACTCCACGATGTTCGGATGGCCGGAGCGCGGCACGCCGAGCGCATGGTGAATGCCCAGGCCGATCAAGGCGCCGACGAGTTGCGCGACGACGAAGCCCGCAACACTGGCCGGTGCGATGCCGGCGAAGCTGTCAGAGAACATGCGACCGAAGGCTGCTGCCGGGTTGGCGAACGATGTGGACGCGGTGAACCAGTAGGCCGCACCGATGTAGCTCGCGACCATCGCGGCGGCACGCCCTGCCGGTGCGCGCAGGATGACCAGCAGCAGGCCCGCGGTGGCCACCGCTTCGGCGATCCATTGGCCGACACCGCTGCGCACATGGGTCGAGAATTGCAGGATCGCCATGTCGAACATCGCGTGTGCCAGCCAGGCACCGAGCATCGCGCCGGTGAGTTGGGCGAAGATGTACGGCAGCAGGGCGGCCTTCGGCAACTCGCCGCGCATTGCCATCACTATGCTGACGGCCGGATTGAAGTGCGCACCGCTGACGGGTCCGAAGACCTCGATCAGGATGTACAGGCCGCCCACGGTCGCCATCGTGTTGGCCAGCAGGGCGATCGCGACATTGCCGCCCGAGAGACGCTCAGCCATGATCCCCGAGCCGATCACTACGGCCAACAGCAGTGCGGTGCCGAGAGCCTCGGCGATGAGTTTGCGGCGCAGTACGACCATGACTCCGCTGCTCCCTCAGGACTGCGCGATCTGGTTCAAGGCGCGCTGCAACTCGGCATTGCTCATCGTGTCCAGCGGCAGTTGAAGCAGTTGCAGCATGCGGTAGCCGATGGCTTGGCGCGTCAGCTCGAAGGCCCGGTGCTTGCCGGCGTCGCCGCCATCCGCGTTCGATGGATCGGGGTAGCCCCAATGCATCTGCACCGGGCTGCCGGGCCAATATGGGCAGGTCTCTTTCGCCGCGCTGTCGCACACCGTGATGACGATGCGCATTTCGGGCGCCTCGGGCTGGGTGAATTCGTCCCAGCTCTTGCTGCGTAAGTCCTTGGTGTCGATGCCCGAATTGCCAAGGGCTTCCAGAGCGAACGGGTTGATGCGGCCGCTCGGCGCGCTGCCGGCGCTGTAGCCGCGCACATCGCGGCCCATGCGGGTCGCGAGCGCGTTGAGCATCCCTTCGCCGAGCACGCTGCGTGCCGAGTTGTGGGTGCAGAGGACGAGGACGTTGGTGGTCATGCTTGCTCAGCTCTTGCCGATGTCGGTGATCTCGCGCTGGATCGCCATCGAGTCGAGGCTCTTGATCGGCAGAGACAGCATCAGCTCGATGCGCCGCTTCAGCGTCACGGCGGTGGACATGAAGACGCGGGCCTTCTCTTCGTCAGTCCCTTCGAAGGCGGCCGGGTCTGGCACGCCCCAGTGGGCCGTCATCGGCTGGCCCGGCCAGACCGGGCACACCTCACCGGCTGCGTTGTCGCAGACAGTGAACACGAAGTCGAGCGCCGGTGCGCCGGCTTCGGCGAACTCACCCCAGCTCTTGCTGCGGAAGCCATCCGTGGGGATGCGCAAGGTTTGCAGCGTCGACAGCGCGAACGGATTGACCGTGCCGCTCGGGTGGCTGCCGGCCGAGTGCGCAATGAAACGTCCGCGCGCGAAATGGTTCAGCAGGCCTTCGGCCAGGATGGAGCGTGCCGAGTTGCCCGTGCAGACGAACAGCACGTTGTAGACCTTGTCAGTCATGAAGCTTCCTTTGTCGCAGGCGACTTGCCGGCGATGTGGCGGTGGGTGGAATCAGCAGGTGGTGCAGCCAGGGGCGACGGTCATCTCGCAGGCCGCGCCCTGGCAGCAGTGGGCAGTCAGGTAGGCGAGCAGGTCGTTCATCTGGTCGATGGCCGGCCGATAGATCAGGTTGCGGCTTTCGCGCTCCTGCGTCACCAACCCGGAGTGGGTCAGTTCCTTCAGGTGAAAGGACAGCGTCGAGGCCGGAACATCCAGCATCGCGGACAGCGCACTGGGCGTCATGCCTTGCGGGCCCGCGCCGACCAGGGCGCGAAAGACCCGCAGGCGCATGGGCTGAGCGAGCGCGGCGAGAGAAACGATGGCGGCTTTTTCTTCCATGATTCGATTTTGGTGGAAATATAGTTGTCGGTCAAGCAGGTCGGGTCGCATGACCCTTTGAACTCCTCGATGAAGTCGCCGCCGAGTGCGGGGCGATGGGCTACAGCGCGAGTAAGGCGTCGATCTCTTGCGCCGTGCTGCGCGCTGTGCGCATGACGCCGATCAGCGTGGCCGAGGCCATCCCGGTCCAGTCGCCGTAGCCGACCAGCCAGAGGCGGGGTTCTGCCGTGCTTCGGGTGCCCTCGACATCGACGCGGCCCGTGTCGTCGACGATGCCCAAGGGCAAGAGGTGCGCCAGCGCTGGTCTGAATCCGGTGCACCAGATCACCGCATCGAAGGAAGCCCCGCTGCCGTCCGCCCACTGGACGCCGTTCGGGGTGAACCGGGCGAACGGTTCGCGCGAGTGGAGGATGCCCCGCGCACGAGCGTCCACCACGGGCGGCACCATCACGATGTCTCCGAAGCCACCGGGCAACTGCTTAACGGGTCGGCCCTCCTGCTGGGCACGCCAGCGTTCGGTGGCGCGCTCGAACAGCACGCGACCGTCCACGTCGTCGGGCAGGAAGTTCGGTGGCTTCTCGGTCACCCACAGGGCCTCGGCGACTTGCGACACCTCGGCCAGGATTTGCGCACCCGAGTTGCCACCGCCCACGATGAGGACGCGCCGGCCGGCGAAGGGCGTTGCGTTCACGTAGTCGGCCGAATGGAGTTGCAACCCTGTGAACGTCTCGCCGCCGGGGTAGGTGGGGACGTGCGGATGCCGCCAGCTCCCGGTGGCACTCACCACGGCCTGGGCCTGCCACGCGCTGTCACCGGACCGCACGATGAGCCCGTCGCTCGAACGCTCGACAGATTCGACAAGCACGGGTCGGCGCACGGGCAATGCGTAGCGCTCCTCGTATCGGCTCAGGTAGTCGATGACTTCATCCCGGGTCGGGAAGCCTTGCGCCGTGGTCGGCATCAGCCATCCGGCGAGCGAACTCCAGGTCGCCGGCGAGAACAGGCGCAGCGACTCCCAGGCATGGCGCCAGGCCCCGCCGGGTCCGTCTTCATTGTCGAGGATCAGGAACGAGCGCTTGGTGCGGCGCAGGAAATAGCCCACCGACAGGGCGGCCTGGCCTCCGCCGAGGATGATCACGTCGTGTGCGGTCATGGCATGCATCATCGCGCGTGCGTGCCGGCGATGGACGCCAGGGTGCGGCGCGGGCCCGTGCTCCGGGATGGCGCTGCTGTTCGTCTTGTCTTCTTTCGAGTCGGTCTTATACTGGTGTTTTGTACAGTATCGAAGACTGGAAGGCGAGGCGATGGAGGCGAACGAATGGGTGGCGCGCTGCTCGGCGCGATTGCATGCGCATGGGCCCCGCGTCCTGCAAGAACAGCGCGACGAGGTGGCCGCCGAGATCCATCGCGACAGCCGATGGCAGGCGTTCGAGTCGGAGCGCGCCGCCGTCGAGTGGTTGCGTCAAGGCATGCCGGTCGACGGTCGGAGTGAAGCCGGCTCTGCCCCGCGTTGAGCTGCGTTGGGTCGTGACGACTACGTGCTGGCGAATCCGAGCTGTCGGGCGCGGTCGCGGACGTACCGGACCACGTCAGCCAGGTCGATCGCCTGCAGCTTGTTCTTCTTGAGGAACGCTCGCCACTGCGTTTGCTTGGTGGCGTCTTCGGCGAACGCATCGCTCAGGCCGGTCGGTTGGGTGTCGGGCGTCGCGGTTTGCCTGCGCTTGAAGGTCGCCTCGATGGCGCGCTGCAACTCTGCATCGTCCAGTGTGGCGTCGTGCAGCAGCACCCAGAGGTCGAAGAAGTCCTTCATGCGGGTGTTGGTCATGCCGAGCACGGTCACGGCGTGCAACTTCTCTGCGACGACCGTGGCCTTCGGGTAGGCCCGCAGCGTCGGCCCGGGTACATCGGTCAACAGGGTTGGGTAGGTGAGCTGTTGTGCATCGGGCGTGACCGCGTCGCCGAAGCCGATGTCGATCTGCAGGGCCAGACGCGCGCCGTCGAGGGTGGCTCGCAGGTCGATGCGCACGCCGCCATAGCCGGCGTCCTTGCGAATAGGCGTGCCGGCAACCGACTCGGCATCGAACACGATGCCGTCGTCCACCGCGATGGTGCAGATGGATCGGAACACGCCTATGAGCGTGGGCACGTCGTCCGGGCCAAACCCGAGCAGGTCGGCGTCGCGCGTGGGGCGGTGCGGCTGGCCGTACCAGAGCTGAAAGAGCAGCGCGCCCTTGAGCAGGAAATTCGGTGCGTGCTCGGAGATCGAGAGCCGGTACAGCAGGCGCTCCAGGCCGTACCGGGTCAGGGTCAGGTTGAAGTCCTGCTTCGAGGTGTCGGGGTGCT
Organism: Burkholderiaceae bacterium; assembly: GCA_965229345.1. Lineage (GTDB taxonomy): Bacteria > Pseudomonadota > Gammaproteobacteria > Burkholderiales > Burkholderiaceae_C > PBB1. The sequence continues at coordinate 2,062,813 of OZ245872.1, forward strand.
GCTTGAGCCGCGCGCGGATCGAGGCGGCGCGGTTGGCCGTCATGATGTGATCGCCTCGATGTAGGGGCGCATGACGTTGGCCACCCGGGCGTCGGTCGCGTGATGCCACAGGTCGTCGAGGGTGAACTTGCGTTGGCTCCAGCCATCGCGCAGCGCTTCGAGTGCCACGTCCAGGCCGATCTTGTTGCGGAACTTGAAGCAGTCGACAACGGTGCGGGAGGCAGTGAAGACGGGCACCTTGATGCCGTCGATGGTTCGTCGCTCGACGCCGCTGGCCAGGGCTTCGTCCGACATGCGCACGACGCGTATCGCGGGCTGGTCCAGCCGGGGAGTCACCATGTGCTGAGGGATCGCCAGCCAGACCTCGAACGGGGCCTGCGTGCCGATCTCGTGGACCCGCAGTGCGGACAGCAGGCAGACGACGCCCTTGGGCACGCGGGCCGAGACTTCCGCGAGCGAACGATGCTCGCTCGTTGGTGCGCCGGGCAGGCCGTAGAGGCCTCGGGCGATGCGTTCGAGCTTGCCGGCCTGCACCAGGCGGGTCAGCGTGATCGTCGGCAGTCCTTTCTGCGTCACGTCGCGGGCGCGCAGCAGCTTGCGGGCTCGGGCAAGGCGAAGCACCTGCTGTTCATGGGAGATGTTGGTTGCGCCGGTCGCTGTCATCGTGACCGGGATTCTGTTGTTGGAACACTGTAAAAGTCAATGCTTACAGTGGTAATGCAACAGAACGCCTGCGTCGCGGGTCGAACTGCCGGCACCGGGTTGACCACGGAGCCGATTGCGATGCCATCAGGTCCGCAGCGCTGGTGGTCGGGCGTGTCCCCGCTGCGCGGGGCCGGGCTGTTGCGCTGCGCGTCGAGCCGCTGTCAAAGGCCCAGCGTCTCGCCCCTTCGGGCGGCCATCCCTCACGCGGGCTAGCCGCCACCCCCCGGCGCCCGCTGGCGCGCAGGGTGTCGCCGGACTGTGGCCCAGGGGCCTTGCCGGTGCGCTCGCCAATGCAGCGATCAAGGCTGCGCCTTCATCGCGATGCAGGACAGCCAGGTCAGGCCGGCGGTGCCGGCGGGGATGACGACAGCGGCCCGTTCCCGTGCCCGGGGATCGCGGGCCTGGTTTCCTTCACGGGTACGTGAACGAGGCCCGCTTGACGAACTGCCCCGGTGCAGCGTGCTGCGCACCACTTCGCTGCGCTGCGTTCTGCTCCGCAAGCTGCGCCCGTGCCAGATCGTCACCCCGGTCACCCGCCATGCCCGATGCTGGGCCGCTGAAAGCAATGAAGTGATCGCGCGAGCTTGAAGCGCGAGTTGCCAAAGCCTTCGCTCGTGGTGTCTGTGGCGCTGGCACAGGAAGGGCGCCATGACGTGAGACCGCTCGCCGGTGGCCTGCGCCGGGTCGGGCCAGCGCAGGCTTGGCAGCAGATCTCGTCCCAAACCATGGGCAGGTGAGCCCGATCAGCGCCCAGGTATCAGCGCCAAGGGGGCCATCCTGCTCAAAGGCCCCTTTGGCTATGACGACCGCGCCTTGCACCAGAGCTTAAAACTCGTACTCAAGCTGAAGCCGCAAGGTGTTGTTGGGCGAAGCGTGATTCAGCCCGAACAACAGACCGGCGTTGTACTTGATTGCTTGGTGGTCGCCAACCTTGATGCGGCCGAATAAAGCCGGTCCGACAGCGTGGGACTGGTCTTTCGACGGAGCCCATTCGTCCCACGCACCGACGTTGCCAAAGCCTTGTACGCCCACCTCGATCGCCGACTTCCAGCGGTACTTCATCTGCCACTGGTACTCCAGTTCAGCCTTTGCGGGGCTGGCCGTGCGAATGTGTTTTTCTATCAACAAATTGAAATTGGCCTGCCACAGGCCAAACTCGGACTGCAACAGCGGCCCCCATTTGTACTCGTAGCCTTCGCTGCGATCCTTCGGGCGTTCAATCTCCAGCAGAAATCCCACATCAACCGGGTACTTCCCCGTCTCGGTCAGCTGAAACTTGTTCTCCCATTCCCAGGCATCGAATTCACTGCGTCCGCCCGGCTCGTGGTGCCACTTCGCATACACCTCGGTGAACCACCAACTGGTCACGCCGTAACCGAGCCCAAGCGACCAAGCACTTTCGCGGGTGCCATCGCGCAGCTTGCTCGTGCCGGCCTTGAAGTCAATCTCGCGCTCACCCTCCTCGACGATCGGCGTGTAGATGTAGTCGGCCGGCCCCGCGGCCGCAGGCCGGGAATAGGTGAAGCAGGACAGAGCGAGGACGATGAGCGCCCCCGCACGCTTGATGGTGTGCATTGGAATCCTTGTAGCAAGATTGAATACGGAACGGCAGGCCAACTGTGGGTTGCCGTCGGGGCCACGCTTTTTGCCCGGCCGCCGGGCCGGTTTGTTTAGGTCGAACTGACGCGAGGAGTCGGCTGGTTGACCTGGAGCTTCACGAGACGCGTGCCAAAGTAGATTCCACCCAAAACCGCGATGTAGAAACCGATTTGCAGCGCTGACGGACGGGCGTCGTAACCCACCAATGCGTGTAGCAATGCACCCAAGGCGGAGTCAGATGTCAGCCAAGCGGAGCTGTCCCAAAGCGGGGTCGTTCCGTGCTCGAGAACGCCGGCCTGGGTGAGTGCACGGGCCAGCTGGCTTGCGATCGAAGCTGCCAAGAATGCAATCAGCACGTTTGTTGCGGTGAAGAGCTTGTGCGTCGGGATTCGCGACAACCCGGCGTAAAGCGCAACACCGACCATGGAGCCGGCGACGAGTCCGAGGGCGCACGCCGCCAGCACCGATGACGCAGTGACCGAACCGCCGCCTGTTATCGATCCGGCGACGAACAACACCGTTTCAGCACCTTCGCGCAAAACCGCGAGCGTCACCGCTACGAACAGCGCCCATGGCTTGCGCTGACCGCCTTGAACGGATGCGCCGAGCTGGCGCGCTTGCGCCGCCACCTCTCGGCCATGTGTGGACACCCAGACACAGTGCCAGATCAGCATTGCCAGAGCGACGCTCAGGATGGCAATGTTGACCAGGTCCTGGCCTATGCCATCGGCCCAGGCACTGACCCGCTCGGCAGTCAGTGCAAGCAGCATGGCACCGGCGACGCCGGTGACCACTCCGCTGGCCAACCAGCGATTACGCAGTGGCAGTTGCCTCGTAGCAGCAGCAATGATTCCGACAAACAAGGCGGCTTCAAGGGTTTCGCGGAAGACGATGAGGGAGGCAGCGAACATGGCAGTGGCGCGCTGCTTACTCAGCGATCACGACGCCCTTGGCGGTCGCTTCGTTGAACTCACCGAAAAACTCATACCGTCCGGCCTTGAGCGGCCCAATGAAGATCGACACTTTCGCGCCCGCAGGAATGAGCTTTTCGCGGTTCAGCGTGTGGCTTTCGAATTCTTCGGGTGTGCTGTCCTGGTTGTGCACGATCAACTTCACGCGCTGGCCTGCCGGCACCTTCAGGTCTGCTGGCTCGAAGCGGTGGTTCTTGATCACCAATTGGAATTCACCGTCGGCTGCCCAGGCGCAAGTACCCATCGGAGTGATGCAGGCAAGCGCAATGGCAATCGAGTAGATGGATCGTGGAGCACGCATGGCAAGTTCCTTGTAGTGCGGGAGTCAATTTCACAACCTGGGAGTTATCGTAGTGCGAGTCGTTCGCATTTGCAATTGACTTTTTCATCTCCATCTCTTTTGCCTCCTTTTCAAACGCCTCACGTGCTTTTTAGATGGCGGCAATTTGCCCATGAACGTAACTGGGTCGAGAGCCGAATCCGGCTGATGGCGCCGCCTGCGGCAGAACTGGGCGATCGCAGGCAACCCAAGGGCTGGCAAGCACGTTGCGGCCGTAAAGAGCTCGGCCCGCTTCGGCTACCCACGATCGAAAGTTTGTTGTTTGTCGGCTGTTGCCAGGGCTAAAAAACCCGAGTCCAAAGTGCAACGCTGACCGCGATCCAGAGCAACACGATCACCACTGCACCGATTCGGCTGCTTGGCTTCTGGCCTTGCGATTTCATCCAGGCGTCCGCTTGGCTGCGGCAGTCCGCCAGTACGTCTGGCGGCAAGAGCTTGATTGCCAACCAGATCAGGCCCGGCAAAAGAACCAGGTCGTCCAGGTAGCCAAGCACCGGAATGAAGTCCGGGATCAGGTCAATCGGATTGAATGCATAGGCCACCACGAAGACACCCAACGCCTTTGCGTACCAAGGCGTACCGGGTTGTTTAGCGGCGAACCAGAGCGTCACGCCGTCTCGCTTGATCTGTTCAGCCCATTGCTTCAGCATTTCAACTACGGTTATGACTAGAGCAGGCCACCCCACCTCACGGGCTTGACGCCAAGGAAGCCCCCCGAAATGTAGGCACGCGCCCAGAATGGCCCGAACGGCCCGTTCTGCCCAGGGAGCGCAAGCTCTGTTTCCTTCACGCTGTGCGTGAAACACGCCCGCTTGAAGAACTGATCGCGTTGCAGGTCGCTGCGCGTGCTCCCCTCGGTGCGGTGCCGCTCAGATCGCCATCTCGGTCACCCGCCATGCCCGATACCGGTCCACTGAAGGCAATGGCTAAACAAAACTCAAAGCACCAAAGCAGTCCGGGCGCCGCTCGAAGGGCTCACCAAAAAGCACCCGTGATTCGCCCAATGGACAGCGAAGCGGTCGTCACCGAGCCTGGTGCAGCGCAACTGGCGGTTGGCTACGTTACTGATCGCGGATATCCAGCAGGCGTTTGAGTTCAGGCGCGATGTCAATCGGCTTGAACGCGCTGACATTTGTGCCGCCCGTATTGCCGACCGGCAAGCGTCTGAACAAATGACCGATCGGGACCAGTGCAATGCGCACGACCTGACCGGTCACTTCGCGCCAGTCGCCCGTAGACCAACCTACCCCGAGCACCTGCCAGCGAACCCGCAGATGAGGGAAAAGATCAAGCTGCCCGAGCACACGTGCCATTTCCAGCGCCGTGAATTCGCTTTTCGCGTCGCCCAGGGCCCTGTGCTGGCCTAGTTCGGCCAGGGCCGCCTCAAAGGCTCCGACACGCGACAGCCCCGTTTTCAACGTCATTTGACTTCCCCCTTCTTCAGCAGCCGGAGTCCGTTGCCCACCACCAGCAGGCTAGCCCCCATGTCAGCAAAGATGGCCATCCACATGGTGGCGCTGCCGAACACCGCAAGAACCAGGAACACCGCCTTGATGCCCAGCGCCAGCGTGATGTTCTGCCACAGGACCGCATGCGTGGACCGAGACAGCCGGACTGTCTCGGCGATTCGACGCAGATCGTCGTTCATCACCACCACGTCCGCCGCTTCCATCGCGGTGTCGGTGCCGGCGGCGCCCATCGCCACACCGATGTCGGCCTGCGCCAGCGCCGGCGCATCGTTGATGCCGTCGCCAGTCATCGCGGTCAGGCCATGTTCGGCCTGCAGCGCCTTGATCGCCTCGAGCTTGTCCTCAGGCAGCAGGTTCCCGCGTGCTTCGTCGATGCCGGCCTCATGCGCGATTGCCGTCGCGGTGGCCTGGTTGTCGCCAGTCAGCATCACCGGCCTGATGCCCAGGGCCTTCAACGATTCAACCGCCTCTCGGGACGAGGCCTTGATCGTGTCGGCGACCGCGAACAGGGCGATGGGGCCGGCGCTGGAGGCCAGAAGGCTGACGGTGCGGCCCGCTTCCTCGTGGGTGCGCAAGGTCGCCTCGAGGGCCGGCGAACACTGACCGCGTTCCTCGATCAGACGGTGGTTGCCCAGCACGTAGACGGCTCCGCCGACGTCGGCCTGCACACCGCGTCCCGCGATCGCCTTGAAGTCCTTCGCCTCATCGCTGTTGGGGGTCAGGCCAGCCGCGATGGCACGCGAGACCGGATGGTCGGAGTGCCCCGCCAGCACGGCGGCGATGTGCTCGGCGGTGGCGGCATCGACCTCGGCGCCAATCACCTCCCAGGCTACCAACTTGGGCTTGCCTTCGGTGATGGTGCCCGTCTTGTCCAGCGCGATCGCCTTGATCTTGCGCGCTTCCTCAAGATAGATGCCACCCTTGATCAGGATGCCGCGGCGCGCAGCGGCGGCCAGGCCGCTGACGATCGTCACTGGTGTCGAGATCACAAGGGCGCAGGGGCAGGCGATCACCAGCAGGACAAGCGCCTTGTAGACCGCCTCCAGCCAGGTCCAGTCGAGCAACCAGGGGCCGAGCAAAGTCACAGCCAGCGCGATGACGAAGACCGCCGGCGTGTAGACGGCGGCAAAGCGATCGACGAAGCCCTGCGTGGGCGCCCGCGTGCCCTGGGCCTGCTCGACCGCATGGATGATGCGCGCGAGCGTCGAGTTCGACGCCAGCGCATTGACCTCGAATTCGAAGGTGCCGGTCTCGTTGATCGTCCCGGCGAAGACCGGATCGCCGACCGCCTTGTCGACCGGGATGCTTTCGCCCGTGACCGGCGCCTGGTTGATGCTGGAACTTCCGGCCGACAGCACGCCGTCCATCGGCACGCGCTCACCCGGACGCACTTGCACGACGGCGCCGAGCATCACGGAGGCCACCGGCAAGGTCGTCCAGTTGCCGTCGGCTTGGCGCACCAGGGCTTCCTCGGGCGCCATTTCCAACAGGCCTTTGATGGCGTTGCGGGCGCGATCGACGGCCCGCGCCTCGATCGCCTCGGCGATGGCATACAGCGCCATCACCATGGCAGCCTCTGGCCACTGCCCGATCACGAAAGCGCCGGTGACGGCCACCGTCATCAGCGCATTGATGTTCAGCCGCCCATGGCGCAGCGCCGTCAGACCTTTTTTGTAGACGTCGAAGCCAGCCAGCCAGATGGCGGCAGCCGCCAGCGCCAGGCCCGCGGCCTTCCAGACCTGCGTGTCCGGAGCGAAGAAACCAAGCACCTCCGCGCCGATGGCGAGCAGCAAGGCGCCACCCAGCCGCCATGCGCCGCCCGAGCCGGCGCCATGGTCATGGCCGTCGGCCCCGGCCTCAGAACCCGTCGCCGCGTCGCTTCCCTTGTCCTGCACGGGTTGCGGATCGAAGCCGGCTTTGCGGATCGCAACCAGGGCTTGTTCGACGGAAATCGCTGGTGCGTCGATGGCCATCGTGCGCTGACCCAGCTGGAAGGTCATCGCGCGGATACCGGTGATGTGCTCGACTGCGCGCCGGATTTCCGACTCCTCGCTGGCACAGTCCATCGTCGGTACGCGAAAGCGGGCCCCACCTGCGGTCAAATCTGTGCCGGGGAGCGTGGCCGCAGTGGGCGCAGCGCCGTGGCAAGCGCCGCAGGCATCGGCAGGCTTGGCTGCTGCAGCAGCAGGAGTTGGAGATTTGGGGGTGCTCAAAGTGGCTTTCCTTGAAGGGTTACAGGCATTGGAAACCCTGAAGTCGGTATAGAGTCAAGCACTTTGATCCCAAATGGAGAAGACCCATGCGTATCGGTGATCTGGCCGAGTCGACCGGGACGGCGATCGAGACGATCCGCTTTTACGAAAGAGAGGGTCTGATCCCCGCGGCCCAGCGCGCCGACAACAACTACCGCATGTACACGCCCGGACACGTGGAGCGACTTGCATTCATCCGCCACTGCCGCAACCTGGACATGACGCTTGATGAAATCCGGACGCTGTTGCGGCTGCGCGATGCGCCCATGCAGGACTGCGGCAAAGTGAACGCATTGCTCGACGACCACATCGGGCATGTCAACCACCGTATCCGCGAGCTGCGGACGCTGCAGAAGGATCTGAAGGCACTGCGCGCGACGTGCGGCACGCCGCACGCCATTGAGCAGTGCGGCATCCTGAACGAGCTGGATGCCGTGGCCGCACAGACCACGCCGGCGCCCCCGCACCGCCACATCCGCGGCACGCATTGACTGCGCGACGCGACTCAAAGCCCGACGCCTCGATCGCCTATGTGTTGCCAAGGAAACCCTATAGCCGCTACACTCCTGGTTGTGCGTCGAACCCTTGCCATCTTGCTGCTTGCCGTCTTGCCCTTCCAGTTCAGCTGGGCGGCGGTGGCGTCGTACTGTGCCCACGAGACCCAGGTCGTCGCGGGGCACTTCGGTCACCACGAGCACCAGCTTGACGCTGACGCCAGTGACTCCGCCGGACTGGATGTGAATCTCGATGTGAACTTGGACGCCGGTGATGGCAAAGCGCCCGACGCCCTAGATCTGGACTGCAGTCAGTGTCACGGCACCTTCAGCATGATGCTGAGCCAGCTGTCAGCGCAGCCGGTGGCGCTCTCGACGGCACTGCCCAGCGCCACCCTCGACGAATCCGGTGGTGCGCCTGCACCCACTCGACCCGAACGCCCTCAGTGGCTGCCCCTCGCCTGATCGGCGAGGCGGGTCTCTTCCCTTCCTGAAGCCCGTTCGCGCCTGAGTGCGCGCTGCCAGTGGCAGCGCCGTCGGGCGAGACACGCGACCTCTTGGTCGCTGCTTGCCGATCTCCACTGGGTTGTTTTCAACACTGGAGCATCGGATGCAATCAAGAATTCGAATGAAGGCCGGGCTGCTGCGCATCAGCGTCGCGGCTGCGATGGCCACGTGCGGCCTGGCTGTACAGGCGCAGAGCGCCACTGCGACCGCTGCGACCGAGATCGCCGCAGGTGCTGCGGGGCCTCTCGGCCTGCGCCAGATCTTCGACGCGGCCTGGGCACGCCAACCCGAGGCCCTGGCGCTGCAGGCGCGACGCGACGCCGCCCGCGCCCAGCAGAAAGCAGCGAGCGCCTGGACCCCGGCACCAGCGGTCGCAGAGCTCTCGAACAAGACCGACCGCCTGAATCGCAATCAAGGCTCACGTGAACTCGAGGTCGGCGTGGCCGTGCCGCTGTGGCTGCCGGGCGAACGCAGCCGCAGCGCGGCGCTGGCCGACGCCGAAAACACGGCGGTCGAGAGCCGCACCGCCGCGGCGCAATTGCGCGTCGCTGCCAACGTCCGCGAGGCGTGGTGGGCATGGCAGCGCGCCCAGATCGAAGCCGACAGCGCCCGCGCTCAACTCGACAACTCGCAGCGCATCGCTGCCGATGTGGCTCTACGGGCGAAGGCGGGCGATCTGGCCCGTGCCGACCAACACCAGGCCGATGGCGCCGTTGCGAGCGCCGAGGCCAGCATGGCGCAAGCCGAGGCCGGACTCGCGGCGGCCCGACAGCGTCTGGGGGCACTCGCTGGCGCGGCACCGGCGTCGAGCACGGCGGCCATCGCCTCCGCCGAGCCCGAGCCCGAGCCCGAGCCCGGCACGGCATTGCCAGAAGGCGAGACGCACGCGGCTTTGCAGGAGCTGAAAGACCGCGCTTCGGTGGCCGAACGGACCGCCGCGCTGACCGCGAGCCAGTCGCGGGCCAACCCCGAGCTGGTGCTAGCGACCACGCGTGAGCGCGGTGCCTACGGCGAAGCCAATCAGCAGAGCCTCACGCTGGGCGTGCGCATCCCGTTCGGCGGCGGGCCACGCCACGATGCCCGCAGCGCCAACGCCCGCGCCGAAGCCACCGAGGCGCAGGCGCAACTGGCGCTCGAACGCCAGCGGCTGGCCTCGGAACGCGAGTCGGCGCGAGTCCGGGTGGAGTCCTCCCGGACGCAGCTGGCCGCCGCCGAGCGCCGCGCCCAGCTCGCCCGCGAATCGCGCGGCTTCTTCGACAAGTCTTTCCGCCTCGGCGAAACCGATCTGCCGACGCGCCTGCGCATCGAGGCCGAAGCCGCCGAGGCTGAGCGCCAGGCGGCGCGCACCCGCGTCGAACTCGCGGCGGCGATCTCGGCGTGGCGACAGGCGCTCGGCCTGCTGCCCCAGTGAGCCCCACGAATTGAACTCCTCAGGAACCCATCCATGAACCTCCCACACACTTTGGCCGCGCTGCTCGCTGCGGTCCTCCTCGTCGCTGCGCCCGCAAGGGCCGGCGAAGGCCATGACCACGGAGATGCTGCGCCCGCGACCGTGGGCGCGGCGCTGCCGCGCTTCTCGGCCGTGTCCGAGACCTTCGAACTCGTGGGCGTGCTGAGCGGCAAGCAGATCACCCTCTACCTCGACCGCTTCGGCGACAACAGCCCGGTGCGCGATGCGCAGATCGAGCTCGAGATCGGCGGCGCCAAGTTCAAGGCCGAGAAGCAGGGCGAGGATGAGTACGAGGTCGTCTTGCCCGAGGCCCCCAAGGAAGGACTGCTGTCGGTGACCGCCACGGTGACCGTCGGCACCGAGGCCGATCTTCTGGCCGGCGAGTTCGACATCCACGAGGCAGCCCACAGCGACGAGACCGCAGCGGCGCCCTCGTGGAAGAAGTACGCGGGCTGGGCCGCCGCTGGCGCGGCCGTGCTGGCCCTGCTGGCCTGGGGCGGGCGTCGCGTCATGGGTAGCCGCAGCGTCCGCGCAGGAGGTGCCGCATGAAGCGCACGTTGATTGCCTCCAGCCTGGGGCTGCTGCTCGCCTTCACCGGCATCGCACCCGTTCACGCCGGCGAAGGCCATGACCATGGCGACGCACCCGCCGCCCCCAGCGCCAACGGACCGCAGCGTCAACCCGACGGCAGCGTGTTCCTGCCCAAGCCCGCGCAGCGCCAGTTGGGTGTGCGCACGCTCGTCACCGAAGTCGCCGAGTTGCCCCGCACGGTAGAACTGGGCGCCAAGGTGCTGATGGATCCCAATGCGGGTGGCAAGGTGCAGGCGCTGAACGCAGGCCGCATCGAGCCCGGGCCGCGCGGCCTGCCCAACGCGGGACAAGCAGTGCGCAAGGGCGAAGTGCTGGCCTACGTGGTGTCGTCGGCCGCGCCGATCGAACGCTCCAATCAGGCCGCGCAACTGGCTGAGCTGCGTGCGGCCAAGGCCCTGGCGGACAAGCGCGTCGCACGCCTGCAGGAGCTCGCCGACACCATGCCGCGCAAGGAGATCGAGGCCGCCGAGAGCGAAGTCGCCAGTCTGGCGGCTCGCATCGCAGCCGTCGGTGGCGGCTTGTCCAATCGGGAAGCGCTGGTGGCGCCGGTGTCGGGCGTCATCGCCTCGGCCCATGTGGTGGCCGGCCAGGTGGTCGATGCACGCGAACTGATCTTCGAGATCGTCGACCCCTCCCGCCTGCGCATTGAGGCGCTGGCCTTCGACGCCGCGCTGGCCGCGAACATCGGTGGCGCGACGATGGCCGTCGGCGGCAAGCGTGTGCCACTCATCTTTGTCGGTGCGTCGCGCAGCCTGCGTGAGCAGGCGCTGCCCTTGTCCTTCCGTGCGCAGGGCGAGGCACTCGATCAGCTCGCCGTCGGCCAGCCGGTGAGGGTCTTCGTGCAGACCAAGGACAAGGTCAAGGGTCTCTCTGTGCCCGTGGCCTCGCTGATGAAGAATCCGGCCAACCAGACCGTCGTCTGGGTAAAGACGGCGCCGGAGCGCTTCGAGGCCCGAGCGGTCACCACCGAGCCGCTGGACGGCGTCAACGCGGCGGTGACATCGGGCCTGGAACCGGGTGATCGAGTCGCGACGCAAGGCGCGACGCTGATCAACCAAGTCCGCTGAGGAAGCCACCATGTTCAAGTGGCTACTCGATAACAGCCTGACGAACCGGCTGCTGGTGATCATCGGCAGCGTGGTCCTGATGGCCTATGGCGCGTTCACGCTGTCCACCACGCCGGTGGACGTGTTCCCCGACCTCAACAAGCCGACCGTCACCATCATGACCGAGGCCGGCGGCATGGCCGCCGAGGAGGTGGAGCAGCTGATCACCTTCCCGCTGGAGACGACCATGAACGGTCTGCCCGGGGTGGAGTCGGTGCGCTCGATTTCGTCGGCTGGCCTCTCCTTCGTCTACGTCACTTTCGAATGGAGCACCGACATCTTCCGCGCCCGACAACTGGTGTCGGAGCGGCTGTCCTCGATGGAGGAAGGCCTCGCCGAAGGCGCGGTACCGCGCATGGGCCCGATCAGCTCGATCATGGGCGAGATCATGCAGATCGCGATTCCGGTCGATCCGAGCAAGATCAGCGCGATGGCGGTACGCGAGTACGCCGACTGGGTGCTGCGACCACGGCTGCTGTCCGTGCCAGGCGTCGCGCAGGTCATACCGATCGGCGGCGAAGTGCGGCAGTTCCAGGTGCAGCCGAACACCACGCGCATGGCCGAGCTGGGTATCACGCACGACCAGCTCGAAGGCGCGTTGAAGGGCTACTCGGCCAACACGTCCGGTGGCTTCCTGGAGCTGAACGGCCGTGAGTACCTGATCCGCAACCTCGGCCGCACCTCCCGGCTCGATGACTTGAACAACCTGGCACTGACGGCGAAGGACGGCCAGCCGATCCTGCTGCGCCAGATCGCCGAGGTCACGTTCGCGGCCGCGCTCAAACGAGGCGACGCGGGCTACGAAGGCAAACCCGCGGTGATCCTCGGCATTCAGAAGCAGCCGACCGCCGACACCATCGCGCTGACGAAGTCCATCGAAGATGCGCTGGTGGGGCTGAAGGCCTCGCTGCCAGCCGGCATGGAAGCACCGCGAGTGACCTTCCGCCAGGCCAGCTTCATCGAGGCCTCGATCACGACGCTGCAGGGCAAGCTGATCGGTGCGTCGATCTTCGTGGCTGTGATCCTGTTCTTCTTCCTGGGCACGCTGCGGCCGACCATCATTGCGTTGACGGCAATTCCGGTGTCGATCTTCATCACCGCGCTGGTCTTCAAGTACTTCGGCCTGTCGATCAACACGATGACACTCGGTGGTCTGGCCATCGCCATCGGCGGCCTGGTCGACGACGCGGTGGTCGGTGTCGAGAACGTGCTTCGGCGCCTGAAAGAAGACCGGGCCAAGCACCCGGAGCACCGGATGCATCCGATCGAGGTCGTGGCCCGGGCGACGATGGAAGTGCGGTCGGCGATCCTCTATGCGACCGTCATCATCGTTCTGGTCTTCATCCCGTTGTTCGCGCTGCCGGGGCTGGAAGGCAAGCTGTTCGTGCCGCTGGGCATCGCCTTCATCGTGTCGACGCTGGCCTCGCTGATCGTGTCGGTGACGGTGACGCCCGTGCTCAGCTTCTACCTGCTGCCGCGCATGAAGAACATCGACCACGGCGACACCAAGGTGCTGGCCTGGCTGAAGGCGCGCTATCGCGGCGGCCTGCAGGGGGTGCTGAACCGGCCCCGATCCGCCATGGCAGCGGCGGGCGTGGCGGTCGTGGTGGCGGCCGTGGCCGTGCCCTTCTTCCCCACCACCTTTCTGCCGCCGTTCAACGAAGGCACGCTGCTGATCGGCCTGCGTCTGAACCCGGGCGTGACGCTGACCGAAACCTCGGCACTGGCGCGTCAGGCCGAGGTGCTGGTCAGCCAAGTGCCGGAGGTGACGCACGTCGGGCGCCGCAGCGGCCGGGCTGAGTTGGACGAACACGCCGAAGGCGTGCACGTCAGCGAACTCGACGTCGGCTTGAAGCCGACGGAGGAGCTCACGCGCAGCATGGACGAGATCAAGGCCGACATCCGCTCGCGCCTGATCAACCTGCCGGCGGCGCTGGAGATCGGTCAGCCCATCTCGCACCGCATCGACCACATGCTGTCGGGCGTGCGTTCACAGATCGCCATCAAGATCTTCGGCGAAGACCTTGATGCACTGCGCGGACAGGCCGACGCACTGCGCGCGAAGCTGGCCGCCATTCCCGGCATCGCCGACCTGCAGATCGAGAAGCAGGTGCTGGCGCCGCAGATCAAGGTGCGCATCGACTACGCGGCCGCAGCGCAGTACGGCGTGCCGGCGCCGCAGGTGCTGTCCGCGCTGCAGGCGCTGGTCGAGGGCGAGAAAGTCACCCAGATCGTCGAGGGCAGCCGTCGCTTTGCGCTGGTGGTCAAGCTGCCTGAATCGGCGCGTTCGGTGAAAGGCCTGGGCCAGATCCTGATCGAGACGCCCAACGGCCGCATCCCGCTGTCGAAGATCGCGACGATCGAGGACGGCGACGGCCCGAACCAGATCAGCCGCGACGACGGCAAGCGCCGCATCGTGCTGTCGGCAAATGCTTCGGGACGCGCGTTGTCGGAGATCGTCGCCGACATTCGCAAGGCCGTGTCCGAGACCAAGCTGCCCGAGGGCTACTTCATCACCTTGGGCGGACAGTTCCAGGCCCAGGAGGAAGCCTCTCGGCTGGTCGGCCTGCTGTCCATTGTGTCGCTGACGCTGATGTTCGTGGTGCTCTACAGCCGCTACAAGTCGGCGGTGCTGTCGGCGCTGATCATGGTCAACATCCCGCTGGCGCTGGTCGGTGCTGTGCTCGGGCTGTGGTTGTCGGGCCAGCCGCTGTCGGTGGCCGCGCTGGTCGGCTTCATCACGCTGGCCGGCATCTCGGTGCGCAACGGCATCCTGAAAGTCAGCCACTACATCAACCTGATGCGCTTCGAGGGCGAGAACTTCGACCAGAAGATGATCTTGCGCGGCTCGCTGGAGCGGCTGAGCCCGGTGCTGATGACGGCGCTGGTCACCGCCTTCGCGCTGGCCCCGCTGCTGTTCGAGGCCGAGCAGCCCGGCACCGAGGTGCTGCACCCGGTGGCCGTGGTGATCTTCTCCGGCCTCATCAGTTCGACCTTGCTCGATACCTTCCTCACGCCAGCGATGTTCTGGCTCTTCGGCCGCAAGCCGGCCGAGGCGCTGATGAACGACAAGGACGCCGAGGCCCTTTGATGCGGTTTCTGTTTGAACTTACCCACCCCGAAAGGACGCTCATGAAGACCCAAGCCCTCTTTGCTTCGATCACCTTGGCCCTGGCCGGCTCAGCCTTCGCTGCCGGCGACAAACACGACCACGCGCACGAGCACAAGCCGCTGCACGGAGGCGTGGTGGTGGAGGTCAAGGACATCGACTACGAATTGGTCGCCAAGCCCACCGCAATCCAGCTCCACCTGCGCGACCACGGCAAGCCTGCTGACGTGTCCAAGGCCAGTGCGAAGGTCACCCTGCTCACCGGCACCGAGAAGCAGGAAGTCGAACTCAAGCCTGTCGGCGACAAGCTCGAGGCCGCGGGGAGTTTCAAGGTCGGTCCTGGCACCAAGGCCGTGGTCGTCGTGACGGTCGTGGGCAAGCCAGCGACGGCGCGCTTCACCTTGAAGTAATGCCGCGTGCTTGTTGATGAGCGCGCAGGGCGAACGCGACAGCCTGGCAGCCACCCGGTCGGGGACCGGGTGGTTCTGGCTGTCGGCGGCCTGGGGCGTCGCGCTGGTGTCGACGTGTGCCGCGCTGTTCATCGGCGAAGTGATGGGCATGACGCCCTGCCAGCTCTGCTGGTACCAGCGCATCCTGATGTTCCCGCTGGCTCTCATGCTCGGCATGGCGGCCTTCAGCAACGACCGCCGCGGCGCGGTGTACGGCATGCCGCTGGCGCTTGGCGGCGTTGCCGTGGCGGGCTATCACACCGCGCTCGTGGCCGGCGGGGTGCCGCAGTGGTGGATCCCGTGCGGCACCGGTCCGTCCTGCAGCGAGCAGAAGCTGGTCATCCTCGGCAACGTCCAGATCCCCTGGCTGTCGCTGATGGCCTTCACCGCCATCGTCACGCTGCTGATCGTCTACCTGCGAAAGACCCGTTCATGAACACCAAGAAGGTCGCCGTCGCCGGCATCGTGCTCCTCGTGGTCATCGCGTTCCTCGTGGGCATGAGCCTGTACCGGAAGCAGACACAGAGCACACAGGACCAGACGGTCCGCGCCGAACAGTCCCGCCTGGTGCGCATGCACTCGCCGGTGCTGGGCCCCCAGGATGCGCCGGTCACGATCGTGGAGTTCTTCGACCCGGCCTGCGAGACCTGCCGCGCGTTCTATCCGATCGTCAAGAGCCTAATGGCGAAGTACCCCGACGACGTCCGCCTCGTCATCCGCTATGCGCCTTTCCACCGGGGCTCCGACCAGGTGGTGAAGCTCCTCGAAGCGGCCAAGCGCCAGGGCCAATACCAGCCGGTGCTGGAAGCCGTGCTGCAGGCGCAGCCGACCTGGGCCGACCACGGCCGGCCCAACCCCGACCTTACCTTCGAGATCGCGAAGGCAGCCAGCCTGGACATCGAGCGGGCCCGGGAGGACATGGCCAAGCCCGAGATGCAGGCGCTGCTGGCCCAGGATGTCGAGGACCTCACCGCGCTGCAGGTCAGCCGCACACCCACCTTCTTCGTCAACGGCCGCAGCCTGCCCAGCTTCGGGCCCGACCAACTTGCCGCACTCTTGGCAGACGAAGTGGTGAGGACGAAGCGGTAGGCGGGGGCCCGAGAAGTGGCCGCCTTGGTGCAACTTGTACCGCGTGCGGCTCGGGGCACAGCATGTCCAGATGACTGCTTTCAGCAGCGATGCCCAACGTCGGCTTCTGGCAGGGAATGTGAGTACGGGGGCGCGCCAGTAAGCCGACTTTCGGGGCAGTGGCCCCAACGCGCGACTCCGCAAGTTCCCGATTTTCGGGCGACCTGAGCCTGGCCGGATCGTTCGCTCCAGCGGCCAGCCGAAGAACCGCCGTCTGGGAAGCATCTGCTCCCGCACAGTCGGGCCCCGACAAACGATTGAGGGCGAATATGAGCAGAATGGGTCAACGCACCCGACTGGCAAGGAGCTCCCATGCGACAAACTCATCTGCCTGACGGCACACCGTTGCCGGTGCTGGGCCTGGGCACTTGGCGACTTGGTGAAGACGCTAGCACTCGTCTGGGCGAGATTCACACTCTGCACGCCGCCATCGCGATGGGGTACCGGCTCATCGACACCGCCGAGATGTACGGCGAAGGTGGCGCCGAGCAGGTGGTGGGTGAGGCCGTGGCTGCGGCCATCCGCGCGGGCGATGTCAACCGCGAAGCGTTGTACTTGGTCAGCAAGGTCTACCCGCACAACGCCAGCCGGCACGGCTGGACATCTCGGCCAAGGCGTTGGAGGTGGCTCGTCAGCGGAGGGGCGATCGCGCGAGCAAGGTAAATTGGGTGTTGGCAGACGTGCTGAAGCATGACCTCTCGTCGCAGTCCGTCGACATCTGGCATGACCGCGCCGTCTTCCATTTCTTCACCGATGAGCGCCAGCGCCGCCAATATATGAAGCAGGTACTGCAGGGCATTGCGACCTGGCGGGTACGCCATCGTTGGCACCTTCGGTCCGCAGGGTCCGCCGCAATGCAGTGGACTGCCCGTCGCTCGCTATGGGGCGGACGAACTTCTTGAGCAGTTCGGCCATCGATTCAGACTCGTCTAGAGCTGTATCGATGTCCACACGACACCGTGGGGTGCCGAGCAGCAGTTTGTCTACTGCTTGTGCAAGCTGATGGCATGACCGCAACGATGCAGCCCGAGCTCACTGAACCCCTAGATTTCGGTGCTGCTACGCGCTCAAGAAAAAGACGGGTTGTTCTTGAACCGCCGCGACGCCTCGACCAAGCGTTGTAAGCGCCCGATGACGGCATCATGACAGGTCATTGGCGGTCAGAGTAAGCAGCTCTGCCAATAGGAGGCGGCACTTTGCGGCGAGCCGTAGTCAGCCCTCGGCTCTGGAGCCGAACATGATGATGGTCATCCCCAGGAGGCAAAGTCCGACACCGACCCAGTCAGTAGTCGTCGGGCTGACCTTGTCCACCAGCCAAAGCCAAAGAATAGCGACACCGATGTACACGCCGCCGTATCCGGCATAGACGCGGCCCGCCGCTGTCGGATGCAAAGAGAGCAACCAGGCGAACAGCGCCAAGCTGATGGCGGCCGGCACGAGCAGCCAGGCGGACTTGCCCTGCTTCAACCAGAGATAAGGCAAGTAGCACCCTACGATTTCTGCCAGCGCCGTCACCACAAACAATCCGAATGTTTTGATGAACTGCATGCGCAACATTGTCCCTCGCCACTCCGGCGGGAAATGAGTTCCCGTCAAGTCGCTTGAGGTTCTGCCGTTTGGGTCTAACAACTAACGGGACACCTCATGAAATCATGGAAAGCAGCGCTGCGCTCCGGAAGGTCATGCACGGTCTGCTGCGCCATCTCGCTGCTGGGCATATCCGGAGACAACACCGCGGGTCACGTCCTTGAATGCTCCTTTGTGGCGCGTGGTGGTGACCCTCAGCCGCCTCGCGTTGTCAGCGAAGGGTGTTCGATGTCCGCGACCAGCCGACTTTTGCGTGCGCGCACTCGGGCGCCCGCCGGATCGATGTCCGACCATTCATAACCGGGCTCCGTCGGGAACGACGAGCCCGTCAGCTCCACAAATCGGACCTCCCCGGCGGACCCGCGAATCACATGGCGCTGCGTCTTGCCGTCCCATTCGAACGCAACGGTGTGATCGCCTGGCACAAGACGCATTCGGATCAGCGATCTGGGCAAGGTGCCGATCCGGGTGGAGCCGTCGAGCGTCAGAAGAAGAGGCCGCACAGAGTCGACCCAGCTCCACCGCACCACATAGACCGTCAGCAAGCCAGGGGTCGATTCAAATCGTTTGGCCTGCACCTCCACATCGGCCGATGGGATGCGTTCGGGCGTGCAGATCGTTCTCAAGGTTCGTGTGTTCTTCAGGCAGTAGGTTCGGCTCTGGTCGGACGATGGCTGCGAACCAACGGCGCAGCCGGTGAGCCCCGCCGATACCCATGCGCTCATGCTGAGCAGGACTTTTCTTCGTGATGCCATGTTGAACTCCATTTACTTGTCGATCAGATGTCAAACACAATCCAAAAAGATCTAAGCGCGTTGCGTTTTCTAGGGTGACGCTGGTCCATACGGTGCTTGCCATCAAGATGACCCGGATCGGTTCTGATCCAGCGCAACCGGCGCGTCGCAGTCATCGACCTTCACGTAGACAAAGTCTCCTGGGTGGAGGCTCTGGTTCGCTGTCATGGGAACGACTTGCCATTGGCGCAAGTGAGTTCGGCGGTACTCCACGTAGGCATAGCGTGTCTCTGGTGGGCGTGCCGTGCCGTCGTCGCGACAGTCCCTGAACTTGGCCCTGCGCAGGCCTTGCTCGGTACCGACTTCCAGCACCTTGCCCTTACGCCAGCCGTCGCTGAAAGGATGGCCGTCATCGTGTGAAGTGAGCGCAGCGCAGCCACTCAAGGTCAACATGGTGGCGGTGATTGCGAATGCGGCGTGAATCGACATGTCAGTCCTCCTCCAGCTGCCAGATGAGATGCGCGTCGACCAGCAGCCGGTAGTGCGCGCGCAGCGCATCCACACGGGCCTGCTCCGCAGCAGTCGACGCATAGAGTGCCTGCCGGCGGGCCAGCAGCAGTGTTTGCAGGTCGGCCTCGCCCAGCGTGTAGGCGCGCTGCGTCAGGCGGGCGCTGTCACGGGTGGTCGAAAGGCCCTGAGTGGCCAGACGCCAGCGCTCGAGGCTGCCGCTCGCATCCACGAAAACCTCGACGATCGAGGCTTCTTCGGTGCGCTTCTGACGCTCCACATTGGGGCGTGCGGCCTCGGCCTCCTGCAGCGCTTGCGCCGTGCGTTCGCTGCGGTAGTCCCCGGAAAACGGGATGCTCACGCTCAGCCCCACGATGCGTTCGTTGTGGAATGCTTCGGAGGCCGTGTACACGCCCACCGTCGGGTCGGGAATGCGATCGGCCTTGGCGCGAGCCGCGCTGAGCTCGGCTTTCTTCAGCAAGCCTTCGGCGGCTCTCATCGGGTGGCTTTGCGCCAGGATGCGCACACGCCACTGCGGAAATTCCATGTCGAGCGCAGGTGGCTCGGTCAATGGCAGCGGCGTTAACTTCAGGGTCGGGAACCGAACCGCGAGCCTGGCCTTGGCTTTGGCCTCGGCTGTCGCCGCGGCACTCGATTGCCGCTGCACTTCGATCAGGTCGGCACTTGCCACATTGAGATCGAGCGTCGAGGCATCACCGGCCTTGCAGCGTTTCTCAACGGCCTGTTGACTGCTCTGCGCAAAGCTCAGTTGCTCTGCCCACAGCTCGCGCTGCCGGCTCGTCGCCAGCGGATCGAGCCACAGGTCGGCGAGCGCGCGTGCCGCCTCGCGCCTGGCTTCACCGAGGCGTGCCCGAGCGATGGCCAGGTCGTTGTTACCGAGCTCGGCGTCGATCTCCGCTTTGCCGCCGATGCGGATCGTGCGTTCCGTCGCGTACGACCATTCATTCGAATTGCCACCGCCGTCGTAACGACGGCGTTGTGCCGACAACCGGGTCGTCCATTCGTAAGAGCCGGCACGCAGTGCGGCAGTGCCATGGCCGGCTGCACTGAGGGCGCCGCGGGCCTCGACAACTGCAGGGAGCTGGTCGATGTTCTGGCTGGCGAGTTCGGTCGGCGGACGATCAGCAGGCGTGGGGCGTTGTTCCGCCAGCGAAGTGAGCGCGCCGAACGGCGAGAGCGCTGCGGCCAGCAAGAAGGCGCCAAGCGCGTACCGATGATGCCGCTTCATGCCGCTTCTCCTTTGCGGGCATGGTCGTGACCGTTCGCTCCCCCGTCGACGGCGGGTTCCGCGCTTGCCTTGCGGACGGAAGGCCTCTCAAGCGTGGCATGGCAGGCGAGCCCGAAGGAGGGGACGATGTGGAGCAAGGTCTGCTCCAATACGGTGGAGCTGTCGTACTCGATGCGCAAGGCACCCGATGCAGCTAGATCTCTCTCGAACACGCTCGGCACGTTGCGCAGTCCCTCGGACACGCGACGGGCCGACCTGGCATGCAGCCGCCCATTGAATCGAAACACAAGATGCGCGTAGCTCGACGCGCGTTGCGCGCCGCCTGATTGCACAAGTTCTCGCACGCGTCTGAGCGGGTCCTGGTTCGGCTCGTAGTGAACGCACCGAGGGGGCGAATCGCTGTTCCCGCCGACGATCTGCGCCCCTTCGATCCCCGGGCGACCCGAGAGCGCGTCCGTGAGGCGCGCCACGCATCGATCCTCCGCTTCGTCCACCCTAGGCAGAACCAGCGTCAGGTCGAGACGAAGCCTTTCTGACGAACTCATGGTGATCGCCCTACTTGGTTGTTGACGGCGGCTTGGGAACTGCGCGAGCGCTGTCTGGCGCTGCTGTTCCTGCAGGCGGTGGCTTCTTCCGCAGTCTGTGCCGAAGTTGCTCTGCGTATTTCATGGTCGGGGGCGGTGGCGTCTTCGCCTTGCTCAGTCGAGGTCGCAAAAGCCGAAACGCGAGGTACGCCACCGCGCCGACGGCGATAAAGCCCAACCAGATCCAGAAAATCAACTGCGCGACCGGGCCATGCATCGGTTCGGTGAACATGAAAACCTCCTTCAGAGGCGAGGGGCCGGCGCCAGAACGAAGCGCCTGCGCCCGCGGGCGTCATCACACTCAGCCGACCCGAATCGCTTGCGCGATGTCGATCACATAGATCCAGCCAGCGGTCACTTGCCCGGTGCGCGCCACGCGGCTGATGACCTCGACCAATTCGTCCGCGTACTCATCGCTGCAGTGCAGTTCCAGCTTGTACTCATTGACGACCTCCTCACCCAGCTCGACCGAATAGCGCTTCTCGGAATCATCGAGCGGCACCAGCGATCCCTTGACCATGTAGACGGTCAAGTTGTGGTCGCCACTGCCACCGGCGCTCCAGGCGCTCGACGCCTTCAGCGCAGAGATGACATCGGCGATGCGGTTGCTGTGCACATAGGCTTTGATCTCTTTCATGTCGTGGCTCCTTCAACAACAACGGGGCGACTGCGCTTCTCAGCACGCAACTCCGACCACTCGTAGATCAACGGCAGCAGCAGCAGCGTGAGTGCCGTCGAAGTGAAGAGTCCGCCGACCACCACGGTGGCCAGTGGACGCTGCGTCTCTGCGCCCACACCCGTGGACAGCAGCATCGGAATCAGACCGAGGATGGCAACGGACGCGGTCATCAACACGGGCCTGAGCCGCAGGGCCGCGCCTCGGCGCACGGCATCGCGCACGGACAGGCCCTGTCGTCGTTGATCGTTCAGAAACTCGACCATCACGATGCCGTTCAACATCGCCACGCCGAACACGGCGATGAAGCCGATGGCCGACGGCACCGACAGGTACTGGCCGCTGACGAACAGGCCCACGATGCCGCCGATGACCGCGAACGGCACGTTGGCGATGATGATCGTCGCGTGCCGCACCGAGTTGAAGGCGGTGTACAGCAGCATGAAGATCAGTCCGATGGTCAGCGGCACGATCACGGCCAGGCGTGCCATGGCCCGCTGCTGGTTCTCGAAGGCACCACCCCACTGCGTGTAGTAGCCGGGCGGGAGCTGGACTGCCTGCTTGAGAGCCGCGTCGGCGTCCTTCACGAAGCCGTCCACGTCGCGGCCCTTCACATCCATCTGCAGGACCGAGTACCGCTGCAACGATTCGCGGCGCACGAAGGAATAGCCCTCGTCGAGCTCGATGGTCGCGACCTGAGAGAACGGCACGAGCGCGCCCTCGGCGCTGCGGATCGGTATGGCGCCGATGGTGGCCGGGTCCATGCGGAACTCGTCGGACAAGCGCACCGCGATGTCGAAGCGCTTGGTGCCTTCGATCAAGGTCGAGACCGAGCTGCCTCCGATGCCGGCCTGCACGACTTCCAGAATCTCGTCCGCATTGATACCGTAGCGCGAAGCCGCGTCGCGGTTGACCTTGATGATCAGCTGGGGCTTGCCCTTGTTCGCCTCCGCCGACAAGTCTGCGACACCGGGCACTTTGTCCAGCACACCCTTCATCTGGGCCGTCAGCCTGTCCAGCGTCTCCAGGTCTTCGCCATACAGCTTCAGCGCCAGCGTCGCGCGTACTCCGGAGATGAGTTCCTCCACCCGCGACTGGATCGGTTGCGTCGCGCCGAACACGGCAGTCGGCACGACCTTCTCCATCGCCTCCTGCATCTCTGCGGCGAGCTTGGCGTACGGAATCTTTTCGGGCCATTCGGACTGCGGCTTGGTGGCGAGGTTGATCTCCATGTAGTTGACGTCGGTCGTCTCGCCGCCTTCGGCACGACCGATGGTGGCGAGCACGGAGACCACCTGCGGAAACTGCTTGTGCAACTCGGCGCTGACGACGTTGGACACCCGGATCGACTCGTCGAGCGACGCCGACGGGATGTTGGTCACGCGGAACTGGATCGTGCCCTCCTGCAGCGTCGGCATGAACTCCTTGCCGAGGAACGGAAACAACGCCAGAGAAGCGACTAGCAACGCCACCGCCGAGCCGATGACCAGCTTCTTGCGTTCCAGTGCCCAGTCCAGCAGCGGCAGATAGGCGCGCTTGGCCCAGCGCACGATGAAGGTGTCCTTCTCCTCCTTGGGTTTGAGGATCAGCGCAGCCAGCACCGGCACCAGCGTCATCGACAGCAGCAACGATCCGGCCATCGCGAATGTGATGGTCAGCGCCATTGGCTTGAACAGCTTGCCCTCCAGGCCGGTCAGCGAGAACAGCGGCAGGAAGACCACGATGATGATGATGATCGCAAACGCGATCGGGTTGATCACCTCGCGCGCCGCTTCCAGGATCAGGTGCGTCTTGTTGATCGGCTTGCCGGACTCCCGCGCATGCGACAGCAGCCGGAAGGAGTTCTCGACCAGCACCACCGCCCCGTCCACCATCATCCCCGTGCCGATGGCCAGACCGGCCAGCGACATCAGGTTGGCCGAGACGCCGAACTGCTGCATCAGGATGAACGCAATCAGCATCGCCAGTGGCAAGGTGATGATCACGACGATGGCAGAGCGGAATTCGCCGAGGAACAGGAACAGGATGACCGCCACCAGGATGGCACCCTCGACCAGCGAACTCTCCGCCGTCCTCAGCGCCTTCTGTACCAGTTCAGCGCGGTCGTAGTTCGGCACCAGGGTCACGCCCTTGGGCAGGGCCGCCTGTGCCACCGCCAGCTTGGCCTTCACGGCGTCTACGACGGCCTGCGCGTTCTCGTTGACCCGCGCCAGCGCGATGCCCAGCACGGCCTCTTGGCCGTCCTTGGTGACGGCGCCGAAGCGCGGAGCTGGCGCCTCCAAGACCCGCGCCACGTCGCGCACGTAGATCGGCGCGCCGTTGCGCTCGGCAACCACGATGCCGGCGATGTCCTTCGTAGTGCTCACCAGCCCCAGGCCGCGCACGAGGTACTGCTCGGAGCCCAGGTTGATCGACTGGCCGCCCACCTGCTTGTTGTTCGCCGTGAGGCGCTCCATCACCTGCTTGAACGAGAGGCCGTACTTGATGAGCTGGCGCGGGTCGATCTGCACCTGGTACTGTTTCTGATGGCCGCCCCAGGACACGATGTCGTCGACGCCAGGCGCGGTGCGCAGGATCAACCGCACGGTCCAGTCATGCAAGGTCCGCAGGTCCATCGCGGACAGCTTCTTGTCGGCGGACTCGATCGTGTACCAGAACACCTGACCCAGGCCCGAGCTGTTGGGCCCGAGAACGGGTTCGCCGTATCCCTGTGGCAACCGGCCTTTCACGTCCTGCAGCTTCTCTCCGACGAGCCGGCGTGCGAAGTAGATGTCGACGTTGTCCTTGAAATAGACCGCTACATACGACAGACCGAAAAGCGAAACGGAACGAACTTCCTCGACTCCGGGCAAGCCGGCCATGCCGCCTTCGATGGGCGTGCTGAGCAGTTTTTCGACATCCTCTGCGGCGAGGCCGGGCGACTCGGTGTAGATGCTGACCTGGATCGGCGTCACGTCGGGGAAGGCGTCCACTGGCACTTGGCGGAACGCCTGGATGCCCAGGCCGATCACGACGGCGAAGGCGACGAGGACAAGGACTTTGTAGCGCAGTGAAGCGTCAACGATGGCATTGAGCATGGTGGTTTTCCTTGGGTCTCAATGCGTCAATGCTCGTCGCCGATTTGCGACTTGAGCAGACGCGCCTTCAGGGCATAGGCCCCGGCAGTCACGACCTTCTCGCCCGCAGCGACGCCCGACTTGATGACGGTGCGGCCCGACAGCTTGTCACCCGGCTCGATGGCGCGGGACTCGAACCCTTCTCCCTTGGCCACGAAGATCGTTGGCTGGCCCTGCAACAGCAGGATCGCCGCGTCAGGCACCGACAGCGCTTCGCGCTTGGCACCGTTGGTGTCGATGGTGGCGCTCGCGAACATCTCGGGCTTGAGACGCCCGTCCTTGTTGTCGACCTCGATGCGCGCAGGGACCGTGCGGCTGTCCTTGTCGAGCAGGCTGGCGACGTAGGTCACGCGGCCCTTGAACAGTTCGCCCGGATAGGCGGCCACCTTCACGCTGGCCTCTGCGCCAACACGCACCTTGGACAAGGCGTCTTCGGTGAGGTTGGCCTCGATCCACACGCGGGACAGGTCTGCCACCGTGAACAGTGGCGCCGCGGGCGTGCCCAGTTCACCCACGATGGCGTTCTTCTGAACAATCGTTCCGGCCAGGGGCGCGTTCAGCGCAAAGGTGGAGACTGCAGCCCCGCCTGCCTGCGCGGAGCCGCCGAGCAGCCGCAGCTTGTCCTGGGCCGCGCGCAGCTCCGACGACGCCTTCTCCAGTTCGGACTTGGCTTTCAGGAACTCGCGCTGCGGAATGATCTCGTCGGCATTCAGCGACTCGGCGCGCTTGAAGTCGGACTGCGCGACGCGCTGGCTGGACAGCGCCTGCTGCAGCGCCGACTGCGCCTCGCCGATGGCCAGGCTGTCGAGCACTGCGAGCGGCTGCCCGGCACGCACGGTGTCGCCAAGATTGGCGCTCACCGAGATGATTCGCCCTTCCACACGCGGCGCCACGCGGGCGATGCGGTCCTGGTTCGGGCGGATGGTGGCCGTGACGGTGATCGAGTCGGCAAAGGCCAGAGACGCCAGCGTCTCCACCTTAATGCCGGCGCGTTGTGCTTCTTCGGCCGACAGCTTCAGGCCACCGCCTTCTTTTCCTTCTTCTTTCTTGGGCCCTCCCTTTTCTTCCGCCGCAGCGGAGGAGGCTGCCTTGCCCGGTGCGGCGGTCTCGCCTTTGCCGCATGCCGCCAAAGCGCTGACCACGGCGACGGCCGAGAGCAAATACAAGGCGCGATTGAGAGCGCCCATCATCGAAGTATTCATGTTGTTCATGGTTGGGTTGCGTCCGTTGACCAGCCAGCGGCGAGTTCGAGTTCGAGCCGGGTCGCTTGATATTCGGAAAGTGCGTCGTTGAGATCGCGCCGGGCATCGAGTGCCTGCCGGTTCACGACGATCAGCTCCAGCAGGCCGATCTGCCCGGCCTGCTGCGATTTGACCGAGAGCTGCTGGTTGTCGGCGAGCGCCGGCAGCATCGACTCCTGCAGTCGCCGCACCCGGGCTTCCAGGCTGTCCAACTTCAACCACAGCGCGTTCACGTTTGCCCGCGTGTCGCGCAACGTGGTCTGCCGCTCGATCTGGACCTGACTGAGCTCCGAGCGCGCTTGGCCTATGCCCGTTGCGTTGCGTTTGAACAGCGGCAAAGGCACAGACAAGGTCAGCGTCGTCAACCGCTCGCGAGCCGTGCCCGGCCCCTCGCGGCCGATGTTCACGCCCACCGTCACGTCGGGGTAGGTGCTGGCCTGTTCGAGCTTCAGCCGTGACGTTGCGCTGTTCTCGCGCTCGACCAGCGCACGCAACCTCGGGTGCGCGTCCACGGCCGCCAGCAACTCGGCCAGAGAGAAGCGCCGCGGCGTCATCGTCAGCTCGCCGACCACTTCGGGCAGGCTGCTCGGCGGCAATTGAATGATGGCGGACAGCTCAGCCCGCGCAGCGAGCAGTTGCTCCTGTGCGATGGCGAGTTGGTTGCGTGCGCGCTCGGCCTCCACGGTCGCGATGTTGGCGTCGAGTTTGGTGTCTTCGCCCGCAGCGCGGCGCTTCTGAATGGCAGTGGCGGTCCCCTCGAACAACTTCAGCGCCTGGCCTTCCAGCGTCACGCGCTGCTGCAGCGCCAGGACGCGGTAGAAGCGCTCGGCTGCGATCGCGCGCGCTGTGCGGCGCGCATCGGCGATCTCGGCGCGCAAGGCCGCAAGGGCCGCGTCGGCCGCTTCACGCCGATACCCGTGCTGCCCGGCGATCTCCAGCGTTTGGGACAGCCCGGCGCTCCACTCTTGGCGGCGCTCGTTGCCCTGGCCAGCCTGCGGCAGGGACCGGCGCGTCACGTCCGTGGACAGCTGGGGATTGTTGAACAGCAACGCACTGGCGTCTGTTTGAACACCCTCTGCGGCGGCCAGCTGCGCCTGCTTGGCGCGAAAGGTCGGGCTGGCAGCCTCGGCCAAGCTCAACGCCTCCACGAGCGTCAGGCGCTGCGTGGCAATCGAATCGGTGATGGACGACTCAGCTTGCGCCGACGCCGGGGCCGTGACAGTAACCTGTGCCCAGGCCACGTCGGGCATGAACAGAATGGAACCGGCGGCCCAGGTAGCACACGCCATACCGATGGCAAATGCCAGCGTCTTCGATCGCATCGAACTCTCCTCGTTGTGGAATACAACAAACCGGAAGAATTCGGCGGGAGGTCGGTGCTACGCGGGGATAGGGTGCGTGTTGAGACAGTCTCGCCGAATCAGGCGGCGAGAGTCCAATTAGGGCGTTCGATGGTGTTCGGGATGTGCGGCGGTTGTTCGCTGTTGGGCGCCGCACGCAGCGGAGCACCGGGTTCGGAACCCAGCCACACGGCGGTGTGCATCACCGGGTTAACACAGGTCAGGTGGCAGCTAGCGCAATCAGGATCGTCGGCACCGGCGAGGTTTTTCTTGTCAGACGTGGATTCACCCGAGGCCTTCAGCGTCTTGCCCTGGTGCTTGTGGACGTGATGGCCGAAATGCCTCGTTCCCGCGCCTTGCTCATGCTGGCAATAGCTGGCCGCAGCGCCCCAGACGACCTGGAATGGCAGCAAGGAAAACATGAGGATGACGAGAAAGCGGCGCATTGGATGAGATCATATCAGGCATGCGTGGCAGCCGGCCGGCCAGCAGCTACGGAAGCCCGCCACGGCGAAACCGGGCGATGGGTCGGCGCGATCGGAACGGTGTGCATCAGCCACCGCGCTCGGAGTCGTTGCGGCTGACATAGACCGTCGATGCGACCGCGCCGTAGTCAGCAGATGAGATCACGGCCAGCTGCACGGCACCGTGGTTCGTGGTGTCGAACTCCCCCTGAGAACTTCTTGGCGCCATTGACGAAGGTCAAGGTGTCGCCGCTGCGCACGTTCAGCGCCTTCGCGTTCGTGGGGTCTACCACGCGGGCACCCTGCATGTCCTCGGTGGGGTGGCCGAAACGGGACTTGCCGTTCAACAAGGTGTCACCGGCAGCGAAGGCGGATCCCGCCGTCACGGGGGAGCGTTGCGACGAATCCGGCGGTGAGGAGCTTTTGCGAAAACATGAAGCCTTCCCATTGTTTAGGTGAACGGACCAGCGGGCTTTTCTGCCTGGTGTGTGAGGCATTGGCCGCATCACGAAGGTCACTCTAGGGAGGGCGCCACGCCAGAAATCGCCCATTCAGATTACGAAATGGTCATGGTCAAGCCTCGCATTCTCCGAACTGTTGGCCTGCGTCGAGGCCCTACTGCGACGGGGAAATCAAACCGGCGACACGCCGGAACTGGTGGTCCTCGCTGAACTGTGGCTTCAGCTGCCTACATTTCTCTGCGGTGTGGCGCCGAGGGCTCGTCGTCGGTGCTGCGGCTGGCGAGCGTTCCCTCTCCGGGAGCTCTGCCTCAATCTCATCAGAGCGGTAAACGCAAGCCCGCAACAGGCCCCTCGGTCGGGGGATGATTCAAGGTCAATGCGCGCCGCGCACGTGCCCACGAGAAGGCACCTGTCCAGTCTGACCGGCCGCCATCTCGATGCCCTGGAAAATGCCGCAACCTGCAGCTGCTTGCCGCCCATGACATCGCGAGCGCAAGGCACGGAGTTCCTTCTCCAGCCGGTGCAGTTCGCGGATGCGCAATGCAACATGCCCGATGTGTGCATCGAGCATGGCATCGACCTCGCCGCAGTCCTCCTGCGGCGCATCCTTGAAACGCAGCAGGATCCGCACTTCGTCCAGCGTCATGTCGAGGTTGCGGCACTGGCGGATGAAGCCGAGCCGATCCGCATGAGTCTGGGTGTAGATGCGATAGTTGCTCTGGGTTCGCTCCGGCGCAGGCAACAGCGATTCGCGCTCGTAGAAGCGAATCGTTTCCACCGGCGTTCCACTGACGTTGGCCAGTTCACCTATCTTCATGTCTCGATCCTCCATGGGGCAGGGCCGCCAACTGATAAGTCGTGTTTCACCCTGTGGTGTGCCGGCAGTCTAGGCCCGCCATCACGCCATCAACTCCAGCAGATAGAGGGCGACAAAACCAGCGAAGAAGGACGCGGTGATCAGCGGCGTCTCCTGGACCTCGTGGGCTTCGGTGAGCAGTTCCTCGACCACCAGGTACATCAAGGCCGCCGCCCCGAACGAAAGCACGATCTCCAGACTCAGCCCTGAAAGTCCCCCGAGCAGGGAGCCGCCCAACCATGCGCCCACGGCGACCAGCCCCGCCAGCCCGGTGACGGTCAGGATGTTGCGGCTGCGAGGGAACTTCGCTTCGGCCAGACTGGCCGCCACCGAGATGCCCAGAAACAGCAGTTCGAGCGTCAGAGCAATCACGAGCAGCGTGCCTACCCTTTCGCCTGCAGCGAAGCCCACGCCGATCAGCAGGCCGTCGAGGAAGACATCGATCCCGACAGCCGTGAGCAAGCCGGCCTTGCTGTTACCCGACGACCCGCTGCGGCCTTCGATGCGTTCGGTGACCGCCTTGACGCCCAGCATCAGGGCCACGCCCAGGACAAAACCGATCACCACCCCGACAGGCCGATGTTCCTTGGTCATTTCCGGCAGCAACTCGCCCGCGACGACCGCCAGTACCACACCAGCGGCGAAGTGCTGAACCAGGCTGCGCAGCTTTTCGCTGGGCGTCCGGAATGTGGCGATGGCGCCACCCAGGACCGTGGCGAAGACCGGAATGAGCGTCAGGCCGAGGATCTGAGACAAAGGTGTGCTCAAACAGTTTCCTTGTTTTGCTTGACCCTGTAGCCACTATAGGGTGTTGAATCGCAGCATACGACAGAACACGGAACTCACGATGACTGACTGCTGCGACCACGATCAAA
Organism: Burkholderiaceae bacterium; assembly: GCA_965229345.1. Classification (GTDB taxonomy): domain Bacteria; phylum Pseudomonadota; class Gammaproteobacteria; order Burkholderiales; family Burkholderiaceae_C; genus PBB1. Next base: position 2,092,673 of record OZ245872.1, read on the forward strand.
CCCAGAAGCCTGAAAAGACGGACAGCCACGCCGGTCATGACCACGCCCATGACCATGGTCACACTCATCCCTCCACTCCGATCGTCGTCGGGGTTCTGGCCGCACCGGCCGCGGCGAAGGGCGGCACGCAAACCGCGATCCGCATCATGCAGATGGATTGCCCGACCGAGGAAGCATTGATCCGCAAGAAGCTCGGCGACATGGCGTCGGTTGTGAGCATGGAATTCAACCTGATGCAGCGCGTGCTGACGGTGGTCCATGCGCCCGACGCGCTCGAGCCGGTGCTGGAGGCGGTGCGGTCGCTGGGCTTTCAGCCCGAGGTGGCCGATGCCGGCGGCCACCTCGCCACCGCCGTGGAAACGAAGAAGCAATGGTGGCCGCTGGCCCTGGCCGGCGTGGCCGCCCTGGCGTCGGAGGCAGTGAGCTGGCTCGGGCTGCCGCCTTTGCTGGTCGCTGCACTGGCCATCCTGGCCGTGGTGGCGTGCGGAGTGACCACCTACAAGAAGGGCTGGGTGGCCATCAGCAATGGCAACCTGAACATCAACGCGCTGATGAGCATCGCCGTGACGGGCGCATTGGCACTCGGCCAGTGGCCCGAGGCGGCGATGGTCATGGTCCTGTTCACGATCGCTGAACTGATCGAAGCGAAGTCACTCGACCGTGCGCGCCATGCGATCGCCGGGCTGGTGCAACTCACGCCGAAAACGGCATCCGTTCAGCAGGCGGACGGTACTTGGCGGACGATGGAAGCCCAGGCCATCGTGGTGGGCAGCGTGGTCCGGATCAAGCCTGGCGAGCGCATCGGCCTGGACGGCGAGATCGTCAACGGCCGCTCATCGGTGAACCAGGCGCCGATCACCGGGGAGAGCCTGCCTGTGGACAAGGGCGAAGGCGATGCCGTGTTCGCGGGAACGATCAACCAGTCCGGCTCCTTCGACTACCGGGTCACCGCGGCGGCGAACAACACGACGCTGGCACGCATCATCCATGCGGTCGAGGAAGCACAAGGCGCCAAGGCACCGACGCAACGATTCGTCGATCAGTTCGCCCGCGTCTACACGCCGATCGTGTTCGCGCTGGCGCTGCTGGTGGCCGTCGTCCCGCCCTTGCTGATGGTCGGCAGCTGGCACGACTGGATCTACAAGGCGCTGGTGCTGCTGGTGATCGCATGCCCCTGCGCGCTCGTGATCTCGACACCGGTCACGATCGTCAGCGGCCTCGCGGCAGCAGCCCGGCGCGGGATCCTGATCAAGGGCGGTGTCTACCTGGAGGAAGGTCGTAAGCTGGTCTGGCTGGCACTCGACAAGACCGGCACCATCACCCACGGCAAACCGGTGCAGACCGAGTTCGAGTTGCGTGCCGAGGTGGACGCGGCGATGTGCCGCCGCCTGGCCGCCAGCCTGGCGGGTCGGTCCGATCACCCGGTGTCGCAGGCGGTGGCCCAGGCCGCTGACCGCGACGGCATCGGCCGCGAGGCCGTCGAGGCGTTCGAGGCGCTGCCCGGGCGGGGTGTGCGCGGGGTGATCGGCGGCCAAGCCTATTCCCTGGGCAACCATCGCCTGGCGCATGAACTGGGCCTTTGCTCGTCGGCGCTTGAGGCGCGGCTGGATGGGCTGGAACGGCAAGGCAAGACCGTCGTCGTGCTCGCCGACGACCGACAGGTGCTGGCCTTGTTCGCGGTGGCCGACACGGTGAAGGAAAGCAGTCGCGCTGCCATTGCCGAGTTGCATCAGCTCGGGGTCAGGACCGTGATGCTGACCGGCGACAACACCCACACCGCCGAAGCGATTGCCAGTGAGGTCGGTATCGATCAGGCACGGGGCAACCAATTGCCCGAAGACAAGCTCCAGGCGATCGAATCCCTGGAGGCCGACGGCGCGGTGGGGATGGTCGGTGATGGCATCAACGACGCGCCTGCCTTGGCGCGCGCGGGCATCGGTTTCGCGATGGGGGCCATGGGCACAGACACGGCCATCGAGACGGCCGACGTCGCCCTGATGGACGACGACTTGCGCAAGATCCCGCACTTCATTCGCCTGTCGCGGGCCACGCATGCGGTGCTGGTCCAGAACATCGTGCTGGCGCTGGGCATCAAGGCGGTGTTCCTGGTGCTGACCCTGATGGGCCTGGGCACGATGTGGATGGCCGTGTTCGCCGACGTGGGGGCGAGCCTGCTGGTGGTCGGCAACGGGTTGAGACTGTTGCGCCGGTGACGAGCACCTGCGCGGCGCGGCAGCGCGGATCGGCGCTTGACGTCATCTCCCTCGGATCGTCGCGTGTTGATCCAATGCATCATGAGATGCAGCGACAGGGGCTCATGACGTACGCCACCCTCTATGCTTGGTTTCCGGCCCGGCGCGGTGAAACGTGCAGCTGGTCGCTGCTGGTGTTGTAGCAAGGTGAAAGCCATCCCGTGTCCGTGACCGATTCATTGAGGGGCCCTGCGCTGCGTGGCGGTGCCCTGGCGCTGCTGGCGTCTGGTTTGTTCGGCATCAGCACGCCGCTGGTGCAGCACTTCGGCACAGGCCTGGGTGCATTCACCACGGCTTCGCTCCTCTACGCTGGTGCCGCCGTGCTCGGCGCCTTGCTCAGGCAGTCGGCGGACCGGGAAGCCAGCCTGCGAATGACGGACGGAGGGCGCCTGCTGGCGATGGCGGCCTTCGGTGCCTTCCTTGGGCCTGTCGCCCTGGCCTGGGGGCTGCAACGCACAAGCGGCACCAGCGCTTCCCTGATGCTCACGCTGGAAGCCCTGTTCACCGCCTTGCTGGCCTGGCGGCTGTATCACGAGACGATGGACCGGCGTGTCTGGACGGCGATGCTGCTCTTGCTGGCCGGCGGCATGCTGCTGATCCTCGACCAAGGCTTGACCGGTGGGAATCAGCTCCTCGGCTTGCTGGCTGTCCTGATCGCGACTGTCGCCTGGGGCGTGGACAACACCTTGTCGCGTGGGCTGGCCGAGCGAGACCCCAGCCAGGTGGTGATGTTCAAGTCGGCGGCAGGCGCCAGTGCGACGCTGGTGCTGGCGGTGGTCTTCGGTGAACCGATTCCAGCGTGGAGCGCTGCTTCGGCACTGCTGGTGATCGGCGCCACGGGCTATGGTCTCAGCCTGCGTTTCTATCTGCTGGCCCAACGTGCGTTCGGTGCGGGCCGGACCGGGTCGGTGTTCGCGTTCGCACCTTTCATTGGTGCCGTCGTTGCGGTCGCCCTGGGCGATCGGGCCTGGGGCGTCATGATGGTCCTCGGGAGTCTGTCGATGCTGGCCGGGGTGGTGCTGCATCTGGTGGAGGCGCATGCGCATCTTCATCAGCACGAACCGTTGGAGCACGAACATGCTCACCGACACGACGATGCCCATCACGGCCACGTGCATCAGCCGATGCCTGTTGGCGAGCACAGCCATCTGCATCGGCACACGGCGATCACGCACGGCCACGCGCATGTGCCTGATGCCCACCACCTGCACAGGCACTGACCGCCGATCAGCGGGAATCCGCTGCAGACTGGGGCACCCGGTCCGGCTTTCGCATCTCGGGTCCATGCAATCCATCGATGCCGGCATCTACCAGCCCGACCAGCAATGGCATCGCTATCGGAACGATTGCAGCCGTGCTGGAGTGGCACGTCGTCGCGGCGTTCAATTGGAGCCGTTGATGACGAGGCGTTCTCGGCGGAAAATCGACTCAGGCAGTGATGGCCTCGGCCGCCGGATGACAGCGAGCGCATCACCGGCAGCGTCAGTCTCTTCGCTGCAAGTCGCGCGGGCGTACCTGCTGTGGCGTTCCGTCGGCGCCACGGCAAGATCCTGCAGGAGGATCAGTGGCGAGAGATCGCGCGATCATCGATGCTTGGCCAGCATGTCTTCGAGGAGTGCGAGCAGCGCAGCCTGCTCCCGCTTCGGTTCGAACAACGGGGCCCGATCGACGCACTGCCTGTTCAGTCCATCCAGCATTGCCGGGTTGTTGCGGCAACGTTCGATCAGCGCGGCCAGGCATTCCGAATCGCCGGGCTCGAAATACCCCGCGTAATCGGCACCCAGCATGCCGACGTTGCCGGAGATGCGGGTTGCCAGGACGGGCGTGCCGCTGCGGATGGCTTCCATCACCACATGGGCACCGCCTTCCATGTGGCTGGTGTGAACGAGGATGTGCGCGCCCTGGATGCGCCCCCTGGTGGTGTCATGGGGCAGTGCGCCCAGCCACCGGTACTGCGGGCAGCTGTGCTGCAACGCCTGCGCTGCGTCGCCGAGAGCCGGGTCGAGCGCGGCGCCAATGTGGTCGAGCAGGATGTCGTGCCGCCCGGCCAGCCGGCGGACCGCCTCGAAGTACGTCTGCGGCGCCTTTTCCTCGCGAAGGTGGCCGACCATCACGCAGCGCAGGTGCTGCGCCGTCTTGACCAATGGCCTGCGCGCCGTCGTCGACTGAAAACAAACGACCGCCTTGGCGCGGTGTTGTGCGGGCAGGTCTTCGACGGCGCCTTCGTGCAGCACCACCAACCGGTCCGCCAGCACGAGCGACCGCTGCGCTTGTCTATCGACGTGAATATCGCGGTACAGGTCTGTGCCGGTCAGCACGACAGCCAGCGGATGCCCGGGCTTGCTGGATGCCCAGCGCTGGATCGAGTCCGCTGATCGGCGTGCGTGCAGCGCCAGCAGCGCGTCGGCGGGCTCGCCCTGCCATTGGTTCACCAGCGCCACTCGATAGCGGACGTTCAGTATCTGCGACCACCGCTTGGCGGTCTGCCAGTTGCCGTTGTTGGCGCTCGCGAGCGCTGGCGTCACGATGCAGATCAGGGGACGTGACATGGTCACGTTATACCGGCATGCGACGTGAAAGGGCGGGTCGATGCCGTACGCCCGGGCTCGGTTCGGCGTGCTGGTCAAGATCCGCTGAGCGCTGTCTTGCGATTCGGGCGCGAGCAGCGTCAGGTGCCTTTCGAGGCCTTCGATCGATCGCTCGGCCGCGGCGGCTTGTGCGTCGCCGTTTATCCGGTGTTGAACGTCCACGAAGGGGATGCCCTTTGGAGCGTGTCCCCTCGGTGCGGGGCCGGGCTGTCGCGCTGCGCGTCGAGCCATCGGGATACCGGTGTCTCGCCCCCTGACGGGCTTCCATCCCTCACGCGAACACAGTCAGGCCGGCGGTGCCGGCTGGTGAACGAGGCGGCCCTGTCCCGTGGCCGGGGACCGCGGGCTTCGTTGTCCGTCATGCGGCGCATGACCGACGCCCGCTTGGCGAACTGACCGGCTTGCAGGTCGCTGCACTGCGCTCCGCTCGATGCAGCGCCGGCCAGATCGCCACCCCGTTCACCCGCCAAGCCCGATGCCGGGCCGCTGAATGCGGGGGTCATCGGTGTGTTCGCAGCGGCTCGCCCGCCGCGCCAGTCGCTCGCCTGAGGCTCCCTTGGTGTCACGCCGGTCGCAGAGGCGCCGCTGCTCGTGATCGTTCGGTCGCCTTCGCTGCAACCGCTGCGCCAGACAAGCTGGCACATCGGCCGCGACGCTGCGCCGACCTTGGAGGGGCAGCGCGTGCGCCAGTCGTCCCACCGCGCTCCCCCCACAACCCCCGTCGAATCGCGAGGGGGACTTGTGGGGGGATCTTCAAGCGGTGGGCCGGGAAACCGGCGCACTGCTTCGGCTGCTGAAGAACCCCACCCATCCCCCACCCCTTCCCGTGAGGGAAGGGGCCGTGCCCACCCCCCGCCCGCCCGTGGGCGGGAGCGAGGAAGTCCGAGCAGAAGGATCAGTTTCCAGGAACACCAAGACGGTGTCCGGCTGATCGTTCTTGCAAGGAGCACATCATGGCCAACGTTCAAGTCATCCAGCGCCACGCGCACCTCGTCGGCGCCGTCCAGCTCGCCTTCGTCAACGGTCGCGAGGGCAAGGTCGCCAAGGCGGTACTGACCGCCATCAGCAACAGCCGTCGCGGGTCGGGAGACGCCCGCGAGGAGGAAGCCACCGCGATCCAGTGGACGCTGTGGGGCAAGCAGGCCGAGAACGCCGCCGAGTACCTGGGCAAGGGCAGCCACGTGAACATCGTCGGCCGCATGCGCAACAACAACTACGAGAAGGACGGCGAGACCGTCTACGGCATGGCGTTCACCGCCGAGGAGATCGACTACCTCGACAGCCGCGCCGAGAGCGATGCACGCCGCGCACGAGGCGACGACAACGACGGCGCACCGAGTGGCCGCAGTGCCGATCAGCGGGCACCGGTTGCCACCAGCCGCAAGTCCCGCAACGCACGCCAGCCGTCCCACGCCTGAACCCGACCCGGGCGGGTGCACTCGGGGTCCACAGGCCGCCGAGCCGCGCCAGCCCTTCGAACCTCATTCAACGATCGAAGGAACCCATCATGTATTCAACCCCGACACTCGCCACCCGCTTTGCTCGCAACACCCGCGTGATGCGCGGCGACCAGCCGCTGAGCGAAGACCAGATGCGCGCCGCGGCGCCGTCCATCTTCGCTGAGGGCAAGCATGCGAGCCGCTCCGAGCGCTACACCTACATCCCGACCATCGATGTCCTGCGCGGCCTGCGCAAGGAGGGCTTCGAGCCCTTCATGGTCGCCCAGGGAGCCAGCCGCGTCGAAGGCAAGGCGGAGTTCACCAAGCACATGATCCGCATGCGCCATGCCGGGCAGGTGCAGACTCGGCCCGAGGCCAACGAAATCATCCTGATCAACAGCCACGACGGTGCCAGCAGCTACCAGATGCTCGCCGGCATGTTCCGCTTCGTCTGCTGCAACGGCTTGGTGGTGGGCCAGGTGGTGGACGACATCCGCATCCCGCACAAGGGCAACATCCAGGGCGAGGTGATCGAAGGCGCGTTCCGCGTGCTCGACGAGTTCGAGGCGGTGGGCGAACACACCGAGGCGATGAAGGCGCTGCAGCTGCAGCCACCTGAGGAAATCGCCTTCGCCACCGCCGCACTGGCGCTGCGATTTGGTGAGAGCGCGGTAGAGGAGGGCGGAGGGCACGCCCCTGCACCGGTGACGGCCGAGCAGCTGATCGAAGCCCGTCGGCCCGAGGACATCGGCCACAGCCTGTGGACCACCTTCCAGCGCGTGCAGGAGAACGTGATCCGCGGTGGTCAGCAAGGCCGCAGTGCGCAAGGGCGCCGGCTGCAGACCCGGCCCGTGGGCAGCATCGACCGTGGCGTGAGCCTGAACCGGGCGCTGTGGATGCTGGCCGAGGAGATGCGCAAGCTCAAGGCATGAGCCTGTAGGTCTCGCGCGCTGGATTCAGACCCGAATCCAGCGCGCGCAACGGCCCGCGCCGATCCGACCATCGGTGCGCAGCCGGCTGCAGACACTCCGCACGAGGTGAGGGAATGAACATGCCACTCGGAACGCTTGACGGTCTGGACGCCTTCGCGGTCCGGGCCCACGATGCCACACGCAAAGGCGCGCAATCCTTCGCGCGCCTGCTGCAGCTCGCCGAGACCCGCGACTCTGGCCAGATCCCGCGCATCGCGCGCTTCATGGCCGCCACGTACAACGGCCACGCCTTCCCGCTCGACCTGTTCGAGCTTCGGGCGGTCGACATCGCGATCAGCGACGACATGCTGATCTGCCTGGACGCGCTGCGCTGGGGTCGCGCCGACCTGCACAAGCTGGTCCCCGACGGGGACGCGCGTATGCGAGCTGTGATCGAGCGTTGGGGCTTGTGCGGGCAGGCCGGTGGGTGAGCGCAAGGCACCGTTCGCCCCCACATCGGCTGGCACGCACGCTCGCCGGCCTCCACGGTGTGTCGGCCGGCTCGCGTGGTCTGGCAGTACCTCGTCGAGGGGCGCGCGCCAGGCAGATCGAGGTCCGCGTGGCATTTAGGCTGCCGCCCACCTCTGGCGTCGGACGGACGGCTTGGGTAGAATGCATCGCAACTGCAACGCACCCCTTGCCCGCCATGAAATCCGCCACCTTGCCATCCTTGCGCGTCGATCCCGAACTGCGCGAAGCCGCCGAGAGCGTGCTCCAGGAAGGCGAGACGCTCTCAGGCTTCATCGAGGCGTCGGTGCGGGAGACGATCCAGCGACGCCGTGTCCGTGCCGAGTTCATCGCGCGTGGCCTGGCCTCCCGCGACGAGGCGAAGCGCACGGGTGTCTACATCGATGCCGACGTGGTCCACGCCCAGTTGGCCAAGAAGCTGGCCCATGCCCGCACGAGACTGCACAAGAAGGCCCGTGCGTGAGCTTTGTGGTGCGGTACAGCGCGTCGGCCCGGGATGACCTGACGCGGCTATACGACCACCTGCTCGATCGGGCCACCACGGTCGAGGACCTTGATCTTGCCGAGCAAGCACTGAGTGCCATCACGGGTGCGGTGCAGAGCCTCAGACACTCCCCGTTCATCTACCGCAAGGCCGGCGACGACCCGTTCCTGCGCGAGCTGCTCATCCCCTTCGGCCAGAGCGGCTACGTGGCGCTGTTCGAGATCGAGGATGCATCGGTGGTGACCATCCTCGCCGTGCGCCACCAGCTCGAAGACGACTACCACTGAGCCGCACAGGCGGGGCGGACCTCCAACAGATCTCAGTGCTTCCACAGCAGGACCGTCACCAGCATGGTGACCGCGGACCCGGTCGCTGCCGCAGCCGCATGCGTCAGCCAAGGCTCCCAAGCCCGTCCCGGCCGCTCGAGCAGTCGCTGAATGGACCACTGAAGCCGCTGCAGCGAGTCACCGACCTCGCTGGCGAACGCGACCCGCGCCGCTTCGGCCATCGCCTGGGCCTGTAAACCGATCGATCGCCTCGCCGCCTCGTCAGTGCGCGCGGCGATGTGCGTCACCGCCTGGACCTTGGCCTTCCCGGTGAGGGTAGTGACCTGAGCCTCGAATGCGGCCAGCTGTCCTGCCAGTCCACGGTGCGCATCGACCAGCGCCTGGCGTGAGCGATCCAGCGCGGGTGCCATTGCCTCGACCTGCCGGATCAGCTTTGCCGCCTCGCCGAGCGCTTCTGCGAGGAGCGCCTCCCGAGTCGTACTGGGATGGGTCATGGCAAGGGCACTGGATGCGCACCGGTCGGAAGGCTCTGCAGATCCAGCGCGGCGAAGCACGCATCGAGTTCCGGAACCACACCCCGTGCCAGGCGCTGGGTCGCTAAGCGACGTGCCAGTGCCAGTCGGTCCGACGGCGTGCCGGCCTGGGCGATCAGGGCCTTGTAGTCGGTGCTGTCGGCGGCCAGTTCGGCCAGGGACTGGCCCGTGCCGCGAACTAGCGAGTACACCTCGTTGAACGAGATGACTGCTGCCGCGTTGGGCGTGGCGATGCCCGTCGAAGCGCAATATGCAAGCAGCGTTGCGAAGGTGCTGTCGAACGGGTCGTCCTCGTCGACCTGGTTGAAGACCACACGCAGCCGCTTCGGTGGAACACCGATGCGCGCCAGTTCCCCGAGCGTGGCGGCCGTGTCTTGCTGCTGCTTGCGGGCTGGCACCGTGGGTACGACATAGCCGTCGAAGTCCTGCTGGCTGTCCTGGTAGCGGCGCATCAGCTTGAGCAGTTCCTCGACATTGCTCGCGCCGATGTCGACCACGACGTTCTCCACGCTCTGCAGGAACTCCTGCAGCTGCGCGAACTGCCGGCCGCGGATCGTCACCGGCTGGCCATCGTCGGCGTTGATGCTTTCCACCGCGACGACCTGGCAGTCGGGAATGCGCGGGGCGAGCAGGTGGCGGGCCACCGTGGTCTTGCCGACGTTGCCCGAGTAGTTGATGACGGCGAGCTTCATGGGGTCTCCTTGGTGGGAAAGAGGGGATTGATCTCGTGTGAGGTGAAGAACGCTTCGGCGCTTTCTTTGCCACGGAGGCCTCCGGCCAGCCTGCGCGCTCCTTCGGCGTGCGGAACTGCAGGAGGGGCCGGAGTCGCCGCGTGAGCAGCTGATGCGGCTACCTTCGACGGTTGGGGAATCGTGTCCCGATAGCTCGTTGGGGTGTCCACTGGCGGGATCGCGGTTGATCCCCCAACGGCCCTCGCCACTTCCCGTTGAACAGTGCTGTTGCTCACGTGCACGCCAGCGCCGGCCAGCGCTTCGCGGATCGCCTCAAAGGTGTAGCCCCGCGCGCGAAGCTGAAGGATCTCTGCAGCAAAGGTCCGAGCCTTTCGCGCATTGGAGCCGGGAGGGCGGACGGGGACCAGGTTCATCGGCTCCTCGTGAGTCAAGTTCTGTGCAGCCGCTGCGCAATCGCTATGCAGGCTGTGCGCTCCTTGTGCAGTGGTTGACCAGTAGCTGGTCAGCCTTGTGCAGCGTCTGTGCATCGCCTAACCGCTGCCTAGGCATCGCCTAAACGATGCTTAGTGCGAGTCCATCGTAGGTGTGTGTCGGGCACGCAAGAGCGCGGCATTTGGGGCCGAATCTCGCTGGCGAGCAGCTTCGATCCGAGCCAATACTGAATGCATTGGTGAGTGCAGAGATAGGCGCGGTGGCGCCGGTGTCTGACACGCTCCGCATGTCAGGAGGCTCGGGTATGGAACCCTCGTCACGTGATCGCATCAGCGTCGATTTGCACGGCCTGAAGGCAGCGCTCTTCGAGCGTGCTCAGGCCCTCGGCGTCTCGCCTTCCGGCCTCGTCCGCACAACGCTCGCTGAAGCGCTGGGGCGGTCCGATCCGACCGACATGGATCGATCGATGCCGCGCCTTAAGTCCGGCACTGGCGACCGCGTCCGGCTCTACCTGCGCATGAGCCGTGCGCAAGCCAGTGCGACGTTGGAGAGCGCTCGACGTGCCGGTCTGAATCCAGGCGACTACATCGGCGGCTTGGTGGCCGGTGTGCCCGTGCTGTCGGGCACAGGCAGCCGAACCGACCACCTCGCCGCGCTGATCGCATCGAGCGCCGAGTTGTCGACGTTCTGCCGCAATCTCCACCACCTGACCAAATTGCTGCGCCACGGTGAGTTCCGCCCGGCACAGGAGTACCGGCCGATGCTGGACACCCTGGGCGCTGACGTGCGGTGCCACCTGGCCCTGGTCGCAGGCGCGCTGGCCGACCTGCGCCCGCGTGGCAGCACCTTGGCCGCCGGCCGATCTGCCAACGATTGACTTTCAGGAGCGTGTCATGCCTCAAGCACCGAACATCGACGGCGTTCTGATCACATGGGGCGACCGGCTCTTCTACCCAGGCAACCGGGTCGTCAAAGTGAAGCCCCAGCCGAAGCTGAACGCTGGGGCGGCAAGCCAACGCGCCGCCGCCATCCGCCAGCGTATCGAGGCCACCGTGGTCCGCCGCGCGCCACAGGTGATGATCAAGGTGACTGGCGGCGGGCGTGGCATGAAGGCCATCGCTGCCCACTTCCGCTACATCAGCAAGAACGGCCGGCTCGACATCGAGGACGAGCGTGGAGAGACCATGCGAGGCAAGGACACCCTGTACGACCTAGCCGATGACTGGCGCTTTGGCGGCACCTTGATCGACGACGTCGCTGAACCCGGCCAGCGGCGCGAGGCCTTCAACATCATGCTGTCGATGCCGCGTGGCACCGACCCGTTGACCGTGCAGCGCGCCGCGCGCGAGTTCGCGCAGGTCGAGCTGGCCGACCACAAGTACGTGATGGTGCTGCACGACCATCAAGCCAACCCGCATGTGCACATCAGCGTGCGGGCTGAATCCAAGCATGGCAAGCGACTGAACCCGCGCAAGGCCGATCTGCACCGGTGGCGCGAGACTTTTGCCGAGAAGCTGCGGGGATATGGCATCGACGCCGAGGCTACCCGGCAGGCGACACGCGGGCGCGGTCAGAACTACGAGCCGCTGTGGCGCATGAAGGCCCGTGAAGATGGTCGCCTTCGTACAAGCCGTGCCGGGGTCAAGAGCGGAGCACAAGCCCGCGCCACTCGGGCAGAGGCCGTTGAAGCCTGGATGCAGGTGGGTCGCGCGCTGGCCATGTCGGGCGATGCAGCAGATCGCGACCTGGCCCGGTCCATCGCCGGGTTCATCAGGGACATGTCTACGACAGAGCTTCCGGAGGTGCGGCTGCAGGCACCCGGAATGTCGCGTCAGCCTAAAACACTAGACACCGATCCCCGCCGATGAGGAGATGGTACGGAAGTGGGCATTAGATACCTGATTCACTTTTCAATGACTTCGCCGCTTAGCGGTTCGCGGATCAGACAGATCTCTCGTCCATTGGAGCCGGCAACCTGATGGCAAATTTCCAACTTGAAATACGTCAGTTTGGTTCCGACCAGAGCTGCACCTAGGCCGCCATGTGCGAGCCGCAAACACGGGATCACGTTGATCTGTAGCCCTCAGCCTCCAGTCTTTTCCGGATCTGGAGAATCGCTGCCGCTTGTCGATCGCTCGGTACCCTCCCAGAAGTGGCTGCTAACAGCAATAGTTGGTCTTCCTTTGCGGTGAGTTCATTCCTCTGGTTTGCCCATTCACGCATCCGCCTCCAGTTTGACGACTTGTACTTGACCACCTCAGTAATTGCAGCGATGCCCGCGTCTATACGAGCAGTGTCCACTGCGTCGGCCTCGCGTTCCTGCTCCGCAGCCTGCGATACGAGTTCCGCTGCGAATTCGGGCAAAAGGCCCACCGTCTGCTGCTGCGCGCGTTGCCAAGCCAGCTCCTTCTTGCACCACTCAGTGACGTTTTCCAGTCCCTGCTCGGGTGAGGTGATCACGGCATACATCACCCTGGCGATCAATTTCAACTGTGCGGACAAAGCTGGTGAAATTACTTGCACCCGCCAGATCGACTGAACGTTTAGTGCTCGTCCAGTTCCCTGCTCGGCGATGAGCTGTACCAACTTCGCGACCGAATAGGTGACGATGTTCGCGCGGTAGCCGCCGTCGTACCAATCGGTCTGCGTTGGAACCAATAGTTCCAGTTCGCGAAACACGATCGAGTGCGCAACCACTCGCTTGAAATACTCATCATTGAATTCCAGGGGACTCTGCTGCCACTCTGCGACAACGTGTTTGCTATAGGCGTCAAAGTTCTTTTGCGCGCCCTTGCTGACCTCGTGAGGCAACTGTCGCCAAGAGTTCTCGATCTTTGCCAAGTCGGTCTTGGTAACTACCTGTCGCCTTGGGTTGTCCGCCTCGAATCGAAGTTTCTCGGCTGGACTCATCTTTGTCGTCTCGATCCGGTACTGACCCTTTGCCCGCTCGTAGAACCAAGTCGTCGGTCTCTGCGAGCCAGCCTTTGGCGGCGCCTTGATCCGCCTCGACAACTCTTCCATCCTCCGGTGAAACGCATGGTTGGAGAAAAGGTCGGAGTCAGAAACTTTCGTCTGCCTGTTCGCATATTCCGAAATCTTGGGTATCAATTCGCCGGACTTCTCCGCATCGACAACGGAGAGCTTCATCTGCACGAAGATCCCGGCGAGATCTGTTCCATCCTTGCGTCGCGCGAGAGCCAGGGATGCGGTCGTCTGTCCGCCATTGACAATCTGCAGGTCGGTTGCTGAGAGAAGCCTTGGTCCACTGGAGGTGTCTTGTGTCGTGACCGAGGTGGCGGTCGCTGCGATACCGTTGTTGAATGCAAAGAACATTTCCGGGCTCTTGAGGACAGTTTCCCGGATCGCCTTGTTCACCTTGACAGCCTTTCCAAGAAAACTTCGCACGTTGCCTTCGAGTAGTCGGCTGCCATATTCCTCGTACATCCGCGCAAGTGCATCACCTGGCAATACACAAAGGTAGCCGCTGTATTCAGATTGATTGAGGCTGGCCTGAAGGCAGGGGACGCCGCCCTCGACGAGGGCTCCAAAGTCGACGGTCAATGCCTCACGCCCCGATCTTGAGGACAGCGCATCGTTGAAACGCGCAATGTCCCATATGTGGAACTCCGACGGGATGCCGCAGATGCTCTGATCGGGCCAGTCCCGAATCCGATCGCTCAGGATCCCATCGGTGACCAAGTAGAACCTCAGTCGCGTGATGGCAGGCTTATGGATCAGAAGCAGACCGGAGAAATCCGAAGCCGGATCCTCATTTGCTGGCAGGTGATCGTCACTCCCCGAAAACGCTTCGTCCACAAATGAGACAACCTTCGAGAAGGTCACCTTTGCTGTGGTTTGCGTGATGGTTGCAGGCTGCTCTTGTCCGGTGAACTCGGCAATCACAAGGCGAAGAGATCCATCCGCCTCATCGAAGGCGTACCCGTCGATCCCAAGGCTGCGTCGTCTGGATCCAGTGCCCCGGTACGGGCATGGGACGAAGTCGACCAGTTCCTCAGCCTCTTCCAGCATCTCGCCAGCTATGGTGCCGAACCCACTCTCGGGATCGCGGCCGGCAAACTCTGCGGTGGCGCGTGCGACGACACCGTCACGAAATGTCCTCAGTTGCTCGTCCAATTGATTGCTCCATTCCCGATCGTCATGCCCGCACCGCTTCGTTCCACTTGCCGCCGTTGAGGTCTTCAGCTCGGATGTAACCGCTGGTATCCTACTTTCATACCTTGCCGAGTCTGGGAAATTGCGCGCCGTGTCCATCGACGTGGATGAAGTTCTGGGAGCGCTCAAGCGCGATGATCTGAGCGTGGTGGTCGGAGGGAATGTCACGTCTCTGGCTCCGTGGTCCGACTGGCTTTTGTGGCTGGGTCAGTGGATGCGCGTGCAGGCTGCCCTGGAGGGCAGGCGCATCGCGGTGGTTCGGATGCCCAGCAGGCGGCTTGCGGCAGCATTTACCGCCGTGGGAGCTGTATTCGCGGCGGCGAGACTCCACGACGATTCACTCGACTGGGATGGCCTGCGGAGTTTGCCGCCAGGCACCAAGATATTCTGGCGAGAGGTTGCTTCTGGACGTTCGACGAATCGATCCGGGACCGTGACTGGTCTGCGCCTTATCGACGGCCGCGACTTCATGGAGGTGGCGGTCGAGTCGCGAAGGAAGGCGCAACAGAGCACGCACCTTTTCGCCAAGTCGGCTGCAATCTCCTACGGAATAACGCTTGGTGCAGTGAGCGCCAAAGCCGATGAGCGACTGAGCTCTGCCGAACGCCTGGTTAGGGCGGCCCTGACGGATTCGGCGCAGGGATGGATTCGCTCCCCAGCCATCGAGTGCACCATCATCACGGAACGCAGTTCCTTCGTTGGCGACCTCGAAGGCCTGAACATCGGAGTTGGGATCGCTGTGCGGGCACCCATCGCGGATCTTCTCGCCATCGCAGGTGCAGGTGGTCGGACTCATGGGAAGACCAGGGTCGCTCCGGCCCGAAGTGACGGTGTCCTGGATGAGTCTGGGTCCATCACGATTCTCGATGGCGCCGCAGCAGCTCTGCGCATTGGAGACGCCATCGCTGGAAGCGTTGTCGTACTTCTCGACCAATCAGAGTACGACGAAGAGGTCGAGCAGATGATCCAGACCTTCATGAGCTATGCAGATCCTGTTCACGTGCACGCACCTGCGAGCGGCGTCATGGCGCGACCGGCTAGCGTCGAGGCGTTTGTGTTCGGCCTGCCTTTCCCATCCGGAGCCCGGGCATGACTGGTGCCAATAGCAGGTCGGTGAATCAGGTCTTGCAGCGCGCTGAACCTTCACCGAGCAATCGAGTAGCTGATCGCCCCTCGAATGGCCTGTCCGTGCTCGGGATGGTGTCCGAGCAGCACAAAAACGCGGCGCATCGTCAGATAAGAAAAGTTGTCATCGACTTCGCTCCGATGGTCCAGGTGTCACGTGCCTGCTCTGCAATTTTCTCGGAAGTCGATCGCGATGACTCCGTTCAGCGTCGCGCAGCACGGGATGCCTGGTTCGTCAAGTCTTCGCTCATGCTCACGTTGCTGCCGTTCGGTGACCCGCGTATTGGGTTGGATGGGCTCCTGAGCAACTTGGGCCAGGTCGCCGAAAGTGTTCCGGGCATCCGGGCCGCTGTTGCCGATCTTGCGGGTCTTGTTCGATTCCTTGCCTCGACACACGTCAATCCCAAGCGCGACCGTGTGCTCGAAATGCTCGAACTCCACCAGGAGGGTAGAGCACCAATCGCGATACTCGCCAACATCTGTGGCACACCCACTCCGGGTTGGCCGAGCACAATCGTGGCCGAGCTCGATATTGGCTCGCCGGCCGTCGAGCTGGTCCGTGTGCGAAGGCAGACGCGGAATGCCTTGTTCTCGCGGTTGATCATTCCGGGTAACCCGTGGTTCGCGCCGGAGGGGCTGCTTTTCGACCTCCTGTACGGCGGGCGCAGTGCTGACATCGCCGTGGTGACCTACCGAGCAGAACGCGCTGCGCTGCCGGTTCCAAGAAGCATGCCGAGGGACTGCCATTTCTCGGCGGCCAGCATCCAATCCCCGCTCCTTCAAGATCCGAGCGATCTTGACGAGGGGACTCGTATCGACCGATGGGCTCAGGAGTCATTCTGGTCATCGATCCACGCCCAACATGCGGATCTAGCGCCCGTATCGGACAAGGATGTGACCGTGGAAGCCAGGTTCGTCTTGTTTGCCGATGGCAGCGGTGCATTCCTCCCTTTAGATGGACGCGTCGTAGAGGTTTCGGACCTGTTCGAGGTGGGAGCGAAATTCGACATCACGGAGGAAAAGCTTCCTCGGACTTCTGTCAGAGACCTGGAAGAAGGTGATCTGGTGATGCTCCGGTTGTCCGGAAGCGGTGACTATCTAGACGACGTGGCCGATTCGCTCATCGACAAGGCCGGCGAAGCGGGTTTGCGCGGCAGGGCTCTGCAATGGAAGGAACGGCTGCACGCAGTCATCAATCGCCATGGGGAGGGTGTCGCGGCAATGAAAATTCGAAGTCTCGGCGTAAGACTCCGATCTCCCCAATACCTCTGGGCCTGGGCAGGCGGCGCCGTCATGGCGCCTCAAGACCGGCAAACGTTTCACAGCCTGATTGCAACCATCTGGCAACTCGAGACTCGCGAGAGTGGCGATGAATCCGCGGCCTACGCGGATGCACGGTGGTACGAAATGGAGCGCCTGAAGGCTTACCACCACAGGGCAGGCGTCGCAATACGAGCTGCGTTGCTGACCCGCGTAAGAGGCCTTGTTGCCGAGCGTCGAAGTATCGAGTCAGTCGAGTCGATTGAATTGCCGGGGGTGGCAGCCGGTCGAATGGGACTTCTGCGCGTGTCCGCTGTCGACATCAAGTCGATGCGAGTTCCAATGTCGAGGCTGTTCCATCTGGGCAAGGTAAAGGCGACCTAGTGGCAAGGATGATCCCCCCGCTCGTCGCCGCTGATGCGCCAAAGGGCGAAAGGCAGTTGTTTGCCAAGCTGCGAGATGATCCGAAGGCGAAGGACTGGCTGGTCCTCCACTCCTTCGATATAAGAAGGCACGTCGCTCGGGCTGAAGGCGAGGCCGACATGGTGATCGTCGTGCCCACCCTTGGAGTGCTCTGCATCGAGGTCAAGGGCTGCGGTGTTGTGCGAGAAAAGGGGCTCTGGACCTACTCATACGACCCGCCAAAGAAGACGACAGTAGGTCCCTTTCGTCAGGCAAGCCAGGCCGCTCACTCGATCCGTCAGTACCTCACGCTGAAGGACTCTTCCCTCGCGTCCCTCATGTTTCACTCTGCGGTCTTGTTCACGGAGGTGGACTTCGTCGACAAGTCGCTTGAGTGGGAACCGTGGCAGATCATCGGGAGGACCGAGTTTCTCCGGCAGCCGATCTCGTCGCTGGTGACCCGTGTGCTGGAGGCGGCTCACTCCCAGTGCCGTTCTCGAAAGCCAGTGCCAACCTGGTACGGTAGTCAAAGCCGTCCCACGCTTCGGCAACTGGAGACCGTCCGGAGGCTCATGCGTCCTGATTTCGAGTACGCCGTATCCGCCCGCAACAGCGTGGAGCATTCGGAGGCGGCAATCCGCCGCTTCACGGACGAGCAGTTTGAGGCCCTCGACCATCTCGAGGACAACCGCCGCGTCATATTCAAGGGGCCGGCAGGGACGGGCAAGACGTTCCTGGCGATCGAGGCCGCGCGCAGAGCAGTTCGCACTGGGCGCAGCGTTGCGCTCCTGTGCTTCAACAGTCTTCTGGCCTCATGGCTGAAGCATGAAGCCGAATCGATCGCGCAAGAGGCGAAGGCGCGCTCAATCTCGTTCTACGTCGGCAGCCTTTCAGGGCTCATGCGCAGCATTGCCAAAATCAACGTGCCAGCGGCGGCAAACCAGGAGTTCTGGGGAGTCGAACTGCCGATGCGCGCGGTGGATGCCTTGCTGGCCGATGGCCGCGATGTGCCGAGCTTCAACTTGCTGCTCGTGGACGAGGCACAGGACCTGCTGTCCGAGCCGTTGCTCGACGTCATGGAATTGCTGTTGAGCGGTGGCCTTGGAAGCGGATGCTGGGCAATGTTCGGGGATTTCGAAAGGCAGGCGATCTATGCCGACAAGAGTGCGTCGCTGGGCCTCGACAGACTGCGAAGCCGGACAGCCGACAGCGTGTCCACATACCGCCTGCGAATCAACTGCCGGAATGCCACCAGGATCGCCGAGGCCGTCACGATCACCAGCGGGATGTCTCCCGGCTACAGCCGGATCCTCAACACCGCCGACTCGACCGATGTCGAGCCCGTCTTCTACCGCAGCCCCTCGCACCAGGGTGACCTGCTGCTCGTAACCATCGCGAAGCTCCTGAAGTCGTTTGCCTCGGAGGAGATCGTTGTCTTGTCCATGCGGGCCGACGCTTCGTCCTGCGCGGCCAGACAAGCTCGCGATCAGACTGGTTGGCACTTTGCTTCCTATCGCGAGGAGGCAGGCGACGGCGCTTCAATTCGCTACTCCAGCGTTCATGCCTTCAAGGGACTTGAGGCGGCGGCGGTTGTGCTGACGGATATCGAGGGCATCGAGGAGGATCAGTCCAAGGCGCTTCTCTACGTCGGCATGTCGCGAGCACGAATTCGGCTGTACGTCCTGATGCACGAGCGTCTTCGTTCAAGCTACGACTCGATGCTCGATGCCGGACTCAAGGCAGCACTTCGGAGGTCTTCCTGATGTCACCACTCGACCAGAATCTTGCCAACAGAGAGCAGATGCTTGCAAGGCTTAGAGCTGAGATCGTTGGCCCGGACCCGGCCGGAAAGCCGGTGTCTCTGGCCGACAAGCAGGCGATGACCTGGGAGGAATACCGCATTCCTCGGATGCAGGCAAACGGTGAAGAAATCGTGTGGCAGGACCCGCCTACCAAGCGATTTGGTGCGGGAATCCTGTTCCCAATCGGTTCTACGGAAGAGGTCTTGGTCAACGCGACCGAGGGAGAAGCACTGGTGCCGGTCAACTCTCCGGAGCTGGCACCCCCCGGGCTGCAGTCGGACGATGAACTGGCGGCTCGAGAGCGGGCGCCATCGTACGGCGCACCTGCTGACGATCCAGAGGAAGAGGATGTCACGCTCGCCAACGCGTTCCGACCCTCTGCGATCGGCATCAGCTTCATGGCTGATCTTTCAACCGAGACGACCGGGCTGGTGGTCGAACTCGTCAATGTCGGGCGCGTAGGTTCGTCGCGAACGGTCGAGCATGCCTGTGGAACGTACGTGCCGCTGACCCTTCAACTTGGCGGTGCAGTAGGCAAACAGCCGACGTCACGCAAGGTCTGGCTGCGAATGCCGGTGGTCGACAACGAGGGCAAGGTGCCTGCCGTGACCGTCTCCACGGCGGATCTGCTCAAGGCGAACCGGCCGATCAGGTGCTTGATCGGACCGGTGGCTCTGGAGCTGGAACTGGTCATCGTCTCGCGCTCTTGGCATGCGGCGCCGAGCAAGGCACATCGGCTCCTCACGATCTCGGTTGCCAACAAGAAGAAGGCCAAGGAGACAGAACTTGACTCGCAGTGTCTCTACCAGGCGGGAATTCGAGTCAGTGGCGCAAGCAGCAACCGATGGATCGATGCATACCCGGAGAATCTGATCGCGGACTTTCAGGATCCCGATCCGCTCGCCGACGAGAACGTCAATCGTGTCCTGTACAGGGAGAACCGGACGTTTGCCATTGGCCATGGTTGCGGCGCTGACTGGATCGATGGCCGCCCGCAGCTGGTAGGGACGGTGTGGTCGGATGTGCTGCCGGTCTTTGAAACGCCAGCCACGAGTGCTGACCTATTCGTAAAGGACCCTGCCGGCAAGCTGGAGCCTCTTCGGGTCAGCATGCGACTGTTGGCAGGCCTGGAGTCGGATGCCGACGGACTGGCCGACGTCGATCGACTGATGCTGGAATACCAAGCCTGGATAGTCGCACTCAACTCCAAGGTCTCCGCGATTGCAGAGCGGAATCGGCCAACGGCAACGGAACTCATTGAAAAGTGCCGTCAATGCGCGAAGCGGATCGCGGACGGTCTTTCGCTCCTGCGACAAGATGACTCGCAGGGCGATGTCGCGCGAAAGGCATTCAGGCTCGCGAACCACGCGATGCTGGTCGCCCAGCTCCGGTCACGACAGGAACTGCGGTTGCCGCATCGTGATCCCGGCGGCCGACTGGCTTGGTCCAGGCCCATTGCGCCCGTGGACCCGGCTATTCGCAATGAGAAGCAAGGCTACTGGAGACCGTTCCAGATCGCCTTCCTGCTCATGTCGTTGCGCGGCATCTGCGATCCGGCGCATCAGGACCGCAAGGTGGTGGATCTGATCTGGTTTCCCACCGGCGGCGGAAAGACGGAGGCCTACTTGGGGCTGACCGCTTTCACCGTGTTCTTCAATGCGCTTTCAGGCGTTTCCAGCGGCGGTGTCGACGTGCTCATGCGGTACACGTTGAGGCTTCTCACGGCTCAGCAGTTCCAGCGCGCGGCCACTCTGTTCTGTGCAATGGAACAACTTCGCTGGAGGGACATCGCGTCCTTGGGCAACAGGCCCTTCCGGATTGGACTGTGGGTCGGCAGTGCTGCCACGCCAAATAAGCGGGACGACGCTGTCGAAAAGCTGAAGGCGCTTCAGCGAGATCCCGATGCGGAGAACCCGTACGTCCTGCTCAGATGTCCGTGGTGTGCCGCCAAGTTTGGTCCGCATGAAGCAGCCTCTGTATCAACCCAGCGGACCAGGGGGAGCCGTGGCCGCCAACCATCAGGAGCGCATGTGTATGGCTACTCGAAGGAGAGAGGACCAGTTGGGGACACTGTCGTTTTCAGATGCGGCGACAGCAGCTGCGAGTTCGGCGGCTTGCCCGGCCCGTCCACGCCCCCTCTGCCGATCGTTGTCATTGACGAGGATCTGCTGGATGCGCCACCCAATCTCCTGATCGGGACGGTCGACAAATTCGCGATGCTCGCGTGGACACCAGCGGCGCGGAGCATCTTCGGCCTCGACGATTCAGGCCGTCACCGTGGTGTGCCGCCCACGTTGATCATCCAGGACGAATTGCATCTGATTTCCGGGCCGCTGGGTTCGATGGTTGGTGCTTACGAAACCGTCATCGAGGCGCTGTGCGTCGACCCTCTCGGTGGAATGATCCTGCCGAAGATCGTTGCCTCGACTGCAACCATCAGCCGGGCACGCGAGCAGATTGCCGGTCTGTATGCGCGGACGGCGGTCATGCTCTTTCCGCCTTCCGGCCTCGACGCGGCCGATTCATTCTTCGCGCGCGAAGCCGTTGATGAGCACGGCCGGCCGAAGCCGGGAAGACTCTATGCAGGTGTGCTGGCTCCTGCACATACGTCCCTGCAAACATCGGAAGCCAGAGTCTTCGCCACGCTGATGCAGCATGCTTCGCTTCTTGAAGGCGAGGCGCGCGATCTGGATCCCTGGTGGACATTGCTTGTCTTTTTCAATTCTCTGAGGGAACTCGGGGGCGCCGCGACGCTGTTCACGGCTGACACCCGGGAATATCTCAAGGTCATCCTGAATCGTCACGGAGTCGAGTACGCCAAGATCCGCCAGCTCTTCCACGTCGAAGAACTGACCAGCCGCATCCGGGGTGACCACATTCCGCGCCTGCTGGAGCGCCTCGAAGTGCCGATGTCGGTCAGGGAAGGTACTGGTGCGCCAATACCGAGTCCTGCGCCCATCGACGTTTGCCTTGCGTCAAGCATCATCGAGGTGGGCGTCGACATCCCGCGCTTGTCGCTGATGGCGATCGTTGGCCAGCCAAAGACAACGTCTCAGTACATCCAGGTTTCGAGTCGCATCGGCCGGAACTTGGAGAAGCCCGGGCTCGTCGTGGTCATCTACGGCCAGACGAAGCCGAGAGACCGGAGCCACTACGAAAGGTTTCGCTCGTACCACCAGCGCCTGTATGCGCAGGTAGAGCCAACCAGCGTCACTCCGTTCAGCCCGCCGGCCGTCGATCGGTCCCTCCATGGTCTGGTCGTCGCGCTGGTCCGACAGCTAGGACGCGTCGGCAACGAGGCGGACACCCCTGACCCCTTTCCACTGGCTGAAGGCTGCTCACTCCGTCTGAAGGTCGAGGAGGTCATCCGAGATCGTGTACGGGCAATCGCGCCTGACGAAGAAACTTCCGTGATGGGCAAGCTCAAGCATCGACTTGATCAGTGGAAAGCATGGAATCCGGTCGAGTACGGGAACTTCTCAAAGACGCCGGAGCACCCACCGCTGATGCATCCGGCAGGTCGAACAGAGCTTGCCCAATGGGGTGGTCGCAGCTGGGCAACGATGTCTTCCCTTCGAAATGTCGACGCCAGCTGCGAGGCAGATTTCACGGCGGAATACAACAACATCCCCGAGGCAACACCATGAGCCGCCCCGTCAGACGGTCGCAGGCCGTATCTCCGTTCGGAGTCGGCGCATTGGTCGACTTTCCGGGACCTGTATCTCTGATCCATGCCGGCCTGGATGCTTGGCCCTTCGACGAGAAGAACCCCGACCATCGCGAGTACAGAGTGGATGACGAGCCAAGACTAGCAAGGCGGCTCGGAGTCGACTTCTTCGTTCAGCCTCCGGATTTCAGGCAGGTCGAGCGCGGCGGCTCGGGGGACGCAGTCAATCTCGATCTGAGGCTGCCTTTCCTTCGCTTCCCGCTCTGGCATTCCTGCCCTCGTTGCGGTCGGATGTTCGAGGCCAGATATCACCACCGCTCGGCGCCGGAATGTGAAGGGCCGATTGGAAGCGGTGCAGACAAGGGCAAGTCGCACAAGAAGAGGCGTGCGATACAAGTCCGCTTTGTCAGTGTCTGCCGATCAGGCCACCTGCGTGACTTCCCCTGGGTCGAATGGCTTGGGCTTGACCGTGCCGAATGGGATGGTGTCAGAACCGACCGCTGGCTCCGCTTGCTATCTACAGGCTCCGCGTCCATTGCAGGCGTTGTTGTGGTTGCTGAACGTGCTGCAAGCTCCGGGTTGGTCGAAGTTGCTCGCAAGTCGCTTGCCGGCGCGTTCACTGTGGAGTCGAGCGGGGCCTCGGCGTTCACATTCATGAAGCTGATGTGCGACGGTCAGAACCCAGCGCTAGGAATCGGGGATGGAGGTGACGATGCCACTGATCCCTGCGGGCAGGATCTGAGGGCCGTGCTTCGTGGCGCGAGCAACCTGTATTTCGGTGACGTCCGGAGTTCGATCTACGTTCCGGAAGTCGAGGACAGCGGGCTGCCGCAGGATGTGCTGGACCTACTCGACGATCACTCCTTCAAACAGGAACTGCTGAACGGCGCCCTGGCCTCGGAAAGTGGAACCCTGGGAGCCAAGGCTGCAGGCGTGATCCTGCGGCGACGACATGCCGAATCCGAGGTCAAGGCGGGGGTGCTTGCTGCTGCGGTCAACAAGCACGCCCTGCACGAAATTCTGACTCAGCCACGGTTGATCGCGACTGCACTGGTACAGAAGGCCAAGACGGCGGTGGATGGAAGAGTCACGTCGAAGATGTTGGCTGATCTCATTGAAGCTGCGGTTCCGGATTGGTCAGTTGATCCAGACTTGCTCGTGGAACCGGTGAATGCCTGGCTCAGGCATCGCGAGGGACTTGAGGCCGAGGGTGCCCAGCAGCGGGCGGAGGACGTGTCCGACGGAACCTATCGGGCAGAGGAGTACCGTGCCTTCAGTCGAGATGGACAGGACGGCCTGCCAAAGGTCAATCTGCTCGTGCGCAGCAAACCCATCGAGCAATACACCGATCTCGTGCGAAGAAACTTCTCGCGCGTCGCGTTGCTGGACAAGTTGCGGGAGACCCGCGCGTTCGTCGGTTTCAGCCGGATCTATGCCAGCTCGAATGCGCCGCCTGCACAACGATGGAAACTCATATCCAGGACTCAACGAAACTGGCTGCCCGCAGTGGTCGTTCGTGGCGAGGGCATCTTCCTGGTCTTCGACAACAAGCGCCTCGCTCAGTGGAGCACGGACTATGGCGCCGTCCACAAGGAGCGTCTGCGGCAGGTGAATCGCAATCTGCAGGCTCAGGCACTGCGTCGTCAGGTTCACGCCGACGACGCCTCCCCAAGTCTCGTTCTGCTCCACACCTTCGCGCACGTGCTGATCAGTCAACTCGTATTCGACTGCGGATACGGCTCGTCCTCGCTTCGTGAAAGGATCTACTTCTCCGAGACCCATCCGCAGATGACCGGGGTGTTGATCTACACCGCCGCAGGCGATTCCGAAGGCACGATGGGCGGCCTCGTCCGGATGGGCGAACCGGGACAACTCGATCGAACAATCGCCAGAGCGCTGGATCGAGCGCGCTGGTGCTCCAGCGACCCAGTGTGCATCGAGAGCGTGGGGCAAGGCCCCGACAACTGCAATCTCGCTGCTTGCCATTCATGTGCTCTCTTGCCCGAAACTTCTTGCGAGATGCAGAACCGTCTGCTGGATCGGGGCATGTTGATTGGGGTGTTGGACCGACCGGAGATCGGATTTTTCTCCTGATGGTCAATCTTGCACTTCACGCTTTGCTTGCCTGCAAGCACGTCGCTGCGATTTGAGATGAAGCTCACACGCCGGGTTGAGCGCCAGCTGATTCGTGAATGATTACCGTGGTCAAGAAATGGGCGCTACTGGCCTATCGTCAGTCTGAGTGATGCACCCCTGACAAGATTCGCCAGAACAGTTCATCGAGCGACTTGGTGTCCCATGTTTCGCACTCCCAAATGGTAAGGACGTTCCATCCCCCATTCTCCAGCGCCATGCCTTTAATCGCGTCACGTTGAACGTTCTGGGTGAATTTGCGCGACCAGAACTCCGTCCGTGATACCGGAGTCGTTGCGTACCTGCATCCGGGATGCCGGTGCCAGGAGCACCCATGAACAAACACAACGGTCCTGTAGCGCGGAAAGACGATGTCCGGCCTGCCCGGCAGGCGCGCGCCGTGAATGCGGAATCGCAGCCCCGCCGCATGCAGATAGGAACGGACGACTATCTCGGGCTTCGTGTTCCGCCCCCTGATTCCAGCCATCATCTGGGACCGGGTCTTCCGATCGACGACGTCAGTCAACGGCCCGTCCCGAATGCTTTCAGACGCGATGTTGTGGTCTGTCCATCGATCGATGGACAAGCACATGAAAAGCGCAATCGCTCCATCGATATCGTCGAGTCAGTACCTGTCGAACCACCTGGTAGCATGCGCATCGGTCGACGAGTCCTCGTCGGGCGCACCACGCTGAACACAAGAAGAAGAATCATTTCATGTCCGTGCCTGTGATCGACCTCTTCGCCGGGCCAGGGGGCCTGGGCGAGGGCTTCTCGCGCTGCGAATCGGTCCGCTTCGAAGTGGCAGTATCGATCGAGAAGGATGGCATGGCTTTCGAGACGCTGCAGCTTCGTGCAGCCCATCGAGCTCTGCTGCGCTCGGGTGCCGATTCCGCAACCTGGGCGGTCTGGGACTCGATCGTCGAGTCGGAGCCCTGGAACATCGTCTTCGAGCAGCTCAGGGAATCAGGTAACGACGCGATCAGGAGTGCCTGTGACGCCGCCCGGCATGAAGCATGGAACCTGGAACTTGGGCCGGAAAACCGGGATGACGCTGCCAAGGGAATCCGGCGACGGTTGCGACCCTTCATGCGCGGGAAAGTGCTGCCGGAGAACGCCGTTCTGATCGGTGGACCGCCATGTCAGGCGTACTCGGTGGTGGGTCGCTCCCGCAATCGGGGAACGGACGGCTACACCCCTGAGGGCGACCACCGCCACTTTCTCTATCTCGAATACCTGCGCGTCATCAAGACCTTTCGCCCCGCCGTCTTCATCATGGAGAACGTCAAGGGCATCCTGTCCTCGCGCGTTGCGGATCGGCAGATCTTCGACACCATCAGGCACGACCTCCAGAGGCCAGACAGGGCATGCGGGGAAGACTCGGGGCTTGGCTACGTGTTGGTGGCGCTTTCGGAGGGGACCGATGTCCTCGCTGATCCATATCCTGATCAATACATCGTGCGAGCCGAGGACTACGGAGTGCCCCAGGCCCGGCATCGTGTGATCATCTGTGGTGTTCGTCGCGATGTATTCGAGCGCGCAGGGAAGGTCACGCAACTTCGTCGAACCAACGCACCTACGGTAGACGATGTGATCAGTGATCTGCCGCGCTTGCGGCCACAACTGTCATATCGGGGCAAGGGTTTGACTTGGCTCGAGAGCTTCGATCAGCCGATCATGGCGGCGGCCATTGACGAACTTCAGCTGAGTAGCGGAGCGGCAGGAATCAAGGTCGCCCAAGCAATGAAGCGTGCCCTTTCGCTTGCGCGAAAGCAAGCGGATGCGGGATGTGGGCTCGACATGGCGAAGCTGGATCCAGGGCGGCGCGGTCCGACCGCCATGTCAGGCTGGTATCGGGACAGACCGCTTGCGTTGCTGGCAAACCATCAGTCACGCTCGCACATGCCATCGGATTTGGTGCGCTACTTGTTCGTGGCTGCTTACGGCCAGGCCATAGGCGAGAGCCCACGGCTATCGGAGTTCCCGGTCTCGTTGCTACCGAAACACAAAAACATCGATCCGAACGACGTCGGGGTTGCGATCTTCAAAGATAGATTCCGCGTGCAACTGGCAGACCGTTCCAGCATGACGGTCACAAGCCATATCGGCAAGGACGGGCACGCATTCATCCACCCTGATGCGTCGCAATGCAGAAGCCTCACTGCCAGGGAAGCCGCAAGATTGCAGACCTTCCCGGATTCATATGTCTTTCTCGGCAACCGCACCGCCCAGTACACGCAGGTTGGTAACGCTGTCCCACCCTATCTTGCGCGACAGATTGGCGACGTAGTCGCTGACGTGCTGACGAAGGCTGGACTAGCCGGGTGAGGTGTCCTCTCAAGGACCCTAGCGTTTGTTAAAACCCTGTATTCGTGAGGCCGCTTGAGACTGGGTGCAGACACTCAGATTTGGAAGATGAGTGACGGCGAAGTCCGAAACCAGTCATTTAAGGCCCGCTACGTGGCGTGACCGCTTCACCCTCGACAGCGGACCTTCGCGTCGCAACGGCCGAATCGTGGCCTGTGAACGGCTGCTCTTGCCGGACGTGACCGGCTCAATTCGACCCAAACCCGGAAGTCGCTCTACCCGAATGAACCGCCCGAAAGCCGTCGCTCAACGTTCGAGTTCAACCGGCCCGCGGAGGCAGGGCGCCTTCGCCCAGACTGAGAAAATGTAGTGCGCACCTCAGTAAGGGCCAAGGTGGCCTGCCGTAGCGGGTCCGGTTGAGCGAGGGGTTAGCGCACACCGCTCAACTGGCTGAGCCGCTTTTGCATCGTTGCTGAAGCGAGAGTCCAGTCCGTTTTGTCCCCCTTGAGAGTAAGGATCATGCGTGGGCGCGAGGCAAGTCCATCATAGGCTTGGAGATAGGCAAGTACGCGGCGGCGATCTTCGGCCGTTGCGTACTGATCAAACTTGCCGAAATCTCGGACTTCAACGTAATTCCCATCTTCCCAGTGCATTTCTAGCACGATCCTCTCATCCGAAGGATTCCAGCGCACGTTTCGCACACAAGCATCTACCTCATAGTTCGTATAGGGAACTCCCGAGCGACGCACGTCGCTGCGCCACTTGTTGATTAGTCGAAGTGCCGGCAGTGATTCGAGTGGAGTAGTGCTCTCCGCCGCGGGTTGCTCTATCGGCTCAATTGCCTTGGGCGGCTCCTTTGGATCGGCGGGAAGATTGTTCACGATCCAGGCTTGAATATTGAACTTTGGATCAGCGTTGTATTGTTGAAACAATTGCGCAACAGCCGGCGTGTCGAAGACCTTTCTTTCGGTTGTTTTGCCTAGCAGTAGGCCCATGTAGAGCTCGGCGAATGGATGCGCCCCTCCTTTGGTGCCTGGATGGTCGCCAGGTTGGCCCTTGCGCCAAAAGGTCACGAGTTCAGCCGGTGATTCTGATTCGTCGATTACAAAGGTGATGTTGTCTTGAGTCTGGCCGTTTATTGTGAGAGTGCCGAAGTAGTTGGATCGGCCCTTGTACTTTGGATCGCTCGTAGGGATTCCCACGGCATCGATCCGAAAGTTCTTTCGAAGTTCTACTGGAATACCCAAGCGGAGAGCAATGGTGAATGCAAGCTTGAAATAGCGATAGATTGGCTGCCCGTTGTCCTTCTGCCAGTCGTAATCAAATGTGAAGTTCATTCTCGAGGTCCGGGGTGGGTGGAATGCGCGGATCTAGTCAGATGTGCAGCGTTGGGGTGTTATGAAGGCGCACTGAAGGCGTAGTGAGGTCGATTGTGCGCGCTAATGTTGGAGTTCACCTGCTAGCGGGGGCGGGCACAGCCCGCTCTAGCCAGTCAGGTGCAGCGACGGGTTAGACCGCACACGGCCTGCAGCAATCAAGCCGAAACTACGCCGTGAAATGCGTTCGCTGAGTAGACGGCATACTGTCTACGAAACCCGTCGTTGTCCTTGATTGGAATATTAACCTTGCCTTCAAACTCGCAGTAAGAGCCCGCTGTTTGGTTATTCGCAAAGAACTGAACAATGTGGCCAAGATATGTGTCCCATATCACTTGCTTGGGTTCGGCAGCCCCGTCGTAGATTTCGGGCATGAGGACAAGCCCCGCGGATGTGCGATAGGCGCAATTGATTCCATCAAAGTAGTCTGACAGCCGTTTCTTCCCGTCGGCAGATGCGAAAACCATCTTCACCCACGTGCCATCAGTCGAGTTGTACATATCTTGCTCGATCTCCCAAGTCCGCGTGAAGTAGTCGTAGTGCTGGGCAAGCGGTGTTTGCAACTGAAATTCGCCATCTTTGTCGGGGAGCACGATGCTCGAAATTTGAAAGTAGTCGGCCAAGAGGGATGCCGCGAGAATGGTCCCGAAATCGAAGTCATTTTGCATAGATGTCACATAGATCAAGTACGGTAGAGGGCAGGATAGCGAGGTTCGACGACGGCGCAAGGGAGACGATCAGAGTCGGAACACCTATCCTGGAGTGTCGACACTTTGCGG
Organism: Burkholderiaceae bacterium; assembly: GCA_965229345.1. GTDB lineage: Bacteria > Pseudomonadota > Gammaproteobacteria > Burkholderiales > Burkholderiaceae_C > PBB1. The sequence goes on from OZ245872.1 coordinate 2,121,843, forward strand.
TCTAACGTTGGCGTTCAGCGGCCGCCGCAGGCGGTAGGCTGGAACAACGGGTTGGGCAGCATGCGCTCATTTGAGCCCACGCCAAAACGTGGCCCCAAGCGCGACAAGCACGAGCACGCCAATAGGCCCCAGGAACCACCAGTGGAAGCGCTCCGGGGCGATGGCTGCTGCTTCCTCAGGCGAAGGCGCGCGAAACGGTCCTTCGCCCCCACACATGGGACAGCAATCTTTAAAGCCGCTCTTTGAGATGCGAACCTTCACGGACGCGAGCAGAAAGCCGTGACCACACTTGCTGCAAACGACCCGCGGCGACTTTGCCGTGAGGAAGTGCAGCACCCTGTCAGCAACGTTCTTCATGCGGCCCAACTACTAGTTTATGCAGCACGCACTGCTGCTTAACTCTGTGGGCTGCCGCTTAACCAAGTTAATGAAAATCACGGCAAACCTTTGTCAGACAACGACTATCCAGCCTGCAGACGTCTATTCAATACCATTAAATTCGTGCAAAAAGCGGCGCGCCTAGTGTGACTTCGCCAGCCGCATCAGCCAAGCGCAACGGTGGGTATTCACCGCCATTGATCCACTCTGTGCTCCATTCACGATCTCGAAGAACAGAGCACCTTCGGTGCCGCAAACCAGCCAGTCGCGGGTGACTGGTTCTGGCCGGCAGCGTGAGTACCTCGCCTTCCCGTAAAGCGGCCATTCGGCCCGCCTTGACAACGTGAATCTGGCTTGACTCAGGACAAGGTCCTTGACGGCGCTCCGGCGCATCTTGTTTGGCCCTCAACTCGATGGGAGACCATCATGGGATCCGTAGCCAACGCAGTACATCGCGAGCCGTGGAACAAGGGCAAGATCGTCGGCCAGAAGGCCCCATTCAAGGTCAAGGACATCTGGGCACTCCGGGTGCGACTACAGATGGAAAACCGGGTACGCGAGCTGGCCCTCTTCAACCTGGGCATCGACAGCAAGCTCCGCGGCTGTGATCTCGTCAGCCTGAAGGTCAGGGACATCTGCCACGGGGATCAGGTCGCGTCCCGCGCCATGGTTCTGCAGCACAAAACGCAGCGCCCCGTGCAATTCGAAATCACACCAGCCACCCGCGACGCGGTGCAGAAGTGGATCAAGCTGGCGGCGCTGAAGTCCGAAGACTTTCTGTTCCCGAGCCGCATCCACGACTCGCCACACCTGGGCACGCGACAGTACGCGCGGATTCTCGAAGGCTGGGTCGAAGAGCTCGGTCTCGATCCCGCCGACTACGGCACTCACTCGATGCGCCGGACCAAGGCGACGTTGATCTACCGGCGCACGAAGAACCTGCGCGCCGTGCAGTTGCTGTTGGGACATTCCAAGCTGGAATCGACCGTGCGCTACCTGGGCATCGAGGTCGACGACGCTTTGGAGATCTCTGAACAGACCGAGATCTGATCGGGGCCGCCTAGCCGTCGAAGCCGGTTGGGCGGCCTTTCAGGCCGCATGCGCGCTCTGGGAGGCGGCTTTCTGGCACGGGCGCGAACTCACACTCCCGGCCACCTGCTGTCTTTCACGCTGGTGATCAGTACGGCGGCATCAGACTGGGTGCTGCCGGTCGGATTTGGCGGGCGAATGTCGCCGATTGTCGAAACCGGGCGCTCAGGTCTCGATCAGGCGACGGACCGCTGTGCCTTGGAAGCTGACGTTCCACACCGACAGACCAGATCGCTGCTCACCTCGCAGCAGCTTCGACTGCCGAGCGGCTGCTTTCAACATGGGCGACATGGAGCTCTCGACCCTAAATGGCTGACGATGCATCCGCCTGGGCTCTTCGTACGAAGGCTTGGCGGCATTTGTTTGGGCGTTTTTTTAGACCAACAACCTCAACAGTAAAGCAAAGTAGCCTTGCGCGCGGCCGTAGTTCTTAGCCGCAGCGCTACACGCTGCTCAAAGAAGAGAGCCCTCAAACGGAGGCGCTGAGACGGGAGTGTCGAATCCCCGCCCATTGGCGTCTTCAGGCGTGTTTCGTCCTTAGTGCAAGCATCGCGGCGCGCAGACTGGCAAGCTCGACCGTAGAGGAAGGCAAGGCAGGTCCAGCACTCACCTCGACGTTCCGAAAAAACGCTCTGCGCAAACCTTGTCCGCTGCGGCTACTGCGGGCGAAGGTGGAGCCGGCAAGTCCCTCCAGGAACATCGGAACCACCGGAGCGCCGCAGCGCTCGGCCAATCGTGCGATGCCCGGTCTTAGCTCGGCCAGCTCACCGTCATGGCTCAGCGCACCCTCAGGGAACATGCAGACAAGCTCGCCGGCGGCCAGAGCATCCTCTATCGCCTTGTAGGCGCGCTCAAGGGCGACCGGGTCTTCCTTGGCAGAGGCAATCGGAATGGCCTTGGCTGCTTTGAAGAGCCATCCGAGGACAGGCGTCTTGAAGATGCGGTGGTCCATCACGAACCGAATAGGGCGCGGGGTGGCAGCAGACACCACCAGTGCGTCCAGGTACGAGACATGGTTCGGTGCGAGCAGGGCAGCACCTTCAGCGAGAATGTTCGACGACCCAACCACCTTCACCCGGTAGGCCAGGTGGATGGAAAGCCATGCCACGAAGCGCCAGAGGAATTCGGGCAGCAAGGTGTAGATGTAGACCGCGACCACAGCGTTCAAAAGGGCGCAGGCGCCGATGATTTGGGGCACGGTCGCCCCGAGCGCAAGAAGGCCGCCACCCACCGCTGCGGACGCCACCATGAAAATGGCATTGAGGACATTGTTCGCAGCAATGATGCGCGACTGCTCCGATTTCTCGGAACGCGACTGAACCAACGCGTAGAGAGGAACAATGAAGAAGCCGCCGAACATCCCGAGCAGGGCGATGTCGAGCATCACGCGAGTGCTACCGGCCGCCTCCACAAACTGCGTGAGACCGAGCACGGCGCCAGAAGGAACGAACCCTGCGGATGCCACGTACAAGTCAAGTGCGAAGATGCTCAGGCCAATGGAGCCAAACGGCACGAGTCCAAGCTCCACACGGCCGCCCGAGAGCTTTTCGCAAAGCATCGAGCCCAGTGCTACCCCGGCGGAGAAAACGCCCAGCAGCAAGGTCACGACGACTTCGCTCCCGTGCAGCGAGTTTTTGGCCAGGACCGGTAGCTGCGAAAGAAAGAGGGCACCAAAGAACCAGAACCAGGAAATGCCCAGGAGGCTCAGCCAAACGGCGCGAGTCTTGCGAGCAAGACGAAGACTCTCAAGAGTCTGCGACCAGATGTTGAACCCAATTCGAAGGTCCGGTGCTGCGCTGCCCGTCTTCGGAATAGCAAGGCTTGCCGCGAGGCCAACCAGCGCCAGCAACGTCATGATGGCGCTCACGACCGCCGGGTTGGTGGTCCAGGCCACCAGCAGGCCCGCGCCGATGGTTCCGGTCAGGATAGCCATGAATGTGCCCATCTCGAGGAGCCCGTTTCCGCCGACCAACTCGTTCTCCGCCAACACACGCGGCAGATAGGAGTACTTGACTGGGCCGAAGAAGGCGGAGTGCGTGCCCATCAAGAACAGGGAGCCTAGAAGGACAGGAAGGTTTTGGGTGAAGAAGCCGACCGAGGCCACAGCCATGATGGCCACTTCAGCCGCCTTGATGATTCGCATGAGCCGAGCTTTGTCGAACCGGTCGGCCAGCAGTCCAGCGAAAGCTGAGAAGAGCACGAACGGAAGGATGAATAGGCCGGCGGCCAGGCTCGTCACTGTTCCGGCGCTGAGCGTCGTGTAGTCGGCGGCGTGGTAGGTGACCAGAAGAATCAGGACCTGCTTCAGGAACGAGTCGTTGAAAGCGCCGGCGAGCTGCGTTGCAAAGAACGGACCGAAGCGACGTTGGGTGAGAAGCTTGAATTGCGAAGGGTGGCTCATGGCTGGTGTAGGCAGCGTGGCGATTGGCTCGAAACTTGGAACTTAGTCGAGGGCGGCCATCGCCTTCAGCGTCAAATAGTCGGTCTTCCCCGTCCCCAAAAGCGGAATTGCAGCGACTGTCTTGATGATGCGGGGGACACCCAGTTGCGGCACGCCCAACTCGATCGCAGAAGTCCCCAGCGCTTCTCGCGTCAGGGCGGGGTCGGTTGTGAACAGCACGATGGCTTCGCCCTTCGCCTCGCTGGGCCTCGTTGTTGCAGCATGTGAGAAAGTCGGCGATGCGGCCAGGGCCAGCTTCTCGACGACTTCGAGCGAGACCATCTCGCCTGCAATCTTGGCGAAGCGTTTGACCCGTCCGACGATAGTGATGAAGCCGTCGGCGTCGATGGTCACAACGTCGCCCGTGCTGTACCAGCCGGGTCCGCGTTCGGTGAACGGCGTCTCAAGCACGCCGGGGTTCTCGTAACGCAGGTACCCCGACATCACGTTGGGACCTTTGACGCTCAACAGGCCGCCATTCTCGATTCCTGGAACCGGGTCGAGTGCAAGCTCCATACCGGGCATCAATTGCCCAACGGTGCCTCGCTTGGCTCCCATCGGAGTGTTCACAGCAACCACAGGCGCGCATTCTGTGACGCCGTATCCCTCCAGGATTCGAATGCCGAACTTGTCAATCCAGGTTTGGCGCACGGTATCCGAGAGCTTTTCAGCGCCGGAGACAACGTAACGAAGACGGCCGAAATCGTAGCTGTGTGCAAACCGGGCGTAGTTGCTGAGAAAGGTCGACGTGCCGAAGAGGACCGTGCAGTTTCGGTCATAGACCAGCTCTGGGATGATTCTGGAATGGAGCGGGCTGACATAGAGGAATACTTTGCAACCCGCAATCAAGGGCAGCATTGCGCCGCAAGTCAAACCGAAGCTGTGGAACAGCGGCAAGGCCACCATGAACTTGTCGTGAGGGCTGAAGTCAGCGACGGTGCGGACTTGCATAACGTTGGCCAGAATCGACGCATGCGAGTGCACGACTCCCTTTGGCTTGCCCTCTGAGCCCGAGGTGAAGAGCACGACGGCCGGGTCGGACGGCTTGGCCTGGACCTGCGTGAACCGAGCAAAGGGCAGGCGGCTCAATACCCAGAGCTTGTCGGCCAGGCCGAAGGTTTCCTTCAGGTCCTCGACGTAGCGCACGGTCACGCCCTCGAGACCTTCAACGATGGCTGTGAGATTTCCCTTTTGCAGGAAGGCGTGCGAAGCCAGAATCTGGTGAATGCCCGCAGCGGTGCAGGCGGCCTGCAGGCCATCGCGACCTGCGGTGTAGTTCAGCATCGCCGGCACGCGCTTGATGGAGCTCAGTGCAAGCAGCATTGCCATCGTCGGCGTGGCGTTGGGCATGAGAACGCCAACAATCTCGTCGACCGCAGTGAGGGGGCGCAGCATGCGCTGAATGGCAAGCGTCGTTTTGGTGAGGCTGCCGTAGGTCTCTTCGACCATGCGGATGTCTTCCACGAGACCGTAGTTCGAGCCGAACGTGGCCTTGGCATCGAGGAATGCGTTGAAGAGCGTCTTTACCGGCGTCGTGCGAACCATCATGTCCAAGAGAATGCGCCGCATGGCTTCGCCCGACTGGCGACGCTTTTCCTTGGCGGTGCCCAGCTCGGCCATTTGGATGTGGGCCGGCGACAGCACATGGATGGTGATTTTCGGAAGCAGCTGGCGAGGAAAGACTCCGGCGAGGCGACTGAAGTACGACTTGGCGGGGCCGTTGAGCCGGATGGGCACGATGGCCGCACCGGTCTTCGCCGCGGTGAACCCGGCGCCGTCGTAAATCTTCATGAGTGAGCCCGTTCGGGTGATTCGCCCTTCCGGGAAGATCACGACTGGTCTGCCCGACTCCACCAGGCGGACCACCTGCTTCATTGCCATCGGACTGGTTGGGTCGACGGGAAGGTGGTCGACCAGTTTCAGGCCAATCTTGAACCAACGGTTTGCGGCCATCGTCGTGTTGATGACAAACGTGGCGTCAACAGGCAGGTTCAGTCCGAGGACGATGCCGTCCAGGAACGACTCGTGATTGGCCACGATGAGCGTGCGCTCGTTGACAAACGCCTTCGGGTCACCGATGAATTCAACACGGAACAGGAAGTTGACGACGGCTTTTCCGACCAGGCGGGTCAGATTCTTCAGCAAGGGCATTGGGGGCGCGACTAAGTTTGGGCGGCAGGAGGTGTTCGACTTTCTAGCGCCTCGTCATTAGCGGATGCTCGCGCTGATGGGTGCGAACAGACGACGCCCCTCAGTCAGCTCTGCTCTCGGCTTTTCGCACGAACGCATCTCCTGGCGTCAGCATACCCACACTTCCCTAATAAAAAGAGCCCTCCGACGGGGGCACTAAGTCAAGCGTTCTGCGTGGACACGCAGGAAGACCGCGCTCGGTCCCGGCGAACATCCCCCAGGCTGCGTCCAGTTCGATAGCCTCCTTCCGAAGCCGTCCGGTTCCCAAAAACGCAGCACCCTTTGCCTCAATACGTACCACCCACGCTTTGGCATTCACGCCTAGGGATGGTCTGCATAACCCCGAGTCCGGCCTGCTTGCACGGGCATGAAGCTGCGGCGAGCATTTGAGACATTCAGCAAGCCGATCTGGGTCTGAACCTGGCGACCAAGCGAACCCGCAAGCGCGAGTTTTTGGCGCAGATGGAACGAGTGGTGCCATGGGCCGCGCTGGTCCAGTTGGTCGGGTCCCATGCACCCGATGGCAAGAAGGGGCGCCCCCGCCAGCGCGGGACTGCTTGTGGCCAGCTTTGTGCTGTCTCTTCGCTTCTCCACGGCGCGCCGGGACGTCGACGGCTGCTGTACGTCGCCATCGCGGCGACCTCGGCCGCGGTTGCGGTGCATCACCTTCACCTGCAGACCGGCTTGGCCCTGTCCACCGGTCTGGCAGTTACTCTCGTGATGACGGCAATCAGCTTTGCCCGCAAGCCGGCATCCTTCTTCCTCCCGGCACCGCCTTGAAGCCACAAAACCATAAATTCTTTCAACTCAGATTCGAATCGGACACCTGTTCGATGGGCGGCGACGGACTTGCCGGTACCCGACATTCGCGTGCGTCTGCAAAGGGCGGGAGTACCAGTTCGAGCCTTGCGAAAGCTGTCGCCGGCGCCGCGAACCGCGTCTCGTGTGGTCTACGACTGTTGCACCTCAGACAGCGGTCATTCGCGGCGCCGCCAGTCGCAGGGCCCAACGGCCGCTTGGTGACAGTAAGCGTGTACGAACGCAGGCGTCGACCGACAGCAATCGCTGCATTGCCGCCACGCAGTGCCGACCGTTGAAGGTCGAATCAGGGTCGATTTGAGCCCGTCGCGGTTGGCCGGAGCGGACGTTCGAACGGCGATATCGCGTAGGCCCGACGTCAGGGTCAGCAGCCCGTCGCATAGCCGACGCTCAGACCAACGTCAGTGATCACGGCGGACGTCAGCTTAGCGGCGGGGAGCGTGAGTACGCGAGTCGGCCACGGCTGTCCGCAACCGCTGCGTTGCTGTCGTTCGCATCTGCTGGACGTATTTCCTTCTGCGTGGCAGAAGGCGGGCATCCGGCTCCGCCTCAAACGCTGGTATGAACCTCTACAGCATCGGGTACCACGCACACTGGACCACGCGCGGCATTCCCCACGGGCGCATCCGGATCTTGATGATCGTCGAGCTACCTTGGACTTGTTTCGCCGACCTCCCATTGGCGCGCCGAAGGGTTCCACTTCGACTCGAAGTCACGGCTGATGCCGCACGCGGCAATCGCCGAATTGAGGAACACGGCAAGGGCGTCAACTACCTCTTCGAGGCTGGTCCACTGCAGACCCGCCTTCGTCACGAAGGCCCGCCACTGCTGGGCCTTGATCGGGTTCGACGAGAACTCGGTCGACAGCGCAGCCGGAGTTGACGTCGGCACCAGTGTGTTCCGCCTTGCAAACGTCGCGCGGATGGCGTTCACCAGCGTGCGACCGTCGAGCGCCGTTGTCCTGGCGATGACTGCGAGGTCGAAGAAATCCTTCATCCGACTGTTGTTCATCCCCAGCACGACCATCGCGTGGAGCTTCTCCGCAATCACCGTATACACGGGATACGCCCGCAACGACGGCGCGGCCAAGTCGTCGAGCAGCGTCGGGTAGGTGACCGTCTCGGGCGCGGGCGTGATTGCGTCGCCGAATCCAATGTCCACCTGAACCGGCAGGCGCGCACTGCCGATGAACGCGGGAATGGTCAGGCGAAGTCCGCCGTAGACGTTGTCTTCGCGGATCGGCGCGATCCGCATGCCCGCGGTCTCGTATCGGACGCCGTCGTCCGCGTCGATCTCACAGAGCGCGGTGAATGTGGTTCGCAGCGTGTCCGCATCATCCGCGCCGAAGCCCAGCAGGTCGGCGTCCTTTGTCGGTCGGTGAGGTGTGTCGAACCAGAGTGCAAACAGCAGCGCGCCCTTCAGCACGAAGCTGCCGGCATGCGGTGACACCGAGAGCCGGTACAGCAGCCGCTCGATCGCAAAACGTGAGAGCAGGAGGTTGTAGTTCTCGCCCGTGCTGCGCGACCGATTCAGCAAGCGGGCGAGTACCGAGGCCGACCGGTCCGCGCTCATCCCGTCGTTGCCTCCAGGTACGGGCGCATAACATTGGTCATCCGGTTGACCTTGGCGTAGCGCCACAGGTCGTCCATCGTCACCTTGCGCTGCTGCCAGGCCTCGCGCAGGGCTTCGAGCGCTACGTCGAGGCCAACCTTGCTGCGCAGCTTGAAGCAGTCGGTGATGGTCTTGGCCAGGTTGTAGACGCGGACCGGCGCGCCGTCCAGCATGACGATTTCGATGCCCTCGGTGAAAGCATCGCCTGACAGGCGGGTGACGCGCAGAGCAACCTGGGCGCCTTTCGGTGCGTGCGTACCGGCCGGCAGCGCGATCCAGACCTCGAAGGGAGCCTGCACACCGATGCCGTGGATCTCCAGGGCAGAGAGAAGGCACACCACGGCCTTGGGAGCCAGCCTGGTCACCTCGATCGCCGACTGATGCACGCTCGGTGATCCTTCGGCGCCGGTGTAAAGCCCGCGGCCGACGCGGCGGACCTCGCCGCGTGCCGCCATGCGCGAGACAGTGCGCGCTGGAATGCCCTGCGCTGACAGCTCGCGCGCGGACACGGCGGGCTGCTTTGCGGCAATGCGCAGCAGCTTGTCGGCATGGCTTCGGGCAGGCATGCCAGCATGGTAGCAAAGTGCACTACTTATGTGCAAGTAATGCATTCTATGGACTTGGTGCATTGGCCGGCTGGGGCGTGCGTTGCGCAGCCGCGGGCACCGTCGACCTAGGCAATCGGGTGCGCGCCGGCGGGAAGGGAGGGATCGGCTCACCGGTTCGACGCCACATCCACACCGCCGGGCCTGGGTCGCCAGTCGTGCGACCCGGAGTCGCTTCGTCGAGGCCTGCGGGAACGATGAACAGCATCGGCGCCAACCCTTCGCAGTCGGTGAGCACAGCGCTGGCGATCCCGTTGTCCCGCCCGAGGTTGTAGTGCAGGCCTTTCACGAACGCGCGGTTCTCGCCGACGAGCCGGTCCAGGAGCTGCTTTTCGAACCCGTCCTCGACCGGCAGCCATTGCCGCGTCACCGGCATCAGGCACAGCTCGTGGATCGCCGGAACGCCGGCATTGCTCACGCCGAAGGTGGCGATCATCACCATGTGGAGGTCTTCGCTGGCGCCCCACAGCGCCAGTTCGGGCTCGAAGCGACGCCCGAGCCGCCGGTAGAGCTGCTCGTCGATTGAGAAGGCCTGGTCGGGCATGTGCTTCACGATTGCCTTGAAGCCGTAGCGTGCCGGCACGATCTCCTTGACCTCGCCGATCAGCAGCATCAGGTGCTGCGCCTTCGCGGGTGCAGCCACGGCATGCTGCCACTGCGCCATGCGCCGGGCGTTGATCGCGTCGCGCTCCTCGATGCAAAAGGGCTCCGGCACGTAGAGCCGGGCGCGCAGCGCATTGCCGCGCGCGATCTTGTTCTCGGCCGCCTGCAGAAGATGCTTGCGCACCGTGCCCCAGTTTCGCTTGCCGGCGAAACCGGGATGCCAGCGCGTCAGCTCGGCCTCGTCCCACAGATAGTGCAGCAGACCGCGCAGCGAGAGCCTGGTGCCGTCGGTCGCAACGCTGTCGCTGCTGCAACTCGATGGCGGCACCGCAGAGCGGCCCGGGATCCTGGACAGCGAGAAGTCAAGTCTCAGTGTGGTCTCGCCGGTGGCGGGGTCTTCGGTGATCGCGCTGCCCAGCACCTGCCCCAGGCCGGAGAACTCGGCCGGCGGTTCGTACGACGGGCAGTCGGGCGCGTGGTGGCTGCCGGTGTCGGGCATGCGCTTGACGATGTAGCCCTCGCCAAGTCGCGCCACGTACATCTCGATGCCAAGTCCGCTATCGCTTTGCAGGCACATGCAGCGCGGGCGCTGGTGGCTCGCATGCGCATCAGCAATGGCTTCGTCAAATCCGCGCGATCCGATCTCGAAGCGCCGGCCGCCGATCTCGTAGACCGCGGACGGTGCCGTGATGCCGTGGGCCGACGTTTCCAATGGCATTGCCTCATCGCACCGGCGCTGGCCCAGCCCGGTCTCGCGTTCGCTGCAGTTCGGGCGTCGGCACGACGAGAGGACGCTGCGATGGCGCCGCCTTGTCATAGATCTTGACTCTGGGCGCCTGGCCGTCGCGGATGCGCTGGGCCAGTTTCTCGGTCGCCGCGGCCATCACTGCGGCGCGCTGCTTCTCGGGCACCTTCTTGGCGACGAGCACCGCCTCGATGGCGGCAAGGACAGCCTTGCGTCCACCGCCGCCGCGGGCGGAGGCCTTTTCGGCTGGCGCGGACGCGGTGCCGCCGCTGGCATCCCGGGCCGGCTCGATGCGGTTGACCAGTCGCGCCTCGCGCTCGCGCTTGAGCACTTCCAGGTCGCCCGGGTTCGGCTCGTAGCCGACGGTCTTCACGCCACGCACCGAGGCTTCGAGCCAGACCATGCGCTTGAAATCCTCGCTGCCAGAGACGCGTAGCGCCTTCCAGTTCCGCGCCTCGGCCACGTCGACCATCGAATGTGCGACAGACGGGCTGTTGGTGTCGGTGGCCAGGCGGAATGTCGATTCGGTGAAGGCCACGCGCGAGGTGTCGCCGCGGAATCGGTACTCGGTGCGGCCGATGGTCACGTCACCCACAGTCACCGGCGCGCGCTTGATGATGTAGCGATCCTTCAGCGCGGATTCGAGTCTGGCGACGAGGGCCGCACGCTCGGCCTTCAGATCGATCCTGGCGATGGTCTGCGCATCGACCTGATCCGGCCTTGCCGGTGTTCTGCCGGCGCCCGGCATCGGGATCACTTTCGTGGCCACGGGCACCTCGTCGCGCACTGGCACAGGGTCGAGGGGTCGCTGAGCAGCCGCCGGGAGCTGCGGTCCACGTTGCCACGCGCCGTCGACCTTCTGGATCGGCGTGCGCTTCCCGTCTTCGGCCACCGCGATGAACCGGGTGCTGCCCAGTTGTTCGGCCTTGGCCACAATCTCCGGCAGGGTCTTGGTCCGGTACGTGATCTCCGCAAAAGGATCCCTCATCTCGTAGCGCTCACCGGTGATGTCGTTCGGCGTCTGGAACCGTTCGATGGCAACCGATGCCCGGTTGGCGGGCTCGACAGTGCCACCCCTGGCGGGTGCGGCCTGGCGGACAGGGGAGTTCTCTTCGTCCATGGCGACCTCGCGATCGTGGGTTGAGTATTGCTTCAGGGCTGGGCCGTGGCGGGGGCGCCCAGTGAGGACCAGGCGATGGGCAGCGCCCGGTAGAGCTCGATCTCGACCCGGCGGTTGAGGCTGCGACCTGCGACGCTCGTGTTGTCGGCCACGGGATCACCCACCGGCTGGTAGGTGGCGCGGATGCGGGTGGGGTCCACCCCTGCGGCCACCAGGTAGCCGCGCACGGCGGCCGCCCGATCCCGGGCGATGCGGCTCTCGACCGACACGTCACTGTTGCCATCGGTGCGCCCGCGCAGCATGACCAGCGGGGCCGCCTTGGCGTCCTCGATCAGGCCTGACGACACCTCGGCCGGAATGACGACGCGGCTGCTGCCGAACTCGAAGCGCACGCTGTAGACGCTGTTGGGCCGGGGCTGCTGGATGGCCGGCCGCTGCATTGCGGCCAGAAGCCGCTGGCGTGCCGCCATGTTGGCCAGGGTGGCCGTGGTCGTCTCTGCCAGGCGCCCGGATTCGGTGGCCAGCAGACGCGTGTTCTGCAGATCGTTTTTGCAGACCTGCAGTTCGACGGCCATCTGCGAGTTCGCCGGTCGCTTCTGCGATTCGTCGACGGTCGGCGGCTTCGGCGGCGAGCTGCACGATGCCAGCACGAGCAGCCAGGGGATCAGGGGGGTGGTGTGGCGCATGGCAGGTCTCCAGCGGTCTCAAGTCAAGCTGTGGACGCCTGGCGCGCCAGGCTCGCTGACCGGCGCAGGCACCATGTCGGTGTCGAGTGCAGAAAGGTCGAGCTCCGTAACAGTCGTGTCGCTCTCGGCCATCAACACGCCGTCTTCGTCGGTTAGCAGGACGCCGTCTTCGTCGGCGAGGGGCTCGATCGATCCGCCTGCTGCCGCTAACCCCGGTATACCCGGCGCGCCCTTGTCGAAAAAGGCAATCAAGGTGTCGGCAACTTCGTCCGGAGCACCTTCGAAGGAATCCGGCAGGAGGGTGTGGTCGTGCGCCAGCGCTTCCAGGCTCAGCGTCTGCCCGGCTGGCAGTTCGTCGTCGGCGTAGCGCCAGCGCTGCTGCACCCGCGCCAGATGCAGGTCCATGTTCATGGGAGGCACAAGCGGTGCCTTCAGCAGGCGCGAGGTGAAAGCCTTGTCGCGGTGGTACCTAATCTTCTCGCCCAGGATCGGCTTGCAGTTCTCGAAGATCACCACCAAGCGTTCGCTGCCCAGTTCCTTGAACTCCTGCGGCAGCAGCAGTGCACGGCGCTGTTCGCTCTCGTTCTGGCTGACCGAGCTGTGGCCGTGCTGGCTGAAGGAGCGGCTGCGCCCACGCGAGGTGGCGCGCTCGGTGAAGTGACCGAGCATCGCGCTGTACTCGTCGGCGTCGCGCTGCTCGCGCGGCGCGTAGAGGATTTGCAGGCCGTGGTTCGTGGCAAAGGTGCGGGCTTCCTTGTCGCCATAGACGGCATCGAGCTGCGACATCGCCTGCACCACGGTCAGCAGGCGCAGGTTGTAGCCGGCCAGGAAGGCGGCGGCGCTGGTGATGACGCCGACACGGCCCATCGCGGTGAACTCGTCGTTGACCAGCAGGCACTGCAGCTTCAGCGTCGGGTCCTGCTCGGGCAGGTGTTGGGTGTTCAGGCTGACGAGCTGCGAGAAAAACAGGTTCAGCAGCGGCCGCGCATTGGCGAGGCGGTTCGGCGGGATGCGGACGTAGACCGACATGCGGCGGCGCCGCACGTCCTCCAGGCGAAAGTCGTCGGCGCTCGTCGCGGCATCCACTACTGCATCCGCGAAGATCGTCAGCGGCGCATTGAAGGTGGCGACCACGCTGGACAGCGTGTTCTCCGAATTCGAGAGCAGGCGCTGCAGGGCATCGGTGCATTCGTCGGACAGTGGGTTGCCATCATCGCGACGCTGGGTGATCAGGCCGCTCAAGTGCTCCTTCAGCGACCGGCCCTTGCCGGAGGACTGGCGCAGCATCTCGCCGATGGTGCGGGGAAGCGAAGGGGTTTCGAGGAGGACGAGGCCCAGGCCCAGGAACAGGTTTCGCGCCTGGTCGTTGAAGAAGGCCTCCGACGACGTGCCGCTGCCGTCATTGGCGAAGAAGACCTGACCGATGGTCAGCAGGTCACCGACGCGGTGCAGCGGGCTGGAGCGCACGGCGGTCAGCGGGTTCCAGCGGTGGCTGCGCGCTTCTTCGTCGAAAGGAGAGAAGGCATAGACGGCCTGGCCGTGCGCGGCGCGGTAGCCAGCCGTGATCTCGTGGTTCTCTCCCTTGATGTCGAGCACCACGACTGAGTCCGGCCAGTTCAGCAGGTTCGGGATGACGACCCCGACGCCCTTGCCGCTGCGGGTGGGTGCGGACAGCATCACCGAGAGCTGGCCCGGCAGCGACAGAAACCTGCCGCGGTGGCGCCCGATCAGGATTGCGGGCTGGCCATCGCCGCCTGTCAGTCCCGCACGACCGACCTCGGCCGGGCTGGCGAACCGGGTATCGCCATGCAGTGCGCGGCGCGGCCGTGAGGCTGCGACCAGGCCCACAGGCAGCAGGACGAGCAGGCCGATCGCCGAGACGCCGATTGCAAGCTGCAGCTTCCTGCGAAGCGGAGCATCGTCGGCGTACAGGTTCCAGTAGTGGACGATGCTGGCGAAGTGCGCCTGCTTGGGGTTCGCCTTGTTCAGTACCAGGAACAGCACGCCGGCCAGGTAGACCGCTGCGCAGGCCAGTCCCACGTAACCGGCCACCGCGAAGGCACTCGCTGCGACCTTGCGACCCGTGGGCCAGGCCGAGAAGGGAAGGGCTGCCAAGTCACTCACGCCGCTGTCGCCTGTTGATCCCAGCGCCCAAGCCGCTGGCGCCGGGGTTCGTAGAGGATCTCGGAGATGAAGCGCCCGCGCTCGTCGCGGTCGAACTGCACGATCACGTCAACCACGACGCCGAGCAGCCACTTGATCTCGTTCATCCGCAGCCCGCTGCCGGCACCACTCTCACGGATCATCAGCGACATCTGCTCGAAGGCCAGTGCGCAGCTGCCCGCGTGGACACTGGTGATGCTGCCCGGATGCCCGGAGGCCGCAAGGCGCACGAAGGAGAAGCACTCGTCGCCGCGCACCTCGGCCAGGAAGATGCGGTCCGGCTTCATCCGCAGGCAGGCCTCGAGCAGGTGTTTTGCCGTGACCTTTGCGGTGCCTTGTGCATCCTTGCTGTAGAACAGGTGCACCACGTTCGAGTGGTTCGGCAGCGTCAGCTCGGCCGTGTCCTGGATCGTTATGAGGCGTTCGTGATTCGGCACCTCCTCGACCAGGCACTTCATGAAGGTCGTCTTGCCCGAGCCGGTCTTGCCGCTGACGACGATGGTCTGGTGCCTGCGCACTGCGAGGCGCAAGAACTGGGCATAGCGCCCCGCATCCTTCAATTCCACCAGTTCCTGCTCGAACGGCAGCAGGCCGGCCGACTCGGTGCGGGTCACGGTCGCTCTGCTGTCGTGGATTCTTTCAAACAAGCCCTCGCGCTCGAAGTCATCGAGCCGCTTGATCAAGTGCGACGGTTTGCGTACCGTGATCGACACCGTCCCTCGCGTCACCGCTGGGGGAATGACGAACTGGATGCGTTCACCACTCGGCAGCGTGGCCGACAGCAGTGGCCGCTCCTGGTTGACCTGCTGATCGCAGTAGGTGGCCACGGCGGTCGCCAGTGACAGACACCGTTCCTGCGTCATCTCCGGCGCCGGTACGGTCTGCCAGCCGCGCACAGTCTCCACCACCAGTTCACCTGGCCGGTTGACGCAGACCTCCAGCACGCCGGGGGCATCGAGCTGATCGCGCAGCGGGCGCAGGAACTCGTTCACCGAGGTCTGATCGCCTTGCCAGGCCGGCGGGCGATCGCTTAAGAAATCCAGCAGCGCTTCCGCGGTGCTCAGAGCAACGTTGCTCATGGCCGCCCCGGCTCGGGAGTCGGCCGCAACTCGTACACCGACGAGAAGTCCACATCCCGCGCGACATAGATGCCGACGATGCCGCCCTGGTTCTGATAGATCAGCGGCGGGATGTTGATCGTGCTGTCCAGCACCTTCTCGGCCAGCTTGTTGCTGTTGGCCGTGGTCGAAGGCAGCACCACCGTGTTGCCGCCGTTGTCGTTCGACTGGTTCTGGATCAGCAGCTTCACCGAGTCATCAATCAGCGACAGCAGCATCGCCGCACCGATGCGCTCACCCCAGCGGTTGTCGACATAGCCGTCGATTCCTGATTCGCCGAGCTTCCCGGTCCCAGGTGAATCGATGTCCACCGTCACCCCCTGTGGCGTACGGATCCTGGTCCACAGCACCGGGATGCGCACCATGCCCTGTCGCACCGAGCCGATCCGGTACTCGCCATCCATGTGCGAGCCACGCTCGATCAGCAACACCCGGCCGTCGTCGCTGAACACATTGCGCTGCACCTGGCAGCCGACCAGGCCGGAGACGGCACTGATCACCCTGGTCTTCAGCGCGCAGGTGAAGGCCGTTCCCTTGGGCAGCGTCAGGCTGCGGTTGCCCAGCGTCGAGGCCACCACCCGCGGCGTGGCCGACCCCTGAAGCTGCCCTCCAAAGAGTCCACCCGACAAGGGGGATGCACCCACGGTGGCGGGACCACCGCCTGGGGGCAGTCCGATGGGGGCCGCTCCGACCGGTACCCCCTCGACCGCCTGGCCCGTGGCCAGCGCCGTGGTCCGCGTCAGGTTGTCCAGCAGTCCCTGCAGCTGCCGTTGGTAGCCCTGCAGATTGCGCGTCGTGGCAGCCACCGGATCGTTCGGGTCTGCGTCAGCCGCTGGCTCGACGATCGTGGAACCGGTGTCGGCGCGTCGGCCGGAGCCTGACATGGACGGCGAGCGAGACGACCCCACCGCTCCCGGACGCGAGGAGACCAGCAGGGCAGGGGCATCCTCAGGCGACATCGGCTTGGCCCCACCGGACCCGGCCGATCCCTGACCCGTGCGGCGCACGCCGATCGGTTCGGCTGATTCTTCAGCCGTCGGCACCAGCGCGGGAATGCGCGGCGATGCCGCGACCGCGCTGGCCGGCTGCGGCACCGGGATCTCCAGCTTGCGGGGCTCCATCGTCGCAGCCGAGGGACGATCCCCCGCGAGCCGGGACTCGGCATCGTCGGGCTTCTTGCCGCTGGCCACAAAGCTCCGGATCGAGAACGCCGAGACCGCGACCAACGAGCCGATGAACAGGGCGACTGCCAGCAGCCCCTTCTTCGACCAGCTGCCCTGGGGTCGTGCGGCGACGTTGGGGATGCCCGCCTCACCCGGCAGTGGCGAGATCGTGTTGCCTTCGCGATCAGGCGCACCCCGGCCCTCATCCGAATCCGCATGAGCATCGAACCGGTCATTCATGGCTGGGCTCCGGTGTCGTTGCCACTGGACGAACCGAACGGTCCTCCGCCTTCAGGATGCGGGTCAGGCCCTGCACCGTTGTCCCGCCACCGGGCGGCACGCCATCCAGATCGAAGGCTTCGTTCCACACGCCGACCACCGCCGCACCGGCACGCAGCATCAAGCGGCGGCTCACCCGGTCGACGACCAGCAGGTCATCCTCCATGCGCGTGTTGACCAGGGTCTCGCTGTCATCGCCAAGGACCTGGAAGACGGCAGGCACCTCCCGGTTGCCGGGGAAGCGGAAGTAGGTGAAGCGGCCATCGTCGAACACCAGCGTCGGCACGATGTCGGCCGACTGGCTGCCTTCGGCGATCGAGTACTTTGTGTTCAACACCTGTGCCTTCGCCTGCAGGCGTTCGGCGATCACCTGTTGCGGTGACGGTGCTGGTGGCACCGCCGGCAAGGCGAGCAGGGCAGGGAGGTCACGAGGTGCAAGGGATGCAGCTGCGGTGGATCTCAGCACAGGCGCCTTGACCACCAGGCGATAGACCGGGGGCTTGGGGTCGTTGTCCGCCAGGACGACGAAGCGGAAGGTGTGGGTGCGCCGGTCGGTGACCACGGCCAGGTTGTTCGGGGCGCCGGCCGTGCTCTTCGGCTTGACGAACAGGTCGCGTCCGCCAGGCTGAGCCGCGATGCACCAAGCGGCTTCGGCCTTCGCGCAGTCGCCACCGAGACCGGCCGCCACGTCGGTGATGGACTCATCCGGATCGAGCACGACCAGGGTCACGACGCCGCGCTTGACCGGTACGGTCACCACGGCCTGCGGGTCGTAGACCACCTCGCGCAGGCGTGGGTCCCCGCTCTGGACCGCGGCGGACGCCACGGATACCGCGCCGAGCAGCGCCATCGCAATTGCCACCCGGACGTTCATGGCTTGGCTCCCGCTGCAGCGGTATTGATCTCGGGATCCGAGCGATAGGCGGTGACCACGAAACCGAAGGGGTTCTCGATCCGGTCCCGCTCCTTCGCCAGCACCTTGGGCTCGTAGCGGAACACGATGCTCGCGACATGCCGCGTCGTCACCTCGGGGAGGTTGCGATCGGCTAGGCGCACGACCTTGTCGTAGGTCACCGTCGCTTCACCGCGGTTGCCGCTGCGACCGGTGGCCGACAGCCGCACGCC
Organism: Burkholderiaceae bacterium; assembly: GCA_965229345.1. Lineage (GTDB taxonomy): Bacteria > Pseudomonadota > Gammaproteobacteria > Burkholderiales > Burkholderiaceae_C > PBB1. The sequence continues at coordinate 2,139,977 of OZ245872.1, forward strand.
GACGATGTTGATGCGCCAGTCCTCGGTGGCGGCGATCCGCTTGTGCAGCGCGGCCTCGCCGTCGAACAGTCGGCTGTAGTCGCTGAAGACAGCTGGCACCGCCATGCGCGACACCTGGTCGTAGTCGCGCTGCAGGAACATCCAGCTGTAACCCTCGCGGGCGCGGACGAAGGTGGCGAGGTTGTGCTTGTCGAGGGCCTCCATCGGCGGGATGGACTCGACGCTCAAGCGCTGCTGGATCGTGGCTTCACCGGTGACACGATCGACAACGATCGGGATCTCGACGACACGTCGCAGAGGACCCTGTACGAAGACGGCTGCGATGCCGATCAGGCCCAGTACCAGGCCGGCGACCGCCACCCACCAGGCACGGCGCTCGGAGCGTTCGAGCACCAGTGCGCGGTCGAGCTCCCACGCGGTGTTTGCCGAGACGGCGGCATCGACGGTGTCCGGCGCTGCGGTCTCGCTCGATGGGGTAATGCGGTGGCTGCGATCAGGCAATGCAGCAGCTTGACCTGGGCTCAGGACGGCACTCATGGGGTGGTCTCTTGGGGTTTCTCGCGAACTGCGCGGTCAGTTCAGGTAGTCCGATACCTTGCCGGTGCGGCCCAGCATCTGGTACTGGCGTTCTCGCTCTCGTGAGCGGGAAATGCGCTCCTCGCTGTCGGCCATGCCCTGCAGCATCTGCACCTGGGACATCTCGTGGGCCAGCAGGGCGTTCTCGGCGCCGATGCGGGCCTGGATCTCCTGCACCGACTTCTGGTCGGAGGTGGCGTTGATCTGGTCCATCAGCGCATTGATCTGCGTGAGCCGGCCGGCTGCGGAGCGCATCGCGTCCTGGAGCAGGCCCTTCTGCTGATAGGGCTGCGCCAGTGTGGCCTGGCAGCTGGTGCGGGCATCACCATTCAGATCCATGCAGTTGTAGACCATGCCGGCGTCACGCAGCATCTTGGCTGTGGCGTTGAGGCCGCCATAGCCCGAGGTGTTGATCGCGTTGACGTAGGTGTAGGCCTCGGCCGGCACGTAGTTCTGCAGCGCTGCGCTGTTGAAAACCTGGCCGAGGTTGCGCACGCCGTTGATGCTGTTGAGCTGGGTCTGCAGCTGGCTGATCTGCTGCACCTGGTTCTGGATCGAGGTGATGTCATTCAGCACTTGCTGGATCGTCTGCACCAGGTTCGCCGAGTCGATGACCGGGATCCCTTGGGCATGGGCGATGCCCGTGCCGAACAGACCGGACACGACGCAGGCTGCAGTGATGACCTTGAACCGTTTGATCATGTTGTCGCTCCTGAGCAAGTGGGCTTCAATCGATGAGAGGCTTGGCGGTGTCGACCTACGTTCGGCCGCGCAGGGCGGCGAGCTTGTAGGCCGCGGTTCGGGCCACCCCGTAGCTTTGACGGGCCATGCTTCCTGCGAAACGGGAACCGGCCGAGGTGGACGCGGCAGTGGCTTGGCCAGCGACATGAGACAGACCGGTGCCCGCGCGAATGACACCGCCAGCCGCTGAAGGCCCGCCGCTGCGGGCAGCAGAAGCGGAGCGCAGACCGCCGACCAGCAGCGTGTTCTGCAGCATCTGGACGCCTTGCTGGATCGCAGCACCACCGGTCAGGGCGGACGCAAGGCTGGGAGCCTGGAAACAGATGATGGCCATCAGGATCATCAGGACACAGTAGCGGGTCGCCTCGCCCAGAACGTTGAATGTCCCGCCCAGAAAGCCACCGCCGTCCTCGATGGCTTTGAACATGGCCGCACCCATGTAAGTACTCAAACCCAGCGCGAAGAACGCAAACCAAGTGAGCACAACCGAGTTGAGAAGCATCGACAGCCAGCTGTCGAAGAAACGCGCCGTCGGCCGCCAGGCCAGGCACATGATGAAAAGCGGACCGATCGCGATGACGAAGGTCAGGAAGAGCTTTGCGAGCGTCACGACAAAGAGTCCGACGCACAGGAAAAAGACAGAGCCAATCGAGAACGTTGCTGCCGCCAGAAGCAAGTCGAGCCTGAACATGCTCGCCTCTTTCATGATGTCTGCGACTTGTGCGCTTGCATCGTCATTGAACTTGTCCAGCAGAACGTACGGTGTTGTTACCGTCGTCGGGTCGACCCCAGTTGGCAAGAAAGTGGACGCCACCCCCATGGCAAGCGCGTTCGCCGTCTCAGAGACATTGGTGATGTAGAAGCCCGATTGAAGGGCGAACGAAAGCACCAATCCGATCTTGAATGCTTTCCAGAGAAAGGTTGGTACGGTCTCTGACACTTCGTTGCGCAGAACTGCCCAGCCATAAAGCGTGACCCAGACGGTCATCGCAGTGAGAGCAATCGGTGCGATGGCGGTCATCAGCGCGGACACCACGCCGAGGACATAGTCGCTCAGAATTGCGTCGAACTTGGCACCGACCCAGGCAAACATGATTGGCTGCTCCTACTGGACCGCGTCGTACGGCAGATTGGCTGGTGGCCGCGCGAACATGTCCACGCACTTGCTTACCAAGTTTGGGTATTGGCACTGGAGCCACTTGCCACCCGACTTGGCCACCCAGAGGCGCGAAATCTTCTTCGACCCGTAGGTTGACGTCCGGCAAGTGCCCGGTCGCGCATAAGCCTCGGTGCACTCCATCAATCCGTCGGCGGTTTCGACCATGTGCCATGGCCCTGCGTTGCATCCGACGTTCGCGGGACAGGGCTTCGTGTTGCGAATCGGGCCTGTGGCTGGGAGTGCTGGCGTTTCGACCTGCTTGCCACCGCCAGACAGCACTTTCACGGCTTCGTTGCCCTTGACGAACTGCGCGATCGATGGCGTAGATGAGATGGTCAGTACACCGCAGACCAGGAGGGATTGAACGATCTTCATGCGGCTCTCCTTGAGGTTCGGGTCTTGCGATCCTGAACCTCACGAAGGAGAACGGGAAGCCATTGAAACGGATCGTCACCATGTCGTTCGCGCACGCTGTCGAGCAGCGCGACGTTGTCGGTGGTGGCCGAGAGCACGGTGATGAAGTCTTCGAGTCCAGCGAGGTCTAGCTCGCAGATGGCGCTGGCGTGGCCCTGCTTCACCAAGAAGCGCCGGCCGCCCTGCGCGCCGAGACTTCTGACGATCTCGTACTCGGCTTCGCTGAGACCGAACCCCTCGACGTATTCCTCGCGCACGGCCTCCGGATTCGCGAGGAAGATCTTGGTCACGCTCTGCTCGACCATCGTGCGACCGATGGGGTGGCGCAGCACGTCGGACGGACTCTGGGTGTCGAAGATGCCGAGGCCGTTCTGCTTGCGGATCGTCTTCTGCTTCTGCTTGGCGAAGTCGCTGAAGATCTCGTGGTCGAGCGCCTTCCAGAACTCCGAGATCACGTAGATCAGCCGCTCGCCGTTCACCAGCTCTTCCATCACCTGCAGCAGGTACATCATCACCGGCGTGCGGACCTCGGGCAGGTCGAGGAACTCGGTGGTGTCGAAGCCGATGACGCTCGCCGCGTGCAGGTCGAGCAGGCGGTCGTCGGCCTGGTCGAAGACCCATCCCAGCGCACCGCCCTGGCACCAGCGGCCGAGCCGCTCGAAGAGGCTGTTCTCGCCCGCCTTAGGCAGGTTCTGGCGCACGGTCGAGAAGCGGCGCAGCGGCGCCGGCATCATCGCCACCGCCTTGACGGCTTCGGCGATGGCGCGCTCGTCGGCGGGCAGCAGCGGCATGGCTGGCGTGGCGATGCAGGTGCGGATCAGCTGCTCCCAGAACTGAATGCGCGCCGGTGTCGGCTCGCGCTGCAGCGGGTTGCAGCCAGTGGGCTTGCCGGCCTCCAAGGTGAAGTAGCGGCCACCGAGGGCGCGGATGGCGATCTCGCAGCCGCGGTCCAGGTCGAACAGCACCAGGCGCGGTGCCGGCTCCCACTTGCGCGTCAGCGTCAGCAGGAACATCTCCAGCGTCGTCTTGCCGACGCCGGTCGAGCCGATGATCAGTGTGTTGCCCGGCAGCTTCTTATCGGCCGAGTCTTCGCCCTCGGGGCTGCTGTGCAGGTTCAGGTAGAAGGGCTGACCAGATGGTGTGCGCAGCAGGGCCAGCGCCTCGCCCCACGGGTTGCCGTCTCGCTTGCCGCGCGCAAAGTTATGGCCGCTGGACAGCGCCGCGAAGGCCCGCGAGCTGAGCTTGGCATCCCGGGGCCGCCATTGCCAGTTGCCCGGCATCTGCGCGAACCAGGCGGCATCGGCCACCAGGTCCACCGGGGACATCTGCAGGCTGGAGGCTTCCCCGACGGCGCCGATAGCCTGCGCCGCGCGGCGGCCGGCATCGGCCACGTCCTCGCCGAAGACGACGAGGCTGTAGTGGTACTCGCCCATGCAGAACTGGCCGTCGCCGAGTTCATTGAGCGCCATGTCCATCTCCTCCACCTGGCTGGCCACCACGTCGTCGCTGGCGATCAGCTGGTCGCGCTGCAACTCCAGCGCGCGCATCGCCTCGCGGCGCGGCAGGATGGAGAAGCTCTGCGTCTCGATGAACTCACTGGCTTCGTAGAGCAAGGCGTTCAGGATGCCGGGTTCGACGGCGTCGGCGTATTCCTTGATGTCCACCAGGGCCGCATAGCGACGGGCGTCACCCTGCCGCAGTTCGAGCTTGTCGCCGCCGAAGGACAGCCGGGTCGTCGGCAGCGTCCGGTACAACGGGCCTGCCGCTATTGGGATCGGCCGCCAACAGCCGTTGACCAGGTAGCCGAGGAACTCGGCCACTTCGGAGTATCTCCGCCCACGCCGCTCGCAGACGCCGAGCAATTGGGGCCCGAACCCTCGCAGCACCCGCGCGACCAGCGCCGAGCGTTCCTCCATCACCCGCAGTGCATCAGCCTGGGCTTCGGCAATCGCGGCGCGGGTGCGCTGCGTCGATTGCAGTGCACGGCTCACGCGGGAGATGTTCGGCCGGTAGACCAGGGTCAGGTAGAGCTCGTTGCTCATCATCCGGTGCCCGCGCAGCTTCGCCTGGTAGGCGACCGACAGGTCCCTGGCGAAGCTGGGCTCGCTGGGGTGCTGCAGCCCGTCATTGACGACGCGGTGAATCCGGTGCGTCCACACCGCCCACTGACCACCGGCGAGATTGCGCAGCAGGCTGCACAGCGCCTCGTGCCGTTCGGCGATCAGGTGCTCATCGGCGCACTCGAAGGCCACGCCCTCCAGTCGCCAGACCCGGAGGTAGTCGCCGCCGCGTGTGATCACGTCGTGCGGGCTGACCAGCGAGGAAAACGGCACGAAGCTGCCCAAGGGGTTCTCTGCCCTGGCCTGCGCCCAGTGACGCGGCCGCGGCACCACGCGAGCGCTGTGGCCGGGCCGCGCGTCGGTGCCATTGCTTCTAGACATGCCAAGCATCGTGGGCTCCCCGGTAGAGGGTGGGCGCATAGCTGCGCGATTTCCAGAGACGGCGGTTGCGGTCATGGATGCGCAGCTTCAGCGCGACGAACATCTGCCGGAAGCGCTGGTCGTCCTTCGCCGTGACGAATCGCATCCAGGCGAGCGCAGGCAGGACCGCGACGACGACGCCCAGTGCGATCCACCAGCTCACCAGGATGCCGCCCCACATGATCAATAGCATCCCGGTGCCGAACAGGATGACCAGCGGCACCAGCGGGACGCCCAGCTTCATCGCCGGTCGGGTCGCGCCCTTGTAGATGACTTCGGCGTGCATGGCGTAAGGCCTCGTGCGTCAGCCGACGATGTAGCTGGCGAACGCCGCGGCGCCGCCGACCAGCGTGCCGCCGATCAGCACATTGGCGACATCGGCCAGCCGCGCGCCCTGGAAAATCATCTTGAAGCCGGCCCAGATGATCGCGATCGTCACCACCGCAATCGAGATCGTCACCAGAATCGTGTTGACGTTGGTGACCGTGGTGTTGATCTTGTCGAAGCTCTGTGCGCAGACCAGCTGCGGCGCAGCGGCGAGTAGAACGGCCGTGGGCAGGCCGATGCGGCGAATCAATGCATTGCGGTTCATGGTGCCTCCTTGGCGATGACGAGCGGGGACAGGGAAGTGGATGAGGCTTCTGGTGTGCGCGGTGGCCTCGCGGCCAGTGCGACCCGGTGCACGTAGCCGTGCGCGAAGCCGGTGACGAAGTTGCCGCTGTAGTAGCAGGACAGGGCCTGCCGCAATGCGGCCTGAGAGTGCGCAGGACCGGCGCCGCCGACTTGCCCGGAAGCACGGTCGTAGCAGTCGGCCAGCACGGTCTGCATCGCGGTCAGGCTCGCGCAGGGATCGAAGGCGCTCTCGACCGTCAGACCCAGGGGCTCCAGATTGCGCACATTGATCTGTGCCAGCCCGACACTGAAATTCCAGCCCGCGGCCTGCAGCGCCTTCGCCGTCGCAATGGCTTCCGCCTGGGTTCGTGGCTGCCGGATCAATGCGCCGCCCACGACGCCGATCGCATGAGGGGTGAAGCCGCTTTCGACGGCGACCAGCGCCTGCGCGGTGCCGGCATCGACCTGCGGCGCGCAGCGCAGGGCCAGGGCGAGAAACAGTGTGCCGTCCATCTCTGACCTCAGGGGTTCGAGTCCATGGCGGCCACCGGTGGCGGCGCTGACAGCCAGTTCGCGTAATCGGTGTCGAACTGGGTGTTCAAGCCGCCGAACTGTGTCTTGGCCGCGGAGCTGAACTCCGTCACCGATCCGCCGTCGACGTTCCACCAGGTGCGGGAGAACAGCGTTCCGTTGACGTAGACCGACACCGCCCCCGTGTAGTCGCAGTAAGCCACCGGACCGGTGTCGCTGAAGTACATGCGGGTGTACTGCGGAGGGCAGTAGCCGGCCGCGTTCGCCCAGTCGCTGCGGATCGAGTTGCCTACGCCGGCCATCGCGCAGGTCGGGAACGGCTTGCCACGGGCCAGGTCGCGGAGCACCTGGCGGATCGGTGGCACGCAGCGGGGGATCGCCCGCCAGTTCGGTGCCGCAAAGCACAGCATCACCAGGCAGCCATCGACTGCGGCGGCCGGCCGGGGCAGCGCCAGCCCGGTGGCCATCAGCATCGCAGCGACCAGGGAGGCCCCAGTCCGCGCACCAAGGCGTCCCATGTACCCGCGGGCACAAATTCGAACGGCGATGCCGCGGTCAAGGCTTAGAGTTGAGTTGAAGTTCATTTCGGGTGCTCTCGCTGGCAGGTTCAGGGCCGATCAATCCTGGGTTGTTCTGCGTGGTGCCGTGAGATCACTCTAGGGTCGGAATCGGGCGCGGCTGGCGCTGGATTCGGGTCGTTTTCTTGCAAACTTGCCGTGGATTGCGATGCCCCTGTCGCTGTTTTCGCTGCGTCTGCCTGTGCACCCGCATCAGCTGGAGGTGCAGGAGTTCGACAGCTATGAGCTGATCGTCGATCTGCGCGAGGACGAGCGCTACGCTGACGATCACCTGCCGGGCGCCGTCTCGGTACCGTGGTCTGGGCCGGTCGTGCCGACGGGTGCAGAGAACGTTGAGAGCGCGCCTTCAAGTGCACCTCCGATACCCACGGTTGACGCGGTGTCCGTTGCGCTGCCCGCTGCACTGGAGAGCCACCTGGCCCCACTGGCACTGGGTGCGCCGGTGCTGGTCTATTGCGACCGGGGCGGCGTCGACAGCGCGCGCGTGGTCGCCGCCCTGAAGCATCGCGATCACAAGGCTGACCTGTTGCCGGGCGGCTGGCCCAGCTACCGCCGATGGGTCACCGCCTCGATCGAGGTGCTGGCTCGCACAATGAGCTTTTGCTGGGTCCGCTGTGCACCCGCTGCCGGCACGCCAGCCGTTCTGAGCGCGCTGGAAGCCAACGGGCAACAGGTGCTGTCACTGGGCGCGATCCTGTCCCAGAAATCCTTTCCGGGGATCTCGCTGCCCGGGGAGGCGACTCCCTCGCAAGCCGCCTTTGAAACGCGGCTGGTGGACACGCTGCGTCGTCTCGATCCGGGCCGCCCGGTCTGGGTCTGTGAACCGCTGTGGCTGAACGACGATGTGGGCTTGCCGGTGCCATTGCATGACGCGCTGCGCCGATCGCAGGCCCTGCGCATCGAGGCCTCGATGGCGGATCGCGTGGCCGCGTTGCGGTCCCACCTTGAGGTGCAGCGAACCGGAACCGAAGAGCCAGTGGAATCGCTGATCCAAGCGCTGCAGTGGGCCATCCCCGCTGACCACGGTGTGCGGCTCGATGCGTCGAAGGTGCTCGCAGAGCAAGGTCGTCACGAGGAAGCGCTTTACAGCCTGCTCGCCGATGGCATCGACCCGCTGTACCGGGCACTCGCGGCACCGCGTGTTCCTGCCCGCGAAACCTCACTGACGTTGGCGTCATTGTCCGAGGAAGCAGCCTGGTCCGGCCTGTTGACGCTGCCCGAGCCATGGCAGCAGGCGCTGCGACCTGACGCCGATCAGATCAGCCCGTAGATCTCCGCCACGCGCAAGGCGGCACGGCGGTTGGCCGCGCCCAGCTTCAGGCTCAGCCGCTGGAAGCGGCAGTCGATCGTCTTCGCCTCGGTCTTCATCAGCGTTGCGATCACCTTGCTGTTGTGGCCTTGCTGCTGATGCCACAGCAGCACCAGATCGTCTTCGGTGATGCGGGCCTGGGCCATCAGGTCGGCCCTGACCTGCCGGTGCATCCAGTCGCCCAGTTCCATCGCCAGGCTGCGCGCCAGCAACCGGATTCGTCCGTACCCCTCCCCGACGAAGTGCTGCCGATGCGCCGACCCCAGGCACAGGACGGCGACACGCGATTGCGCGGCCGGGGAGGGCACCGGCACGATCAGCGTCGACACGAAGCCGAAATGAGCCGCGCCGTCCACAACCCAGCGTTCGCGCTCGTTCAGCGGTGGCAACTCCTCGGCCCGGATCGGGGCGGCGTTGTAGAGGGCATAGCGCAGCCAGGGATCGTCCAGGCACCAGCCGTTCTGCGCGTACTGCAGCGCCCAGACCGGGTCGCACGCCAGCAGGTAGCGGTAAGAAGCGAGCGTCACATCGTCACGCACGAAGCTGATGAAGACCGCCGCGTCCGCACCGAGCGCGGCCGTCCCCCGCTGCAACAGATGCACTGCCGCGGCGTTGTCGACGGCGTTTTCGATCTGCACGGCGATGCCGAGCAGCCGCGAGCAGGCATCGGCGTGCGCTGCACTGTCACCCTGATCCGTACGTTCAGCGCGATCCATAGAAGAACTCCTCGCCGTGACGCCGCAGGCGCTGATGCAGGTGGGGCTCGTCGAATCGCAGGGGTTCGGCCTCGCACCAACGTGTGAACTCACAGCGGCTGGCAAACAGCATCGACTGGATCAGGTGGGTGCCCAGCGGGCGTCGCTGCGTGCGTTCGAGATACAGCGCAATGCCGACACCGCGCAGCACGAATACGACGGCGCCGTCGGCGGTGGACAGCTGAATTCCGGAGCGGGTCGCGGTGCACGTGCCCGCGCGGGTGAGCCGTCCCTGTCGACGACGCACCTGGATCAGCGACGCTTTGGGGCCGAGCGCCGGTGCGGGCAGTGCCGCATGGTCGCGCTGGGACCAGGCCGGAGCGGATGACCCGCTGCTGTCCGGTGGCTCTGCGCCTTCGGCCGACGAGGAATCAGTATTCATCCGTGTCTCCAGCAGGCATGGCGCTGAGGAGCGCGGCCTGGTTGGACCGCTTCGGACGGCGGCTTGTCGCGGGCATCGGGATGGAGCCGTTGATGCTGCGAATTGAGGCTGAGCAGGCCCCATCTTGTCCAGTGTCGCGACGTGTCAAATGGTGACGAGTCGTTCGTTTTGGTTCACGAGGTGGGCAAGCCGATCCACATCCCGCAAGAGGCTTCAGCGCACCATGGGACTGGTCGGAAGCGAACCCGACATCCCTGTGGCGCCAGGCTTGTGAGGCCCCACATTCATCGGTCGCCTGATGTGCGAACCGTCGCGCCGCGCGTGCGGGTGCCAGGGCCTTTCGCGGCATAAACGGCGGCCTTCCCGCAAGCGCTTCGTTTCACTTTGCGCTGGCGGGCCCCTGCCATTTATTCCACGCTGCCCTGGGCGCCCGCACTCGATCGCGGCGCGCTGGGTCTCGCACGGCGACCGACGAATGCGGGGCAGAGTTCAGGTCAAGACAGCAGACTGCGTCTAGGGATGAACAGTCATCGAATTCAAATTCCCGGCTCCCTCGGAAATTGGGGCAGGGTGGGTGTGACCATCACCTGGGAGAAGGAGTCAATGATGTGGCTTTGGCTGGTACGTGAAGCACCGGCGGATGTGCCGTATTGGCCTGGTCGGCGATGGTTGGCCTGTGTCGATGCGGTGGGCTGGCCGTGTGTGTGGATCCTGATGGTCCACCAGGTGCCGCAGCCGGTCGGTTTGTTCGGTCCGTTCGTCGGCGCCACGGCCTTGCTGTGCGCGCTGGGTCGTCTACATCGCGCGTTCTTTGCCAATCACCGCTACCGGTTCACCACCTGGCGGTGGGGGCGGATCGCTGTCGCCTTGATGCTGATCGGCGCGCTTCTGAAGCTCATGCTGATGACACCAGGTTGATGCGCCATCGGTACGTGTTTGTCGCGCAACGGCGCTGTCGTCAGTGGGCCACTTCGGGCCTCGCTTCGCTCCATCGATCCAGGTCCGATCGCCGCCATGCGACTGCGCGCGGGCCGAGGCGAACCGGACTTGGAAATCGTCGATCGGCGATCAATCGATAGATCGTGGAGCGACCCAGGCCGGTGATTCGCATGACGGTTGGCAAGCGAAGAAACAAAGGCGCGACTGTGTCTGATGGGACAGGCGATGGCTCAGAAGATGTTGGTTGCACGGACGACCTCCAGTAGAAGATGTCCCGGCAACCATAGGATCTTGTCTGTACGACCGCCGTGCTGGATTGGCGTCAAATTCTTGCGGCTTGGGAACCATCTTTACCAAGCAAGTAGCCTCGACGAAAACACGCTTATCGTAAAAATGTCGATTGGAACCGTGGCCGCTTGCGTCAATGATCACCTAATTGGCTTGTCCTCCGGTCGGTCGTCCTTGGAGCACAGACTCAGCCAGCTATTCCGCATAAGCCTGGCAGCTAGTCCAACCGGAAATCACGGGACGGAATTGAGCCTTTCAATTGACCATCGGCTTGCAGTATCGACAAGCACTTAGCCAGTCGGCCGTTCAGGCCTGCTTCATCAGTGGCAGTACTTCCGCGCCCTTGCGAAGCTTGTCGAGATGATCGGCCCAGGCCTGCATCATCTTGCGTCGTTCCGGGAGATGTTCTGCGTGGTTGTAGGCGGCCTTCACGGCATTCCGTTCGGCGTGGGACAACTGACGCTCGATCACGTCGGATGGCCACCCGCATTCATGAAGCAGGGTCGAAGCCATCCCGCGAAAGCCGTGAGCCGTGAGTGCGGCACGTTCGTAACCAAGGCGCCGCAGAGCAGCGTTCACGGTGTTCTCACTCATCGGCTCGCCGTTCGTGCGCACACCGGGAAACACCCATTTGTTGCGTCCGGTCAGTGGCTGCAACTCCTTGAACACGGCGATCGCCTGCTTGGCCAGCGGCACGATGTGCGTGACCCGTCCCTTCATCTTGGCCGCAGGAATGCGCCACTCTGCCGCATCAAGGTTGATCTCGCTCCACTCGGCGCGTCGCAGCTCGCCCGGTCGCACGAACAACAGCGGTGACAGCTTCAGCGCGCACCGGGTGATGAAACCGGCTTCGCAGGCATGGATGTCGCGCAACAAGCGGCCCACCTTGCGTGGGTCAGTGAGGGTCGGGTAATGCTCGGGCTTCCACGGTGGCAACGCGCCGCGCAGGTCGCGGCTCGGATCGCTTTCGGCGCGGCCTGTGGCGACTGCGTACCTGAACACCTGGCCGCAGTTTTGCTGGACCCGATGGGTGGTCTCAAGTGCGCCCCGCGCTTCGACCCGCTTCAGCAGAGTCAACAGCTCGGTGGGTACGATGGCGCCCACGTTCTTCTGACCGATCCACGGGAACACGTCTCTTTCTAGGCGGCGAATGATTTTCTCGGCGTGGCTCGGTGCCCATTGGGGGGAGTGTTTGCCGTACCACTCGCGAGCGACCGCCTCGAAGGAGTCGATCGGCGGCAGTCCTGCCGCAGCCATATCCTCAACCACGCGCTGCCTCACACGTTCAGCACGTGCAGCCTTTCGAGTGCCGCTCGGGTCCACCCCCTCGCGAACCATCCTGCGAGCCTCCTCGGCGTGCTTTCGGGCCAGGCTGAGGCTCGTGGTGGGATAGGTCCCGAGGCTTAACGTCTTGCGGCGACCGTCAACGGTGTAGTCCAGGCGCCACCCATGCGAGCCGCCTTTGACGAACAGCAGAAGGTACAGCCCAGCACCATCAGACAGCCGCTTGCGCTCGTCGGTGGGCCTGATGTTCTTGATGGTGGCGTGTGAGGGGATGAGGTGCAGTGCCATGCAGTAACTCCGCCGCGTGAATTGACTGAATTCTGCGGTTACTGCGGAAGTTACTGCAATGTGAACTCGGATCTCTTGGGACTGCGTGGGACCGTAAGAAAAAGAAAAAAGCCCTAGAGCGTTGATTCTCCAGGGCTTTTAAGATTTCAGAGGACTTTGCGGGACCTCTTGGAATGTGTGGATGGTGGAGAGGAGGAGGATCGAACTCCCGACCTTCGCATTGCGAACGCGACGCTCTCCCAGCTGAGCTACCCCCCCGAACGAGTCTGAAGTCTAGCGCAGGAGCGATTGCGCTCGTAGCAGCAGGGGACGCCATCAAGCGGTGACGCCATCCAGGTACAGCCACCTACCGTTCTCGCGCACGAAGCGGCTGCGCTCGCGCAGCCGGTGCGCGCGGCCGCCGAGTTTGCTGCGAGCGACGAATTCGACTTGCGCGTGGTCGGCGTCCGTCTGTTCATGGCTCAGCACCTGCAGCCCCAGCCAGCGCAGCCCGGGCTCGTGGTGGAACGGCGTGTTGGGCCGGGTGCTCGAGTGCCAGGTCGCGAGCAGGTAGTCGTCAAGCTGAAGGGTGTAGGCGCTGTAACGCGATCGCATCAGCGCCTCGGCGGTCGGTGCCATCAGGTGCTGCGAGCCAGCGTGGAAGCGGCCGCAGCACTCGGCGTAGGGCAGGGAGGTGCCACAGGGGCATGCGGGCTGGGCAGGTGTGGGCATGGGCTTAGGAGATGGGCAACGGACCCAATTTTCCGCGAGCCACGAAAAAGCCCCGCCAGGGCGGGGCTTGGTGGTGATGCAGCGGCCTACTTTTTCGGGGCTGCGTCTTTTTTGTTGGCTTTGGGGGCTGGCTTGTTCGATGCCACCAGCTCGGATTTGAATTCGGCACCGTTGACGGTCAGGCCGTCGGCCGAGAACTTCGAGGCGTTGCCGGGGCCGACGCCTTTGACCCGGCTCACCACATCGGACCAGTCCTTGAAGGCGCCGTTCTTGCGCTCGTCGAGGATCTTGGTGGACATGCTCGGGCCGATGCCCTTGACGGTTTCGAGTTCGGCTTGCGAGGCTTTGTTGAGTTCGACGGCGGCTTGGGACGCGAAGGCGATGGTGGCCATCAGCAGGGCGATCAGGGTACGGATCATGGGAGTCTCCAGACGGTTCAGGTTGAGGGAATCGGTCGGATGCCAGGAGGCTCGACCTGCTGGAAATTCTGGAGACCGTTGCCGCGTTTGGCTTTCCCCTCCGGGAGGGCCCTCGGGCGGGGGCGCACGCTGCGTGCGCCTGTGGGATGGCCGCTGTAGCCAGTGGCCATCAAGCTCCCTCCGAGGTGTGAAGCCACCTGGGTGCGGGCGCAACGGCGCCGACGCGGTTGCCTCGCGGCTGCGCTTGATATAACCCGAGCCTGACCGCTGCCCTTGCACACCATGAACCTGAACACCTGCGCACATCACGCTCTGCCGGGAGCTGCGTCGTGATTCCGACCTCGCATGAACTGGCCCAGCGCCGCGTTCTGGTCGTTGGCGACGTGATGCTCGACCGCTACTGGCATGGTGCGGTCGAGCGCATTTCGCCCGAGGCGCCGGTGCCGGTGGTGCGTGTCGCGCGCGAAGAAGAGCGTCTCGGTGGCGCCGCCAACGTGGCGTTGAATGTCAAGACACTGGGTGCGCAGGTGACGCTGCTGACGGTGGTGGGTCATGACGAAGCCGCCACGCGCCTGCGCGCGTTGCTGGCGCAGCAGGGCATCGAAGCCTGCCTCGGCGAGGATGCGTCGCTGCGCACCATCGTCAAGCTGCGCGTGATCGGCCGCTCGCAGCAATTGCTGCGCATCGACTTCGAGAACGAGCCCGACCACGAGGTGCTGACCCAGGCGCTCGACGCCTTCGAGCACCAGCTCTCCCGGCACGACGCCGTGCTGTTCTCCGATTACGGCAAGGGCGGGCTGACGCACATCACCCGGATGATCGAGTCGGCGCGCGCGGCCGGCAAGCCGGTGCTGGTCGATCCCAAGGGCAGCGACTACACCCGCTACGCCGGTGCCACCGTGATCACCCCGAACCGGGGCGAACTGGCGCAGGTGGTGGGTGCATGGCGCAGCGAAGCGCAACTGCTGGAGCGCGCACAGGCGCTGCGCGCCCAGCTGCGCGTGGGCTCGCTGCTGCTGACCCGCTCAGAAGACGGCATGAGCCTGTTCGATGAGCACGGCGCGGTGCACCAGCCGGCACAGACGCGCGAGGTGTTCGACGTCACCGGCGCGGGCGACACCGTGATCGCGACCATGGCAGTTCTGCTCGCGGCAGGCCTCAGCGCACGCGAGGCGATGCCGCATGCCAACCGCGCCGGCGGCCTGGTTGTCGGCAAGTTCGGCACTGCCAGCGTCAGTCACGCCGAACTGTTCGGCTGAATCCGGCGCTCAGGCTCAGCGCGCCCGGCGGAAGGTCAGGTTGATCCGCTGCTCGCCTGTCAGCGGGTGAGAGCCCGGCTTCAGAGGCAGCACGCCGTGGTGGAAGAAGCGCGCCGGACCACCCCACACCGCGACGTCGCCGTGCACCAGCGGGATGCGCCGTGTGGGATCGCTGCGCTTGGGGCCGCCGAACTGGAACACCGCGGGCAGGCCGAGCGATACCGAGACGATGGGTGCGCGCCCATCGCGCTCATCGCGATCCTGGTGCAGCGTCAGACGCGCACCGGGCACATAGCGATTGATCAGGCACACATCGGGATCGAAGCCGTGGAATCCGGCCTGCGCCGCCGCGATGGCAGCGAGTTCGCCGAACACCTTGGGCATTGCCGGCCAATGCTGGCCGCTGTCGGGGTCGATCGGGTCGTAGCGATAGCCTCGGCGGTCGCTGACCCAGCCGGCAGCGCCGCAGCTGGTCATCGCCACCGACATGCGAAAGCCACCCGGCGTGATCAGGTGCCGCCAGGGGGCTTGCGCGGTGACATCGGCGACGGCTGCGAGCAAGTCGCGATCGAATGCCCGCGCCCCGCCGCGCCAGACGATGGCGCCTGGCGCCAGCGGCTCGATGCGTGGCGCCTCTTCGAGGTCGTCGAAGAGGGCCAGGTTGCCATCCACCCCGGTGCGCACGGACGTCAGGCGGTCATGGCGTCAGCGGCCTCGCGCAACAGCAGCGCGCGCTTGCGCTCGACACCCCAGCGGTAGCCGGAGATGCTGCCGTCGATGCGCAGCACCCGGTGGCAGGGAACGGCGACCGCCACCGGATTGGCCGCACAGGCACTGGCCACGGCGCGCACGGCGCTTGGCGAGCCGATGCGCTGGGCGATGTCGCTGTAGCTGGCGGTCTGGCCGGCCGGAATGCCGCGCAGGGCCTGCCACACCCGCAACTGGAACGCCGTGCCTTGCAGGTCCAGCGGCAACGACAGGCCGATGCGCGGTGCTTCGATGAAGCCCACCACGCTCGCCACCGTCTGCTCGAAGTCACCATCACCGCCGATCAGGTGCGCCTTCGGGAATCGGTCCTGCAGGTCGCGCAGCAGCAGTTCCGGATCGTCGCCGAGCAGGATGGCGCACACGCCGCGCGCGCTTTGTGCCACCAGGATCGCGCCGAGCGAACTCTGGCCGATCGCGAAGCGGATCTGCATGGTCGCTCCCCCTGAGCGGTAGGCCGTGGGCGTCATGCCGAGGACCTCGTCTGATTCTTCGTAGAAGCGGCTGCTGGAGGCGTAGCCCGCCTCGAGTAAGGCCTGTGTCACCGACGCCGCACCGGGCAGTGCGTCGCGCACGCGCCGGGCGCGGTGCGCGCGTGCATAGTCGCTGGGCGTGACCCCGGTCACCGCCTTGAAAACGCGGTGCAGATGGTGGGGACTGAGCCCGGCTTTCGCCGCGAGTTCAGCGAGCGTCGGAGGCAGCTCCGCCTGTTCGAGGTGGCGGCACAGATCGGCCACCAGGCAGGCGTGTGGTGAAACGGGCAGGGCGTTGTCATCGGCGTGCATCGTTGGATCCTCGGCGTCCGGTGGGTAGGACTTCAGGGGCCGAATTTAGACCCCTGCGGGCGGGCGTGCACTCCGATTCTTGCGATTCATGGGGGTTCGACTGCCAGCGTGCCTGCTGAGGGACAGGCTCAGTCGGATTGTCCGAGCTTCACCTTCAGATCGACCTTGGCCCCTTGGCGCAGAACGGTCAGCGTCACCGTGTCGCCAGGCTGGTGCCGCTCGAACTGCTCCAGCATGGACTCGAGCGCAGCAACGGGCTCCTTGTCGACCGCGACGATCAAGTCACCGGCGATCACGCCGCCCGACGCCGATCGGCGGAACGGTCGCAGGCCCACATCGGCGGCCGAGCTGTCGGGTGCGACGCCGACGATGGCGATCCCCAGGGGCAGCTGCAGCGCCCGGTTGAATTCCGGCGGTGCCGCGGAAATGCCCAGAGAAGGGCGCGCGATGCGGCCGTCGCGGATCAGCCGCGGCACGACGCGGTTGACCTCGTCGACCGGGATCGCGAAGCCGATGCCGGCGCTGGTGCCGCTCGGGCTGTAGATGGCGGTGTTGATGCCGATCAGCCGGCCCGCCGAATCGATCAGCGGCCCACCGGAGTTGCCTGGATTGATGGCCGCATCGGTCTGGATCGCGCCGCGGATCGGGCGACGGGTCACGGACTCGATTTCGCGGTTCAGCGCGCTGACGATGCCGGTGGTCAGCGTCTGGTCCAGCCCGAACGGGTTGCCGATCGCGTAGACCTTCTGGCCGACCTGCAGATTGCCGCTCTGGCCCAGTGCGATCGCTTTCAGCTTGGCCGCGGGTGCATCGATGCGCAGCACCGCGATGTCACGGTCGGGAAACACGCCCACCAGCGAGGCGCTGTAGGTGCTTTGATCGGCCAGCGTGACCCGTGCGCCGTTGGCGCCCTGAATCACGTGGAAGTTGGTGACGATGTGGCCGCGGTCGTCCCACATGAAGCCGGTGCCGGTGCCGCGTGGGACCTGCGACACATCGGTCGAGAAGAGGCTGGCCGCGCGCTCCAGCGTCGTGATGTGAACCACCGACGGCGACACCGACTTGAACACCTCGATGTTGTTGAGCTCGTCGGCGGCCAGATCGCCGCGCGCCACCACGGCGCGCGGGGCCGCACGGGCGGCCGATTCGGAAGCCGCCACCGCATCAGATGCGCTGTTCAAGCCCCAGCCGAGCATCGCGCCCGCGAGCAGCGCGATCAACAGCAGCGATGGCGCCGCACGGGATCGGGGCATCTCAGCCAACGCGTACCTCGATGTGGCGCGGTTGCACGGCGACCAGCTTGGGGATGCGCAGCCGCAGCACGCCGTCTTTGAGCTGGGCGTCGATGCCCGAGGTGTCGAGCTCCTTGCTCAGCGTGAACGAGCGACGGTAGCGCGATGCGCGCACTTCGGCGAACGCCGGATCGAATGCCGTGGGCGTGTCGAGTGCGACCTTGCCTTCGAGGCTCAAGGTGGTGCCGTCGACCTGGATGTCGAGCCCGTCCTTGCTGACGCCAGGCAGATCGGCCAGCAAGGTGATGCCGGCACTGTCCTCGACCACGTCGACGCGTGGCAGCAGGGTGGTGTCGGCGGGGGTGGTTCGGGTGTTTTTCATCTGAATATCTCCTGTGACCATTCGCTTCAAGCGATGACGATGCGCTGGGGTTGCACCGCCTCGCGGCGGCGCAGGCTGACGTGCAGCACCCCATCGCGGTAGGTCGCGCTGACCTGGTTCGGATCGACGTCGTCAGGCAGACTGATCGTCCGGCGGAACTTGCCGCTGTAGCGCTCGCGTCCATGCACGCTGGTCTTCGGCGACTCGGGCGGCAGGTCGTTGGCACGTTCGCCAGCAATCGTCAGCACACCGCGGTCCAGGGTCACTTCGGTGCGGCTGGCATCGATGCCGGGCGCGAACACATGGACGTCGACGGCCTGCGGGCTGTGGCCCACATTGAGGGGTGGATAACTGCTGCCGGCGGTCGAGCGGATGGCCCGCGAGGTGCCGCCCCAGCCGAACATCGCGTCGAATTCGCCGCGCACGCGGTCGAGGTCTGAAAAGTACCGGCTCGGGACACTCAGGTAGGTGTCGTACATGGTGATTTCTCCATCGTCAGAAAGGCTCTGGTGCCGAGCCGATGGAGATGAAATGGCTGCTGCAGCGCCGGTTTCAAGAGGGCGCGGTTGGCGTGGCCTCGTGTGCGCGTTCGGCGTAGCGGTTGAAGCGCCAGGCGGTGCCGTCCATCGTGATGCGTCGCCAGGTGCCGCGTTTCTCGGCGGGGGACATCACGGTCCAGTTCTGCACTTCGTCGAAGGTGCGCCCGCAGCCCTTGCAGACCGCGTCACCCTGGCTGGTCGAGCAGATGGCGATGCAGGGCGCATCCGGGGTGGTGGCATACCAGGCCAACCACGCGTCGCGCGCGGCAGACGGCATGGTGACATCGTCGCACTCGCTCTCGCGGTAGTACACCATCAGCGCATACACCTCGGCCAAGGCCCGCACCTCGCGGCACGCGGTGATGCCGTCGGGTGACGGCGAGCGTTCACGCCACCAGTTGATGGCGCTTTCGATGTCGGTGATGTGGATGCCGGCCATGGGGACTGTTCAGACGGACGGCAAGGATACTGCCGTCGCCCTGACCTTCACGCGAGGGCGGTGTGGCGGCCTGCTGGCCGCGCCGTCGAGGTCAGGTCTGCACGTAGTTCACCGGACCAGGCACCACTGGAAGCGTCTGCTCGCCCAGCGTTTCGCGCAAGGTCGCCTCGATCATGCTGGCCATCGCGTCGAGCGCCAGGTCGTTGGGTTCGAGGCCGAAGGGCTCCTCGATCTGCGCTCCGAGCGCTTCCAGCGCAAAGAAGGTGTAGGCGATGAAGCCCACGATCACCGGTGTCATCAGCCCGATCGAGTCGACCAGTCCAAACGGCAGCAGCAGGCAGTAGAGATAGATGGTGCGGTGGATGATGACGCTGTAGGTGAACGGGATCGGGGTGCTGGCGATGCGCTCACAGCCACCCAGGACTTCGCTCAGTCGGCCCAGCGGTGGTTCCATGGCTGCCGCCAGGACCGGGAGCACGCGACCTTGCGCGCGCGCATCGCGCAGGGATTCGCCCACCATCAGCAGCACGACGGCGGGCTTGTAGCGGGCCGTTTCCAGGCGCTCGCAGTCGGCCGCCGGCAGCAGACGTGCAAAGTCCCGATCCGGTGAGCTGCCGCGAAGCTCGTGGCGCAGGGCATGCGTGAACGCAATCAGCCGGTAAACGAGATCCGTAGCGTCGGAGGGGCTGTCGATCAGCGTCAGTGACTGCCGGGCCAGGGTGCGCCCTTCATTGAGCAAGGTTCCCCAGAGGGTCCGCGCCTCCCAGTACCTGGCGTAGCTGGTGCTGTTGCGAAACCCGAGGAAGATGGCCAGTGTCAGACCCACCAGCGTGAAGGGCACGAAGGTCAGCGCGATCTTGGTTTCGAACACCTGCCCGTGCAGCATGACCACGCCAGCGGCAAAAGCGACGACGGCCAGCAATTGCGGCGCGATGTTCGGCAGCACCGATCCGCGCCATACAAACAGCAGACGCAACCAATGCGGGCGGGGTCGGACGATCACGGGGAATCCTTTGCAAGATGGATGCCGCATCGACCTGCCCCGGTGCGCTGATCGCGTCTCCCCACCGATCGGAAATTGGGTCTTCCCTGGGAGGGCGATTCAGGGTAAACTCTTGGTCTTCGCTCGCATCGACGATCACTCGCCCATCCACCGGCGAAGTTGTTGTGATCGATGCTCGTTCATCCCCTCTGACCTCGTTCGAGTCAGCCCGCGTTGTTCAGTGCGGCAGGTCTCGACAGCGCTTCGAGCCGGTGCCTTCACCCGATGGCATTTGCACGCAACGGTCGGCGGCGATGCCGTCGCTTGACTGTTCTGCTTCACCGTTCTCAAAGCGAACCTTCTCCCAGCGACCTGACCTCGTCGGTTCATTGAACCGGTAGGTGCCTCATGGCGTTGCGCCGTTGTGCGCAGCGTCGGCACCGCATTTGAAAGTACGTATGACATTCGCAAACCTGGGCCTTCATGACGCCCTGACCAAGGCCGTGGCCGATGCCGGCTACGAAACCGCCACCGAAGTGCAGATGAAGGCCATTCCGGTGGCCCTCGCCGGCAAAGATCTGATGGTCTCGTCGTCCACCGGCAGCGGCAAGACCGCATCGTTCATCCTTCCCGCGCTCGAACGCATCCTGGCGGCGCGCGCCGACACCACGCAAAAGCGCGATCGCACCACCGTCTATGGCCCACGCGTCCTGGTGTTGACGCCGACACGCGAGCTCGCGATGCAGGTGGCCAAGGCCGCCACCATCTACGGCCGCCATGTGCAGGGCCTGCGCGTGGCCACCGTCGTTGGCGGTGTGCCGTACCCGGCGCAGATCAAGGCGCTGCGCGGCCAGTTGGACATCCTGATCTCAACGCCAGGTCGTCTGCTCGACCATCTTCAGACCGGCAAGGCTGTGCTCGACCACGTGGAACTGCTGGTGCTCGACGAAGCCGACCGCATGCTCGACATGGGCTTCATCGATGACATCAACACCATCGCCGACCACGTGCCCGCCACGCGCCAGACGGTGATGTTCAGCGCCACCTTTGCAGGCCACGTCGGCCGCCTCGCGCAGAACCTGCTGCGCGACCCGCAGCGCATCGATGTGTCTTCGCACACCGACACGCACGAGAACATCGAGCAGCGTCTGCACTGGGCCGACAACCACCACCACAAGAATGCGCTGCTGGACCACATCCTGACCGAACGCGCGATGGAACAGGCGCTGGTGTTCACCAGCACGCAGCGTGATGCCGACTGGCTGGCCGATCGCCTGGCCGACATGGGCCACGCGGTGGCGTCTTTGCACGGCGGCATGCCGCAAGGTCGCCGCAATCGCGTGTTGCAAGGTCTGCGCACGCGTCAGTTGAAGGTCCTGGTCGCCACAGACGTTGCTGCACGCGGCATCGACGTGCCGAGCATCAGCCACGTCATCAACTACGGCTTGCCGATGAAGGCGGAAGACTACGTGCACCGCATCGGCCGCACCGGCCGCGCTGGCAAGAACGGTCTGGCGATCACGCTGGGCGAGCGCATGGATACCGGCATGATCCGCCGCATCCAGCAGTTCACCACGCAGAACATCCCGGTCAGCACCATTGCGGGTCTGGAGCCCAAGAGCCCGGAGCCGAGGATGTACGCGCCGCGCCCTGGTGCGGATACCGAACGCCGCCCTGGTGGCTTTGGCAATCGCTCGGGTGCGCCGTCGAACAGCCGTTTCGGCAAGCCTTCGTTTGCACCACGGCGTGACGAAGGCGGTTTCTCACCGCGCCGCGACGACAACTTCGCCCCGCGCGCAGCCGGTCCGTTCGATCGTGCACCCGCACGACGCGCCCCTGAAGGCGCGGCGGTGCC
This sequence comes from Burkholderiaceae bacterium, assembly GCA_965229345.1. Lineage (GTDB taxonomy): Bacteria > Pseudomonadota > Gammaproteobacteria > Burkholderiales > Burkholderiaceae_C > PBB1. The sequence goes on from OZ245872.1 coordinate 2,161,681, forward strand.
GGGTCGGGCCCCGTTCAAGGCGCGTCCTCGAACCGGCGGGTTCACCCGCTGAGCGGACACGTCAGCTGCTCGATGAGAAAAGCCCGCGTCAGCGGGCTTTTTCTTGTGAACCACGGGGGGGGGGGGCAACGTCAGTGAATCGATATCTGCTGCCGTGGCGGGGTTGAACTTACCGCCACTGCCTGATTCGGCCGCCCCAACTCGAGTGCCAGCGCAGCGCCAGCAGGAAAATCTGGCTTGACCAGTGCACCCATACCCCGACGACAGCCTGTGCGACCTGGGCCGTTGTGCGGCCATGACGCGGCAGTCATCGGGTGGCCGTGCAAGAGGCGCGGTGCCTCAGCTGCGCAATGCGATCTCGTTGCGGACTGATTTCACGCCCTTCACCGACATGGCGATCTCTTCGGCACGCATCTTTTCGGTGCCGTTCTTGGCGAAGCCCGAGAGCAGCACCGTGCCGTTCAGCGTTTCGACGCTGATCGAGGCCGCATCGACGTCCTTGTTGTCAACGAAACGGGCCTTGACGGACGTGGTGATCGCGGTGTCGTCGATGTAGGCGCCGACGGTCGATTGATCGCGCGTCACGGCACAGCCGGGCAGGGTGATCAAGGCGATACAGGCGGCGACGGAGGCGAGTGTGGTGCGTGTGGACATGGTGTGATTCCTTGAGTCGGTTGAAAAAAGCGGAAATGAACAGAGGAGGGTGGGTAGACGGCGCCTCAATGCAGCGTGCTGGGCGAGGCATCACCGCATGCCGGCGTCTGCTTCACGCTGACATCCGGTGCGGGAGCTCCCTGGCCTTCTGCGGGACCTCGCCGCACGGACCGGACGAGATCGAGCAGCCCCTCGGTGGGCAGACGTGACAGCAGTGAGCTCACCACTTGAGGCAACAACCCCGAGTAGACGGCTCGCCTGAGCAGCGCAAAGCGCCAGGGCCGCGTCCACATCAGCAGCGCGCCAACGGCGACAGCGCCGATGAGCATGGCCCACGGATGGCGCCGCGTCAGTGGCTCGGTTGGGGTGACACCGGGCCGGGCGAACAGGTCAGCCACTGCGCGCAGGGGATGGTCTGCCCACCAGCTGGTCGCCTCGCCGATCAGCGGGCCCAGCACCGGAATGGCGCTCAGGGCAGCCAACCAGGTGCTTGGCCTGTCCTGACCTTGGTTCTTGGCCTGGGCTGCGCTCGCGTTCAGGTCGAACATCTGATCGCGCATCAATCGGCGCGACTTCTCGAGCCGCTCGGTGACACCGAGCAGCGTGTCTGTCGAAGCATCCAGTGCCTGCAATGCGCGCTGATTCATCGGCGCTGACGTGGCGCTCACGGGCTGACCTCGCGCAGCATGTCGATGTCCGCGCGGACCTGACCGCGCAGTGCCGAGAATGCGGGCGTTTCATTGATGGCTTGGGCCGACCACCAGCTCCAGGCGGCCACAAGGGCCGGCAATCCCGGTGCCAGCCACAGAACCCAGGGCGTGTGAAGCTGATCAGGAGGCGTCACTCCCCACAGCATCAGCGCCACACCCGCCAGAACCGCGGAGACCGCCGCGCACGACAGTGCAATCGCGGTCTTCAGTGCGCGCATGCGGAGCTGCGTGACGGCCCCGGACAACTCCAGTGCCGCCAGCGATGCGTAGGCTTCGACGTGATCGGTGATCACGGCAGGCCGGTCCACCATGAGTTTGAAGAACGGGTGCATGAAGAGCTCGTTTTCGATTCGATGGGGACCTGCTGCTGCGCTTGCGATCAGTCGCGCTGACGTGACCGGCTCAGCAGACCGATCACCGTGACCAGTGCGGCGCCCGCGGCTGCGGCGATCAGCATGGCCTTGACCGGCTCGTCCTTGATGTACTGGACGGTGCTGCCCGAGGCTTGTGCGGCGCGATCTCGCAGTTGACGCGAGGTTTCACGTGCCGTGTCCAGACCGCGGCGGGCGATCGACTCGGCGTCCTTGGCCAGGCGCTCCATCACCGGCTTGGCAGCATTCACCGCGCTGTGAGCCTTATCGGCCAGTTGGTTGTGTGCCTGCTGCGCGGCAACATCGAGTTGATCGACGGCGAGTTCGGCAGAGTGGACGGCGTCATCGACGAATTGGGTGGGCGTGGGCATGGTGTTGATCCTTGAATGAATGGAACGGGTGTGAACGACGTGCGGCGCAGGGAAAGTTGCGGGGCACGATCTACTTCTTCATCTGGCCCAGCAGGAAGCTGCCAATGGCGAGCACGAGAAAGACCACGAACAGAATCTTGGCGATGCCAACAGCACTGGCGGCGATGCCACCAAAGCCGAACAGCGCGGCGATCAAGGCAATGACGAAGAACACAACGGCGTAATGCAACATGAACATCTCCTGAGTTGTCGGGTGGTGCATGAGGCAAGAAGCACGTCACGCACAGCCAGTGTCTTGCGCAGGCGTTGTTCAATCGATAGTCCAGCGGGCCTTGTCGGCGTCGGCTGATTCGGCACTCGTCTGTAGGAGAGCGACGACACGGTCATCGAGCCGCTCGGGGGCCGCTTCGAGCGCGGCCGGGTTCAGACCTTGGCGGGCAGCCGTGCTTCGATGGAGGTGCCCATACCGGGCTCGCTGACGAGCGTCATTTGTCCGCCCTCAGCCTCTACGCGGTAGCGCATGCCGAGCAGGCCATGCGCGGCTTGCCGTGGAACACAGGTATCGAAGCCGCAACCGTTGTCGCGCACCGCGATCGTCACGGTCCCTTCATGTTGCGACAGTTCGACCCAGACTTCGGAGGCTTTCGCGTACTTCGCAATGTTGGTCAGCGCTTCCTGGACCAGTCGGTAGGTTGTCAGCTCACCAGAAGGGCTGAGGTCGGTCGGCGCGAGCTGGACGTGGAGCTGCAGGCCCGAAGCGGTAGCGAACTCGCTGGTGATGATCTCCAGTGCCGCAGCCAGGCCGAGGTTGCTCAGGGACGACGGGCGCAGGTTCTCGATGATCTGGCGCTTCAGCGCGATGCCGTCGTTGAGCAGCTTGTTCAGGTGCAGCAGGCGTTCGGCGACCTCGGGTGTCATGGTGCCGAGCCTGGCTTTCAGCCGTGCCGCGTCGAGCTTGGCCGCAGTCAGCAGCGCACCGAGCTCGTCATGCAGCTCTCGAGCGAGCCGGCTGCGTTCGTCCTCGCGCGCGGTTTGCAGGTGCTGGGCGAGTTCGGTGAGCTGCGCGGTTCGGGTCTTCACCTCGGCTTCGAGACGATCGCGCTCGACCTGCACCGCCAGTTTCTGCTCGAGTTGAACGCGGGTCAGCACCGTGCTTTGGCGGAAGTAAAGCGACACCGCCAGCAGGCTGATCAGCGTCGTCAGGGCCACGCCGATGCGGTTGATCAACAGGGTGCGCTGCACGCCCTCGCGCTTGCGGTTCACCCGCTGCGATTCGAGGTCCAGCAGCGAGCGTGACGCCACCCGGATCGCTTCCATCTTTTCCTGGCCGATGTTGGTCAGCATCATCTCGCGCCAGCCTTCTTGCTTGCCTTCGTCGTACAGGCGCATGGTGGTCGCCAGCTCAGACAGTTTCTGCGTGCTGAGCGAGGTGAGCTGCTTGACGAGGGGCTGGCCCTCGGCATCGTCGCGGTAATAGTCGCTCAGCGAGCGCAGGGAGGCATCGACCTGTGCCAGTGAATCGCGGTAGGGCTTGAGATAGTCCGGCCGCCCTGTGATCAGGTAGCCGCGCTGGCCGGTTTCCGCATCGACCAGATGACGCCACAACGACTGGATTTCGGTTCGCGTCGCGGCCATGGATGCCAGCCGCTGCATCGAGTCGGAGGCCGCGCGATAGGACGTCTCACTGATGACGAGCAGCAGCAGCGCAGCGATGCAGGCCAACGGAAATGCATAGGCACTGCGACCGAAACTTTGCAGCAGTCTCATCCACATGGCATTGCTCTAGACTGCAGTTTCCGCATCGCGCACCGAACGGCCGAACCATGATCCGCATTGCCATCGTCGACGACCACGCCATCGTGCGCACCGGGCTGCGCCAATTCCTGTCCGATGAGATCGGCCTGACGGTGGTGGCTGAGGCATCGAATGGCCGCGAGGCGATCGACATCGTGCGCGCTGGTGGCGTCGATGTGATGCTGGTCGATCTGTCGATGCCCGACCAGAGCGGGGTCGAGGTGCTGGCTGCCATCAAGGCGCGTGCGCCCGACCTGCCGGTGCTGATCCTCAGCGGTTTTCCAGAACAGCACTACGCGACGACCCTGCTCAAGCAGGGTGCGGCGGGCTACCTGAACAAGGACTGCGAGCCCGAGGAAATCGCCAAGGCGATACGCACGGTGTTTCGCGGCCGCAAGTACATCACCTCGGGCGTGGCAGAGCTGTTGGCCGATGGGCTCACCGTAGGCGGTGACAAACTGCCTCATGAATTGCTTTCAGAGCGTGAATTGCAGGTGTTCCTGCGGTTGGCGAAGGGTGAGGCCATCGGCACGATGGCGGTCAGCATGTCGTTGAGCGTGAAGACGGTCAGCACCTATCGCACGCGTGTGATGGAAAAGATGAAACTCGAATCGAACAGCGATCTGACGTACTACGCGCTGAAGAACGGGCTGATTCAGTAGCGCAAGCACTTGCCAGCGGGCCGCTCACGACAGCGTGCTGTAGTCGCTTTCGCCAGAGTCTCCATCCGACAGCCGCATGCAGTACGCCATCAACGCATCGATCTCGTTGGATTTGTCGAAGACCCTGTCTGCGCCGAGTTCAATGCACTTGCGGCGCATATCTGTGGTCGCGTAGTTGCTCAGCACGACCAGCTTGGTGGGTTTCTCGTGTTCGCGCGCCGCTTTCAACACGCCGAGCCCGGAGCCTTGCGCCAGAAACACGTCGACGATCATCAGGTCGCAGTCGTTGGTGCGGCTCGACAGCCACTTGACCGCGGTGTTTTCGTCGGCTGCGGTGCCGACCACGTCCACACTGACCAGTTCCTCCAGTGCCGCGATCAGGTTTTCGCGGATGACCGGGCTGTCTTCAACGATGTAGGTTTTCAGATGTCCCATGCGTGTGGCGCTGCAATGAGGAGGAAGGGAGCGAGCACAGTGAATTGTGGTGTGCTCGACCGCGTGTGCCATGCCGTACAAACCACGCTGTGCGCGTCAGACCTTTCCTACAAGCCGGTCGCTCCCGCTGACGTTGGCGCAGGCGGCTGCCATGGTGCAGTGGCCACCCGGCGCACCGTGACGGATGCATTCATGCCGTCGTAGGCGTTGGCGTCACCGTACCAGCTGCCCGACACCGGCGCCGCCTGGCTGGGGTCGCGTGCGACCCCGACGCGGATGAGCTGGTTGCTGCCCAGCAAGTTGTTGGTGGGGTCGAACGGCACCCAGCCGGCGCCCGGCAGGTACGCCTGCAGCCACGCGTGGGTGCTGCCAGCGCCTTGTGTGATCCGCGTCTCGCCCGTTGCACCGGTCGTGGACAGATCGATGTCGAGCGCCGGATCGTAGAGGTAGCCCGAGACGAACCGGGTCGCCACGCCGAGCCGGCGCGCGGCCTCCATCATCAGCAGCGCGAAATCACGGCAGGTACCGCTGCCCAGCTTCAGGGTCTCCAGGGGCGACTGCGTACCTTCTTCTTCACGCTGGCGGTAGACCATGTGGCTGCGGATGTGCTCGTTCATCGCGACGAGCAGATCGCGGGTTCGCGAGGGGCCATCGACACGGATGAACTGGCGCGTCCAGGCCATCAACTCACCCTGTGGGTCGTCATGGTGTGGGCGCAGGTACATCTCCAGGTCGAACCGCTCGTCGGGCGAGTAGGCGAACGGGAAAAATTCGCTGGCCTTCGAGACCGGCAGTTCCAGGTTGTAGCTGTGCGCATGCTCGATCGTGAACGAGCAAACGATGCGCAGCTCCAGCGCGGAACTCAGCGGCTGCACCAGCGCCACCGAGTTCGAATGCGGGTCCTGGATCATCCGGACGATGGACTCCGGGCTGACGTGCAGATCCGTGGCCAGCACGCGAAGATCGTGGCTGTCGCGTGGCCTGAACATCACGCGGTGTTCGCCGAAGCTCACCGGCTTCTTGTAGCGATACACCGTGGTGTGCGTGATGTCGTATCGGATGGACATGGCCTGCTGTCTGCCTGCTGAGACGTGCGTTCAGCGTGCCACGGTCGGGTCAGATGTCGAGCAATTCGACCTCGAACATCAACGTGGCATTCGGCGGGATCACACCGCCCGCGCCGCGCGCTCCGTAGCCCAGGTCAGGCGGGATCACCAGCACCCGCGTTCCCCCCACCCGCATGCCGACGACGCCCTCGTCCCAGCCGCGGATCACCTGGCCCTGGCCGAGGTAGAACTTGAACGGATCGCCGCGGTCCTTGCTGCTGTCGAACTTGCTGCCTTTGACGCCGGCGCTGTAGAGCCAGCCGGTGTAGTGAACCGTGACGTGCTGGCCGGATTCGGCCAGGTCGCCGGTGCCGTCGATCGTGTCTTCAAATTGCAGTCCGGAGGAAGTGGTTTGCATGGTCTGTCCTTTCGGGTTGAAATTTGGGGAGGCACGGCGAACGCCGTACAAGGCGTCGATCCTATCGACTTTGCAAGTCGGCCGGCAGAAGCGGCTGCTCAGGGGCCGTCACGACGTCCGACAGACGCTCGTGGCCGCGAGTCGCAGTACAGCGCCACCGCGCACTCGCCGCACTTCGGGCTGCGTGCGGTGCACACATAGCGGCCGTGCAGGATCAGCCAGTGGTGCGCATCGACCAGGTATTCGGCCGGCACGCGCTCCAGCAGCTTCAGCTCGACTTGCAGCGGGTTCTTGCCCGGCGCCAGGCCGGTGCGGTTGCCAACGCGAAAAATGTGGGTGTCCACCGCCATCGTGGGCTCGCCATAGGCCACATTCAAGACCACGTTCGCGGTCTTGCGGCCCACGCCCGGCAACGCCTCCAGCGCTTCGCGGGTGCGCGGCACCTGGCCGCCGTGGCGCTCGATCAGCAGACGGCAGGTCTCGTACAGGTTCTTCGCCTTGGTGCGGAACAGACCGATCGTGCGGATGTACTCGGTCAGCGCCGGCAACCCCAGCGCCAGGATCTTCTGCGGCGAATTCGCCACCGCAAAGAGCCGCCGCGTGGCCTTGTTGACGCCGACATCCGTCGCCTGCGCCGACAGCAATACCGCTGCCAGCAACTCGAACACATTGGTGAATTCGAGTTCGGTCTGGGGTTGCGGGTTGGTGGCCTTCAGAACGGCAAAAAACGGCGCGATATCGGACTTTTTCACCGCGTGGATTCTGCCTGGGCTGCCAGCGCGCGGGCGATGCGGTCTCGAGGCACGCGCGCCTTCGGCGTGCGTGGGCCGAACCAGGTGCGCACGTCCTCGTCGAGTCCGATGCCGTGCATGTAGTTGTAGAGCGCCTTGCGCAGTGACACCCCGAGCGCGTCGTGATCGACACCGCTCGGGTCGACGAAGCCGACGTCGTTGGTGGCGAACGTGATCGGCGGCAGCGGTTGCAGCGTGACGCCGTAGTCCTCAGGGTGCTGCCCGACCGGCGAATGCACGGTGCAGGCGAAGCGGTGGAAGAAGCCCGACTGGATGCAGCCCTGCTCGAACAGCTGGCGCACGTATTCCAGCGCGTCGACGGTGTCCTGCACCGTCTGCGTCGGGAAGCCGTACATCAGGTAGGCATGGACCAGCACGCCGGCGTCGCTGAAGGCCTTGGTGACGCGCGCGACCTGCTCGACCGACACGCCTTTCTTCATCAGGTTCAGCAAGCGGTCGGACGCGACCTCGAGCCCCCCAGAGATCGCGATGCAGCCGCTGTCGGCGAGTTGCTGGCACAGCTCGGGTGTGTACGACTTTTCGAAACGGATGTTGCCCCACCACGAGATCGACAACTGCCGACGCTGCAACTCGGCCGCCAGCGTCTTCAGCGCCTTGGGCGGCGCGGCCTCATCGACGAAATGAAAGCCGGTCTGGCCGGTTTCCTTGACGATGGCTTCGATCCGGTCGACCAGCGTGGCTGCCGAGGCGCCTTCATAGCGTGAGATGTAGTCCAGGCTGACGTCGCAGAAGCTGCACTTCTTCCAGTAGCAGCCGTGTGCCACGGTCAGCTTGTTCCAGCGTCCGTCCGACCACAGCCGGTGCATCGGGTTGAGCATGTCGAGCAGCGACAGGTAGCTGTTCAGCGGCAGGCCGTCCCAGGTCGGCGTGCCGACCTCCGCGAAGGCCACGTCGGCTTCGATCCAGTTCACGTACTGCACCGCGCCACTGGCATCGCGCCGGTAGGTGCGCACCAGGCGCTGTGCCGAACGCTTACCCTGCAGGTGTTCCAGCAGTGCCAGCAGCGGGCGCTCGCCGGCGTCGAGCGTCACGTGATCGAAGTAATCGAACACCCGGGGCTCGCGCAGCTGGCGCAGCTCGGTGTTGGCGTAGCCGCCGCCCAGCACGGTGACGATGGTCGGGTCATGCGCCTTCACCGTCTGCGCGATGCGGAACGCTGCGTACACCGCACCAGGGAATGGCACCGAGACCAGCACCACCCGCGGGGCGTGGCGCTGCAGCGCCTGTCGGGTCAGATCGACCAGGGTCTGGTCGATCAGGTTCAGCGGCGCGACGAGCGCCTGGGCCAGGGGGTCGAAGGTCGGCTGGCTCTGCGCCAGCGATTCGGCATAGCGCACGAACTCGAAGCGGGGGTCGATCGCGTCGCGTAGCACATCGGCAACGTCGTTCAGGTACAGCGTCGCGAGGTGACGCGCCCGGTCCTGCACGCCCAGCGCGCCGAAGGCCCAGGCCAGGGGGTCGCCGCCGCCGTCGTCGATGTAGACGTCGAGCGACGCGAAGCGCGTGCCTTCCGGCAGGTAGGTGCGGCTGACGATGCGGTGCGCCAGCGTGGGGTCGCGGCCCTGCAGAAAGGCCATCGTCGGTGCCATCGTGGCCCGATAGCGGTCGAAGGCTTCGAGAAATGCCGACACGCGCAGACTGCGCTGGCCGGCCGGTGATGCCTCGATCTGCGCGTGCACTGCCTGCAACCCGGCGGGAGAAAACAGTGTCAGCACCAGCGCCAGCGCCAGATCCTCCTGTACCGCGTCGACGCCACGCGAGCGCAGGAACCCGGTCAGGTACGCGGTGGACGGGTAGGGCGTGTTGAGCTGCGTCATCGGCGGGATGACGGACAACACCCGCAGTGCGTCGGATGCGCCTGTCATCCGCTGCGCCGCGCGGCCCGGGCGCGCGCCATCGCCGCGTCGATCACGGCGCGTTTGGGGTCTGGCACGGGCGCGGCAGCGTCCTGCGCCGCGAGGACTGCGGCGTCTGGTGCGGTGTCGGCCACGAGCGGCGTCAGCGTCAGCGCGCGTGCCTCCAGGCGCGCATGGCGCTCCTGGTGATCACGTTGCAGCCGGAATTGATGGAAGTCGTAGCGGGCCTGGGCCTCTGCGGCCTGCGGCGCGCTCCAGGCGGCCCAGCCGGTTTTCTCACCCGTCACGTCGATCAGCGAGATGCAATCGACCGGACAGGCCGGCACACACAGTTCACAGCCAGTGCACAGGGCGGCCATCACGGTGTGCATCGCCTTCGGGCCACCCACGATGCAATCGACCGGGCAGGCCGGCAGGCACAGCGTGCAACCGATGCAGGCGGCTGCGTCGATGACCGCGAGGCGCCGCGGACCCTCGATGCCATGCGATGCATCGAGTGGCGCGATCGCCGCGCCGGTGAGCGCGGCCAGCCGCGCAATACCTTCGGCACCGCCGGGCGGGCACCGGTTGATCGGTGCGCTGCCCTCGGCGATGGCCTGCGCGTAATGGCGGCAATCGGGGTAGCCGCAGCGTGTGCACTGCGTCTGCGGCAACGCGCGGTCGATGTCTTCGACAGATGCCTGCGAGGGCGGCTTCCCTGCCGCACGGTCCGCCATCAGATCACTTGACCTGCTGGCGCTTCGGTGAGGCCTTCGGTGCCTTCTTGGCGGGCACCAGCTTCAGACTGGGTCCCTTGACCGACTTCGCAGTCACAACCGGCTGGGCACGCATCCGTTTCGTTGCTGCCGGTTTGCTGACGTCGTGCTGGGCGATGAAATCACGCAAACGCGGATAGACATCCTCGCGCCAGCGGCGGCCGGAGAAGATGCCGTAATGGCCTGCGCCCATCGCGTCGTGGTGGAAGCGGCGCTTCGGATCGATGCCGGTGCACAAGCCGTGCGCGGCGCGGGTCTGACCGGCACCGGAGATGTCATCCTTTTCGCCTTCGACGGTCAGGAGTGCCGTGGTCTTGATGTCCTGGGGGCGCACCAGTTCACCCTTGACTGTCCAGGTGCCGTTGACCAGCGCAAAGTCCTGGAACACCGTCTTGATGGTGTCGAGGTAGTACTCGGCCGGCATGTCGAGCACCGCGTTGTACTCGTCGTAGAAGTTGGTGTGGAAGTCAGCGCTTTCGCCGTCGCCACGCACCAGGTCCATGAAGTAGTCGTAGTGCGAGCGGGCGTGGTGGCTCGGGTTCATCGCGATGAAGCCGGTGTGTTGCATGAAACCGGGGTACACCAGGCGCTGGCTGCCTGGGTAGTTGGTCGGCACGCGGAAGATCACGTTGTTCTCGAACCACTCGAGGCTCTTGTTCATCGCGAGGTTGTTGACCGCGGTGGGCGACAGGCGGGCATCGATCGGGCCGCCCATCATCGTCATCGTGCGCGGGGTTTTCTCACCGCGGCTGGCCATCAGCGAGATCGCCGCCAGCACCGGCACCGTGGGCTGGCACACCGAGATCACATGTACCTCGGGGCCGATGTGGCGGATGAACTCCTGCACGTACTCGACATAGTCATCGAGGTGGAACGGTCCCACTTCGGCCGGCACCATGCGTGCGTCGGTCCAGTCGGTGATGTAGACCTTGTGGTGTCGCAGCAGTTCGCGCACCGTCTCGCGCAGCAGCGTCGAGTGGTGGCCCGACAGCGGCGCAACCACCAGCACCGTGGGCTGCTCCTTCATCGCTTTGAGCATCGGCAGGTCGTCAGCGAAGCGCTTGAAGCGCAACAGGCGGCAAAACGGCTTTTCGATCGCCACCTGCTGCTGCACCGCGACCTCGACCCCATCGGTCTTGACCGAATGGATATTGAACTCGGGCTTCTCGTATTCCTTCGACAGGCGGTGCATCAGGTTCAGCCCGGCCGATACGCGGGGCGCCTGAGGGGTGTGCGTGAATGGCGACAGCGGATGGCTGTACAGCTTGGACGAAGCGCTCGCGAACTCGGCCAGCGGGCTCAACAACGCACGCTGTGTTTCATAGAACTGATAGAGCATCGACATGTCGGGATCCAGTTTCACACGGGCGCGACGCCGGCGGCGGCGCGGGTACAGCAAGTGCGAGTTGCCGAAAAATCATCCTCTGGACAGATTCATCGGCATCCCAGGCAGGAGTATGAATGCTGCGCTGCAACATTGTAGGGCGGGTGCCCTAAGGCAGCCGCGCAAACCGGGCTGCTTGATCGGTACCACCGTAGGCGCCGGCGTGGTCATCACAGGCTGCTGAGACAAAAAAGCCCGGCGGAGCCGGGCTTTCGAGTGTCAGCCTGCCATGGCTCAGCTCACAAGGCCGATGGCCTTCACCACGGCATCGATGTTGCCGTGGTTCAGCGCGGCCACGCAGATGCGCCCCGAATCGACCCCGTAGACGCCGAACTCGTTGCGCAGCCGTTCCATCTGCGGTTTGGCCAGCCCGGTGTAGCTGAACATGCCTTTCTGGCGGGTGATGAAGCTCACGTCCTGTTTCGTGCCGGCAGCCACCAGCTTCGATTGCAGCAACGAGCGCATTTCCTTGATGCGCACGCGCATGCCGGCCAGCTCTTCCTCCCACATCGAACGCAGCGCCGGCGTGGTCAGCACGGTGGCCACGATCTGGGCGCCGTGCGTCGGCGGGTTCGAGTAATTGGTGCGGATCACGATCTTCAACTGGCTCAGCACGCGGGTCATCTCTTCCTTGCTGGCGCACACCACGCTCAAAGCGCCGACGCGCTCGCCGTACAGCGAGAAGCTCTTCGAGAACGAGGTGGCGACGAAGAAGTCCAGCCCGGCATCGAGGAACTGAGCCACCACCGCGCCGTCCTCGGCGATGCCGTCGCCGAATCCCTGGTAGGCCATGTCGAGGAAGGCGACCAGACCGCGCGCCTTGACGGCCGCCACCACCTGCGCCCATTGCGCCGGGGTGATGTCGTAGCCGGTGGGGTTGTGGCAGCACGCATGCAACACGACGATGGTGCCGGCCGGCGCGGTGTTCAGCGCAGTGAGCATGCCGTCGACATTGACGCCGCGCTTGGCGGCGTCGTAGTACGGGTAGGTTTCGACCGTGAAGCCGGCGTTGGTGAACAGCGCGCGGTGGTTTTCCCAGCTCGGGTCACTGATCAATACCTTGGGCGACGCACCAGCACGGCTGGCCAGGTGCTGCAGAAAATCGGCGCCGATCTTCAGGCCGCCGGTGCCGCCCAGGGCCTGCACGGTGGCGACGCGGCCGTCCTTCACCGCCGCGCTGTCGGCACCGAAGACCAGACCCTGCACCGCCTTGTCATAGGCAGCGATGCCGTCGATGGGCAGATAGCCGTGCGGCTTCAGGGTCTCGAAGATCAGCTTTTCAGCCGCGGCCACGCATTTCAGCAGCGGCAGCTTGCCGGACTCATCGAAATAGACGCCGACGCCCAGGTTGACCTTGGCCGGGTTCGGATCGGCGTTGTACTGTTCGTTGAGGCCGAGGATCGGGTCGCGGGGCGCCATGTCGACGGCGGCAAAGAGCGATGCCATGGAAATTCCTTGTGGTGGGGCAGTGAAAGCAATGCAACGCGCGGAGGGCGCAGGCGGTGCACGTGACGGGGTGTTTTGGGCTACCCTTTCGAGTTGCGCGGCCCCGCCAGCGTCCGAGTTAACCCTGAATTTTATCCGCCATGGCCGAACTCGTTGATCTGAATGCCGCCGCCGACTCCAACGCGCCCGAGGTGGGCGTGTTCGTCAGTTACCCCGGCTCGCCATACCAGCTTTTCCAGCCTTACCCGCCGGCCGGTGATCAACCGACCGCGATCGCCCAGCTGGTCGAAGGCCTGAACGACGGCCTGAGCTTCCAGACGCTGCTCGGTGTCACCGGGTCGGGCAAGACCTTCACGATGGCCAACGTGATCGCGCAGATGGGCCGCCCGGCTATCGTGTTCGCGCCCAACAAGACGCTGGCCGCGCAGCTCTATGCCGAGTTCCGCGAGTTCTTCCCGAAGAACGCGGTCGAGTACTTCGTCAGCTACTACGACTACTACCAGCCCGAGGCCTATGTGCCGCAGCGCGACCTGTTCATCGAGAAGGACAGCGCCATCAACGAGCACATCGAGCAGATGCGGCTCAGTGCCACCAAGAGCCTGCTGGAGCGACGCGACGTGGTGATCGTGGCCACGGTGAGCGCGATCTACGGCATCGGTGCAGCCGAGGATTACCTCGAGATGCGGTTGGTCATGCGCACCGGTGGCAAGCAGAACCAGCGCGAGCTGATCGGTCAGCTGATCCGCATGCAGTACACCCGCAACGAGACCGATTTTTCTCGTGGCACCTTCCGCGTGCGCGGCGACACGGTCGACATCTTCCCGGCCGAGCACTCCGAACTGGCGATCCGCGTCGAGCTGTTCGACGACGAGATCGAGTCGCTGAGCCTGTTCGATCCGCTGACCGGCCGCATCCGCCAGAAGATTCCGCGCTTCGTCGTCTACCCGTCGAGCCATTACGTCACGCCGCGCGACAAGGTGGTCAACGCGATCGCGACCATCAAGGAAGAGCTGCGCGAGCGCACTGCCGAACTGGTCGGCGCAGGCAAGCTGGTCGAGGCACAGCGCCTGGAGCAGCGCACCCGCTTCGATCTGGAGATGCTGCAGGAGATCGGCCACTGCAAGGGCATCGAGAACTACACCCGGCATCTGTCGGGCAGCGCGCCAGGGCAGCCGCCGTCGACGCTGGTCGACTACCTGCCCAAGGACGCGCTGATGTTCCTCGACGAGTCGCACGTGCTGATCGGTCAGCTGGGCGGCATGTACAACGGCGACCGCGCGCGCAAGACCACGCTGGTCGAATACGGCTTCCGCCTGCCCAGTGCGCTCGACAACCGCCCGTTGCGTTTCGAGGAGTTCGAAACCAAGATGCGGCAGGTGATGTACATCTCGGCCACGCCGGCTGCTTACGAGCAGAGAACCTCGGGGCAGGTGGTCGAGCAGGTGGTGCGGCCGACCGGACTGGTCGATCCGGTGGTCGAAGTGCGACCGGCGACGCACCAGGTGGACGATGTGCTGCAGGAAATCCGCATTCGAGTCGATGCCTCGGAACGCGTGCTGATCACCACGCTGACCAAGCGCATGGCCGAGCAGCTGACCGATTACCTCAGCGACAACGGCTGCAAGGTGCGCTACCTCCACAGCGACATCGAGACGGTCGAACGCGTGGAGATCCTGCGCGATCTGCGGCTGGGCGTGTTCGACGTGCTGGTGGGGATCAACCTGCTGCGAGAAGGGCTGGACATCCCCGAGGTGTCGCTGGTGGCGATCCTCGACGCCGACAAGGAAGGCTTCCTGCGCGCCGAGCGCAGCCTGATCCAGACCATCGGCCGCGCCGCGCGCAACGTCAATGGCCGCGCGATTCTCTACGCCGACAAGATCACCGAGTCGATGCGCAAGGCGATCGACGAGACCGAGCGCCGCCGACACAAGCAGATCGCGCACAACCTCGCGATGGGCATCACGCCGCGCACGATCAACAAGAAGATCAAGGAACTGATCGACGGTGTCTATTCAGAGAAATCCGACAAGGGCGCTGCCAAGGACGCGCTGCGTGCGGCCGAGGTCGAGGTGCTGTCCGAGAAGGACCTGGGCAAGCGCATCAAGCAGCTCGAAAAGCAGATGCTCGAACATGCGCGCAACCTCGAATTCGAGAAAGCTGCGCGGATACGCGATCAGCTGGCGCTGCTGCGTGAGCAGGCTTTCGGTGCGCCAGGCACTGACAACGTGTCGGTGCTGGTCGCCAGGCCTTGACTGTCTCTTTTCCGCGGTACCGTGGCGTCAATGTGACCGCGCCGATGCCTGCTCGCTCGGCGTGGCCGGAGCGGGATCGCAGGATGGCCACGTCACGGTGAACATCGTTCCCTGGTGGGCCTCGCTGCTGACCTCGATGTGGCCTCCCATCGCCTCGACGAGCCGCATCGAGAGCGCCAGGCCCAGGCCGGTACCTTGAACATGGCCGTGCTCCTGTCCCAGGCGCTCGAACGGCTTGAACAGTCGGCCGATCTGCTCGGGCGTGAGGCCGGCGCCGTCGTCCTTCACCGCGGCCCATGAGGATCCGTCGCTCGCCATGCCGGCGCGCAGGTGAATCTGGCTGCCCTCGCGGCCGTACTTGATGGCATTGCTGGCCAGGTTCAGCATCACCTGTCTGGTTCGCCGGGGATCACCCCATGCATGGAGGGCTTGCGGCACCTCGAGGTGCAAGGTGATCTGGCGCCGGTCTGCCACCGGCTTGAGCAGCGCTGCCACGTCAGCCAACATCGGCACGAGGTCGATGGGCTGCAGCTCGAGTTGCATCGCACCGGCTTCGACCCGCATCAGATCCAGCGATTCATCGATCAGCTCGAGCAGGTGGTGGCCCGCGTCGACGATCTGGCGCACATGGGTCGCCTCGCGCGAACCAGGGCGCACTTCGAGCTGCAGCAACTGGCCGAAACCGAGGATGGCGTTCATCGGGGTGCGCATTTCGTGATTCATGTGTCCGATGAATTCGGTCTTGGCGCGGCTGGCGAGGCGTCTTTCCATCAGCTCGACCGTCAGTTGCCCGAGTCGCCGCAGCGCGTCTCGCTGGGGCGTGTCCAGCTGGTGCGGCTCGTGATCGACCACGCACACCGTCCCCATGGGCAAGCCCGCCACCCGCAGGGGCATGCCGGCATAGAACCGCAGATGGGGCTTGCCGGTGACCAGCGGGTTGTCGCTGAACCGCGGGTCGGCACGGGCGTCAGGCACCTCGAAGAGGTCTTCGGAGGCGATGGCCGCGTGACAGAACGAGATGTCGTTGGGCGATTCCGTGGCTTCCAGCCCGAGACGCGACTTGAACCAGGTCCGGTTGGCATCCACCAGCCCGATCAGCGCGATCGGGCGGCCCGTCACCTGCGCGGCCAATTGCGTGATGGCGTCGAAAGCGGTCTCGGCCGGCGTGTCGAGCAGCGCCATCGAGTGCAGCAGCGCCAGCCGCTGCGCTTCGCTGTCGAGGGCGGGGCTACAGCGTGTCAGGGGCGCAAAGGTGTTCATGGCGAGGCGGCGAGTCTCTCGCCACCATCTTCAGTCAACCCGTGGTCGCGCACAAGCGGGGAGACATGCATCGGTGTGGCGTGTCGGCCACCCGTGGGTGTCTGTGAGCGACTACCCGCAGTGGTGTGTGGTCATGGCACCGCCAGCCAGATCTCGTTGCGCCGCAGGAACCACGGCATGAATGGCGGGTTGTAGCGCGAGAACACCGGTTCGCCGACGGTGCTCACGCCAGCAGCTTTCAGCACGGAGCGCAAGCGGTCGAGGTGCTCGGCATAGTTGGCTTCGGACCAGAAGCCCGAGTACCGGATCACCGCGACCTTGCTGGCGGGCACTTCTCGCAGCGCCACGCGAGGGTCGAGGGGTTCAGGTGCCGAGGCGAGCGTCACGCCCTTGGGCAAGACAAACTGGATCAGGTAGCTTCCTGCAGCCCCTGGCACCGGGGTCTGGGTCACCGGGGCGGTCATTTCCAGCTGCTGCGGCGCGGCCACCTGGGTGACCGGCGCCGTCATCTCGAGCTTCTTCTCGCCCTTGTTCTTGCCGAAGATGTAGCCCGCGAGGATCGGAAACGCCAGGTTGCCGGCCTCGTCAGCATCGGCATCGATGCGCACCTCGGCGACGACATAAGGGGCGTACTGCCGTACTTCGACATCGTCGATGGTGCGCACCACCTCGTAGACGGGT
Organism: Burkholderiaceae bacterium; assembly: GCA_965229345.1. Classification (GTDB taxonomy): domain Bacteria; phylum Pseudomonadota; class Gammaproteobacteria; order Burkholderiales; family Burkholderiaceae_C; genus PBB1. The sequence continues at coordinate 2,178,588 of OZ245872.1, forward strand.
TCCTCGATGGCGTTCGACAGCACCGGTGCGGTGAGTGCGGTCAGGGCCACAGCGATTCGGATCCAGCGGGTGGTCATGCCCGAGTGTGGCTCACCAGAAAACGCCGTGGGCTCCCCGGGCTTTCCTGCGCCACCTCGGTGGCCCATGCCGCATGGCGGGCCCGGAGGACCTCACAGGCAATCCGGCGCCTGCACGGCCTGCAGCACCACCTGCGCGTAGCCGTCGCGGTCGCGGTGCCGGAACCACCACACCGCCCCCTTCTTGATCGACCACGCCTGTGGAACATCGGCCAGCAGGTGGGCGGCCACCAGGCCCAGCGTGGGCTGGTGGCCTATCACCAGCACCGGGTCTGGCGAATCGGGCCAGCGGGCAGCCTTCAGCAAGGCTTCGCCGCTGGCATCGGGTGCCAGCGCCTCCAGTGTCTTGAAGTTCTTGCCCAGCGCCTTCGCCGTCTGCTGGCAGCGCAGGGCAGGGCTGACCAGCACCTTGGTGCCTTGTGCAAGCCGTTGGCTGAGCCAGTCGGCCATGCGTGCCGCCTGCCGCTCGCCCTTGGGCGTCAGCCCGCGATCGAGGTCGCTCTGGCCTTCCTTGAGCAGGTGCGCCTCGGCGTGGCGCCACAGGATCAGGTCCATGGCCTCAGTGTCCGGTGTTGGGTGCCGGCGCATCACTGGCCGGGCGGTAGCGCTTGATCAGCGCCTGCTGCGCGCTGACACCCTGGTGGCCGATGCGCGAGAAGCTGCCGTCGGTGTTCAGCATCCATGCATCGCGGCGGTCATGCAGGTAGGGCACCAGGCATTCATCGATCACACGCTGCCGCAGCTCGGCGTTGCGCACAGGCCAGGCGACTTCGATGCGCCGCATCATGTTGCGGCTCATCCAGTCGGCGCTCGACAGGTACAGCACCTCGTCATCGTCCGTGGGGCCCCAGCGGAAATACATGATCCGTGAGTGCTCGAGAAACCGCCCGACCACCGAACGCACGCGGATGCGGTCGGTGGCGCCAGGAACGCCGGGGCGCAGCACACAGGCGCCGCGCACGATCAGGTCGATGTCGGCCCCGGCCTGGCTGGCGCGAACCAGCGCATCGATCAGCATCGGATCGGTCAGCGCATTGATCTTCACGATGATCCGTGCGGGCTGCTTGGCCCGTGCCGCGTCGGCGACGCGGTCGATGTTGTGGATGAGTCGCCGGTGCATCGTGAACGGCGCCTGCAGCATCTGGCGCAGCGGCTTCATCTTGCCCAGGCTCGCCAGTTGCTGGAACACCGCATCGACATCGGCCGTCAGCTCGGTATCGGCCGTCAGATAGCCCACATCGGTGTACAGCCGTGCCGTCTTCGGGTTGTAGTTGCCAGTGGAGAGGTGCGCGTAGCGGCGCAGCCGAGCGGTGGCGTTGGGGTTGGCGCTGGCCGCGCCGCTGGCCGAGGCCTCGCGCCGGGTCACGAGCAGCAGCTTGGCGTGGGTCTTCAAGCCGACCACGCCATACACCACCTGCGCGCCGACGGCTTCCAGCCGCTCGGCCCAGTTGATGTTGGCTTCCTCGTCGAAGCGCGCCTTCAACTCGACAACGACCATCACTTCCTTGCCTTTGCGCGCCGCCTCGATCAGCAGGTCCATCAGCGGGGACTCGCTGCCGGTGCGGTAGATCGTCTGCTTGATCGCGAGCACTGCCGGGTCGTTGACCGACTCGCGCAGGAACTGGACCACCGGATCGAAGGACTCGAAAGGATGGTGCAGCAGCACATCACCACGACGCAGATGGGCAAAGATGGATTGGTCGCGCGGCAGCCCCGTGGCAGGCCAGGCGCCTTCGTGAGGGGCAAAGCGCAGAGCGGGCAGCGACGGCACGGTGGCGCGGTCAACCACCTGGTCGATCAGCTGGTTCAGCCGCACCAGATTCACCGGCCCGTTGACCTGGTAGAGCGCCTGCTGTGGCAGGTCGAACTGCTCGAGCAGGAACTCCGACAGCTCCGGGGGGCAGCTGCTGACCACCTCGAGGCGGATCGCCTGGCCGAAATGGCGTGAGCTGAGCCCGGAGCGCAGCGCCTGGCGCAGGTTCTTCACATCGTCTTCGTCGACTTCGAGGTCGGAGTCTCGGGTGACGCGGAACTGCGAAAAGGTCTCGACAGCGCGGCCCGGGAACAACTCACCGAGGTGGGCCCTGATCACGCTGGTCAGCAGCACGAAGCCCTGCCTGCCGGGCACCAGGGCGTCGGGCAGGCGGATCACCCGCGGCAGCACGCGCGGCACCTTGACGATGGCGATGGTGTTCTCGCGTCCGAACGCGTCCTTGCCACCGAGTCGCACGATGAAGTTCAGCGCCTTGTTGGCGACCAGCGGGAACGGGTGCGACGGATCGAGCCCGATCGGCACCAGCAGCGGCCGCACCTGCTTCTGGAAAAACTGGTCGACCCATTCACGCTGCGCCTGGTCGCGCTCGCCGTGGTTCAGGATCACGATGCCTGCGCGCTGCAGCAGCGGCATCAGCTGGTCGTTGAAGGCGGCGTACTGCTCGTCGATCAGCCGATGTGCCTCGGCAGTGATCGCCTGCACATCGGCATCGGTGACGCCCGCGTTCGGCAAGCGCGAGGCTTCGAGGTAATCGGCGAACCGCACTTCGAAGAATTCGTCGATGTTCGACGACACGATGCAGATGTAGCGCAAGCGCTCCAGCAAGGGCACATCGTGACGCAGCGCCTGCGCCAGCACGCGGCGATTGAACTCGAGGATCGAGGTTTCACGTCCGAGCATCAGCGCCGGATCGCCCGCTTGCAGCACGGTGGCCGATTCGGGGGCGGCGCCGCCGTCAACGGGGGGGCGCACAACGCGGTCGGTGTTCATGGCACTAGTGTAGGGAGCTTGCCTGTGTGGCTGTAGGGTGCCCGTGCGCGCGTGGTCGCATGGCCCGCGTCATGTCACTGCCATGTCGGCTTGGGCATCGGTGGCGGCGCTGAACACCGGCGTGGCGGCAGGGGCAACAGCGGTACGGGCCTCCACGTTCTGCAGGCGCAGGTGCTCGCTCCAGTCGATGATTTCGAGCCTTCCGTCGGCATGCTCGACCAGTGCGGTCAGGCTCTCCACCCAGTCGCCGTCGTTGGCGTAGGTGATGCCGTCGATCTCGCGCAGCTCGGCGTGGTGGATGTGTCCGCACACCACGCCGTGTGCGCCACGACGCCGGGCCTCACGTGCCACCGCCACCTCGTAGTCGCCGATGAAATTCACCGCGCGCTTGACCTTGAACTTCAGGTACTTCGACAGGCTCCAGTAGGGCAACCCCACGCGCGCGCGCAGCGAATTCAAGTGGCGGTTGAGTCGCAACGTCAACTCGTACAGGCTGTCCCCCACATGCGCCAGCCACTTGGCGCACTGGATCACGCCGTCGAACAGGTCGCCATGGATGATCCACAGGCGGCGGCCATCGGCTGTTTCGTGCATCCAGTCTTCAGCGACCTCGATGCCGCCGAAGTCGTGACCCAGGTAGCGACGTGCGAACTCATCGTGGTTGCCAGGAATGAACACCACCCGGGTGCCTTTGCGTGCCTTGCGCAACAGCTTCTGCACCACGTCGTTGTGCGCCTGCGGCCAGTACCAGCTGCGCCGGAGCTGCCAGCCGTCGATGATGTCGCCGACGAGGAACAGGTTCTCGCTGTCGAAGTGCTTCAGAAAGCCCAGCAGTGCCACCGCCTGGCAACCTGGCGTGCCGAGGTGCAGGTCGGAGATCCAGACGCTGCGGTAATGCTGTTTGGCTTCGCCTGCCGGCTCCAACAGGGTTGCGTCGGCGCCGTCGATCGCTGCGCGCTGAACCTCTGAATCGGTCCACGCCCGCAGCAGAGGCAGATCGCGTTGCATGGCTCCGGATGTTGCGGCGCGGGTGTGACACGCTCGTGGCGAGGCCGTGACGCCGCAGTGACAACCGTGGCCGGGCGCTACGCCATCGACCCGGCGATACCATGCGGCACCGCGATCCCGGACACTGCCGTCCTGCCCCAGACATGCCACCGCCCAATCCTGACCCCGCCCCCGTGCTGGCCAACAAGGCCTTCCTGTTCGCCCTGATCGCCGTCACGCTGGCGTTTGGCTGGATCCTGTGGCCCTTCTTCGGCGCGCTGTTCTGGGGCGTGGTGCTGGCCATCCTGTTCGCGCCTTTGCACCGGCGGCTTCTGGCGCGGCTGAAGGGGCGGCAATCGCTGGCGGCGCTCGCCACGCTGACTGTGATCGTGCTGATCGTGCTGCTGCCGCTGGCTTTTCTCACGGCCTCTCTGGTCAGCGAGGGCGCGGGTGTGTACCAGCGCATGCAATCGGGCGAACTCGACTTCGGCCGCTACTTCGATCAGGTGATGCAGGCCTTGCCCGCTTGGGTCACCGATCGGATGAACCAGTTCGGCCTGGGCAACGTGGCCGCCTGGAAGCAAAAGCTCAGCTCGGCCATCTCTCAGGGCACCAGCCTGATCGCCGCGCAAGCGCTGAGCATCGGGCAGAACACGTTCGAGTTCATCGTCAATTTCTTCATCACGATCTACCTGGTGTTCTTCCTGCTGCGCGACGGCGCCAGCCTGGGCGCCCGCATCAATGCTGCCATCCCGCTCGACGAGCAGGACAAGCGCGAGCTGCGGCTGAAATTCACCACGGTGATACGCGCCGCGGTCAAGGGCAATGTCGTCGTCGCGATCGCGCAGGGCGCGCTGGGTGGGCTGGCGTTCTGGGTGCTGGGCGTCAATGGCGCCTTGCTGTGGGCGGTGATCATGGCCTTCCTGTCGCTGCTGCCGGCGATAGGCGGCGGCCTGGTGTGGCTGCCGGTGGCCGTGTACTTTCTGGTCACGGGGGCTGTCTGGCAGGGCTTGGGCCTGATCGCCTACGGCGTGCTGGTGATCGGCATGGTCGACAACGTGCTGCGGCAGATCCTGGTCGGCAAGGACACGAAGATGCCGGACTACGTGGTACTGATCTCGACGCTCGGCGGCATGGCTGTCTTCGGCCTCAACGGTTTCGTCATCGGGCCGGTGATCGCTGCGATGTTCATGGCGGTCTGGGGCATCTGCATCACCGCTCGGGGAGGCTCTCGATGAACTCGGGCCGCTGGAGCCGCGCCGTCGCGGCAGCATCCGCCTTGTTGTCGATGTGGATGGTCGGTTGTGCCACGCCGACCCGCGGAGGGGGCGCGACACCGGACCATGCGGCGTCGGCGCCGGTCGCTGCCGACGAGGCTGCGATCTACATCATCCGCAGCGAGCGTGTGGGCGGGGCGATTCCGATCGAGGTGCTGATCGACGGCAAGCACGTGGGTGCCACGGTCGCGCGGTCGCATCTCTACGCCGTGGTGGCGCCGGGGGAGCATGTGCTGGAGTCGCGAGGCGACATACGGAGCACGCTCGAGGTCGACCTGAAGCCAGGAACGATCACCTACGTCTCGCAGGTGGTGGAGATGCAGTACCTGACATCGCCACGCACGCGCTTGCGCGTCGTGCATGCATCACAGGGACGCGAGTGGGTGGCGGAGTTGAAGCCGGCGCCGCCTCGGTGAGGGCGCACGACCGGCGTGTCGTTCAGGCCAGCAGTGAGCCAGTTCGCCCAGGGCGCTGGACGCTGCCTTGCGCACCGTAGACAGCCGACGCTTCGCGCGGCAACAGCACATCGATGGCGCGGTCGAGCGCCGCGGTGGCGCGGGCCAGGCTTTCACGTTGCGCCGCGACGGTGCCGCTGGCGTTGGCCAGTCGGCGACGCAGTGCGGGCGGTACCGGGCCGTTGCGCGCGGCGCGAGAAAAATGATCGACCGCATTCGACAGCGCACGATGAAGCTCGGAGGCGTGCAAGTCGATCGATGACAGGTCCCGAGCCTGCAGGGCGGCGCTGAGCGCGCTCAGGCGGGTTTCGACCGCGCTGAGGGTCGATTCCAGGGCCGGTTCAACGACCTCGTTCCCTGGCAGGGGCAACAGTGCAGTGGCGGGGAGACGCTTCGACGGCGACGAATTCATGGGTGGATGCAGCGGAGAGATTCAGTCAGGACTCGGGCGTGCTCTTCTTCAGCAGTTCGGCGGCGTTCGCGATCAGCTTGTCGGCGATCGCGCCGGCGTCGACCTTGAATTCACCTCGCTCAATGGCTTGCGAGATGCGGTCCACCTTGGCGCTGTCGAATTCGGCAGCGCTGGTAGAGGCCGACAGCAGACTCGCTGCGGTACTCGACAAGGCCACCTGTGCGCTGGCCTCGGTCGAGGTTGCTGCCGTGGTGTCGGCGCTGCTGCGGGCGTTCGCCGGCGTGACGGCCGGTCCGGTCGCGGCGCTGGCCACGGGCAGACCCTGGGTCTTGTTGGTTGTGCTTCCGATGGTCATGACATTCTCCCGGCGGGCGGCGGAGTGAAAAGATTTTTCAACATGATCGGTTTTTCGGCCGCTCTGCCACGGACTTTAGGACTTTTTGACTGCACGGCGCAAACGGGTGCCGGCCGCTGGGCAGCTTGCTGCCATCGGCTCACAGCGACAGCTCCACCACGCGCGTGCCTACCGGCGTGCCGGTGAGCACCTGGCCACTGTCGGTGCGCACGCGTGCCGTCTGGCCTTCGATGCCGGGCGTCAGGGCCTGGCCACTGCCGGCCACGCTGAAGCCCGGCCCGCTGGCCAGCACCTTGACCGAATCACCGGCAGCGAACCACATCCGAGGCTTCAGATCGGTCTGACGCAAGCCGCGCCCGGCGATCAGCGGTCGTGTCAGCACCCGGCCGACGGCCAGGGTGGCGTTGCTCACCAGCGGTGCGTTGTCGTCTGCAATGTCCACCTCGGCCAGACGCAAGTCTTCTTCGCGCAGCGTGGCTCCCGCTGGCAGCGGCGCCGCGGCGACCAGGGCCTGACCGAACACGCGCACGGTGATCGGCAGGTAGACGTTCCAGGGCCTCACGCCCTGCGCGCAACGCAGCCCGATGCGTGCCTTGCCCCACAGCCTCGTGCCGGGGGGCAAATACGGTTCGATGCGCTGGCAGGCAGCCAGCTTCAGGCGTGGGTCCAGCGACCCAAGCTGCACCTCGAAGCGCAGCGGCTTGCCCGGCGCGGTCGCTGTCTGGTTCGGATCGATCCCATCGTCGGCCTGAACAGGCGCGGCCTGCTGCGTCGCATGCAAGGCCAGTTGGCGAACCTGGTCGAGCAGCGCGGCATCGACTGCCACGTCGGTCGATTCCTGTGCGATGCCGTGCAGCGGCAGACACAGCGCCACCATGCCGGCGAGCCGCAGAGCGCCGCGGCAGAGCGCCTGGGCAGGAGGAGGGAGTTGACGGAATTTCATGCCTGCACTCTAGACACGACCTGGCACGCCACAGGCTGCGAATTGACGGTGAATCCCGCGCTTGTTCCCGCTTATGTTTGGCGCGTGCCCTTCGGACAATGACCGCACAGCCAGCCTTCGGGAGTGATCCATGCTGAACCAGCTCACCAGTTCCATCGACTTCCAGGGTCAGGCCTTGACCCTGAGGGCAGAGCGACAGCGCCTGATCGCCAGCAACATCGCCAACGCCGACACGCCAGGGTATGTCTCCCGTGACATCAATTTTTCGCAGGCGCTGCGGGACGCCACCGGCGGCAAGGCCCTCCGCGTGGGCACGGCAGGCCGGATGGACACCACCCAGGCCGGACACATCGCCGGCGCCGGCGCGTCCCCGGTGACAGCCAACTTGCTCTATTCGAATGTCAGCCAGACGAGTCTGGACAACAACACCGTCGACATGGACCGCGAACGCGCCAGCTTTGCCGACAACGCGGTGAAGTACGAGGCCACGCTGACCTTCGTCAACGGCTCCGTGCGCAGCATGCTCGACGCGATCAAGGGTGGTCAAACATGAGCATGATGAACATCTTCAACGTGGCAGGCAGCGCGACCAGTGCGCAGAGCCAGCGACTGAACATCGTTGCGTCGAACCTGGCCAATGCCGACACCGTGGCCGGCCCCGACGGCAAGGCCTACAAGGCGCGGCAGGTGACCTTCCAGACCCAGCTGATGGGCACCGTGGGTGGCAATGCCGGCGCGGCTGGGGTCACCGTGAGCACCATCACGGAAGACCAGACGCCAGGCCGGCGGGTGCTCGACCCGAAGCACCCCAGCGCCGACGCCGACGGCTACGTCACCTACAGCAACGTCAATGCGGTCGAGGAGATGGTCAACATGATCTCGGCCTCGCGCTCGTACCAGAACAACGTCGAGGTGATGAACACCGCCAAGTCGCTGCTGCTCAAGACCCTGCAAATGGGCAACTGAGCTCCTGACCGAACCCGAGGACACGCTTCATGGCCATCGATTTCTCGACCCTCAACAAATCCTCAAGCACGGGCACGTCTTCGTCGTCGGGCACGGCGGCGGCCGACGATCCCGGCTCGCAGGATCGGTTTCTCAAGTTGCTGATCACCCAGATCCAGAACCAGGATCCGCTCAGCCCGATGGACAACGCGCAGGTGACCTCGCAGATCGCGCAGATCAACACCGTCAGCGGCATCCAGCAGCTCAACACCACGGTGCAGGGTCTCTCGGGACAGTTCACCCAGTTGCAGGCGCTGCAGAGCGCGTCCCTGGTCGGCCGCGACGTGGTGGTGCCTGGCAACGTGCTCGACATCAACAGCGGCGTGGGGCAGGGCGGCTTCGAGTTGTCGGGCCCCGCCGATGCGGTGAAGGTCGATGTGCTGTCGCCGTCCGGCCAGGTCGTCGACAGCCTCGCACTGGGTGCGCTCGGGTCTGGCAGCCACAGCTTCAACTGGCCGGCAGGCACGGCCACCAACGACAGCGGATTGCGCTTCCGCGTGACGGCCACCAGCGGCAGCGTCAGCAGCAACCCGACGCTGTTGATGCGCGACCGCGTCAATGCCATCAACACCAGCGGCAGCGGCTTGAACCTCGAATTGCAGAACGCCGGCAGCGTTCCGTACAGCAGCGTGCGCGCCCTGAACTGACGCCGCATTTCCCACGTTTCCCGCCACCTCGGCCATCACGTACTTCTTAAGGACACACCATGGGCTTCCAACAAGGTCTTTCCGGTCTGAATGCCACCAGCAAGAACCTGGACGTCATCGGCAACAACATTGCCAATGCGAACACCTTCGGCGCGAAGTCGTCGCGCGCAGAGTTCGCGGATGTCTATGCGAACTCCATCAACGGTGCTGGCGGCAGCAACGTCGGCATCGGTGTCAGCCTGGAAACGGTGGCCCAGCAGTTCACGCAGGGCAACATCTCGACGACCGGCAATCCACTCGATCTCGCCATCAACGGGCGGGGCTTCTTCCAGGTGCTGCGCCCGAGTGGCGACACCGCCTACACCCGCAACGGCCAGTTCAAGCTGGACCGCGAAGGCTTCGTCGTCGACAACATCGGCAACAAGCTGCAGGCCCAGCCCTGGGACGACGCGGTGGGCCGCGCCGTCGGTGACGCGCAGCCGATCCGGCTGCAGGCAGGCCTGGGGGCCCCGGTGGCCACGGGCAGCGGTAGCGACCCGGCCTTGCGCGGCATCCGCATGGGGATCAACCTCAACGCCACGAGCACGGTGCCCGCGCAGCCGATCGCGTTCGATCAGCCGGCCACCTACAACTACGCCACGTCGCAGACCCTGTATGACAGCCAGGGGGCACCACTGACGATGAACTATTACTTTCGCAAGACGGCGGCCAATTCGTGGGACGTCTACGCCACGGTCAATGGCCAGCCCTTCGACGGCCCGGCACCCGCCACGGGCAAGATCACCTCGCTGAGCTTCGATTCGACCGGTGCACTGACGGCGCCCACCACCACGCCGACCATCAACGTCGTCGATCCACGGACCACGCCGTCGTCCACGCTGTTCGCTGCGCTGCCGGTCAATTTCTCCGGCAGCAGCCAGTACGCCTCCGGTTTCACCGTGAGCGAGCTCAAGCAGGACGGCTACGCCTCGGGCCAGCTGACCGGCATCACCTTCGACGATTCCGGTGTGGTCAAGGCCACCTATTCCAACGGCCGCACGCAGAACCTGTCGCAGCTACAGCTGGTGGACTTCAGCAACCTGCAAGGCTTGCAGCCGATGGGTGCCAATCTGTGGCGCTCGACCTTCGCCTCTGGCGATCCGAGCAGCGGTGGCCCTCCGGGGACCGGCACCTACGGCGCCTTGCAGTCCGGTGCGCTGGAAGAGTCCAACGTCGATCTGACGGGCGAGCTGGTCAACCTGATCACGGCGCAGCGCCTCTACCAGGCCAACGCCAAGACCATCTCGACGCAAGACCAGGTGCTGCAGACGCTGGTCAACATCTGAGCCGGGCCCCTGAACTGATATGCCGAGGAGCTTGCGATGGACCGCATGATCTACCTGTCGATGTCCGGCGCCAAGGCCACGCTGCAGCGCCAGGACGTGCTGGCGCACAACCTGGCGAACGTGTCGACCACCGGCTTTCGTGCCGAACTGCAGGCGTTTCGCGCGGTGCCGGTGCAAGGCAGCGGCGCCAGCACACGGGTCTATGCGCTGGAATCCACGCCCGGCTACGACGCCACGCCGGGGCCGGTGTCCGCCACAGGACGCAATCTGGACGTTGCGGTGCGGGGCAATGCCTGGCTCGCGGTGCAGTCGCTGGACGGGACCGAGGCCTACACCCGCGGAGGCTCGCTCGACGTATCGGCCGACGGCACCCTGACCACGCGCGGCGGCCTGAGCGTGCTTGGTGACGGCGGGCCCATCCAGGTGCCCGAGAACAGCGAGGTCTCCATCGCCGGCGACGGCACCATCAGCGCACGCACCGGCAACCAGCCGCCGCAGGCCATCGGCCGGCTGAAGCTGGTGACGCCCGAAGCGGCATTGATCCGCGGCGAGGACGGGCTGTTCCGGGCCGCCGACGGCACCGATCTGCCAGCCGATGCCACCGCGCGTGTGCAGGACGGCGCACTGGAGGGCTCGAACGTCAGCCCGGTCGAGACCATGGTGGCGATGATCTCTGCCGCCCGCCAGTTCGAGGCCCAGATGAAATTGATGCAGACCGCCAAGGACAACGAAACCGCCGCGGCACAGCTGCTCTCGATGAACTGAGCGTCGCCACGCGCCGCCTCAACCCCTGACCCAGGACACTCACCATGATTCGTTCGTTGTGGATCGCCAAAACCGGCATGGAAGCGCAGCAGACGCAGCTCGATGCCATTTCCAACAACCTGGCCAATGTCTCGACCAACGGCTACAAGAAGTCGCATGCGGTGTTCGAGGACCTGATGTACCAGAACCTGCGCCAGGCAGGCGGCAACAGCAGCGAGCAGACGACCTTGCCGACCGGCTTGCAGCTGGGCCTGGGCACCCGCGCCGTGGCCACCGCACGCAGCTTCGCGCAGGGCAATCTGCAGCAGACCACCAATCCACTGGACGTGGCGATCAAGGGCAACGGATTTTTCGAGATCCAGATGCCCGATGGCACCACGGGCTACAGCCGGGACGGTTCGTTCCAGGTCAACTCGCAAGGCCAGCTGGTGACCAACAACGGCTACACCGTCAATCCCGGCATCACCATCCCGACCAACGCGCAAAGCGTGACGATCGCCGCCGATGGCACGGTGAGCGTGGCCTTGCCGGGCCAGGCCCTGCCGCAGACGGTGGGTCAGTTGCAACTGGCCAACTTCGTGAATCCGGCCGGTCTCGAGCCCAAGGGCCAGAACCTCTATGCCGAAACCGCCGCGTCCGGCACGCCGAACACCGGCGCTCCCGGCGCGAACGGCACGGGACAGCTGCAACAGGGCTTCGTCGAGACCTCGAACGTCAACGTGGTCGAAGAACTGGTGTCGATGATCCAGACGCAACGGGCCTACGAGCTGAATTCCAAGGCCATCAGCACCTCCGATCAGATGCTGCAGAAACTGGGGCAACTGTGATGAAGCTGACGAACCTCCTGCGTTCCTGCGGCGGTGTCGCGGCAGCACTCTCCTTGGCGGGCCTGTGCGGCTGCTCGGCGCTCGGGCTGGGTACCTCGGTCGATGTCGCCATGCCGACGCACGCCGCGCCGATTCCCAACACCGCACCGCCGCCCATCAACGGGGCCATCTTCCAGGCGTCGCAGTACCGTCCTCTGTTCGAGGACCACCGTGCCCGCCTGGTCGGCGACACGATCACGGTGCAGATCATCGAGAAGGTCTCGGCCACCCAGAAAAGCACGAGCACGATCGACAAGTCGGGCAAGGTCAGTGCCGGCATCAGCGCGGTACCGCTGCTGCCTGCCAGCCTGCTCAGCCGCACCAGTGCGAGCGGCAATTCGGCCAACACCTTCGAAGGCAAGGGCAGCACCGAGAACACCAACGACTTCTCGGGTGTGATCACGGCCACCGTCACCGATGTGCTGCCCAACGGCCACCTGCTGGTCTCCGGCGAGAAGCAGATCGGGGTCAACGACAACGTCGATGTGCTGCGCTTCTCCGGTCAGATTGATCCCCGCTCGATCCAGACCGGCAACGTGGTGGCATCGGCGCAGATCGCCAATGTCCGCCTGGAGCACAAGGGCCGTGGCGCGCAGGCCGATGCCCAGATAATTGGGTGGTTGGCCCGGTTCTTTTTGACCGTTCTGCCGATTTAAGTTTGCCCAGAATCGGATGCATCACGAGGTGCATCCGGACATGAATACAAGCAAAAGAGGGTGGTGTGCGGTTGTCGGGATGGTGTGTGCCATCGCCGGAACCACGGTCGGTTGGGTCGGACCCGCCAGTGCCGCCCGCTTGAAGGAAATCGCGTCGGTCCAGGGTGTGCGCAGCAACCCGCTGATCGGCTACGGCCTGGTCGTGGGCCTGGACGGTACCGGCGACCAGACCACCTCGGCGCCATTCACCACGCAAAGCCTGAGCTCCCTGCTTCAGCAGCTCGGCGTGACCATCCCCGCGGGCACCAACGTCCAGCTGAAGAACGTGGCCGCCGTGATGGTCACGGCCCAGCTGCCGGCCTTTGCGCAGCCCGGCCAGACCATCGATGTCAACGTGTCGTCTCTTGCCAACGCGAAGAGCCTGCGCGGTGGCGTGCTGATCACCACGCCGCTCAAAGGCGCCGACGGGCAGATCTATGCGTTGGCCCAAGGCAACCTGATCGTGGGCGGTGCCGGGGCTTCCGCAGGCGGCTCCAAGGTGCAGATCAATCACCTGAGCGCCGGGCGGGTGCCCGAAGGCGCCACCGTCGAGCGCGCGGTGCCGACACCGCTGAACCTGGGCAACGCGCTGCAGCTCGATCTGCACGCCGATGACTACAACACCGCGCGCGAGGTGGCTCGCACCATCAACACCCGCATGGGTGCCGGCATCGCACAGGCGATCGATGGCCGCAGGGTGCGCGTGCGCATGCCGGAATCGTCGGACGAGCGTGTCACCTTCATGGCCGACATCGAGAACCTCAACATCAGCCTGGCGGCACCGGCCGCCCGCGTGATCATCAATGCGCGCACCGGCTCGGTGGTGGTCAACGAATCGGTCACGCTGTCGCCGTGTGCGATCGCGCACGGCAATCTGTCCGTGACCATCAGCACCACACCGCTGGTCAGCCAGCCCAATGCCTTCTCGCAGGGGCAGACGGTGCAATCGGAAAAGAGTGACATCACGATCCGGCAGGAGCCCGGTTCGCTGATCGCGCTGCCGGCGGGCGCCAAGCTGGCCGACGTGGTCAAGGCGCTGAATTCGCTGGGGGCCACGCCCCAGGATTTGCTGGCGATCCTGCAGGCCATGAAGTCGGCCGGATCGCTGAATGCCGAGCTCGAGGTGATCTGATGAACCTGCCGTCGACGTCGTTGTTGCCTGGTGCCGTGACCGGTTCGGCGGCCACGGCCACCGACGCGCGGGCATTGGCGGCACTGCGCAACGGCGCAGCACGCGACCCGAAGGCGGCCATCAAGGAAACCGCGAAGCAGTTTGAAACACTGTTCATGCAGCAGCTCCTGAAGGGTATGCGCGACGCGCAGGCGGCGATGTCCTCCGGCATGCTGACCAACCAGGGCACCCAGCTCGGCAACGACATGCTCGATGCGGAGTACGCCAAGAAGATCAGCGGTGCCCCCGGCGGGCTGGCCGATGTGATTGCGCGCCAGCTCGAGCGGCAGATGGGCAACGTGGTGTCGCCCGCAGCCGCCGACAGCGCTGCGAAGCCGGTCAGCGCTGCAGCGGGCAGTGGAACGTCGTCGGTGACGGCCTCCCAGAGGCAGCTCGATTTCGTGCAGCGCCACACCGAGGCCGCCCGAGCTGCCGAGGCTCAAAGCGGCATCCCGGCCAGCTTCATGGTGGCGCAGGCCGCCCACGAGTCGGGCTGGGGACGGCACGAGATCAAGAACGCCGACGGGTCCACCTCGTTCAATGTGTTCGGCATCAAGGCGGGCCCGGGTTGGACCGGCCGTGTGGCCGAGGTGACGACCACCGAAGTGATCGATGGCACCGCGCGCAAGGTGACGGCCAAGTTCCGCGCCTACGACTCCTACGAGGCGTCTTTCAACGACTACGCCCGCTTGATGAAGGACAGCCCCCGTTACAGCCGGGTGGTCGCCGACGCCAGCACGGGTGCCACCGGTGCCGCGGGCTTCGCGCAAGGCTTGCAACGCGCAGGCTATGCCACCGACCCGGCGTATGCCGACAAGCTGACCCGCGTCATCAACACCACGCTGCGCCTGCAGCGGGTGATGACGACCTGACCCCACAGCCGCCGCAGAGGATCGCCACACCATGGGTACTGGAGCACTGTCGTCGCTGGGCACACGGGCCCTGGGTGCGGCCTTTGCACAGTTGCAGACCACCGGCAACAACATCGCCAACGCCAACACGCGGGGGTACTCGCGCCAGGAAGTCGAGCTGTCGTCGTCGAATGGCCAGTACACCGGCGCCGGCTTCTTCGGGCGTGGTGTCGACATCACGACGGTCACGCGCGCCCACGATGACTTTCTGACCCAGCAAGCGGCCCTGGCCCGATCCCAGGCCAGCGCCGACAGCGCACGCAGCGATCAGCTCGCGCAGCTCGAGAAGGTCTTTGGCGTCGGTGAAGCCGGGCTTGGTTACTCGGCCACCCAGTTCTTCAACGCGTTCACCGATGTGTCGACCAAGCCGCAGGACGAGACCGCGCGCCAGGTCGTGCTGGCACGCGCGAACGATCTGGCGTCTCGATTCAATGCGGCCGCGCAGCAGATCGATACGCTGCAGGCGGGTGTGACCCAGCAGGTCCAGGTGTCGGTGGCCTCGGTCAACAGCCTGACCGAGCAGATCGCGGCGCTGAACAAGCGCATCGTCGATGCCCGTGGCCTGGGACAACCGCCCAATGACCTGCTCGACAAGCGTGACACCGCGATCAACGACCTCAGCCAGTACGTGCAGGTCTCCACGGTGCCGGCCGATGACGGCTCTCTGTCGGTGTTCCTGGGCGGTGGGCAATCGCTGGTGGTGGGTGCGCAAACCACGAAACTCATCGCGATGTACGACCCGTACGACGCCACACGGGCGGTGCTCGGCGTGGCGGGACAGAACGGCAGCCGGCAACTCGACAATTCGCTGCTGTCCTCCGGCTCGATCGCGGGCCTGCTGCGATTCCAGAACAGCGATTTGACCGATGCCCGCAATCAGCTCGGTCAGCTGGCTCTGGGCATCGGCCAGCAGGTCAATGAACAACAGGCCCTGGGCCTCGATCTCCTGGGCCAGCCCGGTGCGGCGATGTTCCGCTTCGGCGATGTGTCCGGTGCGCCGGTGATCGCCGGCCGTTCGCTCGCGACCAACAGCGGCAGTGGCAGCGTGTCGCTCACCCTGCAGTCACCTTCTGCGCTGGCCGCTGCGCAGATCAGTGGCGTGCAGGCGAGTGACTACGAATTGACCGCCGATGGTGCAGGTGGCTTCCAGCTGCAGCGGCTCAGCGGCGGGGTGCCGGATCCGGCCTTTGCGGCGCGTACCGTCGCCAATGGCGACATCGTCGACGGCTTCCAGATCAACGTCAGTGGCACCGCGGCGGCGGGCGACCGGTTCTTGCTGCAGCCTGCAGGCGGCGCGGCGCGCGATTTCCGGCTCGACATGGTCAACCCGAAGCTGATCGCCGCAGCGTCACCCTTGAGCGTGACCGCAGGCAGTTCGAATCGGGGTACGGGCAGCGTGCTGGCCCTGACGGCCGGCAGCGTCAGCGCAGGCAGCCATCCCGATCTGCCGGCAACGCTGCGGTTCCAGGTGACCGCGACACCGGGTCAGTACACCTACACCTGGACCGACGCATCGGGCACCAGCACGCCGGCTGCATGGCAACCGGGTCAGCCCATCGATTACCCCGGCACAACCGCCAGCAACGGCTTCACGATGACCATCACCGGGGTGCCGGTGGCCGCCGACCCGCTGGCGTCACCCGCGGTGATCGGCGACAGCTTCACCGTCGGCCGGAACACCTACCCGCTGTCGGACAACCGCAACGCCAATGGCCTGCTGTCATTGCGCGATGCCTCGCTGGTCGGTGCGGTGTGGAATGGCGGCACCTTGCAGCCCGGCGCCAGCGTCACCGATGCCTACGCCAACGTCATTGCCAACGTGGGTGTGCGGGTCCAGAGCGCGAAGGCGTCGGCAGACCTGTCGTCCTCGGTGGCCGAGCAGGCCAACAAGGATCTGGCTGCCAAGTCCGGGGTCAACCTGGACGAAGAGGCTGCGCGCCTGATCCAGTACCAGCAAAGCTACCAGGCGGCCGCCAAGATGCTGCAGGTGGCGCAGTCGATCTTCGACTCCCTGCTCCAACTCGCGCGCTGACTTGCCGCCTTCGCCAGGCTGACCTGTCACTTCCCCCTCGATCGAGAGAACGCCATGCGCATCACCACCGCCAGCAGCTACGCCACGACGATCGACAACCTGCAGCAGCGTCAGCAAGACCTCAGCGACGCACAGACACGGCTCAGCAGTGGCAAGCGGGTGCTCCGGGCGAGCGACGATCCCGCCGCGGCCGCGCGTGCCGAGCGGGCGCTGGCGGCCGAGGCGCGCAGCGACGCATCGCAGCGCAGTGCGGCGGCCAGCAAGGTGCTGGTCGGGCAGACCGAAGGCGCGCTCGGTGATGCCCATGAACTGCTGTCGCAGGCGCGCGAAGCGCTGGTGGCGGCGGGCAACGCCAGTTACACCGATGCCGAGCGCGCAATCCAGGCGAACAAGATCCAGGGCCTGCGCGATCAATTGCTGCAGGTGGCCAATCGGTCTGATGGGGCCGGCAGCTATCTGTTTGGCGGGCAGGGGTCGAACCAGCCCCCGTTCATCGACAGCCCCGGCGGGGTGGTCTTCCGCGGCATCGCCGGGCAGACGCTCACCGATGCGGACACCGCCCTGCCACTGAGCACCGACGGCAACGCGGCCTGGTTGTCCTCACGCACCGGCAATGGCGTTTTCGTTACCCAAGCCGCAGGGAACAACGTCACCAACCAGCCGGTGAAGGGCGCCTGGATCGATTCCGGCAGCGTCAACGACCCCTCGCAGCTGTTCCCGGTCGCCGACACCGGCTACCGCATCCGCTTCACCAGCGCCACCGACTACACCATCGAGAGTTTTCCGCTGGCCACGCCGAATGTCGCCACCACCGAAAGCACCGGCACCTACCGCAGCGGGCGTGCGATCGATCTGCATGGCACCAGCGTCAACATCGCGGGTGCGCCTGTGGCGGGCGATCAGTTCGAAATCACGCCGTCGACGCCGACGTTGAGCGTGTTTGCCGCCCTGGATCAGGCCGTCGCCAACCTCAAGCAGCCTGGGCTCAGCGGGTCGCAGCGTGCACAAGCCACATCGGATGCGCTTCGCAATGTGGATGCCAGCCTGGGCAGCCTCAGCACGGCGCGCTCGGCGGCTGGCGATGTGCTCAATCGCATCGACGGTGTCACCGACCGGCTGTCGGCCCAGAAGCTGGAAGCCCAGACTCAGCGGTCGAACGCAGAGGACCTGGACATGGTCCAGGCGCTGTCGGAATTTCAGCTCAAGCAGAACGGCTACGATGCTGCGTTGAAGTCGTATTCGGCAGTGCAGAAGCTCTCGCTGTTCCAATACGTCAATCCCTGACCACGGCAGTTTCCGCACGCATTGAACTGGGTGCACCTGCCCGCTGCATAGGAGCTCTTGTGCTGGAAGCCGAAATACTGGGTCAGGTGGCTCTGGGCTACTCCGCCTTCATCGACCGCAATCGCACGGTCACTGCCACCCGGCTGACGGTCTTTCCTCTGCGCCCCGACGTGGCGCTCGATGCGGGGCAGCTGTTGCACGCCGTGTCCTCGGTCTGGCCGGAAAACGGTGGGCGGGTGTCGCTCAACATCACCAGCGAGAGCCTGCTGCAGGACCTGCTGCAGACCTCGCCCACCCGCAATTTGATGGTCGAGGTGCCGGCATTCATGGCCGCCGACCCTGTGAACACCGCCTCCATCATCGCGCTGCATGCGCATGGCACGACGCTGATGCTCAAGGGCCGCCCGCTGAAGGAGCTGCCCCGGGAAGTCCTGCCGTGCTTCACCCAGTCGATCATCGATCTGTCCGACGATCGTCGAATCGCCGCGGGCGGTGCGGCGCCGGCGGGGGTGACCCGCACCATCCCTCACGTGCTGGCCGGGATCAACACCCCTGCCGACATGGACGGTGCGTTCAACCGGGGGGCCGTCGCCGTGCTGGGCTGGCCGCTCGGCGATGAAGTCACCGAGCGCCCCAAGGGTGGCCGCGCACCGCCGACCCCGATCGATCTGCAGACGGTGGTCGAACTCATCCGCCAGGTCGACGCCGAAGAATCGGCCGAAAAGCTGGAAAACACCCTCAAGCGCGACCCCTCGCTCGGATTCAAGGTGCTGCGCTACATCAACTCGGCAGCGTTTGGTCTGTCGGTGGAAGTCAGCTCCTTCCGGCATGCGCTGATGTTGCTGGGCTACCAGCGGCTCAAGCGCTGGCTGGCACTGCTGCTGGCCACCGCCAGCAAGGAGCCCAACATGCGGGCGGCCATGTTCGCATCGGTGCGGCGCGGTCTGCTGATGGAAGAGCTGGCGCGCAACACCGGCGGCGATGCCGAGATGCGCAACGAGCTTTTCATCTGCGGGGTGTTCTCGCTGCTGGATCGCCTGTTCCAGCAGCCGCTGGCCGAGTTGTTGCGCACCATTCCCGTCCCGCAGCTGGTGCACGAGACCCTGATCGATGGCACCGGCCCCTACGCGCCTTACTTCAATCTGGTCAAGGCGATCGAAGCGGAGTCGCTCTATGACTTCCGTGAGTGCGCCGATGCCTTGATGATGGGCGTGCGCGAGATCAATCAGGCCGAGTTGCGGGCGTTGGCCGCGGCCGCAGATCTCGACTGACGGTGTGACGAACGCCAGGGCTTGGTGCGACGCGATAAATTCGCAGGCATGAGTCTGCCTTCGTCTGTGGCGAGTCCGACGGGCACCGCTGCCAACCAGCCAGCCCTCGAACAGTTTTTCGATCACCTTGGCGAGGGGGTGCTGCTGTTCGACCGCCGCGCGCAGGTGACCTTCGCGAACACGGCAGCGCTGCGCCGCATGCCCGGGGTCGTGGGCGCGTCGCTCGCAGAATGGCAGGGCGCGCTGGGCGTTGCGCTGGTCGATTGGTTGCGCCAGGCCATTGCCGCATCGCCGGGTGCCCTGCGTACCCCGGGTCACACCGTGGCACGAGCTGCGGCAGCTCGGCGTGGTCCGCCCACGCTGCCGCCGCCAGCAGTGACGGCCGATGGCCGCAGCGCTGATGCAGCCTGGCAGGTGCTGAGCGCTGGCGTCTACGCGTTGCGTCTGCAGTGGCGCGACGCGGCGCCGCCCGAGGCGGCACCTTCGTCAGCGATCGTTGGCCCGGTGATTGCCGAGTTGATGCAGGTGCTGTGGCATTCGCCCTTTCCCGCGATGCTGCAGGACACCCGCTGGCGCATCGTCGATGTGAACCCGGCCTTTGTCGCTTTCAGCGGTTTTTCCCGAGACCAGCTGATCGGCACCGACCCGGTGCTGCTGGAGCCCGAAGAAGATCGCGCCAGCAGCCTGGAGCTGCGTGAGCGTGGGCAGGCGGCTGCTGATCGAGCAGCGGGTTCGGCCTGGATCAACCGACGACTCATCGCGGCCGACGGGCGAGAGCGCTGGTTCCGCGCGAGCCGCAGCGAGCTGACCGATGAGAACCGCCGCGTCTTCACGATGTCGGTGCTTCAGGACAGCACCGCCGAGCACATCGCCCGCGAGCGCGCAGACCGTTCTGCGCGCGAGATCGACGACTGGTTCGACCTGAGCCCGATCGGCATGGTGCTGTTCGACGAGGCCGGGCTGCTGGTGCGCACCAATCCGGCCTTCGATGCGCTGGCCGGCGCGGTCCCGGCGGTGCTGACCGACGCCACGCCGGAGTTGCGTCAGCTGCTGGGCTGGACCGACAGTGGCCCCTCGCCGGCGTTGCAACCATCGTCCAAGCCGGTGGTGACGCAGGGCTGGTTGCCTCAGCCGCAGGGCGGTCTGCGTCGGTTGCGCTCGATCGTGCGCTGCTACACCACGCCAGGCGGGGCGAGGCGCCACATGGCGATCCTGGAAGACCGCAGCATCGAGGAAGAGCGAGACCTTGCGCAGATGCAGATCGGCGCGCTGATGGACACCGCCGGTGTGGGTCTGGCCACGTTCCAGGAAACCTCCGGCTGGGTGCGCCAACGCCAGTCGCCTGCGGCGGCTGACGCGCGCGGCGACACCGGTGTGGTGCCCACCTCCGCGGCGCTGCAATCGATCAGCCGCGACATCGTGGCCGACGAATCGTTGGCCGACTACGACGCGCTGCAGCAGGCCCTGCGCGCTGCGCAGCGCGCCGAGGTGCGCTATGCGATCCGGCATCCGCAACTGGGCCTGCGGTGGCTGCTGACCCGGGTCGAACCGGCCACCCTGGCATCGGGCAAGCGCACCACCTCGGTGGTGACGCTCGACATCACCGAGCAGCACCAGACACAGCAACGCAGCGAGCAGTTGTTGCGCGAGCTGACCACGATCCTGGAGAGCACCTCGGCGGGCATTGCCTACATCCGGGGCAATGTGCTGGTGCGTTGCAACCGGCGCTTCGAGGCCATGCTGGGCCTGCCGTCGGTCGGCATCGCGGGCAGCGGCATCGCCGAATTGTTCGGCAGCTCGCCACAAGGGCAGCGCATCGCGGCCGATACCTTGCAAGCGCTGACCGCCGGCCTGATCTTCGAGACCGAGTTCTCCATGGACCCGGCGGCGGGTTCTTCGAGCGGCCAGCCACTGCGCTGGTATGCGCTGTCGGTGCGGCGGACCGGCCCGGTGTCGCAGCAGATCGAGGCCATTGCGGTGCTGTCCGACATCACCCGGCTGAAGGCGCAGCAAGTCGAGCTGGAGCAGCTGGCGCGCGACCGCGAGCTGATGTTCAGCTTGTCGGAAGTGGGCATCGCGTTCGTGCGCGACGGCGTGTTGCAGCGCGCCAACGACGCACTTGCGCAGCTCGCAGGCTACCCGGCCGCCGAGCTGCAGGGGCTGCCATTGCGCTCCTTGTTCGCCGATGCCGAGGAACACGAGCGTCTGTCGGGGCAGGAACAGAACGCGTTACAGCTGCACGGTCGCTGGATCGGCGAGCGGCAACTGCATCAGCGCGATGGCCGGGTGGTGTGGGTGCAGATCAGCACCCGCCTCGTCGGCGACGACCCCTCCGGCGGCATCATCGCCTCGTTCGTCAACGTCGATGCGCGACACCGTGCTGAACACGCGGTGGCGCTGCAGGCCAACCGCACCCGGGCGATCCTCGACTCGGTGCTGGTCGGCATCGTGACTGTCGGCCCCCGAGGCATCGAATGGATGAACCGCTCGGCCCGGCGCATGTTCGGTGCCGATCTCGGCGACTTCATCGACCAGCCGATCAGCACCGTCGCCACGCCGGAGCCCGATCACCCGTTTCGGCGCACACAGTATCTCGACGATCTGGTCGAGGGTGAGGCCGAGACCTTCGAGTGCCGCGTCAAGGCGCGTGATGGGCGCGAGTTCTGGGTCGTCGGCAATGCGGTGGTGACCGGCAGCGAATCGCGCGGCCGGCAGCTGACCTATGCGTTGCTCGACATCGAGCGGCGCCGCCAGGCCGAAGCTCGGATCGAGGAGGCGCAGGCCTCGCTGCAACGCATCATCGAGGCCGCGCCGATGGCGATCACGGTGCGCGACGCCCGCACCCTGACGATCCTGCAGGCCAACCGGGCCGCTGCCCGCAGCGTCGATCGAACGATCGACCAACTGGTGGGCTGCAGCCCGGAAGACATCTTCGAGCCGGATCTGGCAGCCCAGCGGCGCCTCGACATGGAGCACGCGCTGCGCGCCAGCTCGGTCACACAACGTGAATACCAGATCCCGATGAATGGCGAGGTTCGGGTGTGGGATGCGCGCTACCTGCCGTTGGCCGCACCCGGTCAGCCACCCGATCAGTTGCTGCTGGTAGCGACCGACGTGACCGAGCAACGGGCGGCAGAACAGGCGAAGTTCGACGAGGCGATCGCGCAGCGCGAAATGCTGGTCAAGGAAGTGCATCACCGCATCAAGAACAACCTGCAGGGCGTGGCGGGTCTGTTGCAGCAGATTGCCACCCGCAAGCCCGAGATGGCGGCGGCGATGTCCGAGGTGGTGGGGCAGGTGCAGGCGATCGCCCAGGTCTACGGGTTGCAGGTGGGGGCGGGCGGACCGTTGCAGGTGACGGGGGTCGTCGAGGCGATTGCGGGCTCGGTGCAGCGCACGTTCGGGCACCCGATCTCGTTTGCGGTGCAAGGGGAACACCCGTCGCAATGGGTGCTGCCCGAGGCCGAGTCGATCCCGATCGCGCTGACGATCAATGAACTGTTGACCAACGCAGTCAAGCACAGTGCGATGCAACGCAGCAGCGATCTGCCTGCCGGCACCCCGCTGCCGCCCGTGGCGTGCACCCTGGTCTGCGAAGCATCCGGTGTGCGTATCGTGATCCGCAACCAGGCCCGCCTGGCCAGCGATTTCAATCTGGCGCGTGTGCCCGGGGGGGTGTCAGGACTCGGTCTGGTGCGGGCGTTGCTGCCGAGGCGGTGTGCACAACTCAGCATCGAGCAGGCGGGGGATGAGGTGGTTGCCACCGTCAGCATCGTCCCGCCGGGTGTCGTGAACGCTGCAAGCCGAAAGACAGCGGCCTGAGCCCGCTTTTGCTGTTCAGCCCCACCGCTTTCGGACAGAATCGACAGACAGCGATGAGAGTGCCGGGTGGACGTGATTTCCGCCCTGGCGACCGGGTCGCTCCGCTTCGTGATATCTCAGGGGTTTTGTGGTGACAGTCGTTCAAGCGCCGCCCGGAGCGGGGGGCAAGATCCTGGTGGTGGACGATGACCGGCTCGTGCTGGCCACGCTCACCCATGGCCTGACGCAGGCGGGCTACGACGTGATCGACGCCGACAACGGCGACGACGCGATCCTGCTGGCCCGTGAACACCGTCCCGATCTGGCACTGCTCGACATCCGCATGGAAGGCATGAGCGGCTTCGATGTCGCTGCCTACCTGCGCGAGTACTGCAAGATGCCGTTCATGTTCCTGTCGGCGTTCACCGATGACGACACGGTGCGCCAGGTGCATGAACTCGGTGCTGTCGATTACCTCGTCAAGCCGCTGGACATCGGGCAGATCGTGCCTGCGGTGCAGGCGGTGTTCGCGCGGCTGAAGGCGTCGTCGTCTTCTGCTGCCGCCGTCTCGCCGGCTCCCGTGGTCACCGTGCCCGCAGCGAAGTCGCATCGGGCTGACGCGCTGTCACCGCTCGAGGCGATGGCCGTCGGCGTGCTGATGCACCGCTATTCACTCACCCGCCACGCCGCGTCTGATCGCCTGCAGCGCATGGCCACGGCGAACGGGCTGGCTCCGGGTGCCGAGGCCGAACGCCTGCTGGAAGCGGTCGAGCGGCTGTCAGGCGCGGCCGACCTGTGAGGCCACCGCGCAGCAGGACGCTGCGTCAGTGAGACGGCGGCGCCAGCGAGAAATGAAAGCTGGCGCCTTGGCCCACCGCTGAATCGGCCCACACCTCGCCGCCGTGTTTGTGCACGATGCGGCGCACCGATGCCAGGCCCACCCCGGTGCCCTGGAATTCGCTGGCGCTGTGCAGGCGCTGGAACACGCCGAACAACCGGTCGGCAAATCGCATGTCGAATCCAGCGCCGTTGTCGCGCACGGTGAAGCACGGGTTTGTCGTGTCGGTGCCGCGCTCGAACCAGACGTGCGGATCGGTGCACTTGCCGGTGTATTTCCAGGCGTTGCCGAGCAGGTTCTCCAGCACCACCCGCAGCAGCGTCGGATCGCCTTGCACCTGCATCGCAGGATCGATGTGCACCGACACCTTGTGCTGGGGCGACTGCCGTCGCAGATCATCGACGACGAAACCCGCCAGCTGCGACAGATTGACCGGTTGACGCGACACCGGCTTGGCCGTCAGCTGCGACAGTGCCAGCAGCGCGTCGATCATGCTGTTCATGCGGGCGGCGGCGCCCAGCACGCGGTCGAGGTGGTCGTTGCCGACGCGGTCGAGCAGTCGCCCGTAATCTTCCTTGACGATCTTGGTGAAGCCCTCGACCACCCGGATCGGTGCGCGCAGGTCGTGCGAGACGGTGTAGCTGAATGAATCCGCGTCGTTCTCGATCGGGATGGCCAGCGGCGTCAGCGAGGGCATCGGGGCAGGGCGCTGAGGCTCTGACGCTGGCACCGCGGCCGGCGGCTGCTCGAGGCGGGCTGATGCGCCTGCAGGCGTGTGGTCGCGCAGCGTCCCCACATGGCCCAGAAACACCCCATCGGCGTCGTGCAGCGGCAGGGCGCGGAGCGTGCCGACCACCACTTTGTCATGGGCTGCATGGTGGCTGACCCAGATGTCTTCTACGGCCTGCTGGGCTTCCAGCCGCTGCCGCAGCAGTGCATGCCGGTTGGGGCACAGCCCGCCCGTGTCCGGATCGATGCCAGCAAAGGACGCCCAGATGGTGTTCAGGCCGTCTGCTGGGCCGGTATCAGCGGCAGGCCTGGCATGACCCATCGGTGCCTCCAGGGCGAGCAGACGGTGACGAGCGTCGGTACGCCATTGCCACACATCAAGAACGCGAGACAGCGTCGTTGCCTGGGCTTGCCGTTGGCGGAGGTCGGAAGCCTGGAATTCGAGTTGCCGCAGTCTGCGCAACAGCCACACACCGGCTGCCGCGAAGAGGATGACGACGGCGACGCACGGCACCCACCACAGACTCGGTGGCGCGCCAGCGGCGCTCGGGCTGATGTCAGCGGCCCGGGCGATTCCCCCACCCAGCGGAATCGTCAACACCGCAGCGGCCTGGCGCAGCCACGGCCGTCGCGCGTCCAATCGCTCTCGTTCGCGCTCAGGCAGGTGGGGCCCCCAGGTCATAGCGGCGGATTGTAGGCAGCCCAATTCGGTGCACGGCACGGCGGCATCGTGCGATTTCAGGCTTGAGGTTGACCGCGCCAGCACCGCAGAGGGGGCAGATTCAAGTCCCTTCGAGTGCAGCCGATACCACGAGCACGGTGTTCCCCTCCACAACGACGTAGGCCCGCCCGGGTCCGGTTCCCATGCACACTTTCAGGCGCGACCCAGTGGTTACCGGCCCGTTGAACTCAAGTGGGTGTGGCGAGGCATGGATGCCGATGCCGCCAGGGGGCCACGGTCGGGTGGTGCCGGATTCGATTGCACCGCGGTCTGAGGCACACTCCGGCATGCGCCCCATGCCGTCCGTTTCCCTCGTTTTGTCGGGGGCCTTGCGATGAGTTCCAAGCCAGTGCATCACGTCCAGTCATCCTCAAAAGCCCTCGAGTCGGTTGACAATGCGCCCGTATCCACCGTGGCGCAGCAAGGTGTGCTCAATCCCGAAGCAATCCAACGGCTGCGCGAACTCGATCCGACCGGAGAAAGTCAGTTGCTGACCAGGGTGTTCCAGGCCTTTGAGACATCGCTCAATCGGTTGCTGCCGCAACTGGAGCAGGCGCGCGGCACGGCGGACGCGGCCAGTGTGCGGCTGGTGGCCCACACGCTGAAGTCCTCCTCGGCCACCATCGGTGCACTGCAGCTGTCCAGGGTGTGTGCCGAAGTCGAAGCCATGGCACAGGAGTTGCGCCTCGATGCCGCCACTTCAGGCATCGAGTTGATCTTGTCTGAAGCCCAAGCGGTGCGAATCGCACTGCGCAACCTGACCGCCGCGGATTCAACCGCCGGTGCTGCATGAATTCAAGCCTGCCAGCCGTCGACGCCGCAACGACGCAGCCTCGTGTGCTGCTGGTCGATGATGACGAAGTCAACCTGCTGCTGACCTCGATCGCCTTGCGTGAGCGAGGCTTCGTGATCACCGAAGCGGCCAGCGGCGAGCGTGCGCTCGAGCTGCTGCGCGACTGGCAGCCCGATGTCGTCGTGCTGGATGCACTGATGCCCGGCATGGACGGGTTCGAGACCTGTCGCCAACTGCGCCGCATGGCCGCGTTTGCCTCGTTGCCGGTGCTGATGCTGACCGGTCTCGACGACGATGCGTCGATCAATCGTGCCTACGAGGCGGGTGCCACCGACTTCTTCGTCAAGTCCAACCAATGGAGCCTGCTCGATGGCCGCCTGCGGTACCTGTTGCGCTCGTCGCGCACCCGGCTCGAGCTCGAGCTGAGCCAGTCCCGCCTGGCCCGGGCACAGGACCTGGCGCGCATGGGCAGCTTCGAGTGGCGGGTGGGCTCATCGGAGCCAGCGTTCTCGGCCGAGGCATTGCGTGTCTTCCAGTTCGAGCCCGGCACCTCGCTGCCGTTTCGCGACCTGCTGCGGATGATGCCGAAGGAAGAACGGCGCGGAAAACGGGCGCTGCTCAGCGAAACGCTGCAAAGCCAGGGCAATCTGACCCGCGACATCCCGCTCGTGTTGCCCGACGGGCAGGTCCACATCATTCACACCGAGGCCTCGCCGGAATTCAGCGAGCACGGCCAGCTGCTGGGTTACACCGGCATCGTGCAGGATGTGACGGACCGCTGGAATGCCGAACACAAGATCCGGCAGCTCGCGAACTTCGATTCGCTCACCGGCCTGCCCAACCGCAACCAGTTGATCGAGCGCACTGAGCGTGCTCTCGATGCGGCGCGGCGCATGGGCCACCAGGTGGGCCTGCTGGTGATCGACCTGGACCGCTTCAAGGTCATCAACGACACCCTGGGTCACGGCGCAGGCGATGAATTGCTGATCGAAGTGGCGCGCCGTTTGCGCTCGTGCGTACGCCATTCCGACCAGGTGACCGACAACCTGCTCGACTCCATGGGCACGCGCGCTTTCCGCACGCTGGAAGCGATGTGCCGGCTGGGCGGCGACGAGTTCGTTGCGCTGCTGCCCGAGGTGATCGACGAGCACGATGCCGAGATCGTGGCCGCCCGGGTGCTCGAGCAGATGCGCGCACCGATCCACGTGGCCGGCCAGGAGTGCTTCGTCACTGCCTCGGTCGGCATTGCACTGTTTCCGCGCGACGGCAGCAACGTGGCCGAGCTGATCCGCAACTCCGACGTGGCGATGTTCGCGGTCAAGGCGCAGGGTCGCAATGCGGCGACCGTGTACCGGCCTCAACTGGCCGGCAAGGGGCGCGAGAAGCTCGAACTCGAGAGCGCCTTGCACAAGGCCATCGAACGCAACGAGCTGGTGCTGTACTACCAGCCCAAGATCGACGTGCGCGGTGCCCGCATGGTGGGCGTCGAGGCGTTGATGCGCTGGCAGCGTGGCAACACGCTGGTGCCACCGAACGAATTCATTCCACTGGCTGAAGAAAGCGGCTTGATCCGCCCGCTCAGCGAATGGGCGATCCGCGAAGCGGCACGCCAGGCAAGGGTCTGGCTCGATGCCTTCGGCTTTGCCGATTCGATCGCGGTCAATCTGCCCAGCCGGATGTTCGACCGCGGCGATCTGGTCGAGATGATCCACGAGGCCGTCGTCACCAACGGCGTGCCACACCATTCGCTGGTGCTCGAGATCACCGAGAACTCGCTGATGAAGGATCTGCAAAGTGTGATCCCGTCGCTGCATCGCCTCAACGAGATCGGTGTCGAAATCTCCATCGACGACTTCGGCACCGGGTATTCGTCGTTGGCCTACCTGACCACGTTGCCGATCAGCGAGCTGAAGATCGACCGCGGCTTCATCCGCGACCTCGGCATGACGCCCCAAAGCTCCGCCGTTGTCACCGCCATCATCGCGCTGGCACGCTCGCTGGGCCTGCGTGTGGTGGCCGAGGGGGTCGAGAACCTGCGCCAGATGGAAGTGCTGCACCGACTCGGCTGTGGCGTGATGCAAGGCTTCCTGTTCAGCAAGCCCAAGCCGGCCGACGAGATCCAGGCGTGGCTGGAAGGCACCGTGTTGCCACGAACCGCTTCGTGGATTGGGCTGGCAACCGACGAGGTGTCCAGCGATCCATCGCGCAACATGACCCCAAGGCCGGTGCGCACCCCCAACAACGCGAGCTGAGCGATGGGCAACATGACACCGCCGGCCAAGGGCGGCGTTGCTGCAGAGGCAGCTGCACCTCCCGCCGCTTCGGCTGACGGCAGCCCCACCCAGCTGGCCAAGGCGGCCTTGCGCCGATTGGCGCAAGACAAGCTGGAACCCACCCCGGACAACTACGCGCGGGCCTACCAGGCCGAGCAGGGCATTGCCCCGGCCGCAGGCGATTCGCTGGCCACGCTGATCGAGGCCATCGTTCGCGGCATCGAGCGTGGTGGCAAGCAATGGACGCTGGCACGCAAGAAGGACAGCCTGCAGCGCGTGCTCAGCGGCAGCCGGGGCGATGCCAACCGGCTGCAGCAGCGACTCCGTCAGTTGGTCGGCAGCTGGGAGACCGACAACCCCGCCGATGCGGCGACTCCGCCCGAAGCGGCTGAATCGACTGAAGCGCCGAGCGTCACGACCGAGGCGGTAGCCACCGCACCGGAGCCCGCAGCCAGCGCTGCTCCTGCGAGTGGCGAGCCGGGCGTCGCCGAGTCTGCGGGCACGCCTGTCGATGCCTCTCCGCGCGTCGTAGCGGCACTTGGCCAGACGGTGGTTCGCGCCTTGCCGGCAAAGGAAAGCAACGGCGATCTGGCTGCCGCCATTGCGCAGGCGGCGCAGCGCATCCAGAGCGAGGGTGCCAGCGAGTCGGCTGCCAGCGAGGTGGAAAGCCTGTGCGAGCGCGCCGATTGGGTGCTGCAGCACCGTGAACACCTGTTCGATCAGATCAGCGGCCTGTGCATCGAGCTGACGGCCAGCCTGACCGATCTGGCCGAGGACGACAGCTGGGCGCGTGGCCAGTGCGATGCGATGCGCCTGACGGTCGAGGAAGGCCTGACCGCACGTGGCGTGAAGTCCGTCAACGAACTGCTGCGCACCACGCGCGTGAAGCAGGCTGAACTGCGCAGCGAGCGTGACAGCGCGCGCGATGCGCTGAAGCAGCTGATCAACCGCATGCTCAGCGAGTTGGACGAACTGGGTTCGCAGACGGGGCGATTCCACGAAAGCGTCGGGCGTTACGCTGATGTGATCGAACGCGCCGACACACTGGAAAGTCTGGCAGGTGCCGTGCGCGAGATGGTCGAGGAAAGCCGCACGGTGCAGGGTCTGGTCGACCAGACGCAGCGCCGCCTGCACGACGAGCGCATGCGCGCCTCCGATCTGTCGCAGCGCGTCAACGAACTCGAAGGCGAGCTGCGTCGGCTGTCCGATGAGGTCTCCACCGACCAGCTGACGCAGATCGCCAACCGCCGCGGCTTGCTCCAGGCGTTCGATCTGGAGTGCGCACGGCTGCAGCGGCTGGCTGTCGACGATCCGGCCGGTGAATCGACGCCGAGCCTGTCCATCGGTCTGCTCGACATCGACAACTTCAAGCGCCTGAACGATGAACTCGGCCATGCCGCAGGCGATCAGGCGCTGAAATCACTGGCGGCGACCGTGGCCCAGACCCTGCGGCCGACCGATGTGGTGGCCCGCTACGGCGGCGAAGAATTCGTGGTGCTGCTGCCCGACACGCCGGTCGAAGAAGGCCAGCAGATCCTGACCCGGCTGCAGCGCTCGCTGACGGGCGGGCTGTTCATGCACGAGAACAAGCAGGTGTTCGTGACCTTCTCGGCCGGTGTCACGGCCTTCCGCGTGGGTGAGCGTATCGAAGAGGCACTCGAGCGTGCCGACATCGCGCTGTACCAGGCCAAGCGCGCCGGCAAGAACCGCACGCTGATCGGCTGACCGGAGCGAACAGACGCGTCAGTCGGGCGCCCGGTTCGCCTTCGCCCGGAACCAGCAGAAAAAACCGAAGGCCACTGCGGCGACCGTGCCAAGCACCGACCAGACCAGGGGCGACGCCGGGTTGGGCAAACGGTGGTCGGCCATCCAGGTTTCCATGATCGACATCAGCGCAATCAGCATGATGCCGAGCGCGATACTCGACTTGCGTTTGTAGTCGTCTTTCATCTCAGGCTCCGGCGTGGCGCTCGTTAAAAGAATACCAGCGCCGCCTCGGCCCGAACTCAGGGGCGAGGCGGGTGTCTGGAAGTGGCCTCGTCTTCGGCGACACTTCGCACGCCGCGCGAGGCATGCATCTTGCGCGACCCGACCACCGTTCTCCCGCGTGCCGCATCGACAGCCAAGGACCGACTCTTTCCGATGGACACCTTCATCCAGCAGCTCATCAACGGGCTGGTGCTCGGCAGCGTGTATGCGCTGGTCGCGCTGGGCTACACGATGGTCTACGGGATCATCAACCTGATCAACTTCGCCCATGGCGAGGTGCTGATGGTGGGCGCCATGACCAGCTGGACCGTGGTCACCGTGCTGGCCGACAGCGGCCTGCCAGGCTGGCTGCTGATGCTGATCTCGTTGGTCGCGGCCGTCGTGGTGTGCACGGTGCTGAACTTCGGCATCGAGAAAATCGCCTACCGGCCGCTGCGCAATGCGCCACGCCTGGCGCCGCTGATCACCGCCATGGGCGTGAGCCTTCTGTTGCAGACCCTGGCGCTGATCATCTGGAAGCCGAACCCGAAGCCGTACCCGATCCTGTTGCCTGCCGAGCCCATCCACATCGGCGGCGCGGTGATCAACACCACCCAGATACTGATCCTGCTGGTCACCGCATTGACGCTTGCGGCACTGATGTTCCTGGTTCACCGCACCAAGCTCGGCCGTGCGATGCGCGCCACCGCCGAGAACCCGCGCGTTGCTGCGTTGATGGGGGTGAAGCCCGACGTCATCATCTCGGCCACCTTCGTGATCGGCGCCGCGCTGGCGGCACTGGCCGGTGTGATGTACGCCGCCAACTACGGGTCGGTGCAGCACAGCATGGGCTTTCTGCCTGGGCTGAAGGCCTTCACCGCGGCGGTGTTCGGCGGCATCGGCAACCTGGCCGGTGCGATGCTCGGTGGCGTGTTGCTGGGGTTGATCGAGGCGCTCGGAGCGGGCTACATCGGTGTGCTGACCGGCGGCGTTCTGGGCAGCCAGTACCAGGACATCTTCGCCTTCATCGTGCTGATTGCCGTGCTCACGCTGCGTCCGCAAGGCCTGCTGGGCGAGCGGGTGGCTGACCGTGCGTGAGGACGTTCGAGTGAAAGACCCACGCGCATCGCGCTCCAAGCTCGGCGTGTTCCTGCTGGCCGCCGTGGCGCTGCTGATCCTGCCGCTGATCGCGCAGCAGTTCGGCAACGCCTGGGTGCGCATCATCGACACCGCGCTGCTCTACGTGCTGCTGGCCCTGGGGCTCAACATCGTGGTCGGCTATGCCGGCCTGCTCGATCTCGGCTACGTCGCGTTCTATGCGGTCGGTGCCTATTTGCTGGCCCTGGTCGCCAGCCCGCAATTGACCGACCACTTCCCCGCCATCGCGGCGATGTTCCCCCACGGCCTCCACGCGCCGATCTGGGTGGTGTTGCCGCTCGGCGCGGCGCTGGCGGGTGTGGCCGGGTTGCTGTTGGGTGCGCCGACGCTGAAGCTGCGCGGCGACTATCTGGCCATCGTCACGCTCGGCTTCGGCGAGATCATCCGCGTGTTCCTGGCCAACCTGGAGCAGCCGTACAACATCACCAACGGTCCGCGCGGGATCGGTCAGATCGATTCTCTGTCGCTGTTCGGCTGGGATCTGGCCAAGAAGTGGGACCTGTTCGGCCTCAGCATCCCGTCGGTCACCAACCACTACTACCTGTTCCTAGCGCTGGTCGTCGTCGGTGTGGTGCTTTGCTACCGACTGGAACGCAGCCGCATCGGCCGTGCCTGGATGGCCATTCGCGAAGACGAGATTGCCGCCAAGGCGATGGGCATCAACACCCGCAACCTGAAGCTGCTGGCCTTCGGCATGGGCGCCACCTTCGGCGGCGTCGCCGGCGCGCTGTTCGCCAGCTTCCAGGGCTTCGTCTCGCCCGAGTCGTTCTCGCTGCAAGAGTCGGTGCTGATCGTGGCGATGGTGGTGCTCGGGGGGCTGGGCCACATCCCTGGCGTCGTGATCGGTGCGCTGCTGCTGGCCGCGCTGCCGGAGGTGCTGCGTTATGTCGCCGGCCCCTTGCAGGCGATGACCGGTGGCCGGCTCGACGCGTCCATCCTGCGCCAGTTGCTGATCGCACTGGCCATGATCGGCATCATGCTGGCGCGGCCCCGAGGGCTGTGGCCCGCGCCCGAGCACGGCCGCTCGGCAAACGCTTCGCAGGCCCGTTCGCCATGAGCGCTGTGCTTTTGAAAGTCGCCGGGGTCTCGAAGCGATTTGGCGGATTGCAGGCGCTCTCCGATGTGGCCATCGCGGTCGAGCAGGGCATGGTCTATGGCCTGATCGGGCCGAACGGCGCGGGCAAGACCACGTTCTTCAACGTGATCACCGGGCTGTACCCCGCCGATGCCGGCCAATTCGAATTGGCCGGGCAGACTTATCGACCGAGCTCGGTGCATCGGGTGGCCCAGGCCGGTATTGCGCGCACATTTCAGAACATCCGATTGTTCGCCGACATGACCGTGCTCGAGAACGTGATGGTCGGACGCCATGTGCGCACGCGGTCCGGTCTGGTCGGTGCGGTGTTCCGCACGGCAGCTTTCAAAGCCGAGGAAGCGTCCATCGCGCACCGCGCCCGGGAGCTGCTGGATTACGTGGGCATCGGCGACTACGCTGATTTCAGGGCACGCACCCTGAGCTATGGCGACCAGCGGCGTTTGGAGATCGCCCGCGCACTCGCCACCGACCCCCAGCTGCTTGCCCTCGACGAGCCCGCTGCCGGCATGAACGCCACCGAGAAAGTCGTGCTGCGCGAGCTGATCGACCGCATCAGACATGACGGAAGAACCATCCTTTTGATCGAGCACGACGTGAAGCTGGTGATGGGCCTGTGCGACCGGGTCACCGTGCTCGACCACGGCAAGGTGATCGCCGTGGGCACGCCGGCCGAGGTGCAGCGCAATGACCAGGTGATCGAAGCCTATCTGGGCGTTGCGCACCGCGCCCAGGATTGACGCGATGAACACACCCTTGCTCAAGGTCAGCGGATTGAAGGTCGCGTACGGGGGCATCCAGGCCGTCAAGGGCGCCAGCTTCGAGGTCTGGCCCGGCGAACTGGTCAGCCTGATCGGTGCCAACGGCGCCGGCAAATCCACCACGCTGAAGGCCCTCACGGGATTGCAGCCCTCGCTGGCGGGCGACATCGAATTCAAGGGCGTCTCGATCAAGGGGCAGGGTGCCTGGGACCTGGTGCGCCAGGGTCTGGTGATGGTGCCCGAGGGCCGCGGCACCTTCACCCGGATGACCATCCACGAAAACCTGCTGATGGGCGCCTACCTCCGCGACGACCCGGACATCGCCGCCGACGTCGACCGGGTGTTCGCCATCTTCCCTCGCCTGAAGGAACGCAGCAGCCAGCTCGCCGGCACGATGAGCGGCGGCGAGCAGCAGATGCTCGCAATGGGCCGCGCGCTGATGGCCAGGCCGAAGTTGCTGCTGCTGGACGAGCCGTCGATGGGCCTGTCGCCGATCATGGTCGACAAGATCTTCGAGGTGGTGGCCGACATCCACCGCCAGGGCGTGACGGTGCTGCTGGTCGAGCAGAACGCGAGCCGCGCGCTGCAGCTGGCCAGCCGCGGCTACGTGATGGAGTCGGGCGAGGTCACGATGAGCGGCGACGCGAAAGCTCTGCTGAGCGACCCGAAGGTGAGGGCGGCTTATCTGGGGGAGTGAGGGGAGTTCGCGGGGCGGCCGAGTGCTTGTTCTCTCCCCCCGGGCAGGAACAGCCCGCCCCTCCTTCTTTACGTCGCCGTCAGCCTTTGATCGAAGTCACCCGATCCGCCGCGCTGTAGAACGCGTCCGAATAGAACTCGTCGGCCGGCAGGCCGCAGCGCTCGGTGAAGTCGCGCTGCGCCGACTCGACCATCACGGGGGCGCCACAGGCATAGACCTGGTGGCCGGAGAGGTCGGGGAGGTCTGCCATCACCGCTTGGTGAACGAAGCCGGTCCGGCCGGTCCACGCGTCGCTGGCCGACGCCTCCGACAGCACCGGCACGTAACGCAGTGACGGCAGGTTGGACGCGGCTTCCAGTGCCCAGTCGTGCAGATACAGGTCGGCGCGTGTGCGGCATCCCCAGTACAGCGCGACGGGGCGCGTGCTGCCCTTGAATTGAATCTGCTCAATGATCGCCTTGATGGGTGCGAAGCCGGTACCCGAAGCCAGCAGCACGATGGGCTTGGGCGACTCTTCGCGCAGGAAGAAGCTGCCGAAGGGCCCTTCGAGGCGCATGATGTCCTTGGCCTTCAGGGTGCCGAACACCTGGTCGCTGAACACGCCGCCGGGCAGGTGGCGGATGTGCAGGTCGATCCACGGCTTGTCGCCCTGGGTGTGCGGCGCGTTGGCCATCGAGTAGCTGCGCCGCGCGCCGTCGCGCAGGAGCACGTCGATGTACTGGCCCGCGTGGAAACGCAGCGCCTCATTGGCAGGCAGTTGCAGCTTGACGAGCGCGACATCGGGCGCGGGCTTGTCGATGCTGATGACTCGCGCTGGCATCTTGCGCACCGGCATGTCTCCGGCACCGACGACGGTGCGCGCTTCCAGCACCAGATCGGTCTGCGGCGCGGCGCAGCAGGTGAGGGTGTAGCCGGCTTCTTCTTCCGCGATGCTCAGAGCCTGCAGCTGATGCGCACCGTGGATCACGCGGCCTTCGAGCACCTTGCATTTGCACGAGCCACAGGCGCCGTCGCGGCAGCCATAGGGCAGGCCGATGCCCTGTCGGATGGCGGCCGCGAGGATGGCCTCGTCGCGTTGAACTGAGAAACTGCGGCCGCTGGGTTGCAACGTGACGGTGATGCTCATGGGGAAACCGGCTTCCTGTCGGGAAACGTAAACTGAGTCGCGATTTTGCCCGTCCTGTTTGCCGCCCCCTTCGGGTCACTGCCGTGCTGCCATCCACCTTCAAACGACCTGTGCTGCTGATCGTGGGTTGTGGCGACGTGGGCATGCGCGTGGTTCGACTGCTGAAAGGCCGTTACCGCCTGCTGGCACTGACCTCGACGCCGTCGCGCGCCGAGGCGCTGCGTGCAGCAGGCGCGGTGCCGTTGATCGGCAACCTCGATGATCCCGCCACCCTCTCGCGGCTGGCCGGGCTGGCCGATGCGGTGCTGCACCTCGCGCCGCCGCCGCTGCAGGGCACGACCGACCCGCGCACCCGGAACCTGCTGAATGCGCTGGCGCGCAAGGGGCGGGTGCATTGCCTGGTGTATGGCAGCACCAGCGGTGTCTATGGCGATTGCGGTGGCGCGCACTTCGACGAGACGCGGGCCGTCCATGCCGGCACCGATCGCGCCAGGCGGCGGGTCGACGCCGAATCGCGCATCCGCTGGTTCGGGCGTGCGCACGGGGTGCGTGTCTCGATACTGCGCATTCCGGGCATCTATGCGCGAGATCGTGAAGGCGGGCATCCCCGCGAACGCCTATTGCGCGGCACGGCCGTGCTGAATGCTGAAGACGACGTCTACACCAACCACATCCACGCGGACGATCTGGCCCGCGCGTGCGTCGCTGCACTGGCGCGCGGCCTGCCGCAGCGCGTGGTCCACGCCAGCGACGACACCGATCTGACGATGGGCGATTACTTTGACCTGGCGGCGGATCTGTGCGGTCTGCCTCGTCCGCCGCGGATCTCGCGGCAAGAAGCACGGGAGCAACTGTCGCCCATGCTGCTGAGCTTCATGAGCGAATCGCGCCGGTTGGAGAACCGACGGCTCAAGCGCGAGCTGCGCCTCGCGCTGCGCTACCCGACCGTGAAAGACGGCTTGTGAGCGAGCCGCCCAGGGCGGCTCGCTGCCTCAGCGGCGCCTGCTGAACGGTGGTTGCCCACGCCAGTAACGGAACATCAGGTAGCCCCCCAACATGCCGCCCAGGTGGGCGAAATGGGCCACACCAGACGCGCTGCCAGTGACGCCCAGCAGCAGCTCCAGCCCACCGTACAAGGCGACGAACACCTTCGCCTTCATCGGGATCGGCGGGAACAGCGGGATGATGGTGCGGTTCGGGAACATCATGCCGAACGCCAGCAGCAATCCGAACAATCCGCCCGAGGCACCCACCGTCGGATAGGTCGATCCCAGCAGCCCGGTGACCAGCAATTGGGCACCCGCTGCCACCAGCACGCTGGCGACATAGAACTGGATGAAGCGCTTCGGTCCCCAGACGCGCTCGAGCTCCGAGCCGAACATCCACAGGCCCAGCATGTTGAAAAACAGGTGGCCGATGCTGCCGTGCAGGAACGCGTAAGTGACGATCTGCCAGGGCAGGAAGCCGTAGCCCAGGGGCCAGAGTGCCAGCAGACGGGTGAACCAAGGACCCAGAAAACTGTCGATGCAGAAAGCAGCCACGTTGATCAACAACAAGGCTTGGGTGATGGGTGGAATCGGGGGCATGCGCGGAATCCGTGGCTTCGAGGGGCGGCACTCTGTCGAGGGCAGAGCGTAACCGCAGTTGATTGAGCGCCGCTGAAGGCCGGCGTGTTGCGCGGTCTCGGCCATCGGGCAAAGGCCTGTGGAATAATTGAGGCTTGCGTTGGGCCTCTGTGGCGGAATTGGTAGACGCGCCGGACTCAAAATCCGGTTCTTCACGGAGTGTCGGTTCGATTCCGACCGGAGGCACCATCCGAATGTTTGTGTTTGCCGATGCGGTGCAATGCCGCAGGTAGCGTGGCAGACCGATCGAACCACCGTTTCGAGTTTGCATGGCCAAGAAGCAGCCGATCTACTCCTCGATTGAAGACCTGATCGGCAACACGCCACTGGTGCGGTTGAAACACCTGCCCGGTGGCGAGGTCGATCGTCGCGGCAATGTGATTCTGGGCAAGCTTGAGGGGAACAACCCCGCTGGCTCGGTCAAGGACCGGGCGGCCATCAGCATGATCCGCCGCGCCGAAGAGCGCGGGCAGATCAAGCCCGGCGACACGCTGATCGAGGCCACCTCGGGCAACACAGGCATCGCCTTGGCCATGGCCGCGGCCATTCGTGGCTACAAGATGCTGTTGATCATGCCCGAGGATCTGTCGATCGAGCGTGCACAGACCATGCGTGCCTTCGGCGCTGAACTGATGCTGACGCCGCGCTCCGGCGGCATGGAGCATGCGCGCGACCTGGCCGATCAGCTGCAACGCGACGGCAAGGGCGTGGTGCTCGACCAGTTCGCCAATGCAGACAACCCGCGCGTGCATTACGAAACCACCGGGCCTGAGATCTGGCGCGATACCGCAGGTCAGGTCACGCACTTCGTCAGCGCGATGGGCACCACCGGCACGATCACCGGCGTCTCCCGCTTCCTGAAAGAGGTCAACCCCGAGGTGCGGATCATCGGTGCACAGCCCAGCGAGGGATCGCGCATCCCGGGCATCCGCAAGTGGCCTGAAGCCTATCTGCCCAAGATCTACGACCCCACGCACATCGACGAAACCCGATCCGTCAGCCAGGCCGATGCCGAGGAGATGGCACGGCGGTTGGCGCGCGAAGAAGGAATCTTTGCCGGCATCTCTGCGGCAGGCGCCTGCTGGGTGGCGCTGGAACTGGCGAAGACGGTCGAGAACGCGACCATCGTGTTCATCGTCTGCGACCGCGGCGATCGCTACCTCTCGACCGGTGTGTTCCCGGTCTGAAACCTAGAATCGTTGCAGCACCGCCGAGCACCCGCCCATGATCCTGATCCACAAAGAACTCGACACCCGCGGATTGAACTGCCCGCTGCCCATCCTGAAGGCCAAGAAGGCCCTGGCAGACATGGCCAGCGGTGATGTGCTGAGGGTGGTCTCGACCGATCCGGGCTCGCTGCGCGACTTTCAGGCCTTTGCCAAGCAGACGGGCAATGAACTGGTCGAGCAGTCCACCGTTGCCGACGACTTCATCCACCTGCTGCGCCGACGCTGAGTCGGCGCAGGCGCTCAGAGGTCGAGCGTCTTGAGATAGCTGCGGAAACCCGGGCCGAGCTTGGGGTGCATCAGCGCCAATTCGACATTGGCCTCCAGGAAGCCTTCCTTGCTGCCGCAGTCGTAACGCCGGCCTTCGTAGCGCAACGCGAACACCTTTTCGCGACGCATCAGCGCAGCGATGCCATCGGTGAGCTGGATCTCGCCGCCCACGCCACGCGGCTGCGCGGCAATTTCCTTGAAGATGCCCGGCGTCAGGATGTAGCGGCCAGCCACACCCAGGCGTGAAGGCGCATCTTCGGGTGCCGGCTTCTCGACGATGTGGGTCATGTCCATCATCCGATCGTTCACCGGCGTGCCGGCCACGATGCCGTAGCGGCGCGTCTGTTCATCGGGCACTTCCTGCACGGCGATGATGGAGGCCTGCCAGTCGGCAAAGCGATCCACCATTTGTTTCAACACCGGCGGATTGCCGACCATCAGGTCATCGGCCAGCAGCACCGCGAAAGGTTCGTTGACCACCACGCATTGCGCGCACAGCACGGCATGCCCCAGGCCCAGGGCCTTCGGCTGACGGATGTAGATGCACTCCATGTCGTCGGGCTTGATGCTGTGGACCAGGTCCAGCAACTCCTGCTTGCCGGCGGCTTCGAGTTCGGCTTCCAGCTCGTAGGCGGTGTCGAAGTGGTCTGGAATGGCGCGCTTGTTGCGGCCGTTGACGAAGATCATCTGGCGGATGCCCGCGGCGTAAGCCTCCTCGACCGCGTACTGGATCAGCGGCTTGTCGACCACAGGCAGCATTTCCTTGGGCTGCGCCTTGGTCGCAGGCAGGAAACGGGTGCCGAGACCGGCCACGGGGAATATCGCTTTATTGATCTTCATCGTCACACTCCAGGCGGTGGGTTCATGGTTTCAAACCATTCTCACACGCAAAAAAGACGCCCGTACGTCGCCGAGAGGCTCGGTACAGGGCCCGGAGCGGCGCGATGTCACGCCTCAAGCCGTGGCAGACAACCGCTGTGCCTGAGCCTGCAGCCGTTCGCGGGTGGCGGTGTATTCGGCAATGCGTGCCTGCTCTTGAGCAACCACCGCAGCGGGCGCGCGCGCGACGAAGCCCTCGTTGGCCAGCTTGGCGCTGGCCTTGGTGATCTCACCGTCGAGCCGCGTGATCTCCTTGCGCAGCCGCTCCGTCTCGGCGGCCACATCGATCTCGACGTGCAGGGCCAGCCGGGTGCCTGCAAATTCGACCACGGGGGCATTCAACGTGGCCTGCGCGTAGGCCGCTTCGTCGGTGTGCAAGTGCACCTCGGATACCTTGGCCAAGGCCTTCAGCAGCGGCGATGCCGCCTTCACGAAGTCGGCATCGCCCAAGGCCAGCAGCGGCACCCGTTTGTCGGGCGACAGGCTCATCTCGCTGCGCAAGCGCCGGCAGGCGCCGACCATGCCCTTGAGCTGCGTGACCCAGGCGTCGGCGCCGGCATCGATGCGCTCGAGCTGCGCCTTCGGGTAAGGCGCTGTGACCAGGCTGTCGGC
Source organism: Burkholderiaceae bacterium (assembly GCA_965229345.1). Classification (GTDB taxonomy): domain Bacteria; phylum Pseudomonadota; class Gammaproteobacteria; order Burkholderiales; family Burkholderiaceae_C; genus PBB1. The sequence goes on from OZ245872.1 coordinate 2,218,400, forward strand.
GGAGCCTGCGGCCTTGCGACCGGCGACCACGGCCACGCGCTCCCACAGCTCGGCGGTGATGAATGGCGTGATCGGGTGCAGCAGACGCAACACCGTCTCCAGCACGCGGATCAGCGTGCGGCGCGTGGCCCGCTGGGCCGATTCATCGCCGGTCTGGATCTGCACCTTGGCGATCTCCAGGTACCAGTCGCAGTACTCGTCCCACACGAACGAATAGATCGCGTTGGCGACGTTGTCGAGTCGGTAGTCGGCAAAGCCTTGTTCGACCGCGGCTTCGACGCGCTGCAGCTCGCTGGTGATCCAGCGGTCGGCCTGCGAGAAGCTCAGGTAACCGTGTGCTGATCCGCCGGGGGCGCATTGCGCCTTCGTGTGCTCGGCCAGGCCGCAATCCTGGCCTTCGCAGTTCATCAGCACGAAGCGCGTGGCGTTCCAGAGCTTGTTGCAGAAATTGCGGTAGCCCTCGCAGCGCTTCGAATCGAAGTTGATGCTGCGCCCGAGGCTCGCCAGCGACGCGAAGGTGAAGCGCAGCGCATCGGCGCCGAAGGCCGGGATGCCGTCGGGGAATTCCTTCTCGGTGTCCTTGCGCACTCGCGGCGCAGTTTCGGGCTTGCGCAGGCCGACGGTGCGCTTGTCGAGCAGCGGCGCCAGCGAAATGCCGTCGATCAAATCCACCGGGTCGAGCACATTGCCCTCGGACTTGCTCATCTTCTTGCCCTGCGCATCGCGCACCAGGCCGTGGATGTACACATGGTGGAAGGGCACTTTGCCGGTGAAGTGCGTCGTCATCATGATCATCCGGGCGACCCAGAAGAAGATGATGTCGTAGCCGGTGACCAGCACGCTCGACGGCAAAAACAGATCGAGTTCCTTCGTCTTCTCGGGCCAGCCCAGCGACGAGAACGGCACCATCGCCGACGAGTACCAGGTGTCGAGCACGTCTTCGTCGCGAACCAGCTCGCCGGTGTATCCCGCAGCGGTGGCCTTGGCGCGGGCTTCTTCCTCGTTCGTCGCGACGAACAACTCGCCATTCGTGCCGTACCAGGCCGGAATCTGATGGCCCCACCACAGCTGGCGTGAGATGCACCAGTCGGTGATGTTCTTCATCCACTGGTCGTAGGTGTTGACCCAGTTCTCGGGCACGAACGTGACTTCGCCCGAAGCGACCGCGTCGATCGCCTTCTGCGCGATGCTTTTCCCGTCGGGTCCGTTCTTCGTCATCGCGACGAACCACTGGTCGGTGAGCATCGGCTCGATGACCTGTCCGGTGCGCGCGCAGCGCGGCACCATCAGCTTGTGCTTCTTGACCTCGACCAGGAAGCCTTGTGCTTCCAGATCGGCCACGACGCGCTTGCGGGCGACGAAACGGTCGAGGCCTTGATAGGCCGCGGGTGCGTTCTCGTTGATCGCCGCATCCAGTGTCAGCACGCCGATGATCGGCAGGCCGTGGCGCTGACCGACCGCGTAGTCGTTCACGTCATGCGCTGGTGTCACCTTGACGACGCCGGTGCCGAAGGCGCGATCGACGTAGTCGTCGGCGATCACGGGGACAGTGCGCCCGCACAGCGGCAGCGTGACGCGTCGGCCGACGAAGGCCGCATACCGCTCGTCCTCCGGATGCACCATCACCGCGACGTCGCCCAGCATCGTCTCCGGCCGCGTGGTGGCCACCACCAGGTCGCCCGAGCCATCCTCAAGCGGATAGCGGATCAACCACAGCGAGCCGTCTTCCTCTTCGCTCTCGACTTCCAGGTCCGACACCGCCGATTTCAGCACCGGATCCCAGTTGACCAGCCGCTTGCCGCGGTAGATCAGGCCTTGCTCGTAGAGCTGAACAAACGTCGAGGTGACGACGGTGGACAGCTTGTCGTCCATCGTGAAGTATTCGTGCGGCCAGCTGACGCTGTCGCCCATGCGACGCATCTGACGGGTGATGGTCGAGCCCGACTGCTGCTTCCAGTCCCAAACGCGGGCCACGAAATTGGCGCGGCCCAGGTCGTGGCGGTTCAGGCCTTGCTCCTGCAACTGACGCTCGACGACGATCTGCGTGGCGATGCCGGCGTGGTCGGTGCCTGGCACCCACAGCGTGTTGAAGCCGCGCATCCGGTGGTAGCGCGTCAGCGAGTCCATGATGGTCTGGTTGAACGCATGACCCATGTGCAGCGTGCCAGTGACGTTGGGCGGTGGCAGCTGGATCGAGAACGAAGGCTTGGCGGCGTCGAGCGTGGGCTCGTAGACACCGCTTTGCTCCCACAGCGGGCCCCAATGGGCCTCGATGGCGGCGGGTTCGAAGGACTTGGCCAGTTCGGTCATGGGGACACCGGGTTGGGCGCAGCAGAAAAGTGCGCCGCAGAGCAGCAAAAGGGAGGCCGAATTGTAGGAGGGCGGCTTCTAGAATCATTCGATGTCCAGTCCCTCCGAAAGTCCGAGCCTCGCGCCGCACGACGACCCGTCGATCCCGCTGTTCGAGGAAGACGGGCCCTCGCATGCAGCCCGTTTCGACGCTGACGAGATTGACGCTGGTCTCGCGGTGCCGTCGTCCGACAACCTGCTGCGCGGACTCAACCCGGAACAGCTTGCGGCCGTCACGCTGCCCGCGCGGCCGTCCCTGATCCTGGCCGGTGCCGGCTCGGGCAAGACCCGCGTGTTGACGACGCGCATTGCCTGGCTGATCCAGACCGGCCAGCTCTCGCCCGGCGGCGTGTTGGCAGTGACCTTCACCAACAAGGCGGCGAAGGAGATGCTGACGCGGCTGAGTGCGATGCTGCCGGTGCCGGTGCGCGGCATGTGGGTCGGCACCTTCCACGGGCTGTGCAACCGCTTCCTGCGTGCGCACTGGAAGCTGGCCGCGCTGCCGCAAGGATTCCAGATCCTCGATTCCTCCGACCAGCTGTCGGCGGTGAAGCGCGTCATCAAGGCGATGAAGCTCGATGAAGAACGCTTCGTGCCGAAGACCACCACCTGGTTCATCGCCGGGCAGAAGGAAGAAGGCCTGCGGCCGAAGGATGTCGAGGTGCGCGACGAACAGGGCCGCGTGCTGGTGCAGATCTACCAAGCCTATGAGGAGCAGTGCCAGCGCGAAGGCGTCGTCGATTTCGCCGAGCTGATGCTGCGCACCTACGAGCTGATGCGCGACAACGCGAGCCTGCGTGACCATTACCAGCGACGCTTCCGCCACATCCTGGTCGACGAGTTCCAGGACACCAACCGGCTGCAGTACGCCTGGCTGAAGATGTTCGCCGGCCCGCCCGGACCGAACGGCACAGCGGTGCTCGCGGTCGGCGACGACGACCAGAGCATCTATGCCTTCCGCGGCGCACAGGTCGGCAACATGGCCGACTTCGAGCGCGAGTTCAAGGTGCAGCAGGTCATCAAGCTGGAGCGCAACTACCGCAGCTACGGCCACATCCTCGATGCCGCCAACGAGCTGATCTCGCGCAACTCGCGTCGCCTCGGCAAGAACCTGCGCACCGAAGCCGGCCCCGGCGAGCAGGTGCGCGTGTTCGAAGCCACCAGCGATTTCGCCGAAGCGCAGTGGTTCATCGAAGAAGCGCAGCAACTGCACCGCGACGGCACGCCGCGACGCGACATCGCGCTGCTTTATCGCAGCAACGCGCAAAGCCGTGTGCTGGAAAGTGCGTTGTTCAACGCCGGCATCCCGTACAAGGTCTATGGCGGCCTGCGTTTCTTCGAGCGCGCCGAGGTCAAGCACGCGCTGAGTTATCTGCGCCTGATCGAGAACCCGAACGACGACACCAGCTTTCTGCGCGTCGTCAACTTCCCGACGCGCGGCATCGGCGCGCGCACCATCGAGCTGCTGCAGGATGCAGCGCGTGCCAGCGGTCGCAGCCTCTATCAAAGCGTCGGCGCCGTGGCGGGCAAGGGCGGCGGCAACGTGCAGGCTTTTGTCGCCAAGGTCGATGCGATGCGCGAGGCCACGCGCGGGCTCACGCTGCGCGAGATCATCGAGCACATGCTGAAGGCCTCAGGCCTGGTCGATTTCTACCGCACCGACAAGGAAGGCCAGGATCGGCTGGAGAACCTCGACGAACTGGTCAACGCGGCCGAGGCCTTCGTCACCCAGGAAGGCTTTGGCAAGGATGCGGTGGCGCTGCCGGTCGATGAGTTCGGTTCGCCTCTACCGATAGGCGCCGATGCAGAGCTGACGAAGGTGCTGTCGGGCCTCGGCGTCGAGGCGACGGCCGGAACGCCCGAGGCGACCGGCGGCATCGCCTCACTGATCACCACGCCCGACGCCGAAACCGGCGAGATCATGTCGCCGCTGGCCGCCTTCCTGACACACGCCTCGCTCGAAGCCGGCGACAACCAGGCGCAGGCCGGGCAGGACGCGATCCAACTGATGACGGTGCATGCAGCCAAGGGGCTGGAATTCGATGCGGTGTTCATCACCGGCCTCGAGGAGGGCCTGTTTCCGCACGAGAACAGCGTGTCCGATCTGGATGGACTGGAAGAAGAGCGGCGGCTGATGTACGTGGCCATCACGCGGGCCCGCAAGCGGCTGTACCTGAGCTGCAGCCAGACCCGCATGCTGCACGGCCAGACCCGCTACAACATCAAGAGCCGCTTCTTCGACGAGCTGCCCGAGGCCTCGCTGAAATGGATCACCCCGCGCAACCAGGCCTTCGGCTCGGGGTTCGCACGTGACTACCAATCGGCGTGGGCGCGTGGATCGGGTCTGGGTTCGATCGTGGGGGCAGGACGCGTGGAAACTGCCGCGCCGTCGGTCATTCCGAAGGCGCCGTCGCACGGATTGAAGTCAGGCCAGAGCGTGTTCCACACCAAGTTCGGTGAGGGCGTGATCGTCACCCTCGAAGGCAGCGGTGACGATGCCCGCGCCCAGGTCAACTTCGGCCGCCACGGCATGAAGTGGCTGGCGCTGTCGGTGGCGAAGCTAACGCCCATCACTTAAACAGTTTGGAGTTGGTTTGTTGCTGCCGAGGGCTTCAAACCCCGACCGCTGCGGTGGCTGCCCACCGCAGCGCTCTCTCGCTGACCTCAATGCTCAAACGCAACTGGGTCTCAGCGCAGCAAGGGTTTTAATGTCGGCCACACATTCGCCAGCATCGTCGAGTGACCGACCTCGGCCACGTGGATACGGTCGGCCTGGTACTGTGAATCGGGCACGCCTGCCATCAAGAACGGCACCAGCGCAGCGCTTTCATCCTTTGCCACGGTGACGAACATCGCGGCCAGCTCGTCGTTGTAGCGGCGGCCGTAGTTCGGCGGGATCTGCACGCCGACCACCATCACTTTGGCCCCAGCGGCCTTGGCGGCCTTGGCCATCTGCTGCAGATTGTTCAGGCTCCCCTTCAGCGGCAGACCTCGCAGGCCGTCGTTGCCGCCGAGTTCCAGGATCACATGCGTCGGCCGGTGCTGGGCCAGCAGCGCGGGCAGCCGCGACAGGCCGCCGGCGGTGGTGTCACCGCTGACGCTGGCGTTCACCACCCGGGCGTCGATCTTCTCGCTGGCGAGTTTGCGCTCCAGCAGCGCCACCCAACCACTGCCGCGCTTGAGGCCGTATTCGGCCGACAGGCTGTCGCCGACCACGAGCACGGTATTTCGGGGCGTGTTGCCACCGCCGGTGGCATGGGCCAGCGCAGCCACCGGCATCTGCGACCAGGCCTGTTCGCCTGCAGCGACCAGGCCAACCAGCGCGGTACAGTGGATCAGCCGGTGCAACCAATTCCTGCGAGCCGGGTCGATCTGCATCGCTGCAGACCGAGGTGGTGTCACACCGCATGCCGTCTGTTCCATTGCTGTCCGCTGTTTCCAGTCCTTCATGTCCGATCCCATCATTGCTGTCGATCACATCACCAAGCAAGTGCCCGATCCGGGTGGCCCTTTGACCATCCTGCACGACATCAGTTTCACCCTCGCGCGACAACAATCGGTGGCCATCGTCGGTGCCTCGGGGTCGGGCAAGAGCACGCTGCTGTCCATCATTGCCGGCTTGGACACGCCCACCACAGGCAGCGTTCGCCTCGCAGGCACCGATTTGTTCAGCCTGGATGAGGATGCCCGCGCTGCGGTGCGGGCGGCCCACGTCGGGTTCGTGTTCCAGAGCTTCCAGCTGCTGGGCAACCTGAGCGCGATCGAGAACGTGATGCTGCCGCTGGAACTGCAGGGCCGCAGCGACGCCCGGGCGCGCGCTGCCGAGATGCTGGAGCGCGTGGGCCTGGGCGACCGGCTGCGGCACTACCCGAAGGTGTTGTCCGGTGGCGAACAGCAGCGTGTGGCGCTCGCGCGTGCCTTCGTGGTGCAGCCGGCGGTGTTGCTGGCCGACGAGCCCACCGGCAGCCTCGATTTCGCCACCGGCGAGCGGGTGATGGCGCTGATGTTCGAGCTGAATCGCGAGACCGGCACGACGCTGGTCTTGGTCACCCACGACCGCACGGTAGCCGCCCAGTGCGACCGGCAACTGCGCATCGATGCCGGTCGGGTCGAACTGGACACGGCACCGGTGTGATCCGGTGCCGCCGGTGCGTCACGTCAGTTGGCGAACTTGTAGTCCGTCTTGTACTTGGCGCGGATGTCGTCGCGGAACTTGGCGACCTTCATCTGCCCCAGCTTCTGCTCGATCTGCGGCCGCACTTCAGCGAGCGAGGGCGCCTGCGCCTCACGGGTGTCGTCGAGCCGGATGATGTGCCAGCCGAACTGCGACTTCACCGGCTGGTCGGTCATTTCGCCCTTTTTCAGCTTGACCATCGCCTGGCCGAACTCGGGCACATAGACGTTGGGGCTGGCGAAATCGAGGTCGCCACCGTTTTCGCCCGAGCCGGTGTCCTTTGAATCCTTTTTGGCCACGTCCTCGAACTTGGCACCGGCCTTGATCTGGGCGATCAGGGCCTTGGCCTGGTCTTCCGTGTCGACCAGGATGTGACGCGCGCGGTACTCGATGCCGCCAGCGCCGGTCGACTTGGCGTATTCAGCCTGGATTTCTGCCTCGGTCACCGGATGGGTGGCCTGGTACTGGGTGAACAGCTCGCGGATCAGGATGGTCTGGCGGGCGAACTCCATCTGCACCTTGTAATCGGCCTTGCTCTGGAAGCCACGCTTCTCGGCCTCTTGCACGAACATCTCGCGCAGCACGACCTCGTCGCGGACCTGCGCCTCGAGTTCCGGGGTGCGCCGTTGCTGGCCCTGTTTCAGGATCTGCTCCATCAGCGAATCGACACGGGCCTTCGGCACCGCCTTGCCGTTGACGATCGCGATGTTCTGCGCAGCGGCGGGCAGCGCGATCAGCAGGGCGGCGGCCAGCACGGTGGAAGTGGAGAGCAACTTGTTCATGGGGTGAGGCTTTCAGCTCGTGTGGAGACAGGGCGAAACCGAGCGGCATTCAAACGCTGCGGTGCCGTGGAAGCTGACGCGCCAGGCGCCAGCAAGAGAAAGGGGTTGGGGTGGGGCGTCAGACCTCGCCCGGGGCGCGCGCATCGATGACGAGCGCGTGGATGCCGGCCTGCATCTGCACCTTCAAAACATCATAAACGAGGCGATGCCGGGCGACCCGGTTCAGCCCGGTGAAGCGCTCGCTGACCAGGCGGACGGTGTAGTGGCTGCCCTCGCGCGCGCCAGCGTGCCCGGCGTGCAGATGGCTGTCGTCTTGCAGCACGAACTCGGTCGGTTCTAGCGCGGCGCGCAGAGCGGCTTCGATGCGCTCAGGCAGGGGGCTCATCGATGGACTCCGATAGGGTGTTTCATCGCGCCGGAGGCTGAGAGTCGGCCTCGTCGGGCGCAATGTAGCGGCTCAGGTACAGGCCTTGGGCGAGCATGAACAGGATCATCAGACCCATGCTGCCGAACAGTTTGAAATTGACCCAGGTGTCGGTTGAAAACTGGGTGGCGACGTAGCGGTTCAGCACGCCCATCATCACGAAGAAGGCCACCCACGCCCAGTTGACCTTGGCCCACAGGGGATCAGGCAAACGGAGTTGCTCGCCGAGCATCTGTCGCGGCAGGTTCTTGCCGAACAGCGCGGCGCTGCCCCACAGGCCCAGCGCCATGGCTCCGTACAGCACGGTCGGCTTCCATTTGATGAAGTCTTCGCTGTGGAACCAGACGGTGGCACCCCCCAGCACGACGACCAGCGCCAGGCTGACCCACAGCATCGTGTCCACCCGCTTGCCCCGTGCCATCAGGAACGCAATCTGCGCCAGCGTGGCCACGATGACCACCACCGTGGCCAGCAGCACCGGGGCCTCGTTCGCACCGACCACCCCGCCAGAGACGATGAATCCGAGGTGCTCGGTGGCAAAGGCGGCCGCCCATTCTTTGTGCGCCTCGGCGTACTTGAAGGTACCGAAGAAGAACAGGATGGGCAGAAAGTCGAACAGAAGCTTCATGGGGTCGTCGCAATCACCGCAGGATGTCGATCCGCAAGTCGGAGAGCGGCGATGTCAGGGCTGGGGGTCAAAGTCTATCGAAGCCGAGTTGATGCAGAAACGCTCACCGGTCGGTGCCGGTCCGTCATTGAACACGTGCCCGAGGTGTGAGCCACAGGCGTTGCAGCGCACCTCGATGCGTGTCATGCCGTGGCTGCGATCGACGAGGCGCTCGATCACGGTGCTGTTGACCGGCTTGGAGTAACTGGGCCACCCGCAGCCCGCGTCGAACTTGGTGTCGGCCTCGAACAGCGGTGTGCCGCAGCCGATGCAGTTGTACCGGCCGGACTCCCAGTGGTTCCAGTACTTGCCGGAGAACGCGCGCTCGGTGCCGGCTTGTCGCGCCACTTCGTACTGGGTGGCATCGAGCTGCGTGCGCCATTCGGCGTCGGTCTTCTGAACGGCGCGGGGTTTGTCGTCTTTCATCGTCGCTTTCCTCTGCAGGCCGCTCAGGACGAGCAGGACACCTCGATGTGCTGGGCCCAGTCGGGCGGGAAGTCGGCGTCTGCCGACGTGTCATGTCGTTCGTCGAAGGGGTTCTGCAGAACTTTCAGCAAGCGCTGTACTTCCGAGAAATCGCCCGCCTGGGCTTGCCGGATCGCCGACTCGGCGAGGTGGTTGCGCAGCACCACGCCCGGGTTGACGCGGTTCATCGCAGTGGCGCGTTTCAGGTCGTCGCTGCCTTCCGAGCGCAGCCGCTCGGCGTAGGCCGCCGACCAGCGCGCCCGGAATGCCGGGTCTTCGAACAGACCCATGACGTGTCGGTTGTCGGCGTCTGGGGCGGTACTGAACGTCGACAAGCGCCGGAACAAGAGGGTGTGGTCGGTCCGCTCGTGCGCCATTTGCGCCATCAGCGCATCGATCAGCCCGGCGTCGTCCTTTTGAGCGGTCACGAAACCACATTTGCTGCGCAGGCGACGGCGCATCGCGTTGGCGTAGTTCTGCTTGTACGCCTCGAGCACCTCTCGCACGGCGTCGATGTGGTCGCGACCGATCAGTGGCATCAGGCCTTGTGCCAGCGCATGCAGGTTCCAGTAGCCGATGTTGGGCTGACTTGCGTAGGCATAGCGACCCTGGCGATCGGTGTGGTTGCAGATGTGATCCGGGTCGTGGCCATCGAGGAACCCAAAAGGGCCGTAGTCGATGGTCAGCCCGAGGATCGACATGTTGTCGGTGTTCATCACGCCGTGGCAGAACCCGACGGCCTGCCACTGCGCCATCAACTCGGCGGTGCGCTTTGCCACCGCATTCAACAGCGCCACGGCGGGTTGTGGGCCGTCGCGACATTCGGGGTAGTGGTGCTCGATGACGAAGTCGGTCAGGCGCTGCAGCGCAGCGGTGTCGCGCCGCTGCGCGAAGTGTTCGAAATGCCCAAACCGGATGAAACTTGGCGCCACGCGCGTCACCACCGCGGCGGTTTCCAGCGTCTCGCGCAGCACTGGCAAGGGCGATCCGATGACGCACAGCGCGCGGGTGGTCGGGATGCCGAGCCCGTGCATCGCCTCGGAACACAGAAATTCGCGGATCGATGATCGCAGCACCGCGCGCCCGTCGCCCATGCGCGAATACGGTGTGAGGCCTGCGCCCTTCAGCTGTATCTCCTGCGGACCGCTCGGCGTGTCGATCTCGCCGAGTGACAGGGCGCGACCGTCGCCCAACTGTCCCGCCCACACACCGAATTGATGCCCGCTGTAGACGCTGGCCAACGGCCGCATGCCCGGCCACAGCGCATTGCCGCTGAACACTTCAAGCGCGTTCAGGTCGGCTCGCGTCTGCCAATCGGCAGGCAGGCCCAGCAGCTCTGCGCAGGAGTCGCTGTGAGCCACCCAGTAAGGTGCCGGCAGCGGCTGCGGCGGCAGTTCGGTGTGGAACTCGGCGCCGAGGGCGTGAAAACGGTTGCGCCAGTGCCAGTCGGGCCCCACGGGCCGTGCGCTGACCGCTGTGGTGGCGTCGTCGGTATTCATCCTGGGGAGTGTATTCAGGCGCTCATGTCACCGCGCGGCCAGGGGCCAACCTGAAGCGCGCCCGGGAGTCACCTGGAATGCGAGGGGGCGTGCGCCGTGCCGAGCTTCTTATGATTCGGCGCTCCGTGCAGCGATCAAGGCTGCTCTCCCACTCGAAACGCCCGCCATGCCGATCCTTCCCGGACAGATGATGCAGATGCCGCTGTCGATCTCGTCGCTGTTGCGCCATGCGGCGCGGCATGCCGGGGATGTCGAGGTGGTGTCTCGCCGGGTGGAAGGCGATCTGCACCGCACCACCTATGCCGAGGTAGAGCGTCGCGCGCGACAGCTGGCGCAGGCATTGGCGCGGCTGGGCTGCGAGATCGGCGAGCGGGTCGGCACGCTGGCTTGGAATGGGCATCGCCACCTGGAGCTTTTTTATGGCATCTCGGGGTCCGGGCGGGTGTGCCACACCGTCAACCCGCGGCTGCATGCCGAGCAGATCGCCTGGATCATCAACCACGCCCAAGACCGCGCGCTGTTCTTCGATCTGACGTTTCTGCCGCTGGTCGAACGACTGGCGCCTCAACTCCCTAGCGTTGTGAATTGGGTGCTGATGACGGACCGTGCCCACATGCCGGCCAATTCTTCGTTGGAGAACCTGCTGTGCTACGAAGAGCTGCTGGCTGCTGAAGATGGCCACTGGGCTTGGCCCGAGTTCGATGAGAACACCGCGTCGGGCCTTTGCTACACCTCTGGCACCACCGGCATGCCCAAGGGCGTGCTTTACAGCCACCGCTCGACGGTGCTGCATGCGCTGGGGCAAGTGGCGGTCGATGCGATGGGCCTCGGCTCGCGCGATGTGGTGCTCCCGGTCACACCCATGTTCCATGTCAATGCTTGGGGGGTGCCGTTTGCCGCACCCATGGTCGGCGCCAAGCTGGTGTTTCCGGGCCCGCGGCTCGACGGCGCGTCGCTGCACGAGCTGATGGAGTCCGAGCGGGTGACCTTCACCGCCGGCGTGCCGACGGTGTGGCTGGGGCTGATCACGCACATGAAGCAACAAGCACTGTCCTTCAGCACGTTGCGCCGCACGGTGATCGGTGGCGCCGCGTGCCCGCCCGCCATGATGCGTACGCTGGAAGACGATTTCGGGCTGGAGGTGATCCATGCCTGGGGCATGACCGAAACGTCGCCGCTGGGCACGCTGGCCCACCTGAAAGCCAAGCACGCGTCGCTCGATGCGGAGTCGCGGCGCGCGCTGCAGCAAAAGCAGGGCAAGGTGATCTATGGCGTTGACCTCGCCATCGTCGATGCCGACGATCAGCCTTTGCCCTGGGATGGGCGCACTGCGGGCCAATTGCTGGTGCGCGGCCATTGGGTGGTGGATCGCTATCTGGGCAGCAGCGAATCGCCGCATGTCGATGTGGCCGGTGAGCGCTGGTTTCCGACCGGCGACGTGGCCACGATCGATGCCGATGGCTACATGCAGATCACCGACCGCAGCAAGGACGTCATCAAATCCGGCGGCGAATGGATCAGCTCGATTGCCCTTGAGAACATCGCGATGGCGCACCCGGCGGTGCACGAGGCCGCCGCGATCGCCTGCCACCACCCGAAATGGGATGAACGACCCTTGCTGATCGTGGTGCGCAAGCCAGGCGCAGACCTGAGCGCGCAGGATCTGCTGCGGTTTTTCGATGGCAAGGTGGCGGCATGGCAGGTTCCTGACGATGTCGTGTTTGTCGACGAGCTCCCCCACACGGCCACCGGCAAGCTGCTGAAGATGGCATTGCGTGACACCTACCGCGACCACCGTCTGCCGGGCGTTTGACTGCTTGATTGCCATGCGGCGTGATGGCCAGCGCCGATACTCCCATCCCATGAAACCGTCGAAGCTTTACAACCTGACCTGGCCGCTGATCTTCGGCGGCGCGCTGGCGCTGATGCTGGGCGCGTCCACCGTGTCGGCAGATGCATCGATCGGCTGGCCGATCGTTCTCGCCGGCGGCGTGGCGGTGGCTGCTGGCGTGCTGCTGATTTACCTGCGTTCACGCATTTCTGACTCAGAGGATTGACCCCATGATTCGTCACATCGTCCTGTGGACGCTGAACAACCCGGCGGACGCGCCACGCTTCAAGTCATTGCTCGATACCTGCGCCCGGCTGGTGCCGGGCATCGTCGAATTCGACGTCGGCATCCGCGAGGCCGGGCTCGAGGCCACTGCAGATGTGGTGCTGGTCTCGACCTTCACCGACGCCCAGCAACTCGAGGCGTATCAGCACCACCCGGAACACAAGGCCGTTGCCGCTGAACTGGGCAAGATGCGCTCCGGCCGGCATGTGGTGGATCACACCTTCGAGCCTGGGAAGGCCGCTGCTTGAGACTTAGGTGGTCATGGCGTTGTCTGAGCGTCGCGGGGTGGGCAGCGATCGCCGCATCGGCGGCGCTTGCAGCGCAGACGGCGAACGTGCCATCCGCGGTCCGGGCTGACCCGCCGTACGTTTTTCCAGTTCCACGCAGCGCGGCAGCCATCGCCTCGCAATGCAAGACGCTGCTTGCTGATCTGCGGCAGGCCGAGGTCCAGCTGACGCAGGGCGGCGAGCCGCCTGGGCTAGCCTTGCTGGCGGGGCTCGACGCCATGACGCGCCGCACCGAGGACACGCTGGGCCCGCTCGGCCTGCTGGTGGCGGTCAGCCCCAGCAAGGCCATCCGTGACGCGGCAGACGCCTGCGACCGCGACTACCAGGCGTTTTCGTCCCGCTTCTGGCAGAACGCCGCGCTCTATGAACGCGTCCGGCAAGTCCAGCCTGCCGATGAGATCGATCGGCGCTACTGGCGCGACACCCTCGACACCTTCGAGGACGCCGGCGTCGCACTGGCGCCAGCGCAGCAGCAGCAGGTGCGTGAGCTCACTGACGAGCTGACCGCGTTGACCCAGTCCTTCGAGCGTCGCGTCCGCGAAGACCGCACCCGACTCTGGTTCAGCCGGGAAGAGCTGGCGGGCGTGCCCGCCGATGTGCTGAAAGGCGCTGTGCGCGATGCGCGGGGCCGCTACCGCCTCGGCCTGGAACAGGCCACGGTGTTCCCGGTGCTCGAAAACGCCACACGAGCCGCCACGCGAGAGCGGTTGTGGCGTGCCTACCTGTCACTGGGCGGCGCCGCCAATCTCGACACACTGGGCGCGCTGGCCCAGCGTCGGCGCGAGTTGGCACAGCTGTTCGGCCACGCGTCGTACGCCGACTTCGTGCTGCGCCACCGCATGGCGCACAGCGAGGCGGAAGTGCAGGCCTTTCTGTCCACGGTGAAAGAGGCCGTGCGCACACGCGAACTCGCCGATCTGGAGGTGCTGCGCGCCGACAAGGCTCGCCACTTGAACCAGCCGCTGGCGCAGACCGTGCTCGCGCGTTGGGACACCGCGTTTTATGCAGAGCGCGTGCGTCGTGCCACCTACGCCGTCGACCAGGAGCAGTTCCGCCGCCACTTTCCGCCCGACGCCAGCCTGCGCTTCGTGTTTCGCGTGGCCGAGAGGATGTTCGGCATCACCGTGGCACCAGCGGCCACCCCGCAGATGCTGTGGCACCCAGAGGCGCGCACCTACACCGTCACCGACAACGCGACGAAAGCGCTGCTCGGCACGCTGTTCGTCGACCTGTACCCGCGCGCCGACAAGTTCAACCACGCTGCGCTGTGGAGCTTTCGCAACGTGTCGACGCTGGCAGGTCGCCAGCCGGCCGCAGCGCTGGTCGTCAACCTCAGTCGCCGGGGCCTGACGCTAGACGAGCTGGAAACGCTGCTGCACGAGTTCGGCCATGGCCTGCATGCCTTGCTGTCGAAGACGCGTTATGCGGGGCAGGGCGGTACCAACGTGCAACTGGATTTTGTCGAGGCGCCGTCGCAGATGCTGGAAGACTGGGTGTACGACCCGCAGGTGCTGGCGCTATTTGCCGAGGTGTGCCCACGCTGCGAACCGGTGCCGACCCCATTGCTCACGCAGGCGCGTGCTGCGCGCGACTTCGGCAAGGGAACGCAGTTTTCGCGTCAGCATCTGTACGCGAGTTACGACCTGGCGCTGCATGGACGTGACCCGGCAGACTCATTGGCGTTATGGAGTCAGATGGAAGGCGCAACGCCGCTCGGACATGTGCCTGGATCGATGTTCCCGGCTGGCTTCGAGCACATCGCTGGCGGCTACGCCGCAGGGTATTACGGGTACCTGTGGAGCCTGGTGATCGCCGAAGACCTGCGAACCGCTTTTGCCGCCGACAGGCTGAGCTCGGCCGTGGGCCGACGCTACCGAGAGACCGTACTGGAAAACGGCGGACAGCTCGCCCCGGGCGTACTGTTGCAGCGCTTCCTAGGGCGGCCGACGGACAGCCAAGCCTTCTTCAGGGCGCTTGGCTTGTGAGCATCACTTGATCGCAATGGAGCGTTCCCGACAACAGCCGCCTCGGCAGGTACCCCCCAAGACGAGGGGCGAGTTGTCGATATTCTTTACAACGCCCGATGTGGCTTACAGAGAAATTGATGAAAAGTCTTTGTTTTTCAACCACTTAAGCGATGTGGCCCGAAGTGTGCTGTGTATCGGTACATCATACCCACCGTCATGGGGCTCAAAGTGAATATCAAATCTAAATTCCAACTCGCTGTTTCAGCGGCGCTCGTCGCTCTCGGGCACTCCGCCATGGCAGCACCGACTGCCTGCGACACCAGCAGTGCGACCAGCGGCTATGTAGGCGGTGCTACGGTGACGGATCTGAGCCGTGAGGACCTGACGGTCACGAACGCGAACAACGTGTCGGTGATCGCCAGCAACTGTTACGGACACGCATCCGTGGGCAGCAACTCTGAAGCCGCCGTGGTGGCTTTTGCCAACACCAACAGTATTTTCGGCGGGAACTGGAACGTGGCGGCGAGAGCCAATGCGGGTCAGACAGGCGTCTCTTACAGCTTTGGCGGGTACTCGTTTTCGCTGTCTGGTCTGTCAACGGGGCCTAACGGGTCGTTCTCTTTGAACATCACCGGCACGCCGTTGCCGGCCTACCTGGACTTCTTCATCACGAGCAAGGCCAGCACACTGACCGACTTCTTCTTCTTTGACGAGTTGTACGTCGACAGTGCCAATCCTGGTACGTACAGCGTCGCGATCAAAGCGGGCCAGTCCAGTAATTACGCGAACTTGTCGGATGTCACCGTGGGCGTTCGCCGCGGTGATTCACGCATTCCGCCACAAGGTACGCCGGTGCCTGAGCCAGCTTCGCTGGCCTTGGTCGGTGTGGCATTGCTGGCCCTTGCAGGCTCACGTCGACGCAAAGCCTGATAGCGCAGGACTCAGTTGACAAAGCAAGGCCCGTCACTGACGGGCCTTGCTGCTTTTGGACGCCGCGCTTATCGCGATACCTGAACCGAGGTACGGGTTTGATTCCCCGCAGCATCTGTGGCGGCAGCGGTGATCGTGTACTGCCCGCTGGCGATCTTCTTAGTGTTCCAGTTGTAGCTCAGGCTGCCACCGGTGGCAGACGCCTTGAGCGCCCCGTTGATGTAGAGCGACTGCTTGATGCCAGTCACACCGGCGTTGTCGGAGGCAGCAACGCCGATCGACACCACGCCAGAGACCTTGCCGCCGTTCACCGGGTTGGTGATCGAGACCACCGGCGCAATGGAGTCGGTTGGTGCGGGTGGCGGGCTGGCACTGGCATTCGACACATTGACCGCCACACTGGCCGACGCCTTGCTGTTGCCAGCCTCATCGAACGCATAAGCCACGACGGTGGCCGTGCCGTTGGGCGACTGCGAACTGTCCCAGGTGAATTGGTAGGGCGAGGCAATGTCCGTGGCGATCGTGCTGCCGTTCACACGCAACTCGACGCGGGTCACACCCACATTGTCGGTGGCTGACACATCAACGCTGGTCAGGCCGCTGACGGTGCTACCCCCCAGCGGAGCCGAGATGGCGACCGATGGTGACTGTGTGTCGGCTGCCACGGTCGAAGCGGCGGCGGCAACGGCTGCCGCTGCATCGATTCGACCATACCCATAGTAGGGATCGCGCCCAGGCGTCCCGAGGTCAACGGCGGTTGAATAAAGCAAGCCTTCGATTTGGCTCGCGGACAGGGCTGGCTTGGCCGCCATCATCAACGCCACCACGCCGGCCGTGATGGGCGACGAGAACGATGTGCCGGACCATGCGCCGTAGCCACCATCGGAATTGGTCGTCCAGATGCCGACACCGGGTGCTGCCACCGCCACATAGCTGCCGAAACTTGACCAACTGGCCCGGGCATCGCTACCGTCAGTGGCGGAGACCGGGATCATCGCAGTGGTCGCCGCGGCGCCATCGTCGGCGCCGCTGTTGCCCGCGGCCACGACAAACAATCCGCCCTTGCTCTTCAGGTACTGGGCGGCGCTTTGTACCGCACTGCTCGAGTAAAGGCTGGCAAAACTGGCGTTGGCAACACGTGCGCCATGGTCAGCGGCATAGGTGATGCCCTGCGCAATGGTGCTGTAGTACCCATAGCCCGCTGTGTCGGTCACGCGTATCGGCATGATCTTCGCTGAACCTGCGACACCGGCCACACCCGTACCGTTGTTCGTGGTGGCCGCCGCAGCGCCGGCGACAGCTGTGCCGTGGCCGTAGACATCGGCGGTGTTGCTGTTGTTGTCGTAGAAATTCCAGCCTGGCACCAGATTGGCGATGAGGTCCGGGTGCGTGGCCAGCACGCCTGAATCCAGGATGGCGATCGTGACCCCGCTGCCTTGCGTCGTGTCCCAGCCTTTGTCCGCGCGTATCTTCGGCACGTGCCATTCGCTGCCGTTGTAGGGATCGTTGCTGACCAGCGTCAGCCGAACGCGTCGGTCAAGCTCGGCGAATTTCAACTGCGGGTGGTGCGCCAACCGGGCCAGCGTTGCGGTTTCCGAGGCTTGGGCAGGCAGGTCGAGGATTCGCAGTTCGCTTTTGCCGACCCGCCGTGCGCTTCCACCAAACGTCTTGGCGATCTTGTCCACGTCGCCGTCCTGCAGGCCCGCGCGGGGCATGACCAGGAGCCGGTTTTTGGCCCAGTCATTCCCGCTTTGTGCGTGGGCTGGGTTGAGCAGTCCAGCAATCGCGATCAGCGCGCCGGCGACCAGCGAGACGACATTGCCGCAAGTGGCCTGCTGAACAACAAAAATGGGACTCGCTGAAGCCGAGAGATGCGTGTGGGTGTTCATGATGCGATTTCCGATGCGTTGCGGCTGGTGTGGAGGCCGGCACGGCTGCCCATCGATGAACACCGATCCGTCGCGGCATCTCTGATCGCGATGCGCAGCAAGGCTCGGAATGCCGCAGCGTCATGAGGCGTTGCGGTGTGCTCACTCTGGCAGTCCTGCCGTCATGGGGTCGAAACCCTTTAGACCGTTGACTTTGCGTAGCGCACTTTCGTGCGAGTTGCCCTTTACAGACGAGTTACTGATACATAGGAGCGTCGACCCACTCGACGCTGCTTGAATCATCCAAACATAATCTTCTCAGTGATTTCGGGCTGATCCAGCGAAAGCTGAATGAAATTCGGTCAGCAAAAGTACGTTCATGCAAGCGATTGTTTCTGAGTGATCGGTCGACACTGGCCGAGCTCACGCAGGAGATGCCGTGCAAGACGGCAGGGCCTGAAACAGAGCTTGCGCACTCGGGTTCGAACCACGTGGATTTCCCGCTGCAGATACCTTTCGTCGAAGCCATGGGCTTCGAGTTGCTGCGCATGCAAGGTGGCGAGGCCGACATCGCGTTGACCCTGCGGCCAGAGCAGCACAACTCGCTGAGCATGGCGCACGGTGGTGTCACGATGACACTGCTGGATGTGGCGATGGCACACGCGGCTCGTAGTGCCGATGCACCGACGGACGCCGCACTCAACGCACCCGGCAGGGGCGTCGTCACCATCGAGATGAAGACCAGTTTCATGCGCCCCGGCACTGGCCGCCTGACTGCCCATGCCCGCGTGCTCACACGAACCCTCGCGCTGGCCTTCTGCGAAGCCTCTTTGTCCGACGAAGCCGGCGCCCTGGTTGCCCATGCAACGGGTAGCTTCAAGTACCTGACGCGTGGGGCAGGCGAGGGAAGGCGGATCAGGGGTGCAGGTGGGGATTGAGCCAGGCGCTGGCCGACGGTCGAGCCTGCGGCGATAACATCCCGCCGATCGGTTCAATCAGGAGTGCGCAGCATGGCGATGGATGTGGTGGATTTCGAGATCAAGGGCTCGGAAATGCAGTTCGTCGAGGTCGAACTCGACCCGGGCGAGGCGGCCGTCGGCGAGGCCGGCAGCATGATCTACATGGACGCCGGCATTGCGATGGACACGGTGTTTGGCGATGGCTCGGCCAGCAGTGGAGGCTTGTTCAACAAGCTGCTGGGCGCTGGCAAACGGCTCATCACCGGTGAATCGTTGTTCACCACGGTCTACACGAACCAGGGCAGCAGCAAGCTGCGCGTCGCGTTCGCGGCTCCATACCCCGGCAAGATCCTGCCGATGGACCTGCGCCAGCTCGGGGGCATGCTCATCTGCCAGAAGGACGCCTTCCTGTGTGCTGCCAAGGGGGTGTCGCTGGGCATCTACATGCAGCAGAAGATGTCGGTCGGCTTCTTCGGCGGTGAAGGCTTCATCATGCAGAAGCTCGAAGGCGATGGCCTGGCCTTCGTCCATGCCGGTGGCACGTGCTTGAAGCGCGAACTGCAGCCCGGGCAGACGTTGCTGATCGACACGGGCTGCGTGGTCGCGTTCACGCCGAATGTGAACTTCGAGATCCAGTACGTGGGCAAGGTCAAGACGGCATTGTTCGGGGGTGAAGGCCTGTTTTTCGCCAAGATCACTGGGCCAGGCACGGTCTGGCTGCAGAGCCTGCCGTTCTCGCGCTTGGCATCCCGCGTGTTCGCCGCAGCACCTCAGCGGGGTGGCTCGCGCGAGGAGGGATCGGTGTTGGGCGGTGTGCTCGGCGGCGGCCTGCTCGGTGGGGCGATTTTCGGCGGTGATGACGAATAAATCGCCGGGAACAAGCCGGCGGCCGATGCGTGTGCCCTGACGTATCCTGCCCCGCATGAAAACGCTGATTGATTCGTTCTGGCGAGCGGCTGCGTATTGCCTGCATCCGCGCGTGATTGCGCTGTCGCTGATGCCGCTGCTGCTGATGGCCGTGGCAGCCCTCGGCCTGGGCTATTTTCTGTGGGACCCTGCGCTCGCATGGGTGCGTGCGGGGCTCGCCTCCCAGGTGTGGTTGAGCTCGGTGATGACTTGGTTCGACAGCATGGGCATCGGAGGCCTTCAGGCCTTGCTGGCACCGTTGCTCATCGTGTTCTTGGCCATGCCTGTGATCGTCATCGTCTCGCTGCTGGTGGTGGCGGCGATGATGACGCCGGCCATGCTCAACCTGGTGGCCGAGCGCCGCTTCCCGGCCCTTGAACGACGGCACGGCGGCTCAACCACCGCGGGTGTCTTTGCCTCGCTGGGTGCGACGCTGGTGGCGCTGGTCGCCCTGGTGCTGTCGATCCCGTTGTGGTTCGTGCCGCCGCTGGTGCTGATCCTGCCGCCGTTGATTTGGGGCTGGTTGACCTACAGGGTGATGACCTACGACGTGCTGGCCGAACACGCCACGAAGGAGGAGCGTCGCGAAATCGTCAGGCGACATCGCAGTGCCTTGCTGGGCATGGGCGTACTGACCGGTTACCTGGGCGCAGCGCCGTCATTGTTGTGGGCGTCCGGGGTGCTGTTCCTGGCGTTGGCGCCAGTGCTCGTGCCGGTGGCCATCTGGATTTACACGCTGGTGTTCGCGTTCTCGGCGCTCTGGTTTTCGCACTACGCGCTGGCGGCGCTGCTGTCGTTGCGCGCCGAACGTGCCGCCATGTCGATGCAGGCGTCGCCAGCGGTCTCGCCGGCCGCCACCGACCCTGAGGCACCGTCGGGTCTGTTGCCACCTCCGCTGATCTGAGCACCACGCCATGGCATTCGGTCTGTTGATCGTCGGCGACGAGATCCTGTCAGGCAAGCGCGCGGACAAGCACGTGCCCAAGGTCATCGAACTGCTGGCTGCCAGGGGCCTGTCGCTGGCCTGGGTTCGCTACGTTGGTGACGATCCAGTGCGCATCACGAGCGATCTGAGGGATGCATTCGCCAGCGGTGACATCGTGTTTTCCTGTGGAGGTATCGGGGCGACGCCTGATGACCACACGAGGCAATGCGCTGCACGGGCCTTGGGTGTGCCGCTGGCGCTGCACCCGGTTGCCCGCGACCTGATCATCGAGCGCATGCGCGACATCGCTGCGGAGAAGGGCACGCCTTTCGAGCCCGAGCGCGCAGACAACCTGCATCGGCTGAACATGGCGGTGTTCCCCGAGGGCGCTGGAATCATTCCCAACCCTTACAACAAGATCGCCGGCTTTTTCGTGCGCGCGCCCGGCAGCTCGCCAGACGCACCGGGCGCGGCGGTTTACTTCGTCCCGGGTTTTCCGGTCATGGCCTGGCCCATGATCGAATGGGTGCTCGACGAACACTGCGCGCACCTGCATCGCACTCAGCATCAGCACGAACAGTCAGTCATCGTGATGGGCGCCATGGAGGCGTCGTTGACGCCGCTGATGGAGCTCGTCGAGGCCCGCCATCCCGATGTGAAAGTGTTCAGCCTGCCCAGCGTCGATCACCCCGAGTGGGGCGCGCACATCGAATTGGGTGTGAAGGGGGAGGCCTTGGCAGTGGCATCCGCGTATGCCTTGCTGATGCAGGGGCTGCATGACAAGGACGTTCGACTGGGCCCGGAATTGGTGCGTTGAGACTGAGCCGATACATCCCATATTGGTGCGTTTATTGATCCATGTCGGTGCGTTATTGGCCGACACTGCGACCCCGATGCACAAGCCACTGACACAGTCTGGTGCGCGATTGAACGCAGATCGACACGTCAGGCCTCGGAACGGCGCTGCCTTGGGCATGTTTTCTGCTATCTTCCTGAGCGCATTTCGAGGCGGCTGATCAGCGCCGCAGCAATGTCCGGATCCTTCCCCCCCACCCACCCAAACAGCGTCCCGCTAGGAGATTCCTGATGGCCAAGACCGTCGCCGACGTGATGAAGATGGTGAAAGAGAACGAAGTCAAGTTCGTTGACTTCCGTTTCACCGACACCCGCGGCAAAGAGCAGCACGTCACCGTGCCCGTGTCCCACTTCGACGAAGACAAGTTCGTCTCAGGCCATGCTTTCGATGGCTCGTCAATCGCTGGGTGGAAGGGTATCGAAGCCTCCGACATGCAGCTGATGCCGGACGCCAACACGGCGAACATCGACCCGTTCTTCGAGGAATCGACGCTGATCCTGACCTGCGACGTCATCGATCCTTCGGACGGCAAGCCCTACGAGCGCGATCCGCGTTCGCTGGCCAAGCGCGCCGAGGCCTACATGAAAGCCTCCGGTCTGGGCGACACCGCCTACTTCGGACCTGAGCCCGAATTCTTCGTGTTCGACAGCGTCCGTTGGGGCAACGACATGTCCGGCTGCTTCTCGAAGATCGATTCGGAAGAAGCCTCGTGGAACACCGGCCGTGAATACGAGCACGGCAATACCGGCCACCGTCCCGCGGTGAAGGGGGGCTACTTCCCCGTGCCACCGGTCGACAGCTTCCAGGACATGCGCTCGGAAATGTGCCTGGTGCTCGAGGGCCTGGGCGTGCCGGTCGAAGTGCATCACCACGAAGTGGCCAATGCCGGTCAAATGGAACTCGGCACCAAGTTCAGCACGCTGATCCAGCGTGCTGACTGGGTCCAATTGCAGAAGTACGTGATCCAGAACGTTGCGCACAGCTACGGCAAGACGGCGACCTTCATGCCCAAGCCCATCGTGGGCGACAACGGTTCGGGCATGCACGTGCACCAGTCGGTGTGGAAAGACGGCAAAAACCTGTTCGCCGGTGACGGCTATGCCGGCTTGTCTGACTTCGCGCTGTTCTACATCGGCGGCATCATCAAGCACGCCCGTGCGCTGAACGCCATCACCAACCCTGGCACCAACAGCTACAAGCGCCTGGTTCCAGGTTTCGAGGCGCCGGTCAAGCTGGCCTACTCGGCCAAGAACCGCTCGGCCTCCATTCGCATCCCGTATGTGGCCAACCCGAAGGGTCGCCGTGTCGAGGCACGCTTTCCCGATCCGCTGATGAACCCGTACCTGGGCTTTGCAGCCCTGTTGATGGCCGGTCTCGACGGCGTCGAGAACAAGATCCACCCGGGCGAAGCTGCCACGAAGGACCTGTATCACCTGCCGCCCGAAGAGGACAAGCTGGTGCCCACGGTGTGCCACAGCCTCGACCAGGCGCTCGAGTACCTCGACAAGGACCGTGCCTTCCTGACCAAGGGCGGTGTGTTCACCGATGCCTACATCGACGCCTACATCGATCTGAAGATGACCGAAGTGACCCGCTTCCGCATGGCCACCCATCCGGTCGAGTTCGACATGTACTACAGCCTCTGAGGCCTGTGCTGCATCCTGAAGGGACGGCGAAAGCCGTCCCTTTTTCGTTGGACGGTGAACTGCGTTCGTGCTTGAGAATCCGAGCAGAATCGCCAGGGCGCATGCAAGGGCGTGCGCGCTTCGCGATGGACGATCGACTCGAGGGCAATCCAATGCGGTTTTTGCATACAGCACAGATCAGCAGGCGGTGGCTGACGTTCGCCGGGGTGCTGATGCTGGCGCCCCAAGCGCTCTTGCACGCAGCACAGGCCCAGGGCGACGCGCCGGTCTACAAATGCCCGGGCAACCCCGTGCTCTACACCGATGCGATCAGCGCCAAGGAAGCCAAGGCCAAAGGCTGCAGCACGCTGGACGGCAATCCGATCACCGTCATTCCGGCGCCCAGGCGCTCCGGTGATGCTGCGGGCGCCAGCGCACCAGCACCGCGTCCTGCCGAGAGCCGCATCGATCCGCAGGAGCAGCGTGCACGCGACAGCGATGCGCGCCGCATCCTCCAAGGCGAGCTGCAGCGGGAAGAACAACGGCTCGCTGAAATGCAGGCCGAGTACAACAAAGGTGAACCTGAGCGCCAGGGCGGCGAGCGCAACTATCAGAAGTACCTCGACCGCGTGAACGAGCTGAAGGCCGGGATTGCGCGCAAGGAAAATGACATCGCTGCCTTGAAGCGCGAATTGGCCAAGGCGCCCTGACCACCATGCACCCAAGCATGGCAAGCGACGCATCTCCGTACGCTGCTTTCGACCATCTGGCAACGATGGTGGCGGTGGTGAGACCCGACGGCCACTGCGTTTTCGCCAACGCGTCGTTTGGCCATGTTCTCGGATGGTCGAGCCGCAGCGTGTTGCGCGATTCACTGTTCGACTGGTTCATGGACGCGCAGATCGCCCGCGAACACGTGGCTGCACTCGTGCGCAACGAGTTCTCGTCGAGCCGCTTTGAAGCCGCACTGCGGCGGCCGGCGCTCGCGCCGGGAGAACCGCTGCCTGTGCATGTGATCCTCAACCAGATCGATGGGTCGACCGATGTGCTCATCGAACTCGTCGAGATCGAGCAGCAGACGCGACAGGACCGCGAGGAGCGTGCACTCGGTCAGGCTCGGGCCAACAAGGAGCTGATCCGCAACCTGGCCCACGAGATCAAGAATCCCCTTGGTGGTATCCGCGGGGCCGCGCAGCTGCTGGAGATGGAAGTCGAGTCGCGTGCGCTGACCGAATACACCCAGGTCATCATCCAGGAGGCCGACCGGCTGCAGGCGCTGGTCGATCGGCTGCTGGCGCCACATCGCAAGCCGCATGTGGTCAGCGACGTGAACATCCACGAAGTCTGCGAACGGGTGCGCTCGCTGATCATGGCCGAGTTCCCGCGCGGGTTGCAGATCGAGCGCGACTACGACGCCTCGATCCCGGACTTCCGTGGGGACCGCGAGCAGTTGATCCAGGCCGTGCTCAACATCGCCCACAACGCCGCACAGGCGCTGGCTGAACAGGTGGCCAGCGGAGACGCGCAGATCGTGTTGCGCACACGGATCGCCCGGCAAGTCACACTCGGAAAACAGCGCTACCGACTGGCACTGGAATTGCATATTCAGGACAACGGCCCAGGCATCGCGGAATCCATCCGCGACCGCATCTTCTACCCGCTGGTGTCGGGGAGAGAAGGTGGCTCCGGGCTGGGATTGACGCTGGCGCAGACATTCGTGCAGCAGCACCAGGGAACGATCGAGTGCGAAAGCGAACCCGGAAAAACCAAGTTCAAGATCGTGATTCCGCTGCCCTGAGCCCGTATCCGTCTACTGCAGCGTCCGGGTGTAGGCATCGAAGAGGCAGTGAATGAAACCCATCTGGATCGTTGACGACGACCAATCCATCCGCTTCGTGCTTGAAAAGGCGTTGGCGCGCGAGGACCTCGCCGTCCGCAGCTTCACCAATCCGCGCGACGTATTGACGGCACTGGAAGACGATGTGCCTCAGGTGCTGGTATCCGATATCCGCATGCCGGGTGGGTCTGGCATCGAGTTGCTGGCCAAGGTCAAGCAGAAGCATCCCGAACTGCAGGTCATCATCATGACCGCCTACTCCGATCTGGACAGCGCGGTGAGCGCATTCCAGGGCGGCGCTTTCGAATACCTGCCCAAGCCGTTCGACGTGCCCAAGGCGGTCGAGCTGATCCGCCGCGCGCTCGACGAGAGCATGCGCGAAGCCGTGCGCGACGAGCGGCTGTCCGAGATGCCGGAGATGCTCGGCCAGGCGCCTGCGATGCAGGACGTGTTTCGAGCCATCGGTCGCCTGAGCCAAAGCGTCGTCACCGTGCTGATCACCGGCGAGTCCGGGTCGGGCAAGGAACTGGTCGCCCAGGCCCTGCACAAGCACAGCCCGCGCGCCAGCGGCCCGTTCGTCGCGATCAACACCGCGGCCATCCCCAAGGACCTGCTGGAGTCCGAACTGTTCGGTCACGAGCGAGGGGCGTTCACCGGCGCGCAGACCACGCGGCGCGGGCGCTTTGAACAGGCCGACGGCGGTACGCTGTTTCTCGACGAGATCGGCGACATGCCCTTCGATCTGCAGACGCGACTGCTGCGCGTGCTGAGCGATGGCCAGTTCTACCGGGTCGGCGGACACAATCCGATGCGCAGCAATGTTCGTGTGATTGCCGCCACCCACCAGAACCTCGAAGACCGGGTCCGGCAGGGTGTCTTCCGTGAAGATCTCTTTCACCGCCTCAACGTCATCCGGCTGCGACTGCCGGCCCTGCGCGAACGCCAGGAAGACGTGCCCGCGCTGGCGCGTTTCTTCCTTCAGAAAAGCGCCAAGGAGCTGGGCGTCGAGGCCAAGCGGATCACCGACGCAGCGCTGTTGCGGATGATGCAATTCGATTTCCCTGGCAACGTCCGTCAGCTCGAGAACATCTGCCACTGGTTGACGGTGATGGCGCCTGCACAGTCGATCGAGCCCAAGGATCTGCCACCGGAACTCCAGCCGCTGTCTACCCAGGCCACATCGACAACCAGTCCAGCCACTCCGGTGCTGGTCACGCCTGTGCCCCCCGTGCCGACATCGGCCACGCACGACACGACCGCCATCGCTGAAGCCGCGCGTGACGTCGCGGGGCTGCCTGCCGCGGCAGCCGATGCCGCTGCCGAGCCCGCGCTGGGTGCTGATGCGTCGTCGCGCTGGCTGGTCGATCTGGAACGCGAGTCGCGCAGCCTGTTGCTCTCAGGCGAGCCACAGGTCTGGGACATCCTGACGCGCAAGTTCGAAGCGCAGCTCATCCACACCGCGCTCGACCTGACCCGAGGCCGCCGCATCGAGGCCGCTCAAAAGCTTGGCATCGGCCGCAACACGATCACGCGCAAGATCCAGGAACTCGGCCTCGACGATTGAGCGAAGCGCGGCGGCTTGTGGCGCCGCTGCCTGATCAGCTCGGGTTGCTCAGTTCGACCCACACCGGCGCATGGTCGCTGGGCCGTTCGTTCTTGCGCGGCAGCTTGTCGATCGCACAGGCGGTGACGCGTGGCTTCAGTGCGTCGCTCACCAGAATGTGATCGATGCGCAGCCCCTGGTTCTTGCGGAACGCCAGGTTGCGGTAGTCCCACCAGCTCCAGCTCTTGGGGGCCTGTTCGAACAGCCGAAACGCATCGTGCAGGCCCATCGACAACAGTTGCTGAAAGTGCCCTCGCTCTTCGGGCGTGCAAAGCACTTGCCCGGCCCACGCGGCCGGATCGTGAACGTCTCGGTCTTCCGGCGCGATGTTGAAGTCACCCATCAGTACGAGATGGCGATGGGCTTGAAGTTCCTGCTGCAACCACGCCTGCAGTCCCGAAAGCCACGCCATCTTGTATTGAAATTTGTCGCTGTCTGGCGCCTGCCCGTTCGGGATGTAGGCACCGATCAAACGCACACCACGCAGCGTGGCGCTGATCACGCGTGCCTGCTCGTCGGCATGGCCGGGAATGTTCTTGACCACCGCCTCGACCGGCTCGCGCGTCAGCAGCGCGACACCGTTGTAAGTCTTCTGACCGAACCACTGCGATTGATAGCCCGCAGCTGCCAATTCAGCGTGCGGAAACTTGTCGTCGGTGAGCTTGGTTTCCTGGAGACACAGCGCATCTGGCTGATGCGCTGCGAGCCAGTCCAGCACCTGGGGCAGCCGCACAGCAAGAGAGTTGACGTTCCAGGTGGCGAGTTTCATGGGTCTGGCGGGCCTGCGAATCACTCACTCGCAACGTTGCGCCGCAGGTCAGCGATGCGGGTCGAGACCAAGTGCACGGTTCGACCGATCATAGTGCCGCGCGTTGCGCCCGGCTGATCGCGCTGACGCGTTGTCTGCCGCCGCTTCAGGCAGCGGCTGTCCAGGAGCGGGAAGCGCTGCTCAACTTGACCTGCATCAGGCGCGATCGATCAACCGACGACCTCTTGCAACCGATGCCACGAGGCCGAGCCCGACCGCCATCAACGCCCAGGTTGACGATTCGGGAACCGGGCTGGCGGTGAAAGTGACCGTTTCAGACAAGCCGGCAATCGAGCCGAACGTCTGGCCCGAGGTGGGCGCATAGCGCACCGACAGGACGGTTCCTGCTGACACGGCCAAACCACTGAAGCTGTAGCTGAAAGCGTTCGACCTGCCGTTGTTGCTGCTGTTGCTGAGCACCCCAGTGGTCAACGTGTCGTTCCCAAGTGTGACCAGCACGTCGTTCGAGCGCGTGACAGGCGAGTGTGCATACCAGGTCAGGCCCGACACATCGATGGTGCCGGCTGCCGGTGCAGTCCAGTTGATGAACAGGGGCGAACCTGCGCCCGGGTTCGCACTGTGGAGGATGACGTCGCCGGTGAGGAAATCAGCGTCGCTGTAGGCACCGGTCGTCGAGCCGTTCACCGTGACCTTGGCCACTTCTGGCGTGTTGACGTTGAGGTCGTTGCCTGTGCCCCAGTAGCCGTTGGCCAGGGCTGGATTGATCGCGTTTGCCGTGGACGAAGCGTAGTGCGCGAGCGGTGTGCTGCCTTGCGTGAATGACCACACCCCATTGGGATTGCTGGCATTGCTGAAATCGCCACTCAGGTCATACACGGTAGCGGCTTGCGTGGCGGTGCAGCACAGTGCAGTCACGAAAGGCAGGAGGGCATGCAAGGATTTCATGGGGTGATCCTGTTGACGATGGCAATTCGATGGCATTCATGATGCCGCAGAAGGTGCTCTCCGTGAGCCTCTCTCGCCCCCGCGATCAAGGGGGTGATCAAGCCTGGGATTACCCGAATCAACGACATGCTGACGGCACCTGCCAGGCACACCGGTCAGCGTCTCGCACTGCCTCTTGATTTCGCACCTGCGCCCATGTTGGCCGCGACGAGTCCAGCAGACAGCACGGCCAGCCACGAGAAATACATCCACAGCAAGAAGACCGGAACCACCGCGAACGCGCCGTAGACAGCGCGGTAGGTGGGAAGCTTGAGCACATAGGTAGCAAAGCCGACCTTGCCCCATTCGAGCAGCACGCTGGCGAACATGCCGCCAAGCAACGCATGGCGCCAGCGCACCTTGGCGTTCGGCAGGCAGCGGTAGAGGCACGTCAGACCCATCGAGTTCAGCGCAACGGGGCCAAGGTTCAGCAGGAACGCCGCCCCGCCTGGCACTGGACCGAGCAGCCCGATCGACAACCCGAGCAGGTAGGTCGATGCCCACAGGCCTGTCGCCAGCACGATGGGGCCGATCGTGAGGGCGACCAGGTACAGGCCAACGCGTCTGGCAAGCGGGCGAGGGCGTTTCACCTGCCAGATCTGGTTGAACGCGTTCTCTACCGTCAGCAGCATGGCGACGGCCGTCATCAACAGGCACAGTGAACCGATCCAGGGCAGTTGGTTGGCCTTGGCGGAGAACCGATGCAGATACCGGATGACCGTTTGCGCCAGCTCGGGCGGCAGCAGGCTGGTCAGGACATGGGCCTCGAGCACAGCACCCAGTTGGTTGAACAACGGCAACCTCGCGAACAGCGCGAAGCTGACGGCCAGAAAAGGCACGATGGCGAGCAGGCTCGTGAACGTCAGGCTCCCAGCGATCTGGAGCAGGCGTTCCTGGCGGGCGCGGCGAATCGTCTGGACAGGGTTGAGCACGTGTGTCGGAGAAGGCTCGCGATCGAACCGGCTGCAGATCACTGCCGCGTCATCGATCGGGAGCCCTCAATCATCCGCGATCGCCAGGGCGCCGATGCGCTTTTCACTCGGCACTGCCTTTTCGCCTACATCGCGTTGGGGCGCCAGCCGACCCATGCACGCTCGGGTCTCCGCGACGATGCCGGGGCGGACGCAGTGGTGGTTCGCACTTTTTCAAAGGACTCCAATGAGCATACTTGCCAACACGACCACGGGCGTCGGAAACATGGTGGATCGAGCGTCATCTGCTGCGGACCGCCTGTTGACTGCAACCCGACGGAGCGCCGACTCCGCCATCGAGAGCGTGTCCGATGGCGTGCATGCCGCGCGGGACCGTGCTTCGCCGGCACTGGACCGTCTGCTGGCGCCCGTCGATTCACTGGCGGCGCGCACCCAATCCGACCCTCTGAAGAGTCTGATAGTCGCAGCGGCGGCTGGCGCCATGTTGATGGCGATCGTCGCGGTCGTCCGGTCGTCGCGTCGACGGTAGCGCGATTGGATACACCCATCCCATCCCGCGACAGGGAGTCATGACGACCACGTCGACTGGCGTGTCAGTCACCCCCCGCGAGCTTGTTGTATGAGCCCCGCAGCCCTGATCCGAACCGAGCACGACCGACTGCTGCTCTCCGGCCACTGGACGGCTGGTGGCGTTCAGCACTTGGAGCGCCACATTCAAAGTCTGCCCGCGAGCTCGGCCACGCTCGATGGGCATGGCATCGAAGCGCTCGATACCGCTGGCGCGTGGATGCTGCAGCGCTTGCTGCTGCGGCAAAGAGAAGGTGGCGCAAGCTCGGAACAACCGGCCATTCGCGGCCTGTCCCCCTCGTTCGTGCGCCTCCTCGATCTGGTGGGTCGGCGCATGGCGACACAGGCATCACTGCCGGTTGTCCCGGCCGCACAGGCGCCGTCGCTTCTGGCGCGATGGGGGCAGTCTTCAGCGGCCGTGTTCAGCGAAGCATGTGCGTTGCTGGCGTTCATCGGCGAAATCAGCCTCGCGGTGCTGCGGTGCCTGGCGCGCCCAGCGAGCATCCGCTGGCGGCCGATCCTCTTCAACATCCGCAGCGCTGGCGTGGAGGCGCTTCCCATCGTCGGGCTGCTGGCGTTCCTGCTCGGCGTGGTGGTCGCTTACCAGGGTGGCGAGCAGCTCAAGCCGTATGGCGCCAACATCTACATCGCCGATCTGCTCGGCTTGTCGATGCTGCGCGAGTTCGCACCGCTGATCACCGCGATCATCATCGCTGGCCGCTCGGGCTCGGCCTATGCCGCGCAGATCGGCACGATGTCCGTTACGGAAGAGATCGATGCGATGCGCACGCTGGGCATCCCGCCGCTGGAAATGCTGGTGCTGCCCAAGCTCGCGGCGCTGCTGATCGTGCTGCCGCTGCTCACCGTGTTTGCCGATGTGCTGGGTGTGCTGGGCGGCATGTGCATGGCCAGTGCGCAGCTGGGCGTCAGCTTCGTGGAGTTTGCAGATCGCTTCGGCAAGGCGGTCAGTCCGACCACCTTGCTGGTCGGCGTGGGCAAGGCGCCGGCGTTCGCTGCGGTCATCGTGGTGGTCGGCTGCTTTCAGGGACTGCGCACGCATGGCGGCGCCGACAGCGTGGGCCGGCAGACCACCCGCAGCGTGGTGCAGGCCATCTTTCTGGTGATCGTCGCCGACGCGCTGTTCTCGATCGTCTTCAGCGCGTTGCATCTCTGAAATTGGCGAACCCGAGATGAGCAACAGCGTCATTGAATTGAAGCAGATCACCACCCGCTTTGGTGATCATGTCGTGCATGCCGGCATTGACCTTGAGGTCAAGCGTGCCGAGGTGTTCGCGCTGGTGGGTGGCAGCGGTTCCGGCAAGTCGACGCTGCTGCGCGAAATGATCCTGCTGCAACGCCCCGACGCCGGCTTGATCCGTGTGCTGGGCATCGAGCTGATGGACATCAACGAAGCTGATGCGCAGCGCTTGCGCCAGCGCTGGGGCGTGCTGTTCCAGCATGGCGGCTTGTTCGGCTCGCTCACGGTGCTGGAGAACGTGGGCTTGCCCTTGCGCGAGCACACCGATCTCGACGACGCGCTGATCGACGACATCGCGGCCTGGAAGATCGAAATGACCGGTCTCGCACCCGAGGTCGGCGCGCAGTACCCGTCTGAATTGAGCGGCGGCATGCTCAAGCGCGCATCGCTCGCCCGCGCGCTGGCGCTCGATCCCGAACTGCTGTTCCTCGATGAGCCCACCGCCGGGCTCGACCCCATCAGCGCCGGTGGCTTCGATGAACTGGTGCTGACGCTGCGCGAGCTGTTCGGCCTGACCATCGTGATGGTCACCCACGACCTGGACTTGCTGTGGCGGGTGGCTGATCGGGTGGCGGTGCTGGGCGATGGCGTGGTGCAGGGCGTCGGCTCGATGGCCGAACTGTCTCGGATGCAGAGCCCATCGATACGGCCGTACTTCGAGGGCCCGCGCGGCAGGGCCGCGAGACCCGAGTGCGAGATTCGAACCCAACGAGATCCCGAGGAGACCCCATCGAAACCAAGGTGAACTACACACTGGTCGGCGCGTTCGTGTTGCTGCTGGTGACGGTGCTCTGCGCTGCAGCGCTGTGGTTGGCGTCGGGCGGAGCCTTGCGCAAGCAGTACGACCTGTACCTGGCAATCGAGGACGAATCGGTGGCCGGGTTGAACACCAACGCGCCGGTCAAGTACAACGGCGTCGAGGTCGGAAAAGTGCGCGACATCGCACTCGATCACTCGAATCCGGAACGAGTTCGGTTGCTGCTGGCGATCGAACGCGGAACGCCTGTCAAGGAAGACACGCTGGCGGTGCTGAAGACGCAGGGGCTCACAGGCATCGCCTATGTCGAGCTCGGCGGCAGCACCGGCGCATCGCCGCCGCTGCGGGCCGTCGACGGTGAGCCTTATCCCGTCATTCAGACCCGACCGTCTTTGAGCACCCGGCTGGAGAACGTGCTGACCACCGTGCTGACCAAGCTCGACCGCACGTCGAGCAACATCGATGCGATCCTCAGCGACGCCAACCGCGAAGCGTTCAGTCGCACGCTGGCCGACATGGCCGCGGTGTCGCAGGCGATCGCAGCCCGACGCGACGACATC
Source organism: Burkholderiaceae bacterium (assembly GCA_965229345.1). Lineage (GTDB taxonomy): Bacteria > Pseudomonadota > Gammaproteobacteria > Burkholderiales > Burkholderiaceae_C > PBB1. The sequence goes on from OZ245872.1 coordinate 2,250,466, forward strand.
GACGCAGGCATCGTCAACGCCTCGCGAACCTTCGACCACACGGCGAAGGCCACGGCGCAGCTGGGGCCGCTGATCGAGCAGGTCGGCCGCAGTGCGCAGTCGATCGACCAGCTCGGGCAGGCGGCCACCAAGGCCAGCACGCAGGCGGGCGACACGGCCGAGGCGGTCGGCGCAGATGTGCAGCGATTCACCGCGCAGACCTTGCCTGAGCTGCAGCGGCTTCTGGCCGAACTGAATGTGATGTCGGCCTCGCTGCGACGCCTGAGCGAGCAGACCGAACGCAATCCCTCGAGCCTGCTGCTTGGCCGCAGCCGTCTGCCGCCCGGCCCGGGTGAAACCTCGGAAGGTGGCGAATCTCTTGTACCGATCGAAAGGCCCAATCGATGAAACAGCTGTTGTCACGGTCATTGGCTTGGGGTCCAACGGCTGCGCTCTTGCTCGGCATGACCGGGTGTGCTGGCTTGCTGCCCAAGCCGCCCATCGCGCCGATGGTTTACACGCTGGACGATCCATCGGCCAACGCAGCGTCATTGGCTTTCCGCACGCCCGACCCCACCACCCCACTCACGCTGGCCGTGCATGTGCCGCGAGCAGCGTCAGGCTACGACAGCGCCCGCATCGTCTACACCCGACAGGCGCCGCGTCTGGACGCCTACGCCAACAGCGTTTGGGTCGACACGCCCGCACAGATGCTGACGCCGATGCTGGTCGCTGCGATGGAGTCGACGGGTGCCTTTGCGGCGGTCGTGGCCGTGCCGAGCGCTGCCCGCGCCGACATTGAACTGGACACGCAGATCCTGCGCCTTCAGCAGGATTTTGGACATTCACCAAGCCGTGCGCGCGTCACCTTGCGGGCGACCCTGGTCGACAGCCGGACACGCCAGGTGATTGCCAGCCAGGAGTTCGACGCAGCGGTGGACAGCGCCAGCGAGGACGCACGAGGGGGTGTCGTGGCCGCCCACAGGGCCGTGCACCAGGTGTTGGCTCAACTGGCTGTGCTGTGCAGTGATGTCGCGGCGCGCGGAATCACGTTGATCAACGAAAGAAAGGCCGAACGCAGCGGCGTTCGGCCTTGAAGGCTCGCCGCGCGGAGCGGCAGCGGACTTACTTCGCCTTCTTGATGCGCGAGATCTTGGTGCCTTCAATGCTCAGGCTGGCCATCAGACCTGACTGGTCAAAGATGAAGGCATAGGCGTCGTCCTTCAGTGTCGATGACGACAGGTTCTTCGCCATGCCTTCGCTGGCCACCACCACCGTCGGGCCCACACCGATTTCCCAACCCTTGGTGTCCTCGATGTACTTCACCGCTTTGGGGCTCATCAGAAAGACCACGTAGCCGTAAGACTCGGCGCCGGCCTGCCAGCCCCAGGAGGCCGAGACGGAATTGAAGTAGCCGTTGAAGGTGCCGCCCTTGGTGAGCACGCCTTCACCGTAGCTGCCGCCGAAGATCAGGCCGGCCTTGACGATCTTGGGAAACACCAGGATCGCTCGCGCATTCTTGGACAGCGCTTCTGCCGTCGGGTTGGTCTTGTACAGCGTCTGCAGCGCCTGGGCGGCGTCCTTGCTCAAGTCTTCTGCAGTGGCCGCCTGAGCAGCGGTGCCTGCGATGCCCAGCGACAGGGCCGTGGCGCTGGCGAGCATGGTCTTCAATGCGTTGCGTCGGATGATGGTCATGGAGTTTCTCGAAAAGAGTGAATCAAGACCTGAACCTTACGTGCGCGACGCGTCGTTCGCTGTGCGCCGGCAGACACACTCGGCGTGCGCCAGCGCGCAGCGCCGGTGTAGGACGATGCCGGCAAACCCGTTGGCTGGGTTCACACTCATGGTTCAGACGGCCCGTCCAGGAGTACCTCATGCCGATTGCCTATGTCAGACACCTGACCAGTCGTCACCGAACGACGCAGGCCAATCGCCACCTCGGCTTCACGCTGTGCTTCGTGGCCGGCGCAATCAATGCAGGCGGATTTCTCGCAGTGCACCAGTACACCTCGCACATGACGGGGATCGTCTCCTCGATGGCCGATCAGATCGCGCTCGGCGCGTACGACCTGGTCTGGGACGGCGCTGGCGGGCTGCTGTCGTTCCTGGCCGGCGCGGCCTGTTCTGCGATGCTGGTCAATTACGCCCGACGGCATCAGATGCACAGCGAATATGGCCTGCCGCTGCTGGTCGAAGCCCTGCTGCTGCTGTGCTTCGGTGTGATGGGTGCGTGGCTGTCGCACATTGAGGGGCTCTTTGTGCCGGCCACGGTGATGCTGCTGTGCTTCATCATGGGCCTGCAGAACGCGGTCATCACCAAGCTGTCGCAGGCCGAGATTCGCACCACGCACATCACCGGCATCGTGACCGACATCGGCATCGAGCTGGGCAAATTGCTGTACTGGAATGGCGCCAGTGCGCCGGATCGTCCCCCGGTGCGTGCCAACCACCAGCGCATTGCCGTGCTGTGCGGCTTGGCGGGCTGTTTCTTCGTGGGAGGCGTGACCGGGGCGATCGGTTTCAAACATGTCGGTTACGCGTCGACGCTGCCGCTGGCGGTGATCCTGGTTGTGCTGGCGGGTGTGCCGGCGATCGATGACGTGATGGCCTGGCGGCATCGCCGCTGAGCCAGTCAACGCATTGGCTGCGGCGCCGGCACCTCGTTGCGCACCGCCGGCAGTGATTTCAGGTACGCGAACATCGCCCGCAGGTCGGCATCGGTCAGGTGGCTCAGGGCCTGCCAGGGCATCGGCGGCAAGATGGGTCGGCCGCTGCCGGCGTGCTTGCCGGTCTTCATCGCCGCGACGAACTGGTCGGCCGTCCATGGGCCCAGGCCCGTCTGGGCATCGGGCGTCAGGTTGATCGCGTAGCTGACGCCCCAGGGGCCATAGAACGCCGTGTTGCTGGCCGCGCCGCCCCAGATCCACGGACCTTGCGGTGCAGGGGGCGGTGGCAGCACGAGCCCTTGCGGATGGCCAGACAACCCCCGCGCCACATCCGGCTCCGGCCCTTTTGGTCCCAGTTTCATCGGCGTGTGGCAATCGGCGCAGCCGGAGCCATTGACCAGGTATGCGCCGCGCGCGATGTCGGCTTTGGCATCGGCATGGGCGGGCAGGGCGTGCAAGGCGGTCGTGAGACTTGCGGCAAGGGTGAGCGTGTGGTGGAGCTTCATGGCGTGTGGGAGGGTGAATGGTCCTTGAGAAACGTGCGCCGGCACGCCCGAGGAGCACAGTGTCTGACAGGTCGCAAGTGTTAGAAATAGGGGAGAGCGGCAGATCGTGAACAGGCCCCGGCGCGCTGACTCACAGATCTGCGATGCTTGCGCCTGCAACTACTGGGCAGATGCCGTGTCACCCACCGAGCTTCAGCAGTTCCTGCATCGAAACGTCCCGCTGTCGCAGGCGATGCAGGTCCGAGTCGAGTTGATCGAGGCAGAGCGGCTGGTGCTTTCGGCACCGATGGCGCCCAACCTCAATCAGCACGGGACCGTGTTCGGTGGCAGTGCGGCCACGTTGGGGGTGCTGGCGGCGTGGTCGCTGCTGCACGTGCGACTGACGCAGCAGGCGGTGCACTGCAAGCTGGTGGTTCAGCGTACGGCGATGGAGTACGAGGCGCCGATGTCAGACGCTTTCACCGCGACCGCGACATTGGCTACCGGGTCCGACTGGGGCAAGTTCCTGCCGGCCTATCACGCACATGGCAAGGCGCGGATTCAGGCTCAGGCCGTGTTGCAAAGCGCAGGTCGCCGCGCGGGACTTTTCAGCGGCGAGTTCGTCGCACTGTGCGAGGTGGCAGAAGCGCCTGCACCATGAAAATCGCCGCGAACTTCGCGGCGATTCCTTATTTCAGCTGAGATTCGCAGCCCGAGGGTTGCGAGGCCCTTGTCAGCTCTTCTTCTCCGGCACGCCCAGGCCATAGCGACGCACGATGGACGCCCCCAGGATGTCGAAAAGTCGGGCCAGTTTGCGGTCAAGTTCGGAAATGAAGTCGGACATTGGGAGCCTGGAAATGAAATGAAAACGCTTTGACGATAGCCGAGACGACTGCAGCCCCGTTGATCGAGGTCAATGAATCCACAAGAGGAGGCCACCATGGCGCCGCCGATGGCTCAAAAAATTCGCCGCGCCTTCCGGCCCGTGCAAGGCGTACCTCGTTTCGCCTGACAAATCAACGCAGGAGCTCGACTCGCTGCCATCGGCACAGTGGCTCTGCATGAATTCCCTGGCGCAACCGCGCCAAAGGGAACAACATCGGCTCAGCAAGGAGGCTGCCGATGAAACCCGATGACACCCCCGAAGATGGCCCGTTCTCCAGACTGGTGGACGAGCAACTCGAACTTGCCGCTGCCCGGCTTCCGGCCCTGGAGCCGACGGTGGCGCACCCCTCGCCGGTCGATCACGAGGAGCGACGCGAGCCTCACGCCACCCTCGAAGACGTGCTGCTCGGCAATGCCGAGCCCACACCGGAGATGCTTGACGAGCTGGCGGCATTGGAAGCTGCACCCGCGCTCAGCGACGACGAACTGGCGCGCCAGGCACTCGCCGATGGAGGCGCCGACAACGATCCGTCGACACCCGAGTAGCGCCGGCGTGTAGCGAGCGTGGCGCCCTGCATAGAATCCGCGCTCACTCAACGGAACGCCGAGGAACGTCGGACATGGGCGCGCAGTGGAAAGCCAAGCACAAGGACCTCGCCGCCAATGCCAAAGGGCAGTTGTTCGGCAAGCTGGCCAAGGACATCATGATCGCCGCCCGCCAGGGGCCCGATCCAGCGGCGAATTCGCGTTTGCGTCTCGTCGTCGAGCAGGCTCGCAAGGTCTCGATGCCGAAGGACACGCTGGAGCGAGCCATCAAGAAGGGCGCGGGCCTGACCGGCGAGACGGTGCACTTCGAGCATGCGCTTTACGAGGGCTTCGCGCCGCACCGCGTGCCGGTGATGGTCGAATGCCTGACCGACAACGTGAACCGGGCTGCGTCTGAAATGCGCGTGCTGTTCCGCAAGGGTCAGCTCGGCGCCTCGGGCTCGGTGGCCTGGGATTTCGATCACCTGGGCATGATCGAGGCCGAACCGATCGCCGCCGGGGCCGACCCGGAACTGGCCGCCATCGAGGCCGGCGCGCAGGATTTCGAGGCGGGCGACGACGGCAGCACCTTGTTCCTGACCGACCCGACCGATCTCGATCTCGTCAGCCGTGCGCTGCCCGCACAGGGTTACACCGTGCTGTCGGCCAAGCTGGGCTACAAGCCCAAGAATCCTGTCTTGACTGCGAGTCTCAGCGTCGAACAGCTGGAAGAGGTCGAGGCCTTTCTGGCCGCACTGGATGGCAACGAAGACGTGCAGAACGTCTACGCCGGACTGCAAGGCTGAGCACCCTCAACGCCCCACCATGAACGACACCGTCACCAAACCCCCGCTGCCCGATCACCTGTCGATCGACGCCCGCAGCCCGCACCACGTTGCAGCGATCTTCGAGCACGACATCGGCATCCGCTTCAACGGCAAGGACCGCGGCGATGTCGAGGAGTACTGCATCAGCGAGGGCTGGATCAAGGTGCCGGCCGGCAAGGCGGTGGACCGCAGGGGCCAGCCGCTGCTGATCAAGCTGAAGGGCCGGGTCGAGGCCTTCTACCGCTGAGCCTCTGGCAGGGCACTGCCCTTGCTGACGCTGTCGCCATCACCCGGTTTCAGCGTCCAGAACGACAACGACGAGACGATTGTCAGCACGCCCAGTGTCAGGAAGGCGTGGTGCAGTGCATTGATCATTGCCACGCGGTCCGTCTGTGGCAACTCCCCCAGGTACCAGCCCGCCACCAGCGATCCGCAGGCCAGACCGAAGCTCAGAGACAGCTGCTGCATCGAGCTGGCGATGGTGCTGGCCATGCTGGAGTCCGGCGTGTCGATGTCGGCGTAGGCCATCGAGTTCATGCTCGAGAACTGCAGCGAGTTGAAAAATCCTTGCGCCAGACCGAGGGCGATGATGACGGCCAATGGCGTGGACTGATCGACCGTGGAGAACAGCAAGATGGTGATGCCGATCATCACCGTGTTGACCACCAGCACCTGTTTGTAGCCAAAGCGTTGCAGCACCGGTTGCGACACCAGCTTCATCCCCATGGCTGCCAGCGCGGTGGGCATCATCAGCAAGCCGGATTGCCAAGCCGGCAGCCCCAGCCCCAACTGATACAGCAGCGGCAGCAGGAACGGTAGTCCGCCCACCCCCAGCCGTGTGACAAAGCCGCCGACCACCGACACCCGAAAGGTGCGGGTCTTGAACAGCCCGAGCCTCAGCAATGGATAGGCCGCATCGCGGGCATGCCAGACGTAGCCCGCCAGCAGGCCGATCGACAGCAGGAAAAGCACCCCGAGCGAGGTGCCGTCGATGCGGTGCTCGCCAAAGATCTCCAGCAACCACGACAGCAGTGCCGTGCCGCTGCCGAACAGCACCAGGCCTGTCACATCCAGCGGACGTGGGGATTCGCCCCGGTAATCGGGCATGTGGCGATGGATCATCCACAGTGCGATCAGACCCACGGGCAGGTTCACGAAAAAGATGACCCGCCAGGACAGCGCGTGCACGATCAACCCGCCGACGGTGGGCCCGAGCAGCGGGCCGATCAGTGCGGGGATGATCACGAAGTTCATCGCGGTCAGCAGCTCCGACTTGGCGAAGGTGCGGATGATCGCCAGCCGGCCGACCGGCATCATCATCGCCGCTCCGATGCCCTGCAGGATGCGCGCGGCGACCAGCATCGGCACGCTGACCGACAGGCCGCACAGCATGGAGGCAACGGTGAAGATGGCCACCGCGCTCATGAACACGCGGCGGGTGCCGAAGCGATCGGCCATCCAGCCACTGATCGGGATGCCGACGGCCAGACTCAGGATGTAGCTGGCGACCACCGCCTTCAGGCTCAGCGGCGTGACCTGCAGGCTGGCCGCCATCGCGGGCACGGCGGTGTTGACGATGGTGGCGTCGAGCTGCTCCATGAACAGCGCTGTCGCGACGACCCAGGGCAGGTACTTCTTGGTCGTCGGGTCGAGCAGGGGCGCAGCCAGCATGCTGGATTCTTGACGAATTCCTCAGGCCGGGTGGTTCACTCGCTGGATGCGGTGCGCCATTCGGTCTTGCCGAAGCCGTCTTCGCCGAGCAGCGTGTAGTAGATGCCGACGGTGCCCAGTGTCTGTCTGCGATCGCCACCCGTCTGATAGCTTGCGCTGCGGTGCGACCAGACGTACTTCAGCGCGATGGCATGGGGGCCGCTGATGCGCAGCGTGAAGGCGCTCTCGACGCGCGTGATGTCATCGCTGCCGGCCGAGCGGTTGGTCAGGCTGCCCAGGTAATAGCGCTGCCCCGACACCTCGGCCATGGCACGGCTGCCCATCAACATCCGCAGGTTCAGGCTGACCCGTGGTGCCAGGCCGTAGTGGTAGTCGCGGTCGTTGGTGACGATGCGGCGCAACGTGCTGGCGGCCGAGTACCCCAGACCCAGCAAGGCTGTGCCTTGCAGTGCAACATCCTTCTGCAGCGACAGCTGCCCGGTCGTGCCCAATGACAGCGCGGTGGTCGAGATGTTGAAGATCTGCGGTGACACATAGTCGTAGCTGCCGTACAGGCCCCAGATGCCGCGGTAGGCGTCACCGATCTCGTAGTCGGTGCCGAACAGCAGGCCACGGGTGGCGATGTTGTCGACGCCGTGGGCACTGGTGGCCACGATGCGGAAGGCGAAGTAGTCGAACGGGCGCCGGTAGGTGTAGCCCGACTTGCCCGGCAGGCCGTAGTCCATCGCGAAATCGACCACCGCCTCGTTGCGCTTGAGCCGGGTGGAATTGCCGACGTCGTCATGGGTCACATGGCTGTAACCCAGTCGCAGCCGCGTGTCGTAAACCGGGTTGTGGTCGTTGAAGGCGCTGTCGAAGCGCGAGCCGTACATCCAGCGGTTCAGGCCGACCGGGGGCGAGATGGCCGCTGCGCCCACTTCGCGCCAGAACAGCGGCACGTTGTTGTTCCCATGCAGCAGCAGATTGGCCATGCGGAACAGCGGTTCGCCGAGGAAGCTGCCGGCGATGCCGCTGGCAACCTGGTCGTTGTACGACGGCGGGGTTTTCTCCCCGGTGATTTCCCACCAGGCGCTGCCTGCAAAGGTCAGCGCCGAAGCTTCCCAGTAGCTCAGGCCCGTCGAGCGACCTGCACCGTGGTACAGCGCGCCTTGATAAGGGTGGGCGAACTGGTTGACGCGGAACGGATCGTTGTCGGTGACCCAGCGGTGGGTCAGGTTGCGTCGAATCGAGCGCCCGCTGACGTCGTAGTCAGACGTGCCGCTGAAGGCCCGGTTGAAATTGCTCAGTGCGAAATCGAAGCCGATGATCTCCGCGATCGGAATGGCGAAGCTCTTGTCCGGCTGCGGTGGAGTAGGCAATGACTCGGTCGGCTGGGCACTGGCGGCGTGCCATGTGAACAGCAGCAGGGCGAGTGACTGGACACGACCACGGAGTGGCGTTCGGACAGAGAGGGTGCAGGGCATGCCGACATCTTCTGTGCCGAGCGCCTCCCCTGTCCATCGGAGAGGCAGTGCGGCGCGTGTCGGACAGTGCCCACACGCCGTACGCTGCGCCTGCTACTTCTTGTTGCGTCGATCTGCCAGGCTCTTCTGGATGGCGACGATCTGCGCCGTCGCGCTCTGCACCTGGTGCGCCAGCACGCGCATCTCGTCAGCCACCACGGCAAAGCCACGACCGGCGGTGCCTGCGCGGGCAGCTTCGACCGAGGCATTCAGCGCCAGCAGGTTGGTCTGGTGAGCCACCTTCTGAATCGACCCGACGATGTCGCCGATCGTCTTCAGGCTGTTGTCCATGAAGATGTTGTTTTCGACTTGCGCGCGCTGGTTCTCTTCCTCGTGCTTCTGCAACGAGATGTCCGCCAGCGCACCGACGACCCGCAGTGGCGTGCCATCGGGTGCCCGCTTGGTCTGACCGCGGGCACGGAACCAGCGGAATGAGCCGTCCTTGCAGCGCAGCCGGTACTCGACGTCGTAGGGGGTGCGGCCCGTCCGGTCGGTGAGATGCGCGGTGAAGGCGCCCACGACACGGTCCAGGTCGTCCGGGTGCAGCTTCGACGCCCAGCTCTCCAGCACATCGGGGAATTCAGCCTCGGTTTCATAGCCCACCAGGCGACGAAACTGCTGCGACCACCAGAACGCATTCTTCGGATTCACCGGATCGCCAGCCACGACCTCCATGTCCCACAAACCTTCTTGCAGCATTTCGCGGCCGAGGTCGAAGCGGATCATCATCGTGTTCAGCAGCTGATCGTCCTGAACCGCCGCGGTGATGTCTGTCAGCGAGCCGGCGACGCGCAATGGCGAGCCATCGGCAGCGCGGATGGTTTCGCCTCGGGCGCGGAACCAGCGGTAGCTGCGGTCGCGCATGGCCAGGCGGTACTTCACGTCATAGGGCGTGCGACCGGTACGGTCTGCCAGGTGCTTGCCGAAGGCTGCCAGGGTGCGGTCCTTGTCTTCCGGGTGCAGGCGGCTCGACCAGCTCGACAGGATGTTCGGAAAGTCTTTTTCGCTGGTGAAACCCAGCATCCGGCGGAATTGATCCGACCACCAGAACGGGTTGTCGGGGTTCGACGGATCGTCCGGATTGATTTCCATGTCCCACAGGCCATCGGAGGTGGCCAGGCGGACCAGGTCGAAGCGTGTCTGCAGAGAATCGATCTGCTCGCTCAGATCGGAGACCTGCTGAGCGAGCTCCATTTCGCGGGCCCGCGCCTCATTGAGCTGACCCAGGGTCAGGTCTTGCTGGTCGGAAGTGCCGAAGATTCGCTTCAGGACAGCGCTCATGCTTGTGTCTCCATCAATTGATTGGGCGGGCAAGGAAATGCTCAGCGGCGACCAGCTTGCACAACAAACCCGAGTTCTCACCACGGCCGGTGTGGATGGTTGGTCTTCGGCAATGAATGGGGCTGACTTGAGGCCGGAGAACCCCCGATGAAATAAGAGGGTTTACTGATCTTTTCGCCGCCGTTGCGATGTGCGACAGTGCGCAGCTGGCGACGGCCGGGCGTCACAGAAATCACCGCATCGAGGAGTATCAGGATGATCAAGGTCAGGGATCTGCTCAAAAAGAAGCAGCAAAAAGTGGTCTTTTCGGTGGCATCGACCGATTCGGTGCAGACCATTCTTGAAATGATGCTGGCCAACACCATCCGCTCGGTGGTGGTGCTCGAGCAAGAGCGCTTGATCGGCATCGTCTCCGAGCGTGATTGCGCGCTGAAGGTCTTGTTCCGCAACCGCAAGGCCTCGGAAACCACCGCCGCAGAGATCATGACGCGCGATGTGTTCACCGTCACCGGAGAAGAAACCATCGACGCCTGCATGCTGATGATGTCGTCGAAGAACATCCGGCACCTGCCGGTGTGCAGCAACGGCAAGGTGGTGGGCATGGTGTCGGTCGGCGATGTCGTCAAGGAAGTGATCTGCCACCAGACCGAGCTGATCACCTACCTCGAAGGTTACATCCGCGGTAACAGCGTCAACGCCTACTGAACCTGCCGCCCGACATCATCAGACGGCGTGCGGTCGCACGCATCAGACGGCGTCAGCAGCCCGGCTTGATGGCCTGCACCGGCCGGCCAGTGTCGGGATCGAACCGCAGCCCTCGGCGGCGCAGCGCGCCGCGATCGCTGGCGTGGTGGCGCCGCTGCGCACGGTGCAACTGCCCATGAGGTCGGCGGCTTGGGCCGATGCCGGCAGGCAGCACAGGTTCAATGCGGCAGTCCACAGGGGGCTCGCCGAGACGCTCCGGCGTTGGAGCTCCCCGGCGGTCATCGGTGAGAAGCGGGGCGAGGTTGGCCTCGCCGGAACCTGCTCTATGCTCGCTGCCGCCCTGAATCGCCTCACCCCATGCCTTTGCCTGACGCCCGTTCAACGCCCATGCGCCGTGTCGCCATCGTCGGCGGTGGTCCTGCGGGGTTGATGGCCGCGGAGGTGCTGTCCGGCACCGGGGTCCACGTTGATCTGTACGACGCGATGCCGTCTGTGGGGCGCAAGTTCCTGCTGGCCGGCAAGGGTGGCCTGAACCTCACGCATTCCGAAGCGCTGGAGGCCTTCATCAGCCGTTATGGCGAACGCCGCACGCCGATCGCCGCGGTGCTCAAGCGCTTTGGGGCAGCCGATTTGCGCACCTGGGCGCAGGATCTGGGCGTGGCCACCTTCATCGGCAGTTCGGGCCGGGTGTTCCCCGTCGATCTGAAGGCGGCGCCGCTGCTGCGCGCCTGGCTGCACCGCCTGCGCGATCACGGAGTGCGCTTTCACATGCGTCACCGCTGGCAGGGTTGGACCGGCGGTGATGAAGCCGCACTGGCGTTCGAGACGCCGCACGGCGCCGTGACGGTGCACGCTGACGCCGTCGTGCTGGCGCTGGGCGGTGCGAGTTGGGCGAGGCTCGGGTCCGATGGCGCCTGGGTGCCGTGGCTGCAATCGCGGGGTGTCGAGTTGGCGCCGCTGCGGCCCTCGAACTGCGGTTTCGACGCGGCGCATGTCGACGCGCAGGGACAGATCCAGCCTGGCTGGAGCGAGCATTTCCGAAGTCGCCACGCTGGCGCGCCGCTGAAGAACGTGGCGCTTGCGTGCGTCGGTCCTGATGGCCGCCGCTTTACCCAGCCCGGAGAGTTCGTCATCACGGAAGGCGGTGTCGAAGGCAGCCTGATCTATGCGGCATCAGCCGTGCTGCGCGATGCGATCGAGGTCAGCGGCCAGGCGGTCGCCCACCTCGATCTGCTGCCCAGCCGCAGCGCCGACTGGGTGGCACGCGAGGCGGGGCATCCGCGCGGTGCCCGCTCGCTGTCGACCCACCTGAAAGCCCGGCTCGGTCTGGAGGGCGTCAAGGCCGCGCTGCTGTACGAACTGCTGCCGCGGGCGGCGATCGCTGATCCGCAGCAACTGGCTGCAGCGATCAAGGCCTTGCCGCTGACGCTGCAGGCACCGCGTCCGATCGACGAGGCCATCAGCAGTGCGGGCGGTGTGCGTTTCGAGGCGATGGACGCCCACGGCATGCTGCGCGCTGTGCCTGGCGTGTTCTGTGCCGGCGAGATGCTCGATTGGGAGGCGCCCACCGGCGGCTATCTGCTGACGGCGTGCTTCGCCAGCGGCGTCTGGGTCGGCGAGGGCGTGCTGGGGTATCTCGACGCTGGCCCCGTGGCAAACTCCGCGCCCGCCATGCACTGACTCTGCGCTTGGGCGCATGTCCTTCCGATCGATTCCTGCCCGTTCGGGCCCCATTCCTTGAACAAGATCCTGCTGCAAATTGCCGACGAACTGAAGGTTCGGCCGGCGCAAGTCCTCGCTGCTGTCGAACTGCTCGATGGCGGTGCCACCGTGCCGTTCATCGCCCGCTATCGAAAGGAAGTGACCGGTAACCTCGACGACATCCAGCTGCGCGAGCTGGAAGGGCGGTTGTCGTACCTGCGCGAGCTCGAAGAGCGCCGCGAGGCGGTGCTCAAGAGCATCGCCGAGCAGGGCAAGCTGACCCCGGCGCTGCAGGCCGCCATCGAGGCCGCACCTACCAAGCAAGAACTGGAAGACCTCTACCTGCCCTTCAAACAGAAGCGCCGCACCAAGGCGATGATCGCCCGCGAGGCCGGCCTGGAGCCGCTGGCCGACAAGCTGTTCGCCGATCCGACGCTCGATCCGCTGGCTGAAGCCGGCGCTTTCATCAACGCCGATGGTGGCTTCGCCGATGCGCTCGCCGTGCTCGACGGCGTGCGCGACATCCTGGCCGAGCGCTGGGCGGAAGACGCGGTGCTGGTCGGCAAGCTGCGCGAGTGGTTGTGGGCCGACGGTACCTTGCAGAGCAAGCTGCTGGACGGCAAGGACGCGAACCACCCCGACACCGCCAAGTTTCGCGACTACTTCGATTACGCCGAGCCGATCCGCACGGTGCCATCACACCGCGCGTTGGCCGTCTTCCGCGGCCGCACGCTGGAATTCCTCGACACCAAGCTGGTCATCGACCCGGCACCTGCCACCGTGGTGCCGACCCCGACCGGCCGGCCTGCGCCCGCGGTGTCACTGGCCGAAGGCCGCATCGCGGTGCATCTGGGCTGGCACCATGCACAGCGCCCGGCCGATGACCTGATCCGCAAATGCATCGCCTGGTGCTGGAAGGTCAAGCTGAGCCTGAGCCTGGAGCGCGATCTGTTCACCCGCCTGCGCGAAGCGGCCGAGCAGGTCGCGATCAAGGTGTTCGCCGAGAACCTGCGCGACCTGCTGCTGGCCGCACCTGCCGGCCCCCGCGTGGTGATGGGGCTGGACCCGGGCATCCGCACCGGCTGCAAGGTGGCGGTGGTCGATGCCACCGCCAAGGTGCTGGCCACCGAGACGATCTACCCGCTGGAGCCGCGCCGCGACTGGGAAGGCTCCTTGCACACGCTGGCCCGTCTGTGCGCCACGCATGGCGTGGATCTGATCGCCATCGGCAACGGCACCGGCAGCCGCGAGACCGACAAGCTGGCGGCCGAGCTGATCCAGAGGTTGCACAAGCTGGCCCCAGATCGAAGCGTGACCAAGGTCGTCGTCAGCGAAGCCGGCGCCTCGGTCTACAGCGCCAGCGAGTACGCCAGCAAGGAGCTGCCTGATCTGGACGTGAGTCTGCGCGGCGCGGTCAGCATCGCGCGGCGGCTGCAGGATCCTCTGGCCGAGCTGGTGAAGATCGAACCCAAAAGCATCGGCGTGGGCCAGTACCAGCACGACGTCAACCAGAGTGACCTGGCCAAGAGTCTGAATGCGGTGATCGAGGACTGCGTGAACGCGGTCGGTGTCGATGTGAACACCGCCTCGGTGCCGCTGCTGTCACGGGTCTCGGGCCTGAGTGCCGCAGTGGCCGCGAGCGTGGTGCGCTGGCGCGACGCCCACGGTGCATTTCGCAACCGGCAGCAACTGCTGGAGGTGGCCGGACTTGGCGCCAAGACCTTCGAGCAGAGTGCGGGCTTCCTGCGCGTGCGCAACGGCGACAACCCGCTGGATCAGTCCGGCGTGCACCCCGAGACCTACCCGGTGGTCGAGCGCATCCTCACCGCGGTGAAGAGGCCTGCGGCCGAGGTGATGGGTCGCAGCGATGTGATCCGCGCGTTGAAACCCGAAGCCTTCGCCGACGAGCGTTTCGGCGCCATCACGGTGAAGGACATCCTGGCCGAGCTGGAAAAGCCCGGCCGCGACCCGCGCCCTGACTTCAAGGTGGCCAAGCTCGCCGACGGCATCGAGGACATCAAGGACCTGCAGCCCGGCATGACGCTCGAGGGTACGGTCAGCAACGTCGCGCAGTTCGGTGCCTTCGTCGACCTGGGCGTGCATCAGGACGGCCTGATCCATGTGAGCCAGCTCGCCCACAAGTTCGTCAGCGATGCGCGCGAGGTGGTGAAGACAGGCGACGTGGTCAAGGTCAAGGTGCTCGAGGTGGATCTGTCGCGCCAGCGGATCTCGTTGACGATGAAGCTCGATGCCACGCCCGCCGACCGCGGCGGCAGAGATGCTGCTGCCGGCAACCGTTTCCAGCCGGCGGGGCGAGGCGATCGGCCGTCGAAGCCGCGCGCGAACGAGCCTGTGGCCGGTGGAGGGGCGATGTCGGCCGCGTTTGCCAAGCTGCAGATCAAGCGCTGAATGCGTCGAGGGTAAACGCTGGGTTTTGAGCGAGCGGCGCCCGCCGCCGCCATCGATCTCGTTGCGATCGCGATTCAGAGGGCGATCGACTGCATCCAGATTCGAACTCATCTCGTAAGTGGGGGAGCGTCACTCGACTCCCTGGAGCGAGCACGCCATCAGGCCGCGGCACCTGGGTGCTGCGCGTGTTCACGACAACGAGACATGAGACAACCCCCATGAAAACCACGCCGACCCCATCCACTCGCCTGCTGCCGATCATCGGCGCGCTGGCCGCTGCCTACGGACTCAGCGCCGCGGTGCCGGCACATGCGTCCAGCCACCGCGAAGCCCCATCGATCACGGCCATGCCCAAGGTCGATGCCACCGACTTCTACATGTTCAACAGCTACGAGACGGGACGCGAGAACTACGTCTCCATCATGGCGAACTACCTGCCGCTGCAGGACCCGTACGGCGGCCCGAACTATTTCTCGCTCGACCCGAACGCGCTGTACGAGATCCACATCGACAACAACGGCGACGCCAAGGAAGACATCACCTTCCAGTTCCGCTTCAAGAACACGCTGAAGGGCACGACTGCCTCGCCAGGCATCCAGATTCCGATCGGCTCCGCCAACGTGCCGATTCCGCTGATTCAGGCCGGTGGCGTCACCGTGCCGAATTCGCCCAACCTCAATCTGAACGAAACCTTCACCGTCGACATCGTCCGCGGTGACCGCCGCAAGGGCACCAAGGCGGCGATCACCAACGCCAACGGCGGCTCGGCCACCTTTGCCAAACCGGTCGACAACATCGGTTCGAAGACGATTCCGGACTACAACGCCTACGCGGCGCAGCACATCTACAGCGTCAACATCCCCGGCTGCTCGGCCCCCGGCAGGTTGTTTGTCGGGCAGCGCAAGGACCCGTTTGCGGTCAACCTGGGCGTCATCTTCGACCTGGTCAACGTGCCGCTCTCCGTCATCACCAATCCGGCGTTGAAGAATGCAGCGACCGACCCCGCCAACAACGCAGGTGCCGACAACCTGGCAGACAAGAACGTCACCACGCTGGCGATTGAAGTGCCGAAGTCGTGCCTGACCGCTGGATCCGATCCGGTGATCGGTGGCTGGACCACGGCCAGCGTTCGCCAGGGCAGTCTGATCAACCCCACGCCACGTCGCGGCCATGGCACCACGGCCGTCACTGGCGGTGCCTGGACGCAGGTGTCTCGCCTGGGCAGCCCCCTGGTCAACGAGGTGGTGATCGGCCTGCCTGACAAGGATCGATTCAATGGATCGAAGCCGAAGGACGACCTGCAATTCGCCACCTACGTGACCAACCCCACGCTGCCTAGCCTGCTGGAAATCGCCTTTGCGACCGGCCCTGGCGTCATTGCACCCACCAACCTGCCGCGCACCGACTTGCTGAACGTGTTCCTGAACGGCATCGCTGGCGTCAATCGGCCCACCACCAGCCTGACGTCGGCAGGCCTCGTCCCTGCTGAAATGCTGCGCTTGAACACGGCCATTCCCGCCGTGCCGCTGAACCAGCAGAACCGATTGGGAGTGGGCGGTGAAGTCGTGCGCGTCGGTGGCGCGGCCTTCCTTGGCAACGCGGTCGACTTGGCGGGGTACCCGAACGGTCGCCGCCCGAGCGACGACGTGGTGGATATCTCGTTGATCGCCGTGGCCGGTGCCCTGTGTCTGGCCAACAGCGTGGGGGATCTCTCGGCCATCAACGGCACCAACAACGCCAACGTGCTCGGCTTGAACACCTTCACCATCCCAGGTGCCACGCCGACAGTGCTGTCGTCGACCTGCAATGCCGCTGCCGTGCCGCTGGGTGCGACCGCACTCAAGCTGCATGACGGCATCGACCAGGCCGTCGACACCCCGGGGTATGCACGCACCAGCACCTTCCCGTACTTCGCCAAGCCGATCCCCGGCGCGGGCTCGAACTGAGGAGCCAGAGCATCATGAACAAATCATTTTTATGGGTCATGAGCCTCGCCCCGGTGCTGCTGTCTGCCTGCGGTGGTGGTGGCGGTGGGTCGAACACGCCCGCCGTGACTGCAGCCGTGCCCGCGGCAGCGTCCTCTGATTCGGGTGCGGCCACGACCTATGTCGCCGCACTGGCCGCAGCGCCGGCCACCAGCACCGACGCGCTGGAGCCTGTCACGGTGCCCGACACACTGGCGTCGAGCGACACCACGGAGCCTGCCGCCGTCACCGAGTAGGCGATCAGGGAGAATTCCGGCGCCCGGGTCTCGCGAGGGGACGGGCGCCGGTTTTTTCAGGGGACCTCACAGGAGCAAGGGCGATGTGTCGAGTTTCAGCCCGGCATCTCATGACGGTGCTGGCTGCCGGCTGTCTGTCGGGCGTGTGGAGCCACCGAGCGCAGGCCGAGCCCGTCAATCCCACCCGGGATGCAGAGGTGGTGGAGGTGCTGCCCGCTGGCGGCACCGCGGCCGAGGACCGAAAGCTGCGTCGCTTGTGGGTCCATCAACCCACCGATGCGGCAACGGCGGCGTCGCTGGCCAGGCGGTATTTGTCGCGTGCACGTGAGCTCGGCGATCCGCGCTATGCCGGCCAGGCGCTGGCCGTGCTGCAAGGCTGGCCTGACCCGAAGTCGGCCCCCGATGAGGTGCTGTTGCTGCAGGCCACCGTGCAGCAGTACCTGCACGAATTTGAGCTCTCTGCAAGCCATCTGGAACTGCTGGTGGCGCGCCGACCCGATCATGGTCAGGCGTGGCTGACGCTGGCCACCGTGCGGCGCGTGCAGGGCCGCTACGCGGCATCGGATGCGGCCTGCCGGGGTTTCCTGGCCGCGGGGGTGCGCCTCGAGTCTCAGGCCTGTCTGGCCGAAAACGCCAGCCTGCGAGGGGACAACGACGGCGCGCGTCGCACCCTGCAGCAATTGCTGGCGCCACCGCGCCTGCCGGCATCGACCCGATCGTGGCTGCTGACCACGCTGGCCGAACTGGAGCAGCGCGACGGCCATCCCGAAGCGGCCGAATCCGCCTTCAAGAAAGCTCTTGAAGCCGAACCTGGTGGCTACACGCTGCTGACCTACGTCGACTTCCTCTTCGATCAGAAGCGCGAAGAAGAAGCCCTGGCGCTGCTCGTGCCGCAGCCGCGCACCGATGCGGTGATGTTGCGTCTGGCCATGGTGGGCGCGCGGCTGAAAACGCCGAATGCCGCCGTCGATGCGCGCATCGTGCGCGAATCGATGGCGCAGGCCAATCTGAGGCCGGGCGCGCGCAGCACCCATGCGCGAGAACAAGCCATGTTTGCGCTGTGGGTCGATGACCAACCTGCTGCCGCGCTGGAACTGGCGCGTGAGAACGTGCGCAAGCAGCGCGAGCCGCTGGACCTGCTGGTGCTGGCGCATGCCGCGCGGGCGAGCGGCGATGCCAAGGCGATCCGCGAAGCTGATCAGTTGCGCAAGGAGATGGGACTGCATGACCAGCGCCTCGATGCCTTGCTCTGACCCCTGGTTCGCCCAGCTCACCCGCCAGCGCTGGCGGTTGTTGGTGGGGTGGATCTGCCTGCTGCTGGCCGGCCCCGTGCTGGCCCACAAAGGCAGTGATGCCTACCTGCAGCTCAAGCTCGACGGCGGGGCATCGACCCTGCGGGTGGACGTGGCGCTGCGCGACCTCGACGCGGTGCTCGACATCGATGCGGACGCGAACGGTCAGCTGACCTGGGCCGAGGTGCGTTCGGCCTATCCTGCCATCGAGCGCTACCTGGGCGCCAGGGTGCGGGTCGACGGATGCCAGTGGCGCTCCCCGGCCACCGCGCTCGAGCGCCGCGCCGACGGCGTGTACGCCGCGTTGACCTGGTCGGGCGAGTGCGGCAGCGAGCAATCGTTGCCGGTGATCCGCTACAGCGCGCTGCGCGAGATCGATCCGACGCACCGTGCGATCGCGAAGATCGAGCAGCCCGGCCGCGAGGCGGTGGTGCAGGTGCTCGATCCGACCCACGACAGGCCGCCGGCCAGCAAGGCCGTCGAGTTCGCACCCGCGTCGGACTCGAGTGCCGTCGCCGCCTCAGATTCGTTGCCCGCCCGCGTGGCCGAGCCCCAGGTGGCAGCGTCAGCGCTGCCGCTGCAGCAGCCCCAGCCGCATGCATCAGCAGGCTTCGTCACGGAAGGCATGCGCCACATCCTCGGCGGCTATGACCATGTGCTGTTTCTGCTGACGCTGTTGCTGCCAGCGGTGATGCGCCGGACGAAGACGGGCTGGCAACCGGTCGATCGCCTCAGCCAAGCGCTGTTGCCGGTCGCGATGATCGTCACCGCCTTCACCGTCGCGCACTCGGTGACCCTGGCGCTGGCGGGCCTGAAGCTGCTGTCGCTGTCCTCGTCGTTCATCGAGCCGGCGATTGCCGTGACCATCGTGCTCGCCGCGATCGACAACCTGACGCCGATCTTCCGCGAACGCCGGGCTGTGGTGACCTTTCTGTTCGGCCTGATCCACGGTTTCGGCTTCGCCGGGGTGCTGGGTGAGCTCGATCTCCCCACGGCACAGTTCGCCTGGGCCTTGTTCCAGTTCAACCTGGGCATCGAACTGGGGCAACTGTTCATCGTGGCCGTCGCCGTCAGCGCGCTGTTCGCGTTTCGCCGCCAGCGCTGGTATGCCGGGGCCGTCATCCGCGGCGGTTCGGTGGTCGCCATCGTGATCGGTGCGCTCTGGTTCATCGACCGCACCACCAACGCGGCGATGCTGCCGTTTTGACGCTTAAAATTCGGCTTCTATAGAGGTTCAAACAGAGCGCGGTGGTGGACCGCGCTTTTTCTTTTCCGATGGAGCTTCGATGATCTCGATTCAGTTGCCCGATGGTTCACAGCGCCAGTTCCCGGGACCGGTGACAGTGGCCGAGGTCGCTGCTTCCATCGGCAGCGGGCTGGCGAAGGCCGCACTGGCAGGCCGGCTGGGCAGCGGCACCGGATCGAAGGTGGTCGACACCAGCTACCGGATCGAGCAGGACACCACGCTGGCCATCATCACCGAGAAGGATGCCGACGGGCTCGATGTCATTCGCCACTCGACTGCGCACCTGCTGGCTTATGCAGTCAAGACGCTGTTCCCGGACGCGCAGGTGACGATCGGCCCGGTCATCGACAACGGCTTCTATTACGACTTTTCGTACCACCGCCCCTTCACGCCCGAGGATCTGGCCGCGATCGAAGCAAAGATGAGCGAGCTCGCGAAGAAGGACGAAAAGGTCGAGCGCCGCGTGTTGCCGCGTGATGAGGCAGTCGCGTATTTCAAGGGCATCGGCGAGGCCTACAAGGCGGAAATCATAGCCAGCATTCCGGCCAATGAGGACGTGTCGCTGTACCGCGAGGGTGCCTTCGAAGACCTGTGCCGCGGCCCGCACGTGCCGAGCACCGGCAAGCTCAAGCACTTCAAGCTAATGAAGGTGGCCGGCGCCTACTGGCGCGGCGACCACCGCAACGAGATGCTGCAACGCATCTACGGCACCGCCTGGGCAACCAAGGACGATCTGCAGCAGCACCTGCACATGCTCGAAGAGGCCGAAAAGCGCGACCACCGCAAGCTGGGCCGCGAACTCGACCTGTTCCACATCGACGAGCATGCGCCCGGGCTGGTGTTCTGGCACCCGAAGGGCTGGACGATCTGGCAGCAGGTCGAGCAGTACATGCGCGCGGTCTACCGCGACAACGGCTACCAGGAGGTCAAGGGCCCGCAGGTGCTGGACCAGGGGCTGTGGGAGAAGACCGGGCACTGGGACAAGTACCGCGAGAACATGTTCACCACCGAATCGGAAAAGCGCGAATACGCGCTCAAGCCGATGAACTGTCCCGGCCACATCCTGATCTTCAAGCAGGGCATCAAGAGCTACCGGGATCTGCCGCTTCGATTCGGCGAGTTCGGCCAATGCCACCGCAACGAACCCAGCGGCTCGCTGCACGGGATCATGCGGGTGCGGGGTTTCACGCAGGATGACGGCCACATCTTCTGCACCGAGGACCAGATCCTCGAGGAATGCACTGCGTTCACCACGCTGCTGCAGAAGGTCTACGCCGACTTCGGCTTCACCAACATCATCTACAAGGTGGCGACCCGGCCCGAGAAGCGCATCGGCTCGGACGCTCTGTGGGACAAGGCCGAGTTCGCGCTGATGGAAAGTCTGCGGCGCTCAGGCTGCGACTTCATCGTTACGCCAGGCGAGGGCGCGTTTTACGGCCCGAAGATCGAGTACACGCTGAAGGACGCGATTGGCCGCCAGTGGCAGTGCGGCACGATCCAGGTCGACCCCAACATGCCTGAGCGGCTGGGTGCCGAATACGTCACCGAAGCGGGCGAGCGCGCAACGCCGATGGTGCTGCACCGGGCCATTGTGGGCAGCCTGGAGCGCTTCATCGGCATCCTGATCGAGCAGCATGCGGGCGCGTTGCCGACCTGGCTGGCGCCGGTGCAAATCAGCGTGCTCAATATCTCCGAACACCAGGCCGATTACGCCCAGGAAGTGGCGAAAGCGCTGCAAAAACAAGGAGTTAGAGTTAGCACCGATTTGCGGAACGAGAAAATAACCTATAAAATTCGCGAGCATTCAATGCAAAAGGTTCCATACATCCTTGTCGTGGGTGACAAGGAAAAGGCAAATGGAACCATTGCAGTACGCGCCCGGGGAAATCAAGACCTCGGTGTCATGTCGCTGACAGACTTTTCCGCAAGGTTGGTCAGTGACATCGCTCAAAAAGCGTGATCTCTCCTGCTGTCAGCCGGAGCGCCCAGCCCTTTGATCGAACGGTGCGTGTGCATGTTTTGGTGTGAATTCCGTCGCCTTGGAGTTCGTTGAAAGGTTTGAACCATCGCTACTTTTGCTGATCGCCGTACCCCGAATGCCGAGCGCAAGCACCGGCTCAATCGGGAGATCATGGCGCCTGAAGTCCGGTTGAACGGTGTGGAAAATGAGCCCCTGGGCATCGTGAGCACCCTTGAAGCGTTGCGCATGGCAGGCGAACTGGATGTGGATCTGGTCGAAATTGCCGCCACAGCCGATCCCCCGGTTTGCCGCCTGATGGACTACGGCAAGTTCAAGTACCAAGAGCAAAAGCGAGCGGCGGAGGCGAAAGCCAAGCAGAAGGTCATCGAGGTCAAGGAAGTCAAATTCCGACCCGGCACCGATGAGGGCGATTACCAGATCAAGATGCGCAACCTGCGCCGCTTCATCGAAGAAGACGGCGACAAGGGCAAGGTGACGTTGCGTTATCGCGGTCGAGAAATCACCCACCAGGAAATCGGCATGCGGCTTCTCGAGCGCATCCGCGACGAACTGGCCGATGTGTCGGTGGTGGAAAACATGCCCAAACTCGAAGGGCGTCAGATGGTCATGGTGTTGGGACCGAAACGCAAGTCCTGACACCTGAAGGAACACAGTGCTGCGGTGTGGTCGCCGCGGTGCTGTCAGAAGCGACTGCAGGCCTACAAGACGGTACGTGTCGTGCCGGCGCCTGCAGCAGCAACTTAAAAGGAGCAGTCATGCCCAAAATGAAGACCAAGAGCAGCGCGAAGAAGCGATTTCGCGTTCGCCCGGGCGGCACCGTCAAACGGGGCCAGGCGTTCAAGCGCCACATCCTCACCAAGAAGTCCACGAAGGTCAAACGCCACTTGCGTGGCGCCACTGCCGTGCACGAGACCGACACGGGGCGCATCAAGCAGATGTTGCCCTTTGCCGGCCTGTAATTGACTGAAGGAGAAAACGCATGCCTCGCGTCAAACGTGGTGTAACAGCCCGTGCCCGTCACAAGAAAATCATTGCCCTGGCCAAGGGTTACCGCGGCCGCCGCAAAAACGTCTTCCGCATCGCCAAGCAAGCGGTCATGCGCGCCGGGCAATATGCCTATCGCGATCGTCGTACCAAGAAGCGCGTGTTCCGCAATCTGTGGATCGCTCGTATCAACGCTGGCAGCCGCAGCCACGGCGTCACCTACAGCAAGTTCATGGCTGGCCTGAAGAAGCTGTCGATCGAGATTGACCGCAAGGTTCTCGCCGACATGGCCGTGAACGATCCTGCCGGCTTCGGCAGCATCGTCGAAAAGGTGAAGGCCCAGCTCGCTTGACCGCTTCGATCTGTCCTCGGGTCTCGGCCCGGGGCAGCGTGGCACGCAGGCGGAGGCAACTCTGCCTGCGACAAGTCCCTCAAGGCCGACCTCGTGTTGGCCTTTTTTGTTGCGGTTTCGTTTGACCCCGACCTTGCTCCGATGAACGACCTCGAACCTCTGGTGCACGATGCGCAGCGCGACTTTGCGCAAGCCACCACACCGGCCGATCTGGAAAACGCAAAGGCGCGTTACCTGGGCAAATCCGGTCGCCTGACCGACCAATTGAAGGCGCTGGCCGCGCTGTCGCCAGACGAGAAGAAAGCGCGCGGCGCGTTGATCAACGCCGCCAAGCAGCAGGTCGAGGCGGCGCTGACGGCACGCCGCCAGGCGCTGGCCGATGCCGAACTCGATGCACAGCTGAAGGCCGAAGCGCTCGATGTCACGCTGCCTGGCCGTCAGCGTGGCACAGGCGGACTGCACCCGGTATCGCGCACGATGGAGCGCATTGAGGCCATCTTCGCCTCGATGGGATTCGACGTGGCCGAAGGCCCGGAGATCGAAACCGACTGGTACAGCTTCACCGCGCTGAACAACCCTGAGAACCATCCTGCGCGCTCGATGCAGGACACCTTCTACGTCGACGTGAAAGACGCCGAAGGCCGTTGGCTGAACCTGCGCCCGCACACCTCGCCGATGCAGGTGCGCTACGCACGTGCGCACGCCGAGAAGCACCGTGGCGCTGACCCGATGCCCGAGATTCGGGTGATCGCGCCGGGCCGCACCTACCGCGTGGACAGCGATGCGACGCACTCGCCGATGTTCCACCAGTGCGAAGGCCTGTGGATCGGCGAGAACGTCAGCTTCAAGGATTTGAAGGTCGTCTTCACCGACTTCTTTCGCACCTTCTTCGAGACCGACGATCTGCAGCTGCGCTTCCGCCCGTCGTTCTTCCCGTTCACCGAGCCGTCGGCCGAGGTCGACATCGCGTTCGCCAGCGGGCCGCTGAAAGGGCGCTGGCTGGAAGTGGCCGGTTCGGGCCAGGTGCACCCGAATGTGGTTCGCAACTACGGACTCGACCCGGAGCGCTACATCGGCTTCGCCTTCGGCATGGGGCCGGATCGGTTGACGATGCTGCGCTACGGCGTCAACGACCTGCGCCTGTTCTTCGACGGCGACCTGCGCTTTCTGTCGCAGTTCAAGTAAACCCGTTTCACGCCACCCGCACACGAAGATTCCCTCAGAAGGTTCACGCGATGCAATTCCCCGAGTCGTGGTTGCGCGAGTTCTGCAATCCGCCCCTGAACACCGCCGAGCTGGCCGATCTGCTGACGATGGCCGGCATGGAGGTCGAAGAGCTGCGCCCGGCCGCGCCGCCTTTCAGCGGTGTGGTCGTCGGCTTGGTGCTGGCCGTTGAGCGCCATCCCGATGCCGATCGGCTCAATGTCTGCCAGGTCGATGTCGGTGCGGTGGCGCCGCTGAACATCGTCTGCGGTGCGCCGAATGTGCGTGTCGGCATCAAGGTGCCGTGCGCCACCGTCGGCGCCGAGTTGCCACCTTCCGATGAGAAGGTGAGCGCCGAGCCCTTCCGCATCAAGCTCGGCAAGCTGCGCGGCGTCGAAAGCCAGGGCATGCTGTGCTCCGCGCGCGAGCTGAAGCTCTCCGACGAACAGGGTGGCCTGCTGGTGCTGGCGGCGGACGCGATCGTCGGCGCCAACCTGCGCGATCACCTGCTGCTCGACGACACGATCTTCACGCTGAAGCTGACGCCGAACCTCGGCCACGTGCTGAGCGTGTTCGGCGTGGCGCGCGAAGTGGCTGCGCTGACCGGTTCACCGCTGAGGCAGCCCACGTTTCCCCCGGCCCCTGTGGGTTCGCCAGATACGTTGAAGGCCTCGGTTGAAGCCCGTGACCTCTGCGGGCGCTTCACCGGGCGCATCGTGCGCCAGGTCAATCCGAAGGCCAGCACGCCCGCCTGGATGGTCGATCGCCTGGCGCGCTGCGGGCAGCGTTCGGTCAGCCCGTTGGTCGACATCTCGAACTACGTGATGTTCGAGTTCGGCCGGCCTTCGCACATCTTCGACCTCGACAAGATCCATGGCGGTCTGCAGGTGCGCTGGGGTCGACCTGGCGAGACGCTGAAGCTGCTGAACGGCAACACGGTGGAGGTCGACGCCAAGGTCGGCGTGATCGCCGACGACCACGCGGTGGAATCGCTTGCCGGCATCATGGGGGGCGATGCCACCGCGGTGTCTGACAACACCCGCAACATCTATGTCGAGGCCGCGTTCTGGTGGCCTGAGGCCGTGGCCGGTCGCTCGCGGCGCTACAACTTCTCGACCGACGCTGGGCACCGCTTCGAGCGTGGGGTCGACCCTGCCACGACGGTCGAGCACATCGAGCGCCTCACGCAACTGATCATCGACATCTGCGGCACGCCCGACACCGTGTGCGGCCCAATCGACGACCAGGTGCTGGCGCTGCCCGAAGCGAAGCCCGTGGCGCTGCGGGTGGACCGCGCGGCCAAGGTCATCGGCATGCCCGTGACGCAGGCGCAGTGTGCGGGGGTGATGCAGCGGCTCGGGCTGGTGTACGCCGAAGCGCCTGGTGTGCTGACGGTCACACCGCCGAGTTGGCGCTTCGACCTGCAGATCGAAGAGGATCTGATCGAGGAAGTGATCCGCGTCATCGGCTTCAACAGCCTGCCGAACACCGCGCCGCGCGCGCCAATCACGGCCCGCGTGCGCGCGGAGGCACAGCGCTCGCCGCATGCGGTGCGTCATCGCCTGGCGGCGCTCGACTACTTCGAGACCATCAATTTCAGCTTCGTCGAAGCACGATGGGAACACGAGCTGGCCGGCAATCCTGACCCGATCCGCGTGCTGAACCCGATTGCCAGTCCGCTGTCGGTGATGCGCTCCAGCCTGATCGGCAGCCTGGTGCACACGCTGCGCTACAACCTTGCGCGCAAGGCACCCCGCGTGCGCCTGTTCGAGATCGGCCGTGTGTTCCGCCGCGAAGCCAGCGCCGTCGACGGGCCATTGAGCGTGGCGGGTATCACCCAACCGATGCGCGTGGCTGGCCTGGCTTATGGGCCGGTCGATGCCACGCAGTGGGGCGCCAAGGAGCGTGCCGTCGATTTCTTCGACGTGAAGGGCGACGTGCAGGCGCTGTTTTCGCCGCAGGCGGTGGGTTTCTCGGCCAGCGAGCACCCGGCCTTGCACCCCGGCCGCAGCGCACGCATCGAGGTCGATGGCGTCACCGTCGGCCACCTCGGTGAGTTGCACCCGCGCTGGCGCCAAGCGTATGAATTGAACAGCGCTCCCGTGCTGTTCGAGATCGAACTGGCCGCGTTGCTGCGCACCACCGTGCCGGCGTTCGAGCCTTTGCCCAAACAGCAGTCGGTATGGCGAGACATCGCGGTGATGGCCGACGAAACCGTCACACACGAAGCGCTGATGCAGACCCTTCTCGAACACTCGCCAGGTAGCCTGATCCGCTCGGCGAATCTGTTCGACGTGTTCCGACCACCGGTGGCCGCTGGCAGCGCGGCCAGCACCGAGCGCAGTCTCGCCGTGCGCCTGGAACTGCGGGACGATGGGGCCACGCTGACCGACGAGCGCATCGACGCTGCGGTGGCCGGGGTGCTCGAAACATTGCGCACGCATCTCGGCGTGCGCCTGCGCGGGTGATGACGATGAACGACGATTCCACGCAAGCCATGATGCTGTCCAGCCTGGACACGCCCACCCTGACCAAGGCCGAGCTGGCCGACTTGCTGTTCGAGCGCCTGGGCTTGAACAAGCGCGAATCCAAGGACATGGTCGAGGCCTTCTTCGACATCATCCAGTCGGCGCTGATCACGGGCCGCGATGTGAAGATGTCGGGCTTTGGCAACTTCAACATTCGTCGCAAGGCGCCACGCCCGGGCCGCAATCCGCGCACCGGTGAAACCATACCGATCAAGGCGCGCAACGTGGTCACCTTCCACGCCAGCCACAAACTCAAGGATGTCGTGCAAGGCGACACAGCACAGGGCGACAGCTTCGAGTAGAGTCTCGAACTCCTCGCCATGTCATTGATTTGAATGGAGAATTCCCTCCCTGACATCCCCGCCAAACGCTACTTCACCATCGGTGAGGTGAGCGATCTGTGCGGCGTGAAACCTTATGTTTTGCGTTATTGGGAGCAGGAGTTCACCCAGCTCAAGCCGATGAAGCGGCGCGGCAACCGCCGCTACTACCAGCACCACGAGGTGCTGCTGATCCGCCGCATCCGCGGGCTGCTCTACGAGCAGGGCTTCACCATCAGCGGGGCGCGCAATCGCCTGATCGAGCCAGAATCCGGCTTGTCATTGCTGGGCGAAGAAGCGCCGGTCAGCGACAGCAGGGGCACCGACGGTGCGGCGCCAGCACGAGATCAAGCCGCGGCCATCAACCTGCCCGAGGCCTCAGTGCCCATCCCTGCAGGTGCGGCACTCTCACCCGCCCAGGTGCGGCTCGAATTGATGTCGATCCGCAACCTGCTGGCCCTCTGAACACCCTCTGTTCGGACCTATACTTACAAGCTTGTCGGGGCGTAGCGCAGCCTGGTAGCGCACTTGCATGGGGTGCAAGGGGTCGCGAGTTCGAATCCCGCCGTCCCGACCATTTGAATCAACGGGTCAGCTCTCACAAGGAGCTGACCCGTTTTGTTTTTCGCCGCTTCGCTTCTGAAGCAGGCCAGGGCACTGAGCATGTCGTGAAGTACAGACGGCCTCAACCCGCCACGGCCCGCAGCGCCTTCCAGCCCTTGGCGTGCATGCAGACCACGAAGCCGCGGGTCACTTGCTGCGTGGTCTCGTTGGGCTTGTGTGCCGGGCCGAGCGCTGCCACGCAGTCATGGGTGTCTGCCGCCAGTGCGTCGCGGTCCGCCCCCATCTTCCACCACGAACTGATGGTGTAGATGTCGAGGGGGCTGCTGGGCGACGGTGGCGGTGGCGAGACCACCGCGGGCTTCTCAGTGGCGGGAGAGGAGCTCACGGCTGGCGGCGCGACGGCAACCGGCTTGGCTGGAACCACAGGCACGAACTCCGGCGTCACGAAGGCGCCAGGGTTGCGGTTGTCGGCGCTGACACCGGCCGTGGCGAACAGGTCGACGTCGTCCAGCTTCTTCACTGTCCAGCCCTGGTCTTCAAGGCATCGTTCGGTGGCCTTCTCGCTGCCGGCCGATTGACACGACTTCTTCGCGGCTTCCAGGTCCTGGGTCGAGGCGCCTCGCTTGTACGACAGCTCACCGCAGCCGCTGACCAGCAGCGCCAGCATCACCATCCACAAAAACTTGTTCATTCAGTGCCTACGCTCGGGGTTGGGGTGCCCGGGTGCTTGCAAGAAGCGAGCAACGCTGGAAGTCATCTGCCCAGCACTCCGGTGCGCAGCCGATGGAGTCGTGCTGTGGCATCGGGCGGTCCGCTCGCACCAATGCGGCACGAGCGCGCGCACCAGTTTTGGGAATTCAGCCTCGGTGAGATCCGGCGCCAGCGCGAGGTACCAGCCGCGGCCGGGCCACGGCTGGCCCGAGTCTTGCGCTGCAGTGCTCGGGTGCAGCGACGCACCCGACCCGTGTCCGATGTTCGGCGGGTTGCACGCGCGATGAAGTGCGTGGTGATGGATCTCCTGCGCTGCGGCGTTTGCCGCGTGCTTTTTCGGAGCTGGTCATGGATTGCGTCGCCCGCGTGTTCAAGCGCTACTGCCGATCACCCCAACCCGGGTCGATCCAATCCCTGCACCTGTCTCCTCCAGATGTTTCGATCGCATGCGGGACTGCCCGCCTGGAGACGTGAGCCATGAAGAAGATGAAACTCGTGATGGTGGGCAACGGCATGGCCGGTGTGCGCACGCTGGAAGAACTACTGAAGATCGCGCCTGAGCTGTACGACATCACGGTGTTCGGCGCCGAGCCGCACCCGAACTACAACCGCATCCTGCTGAGTCCGGTGCTGGCCGGTGAGCAGACGATCGACGAGATCATCCTCAATCCGCTGGAGTGGTACCGCGACCACCACATCACGCTGCACACCGGCAAGAAGGTGGTGCACATCGACCGCAAGCAGCGCATCGTGCGCGCGGTGGGCGCTGACGGCGCCGAGATCGAGGCCGAGTACGACCGGTTGCTGATGGCCACAGGCTCCAACCCCTTCATGCTGCCGGTGCCGGGCAAGGACCTGGAAGGCGTGATCGGCTACCGCGACATCGCCGACACCAACGCGATGATCGATGCCGCCACCAAATACAAGCACGCGGTGGTCATCGGCGGCGGGCTGCTGGGCCTCGAAGCGGCCAACGGCCTGATGCTGCGCGGCATGCAGGTCAGCGTGGTGCACATCAACGACTGGCTGATGGAGCGCCAACTCGATGACGTGGCGGGCAAGCTGCTGCAGAAGTCACTCGAAGACCGCGGCCTGACCTTCCTGATGGGCGCGCAGACGCAGGCGCTGATCGGCGACAAGGACGAGGGCAAAGCCGGTCGTGTGAAGTCTGTGCAATTCAAGGACGGCCGCGAGATCCCGGCCGACCTGGTGGTGATGGCTGCCGGCATCCGGCCCAACACCGAACTGGCGATCCAGACCGGCTTGTACTGCGGCGACAACAACCGCAGCGGCCTGGTCGTCAACGACACGATGCAGACCATCACCGACCCGCGCATCTACGCGGTCGGCGAATGCGCCGCGCACCGTGGCACGGTCTACGGTCTGGTGGCGCCGCTCTTCGAGCAGGGCAAGGTCTGTGCAACGCACCTGGCGCAGTTCGGCATTGGCCGCTATCTGGGCTCGCAGACCTCGACCAAGCTGAAGGTCACCGGCATCGACCTGTTCTCGGCTGGCAACTTCACAGGCGGCACTGACTGTGAAGAGATCGTGATGTCGGACCCTTATGCCGGCGTCTACAAGAAGCTGGTGATCCAGGACGACAAACTCGTGGGTGCCTGCCTCTACGGCGACACCGTCGATGGCTCGTGGTACTTCAAACTCCTGCGCGAAGGTCGCAAGATCGCCGACATCCGCGACAAGCTGATGTTCGGCGAATCGAACATCGGTGACACCGGCCACCAGGGTCACAGCAAGGCGGCGGCGATGGCCGATGCCGACGAGGTCTGCGGCTGCAACGGCGTGACCAAGGGAACGATCTGCAAGGCCATCAAGGAAAAGGGCCTGTTCACGCTTGATGAGGTGCGCAAGCACACCAAGGCCAGCGCCAGCTGCGGCTCGTGCACCGGTCTGGTCGAACAGCTGCTGATGTTCACCGCGGGCGGTGATTACTCGAAGGCGCCGACCAAGAAGGCGATGTGTGGCTGCACCGATGCCAGCCACCAGGACGCCCGCGATGCGATCCGAAACGACAAGCTGCTGACCATCGCCAGCGTCTATGAGCACCTGAACTGGCGCACGCCGAACGGCTGCGCGAGTTGCCGCCCGGCGATCAACTACTACCTGATCAGCACCTGGCCGAAGCAGGCGAAGGACGACCCGCAGAGCCGCTTCATCAATGAACGCAGCCACGCCAACATCCAGAAGGACGGCACCTACAGCGTGATCCCGCGGATGTGGGGCGGCGAAACCACCGCCGACGAGTTGCGCCGCATCGCCGACGCGGTCGACAAGTACAAGATCCCCACGGTGAAGGTCACCGGCGGCCAGCGCATCGACCTGCTGGGCGTGAAGAAGGAAGACCTCGTCAATGTCTGGAAAGACATCGGCATGCCCAGCGGCCACGCCTACGCCAAGGCCTTGCGCACGGTGAAAACCTGCGTGGGCAGCGAGTGGTGCCGCATGGGCACGCAGGACAGCACGCAGATGGGCAAGGACCTGGAGCGCGCCATGTGGCGGATGTACGCGCCACACAAGGTGAAGTTCGCCGTGTCGGGTTGCCCACGCAACTGCGCCGAGGCCGGCATCAAGGATGTGGGCGTCATCGGCGTGGACAGCGGCTGGGAGATGTACATCGCCGGCAACGGCGGCATCAAGACCGAGGTGGCGCACTTCTTCGTGAAGGTCAAGACCGCCGAGGAGGTGCTGGAGTACACCGGTGCGTTCTGCGAGCTGTACCGCCAGGAAGGCTGGTACCTGGAGCGCACGGTGCACTACGTGAACCGGGTCGGACTCGATCATGTGAAGAAGAAGATCCTCGACGATCCTGCCGGCCGCAAGGCGCTGTGGGCGCAGTTGCAGGCGGCGCTCGAGGGAGAGCCCGATCCATGGTTCGAGTTCGACAAGGCGGCGGTGGACACGCGCCAGTTCGTCGCGCTGGGGGTGCCGGCATGAGCGACTGGAAACCGATCTGCCGTGTCGACGACATCCCGGTGCTGGGTTCACGTCGTGTGGAGCGCCCGCGCGGCATCGCGGTCGCGATCTTTCGCAACGCTGAAGACCAGGTCTTCGCGCTGCTCGACCGCTGCCCGCACAAGGGCGGCCCGCTGAGCCAAGGCATCGTGTTCGGCACCAGCGTCGCCTGTCCACTGCACAACTGGACCATTGGCCTCGCCGACGGCTGCGCCCAGGCACCCGACGTGGGCTGCACGGTCCCGTTCGCGGTGAAGGTAGAGGCAGGCGAGGTGTCGCTGAATGCGGCTGAACTGTCTTCGCTGGCGCTGGACCTGCTGCCTCCCCGTGCAGGCCCGGGCGCATCCAGCGGTGTGCGCTGCGACGATTCCTCTGAAGTGCCAGCGCCGCGCCCATGACACAGGAAACGCGTTCCACCTGCCCGTACTGCGGTGTGGGCTGTGGCGTGATCATCGAGAGCGACGGCCGGCAGATCACCGGGGTGCGCGGCGATCCGCAGCACCCGGCCAACTTCGGCCGGTTGTGCACCAAGGGCAGCACCCTGCATCTGACGGCAGCGCAGCCGGTCACGCTGCAGACCCGGCTGCTGCAACCGCAGATGCGGACAGCGCGCGGTGGCACGCCGCAACCGGTCAGCTGGGATCATGCGCTAGACCACCTGGCCGATCGGTTGGCCTCGGTCATCACCACCCACGGCCCCGATGCGGTCGGCTTCTACCTGTCGGGCCAGTTGCTGACCGAGGACTACTACGTCTACAACAAGCTGGCCAAAGGACTCATCGGCACCAACAACGTCGACACGAACTCGCGGCTGTGCATGAGCAGTGCCGTCGCCGGCTACAAGGCCACGCTGGGCGCCGACGCGCCGCCTGCTTGTTACGACGACCTGAACCATGCGCACACGCTGTTCATCACCGGCTCGAACACCGCGTTCGCCCATCCGATCCTGTTTCGCCGCATCGAGGACGCCAAGCGGGCGCGGCCCGGGCTGCGGCTGATCGTCGTCGATCCACGCCGCACCGAGACCGCCGAGGCGGCCGATCTGTTTCTGCAGATCCTGCCCGGCACCGATGTCGCGCTGTTCAACGGCATGCTGCACCTGATGCTGTGGGAAGGTCTGACCGATCCCAGCCACATCGCTGCGCACACGCGCGGGTTCGAGGCCGTGCGCGATGGGGTGCGCGAGTACACACCGAAGGTGGTGGCGCAGCTGTGCGGCATTGCCGAAGCCGACCTGGTGCAGGCGGCGCGCTGGTTTGCCGGACTGGATGGCATCGATGCGACGGCGCGCCGGCCCACGCTGTCGCTGTACTGCCAGGGCCTGAACCAGAGCAGCAGTGGCACGGCGAAGAACGCGGCGCTGATCAACCTGCATCTGGCCTGCGGTCAGATCGGCAAGGCGGGCGCCGGCCCGTTCTCGCTGACGGGCCAGCCCAACGCCATGGGCGGCCGCGAGGTCGGCGGTCTGGCCACGGCCATGAGCGCGCACCGCGATCTGGCCAATGCCGAACATCGCGCCGAGGTGGCACGGCTGTGGCAGGTCCGGGACGTGCCCTCGGCACCGGGCAAGAGCGCGGTCGAGATGTTCCAGGCTGCGGCCGACGGGCAGATCAAGGTGCTGTGGATCGCCTGCACGAACCCGGCGCAGTCGATGCCCGACCAGGCCACCGTGCGCCGGGCGCTGGAGCGCTGCGAACTGGTAGTCGTGCAGGAGGCCTACGCCACCACCGCCACCGCGCGCTATGCCGATGTGCTGCTGCCGGCCACCACCTGGGGCGAGAAGGACGGCACCGTCACCAACAGTGAGCGCTGCATCAGCCGGGTGCGCCCGGCCGTTGCAGCACCTGGCGAGGCCCGCCACGACTGGCGCATCGGCGTCGATTTCGCGCGCCGGCTCGAACAGCGCCTGCGGGCCCACCCGATGCCCGCCGCCCGGCTGGGCACCGCTGCCAGCACACTGTTCCCGTACGGCGACGCCAGTGCGGTGTGGAACGAGCACCGTGAGTCGACCCGCGGGCGTGATCTGGACATCACCGGGTTGAGCTACGGCCAATTGGAGCAGTCGCCTGCGCAATGGCCGTTTCCCGCGGGCGCCGGCGCGGGTCGCGCCCGACTTTACGAAGACGGCCGCTACCCCACCGACGACGGTCGGGCACGCTTCATCGACACGCCCTACGAGCCGGTGGCCGAGGAACGCGACGCCCGTTATCCCTATGCGCTGAACACCGGGCGCCTGCGCGACCAGTGGCACGGCATGAGCCGCACCGGCACGCTCGGGCGACTGTTCGGTCACGAACCGGAGCCGGCGGCGGACATGCATCCGCAGGACATGCTGCGGCTGGGGGTGGCGACGGGTGACCTGGTACAGATCAGTTCGCGCCGCGGCGACGTCGTTCTGCCGGCGCGGGCCAGCCCGCAGATGTCGCCGATGCAGTGCTTCATCGCCATGCACTGGGGCGACGAGTATGTGTGGGGCGCCACGGCGACTGGCCAGCGGGTGGCGGGCATCAACGCGCTGACCTCGCCGGCGTACTGCCCGCAATCCAAGCAGCCGGAACTCAAGCACGCGGCCGTCAGGATCACGAAGGTGGATCTGCCCTGGCGGCTGTTGGCCATGGCCTGGTTGCCACCGGATCAGGCCTTGGCCCTGAAGCCCAAGCTCGCCGCGCTGATCGAAAGCCGGGGCGTGGCCATGCCCTTCGCGCTGTGCGTTCCGTTTGGTCGCGAACGCACCGGCCTGCTGTTGCGTGCCGCAGCGCTGGAGCCGGCGCCACAGGCCTGGCTGGAAGTGCTGGAAAGCCTGCTCGGGCTGGGTCAAGCTGGTGTACTGCACTACGCCGACGGCAAGCGCGGTCAGCGGCGCAGCATGCGTCTGGTGGCGCAGGCCGACGGCAGCCAGCGCCTCGATGCGCTGCTGCTGGGTGGCGACATCAGCGCCGAAGCCTGGGTCAAGCCGGTGTTGCAAGACGAACTGCCTGCGCAGGCCTACGGACGGCTGTTGCTGTCGCCCGGCGCCCAAGCCCCGGTTGCCGTGGTGGCCCGCGGCAGGCAGGTGTGCAGCTGTTTCGATGTCAGCGAACCGCGGATCGTCGAGCTGCTCCAGTGCTGCCATGGCGATGACGATGCCCGCCTCGGCCAGCTGCAGCGAGGCCTGCAATGCGGCACGCAGTGTGGCTCGTGCGTGCCCGAGCTGAAGCGGTTGGTGCGTACCACCGTGGCCGAACCGGCGTGATCCACGCCAGACGAGGAAATCATGTTGATGACGATGGACTCTGGCGCGCACCCCGCATCTCGCGGGTCGGTGATGCTGGTCGGCGCCGGCCCGGGCGATCCGGAGCTGCTGACGCTGAAGGCCGTGCGCGCGATCCGCCGTGCCACGGTGCTGCTGGTCGATGACCTGGTCGGCGATGGCGTGCTGCGCTACGCCCGCCGCGCGACACGCATCGTTCACGTGGGCAAGCGCGGAGGCTGTCAGAGCACGCCTCAGGCTTTCATCCAGCAGCTGATGCTGCGCGAAGCACAGGCCGGTGAGCGGGTGGTGCGGTTGAAGGGCGGGGACCCGTTCGTGTTCGGGCGTGGCGGCGAAGAAGCAGAGTACCTGCGTGCGCACGGCGTGGCGGTCGAGGTCGTCAACGGCATCACCGCCGGCCTGGCTGCGGCGACCGCTCTGCAGGTGCCGCTGACACACCGCGCGCATGCGCACGGCGTGATCCTGGTCACCGGCCATGCAAAGCACGGCGATGCCGGACTGCACTGGCCCACCTTGGCCGCAGCGGCCGCGCAGGGCCTCACGCTGGTGATCTACATGAGCGTCGCCACCGCCTGCCAGGTGCAGGACGGACTGCTCCCATCGCTGCCGGCCAGCACACCGGTGGCCGTGGTCCAGCACGCCAGCCTGCCGCAGCAGCGACATGCGGTGGGGGTACTGGGAGAGCTTGTCCCACTGATCGCACAGCACCAGCTGGGCAGCCCGGCCATCATTCTCATCGGCGATGTCCTGACAGGCTTGCAGCAAGTGGCCAGCGCACAGGTACACGCCGCCTGAACCTGAGCGGGACGCGGGCCGATGTGCGCAAACCAGCACGACTTCGGCCTGCGCCGCTGACCATGCACCGCCTCGCTAGTCCGTTCAGACGGTAGGCTCACGGGATGTCTTGTTTCAGCCGCCCGCTGCTGCTGTTGGCGCTCGCCACGCTGATGTGCACAGGTGCCAGCGCCGCCGATCCGATGCCGTCCGAGGTCATGGCGGCGATGCGTGAATCCGGGGTACCACTGAAGAGCTTCGGTTTCTATGCACGCCCGGTTGAGCGCACAGAACGAAGCGATCGAACGGACGACGGTCTGGCGGCGAAGCCACTGGCGTCACTGAACGCCGAGCAGACCTTCTGGCTGGCCTCCACCACCAAGGTCGTCACCTCGTTGGCAGCGCTGGATCTGCTGGGACCGACGCACCTCTGGCCGCTGCGCGCCCACGCCACCGGGCCCGTGGTCAACGGCCAGCTGCGTGGCGATCTCGTGATCGCCGGCAACCGTCATCCGATCACGGCCGACGAAATGCGCCTGTGGTTCAAGCAGATGCGTGCCGAGGGTTTGCAGAGCATCAGCGGGCAGCTGGTGCTTCAAGGGGTGCTGCTGTTGCCCGAGAGCAGCGCAGAGGACGGCGAGGACCTCGCCGCCGCGACGACCGAGCCCACCGGCGCGGGTCCGCGCAGCGATGCGGCGCGCGCCTACAACGAGGGCTCGATGGTGCTGTCCATCGAACCGGGCCAGGGAGATCGCGCGAAGATCGTGCTGACACCCCAACCGCCCGATGTCGTGATCGTCAACGATGTGCTGATGGGCGGGCCCTGCGACGCCTGGGCACGCTGGGCGAACCCGGGTGACAACTTCGGCCCGAAACCGCATCTGTGGGTTCGCGGCCGCTGGGATGCCAGCTGCCCGAAGGAATACGTGGCCTATGTACGCCCGCTGCCTGGCATGGCCCGGGCTTCCAACGTGGTGCTGCCTGCCCTCGGCGTGGCGTCGGCGCCGCTGAGCGTGTCCTCGGTCGGCCGGGCGGTAGCGGGGCTGTGGGCCGAAACGGGCGGCGTGCTGCGTGGACGTGTGATCGAAGCGGGCCATCGCCCGGACGAAGCGCCTGTTTCGAATCCAAAGGCAAAGACCGCCTGGCGCAGCGAGTTCTCGATCCCGCTGTCGCAGGTGGTGCGAGAAATCAACAAGACCAGCGACAACGAGGCGGCGCGCAGCCTGCTGCTGTCGTTGTCAGCCGATGGCGTGCCGCCCGGCCAGGCCCGACAGGACGCGAAAAACCGCGTCCATGAATGGTTGCGCGGTCAAGGCCTGCTCGATGGCGACATCCGTGTCGACCTGGGTTCAGGTCAGTCGCGAGAAGAACGCGGCCGACCGCGAGCCATGGTGCAGCTGCTGTGCAACGCGTGGCGCACCAAGGGCGCACAGGCGTTCGTCGACTCACTGCCTATTGCGGGCGTCGACGGTACCTTGGTCAATCGCATGCGCGACGGCCTGGCCAAAGGACAGGCCTTTCTGAAGACCGGCACGCTCAGCGACACCCGTGCGTTGGCGGGTTATGTGCGTGGGCGCAGCGGCACCGTCTACGCAGTGACTGCAATCGTCAACCACCCCGACGCGGCCCGGGCCCGACCCGCGCTGGATGCGTTCATCAGCTGGGTGGTGAAGCACGGTTGAGCAGCCGAGGGTGAGCTTCGCGCGGAGGAGGGGGCCAAGGCGGCCCCCTTCTTTGATCACTCCTCGCGCGAACCCGTCATCCCGAAGATGGCCAGCAGCGACTGGAACACGTTGTACAGGCTGAGGTAGACGCCCAGCGTGGCGGAGATGTAGTTGGTCTCTTCGCCGTCCTTGACCCGCTTGAGGTCATACAGGATGAAGGCCGAGAAGATGCCGATGGCGATCACCGACAGCGTGATCATCAGTGCGCTCGACTGGATGAAGAAGTTCGCAATGCCCGCCACCAGCAGCATGATCATGCCGATGAACAGGAATTTGCCCATCGAGCTCAGGTCGCGCTTGATCACGGTGGACAACGTGGCCATGCCCAGGAAGATCGCGCCGGTGCCTGCAAAGGCCATCATGATCAAGCCCGCGCCATTGGCCAGACCCAGCACCGCACCGACCATGCGCGAGAGCATCAGGCCCATGAAGAAGGTGAAGCCCAGCAGCACCGGCACGCCCGAGGCGGAGTTCTTGGTCTTCTCGATGGCATACATGAAGCCGAAGGCGCCAGCCAGGAAGACGACCAGGCTGATGCCAGGCGACATGGCACGTGCGATACCGGTGGTCACGCCGATCCAGGCGCCCAGCACGGTGGGCACCATCGACAGCGCCAGCAGCCAGTAGGTGTTGCGCAGCACGCGGTTGCGCTGGTCGACCGACGTGCTGACCGAGGTCACAGAGGCAGGATGAAAGGCAGTGTTCATGTGAGGTCCTTCAGATTGAAAAGCGAATGGGGGCGAGGCCGGCCGCGCCGGGCACCGACGGCGGTGCGCTCGGGATGCCGAGGGCGGGACGGGAAAACGGGCCGCGGCCTCAGCCGCGGCGGCGTCACGTGAGGACGTGCGCGACGCGCGGCGGACGCTGTGGTCCGTCGAGGTAGGGAGCGATGCGAGCCAGCGAGGCATAAAGCCCGGGCCAGTCCATCGACGGCATGGACACCGATGCACAGGCGCTCGGGGGCAGCAGGCCGATCAGGTCGACCACGGCCTCCTCGGCGACTTGCGCAGCCAGAGGTGCTGACGAAGGGTCACCGGGTGTGTCGGTGCTCGGCTGCGCCAGGGCCGTGGCCCAGTCACCGTGTGGATGGGCCGCTGAGGCCAAGGCTGGCGTGTTGACCGGTCGATCGTGTACGTGGCCCGACCAGACCAATACCAGTGCGATCAACAGAAACAGGACACGCCAATTCATAGAGCCGGATTCTAGGAGCCTGGCCTCACCCGGCTGAATCAACGGTTGCTCGGGTGAAGCGCTCAGCCCGCCACGACAGGAATTTTCCCGATCTTCGTCTGCCACTCCTTCGGCCCGGTCTCGTGCACCGAGGTGCCCGTCGAATCGACCGCCACCGTGACCGGCATGTCGGTGATGTCGAACTCGTAGATGGCTTCCATGCCCAGGTCTGCGAAACCGACCACCTTGGCCTGCTTGATCGCCTTGCTGACCAG
Source organism: Burkholderiaceae bacterium (assembly GCA_965229345.1). Lineage (GTDB taxonomy): Bacteria > Pseudomonadota > Gammaproteobacteria > Burkholderiales > Burkholderiaceae_C > PBB1. The sequence goes on from OZ245872.1 coordinate 2,288,667, forward strand.
GTAGGCGGCACCGCCGACGGCCATCAGGTACGCGCTTTGGTGCTTCTTGATGGCGGCGATGCCAGCCGGGCCACGCTCGGCCTTGCCGATCATGCCGATCAGGCCGGTTTCGGCCAGCATCATCTCGGTGAACTTGTCCATCCGCGTCGCCGTGGTCGGGCCGGCGGGGCCGACCACCTCGTTGCGCACCGGATCGACCGGGCCGACGTAGTAGATGACGCGGTCGGTGAAATCGACCGGCAGCTTCTCCCCCTTGGCGAGCATGTCCTGGATGCGCTTGTGCGCGGCATCGCGGCCGGTCAGCATCTTGCCGGAGAGCAGCAGCGTGTCACCGGGCTTCCAGCTCGCCACCTCGGCCTTGGTCAGCGTGTTCAGGTCGACCTTTTTGCTCTTGTTGTAGTCGGGCTGCCAGTGCACATCGGGCCACAGGTCGAGGCTCGGCGGGTCGATGTAGGCGGGGCCGGAACCGTCGAGCACGAAGTGCGCATGGCGGGTGGCGGCGCAGTTCGGGATCATCGCCACCGGCTTGCTGGCCGCGTGCGTCGGGTACATCGCGACCTTCACGTCGAGCACCGTGGTCAGGCCACCCAGACCCTGCGCACCGATGCCCAGGGCGTTGATCTGGTCGCACAGCTGGATGCGCAGTTCCTCGGTCTTGTTGTTCGGGCCACGCGCCTTCAGCTCGTACATGTCGATCGGATCCATCAGGATCTCTTTGGCCATCAGCATGGCTTTCTCGGCGGTGCCGCCGATGCCGATGCCCAGCATGCCGGGCGGGCACCAGCCGGCGCCCATCGTTGGCACGGTTTTCATGACCCAGTCGACCAGGCTGTCGCTCGGGTTCAGCATCACGAACTTGCTCTTGTTCTCGCTGCCACCGCCCTTGGCTGCGACCTGCACGTCCACCGTGTTGCCCGGCACCACCGTCATGTGGACGACGGCCGGGGTGTTGTCCTTGGTGTTCTTGCGCTCGAAATGCGGGTCGGCCACGATGCTGGCGCGCAGCACGTTGTCGGGATTCAGGTAACCGCGGCGCACGCCGGCGTTGACGGCATCCTCGATGCTGCCGTCAAAGCCTTCGAAGCGCACGTCCATGCCGATCTTCAGGAACACGTTGACGATGCCGGTGTCCTGGCAGATCGGCCGGCGACCTTCGGCGCACATCTTCGAGTTGGTCAGGATCTGGGCAATCGCGTCCTTCGCAGCCGGGCTCTGCTCGGCCTCGTAGGCGCGTGCCAGATGGGCGATGTAATCAGCAGGGTGGTAGTAGCTGATGTACTGCAGCGCAGCGGCGATGGATTCGACGAGGTCGTCTTGGCGGATGGTGGTCATGGGCGATGGGCTTGGGGGTGAGACGCACTCAGTGCGGCTCTGATGACGTCGGGCTCGACATCAGGCGATCGGTCGCGGCGATGGCGATGGCGGACAGCAGGAATGTGATGTGGATCAAGGTCTGCCACATCAGCACTTTCTCGGTGTAGTTTCCCGCGCTGATGAAGGTCTTCAGCAGGTGGATGGAACTGATGCCGATGATGGCGGTGGCCAGCTTCACCTTCAGCACCGAAGCGTTCACATGGCTCAACCACTCGGGCTGGTCGGGGTGATCTTCCAGGCCCATGCGCGACACGAAGGTCTCGTAGCCGCCGACGATGACCATGATCAGCAGGTTGGAGATCATCACCACGTCGATCAGCGCCAGAACGACGAGCATGATCACGGTCTCATTGAGCTTGGGCGCCTCGTAGCCAATCACGGTGCCAGCCGCATCCTTGATCGGTGCGAGCTGGTAGCCGATGCTCTGGACCAGCGCGGCAAGCGCTTTTTCGCTGCCGAACACGGCTTCGATGAGGTGGACCAACTCCACCCAGAAATGGAAGACGTACACCGCCTGTGCCAAGATCAATCCGAGGTACAGCGGCAGTTGCAACCATCGGGTGGCAAAGATCGCTGCAGGCAGCGGCCGCAGCCGACGAGACGTATTCGGCGGGGTCGGAAGACTCATGGTGGGACTCGGTAATGGAGGCGTCGGGATGCTTCGCCATCGACGTGAGGCGGGGTACAACCAAACCGCAAGGAATTGTAGGCAGTGCAGGGGTATGCGATGTTTGACAGGCGGCCGGCCGCAGAGTAAGGGCTTCGTAAGAGCCAGCCGCTAACGTCCAGCCACCAAAAGATGACGCCTGAAGGGCGCGAGGCGCGGGCGCAGCAACGCTGCGACGTGAACAACACAGAGCAGGAGACAACGATGAGTGATTCCACGTCCGTGAAGCAGTACCTTCCACCCGCTGAACTGGCCCGCGAGGCGCATGTGTCGGGCATGGCCCAGTACCAGGCGCTGTGCGCCGAAGCCGAAGCCGACTATGCGGGCTACTGGGCCCGGTTGGCACGCGAGACGGTCATCTGGAAGACACCGTTCACCCGCTCGCTCGACGACAGCGAGGCACCGTTCTTCAAGTGGTTCGAAGACGGCACCTTGAACGCCTCCTACAACTGCCTCGACCGGCAGGTCGAAGCCGGCCTGGGCGACAAGGTCGCGATCATTTTCGAGGCCGACGGCGGTGAGGTCACCCAGGTCTCCTACCGCAACCTGCTGGCGCGGACCTGCCAGCTCGCGAATGCCCTGAAAGCGCGCGGCATCCAGAAAGGCGACCGCGTCGTCATCTACATGTCGATGAGCGTCGAGGGCGTGATCGCCATGCAAGCCTGTGCGCGCATCGGTGCGACGCACTCGGTGGTGTTCGGTGGCTTTTCAGCACAGAGCCTGCAGGATCGCATCAAGGACACCGGCGCGGTGCTCGTCATCACGGCCGACGAGCAGTTGCGCGGCGGAAAGTCGCTGCCGCTCAAGGCCATCGTCGACGAAGCCCTGGATTCGGGCCAGTGCGACACGGTGAAAGACGTGATCGTGTATCGCCGCACGGGCGGCAAGATTGCCTGGAACCCGCGTGACTTGTGGCTGCACGAGGTGATGGCCGCGCAACCTGCCAGTTGCGAGCCCGAATGGGTGGGTGCCGAGCATCCGCTGTTTCTGCTGTACACCTCGGGCTCGACCGGCAAACCCAAAGGGGTGCAGCACTCGACGGGCGGCTACCTGCTGCACGCGATGCTGACCACGAAGTGGACCTTCGATCTCAAGCCGACCGACATCTTCTGGTGCACCGCCGACATCGGCTGGGTCACCGGGCACACCTACATCGCCTACGGCCCGCTGGCGCTTGGAGCAACCCAGATCGTGTTCGAGGGTGTGCCGACCTATCCCGATGCAGGCCGCTTCTGGCGCATGATCCAGGACCACAAGGTCACGGTTTTCTACACCGCACCCACCGCGATCCGCTCGCTGATCAAGGCCGCAGAAAGCAACCCTGCAGTGCACCCCGATCGCTACGATCTGGGCAGCTTGCGCATCCTGGGCTCGGTGGGCGAACCCATCAACCCCGCTGCGTGGGAGTGGTATCACCAGCACATCGGCGGCGGACGTTGCCCGATCGTCGACACCTTCTGGCAGACCGAAACCGGCGGCCACATGATCACGCCCTTGCCGGGTGCCACGCCGCTGGTCCCAGGCTCATGCACCTTGCCGTTCCCGGGCATCATGGCCGCGATCGTCGACGAAACAGGCAAGGACGTGCCGAACGGGCAGGGCGGCATTCTCGTCGTCAAGAAGCCGTGGCCCAGCATGATCCGCACGATCTGGGGTGACCCGAAGCGCTTTGCGAAGAGCTACTACCCGGAAGATTTTCAGGGCCGGTACTACCTGGCGGGCGACGGTGCGATCCGCGACGCACAAACCGGCTACTTCACCATCACCGGCCGCATCGATGACGTGCTGAATGTGTCCGGCCACCGCATGGGCACGATGGAGGTCGAGTCGGCGCTGGTCAGCTGCACCGATCTGGTCGCAGAAGCTGCCGTGGTCGGTCGGCCAGATGACACCACCGGTGAGGCGATCTGCGCATTCGTCGTGCTGAAGCGTTCTCGACCGACAGGCGATGAAGCCAAGGCGATCGCGAAACAGCTGCGCGACTGGGTCGGCAAGGAGATAGGACCGATCGCCAAGCCCAAGGACATTCGGTTTGGCGACAACCTGCCGAAGACGCGTTCCGGCAAGATCATGCGCCGCTTGCTGCGCTCTGTTGCCAAGGGCGAGGCGGTAACGCAGGACACCAGCACGCTGGAGAACCCAGCGATCCTCGATCAGCTGGGGCAGGCCTACTGACACCCGATGCCACGACAAGAAAAGAAAAAGCCCCGCATGCGGGGCTTTTCTCTTTGTTCCTGCTGGAGGCGACGTTGAGTACGTCGCCTGCCAGCGGCACTCACTTGGTTGCCAGGATCCACTCCACCAGCTTCTTGGCTTCGGCCTCGGTCACTTGCGGGTTGGCGGGCATCGGGATGGTGCCCCACACACCGCCGCCGCCCTTGCGCACCTTGGTGGCCAATGCGGCGACCGCCTTCTTGTCGTCTGCATACTTCGCTGCCACATCCTTGTAGCTTGGGCCGATGCGCTTGGCGTCGATTGCGTGGCAGGCCAGGCAGCCCTTTTTCTCAGCCAGTTCGGGATTGGCAAACGCCGACGCGCTCATCAGCAGGGTGGAGGTCAGGAGCAGGGCAATTTTCATGGGGTTCTCTTTGGTCATGTTGCGCACTAACGGGAGTGCGATGGGCCTCGTTGACAGAGTGTGCTGAGATACATTCGCATTGTGAATTCTAGGGTAGCCGGTGGATTGCCACCTGCCACCATCGCCCCTGGCAAATCAAGGAGATCGCCGTGTACATGGTCGTGTTGGGCGTCTTGCTACTCATCTTGAAACTCGCCGAGTTCGGGCCCGTGGGGCAGTGGTCGTACTGGGCCGTGCTGTGGCCGTTTGCATTGGCGGTGATCTGGTGGTCTTACGCCGACAGCTCGGGGTGGAACAAGCGGCGCGAGATCGAGAAGATGGAAGACCGCAAGAAAAAGCGCCGCCAGGACAACCTGGAGGCGCTGGGGATGGATCCGCGCAGCCGGCGCAAGCGCTGAGCGGCTCAGCGCCGGCAGGCAGAAGCCCGTTAAGTCACTCGAACTTGTCTAGCACCGCACCAGAACTTGCGCTCGACGCGTTGCGCGCAAACTTGGCCAGCACGCCGCGGGTGTAGCGCGGGGCAGGCGGCGTCCAGGCCGCACGGCGACGAGCGATCTCCTCATCGCTGACGTTGAGTTGCAGAGTGAGGGTGTGCGCATCGATCGTGATGGAATCACCTTCGTGCACCAGCGCGATCAGACCTCCGGCGTAGGCTTCAGGCGCCACGTGGCCTACCACCATGCCCCAGGTACCGCCCGAGAAGCGCCCATCGGTGATCAGGCCGACCGACTCACCGAGACCTTGGCCGATCAAGGCGCCGGTCGGTGCCAGCATCTCCGGCATGCCTGGCGCACCTTTGGGGCCCAGGTAGCGCAGCACCATCACGTCACCGGCCACGATCTTCTTGGCCATGATCGCCGCCAGCGCGGATTGCTCGTCGTCAAACACCCGCGCCGGCCCGGTGATGACCGGATTCTTGAGGCCAGTGATCTTGGCAACACAGCCTTCGGGCGACAGGTTGCCCTTCAGGATGGCGAGGTGACCTTCGGCATACATCGGGTTGCCGATCGGGCGTATCACGTCTTGGTCGGCACGCGGCACGTCGGGAATGTCGGCCAGGTTCTCGGCCACCGTCTTGCCGGTGATCGTCATGCAGTCGCCATGCAGCAGGCCTGCTGCCAGCAGCGTTTTCATCACCTGAGGGATGCCGCCGGCGCGGTGCAGGTCGATCGCCAGATAGCGGCCGCTGGGCTTCAGGTCGCACAGCACCGGCACCTTGCGGCGCACGCGCTCGAAGTCGTCGATGCTCCATTCGACTTCGGCCGCGTGGGCAATCGCCAGAAAGTGCAGCACGGCGTTGGTCGAGCCCCCGGTGGCCATGATCACCGCCACGGCGTTCTCGATGCTGCGCCGGGTGACGATGTCGCGCGGCTTCAGATCGGCCTTGACGGCCTCGACCAGCACGCGCGCGGCCTCCTTGGTGTGCTCGACGATCGGATCTTCGACATTGGCCATCGTCGACGAGAACGGCAGGCTCATGCCCAGCGCCTCGAACGACGAGCTCATCGTGTTGGCGGTGTACATGCCGCCGCAGGATCCGCTGCCGGGGATGGCGCGACGCTCGATCTGGCAGAAGTCTTCTTCGCTCATGTTGCCGGCACTGAACTGGCCGACCGCCTCGAACACGCTGACGATGTTCAGGTCCTGGCCCTTGTACTTGCCAGGCAGGATGGTGCCGCCGTACACATAGATGGCCGGCACGTTGGCGCGCAGCATGCCCATCATGCCGCCGGGCATGTTCTTGTCGCAGCCGCCCACCACCAGCACGCCGTCCATCCACTGACCACCCACACAGGTCTCGATGCAATCAGAGATGACTTCGCGCGACACCAGGCTGTACTTCATGCCTTCGGTGCCCATGGCCATGCCGTCGGAGATGGTCGGTGTGCCGAAGATCTGGGCATTGCCCCCGGCGGCCTCGATCCCGGCAACAGCTGCATCGGCGAGCTTCTGCAGACCGGAGTTGCACGGCGTGATGGTCGAGTGCCCGTTGGCCACGCCGATCATCGGCTTCTTGAAGTCACCCGCTTCGTAGCCGAGTGCGTAATACATGGACCGATTCGGCGCACGCGCGACGCCTTCGGTGATGTTCTTGGAGCGGCGATTGGCAGCCATCGGAGCCTCCTGGCAATGTGAAATGGCAAGTATCGCCACCCGTCGGATCACAGTCCAATATATTGTTGAGTCTGTATTGATCTTCTGAAAGTATCAATGATCGAGGTTCGAACGTGGCGGCAATTCGTGGTGCTGGCCGAAGAACTGCATTTCGGCCGCGCCGCGCACCGACTCAACATCACACAGCCACCGCTGACGATGGCGATCCAGGCGTTGGAACGCAAACTGGGCGTGCCCCTGTTCGAGCGCACGCAACGTTCGGTGGCCCTGGCACCTGCAGGTCGGGCACTGTTGCCCGAAGTACGGCGGCTGCTGCAGGCTGCCGACGATCTGCCTCGCCAGGCGCAAGCCGCTGCAGCTGGGCTGGCAGGCCGCCTCAGACTGGCCTTTGTGTCGAGCATCGCCTACGGCCCACTGCCTGAATGGTTGCGCTCGTTCCGCCACGCCAACCCGGACGTCGCGCTGACGCTTCGCGAGGCGACACTCGATGTCCAGCTCGATGCGTTCGCGTCTGGCGACATTGACGCTGGATTCGTGCTGCACGCGCAGGGCGCCGTGCCGCCAGGCCTGCAAGCATGGCGGGCCCTGCGTGAGCCGCTGGTGATGGCGCTGCCCGATCGGCATCCGCTGACCACCCGCCGCAGTCTGACGTTTGATCGCATTGCATCGGAGCCGTTGGTCATCTTCCCGCGATCGATGGCGCCATCATTGTTCGATGCCATCGTCGGCCACTACCGTGCGCGCGGCGTCACACCCCAGATTGCGCAAGAGGCCAACCAGCTGCAGACCATCGTCAATCTGGTGTCTGCCGGCATGGGCGTCGCGTGGGTTCCCGCGTCACTGATGCAGTTGCAGCGCCCAGGCGTGGTCTATCGCGCGCTCGATGATGCGCCGTTGTCGTGCGATACCAGTCTCGTCTGGCGCGCAGAAGCCGTGCCCGTGGTTCGACGTTTTGTCGACCATGTGCAGGCCGCCGAGGCGCAGCACCCACAATCAGCGCCTTCAATTCCGGACCGCCAGAAGAAAGTGCCCTGATGCTCGTGCATCCCCAGTTCGACCCCGTGGCCCTGTCGCTGGGGCCTCTTCAGATTCATTGGTACGGCTTGACCTATCTGGTCGCCTTCGGGTTGTTTCTATGGCTCGCCACGCGGCGCACGCAACAAGCCCAATTTGCCAGCGTGGGTTGGACTCAGCGTGATGTGGAAGACCTGCTGTTCTACGGCGTGATCGGTGTCGTGATCGGCGGTCGGCTGGGTTATGTCCTCTTCTACAAGCCAGGCCACTACCTGGCCCATCCGCTGGAAATCTTCGAGGTCTGGAAGGGCGGCATGGCGTTCCATGGCGGGCTGCTCGGGGTGCTGGCGGCGATGTGGGCATTCGCGCGCTCCCGCGGACGGCACTTTCTCGAAGTCACCGACCTGATCGCGCCGTGCGTGCCGACCGGGCTGGCATCGGGTCGAATAGGCAACTTCATCAATGGCGAGTTGTGGGGGCGGGCAGCAGACCCCTCGCTGCCGTGGGCGATGGTGTTTCCGCAGTCAGGTGTAAGCATCCCTCGACATCCCTCCCAGCTTTACCAGTTCGGACTGGAGGGACTGCTGCTGTTTGCGCTGCTGTGGATCTATGCGCGCAAGCCACGCCCGCTGGGCATCGTCTCAGGCATGTTCCTCATCGGCTACGGCAGCTTCCGTTTCATGGCCGAATACTTCCGCGAACCGGACAGCTTTTTGGGCTTGCTGGCGCTCGGCATGAGCATGGGCCAGTGGCTGTGCGTGCCCATGGTGCTGGCTGGCGCCGGGCTGGTCTGGATGGGTTGGCAGCGGCGCTTCAAAACACCAGCGCGTCCGACCCCCACAGCCGGATGACCTCAACCCCGGATTTTTGCTGAGAGGCTGCGATGAGACTTGTTTTCCTGGACACCGAAACCACTGGACTCAGCCCCCAATCCGGCGACCGCATCGTCGAGATCGGCTGCGTCGAACTGGTCGACCGGCGTGCCACCGGCCGGAGCTTGCATCTGTATCTCAACCCGCAGCGAGCGAGCCACCCCGATGCGTTGCGCGTTCATGGCCTCACCGACGAGTTTCTGCGTGACAAGCC